>NZ_QGNZ01000001.1 GCF_003173595.1 Pedobacter yonginensis
ATTACATTGAATACTATAATAACGATCGAATAAAACTCAATCTAAAAGGGATGAGCCCGATAAAATATCGAGCTCATCACATTAATAATTAATTTCTAATTTCGTCCAACTTTTGGGGTGCACTTCATTTCCAAATGCTCTTTTCAAATTTTATGTTTTTAATTACAAGCCACCTTTTCTGGTTGCTTTTGTTTGAACAGGCCATGTAGCCGGCTTACCGGTACGCTCATTTACAGGTAAATCAGTTGCCTTTTCATTCGAAGTTTTTTCTGGATCTTCGCAGGCCATATACACTAATATTGCCGCTAAAATTACATTGCTTCTAATTTCATCAAATACCAATTTATCGTAACTGTCTCTATTGGTGTGCCACGTATAGGTGCCATAATCCCAGCTGGTAGCACTTAACGAATAACCCAAAGCACCAGCCGCCACAAAAGAAGCAAAATCAGAACCACCAGCACCTGGAGTACCTGGGAAGTTCGTTTTGATTTGGTTTTTGATGGTATCAGGAACTTTTGATAACCAGCGGGTGATGTAATCTTTCGATTTCGCAAAGCCCTGTCCGCCAATGTTAACCACCCTGCCAGTACCATTGTCTTGATTAAATAAGGCTTGTAAATTGTTTACAATTTCTGGGTGATCTTCAACAAATGCCCTAGAGCCGTTCAATCCTTGTTCCTCACTTCCCCAGTGGCCAACCAAAATTGTCCTTTTTGGGTTCGGATAGAATTTCTTCAACACACGCATTGCTTCCATCATCATAATGGTACCTGATCCGTTATCGGTGGCGCCACTTGCACCATCCCACGAATCGAAATGGGCTGAAAGCATCACATATTCTTTTGGCTTCTGCTTGCCTTTAATTTCGGCAAGGGTGTTGAAAGTTGGCACAACGCCAAGTTCTTTTGATTCGGTTTCTATTTTCAAAACAGGTTTGTTGCCATTGGTTGCCAAACGGTAAACCAAACCATAATCTTCTACAGATAAATCGATCGTTGGGATTTTAGTGGTATTGGCACCAAAAATCTTATCTACACCAAAACCTTGCGACCAATTGTTAATCACAATCCCGGCCGCGCCAGCATTTTCTATTGCAAGTGCCAAATTTTTAGCCGTTAGGCCCGTTTTAGATAAACCCGAAGCGAAGGCTTTTGCAGCATCAGCTTTTTCTTTTTTATACTTTTCAAACAAATCTTTTGTAGCAAATTCTTCCCAATTTTTTTCAGGTCTGCCAGAAATTTGATTTAAAGATATGAGTACCAACTTACCTTTTACATTGGGTAGCCATTTCTGAAAGGCTACAGAATCGGTAATGGTAGGTAAAACAATGGCTTCTGCGTTAATGGGTTTTCCATTGGTTGATGGGCTCCAAGCCAATTGGGTGCCTTCTAATGTTCTTAAGCGTGGACTAACCAAATCAATATGAGAAACACCTCTTTCCCAACCACGCCATTCGCCCCATTTTTCGTTCTTTGCAGATATTCCCCAATCGCTGTATTTTTTTACAGCCCAATCATTGGCTTGCTTCATCTGCGGACTGCCAACCAAACGAGGGCCAACAACATCCAATAACTCGTGCGCTAACTTTTCAAGTTGGGAGTTTTCATTAACTTCTTTTATTAGATTATCAATCACCTTGTTATCTTGCGCAAAAGCAACAGCGTTAGAAAATAAAAGAAGTGTTGAAAATAGGAATTTTTTATTCATAATGACTTCGGTTCTTAAATGATGAGCGAATTTAAGCATTCGGAAGCCGATTAATTGATGATAATGGAAATGTTGCACACTTTTAGATTACCCAACCCAATATCATTAGCAATTAATATGGGCGAATACTAAAATACCATACCCAAGCCATTAAAAACAGCTGAAAAGGTATTCTGAACCATAAATATTTCATCCCTGGCCCGGGTTTATGCAAATTTTCATAACTAATGTGGTGTTTGGCTGCATAAACATTAGCTGGAAGGATGGCAATTAAAAAGATGAGTAAGCCAATTCCCGTAAAATATCTTGTGTTTTCAATGCCCAAGCCTATCGCAAATATGATTTCTAACACACCGGTAATGATTACGATTTCTACCTTTTTCGGAATGAAAAGTGGAATCATTGCCGCCATGCTGGTTTTAAATTTAAAATGCCCCATTGCCGTAAAAAGTAACATAATGCTCATTGAAATGTTGCCCGCAAAAAGATAGTTCTTATCAAAATCGGTGTATTTGTTAAAGGCCACAAATAAGATAAAAGCAATAAGCAGTACAAATAACGGTTTCATGGTAAATTATTTTATCCTATTTAATTAAATTGAAGGCAATTAGAATGGTGGCTACAAAGAGTACAATCAAGCCAGAAAGAAATACAAAATCGGCAACCATTTCCAATCGCTGGCTTAGGTTTCGGTCTCTACGCATCGATATGAAAGAAAGGATACAACTTGTCATAAAAAACATAACTGCCGCCACAGCAAATTCATCAATTAACGATCCATCCGTTAAATTTAATTTTCTTAATGAGGTGAGCACAATAAAGCAAATCCCCAATAAATTGGCCGAGGTGCTTAAAATATGTGGCGAGCGATTCTCGGACATGTTAATCTTTTTCTTCGAGCTTAATTTTTTTAGTAATTCGAAATACCTTTTTCTTTTTATTGGGTTTGTGTTCTTCGCCCATTAAAATTCCCCATGGTTTCAGGGTATCTACTCGGTCGAAAATAATTTTGAGCATGGCCAAATAGGGGATGCACAAAAACATACCAGAAATGCCCCAAATCATTTCGCCAACCACTATCCCGATAAAGGCAAAAAGTGCATTAATTTTAACTTTTGAACCGACTACCAAAGGCATCAGTACATTTCCATCAACAGCGTGCACACCAACATATACAACCAAAACCAATAATACTTTACCTGCACCTGCGGTTGCAAAAGTGATCAAACAACTTACCAGTAAAGCGAAAAATATACCTAAATAGGGTACAACATTAAAAATACCGGCAACCAAACCCAGTAAAACCGCATACTTTACTCCGAGTAAACTTAATATCGATATCATCAACAGCGTTACAATAAGCATTTGTAGAAATAAACCAATAATGTATTTTTTGATGATGAATTGAATCTGACTTACAATTTCTGTTACTTTTTCTTTGTGCTCTTCTTTAAAAACAGAGGTTAAAAAAGTGAATAAAATTCTTCTGTAGTTTAAAATGAAGAATGTAAATAGCAAGGTGAAGCCTAAAAACAGGAGTGTAGAAGATAAAGTAGCAAGCGTTGTGGCTACAATTGCAGCACTGGTAGCCAATGCCTTTTCGGTGCTATCGTTTAAATAATCCAACTGTTTTTGGCTATTTACACCGAAGGTGTGCGAAATCCATTTTTGCAGTTCGTGGTAAGAAACATTTGCTTTATTTTTTAACAATGGCCAATCTGCCCATAGCGCACTCAATTGGTTTCCGAAGAAATAAATAATCCCCCCAATTACCAGAATCATCAGCACAACAGAAATTATGGTCGATAAACTTCGCTTAAATCTTAATTTATGTTCTAGAAAATTACCCACTGGCAACAACAAAATCGCCATTAAAAAAGAGAATAAAAGTGGGGCTAAAAGCGTTTGCCCTAAAATGGCAATGTAGGTTAGACTAATTAAACAGAATAATATTAGCGCAAGTTTGGGTAGAAAAGAGAGTTTATCTTTCATAAATTTTTAAATCCTGTTAAATACAAAATGCCCGACTAATTGTTTGAATCATCGGGCATTTAAATATAATAGTTTATTTCTAATAGGCGCTTGCCTGATCCAACAATGAAATATCAGCTGTGCTTAATGTTAAATTTGCTGCATCAGTAAAGGATTTTAATTGGCTCAAATTGGTTACACTCGCAATGGGGGCCGTAATGGATGGACGACTGAATAACCAGGCCAAAGCAACCGATGCTGGCTCAGTTTGGTGTGCATCTGCAACTTCATCAAGTGCTTTTAGGATGTTAAAACCTCTCTCGGTTAGATATTTTTTTACTCCACCACCACGTTGGCTTTTATCTAAATCGGCTTCACTTCTGTATTTTCCGGTTAAAAAGCCGCTTGCTAAAGAGAAATAAGTGACTACGCCTAAGCCATTTTCTAAGCAAATTTTTTCGTGTTCTCGCTCAAATTCTTCTCGATCAAATAAATTATAACCGGGTTGATAAACTTCATAACGTGGGAGATTGTGCTCGTTAGAACAAATTAACGATTCTTTTAAACGTTCTGCTGAAAAGTTCGAAGCCCCAATCCAACGTACTTTTCCATCCCTAATTAGGGTTTCATAAGCACTTAAAGTTTCTTCTACAGGTGTAGATTCATCATCAAAATGCGAAAAATATAAATCGATATAATCGGTTTTTAAACGATTTAGCGAATGCTCTACTTCGTTGATGATGTAGTCTTTTTTTAGGGATTTGCCTGATCCCATGTCCGAACCAACTTTCGTTGCAATGATTACATCGTGGCGTTTGTTGTGCTTTTGTAGCCAATTGCCAATGATGGTTTCAGATTCACCACCATTGTTGCCTGCTTTCCAGCGAGAATATACATCTGCTGTATCAATAAAGTTAAAGCCACTTTCAATAAAATGATCTAATATTTCGAATGATTTTTGTTCATCTATTGTCCAGCCAAAAACGTTTCCTCCAAATACAATGGGCGCAATATCTAAATCCGATTTTCCTAAGGTTCTTTTTTCCATGATGTAATTTGTTAATACTTGCTTAACAAATTTGCTGGCACTAGGTTTTTTTAAGTGGTATAGATTGTGTCAGAATTATCCTCAACAGCTTTTATCGCCCTTAGCATTTCTCTTTTACCAGGTGCTCCGGGCAGTTTCTCTATCATGCAACCATTTGCTTTCACAGCTCTTTTCAGTTTACCAGTAATGGCATAGGTTACAAAGGTGCCACCTGCTTTTAAAAAGCTGCAAGCATGGGCGATAATTTCATCACTCCACATTTCGGCTTGGTGCTGCACAGAAAAAGCATCGTAGTAAATAATATCGAACTTTCGGGTCGATTGAAAATCTGCAAGTTGAATGTGCGGAATTTCCAAATTGCATAGCGGCGATAAGGATTGAGTGCCCTTTAAAGCCGCATCATAATTAGCGATGAAACTCGCCCATATTTCTTTGGGCACATAGGCCTCATAGCCCGTTTGTTCTATCAGGTTGCGAGCAAGGGGGTAGGCTTCTATGCTTGTGTAGTGAAGTTTGATGTTGTTTTCGGTGCAATACTGATGACTTAAAATAAAGTTTAATCCTGTGCCAAAACCTACTTCCAAAATAGAAATTTCTGTTTTTCCAGCACTGGCAAATTTTAAACCGGCATCAATAAAAACGTGTTTACTTTCTTGCAAAGCACCATGTTTACTGTGGTAGTGTTCGCCTATAGTTTCGTTATAAAGTGTATTTGAGCCATCTGCGGTTGGGGTAATGATATTCATATTCAAGATTTAAGCTTAGCTTGCAAAGATAGGTCAACATTCTGGTGTTGGGAAAGAATCATTCCCCTTTGTTTTACTTGGCAAAACTTTTGCTTTTTTGTTGATTGCTTTTATCTTTGGTTTTCACTTTGCTATGGATATCGAATCTTTCAGAGATTATTGTTTGAGTTTACCCGGCACAACAGAGGGTATGAAATGGGATCATCTCTGTTTCATGATCGAAGAAAAAATATATGTAATTATTGCCATTGATGAGGGGAGTCGCTTCTCAATAAAGTGCAATCCTGATGATTTTGATGCCTTAACCGCTAGAGATGGCATAGCGCAGGCCTTTCATTTAGCAAAACGGCAATGGATTCAAGTGGCTAATTTAGATGTGCTTACAGATCAAGAACTTAAGCGCAGGGTTGCCGAATCAAGGGCTTTGGTTTTAGCGAAGTTACCCAAGAAAACCCAATTCAAATATTTATAATTGAGCTGAATTCAGTATAACAAATATATCTTTCAAACCGATATTGATTTTCTTTCGTCTTTCCTCCTTTTAACTTAAACCGAATTCACGCTATTTAGCTCAGTTTCCGTCATGCTGAATTTATTTCAGCATCTTAATGGCTATTGATTCGCTTTGGTCTTTCTTCCTTTAAGCTCAAACCCGTCTTAATAGCTATTGATTCACTTTGGTCTTTTTTCCTTTTAGCTCAAACCCATCTTAATGGCTATTGATTTGTTTTGGTCTTTCTCTCTTAAAGCTTAAGCCGAAGGCATGTTATTCAACTTAATTTTTCGGTTCTTCTTTTGTTTGAGTAGAGTCGGCTTGTAATTCTTTTTGTTTGGCAATATTAAATTTGAACAGTTCTTCAACAGTTACTAATTTCCTCGTACATTTTTCTATGTCGGTTCCTTCTTTGGCCCATAAGTAGGGTCTGAAACTGTAGGATTTATTTCCATCTAAATTGGCAATGAATTGGTTCCAAGTGCTCCATCTTAAACCTTTATAAAAATTGGCAAGATCGCTATCGAAACAGAATAAGATAAATTCGCCGTAACCTGCCCCTAAGGATTCCCAGTTTAAACTATTCGGTGCGAGATAATAAACATTTTTAATGTCTTTGCCGAGCGCACCATAATTAATGGCAAAAAAACCGCCAACTGCATCATCAGCAACCAACAGATAACCAGGTTTATCTCCATATTCGGTGATGGTTTTTCCTTTGTTCCATTCTGCTACATTTCTATTCAGTCTAGTGCTTCCTGAGCCTAATATTCTTATCCAACCGTTATCAACCATTATGCCACCTGTATTATAAATGATGGCACCTAAAGTGGAGTAGGTACTTACTTGAGCGTTGTAAAGTGCTTCTTTGGCTTTAGCAGAATCCAGTTCTAATACTTCTACTTTGTTTTTGGCAGAGTCTATCCACTTTTTTACGATTGGCCATGCTGGATCGGTTTTATTGATCAACTCATCGATACTTTCCATTTTATTTTGGGCCTTACTTGCCAGCGATAAAAAGGTTAAGCTAAAAAGGATTAAACATTTAATTGTACTTTTCATTGGGTATGGATATAATGTTCAAAGATAGAATGATAAATAAGATCGCAAATGTTTTAGCCAAAAAAAAACGCCCTGAAAACTCAGGGCGTTTAATTATAGGTTTGATATTCCTCTTGGGATGAGTGTACTTATGGTAATGGGAGTTACCACATTCTTATTCTGTCTTCTGGCTTTTTGTATAGCTTGTCGCCAGGTTTAACATCAAAGGCCGTATACCAAGCATCCATATTTACCGGTGCACCAATTGTACGGTACGGACCAGGAGAATGTGGATCGGTTTTAATTAATTGTGCAGCGCTTTCTGGTAAAATATTACCTCTCCAAACTTGAGCCCATGATAAGAAGAAACGTTGATCTGGCGTAAAACCATCAATTTTCTCGTTACTTTGACCTTGTTTAGTCATTTTGAAAGCGGTATACGCAGCATTTAAGCCACCTAAATCTCCAATGTTTTCGCCCATGGTTAATTTACCAATAACATGAACGGTATCCAAAACGGTATAGGCATCAAATTGTTCGCCTAATGCTTGGGTTTTTGCATCGAATTTTGCTTTGTCCTCTTTAGTCCACCAGTTTTTTAAATTACCAGCAGCATCATATTGGCTTCCGCTATCGTCAAAGCCATGACTCATTTCGTGGCCAATAACAGCACCAATTCCGCCATAATTTACAGCATCATCCGCGTTGGGGTCGAAGAATGGGAATTGTAAAATACCAGCAGGGAAAGTAATGTCATTCATTGTTGGACTGTAAGAAGCATTAACCGTTGGTGGCGTCATGCCGAAACGGTTACGATCTACCGGTTTGCCCAAGCGATTAACGTTTTCATTATATCCCCAAATGCTAGCATTACGTAAGTTTTGGAAATAGGTATTTCTGTTCAAATCTAAACCAGTATAAGTTTCCCACTTGGTAGTATAACCAACTTTAGATTTGAAAGCGGCAAGTTTTTCTAAAGCTTTTTTCTTAGTCTCAGCGCTCATCCATTCTAAGCCATTAATTCTAATTTCGAAAGCTTTACGCAAGTTTACAATCATTGCATCCATACGTGCCTTAGCCTCTGGCTTAAAGTATCTTTCCACATATAGTTGACCCAATAATTCGCCAATGGTGCCATCTGTTAAGGACGACATGCGTTGCCAACGTGGCGTTTGGATTTTTTGTCCTGTTTGCGCTTGTTGGAAAGCGAAATTTGCTTTAACAAATGGAGAACTTAAACTTCCGGCAGAGCTTTTTAAAATGTTCCATTCTAAATAAGTTTTCCAATCGGCTACAGGAACAGATTTAAGCATACCGTCTAAGCTCGTCATAAATTTAGGCGAAGAAACTAATAAGGTATCTTGTCCTTTAATTTTGAACTTAGGTAAATAGGTAGCCCAATTAATATCAGGAGTTTTGCTGTTTAATTCTGCAACGGTTAGTTTGTTATATGTAGAATAAGGATCACGCATTTCCAAACGACTCATTTGAGCTTCAGCTAATGCCTTTTCAATTTTAAAAACAGTTTCCGCTTTTTGTTTTGCTACCTCTGGTGAGTTGCCTACCAAGGTAAATAGGGTATTCATATAAGTGTTGTAGGCCTCGCGGATTTTCACACTTCTGGTATCATCTTTTAAATAATAATCACGATCTGGCAGGGTTGTACCACCTTGACCGATATTAACCATGTATTTATTTACATTTTTACGATCTTGGCCAATGCCAATGCCAAACATGGCGCCACCAATGCCATTTACACGCATATAGGCAACTTGGTCTAAAACACCTTGAATGTCTTTAATTTGTTTAACTTTTTCTAAATCGGGCTTGATTGGAGTATAGCCTAGTTTTTCGATGGTAACGGTATCCATGCCAGCGGCAAAGAAATCGCCAACTCTACGTTTTACCGATCCTGCGGGAGCAGATTTATCAGCTGCAGCTTCTTCAACTAATGTTTTTACAGCATTAATGTTAAAGTCTCGCAACTCATTAAAGCTTCCCCAACGGGTTTCTTTAGCTGGAACAGGATTGTTTTTAATCCAATTTCCGCTGGCGTAGGTATAAAAATCATCACCTGGTTTAACCGATTGATCCATGTTTGCTGGATCGATGAATTTTTTTGGTACTTGTGCATTTGCTGAAAAGCTCGCCGCCACAATACCGAGTGCAGCAAAAGATCTTTTCAAATTTTGGTATTTCATGCGCTTAATAAGTTAGTTTTATTAGCGAAATTTATGAAATACTTACTGATACTGAAACAATATAATAGAAATATTACTTATTGAACCAGTAGTAAATTTTTGCCAGACCAAGTCTTCTGATAAATTCAGCAGGAGAGAATAGGGTTTTGATAGATTTCATGATTTTTTAAATCTTATACTGTATTAACATTTTTTAACATATATTATTGTGTCGAAGTAAAAATTTATGCTACATCAATCATTCAATCATCCAACAATCAATCATCCCATCATTCTATCATTCAATCAGTCATTCATTCAATCATTCAACATTCAATCCTTCAATTAGTCATTCATTCAATCATTCACTCAGTCATTCATTCAATCATTTAATATCGTATTTTCTGTAAATTTGACATTGAAGCCGCAACCTATTGAACAAATAATAAAATTTAATGAGCCACCAACACGATAAAGAAGACAGTTGCTGTAGCAGTACAAAACATGCTACTCAAACATCAGAACATAGTCACTCGCACAGCCATGAAGAAGGGGATGAACATGATCACGACCATGGGGGCGATCCCACTGCTTTTAAAACGTATTTACCAGCACTGGTAACGTTTGTAATGTTGCTTATTGGCATTGCCTTCGACAATATTTTTAAGGTTGAAGCTTTTGCGCTGGTGAGACCTTATTGGTATGTTGTTGCGTACTTACCCGTTGGGATACCCGTTTTGCAAGAAGTTTGGGAAACTTTTAAAGCAAAAGATTTCTTCACCGAATTTTCTTTAATGTCGATAGCAACAATTGGAGCTTTTTGTATTGGTGAATATCCGGAGGGCGTTACGGTTATGCTTTTTTATACCATTGGAGAGCTTTTCCAAATGGTGGCAGTAAATAGGGCGAAAAGAAACATTAAAGCGCTGCTGGATGTACGTGCAGATGTTGCGCATGTTTTAAGGAATGGCAAATACGAAACGGTGAAACCTGATGCGGTGGAAATAGGCGAAACCATCCAAATCAAAGCTGGAGAAAAAATCCCTTTAGATGGAGAACTTATATCGGATAAAAGCAGTTTCAATACGGCAGCATTAACTGGCGAGAGCAAACCGAAAACCATAAGTAAAGGGGAGCTTGTTTTAGCTGGAATGCTTAACATCGATCAGGTAATCGAAATAAAGGTGACCAAAGCTTTTGCAGATAGTGCCTTATCACGCATTTTAGAGATGGTTCAAAATGCAACCACGCGCAAAGCGAAAACAGAACTGTTCATCCGAAAATTTGCCAAAATTTACACACCCATTGTTTTCTTTTTAGCATTGGCATTGGTAACCATCCCCATTTTGGTTTTGGGTAACGATTATCATTTTCAAACCTGGGTTTATCGATCCTTGGTTTTCTTGGTGATTTCTTGTCCTTGCGCTTTGGTTATTTCTATCCCACTGGGCTATTTCGGAGGCATTGGGGCAGCATCTGCCGATGGCATTTTATTCAAGGGATCTAACTTTTTAGATTTAATTACCAAGCTGAATACGGTGGTTATGGATAAAACTGGCACCTTAACAAAAGGTGTTTTTAAAGTCCAAAAGGTTGAAAGCAATATTGACGAAAAGGATTTTTTAAATTTTCTAACAGCGGTTGAGGCAAAATCTACTCATCCAATTGCGAAAGCGATTGTAGAATATGCAGGAGATCGTGAAATTCATCTTGCAGATGATATTGAAGAAATTGCAGGAATGGGTTTGAGAGGCAAGGTAAGCGGTAAAGAGGTTCTTGCTGGAAATGTTAAGCTTTTAGAGAAATTCAACATTACTTCCGATTCAGAAATCAAAGATATAGAAGAAAGTATTGTTGTAGTAGCGATTGATGGTCAATATGTTGGGTATGTGCTTATTGCTGATGAAATTAAGGAAGATTCAGCAGAAGCCATTAATCAGCTTCGTGCCAATGGGGTAGAGCAAATTGTGATGTTGAGCGGCGATAAAACTTCCATTGTTAAAAAAGTTGCTGGCATCTTAAAAATCGATGCTTACTATGGAGATTTATTACCCGAAGATAAAGTGGCTAAGCTGGAAGAAATAAAAAAGGATAAAGGGAAAGTGGTTGCTTTTGTTGGCGATGGCATTAACGATACACCTGTTTTGGCCATAAGTGATATTGGTATTGCAATGGGGGCGATGGGTAGCGATGCTGCAATAGAAACAGCTGATGTTGTGATTCAAACCGATCAACCCTCAAAAATTGCTACTGCCATTAAAATTGGAAAGGCCACCAAAAAGGTTGTGATTCAAAATATTGTATTGGCCTTTGCCGTAAAGGCGCTGGTTTTAATTTTAGGTGCTGGTGGTATTGCCACCATGTGGGAAGCTGTTTTCGCCGACGTGGGCGTTGCCTTTTTAGCCATATTAAATGCGGTAAGGATTCAAAAGATGAAGTTTTAAATACTACAAAAATTAGTATATTTGGGTATGTCTGAGCCCGTTCCATATCCTAATAATCTACATGATGAACCCGTTCATCAATTTAATGATATTGATGCATCATTAACTTACAGCTATGCAAATTATTTAAACTGGCTTTTTGAAGATCGAGTGGAGCTTATTAAAGGTAAAATCTTCAAGATGAGTCCGGCACCATCAAGAATGCATCAAGAAATCTCCAGGAATATTTTCCGGTCAGTGGCAAACTTCCTAAATCGAAAGGTTTGTAAAGTTTATTCAGCACCCTTTGATGTTCGTTTTCCGAAACGCAGTAAAGATGATCGGGATGTGTTTACGGTTTTGCAACCCGATATTTGTGTAATCTGCGATAAAAGCAAACTCGATGATCGAGGATGTATCGGTGCGCCAGATCTTGTGGTTGAAATTCTTTCGCCGGGCAATAACAAAAAAGAACTTATTCAAAAGTACCAAGTTTATGAAGAGTTTGGGGTTAAGGAATATTGGGTGGTTAGTCAAAGCGATCAAAGCATTCTAATTTACACCTTGGATGAATCGGGGAAATTCCAACCCTCAAAAATATTTACACTAAGCGAAACCATTTCCTCTTCCGTTTTGCCTGGCTTTGAGCTTATCCTGGACGATGTTTTTGCAGATTTGGATTAGAAAAGAGAGAATTAGTGAATTAGCGAATGAGAGAATTAATGAATGATGGAATGACTTTCACGACTAGGCTTATTAATAAATTAACCACAAAAGAAACAAAAGAAACAAAAGTTTTTGGCCTTTCTACTTCAATCTTTAGGCTTTGGTCTTTCCTCAGCTTGGGCCTTTCGTCTTTCAGCTTTGATCTTTCGTCTTTCAGCTTTGGTCTTTCGTCTTTCAGCTTTGATCTTTGGTCTTTCAGCTTCGGTCTTTCGCCTTTCAGCTTTGATCTTTGGTCTTTCAGCTTTGGTCTTTCGTCTTTCAGCTTTGGTCTTTCGTCTTTCAGCTTTGGTCTTCAGTCTTTCAGTTTTAGTTGTTCCACCTTAGGGTTTCAGTATACTACAAAAATTAGTATATTTGGGTATGTCTGAGCCAGTTCCATATCCTAATAATTTACATGATGAACCCGTTCATCAATTTAATGATATTGATGCATCATTAACTTACAGCTATGCAAATTATTTAAACTGGCTTTTTGAAGATCGGGTGGAGCTTATTAAAGGTAAAATCTTTAAAATGAGTCCGGCGCCATCGAGAGTGCATCAAAAAATCTCCATTCGAATTATAAACCCGATAGCTAATTTTCTGAAAGGTAAATCTTGCGAGGTTTATTCAGCACCCTTTGATGTTCGTTTTCCAAAACGCAGTAAAGATGATCGGGATGTGTTTACGGTTTTGCAACCTGATATTTGTGTAATCTGCGATAAAAGCAAACTCGATGATCGAGGATGTATCGGTGCGCCAGATCTTGTGGTTGAAATTCTTTCGCCGGGCAATAACAAAAAAGAACTTATTCAAAAGTACCAAGTTTATGAAGAGTTTGGGGTTAAGGAATATTGGGTGGTTAGTCAAAGCGATCAAAGCATTCTAATTTACACCTTGGATGAATCGGGGAAATTCCAACCCTCAAAAATATTCACACTAAGCGAAACCATTTCCTCTTCCGTTTTGCCTGGCTTTGAGCTTATTCTGGATGATGTTTTTGCAGATTTGGATTAGAAAAGAGAGAATTAGTGAATTAGCGAATGAGAGAATTAATGAATGATGGAATGAGAGAATGATGGAATGACTTTCACGGCTAGGCTTATTAATAAATTAACCACAAAAGAAACAAAAGAGACAAAAGTTTTGGTCTTTCTACTTCAATCTTTAGGCTTTGGTCTTTCGTCTTTCAGCTTTGATCTTTGTTCTTTCAGCTTTGGCCTTTGGTCTTTGATCTTTCAGCTTTGGCCTTTGGTCTTTGATCTTTCAGCTTTGGTCTTTGATCTTTCAGCTTTGGCCTTTGTTCTTTCAGCTTTGGCCTTTAGTCTTTCAGCTTCGGTCTTTCAGCTTCGGTCTTTAGTCTTTCAGCTTTGGCCTTTGGTCTTTCCACTTCGGTCTTCCTTCTTTCCATTTCTGCTTTAAGTTTTGGCCTTAAAAACGTATTTTTGCCACTCAAATTGATATTGAATAATTTTTCATGAGCATTTCCACACATTATAATCCTGCAGAAACCGAAGATAAATGGTACAGCTATTGGCTATCGAAAAAGTTTTTTCACTCAGAGCCTGATGCGCGTGAGCCTTACACGATTGTAATTCCGCCGCCAAATGTTACTGGAGTGCTGCACATGGGGCACATGTTAAACAATACCATTCAGGATGTTTTAATACGTAAGGCTCGAATGCAGGGTAAAAATGCCTGTTGGGTTCCGGGCACCGATCATGCATCAATTGCAACAGAAGCAAAGGTGGTTGCCATGTTGAAAGAGCAGGGAATCGACAAGAAAGACCTTTCCCGTGAAGAATTTTTGAAATATGCCTGGGAGTGGAAAGAGAAATATGGTGGTATTATTTTAGAGCAGTTGAAGAAACTAGGTGCAAGCTGCGATTGGGATCGAACGCGTTTTACCATGGAGGAAGATCTTTCTGAAGCCGTAATCGATTCGTTTATCCATTTGTACAAAAAAGGATGGATCTATCGAGGCATCCGCATGGTAAACTGGGATCCGGCAGGTAAAACGGCTGTTTCTGATGAAGAAGTGATTCGTAAAGAAGTTAACCAAAAATTATACTACATCAAATATTTGATTTCGGGTACAGAAGATCAATTTTTAACGATTGCAACAACCCGCCCCGAAACCATCATGGCTGATGCCGCAATTTGCATTAACCCAAATGATGAGCGTTTTACCTACCTAAAAGGGAAAAAGGTTTTTGTGCCGCTTGTTAACCATGAAATTCCGGTTATTGAAGATGAATATGTAGATATTGAGTTTGGTACAGGTTGTTTAAAAGTTACGCCAGCGCATGATTTGAATGATTATGAGTTGGGTGTTAAGCATAATTTGCCAGTAACCGATATTTTGAATGATGACGGTACGCTAAACGAATTGGCGGTAATTTTAGTGGGTGAAGACAGATTTGTTGCCCGTAAAAAGATTGCTAAAATGTTGGAAGAGGCCGGTCATTTAGAAAAAGTTGAAGATTACAAATCGCAGGTTGGATTTTCTGAACGTACAGATGCCGCTATTGAACCAAAACTTTCTATGCAGTGGTTTGTAAAGATGAAGGAAATGGCTCAACCTGCTTTAGATGATGTCCTAAATGGCGAAGTAAACCTAATTCCGAACAAATTTGAAAATACCTATCGCCATTGGATGGAAAATGTTCGCGATTGGAACATTTCTCGTCAGCTGTGGTGGGGGCAACGCATACCGGCTTGGTACGATGATAAAGGAAACTGGGTTGTAGCAAAAACTAAAGATGAAGCTTTAGAAGAATTCTGGAAGAAAAAACATTTAGATGAAAATTGTTCAGATGCAGAGAAAGCTGGATTTAAACATCAATTAGAACCTTTTTTAAGGCAAGATGAAGATGTAATGGACACATGGTTTTCTTCTTGGTTATGGCCAATCTCTGTTTTTGATGGCTTTAAAAATCCTGATAATAAAGATATTAACTATTACTATCCAACTAATGATTTGGTAACGGCACCAGAAATTTTGTTCTTTTGGGTGGCGCGTATGATTATGGCTGGGCATGAGTTTATGGGCAAAAAGCCATTCACCAATGTATATTTAACAGGCATTGTTCGTGATAAGTTGGGTCGTAAAATGTCCAAATCTTTGGGTAACTCTCCCGATCCAATTGGCTTAATCGAAAAATATGGTGCAGATGCAGTTCGTGTTGGGATGTTGATGTCGTCGCCAGCTGGTAACGATTTAATGTTTGATGAAAGCTACTGCGAGCAAGGGCGTAATTTTGCTTCAAAAATTTGGAATGCGTTCCGTTTGGTAAAAGGTTGGCAGGTTGATGAACAGTTGGAAAATCCAAACAAACAGGCCATTGCTTGGTTCGAAAGTCGATTTAACGAATCTTTGGTTGAAATTGAAGCGAACTTTAAGCAATACCGTTTATCAGAAGCTTTAATGACAACCTATAAATTGGTATGGGATGATTTCTGTGCATGGTATCTGGAAATGGTGAAGCCAGCTTATCAGAAACCAATTGATGCGGAGAGCTATAAAGCTACCATTTCATTCTTCGAAAACATCATCAAACTGTTGCATCCAAATATGCCTTTCTTAACAGAAGAATTATGGCATGATGATTTGTTCGCGCAACGCGGAGAAATGGATTGCTGCATTGTTGCTGAGTTTCCGAAGGGAGGTGCAATTGATGAGCAGTTGCTGAAAGACGTAGAGGTGATTAAAACGGTTGTGGCAGAAATTAGAAATGTTCGTAACCAAAAGCAAATTTCGCCTAAAGAAGCTTTGCGTTTAAGTTTGAAAGTTAATTCTGACATCGATTATGAGCAATATTTGAATATTGTATTCAAACTGGCTAACGTTTCTGAAGCTGAAATCGTAAATGATAAGGTTGCAGGAGCAGCCGCTTTCATGGCTGGAAAAGATGAATTTTTTATTCCCTTAACTGAAAATATCGATGTAGATGCCGAGCGAAGCCGTTTAAAGGCCGATTTAGTTTATCTTCAAGGTTTCCTAAAATCGGTAGATGCAAAGTTGGGTAATGAGCGTTTTGTGCAAAATGCCAAACCCGAAATCATTGCAAATGAGCGCAATAAAAAGGCGGATGCCGAAGCTAAAATCAAAATAATTGAAGAAAGCCTAGCGGGATTGGCATAAATTACCATAAACCGCTTAAAAATATATTTAGCCCTTTAGAATTCGTTTTCTAAAGGGTTTTTTGCTTTGAAACTATCTTTTTGAATAGCATTAAATGGGGTTAGTGCATTTCTTTCAACTCCATCCTGCCCGCTAGCAAAGATGTTCGCTGGGTAAACAGTTTCTAAAATGTTACTAAACAGTACCTCATCTGTCAATTAAAAAACCTAATTTGGGTTCGTTAAACGTTAGTAAATCGTTTAATGTTATGCGCCTTTCTAACTCAATTTAAACCTATTTATTCTATGGAAAATTCCAGAAGAAAATTCATTAAACAATCTGCAATATTTACAGCGGCCACCTACGTGGGTACAATGGGCATGAGCGCAAAAAGCTACGGCCGAATTATTGGTGCCAATGATCGCGTTCGGGTGGGGGTTGTTGGATTTTCGGATCGTTTCAAAGACACCCTTCTGCCTTGTTTTTTAAATCATAATAAAGAATTAAACTTCGATGTTGTTGGACTTTCAGATTTATGGAATTATAGAAGAGATTTAGGTATTGCACATTTAAAGCAAAAATTGGGGCATGATGTTAAAGCGTGTAGAAACAACGAAGAGCTTTATGCTACTAAAGATTTAGATGCGGTTATCATCAGCACGGCCGATTTTCAACACGCACTGCATTTAATTGAAGCGGTAAAGGGCGGTTGCGATGCCTATGTGGAAAAGCCTTTTGCAGAAACCATGGATGATGCGAAAGCAGCTTTAAAAGCAGTTAAAGGGAGCAATAGAATTGTGCAAATTGGTTCGCAGCGAAGGAGTGGCGAAAACTATCAAAATGCAGCTAGGTACATTCAAGAGGGAAAGTTTGGGCCCATTACCGCTGTAGATTTGGTTTGGAATGTAAACCAACCCGGCAGATGGAGAAGACCAGATTTGGTGGCTAAATTGAAAGAAGAAGATATCGATTGGAAGCGCTTCTTGTTGAATAGACCATTTGAAAATTTTGATCCAAGAAAATATTTAGAATATAGACTGTTTTGGCCCTATTCATCGGGCATGCCCGGTCAATGGATGTCGCACCAAATTGATACTGTGCATTGGTTTACCAATTTAAAGCACCCTCGAAGTGTGGTGGCAAATGGAGGTATTTATACTTGGAAAGATGGTCGCAGGAATTGGGATTCAATGGTCGCCGTTTTTGATTATGGACAGCCCAATGCCGAAGATGGTTTTCAAGTTACGTTTACCTCCAGAATGCAAAATAGTGTTGGAGATGTTGGTGAAGTGTATTATTCCAACGGTGGCGAACTCAATTTAATCACCAATAAAGTTTCTCCTAAGGGCGGCTTAAGGCAACAAGAAGCATCGGCAATGGGCATGAAGGCTAATCTGTTATCCGAGTTTGATTTAAGCAAAACAGAAATAAAAGCCGCTACTGGTGCAAATATGGGTGGTGATGCACTAACATCTGGCCACATGAGAAATTGGATGGAATGCGTTAGAAGCCGAAAAACACCAAATGCCCCCGTTGAAGCCGGATATTCGCATTCCATTGCCAACATAATGACCAACGCTGCAGTGAGAACTGGGGCGAAAGCGGTTTTCGATGAAGGTAAACAGGAAGTTATAGCGAACGGTAAAGTATTCAAATATTAGTATAACCCATTATCAACCATGTTAAACCTTAAAAAATATAGTTTTTTAGCCCTTTCCTTGATGAGTTTATCGGCCTACGCTCAAAAAGCTAGTCCACTTTTTGATGGCAAAACGCTCACCGGCTGGAAAGCAGTAGCCGGCGCGGCACCCTATAAGGTAGAGGATGGTGCAATTGTAGGCACAATGACTAAGGGCACTCCAAATTCATTCCTAATTACCGAAAAAGAATATGGAGATTTTGTGCTCGAACTGGATGTAAAGCTGGAGGGCGAAACCACTAATTCAGGCATTCAAACTCGAAGTCACCTGAAACCCGAAGGAAATAACGGCAAAGGTTTGGTTTATGGCAGACAAGTGGAAATTGACCCAACACCTAGAGCCTGGACAGGCGGAATTTACGATGAAGCCAGGCGCTTATGGTTATATCCGTTAGAGCTAAATCCATCAGCAAAATCCCTATACAAAAAGAATGAATTTAATCATTATAAAATTGAATGCATTGGCAATGAAACCAAAACGTGGGTAAATGGAACGCCTGTATCGTACGTAGTCGATACTTTAGATCAATCTGGATTTATTGGTTTGCAAGTTCACGGCATTGGTAATGAGTTGGGGAATGATGGAAAAAAGGTTTATTTCAAAAATATCAACATCCAAACGGGAGGTTTAAAGGCAAAAGCTTTTCCAAAGGGGATTTATACTGTTAATTTAACACCAAATAACTTATCTGCTTACGAGAAATCTGAAGGTTATAAATTACTTTTTGATGGTAAGGGTAACACAGGTTGGATTGGTGCCTACAAAACCGAGTTCCCGGCTAAGGGTTGGAAAATTGCCAATGGAGTAATCAGTGTAGAGCCTTCGGGTGGTGCAGAATCTACCAATGGAGGCGATATTGTAACCAAGGAAGAATTTGCCGCATTTGATATGTCTTTCGAATTTAAACTTAGCCCAGGTGCCAACAGTGGTGTAAAATACTTCGTTACATTGAGCGAAAAAAATACTGGCTCAGCCATTGGCTTGGAATATCAGGTTTTGGATGATGTGTTGCACCCCGATGCGAAATTGGGTAGAGATGGTAACCGCACCTTGGCATCACTTTACGATTTAATGACGGCCAAAAAAGAGCCTCGTTACCTTCGCCCCATTGGGAGTTGGAACAATGCTCGTTTGATTGTTTATCCAAATAACAAAGTAGAGCATTATTTAAATGGTGTGAAGGTACTCGAATATGTGCGAGGATCAGAAGAATTTAGAAAACTGGTTGCCATAAGCAAATACAAAGATTGGAAAAACTTCGGTGAGGCACCAAAAGGGCATATCTTGCTTCAAGATCATGGCAATAAGGTAGATTTCAGAACCATCAAAATCAAAAAATTGTAAATGCACCGCCGTTCGTTTGTTAAAAAAACAGCTTTATTTAGTTCTGCTTTTTTGGTTGGAAATCATGTTTTAGGCCATTACAACGCTGATAATGTTGTGAATGTAGCCATGATTGGATGCGGAGATCGGGGTAAAGGCGTGCTTTCCGTAATTAAATCTATGCCAAGCAAATACCGCATTAAAGCCTATTGCGACTTACTGGATTTTAGACTTAAAGAAACGGAGAAGCACGTTCCTGCGGATGCAAAGGCCCTAAAAGATTATCGCCAAATTCTGAATGATAAAAGTATTGATGCCGTTTTTATCGCTACCCCTTTGAGCGAACACTTTCACATTGCTAAAGATGCGGTTTTGGCAGGTAAGCACGTTTATCTCGAAAAAACGATGACTTACAACATCAATCAAGCATTAGAATTGAAAAAAATAGTGCTGCAAAACCCAAAGCAAGTTTTTCAAGTCGGTTATCAATATCGATACTCGCCGCTATACTTTAAGGTTAAGGATATGATCCAAAGTGGCTATTTGGGTAAAGTTTCTCAAATAGATTGTAGGTGGGATAGAAATGGAAATTGGCGCAGAGCCGTTCCTGATGCGGCTTTGGAAAGAAAAATCAATTGGCGCATGTACAAGGAGTATTCTGGAGGATTGGCTGCCGAACTTTTATCCCATCAGATCGATTTTATCAACTGGGCTTTTGAAACGCAACCTACAGACATTATGGGTACTGGTGGGATAGATGTTTTTAAAGATGGACGAGAGACTTACGATAACATTCAAGCTGTTTTGCGTTATCAGGAAAAAGGAATGATTGGAAACTTCGGAGCAACCTGCGGCAATGCCCATGATGGCTATCTATTCAAAATAAAAGGTACAAAAGGTTCTGTTTCGCTTTTAACCAATACTGGTTTGTTTTACCCAGAAGAAAGTACAAAAAAAGAGCTTGGAATTGTTGATGCGGTAAGTGGCGCCACGAAAATTGTTGTGAATAGAGATGGTGGAATCCCAATTTTGGATTACGCAACCCAAGATGGAACCAATTATGCCCTGGATGAATTTTATCAGTCGATTACCACAAATAAAAAGCCTGCTTCCAATATCAATACAGGCACACAAGCGGCAATATGTGTAGCCATGTGTAATGAAGCCATTTATAAGGGAACAAAACAGGTTTGGAAGAAAGAATATGATGTTTAATTAAAACAAAAGTTAAACTACAAATCCGAATAATCTGGCATATCTTCCACAAAAACAAAACTTCCGTTGTTTAAGTCCATTTTTGCAAATACGTGTTGAATACCATTGGTTAGCACTATCCACTTGGCTTGGTGAATGGAATTGTACCTCGAAGCCTGTTCAAAAACAGCGGGTGTAATTTTTACTTTTGGCGCTTTGCATTCAATAAGCATTAACTTTTCGCCTGCGGTGTTGTACACCAAAATATCGCTTCTTTTTTGCAGTTGATTTAATACCAATCCACCTTCAATTTGAATTAAAGTTTTTGGGAATTTCTTATCTACAATCAGGTTTTGTATAAAATGTTGGCGCACCCACTCTTCTGGCGTCAATACCAAATGCTTTTTTCTAAGCTCATCGAAAATAAAAACCACATCGTCCTTCTGCTTTATTTTGAAAGGATAGGGCGGTAGGTTGAGGGGTATTGGATTGAACATGTACAATTTGTCGTAAATCAAAGTTACTATTGTTTATAAACATTTACCTAAATCCTAAAAGCTAAATTGTAATTTTACAGCAATGACTGCTGCCGAAATTATTAAAGATATTAAAGCTAGAAAATTTAAACCCGTGTATTTGTTGCATGGTGAAGAATCCTATTACATCGATCAAGTAACAGATTATATTGAAGATAAGTTGCTAAACGATGCCGAGAAAGGCTTTAATCAAACTGTTCTTTACGGAAAAGATACCGATATGGCTACGGTTTTGGGAGCAGCAAAGCGCTACCCGATGATGTCTGATTATCAGGTTGTTATTGTAAAAGAAGCTCAAGATTTAAAATGGGCAAAAGAGGAGGGGAATAGCAAAGAGGCAGAATTTGTGCTCAACTATTTTGAAAAACCATTGCCCAGTACAATTTTGGTGTTGGCATATAAATATGCAAATTTTGATAAGCGCAAAAAGATTTATAAAGCCATTAGTAAGAGCGGTTTAATTTTTCAGTCTGATTTGGTTCGCGATTATAAATTGGTACCGTGGATTGAAGACTTTGTGAAAGAAAAAGGCTATAAAATCGATCAGCAAGCATCAGCCTTAATGGCAGAGTATTTGGGTACAGATCTTTCTAAAATAGCCAACGAGATCGAAAAACTGATGCTTAATATTCCAAAGGATGTTGTAATCAATACCGATTTGGTTCAGAAAAATATCGGCATTAGCAAAGAGTACAATGTATTTGAATTGCAAAAGGCATTGGCTATAAGAGATGTTTTGAAATGCAATAAAATTATTAACTACTTTGCCAGCAACCCGAAGGCTAATCCAACAGTAATGGTTTTGGCTAACTTGGGTGGGTATTTCACCAAAATTTTAAGGTATCATTACTTGCCAAATAAGGCTGAGGCAGCATCTGCATTAGGCATACCTCCATTTTTTGTTAAAGATTACGAAGTAGCCGCCCGAAATTATGATGCCGGGAAGGTTTTCCACGTGATGAGCTTATTGCGTGAATACGACCTTAAAAGCAAAGGCTTAGACAGTAGTGGCAATGTGGAGGATGGAGAACTTTTAAAGGAGTTGGTGTTTAAAATGATCCATTAATAAGGTTTATTAATTGATTTTGAACTACTTGAATATTGAAAACCGGTAAATTCACTCAAATTTCTATAGTATGTTACAAGGATTAAGAACCATAGTTTATTATGTTAGCGATTTAGATACCGCTAAAGAATGGTATAAAAAAGTATTTGAAATAGAACCTTATTTTAACGAACCTTATTACGTTGGTTACAATGTTGGAGGGTTTGAGTTGGGTTTAGACCCAGATGATTCTGGCTACAGTAAGGGTAATCAGTCTATAACGTATTGGGGCGTTCAAGATATTCAAGAAACGTTTGCTTGTTTGAAAGCACTTGATGTGGAGATCCACCAAGAACCTAACAATGTTGGTGGTCCTGTTTGGGTAGGCAGTATTTTCGATCCTTTTGGAAACGTGATCGGCTTAATAGAGAACCCTGCATTTTCGCTACCTCAATAATTTTTATTGTTTCTAAAGGTCGGCGCTTTGCCGACCGAAATTACTTACATTGAACCTAACTTCAAGCTTTGAGTTGAATTTGGGCTGTCGGTGTGTAGGTTACCGACCAACCGGATAAAACCTCATCCTTTTTCCCTCCAAATTGTTTAAGGCATTACGCATAAATTGCCTTTATTTGAAACACAGGCTTTATTTAACTAAACCCGGTTGCACGGAAATACTTTTTGTTGGCTGGAGGAAATGAATTGCCCCTAGCGTTTTTTATCCACTAGCGATGTGATTGCGGAATGCGATTGCAAAAAGATTGGAGTAAAGGCGGGGCTGAAGCAACCGATTTTTACAGGTTTTGCTTTCCAAATGAGAAATAAACAATGTTTTATCGATTTTAAACTGGGTTTGGAACGTTGCTCGGTAGCACAACAAGTAATTGGCACGAATAATCTCCTTAATATCTCTAATTCATTAAAAATTTTTGCTTTGTAACTATAAAGTTATTGCATAAATCGTAGCGTAAGTTCGCCACTATCATATATTTACGCTTTATAAATCACCCTAAATTGTTATGAAGAAAAAACTACTCACCATTTTAATGGCTGTTGCTGCTATTAACTTTGCCCAGGCGCAAGTTCGGCAAGGCGGAACAGTTTCAACCGACTCTACACGCAGAGCACCGGGCGCCGCTTTAGGTTCGGGAATAAGAGCTCAACCAAAACCTTACGATCAGGTGATTACCAACAAAGCCACCACCAGAAAAGGTATGATTACTACGCATAAAATCGAAGACAAGTTCTTCTTTGAAATTGCAGATACCACCCTTGGCAGGGATATTTTGGTGGTGAGCCGAATCTCTAAATCAGGAGCTGATGTTAGAGATGCACAAGGTTACGCTGGCGATCAAATTGGTAGTGCTGTTATTCGTTTTGAAAAGGGACCTAGTAACCGCATTTTTATGCGTAAAATAAGTTATAGAACTTATGGTCCTGATAGTACAACATCCATGTACCAATCTCTAAAAAATTCAAACATCCAAGCCATTGCAGCTTCATTTAATATTGCTGCTTACACGCCAGATAAAAAAGGTAGTGTTATTGATATTACTGATTATTTAAACAGCGATAACGATATTTTTTATTTCAGTTCGCCAATGGCTAAAACCCGTTTTAGATTGGGTGCACAGCTTGCAGATAGAAGTTATATCCAAAGTTTAAGAAGCTTTCCAACTAATGTAGAGATTAACACGGTTAAAACCTATGCACAAACTGCGGCTCCATCACCATTTGGTGCTGCTGCACCAAGTTTTGGCGGTGGGGGCGCGGCTACAGGCTCATCGACAATAGAATTGAATACATCTTTGGTTATTTTGCCAAAGGTACCTATGAAAGCACGTTATTTCGACCCTAGAGTAGGCTACTTTGCAGTTGGTTACACCGATTTTGATCTTAACCCTCAAGGTGTTAAAGAGATTGAATTGATTAAACGTTGGAGATTAGAACCAAAACCACAAGATTTAGCGAAATACAAACGTGGCGAATTGGTAGAACCAACCAAACCAATTGTGTTTTATATTGATCCGGCAACGCCGAAAAAATGGGTTCCATATTTAAAAGCTGGTGTGAATGATTGGGCAAAAGCTTTTGAAAAAGCAGGTTTTAAAAACGCAATTATGGCTAAAGAGGCACCAACCTATGCCCAAGATTCTACCTGGAGCATTGATGATGCACGTCACTCGGCAATTGTGTACAAACCATCAGAAATTGCCAATGCCAGCGGACCAAGTATCTCTGACCCACGCAGCGGCGAAATTATGGAAAGCCATATTAACTGGTTTCACAATGTGCAAAAATTGGTGCACGATTGGTATATGATTCAAACCGCAGCGGTTGATCCTAGAGCGAGAAAAATGACTTTTAGTGATGAGTTAATGGGCGATTTAATTCGTTTTGTTTCATCGCATGAGGTAGGGCATACTTTGGGCTTACGCCACAACTATGGTTCAAGCTCTACTGTTCCTGTAGAAAAATTACGCGACAAAAATTGGGTAGAAGCCAATGGTCATACGCCATCAATTATGGATTATGCTCGTTTTAACTATGTAGCACAGCCAGAAGATAACATCAGTTCTAAGGGATTATATCCACGCATTGGCGATTACGATAAATGGGCGATTGAATGGGGCTATAAATATTTCCCTGAAACGAAAACTCCTGGTGCTGAAGTTCCGGTGTTGAACAAAATGGTGATTGAGTCTGCAAAAAACCGCAGATTGTGGTTTGGTACAGAAACCAATCCAGATGATCCGCATTCGCAAAATGAAGATTTATCGGATAATGCAATGGTGGCCAGCACTTATGGCATCAAAAACTTAAAGGTAATTTTAAATAACCTTCCGGCTTGGACAAAAGAACCTGCTGATGGTTATGATAATTTATCCAACATGTATGGTCAACTCACCACACAATTTGGTCGTTACATGGGCCATGTTGCTAAAAATGTTGGTGGTGTGTACGAAAACCCTAAAACGGTAGAACAGGCTGGTGAGGTTTACGAACGTACTCCTGCAGCAACACAAAAAGAAGCGATGACCTTTTTGGATGTTCAACTTTTTAAAACGCCAATGTGGTTAATTAACAAGCCCATTTTAGATAATATCGATGCAGATGGTTTGGAAGTGGTAGGAAGACTACAAAATACCACACTGAGCAGGTTATTATCAAACAATACATTAACCAAACTAATCTCTGCCGAAGCGGCAGATGGAGCTTCAGCGTATAAAATAACTGATTTATTTAGCGATTTGAATGGTTCTATCTTTACCGAACTCAAATCGAATCAGGCGATAGATGTTTACAGAAGAAACCTTCAAAAAGCTTATGTAGATAAGTTAATCACTATACTTAAACCTACTCCGGCAACTGTAGCTAATGTGGTTTTAGGTGGTAGAGGTGGCGCAACTCTACAACCTGGTATTACAGCCGCTCAGAGCGATGTACTTTCTGTGGTCAAAGGACAGTTGAAGGAGCTTGATGGAATGATTAAAACCAGTGCAACTGCTGCTTCAGGTTTAAGTAAATACCATTTGCAAGATCTTTCTGATCGTATAGAAAATGCTTTAGATTCTAAAAAAGACTAAGCTTGGAAATGAATTTAACGTGAGTTTGGGTATCAAAATGATTTTTTGAAAAATGCTAAGACCTTAAAATAAATTCAGGATGATTACTTTTTTTAACCATCTTTCAAAATTCGTCTGGCATGTTGAGTTCATTTCAGCATCCTAATGGATATTGATTGCGCTTGGTCTTTCGCCCTTTGGCCTTTGGTCTTAACCCGAACTCACGATAATTTGAAAATAAGAGCGCCCCAAAAATCCGGGGCGCTTTTCTTTTGTACTGAGTAGGTCGAAAATTGCTGATTCAGCTCAAGCAAATTTGTGAGCTTATTCTTTCTTTAAGTGTTGTTGATTTTTTTGCGCACCGAATAACATAAATGCAAAGCCAACATACAATACCACAACCACTATGGTTAGGATAATGAGATCTAGATTTTCCATTTAGTTTTTGCTTTTAAGATTGAAATAAATTAATAAGCCAATCATGGTTGGTGGCCAAAGCCCAATAAAGATGGCTCTATCATGATCTTTAAGGACAATGTAGTAATACTCTGAGATGAAGATTATCGCGATGATCGCCGTGAGAATCGCAAATTCGATTTTTGAAAATTTGTTCATTTGGTTTGGAAAAAATGGGTGTAAAGAATGGACATCACAGGCCAAACGACTTGGCGTGAATTTGAATGTTCAGTTTTCTTTATGGAGAAAGCGAATGGATTTTCGGGCTCATAATACACCGAAAACTTAAAGATCAGGGCTTCGTTATGCCTGTGTTAAACGAAAAAAACGTAGTGTGAATGGTTACGCTGAAAAATAGGAGGAAGGATAAAATCCTATAGAAAAAAGAAAGGAGTTTTGGCTTGTATAGGTTTTGGTTATTGGCTTAAAGATAGTTTCTTTTGCTGATTTTGTTTGAACTGATTTGTCGCTGTCTGTCGCACTTAAAAGTTAAATCATTTTTGAGGTATAATTTGCCATGCTTAGTTGCTCTGCCTTGAACTCTTGCACGCCACCTTTTAAAGGATGTTTCTTTAATTTGGCCACGCATCAATTCGATAACTTGCTGTTCGCCAAGGCCAAATTGAAGTTTAATTGCATCAAACGGCGTTCGGTCTTCCCATGCCATTTCGATTACGCGATCGATTTCTAGTGTGCTTAAAGTTATTTTCGTTTTCATTATGCGTGCAGACTTTCTTCTATGAAATTTTTTAAATCGGATTTGCTAGATATGGTTTTTCTTTCGTAGTGGTCGAGATGAAAATCCTCAAGTTTTTGTAACAAATATTGTAGGGTAAATTTTTCAGCTAGGCTAAGCTTTCCGGTGATCATTTTGCCTACGTTGTTCATATCTTTAAATACATTGTAAAGGAGTTCTCGTCCATTTTCGGTTATCGCAATATGCTTACTTCTTTTGTCCTTGGTATCATCCCATTGTTTTACCAAGCCTGCCGAGATGAGCCTACGAATCACTTCTGTACCCGAAGTTTTTTCTTGTAGGTTGTGGTTAATGAGTTCGGTTTTAGAGAGTTGGTCGTGCGTCATTAGTATGGCAAGCGCTGTAAAATCCTCTGCGGTTAGCAAAGGTGTGTCTTCGAGGGCTTTTTTAATGTACAACTTGGCATAACGACTCATAAAAACGAAGAGTCTGCCAATATTGTTGTCCAATTGAAAGGCAATTTCTAGGGTCTTTTCGTCATTATTTCCAAATCTGACCTCGCTATTTGTGCCATTGGGTGCGCTGCTTGCTTTATTCAGTAAAAAACCAGTAAACTGCTGAAGCGATATTTCCTTTCCAGATTGTTCAACTTCGAGTTCTTCAACGAGGGTAATCAGTTGGTGGATGAGTGGATAAGATTTCATGTTATTAACTAATTTTCGTTTAAACCAAATTACTTTGCTGCATGGCCATGCTCTGTTTTTTAAAAGCCGAATAGGCTTCTCGATAGAGTATTCTTGGATCTGATTGAGGCTTAAAACTCTTTAAGAAATTTATACCTCTTATCATAGTAAGCTTATATTGAGGTAATTCTGGTGCATTTATGCCGAGCATATCTGCTACATCAGTTCCTAATAAATGTCTCATTAAACCGAGAATATCATTGTTGCTCACTTTTCTTCTGTTCAGGGTTAGAATATGCTCGATCAACGATTGAGTGAGTTCTTGTCCATGATTGGAAATGCGGAACTGTCTGGCTTTGATTGCCAAATCGAGATGGGTTGCCAATTTTCCATTTTCTGGTAAAAGATCTTCATCGCAACCTGTAAAATAACCAATCACTTTCCAAAGGTGCAGAAATGCAATCTGTTCTTTATTGCTGATGGTTATGCCTAATTTCCGAAGTCCACGCACAACAATTAGTGAAAAGGAAAGGTTTGTTCCAGCCATATCTTCTTGGTTGATTGGCAAACCCCATTCGTTTTTCCATTGGCCGCTTTTGAGGGTGTAAAAACGTACGGCTGCATGAATGATTCTGATTTTTAGAACTTCATTAAAGCCTTTTCCGCCCTTGGCGAAAGCATCGGGTGCCATTACATCCCAAACGAAAACGGCTGTATCATACAGACGTTTGGTGGTTTCTTTTCTAATTTTTTCTGACAGGTAAAGCACCATAGCCCCATCGGCAGCGGTATAACAATAAGGTAAAGACAGTAAGCCAAGCAAGCTCATGATGTTTTGTGCATGTTTGGCGAAAAAGCGGTTGCCATCTTTTATGAGTTCTGCATTGGCCCAATTTGGAAGTTGGGTGGCATTCGTAATGAAATCAAAACCAGGAAATAGGCGGTTTAAATCCTCAATTTCTGATTGTCCAGATAACCAGTTCTGGAGCTGAATTTTCGGTTCTTGGTTTGAGAATACATATTTTATAAACTCATCTGCCTGTGAATCTCCCGTTTGTCTCTTCGCATTTAAAAAATCGTCGCTGTAAATTGCCTTTGCTGTCATAGTTCCCCCATTTTTCGAATAATTGCCTCAGCGGCTACTCGTCCACTTTTCATTGCTGCATTAATCGAGCCGTTAAGCAAGTGATCGCCACAGATGTAACATCCGTCGCTTAAATTTATCGCCCCATCTTCCATGTCGTTCACCACTTGCTCATCACTTGGAAGGGCATAATTAATGTGATAGGTTTTGAGGTGCTTCCAATTCGGCGCATCTGGATACCACAATTTAAGTTCGGATAAAACCTGTTGTTGCAAGGTGGTTTGCTCTCTGTTTGAATAATCGCCAATAAGCGATAAGGATATCAGCGACTGGCCGTTTTTTGCATAGGCACTAGAAATTTTATCCATTACCGCAATGTTGTTAACCAGTTTCCCTGGTAGCGTGTTGAGTGCAATCAGCGCTTCGTTGAATGGACGATGCGCTGCTGTAAAATACATATTGGTTACCGAATGGAACTGATCGTGGTTTTTCTTGTAGGGGTGGGGCAGGTTCAATTGGTCAGTAGCAATCAGGATGAAATCGGCAGAAAAAGAACCACCATCCATTGTTTTGACGCTCATAGGTTCAATTGCAGTTACCTTTGTATTTAAGCGCAACTCACTTTCTGCTAAGCTGCTAGCCAACTGTAACGGAATCATACCCATACCCTTTGCTGGTAAAGCTGCATTCCCTTCGCTAAACATTTTAAACACAAATTCGAACATCCGGCTAGAAGTCATTAGCTTATCTTCCAAAAAAATGCCCGTAAAAAAAGGCAGAAAGAATTTATTGATGATTAGATTGGAAAAGCCTTGCTTTTTCAAGTAGGCAAGCGTTGTCATTTCTCGCTCTGCAAAAATATCTTCTATGGATTTGCTCACGAGTTTAAATTTCAGCCTGAGCATCCGCAGTTTATCCAAGAATGTACCCGCAGATGAAAAAAGTGTACCAATGAGCGCACTTGGTTGCCTTAATGGATCGCCGATTTGGCTCACCTTATGCTCTTCCAATATCAAGGCACCCGAATCGAATGATTTTAAATCTAGTGCATCGTAATCCAATAGTTTTTTGGTTTCTGGGTAAGCGGTTAACAGTACCTGAAAACCTCTATCCAACAGAAACCCATCAACTTCATCCGTTCTCACCCTTCCGCCTACACCGTCGGAAGCTTCGATTACCAAAACAGATTTTCCAGCCGTTTTCAGCACCTTAGCGGCAGTGAGTCCGGCAAGGCCAGCTCCAATTATAATTACATCTGCATCATTTTTCATTTTTGGTATTTTTGCTTCTTATTCTTTCAATACTGAATGAACACGATTTCTTGCGCGTTTGTTGTAATTGATATGTTAGCCTGTTTTTAATGCGCCCATGCCGCCATCAATTCCGATAATTTGGCCTGTCATCCAACTGCTATTTTCAGATAATAGAAAAGTAATCAATTGTCCAATATCGTCTGGCATGCCAATTTTACCTAGTGGATGTCTTTTTGCGGAGGCCTCCCTTTTCTCTGGGGTGTTTAATAATTGGCTTGCTAAGGGTGTATCTGTTAATGAAGGGGCCACCACGTTTACCCTAATGTTTTGAAAGGCAAGTTCGGCGGCAAGCGTAATAGCCATACCCTCTACTGCCCCTTTCGCAGCGGCAACACTGGCGTGATAGGGCATTCCAACTTTTGCAGCAACGGTACTAATCATTACAATAGAAGATCCGGCTGCATTTTTTAAAGGTCGCATGGCTTGCCTGATGATTCTTGCGGCTCCAAGAACATTTAAGTTAAAATCCATTAAAAAATCTTCATCGGTTAATCGGCCAAAGGGTTTTAAGTTTATGCTTCCTACAGAATATACCAAACCATGTATTTTTTCCGGTAAAAACATTTCGATGCCCTCTATATTTTCGGTTACATTGCCTTTAAGAAATTGCACATCTATTGGCCATTCTTCGGCAGCTGTTCTAGAAATTGCATAAATATTTACCTTTTCTTCATGCAACATTTTAATAACTGATAAACCTATTCCAGAACTCCCGCCAACAACAAGTATATTTTTTCCTGCAAGTTTCATTATCCAATATATTTTAAAAATTCATTTTTGGTTTCGGCACTTAAGAATTTGCCACTATATTCTGCTGTTACTGTTGAGCTTCCAGCATCTCTAATGCCTCTGCTCGATACGCAATGGTGGTGCGCATCTATAACCACAGCCACATCTTCGGTGTTGAGCACCTCTTTGAGCATTGCAGCAATTTGTATGGTAAGCCTTTCTTGTACTTGGGGTCTTTGCGCACAGTATTGTACAATTCTGTTCAATTTTGATAGGCCAATTACCTGACCACTGCTGATGTAGGCAACATGCGCTTTTCCTACAATCGGCACGAAATGATGCTCACAGTTACTAAACACCGAAATGTTACGCTCAACCAACATCTGATTATATTTGTAAGGGTTTTCAAATAGAGTAGGCGTAGGCATGTTTGCTGGGTTAAGTCCACTGAAAATTTCCTTTACATACATTTTAGCCACTCGCTTAGGGGTATCTTTCAAACTATCATCGTTCAAGTCAAGTCCGAGGATTTCCATTATGTGTCCAAAATGTTCCGCAATGCGCTCAATTTTTTTATCATCGTCCATTTTGTTTTTATCCGACTTCAGAGGTGTATCTAAGTTAGGCTTAACCGCCCGAAGCTCAGAAATACTCTGTTCCTCTATCGAATTCGTTTCTTGTAAGCTACTGTGATTTATCATTGATTAATTTGGGGTGTCGTTTATAAAAGTCAAATATAGTACATTATTGTATGTAATATTTACTAATGGTATATTGTGGTATTATTTTAAATCATTTTACATTATTCGGACTTAGACTTCGTTAGGGATGCAAGCGCGAAATGATGGGCATGATTTGAGTATTTTAATATAACTGATGAATCGCAAATCCCGCCCAGCGAACGGGTTACAGAATTATGCTTGGAGCGTATCAAAGGATTGTCCTTTCGACCGTAGTGGAGAAGTCTTTTAAAGATATTTTTTTGTTTTTTGTTTCAAAGATTCCTCCATTCCGCTGCGCTCCAGTCGGGATGACGGATTGCGCAGGGTGCGCTCCAGTTGGGGTGAAGGGTTACAGAATTGTCTTTTCGAGCGCATTCAGAGATCGTCATTTCCACCGTAGTGGAGAAATCTTTTAAAGATGTTTTTACTTATTTTAAAAGATCCCTCCATTCCGCTGCGCTCCAGTCGGGATGACGGATTGCAGAGGGTGCGCTCCAGTTGGGGTGAAGGGTTACAGAATTGTCCTTTCGAGCGCATTCAGGGATCGTCCTTTCGACCGTAGTGGAGAAATCTTTTAAGGAGGTTTTTACTTATTTTAAAAGATCCCTCCATTTCGCTGCGCTCCAGTCGGGATGACGGATTGCGCAGGGTGCGCTCCAGTTGGGGTGAAGGGTTATAGAATGTCCTTTCGAGCGCATTCAGGGATCGTCCTTTCGACCCTAGTAGAGAAGTCTTTTGCGGACGTTTTTTACTTATTTTAAAAAATCCCTCCATTCCGCTGCGCTACAGTCGGGATGACGGATTGCAGATGCTGCACTCCGGTTGAAATGATCGATGAAAATTGTTATTCCAAGTGAAATCTGCTAGAAAAAATTGCTTCTTTATTCGATAATGGGCAAATCAAAGTAAAACACAGAGCCTTTGTTTTCTTCGCTATTCATCTCAATTTTGGAATCATGAAACTTGAGTATTTCAGAAACTAGAAATAGTCCGATGCCAAAGCCCGAGGAATTTTTAGATTTTTCGCTTCGCACGCGATAGAATCTTTCGAAAAGTCTGGTGTGATCTCTTCTATCTATACCGAAGCCCCGATCTAAAACAGAAATGGTGGCACTTTCTTTTTTGATTTCACAATTAATTGTTATTTCGCTGCCAATGGGCGAATATTTTATCGCATTGCTCAACAGGTTTTCCATCACCTGGGCAATTTTTTTTCGATCGGCCATAACATATACCGGAATATGCGCTGCAACGGTTATTTGATGTGAAGGCGCTACCATTCGGGCATGCTGGGCGCTTTCTTGAAGGAGTAAATGAATATCAAATCTTTCCACTTTAATTTCAAACCGACCCTCTATCAATTGCGCATTGTTAAGGAAATTTTCGATTAAGATGGTCATTCGGTTTACTTGTCGCTCAACACGACTTAGTGCATTGGTTTTGAAATCGTCGCCATCTTTTCTGGCTTGATTGAGAATAAGCTGAACGTATGATTTAATGGTTGTGAGTGGTGTTTTGAGTTCGTGGCTGGCAATGGTTATAAAATCATTTTTTTGTTTCTCGGCCAATTTCTTTTCGGTAATGTCTCTGGCGATTTTCGAAATGCCGACAATTTTTCCGCTTTTATCTTTAACTGGAGAGATGGTTAAAGAGATGTCGATCTCCTTTTTGGTTTCAGATAATCTTCTCGTTTCGAAAGATTTAACACTTTCACCTCTTTTCAAACGGGCAAGGATTTGGTTTTCCTCCTCACGAAGTTCATTTGGAATGATGGTATAGATGGATTTTCCAATCATTTCGTCGGCTGAATAACCAAAAATTCGTTCGGCACTGCTGTTCCAGCTTTTAATATTTCCATCCAAATCCTTACTGATGATGGCATCGTATGACGATTCTATAATGGCAGATAGCATGGCTTCTCGTTCATCGGCAAATTTAATGCTGGTAATGTCGAAAACAGTTCCGATGAAACGCAGTGGTACATCCTCTTCGTTAAAGAAAACCTTCCCACTTGAGCGAACCCATTTGGTTGCACCATTCCCTGCACCAATTACACGATATTCTATGTCATAATTGCCATCCGACAAGCTTTTAACAAGCGTATAGTTTAGGATGTGGTTGTTTACCCGCTCCCGATCCATTGGATGTATTGCTGGCAGGAATGTGCCTTCGTAACTAACCGGGCTATCTAATGAAACATCAAAAAGCGTTCTACATCTTCTGTCCCAAATGATTTCGCCAGTGATTAGATTTTGATCAAAAGTACCAAGCATAGCCGCCTCAATTGCAAGTCTTGATGATTCTTCGGAGGCATTTAGATTTTGTTTAGCCAAAACCAGCTCAGTTACATCATTTGCAATGCAAAATACCCCCTCTGTTTTTCCAGCCGTATTTTTAAATGGTTGATATGAAAAGGTAAAATAAAAGCTTTGCAATATTCCATCAACAATGATATCTGCTCGGTAATTGGAGTAAGAAACGGCCTTTCCATTGTGTAATACCCCTAAAAGCAATTTTTTAAAAGGTTGATTTTCCAATTCAGGAACTGCCTGCTCAAAGGGCTTCCCAATAGCCTCCTGCGTTTTTCCCCATGCTTTAAGTGTGGCGCTATTGGCTACCGTAACAATAAGTTCTTCACCCATGCAAAGATAAATTGGGAAAGGAGAAAGTTCGATTATGGTTTTATAGGTGTAAAGGTTATCTACGTTTAAATGGCTATATTGCATTTTACTATTTGATTTGGGAAGAGCAGATACTAACAATTTATAAAAAACATTTATCAAAAAATTTAGTTCCTTCTTATAAAAATGATGCATTTCCTGCAAAAGTAAAAGTCAACTTTAGATTGTTTTGAAAACTGACAAAAATGTAACCAAAACTGACAAAACCACAACTTGCTAACAAGCAGGGTAAAACAATTTATAGTGCTGTGTGTTGCGTGCCTAACAAGTTCCAAATGGGGATTTTAAAACCAACAAATAATGAACAAAAAACAGGATAGTGCCGAATTAAAGGTCCCTGATTTCGATCTCGAATATTTTTTTGATCTTTCACCAGATTTGCTTTGCGTAGCTGGTTATGATGGCTATTTTAAAAAAATAAATCCTGCGGTATCCAAAACACTTGGCTATACGGATGAAGAACTTTTTGCATCACCCATAAACTCTTTTGTGCACCCCGACGATCAAGCGCTAACCGAAAAAAGAAGATCATCGATTAGAGAAGGTAGCTTGTTAAAAGAATTTGAAAATCGCTACATCACAAAGGCTGGGGCTATTGTTTGGTTATCTTGGACATCTATTCCCATTGTAAGAGACCAATTGGTTTTTGCAATTGCGAAAGATGTAACCTATAGAAAAAGATTAGAAGAATATGAGCGCGTTTCTGCGGTGCTTGCAAAACTTAACGAAGAACAACGAATTAGGTTTAACCCTAGCATATCATCAGGCAACGACCCAAAAATTGAATTACAAGCTCAAGATAAACCTCTAGTTGCGAGGGGAGTTTCTGCAGCAGACCAACTTTTTCTAAATCGGTTTGAATCGCTTGTTAAGGATCATGTAGGCAAAACCGAACTCAGCCTTAAAATGATTAGCGATGGGTTGGCGGTGAGTGAGCGGAACCTCTTCAGGCAGATTAATCGAATACTTGGCATAACCCCAAATAGGTTGGTTAGAATTATTCGGTTGCACCTGGCTTGGGAAGCAATTGGCAGCGGAAAATATCGTACAATCAAAGAAATTTCCAATATTGCAGGCTTTTCTTCTAGGGGGCATTTTAAAAAACTCTTTTTTGAGGTGTATGGACTTGATGTTTCAGAACTTCTTTAAAAAAAAAACTATTCATTAATAATCAAATTTTGGCGCCTTTTTTAGGCCAATTATATGGGAAAAAAAATAATGGTGATCGATGACGACGAGGATATTTTATCCATTTTGGAAATTATTCTTGGTGATGAGGGATATGAGTCAATTTTGTACAACACTGGCGCCAACGCAGATACCGTGGCACAGTTGAGTCCAGATTTAATTTTGTTGGATGTACGCATTGCTGGTTTTCCAAAAACAGGGGTAGAAATTTGTAGTGAATTCAAATCTGACCCCAAATTACTCGGCATTCCGATTCTATTGATTTCCGCCGAATACAATGTAAAATCGCTTGCTACCGCATGTGGTGCAGATGGCTTTGTCCAAAAACCATTCGATATTACTGGGCTGGTAAACCAGATAAAAGATTTTGTGTCTTAAAAAACAAAAATATGAACGAGCAATCTGAGATGCCAAATTCTTGGAATCGAATTAATTTAGGGTCGGAAAAATTAAAAATCTTTTTTTTGAAGCATCTTGATCGGATTTATGCAGCAAAACTTCATCTGGTGTCAAAATTACCTGCTCTAGCAAATGAGGCTGAATTCTCTGAACTTAAGAAAGCCATTCACGATACGGTTGATGAAGTAGAAAAGCAAATCGCTAGGATGCAACTCATTTATACACTATTGGATGCAGAGGTTTCAAAAGGCAGTATTTATGGGCTGTCGGGAATGATCGATGATGCTTTTGAAGCCATAAACGAACAGGTTGGAGAGCCAGAACTTCAAGATCTTTCGATTATCTTTTACTTGCAGAATATCGCCAGCGTAGAAATGTCGTCTTTTCAAATTCTTCAAATGGCTGCCATTAAACTGAAAGATAAGCAAGTAGCCCAATTGCTGAAAGAGAATTACGAAGAAGCCAAATCAGATCGCATCTTGTTTTTGCTCATTTCTTCCAAGTACATCATTAACTAGTCTTTCGGCCCTATTTTTTTAGGCTAAAGCGTAGATTTTCCCTATTTTTAGCCCTATGCCAAAAACCATTAATTTCGAAGTTTTTAAAAAATTCTTTAGGTCAGGCCAAGTAGGTGGTATCATTCTTTTAATCTGCGTAGCTACATCCTTAATTATTGCCAATACCACCTCGAAAGATAACTTTGAGGCGCTGCTCAGTACCAAACTAGGTTTTGGGGAACTTAACTACACCGTTTTATTATGGATTAATGATGCCCTGATGGCGATTTTCTTTTTACTGGTGGGTTTAGAAATTAAGCGTGAACTTGTTGAAGGGGAATTATCATCAATTAAAACTGCCGCGCTACCCGTTGTGGCTGCACTCGGTGGGATGGTTATTCCGGCATTCATTTATTTCATGTTTAACAAAGGCACTGAAACGGCTTCAGGGTGGGGTGTGCCAATGGCAACAGACATTGCCTTTGCATTAGCCATTATTGGTATGTTGGGAAAGCGGGTACCTACAGGTTTAAAAATATTTTTAGCTGCCCTAGCCATTGTTGATGATTTGGGCGCCATTTTGGTTATCGCCATATTTTACACCAACCAAATTCATTTTAATTATTTAGCAATGGCAGGTGGTGTTTTGGTTCTGCTTAGCCTAATGAACTATTTTGGGGTCAAAAATCTGATCTTTTACTTAATTCCGGGAGCTTTGCTATGGTACCTCATTCATCATTCTGGTATTCATGCAACTGTAGCAGGGGTACTTTTGGCATTTACCATACCTACTAATGAAAGCGACGTTTTATCTCCTTTAGAGAAATTGGAACATAGCCTAACCGTACCCGTAAACTATTTAATTATGCCTGTATTTGCATTGGCCAACACAAACATAACTTTTACCAAAGAGATGATTCAGGGTATAGTATCTCCCTTAGGTCTTGGCATTGTTGTAGGTTTATTTGTTGGCAAAACTACAGGTGTAACGTTTTTTTCGTGGTTGGCGGTAAAACTAAAATGGGCCGAGTTGCCTTCGGGCGTAAGCTGGAAACACGTTTTGGGCTTGGGTATGTTGGCAGGGATAGGGTTTACGATGTCCATTTTTATCGCTATGCTATCTTTCGGCGAAGCCATACATATTTTGGAGGCTAAATTTGCCATTTTGATTGCTTCGGTAATTTCAGGTTTGGCAGGCTTCTTTTATTTAAAAAGTCAAAAGGAATAGCTCAAATCACATTATTGCAGTCGAATTTAATTGCGCGTTTGAGGTTTCAATGCCTTTTTCGACTTGGTTTTTGATCACTTTTTCACACCACTACCCTAAAGGTAAGATTAAGCCTTGGCTTCATGGCTTTGGTAGATTTTGCAATTCGATGATCCCAATTGGATTGCAGGTTACCTTTCATCAATAATAGCGAGCCATGTTCTAGTTTAACTGAATATTTTTCGCTGTGATTCAATTTGTTGCGTATGTCGAAAGCGCGCACTTGCCCAAAGGTTACCGAAGCAATGGTGGGATGAGTGCCGAGCGCCTTTTCGTTATCGCTGTGCCAAGCTACAGAATCGCTTCCGTCTCGATAATAATTCAGCAGAACACTGTTGAACATTACACCCGCAATCGGTTCAACAATATTTTTAATGATGAGCAGTTCTGGTGTCCAGATATTTGGAGCAGATTTTCTTAGCGAAGAATAATCGTAAGTGTTTGCATCGGCATACCATGCAGAGAGTCGGGGAGTGATGACTTGCTTGTCGTACATGCTCACCACCTTCTGGGTCCAAGGGGTTTCGGCAATGAAACGCTCCATAAGTTGCGATCCTAATTCTTCATCAAACACATTTGGTAAATATTCCAATACTTCGGTTGGGAGCCCTGCGCTTTGCCCAGCATCCTTAAAAAAACTCAGTTGTTCCATCTTTTCATTTTATCTAAAATTTCTGCCACCATGGAAAGCTTCATTCGGTTCGGTGGTTCTTACTTGTGATCTTTTATTTTCGGCAGGGGGATAGGGTGGCGATTTTTCGTCGCTGCGGGAGAGGGTCAAAATTGGCAACTCCTCATCATCTGCCTTAGTGCTCATTCCTTTAAGTAGCTTGGTAAAATCAAAGCATTTGGAAACGATTACGTTCACCACCTCGCCTTCTTTCTGCACTTTACCCTCAACCATCAGTAACCTAGAATGCAAAATCTCTTTGCGATAGGTTTCAAAGAGCTTTTCAAACACCACAAGATTTGAAAAGCCTGTTTCATCTTCAATGGAAATAAAACAAACCCCGCCCGCGGTTCCTGGTCTTTGGCGTACAATAACGAGCCCCGCAACTTTTGCAGTTTTGCCGTTTTCGGTATCGCGGATTTCTTGTGAGGATTTCACATTAAAAAGCTGGAGTTTTTCACGCACCAAACTTACTGGATGCGCTTTAAGCGATAAGGCCGTGGATGCATAATCTTGAACCACATGTTCGCCCTTTGACATGAGGGGCAATTCAATCTGTTGCTCTTGATCTGATTCTGAAGGCTGACCTTCAAACAGTGCTATTGGTCTATCTTTGAGCGCGGAAACTTCCCATAAGGCCTGCCTTCTATCCAATCCCATCGAGCGAAAGGCATCTGCATCAGCCAATTTTTCTAAAGCCGCTAAGGATACACCTGCATCTAAAAGTGAATGCAAGTTGCGGTATCCAGTTCCTCTGCTCAATACCAAAGCTTCCATGTCGTCTTCACGAATGCCGTTAATTTGCCGAAACCCTAACCGCAGGGCACAATACTTTCCCGATTTTTCCTGCAAAATGTTATCCCAAAATGAAAGGTTTACATCAATCTCCCGAACCTCTACACCGTGGTTTCTGGCATCGATAACCAGTTGGGCAGGTTGATAAAAGCCCATGGGCATGGAGTTTAGGATGGCGCAGGCGAAAACATCAGGATAATAACACTTTAACCAACACGACACATAAACCAAGAGGGCAAAACTTGCTGCATGACTTTCTGGAAAACCATAACTACCAAATCCTTCTAGCTGCTTAAACACACGTCTTGCAAAATCTTCAGTATATCCTCTGGAGGTCATCCCTTCCACGAGCTTGGTTTCAAATTTAGTCACCATCCCGTGCATCTTAAAAGTCGCCATGCTTCTACGGAGTTCATCGGCTTCAGCTGGGGTAAATCCTGCCGCAACAATGGCAATCTTCATGGCCTGTTCCTGAAAAAGCGGTACGCCAAGGGTTTTTCCAAGAATTTCTTCCAGCTCTTTTGAGGGATATTCAACCAATTCCTCGCCATTTCTTCTCCTTAAATAGGGATGTACCATATCGCCTTGAATTGGCCCTGGGCGCACAATAGCCACTTCAATAACCAAATCATAAAAACATTTTGGGCGCAATCTTGGAAGCATCTGCTGCTGCGCACGGCTTTCAATCTGGAACACCCCAATGGTATCGGCTGCACTGATCATTTTATACACTTTCGGGTCATCTTCTTTATTAATCGAAGCGAGTGTGAGGTCAAGGTTGTAATGTTTTTTCGCCAGATCAAATCCTTTACGAATGCAAGTGAGCATGCCGAGGGCAAGTACATCAATTTTTAAAAAACCGAGCGCATCAATATCATCCTTGTTCCATTCAATATTGGTGCGATCTTCCATTCTGGCGTGGAAAATGGGGCAAAGGTCGGTAAGCTTCCCCCTGGTAATTACAAAGCCCCCAGTATGTTGCCCAAGTTGCCTGGGGAAACCCATCATTTGCCGCGTTAGGTCTAACACCTTAACCAAGAGCGGATCACGTGGGTTCAGTCCTTGCTCGGTTACCCGATTGTGCTCAAACCACTCATCGGTAAATTGCCAGATGGAAGCCGACAATCTATCTATGGTATCAGTTGATAGACCCATGGCTTTACCCACATCTCGAAGTGCTCCCTTTTGATGGAGCTGAGTTACTGTAGCCACAATGGCAGCCCGATCTCTTCCATATTTATTGTAGATGTACTGAATCACTTCTTCCCGACGCTCATGCTCAAAATCAACATCAATATCAGGAGGTTCATTTCGGGCAGAGGATATGAATCGCTCGAAAAGCAAATCAAACTTTGTCGGATCAACCGAGGTAATTCCAAGGCAGTAACAAATGGTGGAGTTTGCCGCAGAACCGCGACCCTGACAGAGAATTTTCTGTTCACGGGCAAATCTCACAATATCATAAACGGTTAGGAAGTAACTTGCATAGTTCATTTCCTTAACAAACTTCATTTCATGGTTGATGTTGTTGATGGCCTTTTCGGGGAGAGGAAGTCCAAACATTTCTTCTGCCCCCTTCCAGGTCAGAAATTCCAGTTCTTCCTGCGGTTCCCGATTGCCCGAAAGAATTTCCTCGGGGTACACATATTCCAGAGCATCTAAAGTAAATTGGCATTTCTCAGCAATAAGGAGGGTATTTTTAATTGCTTGTGGATAATTGCGGAAGAGGCGATGCATTTCCTCAATCGGTTTCAAGTGTCGTTCAGCATTCATCATTAACCTAAAGCCTGCCGTCTGGATGGTGCATTTCTCTCTCACACAAGTTAGAATGTCCTGCAATTCTCTTCTTTCCACATTGTGGTAATACACATCATTTGTGGCAACCAAGGGCACATTCAGCTTTTTGCTCAATTCATCTAATCTGAACAATCTCTTTTGGTCTTGCCCTTGATAGCTTCGGTTTGCGGCTAGGTATAATGAATGGCCTAAGTTTTCCTTAAATTCTTTTAGCGCTGTGGGAAAGTTGATTTCAAAATCAAAGCCTTTGCCTAAGGCATCTGGTGGGATGGCAATAAAAATAATATCTTTTTGATTGGCAAAAACATCGGCTTTATAGAGGAAGCATTTGCCTTTCTCTGCACGAAAATTGCCCTCACTAAGCATGGCAGATAATCTTCCATAGGCTTCCCGATTGGTGGGATAGGCGAGTAGGCTAGGTGCATCGAGCAAATCCAATCGGCATGCCGGTATAATTTCGATATTGTGTTTTCTTGCAGCTGAATGCGCACGCACAATCCCTGCCATGGTGTTTACGTCGGTAATGGCAATTTTTGGGTAGCCAAACGCAGCGGCCTGTTCAATAAGCTCCTCTGGATGAGAGGCACCCCTTAAAAAACTGAAGTTGGAAGTGACTTGTAGTTCGCAGTAGCCCATAATCTTTTCTAATATTTTTTACGCAAAAAATCCGTGCAGAAACCACGCAGAATGTTCCTGATCGTAATGCCCCGATCTAAATACCCAATATCGCCTACCTTTGTCGTCTTCTAAAACGTAATAATCTCGATGCTCTCCCGGTTCCATCCACCATTCGCGCTCTATACGTTCGGGGCCATCAGCTTTTTTTATCAAATGCAGCTCGCCTTTGTACCTAAAGTTCATGGGTGGGTAATCGGGTATGGGTGCGGTTACTTGTATGGTTGCAGGTTTATGGAGCATTTCCATTGGCCGAGGATTTGATTTTTGCCATTTGATTTCTGTTTTCTCCTCAAGTGATACCGCTGGGCGAAGGGAGCGTTCTGGCCAATAGTGAGCCTGTGGTACATACCGCCTAATGACCTCAGGGCCTACTTTTCCCGCAAGCCTGTCTAACAGCTGAGCCAAACTCTGGTCGGCAAGACCAGGTTTTCCGTTCCAGAGTTTTTCTTGGTTTACATGCACAGGTTCCGTTTTGGTGGCGGTCATTAAAAAAACTTCGATACCGAGATCTGGTTCTATCTGATCAATTTTGAGTCCGAAGAGCTTTGCCAGATGGGCGATTTGGTGCGTAGGCTGATTGGTGCCAATTTTAGTTTCCGTTACCCGACCATCCAAACGGTAGCCCTTAAGTTCGGCAGATCTAATCCCCAAGCCCTCTTTTGCAAGCCTTGCGCAAAGCGCTTCCAAAAGTTTTTCAATCGCAATTTCGATGGCAGGTCGGGTGCGGATGGGATCCAAACAAAACAGCCTTTCTTCATATGCTGCTTTAACGATAATTGGCGTTAAGCTTTCCGCTTCGGTTCCGAGCGCCTGACCAAGTCGGATTAGCAAATCCTGTCCAAATCTTCTGCGCAGCATGGAGGCTGGCAATTGAACAAATTTGCCGATTTTATCAAAACCGAGTTTATGCAGCCGTTGGATAATGTGCTGTTCAAGGCGTAGAGCCATTGGTGGCAAATTGAGCAATGCGTTGTATTGCTGGCCTTTTTCGATAATGGGAGATTTTTTGCCTAATCTAGCCACTGCCCAAGAGGTTCCAATGGTATCTGAAATGGCACCACGACAATGGTAGCCCGATTCTTTAAGTTTGGCCAATAACGTTTCTAAATACTTGGCTTCGCCACCTAAAAGATGAGAACAGCCACTTGAGTCTAAAATGATCCCATCAGGCAAATCAATAGAAACTATGGGCGAATAACGTATGGCCCACTTGGCAATTCTAACCAGTAATTTTTTATTGAAATCTGCTTTGTCATCAAAGGCCAATATATCTGGAACAAGTGCCTTAGCATCAGCCAATACGGTATTTGCAAATATGCCCTGCTTTTCTGCCGCTTTGGATGATGCAGTAACCATAATGCGGTTGCTTTGGGGCATGGTAAATACATATACCTTGTCTTTTAGTTCTGGTTTTTTTATGGCCAAATAATCTGCAAGAAGATTGCTGAAATATATACTTACATACCTGCTCATGCAATTAGCCCCCTTTCTACAATTTGGATGGGTTGTTGAGCTTTTGTGTTTGGGTTTTCAAATTGAGCAAATTTATCTTCCGCCCATTCGATGTAAAATTTGCCGCCTTCCCCATTTTTAACCTTAAGCAAGTTTACTTCCCAACGCGGGTTGCCTACACCAGGTATTCCATTCAGTATTTCAGTTGGTTGGGGTTTAATTTGCCATCTTGCGGTGCAGGCCGTTGCCGAACGACTGCGTTTTGGTTCTTTGCGGAGCAATATTCCGGTTACATGACTTTTCTCCGTAGCCAGCTGAAGTCTTCTACTTTGTGCAAAATCAATATCTGGTATTTCGGCAATTGCGCAGGCAAGGCCCTCGCATTTCAAGGCTTCCTCCATTACCCACAAAATATCTTTCGTATAGTATAGATCGAGGAAAATGATTTGTTGGGAATCTACTCCAAAAGCTTCAAGCGATGGTGGAAAAAGTTTTCTGTTTCTGCTGATCCATAGGCAGCTGCTCCCGTTTTCCATGAGTTTGGCGAGTAGCCCTGCAATGAAACCTTCACTGGCTGCGGCATCCTCGGGTTGTTCTGCTAAAAACTCGTGAATGGTGCCCGTAGGAAAAACACCATTAGGAAAACAGGCTTCGATTTCATCCAGCCCAAAGCCTTTTCCAGCGGAGATAGGAGCAGGTTTAAATCCCTGCGCTGCTGAAATCTGCGACCTAAGCCGAGTTAATATTTCCTGTTTTTCTACGTTCATCATTCCACTAATTCCCTTGATTTGCGTATGGATTAAGAAATATCAAAATTACCAAAATATTTAGTAATTACTAATAATGTTAGTAATTTTTCGGATTGATTTTTTCCCTTTTGAAAGTTGATTAGCAAATTTTGAGGATTAAAATCATCAAACTAAAGAAAACGTTGGTTAACTCATTCCATTTTGATTAAGATAAATCGCTTATAATCGCGCTTTCCGGCAATACCTTCAATAAAAAAAGCCAATCTCTATTGAGCCTTGAATTTCTACTGATGTGGTCAATAAATATTTATGAAACCTTTGGTTGAATATATTATTTTTGCGCAGATTTAAAGATCAGTGCCCTAACACCCCATCACTTTAGAGTGGGGGTTATATAATGATTCAGAATCTACTAAACTTCTCTAAGCATGGAAAAAACGCAATATTGGTTAGTCAAATCAGAACCTTTTAAATACAGTTGGGAAAAATTTAACGAAGATGGTCGTACTTTTTGGGATGGCGTTCGAAATTATCAAGCACGAAACAATCTTAAAGCCATGAAGGAAGGCGATTTGGTATTGTTTTACCACAGTAACGAAGGCAAAAATGTGGTTGGGATTGCAAAGGTGGTTCGCGAATTTTATCAAGATCCTACAACGGATGATGCAAATTGGGTGGTGGTTGATCTCGCTCCGGTTGAATCTTTAAAAAATCCAGTTTCTTTAGAGCAAATTAAAGCAGAGCCAAGCTTGGCCGATATTTCGTTGGTTCGCCAAGGGCGCTTATCGGTAATGCCTTTAAAAGCAGAAGAATTTGATAAAATTTTAGAAATGGGTAGCTAATCAGTACCCATTAAGTCAATAGATTTTTTTTGCTCTAAATACTCAAATGAAGGTTTAAACCATTACACCTTCTTTTTTTCTTTTGCTAAAAGCGATGCCTAAGGTCATCACAATGCTCGATCCCAATACCACTAAAAACAAAAAGGAAGGCCCTACTGCTGGAATTTTTAATGAAGCGGGTAAATTGTAATACAACAAAATACTAATTAAGCCCCTTGGAGCGATGTAAACAATAGGCGAAAGTCCGTCTTTTTTAAAGAACTTTAGGCAGAGGAGTCTGATGCCGTAAATAGAGGCTAAAATAAAGAAACCGTTGGCCAGTACAGGCTTATCATTCAATTCATAAATATTCATGGTGAAGCCAAATATGACAAAGAAAAAGGTTCTTAATATAAAGGCGCTTTCCGCAGAGAGCTGATAAAGCTGAGATAAATCTGCTGTTAAGTTTTTATACAGAAAAACACTTCTAAACCAAGCATTTTGTATGGTATCTGCATTATTTAAAAACAATCCAGTACTTAAAATAAGCACCAAAGAAGATAGGTGATAGGATTGACCGATGGCATAAACCAAAATCAAAATGGAAATAATTAAAAAGAATTTGATGTGATGCACCAGCTTGCCCATAATGTACAGCAATACGATACAGGCAATGGCCGAAAGCAAAACGATGAGAAAGGTGCTCAAGCCCAAAGTGATGAAAGATGAGGGTGAAATGGATGGGTTCGTTATGGCAAAATTGAAAATAATGATGCCCAGAATATCAGAAAATGAAGATTCATAAATTACAAATTCCTTATTGCTTTTGTTTAGGGCGGCAGCCGAAGGGATGGCTATTGCCGAACTGATTACACTGAAGGGTATGGCATTGGCAATACAGGTGTACAAATCTTTATGGCTGATTTGATAGATAATGATTGTAATTAGGGTTACCGTTCCCAATAAAATACTCAAGGCAGAAAAGAACGCACTTTTAATAATCTTGTTTTTCTGCTTATCATACTTTAATTCTAACGATCCTTCAAAAACAATTAAAATCAAACCTACCGTACCTAGGGTGGGTAAAATGGTTAAAAAATTAAAGGTGTGTATTTTTAAGTTATCGATTAATAAACGAAGACCGATACCCAACAAAAGTAAAAGCAAAACCGAGGGTACTTTGGTTTTACTAGCCACTAAATCAAACAGATAAGAAAAAATTACTAATCCGCTTAAAATGATAAGAATGGTATAAGTTGTCATATTTCAGCGTATTGTTCATCGCTAAAATAACACAATCCCATTAAGGTGCAGGAAAATTAATGTAAAAATTACGCTTTAAAGAAAAGTGCCTTCAGTTCATTTGCATCATCAGGATGCATTTTCCCACCCAACACCAAACGCAACTGTCTGCGTCTTAATGCACCATGAAACAGTTCTAATTCTTCAGGCGTTTCTGGAGTTAATTCGGGTACAGGAATGGTACGGGCACTTTGATCAACCGCAACAAAAGTATAATAGGCTTCGTTACTTTTTTGACGGGCACCACTCGGAATGTTTTCGGCCCACACATCAAGGCGAACTTCTACAGAAGTGTTAAAAGCCCGTGTAACTTTAGCTTCAATGGTAATTACATCACCAAGTTTGATGGGGTGCTTAAAAGAAACATTATCTACGGAAGCCGTTACCACAATACGATTGCAATGTTTTTGAGCAGAAATTGCGGCGGCAATATCCATCCAGTGCAATAAACGTCCACCCATTAAATTGTTTAGGGTGTTGGTGTCGTTAGGCAACACCAATTCGTTCATTATTGTTAAACTTTCTCTAGCAAATTTCTTTTTAAGACTCATAATCGAGCGCAAAAGTAATTAAAATGTGGCTTAAAATGGCATAACGGCGTGTTAAGTTTTGCTAAATGTTAAAAGGAATATCGAATGAGTTAAACGCAAAAAATGTCTGATAAAAAATTAAGGTTTGACAACGCCATCCAAAAAAAAGATGTCGGAATGTCAAACCTTAAAAACTAGACTTTAAAAGCCAATTATAAAATATAATAAGACCCAACTGCGGCCAATTCCGTTTGAGGTTTATCTTCGTATAACTTGTTGTCATCCAGCATCTGGCAAAGATCACACTCTATCGTTCTACAAATGGTTGTTGTTGGTGTATCCGTTGGTTTATTCTCGAATGGATCTTGAAGATGAACAGCCATTTTCTCTACCAATAAGAAGAAGGTAGCCAGCGCCACAACCAAAGGAACTTCCATATATCCGAAATACTCTATTAAACCAAAAGGCAATAAAACAATAAATAAATGGATAGACATGTTAATATACTTACTGTAAGTAACCGGAAAAATGGTGTTTTTTATCCGTTGAGATGCACCCATGTGGTTACACAAAGCCGTTAAGGTTTTATCAATTTCTATCTGTTGATATTGATTGATCCAACCCTCGTTTAAAGCTTTTCTTAAATCCATTGCGTGTAGCTCCAAAATAGAAAGTGTAACATTGCGATGTCTTTTAATAAAGATCATATCATCCTCACTCATGTATCTTTCCAATCCTTTGTACGGACTAAAACCTCTTAGCGACTGACTCAAAGCATAACACCAGGCAATTTGACGCTTTACAAACTTGGCTTTGAAGCGCTCAATTTCATCAGATCCATAGGTATTTTCTACCAGGTACAATATCTGGCGGGAGAGGGTTCTTGAATCATTAACTATGGAACCCCAGATAATTCTTGCCTCCCACCATCTATCGTATGCCTGGTTAGATCGAAATGCCAATAAAAGCGATATAACTGTTCCCAATAAAGCCGGTACTGCCACGGGAATTGATATTCTGGTTACATGAAAATTTTGGTACAACACTACAATACCAATGGAATAGGCAATAACAAAGAGCAATTCTTTCTTGATTTTGCCAAAAATATAAGTGAGCGGAATATTATTACGTAACAGCATGATATAAAAAGGTTTTCGGGTGCAATTAACTATTTACTTCTTGGAATTGGTTTTCCTGAATTTTGGTCTCAATTAAATTTTCAGGTGTGTGTACGTTACTGGTATCTATTTGAATCGACTCACAACCGGCACGTTCCGTTAAAAACTTCGGATCGATACTGAATTTGTTAATCGGACTGAAGTTGTAGTTTTTTGGATAGGCAATACAGTCCACCTCAAACGTATCTAGAAAGTTTTTAAAGGCAGAAACCGTACTTCCATAAAAGTATTCTATCCCAATTTTATTGAGGTGTTGCGCATAATGTGCCTTTTTTTCGTTTAAGCTTTGATAAAAGGCGTCACTTACGTTTTCGTAGTCTCTGCTGCGTCTGCTCAGCATCAACATATCTGTTATCGAATCTGATAATTTGAATGCATGAACGAAAATAAGCGTTAAAGTTTCGTTAGGTTGATTTTGAACCAATGCATCAATAATTTTTGTGCTTTCAAGGTTAAAGTCGGTTGGAATTAATATCGTTTTCATAGGTGCTTCTCGTTTAAATATTTAATTAGATAAATGATTTATACAAGTTTAGCCCGATGTTATTACAGCGAAATAAGAACGAGATTAAAATGAGATTAGAATTTCAAAAATATTAGCTTATTTATCGGTAAACTAAATATTTACAGGTAGGATTACTTTGATTTCTGTACCCACACCCTCCTGCGATTTAATTCCGATGCTGCCTCTATGTAAGCGAATAATATTGAGTGATAAGGGCAAACCCACGCCATATCCTTTAAACTCATTAGTGTTTGAAGCCCGGTAAAAAGGTTCGAAAATATGCTGAATATCGCTTTGTGGGATCCCGATACCCTTATCCGTAACCGTGATGGACAAAATGTTCCCTTTACTTTCTAATTGTATGCCAACAGGATTATTGTTTGAATATTTACAGGCATTGCTTACAATATTTGAAATGGCGAGTTTAATTAAGTTCCGGTTTACCCGAAGGTTAAGCTGCTCCTCATCTTCTGGCAAGGTGGCAAAATCAATTTCGATTGAGCTATCCGGATGTACCTGATTAACAGACTGCTTGATTTCCCAAAGCAATTCATCCATTCTAACTTCCTCCCAAGGTTGGTTTTTGCCGTTAAAACCCGATTGAGCCAAGCCCAACAAGCTGGTGAGGATGTGTTCTAATCGTTCAGATTCATCTTTGATTTTAACGAGTGCAAGATGTTGCTTTTCAGCATCTTCCTTGTTTTTTATAGCCAATTCAACCTCTCCACTAATGATGGTTAGGGGCGTTCTCAATTCATGCGAAGCATTGCTGATGAAGTTATTTTGCGTTTCGAAAGCAGTTTCCAATCTATTCAGCATGTTGTTAAAGGTTTGTGCAAGTTGCGACATTTCATCGCTTCCATTTTTTACATCCAACCGCAAATGCAAATTTTCTGCCTTGATTCTTTTTACGCTTTTAATGATGTTCCTTAATGGCACCAGCATATAATTGGAGAATCTCCAACCCACTAGGAAAGAAAGAATAACAGAGAGGAAAAAACCGATAATGAGAATTTTTTGTAAATCTTTTAGTTCTCTAAAACCAAATGGATCTTTAGCAGAAACAATCACTATATAAGCTTTTTGTGAAGTTTTGAAGTATTTTCCGGCATAGAACTGATTATCTACGCGATACCTTGCCATATAGCCAGCATTAATCCGATTGTAAAAGCCATTCGGAAGACCTTGATTTACTGTGCTTTGGGTTTTTCCAGCTTCAATGATAAATTCTTTTTCTGAGGGAAGGCGTTCTAAATATTGGTTGCGCATTTTGGCATAAACATCATTATTACCATCCGGATAAAGTTTAATCTGTGCAGCAATATTAACCCGAGCCTCCAATCGCTTGTAAAAATCCTCAAAAGCAAAATCGTTAGCGAAATACCATACAAAACCACTTAATAATGAAATGATTATGGCAGATAGAATGGCAAACAATAAGGTGATTTTTTTGGCAATTTGCATTATTTCTCTTTTAAAACATAGCCCAATCCAACAGCCGTGTGAATTAATTTTTGCTCAGAATTCTTATCTACTTTCTTTCTGAGGTAGTTAACATACACATCAACCACGTTCGTTCCTAAGTTAAAATCTATATCCCAAACATTTTCTAAAATGTCTATTCTGGATAGTATTTTGGATTTATTTCTCGCCATGTACTCCAGCAAACGGTATTCAGTTGCTGTAAGAATAATTTCTGTGTTACTCCGCTTTACACTTTTCGCGGTGATGTTGATTTGTAAATCGGCAATGTTGATGATTTGATCTTGACTTACAATGCCACTATAGCGCCTAAGCAAGGTTCTGATCCGTGCAAAAAGCTCTGCAAATTTAAAGGGTTTTATTAAATAATCATCCGCACCATTATCAAGCCCATTAACTACGTTTTCGGTAGTGCCCAAGGCGGTGAGCATAATAATGGGAGTATTTGGCTTTTCCGCTTTGATAATTTTACATAGCTCCAAACCATTAATTCCCGGTAGCATAATATCCAAAATAATTAAGTCGAAGTGATTGTTTTTGGCCATTTGCTCACCAATTAAGCCGTCGGGGGCAACACTCACCGTAAAACCTTCTTCTGTTAAACCTCTTGAAATTACAGACACCACATTAGGTTCGTCTTCTACGATTAATAAATTCATGTATTGGTCAATCAACTAAAAATTGGCAAAATAGAGGTTTCAAATCAGCTTAGTTTGAAATTATAGTTTTTTAACGCAAAGTAAGCACTATTGTTTGAAAAGCCTTGAAATTGAGGTAAAAAGAAAAGCCTCTTGAAATGAAATTCAAGAGGCCTATTGTTATTAAGCTTTTCCGCAATCTGTCATGCCGAATTCATTTCAGCATCTTAATGCTTTATTTTTTTGCCTTAGTCTTTTTCCCTTCGGACTTCAACGAAATCAAGTTGTTTGAAGCTTATCTTAGTTAACTTTTTCTGATTTTTCTTTCAAATATTGGAGACCATTTTCGAAATCTTTTCCAATCATTTTATCCATAGCCAAAAAGCCAAACCACTTGCTAAATGCACTGTTGTTTTCGCCACTCATGGTCCAAGTTACTTTGTTTCCATCACCCATTTTTTCGATGTCGAATTTTGTATCTGCTAAGCTTTCCATGGGTTCAAGGAATTTTAACTCAATATCTACCATTTTATTGGGTTCTGCTTTTAAGATTTTCATATAACCAGAGCCAGTTTCTTTGCCTTGCCATTCGTATAAATGATCGGGTTGTTCTACTACACCAGAAATTTTTATTTTGGCAGAGGGTTCCATTTTCGCCCAAGGATTCCACTTATAAAATTCGTTGAAATTGGCAATGTTTTTATAAAGGGTATCGGCAGGTGCTTTTATAATGGCACTTCTAGAAACCGAATACGTTTTAGGAAGGAATAGGCTCCCGCCAAAGAAAATCACCGCCAGTACAACGATAATTCCGATGAGTACTTTTAAAAATTTCATATTTAATTTGTTTGGTTCACTAAATTTATAAAGAATGCCAATCAAATCAAAAGAATATTTTTAAACGATTTTAATCTTCGCCTCGGCATTATTAATCTTAAAATGCATTAAATCTGCAATCGACTGAGCCTTTTGTTTGATTATTTGGGCATTTTCTCCCTCAAACAATTCATCAACAGTGTTAAAGAAGATTAATTTCCAAGTGTTAAACTCCTCTTGTTTTAATGATGCTTTTTGGTTTACAGCAAAGTGGGTAAGCATAGGGTTGCCTTTGTAAATGGCTTTTCCAAATAAAATGCTTTCCCAAAAATCGTACATTTTGGGTAGGTGATGAGACCAATCCACTTGAACCACCTCGGTAAATATTGGACCAATGGTAAGGTTTTGTTGAACCTTCTGGTAAAAGGCATTTACAAGAGTTATGATGTCAGCTCTATTCTCTATATCGGCTTTCATTGAAATTTTGTTTGATAACCGTAAATATCTTTACTATTCAATAAAAGAAAATGATTTGCATCACAATTGTGGCTTACTTGGTTAAGATCAGCTCTAATGTATTGTAATTAATTACGGCTTGGTATTGCATTAAAATATCTCCGCCAATGATGCTGATAATTGGTGGATGGCCGAATTGCTGGTAAGTTTCGCTAACCGATTGAAGATCAAAAGCTACCGTTTCATAATCCTTAATTTTCAGTTTTCCTATTTTGAGCTCTGGAAGGGTTGCCTGAATGGTTGTGGTGGTGGTAAAAAGTGTTGCTGCGTTAATTTCATCAAAAATTTGCAAACTTTCTGATAAGTGGGTTTCGATTAAAGCCTTATCAAATACACTTCTTGATGCGCCCGTATCTAAAACGGCAAAATGCTTTTGCTTAAAAACAACAATTTCCACCAAAAGGTGGAAACCATCGTCTTGTAAGTTTATAATTTTTAATGGGATAGAAAACGATTTCATCTACACCAATTTCATTTCTGCCAACACACTATTCATGTTTCTAACAGCATCGGCGCTTTTATTAAACGCGGCTTGCTCATCTTCTGTTAGTTTAAAATCAATGATTTTTTCCCATCCGTTGCGGCCAATAATTACAGGTACGCCAAGGCAAATATCTTGTTGTCCATATTCTCCTTCTAATGAAACACAACAGGTAAATAATTTTTTCTCATCGCGCAAAATGGCCTCAACAAGCGCAGCACCTGCAGCACCTGGAGCATACCAAGCCGAAGTTCCAATTAATCCGGTTAGGGTAGCGCCACCCACCATGGTATCTGCTGCAACCTTATCCAAACGCGCTTGATCCAATAAATGGCTTACAGGTAAACTTTGGTAAGTTGCCAAACGGGTTAAAGGTATCATGGTTGTATCGCCATGGCCTCCAATTACAAAACCTTGTAAATCATTAGGGTTACAGTTTAAGGCTTGTGATAGGTAGAATTTAAAACGAGCGCTATCTAAAGTTCCGCCCATACCAATAATGCGATTTTTTGGCAATCCGAGAGATTTCAAGGCCAAATAGGTCATCGTATCCATTGGGTTACTAATCACAATAATGATGGCTTCTGGAGAAAATTTCAATATATTTTCCGCTACGCCTTTCACAATACCAGCATTAATGCCAATGAGCTCTTCGCGTGTCATTCCAGGTTTACGGGGTAAGCCAGAAGTTATCACAACAACGTCTGAACCAGCAGTTTTACTATAATCGCCGGTTACACCAGTAATTTTTGTATCGAAACCTAAAAGGGTTGCGGTTTGCATCATATCTATGGCCTTGCCTTCTGCAAAGCCTTCTTTAATATCCAACAGAACAAGTTCGTTCGCGAGTTCTTTACGGGCAATATTATCTGCACAAGTTGCGCCAACTGCGCCTGCACCTACAACCGTTACTTTCATATATTTAAATTTTGGTTTGCTGTTGTTAATTATCAATCGAAGTTAAAAATAAATCTAAGCTTAAAAAATGCTTTTCAAAACTTTATAATTCTCAAACTGTTATACATCGAAACTTCAATATGAAATCAAAGAAACTCAAATTTGCTTCCTTAATCATTCTTTTAATTTCTAGTTCTTTTTTATTCTCTTTCACCAACTCCGTATCATTTGCCCAAATGGAAAATAAGCCTGTAGATAAAATCGATTTCAACAAATTTCAGGGCAAATGGTATTCGTTAACCAGTATCCCTACTGCATTGGATAAGAAATGGCGTAAAACGATAGAAAATTACACCCTGAAAGATGGGTATTTCGATGTTTATACGACCTACTATCGAATTGGAGATGATGAGCAGAAATCCATAAAATCGAAATTATTTTTTTACAAAAATCAGCCAGACGGCGAAATGAAAGCCCAATTTGTTTGGCCAATCAAAATCGGATATCGGGTAATCGAGTTGCCAGAGGATTACAGTTATGTAGTTATCGGTCATCCCGATCAAAAGTATTTGTTCATTATGAGCAGAAAGCCCACCTTGGATTCGAAATTAATGAAGGCGATAGCTGATAGATGTAAGCAAAAAGGCTATGATGTGGAGAAGCTAGTGAGTCAGGAACATAATCAATAGATATTAACAAATAAACAAGTACAAATGGAAAATAAGCCAATTAGCAACATAGATTTTAAAGCCTTTGAAGGAAAATGGTATTCTCTTTATTCTATTCCAACATTAATGGATAAAAATTGGAGACAAACCACCGAAACCTACACCTTGCAAGATGATGATCATTTTGATGTGTTTACAACCTATCATAAGGAAGGCAAGGCTGAAGAAAAATCAATCACCTCTAAACTCTTTTTTGATCCAGAAAAGCCAGATGGCGACATGAAAGCGCAGTTTTTATGGCCTTTTAAAATTGGTTATTGGATCATCGAATTGGCTGATGACTACAGTTATGTGGTTGTTGGACACCCAGATGAGAAGTATCTTTTTATCATGGCAAGAGAACCAAAAATGGAAGCTGATTTATTGGTTGATATTATTGAAAGATGTAGAGAAAAAGGTTATGATGTAAGCCAATTGGTTAGTCAAGAACATTTTTAATTTGATAAACTTAGTGGTTGGTGATACGCCAACCACTTTTTCCAACCTCTCAGTGTCTCGTCGAAATAGAATTAATTTAGGAAAACAGCCTGTATCAAAATTCATTCTTGTTTAAGGTAGCCAAATAATATTTTGCAATAGAAATCAACAATGATTTTTAAAAGTCAAATTATGATTGCGGATATTGCATCGCTACTTTTATGCCCTTTTGTTCTTTTGTGGTTCAAAATAAAATTTTGTTTGCTATCATTATTTTGGTTTTTGATACGGCCTCTACCCGCCAACCAGATACAACCCATTCTCAATTAATACCCCCCATCCATCCAAAAATACAATCGCGTTTTGTTGATAAAATTTGACAAATCACCTAGTCAAATTCCTTATTTTTGAAGAACCGTTTATATCTGAAACGGCTAATTCTTTACCGCACACTATGTACTTAATTTTTGATACAGAAACCACAGGTTTGCCACGCAATTACAACGCACCCATTACCGATACCGATAATTGGCCGCGCTGTATTCAAATTGCATGGCAGCTACACGATGAGATGGGACGGATGGTTGAACATCAAGATTATTTGGTTAAGCCAGAGGGTTTTAACATTCCTTACGATGCAGAACGAATTCATGGTATTTCAACAGAACTAGCAGAAGAACAGGGTATTAAACTTGCCGAAGTTTTAGAGAAATTTAATATTGCCCTTTCAAAATCAAAATTTATTGTTGGGCAAAACGTAGGCTTTGATGTTAACATTATGGGCTGTGAGTTTCATCGTTTTGGTATTGAAAACCGCATGGCAGAAATGCCCGTTTTAGATACCTGTACAGAAATTACGGCCAGCCTATTGAAACTGCCAGGCGGTCGGGGAGGGAAATTCAAATTGCCAACCTTAACCGAATTGCATGCCTATTTATTTGGTGTACCCTTTAACGAAGCACACAACGCAACTGCCGATGTGGAAGCAACCACACGCTGTTTTTTAGAGCTGATTAAAAAAGAAGTTTTTACAAAAGAAGAACTGCTGGTTGACGCCGAGTATTTTCCTCGCTTCAGAGAAATTAATCCGGCCACGATTCCAAGTTTTGGCATTCAGCACATCAATTTAAAATCTGCTTCAGATGAAATTCGCAAACGCCTGCAAAAGGCCGAAGGCGGAGGTATTTCTAAGCAAACCCTTAGCGAAAACAAACAAGAACTTGCTGCGGCAAGTTTTGTACACTTGCACAACCACACCCAATTTTCAGTACTGCAAAGTACCATTAGCATTCCAGATTTAATTAAAGCGGCGGCGGCGTACAAAATGCCAGCAGTTGCCATGACGGATCATGCCAATATGATGGGGGCTTTCCACTTTGTAAGCCAAGTTTTAAATTACAACAAAACTGCTGAGGCGAAAAATGCTGCAGCCATAGAAGCTGGAGAAAGACCAACCGAGGTGATTATGACGCCAATTGTTGGGGTAGAATTTTTTGTATGCGATGACCACTTAAATAGAACTGCAAAAGATAATGGCTACCAAATGGTGCTGTTGGCTAAAAATAAAAATGGCTACCATAACCTAGCCAAAATGTCTTCAATAGCCTATACAAAAGGATTTTACTACGTTCCGAGGATTGATCGGAAAGTTATTGAGCAGTATAAAGAAGATATTATTGTACTGTCTGGAAACCTGTCGGGAGAAGTTTCAAACAAACTGCTCAACATGGGCGAAGCCCAAGCAGAAGAAGCTTTAATTTGGTGGAAAGAGCAATTCGGCGACGATTTCTATGTCGAGATTATGCGCCACAATCAAGAAGATGAAGATCGCGTTAACGCATCCCTCATCACCCTTGCTAAAAAACATGATGTAAAGCTGGTTGCAACAAATAATACCTATTACATCAATAAAAAAGATGCAAACGCCCACGATATTTTACTTTGCGTAAAAGATGGCGAAAAGCAGGCTACCCCAATTGGTAGAGGACGTGGCTATCGTTACGGTTTGCCCAATCAGGAGTATTACTTTAAATCTCCTGAGGAAATGAAGGCACTTTTTGCTGATTTACCAGAGGCAATTTTAAACATTCAAGAGGTTGTAGATAAAATTGAGACTTACAAACTCGCCCGCGAAGTGCTATTGCCTAAATTTGATATTCCAGAACAATTTTTGGTATCTGAAGATGAAGCGGACGGAGGTAAAAGAGGCGAGAATAAATATCTACGCCACCTCACTTACGAAGGCGCAAAAAAACGCTATGGAGTTTTAACTCCCGAAATTGTCGATCGTTTAGATTTCGAATTGGCTACCATCGAGAAAACTGGTTATCCGGGTTACTTTCTTATCGTTCAGGATTTTATAGCCGAAGCCCGCCGCAGAGATGTTTCGGTAGGGCCAGGTCGTGGTTCAGCAGCAGGTTCGGTAGTGGCCTATTGTTTGTGGATTACCAATATCGATCCGATCAAGTACGATCTCCTTTTTGAGCGTTTTTTAAATCCCGATCGTGTATCCATGCCCGATATCGACATCGATTTTGATGATGAGGGCAGAGGTAGGGTAATGGAATACGTGATCAATAAATATGGCTCAAGTCAGGTTGCGCAAATCATCACCTATGGAACCATGGCGGCGAAGTCATCCATTCGTGATACAGCACGAGTATTAGATTTGCCGCTCTTCGAAGCCGATAAAATTGCCAAACTTATTCCAAATATGAAACTGGCCAAAATCTTTAATCTCGATGAAAAGAGTTTGAAAGATGCTTTGCGCCCGGATGAATATGAACGAGTACAAGAGTTAAAAGCCTTGGGGCTTCTGAAAGATTTGAGTGCCGAAACCATTCAGCAAGCGCAGGTTTTAGAAGGTTCTTTAAGGAATACCGGAATCCATGCCTGCGGTGTAATCATTACGCCTAGCGATATTACCAACTTTGTTCCCGTAGCCACCGCAAAAGACTCCGATTTATACGTAACCCAATTTGATAACTCTGTTGTAGAAAGCGCAGGCTTATTAAAAATGGACTTTTTGGGCTTAAAAACCCTAACCTTAATTAAAGATACCGTTAAACTTGTTAAGAAAAGGCATAACGTAGTAATCGATCCAGATAATTTCCCGATTGATGATGTGGCCACTTACGAGCTTTTCCAACGAGGCGAAACCATCGGGATTTTCCAATATGAAAGTCCGGGCATGCAAAAGTACATGAAAGAGTTAAAGCCTACGGTTTTCGACGATTTAATTGCCATGAATGCGCTGTACAGGCCGGGCCCGATGGAATATATCCCAAGTTTCGTTAAACGTAAAAATGGGGAAGAAGAAATTAAGTACGATTTAGATGCCTGCGAAGAATACCTAAAAGAAACCTATGGTATTACCGTTTACCAAGAGCAGGTAATGCTTTTATCGCAAAAGTTGGCAGGTTTTACAAAAGGCGAGGCCGATGTTTTGCGTAAGGCGATGGGTAAAAAGCAAAAGGATGTTCTGGATAAGATGAAGCCTAAATTTGTGAAGCAGGCCGCAGAAAAAGGACACGATGCTGCAACCCTCGAAAAAATCTGGAAAGATTGGGAAGCATTTGCATCCTATGCATTTAATAAATCACACTCTACCTGTTATGCGTGGATTGCCTACCAAACTGCCTACTTAAAAGCACATTACCCAGCAGAATACATGGCAGCCGTACTTTCCAATAACATGAGCGATATTAAGCAGGTCGCCTTTTTCATGGAAGAATGTAGGCAAATGGGCGTAGTGGTTTTAGGACCAGATGTTAACGAATCTGATTTAAAATTCTCGGTAAATGCCAAGGGCGAAGTTCGTTTTGGTATGTCGGCCGTAAAAGGCGTAGGCGAGAAGGCCGTAGAAAGCATCATCGAAGAACGCTTGAAAAATGGTCCTTACACCTCTATTTATGATTTCGCAAAACGCTCAAACACTCGAATTGTAAATAAAAAAGCGTACGAAAGTTTTGTATATAGTGGTGCCTTTGATGCATTTGGAGGTCATAGAGCACAGTTTTTTTACATCGGGCCTAACGATAAAATGAATGGCATCGAGAAGATTATTAAATATGCCAACGATTTTCAAAATAACGAAAGCACCTCTCAAGGTTCGTTGTTTGGAGGTTCAAAGGCCGATATGATTTTAGAACCATCATTACCCATTGCGCCAGAATGGGCACTTATAGATCGCTTGAAATATGAAAAAGATGCCATTGGTATATTTCTATCAGGTCATCCACTAGATAATTATAAATTAGAACTCGATCGATTTTGTACCCACGGTGTACGGCAGTTGAGCATCATTAACAAAGTGCGCATGGGCGATACCAACGAAGAAGTATTGGCTGAATTTGAAAAACTCAAAAATCGAGAACTTTGCGTGGGTGGTTTAGTGGTTACAGCATCACAAAGAATTACCAAAACAGGCAAGCCATTCGGAACTTTTGTGTTCGAAGATTATGAAGATGCATCAGAAATGGCCCTGTTTGGAGAAGATTTCCTCAAGTTCAAATCGTTTTTAACCGAAGGCTATTTCTTACAAATTAGAGGCAGGGTGGGAGAGCGCTTTGGTAAAGCCGGCGATTGGGAATTCAAAATTACCGCCATTAATTTAATGTCTGAATTAAGAGATAAATTGGCAAAAAGCTTAACCATACAGGTGCCTATTGAAAGGGTAAATGACGAGCTGATGCGAGAAATTGAAGCCATTTTAGCAGACAATAAGGCGAACTCAGAACAGCAAAACTGCCAACTTAATTTCGCCGTTTTTGATCGCGAAAAGGAGATTATGCTCGATTTACCATCAAAAAATTTAAAAATAAACCCAAACAATAAGTTCTTAGAACAATTGCTAGGATTGAATGTTGTAAACTACAAGCTCAACTAAAGGGCAGGATTGCTGATGTAGAAATAAGGTAAAACTTTAAAATACCATCTCCGAGCCCTTTGCCTCAAAATAATGTCAAATTGACATTACAGTTTAGTTGGCATTACAATTGAATACATATATTTGAACATAAAAAAATAATTATGGCATTAGAAATCACAGATGCAAACTTCGAGGAGCTTGTATTAAAATCAGATAAACCCGTATTAGTGGATTTTTGGGCAGAATGGTGTGGCCCTTGTCGCATGGTTGGTCCAGTAGTAGAAGAAATTGCTAAAGAATATGATGGCAAAGCCATCGTTGGAAAAGTAAACGTTGATAACAACCCTCAAATTTCGATGCAGTTTGGTATTCGTAACATTCCAGCATTGTTATATTTCAAAGACGGTCAAGTTGTTGATAAACAAGTTGGTGCAGTTCCAAAGTCAGTATTAGCTGAAAAATTAAACAAGCAATTAGCTTAGTAAGGTAAAAGCCAAAGGATAAAAAGGTGAATGGCTTAGGCCAATTCATAAGCCGATTAACAACATGTTTTTAGGTTTTATTAGCCAACATCCCCAAGCCTCTAAAGTTACTTGTAACATATTTAAAACCCGAGTTCAATAAGAGGACTCGGGTTTTTTATTGCAAATATATTTTTGTTTCTTTATTAAAAAACTATAAATCATGTCTATGAACCTATTTAATCACAGAACATTAGGTATATTAATAGCAGGCTTTTCGCTAAGCGTTCTAAATATCTCGAATGTTTCAGCTCAAAATCCTGTAGAAACCAATCAGCCTTCTGCCGATTACAAACCAGCATTTGAAGGTCAAACCCGAATCGCCGGTGTAAAAACAAGTGTTCCGCTTGATGTTTCAGTTTTAAACGAAAAGTTGGATCGCCCTTGGGCCATTTCTGTACTTCCAGCGGGCGGCTTTTTAATAACCCAAAAGGGCGGCACAATGGTGGTTTTAACTGCTGATGGAAAACTAAGCAAAACCGTAACGGGCTTGCCAAAAGTTGATGATTCTGGTCAAGGAGGATTGTTGGATGTAACGATTGATCCAAATTTCGCAAAAAATAGAATGGTGTATTGGGCCTATTCAGAGCCACAAGATAAAGGATCGCTTTTGGCCATTGCAAAAGGTAAACTCTCTGCCGATGAAACCAAAATTGAAAATCAAACTGTAATTTACCGTGCCACACCTGCTTATGGAGGTAAATTACAATACGGTTCGAGAATCGTTTTCGATAAAAATGGCAATCTGTTTGTAAGCACCGGCGAACGTTCCGGTGGAGATATACGCATTCAAGCACAATATTTAAATTCCTCATTAGGAAAAATATTGCACCTTACCACTGATGGAAAAGCAGTTGCCGATGGACCATTTGCTAAAAATGCAGATGCTAAGCCAGAAATTTATGCCTTGGGTTTAAGAAATCCAGACGGTTTGGCAATTAACCCAATAACTGGTGACTTATGGGAAGCAGAATTTGGACCAAAAGGTGGCGATGAAGTTAACCTCATTAAGCCGGGTAAAAACTATGGCTGGCCAATTATCACCTACGGAACCGAATATAGCGGCAAAAAAGTTGGGGATGGCATACAGCAAAAAGATGGAATGGAACAACCTGTTTATTTCTGGAATCCAAGTATTTCCCCTGGTTGCATTGCGTTTTATAACGGCAACAGTATTCCAGAGTGGAAAGGAAATCTATTTGTAGGTGGCTTAGGTGGTTCCCACATCATTCGTTTGGTCATCAAAAATAACAAAGTTGTTGGCGAAGAACGATTACTTGAGGGCAAAGGAGAACGCTTCCGCGATATGGTAGAAAAAGATGGCGCATTGTATTCCGTTACAGATAACGGCAAGCTTTTCAAAATTGCTAAAAAGTAAATTGAATTATAACATTTAAAGAGGCTCTATCATCAATCGCGAATACTTTTAGCATAAAAGACAAGCGCAAAATGATTTATGATATAGCCTCTTTTTTTTGCTATTTTTTCTTTTTTAGATCGATAGCATAATTATAAATGACTGATTAACTGCGCTCTGATAAATATTTGTGTGTAAATTATCAGCACAAATTACCCACCTAGGATGGCTAAAATCTGCCTCTAAGTTTGTTATAAATGCTTCCTGCTTGGCTCTTATTTAATAAAATCTTTTTATTAGCTTTACGATATGCAGGTGCTGAATTACGAAAACGAAACAAGCTATGGTAACTTAGAATTACTGGCAAAACAAGTTGTAGAAGGCTTTATCACAGGTTTACATAAAAGCCCATTTCATGGCTTTTCGGTCGAATTTGCAGAACATCGACAGTACAACAATGGCGATAATGTAAAAAATATCGATTGGAAATTATTTGCCAAAACCGATAAACTTTACAGCAAACGTTTCGAAGAAGAAACCAATTTGCGCTGTCAATTTGTAATTGATGTTTCCTCATCTATGTATTTCCCTGAACCTAAAAACAATAAACTTTCCTTTTCCATACAGGCCACGGCATCTTTAATGTATCTTCTTAAAAAACAACGTGATGCCTTCGGATTAAGTTTGTTTACTGATGAGATCTTACTGAATTCGCCAGCCAAGTCAACTACGGCTCATCAAAAATATCTGTTTACCCGCTTGGATGAATTGCTTCAAAAACCAAATGTAAATGCCAAAACCAATTTAAGTGAGGCCATCCACCAGGTTGCAGAGTTAATTCATAAAAGGTCGTTGGTTATTATTTTTAGCGATTTGTTTAACACCCAAACCAATTCAGAAAAAACGGATGAACTTTTCGATGCTTTGCAACATCTGAAATTCAATAAGCATGAGGTTGTAGTTTTTAACGTGGTGGATCAATCGAAGGAGATAGATTTTAACTATGAAAACCGACCGTATCAGTTTATTGATATGGAAACCGGGCAGACGTTAAAAGTGCATGCCAATCAGGTAAAAGAAAATTATGTATATGCGGTTTCTCAATACCGCCAGCAAATTGCACTAAAGTGTGCCCAATATAAAATTGACTTGATTGATGCTGATATCAACCAAGGTTTTTACCCAATCCTGCAAGCTTATTTAATCAAAAGGCAAAAATTAGGTTAAACAAAAGGCTTTTACTTTGCCAATACAAACAACTTACCCAACAAGCTGTTAATTAGAAAAGAATTAAAATTAAAACTTCACTTATGCTAGAGAAAGGCGCCAGCGCACCAGATTTTGAATTGAACGCAACACCGGATCAGAAGATAAAACTTTCAGATTTTAAAGGGAAGAATATAATTCTAGCTTTTTATCCAGCAGACTGGAGCCCGGTATGTAGCGACCAAATGGCACTTTACAATGAAATGCTGAAATATTTTGGTAAATACGAAGCCCAGATTTTTGGAATTTCAGTAGATAGTGTTTGGTGTCACTTAGCGTTTACGCAAGATCGGAAACTTCATTTCCCATTGTTGGCAGATTTTGAACCAAAAGGCGAAGTATCAAAAGCCTATGGCGTGTATGATGATGAAGTTGGTGAATGTAAAAGAGCACTTTTTGTAATTGATAGAGAGGGGAAAATTGCTTGGAGCTACCTATCGCCAACAGCCGTTAACCCAGGCGCAGATGGTATTTTAGATGCCTTAGAAGAACTAAACAATAAATAAACCGTTTGTTATGAGTACGTTAAAACCCATAGTTTCCGAAATCGATCACATTCAGGGCAACAAGTCTGCATCAATAGAAATTGTAGAATTTGGAGATTACCAATGTCCGTACTGTGGGGATGCTTACCCAATCGTTAAAGAAATTGAGGAAGCATTTGGAGATCAAATCCAATTTGTGTTTAGACATTTTCCTTTGCAAGAAGCCCACGAATTTGCATTCAAAGCCGCTTTAGCCGCTGAAGCGGCAGGCATGCAAGGCAAATTTTGGGAAATGCACGATGCCCTCTACGAAAATCAGTACCGCTTGGCAAATGACTTATTTGATGAACTTGCAGAAACTCTTGGCTTAGATTTAGAAAAATTTACCGCTGATGTTAATTCTGATGAAGCAAGAGACAAAGTGGAAAACGATTTTGAAAGCGGCGTTCGCAGTGGTGTAAATGGCACTCCCTCGTTTTACGTAAACGGAACAAAGTTTGATGGTGGCGCAACAGATTTATATCAAATGCTTAAAGAGAGTGCCGAATAATTTACCTTAAACACACATTCATTCTCTCAAACTAGAATTTGAGATAAATTGCTCCTAGACCTATTTTTCAAGTTAAAGTCAAAATTCTAGCTGATTCACAGTCTAAAGACACCAAAAAATGCGAAAAAACCTCATGTACTATGAAATACATGAGGTATCAGATAAGGGTAACCGGAAAACTAAAAAACTAATTATGAGTTTTTAGAATTTAACAAAACGGAAATCGCTTCTGGTGTTTTGTTATCTCAAAGGTGCGTTTCATTTATGAAGTTTTAGTGAAGAAAACCTCATTTTCTATTTTGCTATTCCCACTTTGATATTCATCGAAACAATTCTGCCCCTCCTAGTATTTATATTATATCTTCTGGAAAGGAAGTTGAAATTTAATAATACTTTGATGAGTAAAAATGTTGCAGAGCAATTGGTAGAAATGCTAATTGAAGTTGGTGTAAAAAGAATCTATGCGGTTACGGGCGATAGCCTGAATTATTTTAACGATGCGGTTAGGCGCAATGGCAAAATAAAATGGATTCATGTTCGGAATGAAGAAGCTGGCGCTTTTGCCGCTGCCGCCGAAGCAGAATTGGATGGAATTGCCTGTTGTGCTGGTAGTTGTGGGCCAGGACACGTGCACCTAATTAATGGTTTGTACGATGCCCACCGATCTCATGTACCGGTTATAGCCATTGCTTCAACCATTCCAACTGGCGAGTTTGGTACAGATTTTTTTCAAGAAACCAATACCATTAAACTTTTCGACGATTGCAGTTACTACAATCAGGTGGCTACAACGGCAGAACAAGTTCCAAGAATGTTTCAAACTGCGGTTCAACATGCCGTACATAAAAAGGGAGTTGCTGTTTTTGGTTTACCAGGCGATGTGGCTCAATTAGATGCTGTTGAAAGCGTAACTTCAATGCAACTCTTCAGGAATAAGCCAGTCATCCGTCCATCAGACGCAGAATTAAACGAACTATCTGCTTTATTGAATACCGAAAAGAAAATTATGCTTTATTGTGGCATTGGCGCCGCTCATGCCCATGATGAAGTTGTAGAACTTGCGGCAAAACTAAATGCACCAATTGGATTTTCTTTTAGAGGGAAAATGAGCATTCAATACAATAATCCATTCGAAGTGGGCATGACAGGGCTTTTGGGGCAACCCTCTGGTTATCACGCTATGCATGAGGCGGATCTGATCGTGCTGCTGGGTACCGACTTTCCCTATGTCAACTTCATGCCCGATAAAAATAAAATTGTCCAGATTGATGAAAATCCAGAGCGTTTAGGTCGCAGAGCAAAATTGGCTATGGGCTTATGTGGCGATGTTGCCGATTCCATTAAAGTGCTTTTGCCTTTGTTGGATCAAAAAACAGATGATCGATTTCTAAAATCGCAGTTAGAATTTTATAAAAAAGTAAAAGAAAACCAGCAGGTTTACGTAAAGGATCAGGGGACGGAGTATAACATTCAACCCGAATTTGTAGCCGAAACCATTAACAGATTGGCTAAACAAGATGCAATATTTACCGTTGATACGGGCATGTGTTGCGTGTGGGGTGCTCGTTTTATAGACGGTACCGGCGAACGCAAAATGTTGGGCTCATTTAATCATGGTTCTATGGCAAATGCAATGCCGATGGCCATAGGCGCATCTTTGGCGCATCCGCAAAGACAAGTGATTGCCCTGTGTGGTGATGGAGGTTTATCCATGTTATTGGGTGATTTAGCCACCATAAAACAATACAATCTGCCCATCAAGCTTATTCTTTTTAACAACCGAGCCTTAGGAATGGTAAAGTTAGAGATGGAAGTTGACGGTTTGCCAGATAACGAAACCGATATGGTAAATCCTGATTTTGCGTTGGTTGCACAAGCAATGGGATTTAAGGGTTTAACGGTCTCTAAACCCGAGGATGTAGAAACTGCAATTGCTCAGGCTTTCGCTGAAAATGGACCAGTGCTATTGAACATTATGACTAACCCAAATGCGTTAGCAATGCCTCCAAAAATTGAATGGGCTCAAGTTAAGGGAATGGCAGAATCTATGACAAAATTAATGTTAGGCGGAAAAATGACAGAAGTTTTTGATACCATCAAATCAAACTACAAACATTTGGGTGAGGTGCTATAAGCCAAAACTATTAATGGCAAAGGATTGTGCTGCAAAGCACTGATAGTGATTAAGTTGGTCGAGAAATGTTTTCTTGACTGTTGAACTGTGGATTTGTAATCCATCTATTTTTAAAAAATGCGATGCCAGGATATATTACTTGTTTCGTGGAGACACGAACCAAGGCGGGGATTTTTACCCACCGGATTTCTTCAATCGCTATGCTAAATGTCAAGTTGGTCGAGAAATGTTTTCTCGACCGTTGAACCGTGGATTTTTAATCCACATATTTTAACAGAAGCGATAGAAAGATATATTACTTGTTTCGTGGAGACACGAACCAAGGCGGGGATTTTTACCCACCGGATTTCTTCAATCGCTATGTTGAATGTCAAGCTGGTCGAGAAATGTTTTCTCGACCGTTGAACTGTGGATTTTTAATCCATCTTTTTTAAAAAATGTGATTCCAGGATATATTACTTGTTTCGTGGAGACACGAACCAAGGCGGGGATTTTTTATCCATTGAATGTCTTCAATCTTACGTTGGTCGAGAAATGTTTTCGCAACCGTTGAATTATAGATTTGTAATCCATCCTTTTTAAAAAATGTGATGCCAGGATATATTACTTGTTTCGTGGGGACACGAACCAAGGCGGGGATTTTTTATCCATTGAATGTCTTCAATCTTACGTTGGTCGAGAAATGTTTTCTCGACCATTGAACTGTAGATTTGTAATCCACGTAAGTTTTACCATTTAACCATTACAGCGGCATCGCGATTGAATAAGAAACTATAATTATAAGTTGCCCCTTAGTTCCTGTTCACGCTCTAAAGATTCAAATAGGGCCTTAAAATTTCCTGCCCCAAAACTTTGTGCCCCTTTACGCTGAATAATTTCAAAAAATAAAGTTGGTCTATCTTCAACGGGCTTAGTAAATATTTGAAGCAAATAGCCTTCTTCGTCACAATCAACTAAAATACCCAAACTTTCCAGCAACGAAATTTCTTCATCAATTTTTCCAACGCGCTGAGGCACCATGTCATAATAGGCTTCAGGTGGCGCACTTAAAAATTCTACCCCGCGAGATTTCAATTCTTTAACCGTTTTAACAATATCTTTTGTAGCAACGGCAATGTGCTGAACACCTTCGCCTTCATAATATTCTAAATATTCTTCGATCTGCGATTTCTTCTTACCTTCTGCGGGTTCGTTAATCGGGAATTTAGAAAAGCCATTTCCATTGCTCATTACTTTGCTCATCAAGGCAGAATACTCTGTGTTGATCTGCTTATCATCAAATGAAAGGATATTTACAAAACCCATTACATCTTCATACCATTTCACAGCATCATTCATCCGATTCCAACCTACATTGCCCACACAATGATCGATGTACAACAAACCCGCATCTGTTGGATTGTAATCACTTACTAATGCTCTATAACCAGGCATAAAAGGACCTGTGTAATTTTTGCGCTCGATAAACATATGGATGGTTTCGCCGTAGGTGTAAATGCCACTCATTTTCACCTCACCATGTTCATCTGTTAAGGTTTGGGGTTCCATGTAAGATTTCGCGCCACGTTTGGTTGTTTCTTCATAAGCGCTGTAAGCATCATCTACCCAAAGGGCTAAAACTTTAACCCCATCACCATGTTTTTTAACGTGTTCTGAAATGGGATGGTCTGATTTTAAAGCAGTTGTTAAAATTAAACGAATTTTCCCCTGTTGTAAAACATACGACGCACGATCTCTAACGCCAGTTTCTGGACCAGCATAAGCCAAACTTTGAAAACCAAAAGCCGTTTTATAATAATGTGCAGCCTGTTTCGCATTACCCACGTAAAATTCTATGTAGTCTGTTCCATTAATTGGCAGAAAATCTTGAGCTTTTGAGATTTTTTCTGCAAATGTTAGTGTTTCCATTTTTCTATATTTTAGGTTTACTGATCGGGATTCCATCAGTTGATGATTTTAATAGATTCAATAATAATGTGTTATTCAATATTAATTTGCCAACTTTTATGGTAGTTCTCATCTTCAATATCCAACGCATCTTGTGTAAGCATTAAGGGCTTAAAAGGGTCAATCATTACAGCCAATTCATCAGTTTTTTCTTTTCCGATTGATTTTTCTACCGTACCAGGGTGTGGCCCATGTGGGATTCCTCCAGGATGAAGCGTAATTTGTCCTTTAACTACACTTTTGCGACTCATAAAATCACCATCAACATAATATAAAACTTCATCGCTATCCACATTGCTGTGGTTATATGGCGCAGGAATAGAATCAGGGTGATAATCGTACTTACGTGGAACAAAAGAACAAACTACAAAATTATGACCTTCAAAGGTTTGATGTACGGGAGGGGGTTGGTGCAAGCGACCAGTTATGGGTTCAAAATCATGGATGGAGAAGGCGTAGGGATAATGGTAACCATCCCATCCAACATAATCAAAAGGGTGGGTGCCGTATGTATAAGGATAAATTAGTCCTTGTTTCTTGATTAAGACTTTGAAATCGCCATATTCATCGTGTGTTTGCAGGTTTTCGGGTAATCGCAAATCACGTTCACAATAGGGGGCGTGCTCCATTAATTGGCCAAATTGGTTCAAATATCTTTTTGGTGGCCTCAGCGGACTAAAGCTTTCAACAATAAAAAGTCTGTTGTTTTCGGTATCAAATTCCATCTGGTAAATTGTTCCCCTCGGGATAATCAGATAATCGCCATAAGAAAATTTAATCTCCCCGAAACCCGTTTTGAGTTTTCCTGATCCTTCATGAATAAAAATCATTTCATCTGCCTGACTATTTTTATAAAAATAATCGGTCATCGATTGTTTAGGTGCTGCTAAAACGATATGTAAATCGCTATTCACCAGTACTGGTTTTCGGCTTTTTAGGAAATCATCTTCAGGTTTAATCTTAAAGCCAATTAAACTGGTGTGTTTCAAATGTTTCTCTCTAGCAATTTTGGGCTCAACACTGTAGGGTTCGCCCAAATGCTTAACAATTGTTGGTGGGTGGCAATGATAAACCAATGAATACAAGCTTGAAAAGCCTTCGGTAGATACCAATTCTTCTGCATAAAGTTTACCATCTGGTTTGCGGAAAACTGTATGACGTTTTGCAGGTATTTGCCCTAATTTATGGTAAATAGGCATAACATATTTTAATTACGGTTAGAAAATTCTGAAGAATAAACAATCAAAACGTCAGTGCGTTTCAATTAAAAAGGAAAAGTAGTTTATAGAGAATATTGAGCCATGATGAGCTTGGACAGCATTTTATAGCGACGAGCGGCAATTGCGTCGTTTACTAAATTGATATGTAATGCTTTTAGAATCATGGTTATAACGGCACTAAATTAAGTATTTTATCGAGAAGATGAAATATTAATTATCAAGAATAGTCAACCAATTTCATTTGATGAGATTGAGGTGCTGATTGTACGACAAAGACTTGCATACAAAGGAAGCCAAAATTAAATCTAGACCATACTGTTTCAACCACCGTGAGGCTCTTATTTTTTTTGAAAAGCAGGCAGGGGCAGATTGCTATTTGCATGAACTAGCCAAATATTTTTAACAACTCATGAATAACTAATTGACACAAAGGAATTGGCCAAATCAATAACAGGCTAATTCCTTTATTTATTTAATGGCTGAAATTAGTAGTTAAGTCATTTCGATCGTATTTATTCTGACTTTCACAATCAATTGTATCTGGAATTACTTTTTTAACCGTAAAGTTTATGATATATAAGCTATCAGCAGCCCTTATCGTATCTACGCCATGTAATGTTCTTGGGGTAACTGGTTGATACACTTCCTCATCATTTGATGTTGCAGATGATTTTTTACGATCTTTTATCAAAATAACGATAAAAATAATTACGGGTATGGCAAGAAGAGTTGCCCATAAATAAAATTTATTCTTCATTAAAATGTTGCCCTCCCAGTTCCAAAAAAGGCTTTTTAAGTAAAGAAGCGTGGAACTGTAGTCTTATTCGCTCTTAAGGCCCCGCAAAAAGCCCATGCAACAAAAAAGTTCAGTCCACACGCTATAGCATGAGGCATTTAAACTTTATTCTTGTTGCTTGTATAATTTTGCGGATTTTAAGAGCAAGAATAAAAGCTAACGCTTCTATATCAATAAATAGTTTTACTAGATATGAATCATTTCATAATGATATTCAAACTCTAAAGCGGGATTTTTTAAAAATTCTCGATGTAGCAGTTATTGCTAATCGTGCGTAAAACTAATAATTCTGATCATCATTTAAACAAAAAAAAACAAAAAATCTAAAATTGAACTAAAATTGTAGGTATCACATATAACGCATTCGATATAAATTCATTTCAATCGAATTGAGATGTAGCTAAATTGGAAACATCTAACTTATCCGACCGTAAAACATTTAGTTCCAATTAGAATGTTTATAATTTGGATAGCCTAAATAATAATTTAAAATTATCTTAGTTATATTTGACTATAATTAAGATCATCTATGAAAATCTTTTTAACGCTCGTACTCACTCTCGGCCTTTTTTTTACTTCATTGGCACAAAATAAGGCGAAATACAAAATCAAGATTGTAGAAAAAAACGGCAACGTGAGTCGTGGAAATTTTTATGCTGCTGCAGATGATGGCTTAACTATCATTAAAACCAGCCACGATACACTTAAGCTGAAGGCCGAAGACATTACCGCAATTTACATTTCTAGAAAAGGGTTAATTGGTCCGATGATGCTCGTTGGAGGTATCGCTTTTGTAGCCCTTTCTGCCACAAGTAATAATGCGTTAGAATCGGTAGTTGCATTGGTTGTAGGCATTCCCGTGGGTATGTCGGGAGGATTTCTTATTGGTCAACTCATTTCCAACAAAAAGTATTATAAGAAGCTAGAGGCGAAGGATTTTCCCTTGATAAAATCTAATTTACAACGTTATACACAGATAAAATAAATCGTTTGGCTACCCAAATCATAACGGTAAATTATTAGCTTTACCGCGTATTTTAACCAAATTATGTATGAAACTAGTATCCTATAAAACCGAAGATAGAGAGCACTTAGGTGTATTTGTTAATGGCCATATCTATAACCTCAATAGTTGTGATAAATTGATTCCAGATAACATGAAGGAATTTTTAGAGGATGCAGAAGTTTTGATTGACCGCGCCACAAGGATCGATGATCAAATAAAAAGCGGAGCTTTAGAGGCTAAAGAAGAGATTTTCTATGAGATTTTAGCACCTGTTCCACATCCAACAAGCTGTAGAGATGGTTATGCATTTAGACAACACGTTGCTGCTGCCCGTCGAAACAGGAAGGTAGATATGATCCCTGAATTTGACCAATATCCGATTTTTTATTTTACCAACCACAACGCCATTCAAGGCCCAGGAGAGATTGAATGTATGCCAGATCATTTCGAAAAACTCGACTTTGAATTGGAGATAGCGGTGGTAATCGGGAAGAAAGGGCGCAACATCAAAGCTTCAGAAGCCGATGCCTACATTGCTGGTTTTACGATTATGAATGACATGAGCGCCCGCACCCTGCAAATGGAAGAAATGTTATTGAATTTAGGTCCAGCAAAAGGTAAAGATTTCTCAACGGTTATTGGGCCATGGTTGGTTACACCAGATGAATTGGAACAATATAAAGTTCCTGCTAAGGAAGGCCATACAGGGAACGCCTACGATTTAAAAATGACTTGTCGGGTTAATGGAATAGAAGTTTCTAAAGGTAATGTTGCAGACATGGATTGGACTTTTGCCGAAATTATTGAGCGATGTGCCTATGGTGTAGATATCTTGCCTGGTGATGTAATCGGCTCGGGTACAGTTGGTACGGGCTGTTTCTTGGAGTTAAATGGTACAGGATTACTAAATAATCCAGATTATAAGGTGCAGTGGCTACAGCCTGGCGATGTTGTAGAGATGGAAATTACTGGCTTGGGCGCATTAAGCAATACAATCAGAAAAGCAGACACAGATTTTTCTATTCTTGCCTTGAAGAAGTGATTAATAGGTTGTAAAGTTTAAAAGTTGGAAGGTTAAATCGAACTCGCTCAATAACCAATGGCAAAAATCGAGAAATTTGAAGATTTAGAGATATGGCAACTTGCGAAACAGCTGGGTTTAGCGGCTTATAGAATTTCGGATTTAGAGCCAATGAAATCTGATTTTGGTTTGAAAGATCAGTTCCGTAGAGCCGCCATGTCAATGTCCGATAATGTAGCAGAAGGTTTTGAATACAATAACAACCCTGATTTTATAAGATTTTTGACTTATGCAAAGGGCTCATCTGGAGAGTTTAGAAACAAAATAATCATTTTGCATGAAGCTCGAAAACTTTCTGTTGATGATTATAATTTCCTCTATTCGAAATGTATTGAATTTTCTTCCAAAACAAAGCGCTTTATAGATTACTTAAAAGAATTTGAAAAGAAAAAGAGGGCTCTAAAGAAAGGCGTTTGATCATGAGTAACATGAAACAATAATTCGTTACATACGTGAATTGATCACCCAAAACATTCCAGCTTTTAAACATCTAAACATTCCAACTTTTAAACCCTTTCAACTTTTAACCGCCCATCTAGATGACACTAAAAACTGAGGATTTATCTCCCATCCAACTACAAGATTATTTGCAATATGCCATTGCACCAAGACCAATCTGCTTCGCTTCTACAATTGATGCTGATGGAAATATCAATTTAAGCCCTTTCAGTTTTTTTAATATGTTCAGCACAAAACCGCCAATTTGCATTTTTTCTCCGGCAAGGCGGGTGCGAGATAATACAACAAAACATACCTTAGAGAACGTTTTGCAGGTTAAAGAATGTGTGATCAATATTGTGAACTACGATATGGTGCAACAGATGAGTTTAGCCAGCACTGAATATCCGAAAGGCATAAATGAATTTGAAAAGGCAGGGTTTACCATGGTAAAATCTGATATGGTGGGCCCACCCAGAGTAGCTGAAGCACCAGTTCAGTTTGAATGTGTGGTTAATGATGTGATTGCTTTGGGAGAAAATCATGGTGCAGGAAACCTCATTTTGGCAGAAATCAAACTGATTCACATTAATGAAGATGTACTGGATCAAGATGGCAAAATAGATCAGAAAAAGCTAGATTTGGTTGCCCGTTTAGGCGGCGATTGGTATTGTAGGGTAACAGAAAGCAATCTCTTTAAAGTGGCCAAGCCTTTGGCCAAATTGGGTATCGGTGTAGATGCACTACCAAAAAGCGTTCGCCTTTCGAAAGTGTTAACTGGCAACGATTTAGGTATGCTGGGCAATGTTGAGTTTTTACCCAATGAAGAAGATATCGACTTGGTTAGCCGCCTCCCAGAAGTTAAAGAAATTTTAGATGCAACCATTGGCGATGCCACAAATAGAGAAAGAGAACTACACGAATTGGCCAAACAACTGCTTAAAGAAGGAAATATTGAACTTGCTTTAAAGATTGTTTTGCTTTAAATTAGTTGTATTTAAATCTGTTTTATGCACACCAATGTTGGAGTAGATCAATACATTGCCAATTCAGCGGAATTTGCAATCCCAATTTTAGAACATTTGCGGCGTTTAGTTCATTTGGCTGATGCCAGAATTGAAGAGAAAATTAAATGGAGTATGCCCTTTTTCGATTTTGAAGGAACGGTTTGCCACATGGCGGCATTCAAAAATCATTGTGCTTTTGGTTTTTGGAAAGCTTCGCTGATGGAAGACGAATTTAAAATTTTTAAGGAACGCCGGGATGGAATGGGTTGGTTAGGGAAGATCAAATCTTTCAAAGATCTTCCTGAAGATGAAATATTAATCGCCTACATTCAGCAAGCTATTGAATTAAATGAAAAGGGAATTAAGCTACCCCCTAAAAATAAAATTAAGGAAGCGAAAGAATTTGTTGTTCCAGAATATTTTTTAAAAGCCTTAATGGAAGATCCTGAAGCGATGGCTACCTTTCAAAATTTTAGCCTTTCTAATAAAAAGGAATATGTTTTTTGGCTAGAGGAAGCTAAAACAGAAGCAACCAGATTAAAACGATTGGAAACCTCGATAGATTGGCTTGCAGAAGGTAAAACCAGAATGTGGAAATATAAAAAATAACGATTAAAGTATCGTTACAATTTTCATAAACCGACTTTTGTAATACTCATTAAATTCGGTTATGGTTACGCCATGCGCCTTGCCTGAGGTAGAATGGATAAACTTAATGCCTTCACTGTCAATAGAATATACAATGCCCACATGGCCAATTCGCCTCACCCGAGGGTTGCTTCCCGTAAAAATCAAAACATCACCAACCTTTGCGTTTTCTAAACTGGTTACTTTACCCGTAGCGCTAAACTCTACCGAAGAACGCGGAACTTTAAATCCAAAATTACTAAATACGTAACTTACAAAACCAGAACAATCGAAACCAATTTTTGGATTGCTTGTTGCATAGCGATAGGGAATACCCAACATGCTTTTAGCAAAATCAATCAGGCTTGTAGAATTTGTAGATGACTCTTTTTGATTTAAATTTGCTGATTTAGGCAAGTTGGCCGTCAGTTTTTTTACCAGTTCTTGGTATTGTGCAGGAAGAACAGTTTGTGCTTTTCCGGTGCTTGCGAACAAAATCAAAAACGAAAATAGGATTAATGCTTTCTTCATACTGGAGCGCCAAAGATAGAAAAAAAAATTAAACTGTTTTAAATGTTGGGTCGCAGCTTAGTCTGAAGTGAAGCTGTATGGTTTATGAAAGTCATTTTAACGAACAGAATTTGGTTTTTACCCCCAAATTATGCCTTGGTACGGGGTTTCCCAAAACAATATAAAATACTTTTTCATTGTCGTAATTTTGAACCACTCTATTATTCCTTGGTTCGTGTCTTCACGAAACAATAGAAAATACTTTTTCATTGTCGTAATTTTGACCCACTCTATTATTCCTTGGTTCGTGTCTTCACGAAACAATAGAAAATGCTTTTCCAATCTCGTAATTTTGAACCACCTAAGACATATAAGGGCATAAAAGCTGATGCCTTGATTCGTGTCTTCACGAAACAATTCAAAATACTTTTCGAGTGTCGTAATTTTGAACCACCTAAGACAATCAGTGTTTTATGATTTTTAAAGAATTATGGCGTAGTTACTGCAACGGGCAAGATTTTGCCGTTAAAGAATTTACTGCCTGTTTTTGCAAAATCGGCAACGTATTTGCCCATCTCAAAAGCCATAATCGGACTTTGATAACCTGGAAAGGCAGTTTCTAACATTTCAGTTTGGGCTGAGCCTAAAGCCAAACAATTTACTTTAATGCCTTGATCTGCCAATTCGAAAGCCAAACATTCGGTTAAGGTATGCAAAGCAGCCTTACTTGATGAATAAGCCGCTAAACCCGGGAATTTAACACTACCTTGAAAACCACCCATGCTGCCGATGTTAACAATGTGTGTACCTGCTTTCATTAAGGGCAATGTATTTTTAATCATTCGGAAATGCGCGATCACATTGCTTTGCAACATTTCAGCCAAATCCTGTTCGGTAGTTTCTAAAAAAGGCTTATTAATTAATGCGCCTGCATTATTGATTAAGATGTCTATTGTACCCAAGCGCTCTTGTAAAAAAGGGATTAAGGCAGCGTAATCATCATTTACAATATCGAATTCTACCGGTAGGAGCGTACAATCTGGATTGATTCCTTTAGCAATTTCTAAAAGTTTACGAAGTTTATCAGCAGAACGGGCAATTGCCACTATTTTATTGGCGTTTTGTAAACTAAATTCTAACGCAGTTTCGAAACCAATTCCACTGCTTGCACCGGTAATTACAATATTCATCTATTTTATTTTTATGGAAGAGGTATGGTGTACGTTTATCCATTTATACCCCAAATTTCAGATTAGCTTCTTTAAAAAAATTATGTATTGGCTTTTGAGTTGACCTTAATTATAAGCCAAAGTTAGTAATTACTTTAATCTTCCGTAATTAGCTGGCTAACCGGATTTTTAATTACATACAAGCCATCGTTAATCAACTTGGTATGATCTGGTTCTTTCCCTGCTTTGATTTCAAGGTAAATTAAAATTTCTTTCTCCAGCTGATGGTACTGCTTTTTATGAAATACAAGTTCTAAAATTTCCAAAGCGCAAAGCCAGTCGTTCCGATAGCTGGTTTTAAGTGCTGCAAAAATTTCTGGGAGTTTATCCATTCCTTCTCCCTTTTCGCGAATGGATCTAACTAATTTATATAGGTTGTGAAGTCTTAAGGTTTTTTCGTCATAAGCAATGTGATGTGTTTTCTCGTTGCTGATTAAGGTAATCTCCTCATAGGCATCTTTATCGGCAGCACCATTAAAAACAGAAACAATCTTTTCGCCAACAGCCATATCATAAGTTCCCCATTCGGGCTTGAATAAAATATTGCCGTTGGCCTCTGTTACGCTACAGTCAGAGAAAGAAATCATAATCAGTTTACTGCTATTGTTTAAAACACTCATTATTGTTCCAACAACTTTAATTCCACTTTCAAAGAGTAATTCTGTTCGCTTACCCACCTCACATCCAGCAGATTTTAAATCCTCATTGGTAAAATCCTCCAAGGCTTTTGTGGCATTTTTTAATTTGCCCACAGGCGATGAAAACCCATCAGCATGATAATTTTTTCCATGTCCCAGAAGTTCTTTTCCGCCGAAGGCTAGGGCAGAAGGACCAGTGGTTTTAATAAATGTAACCTCATCTTGCGCATCAATACCAATGTCGGTAAAAACGCCACTAACCTGTAAGCCGGAGCTATAAACGGCCGTTGCCACATTTTTACAGGCAATAGCTTTCATAACACTTTCCGTTCCCCCTTTTCTGAAGGCCATTGTATCGGCAAATGCTTCCAGCACATCAATCAGATTTTGAAAAGTTTCGGTGACAAAAAGCTGCGGCTGTGGCTTTGTAATGTCGTAAGAGTAGTTTACCGTATCTATGTTGTACCACAGTTTTTTAACCGTGCTTTGCATGCAGGTAGCACTTTCTCCAATGGATGACAGCAAGCCTGCGCCATAAATTTTTGGTTCTTCTAAGCTTCCAATTAGGCCATACTCAACCGTCCACCAATGTAACCGACCCAATAGTGCCATTTCTGATGGTTCGCCCATATTGGCATTAATATATCTTAATTCCTTTTCGGCTTTTGCAATTTCTCTAACATCGGCATCAGCTGCTTCTTTTAGTATGGAAAGTTTTCTTATGGCTTCGTATAATTCAAAATCTTTGGCCGAAAACATAGCTTTGGCCCCAATAGAACCAAAATAGCTGAGGTAATTATTGTAATCAGTATCAGCAATGATTGGTGCATGCCCTGCACTTTCGTGGATAATATCTGGGGCAGGGGTATATTCTATATGGTTAATTTGCCTAATATCGGCAGCAATAACCAAAACCCGATAGGCTTGGTATTCCATAAAAGCTGCGGGCGGAATAAATCCATCAACCGTTACTGCACCCCAACCAATTTTGCCTAAATTATCGTTCATGGTTTGCAAATCTGGAATGTACTCAATGCTCAATCCTGCTCTCTGCAAGCCTTTTATATAGGGATAGTAGGCTACGTTTTTAAGGTAACTATAGTTTTGGCGCATCACGTATCGCCATACGGCCTGATCAATAGGTGTATATTTTTCGTAATTCTGAGCTACAATAAATTGCTTCAAATGTTTGGGCAATTTTGCTACCTGCGCATTATTAAAATGGTTAAAATCGCTCATAGGTATTATAGAAAGTTAGTTAAGGGCTAAGTTAGTTGGTTGCTTTTACCTAAGCAAGAAACCACGTGGATAAATTAGGGAATTAGCTAATTAGCAAATTAGAGAATGAGATAATTAGCGAATGAGAGAGTGAGGGAATTAGTGAATGAGGGAATGAGAGAATGAGGGAATGAGGGAATGAGGGAATTAGTGAATGATTGACCCACGGCTAATGAAATGAGGTTTGTAAATAAATTAAATATCACGTAAGCGTTTCATGCAGCTACCTGTGTACATAAACCCGATGGGAGCGATAGCCCGAGCTTTTTCAGCGAGGCTTTAGCGCACAGCGGGACAGCAGGTATGGCAGAACTACTGAACGGTCATTTCCTGGAAAAATTAGAGAATGAGATAATTAGAGAATGAGCGAATTAGTGAATGGGAGAATTAGAGAATTAGTGAATGGCAGAATTAGTGAATGAGGGAATTAGCGAATTATGAATGTGTGGCTGACGGGCTGAGATTTTGGGAGGTGAAGATTAATGCTTTTTATCTTTCTTTTTATCACCCAATTTTTTTACGCTGAAGGTGAAATAATGTTGGTATAAATAACTGAAACCTGCAATTAAAACGGTTACAATTACGCGTGATACAGTAGGATAAATATTTAGAATTTCGGAGAAGAACTTAAGTAAAATGGTTGTTAGTAATATATTGATAAAGTTTAAATTTAAAAAACGAAGAAGCTGAACCCTACCTTTTACCTGACTATGCGTAAAAATTACATATCTGTTGAGCAAAAAACTGTATGGAATGGCAATTGCAAAGTCAGCAATTAAAGCAGCCGTATTTCTTTTAATCGTCATGCCCAAAATTTCGGTTTCGCTTTGTAGAAAGATGTATTTATAAGCCAAAGTATAAACAATAATGCCCAAGGCGGCAGCGCTTCCCCCCGTGGCTAAGTATCTGAAATTGTGTTGCGAAATAAACTTTTTGAAAGGTGGATAAAAGAAATCTATAAATGCTAAAATCGCTTGGCGCATATGTTAAATGATGTTGTTTGGCACAAAGGTAGGTTTTTAGAATAAAATTGAGACTTGATTTTTTGGCTCAACGCCAAACTTGCTTTTTGTTACCGATTATTTGTATGAAATATGGGTTGCGAAACGAAATCGATTACTGTGCAGTAATTATAAGAGGGGTGGGGTTGAATGCTGACGCCCACCGTGTTGAGTTTATTTTTTTGATCGATAATGTTAAACCGATGGCCAAGTGATGGTACGCCGCAATCTAACAACAAGTGGCAAACAATATCAAGGCTTTTGGAGTAACCAAAATCAATATTTTCGCTCATCGATTTGTTGGGGAAGTATTTAGATAATCTTTTGGAAAATTGATCTCCGTTGCTACTTTCATGACTTGCTAAATTATTTCTATTCAAATCAACAGCGTGGCCTTTACTTAAGGCAGTTAGTTTGTCGTCAGGAAAAAATAAGGGTAAATTTTTAACGCCCTGTAAGTGTTTAAGTAGTGAGGTGTAATATGAATTTGTGCGGGTAATTTTGAGTTCGTCGTAATTTCGGTATTGCTTTACGTTGGCGTTGTATTGGTTGATGTAATCTTCTAAAAAGGTGTAATAAAATTTTTGCCCGTCTAAACGGATTAAATTCATGTAAAGAATTACCCCTTTTTCTTCCTCGCTTAAATAACTCACGGCGCCAGCGGTGTTTGCCTTTCTAATTTCGGCATCCGTCCATTGCTGCGATTTAGAAATTGAGGCAAAAAATAAAATAAAGATGCCTGTTAAAATAAAGCGATACATACGTGTGTTTCTTGGATAACGCCAATTGAAAGTATTTATTTTTAGTAGGCTAGTTTAAACTTATCCTTTAACGAAATATTTCAAAAATCTTAAGGAACAAGACTAAATGGGGTAAAGACCAAAGGAGAAAGGTGAAAGACTAAAGATTCGAAAGGAACCATAAAGAAACAAAAGAAACAGAAGTTTTGGTGCTTCTGCTTTGGTCTTTCACCACTCACCTTTATTGTGAAAATGTATAGTAAGCAATTAGTTACATCATTAAAACCCGATTAAAGGGTATATGTGCTAATTTCAGCCTAATTTTAAGTAATGAAAAAGCTAGGCGTTTTATTTAATATTTTACTAATTTCTTTTGCTCTACAGGCGCAGATTGACACCACCGCATTTAAGCAAATCTCAAAACAGATACAAACCATATATGCGCCAGATAAACGGGCTATATATTTTAATATTCAATTTAAAGGCGATACTGTTTTAGCCGAAAGCACATCCGAATTGGTTTTGAGCCAGTGGAATGAAAAAGCGAAAAATGTGAGGGGACTAAAGGTAAGTGCTTCTTTACCAGATAAATCCTTGAATGGAATGGAGTATGGTTTGGCTAATTTATCGGTTTGCAACAACAGGTCTATGCCTCAAAATTCGGCAGAAATGATGACGCAAATGCTTTTGGGTACGCCCGTGCAGGTGTTAAAGAAACAGGGTGGCTTTTATTTGGTTCGGACGCCTGACAACTATCTATCTTGGACGGATGCAACCGCTGTAAGCCTAATGAGTAGAAAAGCTTGGGAAGATTGGAAAGAGGCAAATAGAATTATTTTTACCGAAGATTTTGGCCATGCGCTTAGCACAACTCACGTAAATTCGGAGCGGGTTTCTGATTTGGTGAAAGGAAATATTTTGGAGGTAATTGGTGCTGATCGGCGTTTTTATAAAGTTGTTTTTCCAGATAAACGCGTAGGATTTGTTAAAAAAAACGAAGCTAAACGATTTGCAGATTGGCTGAAAACTCCGAATCCAGATGCTGAATTGGTTTTGAAAACGGCAAAAACCTTAATTGGAGTACCCTATTTATGGGGTGGAACATCTGTTAAAGGGGTAGATTGCAGTGGCTTTACCAAAACCAGTTATTTTTTAAATGGAATTGTAATCCCGAGAGACGCTTCTCAACAAGCTTTAGTTGGGGAAGATGTAGAGGTGTTGGAAAATGATTCCATCAGCATCTCGAAATGTTTAAAAAACTTGAAGCCGGGCGATTTATTATTTTTTGCAGCAGCTAAACTCCGTGGTGTAAAGGGTGGAAGGGTAACACATACCGCCATTTATATGGGCGATGGCACATTTATACAGGCAGCAGGGATGGTGAGAATTAATAGCTTAAAACCAGATGCAATTAATTTTGATGAACGTGAAAGCAAAACCTTAGTAAGCGCAAAGCGATATTTAAACCAAATTGGCCAAGCAGAAATTTCGAGAGTTGATCAACACAAGTGGTATGTAAATTGACATGAATATTTGAGCTTGTCGAGAACTCAATTGCATCCCGACAAGCTCAATATGAATTGAAATTTTAGATGAACATTCCGCCAGATGCTTCAATGCGCTGAGCATTAATCCATCTTGCATCTTCCGTACATAAAAAGGCAACAACGCCACCAATGTCATCTGGCAAACCCACGCGTCCTAATGCAGTTTGAGAAGCAATCACGGCATTTAGCTGAGCATTATCTCTAACGGCTCCACCACCGAAATCGGTTTCAATGGCGCCCGGGGCAACAATGTTCGATTTGATTCCTCTTGATCCCAATTCTTTAGCCTGATATTTGGTTAAAGTTTCCATAGCGCCTTTCATGGATGCATAAGCTGCGTAACCTGGCAAAGCAAAGCGAGCGAGTCCAGAAGAAACGTTAATAATGCCACCGCCATCGTTAAGCAAGGCCAATGCTTTTTGAGTCAGGAAAAAAGCTCCTTTTAAATGGGTATTTACTAAAGTGTCGAATTGTTCTTCAGTTGTTTCTGCAAATGAAGCGTGAACCCCAATTCCAGCGTTATTGATTAAAAAATCAAATTTCTCTGCATTAAAAACTGACTCCAAAGTTGCTTTAACTTCGCTAAAAAAATGGTCGAAACTTTTGGTGTCGGCAACATTGAGTTGAAGTGCAGCAGCTTTTACACCCATTTTTGTAATTTCCTGAACCGTTTGCGCTGCATCTTCTTTTTTCGATTGATAAGTAATGATGACATCAATCCCTTTTGAGGCAATTTTTAGTGCCGCATTTTTTCCTAGTCCTCGGCTTCCGCCAGTAATTAGGGCAATTTTATTTTGTGTTTCCATTTTCTTTTAATTGATTAAACAAAAGTACTGCGAAAATGGGTTGAAAAATGGTGATGGCTTAAGTAAAAATGGTGAGTAGTTAAGTTTTATGTGGTGATTGGTTCCGTTTGTTGTGCCAAGGCCTCAAAATAAGCCTCTCGGTATTGCTTAGGGGTTTGACCCGCAAAGTGTTTAAAGAATTTGGTGAAATTAGATGGATCGTAAGTTAATGTTCGTGCAATTTCGGAGATGGGCATATTCCCTTTTTTCAACATCGATTTTGAAATTTCCATCAACCGTTCTTCAAAAAAGAAACATGGCGAATGGCCAGTTGCCGCCTTAATGGTATTGCTTAAATGGGTTGGGTGAACATGAATTAAATCTGCAAAATCTCTAACCTCGAACATTTCCGTGGCACGACCAGAAATTACATCATCTAAATGCTTATCCAGCTCTTTTAAATAATCTGCTGCTATTTCGTGCCTGCGGGCAAAGAATTTCTGAGGAATGTTCATCTTGATGATTTTGAGGTTTGAACAAATATAAAACTCAAAGCATCTATTCTCAAATTTGCTTAATCCAATTGAGTTATTTTGACTATTAAATTATTTCATTTTTTATCGTTATTGACTAAAACTTACTCAACAGCACGCTCAAAAAGTTCCTTTGCTTTGATAAATGTAGCAGTGGTTTTAATTTCAGGGAACGTTTTTAAGTACAGGTCTGGCGCTTGGCATGTATAGATCTTTAGTCCATCATTCCGGGTTATTGCAAAATAATAGGTGCTTGCATCTACAACTTGAAACCTGCGAATTCGATGGGCAACGATTACAACTGAATCCTTATTTAAAAAATCCTCCGATTGAATTTTTGGTTTGATTTCTCTTATGTTTAATGAATCGTTTTGAATTGACCAAAAATCGATGGCGGTTAAATCATCCATCAACTTTAGCGCCTTTTTGCTTTCGAAAGATGCAATTTTGATTTTTGGCTTGGTAGATGGATTACTACGATCATCTGGAACTTGCAGTATTATTTTTTTCCAAGTTTTATTTTTTAAAGCCAGCACTTCAATGGTTGTAACATTTCCAATATTCCATCCTCCCTCAACATAAAAGGCAATGGTAAAATCGTATTTATTTTTCAAATACTCGTATGGTTTAGCATAGCTGTCTTGAAATTCAAGTCGGTGCACCGTTTTTTCGAGAACTTGAGCATTTGCGGTTATTAAATTAAGGGAAAGGAAAAGGATAGTTAGTTTTGCTAAGTTCTTCATATTAATTTAGATGAAATGTAACAGTCTATTCCATAAAAAAAACCACGAGTATCTTACTCGTGGCTTAATTTTACAAAAACCAGATGGATTACCAAGCTTTAAGCCAAAAGTGTTTTCCAGCTTACAGCCTTACCCACAATATCGGCTAAATCAGCAATGGCTACACGTTCTTGTTCCATGCTGTCGCGGTGGCGAATGGTAACCGTGTTGTCTTCTAAACTTTGGTGGTCGATGGTGATACAGAAAGGCGTACCTACCGCATCTTGACGGCGATAACGTTTTCCAATTGCATCTTTTTCTTCGTAAATACAGTTGAAATCGAATTTTAGGGTGTCCATAATTTCGCGTGCTTTTTCTGGTAAACCATCTTTTTTGGTCAATGGGAAAATAGCCACTTTGTATGGAGCCAAAGCAGGGTGCAAACGTAGCAAAGTACGACTGTCTTGTTTATCTTCGGTACTTAAATCTTGCTCTTCAAAGGCGTTAATCATCGTTAACAAAAACATACGGTCTAAACCAATTGATGTTTCAATAACGTAAGGCACATAGTTTCCGTAAGGTTTACCTTCTTCGTTTAAATCGTTATCAAAATATTGCATTTTCTTGCCAGAAAATTCTTGATGTTGCGTTAAATCGAAATCTGTTCTGCTGTGAATGCCTTCTACCTCTTTGAAGCCGAAAGGGAATTCAAATTCAATATCGGTTGCTGCATTGGCATAGTGCGCCAATTTCACATGGTCATGATAGCGGTATTTTTCTGGCGAAGTGCCCAAAGCCTTATGCCATTTTAAACGTGCTTCTTTCCAATATTCAAACCATTTCTTGTCTTCACCTGGGCGAACAAAAAATTGCATTTCCATTTGTTCGAACTCGCGCATCCGCATAATGAATTGGCGGGCAATTACCTCATTTCTAAAGGCTTTACCAATTTGCGCAATACCGAAAGGAATTTTCATTCTTCCCGATTTTTGTACGTTCAAAAAGTTTACGAAAATACCTTGTGCCGTTTCAGGGCGCAGATAAACTTCATCGCTACCCTCTGCCATTGCACCGAATTGCGTACTAAACATCAAGTTAAACTGACGTACGTCCGTCCAGTTTGAGGTTTTAGAAATCGGGCAAATAACTTTATAGTCAACAATTAAATCTTTTAACTGTGCTAAGTTTTCTGATTTGAGTGCAAGGTTCATTTCCACCTCAAGGGTTAAGCCTTTTTTAACAAATCTCCAACTTGCTTCATCAACAAATGGATATTTTTCGCTATCCAAAATTCCCGTTTCATCTTTAAAACTTGGAATCCAGCTTGCTTGCCCTTCATCACTAAGCCCCAATATTTCTTGTTGAAATTCTTCAAATTTGGCTTTATTCTCTGCACTAAAGTTTGCCAACTCAGAATATAATTCATCAATTTTATTTTCCAGTAATTGATCAGCGCGATAACGTTTCTTCGAATCCTTATTGTCAATCATCGGGTCATTAAAACCATCCACGTGTCCGCTGGCTTTCCAAACTTTCGGGTGCATAAAAATTGCAGAATCAATGCCCACAATATTTTCATGCATCTGCACCATGGCTTTCCACCAGTAGGTTTTAATGTTATTCTTCAATTCGGCACCCAGTTGGCCATAATCGTAAACGGCACTTAAGCCATCATATATTTCGCTGCTTTGGAATACAAAACCATATTCTTTAGCGTGTGAGATTACATTTTTAAATTGTTCGTCGTTATTCTTTTGAGCCATAATGCTGGCAAAGATAATAAATAAGGTAAAAGGTTTAGGCTGTGATGTTCAGGAATGTGGAATTTAAAGTATCATATGCGATAATTGTTTAAAATGGCGTCGATGAAGGTTTAGTGCCTATGGCTTCGAATTGCATTTTGAAGCTGATGTGTTCTATTTTTTTCTATTTTTGAATCATGAAATTTTATCAATTTCTTTTTCTGGGTTTGTTGGCCATTTTTGCATCATGCAAGCCCGAAGAAAAAGTTCATCACTATATTAAGTTTAACAAAACTGCCGATTTATACCAATTCTTAAAATGGTCTGCCGAAAATCGTTTTCCATTAATTAGTGCCCATCGTGGTGGCCCAATGCCAGGTTTTCCCGAAAATTGTATTGAAACTTTTAATAATGCCACCACCTATAATCCCCTAATTATCGAATTTGATATTGCTTATAGCAAAGATTCTGTACTGGTTATTATGCATGATGATAAACTCGATAGAACTTCTACAGGTAAGGGTGCGATAGGCAATTACACTTATGAAGAATTAACGACTTTTAATTTAAAAGATAATGATGGTAAGGTAACGGATTATAAAATCCCTACGTTAGACAGCGTTTTAAGCTGGAGTAAGGGCAAAGTCCTTCTGACTATCGATCTTAAAAGAGGGGTTTCTTATGCCAAAGTGATTCAAAAAGTTAGGCAATACAAAGTAGAAAGTAATTCCATCATCATCACTTATAATGCAAATCAAGCTAGAGAAGTCCACCAATTGGCGCCCGAGTTGATGATTTCGGCCTCCGTTCAACAAAAATCAGATTTGAAAAGATTAAATGCCCTTGGCATTCCGAACAATAGAATTGTGGCTTTTGTAGGCGTTAGTGCATCGGAGAAGGAATTTTATCAATATCTTCATAATAAAGGGATTACAACCATTTTAGGTACAATGGGCAACATCGATAAAAGTGCTTTAACGAAGCCAGCCAAGTTGGTTTATTATCATTTGGTCAATAACGGGGCAGATATTTTATCGAGCGATAATTTACCACAAGCTTCCGAGCAATTGAATAAATTTCGATATAATAAGAAGCTGAGTTCTGAATTCGTTAATTAAATAGTTTTGCTCCAGCCAGTTCATCAATAAATCCAAAACATGAGTATTTCAGTTAAAAATCTTTCTAAACATTACGACAAACAAAAGGCGGTAGATGCAATCAGTTTTGAAGCCAAACCTGGTCGTATATTAGGTTTTTTAGGTCCGAATGGTGCGGGGAAATCCACCACAATGCGCATGTTAACAGGCTACCTAGATCCTACTTTGGGCGAAGCGGAGATTTGTGGAAGAATTATCTCAACCCAGGCTATTGAGGCTAAAAAGCATATTGGCTACCTACCAGAAAATACACCGCTTTATTTAGATATGTATGTGAAGGAGTTTTTGAATTTTGTTGGTGATGCGTATCAATTATCCAATCTATCGGCCAGAGTAGAAGAGGTAATTAAACAGGTGGGCCTAACGCCAGAGCAGCATAAAAAAATCGGAATGCTTTCTAAAGGCTATCGCCAACGGGTAGGTTTGGCACAGGCTATTATTCACAATCCTGATGTTTTAATTTTGGATGAGCCTACATCGGGCTTAGATCCCAATCAATTGGTTGATATTCGAGCGTTGATTAAAGAACTTGGAAAAAATAAAACAGTGGTAATTTCGACGCACATTATGCAAGAGGTTGAAGCCATTTGCGATGACATCATCATTATTAGCAAAGGAAAAATTGTGGCGAATGATACTTTGGAAGGAATAAAAAATACACACCAAAACAGTTCGTTAGAAGATATTTTCAGAAAACTCACCGCTTAGAAATATGAATCAGATCAAGTTTGTTTTAGTGCTGTTTATTTTTTCAGTTTCCATAAAAGTCCAAGCTCAAAATAATAGCTCGATTGGTGTCGGGGCTGAAATAGGTTTGCCTTCTGGAAATTTTACTTCGTTAAGTGGTATCGGCTTAGGCGCCTCATTAAAAGCCAATTTACCCATTTCGCAAAGCTTTGCCATAACCTTAAATGGTGGCATTATGAATTTCTTTGGCAAGCGTAATCAAATTATAAATATTAAAGACCTTACTTATTTACCAGCGAAGGCAGGTTTGAAATATCAATTAGGGGAAGGTTTTTATGCAGAAGGACAAATTGGGGCAGGCTTACCCTTAAACGAGGGGCAAAAGGCGCTTTTTATTTGGTCGCCTGGAATTGGAAATATATTTCGTATAGGAGGAAAAAATAAATTGGATTTGGGAATTAGGTATGAATCTTGGATGGGGAAGAATGATAACCAAATTATTTTAAACCGCACAAGCAGTAAAGGTTTTGTAGGTATTCGATTTGCCTATCTTTTCGGTTTATAAATGAATAGAAACCGAACTTAGATTTTGACGATGTTTGATGGAATATTTATTTAACTTCGGAGTTTTAATAGCATATGTACGCAGTTTTTAAACGCGAATTATTTAGTTTCTTAAGTTCGATGGTTGCTTACATCACCATTGGGATATTTTTATTGGTTTCGAGCCTATTGCTTTGGTTTTTTCCAGATACCTCACTGCTTGAGTATGGCTACGCAGAATTGAGTGGTTTTTTTAGCTTAGTGCCTTATCTTTTTATGTTTCTGATTCCGGCCATTACCATGCGTTCATTTGCTGAAGAAAGGAGAGAGGGTACCTACGAATTATTGGTAACCAAGCCCATAACGCTTTGGCAAATCATCGCAGCTAAGTATTTAGCAAGTTTGGTTTTAGTGTTATTTGCGCTTATGCCAACACTGGTTTATTGGTACTCCATTTCTAAATTGGGTTTTCCAGAGGGGAATGTCGATTCTGGAGCGGTAATTGGCTCATACTTAGGGCTATTTCTTTTAGGTTCGGCCTTTACATCTATAGGAATATTTGCGTCTGCACTCACCAAAAATCAGGTAATTGCCTTCGTCGTTTCAGCAGGCTTATGTGCCTTTGCATTTTTAGGCTTCGATTTTACAAGTCAGTTAATTGCGCTTCAAAAAATAGAAACTTTAGTTGTTGCCTTCGGAATTAACGAACATTACATTTCGATAAGCAGAGGCGTGTTAGATACCAGAGACCTCTTGTATTTCATCACCTTCTCTGCTGTTTTTTTATGGTGTACCAGGTTAATCATGGGGGGGAAGAAATGATGAAAAAGCAGCCCAAATGGATTAATTTGACATTGGTTTTGGCCGTGTTAATCGCTTTGAATTTAGCCGGACAATTTTTTTACCACCGTTTTGATTTTACAGCAGATAAGCGTTTTTCTTTAAGCGATAAAACGAAAACCATCCTGCAAAGGAACGACAAACCAATTATCATAACGGTATTTTTAGACGGACAATTACCACCTGCATTTAAACGTTTACAAGCTGCGGTTAAAGATTTGCTGGCTGATTATAGGGCCTATTCAAAAGCTGAAATCAAAGTGGTTTTCGTTGATCCAATTGCAGGCTTAAATCAGGCCGATCAAGACACCGTCATTAATAATCTGTATCAGCAAGGTATTGAAGCCACAAACATCAGCGTGAAAACCGAATCAGGCTTAACGCAAAAATTGGTGTTTCCAATGGCCATGATGGAAAGTGGTGGCAAACAACTTCCTATAAAGTTATTTCAAAATTTAGAGGCTGGAGCAGGTTACGAAGACAATTTTAATCGGTCTATCGAAAACCTCGAATATACATTTACCTCCAGCTTGAAAAAAATTATCAGTGGCGAAAATCCGAGGATTGGTTTTACAGAATCGAATGGGGAATTATCTGATTTACAGCTTTATGATGCTCGATTTATCCTTTCTAGCAGTTACGAAGTTGGTCGCGTGGATTTGAATACCATAGAGAAGGATGGTTTAGATAAGATTAAACTGCTCATTATAGCCAAACCCAAAAAACCTTTCACTGAAACCGAAAAGTATAAAATTAACTACTTTGTTATGAATGGTGGGCGAGTGGTATGGACGATCGATCAAGTGCATGCAGAGTTGGATAGCCTAAAGGGTAGAAATGGGCAAATGGTATCCAACAATAATTTAAATTTGGATGACATGCTCTTTATGTATGGCGCCCGTATAAATTACAATGTAATCGCCGATCGAAATTGTGTTGATATTCCAGTCTCAACAGGCCGTGTGGCTGGCCAAAGCCAGATGCAATTGGTGCCATGGCTTTATTATCCAATTTTATTGCCAGATACTGTACACAGCGTGGTAAAAAAACTGGATGACATAAAATCAGAATTCCCAAGCACGGTTGATACCATTGGAGTTAAAAATGTAAAAAAATCTTACATCTTAACCACTTCAGCCTTCAATAAAGTATTTAATGTACCAAAACTGTTTACCTTACAAATGGTTGCTGAAGAACCCGATCCAAAAACCTTTCAAAATCCGCCACAAAATGTTGGATTGATGCTAGAGGGAAGTTTCCCATCTGTATTTCAAGGGCGACCGTTGCCTGCTGGAATAAAGGAGCCTTTTACACTGGCTTCAAGCAGCAAACCCACAAAAATGATTGTTATTGGCGATGGAGATTTATTTAAAAACCAAATTGCCGAAAAAGATGGTTCGCCCTTTCCTTTAGGGTTCGACCGTTTTACACAACGCACTTATGGAAATAAAGCGCTATTATTGAACATTGTAGATTACTTTACCGATGAAGATAACCTCATCGACCTGCGCAATAAGGAAGTTAAAATAAGATTGCTGGATAAGGCAAAGTTGAAGATCGAGAAAACAAAATGGCAATTCGTAAATATTGTAGCGCCTATGCTATTGTTAATATTCTTCGCAATTTTTCAACATTATTACCGCAAGTACAAGTACGCTAAATAATTTTTCTATTTTTGAAGAAGACTAATTGATATCATGAGATTTATTGTATCCACATCAACTTTATTAAAACACCTACAAACTGTTAATGGTGCATCTAGCAGCAGCACAGTTTTGCCTATACTTGAAAACTTTTTATTCGAGATTAAAGAAGGTAACTTAACTATTTCTGCTACCGATTTACAAACCAGCATGACCACCTCCTTGGCTGTAGAATCAAAAGAAGAGGGTAAAGTAGCTGTTCCATCCAAAATCTTATTAGATACTTTAAAAACTTTACCAGATCAACCAATTGCCTTTAATATTGATGATGCTACATTTGCAATAGAAATTAGTGCTGGTGATGGTAAATATAAATTGAGTGGAGAAAATGGAGACGATTTTCCTAAAATTCCAGTGGTAGAAAATGCCTCATCGGTAAATCTACCTGCTTCAGTATTAACCGAAGCCATTACAAAAACAATATTTGCAGTAAGCAACGATGAGCTACGCCCTGCTATGACAGGCGTTTACTGCCAGTTATCCCCTCAGCACATCACTTTTGTAGCAACAGATGCACACAAATTGGTGCGTTACCGCCGTATGGATAGCAAAGCAGATAAGGCAACATCTTTCATCCTGCCTAAAAAAGCATTAACACTTTTAAAAGCAGCTTTGCCATCAACAGATATCAATGTTTCAGTAGATTACAATGCAACAAGCGCTTTCTTCAAATTTGAGAACATCAACTTGGTGTGCCGTTTAATAGACGAACGCTATCCAGATTATGAGGCAGTAATTCCAACCAACAATCCAAATAAGTTGGTTATCGATAGAGGATTGTTTTTAAATACCTTACGTCGTGTTGTCATTTTCGCAAATAAAACCACCCATCAGGTACGATTAAAGATAAACGGAAGTGAATTGAATATTTCATCAGAAGATTTAGATTTTGCAAATGAAGCTCATGAGCGTTTAAGCTGTCAGTACGATGGTGAAGACCTTGAAATTGGCTTTAATGCAAGATTTTTGATAGAAATGCTGACTAATTTGAGTGGCGATGAAGTGACCCTAGAATTATCTACTCCAAATAGAGCAGGGCTTTTAATCCCTCAAACCAATGATGAAAACGAAGATGTGTTAATGTTGGTAATGCCAGTGATGTTAAATAACAGTTATTAATCTGTATATTTTCATTAAAAACATAGGAAATGGCTTGGTTTTTGACCAAGCTTTTTTTGTAAACTGCCAAATACAACTTCCTATGAAAATCTTTACTAATCTCTCAATCGCTTTCAACACGCTGTTTTTATTGATCATCTGCTCTTTCACTTTGGTTTCGTGCAAAAAGCATGATCCTGATGTCGTTGTAAATGGAGCATCGAAAGTTAAAATGATCAATGCTGTTCAAACTGAATTCAATCAGGAAGTTTATTTTGATGGTGTGAAAGTAACAGCAGCGGCTCTGTCTTTTGGAGAAAGTAGCGATTATTTAAAAGTCAGCTCTGGATCTAGAAACGTTTCATTTAAGGGAACAAATAACGTTTCCACGCAAGCGCTGATAAACTTTACCCCATCCATCACATACACCACATTTTTGGTTAGCGATAGAAACGGAAATCGGGAGGTGGTAAGTTATGAGGATAATTTAAGCAACACAGAAACAGGAAAAGCAAAAATTAAACTCATTAATTTAACGCCTAATTTTGCAACGGGTATTAATGTAACCGTTCAAGGCGGAACACAGTTTGTTAACGGTTTACAATACAAAGAGGCGTCGAATTATTTTAATGTAGATGCTGGAATGAATTTGAGATTTAACGTTGTAGGTTCTGGAAGTATTAAAACCATTGATGGAACCCTCTTGGAAGCGGGTAAAATTTATACCATTTGGTTCAGTGGAGTTACTGCCGCGACTTTAGAAAATCACATCGTGGTAGATAATTAATTATTCTAAACTAAAATCCTTCTGCTATCTTTACGTTTTAATGGTATAGCAATTTCTATATGAAGCATTCAAAATTTTTATTACCCATAATCTTATTTGTTTTCTTTGGATCGTTACTATTGAGTTCCTGTATCAAAAATAACAGCAACATTGCTGGGGATGCTAAAATTATTTTCGCTAATTATGTGAGTACAGGCTTATCTAAAGATTTCTATTTAGATAGTATAAAATATGGCGCAGGTGTGTCTTATGGATCGAGTTCGGCTTACGTAGTGGTTCCGGTAAACACCTTTTTGCCCGATGGGCAGACGTATAAATTTGCTGTCAAAGATTTTAATACCAACTCAACATTAAACGGAGCCTTAAGTCAACTGGTGAAAATTGGCAAGAATTACACTGTTTTTTATACGAAGAACAAAAGTAATCCGGCTGATTCTCTGTTACTTATCCACGAAGATGATTTAAGCCTAGATCCAAACAGAACACGATTGTTTATCATCAACCTGGGGTACACCTTGGGATCAAAAGTGGTGATTAGAGATAGTTTAAATACTTTCAACAAAACCTTAGATTATGGTGAAATGACAGATTATATCCCTGTAAGGTTTGGTGGCAAAAATAAGATTTATGTTAATTTAGTCGATTCGGCTAATGTGGTTGACACTCTAAGAGCCAATAGTTTTTCGGTTAATAAGGTGGTTACCATCGTACTTGATGGTAATAGAGATGGCAAGTTGCTGGAACGACTTATCGCTAATAATTAAAATTAACATTAATATCTTCAATTAGTCTATTAATCATTTTCATATTCCTATTTTTGCCCAAAATCATACACATTGGAATTACTACAACAGCTTTTAGATTTTATTCTTCATATAGACGTTCATTTAGCAGAAATTGTTAATGAATATCAAACCTGGACTTACCTCATTTTATTCTTAATTATTTTTGCAGAGACTGGTTTTGTGGTTACTCCATTTCTTCCCGGCGATTCTTTATTGTTTGCGATGGGTGCATTAATTGCTGGTGAGCATGAAACCGGTTTAAATATTTGGTTTATGCTAATTATCTTGATGGTTGCTGCAATTTTAGGTAATACGGTTAATTACAAACTGGGCAGTGTGTTAGGCGCTGGTGTTTTTAAAGAGAATAATAAAATTTTGAAGTTAAAATACTACCATCAATCGCACGAATTTTTTGAGAAACACGGTGGAAAAGCGATTATGCTAAGTCGTTTTCTTCCAATTTTCAGAACTATCGCTCCATTTGTGGCGGGTATAGCTAAAATGCCATTCGGACGTTTTACTTATTACAACATCATTGGTGGTGTGACTTGGATTTTTGCCTTGTTGATGGGCGGCTTTTTGTTGGGTCAGATTCCAGTTATCAAAAACAATTTTGAATTGGTAATCATCTTCATTGCCGTTGTTACCTTTGTGCCAGCGGTTTGGGCAGCTATAAAAAGCAGAATGAAGCCCAAAAAGATTGAAGAGATGATAGAGGGTGAGGATTCAAAATAAACCTAAATTTCCCTGCCAATAAGCCTTCCTTTTTCTAGTTTTTGATTTAAATCACTTTCGTCATCCTGTTCATCTGGTTGAAGATCAGTTTTAATTAAGTTTTTAAGTGTGGGCTGTCCGGCATCAACCCATGCAGAATACCAGTAAGAACCAATTTCTAAAATTGCCGAACGCATTTGCCTTTCAACCATCTTATTAAGCGCATCATGGTAGGCCTTGGAGTATGCTAAGGAATATTGCTTAAGCACAGTATTGTTCCGTTCAGAAAAACTATACTTTTCATCTGAAGGGAATGAGCCACTTAACTTTGCCTCAAAAGTTAGTACGGTATCTACTAAGGAATGGGTGTGTTTGAGTATTTTCCAAGCCTCTTTCAGCGGATTTTCGATATAAATCGCTTTGCCTACCAAAAAACTATAATTGGTATGAAATAATTCTGGCAAGCGACTTTCCCAAAAAGCATGGATGCCAACCTGATTGGTTAATTGCCCATTATGATTAGCTGTGGTGTGCAAAGGAACATGAGCATCGCCAATATAGTGTCCCAAATCTGCCGAATACTTCAATATCTTGATGGAATCCCTTGTTTTAAAAGCTTTTACCAAATTGAAGTAAGTTCTTTGAATTTGCCAAGGCACAATACCATTCTCATTCAATTTCTTTTGCGAATACTTATTCAGGGCATCATTCCACCGCTCCGGGATACTGTCTATATCCTTTTCGTAATTTTCTACATCAAGGTAGTGCCGTGGTGCCTCAAGTGTATCTGCATATCTTCGTTTATCTGGGTCAACGGCATGTTCGGTAATGTACTTGATGTTCTTTTTATAAAAGCCAATCATGCCATTCGGCAAAGTAAAAATTGCCAGTTTATTGATGTGTTGATGGGCAAAGAAGCCCCAAGAAGTGCAGAGAAATAAAGGGATGATTAACGCCATTAATATCGTTAATCGTTTCATTGAGGGCTGGTATTGAGTATTTTATGAGGGCTAGCAATGCCCAGTTCCAAAGCGTGTGCTATACGTTTTATACGCCAAATTGGGTTAAATGGTGGTCTAAATGCTTATAAAACATATTGTTCCATTCGTTTGCAGTCAGTTTTCCAAAAGAATGTGATTCTTTTCCATCAAAATAACTTTCGCCCAATTGTTGTGTTTGGGTTAGGTGATTAATTAAGCGCGTTTTTTCTTTCTCAAATTCTTTTTCATCGGTAATAATAAATTGCGGAGCAGTTTTGCTATTTTTTGGAAAAGGTTGTTCGCCCACAACTTTGCTTTTAACAAAGCTTTTTAGAATAAACTTCAACAATGCATTTGGCTTCGGATGAATATCATCATAAACCATTTCGTAGGTAACGTTGCAATGTGCCAGCATTTGAGCTACACTCATTTTTCCCCAAAGCGGAGGGGTGGTGGAGCTTAGTTTGTTAATTCTTTCAATAACCTCGTTGGTTACTGAAGGTTGGAAAATTCTCTTCATCTTGAGTTTGATTTAGTTTGTTTGATTGATTTTTGGATGTAAAATTATAAAATTGTTAGACAATAACTATTTGAGTTTTTCTAAATTCACGCTAAATTAATTTTTATGGAAATATCTTGCCCAGTATCGGCCGAACGTGTAAATGAGCATGTTGTAAGAATCATTGCTTTTATGGTTGCCTTGACTGCAATTTTTTCTATCTTTTTTGATAGTTATTTTCCAATCGTGTTGCTCACATTTGATTTCGCTCTTAGAGCTTTTACCACTGGGAAATTTAGTCCATTGAAGTTTGTTGCAATACAGGTATCTAAGGCCTTAAATTTAAAGCCGAAAATGACAGATTTAGCACCCAAAAAGTTTGCTGCAACTATGGGCTTTGTTTTTTGTCTGCTCATTGTAGCCACCTTTATGTTAAGTCTGAATACGGTTTCCTTAATTCTCACCTCGATGCTGACCATTTTCGCCTTGCTGGAAAGTGTATTTGCGATTTGTTTAGGCTGTTACGTGTATTCTATTTTACAGATCCTTAAAAAAAATAATAGCTAGGTGCTGGACAATGTTTTGTAAGACGCAGAGACATTTATGATAATTTATCTGCTTAAAGCCGCTCTAACTTTTGGTGCAATTTGAGTTCCAAATATTTCTATTGATTTCATCATGGCTGAATGTGATGGGCCACCAACGTCCATGTGAGCAGAAAAACGGGTTAGCCCAAACATATCCTCCATTGCTAGAATTTTGTCGATGGATTCATTAGAATCACCAATTATTAAGGCGCCATTTTTACCTCTTCCAGCTTCAAATTGGTTAAGCTGATAGGGTGGCCAGCCTCTTGAGCGACCAACTCTGTTCATTTGTGCAGAATACAATGGATAGTAATAATCTGCAATTTCTTGGCTGTTTTCGCCAAATAATGAATGCATATGCACGCCCACCTCAAACTTATTCATATCATGCCCATAAGCTTGGTACACATCCTTGTAATAATCAAAGAGTGGCTTAAACTGCAGGGGTTGCCCCCCGATGATGGCAAACATTACCGGGAGCCCAAGTCGCCCAGCACGTTCTACAGATTCTGGTGTTCCACCAATTGCAACCCAAATTTTTAAATGATTATTAACTGCACGTGGCAGGATTTCTTGATTGACAAGCTCTGGTCTGAATTTACCTTTCCAACTAATTTTGGGGCTATTATTTATTTTCAAAAGTAAGGCTAACTTTTCTTCGTAGAGCTCGTCATAATCTTGGAGGTTAAAGCCAAAAAGCGGGAACGATTCAATAAAGCTTCCACGCCCAGCAATCAGTTCTGCTCGTCCATTTGATAACAAATCTATTGTAGCAAAGCTTTGATATAATTTTACCGGGTCAGACGAACTTAATACAGAAACGGCGCTGCTTAACTTGATGTTTTTGGTTACAGTTGAGGCGGCTGCTAGAATGATTTCTGGGGCAGAAACTGCATAGTCTGGTCGATGATGTTCGCCAATCCCATAAAAATCTAAGCCAACTTCATCCATCAGCTTAATTTCTTCAATAATTTCTTGAAGTCTTTGTTGAGCAGGTTGAACTTCACCATTTGCACTGATTTGCAAATCTCCAAACATGCCGATCCCTAATTCCATAGTGTTAAATTTTTTTGATAAAGTTAATCGCTTAGTGCTGAGGAAATTTTGATGTATGGTAAGAAAAGGCGGAGCAAATCCGACTGATGAATGTTGATTATGTTAGCCATTAATAAGAGAAATCTTTAGCAATATTTTGTAAGGTCACACCCTAATACCCTTCATATTTGGCCATAGTTACATGTCCTCTACATAGCATCAATCTATCTTCTTACCTTTCATGGCGGTAGAAATAGCTGCATCCATAACACGCTCAGCAAATGGTCGTGTAAATTCATTCAGATCGTCAGCTTTCTTCAAAATTGTATCTTTTTCTTGAGCGGCTAGTGCCGTTTTTAAGCCTTCAATATGAACCTTAGTTTCCGAAATTTCTACTTCGGTTAGGTGTTCAGCATGTTTTTCGATGAAACGTTCGGCGGTGTACAGTAATTGTTCACCTTCACTGCGTGCTTCGATTAGCATGCGTTGTTCTACATCGCTTTTAGCATGAGTGATGCTATCAATGAGCATTTTTTCAACGGTATCGTCACTCAAGCCATAGCTTGGGGTGATTTCGATTTCTTGTTTCACGCCAGAACGAAGTTCTATGGCTTGAACCGTTAAAATGCCATCGGCATTTAGTAGGAAGTTAATATCTACCTTTGGCAAGCCCGCTGGCATCGCCGGAATTCCTTTTAAATCAAATTCAGCAAGTTTACGGTTCTCTTTCACTAAATCACGTTCGCCTTGATAAACAGAAATTTTCATGTTAATCTGACCATCAAGAGAGGTGGTATATTGTCGGCCAGCTTTGGTAGGTACTTTACTATTTCTGGCAATAATCACATCCATAAGTCCGCCCATAGTTTCAATGCCAAGAGAAAGTGGGGTAACATCCAACAGCAAAATATCAGAACGATTTCCAGCCAAAACATCGGCTTGGATGGCTGCACCGAGCGCTACCACTTCATCGGGATTGATATTATCCTGAGGCATTTTACCAAAGAAATTTTCTACAGCTTGTTTTACAAAAGGCGTGCGGGTAGATCCGCCAACAAGTATCACTTCATCAATATCTTTTACGGTTAAACCAGCATCCACTAAAGCATTTTTACAGGCTGTTATGGTTTCCTGTACTTTTTCTGAAATGAGTTGTTCGAAGGTTTGTTTATCAATGGTGCACCAAATTTCTCCAACTTGTTCATTAAACAAGTTTTGCGTCGATAAAGCTTTTTTTGCCGATTCTGCCTTCAGGCGTAAGGTTTGCATCAAAATATTATCTTCAGCCACCATTGTAAAGCTTAAGCTGTTCTTTTCTATCCAATAATTAAGAATTGCACGGTCGAAATCATCTCCACCCAAATAGGTATTGCCATTTGTAGCTAAAACTTCGAAAATTCCATTTTGAATTTGAAGTATCGATACATCGAAAGTTCCACCTCCTAAATCGTAAACGGCAATGGTTTTTTGTTGCGTAGGGTCTAAGCCGATGCCATAGGCCAAACTGGCTGCGGTTGGCTCGTTTACAATGCGCATTACATCTAAGCCCGCAAGTTTTCCGGCATCTCGTGTTGCCTGTCGTTGACTATCGTTAAAATAAGCAGGTACCGTAATCACCGCCCGGTTAACAGGTGTTTTCAACGCATGTTCTGCTCTTGCTTTTAGTTCTTTTAAAATTTCGGCAGAAAGTTCGATTGGTGTGTAAAAGCGATTCCCGGCTTGGATTTTCACCAGTGAGTCAGTATCGTCATCAATTATTTTGTATGAAAAAATTTCTTTATGCTCGGCAACGTCTTTGTACGATCGACCTAATAATCGTTTTACGGAAAAAATGGTATTTGCAGGATCTGTGGTCAAGAATTCTTTGGCCTCATTTCCAACAATTGCATCACTCTGTTGATTAAAATAAACCACAGAAGGCACCAAAATGCCTTTTCCGGCATCATTAATAACTTGAGGGTTTTTCTCTGGGTTGATGAAAGCGACCAGACTATTAGTAGTCCCTAAATCTATCCCAACAATAATTTCTTCTTTTTGTAATGAACCTGTGGCCAGATTGATCGATATTTTTGCCATAGGAGCAAAAATATGCTTTTTTAGTAAAGGTTATGTCATTCGTTTGTTAGCAAGAAAATATCGATAGACAAATGTTTTTTTAGGCTAAAAAGGATAACAATTGAATTTTTGTTAAAGAATTAAAAAATGATGGGCTTTTTTCAAAATACATTAAAATTTTAACTTATTTTTTAGTTGAATTTTTAATTTATCAATGAAAACAGTTTTTTTAACGTTTTTCTCTTTTTTTCTGGTTCGAAAACCTCTGGAATTTCCTTTTGTACAACTTTAAGCTCTAAATTTTACTTATATTGCTTATTAAACTTACAAAATTATATATGAATAAAAGATTACTCTACATTTTATTGGGTATTTTCCTTAGCCCAGTAGCCCTTTTTGCTCAAATTAGCATAAAAGGTAAAGTTGCTAATTCCAATGGAGAGGCAATTATTGCTGCATCAATTAAAGAAAAAAATAGCAATAAAGCCACACTTTCAGATCAAAATGGAGATTTTAAAATCTCTGTAGCGGAAAAAGCAATTTTAATCGTTAGTGCAATTGGTTACGAAAAAACGGAAGTGGCGGTAACAACAAGTCCGATGACGATAACCTTAGCTGAAAACACGCAAAATTTAGGAGACTTTGTGGTGGTTGGAACGCGTGGTAAAGGTCGTTCGTCTATTTTAACACCAGTTCCAGTTGATGTAATTAAAATCAATTCGGTTAACTTACCTACCGCGAAGATGGATTTAACTTCTATTTTAAATTCAGCTTCTCCTTCTTTTAATTTTAATAAGCAAAGTGGGTCGGATGGTGCAGATCAGATTGATTTAGCCACGCTGAGAGGTTTAGGACCTGATCAAACATTGGTATTGGTAAATGGAAAACGTAGGCATCAAACGGCTTTTGTTGCGGTTTTTGGAACAAGAGGCCGAGGCAATTCGGGAACCGATTTAAATGCAATCCCAGAATCATCCATAGATCGGGTTGAGATTTTGCGCGATGGTGCATCGGCTCAATATGGTTCGGACGCAATTGCAGGCGTTATCAACCTAATCCTAAAAAAAGATGTGGGTGTTTTAAGCGTAAATACTGGCTATTCAGGTTATTATGACCCAAGAAATAACACTTATTATGCAAAAGAACTTGGGCAGTATCGCCATGGTGGAGCGATTGATGGGAACGCATTTTCTTTGGGCACAAATTATGGCCTTGCTTTAGGGAAAAATAATGGTTTCATTAACTTTTCGGGCAACTTCTTTGCCAATGGGAAAACGTTCAGACAAAACCTAAACACAGATTTAAGTACAAAAGATGGTTTGCCGATTAATACGGTAAGAAGATCTACAGGTGATGGATCTGTAACTTCTGGTGGTTTAATGTATAATATGGAACTTCCAATTGCCAACACAAAAACGGTGATTTACTCATTTGGTGGCGGAAACATTAAGGCTTCTGATGCTTATGCCTACACACGAAACCTGTCAGAAAGACCAGAGCGTTTCCCTAATGGAGTTGCAGGTAACCCGATACTACAATCTACCATTGATGGAGAAACTTATTATGATCCAATTATTCAAACCAAAATTCAGGATTTATCTTTTGCAGCAGGTGTAAGGGGTGTTTGGGGCAAGGATTGGAATTGGGATTTAAGCAATACACTCGGTCGTAACAATTTTCATTTTTATGGCGATCAAACTTTTAATGCTTCGCTTGGTGCGGGCAAAACACATTTTGATGATGGTGGTTTTTCTTTTCTACAAAACACAGTTAACTTCAATTTAAGCAAGGCGATTCCTGATGTTGCATCGGGATTAAACTTGGCTTTTGGTTTAGAGCACCGATACGAAAATTATAAAATTTATGCCGGTGAAAAAGATTCTTACGCCAATTACGATTTAAATAAAGCGACTGGTGCACAAGGTTTTCCAGGCTATCAGCCTAGTGATGAGGTTAATGCGAGCAGATCAAACGTTGCGGCTTATGCAGATGCCGAACTTGATGCTACCGATAGGTGGTTATTAGGCGTAGCGATTAGAGCAGAAAATTATAATGATTTTGGATTTACAAGCAATTACAAATTTGCTACACGATATAAGTTAACGAGTAATTTTAATGTACGTGGATCGATTAGCACAGGTTTCCGTGCCCCATCTTTGCAGCAAATTAATTTTAGCAACACATTCACCAATGTACAAGGGGGGAATGTATTCGAAGTTAAAATTGCGCCAAATTATAGTCCGATTACAAAGGCAGCCGGAATTCCAGAATTAAAACAGGAGAGATCTCTTAATGCAAGTTTAGGTTTGTCTTGGAAACCAGCGCCAGAAGTTACCATAACCTTAGATGGTTACCGCATAAAAATTAAAGATCGGGTAGTGCTTTCTGGTCAATTTGATGACAATATTCCAGCACTAAATCCGATTCTGAATCAGTTAAATGTATCTCAGGCACAATTTTTTGCAAACGCGGTAACCACCACAAACTATGGTTTAGACTTGGTTGTAGATTACACGAAAAGATTTGATAATAAAAGCATCAAGGTATTGTTTACAGGAAATTTTAATCATTTAAATATTAATAAAATTAATATTCCAAGTGCTTTAGATGGTTCTTATGAAAATCAGCAATCATTCTTCAGCGATAGAGAACAAGCGTACATCAAAGCTTCCGCACCCCCTGTTAAATTGGGCTTAAACTTAGATTATGGTTTTGGAAATTGGATGGTTGGAACGCATTTCTTGTATTATGGTAAGATTTCGATTTTGGGTTACGGCTACGCAAATACCTACCCGCCATTGGTTGAATTAGATAACTCCACAACAACCGTTTTGGAACAATTTAATTACTCTGGTAAAATGGTTACCGATATTTACGGTTCTTATAAAATTTCAAAAAGATTAACTGTATTCTTTGGTGCAGATAATGTTTTCAACATCCATCCAGATTATGGATATGTTCCGGGAGCTAAGCTTTCCGCTTACGACGGTGAAACCGGTGGGGCATGGGATGCTGTACAAATGGGCTTTAACGGGCGTAAACTTTTTACAAAGTTGGCTTTCAGCTTTTAGATGAAATAAGCACAACCAAAAGGGAGACTTGATTTTTTCAGCGTCTCCCTTTTTTTATGCTTTGAGCTAAGAATGAGCGCTATAATGAAATTATTTTTTATTTTTTTCTTGAATCCATAAAGAGAAGTATTTGGTGCTTTGTGTAGTGTGGTGATTTAAAATTTGACCGAAAAAATTGTTTTGTCTGTGCACAGATAAATCTATACTTTCAACATGGTTGATAAATGGTTGCGCAAATTTTTCTTTGGAATAGCGCTCATTCAGGATTTTGATGCCGTTTTGTTGCGCTTTTTGCCATAATGCTTTATCCTGATATAATTTTACCGTACCATCAACAAATCGATCTAAATCATCTTCAATAATCCCATTCCAGTTTAAGTCGCCTCTCATGGCTTCAGCGCCCATGGATGTTGTTGCAGAAGGGGTTCCAACGTGTATGGCATCAATAAACTTTCCTTTAAGTCCCGCTCCGAATTGTATTGGGGCAATCAAAATTTTGTGTTTTGAGAGCGTTTCTCTAGCATCTTTAGCACGGCCTTTTATGTTGAAGTTTTCCCTTTCATTGGCTAGCTGCAATACTTTTGGCGATACATAGGCACCATAAATGTTTAAGCTTACGTTGGGAAGTTTTGTACGCAAGGCAGGCCAAACTGTCGATTTAAGCAATTGAACGGTGTCCCAATTTGGTTCGTGGATAAAGTTTCCAATAAATGCTAAGCCTGCTCGATCTTCAAAAGAAACCCAATTTTGAGTAGTTTCTGTGGTAATTGCCGATTCTAAAAAAGGCAAATAATAAATCAAGGAAGCATCTATTTTAAATTGTTCGGTCAAAATTTTCATTTCTTCTTCCGAAATGATAAGCGATAAATCACAACGAAGAATAGATGCAAGCTCTCTTTTTGCCGTGTCTGAGAATAGTTCTATAGATTTTTGTTGCTTCTTGCTTTTCTGTCTTGCTTGGCGTAGAAAATGTAAGTCTTCCGTATCTAAAATTAAAAGCGCTTCCGGGCATTCATTTTTCACTCGCCAACCATATTGTTCTTCAATCATAAATCGATCGAACAATACGATGGATGGATGGAGCGTGCTTAAAAATGAATCAAAGCTTTCATCATTGAGTTTAATTTCTTGCTCTGTTACGACTGTGTTGGAAAAATCGTAGCTAAAATCGCTTTTTGATGCGGCTGTGGCAAAAGTAATTTCATATCCTCTGTCCAAAAATAAATCAATTAGTTGAATCATTCTGGTGCCTGCAGCGGAGGAGGTCGGTTCTGGCCAAACCAATCCAATAACCAATAATTTTTTTGAATCCTTTTTCACTTCTCTGCAAAATAAGCGCTTTTTTTGTTTTTGGGCTTATAAAAGTGATTTTGATTGTTGGCAACGCTTTAATCTGCTTGAACAATAAAATAAATCCCTTTTTTAATTGTAGAAGGCTATTGATTTTTAATCTATCTCTATCTGCAAGAAATTCTTAATTTTGCGATTTAATTACCAAACCAATGCTAGGATTAAAATTGTTGACAGACCCGCGCTGGGCAAATATTGCCGAATCTAATTTAGAAGAGATTTTGTCTGATCATGCTTGGTGCGAACAAAAGGCCGCAACAAACGCCATAACTTTGATTACTCAAAATTCTGAACACCAAGATTTGGTGGAAGAATTAACTGCAATCGCCATTGAAGAAATGCAACATTTTCAAATGGTTATAAACATTATTAAACAAAGGGGATATACCTTAACTAGAGAGCGTAAGGATGATTATGTTGGGCAATTGGTTAAGTTTAGTAAGAAAGACGGAAGTAGAAATCAATCTTTTATTGACCGACTTTTATTTGCAGCTATGATTGAAGCCCGAAGCTGCGAGCGTTTTAGGGTATTATCACAAAATATTCAAGATAAAGAGTTGGCCAAGTTTTACCACGAATTAATGGTTTCTGAAGCTGGTCATTATACCACTTTTTTAAACTTTGCCAGAAAATATACCGTTGATGTTGATGTAGAGAAACGTTGGAAAGAGTGGTTAGATTTTGAAAGCGAACTGATACAGCGTTATGGCAATAAAGAAGCCATCCATGGCTAAATTCTTTCAATGTTCCGATTTTTATTTCTTCAACTTTTAGAAATTATTTCGTTTTCGTGAATATTCCAAAGCCAAATTACAATATCCTGGTAGCTGTCTGTTCCTTTTTTCTGGTTGTTCAATTTTAAAAAGCGATCGAAAGCAGCATCCATATATCCAAACATATCCCCGTTGTATTTACGCCAAAATTCTTTCTCGATTTTGAAATCGGCCAAAACTTCTGGTAATAATTTATCGTGAAGGGGTTTGTAATCATCGGGCGATTTCATTCTGATTTCGAATAAAATATACCTCAGCATTTCGTAATTGGCAGAATAACGATAATAAATATTGAGACTGTTGCTTGCGGTTAAGTAGCCTAAAAGATTTGCTTCATCTTCATAAGCTATTCCCAGTTGGTGGGCAATTTCGTGGCAGGTAACATACGGACGAACAAAGTCGGGTAAGTTCATGTTGATATTGGCCTCACCACTTAATGGTGCATAGTAGCCCTCAATACCTACTTTACTTATTAACCAACTGTTTAATACAGGTTTAACGCAAGGGTTTGCATACTTGAATACTAGATTTTGATTTTCTTTAATCTGGTATGCTGATGCTGACAAAGATTCCAGCTCCTGAATGGTATAAATTGGTGTTTTACCTGCCCTAATCACTTGTGCTTTAAGATCATTTGTCTTTTTTACAAAGTAATTAGCCAACATCGCCAATTCTTTAGTATTATATTTTTTATTTCCAATTCCAAGTTCTTCACTTACGCTCGGCCGGCGATAATTTAAACCCCAAAACAATTTGAAAATGATGTTCAGAATTAAAAAGAAATTTAAAATTTGAAGCGGAAGGGTAATTCTATCTGATTTTTGTAGTTGTTTTCGTTTAAGTTTTTGAAAAAATCTGAAAATATTATAAAGTACGAAGGAGACGAGTAGCACATAAATTACATCGCCGATTGCAAAAGGAAAGATAGATGAAACCCACCTCAAGCTGGCAGAAACAAGCGGATACACGCTAGATGAATAGTATTTTTGAACGAGGCTTGGAGATAAGCCAAATAGAAAAATTAGAATGGATACACCAGCTAAAATAATAGATTTACTTAAAGGTGTACGGGTTATCATCAATTAGTTATAGTGACCTCTTAGAGAATAAATATTTAAAACATCATCTACCACATCGTAAATAATTCTATGTTCTTCATTTATTCTTCTTGACCAATACCCAGTAAGTTCATGCTTTAGCTGTTCTGGTTTCCCAATCCCTTCAAATGGATTTTCTTGAATTGCTTTAATCAATTGTTCGATTTTTTTCTGAATGGGTTTGTTGCCTGATTTTTTCCAATAACTTAAATGCTCAACTGCTTTTGGTGAAAATATTATTTCCATAAATCATCAACAGCAATTTTTACGCCCTTGCCATTTTTGATATCTTCTTTTGATTGCAAAACAGCGTCTACAAAATCCGGATTATACTGGCTTTCTTCCGTTTCGAAATCAATTTCTAAGACCTTCATCACAGCTTTTAAAGCGGTGGCTTGTTCTTTGTTTTTTGGATGAGCGATTAAAGTTTCCATACTGCTAATACTTAAATAACAAATATAACAAATCTATCTTGCAAAAGTAAGTCGCTTGCCAATCTGATCTGTTGTGAATTTGCCATTTTGATAAGCTAGATTCCCTGAAACAAATGTGTGCGTAATGCTCGATTGAAAAGTATCACCTTCAAAGGGCGACCAACCACATTTATAAAAAACATTAAGCTTGGTTACTTTAAAGGGATCGTTTAAATTCACTAAAACCAAGTCTGCCCAATATCCTTCACGAATAAATCCTCTTTTTTCAACGTTAAAACAAGTTGCCACGTTATGGGCAGTTTTCTCGACGATTTTTTCTAAGGATATCTTTCCCTGCAAATGCATTTCTAACAAGGCAGGTAAGGCATGCTGTACTAAGGGGCCACCAGATGGAGCTTTGCTATAAGACTGTTGCTTTTCTGCTAAAGTGTGCGGTGCATGATCGGTAGCTATTACATCAATGTGATTATCCAATACGGCTTGCAATATCCCATTTTGATCTTCTTCGGTTTTTACCGCTGGATTCCACTTAATGAAATTTCCTTTCGTTGCATAATCTTGATCGTTAAACCACAAATGATGCACACAGGCTTCAGCCGTAATTTTTTTATCTTTTAATGGAAGGGTATTGTCGAATAAGGCAATTTCTCTGGCTGTTGAGATGTGTAAAATGTGCAGGCGAGTTTGATATTGTTTGGCTAATTCAACAGCTAAAGATGATGATTTGTAACAGGCTTCAGCACTTCTAATTAAGGGGTGCATATCTATCGTCAAATCGTCGCCATAGTTTGCTTTAAATTTCGCTAAGTTCTCCCTGATGGTTTGTTCATCTTCGCAATGCGTGGCGACCAATATTGGTGCCTTGCTAAAAATATTTTCCAGTGTTTTTTCATTGTCAACCAACATGTTACCAGTGGATGATCCCATAAAAACCTTTATTCCGCAAACATTTCTGGAGTCTGTTTTCAACACTTCCTCCAAATTATCGTTGCTGGCACCCATGTAAAAAGAATAATTGGCTAAAGATGTTTCTGCAGCAATGGCATATTTATCTGCCAATAGTTTCTGCGTTAAGGTATTTGGAACGGTATTGGGCATTTCCATAAAAGAGGTAATACCGCCTACCACAGCAGCCATACTTTCGGTAAAAATATCACCTTTATCGGTTAATCCAGGTTCGCGAAAATGAACTTGATCATCAATCATTCCAGGTAAAAGGTATTGTCCATCACCATTAATTTCTTGAGCTTCGGGAGCAGATAGATTTTGGCCAATTTTAAAAATCAAACCATCTTTAATTAAAACATCAGCAACCGTTTTTTGCCCTTCATTAACGATTGTAGCCCCTTTTATCAGATATGTGTTCATGGTTTCAAAGGTAGTAAATTAGTGTGGAGTAGGAGGTATTGGGATGGAAGTATTGAGTAGAAAGTTGGAGGTATGGAGTAGCAGGTATGGAGTATTGAGTATTAGGTATCAGGTGTTAAGTATTAGGTATTAAGTATCAGGTATGAAGTATCAAGTATTAGGTATCAAGTATTAGGTATTAAGTATGAAGTATTAAGTATCAAGTATGAAGTAGCGAGTATTAAATATTGAGTAATAGGTAATGAGAATGTATATTGATTGCCAAGAGTTGAGTTTTAAGGGAATTTTGTTTGCGTGGGTTTAATATAATTGTTGGGTGTGATGGATTGTACAATTGCAGTTAAGCCTCTACCTACATCTGCAAACCTTCAACCTTAATCACTATCTTTGTGCGCTATGGCAAAATCGTTTGAAGAATTTAAGTTAAATAGGCAAATATTAAATGCAGTTGCCGATGCAGGTTATACTGTAGCCACTCCAATTCAGGAAAAGGCAATTGCGCCTGTACTTTCTGGGCAGGATATTTTTGGAATCGCAGAAACCGGAACAGGTAAAACTGCCGCCTTTGTATTGCCAATTTTAATGCAATTAAAATACGCACAGGGCGATAACCCAAGAGCATTAATTCTATCTCCAACGCGAGAACTGGCCATGCAAATTGCAGAACAGGTTAAACTATTCTCTACCTATACCGATTTACGATCACTGGTAATTTTTGGCGGAATTGGTCCTAAAACCCAAAAAGAGCAGATTTCCAAAGGCATTGATATTTTGATTGCAACACCTGGCAGATTCCTTGATTTATATTTGGCAGGGGATATTAATACACAAAGCCTTAAATTTTTGGTTTTAGATGAGGCCGATAAAATGATGGATATGGGCTTTATTGGTTCCATCCATAGAATTTTGGAAGTGGTGCCTCGTAAACGTCAAAATCTGCTTTTTTCTGCTACCATGAGCGATTTGGTGCAAAAGATAGCTGGAGATTTTCTAAATAATCCATTGGTAATTGAAGCCTCTGCGCAGGCTACCCCAGCAGCAAATGTTACACAGGCATTGTATTATGTGCCAAATTTTAAAACGAAAATCAATCTGCTTCAACATTTACTGAAGAACGATGAAACCTTTAATCGTTTAATTATCTTTTGTAAAACCAAAACCGTTTCGGATAATATCTATAGTTTTATTGAAAGAAGATATGGTGCTGAAAACGTTAGGGTTATACACGCAAATAAAGGTCAAAACACTCGAATAAACTCTATTAATAGTTTTAAAGAGGGTAGTATTAGAGTTCTGGTTGCTACAGATGTGGCTAGTAGGGGCATAGATGTTAGTGATGTTAGCCACGTCATTAATTTCGATGTACCGATTATCATTGAAGATTATGTGCACAGGATTGGTAGAACAGGCCGGGCTTTTTCTAAAGGTGATGCAATTACCTTCGCTACCGATGCCGAAAAATACTACATCCGTAAAATTGAAAAGTTAATTCGACAGTATATTCCCGTTGTGGAAATACCAGAAGGTGTTTTTATTGATGAAACGCCTTACGAAGAACGCCAATATATTGCCAAAGAGATTGATTTGCAGAAACGTAAAGAAGATCCCGATTTTAAAGGGGCTTTCCACGAGAAAAAACATGCGGCCTCGATAGAGAAAAAGGAGCGGGAAAAAGCGAAGGCTAAAGCCGGAAAAGAAATAAAGCGATTTAAGAAAGGTAAGAAATTCGATAAGAAAAAATAATGAAATTCAGGATTACCCCCTTAAATATCATCACCTCGATTGCCTTTGCATTTTTAGCGGTAAGTATCTTCCAAACAAAACCTGCTGGTAAACCCTTTGATATGGGGGCATTTTACAAACTTATCCTAGTTTGCCTGATTGTGGTAACCTTTATAACCGATTTAATTTTCCGCTTCAGTTTTAAAAATTTAAAGCGAATATGGGTTGTTGAGCTTGTATTTATTTTAATTGCTGCAATCTTGATGCTAATATTACAAAAAGTTGCCTAACTCAAAGTTGATTTAATTTTAAAATTAAGCATCTTTGCAACCTTAAAAGGGGTAGATAACCACCCATATCTGCGAAATCTATTTTACAATGAGAAAAGAAAAAATTACAATCACCGTTGAGCTTGACGATCAAAATAACCCAGAAAACTTACTTTGGGAAAGTACAGATGCAGGTAACACAGACAAAGTACCTGTTAAAGCCATGATTTTGGCCTTATGGGATCATAACTACAAAAACTCTATGCGTTTGGATCTTTGGACGAAGGATATGCCAGTTGATGAAATGAAACGTTTCTTCTACGAAACGCTACAAACCATGGGCGATACTTTTTTGAAGGCAACCAACGAGAAATTAATTGTAGAAGATCTTCGCGATTATTGTGCCCACTTTGCTGATAAAATGGGGATTATTGAAGGGCAATAGGTTTCATTTGCCTTTCTAATCCTGTTTTGTAAAATCTAAATCCGTAAAATCAAATGTTAGTTCTAAATAAATTTTATGCCTGGTTGGGTGTTCTTTTGTGCGTAATAGCAGGGTTTTGCCCCATGCTTAAAGTTCCGATAAAAGGCAACTGGAATTTGTATCAATCTGATGCTCGCTTGTTTTTGATTACCTATGCACTCATCGCCATAGGCGTGCTTTTTCTATTTATCAGAAAAGTTGGTGCGTTTAGGTTTATGAGTTTTGTGATGGCTATTTGGTATGTTTTAGCCGTGGTTGCCGTTTACTTTACAGCCCATAATTATACGAAATATGGTTTTGCAAATAAACTAATCGGTAAAGTTGTTCACTTTCAATGGGGTTGGATTGTGCTCCTAGTTGGTGTTTTATTTATGCTTTTCAGCACAAAACGCGGACAGAAAATTACATCATAAGCTAGCCTTTAAATTGCGAAGTAAGTTTGCTTACTTCGTAACCTTTGGCTTTGCATCTCGCCACAATTTCATCGTGCGTTTTCTTCGGAAGGCTATGGCTACGACTCATGATGAAAAGGAATTTATGGTCTGGATGGCCCACTACCACGTACGAATAGTCATCGGCAAGTTCAATGATCCAATAATCAATCTTTATCGGCCAAATGAATTGAGCTTGTAATTCTCCGTTGTTTCCTTCTTCTGACGGGAACATTTTCGAGCTTCTAGAATAAACTTTCTCGTCGCCCGGCTTTTTATAGGTGGTGAGTACATCATAAAAGCCATCTTTGTTTAAAGTATATTTTGTTGTGGTTTCTCTGCTTCCTTTGTCAAAAATAGTTGGAATGGAATATAACGAATACCATGTTCCGGCGTACTTTTTTAAATCTAAATGGGATATGGGCGCATTTTTTTCCACAGGCAAGTAGCTTAATAACACAAACAGAATGGCGCAAATCGTTTTCATAACATCAATTGGGTTTGATATAATTTACGATGCGATTAAATAAATAGTTTTTAAAATTGGTTTTTTGCTTTCCAGATCAAACCATCAAGAACGTAATGGGTAGCTTGAGGCAATGCTAGGAGTGGAACAACTATGGATAATAATTCTTCTGCCGTTAATCTTGGTAATGCTGAAAATGGCTTAAAAACTGTTGGATGCTCTTTCCAGATAAAACCGTCCCAAAGCCCTTCTTCTAAATAGGCAAAAGCGATGAGAATAATAATGAAATAAAACAGGCCTAGATTGCCAAAGCATATTTTGGCGAATTTGGATTTTAGTGTATTGTTTTTAAGCTTCTTTTTTTCGAAAAACCAAATTAGGGCCATATATGGAATCCCGTGAGAGACTACGTTTAATGTTGTAAAGGCCATATCTCCATTGAAGTAAACGATGCCAAAATACCAAGACAGAAATGTCCCCACGATAACCAGGTTTCTAGGGATATTAAATCTTTTCTCCATCATTATTAACTTCAATTCCTTTAATACGTAGATAAGGATTATTGAAACATATACATAAACTGACACTTTAAGCAGGCTTTCATTTTCATAGCTTACGAAATCACCATCGATAAACCAATTAAAATTTCTGATGCCACTAAGATGCCAGTAAATCAAAGGATAAACCGTTGCCGTATAAATAGCTATTTTATCTATCGTGGCGAATAGCCAGGACTGTCGTTCTGCTCGGGAATACAGGCGCATAAATCCATATTGCTGCCTTATGAAGTGGTAAACTGCTAAATATGCCAATACACGCCAAAACCACAACCCATTAAATTGATAAATGATTACCCCAACTGTGTAGCATATTATTGGAGTGAAGATCAGCAATGACTTTTGCTTTTTTAGATTCTCACTATTGAAATACGTTCTGTATAAGGTACTATAAACATGGACAACATCTATAAAAACAATCAAAATTACCCAATAGGCTAGTGGAAAATCCTTTGAGTTTTGAAATTTATCAGGGAAAACAAATACGATGAAGAGGGACAAAAACGGAGGCAATAGGATGAAAATAACATCACTTAACGCAGAATTTAACCAAGGCTGTCTTTCTTTAACCATTTGCATTTAGAACCTGTTTCGCTGCGTTTATACCTTGATGGAAAGCCTCCTCGAAAATAGAAATGCCGCTTAAATCGCTGTGTGCGAAAAAAACTTTGTCTTCAAGTGAAGTTCTTGCCTTTTCTAGATTTTCACTCCAAATGAAGTCTTTTCCTGGCGCAATCATACCATGACCCCATACCCAAAAATCTATTTTTTCGATTGATTGGGTGATGCCAGGATGTATAATTTCCAATTCGGGAATTACAATGTCAAGCCATTGCTCATAATTTCTAGAATATGCGGCTAGCCTTGCTACTGCTGGTTCAAAATCGCACAACGGTAGATAGTAAGTAAGTACCTTTTTATCATCAGACATTTCCAGATGTTGTTGCGCTGAATTTACATAGCCAACCGATGGAGTATCATAGGCTACGTTATCCCAGCAAAGGCCCCTCCCTTTTGATTGTGGTAATCGATTAAGGGTAATATTTGCAATTAACCATGGCGAGTAATTGAATGGAGAATAATCTATTGGTCTATGCAAATTTTTTATTAAGCGATTATTTACGAATTGAGGCGATGCTAGAATTATGCTTTTGGCTTCAATTTTTTCAGTAATGTTAGATAAAGCGTTAAAAACTGTTGCTACGATGTTTCCATTTGTAGCGTAATTTATTTCGCAACAAACCGTAGATGTTTTAATGTGTTTGCTAAGCTTTTGGGCGAGTTGCTTCATTAGCCAACCGTTTCCTTCGGGCCAAGTTAAAACAGCATTCTGCTCTGCATTAACAGCTGTTCCTCTCCTAGATGAAAAATAATGCAATCCGGCCCATGCAGATATTTTATCCAATTGTTGGCCATAATCATCCTTACACGCATAGTTTAAATACCAAAGCAAGTATTTTGAAGTATATCCCTGTTCTTGTAGATACTTTTTAAATGTTATTTTGTCTAAATCCCTGTAATGTTGGTCAGTAGAAGATGAACTGATTGGGATATTAAATACAAACTTTCCATCGCTGCCTTTTGTGTTTTTTAGCTTGGTTGCCAATGCTAAAAAATCTTTAATTTGTTGCTTGTCTTTATCCGGCAGGCCAAAATCTGGTATTAAGCCATCTTGCCACTCCCCATTTATAAGTAATCTCTCTTCTGGATCAAAAGTTAAAAAATAGTCGTTGTAATAGGGTATTTCATTTTCGAAATGCGTAATTACATTAGTTTCTTTCAGAAAATCGATTAACAATTCATCCTCGTTGTTAGCAACTGTAATATAATGAGCGCCTAATGGATAGGAAGAAACTTGGTTCGTCCCGAAATGTGAATTTCCACCTGGGTGTTTTTCCAATTCAATTATTTCGAAATCTTCTTCTCCACTTTTTTGAAGCCACCTTGCTGCTGATAGCCCTGAAATGCCACTTCCAATAATTAAGGTTTTCACTTGCCTAACAACAGTTGGATCTGGCAAGTTGCTTTTATCCCTTAAAAGATGGCCAACTTTTGAGTTAGGGCCTGATAAGTTTCCTGTAATGTCATACTTGGATTTAATTTTCCTTAAACAGCCATTTATGATAATTCCCCCTGTAATTAACCCGACTCTTAATAAAAAAGAACGTCTTTTTAGATAGGTGGTTAAACTGCCTTTATAAAACGTTTGCCCACTCATCCTCAAAGTATTTAACCAAAATTTGATTGTTTAATTTGTTAATCTGTGTTTCTACTTTACTCATATCCTTCGGAAAGAAAAGCATTAAGTTTACGCTCTCCCTTGATACAAATTTTAACCCTGGCAGGTACTGTTGAGGTTTTTTATATGGGTTATCGGGCTCAGTAGCTAAGATATAACCCCACTCTCCGAAAGATGGCACGTAATTATGATAGGGAATCGTTTTTAATCCAACACTTTCTAATGTTTTATTAACTGTCCAAAAAGATTTCGGTGCAACATAAGGTGAGGTTGATTGAACCACCATCAATCCCTTCGGTGCAAGAATGTTTTTAACCAATTTGTAGAATGAATTTGTGTATAATTTTCCCACTGCGTAATTTGATGGGTCTGGGAAATCAATTACAATAAAATCGAACTTTGTATGCTGTGCCTTAATCCAACTAAAGGCATCAGCATTTATAACTTTTACTTTTGGCGATAAAAGTGAGTTTTTGTTAATATCTAAAAGCATCTTGTTAGATTTAAAAAGGCTTGTCATTCCCTTATCTAAATCTACCAAGGTTACAGCGTTTACATTAGGGTATTTAAGAATTTCTCTTACAGCTAAACCATCGCCGCCACCCATTACTAAAACATGCTTTGCAAACGGTAAAGCCTGGAGTCCTGGATGTATTAATGCCTCGTGATATCGATATTCATCGTCGGAACTAAATTGCAAGTTACCATTTAAAAAAAGTCTTAAAACCCTGTTTCTCTTTGTTAAAATTATGCGCTGATAGGGCGTGCTTTTTGAGTAAATAATGGTATCACTATAGGTTTGACGCTCTGAAAGACTTGTTATTAAATCGGCATTAACAAAGCCAATTAACAAGGCCATTAAGCTCAAAATTGAAGCGCTTTGTAAGTATTTAGAAGCTTTAATCTCTTTTTTGAAACTGAGACAAACAATTAAGGCTACAACAACATTGAGCATGCCAAACATAAATGCTGTTTTAACTAAGCCTAAACGTGGAATCAACAATAGGGGGAAGATTAGTGAGGCGAGCAATGCACCGATGTAATCGAAAGTAAAAACCTTTGAAACCAAATCTTTAAATTCATACCGGTCTTTCAGGATTCGCATTAATAGAGGGATTTCTAAGCCGACCAAAATTCCCGTAAGACTTACAAATCCGTAAAGTACCATCCGAAAGGAGGCAATGCTTTCAAAAACCAAAAACAAAATCGTTGCGCTGAAGCCTCCCACCAAACCCACTAATATTTCAATCTGTATGAACCATGAAAGTATATTTTTTTCAAAATATTTGGAAATCCAAGAGCCTATACCCATCGAAAAAAGGTACACGCCAATTATGGTTGAAAATTGGGTAACCGAATCACCCAATAAATAACTGGCCAGTGTGCCCGCAATTAGCTCGTAAATTAAACCACAAGTTGCAACAACAAATACAGAAATTAATAAAAGTGCTGGAAGCTTTCTATTCATGCTAACTGTGTATGGCAGAGCTAATAATAATAGCTATAGCGATAATAAATGCAGCAAAAACCACAGCTAGGGCCATGTTTTGCTTTTCTAAAATTTGTTTCCAAAGGTTTTCGGGGGTAATTTTTTCTATAATCCAGAAAGCCAGAAACAGTACCGCAATTCCTAAGGTGGAATATACCAAGGATGCAATGATGTACTTAATGTTAATTAGTTCATTTAAACTCATATGCTTTTTTTATTTGTGATAAAATCTATTTATGTGGCCAGAGTTACTTTTGTTTCCTGTAAACTCCGTGTTTTTTTCTACATCATCTTTATAAAATGCCAGGCCTTTTAAACCGCTATAACTATAAAAGGCAATAAGTATACAAATGGCTAATGCGTAATATTTAATCAGTTTTATATTCATTTAATCTTCATTTACAAATGGTGAGTAGTCACTGTTATCCCATCTTCGCTTTTCGAAATTTCTCATCATGTACCAACAAACTGCTGGGTAAAGGCATAGTAGTAAGATGGTAATCAATGTATTACGCCACATTGTTACGTTGGCTGTGGCTTTTATGTATAGATTATTGCTATTGATATCGCCAGAGGATGGGTAAACATTTAAATGGTATGTTCCTTTGGGAATATCTGATAAAAGAAGTGATTCTCTTGTTGATCCTTCGCTCCAACCCTCACCACCTTCATAGCCATGATAATATTCGATGCTTTTGCTCACTTCCCAAGTTCTGTTATCCTTTTCGTTAACTAAAACGATGGTTGTTTCCAGCCAATTATTATCTACTGTCGTCGCGATTTCAAAAGCCACATTAGACGATTCGTCGTCTATAGTAAAGGAAGGCGTAATAAATGACTTGTAATCATTAACATCCTGTCTTTCATCGTGGCTGATTAGGAAATCGTTATTTAAAAGTTCCTTCTCAGGTTTTACTAGCCCGATTAAAAGGTGGATGATTAAAACAAGAACGATTGCAATCGCGGTTATTTGCAAAGCTGATTTGAATCTGTCGTATGCAATAGATGGCTGATTAGCACCAATTCCAATCCTTTCTGTTAAAATAATCTCATCAATCCCAAATGCATCTGCAATGGCCTTTGGCTCAAGATATTCGCCTATATAGTAATCTTTATTTCTGTAATTTGCAGATGTTTCGGCAACAACCATAAATGGAGGTGCTATGTATTCTTGTGCTTTAATTTTTTCATTCACAACATCCCAGTCAACTTCCCCCACCATAGCCGTAACAATTGGGGTATATTTGTTAAAGAGCCTGTATTCTATGTTCTTATAATAAACAGATGGTGCTTGCACTGTGGGCTCTTCATAGTCTATTAGGAAGTCTTTGCCGCCAATCAAGTTCCAATGGCCGTCAAATTCTGATAAAGTAATGTAGCCTCTATCTTTACTCGTTAAAATGTATTCCCGCCAACAATAATCTGATCCCGCCTCCTTTTTTTCAAGATAAGCAATTAATTTAAAGTTAACATTATGAAAAGTAGCGGTACTACCAATCTTTAATACAGGCTTTTGTTCTGGTTTAACAAGCTGCCTGTTTAAACGAGAATAGTTGTTTGCAATAATGTGGAGATAAGAAAAGCACGAACCACATACCACATATTCGCTTTTTGATGGATCAAGAAGTGTTATGGTTTGTTTGCATACAGCACAATCAATAGTCTCTGATTGTGATGAAAATGATTTGATTGGTTCTTCCATTAACGAACAATCTCAGTTTTCTTAATTTCCTTACCCTCAAAAAAATGTAAAACAGCCTCATATATCTGTTTTACTTTTTCACTATTGTCTTTTTGGTAGTTTGATAAGAAAACGTCAAATGTGGCTAATTTAAATTCGGGCCAGGTATGGATTGATAAATGTGATTCAGTTAAACAAATTACGGCTGTAAAGCCACCACCAGCAAAATTATGATAAACCTCACCAACTTTTTCCAAACCATTATCAATGATTAAATTGTTGAAGAGTGTCTTGCAATCATTAAAAGAAGAAAGTTGTTCGTTACAATCAGAAGTGAACTCTGATAAAATGTGTAACCCCGGATTATAGTTCATTTGAGCGTTTTGTAAACTCAAAATTATAAATTTTTTTAAACCATAAAAGATTTGGAACAATAAATTTATCGTTAATCAGCTACAAAGTAATCGTCATCCTCGCTTTCTAATGGAATGTACAATCTTTCCCATTCATCACCTTCTAATAGCTCCCAACTATGGCCAGGGCCCATTGTATCATCGGCGATTAATATGATGCCAGGTTCTATGATAAAGGTATTGCCATTGCTTACTGTAAATTTCAGTTTGCCTTTTAAAGTAATTACGTACTGCCTGCGGGGAGCAGGATGTTGGCTATTTTGTAGAGAAACATCTGTTTGCGCAAAAAAGTAGTTGGCGTTGATGTGTTGTTTAATGGGTAGTCGTCCGATTTCAAAATCGCATTTTTCCGCTTCAACATTAATTAAACGGATGGCTCTTAAATAATTTTTGGCTTCGGCTTGATTGCTATTCATTACTTTTAATCGGGTATCGGCGGGTTTAAAATTTTAATTCGGCTTGCCCTTTTTGGGCAACATCACGTTCATGTTGTAACAGCCATTGCTTGCGCCATAAGCCACCGGCATAGCCAACTAATTTTCCGTTGCTGCCAATTACGCGGTGGCAGGGGATAACAATAGCGATACTGTTTTTGCCGTTTGCGGAAGCAATTGCTCTGATGGCTAGAGGATTATGTTCAGAAAATTTCGCATAGGATGTAGTTTCTCCGTAGGGAATTCTAGTTAAGTTTTGCCATACCCCTTGCTGGAAATCAGTTCCTTTTTGTTTTATTGGGAAATTAAATTCTTGTAAAGTTCCTGCGAAGTAGCCATTCAGTTGGTCTGCAACATTTTTGGTTAAGGCACTTTCTGTTAAATCTTCGATATTCTTCTCTGTAAAAGTAACTTCAGTTACAAAATCATCATCAGCTAAGATGGTTAACTTGCCAAGGGGTGTTTCTAAAACGGAAGCATAGGTCATACGGTAAAAGCTATTGTATAATGAGGTTACAAGAAAAACAAATTTTAGTTACCCATGAAACTATTTTATTAAAGAAGCTCTTCTGCATTACGATTAACCTATACCGAGAACTTTGTGCAAAATTACAACAATCCAACAAATTACACTCGCATTATTTATCAATAAAAGTATCTTTGCGGTTATGCAACTGGCCAAAGAGGTTAAATATTTAATCCAGAAAGAAGTCGTTTTAGAATGGCGTTCAAAATACACCATAAACGGTGTTTTGCTTTATGTTGTATCTACAATTTTTACCTGTTACTTGTCTTTTGTTAGTCTTGGAAAGGATGATAAATTAGTTTGGAACGCTTTATTTTGGATCATCATGCTATTTGCTTCTATCAATGGCGTTTCTAAAAGTTTTTTACAGGAAACTAAGGGTCAGCAATTGTATAGTTATATTTTAGCTAGCCCAGCTGCGGTTTTAATTTCCAAAACGGTTTATAACATCTTATTAATGTTAGTGTTAACTACTGTAGCACTTGGGTTTTATACCTTGGTTTTTAATGATTATTCTCCACCCGATTTACTATTGTATTATGTGGCGGTAATTATTGGGAGCATTAGTTTTTCAACGGTATTTACGATGGTTTCGGCAATAGCCAGTAAGGCTGGAAATGGTGGCATGTTAATGGCGATTTTAAGTTTCCCGATTATCATTCCTGTATTGATATTACTGATTAAGTTAGCAAAAAATGCAGTTGATGGTTTACCTTGGGAAAATAGTTATGATGAGATTGCCATGCTTTTAGTGGTTAATGTAATCACCGTTGCAACCTCTTTATTGTTATTTCCATACCTTTGGAGAGATTGATTTGATGGGTTAATGAGCTAAGTCAATTAGCTAATGCGTTAATTAGCTGATTAGCTAATGGGTTAATGAGCTAATGGGTTAATTAGCTAATCAGCTAATGAGTTAATTAGCTAATTGTTAAATTGAATAACTATATATGTATGAATAAAACTTGGTGGAAAATTTTGGCTTCGGTATTGGTTATTTACACTGCTATTGCGGGTTTGCTTCTTGGTGTACCACACCTCGCCATTTTAAATGAAACAATCAGAAATTTATATTTCCATGTTCCAATGTGGTTTGCCATGATTGTATTGTTTTCAATTTCTGTTTTTTATAGTGTAAAATCGCTAAGTACAAAAAGTGAAATAGATGACATTAAAGCCGTTGAAAGTGTAAACGCTGGAATCATATTCGGGATTTTAGGTTTAATTACAGGCGCCTTTTGGGCCAAATATACTTGGGGACAGTTTTGGAGTTTCGATCCTAAACAGAATTTTGCTGCCATTTCGATATTGCTGTACTTCGCTTATTTAATTCTTCGCAATGCGATAGATGAAGAACAGAAAAGAGCCAAAATATCAGCCATTTACAATATTTTCGCCTTCCCGATGATGGTTGTTTTACTCTTTGTATTGCCACGATTGAAAGATTCTCTACATCCAGGAAATGGTGGAAATCCTGGCTTTAACAGCTACGATTTAGATAGCCGTATGCGAATGGTTTTCTACCCTGCATGCCTGGGCTGGATTTTAATTGGCTATTGGGTGTACACCATCCGTTTCAGAATACGTTCACTAGAAGTTAAACAGCAACAAAACTAAAATTAAGTTTAGCTAAATTGATTTTACGAAGATTAAAATATCAAATCAAACTGCTTCATTATCTTTATACATAACATCAGATGAAAAAAATACTTCTCTCTTTAATATTCACAATGGTAGCGATGCAACTATTTGCGCAAGATAATGGCGTTGAAATGGCCGATGCTTTACGAAGTAATGGCAAAATTTACGTTGTGGTGGTTTGTATAGTTATAATTCTGCTTGGTTTAATCGCTTATCTGTTCTCATTGGATAAAAGATTAAAAAAAATAGAAAAAGAAAACTTACCTAAAACCTAAGTTTAAACCGTTTAAAGCTATTTTAATCTCTAAAATCTATTGGTGTCGGCTTTACACTAAGTGTTTTTTCATTTGGATATATGCAGATTTTTTAGGCAATTTTGTGGCATACTTAATTCATAAAAAATAAATAATGGCTAATCTAGCAGACGAGAACAAGTTTTTTGCAGATGTATGCAAGAACTTTGACAGTGCGGCTCAATTCACCAACCACCCCGAAGGTTTATTGAACCAGATTAAAGCGTGTAACAGTGTGTATCGTTTCCAATTTCCAATCCGCCGTGGAAACGGTTTTGAAGTAATAGATGCTTGGCGTGTAGAACACTCGCATCACATGAGTCCGACAAAAGGCGGTATTCGTTACAGTGAAATGGTAAATGAAGATGAAGTTATGGCATTAGCAGCCTTAATGACATACAAATGTGCCATCGTAAATGTTCCCTTTGGTGGTGCTAAAGGTGGAATCAAAATTAACACCAAACAATATAGCGTTGCTGAGTTAGAAACCATCACTCGCCGTTATACTACAGAATTAATTAAGAAAAATTTTATCGGTCCTGGTATTGATGTTCCTGCTCCAGATTATGGTTCTGGTGAGCGCGAAATGAGTTGGATTGCAGATACTTACATGACGATGAACCCTGGTCAGTTAGATGCCTTAGGTTGTGTAACAGGCAAGCCAATTGCATTACATGGTATCCGTGGACGCAAGGAAGCTACTGGGCGTGGTGTTGCTTATGCCGTACGCGAGTGTGTAGATGTTGCTGAAGATATGGCTAAAATTGGTTTGAAAGCTGGTTTGGGCGATAAAAGAGTTATTGTACAAGGTTTAGGTAACGTGGGTTATCATTCTGCTAAATTCTTATCTGAGTTTGGCGCAACAATAGTTGGTCTTTGTGAGTATGAAGGTGCAATTTACAACCCAAATGGCTTAAATGTGGATGAGGTTTTTGCGCACCGTAAAAACACAGGTTCGATATTAGGTTTTCCTGGTGCTCAAGATTTTAAAAATTCGATGGAAGGTTTGGAGCAGGATTGTGATATCATTGTTCCAGCAGCGCTTGAAAATCAATTTACCGAACACAACATTCGCAACATTAAAGCAAAAATTATTGCTGAAGGGGCCAACGGACCAACTACGCCAGAGGCAGAAGCAATTTTTACCGAAATGGGTGGAATCATTATTCCAGATATGTACTGTAACGCAGGTGGTGTTACGGTTTCTTATTTTGAATGGTTGAAAAACCTTTCTCACGTAGCATTTGGCCGTATGGAAAACCGTTACGCCGCCAATTCAAATGCGAATTTAATTGCAACATTGGAAAACCTAACGGGTAAAACCATTCTTCCAGAACACCGCTTAATGATTGTTAAAGGAGCTTCGGAAATGGAGTTGGTAAACTCAGGTTTAGAAGATACCATGATTCATTCTTACCACGAAATTCGTGAAACCAGAATGAATAAACCCGCCACACAAACACTAAGGACTGCTGCTTTTGTAAATTCTATCGACAAAATTGCTGTTTCTTATATGAATTTGGGCGTTTGGCCTTAGTAAGCTGAAAATTGAAAAACTAGGCTTAAAATCCTTGCAGATGTACATTTGCAGGGATTTTTTGTTCGATGTCATCGTGTCCACGTGGTTGATTTACAGACCATAAACCATAAACGCGACAGAAGTAACGGCCCCATTTTTTCACGAGGGCTACAGCGTATGGCGGGGCTTCATCGGCCAAGTATTCCTGCCCGTTCGTTTCCAGAATAAGAAATAAAGATAGTTTTTTATTTTGGCCGATGCGGACAGATAAATGAGGTGGCAGACCGTAAACCATAAACACGACAGAAGCGGCAGCCCCGTTTTTTCACGAGGGCTACAGCGTATGGCGGGGCTTCATCGGCCAAGCATTCCTGCCCCTTCGTTTCGAGAATAAGAGATAAATTGTTTTTGTCAATGCGGCTACCTACCAATTCGTTCCGAATTACTTATTTAAGGTTGGGAGGAATTACTTTTAAATTCAAATTTGGGTTCGAAAAACTGCCTAATCCACCTTCAGCTAAATTCAAGATTTGGATTAATGCATTTGCATTCTCGTTTGTGAAAGTCAATTCCGAGTTTACCTTGATCTTACCCTTTTCTTCAGCCCTCGCTCGAATTTCTACTATTTTGAATATGTTTAACTTACTTTTTAATAAATTAAATGGCTGTTGGTTAATTAGTTTAGTGAAATCTAGTTTGAAATAAAAGAAATCATTTGATGCTTCCTTTTTAACCGTTAAGCTTTTTGTTTTGAGGGTGCTCAATTGTATGTGGCCCTGGTTGGCTTTAAAGTAAAACGAAAACAAAGGTATTAAAGGTGCCTGGAGTTTGCCTGTGGCTGAATTTAGAAAACCATATTTTTCTAGATAATTGGTAGTTGCTACCTCATCGGCATCCATATTAATGGCAAAATTGGGTACCATATTGTCTTGCAGAATCTTTTTTTCTACGCGCTCAAAATTATCATTGTATTCGTAACCCACTACCGTATCAACCTGTTTGATAGCGTTTAGCCATTCCACGTCGATATAGTCTTTATAAAAATTTTTTAATAGGCTGGGAGAAAGGGTAGGCGCACTTCCTTTTTGAGCGCCATCTTTTAAATCCGCTTTGTATTTGGCATTTACCCAAAGGCTCATGGTACTTTCTGGGCTCAAAATGCGGTGCATGGGCTTTAATGCGGGCTCAATTGCTGTACTTGTAAATTCACTACCAAACTCAATCTTACCATCTGCAAAGTTCATTTTACTTATACTTTCCTTGTTTTGAAAACTAACATGATCGGAAAGGTTGGTGAGTTGAGCAAAAGCACTTGTTCCAACTTTTACCCCATTCTTAGAATTTAAAACATCTGTTAAGTCATTTATTGTGACATCTTTTCTTGGTGCAAAAGCTAAGGCAACGGCTTCACCATTGAAGCGTATAGACAGTGTAGAATCTCCTGATAGAAAATAACTAGCCGACTTTTTGCTTAGTTTTTTAGAAACTTCCTTTTCTACAAAGTGCTTAAATGTAACTGAGTCGCTTATTTTGAAGGTAGTAAAGAAGGTAGTTTTATCTTTTCCGTTAAGGCTATAGAGGTAAATGCTTGCTGGTATATCAAGCCCAGTTTTTAAATCGGTAATGTTTTGTTTAAGTTTTTTTTCATTCGATGCATCATATTCTTTCGAATGTTTCAGATAACTTATTGCCAACGTTTTTAATAATTCATCAACATTAATTTTGATTACCGCAGTGGTATTGGATGGGATTAAAATGCGGTTCGCCTGGATCTGTCGGTATTTAAAATAAGCAAAATAGGCAATCAGCAACAACATGATTAGTGTTGCTGATGCAATTAAGAATTTCTTCATTAGATTTTGTTATAGAACTATTTTACCGCGGAAAAGCCGCTAGATAACAGCATTTCCGTGGTTAATGTTTACTTAGACGCGTTTTCAATTAGGGAGAACAAATACTTTAAGGCATTTTCGTGTCCATTTGGAATTTCTGCACTAATTTCTCCAGAAACCACATTTCCTTTTATTGGGTTTGATTTAATGTAAAGATTGCCCATTTTGCTTAGCGTGCTGTTCAGCTTCTGTGCATTTTCGGCACCACCTAATTCTTCATCTGGAATTTTTCCGACCAAGTTTTTTGAATTGAAGAGCATGGTAAAGTTATTGTTGGCTAATAAGCTTTTGTGTTGTTTACTAATGGCACCTTGAAATTGATTGTTGCTAATGCGCTGCATTTCGTCAAAAGCACTCCCGAAAAATACAATGCCATCCTTAACCATAAAGTAAATATCAATTGGGCTTTTCTTCTCTTCAATTTTATAGATATTCTGATTCACAGATACACGATTTTTATTAATTCCGTATTTGATAAGCTTGTTTATCAATCTGTTATCCTCGGAAGAGAACATGAAAATAAAGTCTGGCAGCGTTTCTTTTTTGGTTTTGGTTACCTCTGTTTGGTTATAATCTTCATCGTAATCGTAAGTGGTATAGGTTACATCTTTTGTAGTTAAGCCATTTACTACAAATAAGGCATCGCCTTTAATTACTTTGCTCACCGCTTCTTCATCCAATAGCAATGTCAATAAATCTGCTCCCAAATCCATTTCATCATCCATTTTGGTGCCTAAAATAGGCCCGTAAGCTTGCTTTAAAAGTTTGGGAAATTCTTCTAAATATGCCTTGGTATCAATTGAATAACTCATAAAGCCAATTGCCTTTTCGCTATCTACATATTTCAAAAAGTCTTTATTTAACTTTCTGTTCATTATTTTTTTATAGGAATCTACCTGTTCTTGAGCCAATTCCAAGCCTGTAGATATGCGGAAACTGGTTTGATCCATAAAAAGCTTAGCCGTTAAGCTTCCATAACCTTTCATGATATTGGCTTTACCGTAAGTCCCAAATTCTGGGGCGATGGAACTGTATGCGTTTTGTAAACTCGATACCCAAAGCTCAGCGATGGCTTTGTCATCTAAACTTGATGCATAAGATTTATTACTGGAAATGGACTCGTATTCGGTGTTAAAGATTTTATCAGCCTGGGCATTGATCCAAATTATGGCCAATCGTTTTTTCTTTGCTTCCTGTTCAGCTCGTTTGTTTTGATAATCAAGATACTCATCGTAGCTGCCAGTGCTTTCGCCAACTGAATCGGTTGTGTAAGTTTCCATCTCAATTGGCAGTTTTGCAACGGTATCAGCTTCATAATTATCTATTTCTACTTCTTTTGGCTGTACTGGTTTTTTCTTGTATGTTGCTTTTTTTGCTGTGTTCTTCTTGGCTTTTTTCTTCTTAGATGGCTTTGCGGCAACAGCATGGTGTTTCTTTTTGATTTGCGTACTGTTTTTCTTCTGTATTTTTAGAGGTTGCTCTGTTATGGTCACTACATCGGGTATTGCAGGGTAATCCTCAGCAGAATAGGTAGAATCGACTACAGCAGAATCTGTAACTGCCTCTTCGCTGTAGCTATTTTGATAGCGGATATCTTTAATTCCATACTGTGCAGATTTTGCAGAATCGGCAAAAAATGAACTCCTTATGCTTCCGGCAACAAAATAGAGTGTATTATCATTCCATCTCATTAAACCTGTACTGTCTGGCAATACCATTGTTTTTATACCGTTAACGGTATTGATTTTCTCGTTTTTGTTGTTAATCAAGCCTTCAAATTTTGAAGCATCTTGAAGCGGAATTAAAAAGCAATTGTAGGTAATGCTATCGTTCACCTGATTGAAATAGTACATGTTTTTATTCAGGTTAATCCCGAAGTCTTCAATGCTGGTGAATTCTTTTTCCAAAGATTTTGAAGTTTGCGTTAATAACTTTTTGCCTAAAAAGGATTCATTAAAATCTTTAACAAACATTAATTTAAAAACATTATCGCCTTTAATGGTGGCTACTGCGAAAGCATCAGCAGGAATTTTTTTCACCAAATCTTGCGCATGAGCAAGATTGAAAATAAAAATTAGGGAGATCGCAATTAGAATTTTTTTCATTATTGATAAATTTAAGGTGATGAAGTTTTGCTCAACGGCAGTCTTCATTAATTATTTACTGAGTTGTATTTGGTTGGAAACATTCACTTTTCCATTGATTAAATCGATGATGCTACTTTTAAGCATCACTGCTTTTTTAGATTTAGATAGGTTTGATGCAGGATTGCTAGTTGTAATTACAGGCGATTCAAATCGATATATGCTGGTGTAGGTTGCGTTATTAAAAACTGCTTTATCTTGATTTTTAAGCTTGTTGAACTCTGTTTTTGCGGTACTCACCGCTTGGTATTTTCTGCTGAACGTTTTACTTATTTTATTGTAACTGTATGATGAGCTGTTTGTTCCCTTGATTTTTTGCCGAGCTAAAATGTTTTTCGTGATGTTATTAATGTTTGATACGTCTTTAAATGAGAATGTTATCGTTGCAACATAGTTATTAAAATCGCTGGTGCTTTTTACATTGGAAATGCCTTCTGATTTTTTAAGATAGGCAACGGCTTCATTTAATTCTTGTTGCAATTTTGCTTTACTCGGCACTTTGTAACCTTGAATGCTATCCAGCAGCATGACCGATGCAAGCTTCGTTCTACTCTGGCTCAAGTTTATGGTTAAGGCTACGTCTCCAGTGCCATCGTTTTTAAGGGAAATTTCCTCAATAACCTGAAAGCATGAGCTGAGCAGCAGAATAATAAAAACAGGAAGAAAGGCGGCATAAAAACGTTTAAGCCTCATAGTCGTAAAATTAGGTGCCGGAATGTATTGTTGTAAAGGGAAATCTGATTTTCAAAAATAATAAATTATGACTAATATTTATGTGAAGCGATGGTTTTTCTTAGAACCATTACAAATAGCTACCAATCAGCTTTTAATTTGCATTAAACTATCAGCTAATTGTCAATATAAAGACAAGATAAATGTAAAAGAACCGCCACTAAGCCTATTTTTCTATCTTTGTTACCAGCTTTTACAACAATATCAAAATGAAAAAAAGTGCCATCATTGGATTGATTACAATCGCGATTTCTGTAGGGATTTTATTCAGCTTAAATGCGAATACGGATACTTATTCAAATTTTAAACAAGCTTCTGCATCTGAAAAGGAAGAGCATGTTATGGGTTATTGGGAAAAATCAAAGGGTACTTATTATGATGCGGTAAAAGATGCCAATCATTTTTCTTTCCATATGAAAGATGAAAAAGGCGAGATTCGTGAAGTGGTGTATAGTGGTACAAAACCTCAAGATTTTGAAAAATCTGAAAAATTGGTTCTTATTGGAAAAATGAATAAGGATAAATTTTACGCCTCAAAAATTCTAATGAAATGCCCTTCAAAATATAATAATAACCTGGTTGAAGTAAATAAAAACGGCACGGTTGAAGAAGTAGGCAAAGAAGGCGAGAAAAAAATATAAAAATTTAATGGATATTCAATTTGTAGGCGAAAACCTGTTGCCGGGTCAAATCGGGCAGTTTTTTATTGTGTTGGCGTTTTGTGCATCGTTACTTTCAACAGTAGCGTATTTTTATGCCAGTCGCGATAAAAATTTAGAAGATAAATCTTGGCGAAACCTAGGCAGAATTGGATTTCTAATCAATTGGGCCAGCATTATTGGTATCGGCGCCATTTTATTTTATTTAATTTTAGGTCATTACTTCGAATATTATTACGTTCAGTCGCACTCCTCCAAACAGCTTCCTGTTTATTATATTATTTCTGCATTTTGGGAAGGGCAGGAGGGCAGTTTCTGGCTTTGGGCTTTTTGGCAGTCGTTTTTAGGCGGTCTTTTAATTTGGAAGGCCAAAACGTGGGAACGTCCGGTAATGACGGTCGTTGCATTTTCTCAAGTGTTTTTAACCTCGATGATGTTGGGTGTCGAAATCTTCGGCGAGCGCATCGGGAGTTCTCCCTTTATCTTGTTGAGAGATGCGATTGATTTGAAGGCACAGGCACCTGTTGTGTTCGCAAACCCAGAAAATTATAAAAATTACCTCAAATTTATTACCGATGGTAAAGGCTTAAATCCACTTTTGCAAAATTATTGGATGGTTATTCACCCACCTACCTTGTTTTTAGGTTTTGCGAGTATGGTGGTTCCTTTTGCCTATGGTATTGCTGGTTTATGGCAAAAAAGATATAAAGAATGGATTAAACCTGCTATGCCGTGGACGCTTTTTGCGGTAATGGTTTTAGGAACGGGTATCATCATGGGCTCTTTCTGGGCTTATGAGGCCTTAAACTTCGGTGGTTTCTGGGCATGGGATCCTGTAGAAAATGCCTCATTAATACCATGGTTAACCCTAATTGGTGCGGTACACGTAATGATTGCCTATAAAAATACTGGACATGCCTATTTTACTGCCATTGCCCTAGTATTTTTAAGTTTCTTACTTGTGCTTTATGCTTCCTTTTTAACACGAAGTGGAATTTTGGGCGATACCTCCGTACATTCATTTACAGATATGGGTATGTTTGGTCACTTGATTCTTTATAATGTAGTGTTTGCGGTTTTGGCCATAGCGCTCATCATAATCAGATGGAAAGAATTGCCAATCACCACTAAGGATGAAGAAACCTATTCTCGCGAATTTTGGATGTTTATTGGTGCCTTGGTTGTAACTGTTGCTTGTATTCAGGTGATTTTTTCTACTTCCGTTCCTGTTTTCAATAAGGCCTTTGGTACAAACTTCACCCCTCCAATTGATGCTGTAAAATATTATAATCAGTGGCAGGCCCCTTTTGCGGTTTTGATTACGCTAATTTCTGGTTTCTCTCAATATTTAAAATACAAACGGACAGATCCAAGGAAATTCTATAGCAGTCTAGTATCGGCCATTCTTTTTTCCATTGTTTTAACCGCAGGTTTGGTTTATATAACGGGTATATACATCAATACCATGTATATCCTAATTACTTTTAGCTGTATGTTCGCCGTGCTTTCTAATGCAAGTATTCTTTATCAAGCATTTGGCGGTAAGGCAAAGTTGGCTGGATCGGCAGTGGCGCACATAGGCTTTGCATTTTTAATTTTAGGTGCTTTAATTTCTGCTGCTACAAATAAGCCAATCTCCATCAATAGCAATAACTTTATTCCGGTAAAAGACTTCGAAAAAACAGAGAAACCTGGCGAAAACATTATGTTATACAAAAACGAACCTAAAAAAATGGGTAAGTACACGGTAACCTATGTAAGCGATACAACGGTAGCTCCAAATACCATTTATCAACTAAACTTTAAAGTTTATGATGAGGGGGGTAAGCTAAAAGAAGATTTTAATTTGCATCCGCATGTTCAGGATAATGATAAGATGGGTTTAATTGCCTCGCCAGATACGAAGCACTACCTAACTTACGATGTTTATACCCATATTACGAGTGCTGCCATTAAGCAAGAATCTCATGGAGACCATGAAGGTCATTCTGATGATGAAAATTATAAAGCCCCTAGAATTGTAAAAGTGGCTGTTGGCGATACCATTCACACTTCGAGCGGCATTGTAACCGTTAAGGCATTAAATAGAAACCCAACCGCCAAAGATTTGGTTTTAGCACAAGGTGATTATGCAGTTGGTTTGCCATTAGAAATTAACTCTAGCGGTAAAATTTACAATACTGAGCCTATTTTCCTGATTAAAGGAAACAATACTTTCGATTTTGCACGTAAAGTAGAGGGTTTAGATTTAAAATTCCGCTTTTCTAAAGTTCTTCCTGATGAGAAAAAAGTAGAATTGCAGATTTTTGAAAAACCACAACAGGCGAAAGATTGGGTGGTTTTCAAAGCCATTGAATTCCCTTTCATTAATTTATATTGGGCTGGAACCATTGTAATGGTTGTTGGCTTTATGATTTCCATTTTTAGAAGAAGAAAAGAAGCTAAAGTAGCCTAGGTTAATTTATAGCATTTCTGATAAAACTTAATTCATGAAGATTGCAATTTTAGGTTCGGGAAACGTGGCCACGCATTTATCCAAAGCTTTACAAGCCATTGGCGAAGATTTGGTGCAGGTTTATAGTCCGAATATAGAACATGCAAAAATCTTGGCCGAGCCTTTAGGCGCTTCTGCAATAAATCATTTAAATGAAGTTGTTAAAGATGCTGATTTGTACATCATTTCTGTTAAAGATGATGCTATTGCAGCTGTAGCAGAAGGTTTAAAGGGGGCTAATGGCATAGTTGTACATACCTCTGGCACTACCGATTCGAATATACTTTCTTCAAAATTTGAAAATGCTGGTGTTTTATATCCACTGCAAACATTTTCAAAAAGCAAAGAAGTATCATTTGAGCGTATTCCCTTGTGTGTAGAAGCCAATACCGATCATAATTTTGATGTGTTAAATAAATTGGCGCATAAATTAAGCAATCAGGTATATCATCTTGATGCTGAAAAGCGCAGAGTGTTACATTTAGCAGCGGTTTTTGCCTGTAATTTTACCAATCATATGTATGCGCTTGCCAATGAGTTGTTGGTTAAAAATAATTTGGACTTTGAAATCATCAAACCGCTAATTGCTGAAACTGCTGATAAAGTTATGGCTAACCTACCTGAAAATGTGCAGACTGGCCCAGCAATACGTGAAGACAATATCACTATAAAAAAGCATTTAGATATGCTTTCAGACCTGCCTGAATTGCAGGAGATTTATCAAAAATTAAGCAATAGCATTAAAATATCGCACAAATAGTTCGTATTACGCTTTTGCTTGTTACTTTTGCATTATAATTATGAGCATTTATAAATTAAAAATAAATTTTGAAGAAGCAGACCATGAATCTATAGAATTGCCTATAGCAGCAGGAGAGTCTGTTTTAGATGTTTGTCTGGATAACGGAATTGACCTTCAGCACAATTGTGGTGGCGTTTGTGGTTGCAGTACCTGCCATGTGTACGTAACGAAGGGTATGGATCATATTGAGGAGATTTCTGATAAAGAAGAAGATTTTATTGATAGAGCCGTTCGTCCGAAAATAACATCGCGTTTGGGTTGCCAGTGCGTAGTTATTGATGGCGATATTGAAGTTACGATACCTGATCAGTCAGATTTTATGGGACACTAAAAGTCCTGCATTTTAAACCATTTCCAAAACCACATTAATCAAACATGAATAACGATAAATTTGCCCTACCCATATACTGGAATGATTATGAAGATATTGCGATGTCTTTATATGAGAAATTCGGTGATGATTTTACTGAAACCAAAATTTACAGAATTCGTTTCACCGAATTATTGGAATGGGTTTTAGAGTTGCCAAATTTTAAAGGCACCCGCGCAGAAAGTAGCGAAGGGCACTTGGAGCAAATCCAAACCGCTTGGTGTTACGAGTGGAGAGATAATCAAAATTAAGCTTCATTTCCAGCAAATAACTTTGATGTGATTTGTTAATTCGGGAGGCTAGTCTACTACAAAACGACAAGCATTTATAACCGCATGTTTCTACAAAAGTTAAAAGACATTTCTACTTTTATTTTTGATGTTGATGGTGTATTAACTGATGGCAGTATCCAGATTACGGATAGCGGCCAAGGTTTACGTACCTTCAACATTAAAGATGGTTATGCCATGCAACTGGCTGTAAAAAAGGGTTATAAGGTTTGCATAATCTCTGGTGGAGATGGCATCGCAATGGCCAAACGTTTCAGTAATCTTGGCATTACCGATGTTTATTTAGGCGCTGGAAACAAAGTTGATATTTTTAAACAATACCTCATCGATAAAAATATTACAGCGGATGAAGTGTTGTATATGGGCGATGATATTCCTGATTTAAATGTAATGAAATTGGTAGGCTTGCCAACTTGCCCCGCTGATGCGGTGGAAGAAATAAAAGCCATTTCTAAATTCGTATCGCCATACCCCGGCGGTAAAACAGCTGTTCGCCATATTATTGAAAGCGTACTTAAAGTGCAAGGGAAATGGCAAGATGCACAGCCAAATGCATCCGACTCTGGTAAATAAAATCGCCGAACTTTACCTTTCAAAAATACATCCTGGAATTGTAGCATTGAAGTTACATCTGCCGATTAAACTTTTGAGTTGATTTGCATTCAAACCAATCTAAAAATTCAACAAAAACATGAAAAAATTAATGACGATTTGCGCATTGTTGTTCTCGGTAATAACTTATGCGAACGCCCAGCAGGGTGGTGGCCCAGGTAGAGGGGGAATGATGATGAAACCAGAAGATCGGGTAAAACAGTTAGATGAAAAATTAAAATTGAGTGCTGATCAAAAAGCAAAATTAACCGTTGTGTTTACTGAACAGGCTGAATCGATGAAAAAAATGCGTGATGAAATGCAAGCTGGTGACAGAGATGCGATGAGAGAAAAGATGCAAAAAATGCGTACAGATAATGAAACTCAAGTAACTGCCGTTTTAACAGAAGATCAGAAAAAAGCCTATAAAACTTGGCAAGATGAGCAACGTGCTGAAATGCAAAAACGTATGCAAGAACGTCAAGGTGGTGGAAATAACTAATTAAAGGGAGTTTGGTTTGAGCCCTAAGGCACAACGCCCAAAGCAAATTGCAATTAAGATGCTGAAATAAATTTAGCATGACGGATTGTTTATTCCGCATGACGGATTGTTCTTCCAGCATCACGGATGGGTTTAAGGTATCGCCACCCTGAATTTATTTCAATGGCTTGCTACTTTTAAAAGATATTTTGATTATCTCGAACTCACATTAGTTTGTGATCCAAAAACGAAATACAAAAGCAACCTTAGGGTTGCTTTTGCTATTTTATGCCGATTTAAATTATTTTTCTTCTTTTCTTTGCGGTAAAAATAAACTTATGTTAGCCACTACACCAATTATACTCGCTTCTAAATCACCTCGCAGGCAGGAACTCTTAACACTAATGGGCTTAAATTTTAAGGTCGAGCTTAAAGATGTTGACGAAAGTTATCCTGACGGACTAAGCCCGGCGGAGATTGCTGTTTACATTTCGGAAAAAAAGGCCAAGGCATTTAATGCAAACGGAGAGATTGTGATTACAGCAGATACTATTGTTGCTTTAAATGGGGAAATTCTAGGTAAACCCGAGAATCGGACGCATGCTCAAGAAATGCTGAGGAAATTATCTGGTAGCAAACACGAAGTGTACACCGGTGTCACCCTTGCAAAAGGGGATTTGATTCATTCCTTTTACGATCGCACAGAAGTGTATTGTAAAGCTGTAACTAACGAAGAAATCGATTTTTATATTGATCATTACCATCCATTTGATAAGGCGGGAAGCTACGGTGTGCAAGATTGGTGGGGCATTGTGGTGGTGCAAAGAATTGAGGGCTCTTATACCAATGTAATGGGTTTGCCAACGGAGAAACTCTACAATGAATTATTAAAAATGGTTTAGCGCAATTCCTTTATGGAATTCTTGTTCGCTTTTCATCATGGTATAAAATAATTTAAGATGAAAAGTTCAAGCCTAGAAATTACCATCCCAAAACCTTGCCATGCCGATTGGCATTCAATGGAAAAAAGAGATCAAAGCAAGTTCTGTACATTGTGTAGCAAATCGGTATTCGATTTTTCAAAATACAGTGATGCAGAAATTATCCAGCTATTGTCAAACGCCACAGGTGAAATATGTGGTCGGTTGAGTGTTTCTCAATTAAACAGCTTAAATTATCAATTAATGGTTGCACCTGCGGGTAAGAGCTGGCTTAAATATTTGGGCGTATTGGCTATAGGCGCGAGTATTTTTGTGTCAGAAGCAAATGCAACTGTTTTAAAGCCATCTATTGCCATAGAAAAAAACATGGAGGCAAAACCCTCAGATTCTAAACCTAAGTCTGTAAAAAAGATTTATGGATACGTTGTTGACGTCAATAACAAACCAATGGAGGGCATCAGGCTTGTTCTGCAGAACACAAAGCTTTATGCATCAACAGATAAAAATGGTCGCTATGAAATTAAGCTACCCAATGGTTTTGATACGAAAAACATTAACCTAACGGTAGAAAGCATAAGATTTGATGGAGCTTTGCTTGTAAACTACAATATGGAGAAACAAAATAACCTGATTTTATCTGCTCAAGAAAAAATGATTATGGGTAAAATTATAATGGCCCCTAGGGGTTAGGCTTCCATGGCCGTAGCTAGGATGCCCATTTTTAAATCGTAAGTGGATAAAGCTAACTGATTGATTTTTAGGCGCCCGAGTACGTAGTTTGTGATTAGGGTTGCCATTACGATCATATCAACTCTTAAAGGAATCATTCCGGGCATGTTCAGTCGCGTAGCGTGCGAGGCTGCAATTAATTCGATTGTGGTAGAAATATATTCATCAAAATTAAATTCGAAGGTTTTAATGGTGCTGATGTCGATATCCAATTTTCTCTTTTGGATGATTAATTCTGCAAAGGTTTCGAATGCCCCTGCCGAGCCAATCAGTTTATCGGGCTGATGTATTTCGCAGATTTCAAATAGATCTTGCAGTTGGTTTTGAATATGATTCAGAATGGCATTTTTATCATCATCTGATATTGGATCGGATTTGTAATGTTGTTGCATTAACCTTGCTGCACCGATATTATAACTTTTCTTCCAAATCAGCTTTTCAACGTCGCAAAGGATAAACTCCACACTTCCCCCACCGATATCAATGATTAAAGATTTCCCTTGAATTGCTCCGCTAAGTTTCACGCCTTCGTAAATCAATTCGGCTTCTTCTTCGCCAGTTATGGTGTCGATTTCAATTCCAGCTTGGCTTTTAGCTTGTTTCACAAAGTCGCTTCCATTTTCAGCACTTCTCACCGCAGATGTTGCTGTGGCCTTCACTTTATCTACATCAAAACTCGAAATCGTTGTGCTGAAGTCTTTAAGGGTGTTAATGCCTCTCTCAAAAGCAGCAGGGATGATGATGTTATCGTTAATTCGGCCTTCACCCAACTTAACCGGAACGTTGGTTTTGTAGAGTAGCTCAAATCGATTGCCAAAGATTTCTGCGATTAAAAGATGGAAAGTATTTGTCCCTAAATCAATAATGGCTAGGCGCATAATGTGTTATTTATTTGTAAGCATAAAATAGCATATAAAGTTAACATGAGTTTGGGTTAGCAAAAAATATCTTTTGAAATGAATCAAGACCCTGAAAGAAACTCAAGGTGACGAAAGTTTGTAAGTATCTTCTAAAAAAAAACAAAAAAAAACCGATGCTTTAGGGCATCGGTTGATATATCTAATGAATTTTACTCAAAATATTCTTTCATTCTTTCGAAGAAGCTTTTATCGTTTTTACCAGGTTGGGGCTTAAAGTTAGGTGATTCACGTAGTTTCTCTAAGGCATCTCGCTCATCGCTACTCAATGCTTTTGGTGTCCAGATATTGATGTGGATAATTTCATCACCCCTGTGATAAGAATTCACTTCCGGTAAACCTTTTCCTTTAAGGCGCAATAATTTACCGCTTTGTGTACCTGGATCGATTTTGATTTTTGCTTTACCATCAATTGTTGGTACTTCGATGCTCATGCCTAAGGCTGCATCAACAAAGCTTAGGTGTAAATCATAAACAATATTATTGCCTTCGCGTTTTAACGTTTCGTGTGGGGTTTCTTCAATCAGGATAATCAAGTCTCCCGGAACGCCACCATTTGGTGCAGCATTTCCTTTTCCACTCATGCTGAGTTGCATGCCTTCGCTAACACCTGCTGGAATGTTGATTGTAATGGTTTCTTCGCCACGTACAACACCATCACCATGACAAACATTACATTTTGAGGTAATTTGTTGGCCGCTTCCGTTACAAGTAGGGCAGGTAGAAGCGGTTTGCATTTGGCCCAATATGGTATTGGTTACCCTACGAACCTGACCGCTACCACCGCATGTACCACAGGTACTTACAGATGATTTATCTTTTGCGCCAGAGCCATCGCAAGTTTTACAAACCACAAGTTTGTTTACTTTGATTTTTTTCTCTGCACCATGTGCAATCTCTTCGAGCGTTAATTTAACTTTAATGCGCAGGTTAGAACCTTTTGCGACACGGCGACCGCCACGTTGTTGGCCTCCGCCACCTCCTCCAAAAAAGCTTTCGAATGGGTTATGTCCGCCAAAAATATCTCCAAAATTACTGAAGATATCATCCATATTCATGTTGCCACCGCCATAGCCTCCGGATGCACTGCTTCCGACACCAGCATGGCCAAATTGATCGTAACGTTGTTTTTTTTCTGGGTTACTCAAAACCTCGTAGGCTTCTGCCGCTTCCTTAAAATTATCTTCAGCGGTTTTATCACCTGGATTTTTATCAGGATGATATTTGATGGCCATCTTACGATAAGCTTTTTTTATTTCATCGGCTGATGTGCTCCTTGTGACGCCTAGTACGTCGTAATAATCTCTTTTACTCATGTTTATTTAAAATGATTGAATTTTGAATAATGGAACGATTGAATTTTATATTCGCTCATTCGGGCATTCGTTCATTCAATAATTAATTCTTATGCTCCAACTACCACTTTAGCGAAACGAATTACATTATCATTTAATGTATATCCTTTTTCAACTTCGTCAATCACTTTGCCTTTCATATCCTCAGTAGGGGCTGGGATATTGGTGATGGCTTCATGAAAATCAGTATTAAATTCTTTGCTGATGCTTTCTACGTCTTTTAAGCCTTTTTGAGCCAATGTATTCTTTAACTTGGTGCTTACCAATAGAATACCTTCTTTTACGGGTGCAATATCGGTTGCAGTTTCCATGGCTTTAAGGGCACGGTCGAAATCATCTAGCACCGTTAATAACGATACAATAACATCTTTACCTGCAGTTTGCAACAATTCTACACGTTCTTTTTGCGTGCGACGTTTGTAATTATCAAACTCTGCATATAAACGCAAATATTTATCATTTAGCTGTTGAACTTCTTCTTTCAATTTATCTTCTACGGACAGTTCTGAAACTTGTTCGGTTTCGTTGTTTGCAGAAGCATCAGTATTTTCTACGTTTTCTGGAGTAGTGTTTTCTGATGTATTTTCAGTGTCCATTATATTTTCTTCTTTATCGTGATTTTTCTTCTTATTAAACATATACTAGGCTGAATTTTTTGTCTTAATCTCAACTATTTTGCCATAAAGCCAAATCAGCCAAGCTGGCAGATTTATTTGGGTTTATCTGAACAGTTTGGCTGATTGACTGACAAAGATTTGAAAATTATACATTTACGATTCGTGTTTGGCAATGTTTGAATCGTAGATTTTTAAAGGAATCTTTTATGTTTGTTAAACAATTTGTGCATCTTCATGAACCACTCCACTTTCGCATTTAATGATGCGGGAAGGAAATTTTCGAATGATTTGATAATCGTGGGTAGCCATTAAAACTGCGGTTCCGGCTTGGCTAATTTGCTTTAAAAGCGTTACAATTTCTTCAGAAGTTTCTGGGTCTAAATTACCAGTTGGCTCATCTGCAAGAATAATCTCCGGATCGTTTAGGAGGGCTCTAGCTATAACAATGCGTTGCTGCTCTCCGCCAGAAATTTCATGTGGCATTTTTTTGATTTTTGAGCGCAACCCTACTTTATCCAACACATCTTTTATGCGTTCGTTAATCAGTTTTTCGTCTTTCCAACCGGTAGCCTTTAAAACAAACTCCAAGTTTTTTTCAATAGTTCTATCCGTTAATAATTGAAAATCTTGAAATACAACCCCTAGTTTTCTTCTTAAAAACGGAACTTGACTTTCTTTTAAATTTTTCAAATCGAAACCGGCAATGTTACCTTCACCATTCCCAATATGTAAATCGCCGTATAATATTTTCAACAAGCTACTTTTGCCCGATCCTGTTTGCCCAATTAAGAAAACAAATTCATTTTTTTCTATATGCAAATTTACATTTGAGAGCACTAAGTGTTTTTGTTGAAAAACATCAACATTGTTTAAATGAATTACTGCGTTTCCTGCCATGTTATATTTCTAATTTTGCAATCTGCCCGAAAGGCAAATTCTTCACCATTTCCATAATGTATTCGAGTTGATCACCAAGACCTAGTTTATCCAAAGATTTATCTGGCCTATCTACCCTAAAATAAGCAAGTAGCGTAAACTTTTCATCGCGAAGCTGAACGTAATCTGGAATTTTGGCTATGCCTTTTACTTTGATGATATACATTGACTCCAAAAATAGCATTTACAAACGATAAGAGAAAGCAAGAAAAGCCTTTTTATCTGATTAACATAATCCAGCCTGTGTAGGGTTTAGAATCTGAATTGAAATAGATGCTATAAAAGTAGGAACCACTTGGTAAATCTTTCCCATTCGATTTTCCATCCCAAGGTTTAAATTTTCCTGTGCTTTGGTAAACCAATTGGCCGTAACGATTAATGACCTTGATTTTTGGACTGCTAAATGCTTCGGCTATAGGAATGTTCCAACTATCATTTATTGCATCGCCATTTGGAGAGAACGATGTTGGGATTTTGATTTCAGTAAATACCTTAATGAATACATCATCTACACTGCTTATGCATCCTCTGTTTGAGCGTGCGTGGAGCGTATAGGTTATGTCTTTTGGTGGGTTTGCCACTGGGTTTAGCTTATTCGGGTCATCCAGATAGTCTGAAGGTGTCCAAAAATAGCTTACATCATCGCCAGTTACCTTGCCTTTAAGGGTTGTACTTTGTTCGTTTAGTATGGTTTGATCTTCTCCTGCATCAGCCGTTGCATTTCTGATTACGTTAACGGTTACCTGCGCGGTTTCAGAACAGGTTGCACTTGAAATGGTAACGGTGTAGGTGGTGGTTTCGTCTGGTGATGCGGTGGTTTTTGGACTGCTAGGGTCAGACAATCCTTTACTAGGTGCCCATGAATACGTTGTTCCGCCTGATGCTTCTAAATTGATGCTACTGCCTAGGCAGATGCTTGTGGTTGAAATATTTGTGCTAGGCACTACTTTTTCATCTACATTAACGGTTAACTGAGCGGTTTCAGAACATGTTCCGTTGGAAATGCTAACGGTGTAAGTTGTGGTTTTGTCTGGCGAAGCGGTGGTTTTCGCACTGCTGGGATCAGACAATCCTGTTATTGGGAACCATGAATATGTTGTTCCGCCGGATGCTTCTAAGTTTACGCTACTTCCTTTGCAAATGCTTATAGATGAAATATTTGTGCTTGGCTGTATCTTATCAACCACGTTAACGGTTACCTGAGCGGTTTCAGAACATGTTCCGTTTGAAATGTTAACGGTGTAGGTGGTGGTTTCGTCTGGTGAAGCTGTGGTATTTGCATTGCTTGGATCAGACAATCCTGTACTGGGTGACCATAAATAAGTTGTTCCGCCCGATGCTTCTAAGTTTACACTGCTGCCTTTGCAAATGCTTGTAGATGAAATATTGGTGCTTGGCTGTACCTTATCGACCACTTTAATTGTCACCTGCGCGGTTTTGGAACAGGTTCCGTTTGAAATGGTTACGGTATAGGTGGTGGTTTCGTCTGGTGATGCTGTGGTTTTTGCACTGCTCGGATCAGACAATCCTTTACTAGGTGCCCATGAATAGGATGTTCCGCCCGATGCTTCTAAATTTACGCTACTGCCTTGGCAAATTGTTGTGGATGAAATATTTGTGCCCACCTTCATAACCTGAACATTTACGCTTGATGACGATGAACATCCGTTTGCGCCAGTGGCAGTAACGGTATAATCGCCAGACATATCCACAGTAGCATTTCTTATGATTGGATTCTTTTCTATTGAAGTAAAATTGTTGGGCCCTGTCCAGATAAATGTATTTCCTTCGCTCACATCAAGTTTAATCTCAGTGTCAAGGCACACGGGGCTATTGCTGCTTGCTATTGGTTTTGGAGACGGCATAACCGTAATGGTTAAGGGGTCAGAAACAATGCGGCAATTTGCGGAAGCCATGTTCCCCTGTTCTGCCGCAACTAAATGATACATATAGGTTCCTTCTACTGCATTTACAAATTTTACTATAGTTTTGGTATTTGTTTCACCTGGTAAATCAGCCCAATCATTCCCATTTTTAATTTGCCATTGATATACAGGATTGGTATAGCCTGCTGTTACATTTACATTCAAATCTATTTCGGCAGTTGCATGTTCGCAAAGCTTAATATTCTGCATGTTATTACTAGTTAATGGTGTTAACGTTGGCCCGCAAGGTCTGAAACTAATATCATCTAGTGCCATATCATTTCCAACACCACCAAAGTTTTCATTGGTTAACTTGATTTTTATGGTGCTCATATTAGCAGGGATTGTAAAAAGCATACCGCACTTAACCCAAGTCGGTTCGGTTGCTTTCGTAATCTCCTCACTAACAGATTCCTTAATTATTTGGCCATCTTTATCTTCAATCGTAAATCTTAACTTAGGGTTCGTTCCATTGACTTTAAGAAGATTTAGTACGTAAGCAGAAAATTCATAGGTTGTTTTAGGACATAAATTATCTACATTGGCTTGATAAAATATATCGCCTTTTCCTCTAGGACAAACAATCATAATATAGCCATCTTTATCTTTACCATGATCGGTCACATCTTGCCACCAATAATTGTTGAAAAGGTTGTGAGGATTTTTAGCGATCATATACTGGCCGTCATCAGTTATTTTGGTTACATACTTATACGATGTGTTGGGAATTTCAGGACCAAACTCTTTAGTGTCGCTTCCAAAATCTGTTCCAGCACCAACAATCGGATCGCCAAGCGTTCCATTACATACTTGAGCCAACGTGAGCTGCTTAAACGAAATGAAAAATATTAAAAGAGTAAATCGAATTATAGAACGCATTTTCCCAAAAAAAGCCAAGTAAAAAAAAAAATATAAAAAATAAGCTTACCCGAAAGATGAGCTAGCTTTCATCTTTTAAAAAGTGGGTAATCTAGAATTTTGGGGATAATTGTGATTGATAGGGCGACAAAGATAAAATTCTCTATCTGATTAACATAATCCAACCAGTGTAAGGCTTAGAACCTGCACTAAAATAGACACTATATAAGTATAAGCCACTTGGCAAGTCTTTTCCATCGGATTTCCCATCCCAGGGTTTAAATTTTCCTGTGCTTTGATAAACTAGCTGGCCGTAACGGTTAATGATTTTCACTTTGGGATTGGTGAATGCGTCTGAAACAGGTATATCCCAGGTATCATTGATTGCATCTCCATTTGGAGAGAACGATTTTGGGATTTTGATTTCAGTAAATACCTTGATGAACACATCATCTACACTGCTTATGCATCCGCTGTTTGAGCGTGCGTGGAGCGTATAGGTTATATCTTTTGGTGGGTTTGCTTCTGGGTTTAGCTTATTCGGGTCATCCAGGTAGTCTGATGGTGTCCAGTAATAGGCTACATCATTGCCAGCTACCTTGCCTTTAAGGGTTGTGCTTTGCCCATTTAGTATGATTTGATCTTCTCCAGCATCAGCCGTTGCATTTTTGTTTACGTTAACGGTTACCTGCGCCGTTTCAGAGCAAATTCCGTTAGAAATGGTTACGGTGTAAGTTGTGGTTTCATCTGGCGAAGCGGTGGTTTTTGCACTGCTTGGGTCAGACAAGCCATCGGTTGGCATCCATGAATAGGTGGTTCCGCCCGATGCTTCTAGGATTACGCTATTACCTTGGCAAACGGTTACGGATGAAATGTTGGTGCTTGGCTGCACCTTGTCCACAACGTTAACAGTTACTTGCGCAGTTTCAAAGCAACTTCCGTTAGAAATGGTAATGGTGTAAGTGGTGGTTTTATCTGGCGAAGCGGTGGTTTTTGCACTGCTCGGGTCAGACAAGCCATCGATTGGAAGCCAGGAATAGGTAGTTCCGCCTGATGCTTCTAGGCTTACGCTACTTCCTTTGCAAATGGTTGTCGTTGAGATATTTGTACTCGGGACTACCTTATCATCTACATTAAGGGTTACCTGTGCGGTTTCAGAACAAATTCCGTTAGAAATGGTAACGGTGTAAGTGGTGGTTTCGTTGGGCGAAGCAGTGGTTTTTGCACTGCTCGGGTCAGACAAGCCATCGGTTGGTAGCCATGAATAGGTGGTTCCGCCCGATGCTTCTAGGCTTACGCTACTTCCTTTGCAAATGGTTGTGGATGAAATGTTGGTACTTGGCTGCACTTTGTCCACAACGTTAACGGTTACCTGAGCAGTTTCAGAACAGCTTCCGTTAGAAATGGTTACGGTGTAGGTGGTGGTTTTATCTGGTGAAGCGGTGGTTTTTGCACTGTTTGGGTCAGACAAGCCATCGGTTGGAAGCCATGCATAAGTTGTTCCCCCAGACGCTTCTAAATTTACGCCGCTGCCTTTGCAAATGGTTGTGGATGAAATGTTGGTGCTTGGCTGCACTTTGTCCACAACGTTAACGGTTACCTGAGCAGTTTCAGAACAAATTCCGTTAGAAATGGTAACGATGTAAGTGGTGGTTTGATCTGGAGAAGCGGTGGTATTTGCACTGTTCGGGTCAGATAAGCCATCGTTTGGTAGCCATGAATAGGTGGTTCCGCCCGATGCTTCTAGGCTTACGCTACTTCCTTTGCAAATGGTTGTGGATGAAATGTTGGTGCTTGGCTGCACTTTGTCCACAACGTTAACGGTTACCTGAGCAGTTTCAGAACAGCTTCCGTTAGAAATGGTTACGGTGTAGGTGGTGGTTTTATCTGGTGAAGCGGTGGTTTTTGCACTGTTTGGGTCAGACAAGCCATCGGTTGGAAGCCATGCATAAGTTGTTCCCCCAGACGCTTCTAAATTTACGCCGCTGCCTTTGCAAATGGTTGTGGATGAAATGTTGGTGCTTGGCTGCACTTTGTCCACAACGTTAACGGTTACCTGAGCAGTTTCAGAACAAATTCCGTTAGAAATGGTAACGGTGTAAGTGGTGGTTTCGTTGGGCGAAGCGGTGGTATTTGCACTGTTTGGGTCAGACAAGCCATCGGTTGGAAGCCATGAATAGGTGGTTCCGCCTGATGCTTCTAGGCTTACGCTACTTCCTTTGCAAATGGTTGTGGATGAAATGTTGGTGCTTGGCTGCACTTTGTCCACAACGTTAACGGTTACCTGAGCAGTTTCAGCGCAAATTCCGTTTGAAATGGTAACGGTGTAAGTAGTGGTTTGATCTGGTGAAGCAGTGGTTTTTGCACTGCTTGGGTCAGATAAGCCATCGGTTGGCAGCCATGAATAGGTGGTTCCGCCCGATGCTTCCAAATTTACGCTACTGCCTTTGCAAATGTTTGTTTGCGAAGCATTGATTTTTGGTTCTATTTTTTTTACTTGAACATTTACAGTTGATGACGATGCGCACCCGTTGGCGTTAGTGGCAGTTACGGTGTAATCGCCAGACATATCCACAGTAGTATTTCTAATAATCGGATTTTGTTCTGTTGAGGTGAAATTATTAGGACCTGTCCAAGTAAATGAATTTCCATCGTTCACATTCAACTGTATATCGGTGCCAATGCATACAGGTCCATTACTACTGGCGATTGCCTTTGGAGAAGTCATTACGGTAATGGTTAAGGGGTCAGAAACTATACGGCAATTGGCGGAAGCTATGTTTCCCTGTTCTGCAACGAGTAAATGATACATATAGGTTCCTTCTACAGCATTTACAAATTTTATTGTGGTTTTTGTATTGGTTTCGCCTGGTAAGTCAATCCAATCATTCCCGTTTTTAATTTGCCATTGATATACAGGATTAGTATAACCCGCTGTCACATTTACATTCAAATCTATTTCAGCAGTTTCATGTTCGCAAAGCTTGGCATTCAGGGTGGTATTAGCAATTAATGGTGTTAATGTTGGCCCGCAAGGTCTAAATGTAATGTCATCGAGGGCTAAATCATTTCCCAATCCTCCCGGATTTTCATTTGTCATTGTTAGCGTAATAGTGCCTACATCAGGAGGGGTGATAAAACTGGTTCCGTATTTTACCCATTTGGCAGCACTTTCTTCTGGGATATTTTCAGTCTTAACGTCTTGTATTATAACTCCATTATTTTTAATGGTGAATCTCACATTTGGGTCAATTCCATCAAAAGTAAGAAGGTTCAGGATATAGGCTGAGAATTCATAGGTTACATTTGGACATAAATTATTTACATCAGTTTGATAAAAAATTCCCTTCTCATAATTTGCATTTACAATCATTACATATCCATCCTCATAATTGGTATGATCCCCAAAGCCTTTCCACCATGCACCTCTAAAAACATTTGCATTGGTTTTTGCAATGGTGTATTCACCGTCATTGGGTAAACCGTCTGTGTATTTATAATTCGTATTATTAGGAATTGCATTTCCAATAGGAGCTTCACCTCTTCCAAAATCTGTTCCAGCGCCAATAACGGGGTTTCCAAGTGTTCCAGTACACACTTGGGCAAACGTCAATTGTTTTAAAAAAGTAAAAAATATAAGTAATAGAATTTTAATGAGTAAACGCATTTCTCCCAAAAAATTTAATAAAAAGCAAAAAAACAATTAATAATAGACCCTAAAAGACGCGGAGCAAAAAAGGCTCATCATCTTCGAAATGGTTATTTATCTGAAATTTTGGGATGATAATGGCCTATGAATAAGACCATTTAAAAAACGAAGATATTTGTTTTTATCTAATTAACATAATCCAACCGGTGTAAGTCGCAAAATCTTCGTTAAAATAAATGCTGTAATAGTACGTAGCAGTAGGCAAATCTTTCCCATTGAATTTTCCATCCCAAGGCTTAAACTTTCCTGTGCTCTGGTAAACCAACTGCCCATATCGATTTGTGACTTTGATTATAGGATTCGCAAATGCTTCAGCGGCAGCAATATTCCAGGTATCGTTTATGGAGTCTCCATTTGGGGAAAATGAATTTGGAATCACAATTTCTGGATATACCTTAATAAACACATCGTCCTCGCTGTTTAAGCAACCCAAACTAGAAATGGCATGAAGCGTATAGGTAATGTCAGCAGGTGGCTTTGCAATTGGGTTTAATTTATTGGGATCGTCCAGATAATCTGCTGGCGTCCAGTAATAGTAAACATTGTCGCCTGTTACTTTACCATTTAGGGTGGTTTTTTGTCCGTTTAGCAGTTTTTGGTCTTCTCCTGCATTGGCGGTTGCATTTTTGTTTACATTTATGGTTACCTGCGCACTAGCAGAACATGCGCCGTTTGAGATGGTAACCGTATATGTGGTTGTTTCTGTTGGTGTTGCATTCGTTTTCGAAGCGCTTGGATTAGATAAACCTGTGGTTGGAAACCAACTGTAGGCTGTTCCTCCGAAGGCTTCCAAATTTACATTATCGCCCTGGCAAATGCTGGTTGCAGTAAAACTGGTGCTGGGCACTATTGGATTTAAAACTTGAACGTTAACGGTTGATGACCTCGAGCAACCATTTGTAAACGCCGTTACGGTATAATCGCCACTCATGTTAACGGTGGCGTTTGTTAGGATAGGATTTTTTTGATTCGATGTAAAATTATTTGGACCTGCCCAGGAAAACGTTGTTCCATCGGTAGCGCTAAGTTGAATATCCGAACCCGCACAAACTGGTCCATTGCTACTTGCGATTGGATTTGGCAAGGCCGTAACCGTAATGGTGAGTGGGGCAGATGCAATTCGGCAATTTGCAGATGTAATGTTTAAACGCTCGGCGGCAAGTAAACGATATTGATAAGTTCCTTGTACGGCATTGACGAAACTAACCGTTGTTTGTTGAGCGGTTTCGCCCAATATATCGCTCCAGCCATTTCCTGTATTTATTTGCCATTGGTAAACCGGGTCAGTATAGCCTGATGAAACCGTTGCAGACAAATTAAAACTCCCTGAAGCTGTTTCGCAAAGGCTGGCGTTGGTTTGTGCATTGTTTAAAGATGGAATGATGGTTGGTCCGCAGGGTCTGAAGGTAATGTCATCAAGCGCCAAATCATTTCCACCTCCACCTGGGTTTTCATTGGTCATTTTGATGGTAATAATCCCCACATTTGCGGGGGTTGTAAAAATAGTACCGTATTTAACCCAGTTTGATGAGCTTCCTTCTAATATATCACCTGTAGAGAATTCTTTTATAGAGACACCATTATTTTCGATGGTGAATTTAACATTAGGTTTTATCCCTGAACCACGCAGTATATTAATGATGTAAGAGGCAAACTCGTATGTGGTATTTGGGCACAAATTATTAACCGTAGATTGATAAAATATACCCTTGTTAAAATCCGCATTCACCACCATCATATATCCATTCGGGTCTCCGGTATGGTTCCTGATGTCTTGTAACCAGCCCGGATTTAAGCCTGCCGTACTTTTAACAATGGTGTACTGGCCATCATTCGGTGTTCCGTTTATGTAGGTATAATTTGTATTTGAAGGGATTGGAGTTCCAAAATTAGAAGAGCCATTACCAAAATCTGTTCCGGCGCCACTTACTGGATCGCCCAAAGTACCCGTACAAACCTGTGCAAACAAAGGTTGACTGATTAAAACGATAAGGCAGCAGAAAAGGAATTTACTTAGACAACGCATTCTTTTTTTGGGATTTAGCGAATATCTGAATAAAAATTAAAATAACATATTTTATCAGGTACTAGCTTAAAGCATTCAAAAAAGCAATGGTGTTTACATCGTCTGCGTAATCCCAAAGTTTTGGATGCTGGCTTTGGCCAAAATCGAATTTTGGAGCTTTGATGGGCGTTTTTGTGATGATACATTGAATGTTTTCAGCTTGTGCCGAGAGTTTGTTTTCCAGCTCATCTAAGCTTTTATATTCCTCATAAAACAACACAGCCAATGGCGAAGTTAGGCTTTCATCCTCCTTTAGCAATAAAAAGCCATTATCAAAGTGCTTAGCGGCATTTACCAAATAAATCGATTTGTTGTAATCGTAATTGTTATTGTATTTGAAATGATTAATAATGGGCTGAAGGCTTTCTATACCTTCATAGAAATTGGCAATATCATAACCTTCAGGTAAATAGATTTTGGAAACATTTCTGCAACCTAAACCAAAATAGTCGAAAATGTCTGCACCTAAATTTTCAATATCTTCTTTAGATTCGGTACCATCTAAAATGGCTACACTATTTCGGTTTTTACGTATAATATTTGGGACTTTGCTGAAATAATAATCAAAATAACGTGATGAATTGTTACTTCCTGTAGCTATAACCGCATCAAAATCTTTTAACCTTTCTACATATTCTACATGATTTTCAAGCGCGGGCTCTATTTTAAAAAGTTCTGATAAAATAGCTTTAATCAATTTATCATCCGATGAAGATAATTTTATTAGTGCAATATTTCCCGTTGCTAAAACGCATAAAACGTCGTGAAAACCCACCATTGGAATGTTCCCTGCCAAAATTAAGCCTATCTTTTTTGGCGAAGAAGTGAAGTTAATGGATTGAAACCAGTCATCAACATCGGTCTCATTCAGCATTTCTGCGAAAGAACAAATTGATTTTTTTATATTTTCGATGGTAAACCAGGCATTACTATTTTGAGCGCTATAAATCGTATTTTCCAGTACATCAGTAGGATTGGCAAGTAATTTGCCTAGTTTTTTAAGGGCATTAATTACTTTATCGTGTGTTAAGGCTGACATATTTAGAATTATTATTAAGTGATTATATGCTATATTTGCAATCGCAAAGGTAAACTAAGCAAAAGAATTAGACGAAAACATGGCAATTAAAATAACAGATGAGTGTATAAATTGTGGGGCTTGCGAACCGGAATGCCCTAACAACGCAATTTACGATGCCGGCACTGCATGGCGTTTTTCTGACGGAACCAACTTAAATGGTGTTATCGATTTTGGTAACCAACAAATTGAGGCAGATGCGGCGCAAGAAGCAGTTTCGGATGAAGTTTATTATATCGTATCCGATAAATGTACAGAGTGTAAAGGCTTCCATGATGAGCCACAGTGTGCTGCGGTTTGTCCGGTAGATTGTTGCGTAGATGACGAAGATATTCGTGAAACCGAAGAAGAACTACTAACCAAAAAAGCTTGGTTACACCAAGAGAACTAAGGTTATACCCTTTAAATAAAATATAAAGTCCTGATGCAAGTCAGGACTTTTTTTTGGTAAATATTTATTTACAAGTTAATTAAGCCACCATTTAAATTGATTGTAATGTTGGCCATGAGAAAATGGTCGTTGCTGAATGTAAATCTGGACTACTATCTCTCCTTTGGCTGGACTAATAGTTTGGTAATACATCACTAATCTATATCACTTTTATTTGGAATAATTAAAACAGGGCAGGCTGATTTACGAGCGACATGCTCAGCTACACTTCCCATTAAAAAGTGGTATAATCCAGTTCTGCCATAAGTTCCAATCACGATTAAGTCAGAACCCCATTCATCAGATTGCTGAATAATGCCGTGTGCTGCGGTATCTACCACACTCAGGTAAGAAGTTTTTATGCCATTCGAGAATTTACCTTCAATCTCTTTTAATAAAACATGGCTGTTTTCCTCACTGTTATCATAAGTGTCTAAAAAAACCGGAGCGAGGGTTAAATCAGAATTTACATTCGCGGGAACAGGTTCTATAATATTTACCAGAGCCACCTCAGCATCAAATTTTTCTGCAAGTTCATAGCCAGCTTTTGCAGCTTTCTCAGAACAGGTGCTATTATCAACAGCAATTAATATTTTTTTAAAATTCATAACGAGCAGCTTTAAATGTTACACTATAAAAATAACAATTTATACCTCAAAATGTTAGGCTATGGATGTAATTTATTAGTTTTACAATCGTTTTACGGGTATATTTAAATGGAAAATCAATACGGTATTTGTAGGGTTGCGGTAGCGCCTTTACGTGCAGATGCATCAGATCGGGCAGAAATAGTTTCGCAGCTATTGTTTGGCGAACATGTAGAAATTATTCAAAGAGAGGAGCGTTGGTGGCTTGTTCAAAATGCTTACGACGATTATCAAGGTTGGATCGATTTTAGGCAGTTGGCTCCAATTTCGGAAACAGAGTTTACTGAAATGCACCAATGTAAATCGCTATCTCCATTAGGATTTAACCATGCCTTAACCGCAGAAGATGGATCCTTGTACCACTTGAGTCCCGCTAGTAATCTTCCATTTATAAAAGATGGATATTGTTATGCTGGAGCGGAAAAATTTAAGTTAAATTTCGATGCTCATGATGTTGGCGATCACGATTTTACAACCGAATTAACTGAAACAGCGAAATTCTTTTTAAATACACCTTATTTATGGGGTGGTAGGCATCTATTTGGTTTAGATTGCTCTGGCTTTGTACAAACCGTGTTTAAATTACTGGGTGTTAAGCTCAATCGCGATGCTTCACAACAAGCTGAGCAAGGCGAATTGGTGGGTTTTTTGTCAGAATGCAAAGCTGGTGATGTTGCCTTTTTTGATAATGCAGAAGGTAAAATTACCCATGTAGGCATTATGCTGAGTCCAAATGAGATCATCCATTCCTCTGCCAAGGTGAAAATAGATCCAATTGACGATCAAGGGATTTTCAATAAGGAATTAGGCAAATACAGCCATAAACTGAGAATCATTAAGCGTTTTGTTTAATAAAAAATTGATTTTGGAGCCATCATACAAATGATAAGCGTTTAAATTTTTTGGAAATGAACGTTCTGTGTTTCATCGGGAACGGCTGCCCCGCTTTACATTACAAGGCCCGATGAAGGATCGGGCGCTTTTCATTGCAATCGGGCTTACCATTTAAGGTTGCTGCTAAACAGAACCGTTGTACCTAAACCCTATGGAAGCGATAGCCCGAGCTTTTTCAGCTCGGCTTTAGCGTACAGAGGGACTGCCTGATTGGTAGGATTACCGAACGCTCGTTTCCGAAAAAAATAGATTCATTTGAGGTATAGGATTTGATGGATGAGCCATCATCCAAATGATAAGCGTTTAAATTTTTTGGAAATGAACGTCCTGTGTTTCATCGGGAGCGGCTGTCCCGCTTTTCATTACAAGGCCCGATGAAGGATCGGGCGCTTTTCATTACAATCGGGTTTACGATTTAAGGTTGCTGCTAGGCAGTTCCGTTGTGCCTAAACCCTATGGCAGCGGTAGCCCGAGCTTTTTCAGCTCGGCTTTAGCCTACAGAGGGACTTCCTGAATGGTAGGATTACTGAGCGCTAATTTCCAAAAAAATAGCATTATTTTTAATTAATTGAGTTACGACTGATAAGAATAAATTAATAATCGGGTTTAGGATTTAAGTTTGCTGCTAAACAGAACCGTTGTGCCTAAACCCTATGGCAGCGGTAGCCCGAGCTTTTTCAGCTCGGCTTTAGCGTACAGAGGGACAGCCTGATTGGTAGGATTACTGAGCGTTAATTTCCAAAAAAATGGCATTAATTTTAAATTAATTGAGCCTTGACTGATAAAATTAGATTAATAATCATTGAGTCACCAACCAAGAAATAGATTTATCTGAAAGACAAGCAGTTAAGAAATCTAATCCTCCATTTCCCACACCATTACTTGTCGGTCGTCACCAGTTGAAATTAGATACTTTCCATCATTACTCCAGATGATTTTATTGATGGAATGCGTGTGGCCAATACCTGTTTTCTCCAAACTTAAAATTTTGTAGAGTTTGAAATTTTCTGCATCCCATAGTTTAATGCTTTTATCTTGACTAGCAGTAGCAAAAAAGGGGTTGGTAGGGTGGAAAGCGATGTTATAAATGGTAAACATGTGCGCTGGAATGGTTTCTCTAAGCGAATAATCTGGCAAATTCCACACCTTTAGTTGCGCATCTCTACTACCAGAGATGAGATAATTGAGTTCAGGATGATAAGCTAACGAAGTAACGGGAAGGGTATGGCTTTCTAAGCTTTGTTTTAAGCTGTAATCAGACAGGTTATAAATCCGAATGAGGTGATCTTTACAACCAAAAGCAACCTCAGTTTGATCTGGAGATATGGCAATGGCTCTAACGGTATCATAAGCCACTTGGAAACGGTAAATTTCAGAAAAATCATCAAGCGACCATACAGCTACTGAACCATCTTCACCAGTGGTTAGAAATTCATTTTTGCTGCTTACCGTTTGAATGTTGAAGATCGGCTTGGTATGGGCGTTTATTCTAGCAACAACCTTTTGCGCAATAAAATCGTAAACACTAAAGGCACCGCTTCTTTCGCCAATAAACAGCTGTTTGTTATAGTTATGAAGACAATATACTGAACTTTGTACAGGTAGCTTAACCATAACGAATGCCAGCGTCTTCAATGACCATTCTACCACGCCCTTATCATTTCCGGCACTAAAGAAAATACCCTCCTTATCCGAATTGGCAAGTGCGTAAACAGGATTTTGATGTCCAGAAAGTGTTTTAAGGTGTTTTAACATTTAATTGTTTGAACAGTAAGAAACTTGACGGTTAAATTTGAATATTAAAGCGATTCTAATTCGACACAACCTCTTGATCTCTTTTATTGATGTCTTTTTTCCAAATTCTTAGCAATATCCTGAATGGATAAGCCTTTTTCTTTTAATAAAAATAACAGGTGAAATACAAGATCCGATGCTTCTCCAATAAATTCTTCTTCGCTTTCTGCTAGGGCAGCGATTACGGTTTCCACGCCCTCTTCACCAACTTTTTGCGCAATTTTGTTTAAGCCTTTGCTGCGCATTTTATTGATGTAAGAACCCTCAACTGGATTTTCATACCTGTCGGCGATGATATTTTCCAATTCAAAAATAAAATTCTGATTAAACGCTGTTTTAAAGCAACTTCTGCTGCCTGTATGGCAAGTTGGACCAACGGCCTCTGCCTGGATTAAGATGGTATCTTGATCACAATCAACAAAAATTTCCTTAACATATAAAAAGTTGTTGCTGGTTTCTCCCTTGGTCCAAAGGCGATTTTTAGAGCGAGAGAAAAAGGTAACTTTACCTTCGGCCTGGGTTTTCTCCAGGGCTTCGGCGTTCATGTAGCCCAACATTAAAACTTCTAAAGTTTTGTAATCCTGAATGATTACAGGCAGTAATCCTGCCGTTTTATCCCAATCAAGAGATGATGTATCAATATTCATTGTTTTGATATTACCGCAATGGTTTTGCACCTGCAATTGCGGATATGTTTTTAAATTCTAACAGGTATATGGTTTCGTTTTAATTCTTGCTTCAAATCCGGTATCAAAATTTCGCCATAGTGAAAAACTGAAGCTGCAAGTGCAGCATCTACATTCGCTTTCTGAAAAACATCTGTGAAGTGGTTCATGTTGCCTGCGCCACCAGAAGCAATAATCGGAATGTTGATCATCTGATTTACCCGATTAAGCAAACCGCAATCGAAGCCAGCTTTTGTACCATCGTGATCCATAGAGGTTAACAAAATTTCTCCTGCACCTAAGTTTTCAGCCTGCTTAATCCAATCTTCGGTTTCTAATTCTGTGATCAATCTTCCGCCATTCAAATGAACCATATTCTTACCATTCACAAATTTAGTGTCAACCGCCAACACAACAAACTGTACGCCAAATGCTTTTGCTAAATCTTCTATCAATTTTGGATTTCTCACCGCCGCAGAATTGATGCTAATTTTATCAGCACCTGCATTTAATAATGCCTCAGCATCTGCAATTTCAGAAATTCCACCGCCAATGGTAAATGGTATGTTCAGTTGGCGGGCAACCGATTTAACCATTTCAATCATTGTTTTACGGCGTTCGTGGGTTGCCGTAATATCTAAAAAAACCAATTCGTCAGCACCTTGTTGTGCATATTGGGCAGCAAGTTCTACAGGGTCGCCTGCGTCGCGTAAATCAACAAAGTTTACACCTTTTACCGTGCGCCCATCTTTTACATCCAAGCAGGGTATAATACGTTTTGATAACATTTGTTTGGCTTTTCATCAATGGCGAGCCATGATGATTATTTTAAAAAATCTATTTTATAAGCAGTAATCAATCTTTAAATCAAGTTGAAGACAACGTAAAGCAAGAATGGTTACAACCTTAAATAGAGCTAAGCATCTTTAAGTTCCACTCTTTAATTTCTTCAATCGTAATTCTATCTTCATAAATGGCTTTTCCAACCACAACGCTTCTGATTGGGTATTTAGCCAACTCATAAATATCGTCCATTGAGCTTACACCTCCAGAGGCAATTAATTTAATCATTGGAGAATGCTCAAGCAGTTTTTTATATAAATCAACTGCAGCACCACCGAGCTTTCCATCCTTACTAATATCAGTACATAAGAAGCGGAAAAACCCTAAGGCCAAACACTTATCCACGTAATCCATTAATTTAATTGGCGAACTTTCCATCCAACCCGAATATTTAATTACCTCGTCTAAAACATCAATTGCAATTACAATGCGGTTGGCATAGTCTTGTTTTTTTGCAAAGGCCTCACTTAATTCTGGCAAAAAATTTGGATTTGTGATGGCCTGAGTACCCACAATAACCCGATGGATGCCTGCATCAAGTAGGTTGGTTACTTGCTCAATTGTTCTAATTCCACCGCCGTATTGCACCTTCATTTCGGTTTTTTTAATAATCTCGAAAAGCGATTTCTGATTGCTAAAATCACCTTTGGCGCCGTTTAAGTCAATAATATGGATGAAGTCTGTTCCGTTTGAGCGGTATTTTTCTATCATTTCGGCAATAGAAACATCATATTCAGTTTTCTGGTTGTAATCACCTTCACGTAGGCGAACTACCTTTCCATCCAAAATATCAATAGCAGGAATTATGTACATTTTATAAGCTTAAGTTTGAAAAATTTTTTAATATCTGTTCGCCAGCTTTACCCGATTTTTCGGGGTGAAACTGAACGCCATAAAAGTTGTCTTTTTGTACCGCTGCCGAAAACTTTAATCCGTAATTGGCAGAAGCAACGTTAAAAATAGGGTTATATTCAATAAAATAAGAATGAACAAAGTAAAATTGCTCATTATCATCAACAGATTTGAATAAAGAATTGTTTTCGTGTTGAACCGCATTCCAACCCATGTGTGGAATCTTGATATTCAATGACTTATCGAATTTCTTGGTTTTTACCGGAACAATGTCCAATAGGGCTGCATCACCCTCTTCAGAGTGTTCTGTAATCAATTGCATACCCACACAAATGCCCAATACTGGTTTCTTTAATGCTTTGATTGCTTGTACCAAGCCTGTTGCTTGCAGTTTTTCCATTGCTGCGCCTGCATGGCCAACCCCTGGAATGATAATGTGGCTGTATTTTTCTAGATCAGCTTCCGTATCTACCATGCCATATTTAACATTCAAACGCTCTAAAGCCGCCGTTAAAGAGAAAATATTTCCAGCGCCATAGTTTACAATTCCAATCATGTGAGTATCAAGTTAAGAGTATCTAGTTTCAAGTATTGGGTATTAAGTATTGAGTATCAAGTATCAAGTATTGGGTATTGAGTATTGAATATCAAGTATCAAGTGTTGAATATTAAGTTAGGAAAGTTTATCATCAATTAGATTTAATTTTAAAGCATTCCCTTAGTACTTGGTAAAACCATTTTTTCGGCATCACGCTTTATGGCCATTTTAATTGCTTTTGCAAAGGCTTTAAATATAGCCTCAATTTTATGATGTTCGTTATCGCCCTCGGCTTTAATGTTCAAATTGCATTTTGCAGCATCGCTAAACGACTTGAAGAAATGATAAAACATCTCTGTAGGCATATCGCCCACCTTTTCGCGTTTAAATTCTGCATCCCAAACAATCCAGTTTCTGCCACCGAAATCAATCGCCACCTGTGCTAAACAATCGTCCATTGGTAAGCAAAAACCATAACGCTCAATGCCTAATTTATTGCCTAAACCTTTGGCAAAAGCTTCGCCAAGCGCAATTCCGGTATCTTCAATGGTATGGTGTTCGTCAATGTGTAAGTCGCCCTTAGCGATAATCTCTAAATCAACGCTCCCATGTCTGGCAATTTGGTCCAGCATGTGGTCGAAAAAATTTAAGCCCGTTTCAATTTTAGCTTTTCCAGTGCCATCTAAGTCTAAATTGATGGTAATATCGGTTTCGTTGGTTTTACGAACATGGTTAATTTTTCGACTGCCTGCTTTAAGCAAACTGTAAATATCTTCCCATTTCTGGGTTTCCAAAATAATTACATCCAGCAAAGTCTCATGTTTATCCAACGCTTCAGTTGATCCCAAGGCATCATTCTGGCGGAGAAATATTGCTTTCGCACCTAAGTTCTTCGCTAATACGACATCATTTAACCTATCACCAATAACAAAGGAGTTCTGTAAATCATAATCTCCACCCAAATACTTGGTTAACAGTGCTGTACCTGGTTTACGTGTTGGTGCATTGTCTTTGGCAAAAGTACGGTCAATTACTATTTCACTGAAATGCACACCTTCACCTTCAAAGGTGTCGAGCATAAAATTATGTATCGGCCAGAAATTCTCTTCTGGATTTGATGGGGTGCCTAAACCATCCTGATTGGTTACCATAACCAACTCATAATCCATTTCTGATGCAATTTTTGAAAGGTAGTACAACGATCGCGGATAGAATTTTAACTTGGCAAAACTATCTACCTGTTCATCATCAGGTTCAATGTTTAACGTTCCATCACGATCTATAAATAATACTTTTTTCATTGTTTAGAAATTTTTCAGAATGGTGAGCAATTTATCATTTTCTTCTTGGGTACCAACGGTAATCCGCAAACAACCTTCGCACAGAATCACTTTCGAGCGGTCGCGTACAATTATCCCTTCTTCAACTAAAGTGTCGTAAATCTTAGTCGGATTGGTTACTTCAGTCAATATAAAATTTGCATCAGATGGATAAACTTTAGTAACTATGCTCAATTTATTTAACTCGTTGGATAAGCGTTCGCGTTCAGCAACAGATTCTTTGATCCAATTGTTAACCTGTGCAATATTTTTTAGCGCCTCGAAAGCTAAATCTTGCGTAGCCTGATTGATGTTGTAAGGAGGCTTAATTTTATTTAAAACATCAATCACCTTGGTAGAGGAAAATGCCATCCCTAAACGTAATGCAGCTAAACCCCAAGCTTTCGAAAACGTTTGAAGTACAACCAAATTGGCATACTCTGTAAGTTCTTGAATAAAGGTTTTTTGCTTTGCGTAATTGATGTAGGCTTCATCTATCACCACTATACCATTAAAATTCGCCAGAATGGTTTCAATATCCGTTCTGTTTATCGAGTTACCGGTTGGATTATTCGGCGAGCAAATGAAGATGATTTTTGTATGTTGATCGATCGTTTCTGCAATTTTTTCCAAATCCAGTTGGAAGTTTGGAAGCAAGTTAACCTTGCGAATTTCGATATCGTTGATGTTGGCAGAAACCTCATACATTCCGTAAGTAGGCGGTAAAATAACAACGTTATCTTTTCCCGGGTTGCAGAAAGCTCTAAACAACAAATCAATTGCTTCATCACTTCCGTTTCCTAGAAAGGTATTTTCAATAGGCACCCCTTTGATTTTACTAATGGCATCTTTCAAATCCAACTGTAAAGGATCTGGATAGCGGTTGTAATTTGCGGGTAGGGGAGAACCGTAACTGTTCTCATTGGCATCCAAAAAAACAGATGCTTGTCCCTTAAACTCATCTCTTGCGGTAGAGTATGGTTTTAGGTTTCTTATATTTTCTCTTACTAATTCGTTAATATCCATGTTAATTCTTCAATCTAATGGTAATCGCATTCTTGTGTGCTTGCAGTCCTTCTGCTGCAGCAAGTGTTTCAACGGTGTTGCCAATGTTGTTTAAGCCCTTGGTTGATAGGTGTTGGAAGGTTATCTTTTTAAGAAATGCATCAGTTGATACACCAGAATAAGCTTTAGCAAAGCCACTTGTAGGTAAAGTATGGTTTGTTCCCGAAGCATAATCGCCCACACTTTCTGGAGTAAAGTTTCCTAAAAAGACAGAACCTGCATTGATTATCAACGGAATAAGATTTTCAAAGTGCTCAGTGGCTAAAATCAGGTGTTCTGGGGCATATTGATTAGAAAAATCCATCGCAGAATCCAAATTATCAACCAAAATTGCATAAGAATTGGCGATGGCTTTCGTAGCAATTTCCATTCTTGGCAATACAGCCAGCTGAATTTCAACCTGTTTTAAAGTTTCTTCTATAATCTGATTTGAGGTAGCAACCAAAATTGCCTGACTATCAACTCCATGTTCTGCTTGGGCCAATAAATCTGCCGCAACAAATGCTGGATTTGATGTTTCGTCGGCAATTACCAAAACCTCTGATGGGCCCGCGGGCATGTCAATAGCCACTCGGTTTTGAACCATGGTTTTAGCAGTGGTTACATAACGATTTCCAGGGCCATAAATTTTATAAACTTGAGGTACAGTTTCGGTGCCAAATGCCATCGCTGCTACGGCTTGCGCACCACCAACCAAATAAATTTTTTCGATACCCAAAAGCACAGCACAATAAGCCAAGTAGCAGTTTGTTTTACCATCAATTTGTGGAGGCGAGCAAACTACAATCTCTTTGCAACCAGCGATGATTGCAGGGGTTGCCAACATCAAAAACGTGCTCGGTAAAACGGCCGTTCCACCGGGGATGTAAAGACCAACTTTTTCAATCGCTCTCGATTCTCTCCAGCAAACCACGCCTGGCATTGTTTCGATTTTATCCTCGATTTTCAATTGAGATTGGTGGAAGGTTTTGATGTTATGATAGGCCGTTTCAATGGCCTCTTTCGCATCAGCAGGAATGCCAGCGGCAATCTGTTTTAAGTCTTCAACATCTAAAAAGAGCTTGTCTAATTCAACGCCATCAAAAGCTTTGGCGTAATTGATTAGGGCTTGGTCACCATCCTTTTTTACGGCGGTAATAATCTGTGCTACCCGTTCCTCAACTACTTTATCATCCTCAATCTGACGTGAACAAAGTTCTTCAATTTTTGATTTAGATAAATCTGTATAACTGTAGATTTTCAATGTTTTATAATTTAAAATTAACTAATAGTTAACATGAATTTATTGATTTTATGTGATGATTTTTTCGATAGGCATCACCAAAATGCCTTCGGCACCTGCTGCCTTCAGGCTGTTAATTTTATCCCAGAAATCTTCTTCAGCAATAACAGAATGTACGGCAACCCAGTTCGGTTCGAACAATGGAACAATGGTTGGACTCTTAACGCCCGGCAACAAATCGACAACTTTTTGCAGGTTATCTTTCGATACGTTTAACACCACATATTTATTAGATTTCGCACTTAAAACAGAACGAATCCTTTGAAGCAATTCGGCCACTTCAGGATGATTCACTATAGATTTGTTTCCGATTAAAACAGCCTCCGAAGTCATTACATCAGCAAATGGTTTTAAGCCATTGCTCTTAAGTGTTCCGCCGGTTGAAACAATATCAAATATGGCATCACTCAGTCCAAGTCCTGGCCCAATTTCTACCGAACCAGAAATGGTTCTAATGTCAGACTTTATGCCTTTTTCAACTAAGAATTTTTCAAGTATAACAGGGTAAGAGGTTGCGATTGCCTTACCATTTAGGTCTTCCAGTTTTTGGATGTCGCTACCGGTTTGAACGGCAATTTTTAAGGTACATTTTCCAAAGCCCAAACGTTGTAGATATTCTACCCCAGCCTTAGTTTCTGTAATCACGTTTTCCCCAACAATACCCAAGTCGGCTATGCCATCTTGAACGTATTCTGGTATATCATCATCACGAAGAAAAAGGATCTCTAATGGAAAATTTTGGACGGTTGAAATTAGCGAGCTTTTATAGTTTTCGAAAGAAAGACCACAATTTTTTAATATTTCTACCGATTTTTCGTTTAACCTACCCGATTTTTGGATAGCGATTTTAAGTGTTTTCAAAGTATTGTATATAAAATGAACAAGAAATAATTTTACGGAAAAAAAGTTTTGAAGTACAAAACAAACATATCATATCGCCTATTGGCGATGGTGCAAATGTAAGTGATGGTTCAAAGTTAATTCCATAATTTATTTATGCTTGTATCAATACTTCTAGCTGATCAGCGCTGGCAAAGATAAAGATAGAAATGGGAAATCAAAAAAATATGGCACTTAATTTGCCCTTTATGGGTTTTTTAATTCCATTACTTTTATTTTTGATCATTAATTAATACATTTTGAAGAACTTCCGCATTCTGCTCATCCCTTTTATTTTAACTATTTCTGCTTGTGGGTGGTTTAAACAGCCTCCAGAAATTGGGAAGGTGCTGTCGGAGCATTTTAAAAACAAAATCTATAAAGACTTTGATACCGTAGCATACGACAGTGTTTTTGTAAAAACGTTGGACAGTTTGAATAATGCTTTTGTCAATCCGAAAACGATTAAGGCATTTTACGCAAGTCATCATTCGCAACCTAAATTGGTCACCAAATTTTTTGTAGATGGAGGTTTGGATAGCCTAAGTCAGTATTTACAAAACAGTACGATTCACGGATTTAATCCAAAGGTTTTCAAAACGCAAGAAATTAGAAACTTACTGGAGCAACTATCGGCCAATACATTTAAAAAAGTTGAAGAAAGCTACCCCGTTATCGCAAGGTTAGAATTGCTTTCGGCCAATGCCTATCTAAACTATACCAACTATTTAAAATTCGGCGTTGTTAACCCGCGTAACCTATTTTCTAGGTATTACATTAAGGTTAAAAGACCAGATAGCGTTGGCATGATTAAATTGCTCGATTCGGAACATATCTTGGATACTTTAAGAGCTGTACAACCCAAATCGGCGCAATACAGAGCTTTGCAAACTGCTTATTTGAATGCTTCTTCAGAGGATGAAAAAAGAATTCTTTCCCTAAACATGGAACGCTATCGTTGGAAATTGCCAGAAACGGGTGAGAATTATGTGCAAGTGAACATACCAGATTTCAAACTAACTTGGTTTGATAAACAAGATACCTTGATCAGTATGAAAGTGTGCGTAGGTGGTAAGCGCGAGGCAGGTTATGAAGATAAACTTAAAGCCTTTGCCAAGTCAGGCAATTTAGATGATAAACCCAAAAATCACGAAACGCCACTTTTATTCAGCAAAATCAATTCCATTCAAGCCAATCCAATTTGGAACATCCCAGTTAGTATTGCTCAAAGCGAAATTTATTGGATGGCAAGAAAAGATCCTTACTATTTATCTAATAGTAACATTAAGGTGTATTATAAAGATAAACTTATTGGCGAGCCAGATACAATCAACTGGAACAAATATTCGAGAGATAAATTACCTTTTAAATTTAAACAAGGATCTGGTGGGGGTAATGCCTTAGGTAAGTTCAAGTTCATTTTCGATAACGGTTCGAGTATCTATCTACATGATACGAATAACAAAAACGGTTTTAATTTAGCCAATAGAGCGATAAGCCATGGTTGTGTAAGAATTGAAAAACCGCTAGAGTTTGCAGAACTATTGGTTAAAGATCCATATACGTATGATAAACTTAGGGCTGAAGTAGATTTGCCTCCTGTTGACAGTACACATAATAAATGGTATAAAAAACGTATGGCTGCAAAAGCTGATACCACCAAATCTTTTCAATTGAAACCAGCATGGTTTGGTCCGAAAAAACCTGTACCACTTATTATCACCTACCTTACCGCTTGGTCTCAAAACGATAAAATCGAATACAGACCAGATATTTATGGCTTAGATGAGAAACTTTGGGCAGCGATGAAAAAGTTTAGATAAGTTTTAAATTGTGATTTCTTCGCTGTTATTTTAAAGAATCAGTAGTTTTGTGTTGTTTTTACACAAACACCCTATGATCAATCAAAATATTAAAATAGCAGTCGATGCAATTGTATTCGGTTACCATAACGGCATTGTATATGTGCTGGCGGTTCAACAAAAATTTGGAAAATTAGCAAACCACTGGGTACTACCAGGCGGATTTATCCGAGATGATGAACCACTGATTCAGGGTGTTGAGCGTGAACTCCAAGAAGAAACAGGCGTAACGGTTAGCTATTTGGAACAACTCAAAACCTTTGGCGATGATGTTGCGCGAGACGAAAGATTTAGGGTAATTTCTGTTGCTTATTTTGCTTTGGTAAACCCGAAGAATTTTGTTTTAAAAGCAGATACAGATGCAAAGAATGCGAAGTGGTTCGCCATTAAAGATGTACCCAAATTGGGTTACGAGCACAATGAAATGGTACAATTGGCACACGCCCGATTAAAAAATAAATTAACCTATCAGCCAATTGGCTTTGACTTATTGGATCAAGAGTTTTTATTCTCAGATCTTGAAAATTTGTATTGCTCTATTCTGGAGCAAGATATCGATAGAAGGAATTTCAGAAAAAAAATACTCAGCTTCGGTATCTTGGAAGAAACAGGTAAAGTGGTAAAAAAAGGCTCTAGCGGCCGTCCGGGAGAACTTTTTAGTTTTGATAAAGAGAAATACGATCAATTGCTCAAAGATAATTTTCAATTTGAAATTAAGTTTGCGTAAAAAAAACGCAAATAATTTTTGAATTTTAAATTTCATTATTATATTTGTGTAAATAATACGCAAATATATGTTGAATTTAAATCCGAGTTTTACACCGCTAGGCGAAAAAAACTCAATCGAGTACAAATCTTTTACTTTTGCAGGTGGTGAGCCACACATTAAAATCGCTAATCATTTTGATGCATCAAGTTCCGTAACCATCACCCACAGAATAAACGCATTTAATGATTTGGGATTAATTTGTGTAACGGTTGATGCCCTAAAAAGAATGGGCGTTAAAGAAATAGAATTGTTTATTCCTTATTTTCCGGCGGCCAGGCAAGATCGGGTTATGATTCCGGGAGAACCATTATCAGTTAAAGTGTATGCAGATATCATCAATAACCTCGGCCTAAATCGCGTTACCGTTTTCGATCCACATAGTGAGGTTACACCAGCACTGCTAAACAATTGCGAGGTCATTCCAAATCACGAATTTATCAAACAAGTGGTTGCCATTATGGGGAGTGAACCTAAATTAATTTCTCCCGACGGTGGTGCGCTAAAGAAAATTTATAAAGTATCTGAGTATTTAGGTGGTAAAGAAGTGGTAGAATGTTCTAAAAGCCGTGATGTAAAAACAGGGAAACTTTCAGGCTTTAGAGTTTATACAGAAGATTTGAATGGTCAGGATTGTTTAATTGTGGATGATATTTGCGATGGGGGCGGAACTTTCATTGGCTTAGCCGAAGAACTGAAAAGAAAAAATGCTGGAAAACTTTATCTCGCCATTAGTCATGGTATATTTAGTAAAGGGTTTGACGAATTGAGTCAATACTTCGACAAAATTTTCACCACCGATTCGGTTAAGGATATTGAACATGCTGCTGTAACTCAAATCAAATTACAAGCTTTATTATAGTATTGGTTATTGGAAGATCGAAAATATAAAGTAACGGTTTCCAATCAGCATCAAAAATTTATGAAGAGAACATTAGTAATAGGCGATATTCACGGCGGTTTGAAAGGCTTAATGCAACTTCAGAAGAGCGTGCAATTTACCAGTGAAGATCAATTGATTTTTCTGGGCGACTATGTTGATGGTTGGAGCGATTCTGCCCAAACGATTAATTACCTTATAGAATTAGAAAATCATTTTGAATGTGTATTTATCAAAGGAAATCATGATGTGTGGTGCTTAGATTGGCTTCGTACACAAGATGTACACGAAGTATGGTACAAAAGTGGAGGCAAATCTACTATCGAGAGCTACAAGCATGTTGAGGATAGCGTTAAAGAGCAGCACATCGACTTTTTTGAAAGATTGATCAATTACCATGTCGATTCGCAAAACAACCTGTTTATACATGCCGGTTTCTCCTCCATGTACGGGCCAGAAAAAGAAGCCAATCCATCAACTTACTGTTGGGATAGAACCCTTTGGGAGATGGCAATCGCTACCGATAGTCGAATTCCAAAAGATTCACTCCTGTATCCCAAAAGATTATTGTGCTTTAATGAAATCTACATTGGTCATACCCCAACACTTAATTATAAAATTGATGTCCCAATGAATGCCTGCAATGTTTGGAATATAGATACGGGAGCAGCCTTTACCGGAAAATTAAGTTGCTTAGATGTTGATACAAAACAATTTTGGCAAAGTGAAACACTTCAAAATCATTACCCAAACGAAACAGGAAGAAATTAAAATTAAAAAAAAATAAAAACATGAATCCATTATTATTAACAGATGGTTACAAAGTAGATCATCGGAGACAATACCCAGATCATACAACGCTTGTTTATTCGAACTGGACACCAAGAAAAAGTAGATTAGAAAATGTGAATTCTGTTGTGCTTTTCGGATTGCAATACTTCATCAAAAAATACATCATTCAAGATTTTGATCAAAACTTTTTTGCCCAACCCAAAGCAGAAATTTTGAAAAAATATGCGCGAAGAATTAACAACTATTTAGGTGAGAATTTGGTTGGAACGCAACATATTGCAGATTTGCACGATTTAGGCTACATCCCGATGGTATTTAAATCTTTGCCAGAAGGTGCAGAAGTGCCATTGCGTGTACCTATGTTTACCATGTACAACACCAAGCCGGAGTTTTTTTGGCTCACCAACTATTTCGAAACGCTATTATCAGCCGTGGTTTGGTTACCCTGCAACTCAGCAACCATCGCCAAACAGTATCGTAAAATTTTAGATCAATATGCGGCAGAAACTTCTTCTGTACCTGAATTTGTAGATTGGCAAGGACACGATTTTTCTATGCGTGGAATGGGTGGTATAGAAGCTGCGGTTACATCTGCTGCCGGGCATTTACTTAGTTTTACCGGTACCGACACCATCCCAGCAATAGATTTTTTAGAAACCTATTACAATGCCAACTCTGATGAGGAATTTATCGGCGGATCTGTAGCCGCAACCGAACATTCTGTAATGTGCATGGGTACAAATACTGGTGAGCTCGATACATTTAAACGGTTGATCTTGGAAGTCTATCCGAAAGGCATTGTATCAATTGTTTCGGATACGTGGGATTTATGGAAAGTTTTAACCGAGTATTTGCCTCAATTAAAGCAAGATATAATTGGTAGAGCAGGTAAAGTGGTTATCCGCCCCGATTCTGGAGATCCAATCGATATCATCTGTGGAAATCCGAACGGAAAAAATGAAAATGAGAAAAAAGGGGTGATTGAATTGTTATGGGATGTTTTTGGCGGTACCATTAACCAGAAAGGTTATAAAGAATTAATCCCTCAAATAGGCGCCATTTATGGCGATAGTATTACCACCGAGCGTGCAACCAAAATATGTGAAAAATTAAAGGCCAAAGGCTTTGCATCAACAAATGTGGTATTCGGAATAGGCTCTTTTACCTATCAATACAATACAAGAGATACATTTGGTTTCGCCATGAAAGCCACCTACGGAGAAGTTAATGGTATTGGAAGAGAAATTTTTAAAGACCCAATTACAGATGATGGTACAAAAAAATCGGCCAAAGGGTTGTTACAGGTTATTAAAAATGCCGCTGGCGAATATCAATTAAAAGATCAATGCAGTTGGGAAGAAGAACAACAAGGAGAACTGAAAGAGGTTTTCAGAGACGGAAAATTGCTGATCGATTATTCCTTATCCGAAATTAGGGAAAGATTAAAGAATAAGTAACTTTGCAGAATTCTAACTGGCTATGGATTGATTCGATAGCCAGTTCTTGTTTTTTTGACCATAAAAGGTCGAGAAATTTTATATGAAAGAAAATCCAACTTTTAACCATCAAGCTGATTTAGTAAATAGTGCCATTCGGTTCATCAATTCATGGTTTAAACAATCCAAAGCCATTACCCAAGAATTGAATGATTTCTTTATGCTTCCTGGAAGCAAAATGATTGGTAAAGACGTTATTGTAAGTCGGTTAAAAGGTATTTTTGGAAAATCAGATGAATACGTTGGCGGGCGTTACGACATTATAGATGTCAATTTTGAGTTGTTAAGCGATGGTAAAGGAATGGGCTTTGTAGAAGGTGTGGCAGGTTACCGAAACGTCGTTCAAAAGCAATCCAAAATTGTAAGCGGTCCATTTAAGTTATACTTCGCCTTGCATAATGGTGAATGGAAAATTGTAAATATTGAATTCCCTGGTTTTGTTTATTAAGCACTTAATAACCAGTAGAAGGATTAAAATGGAATACTTCCGAAAATCTGTATATTTGAGTTACGGTTGAGGATTTATTCATAGCTAAGCTGATTGGAGATTCAAGTATTACAATTAGCCATTCAAATTGATGATGTTGATACATAAACGGGTTAAAACTTTAAAATCAGCAATATTTAGCCTTTTAAGAGATGAAAGATACCTCAGATGAAATAAAAGCAATGCACCTTAAACTATGGCTTTCAAAAAACCTACGGAAAGATTGCTACAACTGTTAATCGACAATGAATCTCTTTATAAATTTGGTGTAATATCAAATCTGAAGCTAAAAGAAATATTTTCAATGATAAATAAAGGGTTTATACCCACTTTCCATAATTTTTCTATCTTTGTTTTTTAATGAATTTCCTGTATCCGGGCTTTCTTTTTGCACTCATTGCGGTCGCCATTCCGATCATCATTCATTTATTCAATTTTAGGAAGTTTAAGAGAGTATATTTTTCTAACGTTCAGCTACTTACAGAAGTAGAACATCAAAATTCTTCAAGAGAGAAAATAAAGAATCTACTTATTTTATTTGCTCGCATTTTAGCGCTAATCTTTTTGGTGTTGGCTTTCTCGCAACCCTATATTCCACAAAAGAACCAAAAAAACAATCGTTTAAATAATGCGGTAAGCATCTATATCGATAATTCGTATAGCATGGAAGCCATAAATAAAGATGGCAATTTGCTGGATGAGGCAAAACGTAGGGCTAAAGAACTTGTAAAGGGTTTTGGTTTAAACGATCGTTTCCAACTCTTAACGAATGATTTTGAAGGCAAGCACCAGCGCTTACTAAATCAAGAAGAATTTTTAAAAGCTTTAGACGACGTTAAAATCTCGGCATCTAACCGCAACCTACAACAAATTCTCAATCGGCAGGCCAATGTTTTGGTGGGTTCCGCAAATCAATACAGTTTTGTTATTTCCGATTTCCAGAAAAACATTTCCACCGTCCAAAAACTCAATACCAAGCCAGATATTCAGTATTCATTTGTTAAACTCAATGCCACGCCATTACCCAACATCGCAATTGATAGCGTTTGGACACTTTCTCCAAACCACCAACCGGGTGCAAGCGAAAAGTTAGTGGTACAGTTAAAAAACTATTCGGATGAGGAAGCCCTAAATGTGCCCTTGAAGCTGAACATCAACAACCAGCAAAAAGGCCTGAGTTCGATAAGCATTCCGGCAGGCAAAATTAAAAGAGATACCCTTAATTTTTCAGGATTAAGCGCTCGATGGCAAAAAGGAATCTTAACCATTAAAGATTATCCAGTAACCTTTGATGATAGCTTATCGTTTAGTTTTAAAGTGGATGAAAGTTTGGCTGTATTAAGCATTAATGGAAACGCTGCGGGCAATTACATCAAAATGCTTTATGGGGTAGATTCGTACTATAAACTGACCGAAAATGCAGAAAGTAATGTAAACTACAGTCGTTTTGCAAACTATAGCTTAATTGTGCTTAATGGCCTAAAAAATCCCTCAAGTGGTTTGGCTCAGCAGCTTAAAACCTATTTAAATGGTGGTGGTTATGTTGTTATTTTTCCAGATTTGGATGGCGATCGTCCGAGCTACAATTCATTTTTAAGCAGCCTTTCCTTACCAAATATTCAATCCTTAAATAGTGAGGCAAACAAGGTTGAAAAAATTGATTTAGAAAATCCGATTTTTAAAACTGTATTCGAAGAGGTACCTAAAAATTTAGATTTGCCTACCGTAAATAGGTACTTTTCTTTTGTCGAGAACAATCAATCCAATAAAGAAAACATTATGCAATTGCCTGGTGGAAAGCTATTTTTCGCCAAATATGGTGTTGGTAATGGACAAATTTACCTATCGGCAAGTGGTTTAAACCCAAAGGATGGTAACCTTGCACGCCACCCGGTATTTGTGCCCTTAATGTATCGCATAACCTTAAATGGGGGGCAAGAACAAGCGCTATACGCCAACTTGGGTAACGATCATGTTTTATCAAGCAAGCAAATTGCCTTGGGTAAAAACCAATCGCTAAAACTCCTATCTAAAAATTTCGAAGCCATTCCCGAAGTTCGCCAAATGGCAGGCAAAACGCTGATTTATACCGCAGATCAAATTAAAACGGCAGGTTTTTATAATTTGCAACTGGCAGATTCCTTGCTGGCCGTTTATAGTTTTAATATTGGCAGGTCAGAATCTGATATGCACTACCTCGCTAAAACTGATCTGGATAACTTGGCCGACAAAAGTAATTTTAAAGTGTTTGATGCAGATAAAGATCCCGTGAAATTAATTGTTGGCGACAACAAAATCGGGCAAACTTTATGGAAACTTTGTCTAATTTTGTCGCTGATTTTTATTGCAATCGAAATTTTGCTCATCAGATTTTTTAACAACCCTAAAAAAACAATATGAATCTCCTTGTTAAGAATGTAACCATCGTAGATCCGCAAAGTAGTTTTAATAGCAAACAATGCGACGTTCGGGTGGTAGATGGTAAGATTAAAAACATAGGTAAACTAGAGGCCGAAAAAACCGAAACGGTTTTTGATGCTGAAGGTGCCTTCTTAACACCAGGATTTTTCGATTTAAACAGTGTTGCTGGCGATCCGGGTTACGAAACGAAAGAAGATATTGAAACCTTAACCGCTGCCGCACAGGCGGGTGGATTTACCGGTTTAGCGCTACTGCCACAGGCAAATCCGGTGGTTCAGTCAAAATCACAGGTCGAGTACATCGTTAACAAAGCAAAAAATAATTTGGTTGATGTAAAGCCAATAGGTGCCATTAGTCAAAACCGAGAGGCTAAAGAGCTTGCTGAACTTTTTGATATGCAAAGGGCAGGAGCGGTGGCTTTTTCGGATGGAGATCGGGCATTGCAAGATGATGGCTTTATGAGCAGAGCCTTGCAATATGCAAAAGGTTTCGATGCATTGTTGATGGTTTATCCTGAAAACAAATCGATAGCCGGAAAATCACAAATTAATGAGAGCAAAAACTCTGTGCTGCTTGGCATGAAGGGCTTACCTGCTTTGGCAGAAGAAATGCACATTGCTCGCGATATTTTCTTAGCCACCTACAACGAAACTAAAATTCACATCAGCAATATTTCTACGGCTGGTTCAGTAGCACTGATTCGCAAAGCCAAAAAAGAGGGCGTTCAAATTACCTGCGATGTTACCGCCCACCACTTGGTTTTTACCGAAGAACTTTTAAACGATTTTGATAGCAATTACAAAGTGAAACCCCCATTGCGTGCAAAGGCAGATGTAAAAGCATTAATTGCAGGTTTAAAGGACGGAACGATTGATGCGATAACCTCGCAACACCGCCCCGAAGAAATCGAATTTAAAAACGTAGAATTTGAAATTGCACATTATGGCATCATTGCCCTGCAAACCGTTTTACCACTATTGTTAAAAGCAGGATTGGAACCGAACCTGATTGTAGAAAAATTAGCCATTAACCCACGAAAATTATTAAATTTAAATATTCCGTTAATTGAAGAAGGGGCAGAAGCAAATTTCACCGTTTTGGCAACAAATAAAAAGTGGATGTACAATGCCGCAAGCAATTACTCAAAATCGGCTAATAGCCCTCTTATGAATACTGAATTGACAGGAAAAGCAATTTTGGTTTACAATAACCATCAATACAAACAAAACTAGAATTAAAAAAATAATTAAAAAACAGAGAAGCATTTAATGCCTACTGGTTTTTTAATTTCTTAAATATTAATTATGGATAATAGAGTAAAAAAGGCGCTAAGCGCATCAATAAATAAATATGCTGAGGTTTCGGCAATCAATGTTGAAGGTTTTGAAACGGAATTATTAGCGGCTTTTGAGCTTGAAGTTAACTTTTTGGATAAAGCAACTGCTTTTGATGCCGTTTTTGATTCGCATCCGACATTTGAGGCGCTTAGGGAGGTTTTCTTCGATTTACTGATGGTGAACTTCTTCAGTAATGATGTACAGAAATTAGAAGATGATTATTTAGAAGGAGAGGAGTGGGCCAATATTGAAGAAGAAACCATTGATAGAGGAACGGAGCTTTTAAATCTACTTTTGTATATTAAAGAATGCAAAGACGAGGAACTCGATCCAGAATTAGGCGATTTTCTTAAAGAATTTTTATTGGTAGAAGATGATGAATTTCAAGATGAGTTTGAGATTTATGAGGAACTAATTAGTAACCAGCAACTTGCTGAAAGCAGTGTAGAAGAAATTTGCAAAATTGCACCAAGCCTAAACTTGAGTGAAGAAATGCAGGAGTTGTTTGTTCCGTTCATGGTATTTTTCCTTGACACAGAAGGAAGTGCAGAAACAAGCAAAGAAATAATTCAATTTAGTCGTAACAAATCATTCGATGCTGCTACTTATACATTAATTACTACAATTAATAACTAAATTATAAATCAAATGGAACAACAAATCGCTCAAGAAGAAAAAAAACCGAATGCATTGGCATTTCAGGTGGCCATTACCTTTGCCCTTTACACTTTGGCACTCATATTTGTGATGAACCTGCTCGGCATGAGTACACAAATAGAAGGTACGCCTCTCTGGCAGAAAGTTATTTCTGTGGTATTATCTTACGGAACATTTATAATTGCCATTTATTACGCTCAGAATAAACACAAACAGGATTTAGGCGGGTTTATCACGTATTCTCGAGCATTTTCTACAGGTTTCAAGGTAGCTGCTTATTCAGGCTTATTCATCGGTTTATTAATGATGCTTTACTATGGCGTAGTTGATCCGGGCGCAATGCAAGATATTTTAGATGCGCAAATTAAAGCCGCAGGAGATAACGAGCAAACGCTTAAAGGCATCGAAATGATGAGTAAATATATGATTTACATGATTGCATTTGGTTCGGCAATTACTTACACACTATTTGGATTGGTAATTAGCTTGATTACGGCTGCGGTTGTAAAAAAAGAACGCATATAATTTCATTGCTAAAACAATCAAAATTTTTGAACGTGCAGGTTTTATCATTTAAATTGATGAAATTTGCACGTTTTAGTTTAGAATAGTTTGTGGATGGGCGGCAAGTCTGAAACAAAATATTTATTTCTTGATACTCATAAATGGACATATCAGTAGTAATACCCTTATTTAATGAAGATGAATCTTTGCCCGAGTTAACGGCATGGATTGCTAAAGTAATGAACGAGAACAATTTCAGTTACGAAATTGTGTTGGTTGATGATGGCAGCACAGATCAATCTTGGGCGGTAATTGAATCTCTAAGAGCACAAAACGATGCCATAAAAGGAATTAAATTTAGGAGAAACTACGGAAAATCTGCCGCATTAAATGTTGGTTTTGAGGCTACACAAGGCGATGTAATCATTACGATGGATGCCGATTTACAAGATAGTCCAGATGAAATTCCAGAATTGTATCGCCGCATAAAAGAAGAAAAACTCGATTTAATTTCCGGTTGGAAGAAGAAACGTTACGATCCAATAACCAAAACCCTCCCTACAAAATTATTTAATGCCGCCACCCGAAAAATGAGTGGAATAGAATTGAACGATTTTAACTGTGGCTTAAAAGCCTATAGAAGCGATGTAATTAAAACCATAGAAGTTTATGGGGAAATGCACCGTTACATTCCAGTAATTGCCAAATGGGCAGGTTTTAATAAAATTGCTGAACAAGTGGTTGAGCACCGAGCCCGCAAATATGGGACGACCAAATTCGGTTTCAGCAGGTTTATCAACGGCTTTTTAGATTTACTTTCCATTTTCTTTGTGGGTAAATTCGGCAAGAGACCAATGCATTTTTTTGGCTCTTTGGGCGTGTTGAGTTTTTTTATCGGCATCGTAATGGCACTGTACATCTTGTTTGAAAAAAAATATTTGATTTGGCAAGGTTTGGCTTACCGCGATGTAACCGATCAACCACTTTTTTATTTATCGCTTGTAGCCATTGTAGTGGGTTCGCAAATGTTCTTAGCCGGATTTATCGCTGAGTTATTGTCGCGTAACGCACCAGAAAGAAATCAATATTTAATCGAAAAGAAACTCGATTAGCTAATGAGCTAATTGAATAATACGCTAATGATCTGATGTTTTTTTCCATCATAATTCCACTTTACAATCGCCCGCAAGAAATAGATGAGTTGCTTCATAGCCTAACCAAGCAAACTTATTTACAGTTTGAGGTTTTGGTGATTGAAGATGGCTCGAAAAATGATGCCAAAGCAATTGTAGAAAGCTATCGTAATCAGTTGGATGTTCATTATTTTTTTAAAGAAAACGAAGGGCAGGGCTTTACCAGAAATTATGGTTTTGAAAGGGCGAAGGGCGATTATTTCATCATCTTCGATTCCGATTGCTTAATTCCGTCCAACTATTTAGAAGAAGTTAAAAACTACCTTTACGATCATCATTTGGATGCCTACGGTGGGCCCGATGCGGCGCACGAAAGTTTTACCCCCGTACAAAAGGCCATTAGTTATGCCATGACCTCACCATTTACTACCGGTGGCATTCGTGGAAACAAAAAGCATATTGGGCAGTTTCATCCAAGAAGTTTCAACATGGGCGTATCCAGAACCGTTTGGGAAAAGGTAGGTGGTTTCATATTAACCCGTTTGGGCGAAGATATCGAATACAGCATCCGCATTCACGAAAGTGGGTTTAAAATCGGCTTAATTCCCAATGCTATAGTGTATCATAAAAGAAGGACCAGCTTCAGTCAATTCTACAAGCAGCTACACTTTTTTGGTCGGGCAAGAATAAATATTTATAAACATTTCCCTGCGGAGTTAAAGCTCGTTCATTTCTTCCCTGCGGTATTTACAATCGGATTTATATTTACAATTGTTTGTAATATACTATATTGGCCTTTGGGCTTTGTTTGCAACTTTTTCCTGTTGCTTTATTTTATGTTGATATTTTTTCACTCTTGGTCAGTAAATAAAAGTTTAAAAGTTGCATTTTTGAGCAGTATATCTTCGTTTATCCAATTAACCGCCTATGGTTTAGGATTTATTCAAGATTTTATAAAAAGAGTGGTATTAAAACAACAATGATCAATTATCTAAAAGAGAGTACGTTTGCCGTTAACGATGTAATTCAAAAAGCTTGGGGCATTACTAGAAAACATTATTTTTCCATAGCCACGCTGTGCTTTTTAATGTTTATTACCGCTAGTGCATCCAGCTTAATGGCATTTTTTATCAAAGATGTGAGCAAGGTATTAAGTGTATTGATGGTCATCATCTTCATTATGCTTTATTTTACCATCAATCTTTCGCTATTCAAATACATCTTTCATTTGATGGATGATGAAGATAACGACGTTAAAATTGTAGATACCTTACCCACAAGACAGCAAATTATTAGATTTCTTATCGCTACACTATATTTCGTAGGCTGTATTTTGGGTGTGTATTTGGTGGTAATTTTAATAGCTTTTCCATTTATTTATACTGGCATTAACATCAGCATCGTAAAAAATGTAGCCATATCAGTAGGTATTATTGCCATATTCATCACGTGGCTACGGATTTCATTTTTTCCATTTTTCATTATTGATAAAAATGCAGGTCCTTTCACCTCAATCAAATTAAGTTTAGCAACAACAAAAGGAAATTTTACCAAAATTTTATTGCTATTAGTGGTTTTAGGAGGTGGTTATTTAATTTACCTTTTATTAAACTACTTGCAGTGGCCACTCATTGCCTTCATTGTGAATATTTTGAGTTCATTTATCATTGTGCCATTATCTAGTGTTGCATTAACGGTAGCCTACCGCAAAATCTCTAGCGAATATCAAGGTGATGAGCATCCAGATATTTTGCATAATATCGTTTAAATTGCAGTACATGGTCGGCAAAGCCTTTGATAAACCGATCTCCAAATCATCAACTAAAATTAACATCACAAAGACCGCTTTTAAGGATTTGAGGTTATGACAATAAAATCAGTATTAAGTAAACCCTTTGCAGCCTTTGCAGTTTGGCAAATAAACAAGTGGAAGCATAATGCTGTAAATGCTCAAAATAAAATCCTCAAGAAACTGATAGAGGAAGCAAAAGAAACGGCTTTTGGGAAGGATCATCATTTCGCCGAAATCAAAACCCATTCTGATTTTAAAGCGCATGTTCCGGTTAGAGATTATGAAGGATTAAAGCCCTTTGTAGATCGGGTAGTAAATGGCGAGGCCAACGTGTTGTGGAAGGGCAAGCCATTGTATTTTGCGAAAACTTCGGGCACTACATCGGGTGTAAAATACATTCCGCTATCAAAGGAGTCTATGCCAGAGCACATTAAGGCTGCTCGGAATGCTATTTTAAGCTATATCCATGAAACAGGTAAAGCCGATTTCGTAAACGGAAAAATGATTTTTTTACAAGGAAGCCCAACATTAAGTGTTAAAAACGGTATCAATGTTGGTCGTCTTTCAGGCATTGTAGCGCACCACGTGCCAGCATATTTACAAAAAAACCGCCTACCATCATACGAAACTAACTGTATTGAAGATTGGGAACAGAAGGTAGATGCCATTGTGGATGAAACCATCCATGAAGATATGACCTTGATTTCGGGCATACCGCCATGGGTGCAGATGTATTTCGATAAGTTATCAGAAAAAGCAGCAGGGAAGAAAATTGCCGACATTTTTAAAAATTTTAGTCTGTTTATTTACGGGGGGGTAAATTTTGAACCCTACAGGGCGAAAATAGAACAAAGCATTGGTAAAAAAATCGATTCCATTGAAACCTATCCAGCGTCAGAAGGTTTTATCGCCTACCAAGATTCGCAAAAGGACAAAGGATTATTGCTACTTGCAGATGCTGGAATTTTTTATGAATTCATTCCTGCGGACGAATACTACAACGATACCCCAACCAGACTTTCATTGGGAGAAGTGGAATTGGATACCAATTATGCTTTAATTTTAAATACGAATGCAGGTTTATGGGCTTATAGCATCGGCGATACCGTGAAATTTGTTTCGAAAAATCCTTACAAAATAGTGGTAACAGGCAGAATTAAGCATTTTATTTCTGCATTTGGAGAGCATGTAATTGGCGAAGAGGTAGAACATGCACTGTTAAGCGTTGCTAATGCCGAACAAGTTGAAATTACAGAATTTACCGTTGCACCGCAGGTTGCCCCAAAAATGGGATTGCCTTACCACGAATGGTTTGTAGAGTTTTCAAAAGCACCGCAAGACCTTATCGCTTTTAGCAAAAAGGTTGATGCAGAATTGCAAAAGAAAAATATTTATTACTTCGATTTGATTGAAGGAAACATCCTTCAGCCCTTAATTATACGTACTTTGCAAAAAGATGCTTTTGTAAATTATATGAAAAGTGAAGGCAAACTAGGTGGACAAAATAAGGTGCCAAGATTGAGCAACGATCGGAAATTGGCCGATGGCCTACAAAAATATATTGCTTAATTGCGATTGGAGATCAGGGATATTAAAAAGAGAAAAACGAATTTGAAAAATATAGCCATTTTAGGTTCTACGGGGAGTATAGGTACACAGGCGCTTGAGGTAATCAGAGAGAATCCTACGGTTTTTAAGGTTACCGTTTTATCTGCGCTAAAAAATTCAACATTACTCATACAGCAAGCCTTAGAGTTTAAGCCAGAAGTAGTTGTAATTTGCGATGAGGGCAAATACGCAGAAGTAAAAACTGCGCTTTCTGGTTTAAATATTCAAGTTTTAGCAGGCGAAGATGCCTTAACAGAATCAGCAGTTCATCCATCCAGCGAAGTTGTTCTAACTGCCCTTATGGGATCAGTTGGACTAAAGCCGACCATTGCCGCTATACGAGCGGGTAAGAATATTGCACTTGCCAATAAAGAAACGTTGGTGGTTGCGGGAGAATTGGTTACAAAACTAGCGGAAGAACATCAGGTCAAAATCCTTCCGGTAGATTCTGAACACTCTGCAATTTTTCAATGTTTGGTAGGAGAGGAACAAAACGAAATTGAAAAAATTTACCTTACCGCATCAGGCGGCCCATTTCTTGGTAAAAGCCGTGATTTTTTAGCTTCGGTTAGAAAGGAACAGGCTTTGAAACATCCCAATTGGGTAATGGGTGCAAAAATCACAATCGATTCTGCATCGTTGATGAACAAGGGTTTAGAAGTGATTGAGGCAAAATGGCTATTCAACTTAAATGTTAATCAAATTGATGTAATTGTTCATCCACAGTCTATTATCCATTCGCTGGTGCAGTTTACTGATGGATCAATGAAAGCTCAAATGGGGGTTCCAGATATGAAATTGCCCATTCAATACGCATTAAATTATCCTGATAGGCTAAAAAACAGTTTTAAGCGTTTTAACTTCTTAGATTATCCGAATTTCACCTTTCAAAAGGCAGATGTGGATACCTTTAAAAATCTGGGGTTGGCATTCGATTCATTAAAGAAGGGTGGTAATATGCCTTGTATTTTAAATGCAGCTAATGAAGTGGTTGTAGAAGCTTTTTTAAAAGATAAAATTGGTTTCTTACAAATGAGTGATGTTATTGAACGGTGTATGAGCGACATCAAGTTTATTGAAAAGCCAGAATTGCACGATTATTTAGAAACTGACAAACATAGCCGTATCTTAGCCGGCGAATTAGTAACAAAAAGTACATTTTAAAATCTAACAAGAGAAAATTTTATAAGAACATATGAATGGATTGATTATGGCGGGGCAGTTGTTGCTCGGATTGTCTTTATTGGTAATATTACACGAATTGGGGCATTTTTTGGCAGCAAGGGCATTTGGTATTAAAGTAGAAAAATTTTATTTATTTTTTGATGCATGGGGTTTTAAACTTTTCAGTTTCAAAAAAGGTGATGTAGAATATGGTATTGGCTGGTTGCCTTTGGGTGGCTATGTTAAAATTGCGGGAATGATTGATGAAAGCATGGATACTGAGCAAATGGCTCAGCCTGCTCAGCCCTGGGAGTTTCGCTCTAAACCAGCTTGGCAACGCTTAATTGTGATGTTGGGTGGTATTATCGTTAACATTATCGTGGGTGTTTTAATATTTTGGATGCTTACGTTTAGCTACGGCAAGAGTTATACCATCAATGAAAAATTAACCAACGGTATTGCCGCTGGTACTATGGGTAAGGAAATTGGATTGAAGAATGGCGATAGAATTTTAGCCATCAACGAAAAGAAGTTGATTCGTTTTGAAGATGCAATATCAAGCAAAGTATTATTTGATGGTGCCAGATTAACCGTTTTAAGGGGCAATCAAACTCTTTATGTTTCGGTACCTGATACCATTTTAAATAAGTTATCGAAAAACGATAAGGAAAACTTTATATCGCCAAGGTATGTGATGGAGCGTATCGATAAGGTTTCTGTTCCAGATCCAAGTGTAGATGAACAATCGTTCATTGGTAAAATATTGGATAAGCTATTTCACCGTAAATTCGAGAAACCTGTTTATCCAGCTTATAATGCAGGCATTAAGCCTGGAGATAGCATCTTAACTGTAAATGATAAAGCGATCACTTTCTTAGATCAGTTTAAAGATGAAGTATCAGCCAACAAGAATAAACAAGTTAGTATTACTGCTTTGCGGAATGGTAAAAAAGTAACTTTCAATCCTGCAGTCAGTAAAGATGGAACAATTGGCGTAATTCCGAATGTAAAAATGCCTGAGTCGGCACATGTTGATTTTAACTTAATCCAATCGCTACCAGAAGGCGCAAGTATGGCCTACAGCACTTTTGTAGATAATGCTAAGGGTATTGGAAAGATGGTTACAGGTAAGTTAAGCGCAAGGAATATCAGCAGTCCAATCGGAATAGCCAAAGTTTATGGCAGTACTTTCGATTGGGTTAAATTTTGGACTTTAACCGGCCTAATTTCAATGGCCTTGGCTTTTATGAATTTACTTCCCATTCCAGGATTAGATGGTGGACATGTGGTGTTTCTTTTAATCGAAATGGTGCAACGTAAGCCTGTAAGCGAAAAAGTTTTGGAAAAGGCACAGATTGTTGGTTTCGTAATTTTAATCTGTTTGATGGTGTTTGCTTTCGGTAATGATATTTTAAAATCTTTCGGTAAGTAAAACGAATTTTATATAATTGCCGCAGGTGTAAGCATTTTTGAATATTCAAAAATGTTTAAGGCCTGCGGTTTTTTAATTTAAGAATGATGAGTGCGTCAAAACAACTTCCCAACTATTTCGAGTTCTACGAGTTACCGATTCAGTTTAATCCAGACTTGAATGCTATTAAAACCCAATTTTATGCTTTTAGTAAAAAATATCATCCAGATTTTTTTGCCAACGAAAGCGACGAAAAACAGGAGGAAGTTTTAGATTTATCTACCTTAAATAATAAGGCTTATCAGATTTTAAGTAACCCGCAAAAGCGACTCAAATACGTTTTAGAATTAAAAGGTATTGTTGAAACGGATGAAGGCTATCAATTACCACAATCTTTTTTAATGGAGATGATGGATGTGAATGAAGCCTTAATGGATTTGGAATTTGAGCCAGATGCGGAAAAACTGAATCAAGTGAATGCGGAGGTAGGTGAGATTGAACAGAAATTGGAGCTTGAATTGCAGCACTTAACTCAGCGATTTGATGCCAATTCCAATGATGAAGAAAAAACGCTTTTGGCAATTAAAGACCTTTATTACCGTCAGAAATACATAAATAGAATCAGAGAACGTTTGCCAAAAGGTTAAATGTGAATTAATTGTTTTATATCGAGCCTTGGAGATGCTGAAATAAATTCAGCATGACGGATGGCTATTCAGGGATCTTCATTGAGGTCGTCACCCTGAATTTATTTCAGGGTCTTAGTTGGTTTTTAGGATGTTCCAACTGCCATGGTACGTGTCCCCCAAGTACCATCATTGGGAGCTATAATTATTGTTTCGTGAAGATACGAACCAAGGCAAGGAGATATTTTAGCTTTCCACAACTGCCATGGTACGCCTCCCCACGTACGATCATTGGGAGCTATAATTATTGTTTCGTGAAGACACGAACCAAGGCAAGGAGATATTTTAACTTTCCACAACTGCCATGGTACGTGTCCCTACGTACCATCATTGGGAGCTATAATTATTGTTTCATGAAGACACGAACAAAGGAAATTAAATTTAAGCCCTTGCCATGGTGTGGTGTGCGGAAAGGCCCCAAACGTTACACGTAACGTAGGATACCTAAAGCAAGGGCTTTTATATTGCTAAAACGTGTCATGGGTTTCAAAGACAAAATGAAAGCGCAAGCCATTATCAGAGAGCAGATGCAGGCCATTAAAGAGTTGCAGAAAGCAAATAAGCATTTATCCAAAGTACTAGATTTGGAAACTAAGTGTAAAAATAAAGCTTAATTTTCATCTTGGAGCGAAATGATTACGCTGAGTATGAAAAATACCACTACGCCAACCCCGTAGAAAATTTTTGATCTTCAGCTAATTGCCTTAAAAAAGATTTTTAAAAGAGAAAGCCTCAACATTTGCATGTTGAGGCTTTTATTTCTCTGTACCCCCGGGCGTACTGAAATCGAACCAGTTCATGGATGATTTGAACATAATTGCTTCAATACTAATGTGATAATTAAGATGAGTTATTTTTGCATGCGGAATTGTTTTTTGCAACAATTCTTTGGTAATTTGTATTTGATCTGCTTGGGAATACAATTGTAACTCCCACTAAAATATAAATATGCATACAACTGATAGTACAAATGCTTCAATATTGCTACAGGTTACAAATAAGTTTTCTTTGAGCCTAGCATAACGGAAATCTTGTCTTGGCTGCGCAGAAAATCGGACTTAAAATTGGATTGCTAACCGAAGAGCTTGAACTTTAAATGATTATAGCTTGGTTTCACTACACAAGATATACAGGCCATGAACATAAGCTATCTCAAATGATTTTGCTAATATTATCATTAGAATTTTAGATACATTTAATCCTTCGTTTTTGATATAGCGCAAATTATCAAAAACTCATCATCAAAAACTAAAATTCTGATTTGAATAATGGAATGGGTTTATGATAATCAGCAAAAAGAAAAAGAGATATTTAATGATTGTCTGGAACGTTATACTTTGCTTAAATGCATCAGCATTTGCTTAGAGTCGCTTATCAAAAAAGGAGGGAATAATGAAAATAAAATGAATGGAATAAATTTGCCTATTTATAAAAATGAAAGGGCAACTAGAATGCTGCCCTTAATCAATTAATGCTCACGGTGATTGGCATCTTAAGCAGCTACTCCTGTCATTCTTCTGCATTCTTCCGCACAAGCCTTACAAGCATCTGCACATTCCTGACAATGCTGGGTATGATGATTACTACACTCATCTCCGCATTGCTGGCAAATATCTGCGCAAATACGGCAAATGTCTTGAGCAAAAGAGCTACCCATACTCATCAATTGAGCGGCAGAGTAGCAGATGGCTGCACATTGCATATCAAGCTCAATACACCGCGCCATCATTTTCACGTCTTCTTCCTGAGTGCATGAACTTGCACAATGATTGCAAATTGAAGCACACTTTAAGCATGCATCAATACAGTTTTTCCATTCATGGTATCCCATAACTTTAATTTTTTAGGGTTATAAAAAAAATTCCTATATAGATAACATGGTTATTTCCAGGCGGTTTCATTTTGTTTAAGAAAAGCTTTAATCCCGTGATATGATGCTTGTTTAAACGGTAGAAGAATAAGAAACTGGTTCTCGTATTCAAATAAGGAGGAATAGTGATAAATTAAATTCTCAACACCTACTTTAAGATTTTGCACATCATTTTATTAGTATTATATTTGCAATACGGAAATGGTGTCCTTCCGATTCAACCGCTTTTTTCAAAAGCTGATGGCGCCTACAATAGAAATTCCAGCAGGTAATAAAATCTGCCGGTCAAAGTATTGTAGGTGAAAAAATTAAAAATAAATTCTCAACTCTTATTGCTGGCAGCTATCTTAATTGCGCTTGTCTTACTTTGTCTGTCTGCCAAAGTGAGATCAGTGTTAGCAATGGTCCTGCCGGTTGAAACTGAATGGTTCTTGTGGATAAATCAGCACCATAATGCATTCTGGGATACGATCATGTACTGGGCCAGTGATAAGCGTTTTTGGCTTCCTTTTTATGCCTTCATTATTTATTGCCTCTTCCAGAATTTCTGCAAAAAAATTTGGCAGGTTCTTATTACCATTGCGCTACTAGTTGCTAGTGCAGATCAGATTGCTTCAGGACTGATTAAAAACACCGTTAAGCGTCTACGCCCTTCCCATGAACCGAATCTAACTACGATCATTCATTTAAGTAAAGCAGGTGCGGGTGGGATGTAGGGATGGCCATCCGCTCTTTCATCACCTATCTTCAAAAGCATTCTTTCCGCTGGTTCGGCATTTACCGGATCATTGCCGGAGCAACGGTTCTTGTACTCATTTACTTTGGAATTATTCAATAACGGAAAATTAACATAAAACTATGTGGTGGATCTACGCGCTATTATCAGCTTTCTTTGCTTCCCTTACGGCCATCTTTGCAAAAGTCGGCGTAACCAATGTCAATTCTGATTTGGCTACTGCCATACGAACGGTGGTAATACTGATTGTAGCCTGGGGGATCGTAATGGCCAGAGGCGAACTTAAAGGAATTACGGAACTGTCAAAGCATAACCTGCTATTTCTTTTTTTATCTGGCCTTGCCACCGGCTTGTCCTGGATATTCTACTACAAGGCTTTGCAGATCGGGAAAGTGTCCCAGGTCGCCCCTGTTGATAAGTTGAGTGTTGCCCTAACTATTATACTTGCAATGGTGTTCCTGAAAGAAGCTCTTACCCTGAAAGTATTCTTTGGTGCCCTGCTGATCATTGGGGGAACACTGGTTTTGATCTTTTGAGAAACTCAATTATTTGTAAGCAACCGAAATACTAAAAATCAATATAAAACAAAAAACTATGAAATTAACTAAAATTCATGCCCGTGAAATTTTGGATTCCAGGGGCAATCCGACAGTAGAAGTAGAAGTCACTCTTAACGGAACAACAGCAAGGGGTATTTCTCCATCCGGGGCAAGTACGGGTGAAAAAGAAGCCGTAGAGCTTAGAGATGGTGATCCAGAGCGCTATAATGGTAAAGGCGTGGAAAAAGCAGTAAAAGGGATTAACGTCGAAGTCGGCAAATCAGTCACCGGCTTATCCTTTGAGGGTCAGCAGGCCTTCGATGATCATATAATTGGTCTGGATGGAACCGAGAATAAATCAAGGCTCGGCGCAAATGCGATGCTTGCGGCCTCAATCGCCTTCGCCCGGGCTTCGGCCGTTGCAAAAGGGATTCCCTTGTATAGGCAGCTAGTGGAAAGGGAAGGTTACGTAATGCCCGTACCGTGCATGAATGTCATTAATGGGGGAAGGCATTCTGATAACAACATCGATTTTCAGGAATTTATGATTGCCCCTCATAACGCCCCCTCGTTTAAGGAAAGTATCCGTATGGGCGAAGCTGTTTTTCATTCCCTGAGAAGTCTGCTAAAAGCGAAAGGCTATTATACCGGAGTTGGTGACGAAGGTGGGTTTGCGCCAAATCTGAGTTCTAATGAGGAAGCCGTCCAAATCATCATGGAAGCGATACATATTGCCGGTTTTGCTCCAGGCAAGGATATTTCCCTTTGTCTTGACCCAGCGACCAGCGAAATGTGGAATAATGGAAAATATGAATTTTATAAAAGTTCTAAAGAACGGATCACAACAGATGAAATGATTGGCTTTTGGGAAGGATGGTTAAAAGAGTACCCAATTATCCTGTTGGAAGACGGGTTGGGCGAAAACGATTGGGAGGGATGGAAAAAGCTGACCAGCCTTTTGGGAGACAAAGTGGAATTGGTTGGAGATGATATATTCTGCACCAACCCGAGTATTATCCAGCAGGGAATCGACCAGGGCATTGCAAACAGCGTACTGATTAAATTGAACCAGATCGGTACAGTTTCCGAAACGCTAAAGGCCGTAGAACTAGCCCAAAAAAACGGTTACAATTGCTTTATTTCTCACCGCAGTGGTGAAACTGAAGACACGACAATTGCGGATCTGGTTGTCGCTACCGGTGCGGGGCACATCAAAACAGGAAGTGGCTGCCGCTCTGAAAGGGTATCTAAATTTAACCAGTTGCTTCGGATAGAAGAAGAACTTGGTGATAGGGCATCATTTGCAGGAATCAATACTTTTTATAAAAAATTATAAATCAGCCGCTAACCTACAATGAAACATAATAAATTTTTATTTGAACACCTTTCGGTTTTTAAATATGCGGTTCGATGGACGCTGCTTATACTTCCTGTTGCCATTGCAATAGGAAGTATGGTTGCCTTGTTCCTTTGGCTGCTAGGCTGGGCCATTCACTTTCGCTTTCAGCATACCTGTCTCATTTTTCTGCTACCTTTAGCAGGTATTGTGATCCACCTGATTTATCAGTCAGTTGGTAGGTCCTCAGAAAAAGGAAATAACCTGATCATGGATGAAATCCATAGGCCGGGTGGTGGAGTGCCCAGGCAGATGGCGCCAGTAATCTTAATAACTACAGTGATTACCCATTTGTTTGGCGGATCGGCTGGAAGAGAGGGAACCGCGGTACAAATCGGAGGAAGCATCGCAGGAATGTTTAGCCGCTGGTTTAAGCTAAATGAGGTAGACACCAAGATGCTCCTTACCGCGGGAATTGCAGCCGGGTTTGGGGCGGTGTTCGGAACACCGCTCACCGGTGCCATATTTGCAATGGAAGTTCTGGCCATTGGAAGAATAGAGTACAAGGCTTTACTTCCCGCATTAATTGCCAGCGTGCTTGGTGATCTTACTGTCTCTGCCTGGGGCATCCATCATACCGCTTATCACATCGATCTCATAGAGAAAAGTGCCTACTTTCTATCTGAATACCTGCCGGTAAACCTACTCCTGCTTAGTAAGGTTATTCTAGCATCCACATTGTTTGGTCTGGCCAGCTACCTGTTTGCTGTAATGGTGCATGAGATCAAGGCCTTTTTTTCTAAAGTATGTAAGATCCAGTGGCTTATTCCTGTTATCGGTGGTCTGATTATTATAGGCTTGACTTACGCCATCGGGAAACCGGATTACTTAAGTTTGGGCGTGGATAGCGAATACCAAGGAGCCGTTACAATTCCCTCTGCTTTTCAGCCTGGTGGAGCAGATACTTGGAGCTGGTTATGGAAGACCATTTACACAACTTTAACATTAGGAACTGGATTTAAAGGTGGTGAGGTAACGCCTTTGTTTTATATTGGCGCAACATTAGGCAATGCACTTTCGACCTTATTAAATGCTCCAGTTAGTTTGTTTGCTGCCCTTGGATTTATTGCTGTTTTTGCTGGTGCAACGAATACACCCCTTGCCTGTACGATTATGGGTATAGAACTTTTTGGTAGTGAATACACCATGTTTTTTGCGGTAGCCTGTTTTACAGCCTATTTTTTCAGTGGCCATTCAGGTATATATTCTTCACAGCGTATTGCGGTACCCAAAATATTTACGGGAACATAAAATATTGACTTATCCTGTTCCTGTGGATTATCATAAAGAGGTGAAATTTTTATAAGATCCTTGACCAATGCAATCAGCAATTTATATCAAAAAACAACGCTATATCGACCGCTTTCCTTCCTCTCTTTTCTAAAGCATCAAGTACAGATGATTTAACTGCCTATGTTGTTTTAATAAGGTAGAGCAGTAAAAGTATACTAGCTATGAAAACTAAAGCGGTTAAAACTTTAACAAAAAGTGTTGAATGGTAATACACCCCCTGATTCAATTGTTCTTTCGTTGAATTATATCTTAAGTAAGAACAAATGATAGTAATTGCTCCCAGGGCAACTAGAAAAATCCCGATAATGCGGGAATCTCCGGTTTGGTGCAGGGGCACTTTACTCCCCAGTGCGGCACTGATCTGCTTGATAAATAGCGAGAATTTCATCACCACGAAGCCAAATCCCATGATACCAATACTGGTTCTGATCCAGGCCAAAAATGTTCTTTCATTAGCCAAATGGTCTCCTGCATGCTGTTTGGTGTTTTCCTGATCTTGAATTTTCATCTTGTTCTGTATCGGTATATTACAGCAATATATTTGCATGTTATGTCAATATCGATGCCAGTTTGGAGATGATAACCCTGGTATCCCGGATGCAAGTAAGCCTGTTTGATTCAGTGCCGGCAGGATAGCAGGTAACTGCAATTTCTTCGATAAACGATAAGCCTGATAGGTCAATAGATTCTTTAACCTCTTGTTCAATGCTTTTCATTAGGATCATGATTAATCGGGGTTGATATGTTCTGATTTTATGAGCTAATTGCTCTATTCCCCCCTGCCTCTGGTTTTTTCTGATTTTAACTGACGATTTATCAATAGGTGTACAAGTTAGATGTTCCAAAAAGCATCCCGTGCCTTTAAAGAACTGCAAAAAATCTTCTACAGATTTAAAATCGCCAAATACCTCACTAAATGCAAGATAAATTGTTCGAAACAGATTAGTATTTCCCAGGTAAAAATGTTTATCGTCACCTCCAGGAGCTTCAGAAACAAAGAGCAGCAGCACTTTAGCTGGCTGATATTGCCTCGAAATTTCGGTAACACTATACATTATAGTTGTAGCTTTTAGCGAAGCGCATAAATAGTTCCGCCAGAGCGTCCTGCTGACCATGAAGCTGAATGAAATGAAACGGCCTTTCGATAACCATATCCTTGATATCTATGATGCGGCATTCATTATTCTTGAGCTCTTTCAATATGGAGTGGATAGATAAAAAAGCCAGGCATTTGCTGTGAATCAAATAGGATTTAATGCTTTCGGTACTACCTAACTGCATTTCTATATTTAAGTCCCCCACCTTTATCTGGTGTGCTTTTAAAGCATATGCAATAACATCTAGTGTACCAGAACCAGGTTCACGAAGTAATAAATCATAATCCTTCAACTCATTCGGTTTGATCATTTCCTTTTTCATGGCATAATTGTGACCAGAACACACCAGCACCAGCTCGTCTTTTAGATATTGTTCGTATTTAATCTGTGGGTTCCGGGAGATGCCTTCAATGATTCCAAAATCTATTTCCTTAGCAATCAAACGCTGCTCTACATCTTCTGTGTTTCCGGTAACCAGTTGAATTTGTATATCCTTAAACTTATTGTGAAACTGTGCCAATACAGGTGGAATGATATATTGTGCCACAGTACTGCTGGCACCAATCCTCAATATTCCTTTATGCTGTTTAGTAAGTAGATTCATATCATATTCCAGTTCCCGGTAAGTTCCAAAAATCTGTTCTGCGTAATGCAACAATAATTCGCCGGCTGGGGTGAGGCTGATTTTTTTGTTTCCACTGCGTTCAAATAATGACATTTTGAACTCCTGCTCTAATTCTTTAATGTGTTTGGTTACAGCAGGCTGACTGATAAATAACTCTGCCGAGGCCTTTGTAAAATTCAGCCTTTTAGCGACAGCATAAAATACTTGCAAACGGAAATCTATCATACACGGTTTTAGTAGATAACCTAAGATACAAACAATTTGTTTCAACGGGTACTGACATCATAACCTTACGTTATCATCAATAACTTTTTATGCTTTTTCTGATGAGTAGAATAAATGCACATTTGTAACAGAAAAATATTGGTTATGAATAAGGAATCAACAGAAAAAGAAATCAGACAAGCACTTATATATACAGCCAGGACAACGGCTATCATTGCGTTTCTATTTGTTGCTTGTGGAACCATTTTCATCTGCACTTTATTTTTTAATGGGCAGCCAGATGTAGTGACAGCAAAAACCAAACAGGATGTGGAAACCGGTATAGCTGCTGTTAACGTCAAAAGCCAGGTTGTACCTGCTGATGCCTGGAAAGCGCCTGATGAAAATACGATTCCGGCGGACACCAAGTACGGCCAGATGATCAGGTATGGCAAAGAATTAATAGCACATACGAGCAAATATTTTGGGCCAAATGGATCCATAGCCCGTATTACAAATGGTATGAATTGTCAGAATTGTCACCTCGAGGGTGGAACCAAACTGTTCGGAAATAATTATGCTGGTTTTATTTCCAGTTTTCCTAAAATGAGTGGCAGATCAGGAAAGGTTGAACCTGCATCGGCACGTATTGCAGAGTGCTTCAATCGAAGTCTTGCAGGCAAAGTACCAGACGAATCTAGTAAAGAGATACAGGCAATGCTGGCTTATATGAAATGGCTTGGAACAGGTGTAAAAAAAGGGGAGAAAGTGTTTGGAACGGGAACCGAAAAATTAAAATTCCTGGATAGGGCAGCGAATGTCAAACATGGAGCGATTTTATATACCAGTAAATGTCAAAGTTGTCATGGTGCAAATGGTGAGGGAATACTTGATGAAGACAAACTAACTTATGTTTATCCGCCATTATGGGGCAAACACAGCTACAATGATGGCGCAGGGATGTATAGACTCAGTAACTTTGCGGGGTTCGTAAAGAACAATATGCCATATGGTGCCAGATATGGAGATGCGCAGTTAAGTGATGAGGAGGCCTGGGATCTCGCTGCTTTTGTGAACTCACAGCCAAGACCACATAAAGATCAGGGAAAAGATTACCCTGATTTGTTAAAAAAACCTTTTGATGCGCCATACGGACCATATGCCGACAAATTTTCTGAAAATCAACATAAGTATGGTCCATTTGCACCAATTGTAACCTCCGAAAAACAAGTAAAACTAACAACTAAATAAATCATCAAAATCTAAAATCATGAAAAAAATAACCTTAATCTGTACATTATTTTTGCTGATCGCAGCAACCTCGGCCACTTTTGCCCAAGCTACACCTGCTAATTTTACAGGGGCAAAAGCCACCCTGAAAAATTATAAGGCACTGTATGTAATCAATAACGGTGATGAGAAAAAGATTGCAGGAACACTTCGAAACCTAAAAAATGCACTCGACGATCCCAGGTTAAAAGGGAAAATCAATGCAGAACTTATTGCCTTTGGAGATGGCGTAGCTGTTTACCAGAAGAACGGATCTTTTGAAAAAACATTGTTAGAACTGCAATCCAGAGGAGTAATTCTTGCACAATGTGAAAATACCGTCAGAGAAAGGAAAATCGAAAAAAATACCTTATTTGATTTTATCAGTTATGTACCCAGCGGCAATGGTGAAATCATCATCCGTCAATATCAGGGATGGGCAGTTGTACATCCTTAAACCAAATAATTAGAAAATCATGAAATATATAAATCACACCTTTTTAGCCACAGTTGCATTTTTATTGCTTTGTGGAAATGTTAAGGCCCAGGATCATCGCTTTGATCCGCCCTGGAATACTCCACCTGAAAGTAAAGTTCAGTTCACAGTACCTGGAGTAGACAATGTGCCTGATCTTTTTGGAGACATTAATGATCCCCAACTGGTGGTTTTCTTTGCCGGTAACCAGTTTATGTGCATTGACGAATTAATTGCAGCCTTTAAAAAGTCATATCCACATTATCAGCGGGTATTTGCCGAAACGCTTCCCCCAGGCATTTTAGCCCAACAAATAAAAACCGGTAGCATTGTGGTGGGCAACATGAGAATTACCTTAAAGCCGGATGTTTATACAGCTGGTAAGAACCGGATAGACATGACCCCTGAATGGTTTAGCAAAACGACTTTATATGCTAGAAACAGGTTGGCAATCATGGTCCAAAAGGGAAATCCGAAGGCATTGAAGTCACTCAAAGATTTAGCAAATAAAGAGCTGAGGATCAGTATGCCCAATCCAGAGAATGAAGGGATCGGTAAACGTATTGAAGAAGCCTATGTGAAAGCTGGAGGGGAAACATTAAAATCTACCATCATGGAAGATAAAGTTAAAGATAAGACTACTTATCTTACCATGATCCATCATCGCCAATCACCAATGAGGATCCTATACAACGAAAGTGACGCCGCTCCAGTATGGTATACTGAGGCCTACTATCAGAAAATGATTGGCCATCCTGTTGAGCTCATTGAAATTCCTGAAAAAGAGAATATCCATGCGCAATATATAGCGGGACAGTTAAAAGATGCGCCACATCCGGCCGCTGCAAAAGATTTTATGGATTTTTTGATCAGTCCGCAGGCTGCTGCCATCTACAAAAAGTTTGGTTTTGATTTACCTTAAACATAAACACAATGAAAAATATATTTTTAACCATATTGTCAGTCGTTGCTGTAGTGACCATTGGGAATGCACAAATCCCAAACGATACTTTATATGTCTATGGTCCCGGTGGGCCGCTCGGACCGATCAATGAATGTGCGAAGGTTTTTGGAAAGCAGCATGATATCGTAATTAAAGTCACTGCCGGGCCAGATAATGAATGGATGCCGGATGCAATGAAACATGCAGATCTGTTCTTTGGAGGAGCAGAATACATGCTTTCAAAATTCATGTCTGACCACCCAAACATGATAGTGGCGAACTCTCGGACAGAGTTATATAAACGTGCGGCAGCGATCCTGGTACGGCCCGGCAATCCTAAAAACATCAAAAATCTGGGCGATCTCTGTAAACCAGGTGTGAAAATTCTTGATGTGAATGGGGCTGGGCAAATGGGGCTTTGGGAAGATTTGGCAGGTCGACAAGATCTGATTGCAAACATACAGCAGCGTATAGCAGGTACATTTGCAAATTCGGCATTGGGTATTGCTGCATGGAAAAATGATCCTCAATATGATGCCTGGATAACATTTGGCTCCTGGCATAACCGTTTACCAGACCTCACCTCAATGGTTAGGATTCCTGTTACACAAACAGTCTATAGAGGTACACCTGTAGTGAGGGGTAGCACTGGTACGCATAAGTCGGAAACTGAGGATTTTATCAAGTTTATGCAATCCGATAAAGGACATCTCATTTTCAAAAAATGGGGTTGGGAATAAATAATGTCTAAAAACTTATCTTCTATAACATGAAGTTATGGAAGATAAGTTTTAATGATTTGATCGGGGTTTATTAGTTATGGATCTTTGAATTAGAAAATAAAGACAATCAAAATTATGACACAAATCAAAGACAATTCAAATTCTTCTAAAATAAAGGCGGGTAACCTGCTAAACTTAAATTTAAACACCCGTAAAATTATCTTCATCCTGGCAGTTTTGCTGTGCCTCTTTCCATTTATGTCGCCTCCTTTAGCCTTATTGCTAGGATTAGTATTGGCGCAACTAATGGAACATCCCTATCTGCATTTAAATCACAAGGCCACAAACCTGCTGCTAAAAATTTCTGTTGTCGGGCTAGGATTTGGAATGAATGTATTCAGTGCAATGAAAGCAGGAAAAGAAGGCGTACTGTTTACCGTAGTTTCTATTTTCGGAGTGCTTATCATTGGTTTTATCCTGGGAAAAGTATTTAAAATAGAACGTAAAACATCTTTTTTGATATCAGCTGGAACGGCGATCTGTGGTGGAAGTGCTATTGCTGCATTGTCGCCTGTAATGAACGCAGAAGAAAAACAGATCTCCGTTGCAATGGGTACTGTTTTTATACTCAACTCGGTGGCCTTATTTCTTTTCCCCGCTATCGGACATGCGCTTAACTTGTCACAGTCACAATTTGGTATGTGGTGTGCCATTGCTATTCACGATACCAGTTCTGTTGTTGGGGCAGCCAGTAAATATGGTGAACAAGCACTACAGATAGCCACAACTGTTAAGTTAGCCAGAGCACTATGGATTGTTCCCGTAGCGTTTGGTACATCTTTCCTGTTCAAAAGCAACAATAGCAAAGTTAGTATACCCTATTTTATAGGGCTATTTATCCTGGCAATGATCGCCAACACCTACTTACCTTTTATTAAGCCTTTTGCGCCCTACTTTGTAGCATTAGCAAAAGCAGGCTTAACTTTAACCTTGTTCCTGATAGGAAGCGGACTCTCATTTACTATCTTGAAAGCAGTGGGGATAATGCCACTGTTACAAGGCGTAATTTTATGGATAGTAATTTCAAGTGCTGCATTATGGGCAGTTATATCTTTGGTTTAAAATACATTAGTTACTGATCATCACCAGCTTTTTTGAAAGATCATCAATAAGAACCACATGTTTATAATCGGCGCCACCTGTTCCTACACTCTTAATTATCCCCGAGGATTGACCGCTAAAAGCTCCTTTTTCATCGGTCTTAAAAGAATTGATGACATAATCTGCGTTAAACGTATCATTTGAGGAGTTGGTTAACGCTAAAGTATACGAAGTATTTGGCTCGAGTTTTTTAAAGTCCTGTTGGACAAGATCAGTCAAGCCTACGCTTCTTACGTTTAGCATGCCTGATGACATTGAATTATCCTTATTCATCAATTTAATCACCTGACTTTTGTCTGCAAGATTAAGCGGGGTTAAATTTTCTTTTGAGGCATTTGCAGGGCTGGCATTAGCGGCGTACAACAATGCTTGCGGACATTGTCCAATAGCAATGGTTTTTACAACGGCCATTTTTACCAGATCAACCACTTGTACCTGGTCATCATTTTCTAATCCGACATATGCAAATTTACCATCTGCCGAAGTCCAGACGCCATGTGGCAATGATCCTGTCGCAACGCTATCAGTAAGCTTGAAATCTTGTGAAACACTAAATACTTTTAAGCTGTTTTCTCCGCCAATGGTTGCCAGCATCACAGGTGAATCATTAACTAAAGTAAAAGTGACATGGTTGGTAATTGGACCTGTATTTAGTACTGTATGTATCGTATTTGTCTCCGTGCTGATGACAGTGATCTTCCCTACATCCTTATGTGTCAATGCAATCCATTTCCCATCAGGACTACAGAATATATTTGGAGAAAATGGACTAACTACTGGAATACGCTTTACAATAGCATAAGAAGTTGCATTCACTACATCCACTTCTGCAGTAAAGCTGGAACAAATATAAGCCCATTTTCCATCTGGAGTAAAAGCAACCATTCCCGGGCCGTCGGCTACTGGAATTTGCTTGATTTCAATCAGTTTATTTGCATCAATTACGCTGATATACGATTCTCCTCTTACCGATATCCATGCCTGTGATCCTGAAGGGTTAAAGGTTGCCTCATGCGGTGAACGTCCGATATAAACAGTTTTTAAAACTTTATTTTTTGCTGTTGAAATAAAGGTTACTGAATTTGATCCAATGGAAACCGCTGCTAGTAATTGCCTTTTAGGGGAATAACCCAGGCCATGAACCAGGGCCTGTCCCTTATATAGAGGACTTAAGATATCAGGTTGGGGTTTACCAAGAACAATATTTCCTAATAGCGTTTGTGTTGAGGGATCTAAGACAGAAACCGTATTAGATATCTGATTGCCTGTATAAACCCTGTCTTGGGCATAGATTGATTGTGCTTTTGATTGTAGGGCAAAACTGAATATTAATAGCGTAAACAAGGATATCTTTTTCATATGTTAATGGGAGTTTGTAAATGTCTTCATTTGTTGGATTTCTATCTGTTCATCTGAGATAATATTCTCGGCCAGTCTTTTTACATTTTTATTTTTTCCATACCGCAACTCAACTTTAGCCATGTCGATGGCAGCCTGATGGTGAGGAAGCATTATCCTTGCAAAGGACAGATCAGTATCAGACAATTGTTTTTCTTCAGGCATTTGTTCCATCATCACTTTCATCATCTTCTGGTTGGCGTTTTGATGTTGGTTGCCTGTAGCGATAAATCCTTCAGGATGGCTGAGCAGGAGTCGCATTTGCTGAATCTGGGTTTGTTGCTCAGCTTTGATACTTTTAGCTAGCTGAATCATTTCTTTATTTTTTCCGGTCTTAATCTCTTCTTCTGCCATATCAATAGCACCCTGGTGATGTGGGATCATCATTTGTATGAAATCTCTGTCTGCAGATGTGGTAGCTGATATTTCATCCATCTTCATCATCATATGAGCCATTTGCCCAAGGAAGACATTTTTTTTAGTTGCCATTTGCATGTGTTCATGTTGTGCTCGTGCAGAGAAACTAGCAAATAGTAGAAGTATAGACGTGAATCTGATCATGGTTTGATGTAGAATATTAATTGTGATAAACTGTTTATGCCAAACAAGCCTTATGCGATAACCGCAAGATCCTGAAATTTGTTCTTATTGAGCTATATTACATCTACATCAATTGGCGAGATAAAATTAACCATGTAAGTTCTTCTGTCTAAATCATGCTCCATGGGTTGCGTTTTGCCATTTTGATCTGTCGCTCTAGCCATTAAACTATATCTTCCAGTCTTAGCAGGAACCACCCATTCAAATTCAAATAGCTGCCAGGCGAAAGGGATAGCAGGACCAATTAATTTTGCTGGTTGCCATGAATTTCCTTTATCCGTGCTTATTTCTACTTTCGATAGGTTACTATCACCTGACCATCCTGCACCCCTTACTTGATAAGGTTTTCCAGCCGGCACCGCTTCAAACAATACCGGCCTTGATATTTCAGACTTAACCAATGTAGTGGTTACGGGCGTCAAGGTAGGTAGTCCTTCAACACGCTTCCAGTAAGCATATTCAATCGTCTGCCAATAGCCATCAAACGGCTTTTCAGATGCAGTAATTTTCATCAGCCATTTCACAGATGCCATACCATACCATCCTGGAATAATTGCCCTTGCCGGGAAACCATGTTCAGCACTCAATGGTTTTCCATTCATTTCATAGGCGATGATGATGTGATCCTGCATTGCTATATTTAACGGAATGCTTCGGGCGAATTTGATTTTTCCTGGTGATTTCGGCTCTTCTGTAATCATCCCCTCATCATTCCCTTCCAAAATAATGTCTACCGTACCCACCTTTATGCCAGCCTTCTTTAACAATACGGATAAAGGTACTCCTGTCCATTCAGCATTGCTGATCCCACCTTGTTCCCATCCTAAACCCTTCACTTTTGGGGCGAGGTTAGCACGTCCGTTTCCGGCACATTCTATAGTAGCCATTACCTTTTTTGCAGGAAGCTTTTTAAGTTCGCTCAGATTGATCTTTATGACATGATTGGTGTTGCCGCCAATCTCTAATTCCCAATTTGTAGCATCAATATTGGGAATATTAAAATGACTCCTGATGAAGAACTGGTTATTTGGAGTAATCCTGTTTTTTAACGTAGGAAATGGAAACTCCATATTTAATGGCTTTTTCTCTCGCGTAATAAGTCCTGGAAAGTCATTGTCTTCTCTGGTTTGTTGAATCTCCTTCGCCGAAGCCCAGGATGGTATTGTTGCGCCAGCTATCACCGGGATAATTCCAGTAACAAAATTACGTCTGTTTAACGTGTAGTTTTGTGATGTTTTGTCGTTTTTCATTTCAATAAATGTAGGTGATTACAATATAGCCAAAAATCTCTCATAGGATAACTTGTATTCTTCCTTTTTCTTGATGGTTGAAAGGAAACAACTGTAGACTTTACTTCATCGCTGGCCTGCTAGAAAAGACACAATAGTTCTATAACTGTTTATCAAATACTCATCTCAATTTCTATCAAAAAACGGTCGTTATCTGAGAAGAGTTTTCTGAAATTATTCTAAGTATTTATGAAATGGGATCTTGCAGTTGGTAAAATATTGTTTTATACAGGCGTATAAGTCCGCAAGCAATGGATAGACATCTCCTTGAAATTCAACGGTTCGACCTTAATACGGCTGGGGTGAATCATATACCCTAACCGGAGATCGAACCATCAAAAATCCTTATTTCTGGACAATAGAGCAGGTTTTTAAAATGAAAAACCCCTCTTTACTTACGTAAAAAGGGGCTGTACCCCCAGACGTACTAAAATCGAACCAGTTTATTGAACAATTAACCATAATAAGCTCAATACCAATAAGTTAATGAATTTTGTTTATTTTCGCATGCAGAATTGTTTTGAAGTGTTATTATAAGATGAGATGCGAACTAACATAAAACTTGTGTCAAAATATTGAAGTTGAAGAAATTATTATATCGTTCATCACAGATAGTGAAAACGTAACTGAATTAGTTAAGCCAGTTCATATTGACCTTGGATGAAGTATTTTCGTCAATTTTTATTAGAGCTCTGATGATCGAACTATTTTCTAACAAGTATTGGTGGAAGATAAATTGTGGCACAAGATTAACCATTGATGTGATTCTAGCATCAGTAAGCTTGCATATCTTAACATTCTCAGAAATAGATAAGTCAATGTTCTGATCAACATTGTTTTCAGGATTGGTTTCCTTTACCTCAGGGAAACTGTCATATATTATAATGTCAATCCAAGATTTGGTTGATCTTCTTATTTCTTCCGCATACCTTTTTTCTACATCAAAAACGGAAACCCAAGTTCTTAAATTTTCCTTTAGAACTTCATCATCCTTGTCTATAGCATCAATCGAAACATTAAACTGTCCCTTTAGACCATTAGAGATATTCGGTTCTTCTAGACATTCTAATTGATATTCAAAATCCTTATATGAATATTTGGAGTTATATGGATAAAAGGAAGTCCTTCGATGTTTTTCTAAAAAATTATCAAAAAGTATATGGTCGGCACCTTTGACTCGTTGATTACACCTCAGCCCCATAGGAAACAAATTATTTAGATTAACCGCCGAAAAAGGATATTGACTGCTATTTAAATAATGATCATAATCTGGCCGGCCCTCGGTATCAATTAAAGTGTAAGTTTCTAACCCACAAAATGTACAAATCGATGGGTTCTTGCTTTGAAAAGATTCGAAGTGATCATTTAAACTGGTGTTTAAGGTTTTTAAAATTGGTGAATCTTTAGAAGTAAGAATATAAGAATATAACCACTGAAATAAATTTTTACCAGTTGTAACCTGAAAATCAACTATTGCGCTAATATTTTGTGGTAGGTCATCAAGACCTGTTAGTGATGCGGCCTTATTTAAGCAAAGCTCAATTATGTCATTATTTTCCAGGAAAGTTTTGCTCAAAAGGCTGACTTCATCTTGTGAAAGGCTTGTTTTACATCTATGAAAAAATCCCTCAAAATTTTCTTTCAACTTGCCTTTCATTATGTCATCATTTACCCAAGTGGGAAAAAGTGAATTCGAAAATTCAGCAGTTTCAGCATCAGCAATTTTAGTAAAAAATTGTGTGAGGAGCTCATGAATCTTTTCAATTTCATGTTTGGATGAATGTAATTGAAATAGCATCTTATTTTTTATTTTTTTGTTCCTCTATTTCCTTTATTACATAAAGTTTCTCGACTGAATCTCCAAATAGATTGATTTTTTGCTTATAAACTGACTCAGTTGCGTTTACCAAGCTTTCTAGATCGGTCAATGACTTTTCCGATACTAGATTTTCAAACTCAAAAGCATTCTTCAGTATATTTGAAAAAGATGCTCCATAAGTTTCATCCTCAATTCTAGAAAAATAGACTTTCTCACCATTTTTTTCTCTTGTAAATTTAAATACATTGTACCCGTGACAATCTGACAATATAAAGGGGGAGTGTGTTGTCAGCAAAAGTTCATGATTTCTACATTGTATTAATGAATTTAGTTGACTGAAAAATTTACTCCTCCATTGAGGATTAAAGTGTGTGTCTGGTTCATCAAATAAATAGATAATTTCTTTACTACCAGGCACATCAAATAATAACATCGCCCCAACTACATGGATAAACTGGTGTTCACCATCACTTATTTTCATATACTCGGTACGAACGGTAGGTTTTTTTAAAACCAACTCTACTTGTTCTATGCTGAATATTTTGTCTAGAGTCGCTATTGTGGGGAATTTCAATAAAATTCCATTCTCCCGCTTCTTTCTGAGTGTATTTCTGTATTCTTTCTGAACTGAAAAAGTATTTAGCAGATTCAGCTTATAAAGGGCAGTAAATAAGTTCTGACTATTCTCGAATTCATTCTTAAATTTTAATCTAGTAGCATTATTAACAAGATAGTCAAAGTAATATACATCTCCTCTTTTTTTATCTGGAGTCAACAGGTTATAGCAAGTTGCACACTTTTTTAACTTGTCGATATATGTCTCAAATTCTGAAGGAAGATCAATTTTGTTTGTGCTATAACCTTTATCCAATCGAATTACAATTCTAAATGAGTCAAGTCCTTTGATCCTTGTGGTATCCTCAAAAACTGTCTTGGCCTTTTCTTCGTTTAATAAAAAATTAGAGATTAGAATAGCAGCATTCGAGTCAAAATCCATAAGAGTCAAATTGGGCTGTGATATCTCATCTTCATCAATAGATGGAGATTTTTTTTTCATATTAACCCTATATGTCACCTCTCTTGCATAATAGTCTTGCAATTCGATGAATGGCATACTTAGCAACTCATTAGAACCCGAAGTGTAGGCAATGACTCTCGGTAGAAATTGTTGGAAAAAATCATCATCCACAACTTTAAAATTTCCATTTTCGAATTTTGAAAAAACAGTTTTAATAGTTCTAGACTCTTTAAATCGTTCAATTTTAACATATTCATCTTGCCCCTCGACATTAATCTTATACTCTATCTCAAAAAATATTTGAAGTCTTTTTTTGTTATCAGCATATGGAGTATAAGGCTTTGGGGTTACATGATAACTCAAGAAAAAAACATCAAGAAAATAGAATATATCGCCAAGAAGCTCAAGAAAATTAGATTTACCTGACCCGTTCAATCCAACAAGACAAATTGGATCGATTTCATCCACAATAAATTTTGGCTTTGGGAAAGATTGCTCAAAAGGTTCTAAACTTCTATACCGCTCTAATAGTTTAAGTCTAACTAGCTTCATTATTTTGCAATTTTAAAAATTAAACCATCTTTTTTTGAATCTTCGATCTCTAAAAATACTTCTGATGAGTCATCACCTATTGGTTCTCGTAAGTAATTAAAGAGTATGTCTTTCAAATCATCATAGTCAATCTCAATTCGAGCATAGACAAGTTTCTCAAGGTCTTGAAAGGTAAATGAATTCTTATTGAAATTAGATTGGATTATTTCTTTAATCACCTCAATGTCTGGTAATTTAGTCGGTACTTTCTTAATTGATTTCTTCATTTTCTCAATGCTAATAGACAAAGCTTTATGCTCTTGAATCTCGTCAAATAATAATTTAATTCCCTTTTCTGTAGATTTATTTGAAATTTCTCCTTTAAAAATTTTTTCTTGGTAGTCTAGAAAAAATGTGTCCAATTTTGTAGATATTAAATTTGCCTTTACAATTAACTTATTAAATAGCACTAATGATAAATTAGCCTGCTCTTGCAATTCACGATTTAAAGGAAAGCTTAATTGCAATAAACTGGAGAAATAAAGTCTTGACCTTACACTACCTCTGGTAAGGGAGTTGATCTCTTTTAAACCGATGTCTGATTTTAAAAATTTTAAGAGTAGCAAAGGACTAATTGTGTCCTTTATTCTAAAAACGACATAATCTGGGCTAGTTATCGCCAATTTTTCACCATTATATATACCGATTGATCCGATGTTTATTCGCATCGGATTATATACAAAATCGCCAGGTAACACAACCTTATAAGTTGAAAAATTCGACTTTCTTGTAGAGCGCAAGGGAATTACTCCTTTAAAGTTGTCAACACCAACTTTTAATAATTTTTCAAATCCTTTCCCAATCCGGTCGTTACTTTGCTCTAAATAATCACCAAGTGAGAGATTGGAATCGTTTATATTATGTTCAGTGAAATAACTTAATAACCTATCACCAATAAGACTGAGATTTTCAATTCTTGCTTTAATTTGCTCGATTCTTTGCTTTAGAGATCCAATTTTGTCCGCAAAAATTGATTGGGTTGAAAGATCAGGAATTGGAATTGGAGTCTTTAAATATTCATTAAAATTTAGATTACGGAGATTTGTTGTCTGTGTTTGTATATTATTGAAATGACCTGACAAATACGAAAAATTTAAAAAATGATAGATATAGTTAGGGTTAACTGCTCCGCTAAGTCTTATTTGCCTGAAAAAATTGGAACAAACGAGTGGTGATTGTTCGCTTAGAATAGTCTCATTATCGATCTGTATTACTCTACCAACCGGCTGGTCAGGCCCGCCTCCAGATATTTCAACCACAATGTCATTTGCTAAAAGCTCTCTCTTTTTTAAACTATCTTTTTTTATTGCCCTCTTTGCTGCATTAAATGCTTTATCACGAGACCAAAATTTATAATCAGTACCTCTTATGACTTTTACTTGTATAAAAGAAGGATTAATATTACTTTTTACCTCACTTCCCCAATCGCCTCCAAGTGTGTGGATTGCGATATCTTCGAGCGAAACAAATCCCCAACCATTCTTTTTGTTACTTTTCATTATTTAACAAATTGAAACAGTTCTTTAAACTCCTCGACAATAGATTCTAGTTCTGAGATTGCTTCAGAAATAATTTTCTCAGAATTTTTTGGCTTGTTTACAGTACTTTTTACATCAACATCCCAAGAAAAATTTAATTTATAATTACCTCTAATTATTTCTTCAATGGGAAATCGTTTAAATCTTGCATTTTCCTGCCTATTAGACTTACCATTTTCATCTTCACCAAAACATCTTTCAAATTCTACAAACTGCTCTTTACTTAGAGGTCTTCCTCTCTTTGTTATTGAGGGAACATTGGTTCTAGCGTCATATATCCAAACCTCATCAGTTGGAACACCTTTTTGGAAAAATATTACATTTGCTTTTACGCCTTGGGCATAAGGACTAAATGTCCCATCTGGCAATTTCAAAATTGTATGGAGATTACACGAACACATTAAATCTTTGAGAACCTCAGAGGCCTTATCATCAAATAAGCAATTGTCTGGCAGTACCATTGCTGCTCTACCCTCATTTTTCAGTGAATGTTGTACATATTGAACAAAGTTTAGCTGTTTATTACTAGTCTTCACTATAAAATCTGTTCGTTGGGGTACTTCACTCGATCCCTTTGTGCCAAAAGGTGGATTTGTCAAAACACATGAAAGTTGATCTCGAATAATATTATCTGTTCCGTATATTGTATCACCAAGCGTTATCAAAGGTTCCACGCCATGTAAAAAAAGATTCATTAAAGCCAAACGCTGTGGACGATTTACCAGCTCTTGTCCAGTGTAAGTTTGTGTCCTTAATTTAATTTTCTCCTTTGAAGAAAGTTTGTCAATCGCAAAGTTATCTAACAACCATTCATAAGCAACAATCAAAAAACCGCCTGTTCCACATGCTGGGTCACTTATTTTAAAATCATCTATCCCAATTGGGTTGGGTTTCATCACATTAACTATCGATTTAATAACTTCTCTGGGAGTAAAATATTGACCTGCCCCCTTTTTACCTTCGCTCGCTGCCTTTTCTAGTAGACCCTCGAATGCAGCTCCTTGAACATCAATATCTAAATCAGTCCAGTTTTCCTCATCAATTAGTTGAATAAGCTTTTTTAAATTTTTGCTGTTATTGATTCGAGGGATGGGTTGAGAAAAAATGTCTCCGAGAATCCCGTCTTGTTCTTTCAGTTCTTTGAGCATACTGACATAGTGATCCATCAAAGCTTCTCCTGAGAGATCTTTTAATGTAATCCATCTGCAGCTATTAGGAACGGAAACGCCCTTTTCTTCTGCCATTTTTAGAAATAAAAGATAGGTTAATTGTTCAATATAATCCCCAGAATCTACACCATCGTGCCTCAGGGTATGGCAAAAACCCCACAATTTATTGACAATATCTGACATTAAAAAAAACTTTTAGACTATAAAAGTAATTAAATGTTATCGCATTTTTTTTGAAAAAAACCTAGCAGAGAGTAAAGTCCTATAAATCAAATTGAATCTATTGATTGGAGAATAATTTTCATTTCTAAGGGCTTCAATGAATGTAAAGAACACTTAGTAGCGGACAACATGCTCTCCCCATCAATTGTCTAATTGCTTTAAAGAAGATAACAGAATTTATTGCCCGCAAGGGCCGCCCGATATTTTAGACAATATCAGGTAGCCTTTGCCATTATAGGAATTGTTGTTAATTCAATGCATTCACTCCAACTTTTGCAAACTCGTTGCATAAATCAAACGTAGTTTGCGCCTTTCCTAATGCGTTGCCTGTCATTATAGATTTAAACTTTGTTTCTGTGTCTTTGTAGCTTTTTACGTTCTGAAAATATCCCGTTACACCATTGTAAGCACCAAACAAAGTACCTTTTGTAGTTTCCATTTGCTGGGTCGGACTTGTGGAGGTATATTCCAAAACATTATCTACCATATTGGTGAACACACTTGAAAATTCATCCTGTTTTCCTATTTGGAGGTTCTGCAAGGTTTCTTTATTTGGTGCCATTGCAATCTGCACCAATTTTTTAACCTGTTTATCGGTAATCTTAACTTTAGCCCATTGATTAAAAACGTCCTCCATTTCTTTTGCTAATAGATTGGTTATGCCTAACAGTTTATGCGCTTCTTTTAACCTGTCGTGTGCGCTTGCGGTGTGGCGTATTTTAACTGCGTTGCTCTGATTTTTCAATGCCGCATTTAATGTGTTTTGGCAACAAATGCGAATAGGCGTAAAAGATGCGGTAATACTTCCAAAACCATCGTGCGAGGTGGTCAAAAATAAAAACTGCTCAATTAAATCGTTCTTGCCAACTTTGATGTATTCGGGCAACTTAGCGGTAATAAAAATGCGTTCACCTTTTCCCAATGCTCCCGCTGTTTCGTAGTTAATCCCATCTTTTCCGCCTACAATGCTATCAAAAAATGAAAATGCATCAATATTCTGTACAACGTGGTAATCCCTGCCAACTACGCCCAAAACCTCGTCAGTGTCTGTTCTTACTGTTGCATAATGATTTGGTACATCTACACGCCATTCCATTACAATGTCGTTATCCTCTGTTTCTGGCGTGGTATCATCTCCATAAGTAAACAGGTTTCGTTTCTCTACGATATAATCTAAACCTGCGTATTTAATCGCTTCTGCGCTTGTTGGGTAATTTTCTATAATTGTACCCAATCCGTGCCAAGCTTTTTCTTTGACAGAAAAAATGCTGTGCTTCTCTGTCTTGCTGTTATAATTTAGGTTGTGCGACATGATGAATGTTTTTTATGTTTCTTACTCTTGATAATAGAATTTCAGTTTCCAATATGTTGACGTTTGCAGTATCGGTTAAGGTAAGTTTTGACTGCGTTTCTATTTCGTTAACTATATCCGATAACTGCGTATGGTCGGCATGGACTGCCACGCGGACCATAATAAATAAGGTTTCGTATTTCATCTTTTTTGTGAATGTTGTTTTTTGAATTTATCTAACTGCTGATAAAATGCCTTGGGGTTTTCCTCTTCAAACTCTAATCCATAGCCAATCCAATACAACTGGTCTAAGAATTCAATAAATGCCTCAAACATGATATTAAGATTTAGTGAATAATTAAACGCCCCACCGCATGGCAGGGCGTTCTATTGGGTTACTTGGTTGGGATAAAGATTTCGCCCTCGATTTCTGCCAATTTATCTACGCAAAGTGTATTGACCATCTTAGCAACTGCATTAATAATAAATGGGTTTTTGGTTGTAAATTCCCTGCCTTTATCATCTTCAATCGTCAATTCGCAACGCTGAAAATGTGTGCTGTCTGTTTCTTCCGCGTCGTCTTTTTGCGCCACTTCAAAGGTTTCAAGCGTTCCAATTGTTTCTAAAAGTTTGCCCCTTTGATTGATGCGACGGTTTAAATCCAACGCCAATTTTATAGTGGCTTCTAAATTCATCGCAGGTTTTTCTTCTTTCAACTGCTCTTTGATTTCAATTTTGGTCGGCTCTGCCTTTGGTGCTTCGGCTGGTACAACGATAACTTTTGATTGTTCCTTTGGTTGCTCAACTTTAACAGCTGTAGGATTTGCCGTTTCTGATTCCAATTTTGGTTTTTCTTCGTTTTGCTGATTGGCGTCTTTCAATGGTACCGCCGGACGGATTGCCGATTTATCAGTAGAATTGGTTTTAACTGCTCCGTTTTCTTTTCCGCTTGTGATTACTGTAGTTTTCATAACTTCTGTTTTTTAAATTGTTTTCGATAATGATTTGAATTATTTGCGCTAATAAATGGGTTCTGTTATTTTGTGCTGTGGGTGGGCTTCTGCCTTTTGTTTCGTTCATGGGTTTTCGCTTTAAAAATTCAGTCGGCAGGAGCCTCCTGCCTTTTTGTTAAACCCAATCACCTGATTACAATCCAATAGGCGGGCAAGACTTTGCGAAAAAAAATACTACCCGAAGCGAAGCGAGGTGTGGAGATTTTTTTTCAGCAAACCCGTAGGGCTTGGTCTTGACTAGCCTAAGGGATTGTTCAGAAATTTTGGCACAAAAAGGTTGGGGGTAATTTTCTTACAGTTAAAAAGCAGTAATCAGTAGCGGAAAATTGAGGGAATATCTATGGGAATAATTTAGAAAGATGGAGTCGGGTTAGTAGAAATCGAGTTTTGCCAATACTTGTCCATCTGCTTGTATATTTCTTGGAATTGTATTAATTTTTTTCATTAATTTTAATGGATAAACTCCATTATTGAATTTTTTATGCCCAATGATTAGCTTTAAAAATAGCGTTCCAGCACTCCCAGTAGTCAGCATCAAAAAGGCTGTCGATTTTTATCAAACCAAAATGGGATTCAATGCCCGTAACCAAGAAGAGACCTTTGCCATACTGGTGCGTGGCAATGTCGAAATACATCTTTGGCAGGCATGTGACAAGAGTTGGAAATTCAGGAGCCTAGTACTTTTTCTTAAACCAATCTGGAGTGGAGCCGAAACGTTTATTGCTGGAACGGCCAGTTGTAGGGTCGAGGTCGAGGGTATTGATGAGTTATATTCAGAATACAAAGCACAGGGAGTGCTGCACGGTGAGCATTCAGTTGTCGAAGAACAATATTGGGGACACCGTGATTTGGCAACATTAGATCTTTATGGAAACCTCATCACTTTTTATGAAGTGGTAAGCTAGCCACAGCAGGAAGTTCCTTGTTGGATGGGTGGGCATTTGACTGTGCCATAGCTACAAAATACACAGCAGTCCCCAGCAAGTGGCTTCAGTATTGTTCCACAGTTTTCGCACCCATAAAAATACTGGCAGGAATCGGTGGGCATTTCTTCATTTTTTGCAAAGCCGCAGGTTGGGCAGGTGATAGTCGAACTGGATATGATTGCTTTAGCCATTTATTTTTTACTTATTATTTTATTTCTGTAGCCTATTTTCCTTATTTTTCTGCTGATGCTGTCAGCAGTTATACTGTCTGGATTGTAACTGACCAAAGCCATTCTTTGTTCAAATGAGGTAGTGGAACTGGCAATACCACTAATCCCCGTTAATCCCCCGTCGATGTGGCTAGTACAGCCTTCGCAGCTCATTCCCTCTATAGAGAATTTCACGCTGGCAAGTTTTTTATTTACCGTTCCGTTTATGGGCACTGTTTTTGGGTTGGCGTAAAGCAAACTTGAATAATAGGGAAAAGTTATCAACAGAGCAGAGACTACCGTTACGACCATCAGAAACTTTTTTGACACCATAAAACTTTTTTTCTGCACCTCACATCCACAGTTATCTTTTTGTACGTTCTTTGGTTTCAGTAGATTGTACCATGCCAGTGTGAACACCAAAATGGTCAGTCCGATAATATATGGCCGATAAGGCTCTATCCAACCAAAATAGGTTGAGGCGCTGCCTGCACCCCCGATGACGGCAAATAAAGGGGCAATGCAGCAAAGTGATGCCGTAAAGGCGGCAAACAGGCCTGCTATCCAGCTTTTTTTTAATCCTGTACTCATGGTTGTATCGTTGTTAAATGTTTTTGTAGTTGATTGAAGAACGGACGAAGCAGGTCAAGTTGTGAAGCCTTAATTGAATAGAATATGGTCTGGCCAGATTTTACGGAATGGATCATACCACCATCCTTCAGCTTACGAAGATGCTGTGATATGGCAGGGATGGTCATATCTAATATGTCGCTAAGGTCGCACGGACATAGCTTGCCCTCTGTATCCAAAAGGAAAAGTATCTTTAATCTAACCTCATTTCCTGTTAGCGAAAGCAGCCCTGACAATTCCGAAAACAAACTATTGTTCTCCAAGATTTCCCTGCAATTGTTGATCTGTCCCTTGTCGGCGAATATTCTCTTGCAAACGTTCATAATCAAATAAAGGACAAAGATAGGTATTTAAGCAATTACTTAAATACAGAATGTGTTAAAAAAAATGCGGCAATGTTGAGTTGCCGCATTCTAATATATCATCTATGGTTAACTATGGTTTAATGAGATAAAGCCAGATATTTTACCTGCCTAAGCCTGTGCTTTGAGCAACTTCTTTGTCCTTTCCTTGCTCTTGTTTTTTCGAGAAGATATTGGCAACCTCAAGTCCGGTTTCTTTTAGGAACTGCTCTCTTTTTTCTGGTTTACCATCTTCTCTATAGAAGTTAAGCTTTCCGTAACGTACAGCAGTTTCCAAATACATTTTTGCTTCTTGTCCTTCTTTTTCTACTGTTACAAGTTGTCTGTTTCCGTTTATCAAAGATGTTTCCAAAGCCGTTGCTTTTTTGGGGTCAGCCATTTCTTTAATCTTAAAATCATCCAATAGGGCTTTTACATCAAACCCATAAGCATCTGTAAATTGGCGAAATGTTAGGTTGTTCTGACGGTCTCTTTCTTTTTCGGTGTCTAACTGCATCCAGGCTTTGTATGGCGTACCTTCTCTACTCAACAAATCATCACGATAAACAGCTCTTCCCTGAACCAAATTTGCTGCCTGTTCTTTAGAAAAGCCTTTTCCATGATCTAACCAAAAGGTTTGCGGAATTGATGGAGAATAATAATCCCGTTTGAAATCTTTAGAGACATAGTTCACCTTTCCTTCCTCCATGTTAGCTAGCATGGTTTTATTAGCGGCATCCTTACCAACCGCAAGCTCACTATTGCCGTTCTGTTTTTTGAAAAAATCTATTGCTTCAGCGACGTTTTCCAATTTTTTAACAATGTTTTTTCCTTCTTCGGTTTTAGTGATCACCATATACTTTTGGCCTTCTTGTAATGGTTTGCCCTGATTATGTACTGCCTCCAGTTTGTTAAGGTAGTAATAGTCTGATTGACCAGATTGCTTAAAATGCAGGGTAATATCTACTTGGCCTCTGCTCGCTTTTACTTCATCATAGAGCTTGAATGCCGGATCATCATTTTTCATGTGCTCTTCCATTTTCGTAATTAACGCTTCATCGAAGCCTAATTTCTTCATCTCATCTTTGAGATCTTCCAGATTATTTAAGTTCATATTAATGTGAATTAGTTCTTTTTCTTTATTTATATTTTTCGCGCTGTTCAACACCTTTTTCAGATGTTCGATAACATGCCTAGTAGGATAAAGTTGAAAGTCGCGATCGTAACCTCTGTAGTCATTCATATATTCTTCTGCAACCTTTCTTTCTTTGATTCCTGGCAAATGCCAAGGGCCTTCTACTGGATAGTAGTTATTGATTACCGTCCAGATATATCCTTCTTTCAAGTCCCGATCTAGGTTGATAATTGTCGCATTCAATCGCAACAAAGTCATCTCCAAGCGCATTTCAACTATTTTAGTTTATTATTCCGCAAAAGGATTGGATGATTTGCTTTCAGCTTTACCTTAATGCGTTTTACCTTTTTGGAAAAAAGGTTTTTTGCAGTTTCAATTCCCGCACCTGCAATTTGTGCTCCCATAGATTGGTCTAGGGTCATGAGCTGTAGATTGCGAACAGCATCATCAGAGCCACCATTAATAGCATCTGTTAATAACGCTTCTGGTGCTTCAATACCACGGATTCCATCTAGGCTATAAACTGATAGGTCAACAGGAACAATCCGATTGCCCAAGCGGATAGTTTTCACATCAAGCAACAATCTCTGATTAGCGATATTACAGATACCATAGATAAGCTGCCCCTTTGGCATCATCTGTCCATTCAGTTTTACGCTATCTAGGAGGCGTAGTTTGATCGTTGAGCCCTGCACTACTCTTTGATTATCTACAACAATTGCGGGTATGGCCTTGAACAAACTATCGGGACTATCTGCAACCTGATTGATGTATTTTTCCCTTACACGCTCTGGGTGCTGTATGTCCATAATGTTCTGGAGCACGGTGTTTAATTGATCCATCTCGGGGTCTGAACCTTTTCCCGATTGCATTGATCGCATCAGCATTTCCAATCGGTCGACATCATTTTTCATCCCAGTTGATTGCTGAATAGCTGTGCCTGAAGTATTGGTAGCTTTTGTGGGTGGTCTTGATAGTTCTCGGTTTAATGCTTGCAATTTTTGGTTAATTTGTTCAGTCTGAAAGTCTTCTCCCGTAGGATTAAATCCAAGCCGATCAGCAACACCTGCAATGTCATTTTTGGCAGTATCGTTTCCTTTCAAATTGTAGATGCTCAATTTATCGGAAGGGTCTACATTTTTAAATGTGGCATTTGGCAGTGAAGTATTAATGCCTTTGCTGGCTGATGTCGAAGGCTCATTTCCAGTTCCTCCACCCATCGCATAAAATGCTAGCGCCAAAAACGGGAGTATCAGTAATGGAATTACCAATAGCACCTTTCTTTTGTCTTTTTGTTTTCTTTCCATCTTTAAAATTTTTAATTGATTGTGATTAATTGATTGAATTAAATAGCAACATTGTGCAGTAGCAAGCAAATGCGATACAAAAGCCAAATAAGATATAGGAAATCGTTAGACGTGATAACCTACTTGTTTTGACATTTAAGTAATCTGCTAGATGACTTTGCCTGTCGATAATTTTTTTAGCAATTTTCTCTGCGATCGCATCATTAGATACAATTGCTCTTCTTTCTTTTTTAAATAGCCTCATTGCATTAATGGATTAGTGGTTCATCGCTGTTTTCTAAAGTTTCCCACCGCTGGATAAGAAAGCCGTGCGGATTATTATCACTTCTGGTAACGTTCCGTATATAACCTTGCGTGATGAGTTTCCTAGATGTTACCGAGGTTGATCTGATCAACTTCTGTGTAGCATAGCATTTGAAATAAAATGGATATTGTTCAACATCAATTTTTATACTGTCAGCCACAATTTCTTGTGAAATATTAGCAGAAATGAGGTTGTTGTAATAGCCTTGCTCTCGCAGATTATCGTAGGCTTTTTTGGCGCTTTCATCTGCCAAGTTCAACGCATTTGAAATGTTGTTCTGAATTACCTTGTCGTCTGGATCAAGTGTGAAAAACAGGTGATGAAATGTTTTGATGTGATCCCTAAGCTCTACGGGAAGATTATCTTTTCTTTCTGTACTAAACGCTTCAATAGCTTTTCCATTAGCCAAAATGTAAATCTTTGCCTGAACTGTCTTCACCATATCAAAGCTTTTATAAATCGAAAAGCCAGATATAAATACACATGCTACTATTAAAAAAAGGCTAAATCTTTTAATGTGGCTGAATGCCGTATCGATGTTTTTAAATTGTGTAAACATAATGATGTGTTTTAAGGATTATTTGCCCGAAAGTTTATCGTGCTGATGGCTCGAACTATTCTGCTGGTCGGGGAAATAGTCGGAGTTACTAGCCGCAGCATATCCTTGGCTCATGTTTCGTTTACTGTCTCCAAGCATATCGACCGCCATTCCTGCACCCGCTGAACCTGCACGCATTCCTGTGTGGCCTGTTGTGCTGATAATAGAATTTACCTTTTGAAGGATAGTATTTCCGCCTCCTGCATGCACAACGTAATTTGCCACATTGGGCACCGAAAAATAGCCTACAATTCCGATCACAAGAAAAATAAGGTATGCTGTATCAGTGCTACTAAAGAAGGTATCACCCTGCTGATCGATTTGTGAAATATCTAGCTTCAACATATTTTCCTGTATTTTCCCGAGTATACTCCCAAAGATGTTAGCAATAGGAAGCCATAAGAAAATGTTAATATATCTCGCTAGCCAAACGGTTAAAGTATTCTGAAAGCCATCAAAGACCGCAAAGCCAAATACGAGTGGCCCCAGAATGGCAAGTACGATAAGAAAGAATGTTCTTATTGTGTTGATACATAGGCTTGCCGCGGCATAAAGAACTTCCAAGACCTCGCACATCCATTGTTTTATCGAGTTTCTAAAATTATACGACTGCTTTTCCATAAAGAACTTGATGTCGTTCCCAAGACCTTCGAACATTCCCTCATCTTCACGATCAGGGTCTTTCGGATGTGTGTATTTGTACCATTTATCACTGTCGCCCCTTCCGTCTTCACCAATATACATTTCGTAATATTTACTTTTTTTAACGGCCTGTTCTTTTCTTTTCAAAAGCAGTTCAATCGCTTTATTGGAATCCTTTACCATTGACCCAGTAGCGGTAACGGTTGGCTGCAGAATCCCATTCATTACCGATATCACGATAGGAAACATCAGTATGGCCATACCCAATGCAAAGGGGCGCAACAACGGATAGAAATCTATGGGTTCGGTTGATGCCATTTGGCGCCATACCCGACTGGCGATGTACCATAGGGCACCAAATCCAGCAATACCACGGGCAACTCCGATTAGCCGACTACAAAGTGGAAGCATATCGTTGTACACCCTGTCAAGAACGGGTTGCATTCCAGTTAGCGTTTCCGCCATGCCTTGGGCATTGGAAATTTGGGGCAAAAGCATGGCTGATACCACAATGAATGTGGCTAAAAAAAATCTAGTTTTCATAAGCTTTAGTTTATCCCAAAGTAGCCTTGGGTAGTTTTCAGATCTGTATTTTCCCTCTTCCTCTGGAGGTTGAGAATACTTGCCTCCTTATTAAAATTTCGAAGAAACACCAGTTTATCTTCAGTGTCGGTAAAGATTCTGTCTATGGCCTGTAATCGTTCATCATCGCTCATCCTCAGCTTGGACGAAGTTATGACCGTGGTCAGTTCTTCGATGTTATCCAAACTCTGATCGAACAGTTGCTTATATACTTTACCCAAATAATCAATTTCCTGCGGACTAAAGTTTGAAGATGACTTAAACCTATTATACGCCGCTTTATACTCAGTGATGATTTTTTTCTGGTAGCTGATGATATCGGCAACCCTTCTGTATTTTTTGATTTCCGGATTGACCAGCATCAGACCATCTAAAAAGACTTCGTGAAGTGAAAAATTTCCCTGTGCAATATTTTTTACCGAATTGTAGCCATTAGTAATTACCGAATATCCGCGCTTCATATCTGATAGGATATTCTTTAATTGGCTCAACTTTTCGACGTTTAGCAATAGTTGTTGGGTCTCCTGTGATTGTGCATTTACAAATTGAACCTTTGAGATAAATAGTATAAGAAATGCAAAAAAGGCAATCCTGTATTTAATTATTTGTTTCATAAAGCTTTTTTAAATCGTGAATGGACTGTTCTTCATGCTGCTTTTGGCGACCGAACATTTTGATCTTATTGGTGAAATGCTGTACAAACTGAGATTTGTCTACCATTCTCTGATAAATGTTTTCCAAGCGTTTAAGTCGCTCATCATCTTTCATTTCAACCTTGCCTGAGGTAATGACCAGTAAAAGTTCATCTAAGTCTTTTTCGCACTCTTCTGTCACGTTCTCTCGAACTTGATCGACGTATGTAAGTGTGTTGGCATCCAATAATTTGCTTTTTCGAATGCTTCCCAATGCTTTGCTAATCTCAAGCTGAAGGATGATGATGTCTACAACTTTTCCATTATTCTTAATTGCAGGGCTGACAGCTTTTAAAGAACTGATAAAGGAATTGTGTAAGTTAAATTCCCCTTTTGACAAATCTTTTACTGTATTTAAGCCATCACTTGCGATATCATATCCTTTTTTTAAATAGCCTGCATAAACCTTTAAGGCTACAAGCTGCTCAATAAGGTATTTCTTTTGCGTTTTCTTTTGCCTAAAAAATTCGGCATAAGTTTGGGCATTTGATGTAAGGGAATACAGCACAGCAACAACGAAGAACACAATTGTTTTTAATTTAGTCGATTCCATAAATCTCCTTCAGTTTAGCCGTCTCGTCCAATGACCTCGATCTTTGTATGCTCAATTGGATATTTTCCTGATTGTAACGCTTAAGATCACTGTAATTGTCATCCATTTTATTTACGGCATCATTAATTAGCTCAAGCCTTTTGGCATCCGTCATCTGGGCTTTGAAAGAATTGATTACCAGGATTATCATATCTAAATTTTTAATGCTTTCGTCCAGAATTCCCTTATAGACCTTTTCCATCTGTTCGAGTTCCTCTGGTTTGAAATGCTTATCCTTATTGAAAAGCGCCCATGCCCATTTGTATTCATCTACAATTGCGACTTGCTTTGTGGTGAGGTCTTTGATACGCTTATAATAGGCAATGGTTGATTTGAACTTCCACAGCTCTTCATAGTATTCGCTGTAAAGGTTCTTCTGCTTTTCAGTCCAATCGGTTATTTCTGTAAGCTTCAGTTTTGACAATTGATTTTCAAGTACCTTTTGCGCATTCTGCAGCCAAATGGTCTGGTTCTGCAATCGCTGAACTTTCAGATCGACTGCTTTGATTACTTTTTTTACTCCTGCTTTTATAACCTCAAGCACTGCCACCTGTGCATTCGCCCCTTGGGGCAAAGCAACAAACAATGTCATAGCGCTCAATGGGAGAATGACCATGTACGTTTTCATATATTTTATAAATTTCATGGTGAATAAATTTTGTTAATTTATTTTTTGATAAGTTCTGTTGCCAACTTTTATTTTGGCTGAGTCTGGATAGAAAGTGATGAGCTTACCTTTCTTGATTTCTGTTAACTTCCTGCTGCTTTCATCGTAAACTGCGTTCCAATTTTCCGTTTCATGCTCACGTTTCCCAATCTTTCCGTCCGTTACCAAATTGAAACCCGTTTTTCTGTGGATATAGAAACTACTGTTTTCTGAAGGTTCGATAACTAACGTATCATTGGCGATACTAAATTCGCTTCCCGCATTGTTGATGTAAGTACCGGGAATAAATGAACGAATATTGTCAGTTTTGCACGCATTTATCAACAATGCTGCAATTGCACATAAAATGATTAAGTTTTTCATGAGATTATTGATTTTGGTTTCTAAGTTCATTTGCTAGTACTGCTATTCCTTTTTGAATGCTGCCATACTTCTCAGTGTATTGCTGGACTTTCATTTTCTCGCTTTCTTCAGTGGTGTAAGCGAGATATTCCTCAATAGAGACTTCTGTTCGGTAAACTTTACTATGTTGTCCCCCAAGGGAAATGAATACCTCTTTGTATTTTCTATTCGGGTCATTAGCCTTATTCATGGAAAGTATTTGGGCCTTTTCTTTTTCGGTAAGCCCAAGCAGTTCCTGTATGCTATCGAACTTGTTTTGATACTTGCTCTGATCGAGCAGTATTTTACAATCTGAATTATTAATAATTGCCTGTTTAACGATTGGTGAAGAAATGATATCTTCTACTTCTTGGGTAACAACAACTGCCTCGCCAAAGAATTTTCTAACTGTTTTGAAAAGATATTTGATGTACTCTGCCATTCCTTCTTTAGCAATTGCTTTCCAACACTCTTCAATAAGGATCATCTTACGGATGCCTTTCAGCTTGCGCATTTTAGAAATAAATACCTCCATAATAATGAGCGTAACGGCTGGGAAAAGTATAGGATGGTCTTTTATCGAGTCAAGTTCGAATACAATAAACGGCTCATTTAAAAGATCGAGATTTTCAGTTGCATTTAGTAGATAATCGAATTCTCCGCCTTTATAATACGGATTGAGTACATACAGAAAATTACTTATATCAAAGTCCTTTTCCTTTACTTTGGCATCCTCCAGCACCTGCAAATACTCCGATAAAAGAAACTCATAAAATGTGTTGAAACATGGGAATATATCCGAATTCTGTTCCAGATGTTCAAAATAAAGCGTTAACGCATTGGATAGGGCAACATATTCTGCACGCTTAAAAGTTTCATCGTCCTTTTTCCATAGTGCAAGCAGCAGGGTTTTGATACTTTCCTTTTTTTCTGTATCGAGCACATCTCCTTCAGTAAGGTAGAATGGATTAAACTTTATAGGATCTTTTTCTGAATAGGTGAAATAATAGCCTCCAACCAGATCGCAAAGACCTTTATAGCTATGTCCCACATCCACCAGAACTACATGCGTGCCCTGCTCATAATAACTTCGTACCATGTGATTGGTAAAGAATGATTTGCCACTTCCGCTTGGGCCAAGAATAAATTTGTTCCTATTCGTAGTGAAGCCAAGTTTGATAGGCTCATCTGAAATATCGACATGTACAGGTTTCCCCGATAACCGGTCACCCATACGGATGCCAAATGCGCTAACACTTGAACGATAGTTACTTTCGAGGTTAAAAAAACATGTAGCCTGCTCAACGAAAGTGTCAAAGGTATCGTTCATCGGAAAATCAGCTTGATTGCCAGGCAACCCTGCAAACCATATTTGCGCCTGCCCATCTGTTTCCTGTTTAGCAACAGCATCCATTTGCGCCATAGCAGAAGAAACAATATTTTTGAGGTCTTTGGCTTTGCCCACATCATCAGACCATGCCAGAACATTAAAATGTGCTTTGATCGGTAATCGCTGTGACGCAATGGCTTCATTCAAAAAATCATTTACCGAATCTCGGCTTATTGCATTTTCCCTTGAATAGCTTGATAGGGATTGCAACCGTAATTTTTTAGCTTCAAGTCTTTTTATCGTCTTCTGCGAATCTTCTATGAAAATGTACTGATTAAAAATGTGGTTGCAATTGAGTAACGTTCCCAATGGACTTGCAAACCCGATACTGAACTTTGTACGGTCTGTACTGTATTTGTCGTAATTTATTCGACTACCGCAAAGTGAGGGAAGATCCTCAGTATCAGATAAAGTATAAAGTTCTAAATGTTTATCACCAATCCTTATATTGTCCTTGATGTGAATATCCCGAATAATAGGCTGTGAACTTGATTCAAGTAAAAAGCAATATCGTTCAATAATTCCAGAGTGGTTAGCGGTGCCTGCAAGTCCATCATCACCAATTCGTGTAAGTGAAACAAAGTTGCCGTCCGTCATAATCCTTTCAAATTGCCCAGCACAGTCTAAGAAATCCTTATAAAGAACAGGGTTGATTGTTTGTACAGGGACAATTGATTTGCGAAGAATATTGCTGTAGACTGAACTTGACAGTTTTCTATCTTTCGGCTTTTTGGTCAAAAAAATATAACATCTGTGGTTCAAACATTCTCTTTCATTGAAGAAATTTTCACTGCTTCGTGAAAGAAAACTATTGTCCGAACTTTCAAAGTCTGCCTCATGTTTACCTTCGATAAACCAATCCTGTTTGTGGAATATAGAATGCTGTGGTAATACTTTGATAGCCTTTACCCATGTTTGATGATACGCTTCATAATCCCGATCAGAAAGTGTAAATATCTCTGGTAACTTAACTTCGTAAGCTATTGTGATATCGCCTTGTGCCGAAAGGATGCAATTGTTCTCCACCTTATAGATTGGCAAAATTTTTCTTGCTTCTACCATAATTATTTTGATTTTAGTTTGAGGAATAGTTGTCTGGAACGAAATTTTAAACAGGATGGCAGATTACGTTTTGCAATGAACTTACTTAGCCCATGTTCACCAAAGCGATGGCTTAATCGAAAAGTAATCATAAAGATTGCTGTACCTGCTGCAAGAATTAGAGGGAGAATGATGAACAGATTTACCCTAGAAATGTAAAGGATGGCAAATGCGATAAGCAGTAGCACAAGACCAATTGCCAAATAGGCAATGTATTGGGCCTTCAGTCCCTTAAACATAATCGGCTTAGATACGCCCTTGTTAATTTGATAGATGCTTGCCATAACTAAATCCCGAAAAACGATTTAAGAACGGTAGCTACCACCACTAAAAAGATACAGCTTCCAAACCAAGCAGCGGCTACCTTGTTGGTGTCAGGTTCGCCACCATTCCATTTAGAATAGACTTTAACAGCACCAATAATGCCGATTACTGCGCCAATAGCATACATTAGGTCGCAACCAGTATCGAAATACCCCTTAACTTTATTAGTTGCCTCTTGTATACCTGAATTTCCATCTTGTGCGCTGGCGGCGAATGTTAAGGCCAACAGGCAGAAGAAGAGAACAATGTTGATTTTTGATTTTATATTGGATTTCATATTGATCTTGATTAAGAATGATTGATGTTAATCCCACAGGTTTTCCAGTTCCTCACTAGAGAGATGAAATGGGGCGTGATTACTGATGAATTGGTTAATTCTGCCAATATTCGGATGGGAACCGATCTTTGGGTAATTTTCCTTAACCACCTCCATTAAGTTTAGAAAATCTTTTTTGGTGCCGTCTTCCTTTTCAAGTAAGGCCAAGACTTCTTTGATATCTTGGAGTACGTCAGGTATCAGCCCAACTTGGTCAGCCTTATCCTTTTCTGACGGAGTAAACCCAAAACTTCCTGCCGTAACTGAAGAAAGCCCATCAGGCAATTTTGCCTTTCCCATTAGTTCATCTTCGTGCAATTCTTCTTGAAGTACGTCCACATCGTCTTCCCATCTGTGTGGCAATTTTTCGGAAGTGGTAGAAGTACCATCTCTTTTTAAAAACCTTAAAAATTCAGCTCGATAGAAGATTAGGATTACACCTACATACCATATTAAACTAAGTACCATTGAGGCAACCAAAAACTGTTGCCATGTAAATTGTTGTAACATATTATTTTGCTTTTATCTCAATGCTCCATTGCATTAGGATTTCATAAGCAAAGGTTCAAAGACATCAAATTTTTAATTCGCAACCGGTACGGTAGGTGCGTGATTTTAATAGTCTGAAACCTAAAAATTGCTCATTTGGATGGTTTAAATGCGTTATCATCTTCAATTCTCTGGATGATGAATTCACGCATTTTATCAAGAAACTTAGTTGGACTATCACGTTTTCGGTTACGTATATCTATAAAATTTCGATACGAACGGCTAAGATCGATTTGCAAGATGTGCTCCATCCATTTGATGATATCAGAGAGAGTGGCATTTCCACTGTTTAATTGACCCGTATAAAAAAGACCATAGATAACTTCAACGAGATTAGTTTTATCACCTGTCCATTTAAAATTGAGATTTTCATTATTGGTTAATGTTGGATTGTCGTTTACGATTGTTGTTTTTATCGTATCGTATAAAATATGTTCCTGCAATTTTTCGTAAGCGAAAAATTTGGCGAAGAGGTAATCGCCAGCTGTAGCAAATGTGGGGTCAACATCTAGAAAGTCTAAATTAATCAGGTCTAAAGGTTTTCTTCCTCGTAAAAAATGAATGTTATCCATTTCTGTTGCACCTAAACGGTAATACTGATAAAAAAATTCGTGTTGTCGGAAAAATCGATTTATAAATTTTAGTTGCTCTTCACGGTATTCAGTAACCTGATCTATAATGATAGGTTTGTTGCTTTGGTAACTATATCGTTCAGATGCAAAAATTATTAATCCAGTAAACTGTGGTTTTAGAATTTTGAAAAATTCAATTTCTTCACATTCAGTATCAAATTGTTCTTCAAGAACTAATTTTTTAACTTTTTCGAGCGATTTACTTACTAAGGTGTGGTAAGATTTTAGAATCTTAATTGGAGTAGACTTAGAACCTTCTACTTCATGCAGATCTGCATTTAACTTTTGCAAATACTCCTCGCATTTTTCTCTCATCATAGCTTTATGTATTTAATTACCTTTTTGAGAGCGATGCCTAAGCTTATTATAACCAAAATTAGGAGAAAGCTAAGACTAGAAAGGTGATTTAAAATACAATCGAACCTTTATTAGGCCGAATTTTAAAAACATAGTTAAGTAGTAAAAAATGTAGCTCTAATAGCTGTATGCATCGTTTTTTTATAAAAATGTTGATGCTTTCTCATTCAGCTTGAATTATGATTTCCTCAAACAAAATATATAATATAACTTGTGATAAAAATCACAATCGAGCATCTCTAAAAAGAAATTGGTGCGGAGAAATTCGTTAAAAAAAAACTTAGAATTTATTGAGGATGTTGGAAGTTACTCGCCAATGTCAAAATAAATCTTCTATTTCGTCGTTTTTTTTATATCACGATAAGAGAAACATATAATTAACAGACGCTCTTTGCTAAATGTTGTATATATGGAAAGCGATGTATCCGATTCAATTGATTTGGTTTTAGTTCTTGGTTCGATAACTCCTTTATCTGCCCCATTTCAAGAACGTATTACAAACCAAGTGCTTACAGAAACCTTTAAAAAGGGACACATTCTGCTCCGACCAGGAGAAGTAGCCAGAAGAATATATTATATCAAAAAAGGATTTCTTAGGGCTTATATCATAGATGAAAATGGTAAAGAATGTACCTCTTGGTTAATGGGTGCAAATGATTTGATGATTTCTGTTTATAGTTTTTTTACACAGCGGCCAGCTGACGAATACATAGAGGTATTAGATGACTGTATTCTTCAATCAATCACATGGAACCAACTGCAATCATATTATGCCGATTTTAAAGAGGGAAACTACATAGGACGTGTTCTTACTGAAAAGTATTATATCCTAAGTGAAGAACGGAGTATTTTCATGCGTACGAAAACCCCAGAAGAACGATATAAAATTCTACTACAACAGCATAATCAAATTGAACAGTTAACAACTCAATCTAATATTGCATCATATCTAGGAATTACAAGAGAAACACTAAGTCGCATTAGAAGCAAGATGTTAAAAACGCGTCTTGCTAGTTAACCTAATTTTCACTTAAATGAAGTATATGAAAAAGAGCATCCAATTTTATATCCTATTCATTTTAACATTCTCCGCCTGTAAAAAGGAAACAAAAATTGATAAAGAATTACCTGTAAAAGAAACCATTACACTTAATGAAGCACTTAATTGGCTAAGTAAACAAGCAGATACATCTTCGCTCGTTAGTAAATACCCAATTAGGTCAACTAATGCTAAATCTGTTGCAACTAACGACGGAAACCGAATAATAATTACTATTTCTGGGCAACCCATATATCAGAATATCAAACAAGGTTATAGGCAACTATCTATAGAACGAAATTCCAAGACTAACCAAATTGAAGGAAAATTCATTGAAATTATCCCAGATGCGCTTTATTTTCAGGCAAAGCAGAAAGTAGATCAAAGTGATTTCACAGGAAGGATTTTAGTTTATGACCTAAATTATAATTTGGAAAAAGGTTCAATTTATAACAATGGTAAACAAATAGGAGAATCACGCCCTTCAACCAAAAGTGAAAAGCTTGCATTTACTCAAAATAAACCTCAATTACCAATATTAGCTACGTTCGAACAAAATTCTACATCAGCCAATGGCAAAATATCTATGGCACGGATGATCGAAACCTGTGCATGGCTACAAACGAGTTATGTAGATGCCGAAGGTGTTTTTACGGTTCATGCAGAAAGATATTGTGAATATTTTTATTTAGATGATGGTGGTGGCGGTGGCAATTACAATGATGGCGGAATAAACTACGAAACTCCAAGTGGCGGAGGAGGAGGTGGTGGAAGTACGAGCACCCCAGCACCTCCGCCACCCTCAAACATACCGGGAGAAAACAATAACAATGTTGACCCTAAAAAAATGGTTGAGTGCTTTGGCAACGTGCCAAGTGCAGGTGCTGCATTTCAGGTTAAAGTTTTGGTTGTTGAACCAATGCCGGGAACATTTTTTAATGTTGGCCCCAATAGTTTTGGACACGTAGCTATCCAACTGACAAAAGTAAATGGAGATCGATCAGTAACTCAAACATTAGGTTTTTATGGTTCAGGTTCTGGACTTGATAAATTAATTTCTCCATCCACTATTAAAGATAACGGTGATATTGAATATAATATGAATGCCAATTATTTCACTGATGCATCTAGCTTTCAAAAGATTTTAGACTACGTGGCTAACCCACCAACAAACTATCATTTTACAGATTTTAATTGTGCCGCATTTGTTTACAATGCAGCTAGGGCTGGAAATCTCCCTGTTCCAAATCCAACTACTACTTTTGGAATTGGAGGGCCTGGTGGTGTAGGCACAGGTATGTCTCCTGCGGGATGGGGGTCAGCACTTCGTTCAGAAAAAGCAGCTAATCCCAAAGCAAATATTGGTGAAGGTGGCGGTACTGCCCCTGCAAGTAAAGGGGAATGTAAATAATAAAAGTATCTTAAATTGATATTATGGAAAATCAAAAATCAATAATAACAAAAAATAGAAAAGTAATCTTAATTGCTATTGCAGTGGTAATTATAATAAGCAATACACCACCTATGCAGTTTTTCCTACTCGAAAATTATAACTATCAAAATGCAGACGGTTCATTTAAATATACGGAAGAACCAGGACAGGCATTAGATTTTAAAGTTGGCGAAAGAAGATGGGAAAGATTTAAAACTGAAAACAGCAGTGATCCAAATCAAACGCTGTACAGAACCTTTAGAATCAAACCTTGGCAGTTTTGGGAGTGGTGGCAGTTTATAGCCCATGGAAAAAGATTTACTTTGCCTTATTTGAGCGCTCCTAATTAATGAAATTGCAATAATTACGCAGTATTACTAACTTGGTAATTATTAATTTAGCGTAATTAAAAAAATGTCAATAACTGATGCAGAAGTTATGGTTCTCTCGTCCATACAAGTTTATATGGGGGGCAAAGAAAATATAAAGCCACATGGGTTTGGCTCAGGCTTTATAGTCAAATATTTAGATAGACGTTTTTTTATAACGGTAAGGCATGTTACTGATTATGAAGGAATGGTAACCTATTTAGAAACCAATCTTCCTATTAGTGCAAATGGAGCTATTTTAAAACCAGTTGGTGGGTTATGTTATTTCGATATGTTCACATTAGCTGAAGGCATTTTACCGGATGATTTTATTAAATTTTTAAATGATGGACCACGAAAAAGACTAGATATTTGTTTTGCTGAAATTAAGGATGATGTACCCTTGCTTCAACTAGCAATGAACTTTGGGGCATTTAGCGTGCCCGAATGTTCTAAAATAGACCTTGATCTTACATATACAGATTTACCTAATAAAGAAGAACGATACGGGTTCTATGGGAAAATTAAACCTGTTTACGAAGGCATGAAATTACATCTAACTCCTAAATTCAATCATTCATTAAAATTCCATAGAACAAATTCTGAATTTCATATTTTTTTAGCTCCTAAGATTATTAAATCGGCTGATGAATATGAAGGCTGTAGTGGTGCACCAATTTTAGATTCGGAGCAAAGATTAGTAGGTGTCGCATGTGCAGTTGTAACAAATACAAAAATGATTTATGCATTCCCTATTCAAAAATGTAAAGAATTATTAGATACCGCCATCCAAACAGGGATGCTGTAAAATCATAAAAGTCTCAATTTTAAATAATAGTTCAATATTTTAAAGAGCATATTAAAGAACTGGCTACAATGTATAAATTTATTTAAATCATCTATTTTTAGCCAAAATTAACTTTTTACCTTCAATAGGCTTGCGTTTATAGCTACTACAACGGTACTAACTGTCATTAAAACGGCACCCGCTGCTGGACTAAGTAAAATGCCTTGGCTATACAAAACACCAGCGGCCAAAGGGAGTGCAACGACATTGTAACCTGTAGCCCACATTAAATTTTGTATCATCTTCCTGTATGTAGCCTTGCCAAAAAGGATCAGGTTTACAACATCTTTTGGATTGCTGTTCACTAACACAATTCCTGCTGTTTCCGCTGCAATGTCGCTACCTGAGCCGACGGCAATACCTACATCTGCAATCGCAAGCGCAGGGGCATCATTTACCCCATCACCTGTCATAGCTACAAATTCGCCTTTGCTCTGCAAATCTTTTATTTTTTCCAATTTCTGGTGTGGTAGTACCTCTGCCATAAAACTATCCATGCCTAAGACTTTACTCACGCTTGCAGCTACTTTACCATTATCGCCAGTAAGAAGAATAGACTTGATATTGTTCTGTTTCAATGTTTTGATAGCTTCAGCAGACTCGGGGCGTATCTGATCGGAAAGGGCAATATAGCCCGTCAATTCATCATCAACCAATAAAAAAACAACAGTCTCGGTATCATCCGCTTTGAAATCATTAGGAACTGCAATCTTATTTTCTTTAAGATAACCAGGACTTACAACTGACACTTTCTTATTCTCTACTATCGCCTCAACGCCTTTACCCGTAATTGCATTAAATTTCTCGGCACTAGGGATTTTGATTGATAGTTCTTTAACTTTTTGAAGAATTCCTGTAGCAATTGGGTGTTCAGACTTTAGCTCTAAGGCAGAAGCAAGGCGGATGATCTCGTTTTCATCTATGCCTTTTTGCAACGATACGATTTTCGAAACCTCAAATTTACCTACTGTTAGCGTGCCTGTCTTATCAAATACAATAGTTGTTATTTTTCGTGAATTTTCAAATGCAGTCCTGTTCTTGATTAATAGTCCGTTCTTCGCAGACAATGCAGTTGATTTGGCGACTACCAAAGGTACGGCCAGACCCAATGCATGTGGGCAGCAAATCACAATTACCGTTACCATGCGTTCCATTGCAAACGCCAGTGTTTGTCCAGTTAAATACCAATATAGGAATGTACCAATACCAGAAACCAGTGCAATAATAGTTAACCATTTTGCTGCTTTATCTGCTAACAATTGTGTTTGCGACTTCGATTTCTGTGCCTCATCAACCAATTTGATTACTTGCGAGAGATATGAATCCTTTGCGGAATGTGACACAGTAACCTTAATCGATCCGTTTCCATTGATAGCACCAGCGATTACTTTATCACCTTTTACCTTTTGTACGGGCTTGGATTCTCCCGTAAGCATAGATTCATTTAAATAGCTTTCACCATCCAAAATTATTCCATCTGCAGCCACCTTTTCACCCGGTTTTACCAGAATTATATCGTTCTCTTTTATTGTATCCGTTTTTACGTCGTGAACCATATCTGGCATAACCATATGTGCTTCGGACGGCATCAACTGCACCAAAAGCTCCAGTTCCTTTGATGCCCCTGCTATTGATTTCATTTCTATCCAATGACCCAAAAGCATAATCAAGATCAGAGTTGCCAATTCCCAGAAAAAATCCATGCCTGAAAGTCCAAAAACGATGGCCACACTATATCCATAGGCAACCGTGATGGCAAAACCGATCAAGAACATCATGCCAGGATTCTTTGCTTTTACCTCATCAGCCCATCCTTTTAAAAATGGCCAGCCACCGTAAAAAAACACAATAGATGAAAGTGCAAACAGAATATAAGAGGAGCCAGTAAATTGCCAGTTTACACCAATAAAATGCTGAATCATTTCTGATAATAGCATAATAGGAAAGGTTAAGACCAGCACCACATAAAAGCGCTTCTTAAAATCATCAATCATCGCTTGATGATTATGCCCTTGATGTCCCATTGCAGGATTAGAACCGTGAGACATTTTGCTGTGATCCATTTTTGTAGGTTCACTTTTTGCAATATCAGCGGACGTTTTTTGGTGTTGATGGTGTTCCATAATTTAATTTGATGTAGAGAACCTTTCTAATACGATTGGATTCTCAATTCGTGCTATTTTGTCTTTTTCTGCGCAAGGAAATAGCAATGGGCAGCACAAGCATGGAGCTTGTAGTTCTTGTGCACAGTCCCCAATGAATGGCCCTTTGGATCCAGTATTTCACATTTTTCTGCGTCTATATCCCTTACTGTAATAATATTTTCTCCCTTGATGTTGTAATAGTTGCCGTTCTTTTGTGCCTTGCCCAAGTTTTTACCCTTCGAGTCTATGACATTTCCATTGCCATCAATAAAATAGATTGTCTTACCTTGATTGTCCTTTATAATATTGTCCTTGGTGATGTAGCCAAGTTTGTTCCAGCCATGGTCATGGATTTCACCCTTTTTATTGATGGATATTTTTTCGACTTTCACTTTTTCTGCTTTTGTCTGACCGAAGACATTGACTGTAAGTACTGTTAATGCCATCAACATTAAGGAGAATAAGAAATGGATTTTTTTCATGATTTCTATAATTTGTTTACCGAATGTACGCTTAGACACCATCTAATCTATTGACCCTCATCAACTACTAAAATGATGTGTATCACTAAATTATATCTTGGAAAAAGACCATTTCTTACTCCCCTAAAATAAATTAGTACGTCAATGTGATTCCTCCTCCATAACCCATATCGCTATCATAATGGGTAGAAAATGAAAAGTATTTAGTTACAATGTATCTAAGTCCAGCCATATATTCCTTATCCGTGTTTCCCATAATATTTAGCCTTAATCTTTTGCTCAATGGCATATCCTCACGCATCAATTGAAAACGAAACTTGCCTTTACTGTCCAGACGAGCTTCGGCAGTAACCAACATTGGAAGAATGTATTGCGCACCAATCACAGCTGCCTTTCTGTTCATCTGATTGCTGAGCTGTCCAAACATATTTTTCTCTGCCGTATTGCCCATACTATTATAGTGATAATCAAATCCAATGAAGGGCATGAACCATTGCATTTTTCCAATATAGCGGCCGAAATATGTTTCTACTTCATTCCCATGTTCTGACTTCAATCCCAACCTAAATTCACTAGAAAAACGATATCGCGTATTCGCCAACATCACTTCACCATCGCTACCGTTGCTTTCCAGTCCAATGTTTCCCATCAGATGGAATTCCCTATCGTCGCTGAACAATTTGCGCTGGGCAAGTCGTGGATTGGGGATTTCTGGATTCGCTGGCGAGTTCTCATAGCTGAAAACCCTGCCCATGCCGCTCATCATGTGGTAAAGGATATGGCAATGGAAAAACCAATCTCCGCCTGGTTCAGTTGCGGCAAATTCTATGGTATCACGTTCCATTGGCATGATATCCAGAACATTTTTCATAACAGCATTATCTCCCTGCGCATTCACTACCCTAAAATCATGGCCATGCAAGTGCATCGGATGGCGCATCATGCTATTATTGTAGAGAATAATCCTAACGTTTTCGCCCTTCTTTATCAGTATCTTATCGGTTTCTGAAACTGTTTTATTATCAAGGCTCCAAACATACCTGTTCATGTTGCCCGTGAGCTCAAACTTAATTTCCTTCCATGGCCCTCTCGGTAACGTGGTTATTTTTGGGTCTCTCAACATATCATAGTTAAGGGTGACAATATCCGAGCTAGTAGTCCCCATATCCATTCCCGCCATGCTTTTGTCTTCAGCTTTTGGACTTTTTTTAGCAGGCTCTTCACCAGTAATTTCAGGATACATCACCGTATTCATGTCCATAATTTGGTTCTGCATCTTCATACCGTCCATCTCGATCATGTTACCCTGCATGTCCATCATGTCGTTCATCATTTTCATCCCTGCGAAATATTTGAGTTTCGGAAGTGACTTGGCGGGAACTTTTTCGCCTTTGCCCAGCCACAGGGATGCAGATTTTGTCCTGTCTTCTGGGGTCACCAAAAATTCATAGCTCTTATTTTCGGGAATGGTAACAACTACATCATAGGTTTCAGATACAGCAATAATCAGTCGATCTACTTCAACTGGCTCTACATCGTTTCCATCAGTGGCTACAACAGTAATCTTTCCGCCAGAATAGGTCAGCCAAAAATAATCAGATGCGCCAGCATTGGCTATGCGTAGCCTTACCTTATCGCCAGCCTTAAATTGGGTCTGTACGTTCTGGTTCTTTCCATTAATCAAAAAAGCATCGTAATATACGTCACTTACATCCATAGCGTTCATCCGCTTCCATTCATTGTTCACTTTCGTTTTAAACTCTCCAGATCGAATGGCTTCCGCATAACTTTGTGTAGCACCTTTTTGAATGGCAAACCAGTCGGTTGCATTTTTTAAACTGCGATGGACTTCCTCTGGCTTCATATCTGTCCATTCGCTAATTACAATTGGCAATGTTGGAATATCCCATTCCTTATTACGTTTGTTCATGATAAACGAACCATACATCCCTATCTGTTCCTGTAACTTGCTATGGCTATGGTACCAATGAGTTCCGTGCTGCACAATTGGAAATCTGTAAATATAGGTCGTATGCGGTTTAATCGGCATTTGGGTCAAAAATGGAACACCGTCTTCCTTGTTGGGAAGAAAAAGGCCATGCCAGTGCAACGATGTTTCTTCATCCAAGTTATTGTGTACATAGATCTCTGCGGTATCACCTTCTGTAAATATCAAGGTTGGCATAGGGATCTGTCCATTAACGGCAATGGCACGTCTTGGTTTTTTGCCATACGTAACTGTAGTATCTGCAATATATAGATCGTAACGTACCGTTCTGGGCTTGGCACTGTTAGTTATGGTTTTTATAGGGCCGAGGTTAGCCTTTGCTTTCTTGATGTTGGTCAGTGTTGCATCATTGTCGTTCATATCCATGTCTTCCATTGCTGTTTTCGATGTATTGCCAGGCATATCCATGCCATCGTGGCTTTTGTTCTCAGACTTAGTTTTTTCTGAAACCAGCTTCATTCCGCATTTCGGGCACTTTCCTGGCGCATCTTGATGAATTTCTGGATGCATCGGACAAGTGTACGATGCACTTTTTTCACCAGACGGCTTGCTATCAGAAGTTTTGCTGGTTCCCATCTCCATCTTTTCAGCTTCCTTTTTTGCTGGCACTGTTTGCTTTACAGCAGGCGAAGCTTTTTTCACGGGTTGCTTCTTAACGGCTACTGGTTTCTTCATCACCAATGCCATTCCGCATTTTGGGCATTTGCCAGGTTTTCCCTGTTGTATTTCTGGATGCATGGGGCATGTATAGATGTCAGCATTTTTAACGGCTGTTGACGCTGTTCCATGCTGGTCGTGTTGCGCATTGGCCATCTGCAACGTGAAGACAGCCAAAATTAATAATATTATCTTTTTCATCTGTTATCTTTTTTTTCCAGACTGTCCAGTACTGCACTGGCCCAATCTGTTATTATCTTCTGCTCCTTTGCAGAAAGCTTTGTACTCTGGTGGATCATGGTATAGGAAGGAAGCGGCATGCTTCTGTCTTCAATACTAGATGAAATAGACTTGAGCTTGCTCATCTTTCTTCGATTGCTATAGCTGTCAAACTCATCAAAGTTCAGTTCGGATTTTCCCTCAGCAATGTGTGACCCCATCCATCTACCGAAAGGTTGGATCATTGTATACCATGGGTATTTGGTATAATTGCTATGGCAATCGAAACACGAGTTGCTTAGTATCTTTCCAACATTTTCTGGAACCGGAAAAGTATGCAAGAATTTAATATGGCGGGGGTCTCCACCATTGTTTCTCGTTGGTTGTAAGAATTGCAACAGTAGAAAAACCGCCGCAATGCCAAAAAAAACTTTCCTTTTGCCAGTCATATTAGTTCAGTTCTTCTTTTACGCTTCCGCAGTCAACCATCGATTTCCCATAGTAGGGGTTTTTGATTTCCTTGGTTTCACTGATCCAGTTTCCTCCCTTTCCCTTATTGTACATTGGACAGTTGTCGTAAAAGAGTTTTTGTCCTGTAGCTTTATCTGCTTTTAAGAGGTCATAGATTTCACCGCTTAACGTTTCGAAATGTTCACGTTGATGTTTGATGTTTCCCACATTTGAACCAATGTGTTCCGCATGCTCCTTTGCATCGGCATTGATGTCTTCGAAGACTTTTGCCTGCTCGGCCGAGAGTGAAGTTTTGTCCACAGCTGCAAGCGAAGTGACAAGGCTTTTACCTGCTTCTGCTGCTTGTTTATCATTGTCCTCCACAAGGGCATTTTTAAGTTTTAGGTAATCTTTGGTAACCGCATCGATAGCGGAGACTTTGTTTGCTTCTGCTGTTACTGCACCTTTGGCAATAGTATCTTTTGCATCGCCATTAGTCTGTTTATTGCTATTGCATGCAGCGAGCACCAAGCTCGACATTGCCATGCCTAAGAAGATATTTTTCATTTTTTTGGACTTTAAGAAAGGTAAGTACAGTCCCCAGCATATATGCCTGTGGACTGTACAGGAATAATTAGTTGATGGTCTCAGAAATTTTTCCACAGGTAAGCATGGCACTACCATAGTAAGGGTTCTTGACAGGTTTTTCACTGCTGAGCCAGCTGCTCTTTTTCATCGGACAGTACTGTACATAAATAGGGTCGGCAGATAGCTTTCCAGACTTTGCCAGTGTAATCATTGCCGTTGAAAGCGGTGCAAAATCCTCCCTTTGGGCCTTGATATCCGTCGTTTTGGATACCATTGTCGAATGCTTCAACAGTTCTGCTTTGTCCTTATCTCCAATAATTTTGTTATCGGTACTTTCGATGGACTTGACAAGTTCGAGCGACTTTGCACTTGCAAGGGTTGCATCGCCTGCAACTAGAGCGTTTTTAAGTGAATAGTATGATGCCAGCACCGATGTATTGGCATCATGTCCATTATGTTCCTGTGCAAAAGTAGCCTGCACCAAAGTTGTTGCGATTACGGCAACCAATAAAAATATTTTTTTCATTTTGTATTAATTTAATGTACATAGATTATTACGTTGACGGCATTTCTCTACCGTCAAAAAAATAAAACAGTCATTAAATCAAATCTGAAAACTCTGTACCGCAATGCGGATATCAGGTATGGGGGGATGGTGGCACCTAACAAAATAACTGTTGTCTGGCGTGTGGAAGTTAGCCATTTCAACATCTACCAAAATAGAAACAGGATGAAGAAGATCTGCAAATATCTGCGGTGACTTTATGGATATAGTTTTGCTTAATTGCTTGTCAACTGCTACAAATTTGGCTACTTCATCTTTGCAACAATTATCTTTTTTACCCTCTTGCTTTTTATTATGAGAGTGAGCGGCAGAAGATTCGGTGTTTTTATTTGAATGGCTGTGAGGTTTCGTGCCTTTTGGATGATTATGAACCCTAGTTACGGGAATTGTAGAATGTTCGTCGTGGTGCTCTTTGTTAATTACCATATCTGCACCAATAGTACAGGCAAAGCCAACAACTGTATTCGAAAGGAATAGAATTGTCAGAAACACGGCCTTAAACTTTATTGACAGACTGATTTTCATTAGTACAAAGTAAGCTATTATTTTAATATGAACAAAGATAGCGAAGTAAGAGTTTTGGTTATTACACAATTAGGCGAAAAATTTACATAATTCCTTGTCCTCTATATCTGGTCTAATGGTCTTCGATCATTAACTTTTAATGTTTTGAATTGACTAGGCGATAAACCTGTTACTGACTTGAACTGGTTGGAAAGGTGGGCGCTACTACTATAACCCATCTTCCAAGCTATTTCATTTAGGTTAAGTTCACCATATTGGATAAGCTCTTTTACCTTCTCTATTTTTTGCTGGATGATAAATTTTTCAATGGTAGTATCTTCACTTTCGGAAAATAACCTGCTCAAGTAGCTATATTCCCGGTGCAATCGATCACTCAACGCTTCACTGAAAACAATGTGAAGTTCGGGATGTGGTGAATGGTGTATGAGTTCAATTATCGTGTTACGGATCCGCTCAACCATCTTATCCTTATCCCTGTCAATCAGTTCGAAGCCCAAAATTTTAAGCGAGGCGGAAATTTCGCTCAACAATTCCTCCGAAGGCTCGGGAGAAACAACGGCCTGCCCAAGTGAAATATCATCAACCTGGAGATCGTGGTGCTGAAGCTGTTGTGTCACCACCGAAATGCAACGGTCGCACACCATGTTTTTTATTGATAACAACATACCCTATAGGTTAGATTAAATGCTAATATACGCTTTGTTTCAACGAGATAATTATCAATGGGAAGAACATCAATTGATAACAAAATGACGTCCTTGCCAAAATGAAAACCGAATTAAATTTTTTCTGCCTTGTAACCAGCCTTTTCAAGCGTGTCGATAACCTGATAGGTATCGATTCCCTGCTTTCCCTCCACTGTTAATATCTTGTCTGGATTCTGCGTGTCAACTTCCCATTTTTCAATAGCTAAAAGATTGTTCAGGTGGGGGGTAACGGCAGCTATACAGCCACCACATTTGATATTTGTTTTGAATTTTAATGTTTCCATGATTGTGATTGTTTAAATAAGTTTAGAAAATTTTAAGCGAAGACTATTGCTTACCACCGATACAGAACTAAGCGCCATTGCTGCACCCGCGATCATCGGATTTAGCAGAAAGCCATTGATTGGATATAAAATACCAGCAGCAAGGGGAATTCCTATCAAGTTATAAATGAATGCCCAGAACAGGTTTTGGCGTATCGTGCGAACAGTGAGCTTCGACAGACGCAAGGCCTTGGGAACCTGTAAAAGATCGGAGGAAACCAAGGTAATCTTGGCAACATCAATTGCAATATCCGAGCCTTTCCCCATGGCAATCGACACATCGGCCTGTGCCAGGGCATGGCTATCATTAATACCGTCACCGATCATGGCAACTATTTTTCCCTGCGATTGTAGTTCCTTAATGAACTTTGCTTTTTCGGAAGGTAGCACTTCGGCCCTAAAATCTGTAATCCCAACCTGTTTTGCTACAGCGGCCGCAGTTTGTTCGTTATCTCCAGTGAGCATATACACTGCAATATTACGCTTCAAAAGTTCAGAGATAGCAAGGGCAGAACCATCTTTGATCTGATCGGCAATGGCAATAGTGGCTAATACTTTATTTTCATTGGTAAAATAAATTACCGTCTTTGCCTGTTCCTGTAACTTTTTCACTGACTGCTGTAAATTTTCTTCAACTTCGATACCAGCGTCTTTCAATATTTTATGGCTGCCTGCCCAATACTTTTGTCCTTCAAATGTAGCTCGTACGCCTTTTCCAGTAAGGCTTTCAAACCCCGTAACTCTTATCGGGTTAACATTTCCTGTTTGTAGATGGCGAACAATAGCTTCAGCAAGCGGATGTTCAGATTGCTGTTCAAGTGCAAACAGGATACCAATAAGCTTTTGCTTGTCGGTATCGACCTCATTTTGCCAATGGAGTTCCGTTACTTCAGGTTTGCCTTTTGTAAGAGTTCCGGTCTTATCGAGAACAACTGCATTAACCTTATGGCCAAGTTCCAGAGCTTCGGCATCTTTTATCAATATACCGTTTTCAGCGCCCTTGCCAACACCTACCATAATAGCTGTTGGAGTTGCAAGGCCGAGCGCACAAGGACAGGCAATAACCAGTACGGTAACCATCGCCAGCATTCCCTGGGTCAGGGCATTTTCACCACCAACCACTACCCATATTATAAGGGTAAGCACTGAGATACCGATAACTATCGGAACAAATATCCCTGCAATTTTATCTACGAGCCTTTGTACTGGAGCTTTAGAGCCTTGGGCATCTTGCACCATTTTTATGATCTGTGCAAGCATTGTTTCCCCACAGACCTTTCGGGCTACAAATCGAAAGCTTCCCTTTTGGTTGATTGTTCCTGCAAAGACCTGAGCTCCTACTTTTTTCGAAACTGCTACAGGTTCTCCAGAAATCATGCTTTCATCCACGTAGGATTCGCCCTCATATATTTCGCCGTCTACTGGGATCTTTTCACCAGAACGCACAAGTATTTTATCGCCAATTGCAATATCAGAAAGCGGAATTTCTTTCTCTCCATTTTCGGTGATAACAAGCACCGTTTTTGGCTGTAGTCCGATCAGCTTTTGGATGGCGGAAGAAGTATTGGATTTTGCACGTTCTTCGAGCAGTTTCCCCAACATGATAAATACGATGACCACGGCGGCGGCTTCATAATAGACATGTGGATGAAGCCCTCTTTGGTGCCAAAATTCTGGATATAGTGTATTGAAGAGACTGAAAAGGTATGCAATGCCAGTACTCAAGGCAACAAGGGTATCCATATTTGCTCTACCATGCCTTGCCTGTTTGAAGGCGTTAACAAAGAAGTTTTTTCCAAAAATAAAAAGTACTGGTGTAGTTAGTGCCAACATATAATAATTTGCATATTGGATATCCATAAAGAACATCCCAATAGCTACCACTGGAAGTGTTAATATCCCAGATGCTATCATACGCTTCTTTAGCGAACTATAGTTTTTTTGCTGTACCTCTTCCTGTTTTTCCTTTCCGCTTTCGGTATCCATGATCAGATCGTAGCCTATTGACTGTACTGCTTTTTGGAACGCGGTCGGCTGCACCTGATCTGGATGATAGGAAACCTTAACTGTCTGAGCAGCATAGTTAACCTCTGCTTTCTCAACTCCTTGTTGGGCGGCGATCATACTTTCCACACTGTTTGCACAGGCAGCACATGTCATTCCAAGAACTGGGAGCGAAAGAGTTTGAATATCGTTTTGAGCTTTCATTACTTAATTATTGATAAACAAATTTACGACGGTACCCTCTCTCGATTTTTACATGATTTTGTGAAAAAGTTGCATAATTTCTTTTGTAAGGGATAATGTAGAGAGTAAGAGATTGCTATCGAAAGTTTTCTTTATAAATTATGCCTTATGTTGTCATAATTGCAATAGATAATAATAATTTCTTGATTAAGAAACATATTGAAATGAAATTACGTTATTTGTATTGTGAAACCGCTTGCCTACATATTGTTATCTTGCCTAATGTTCCTATCTTCCGTTCAGGGAGTTGGAAGCACTGCGCAATCTAAATCGATAACCAATTGCTGCACGGGTGCTTCTTGTAAGCATGGAAAACCTGAGCAAAAGGACAAAGGTTGTGACAGCAAGGCTTGTAATCGTATGGTTTCCTACGCCCGTTGTGGCTTTGTCGTGGCAGAGCAGTTGGTATTACCGAACCAATATGTACTGAACGAAAGCGTGTCCCAATATATCTTCGACATGGACATCGTTTCTGGATTTACACAAATCGGTTGGCATCCTCCAAAAGTTTAATAATAATTTCTGTACGTCTACCTGTACTATAAATATTATTAATCTTAAAATCAAAAATCATGAAAAAGTATTTTTTCACCGCAATGGTGATGCTATTATCTATATCTTCTATTTCTTACGCTAATACCCCTTGCTGTAACAGCAAAATGAACAGTTGTACAAAGTGTTCAAAAACGTGTGGTAAGCCAAACTGCATGGATACTTGTAGTAAAGCGTGTAAAGCTTCGGGTGAGTGTAAAAAAACCTGTAAATAGCAAGAAAGCCGGGGAGACCCGGCTTTCTTAACTTATTTGAAATTCATTTAGAATCTATATCATTTACAAAAATCGCATTAGTTTAAAATGTGAAGCTTAAATACATGGAAAAATTTCATAATTACAGCGATTCCTAACACAATCCACATCGTCCAAAACAAAGTCATTTTCACAATATAAGCTGTGGTCAACTTTTTTCTTGACCTTTTTCGACCTTTGTTATTCATAGGCAAATAAAATTATATATGCTTACGCTGGATCCTGATTGCATTAAGTATTGCCAAAAAAGCTACACCAACATCGGCAATTACTGCTTCCCAAAGATTTGCGACACCAAAAGCACCTAGCGACAGCACCGCAACCTTTACCGCCATCGCAAGGATGATATTCTGCCAAACAATGTTGCGTGTAAGTTTTCCAATCTTCAATGCTGAAACAATCTTCACAATTTGATCGTTCTGGATTACAATATCAGCTGTTTCGATTGCCGCATCACTTCCAAGACCGCCCATTGCAATTCCTGCATCAGCAAGCGCAATAACAGGTGCATCATTTACTCCGTCGCCAACAAATGCGATATGCCTGCCTTCTTTTATCAGTGCCTCGACTTTTTCAACCTTTCCCTCTGGCAATAGGTCGCCAAAAGCCTCGTCAATTCCGAGCTTTTTCGCTACCTGATCTACTACTGATTGTTTGTCGCCTGAAAGCATTACCGTTCTAATATTAAGGTCGTGCATCATTTTAATCCCTTTGGCCGCATCTTCCTTAATTTCATCTGCAATGGTAATATAGCCAGCGTATTTTTTATCGATTGCAATTACCACTATAGTGTCTACAATTTCTTCTACCTCCTTCGGAAACTCAATCTTATACTTTTGTAGTAATTTTATATTTCCTGCCAACACGTCCTTGCCATCCACTTTTCCTTTTAGACCATGTCCAGAAATTTCTTCCACAGCAGTTGCCTTTCCACTATCAGCTTCTTTCCCAGCATATTCAATAATGGCCTGTCCAACTGGATGTGTTGAGTTTTTTTCGAGGATAGCCACTAGCTTAACCAATTCCTTTTCTGTAATTCCCTCAGTTACTACCTTCTGAACCTTGAAGACTCCCTTGGTAAGCGTACCAGTCTTGTCCATCACAATCGTGTTGATCTTGGTCATCACGTCCAAAAAGTTTCCACCTTTAAATAGGATTCCATTTTTAGAAGCTAGCCCAATACCACCGAAGTAGCCCAGCGGAATAGAGACCACTAGTGCACAAGGACAACTGATTACAAGGAAAACAAGCGCCCTGTACAACCAATCGTTGAAAACATAATTCTCTACTACGAAATAGGGAACTAGAGCAAGCGCTATCGCTAGAAAGAAAACTATTGGTGTATAAATTTTTGCAAATTTTGAGATAAAAAGCTGGGTCTGTGATTTTCTCGCAGAAGCATCCTGTACCATCTCCAATATCTTGCTCAATTTGCTATCCTTAAACAGAGCCGTTATTTCAATTTCCGAAACTGTATTTAAGTTGATCATTCCGGCAAGAACTGCTTCGCCTTTATATTTACTATCTGGGCGACTTTCACCTGTGAGTGCGGCAGTATTGAAAGAGCCTTTATCGGAAACAAGTTTGCCATCAAGTGCCACTTTTTCACCTGCCTTAACCTGAATAATTTCTCCCATTTTAACTTCCGCCGACGGAATGACCTGGGTTTTTCCGTCCCTTATCACCGTTACTTCGTCGGGCCTAATATCCAGCAGTGCTTTGATACTCGCAGTAGCCCGATCAACAGCAGAGTCTTGAAACCACTCTCCAATGGAATAAAATACCATTACAGCTACTCCCTCTGAGTATTCTCCAATATAGAATGCACCTAAGGTGGCAACGCTCATCAGCACAAACTCGTTGAAAATATCGCCTCTAATTGCCTTGCGGAATGCCAAGCCTAGTACACTCCAACCAGCCAACAAAAAGGCTACACTATTGACGCCAAGTGAAACCCATTTGGAAAGCTTAACGCCAAAGCCATAGTCCATAACCAGTACACAGACCAATATTAAAAGTCCAGTTAACAGGCCAAGATGTTGCTTCCACTGTGGCTGATTTGGATCAGCATGGCCGTGGTCATGCTCTTCTTCTTCTTCATCTGAATTTTCAGGTTCCTTTATTTTTGGTGAAGCCTTTGCATCCTTAACAAGGTGCTTGGTCTTTACGTTTTTTTTATCGTCGTTTTCGCAACAGTCTTTCATAACGGTATTTTAATATTTATCCCTCAGAATCCATGAACCAGTTTTCTGCCTGCTCAATCGCATTTTTTAAAGCTGACATTCGATCTGTCTTCATTTCTTCTGGCATGGCCTCTAAAATTTCTAATGCTTTTACCCTAACCGTAGGCCTTAGATCTTTTAATTCCACGTCGATATTTTCGAATTGATTGTTCATGTTTTTAATTAATAACAAAAGTAAACTACAATCTGTTGCAATTGTATTGCAAACATTAACTTCCACAGCTTCTACAGACACCCTTAACAATCAGTTGGGTTTCTAAAGACTGGTAACCTTTGGGTAATTTAATCTCCGGTATGATTGTTTTTGGAAGGCAGTGGGTTTCCCTGCATTCTGTACAATAAAAATGCAGATGGAGATCATGGTGGCCTTCTATGTCACATCCTGATGCACAAAGTGCAAATTTGGTAATTCCGCTTCCATCTTCAATTCGATGCACGAGACCATTTTCCTCAAAAGTCCTTATGGTTCTATACAGCGTGACCCTATCTAAACGCTCCATCTTAAGTTCCATATCTGTAAGACTCTGGGCAGATGATTGTCTGATCAAAGAATCCAGAACAACCAACCGCATAGCGGTTGGCTTTATATTTTTTTCTGTAAGTCTAGACTCTAAGTGTTTCATTATTCTTCCTCTGCTCCACCAGCGGATTTTGACTGGAGATAAAATGCGCCCTTAGTTATAACCTTAGCATTCTTTGGCAACTCCTCCAGAAAGATAATCTGTACATATCCCTGCTCAACAACACCAGTTTTCACCTCTGTTTTTACAAAGTGGAAGGTGTCAGCCTTACTTTCTTTTTCACTGGTTACGATAAAAATATACTGTTTTCCCTCTGATCGGACAACCGCATCAACTGGAAGTGCAGCAGTAAGTTTGCTTCCCGTACTAATCAATGCGGTAACATACATGCCAGGAATCAGGTTTTTGTTTCCCGCATTATCAATAACCGCATGAACAACTACACCTTTGCTCTCGTTCTCAAATGATTTATTGATGCCATTTATTCGTCCACTGATCAATTGGTTTTCTTGATTAGTCAATTGAAAACTTACTTTCTGTCCAACACGCACAGCCATCAGATCTTTCTCAAAAACGGTAAGGTCGCAATGTATCTTTGAGTTATCTACAACTTCCATAATTGATGTGCCGGGCTGAACAAACGCTCCTGTATTTGCCGTAATCTGACCAACTGTACCGTTTATTGGAGACAAGACGGGGAATTGGGAAACAATCTTGCCCTTTGCGATACTAGCGGGAGATACGCCAAGTTGTTGAAGTTGACTTTCGTATGCATTCAATTTTGACTTTTCAGCATTGTAAGTAGCTTGTGCAGATTGAAAGGATTTGCCCGTTCCAGCATCAGCGGCCTGTAATTGTTTTTGACGTTCATACTCTGCCTGCACATAGGTGAAGCTGTTCTTACTAGCTAAATAATCCTGCTGAATTTTAATCAGATCTTGGTTGTTGATTGTGGCTAGCACCTGTCCCTTTCTCACTTGTTGACCCTCTAGCACGTTAATTCTGGTGATAATTCCTCCCGAAAGAATGCTCACATCGGCTTTATTCTGAGGCGGCACTGCTAATTGGCCATTAGCCTTAACAACAGCGTCTAAGTTCTTCTGTTCGATTTCACCAATGGTAATCCCAACGGTTTTCATTTGTTCGCTTGTAAGTTCAAGACCACTTGCCTCTTCATTTGCCTCCTCAATAGGGGCTTCACTTTTCGCATTTTCTTTTTGATCATTTGAACATGCCACAGATAGCGTGATCAAGACAAAAAAGAGATATTTTATTTTAGATTTATACATTTTAGTTTCCTTTTAAATATTGTAATTGAATTGCAGATTGATTAAGTTGGCTGAGTGCCTCGATGTAGGCAAGTTTGGTCTGTACCGCACCTGATATATGTTGTATATATTCGAGGTAGCCGATCTCGCCTAGGTTGAACGACACCTGTGCGATTCTCGATTGTTCATCGGCCAATTTTAAGCCCGAACTATTATAGTAATCCACAAGCTTCCTAAAAGTAGCGTAGTGTTCTAACTCTTGGTTGTAGGCCAGACTAATTTGGGATTGGACATTTTCATAATTTGATCTTGCAACCTCAACCGCTATTTTCTCTGCATTTATTCTTGACCGATTTGCTCCATTAAAAAGCGGAACAGCAATGCCTAGCTGGACACCTGCTATTCGTGTACCTGGAGAATATGTTCTTGAAATATTTGCTGGGTTGAAGCCAGAAATCAGAAGCTGTTGACTATAGCCAACCGTAAACTCGGGCAAAGATTTTGATCTTTCTACTGCAAGTCGTGCACCTGCAACTTCGATATTCTGAAGCTCAATTTTAGATTGCGCATTCAAAGATGGATCGATACTAGGTGCAACTTCAAAGGGGGCAATCAAGCCACTTTCGGCAATATTGAGCTTTGCTCCTAAATTTAACAGTTGCTTTAGGGTAGACTCGCTGTTTTTCAATTCTGCTTCTGCATTAGCACGCATTGCTCTTACTTCTTGAGATTTGGAAGTAGCACTAATAAGCTCCAACTTCGAAGTCTCGCCCGTCTTTAACCTAATTTCAGCCTTTTTCACGAAATTAGTATAGATACTATCCTGAAAATTTAATACCCGTAAAGTTTCTCTGTTCAGCAAATAACTATACCAAGCATTTTTTACGTTTCTTATAATTTCCGATTCCAGAGAGCGATTTGTCCTTTCTGCCAAAATCGTCTGTTGGTTGAGCAGTTTCCTGTTATTTTTATAGAGGCCTGGCCATGCTATATTTTGGCTGATGCCAATCGAATTATCCATATTGCCGCCACTGGTCGGATCCTGGGTTAATAGCACCTCGGTTTTTGCAATATCAGTTCCAGATTTTTGCAGCACTCGTGATTGTTCAACGGTCAATCTGGAAGACCTCAATTGCAGGTTGTTCTTCAGTGCTAGAGAAATTGCACTATCTAATGTTATTGCTTTGGATTTTTGTGCATTTGCCATAAATGTTCCGCTGACCATAAGGCCGCACATGATTAAAAGCGTAGCGACACCTTTGTGTATGGATACTTTTGTGCTTTCTTTCTTATTGAACAATAGGTATAGGCAAGGCAGGATGAATAATGTAAGTAAGGTTGCAGTAATCAGCCCACCAATAACTACTGTTGCCAATGGTTTTTGTACTTCGGCACCTGCACTGGATGATAATGCCATAGGAAGGAAGCCAAGTGATGCCACACAAGCAGTCATTAATACAGGGCGCAATCTGGTTCTTGTGCCTTCAAGTACACGTTCATAAATATTTCCTATCCCTTCATCCCTAAGCTGGTTGAAATATCCGATCAATACAATCCCATTCAATACAGCGACACCAAAGAGTGCGATAAATCCAACTCCCGCAGATATACTGAATGGCATACCCCTTAGTAGAAGAGCTGCAATACCTCCAATAGAAGCTAGTGGTACTGCGGTAAAAATCAGCAGGCTATCTTTTACCGATCTGAACGTTACATATAACAGTAATAATATAAGGATTAATGCAGCTGGTACAGCTATGGATAATCTTGTTTTTGCCGCCTGAAGGTTTTGGAACTGTCCGCCATAGGTTATGTAGTAGCCACTTGGCAGTTTAAGTTCCCTATTTAGTTTTTCCTGTATCTCTTTAACCGTTGTTTCAATATCACGACCTTTTACATTAAAACCTACATAGATTCTTCGATTACCACCTTCTCTAGAAATCTGAGCTGGTGCATCCTTAAACTGAATTGAAGCAACTTGATTAAGCGGGACTTTGTTTCCAGATGGAAGCGGTATTAATAGATTTTCAACCCCCGAAATATTCTCACGCAAATCCCTATTCAGTCTGATGACCATGTCAAAACGTTTTTCTCCTTCAAAAACAACTCCGGTAACGCTTCCTGCAAATGCAGTCTTCAAGATCATATTAACATTTCGGATGTTAAGCCCATATTGAGCCATTTTATCACGGTCATACGCAACCTGTATCTGTGGTAAACCATCTACTTTTTCTATAAATGGTTCGTTTACACCTTCCACTGGTGAAATCATCTTTGCAATTTTATTGGCTTGAACGGCTAACACTTCCAAATCACTTCCATAGATTTTAACAGCTACGTCTTGTCGTATGCCAGTCATGAGTTCATTAAAACGCATCTGCATAGGTTGGGAAATTTCCACATTTATGCCTGGGATAATTGCAAGTTCCTCTTCCATTTTCTCCATCATTTCTTCCCTGCTACCAGCAGATTTCCATTCTTTTTTTGGCAACATTGAAAGCATCATATCGCCACGTTCCATCGGCATTGGATCGGTAGGGATTTCTGAACTCCCAATTCGCGTTACCGCTTGTTTGATTTCAGGGAATTTGTTTTTAAGTAGTTTCTCAGCTTTTCCGAAAGTGCTTACCACTTCGGAAAGTGAAGTGCCCTGTGCCATTGAGATTTCTACTGTCAAGTCGCCTTCTTCAAGTGTGGGAATAAATTCTCCGCCCATATTCGTGAATGCCCAAATTGCAACTGCAAATACGAGAACTACAATAGCAACTGCCAGTTTTTTAATCTTAAGTATGTTGATAAGCGCACGTTGATAAATACGTTGTAAAAATTCGATTAATCTGTCAGAGATATTTCGTTTTGGCGCAGTATTCTTGCTCAAGAAAAGAGCGCTTGCCATTGGAACATAGGTCAAGGAAAGAATAAATGCTCCCAATATGGCGAATGCAACAGTCTGCGCCATAGGTTTGAACATTTTGCCCTCAATGCCAATAAGGGATAATAAGGGTAGATAAACAATAAGTATAATGATCTGCCCAAAAGCGGCGGACTTCATTAGCTTACTGGCACTTTCTTTTACCTCGGTATCCATTTGTGCAGAGGTTAATTTAAGAATCCCTTCCTTTCGATATTTTCCTGTTGTAATATGATGGACTACACTCTCAACAATAATTACTGCCCCATCCACGATAAGTCCAAAATCTATTGCTCCAAGGCTCATAAGATTTCCCGAAACACCGAATAGCTGCATCATGGAGAATGCAAAAAGCATGGCAAGTGGAATTACAGAAGCAACAACAAGCCCTGCTCGCCAATTACCCAAAAGAAGTACCAGTACAAAAACAACAATCAATGCACCTTCTAAAAGATTTTGCTTTACTGTTCCGATGGCACGGCCTACGAGTTCTGTACGGTCTATGAAAGGCTCGATTACAACTCCTTCGGGAAGTGACTTTTGTACTTGCGTCATTCTTTCTTTTACGTTTTTGATTACCTCGCTAAAGTTCTCACCCTTTAGCATAAGCGTTACACCTGCAACCACTTCGCCCTCACCATTGCGGGTAACGGCACCATATCTGGTCGCACTTCCAAATTGAACTGTTGCAACATCACGAATAAGGATGGGTGTCCCGTTAACATTTTTAACAACGATCTTGCGTATATCATCTAGATTTTGGACTTGCCCAAGTCCTCTTATGAAATAGGCATTTTTTTGCTGCTCAATATAAGAGCCTCCGGTATTCTCATTGTTGTTTTCCAGCGCTTCATAGATTTCTGGGATGGTGAGTCCTAGGGAATTCAACTTGTCATTATCCAATGCTATTTCATATTGCTTAACATAGCCGCCCCAACCGCTCACTTCTGCAACACCAACGGTTCCGGCAAGCTGGGTTCGTACAAGCCAATCTTGAAGGGTACGAAGGTCGGTAGCGGTGTATTTATCGTGATAGCCTTTTTTGGTATGGATTACATATTGATATATTTCACCAAGGCCTGTGGTAATTGGAGCTAGCATTGGTTCACCAAGTCCTGAAGGAATAGAGGCCTCAGCTTCTTTAAGTTGTGCATTGACCTGCGTTCTTGCCCAATAGATATCTACATCATCCTTAAAGACGATGGTAATAACTGATATGCCCGAGCGGGATATAGAACGTTTTTCAATGATACCAGAAATATTAGCCATTGAAAGCTCAATCGGTGCAGTAATGAACTGTTCTACTTCCTGAGCACCTAAACTTGGTGCTTGTGTAATAATCTGCACTTGATTATTGGTGATGTCGGGTTGCGCATCTATTGGCAGATGATAGGCTGAATAAATGCCAACCAAAACCAGTGCAAGCGTTGCAAGCCCTATGGTTATCTTGTTCTTTATGGAGAACGAAATTATTTTTTCAAACATGGAAATTTGTTAATACGTGAAAAATGTCCACAGTTAGGCTGCGGAACAAACTATTTTGTAAAACGTATTAAACTACCTTTGGGGGCTGATAGATTTCAAGCGGCTGTTCGCTGATTGAAGGAATGCGATATGTGGTATAGGATGTTTTTGTAAAAGAGAATATTGCTACCTGATCCTTTACTATAGGAAAATGTCTTGAGACAGAACAGCAGGCGCATGTACAAAAGGGAGGGCAAGTTTCTTGATTATAGTGCTCAATGCCTTTCGGAGATTTTTTTATCGATGAAACTTCGATGGAACTTTTGCCAAAATCATCGTTATCCTGACAGGGCAGCAGGGTAAGCATGGTCATATAAAGACTAAATATGATAATTACGTATTTCATCCGCTACAAATATACAAAATTTTGAGAAACGAAATAGCAAGATACTGAATAGGCATCTTGCTATTGTAACTCACATAGAAATTGCCACCCCATTGGATGAGTTATCCTCATCTTCATTTTTCTGTTGGGTAACACTACCTATCTTTTTTAACTCAACTTTAAAAATCTCATCAATATCTGACTTTATCTGTAGGTAGTTTTCGTGTATATCGGTTTCGCTAACTTGTTTTACAATAGGAATCGGTTTATAGTTTTCTTCTTCATATTTAATGGCGTTGTGGTCGTTCTGAATTTCACTATGAAAAATCTTAAGTTTGATTTTTTGATCAGGATTGTCGGCAACAATACCTACAAACTCTCCAGATGATAATGATGAAATTTTAGAGGCAGGTATGGCAAATTCTAACTGCAACGACTTTGAAATTGAAGTATCAGAACTGTTAATGCTCAAACTTGTTCGATCTTGCATAATCTTGCCAAAAGTTTCCGACAGCTTTTTAGCAGTACTTCCAGTCACTTGACCGCTGATTATATTCCCAACGATACCGCTGATTACGTCTGCCTGCTCTGAACCATAATCTTTTTTAAGTTGGCTAAAATCTTGAACGGCTAAAGTTGTGGCAACCTTATTACTTCTTGCCGTTGCGATTAGGCTATCCATATTATTGAAATAAATCGTTGGAAATTCATCGAACACCAAACTGCTTTTTAATTGATCTTTTCTGTTCACCAATTTTATCATCCTTGAAATATAAAGCGAAAGCACTGCGCCATAAGTCTGTATTTTTTGAGGATTATTACCAACGCATACGATTTTAGGTTCAAGCGGATTATTTACATCAAGTGTGAAATCGTTTCCGCTAAGTACATAATAGAGTTGAGGCGATGATAGTCTTGCCAATCCAATCTTGGCACTCGCAATTTGCCCCTCTAATTGTTCTTTTGCCTTATTTTGAAATGCAGATACGAAAGGATTGATCAACACTTTTATTTCCTCTTCCCGTTGTAGGACAGCAAACAAAGGGTCGTAATCGGCCTGCATTAATTCAATAACATGTGGCAACGTACAATATTTCCCATTCTCATATTTTCGTAAAAACCATATTATTGCCGTTAGAAAGTTAATCGGACTCTCAACAAAAAAATCTCCCTGTTTCTTTATCCAATCCCTATTTAGGCCTAACATTATGGTACGGCTTGCCTCAGTCGCATCGGTTATATCTTCCATTCCCGCTGGGTCAAGTGGATTGCAGCGATGCGTTCTGTTTAGATCATCAAAGTTAATAACATAAAATGAGGGTTTAATTTTATAGCTCTTTTGATATTTCAATAATTTATTGTAAGCAATTTTACTTAGATCATCATATTTAAAATCATAGAGAAACATTGAAAATCCTTTTTTAATGTGCTGATCTATAATATGTCTGATTACGAAATAAGATTTACCTGCTCCCGGAGTTCCCGCTACAAGCATTCCACGAAAAGGATTGATAAAGTTGATCCAGCTATCACGAACTTTGTCTTTTAACCGATACTTAGCCGGAAGATTAATTGAATACTCATTTTCCAATAATCGTTCTTCCTGTGGAAAGGTTTCATTTTCATCGTTAAATATGTCCTTGCTTAGATTTTCTTTTATCAGTCTTGATAACAAACCTCCACCAGTAAGAATTAAAACGTAACCTAAGGACGTAATAGTTATATAAAAAATCGCAACTGTTGTAGGGGCGCTGTTAATGTAAAAACAAAAAACACTAGTGAAATAACAAACCAAACCAAATGCTACGTAGCTAGATATTGATATGATGTTTATTTTTTCATCTTTTTTGCCCTTTGCCCCAATAAGAGAGATAAACAAGCAAAGAAGTACTGCTAGTTTAGGTATCAGAAAGCCATTAAACAGCCCTGTTTTTGAAATATTTGCTATGATGTTATCTGTAATTTCTGCTGTAAATCCCCATTGTTCAAAAGCTATATAACAGCACAAATAGAAATGTATGCTTAATATAAACAAACTGAGTAAACGTGTAAAATCAATTATTTTTCTTAGTCCCTGTATGTCTTCTCCTGTATTCATAATTTTGCTTTATCGAGTTATCCCTCTTCTTTTTTTCTTCTTCTTGCCGATTGTTGGTTTAGAATCATTTTCAGTTTTACCTAGTAAATCATTTAGATAATTGGTATTTGAAATTGCTTCTAAGTATGCCTGTGGTTGAGCAATGCCTATTATAAAATTTGTCTTGCATTGCTTATTAGGTTTGAGATAAGTTTTAGGTTGATCCTTATCTTTGATTAATTCATTAATGACTTTAGCACTGTAGGACTTTCCTAGTGAGCTTCCATTAAAGACGGTTTTGTGGATATGGTCAATAAATGTTGCTCCATAGTTATATCCCTGTTCATTCTTTCTGAAAACTATATCTACGCCTTGCTTTCTCAACTCAGTTAAAAGAGTTTTTTCAGTGATAGAATCATACTTCCTTAAAGTTCTGTCTATTCGGCCCATCAAATCCTGTTTATAAGGCTTTCTTTTTTCTGTGTTTCCTACGAATTTATTTTCAAGATTTCTAAGAGTAGGTTTGCTATAAAACGAGCTGGCTTTAATAGGAACACCTATTTTATGTCCAGTTTGATTCAAAACAGCATATTGTAGTCCTTTTTTTTGGAACATTGCAGTGTCGTCTTTTCCTCTGTCTGCGATTACATTGAATAGATTGAGAACTGCATTAAATTCGGCAACTGAAGTAAATTTGTAACTGTCCACCACCGCATTAACAACATTACTGATTGCCCGCTTTGTTGGAGTACGACCATAGCTAATGATATCTGGATTTACTGGCTTTATTGCAGGCATAGGCTTAAACTTTTTACTTTCTGCCACAATTAAATTGAAATCTTTTTCAATCTGCTTTCTGGCTGGCTCTGATAATTCTCTGCCAATATTATGTAGGTTGATCGATTTGCCGTCCCGCAGGATGCTTGTGGTGGCAATATGGATATGCTGATGCGCTACATCACTATGCCTGTAAACTAGAAATGGTTGCTCATCGAACCCAATCAGATCCATATATCGGATGGCAATCTGTTGCATTTTAGCGTTATCAATTTTCTCGCTTGCCTCAAAATTTAGTGATATATGTAGTGCGTTGGTTTTTACGCTAGACCTTAATTCAGTAAGGTGCTTAAACCTTGTGATTTTATGTTGGATGTTCATTTTCTCGATATCGCCTGCAAAACCGCTTGCCAAAATCAAGCTAGCACTTCCTTCAGAAACCTTGTTCTCATTATAATGTAAGATGCCCCTGATGCTTTTACCGATCTTTATTTTTGCAACCATTTTTCCGCTAATTGTGAAATTATAACCAGTAATTTTTCAACCCTCTCATCAACATTCTTGTACAGTTCAGCGACCTTCATTACATAAAAAGCTCGATGAGTTTCTACCTTGTCTTGATTAAATGTTCTGGTAATCTGATTGATATTGATGCCGATTGCTTTCAGCTCTTTTCTAATCAAAGCCATTTCTTCCATTGGAGCATTCAAAGAATTATCTTGATGTAATAGTTTGATCTTACGGTTTGAAAGAATTCTACGGATAACTTCAGCCATGGAAGCGCTACCACTTTCAACCCGCATTTTTTCTAACTTGTTGAACGTAGTTTCAGTTATCCGGACGATAACATTTTTAGTTAATAATGCATCTTGATTTGTCGCTCTCTTTCTTGGCATATACAGCACCTTTTAGAAAGTTCAGACTTCACGAGTTCCGAGTGAAGTCCTGGCCGTAAGGACAGCAAAGATATTTTTGCATGCAAAAATACATCTTTGCTAAGTCCACGCGGACTACAACGCTGACCTCCCGAAAGTGAATTGAACTTCGGTTAATTGTGATGTAAAGATTGTGTACTTAAAAATTGCCAAAGCGCAAGTATGGTGGTAGGTGCGGAAAGTTTATTTACCAAGTAATGATGCCGTTTTCAACTTTTCTTGATTCAAATTCATTTATCTGGCGAAAATCCTTTTTATCATTTTCTACACGATAAACTTTAAATTCATCTCTAAGTGCACTGATAAGTTCGATGTTATTATCGTTAATAAATCTGTTGTTAAATGCGAAATTAACACCCTGTCCATCAAATGGTACGCTCGGATAATAGATAGCATCAACATTCATTGGTAATTCAAAAAGAGCTATGTTACAGTAGGCTGATGTTATAAGATAAGTTAGCGGATCTTCCTTACCAGATTTTCTAAACCTTTCAAACAAAAATCGATAAAATAAGATATTCGCCTCTTTGAACTCCCCATCGTATTGATTGATAAAATCATCCAAGACTGGCCCGTGCTGTAGATCAAATTTTGAGGCTCTATTTTCTGCATCTGGAGATGTGATAATTAATGTTGTAAAAGGACGTTTGACAATCCATCGGCCAATGGTTACGTAAAGATTTTCATCTATTTCTTTTTCCTTGGACCAATAATCTACCAATTCTAAATATGATGTGGGTCTATTTTCTGCACAGTAAAATTTGGATTGGTATGGTCTATTGCATCTTGCAAAAGACTTAATAGCTTCGTGAGGTGCTAATGAAATGTCATTCTTAGATGTGTAAAATACATCTTCAAAATGTGTTCTGGCTCTGAAAACCTCAATATTATCATGAATGTCATAAATAAGTATTGGAAGTTGCTGAATGATCTTATATGCCATAAAAGCTTTCTCGTAAGCAAACTCATCATTTGGATCAATTGCTTCTAATTTGTCTATTGCTTTCTGAACATTCTGTATAGTCATATTTACCTCCCTTTTAATTACATTTATTTAAAATTACACAATCGAAATGGCAGAGGTATAATAATTTTCAGTGATACAATAAATTTAAAATTTTAATATGAAATATGATGTAAGAAGTATAAGCGAGGGATATTGCCACATAACTTTAATCCCAGAAACAGATATTGAACGAAAGTTGGTTGTTATTAAAGATGAGAAAGATAAGGAAGAAAAGGAATATACTTTTGAAGTTCATTACGGAAATGCTATAAAATATAAGTTCGGGCCAAAAGCGCATTTAGATGGTATTGAGGTTGAAGCTTATCCTACTAAAGTTTTTGCAGAATATATAATTGAACCTGGCTCAATCGGAAATAGTTAAATATTCTCGCACCTTCCGTACCTATTGCGCACAATGTAACTTAATGCCTTGCATATTGCTTTTGATTAAAGAAAGGTAAGGTAAATTATGCAGGATAAAAAGCGTTCGATAACTCCTCAAAAAGCTATAGAAATACTTAATAACCACGGCACAACTGTAACGTTTGAAGAAGCAAAAATAATTTTGGATTTTATGTATAATTTTGCTATATTGTCTGTAAATCAATTAGTTAAAAATAAATATTCGAATAGCGATGGGAGCAAAAAATATAGTTGATCAGATTGTTTATCGTGATAGAAGAACACATAAACCAGAGCAAAGAAATAAGGCAAACAGCTTAAAGACTATACAGCAAACAACCGCCTTTTTATATATCAGAGTAAGTACAGACGAACAGGCTGACAGAGGTTTTTCGCAAAGAGACCAAGATCAGCGCTTGCATGAATATTGCCAACGGAATAATATAAAAGTGGGAAGGGTAATCTATGAAGATTATTCTGCCAAGACATTTAAAAAGCGCCCTGCTTGGTCTAAACTACTTTTAGAGTTGAAAAAGACTAAGGGTAGGAATTGTAATTTGATTTTATTTACCAAGTGGGATCGATTTAGTAGGAATACAGCCAACGCTTACAATATGATCGACACGCTTACAGGTTTGAATATAGAACCAAATGCGATCGATCAATTATTAGATTTAAGAGTACCTGAAAGCCGAATAATGCTAGCTGTATATATTTCTATGGCTGAAGCTGAGAATATTAGGCGAGGAATGAATGTGGTTGTTGGTATGCGCAGGGGTAAGTTAGAAGGAAGATGGATGGGAAAAGCGCCAGCAGGTTATATAAATAAGATCCGTGAAGATAAATATAAGTACATCGATTTAATTGAGCCAGAAGCTTCCCACATGAAATGGGCATTTGAGGCAATTGCTTCAGGCCTTTATCCGACAGACCATGTTTGGAAACTTGCTAGTGATAGAGGAATGAAATGTAGAAGGAATACTTTTTGGGCAAACATTCGAAATCCTGTTTATTGCGGAAAGATCATTGTTCCACCAGATGAGAATAATGGAATGTTTCTTTCCGACGGAAAGCATACTCCCCTCATAAGTGAGAGGTTATTTTGGGAGGTTCAGGATGTTTTAGATGGCCGAAAAAAGGTTCAGCAAGTGAAAATACAAACCCCAGAAAATTTACCTCTCAGAGGATTTTTGTATTGTCCAGATTGTGGCCACACGTTAACTGGAAGTGCTTCTAAGGGCAGGCCTGGCTATTATTATTACTACCACTGTAAACCTCCATGTAAAGCTAGGTTTAAAGCTGAAGAATTGAATAAGGACTTTGTTCGTGAATTGCAAAAGTTTGTTCCGAAACCTGGAATGGCAGAATTATACAAGCAGGTTGTTTGTGACACCTTTGGTGATAATAAAAAGAATTTTGATGAAAAAAGAAAACAGTTAGTTTCTGAGATTTCAGATCAAAATAATATGCTGACCAAAATAAGAGCATTGCTGTTGTCTGATGATATTGATGTAGCTGATTATAAAATTATGAAATCAAAGTGTGAAGAGAAGATTGTAAGACTTGAAGCACAGCTAAAAGAGTTAAAAGATCAAGCCAATGCAAAGACAGATGTAAGTGATATCGTTGATGAAGCTTTAAAAAGGTTCAAAAAGCTCACTGAATTATATTCTAAAGGCGATATTGAAGCAAAACGTTATATTATCGGTTCGATCTTTCCAGAAAAATGGACTATTTTAGAAAATAAAGGTCGAACCGGTAAAGTCAATCTTGCAGCGCATCTTATCTATCAGATTAACAGTTTGTTATCGCATAAAAAAACCGGAGTTAGAACTAAAATTAGAACTAACTCCGGCTTGGTACCCAGTGCCGGAGTCGAACCGGCACGGTTTCCCACAGGTGTTTGAGACCAGCGCGTCTACCAATTCCGCCAACTGGGCATTCTTATTTGGACGGGATGCAAATGTAGATAACGAAAAGCTAAATCACAAAATTATTTTCATTTAGATTTCGATTTTTTTATAATTCGCTCTATATGTTTGTGTTGGCATCCAAAGGCCTTTCGTCTTTAAGTTTTTTATCTACCACAAATGGAGCAAATGGAAGTAATGAAGCAAGAAAAATCAATACAGCTTTGCCAAATTTCCATTTTTGTTCTTGCCAAGCCAAAACCAAGGTTGCCGCATACAGCACAAATAGCAAACCGTGCGCCCAGCCTGTATATTTCACCACCTTATCGTAGTGGAGCAAATATTTTATAGGCATGGCCACAAATAATAAAAGCAGATAAGAAATGCCCTCTGCTACAGCTACTTTACGAAAAATTGAAATCGAACTACTCATGCTTGTTGTTTGACAAGTGCCTAAAATAAAGTAAAGACTTTGGCAATCAAAAACTAAAAAAGGATTTTACACTATACTGTTTAAACAGCCCTATTCATGCAAGTGTGCGTTTTATCACAAAAAATAAAACAAATCCTATTCAGCTGGGTTTTCTATCTGTGTTAACTGCTTAATTATTAACGCCTAAATGAAAAAAAAATGGGAAAGCGAATTTGTGTACTAGAGGATAATGAAGATATAAGAGAGATTATTTCATTTGTTTTAGAAGATGAAAAATACGAGGTGTTTACTTTTGCCACGATAAAAGATTTTGAAAAGGGTGCCAGAGCATTGCATCCACATGCATTTTTATTGGACGTAATGTTGCCTGATGGAAACGGACTCGATGTGTGTTGCAACCTAAAGGCCGAGAGTGAGACCAGAAATGTGCCCGTTTTAATGATGTCGGCTAACTATTCGGCAAATCAGATGAGTAAACAATGCACGGCTGAAGACTTTATTCACAAGCCTTTTGATATCTATGATTTTGTAAAGCGCATTGACGCTCAAATTCAGCGCAACTAAAACAGGGAGCTGGTTCCTAAATAATCATTCACCAATTTGGTTACCGCGTTGCCCAACTGCACTGCGTTTCCAATGCCCACGCCCTTTAAGGCAGCTAACTGCTCAGTGTTTCTAGGCAGTTTTAAGGCGATGAGGGCCAAGGTTTGGTTGGAAAGTACCGTATGCTCTGGAACGTTCTTCAGTTCGCCATAGGCAGCTCGCCAACTCAACAAATTCTTGTACAATTGAAGGTTGGCAATATCTCTAGGAAGCTTAATTTTTTTAGGCATTGATGGGGTGGTTTCAGCCTTACCATTTTGGCTTGCTGAATGTAGCCTCTCCATATAATTTTGCACGGAAAATTGATCCCAGTCCATTTTGAATAAAGAAAGTTTAGCCAAAAGTGCTTGTTTACACGCTTTTGCAAGATTCATCACTTTATCCGAATTGCTATCGTTATAAAAGTTAAGATTTAGAATTTTATCCAATTCATTACAGACCAAATCCAGTTTCGGAATGAAATAGCCCGCTGCTTTTTTTAATCTGTCAATGAAGAAAGTTTCTGTCTTCAAGGGCTGGGTTGTGGAAATTTTGGAAAGTTCCTGCTTATTAAACCCATCAGCAATTTTGAAAATTTCCTTTTCTATTTGTTGATTTAAGGGGGAGAATAGTTGTGAAAATTCTGCCTGCTCGTCTTGATCTTTAAATCTGCTTTTCTCCAGTATTCGCCAGTCCTGCTTAAGTGGTGTGAAATCGACCAAATCACTGATTAAACTCCAGGCATATTCATTTTCATATTGATGCAATGCAGATTGATCGGCATTTGCATGGGAAGACTTTTGGGTAAAGTCTACCACTCTTGAATCGGTGATGATGTTTTCGAGCTTAACTGGCAATTTCAATATCAACCCCTCCAAGCTTCTACATCGGCTTAAGGCCACATAAGCATGCCCGTGTGCAAAGGCGGCACTTACATCTATAATTGCTTTGTCGAAGGTTAAACCTTGACTTTTATGCACCGTTATTGCCCAAGCCAATTTGAATGGAAATTGTTCAAACGATCCGGTGTTTACCTCGTTAATTTTATTTTCGTTTTCGCTTAAATTGTATTTTACATTCTGCCAAACTTCTCGCTCAACCTCAATTTGAGTACCGCCATCCATAAACTGTACGGTTATGGTGTCGTTTTTGATGCCTACAATTTTTGCTGCCTTGCCATTATAAAACTGTTTTTTCCCAGAGGAGTCGTTCTTGATAAACATTACTTGTGCACCTGCTTTTAAGGTTAAAGTTTCGTCAACAGGGTAGGCATCTTTTGGAAAATCGCCCGTAATCTTCGCGTTAAAAGTATGGTGTTCACCTTCCAGCTTATCTAAACAACTGCTGTTGATTTCCGTAACCATGTTGTTGTGGGTGGTTAAGGTGATGTACTCGTCTTTCCAAACACTGTCTAGGCTTGCATCGTAACGCTCGTTCAGTTTTTCCAAAAGACTTTCATCTATCGTATTTTCTCTGATTTGATTTAAAATTTCGAGGAAAACGGGGTCTGATTGGCGATAAACTTTCTCTAAAGTGAATGTAGTGATGTTAATGCTTTTAAACGCCTGACTATCAAAAAAATATGGGCTCTGGTAATGATCTTTAAGAATGTGCCAAGCATCGTGAAAGATGGGAGAGAGCTGGTATAAATCGCCAATCATTAAAACTTGAATACCTCCGAATGGGCGATTAGAACCTTTTACTTTTCTTAAGGTTAAATCAATAAAATCAATGAGGTCTGCCCGAACCATACTTATCTCATCAATGATTAACAGTTCGAGGCATTTTAGTAGGCGGATTTTTTCTTCTGAATATTTTATGGCTTGGTTGTGCTCGCCGCTTTCATTTTTAATGGGGATGAGAGGGCCAAAGGGGATTTGAAAAAAGGAATGTAAAGTTACCCCGCCCGCATTTATTGCCGCTACAGCAGTTGGCGCAACAACGGCGAAATTTTTTGTAATTGTATTTTTAATGTGCCTTAGCAGCGTGGTTTTACCTGTACCGGCCTTTCCTGTTAAAAATATCGGTCTGTTTGTAGAGGTGAGAAAGTCTAAAATAATTTGATTGTCTGGACTAGGGCTATTCATATTTTTCCAAAAATAGCCTAATTGCTTAGAAGTTTAAGCATCAAATTTTAAACAATCGCAAGGGTCGCAAGAATCTCAAAAAAAATGAATTGGTTTTTTAGGAAAGTAACTTTCTTTCTATTTTTCTTCCTGCACGTTTCGCAAATATACCACCAGCCAATTTAAACAGAAAACCAGAGTTTTTCAGAACCGTTTTTTTTACTACAGAGGATAGAAGTTTCCCAATTGGATTGCTCGCTACATTACTTCTGCTCATTATCCTTTCTAAACTTGTTTTATGATGGAAAATTCGGGATGGGAGGCCAAAGGCAACAGCTTTTACGCCTGTCTTTAATGAGTGTTCCTTTTTATTCATATCTGATTTTAAGGCAGACATGTATCGTTTTAAAGATTTGTGATTGGTAATTGCGATTGCTTTATTCATAGGCTTAAATACTCTTATTCTTTGAACAGGATAGATTACAAGAGGTTTTGAGAAAATGAAATTTTGTACTCTTATAAGTTTTATTGCAAAATAGTATCTATCGAAGGCAGATTAAATTGAATGGTGACAAATGCTCGACGATGCCTTATCGCTTTCTTTTCAATCGGTCCTGTATCTGTCGGTGCTATAATTCATTTTGCCTTTGAAATTGCCAAATTACTTTTTGCCAAAATCCTTACCATGCGTTCACGTATAAATTCTTCTACATCAATTTCCGCTCTTAAACTTGTAAGCCATTTGAGAACAGGTATTTAAAAATTGAGACACCGAAGAAAGTAAGGATATGTTAAATCGACCGATTTTTAATTGCCGTTTGCCTTATTAAAACATGTAGCGTTTTAGAACTGGGTTGCGTTTTAGTACCAAACCGAGTTTATGAGAACCAAAGCCAACAATTCAATCGTTTCCTTCTTTTTAATTGCACTCCTTTCGGTAGTTATATTTGGATGTAAGGAATCTGTTTTGAGCACAAAAGAAGGTGATGAGCAATCCTTGAAAGCGCTTTTTGCCGATGTAGAGAAGATTGCCTATCAGTACCCTTGCGAAAACGCAGGTGAATGGAAGTTTATAGCGGTAGGATCCAGGCCATGCGGAGGTGCATCTGGTTTCATCGCCTATTCCTCTAAAGTAAACGAGCAAATGCTTTTCGAGAAAATAAAGCTGTTTACAGAAAAGGAAGCCAGCTACAATGCAAAATACAATCCAACATCGCCCTGCGCCCTTATTGTGGCACCGAAAAGTGTAATCTGCGAAAATGGAAAGCCAAAGCTTGTTTATTAATTGTTCAAAATTTCATCACGTGTAAATACCTTTCCATAACGGTTTTTAACCTCTCCATATCGTATCCTTTACAGACTAAAAACAATTATTAATCTTTACATAATCAATCAAACAAACCCAGTTATTATGAAGAAGCGCTCAATTCTTTCCGTTTTGCTACTTTTTGTGTTCTTACAATTTTCGTGTGAAAAAGATTTGCAAACGAGTATGTGTTATCAAGTAAAGTATCTTTCTGCCTATTGTCCAAATGCCGATGCATCATTAGTGAGCTTCACTACCAAAAATAAAGATGCTACACCGATTACCGATAGTAACGGCGATGTTATTGATTATCAGGCTGCCATCCTTAACGTTCCAGCTGAATTTAAAGTTCCTGGAAAAGTATTCTACGTGAAGTACCACTTCAATGGAGGCGAGGAAGAAACCATTCCATGCCCAGCCATTACCTTGCCTGTCAAAGTTTTATCTGCTGATGGCGCGTCGGAACAAGATTGTCGCTCAAATTAATTTCTGACCATCTTTTACACAAAGGCAACGAAATCTTTTAAGTTAAAAGAATTTCGTTGCTTCTTGAAGTTTATAAAGTGTAGATAGAAAGGTTTTTATACTTTCCTCTTGAGCTCAATTACTGTGATTTCTGGCCATATCCCAATTCGACCAGAAAAGCCTAGAAAGCCAAAGCCTCGATTTACATTGAGATACCTACCATTTTCGGTTTTTATGCCTGCCCAGTGTTTATAACGATATTTTACTGGGCTCCATTTAATCCCAAATGCTTCAATTCCAAACTGCATACCATGCGTATGGCCAGCTAATGCAAGTTGAATTTTTGATGGGTTATTTTTAACCTGTGCATCCCAATGTGAAGGATCGTGGGATAGCAGAATTTTGAAATCCTGGATGGAAGTATTCTGTAAGGCTTTTTTTAAATCACCACGCTCACCGAAACCTATTCCCCAGTTTTCTATTCCTGCCAGAATGATTTTTTGATCTCCTTTTACAAGTTCTACATGCTCATCCAACAACAATCTAAATCCCAACTCCTTATGGTACGCTTTCAACTGTTGGAGGTTGTTCACTTTCGCCGATTCTGAAGGCCATTTTACATAGTCGCCATAATCGTGATTGCCTAAAACCGAAAATTGCCCAAAAGGTGCCTTAATTTGGGCAAAGTGTCCAATCCAAGGTTTTATTTCCTCTGCAGCATTATTCACCAAATCGCCAGTGAATACAAATAAATCACTTTTTTGCGCATTAATCATATCAATACCTCTTTGTACCGCTTTTGGATTGGTAAAACTTCCGGCATGTACATCCGATATTTGCGTCAACGTAAACCCCTCGAAGTTAGCGGGTAAATCATCAAAATATAAAGTATGTTTAATTACCCGATAGGCGTATTTACCTTGCGTAATCCCATAGGCAAAAAGTGCAACGGTTATGCAGAACATAAAAAAGGCAAAATATACCCAATAGTTGTTTCTTGGTAACCAGTGATAACCATCAGCTTGAAAATTAGACGTTAATGCCAAAATAAATCTGTAAAAATCGCCCAAAAGCAACAACAAGGCGAATACAATTTCGGCAACAAAGACAATTAAAAAGGCATGACTCACAATTTTAAAGAAACGATTTACCCCTTGAAGGCGCATTTGTTTAATGGCATAAAACAGTGAAAATGTTAGGCCAATAATGAAGACCCAAAAAATAGGGTTTAAGTATGCCGACCCGTTGAGGGTATTTAAACCAGATAAAACATAAGCGTTTAAGGCAAAAAATAATAGGGTTGCAAAGAGTATAGGGGCGAAGCTTAGCTTTCTTTTCATTAAGAAGTACGGTTAAATTTTAGTAAAAGTAAATTTTAAACGCCTATTAAAATGATTGTATTGGGTGGCTAAGTTATTTTGACGATTTTTTGATTAATGCGAATTGGCTTTCGTCCATTTAATCATCACTGTCCGCAGATCATCTATGGTAAAAGGCTTAGCCAAGAAATCCTTCATACCGGCATCTAAGCAAGCTGCTTTATCGGTTTGCATTGCATTTGCGCTACAGCCAATAATTACAGGTGGCTGAACGTTTTTGGTTTTATACTGCTTCAAAATTTCGATGGTTGCAGTGATTCCATCCATCTCAGGCATTTGCATATCCATCAAAATGATATTAAAATATTCTTCCTCGGCCATTTTAACGGCTTCAACCCCATTATTGGCTATGGCGTATTTGTAGCCCGATTTTTCAAGCATTTTTGAGCCAATAATCTGATTAAAAACATTGTCTTCCGCTAACAGTATGCGCATACCCGCTACTGGAAGACTTTTATTGTTTTCGATGAGATTGGTGTCCTTAGTTAATATACCGGCATAATATGGCTCAATTGGAATGGTAAAGGTAAATGTAGAACCTACTTTAATCTCACTCACTGCTGATATTTCTCCACCCATCATTTCGGCTAATTTTCTACAAATGGCCAAACCAAGCCCCGCACCACCAAATTTTCTGGTAATGGTTGGGTTTAATTGAGAAAAAGGCATAAAGAGCTGTTTAATATCGTCTTCACTAATGCCAATTCCCGTATCTTCTATAACCGATTTGAGGCGCATTTTTCCATCCTCATTGGAAAAGGTCACCGTCAGTTTAACATAGCCAAATTCGGTAAACTTCACCGCATTGCTTAAGAGGTTTATGATGATTTGCTTGTACCTGATTTCATCGGTAATTACGAATTCGGGCACATCGGGGTCAACTTCAAGCATTAACGCAATATTTTTCTTTACATAAGCCGGTTTTAGAATATTTTCCGCGTCTTTAATACAATTTCTAAAATTAAAGGGATGATTATGAATATCCATTTTATTGGCCTCAATTCTAGCAATATCGAGTAAATCGTTTACAATGTCGATCATTATGCTGTTGCTGGCCTGCAAAGTGTTTAACAGTTCCGATTGTTCTGTAGTTAGTTTGGTAAGCTTTAACAATTCAGAAGCTCCAGTAATGCCATTTAATGGCGTTCTGATCTCGTGGCTCATATTGGCCAAGAACCTCGACTTTGCTTTCGTTGCAGATTCGGCGGCCTCTTTTGCAATGAGTAATTCCTTCTGCGATGCTTCTAATCTCTTTTTGCTTTTAATGAGTTTAAACTGGTCATAATCACTCACCTTTCTGTACGTGGTGAGCATAAAAATCATCATAAACGATACATTTGCAAAAGAAAACAGGATGTCAAAATTTCTTGCGTTTATGCTTGGATAGGGTACAACCAAATGCGGATAATAGAGTTCGACCAAAACACAAGCTACTGCAACGGCTAAAAAGAAACGTGCGAAAATGCGTCGTTGCCTGCGGGATAAGGATAGCATGGCAATACTAACATAAAATATAAAGAAAATGGGTGTAGAACCAATCATGCCGCCATTTAAAAACCATACAGGTGCGATGGCCAAGATGTTAAATGTAAAATACCAAAATCGACCAATTCCTGATACCTTATCCTGTAAAGCGTAATGATAAAAACCAGCATGGGCGAAGATGCCTATGAAAATATAAAGGTTTAGAATCCATGTAATACCCAATATTATATTTGCAATAATGTTTATTATCGAAATAAATATTAAGGAAATGCATAATACCGCGAAAAGTTTAGCTTCTATACTTATTCTACGATCACTAATATTTAAAAATTTAACGGATCTAAACATAAAAGGTTTTTAATCCTTAAATATATAAATTATAGATATGAATGTAAAGTCATCGCGAACTTGGTGGGTAAAATGACCTGCGATGACGATGCTATTTTTTATCTTACATTCTTTTACTAAATTTGTGGAAAATATGCTATCCAAAAAAACCAAATACGCCATTAAAGCACTTGTTGCACTTGGAAAAAATGTAGAGAAACCACCCATGCAAATCTCAAAAATTGCAGAGGAGGAGCATATTCCTAAAAAATTCTTAGAACAAATCCTTTTAGATTTACGTAACGCCGGCTTTCTTTACAGCAAGAAAGGCGCAGGCGGTGGGTATAGTCTGAACAAAAAACCCGAAGAAATTTTCTTGGTGCATGTCATGCGTGTTACGGATGGCCCAATAGCGATGGTTCCTTGTGCAAGTTTAAATTTTTACCATAAATGTGAGGAATGCGTTGATGAAAAAACGTGCGGCATCAGAAGTGCTTTTATCGATGTTAGAGATGCAACGCTGAAAGTTTTAACCGAAACCAGCATTGCTGATGTTATTGGTCGGGAAGATGCCTTAAAAGTTGCAATCGAAAGTTTGTAAGCTACTATTCCGTTTCATAGGATTCAAATCCATTTTTCTATCTTAACTCTTGAAAGCCAACCTCAGTGGCTAGGTAACTATCTTTCGTTAGTCGATTCGTATAAATAAAAATAGCGATAAAAGTCATTTATCAAACTTTTTTTCTAAAAATTACGACTATTCCTATATACTTTATATATTTGGCAGATGAACTTCAATTTTATACAGATTCGATTTCGCTATTCTTTGATGTGTTGTTGTGCAATACATAAGTAGGGAGTATTTGAATAATTTATAAGTATAGAATATTGGATGCTTCTCCGTACAAGAGAAGCATTTTTTGAATAAGCTAACAACATATATGCAAAGTTTCAGAACAGAACTCGAAAACAATATTGTAGAGCAAGACATTATTGATTTAGAGCATAAAATTAAAGCTTTTCGTGATGGAACCATCCACGATGAGAAATTTAGAAGTTTACGTTTGGCCCGTGGTGTTTACGGACAAAGACAGCCCGGCGTGCAAATGATCCGCATTAAGTTGCCCTTTGGAAAAGTAACCTTTAAACAATTATTGCGTATTGCGGATATTGCCGATGAGTATGGAAGTGGAAACCTTCACTTAACCACCCGTCAAGACATTCAATTGCATTATGTGAGTTTGGATAGAACGCCAGAACTTTGGGCAAAGCTGGAGCAAGATGACATTACCCTTCGCGAAGCTTGCGGAAATACCGTTCGTAACGTAACGGCCTCGCCAAACGCGGGTATTGATGCAGAAGAACCTTTCGATGTATCGCCTTATGCGCATGCCGTTTTTAAATATTTTCTGCGTAACCCAATTTGCCAGGAAATGGGCAGGAAGATTAAAATCTCTTTTTCCTCGAGCGATCGGGATACCGCCTTTAGTTACATTCACGATTTAGGATTTATCCCAAAAATAAACGAAAATGGCGAAAGAGGCTTTAAAGTTTTATTTGCAGGTGGCTTAGGTGCACAACCATTTTTAGCCAATGCCGTACATGAGTTTTTACCAGAAGATCAACTTATTCCCTTTACCGAATCAGTGCTTCGGGTGTTCGATCGCTACGGTGAGCGGAGCAATAGAAATAAAGCACGTTTAAAATATCTGGTTCAAAAACTCGGTTTGGAGGAGGTATTGCGCTTGGTTGCCGAAGAGCGCATTGCCAATAAGGTTAAAACTTTCAAAATTGATACGACTGCTGTTTCACAACCAATATTGCCGCTCGAACAAAGTTATCCAACTGTTGAAATTTTAAACGAAACTCATTACAAACATTGGTTGGCTACAAATGTGGTTGAACAGAAACAAGCAGGATTTTATGGCGTTTACGTAAAAGTTCAAGTTGGCGATATTAAAACCGATAAGGCTCGTGCTTTTGTTGATGCCATCAGGCTTTATGTTGCAGATGAAATTAGAATCACACAAAATCAGGGTTTGTTGCTGAAATTTGTTCGCAAAGAAGCTTTACCATCACTTTATTCGGCCCTTAATAAAATAGGTTTTACAACTGCTGGATTTGATAGCTTAGCCGACATTACCACTTGCCCTGGAACCGACACCTGTAATTTGGGGATCTCCAACTCTATGACTTTGGCGGAAGTGCTTGAAGATGTGGTTTATACCGATTTCCCTGAATTTATTTATGAGAAAAACATTAAGATAAAAATTAGCGGTTGCATGAACTCCTGCGGACAGCATGGTTTGGCAGAAATTGGTTTCCATGGCAGTTCAGTTAAAGCCGATGGGAAGGTTGTTCCCGCCGTACAAGTTATGCTTGGTGGCGGAACAGTTGGCAATGGGGTTGGAAGAGTTGCCGAACGCGTAATCAAAGTTCCATCGAAAAGAGCGACCAGTGTTTTGCACTACATTTTAAACGATTTTAAAGCCAATAATTTAGAGGATGAAACCTTCCATCAATATTATGATAGAAAGGGAAAAGATCATTTTTATCAACTCCTAAAACCCTTGGCCGATTTAAGCAATTTACAGGAAGAAGAATTTGTGGATTGGGGCCATGTAGAGCAATTTGCCACTGCCATTGGGGTGGGAGAATGTGCAGGCGTGGTGATTGATTTGGTTGCAACACTGTTATTAGAATCTGATGAGAAATTTGGATGGGCAACACAAAACTTGGAAAAGAAAGCCTATGCTGATGCCATTTACCACACCTACAGCACTTTTGTAAGCGCGGCAAAAGCCTTGCTTTTGGATAAAAATGTAAACAGTAGCACACAGGTTGGCGTAATTAGAGAATTTGACAATCACTACGTAGAAACTGCGGAGTTTCATTTGCCTACCAATTTTTCTGATCTGGTTATGCAAATCAACAAAAACGAGCCAACAGAAGAATTTGCACAGAAATATTATAAAGAGGCTGAAGCATTTTTGAACCAGATTAAAGAGAAAAGAGCACTTATAAAATAATGCATTGAAAATTAAAGAAAGATAAAGGTATTGATAAACAAAATTGAAATAGAGCAGCATAGATGAAAAAACCGAATGGGTACAGAAACATTCCATCATTCAAAATTCCATCATTCAAAATTCAATCATTCAAAATTCAATCATTCGAAATTCAATCATTCGAAATTCATTCATTCACTCATTCAAAAATTCACGCAGTAACTCAACCCATCTTTCTTACCTGAACATAAATTATGATTAACCAAAATAAAGAACCAAAAATTACCCTTTTAGGTGCCGGTCCGGGCGATCCAGATTTGCTCACCTTGAAAGGGGTGAAAGCGTTACAAACTGCGGATGTGGTGTTGTATGATGCATTAACAAACGAAGCTTTGTTAGAACATGCACCAACCGCATCAATCAAGGTTTATGTAGGAAAACGTTCTGGAGAGCACTCATATCCTCAAGATACCATCAATAAACTGATGATTGATTATGCCTTAAACTATGGCCATGTGGTGCGCTTAAAAGGAGGTGATCCGTTTGTATTTGGCAGAGGTTATGAGGAGTTGGACTATGCGGCATCTTATAGCATTCCAGTAAGTGTAATTCCGGGCATTTCCAGTTCAATCGGTGTACCGGGGTTACAACAAATTCCAGTAACCCACCGCGGAATGAGTGAAAGTTTTTGGGTAATTACAGGTACAACCACATCAGGCGATGTATCAAACGATATTTATCAAGCAGCACAATCAAACGCAACAGTTGTTGTTTTAATGGGCTTAAAAAAGCTAGCTAAAATTGTAGAGATTTTTAAAGCAGCTGGTAAGGGCAGTTTGCCTACGGCGGTGGTGCAAAATGGCTCTGCCGATGATGAGAAGATGGTTATTGGGGTTGTAGAAACCATTGAAATTTTAACCGCACAAGAGCATATTAAAGCACCAGCTTTGTTAATATTTGGGGAGGTTGTTTCCCTACACCCATCATTCAAAACTTTAGTAAAACAGTATGCATCTATCTCCTAAGCCAACAAATAATGCGGATACATTTTCTGATGAAGAGAATGGTAATCAGCTTTTTCCGGTTTTTATAAAACTGAATAAGCTCCGTACATTATTAATTGGAGCAGGAAATATTGGCTTAGAAAAGCTCACCGCGATTGTAAACAATAGCAAGCATGCCAAAATTACCATTGTAGCAGAAATCATCTCGCCAGAGGTTTACGCACTCGTAGCAAATCATCCACTGATTAACATCAAACAAAAAAGCTTCGATGTAAGCGACCTGAACGATATTGACATTGTTTTCGCGGCTACCAATAATGTAATTTTAAATGAGGAAATCAGGGCGGTAACGCATGAACGTGGATTGCTCATAAACGTTGCTGATAAGCCAGATCTATGTGATTTTTATTTAGGCTCTATCGTTCAAAAGGGAGATTTAAAAATCGCAATATCTACCAATGGCAAATCGCCAACCATCGCAAAGCGATTGAAGCAAATTTTGAACGAAGGAATTCCAGCTGAACTTGATGAAACACTCCAAAATATGAGTGCCCTTCGTCAAACCCTTAATGGCGATTTTTCTTCAAAAGTTAAAAAACTAAATAAGGTTACTCAAAGCCTAATTAACCCAAAGAAAAGTTTTGCTGAACAAAATATCAAGTGGTTAATTTGGATTGCCGCAGTGTTGCTTATCGGCGCAATTGGTTTTTCTTTGTGGAATACTGAACCCGCGTTTCAGACATTTTTAATCAACATTGATCCGTTATTTTATTGGTTTTTAGGTGCAGGATTTGCATTTGCCCTGATCGATGGCGCCATTGGCATGTCATATGGAGTAACCACCGCATCTTTTTCATTGGCAATGGGTTTGCCCCCAGCTTCAGCGAGTATGGCCATTCATATTTCGGAGGTACTGAGCAATGGTATAGCGGGTTGGATGCATTACCGCATGGGCAACGTAAATTGGAAACTGTTTAAAATTTTGATCCTTCCGGCCATAATCGGTGCTGTATTGGGTGCATATATTCTATCCTCTTTGGAGCATTACAGTTCGTATGTTAAGCCTGTTGTTGCGGTTTATACCTTGTTTTTGGGTGGCGTAATTTTGATGAAGGCTTTCAACATCAAAAGAAAAAAGGCGAGCGATAAAATTAAGAAAATTGGTTTACTCGGTTTTTTTGGTGGTTTTATTGATGCCGCCTTTGGTGGGGGATGGGGATCCATCGTTTTATCTAGCTTAATAGCGGGGGGGCGACATCCATTATTCTCACTAGGAACAGTGAAAATCAGCCGCTTCTTTATTGCAACCTTAAGCTCACTTACCTTTTTCACCATGCTGGGTGGCAAGCATTGGGAAGCCGTTGTTGGCTTAATTATTGGAAGTGCATTGGCAGCGCCCATTGCCGCTCGGGTATCCAATAAAATTTCGGCAAAAAGTATCATGGTAGCGGTTGGAATTATTGTAATTGCAGTAAGTTTACGCAGTGTGATTGTATTTATTTTAAAACTGATTTAAGAAATGAAAGATTTATCGCAGATTAAGCAACAATTGGCAGGTTTATCAACGGTAGATCGGTTGAAGTTTTTGGCTAATGAATATGCAGGAAAAATCATTTTTTCAACCAGTTTTGGTTGGGAAGATCAGGCGGTAACGCATTTAATTTTTTCCAATCAAATTCCAATCAAGGTTTTTACTTTAGAAACCGGACGCTTGTTTCCAGAAACCTATTATGTATGGAACCGCACTTTAGAAGTGTATAAGCAACCGGTTTACGCATACTATCCAAAAAACGATTTGTTACAGGATATGGTGAATACGAAAGGTCCGAATAGTTTTTACGAATCGGTAGAAAATAGAAAAGAATGTTGCTACATCCGCAAAATTGAACCCTTGAAGCGAGCACTACAAGGAAATGCAATTTGGATTACAGGAATCAGAGCCGACCAAAGTGCCAACCGAGAGGATATGAATGATTTAGAATGGGATGAAGGCAATCAATTGATTAAATTCCATCCAATTTTCGATTGGACTTTAGACGATGTAAAAAGCTACATAAGTGATAACAACATCGTTTACAATACTTTACACGATAAAGGATTTCCTAGTATTGGCTGTGCACCATGTACAAGAGCGGTACAGCCTGGTGAAGATTTTAGAGCAGGTAGATGGTGGTGGGAAGATCAGAGTAAGAAAGAATGCGGTTTGCATGCCACAGAGCAAAGCAGCAATACTTAAGCATAACAAAAGAGGTGCTTTTGATAAGATGAAAAGCCTTTTTAAGACAAAATACAACAACAACAAAATAAAATTGAACATTTGAAGGTGTACATTCCGTCAACATTCAATTCATCAAAACTGAATACATGAGTACATATAATTTTGATTATCTAGATGAGTTAGAGGCCGAAGCCATTCACATTTTACGTGAGGTTGCAGGGCAATTTGAGAAGCCAGCTCTATTATTTTCTGGAGGGAAAGATTCGATTACCTTGGTTCGATTGGCCGAGAAGGCATTCCGACCGGGTAAATTTCCATTCCCATTGGTGCATATTGATACAGGTCATAATTTTCAGGAAACAATCGATTATCGCGACCAAATGATTGAAAGAATTGGCGAAAAGCTCATTGTAGGTTCTGTTCAACAATCGATTGATGAAGGAAAAGTGGTAGAACAAACCGGAAAAAATGCCAGCAGAAATGCCTTACAAACCGTTACCCTTTTAGATACCATTACAAAGTACGAATTTGATGCCTGTATTGGTGGTGCGAGGCGGGATGAAGAGAAAGCGAGAGCTAAAGAGCGTATTTTTTCGGTTCGTGATGAATTTGGACAATGGGACCCAAAACGCCAACGCCCAGAATTATGGAACATTTACAACGGTAAAATCCATACAGGCGAAAACGTTCGGGTTTTTCCAATCAGCAACTGGACAGAATTAGATGTTTGGAACTATATCCGCAGAGAAAAAATTGAACTGCCAAGCATTTATTTCTCACACCAAAGAGATTGCATTACGCGAAATGGGCAATTAATGGCCGCCTCTCCGTTTTTAAATATGGATGATGACGACATTGTAATTAACAAACAGGTTCGGTTCCGTACCGTTGGCGACATGTCTTGTACAGCTGCGGTAGAATCTGAGGCTACCCTAATCGATGACATTATTGCGGAGATTAGTGCTTCGAAAATTTCAGAACGTGGCGCACGTATGGACGATAAAGTTTCAGAAGCTGCAATGGAGGATAGAAAAAAGGGAGGGTATTTTTAGAGATTCGAGTATTGAGATTTGAGATTTGAGAACCTTGCTTCAGCCGATAGACTTGAGCATTGAGATTTGAGGCCTTTTGTTTCGCATGTCTGATGTCTCCTATCTCACATCTCACATCTCCCGTCTCACATCTTTCTAACAAACACAACAAAACATGAACATATTAAAATTTTTTACAGCAGGCAGTGTAGATGATGGTAAAAGTACCCTCATAGGTCGCTTATTATACGATACGGATTCTATTTTGGCCGATCAATTGGAAGCTTTACAAAGCTCAAATCGCAAAAATGATGATGGTACCATTGATTTAGCCATTTTAACCGATGGACTCAGAGCTGAACGCGAACAGGGCATCACCATTGATGTGGCTTATAAATATTTTCAAACCGAAAAACGTAAATTCATTATTGCAGATACTCCGGGGCACATTCAATACACCAGGAATATGGTAACTGGCGCTTCAACTGCAAATTTGGCAATCATTTTGGTTGACGCTAGAAACGGCGTGGTTGAGCAAACCATTCGTCATTCTTATTTAGTTTCGCTATTGGGTATTAAGCACGTTGTGGTGTGTATCAACAAGATGGATATGGTTGATTACAGTGAGTCGGTTTATACCAACATTATTGATCGGTACAAAACACTGGCACAGCAACTTAAACTTAAGGATGTAACCTACATTCCTGTTAGTGCATTAAAAGGCGATAACATTGTACAAAGATCAGCCCGTATGAATTGGTACGAGGGGGAAAGCTTATTACACTTTTTAGAAAAAGTAGATACCGATAATTTAGACCAATCTCAATTGGCCCGTATGCCTGTGCAGTGGGTAATTCGTCCTCAAACAGAAGCTTTGCACGATTATCGTGGTTATGCAGGTAGGGTTTTAAGTGGAACATTTAAGCTAAACGATAAAGTAACCATATTGCCATCTGGAGCCAGCTCAACAATAGAAAAAATTGAATTTTTTGAGCAAGCGCCAGAGGCAGCACACGCGGGCCAATCTGTAATTATCCATTTAAAAGATGATGTAGATATTAGCAGGGGAGATACCATTGTAAATGCAAGTGCTTTACCGCAAGAATCAAAATTAATTGAAGCAGATCTATGTTGGATGGACGCTCGAGCTTTGGATACATCGATTATGTATGTCATTCAGCACAATAGTAAAACCACGAAATGTAAAATCAGCGAGATTTTGCACAAAGTTGATATCAACACACTAGAAAAGCATCAGGCGGATGAATTCAGATTAAACGATATTGGACGTGTAATTATTAAAACTGCTGATGCACTCGCCTTTGATTTATATGATGATAATCGGGCAAATGGTTCTGCTATTCTGATTGATAGTCGTACAAATTTAACGGTAGGAGCACTAATGTTCAGAGCAGCAGTGGAGTAATCAATCGTCTATCCTGCATATCTAATTTAACCATGGCTCGTGCTGAACTTGTTTCAGCATCTTAAACCAATTAAATTTATTTTATTGCCTCGGTTCGTGTTTTCACGAAACGAAATAACCACCAAACTCAGCAATTGTTATAAAACGAGCTTTGCCCTTTAGAGTTCTGAATAAATTATTTTAAAATAAATTACTACAATATCTATAGACTTTATATATTTGTATAATTAATAAAAATTATAACGAGCCAATATTTTCTGTCATGATTTTAAATAAAGTAGAAAAAGCGAACATTGAACCAAGAATTACACTAATAGGAGCAGGTCCTGGGGATCCTGATTTGTTTAGTTTAAAAGGTGTTAAGGCATTAAAAACAGCTGATGTTGTTTTGTATGATGCAAATGTGAACGAAGCTTTATTGTGTCATGCGCCAGATGGGATACCGAAAGTATATGTCGGTAAACGAACTGATGATGAAGATTTCTCGCAAGAAGCTGTAAATAAGCTTATCGTAGATTATGCTTTAAACTATGGCCATGTTGTGAGATTAAAAAGTGGCGATCCTTTTTTCTTTGCCAAAGGCTATGAAGAAATAGATGCGGCAGAATCATACAGCATTCCAACAGAAATTATTCCTGGTATTTCAAGTGCTACAGGCGCACCAAGTTTGCAGAAAATCCCGATGATTTACAAAGATTTAAGCGAAAGCTTTTGGGCGGTAACGGGTACAAATTCAACAGGAGAAATTTCGGAAGATTTATACATTGCGGCGAAAACTAAGGCTACAATAGTAGTTTTAAACGGAATTGCCAAGGTAAAAGAGATTGCTGCAATTTTTCAGGGAGAAAACAAGGGTTTACTTCCTGTGGCGGTCATCCAAAACGGTTCATCAACAGATGAGAAAATTGCTGTAGGCATTGTAGATACGATTGCAGAAATTGTTTCAGATAAAAAGATTACTGCCCCAGCTTTATTGGTTTTTGGAGATGTGGTATCCTTGCATCCACAGTTTCAACCCATCAGAGATTTCTATGAAGTTATTGCCAACGAATACTAAACTTAAAATTTATCTAATCTAAACCACATATATTTGTTTTGTTGTTAAAACCGCTGACTAACGTTGGCGGTTTTTTTCTTGACAGACATATATTTCTCCGCCCGATTGCAATGAAAAGCCCGCCGCGCAGCAAGGCTTGTAATGAAAAGCAGGGCTGCATAGGCCAAGAAATGCTGAACGTTCACTTCCCAAGTCAAAAGCAATTTGATTCTACACAAGTTCATAGATTTATGATTTAGGGTAGATAAGCCATTATTGCTGAACATTCACTTCCCAACTCAAAGGAAATTTGATTCTTCACAGATTAATCGATTTCTGTTTTAGGGTAGATAAACCCCGAGCATAAGCCATTGTTATTAAGCCTGATTGCAATGAAAAGCCCGCCGCGCAGCAAGGCTTGTAATGAAAAGCAGGGCTGTATAGGCCAAGAAATGCTGAACGTTCACTTCCCAACTCAAAAGCAATTTGATTCTTCACAGATTCATCGATTTCTGTTTTAGGGTAGATAAACCCCGAGCATAAACCATTGTTATTAAGCCTGATTGCAATGGAAAGCCCGCCGCGCAGCAAGGCTTGTAATGAAAAGCAGGGCAGCAGAAGCCAAGAAATGCTGAACGTTCACTTCCCAACTCAAAAGAAATTTGATTCTACACAAGTTCATAGATTTATGTTTTAAGGTAGATAAACCATTATTGCTGAACATTCACTCCCTCAAAAATTTTGATCCTTCACAAATTCAACGGTTTTCATGATTACCTCTACACCAAACAAAACGATCCAATTCAATACACTCAAAAGCCCTTCAAAAATAATTTTTCCATTATTTGCAAACAACAAAACAATTAGTAACTTGACGGGGTTATCTACACCAAATATTTGATGGAAATTATACATGTTAGTGCCGAGTGTTACCCTGTTGCAAAAGTTGGCGGTTTAGCCGATGTAGTAGGGGCCTTACCAAAATATCAAAATAAATTAGGCCACATTGCCAAGGTGGTTGTTCCTGCTTATGATACCAAATTTATCCGCGAAAACGATTTTGAGGTAACTTACGATGCATGGGCAAATTATGGCAACAATCATTACCAATTTCGCGTTTTAAAGGAAAAAACAAATAAGCTCGGTTTTGACTTGTATGTGGTTCATATCCAAGGTTTAACAGACAGACCTAATGTTTATGGATATGGAGACGACACGGAACGATTTATCGCTTTTCAAATTGCAGTATTGGATTGGATTGTACAGTGGGAGCATCGCCCTGATGTAATTCATTGCCACGACCACCACACCGGATTAATTCCGTTTATGGTTACCAATTCTGTAAAATACGCTGCTATAAGTGGCGTTCCTACGGTGTTAACCATTCATAATGCACAATACCAGGGCCAGTTTGGCTGGGATAAATTATACTACTTACCTGCCTTCGATTTGTGGAAATCTGGCTTGCTAGAATGGGATAAGGATATAAATCCTTTAGCATCAGCTATAAAATGTGCTTGGCGAGTAACCACTGTTTCGCCAAGTTATTTGGAAGAGATGATGAATAATGCCCGTGGTTTAGAAAGCTTATTGCGACAAGAAAGGCACAAATGCGTTGGCATTTTAAACGGGATAGATACCGAAGTTTGGAATCCGGAAACCGATCCCATGCTTGGAAAAAGTTACAATATTAAAACAGTAGAAGCTGGGAAATTAGCAAACAAAACAGCCCTCTGTAATGTTTTTCAATTAGATCCATCTAAACCACTGTTTACTTTTATTGGCAGATTGGTTGATGAAAAGGGCGCAGATTTATTACCTGATATTTTTTACACCGCATTACAGCAACACGGCGATCATATAAATGTACTGGTTTTAGGTTCTGGCGATAATTGGGTTGAAGGAAGGTTAAATCAGCTTAAAGATATTTTCGGCGGAAAATATAATGTTTACATTGGGTACAATGAACAGGTTTCGCATGAAATGTATGCTGGTGCAGATTTTCTTTTAATGCCATCGAGGGTGGAACCTTGCGGCTTAAACCAACTATATGCACTTAGGTACGGAACCGTGCCAATTGTACGTAGAATTGGAGGTTTAAAAGATACCGTAGTGGATATCGGCGATGGAGGTTTTGGCGTTTGCCACGATCAAACCAGTATTTGGGATGTTACCCACGCCATAAACAGATCGATAGAACTATACAACGATAAAAAGAAATTTAAAGCGGTGCGCAAAACCATGATGAAAATAGACCACTCTTGGGATAGGGCAGCGCTAAATTATACAGAATTATACCAAATATTAAAATAAGCTTAAACGTATGACCGACAAAGTTTTAGGTGTCATCCTCGGCGGTGGCCAAGGCTCTAGATTATCGCCATTAACGCAAACACGATCTAAACCTGCTGTACCAATTGCAGGTAAATATCGCCTCGTAGATATTCCCATTTCCAATTGCCTAAATTCTGGCATACATAGGATGTTTGTATTAACGCAGTTCAACTCAGCATCTCTAAATAAGCACATCAAAAATACCTACCACTTTAGCCACTTCAGTACCGCTTTTGTAGATATTTTGGCCGCAGAACAAACGGTGCAAAATTCTGGCTGGTTTCAAGGAACGGCAGATGCCGTGAGGCAGTGTATGCACCACATCGTTTCGCACGAATTCGATTATATCCTAATTCTTTCTGGAGATCAACTTTACCAGATGGATTTTAAAGACATGATTGAGAAACATATTGAAGCCAACGCCGAAATTACCATCGCCACCATTCCGGTAACCGCAAAAGATGCTACCGATTTTGGAATTTTAAAGGCTGATGATGAAAATATGATTACCTCATTCATAGAGAAACCAAAAACAGGTTTAGAAGAATGGGTTTCGGATACGGGAGAAGAAATGCAAAGCGAAGGTCGTAATTTCCTAGCCTCAATGGGTATCTATGTTTTCAATAGAGATTATTTAATCAACATCCTAAACGAAAACGAAGAGGAAAAAGATTTTGGTAAGGAAATTCTACCAAGAGCAATTACTCAAAGTAGAGTTTTAAGCTATCAATACGAAGGCTATTGGACAGATATTGGTAACATTTCATCATTCTTTGAGGCCAACTTAGGCTTAACAGATGAGTTGCCGAAATTCAATATGTTTGATAGCAATCATACGATATTTACTAGAGCGCGGATGCTTCCTCCATCTAAGATTTCGGGAACTACGTTAGAAAAAACCATTATCGCCGAAGGCTGTATCATCCAAGCCAGTAGGGTAGAACATGCCGTATTGGGTATCCGTTCTAGAATTGGTAAAGAAACCGTAATCACCAACGCTTACATCATGGGTAGCGATCGATACCAAACGTTAGAAGAAATTCAAACGGAAACCGATGCAGGCCATTCATTAATTGGTATTGGAGATCGTTGCTACATCAACAATGCCATTATCGATAAAAATTGTAGCATCGGCAATGATGTTAAAATTAACGGTGGTCCGCATTTAGAAGATGGCGATTTCGAACTTTACGCCGTAAAAGACGGTATTGTAGTTATTAAAAAAGGTGCTGTTTTGCCAAGCGGAACAGTGATTTAAATCCTTTTAAGTACTAAAAACATAGCCAGTTTAGATCTTTCTAAGCTGGCTTTTTATTATCATTATATTTCGAAACCTATACATGCCTTTTCTAAACGCCTCATTTTTAAATTTGAAAGTGAACGTTTGTAATACTTGGCAACTTTAGTCCTGCTTTTCATTACAAGTCCTCGCTACGCTGCGGGCTTTCCATTTCAATCAGGCTTATTTAATTGAAGGTTTGTATGGTACTCAAACCGTACGCAATGCAAGTTTTTCGGGGCAAGATATTAATATGCATTTTTTCCAACATTTTCAGCATCGGTTTGTTAAATAACCTGAGTTCGGTTTATGCCAAAAGGAGCGAGACCAAAGCGATCAATATCCATTACGATGCTGAAATTAATCCAGTGTAATGAGTAGATTTTGAAAGATGGTTGTAGGGTTCGTTGCCTTGAATTTATTTCAGGGTATCAGCCAGTTCTAAAAGAAATTTTTGTTATCCCGAACTCACGTAAAATAATAAACTTAAAAATTGCTCATGGCAGATCAACACCTTTATCAAACCGGAATTATAGGAAACTGTGCATTTATTGCGCATGTAAACAAAAATACAGACATATCTTGGCTTTGCTGGCCACGATTTGATAGTCCTTTTATTTTTGGAAGCCTGTTGGATAAAAAGAAAGGCGGAGAGTTTTCGATTTTACCTCAAGGTGAATACACTTCCACGCAATACTATATCGAAAATACAAATGTATTAAGGACGGAAATTACCGCTGGAGATGGTACCTATCGGATAACCGACTTCGCCCCAAGATTCCATCTTTACGAGCGTTACTTCAAACCTTTAATGCTCATTAGAAAAATTGAACCGCTGGAAGGAAATCCAAGAATCACGGTTAAATGCGACCCAGTGTGCGATTACGGACAAGGGAAAATGAAAGCCACCCGAGGCAGCAACCACATCGATTATATGGGTTGCGATGAAAACACCAGATTAAGTACCAATGTTTCTTTAAGTTACATCATTGATGAAACTGCTTTTGTATTAAATGAACCAAAATATCTGATACTTACTTATGGCTACAATCTGGAAGCCCCAATTGTAAGCACCGCAGAAAATTTTTTACGGGAAACCATCTCTTATTGGCGCCTTTGGATTAAACACTCGTCTATAGCAGGTTTTTATCAGCCTCTTGTCATTCGCTCGGCGCTTGTTTTAAAAATTCACCAGTATGAAGATACCGGCGCAATTATCGCGGCCAGCACCACAAGCTTACCCGAATTTCCTGGAAGTACACGCAATTGGGATTATCGGTACTGTTGGTTACGCGATTCATATTATGTTTTAACCTCATTAAACCACATCGGTCATTTTGAAGAGATGGAGAAATATTTCAGTTATTTATCTGATATTTCTCATGCCGAAGATGATCGATACCAACCGCTTTACAGCATAACAGGCGAAAGGAAAATTACGGAAACTACGCTAGATCATCTTGAGGGCTATGAGGGAGAACAGCCAATTCGGATTGGAAACCAAGCATATGAGCATATCCAGAACGATATTTATGGTCAGGTTTTAATTTCCATGCTGCCTTTATACACCGATCATCGTTTTGTGTTTTCGGAAAGAAGTGATTCAGTTAAATGGATTGAGGGTGTGCTTTCTAAAATAGAAAGAACCATTGATGAAAAGGATGCTGGTATCTGGGAATTCAGAAATATTGCCAACGTGCATTGTTACAGTAATTTATTTCAATGGGCGGGTGCAAATGCGGCCCTCAAAATGGCCAAAACTATTGGAAATGCAGATTTTGAAAGGCGTGCTCAAATTTTAATTGATAAGGCTGCGGCACACATCGAGGCTTGTTATGATCCTGAAAGGAAGGTTTATACTAATGCCGTTGGAAGCTCGCATTTGGATGCCAGCACATTACAGTTGATTATGATGAACTATCTAGATCCTGCATCAGATCGGGCTAAAGATCATTTAATAGCTTTAGAGAAAGAATTGAAAACCGAAGATGGCTTATTTTACAGATACATACACGAGGATGATTTTGGTAAACCTAAAACTACCTTTCTAATCTGCGCTTTTTGGTATGTTGAGGCATTGGCATGCGTTGGACGAAATGATGAAGCCATTGCAGAATTTGAGAACATTATAAAATATTGTAACCATTTACTGTTATTTAGCGAAGATGTTGATGCAAAATCTGGCAGTCAGTGGGGTAATTTCCCACAAGCCTACAGTCATGTTGGTTTAATGAATGCCGCTTATCGCATTGCTATTAAACTCGATAGGCCAATATTTTTATAAATTTGAGGCATGGTTGGTGTCTCATCACTAACCATGCCTTATGGTTACATTCGGTGGGCCGGAGACTGAATGGTATAGTCTCCACATTTGTTGCACCGCGTTTACTTTTTTGTTGAGTTTACCAGCTAAGGGGGAGGAATGTTTCCTCATTAAGTATGAGACGATTGGCAAAACCTATGAGCTCCATTAATGCTATTCTTGCCTTCCGCACTGATAAATTAAGTCCGTTCTATAAACTCCTCTTTCACGATAGACCAAAGTAACTGCCTAACCTCCTTAAAATCATTAAGATAATACTTCGCTTCTGATAGATTATTACCCACTTTAATTGTAAAAGCATCGTTAGGTAGCGCTTTAAAAATATCTTCATCGGTATGGTCATCGCCAAGTGCTAAAATAAAGTCGGGGTTTTTGTTGTGTAGCCAATTTAAGGCGGCTTTACCTTTATTTACTTCCATGTTCTTAAACTCAATAACTTTATTACCGGGCATTAGCTGCAAGCCTTTGTCGGCAGCCAAAATCCTCATATGACTCACAATTTCGTTAGCCCTTAATTCACCCAATCCATCCTCTGCCTTGCGGTAGTGCCATACCAGCGAATAACTTTTTTCTTCAATAAAGGAACCCGGAGTTCTATCAGTATAGGTTTCCAATTGAGATTTAATTTCCTGTTTCCATTGATCGGTAAGTAGGGGCAAACTGTTCCAATTTTCACCCTGTGCTTTTTGCCAAGCACCATGTTCTGCAATTAAATCAACCTTTAAATGTCCAAACCAATCCTCAAGGGTTTCATGTCTCCTACCGCTGATAATGATTACTTTATTGCGCTTGTCGATGGTTAAATTTTCAATCAAGTCATACAATTCCTCATCTGGCGAGGCTTCATCAATGTTTCCTGCAAAATCTACCAGAGTGCCATCGTAATCCAGAAAAAACACTCTGTTTTTCGTTGTAGAATAGGCTTTGGCAATAATTTCGTTAACTGAATTTACTGCATGTTTTGTTAATAATGATTTTTGAGAATCTTTCACTTCGTTTAATCTTAAAATAAAATTATTTACCCAATGCTTTACATTAAATTTTTCTACTATTGCCCGCATGGCAATCATTCTTCGTTGTTGCTCTTCTAAAGGCATTTGCAAAGCAACCACAATGGCCTCCATAATATCGCCTAAGTTGTTGGGGTTTACCAATAAAGCATCGGTTAGTTCTTTTGATGCACCAGCCATTTCACTTAGAATGAGTACCCCATCTTCATTATTCCGACTCGCTACATATTCCTTACTCACTAGATTCATTCCATCTCTCATTGGCGTAACCAGGCAAATATCGGCTGATGAATAGAGTGCAGAGAGCATTTCAATCGGGAAAGAGCGGTAAAAGTAATTTACCGGAATCCAATCCATCGAGCGATACCGGGCGTTTAAATTGCCCACAAATTGATCGATTTGATCTCTTAAATCGCTGTATTGCTGAACGGTATCGCGAGAGGGAACCACAATCATAAACAGCGCCACCTTGCCAATATACTCAGGGTGCATTTGCAAAAGCAACTCTAAAGCCTTCAAACGTTCCAAAATGCCTTTGCTGTAGTCTAAACGATCTATAGAGAGAATAATCTTAACCTCATCTTTGCCAGAGCGGAAGTAATCCATCTCCTTTTTAACTTCATGGGTTTGGGCAAGGTTAGAAAATTTTTCGAAATCAATCCCCATTGGAAAAGCCTCTACCACAATTTGTCGCTCGTTGCTGCTCAATATATTGGATGAGGAATGAATTGGCAATAAACGTGTTGCTGTGCTCAGAAAATGTCGAACGTCATCATAGGTATGGAAACCAATTAAATCGGCACCAATTAGTCCATTCAAAATTTCTTCCCGCCAAGGAATTAATCTAAATATTTCATAAGATGGAAATGGAATGTGCTGAAAAAATCCAATCGTTGCTGAAATTAATTTTTGCCGTAAAATGCCGGGTAAAAGCAGCAGTTGATAATCTTGAATCCAAATCTTATCCCGGTGGTTGAGCACCTGCATGGCACTTTTTGCGAATTTCTCGTTGACCGATTTATAACAATCCCAATAACTTTGTTCATAGTGGGCGTAGGTAACCAGATAATGAAACACAGGCCACAGCACCTCGTTAGAAAAGCCCTCGTAATATAAGTTAATTTCGTTCTGGGTAAGAAAAACTGGGTAGAGGTTAAGTTGCGCTAGTTTTTGTTTCACTTCCTCTTGTCGCTCTAAAGGTACCTCAATTCCTGGCCAACCAACCCATATAGCGTTGCCCGTTTTATAAACATCTCCCAATCCGGTAGCCAGTCCGCCTTCGCTTGGGATAAACGTATATTCATCATTTTCTTCAATGATTTTGACGGGTAGCCTGTTCGATATGATAACTGTTTTCATGCTTGTATTTGATGTATCCACATAAATAAAAGCGCTCAACTCCTTTTTTGTTTGAAAATAAGTGTTTACAAACATTCAAATGATTTTTGGAACTTGAACTAACTTCCAAGTTTTTTGTCCCTTTTACTTAAAAAATAGGGCGATGATTTGGTGATTTTTTAGATTGTCGGTTTCACGTTCCTTAAGAGAAATCCAAACAATTTGTAACCACATACATGCTTTTTAGGGATGGTTAAATTACCTTTGTACCATGCAAAAATCATTTACCGATCAAATGGGAAGAACAATCAATTTCGATTTTCCGCCCAAGCGCATTATTTCTATCGTACCGTCTCAAACCGAACTTCTATTTGATTTAGGGTTGGATCAAGAAATTATCGGATTGACAAAATTTTGCATCCACCCAATTGAGAAATTTGCCGCACGCACCAAAGTAGGAGGCACCAAAAGGCTGAACATTGATTTAATTAAAGATTTAAAACCCGATTTAATTATTGGCAATAAAGAGGAAAACACGCAAAGCGATATTGAGGAATTGGCTGAATATTTTCCGGTATGGATGAGTGACATAGCCACTTTAGATGATGCCATGCAAACCATAACACAAATTGGCGCATTGGTTAATCGCGAACCCGAAGCCGCTTATTTGAATCACCTCATTTCTGCGGGTTTTAATGATTTAAAAACCTTAGCAGTGCAGCACCATATCGATAAAAAAGTGGCTTATTTAATCTGGCGGAAACCTTTTATGGCAGCGGGTAAAAATACATTTATAGATGATATACTATTAATGAATGGAATGACCAATGTAATTCAGCAAAGTCGTTATCCAGAAATTAACCTAGAAGAGCTTCAAAACACCAATTGCGAAATGATTTTGCTTTCTTCAGAACCCTATCCCTTTACCGAGAAGCACATGACTGAAATTCGAGCAGCATTGCCAAACATCAAGGTAATGTTGGTAGATGGTGAGATGTTTAGTTGGTATGGTAGCCGATTGGTTAAAGCGGTACAGTACTTTTTTGAGTTTCAGAAAGAACTTTATTAGCCATTGCTTGTTCATACTGTATAATTGGTTAATTAAAGCCATCATCCCATCAAATAAACATGAAAAAAATATCAATATTAATGCTTCTTGTAGTTGTTCTCTCTAGTTGTTTTATGATGAGAAGCAGTACCGACGGTGGCGATGTTATAACACTTTCTGGAAGCATTCAAAAGCTAAGCATTTCCACCTATCAATACGGAACGCATACCATAAGTTCTAGTGGTAAACCCTATGCGCTAAAAAGTTCTTCGGTTATTTTAGATACCTATCTGGATAAGCAAGTAACGCTTAAAGGTACCAAAGTTGCCGGTTATCCGGTAGATGGTGGACCAGAACTGATCGAGGTTTCGGAAGTAATCTTGAAGTAGAACTGAATTTTCATATCGCAGAGATAAAATCTTTCTCGTTTAAAATTAGCCACTTAGCTTTTTTACTCGAAATTATTTCAGAAATTGTTTCCTTTACTTTTTGATAATTGATTCTAATTTCTATCTTTGCAATCCAAAATAAATCCTAATTGCGGATGTGGCGTAATTGGTAGCCGCACCAGACTTAGGATCTGGCGCTTCACGGCGTGGGGGTTCGAGTCCCTTCATCCGCACTACAAATGAAGCCGTTCCGATTTAAATCGGAACGGTTTTATTTTTTTAAATAACATTGGTTAAATATAAAAATTGATGTGCTGTTTTAATTTGGAGCGAAATGTGTCTTTTTCTATTAAATCATGTCTCGATTCTATAATTTAATTGCGCATCTCAATACTCATATCTCAAAAAAATGAATATTACACAGGAAAAAACCGGCAACTTAAATGCTGTTGTAAAAATCAAAATCGCACCTGCTGATTATACTGAAAAAGTAAATAAAGCCATTAAAGACCAAGCTAAAAAAGCCCAATTGCCTGGTTTCCGTAAAGGAATGGTTCCTGCAGCTCATATTAAAAAAATGTATGGCAAAAGCATTTTGGTAGAAGAAGTTAACAATTTGTTAAACGATACGCTATCTAATTACATTGCCGAACAAAAATTAGAAATCTTAGGTCAGCCACTACCTAAAATGGATGATGAAAGAGAATTTAAATGGGATAACACAGATGAGTTTGAATTTGATTATGAATTAGGCCTGGCACCCGCTTTCGAAGTAGAAATCACCTCCAAAGATAAGTTCACGGAGTACGTGGTTAAAGCAGACGAAGATACGTTAGAAAGTCGCATCAAAAATATCCGTCGCAGTTATGGCAAAATGAGCAACCCAGAGGTTTCTGCCGAAGATGACGTTTTATATGGCGAATTCACTCAACTTTCTCCAGATGGTTCTGTGTTCGAAGGAGGCATCACCAGCACCGGTACCATTCGTTTAGACCAAGTAAAAGATAAAAAAATACTTAAAACTTTAATCGGTTTAAAACAGAACGACGAAGTGGTAATCGATCTTCAAAAAGCTTTAGAAGATCATGCCGCTATCGCTAAAGCATTAAACATTTCAGAAGAAGATGCTGCGGAATTGAAATCTAATTTTAAATTGGTGGTTAAAAATGTTAACCGTTTAGAAGAAGCAGACTTAAATCAAGAATTTTTTGATAAATTATTTGGTGAAGGTGTTGTAACTGACGAAGCTGGTTTCAGAGCAAAAATTACTGAAGAAGTTGAAAATATGTTTAAACAAGATGCAGACCGTAAATTATCAAATGATATTTATGAGCAACTTTTAACTAAATATAACTTCGAATTACCAGATGAATTCCTACGTCGTTGGTTGAAAGCCACTAACGAAAAGTTAACAGATGAAGAGTTGTCAGAGGGATATGATGATTTTGCTAAAAACCTTAAATGGACTTTAATCGAAAACAAAATCATTAAAGACAATCAAATCGAAATTAAATACGAAGATGTGGTTCAGGCTGCTAAAGCAAAATTAGATGCTCAGTTTAGAATGTACAGCCCAAGCCCACTTCCAGAAGATCAATTGGCGCAGTATGCTGTTCAGTTTTTACAAGAAAAAGAAAATGCAAACCGTGTTTTCGAAGAAGTTAAAGCTTTAAAAACTTTCGAGCAAATTAAATCTGTTGCTACTTTAGATCAAAAAGAAATTACTTACGATAAGTTTATCGACTTGGCGAAAAACTAAAGATTAAGCAGGTAATTAACCTATATATTACTTTTAAACTTTGGCAGTTATTTAAGCCATAGATTTTGCATGATTTGGAATAGCTGACCGATTGTCAGTTTGTAAAATTAAAGATTTGCAGAGCAGCTCAACGGGGCTGCTCTTTGCATATCTAAGTCAAATGTACCGGCGATTTTTGTGCTGTTTTTGAACGAAGCTCCTCATAATCTGTATATTGCAATTCGATCAGCATTTGAGATTGCAAATATTTTAGTAGTTTTAGAAATAAAAAAATATATTTCTTACATTGGCCTGAATGATTATCTTCAATATTTAGATAAATTGGCACGGAAATTAACCAAGTTAAAGAAATAATTATTAAAATAACTCGCGTATTTGTATGGCTTTAAATGCTCATTACAAAACACCAAACTCATAACCATGAACATAGATTCACAAGAATTCAGAAAATTTGCCGTTAAACATCAGGGTATTGGCGGTTTACATGTAGATAAATTTATTGCACAGGCGAATTTGTCGCCACAATCGATGACACCTTACATTATTGAAGAACGTCAATTAAATGTGGCTCAAATGGATGTTTTTTCAAGATTAATGATGGATCGTATCATCTTTTTGGGTGATGCGATTTACGATCAAAATGCAAATATTATCCAAGCACAATTGCTTTTCTTACAGTCAACAGATGCGGATAGAGACATCCAAATCTACATCAACTCTCCAGGTGGTTCTGTATATGCAGGTTTAGGTATTTATGATACCATGCAGTACATCCAGCCAGATGTGGCTACCATCTGTACAGGTATGGCGGCATCAATGGGTGCAGTTTTATTAGTAGCAGGTGCAAAAGGCAAACGTGCCGCGTTACCTCACTCAAGAGTAATGATTCACCAACCATCAGGAGGTGCGCAAGGTGTAGCATCTGATATGGAAATCAACTTAAGAGAGATGTTAAAATTGAAAAAAGAATTGTACGATATTATTTCAGAACACTCTGGTCAAACTTACGACTGGGTAGAGAAAGCTTCAGATCGCGATTACTGGATGACTGCCGATGAGGCAAAAGGATTTGGTATGGTTGATGAAGTATTATCGAGAAACTCTAAGAAAGATGGCGAAACAAAATAAAGAATCCCGTTGCTCATTCTGCCATTCTGGCAAGCATGAAACGCTAATGCTCATTGAGGGTATGGATGCATTTATCTGCGATAAATGTGTAACACAGGCCAATCAGTTATTAGCGCAAGAACTGGGAACAAAAAGTACCAAAAATATTCAATCGGCAATTTCGCTGTTGAAACCTCTTGAAATTAAAAATCATTTGGATCAATACGTTATTGGTCAAGACGATGCAAAGAAAGTTTTATCTGTAGCCGTTTATAATCACTATAAACGCTTAAATCAGAAGATCGACAAAGACGAGGTGGAGATTGAAAAATCTAACATCATGTTGGTTGGGGAAACTGGTACCGGAAAAACCCTTTTAGCTAAAACCATTGCTAAAGTTTTGCATGTGCCGTTTTGTATTTGTGATGCAACTGTTTTAACAGAAGCTGGCTACGTTGGAGAAGATGTAGAAAGCATTTTAACCCGCTTATTGCAAGCGGCAGATTATGATGTAGCTTCCGCAGAACGTGGTATTGTGTACATTGATGAGGTAGATAAGGTGGCGCGTAAAAGTGACAACCCATCCATTACCCGTGATGTATCAGGAGAAGGTGTACAACAGGCATTACTTAAAATTTTAGAAGGTACGGTAGTGAATGTTCCACCTCAGGGAGGACGTAAGCATCCAGATCAAAAAATGATTCCAGTAAACACAAACAACATTTTGTTTATTTGTGGTGGAGCTTTTGATGGAATAGAACGAAAAATCGCCAATCGTTTGCGTACGCAAGCCGTTGGGTATAAGGTTAAAAAGGACGATACCATCTTAGATTTAAAAAACCTGTACAAATACATCACACCTCAGGATTTAAAGTCATTCGGTTTAATACCAGAGTTAATCGGTCGTATTCCAGTACTCTCTCACCTAAACCCTTTAGATAGAGAAACGCTGAGGAATATTTTAACGGCACCTAAAAATTCGTTGATTAAACAATACGAAAAGCTTTTTGCTTACGAAGATGTTAACTTGATATTCGAAGATGATGTATTGGATTTCATTGTAGATAAAGCAATGGAATATAAACTTGGCGCAAGGGGATTGAGATCGATTTGTGAAGCCATTATGTTGGATGCGATGTTCGACATCCCTACACAAACCGACGTGAAGGAATTGCACATCAATCTGGATTATGCAGTGGAAAAATTTGAAAAGGCCGACTTTAAAAAGTTGCAGGCCGCATAAAAAAATCAAATCCCCTCGCGAAAATCGAGGGGATTTTTTTTAAATTGTAAAATTGGCAGTCGTTATTTTTTTAATGAGGCCATTTTTTTGTAAAATACGCCTGGTGCATTATTGCTGGGCGCTAAATTATTATAATATGAATGAAGAAAAAGACGTAAAAAAAGACGAGAGCATTGTAGAGAAATCAAAGAAAATAAAAGAAGTAGAAAGTCCTGTCAAATCAGGCTTAAAATCGAAAGAGGATATAGTAAAAAATTGGTTGCCCCGATATACTGGCAGGCCCCTAGATCAGTTTGGCGATTATATCTTATTAACCAATTTCAGTAAGTATGTGAGCATGTTTTCTGAATGGAATGACAATGCCCCAATTATGGGTTTAGATAAGCCCATGCAAAGCGTTACGGCAAATGGTATAACCATCATCAACTTTGGTATGGGAAGCCCGCTTGCCGCTACTATGATGGATTTGCTTACTGCCATTAAACCGAAGGCTGTATTATTCTTGGGTAAGTGCGGGGGGTTGAAAAAGAAAAATCTTTTGGGCGACTTGATTTTGCCTATTGCCGCCATTAGAGGAGAAGGAACATCAAATGATTACCTTCCGGCAGAAGTGCCTGCATTGCCAGCATTTGCTTTGCAGAAAGCAATTTCTACAACCATACGAGATCATGGCAGAGATTACTGGACTGGAACCTGTTACACCACCAACCGCAGGGTTTGGGAGCACGACAAAGAATTTAAAAAGTACTTAAAAACATTAAGGGCAATGGCAGTTGATATGGAAACGGCAACCATTTTTACCACCGCTTTTGCTAATAAAATTCCAGCTGGTGCATTGCTTTTGGTTTCCGATCAACCGATGATACCTGAAGGCGTTAAAACGGCAGAAAGTGATAGCACCGTAACCGAGAAATATGTGGAAACCCATTTAAGAATAGGTATCGATTCGCTTAAACAATTAATTAATAATGGATTAACCGTAAAGCACTTGTTGTTTTAAAATCTATTAAATATCAAATTAGGAGATTGAATGTCAGTCGTCCACAAAAAAAAGACCAGCGATTGCTGGTCTTTTCTATTTTTAAATAAATGTTTTTATTTATTATCCTAAATAAGATTTTAAGATTTTGCTTCTGGAAGTATGACGTAAGCGTTGTAGCGCTTTATCTTTAATCTGCCTAACACGCTCGCGGGTTAGGTTAAATTTCTCGCCAATTTCTTCTAAAGATAGTGGGTGGTTAGACCCTAAACCAAAGAATAAAACGATAATTTCTCTTTCTCTTTCAGTAAGGGTAGATAAAGAACGTTTAATTTCTTCTGATAATGACTCGTTGATTAAAGAGCTATCGGTGTTAGGCTCGTGATTTTCCAATACATCTAACAATGTATTTTCTTCACCTTGAACAAATGGTGCATCCATTGACACGTGTCTGCCAGAGTTACTTAAAGTGTCAGAGATTTTATCAACTGTGGTTTCTAAAATGTCTGCTAATTCTTCTGGAGATGGCTCACGTTCATATTCTTGCTCTAATTTAGAGAAAGCCTTGCTAATTTTACTTAGCGAGCCTACCTGGTTTAAAGGTAAACGTACAATACGACTTTGTTCTGCGATGGCCTGCAAAATGGATTGACGAATCCACCAAACAGCATAAGAAATAAATTTGAAACCTTTAGTCTCATCAAAACGCTTTGCAGCCTTAATCAAACCTAAGTTTCCTTCGTTAATTAAATCACCTAAAGTTAAACCTTGATTTTGATATTGCTTTGCAACTGAAACAACGAAACGTAAATTGGTTTTGGTAAGTCGCTCTAAAGCAGCTTGATCACCCTCACGAATCTTCCTTGCTAAAATTACTTCCTCTTCTGCTGTTATTAAATCTACTTTACCAATTTCGTGCAAGTACTTGTCTAACGATTGACTTTCACGGTTGGTAATGGATTGCGTTATCTTGAGTTGTCTCATTTATACGTGTTGTGCTCTTAAAATTATTGAGTGTGCAAAGCTACGAAATTGTATAGCAATTTAAAAGGATAAAATACTGAAAATGTAGGTGTTTGCACATGTATTATACAGTTTTACTTACAACAAAAATCATTCCAATAAAGTTTTTGTCACTATTGTTAGGGCTTGAGACTGATTAATTGATTATCAAGATATATTTATTGAAATTCAATAAATATATCTTGATTTATAATAAATAAATTTTTATGTTTAGTCTTTAAATTCTTGAAGTAATATGACGTTTACTTTAATTGAAACCGGAAAGGCGGAGGAGTGGAAGACGGCCAGATTTGAAAGCGGACAAGCTAAAGGGTGAGCATGATAACGGCGTTAACCTTGAAACGTGTGGATTTTACGCCTCACTATGCTATTTCGGCTCGAGCCTTTCTGCTTTTGTATTTTCAACTTGGTTTTTCATTTTTCGTTTTTCAGCTTTAATTATTTCATCAAAACTTTTCGCATTATGCCCATTATTACAAACTTAGATGTTATGCTTGCCCGTAGAAAAATGTCGTTAACCGAACTTAGTGAGCGTGTTGGGATTACAATGTCTAATCTTTCTATACTGAAGAGGGGCAAGGCCAAGGCAATCCGATTGGAATCATTAGATTCGATTTGTAAGGCATTGGATTGTCAGCCTGGTGATCTTTTCGAATTTAAATCGGAATAGTCCCTTATCGCTAGGGAACTGAAATTGCTACACAGAGTTTCCCTTTTTTAGCGCCTTGCCAAGATGCACCTTGCCCTTGTTGGCTAAACCTGATTAAACGGAAATCCTTTTTGTTTAACCGCACGTGGTTCGGTTTGCAGTGCCTAAACAAAAAGATTGGAGTGAAAGCAGGGCTGTAGGTACCGAAGCACACTGAACCCTGCTTTTCTAATAATTAATGGTAATAGCATTCGTTTTTAAACAAAAAAACCTTCCAGTTCGCACTGAAAGGTTTTGATGTTATATTTTGCTTTTAAGCTGTTGCCTAAAATTATTCTTGTTCGGCTAAAACTTTGGTTACTAAATCTGCTGCTTCTTTTAAAGCGATAGCAGAATAAACCTTAAGACCAGATTCGTCAATTAATTTTTTAGCTTCTACAGCATTTGTACCTTGTAAACGGCAGATAATTGGAACTGGAATGTCGCCAATTTCCTGGTAAGCATCGATAACACCTTGTGCTACACGATCGCAACGCACAATACCACCAAAAATGTTAATCAGTATGGCTTTAACATTTTTATCTTTCAAGATGATGTTGAATGCGGCTTTAACGGTTTGAGCGTTTGCAGTTCCACCAACATCTAAGAAGTTAGCAGGCTCGCCACCGGCTAATTTAATGATATCCATTGTGGCCATTGCCAAACCAGCTCCATTAACCATACAGCCTACGTTACCATCAAGGTTAACAAAGTTTAAATTACTTGCGCTTGCTTCAACTTCCATCGGATCTTCTTCCATTGTATCACGCATGGCCGCGTAATCGGCATGGCGGAACAAAGCATTTTCATCTAAATCAACTTTTGCATCAACGGCGATAATTTTATCATCACTTGTTTTTAACACAGGGTTAATTTCGAACATTGAAGAATCGGTAGCATCATAGGCTTTATATAAAGCGCTAACAAATTTAACCATTTCTTTATGTGCTACACCGCTAAGACCTAATTGGAAAGCGATTTTGCGGGCCTGAAAACCTTGTAAACCAACTTTAGGATCGATTTCTTCTTTGAAAATTAAATGTGGTGTGTGTTCAGCAACTTCTTCGATATCCATACCACCTTCGGTACTGTACATAATAATGTTGCGACCTTTTGCACGATCTAACAATACTGAAATGTAGAATTCTTTGGTTTCTGAAGCACCTGGATAATAAACATCCTGAGCAACTAAAACCTTACTCACTAATTTGCCTTCTGCTCCGGTTTGAGGTGTAACCAACTGCATGCCAATGATATCGGTTGCACGTTGTTTAACTTCATCAAGGTTTTTGGCTAACTTAACACCACCACCTTTACCGCGACCACCTGCGTGAATTTGCGCTTTAATTACAACCCAATCAGAGTTGTAATCAGTTTTAAGTTGCTTAGCAGCCTCAACAGCTTGCTCAGGAGTATCGGCTACAATTCCTTCTTGAATGTTAACACCGAAACTTTTTAATATTTGTTTACCCTGGTATTCGTGAATATTCATTTGCTACAAAATTTGCCCAAAGCTACAATTTCAAACCCTTTAAACAAATAGCTACTGCCGATTTTTTCGAGAAAATGAACCTTTTGTGTTAATCGGGAAATATGGCCTTGCTAAGGCACAATGTTTTTTAATTGTGGTGCTTAAAATCTGGTGTAAGTTGCGAGAGAAACTGATCAACACCTTAAAATTTTTTACTCATGTGAGACTATTTTCTCTGTGATTCTTATCCTCGAATTGGGCTTTGTAATGGTTTTAACCATTCATAACAAACGGATTTTAGAAGATGCCAACCGCCAATTCTGCCCAGATTAGAAATAGTGCCAATAAAATTCCGAGCAGCATCAGTGTTCTCAAAACACCGATTTGCATATTTCTAATAATCAGCTCTATCGCAAATCCTGTACTCAACAACAAGATGCCAGCGGTACAGAAATCAGACAGTGTCCATTTTACTTCCTCGGTAAACTGCATAGCAATTAAGGGTATGCTTAAAACCAAGGCAGTTGCTATCAAAATGAATGCAATTCTTTGTTTTGTGGTGCTTAGTAATCCTTTATCTTTCATGGTATTTTAAATGATTAAATGGTTAAAATGCTTGCCCCCTCATTCCCAACACGGAGGGCATTGGGGGTTGGCTAAATGATAGAAGGTTCGGACAAGGGGAGAGTGGTCATTTGTAAAAAAGATTATCCTTACTCTATTTTATCATTGATTCCGAAACATTGGGGTCCAACAGCACCACCCCCGTACTCTAACGCTACGAAGTCATTGTAAAGGATGTGTGTGCAACCATCGTTGTATTCCTTTTTTTGATCCTCACTCATGGGTTTATCAAAAATATTGTAAAAATAAATGCCCAATCCACTTCGTTGATATCCAATTGTAAATGGTTCTGTATTTTTAATAGATATACAATCAGCTTCATCAAGTTTTTCTTTAAGTGTGTAAATAGTTTGTTTTGTCCAACCTAATTTGGCTAGAAGTGAGTTTGTTTTTTTTGAATCAAGGTCCACGCTCCAATTTTGTGTAATTCCGCTCTTGTCTGAAATGTGAAAAATGAACAATTCTGAGTTACTTTCGAATTCAATGGTAATCACCTTATCTTTAGGGATAATAGATTTGGCAAATCTCTTTACTTCATAAATGGATTTTTTTCTTAATCTATAGTTTTCAATCAGATCTTGTTTATCATAGGTTTGCTCAAATATCGCAAATAGGATTATTATTGAATAAACATAATAACCGAGAAAGAGCATTAACCCAGTGCCGATAGGTATCAACATCCATTTTAAAATTTTATTTATTTCCATAATCTGCTCTTTATTTGCGATTTAGTCCAAAATATTCTGCTGTATTCCAATCTTGCACATTCCACGATACCCAGCTTGCTTCTTTATATCGTTCTTCAAAAAAATCAATTCTTACATCGAGTTTTTGAAGTAGGGTTTGTTGTAGATTTGAATAAGTAGCTGTTCTGGTTTCTGATTTGTTGTTTGTCGATTGCCCGATTTTGGCCCTGTTTTTATCTAAGAACGGGAGTGTTTTATCGGATAGGGAGATGAGATAATCCGCATCGATAGCAATCGAATCTGTTCGACTTAGGTTATACTTTACAATGAAAACATCCCAATTAACGGTGCTGAACATCAGCAACAGGATGAACCAGATTTTACCATTCGTTTGAAAGAGGTAGAATAAGGTTTTTTGCTTGGCAACTTTGATATATACGGTAGATAAGCCGATGATGCAAAGTAGGGCAAATACTAAAACTCCAATGCGTTTGTGGGTTAAGCCGTGAAATTCGATGTAGTACCCATCGCGAATTAATACAGAGATAATTAGAATGCAGTTTTGGACCATCCAAGCAAATGCCAATGTGCGCAGCGTTTTGCTTTTACTAAAAAAATTTAGGTTGCCTCTAAAAAAGTAGATAATGACCAACATCGCCATCAAGATGCTGAAAATTAAACTGTTAGTGCCTTGATGGAGTTCGCTAGAAAAGTTTCCTGATGGTTTGTAGCCAAACCAGAGCGTGGTAACGTCAATCGTGTTTAACAGCAGAAGCAGTAGGTTTAATGAAATGAAAGAAATTAGGCCGATAATGTATTCGGTTTTCAAGGCAAGTTTTCGATGCAACAAACCTCCTGTAAAAATTTCTAAAAATTCAAACCAAGCTGTTGTTGTTTTTCCTTTTCGCAACCTAACCAATTGTTCGGTGCATTTAAGCTCTGCTTTCTGAAGGCTTTTATCAAAAAATGGAATCAACAAACCACTTGTTAGGAGCAAGCCAAAGCAAAAATAGATGATGCGGGCGAAGTCTAAATCTTTAAAAAAGAAATTGATCACCTCAGCCAAAGCATTTCCGACATGTGTGAGCATGAGGCTTACGTAATGAGCAAATACCTGACTTGCCGCCGAATATAAGCTAGTAAATATAATGATGATGGTGATTGGTATGAGGATATATTTCAACAACTTAAAAAGGGGTTTTAAGCTCAAATTGCCAATTCTAACCGTAGTTAAGTTTTTTATGGCGTTAAAAGGAACGGTTACCAATTGTAAAAGGGCTGCTAAAATGGAAACAAAAATGGTTCTAATTTGCTGGTTGTGTGCGATTCCGATAAACGCTAGCAAACTGATATAGTAACTTACTAGCGTTAAATCAGAATTGTTGATCACAACCAAGAGAGCAGCCAAAAGATGTGCAGATCCATACATTTTTAGCTTCGCAGAATTAATTACTTCTGGATTAATGAAGGTTGTCATCATTAAGAAGATGCTGTAAATCATAAGGTTAAGTGCTAATCTTTCTTTCCAGAAGAGGAAGTTAAACAGCAGACCGCCGAGTAGGGTAGCTAAGAGTAAAAAATTAGATTTATTTTTCATTTTATTAAAATTGAGATAGGGTTATCAGATAAAAACAGGCGCAAAATGCTGGGATATTGGCTAGGGAAATTAATATCGTGAGCAAAATCTCTTGCCTTTGATCTCGATGTAGGACGAGGCTTAATAGCAACATCAACAATACGAGTGTATTAGAAACAAAAGCCAATCCACTGTATAATAAGCCAACACCGATTAAGAAACCTTCTTTAGTTAATAGAAATAGAAGCGTTAGTACAATGCCAATTATAAACGAGTAAAGAGAAAGCTTCTTAGCAAAGCTAGTGATGTAAAGCGGGTAATCATTTTGTGTTTCCATAATTAAAAGTGCTTTGTAATTCAAAGTAAATAGTTAAAAAAAAGAGTTTAAAGTTTTTTGATCATTTTTTCAAGTGCATCTAAATGCGCCTTAAATGCTTGCTTGCCTAAAGGGGTAATGGAGTAGGTGGTGCTGGTTTTTCTTCCGATAAAACCCTTATGTACTTTTATAAATTCTGCTTGTTCCAAGGTATTTAAGTGCGAAGCTAAATTGCCATCTGTAAGTTCTAGCATTTGCTTTAAATCGTTGAAGCCAATTTCGTTGTTTACCACGAGCATAGACATTACGCCCAAGCGGATTCGGCTATCGAATAATTTATTTAAATCTGCGATGGGGTTCTTCATTTTTAATTGCCCCTTTCATATTTGAAATACATTACCAAACCGTATATAATGTGCAGTACCCCAAAACCAATTGCCCAGAAAATTAAGCCATAGCCAACGTAAAACATGCAAACCAGGCCTAAAAAAACCTCACAAAAACCTAAATATCGTATATCGCTATAGGTGTATTTACTCGCATTGATTAAAGATAAACCGTAAAAAATCAAACAACTAGGGGCGATAATTGCATAAGTATTTGGATGGTTAATCAGTAATGCAATGATGAACAAGCCACCTGCAAGAAGGGGGATAAATAGATTGATTAACAATGACTTGGATGTTTTATCCCAAATGGGCAGGTTATTTTGCTGACTTTTTCTATACGTAAACAAAACGCCTCCAGCCAAGGCAATAATCAGTACAAAAATGCCAAGTTTGATGAGGTTAAACTCCAAATCCATTTCGCCATCAACACCATAGCCATAACCACGCTTATTTACAAACTTATCAATTTCGTCGTTTGCGAAGTAAGCCCCAATTAGGGCGATAACACCGGCGAAAACCCCAGATAAACCACTCAGAGAAATAAATCTTGATGATCTATCCATCATTTGCCTAATGTCTTTTAAGGTATTTAATTGTTCTTCTGGAGTGCTCATTTTGAAAGTGCTTTGTTTTTCAAAGTTAAACAAGATTTTTGGAATACCAAATTTATTTTAGAAAAGGCTTAAAAGGGGAAAGACCAAAGGGAAAAGGTGAAAAGGCTAAAGGGGAAAGACCAAAGCTGAAAGACCAAAGGGGAAAGCCAAGTACAAAATTCCTAAAGTTTTTTTCTACTACGATAAGCCTGCTTTTAGTCTGTTTTTCTTTCGCTGTTTTTGCTTTCCTTTTAGGTTTTAGTATTGTTCCTTTGTATTTGGGCTTTCGGCTCTAAGCTTTTGTCTTTCGGCTTTAAGCTTCGGTCTTCGGTCTTTCAACTTCGGTCTTTCAGCTTTAAGCTTTGGTCTTTCGGCATTAAGCTTCGGTCTTCGGTCTTTCAACTTCGGTCTTTCAGCTTTAAGCTTTGGTCTTTCGGCATTAAGCTTCGGTCTTCGGTCTTTCGGCTTTAGTCTTTGGTCTTTCAGCTTTAAGCTTTGGTCTTTCAGCTTTAAGCTTTGGTCTTTAGTCTTTCAGCTTTAAGCTTTGGTCTTCGGTCTTTCCATTTTTTTACTAAATTTGAGCATGCTAAAAGCCACTGATGTAAGAAAGTCGTACGGGAATTTGCCCATTTTAAAAGGTGTAAATTTTGAAGTGCAAAAAGGAGAGATTGTAAGCATAATTGGCCCATCGGGGGCTGGGAAGAGCACCTTGTTGCATATTTTGGGTTCTCTAGATCAGCCAGACGAAGGTACAGTTAAATTGAAGGGGACTATGATTAGTGAATTAAGTGGCAATTTGTTGAGTAATTTTAGAAATCAAAATATTGGTTTTGTGTTTCAATTTCATCATTTACTGCCTGAATTTAGCGCCTTAGAAAACGTTTGTATTCCAGCATTTATCGCTAAAACCCCTAAAAAACAAGCTGAAACAAGGGCGCTAGAGTTGTTGGATCTTTTTGGACTAAAAGATCGCGTTAACCATAAACCCAACCAACTTTCGGGTGGCGAACAGCAACGCGTGGCCATTGCCAGGGCTTTAGTTAATAATCCTGCTATCATTTTAGCCGATGAACCTTCAGGAAATTTGGATTCTGAAAATGCGGCAGCTTTACACCAACTTTTTGTGAGTTTAAGAGACAATTTTCAGCAAACTTTTGTAATTGTTACGCACAACGAACACTTGGCTAAAACCAGCGATCGGGTGGTGACAATGAAAGATGGATTGATTGTTTAAGGGTAGATTTACTTCGTTTATAACTTTTGTTCCACGATATACATCTAATAAAGTTCGCTTAATCAATTTAGATAAACCGTTGTAAAACACAATTACACACCTATTATATTCAAATTTTGAAAATACTTATTACTGGTGGAAATCATGCTAAAGCCCTAAAGCTTTTAAAGGCATTTCCAAATCACTTTGTTTTATTGGCAGATTACGGAGAAATTCCTGTAATCAATACTGAAAAGTATGCATTTGCCAGCTTGGGCAAGCTTAATGAAGACAGCATTGCGCATATCCTTTTAAATTTCTGCATTACCGAAGCGATTGATAGCATTATCCCCTTGCATAACTTTGAGGTTTTAGCAATCGCAAAATCATCCGTTTTATTTGGAGAATATGGCATACAGGTAGTGCTTCCAGAGGCTGAAGTTATCGATCAATATCTGGGTGAAAAAGCTCCAACTTTCCCGGATTTTGCTGTATTCATTAGTGGCGAGTGTATTTTTACCAGCAATACAGATCTTCCTAAAGTTGACTATAAAAACTTGAACGGAGTATTTGCCTTTAACAAGGAGGGCTTTAAACTTTTTACGATATAAATATGGATGCACATCAATTCGCTAAAGATAAGCAAGTTGTAATATTCGAACTGGATGATGTTCTTTTTCCGGAGAAGGATTATTTATTGCAGGTGTATTATCTTTTTGCGCAGTTTATAGAATATTCAGAACAAAAAAGTGCGCAGGCTATTCTCGATTTCATGCGCTTGGAATATGAATCGAATGGGGCGGAGCAGCTTTTTGAAAAGACAGCCATTCAATTTGATTTGGCCGATTCCTATAAACACAACTTTGATTTACTTCATCAAAATGCTCGACTGCCATTAAAACTCCTGCTTTTTAAAAATATGTTGGCGTTTATGCAGGAGTTGGTTGTTGATCGAAAAAAGATATTTATTGTAACGGCTGGCAATCCCATCCAGCAGCTCAACAAAATCAAGCAAACCGAGTGGAATGGACTTGAAAAATACCTCACTGTTTTCTTTGTAGATGAATTGGAGAAGCCTAAATCAGAAATTTATCAAAACTTGCTCTTTAACAATAATTTATCTCCAAAAGATGCGTTAGTTGTTGGTGCAAATAAATTTGATGAGGCACAATCTAAATTAATTAATATACCGTATATTGTGTCACCTAAAATCTACAGATAATATAAAATATGCTTGGAAAAATTACTTCGCAAAACCGCTATTTATGCGTTTTGTTAATTGTGTTGGGGATTACAACATCTTGTAAAAAAAGTGAGAAAGCCGTTGATGCAAGTCCTTCGGTTACGGAAAGTAACGCTTTGCAAACATCAACCACCAATCGAGATTTCTTAACTCGTGATTCAATTTATCTTTACGCAAAGCAAACCTATTTTTGGAATGTAGGCATGCCAAGCTATGATGCGTTTAATCCGAGGAAATATTCATCGAGTGAACAAGTGGTAAGCGCTATCAGAGGCTTAGCCAGCAATGGGGGGAAAGATAAATATTCCTTTATTGATGACGGATCAGTCGCCGGTCAGCTGGGTGGTGTAGGTGGAGATTATGGCTTTTCGGCAAACTTCGATTCAAGTAATTTGCTTCGCATCAAGTATGTGTATGCAAATTCACCATCAGCAACGGCTAATTTAAAAAGAGGTTACACCATAATGAGAATAAATGGCTCACCGGTTTCTAGAGCTACTCAAGCCGATGTAGATTTTTTGAATGCGGCTATATTTGGGAGTAACCCATCGATTACCTTAACCGTGGAGAAAACAGATAAAACTGTATTCGAGGTGACAGTTAATCGTGGTGTTTATGCCATTAACCCAGTTCTTTATACCAATACCTACACCGTTGGAGCGAAAAAAGTTGGCTATATTGTTTTCAATAGCTTTACTACAAATGCCGCAACCTTATTGGATAATGCCTTCACTAAGTTTACCACAGATGGTATAACGGAGTTGGTTGTAGATTTAAGATATAACGGTGGTGGCTCGGTTAATACAGCAGAAATATTGACCAATTTAATCGCTCCTGCTGCACAAACGGGTAAAGTTATGTACACTACGTACTACAATCAAACCATGCAAGATGCCCAAGCGACCATTTTGCAAAATCAGAAATTTTATGCTCAGGGTACGGATGGAGTAACGAGATTGTATTCATTTTTCGATTACTCGTTTAAACCCACTATGGCCGCAGGTAACCAAGAATCATTTAAAAAACGCGGTGCTTTAAACATATCTCGCGTATATTTTATTGTTACAGGTTCTACAGCATCAGCAAGTGAGTTGGTTATCAATAACTTAAAGCCGGTAATGGATGTGAAGTTGATTGGTCGTAAAACTTATGGCAAGCCCGTTGGGTTTTTCGCTATCCGCATTAACAAATCGGATTTATATATTCCTCAGTTTCAAACCAAAAACTCCGTAAACTTTGGCGATTATTTTGATGGTATGACAGTGGATAAAGATTTGGTAGATGATCTTACAAAGGATTTTGGTGATCCATCTGAATCATTGTTGGCCCAAGCATTATATTACACTGCAAATGGTAGTTTTACATCCTATTTAAAAGATAATTCTATAAGCAGTACATCTGCCGCCAATAGGGCAGTGATTGATCGTGCAAATGGACAGTTAGACCATGAGTTTAAAGGTATGGTTGAAAGTAGGAAAATGAAATTTAAGTAAATGAATTGATTTTGATTTAAGAACCAGCATGCTTGCATGCTGGTTTTTTTATGGTCTAAAAAAAAGAAAGCACATTTAAAGGTTGTTTTTTTTATAAAAAATTAATAAGCTTGTTTAACATTAATCGTTAAAAAGATACCATGCCGATAGAAATTGTAGAAAAAGAACATATAAGCTACCTAAACATAATAAATGCTAAAGAAGATCATAGTGAGGAATTAAAAACTAAACTAGCTGAAGCCCAGCGATTGGGAAATGAATTTAAGGCCAAAGCCACCATCACCTTTAACACCACCATTGGCCCGAAAAAGGTAGATACTACAGTTTGGGCGGTAACAGAAAAATACATCCAGTTAAAAAGCAACATTCACATTCCATTGAAAAGTTTGATCGACATTGATTTTTAAGCGCTGGTAAAAAAGGAAATAAATCATCCCAAGCATTTATTCACCTTAGCTTAAATATGAATGAGTACGCTTCACAAAATTGCATTAACCTTTATAAAATCGATTGGACCAATTACGGCCAAAAACTTACTTGCTTATTGTGGTAGCGCCGAAAATGTTTTTTCAGCGAGTAAAAAGCAACTCCTGCAAATTCCGGGGATTGGCGAGAAAACTGTTGAGACCATACTCAATACAAACGCATTAAGCAGGGCGCAAGAGGAATACGATTTTATCACAAAGCATAACATTGAAGTTTTGTTCTTTTCTGATGATAATTATCCAAAACGTTTAAAAAACTGTTTCGATTCGCCGATCCTTTTATACTATAAGGGTAATGCAAATTTAAATCAAACCCGCATTCTTAGCGTTGTTGGAACAAGAAACGCAACAGAATATGGACGAAATTTGTGTAAACAACTTATAGAGGTATTAGCTCCTTACGATGTTTTGGTGGTAAGTGGTTTGGCTTACGGTATTGATGTGGCTACCCACAAAGAATGTATTGGAAATGAGGTGGCTACGGTAGGTGTTTTGGGACATGGTTTAGATCGTTTATATCCTCAGCTTCATAAATCGGTTTCACAAAAAATGGTTCAAAACGGTGGTTTGTTAACCGAATTTCCAACAGGCACAAATCCCGATCGACAGAATTTTCCTCAAAGGAATCGAATTATTGCAGGCATCGCCGATGCAACGATTGTTGTTGAAGCCTCGATAAAAGGGGGTGCCTTAATTACAGCAGAAATTGCTAATTCTTACAATAAGGACGTATATGCTTTTCCGGGTAGAACCAATGATTTATATTCTGAAGGCTGTAATTTTTTGATAAAGACCAATAGAGCCGGTTTAATTAATAATGCTAAAGATTTAATTTATTATTTGGGCTGGGATGATGAGGTAAAACAACAGAAAAAGCAGGCTCAAACGGCTTTGCATATTGGCCTTACCACCAATGAGCAAAATGTAGTTCATGCATTGAAAGATGGTCAATTGGCTATAGATGAGCTGTCAATTGCACTAAACATCCAACAAAGCAAGTTGGCAATCGTAATTCTTACGTTAGAGATGCAGGGCATAGTTGTTTCTTTACCAGGGAAGGTTTATAAACTTGCCTAAAGAAATTTAATTGAGGGCGAACGGGATGCTGATATCCAATAACAATTTTAATATATGATCCATCGCCTTCTAGATCTTAACAAAAATTATTAGTAATAAGATTTGGAAGCTTACATAAAAATTGGAATCAACAAATAATCAATCTATAATGCCTATTGTTTTTATAGATAATGCAATAAAATTCTATTTAATTTACATTTTCGAAATTATGTTTCAAATAAAATATAGTTTATAAAATACTTAATGCCTTTGCTTAATTTTGCGTCTATGTGGTACAATAATATTTTAGAAACCATCGGCAATACGCCACTGGTTAAATTAAACACGATAACAAAGGGAGTTCCTGGAACGATTCTAGCTAAAATAGAAACAACCAACCCTGGTAATTCCATTAAAGACCGCATGGCGGTTAAAATGATTGAAGATGCGGAGAGAAGTGGTAAGCTAAAACCTGGTGGAACCATTATTGAAGGAACTTCAGGCAATACCGGAATGGGCCTTGCTATGGCTGCAATCATAAAAGGATACAAATGTATTTTCACCACCACAGATAAACAATCTAAAGAAAAGGTTGATGCACTAAGGGCTTTCGGAGCTGAAGTAATCGTTTGTCCTACAAACGTAGAGCCAGAAGACCCACGTTCTTATTACTCCGTTTCTTCTCGCCTTGAACGCGAAGTTCCAAATTCTTGGAAACCCAATCAATACGATAACTTGGCAAACTCTCAAGCACATTATGAGCAAACTGGGCCAGAAATTTGGGCACAAACAGAGGGTAAGATTACCCATTTGGTTGTAGGCGTTGGTACAGGTGGAACCATTTCTGGAACAGGCAAATACTTAAAAGAGAAAAATCCAAACATTCAGGTATGGGGTATTGATACCTATGGTTCTGTTTTCAAGAAATATAAAGAAACGGGCATCTTTGATAAGGATGAAATTTACCCATACATAACAGAAGGCATTGGTGAAGACTTTTTACCAGCTAATGTTAACTTCGATGTAATTGATTTATTTGAAAAAGTAACGGATAAAGATGCGGCTTTAATGACGCGCGACATTGCCCGCAAAGAAGGTATTTTTGTTGGCAATTCCGCTGGTGCTGCAATTGGTGGTTTAATTCAATTAAAAGATAAATTAAAACCAGAAGATGTAGTAGTGGTTATCTTTCACGATCATGGAAGCCGATATATGGGTAAAATGTATAATGAGGATTGGTTGCGCGAACGCGGCTTTTTACAGGATGAAAAGTTAACCGCCAAATCCATATTGGCCAAAAAAGAATCGACAGAAATTGTAACACTCGATGCAACTAAAACTGTTTTGGAAGCAATCAACACCATTAAATCAATGAACATCTCACAAATACCGGTTACTCAACAGGGAATGATTGTGGGTAAAATTGCTGAAAGTGATATTCTTACGGCCTTGTTGGAAAACCCGGGGTTGAAATCTGCTCCGATTTCAGAAATCATGACGGCTACTTTTCCATTTGTGGATTTAAATACTTCGATTGATAAAATTTCTTCCCTGATTAATAAGGAAAATTCTGCTGTACTGGTTGAAGATGCATCAGGTAAAATCGAAATCATCACACAATACGATATTATCAATGCGATTTCGGGATAGTTGAAAGAAAATTATAACCGGAAAATAAAGATGCCCAAGTAATTATTTACTTGGGCATTTTTAATTTAAACAAGTTGGGCTGTTGATTAAGCTGTAAACTTTTGTACTTTAATGACTTGGCGCATCTGCATTTACACGCTTAATTTGAGCCCCCAGCGCACGTAGTCGGGTATCAATATCTTGATATCCTCTTTCTATTTGTTCGATGTTGTAAATGGTCGATTTGCCTTCGGCAGATAGTGCAGCAATCAATAGGGAAACACCTGCTCTAATATCTGGAGAAGTCATGCTAATCCCTCTCAGTTTGTATTTCTTATCGATACCATTAACGGTAGCACGGTGCGGATCGCAAAGAATAATTTGAGCGCCCATGTCAATCAATTTATCTACAAAGAACAAACGGCTTTCAAACATTTTTTGGTGAATTAAAACATTTCCTTTAGCCTGTGTAGCCACAACCAACACAATGCTCAGTAAATCAGGAGTGAATCCTGGCCAAGGAGAATCTGCAATGGTTAAAATTGAACCGTCTATGAAGGTATCAATTTCATAATGTTTTTGAGAAGGAACATAAATATCATCACCTCTGCGCTCCAATTTTATGCCGAGTTTTTTAAAAACTTCAGGAATTACGCCAAGCTCATCATAAGAAACGTTTTTGATGGTAATTTCCGATTCAGTCATAGCGGCCATACCAATGAAAGATCCAATCTCAATCATATCGGGCAACATTCTATGTTCTGTTCCGCCCAAAACTTTAACCCCTTCAATAGTGAGCAAGTTCGAACCAATACCAGAGATTTTCGCACCCATGCGATTCAGCATTTTACAAAGCTGCTGTAAGTAAGGTTCGCAAGCGGCGTTATAAATTGTGGTTGTGCCTTTAGCTAAAACGGCTGCCATTACAATATTCGCTGTTCCGGTAACAGAGGCTTCATCTAATAAAATGTAGGCACCCTTTAAGTCCGTAGCATCAACATTAAAAAATGCTTTTTTGCTATCGTAAATAAACTTTGCACCCAATTTTTCAAAACCGATAAAGTGGGTGTCTAATCTTCTACGTCCAATTTTATCGCCACCTGGTTTAGGGATTGCGGCTTTACCAAAACGTGCCAAAAGTGGTCCAACAATCATGATAGAACCCCTAAGCCCTCCGCCTTTTGCTTTAAACGTATCTGATTCGAAGAAATTTAAATCAATATTTTTAGCCTCAAAAGTGTACGTATCTTTATTAATCCGTTCAACTTTTACACCCAAATCGCCTAATAACTCAATCAGTTTATTAACATCTTTAATATCAGGAATATTGCTAATCGTAATCTTTTGTTCTGTAAGCAAAACTGCCGATAAAATCTGTAATGCTTCGTTTTTAGCGCCCTGTGGAGTTATTTCGCCCTTTAACTTAATTCCGCCTGTTATTTCAAATGCGTTCATATATTTTTTGTATTTAGTCTTAAGTATCTAAGAAATTGTTTCAACGCAAAATTTTTCAATTGCCCGCCACCATTTGCTTTATACCTTAACTTTTAATATTTAGGTTTATTGTTGTTATTCGGTCTTCTGTTATTGTTGTTCTGACGGTTTTTTCCGTTGTTGTTATTGTTGTTGGTTCTTCCGCGATTGTTGTTGCTATTATTTTGACGGGGGTTTTGTGCTCTAAACTCAACCTTCGCCAAATTAACACCTTCATCAAGAGAAAGTAAGCCGCCAGACAAATATTTCAAATCTTTTATAATGGTATCATCGCTCACGTTATCCTTATTCCAAGTAACATAGGCCATCTTCATGAAGTTTGCAATGCCCTGTACCATAGCCTTTTTCTGCTCTGGATTTTCTTCGCGCATCGCTTTTTCAATCAAAACTTCAACCGTTTTACCATAGTGCTTGTAGGTAATTCGCTGTTGAGGGTAAGAAAGAGGCTCAGGCTTTATGTATGCATTTTCGATTAATGGCTTAGGGTAGGGACTATCCACATCAATCTGATAGCCAGAAATAATGTGTAGGTGATCCCAAAGTTTATGCTTAAAATCGGCCACATCACGCAAATGTGGTTGCAAAAATCCCATCAAGTCAATAACCGCTTGGGCATATTTATTACGTTCTTCAATAGTGGGCAATTCGCAAATATACTTCACCATATTTTGTACGTTTCGGCCATATTCAGATAATATTAAATGGCTACGCGTAGTATTATAATCAAAATTCATGTACAGATAATTTAATGGATAAATTTTCCGGCGATACGAATTATGAAATAACCAAAAGAGATGAGGTTATGAATTCACCGAAATGTCTATTGCCGGACTTTCGTTATTTATAGTTCAAAGATAGTTAAAATTACAAATTCACCCTTATGATTTTAGATTTTATTTTGGAAATGAACGTTCAGTAATTCTTGGTAAGTTTTAGTCCTGCTTTACATTACAAGCCCAATTGAAAATTGGGGCTTTTCATTGCAATCAGGTTTGATTAACACAGTAAAATACGCTTCGGGTGAAAACTTTCCAAGCCATTAAGAACTTTATACATTTTTGGGGAAATCAAAGAAAACAAGTTCGCCAGTACCTCTGCTTACCATTTTCCAAGCATCAAAGGGGAAGGCGATTAATGCCATACCCGCCGTAGGGATGTTGTAGATATCACCATCACATAATTCATTAGCAAAATCCGTTAAGCCACCGTTATGGCCAAATAACACAACTGTTTCTGCATCATCAGGTAAATCATTAACAATGTTTAATAGCGTGGTTGTGTTGGCCTCATAAATTCTTGGTTCTAAGTTAATTTCCCCAACATTATAGGCTTCTGCAAAAAACCTGGCTGTAGTGAGCGCCCTCTTTGCCGGACTGCTCACCATCAAATCAAAGTTAAAGCCTCTCTTTAGTAATCTTTGGGCCATTTCTGGCGCATTGTCTTTCCCTCGTTTATTTAATGGTCTGTCAAAATCTTTTAAATCAATATTTCCCCAATCCGATTTAGCATGACGAACCAATAGTAATTTTTTACTCATTCAATTTTTCGTTAATCTTATTTACAATTGTTTTGGGCTCAATTAAGTCCATGCAATTATCAACACCACATAGGCAAGGTTTGTTTCCGTAAATAGAGTTAGGGCGAATAGGGTGATCGATTTGGATGCAATCACCTTCTGATTGTCCGTAGCCCAAAAAACCGGCGTATGGATGCGTTGGCCCCCAGATAGAAACTACCGGAATACCTTCTAATGATGCCATATGCATACCAGACGAATCCATGCTCAACATTAAATCCAGATTAGAGATGATTGCCAATTCTTCTCTTAAACTAAAATTTCCAATCAAATTATGGGTGTTTGAATAGCGTTTATGCCAATTTTCAGCTATCTCTTGTTCGGCTATACCCCCTCCAAAAATGAAAAGTTCATAGCCCGTTTTACTTAATGCAGAAATTACGTGCTCCATTTTTTTGATAGGATACACTTTGTAAACATGTTGGGCAAAAGGGGAGATGCCAATTTTCTTTGAATTCTGATTGGAAAATAGGGTTTCCGCTCTGTCTGACATTTTTTTAGGTGACTTGCTAAGTTTGTGGCTTAAATTTACGCGAAAACCTAAATTCCTAAAAACATCTGCATAGCGCTCTACGGTTTGGCGCAGGGGTTTAAATATCTTATCCTTTGTGCGGGTTAAAGCTTTTTTTTCTGCCCTTCCCTTATCCATTCGTTCTATTTTTATTCCAGATAACCGGAAAAAAGAGGATAGCACCCGACTTCGTATGTTGTCGTGCAAATCAGCAATAGCACTCGGTTGGTAACGTTTGAGCGCTTTATAAAGTTTAAAGAGGCCTAAAACACCTTTGTGTATGGTTTTTGGCTGGATGGGGTAGAACATTAGGTTTTTTATGCCATCGAAAAATGGTTCGAAGGCAGGCCTACTCACCATGATCATTTCAACAGTTGGGTTTTGCACAGAAAATTCCCGTAACACTGAAGCAACCATGGCCACATCTCCCATGGCTGAAAAACGTAAAACGATAATTTTTTCTGATGATGCCATTGCTGTGGGCATTTTTATGCTTTATTGTACAACACCGGATTTAAGCTTGGATCGTTGTACATCTTCATTTGCTTATATACTTTCATGTATTTTTTGCCAGCTTCAATGTCGGCCAATAATTCGTTAATGCTATTTGATAAATCATCCCGTTGGGATAGAAGTATATCAAGCTTGGTTTGGCATTGCGCACGATGCTCGGCAGATGCGGTTGCACGTTCTGCCTCTTCTTTCATATGATATATTTTTAAGGCCAAAATAGAAAGGCGATCAATTGCCCAAGCTGGGCTTTCTGTATTGATTTTAGCATCAGGCAAAGCCGAAATATCTTGGTAAAGATTTAGAAAGTATCCATCAATAAACTCCACCATATCTGTACGTACCTGATTTTGAGCATCGATTCTTCTTTTCCAGCTTAAACCCTCTACCGGATCGATACTTGGATTTCTAACCACATCTTCCATGTGCCATTGTGCCGTATCAATCCAGTTTTTAACGTATAATAAATGTTCTAAACTTGCTGCATCGTATGGATTTTCTACGGGTTGATCGATATCATTAAATTTATGGTAGTCTGTAATGGCCTCATTAAAGATCCGGTTTGCAATTTCACTTATCATGGCACAAAGATATTAAAAGATTAAATAGAATGATTTTTCCGAAAGCAGGGGATAGGCTTTCCAAAAAATGTTGTGTTGGTTTTAAATTGTAAAGCCTAGTTGGCTCAAGGTTCCTCAAAGTTTACGAGCCTTCTTGCTTTCAAAATATTCGTTTATTTGATCCAAAGTAAAGGCATTTAAACATTTATCAGCACTTAGGCCACCCTTACGTGCAACCAATATGCCGTACTGCATGTCGTTAAATCCTTCCATTCTGTGCGCATCAGGATTTACAGATAGTAAAACGCCTTTTTCTAAAGCATAGCGGTGCCAGCGCCAATCCAAATCTAAGCGCAACGGATTTGCATTAATTTCTATCACCACTTGGTTAGCTGCACAGGCATCAATAATCTTTTTATAATCTATCGGATAGCCGGCACGACTGAGTAATAATCTTCCGGTTGGGTGACCAAGGATTGTAGTATATGGGTTTTCGATAGCCTTTAACAATCTGGCTGTTGCCTTTGCTTCATCCATTCTCAAATTACTGTGCACGGAAGCCACAACAAAATCAAAGGTTTTCAAAATATCATCCGAATAATCTAAAGATCCATCGCTTAAAATATCGCTTTCTATGCCTTTAAAAATTTTAAATGGTGCAAGTTTTTGGTTCAAGGCATCTATTTCTTGATGCTGCCCAAACACCCTTTGCTCATTTAATCCCTTTGCATAAACAGCTGTTTTAGAGTGGTCGCAAATTCCAAGATATTGCAGGTTTAATTGCTCCTTGCAATACAGTGCCATTTGTTCTAAAGTGTGCACACCATCTGACCACGTGGAGTGGTTGTGTAAACTGCCTTTTAAATCTTCGTATTGAATTAAAGTAGGCAGATTATTGTGCTTTGCCAATTCAATTTCATCAAAATCCTCGCGGAGTTCTGGCTCAATAAAGGCTAATCCAGCTTGGCTATAAATGTCGCGTTCGTTCATAAATGGCCCGTTCCCAGCTAAATTTAACACTTTTTTAACATGCCCCGGATTTCCCGTTAGCTTAAACCACTCTAGGTAAAAGGCTGTTTTTTCTACTACGTAAAGCCTTATTCTAAAACCAGCTTCAGTAGTGGCAATGAAACAATCTTCTGCTTGGATAAGCGATAAAGGCGAAAATGAAGTCATATTCTCGATAACCGCCTCTAGATGTTCTGCACCTATCACAATATCCAGTTCATCTATGATTTCGCAAGCACGTCGATATTGCCCCGCGAAGCCCATTAACGCATCGTGATCTATTTTTACCAGCCATGCCGAAAGCTGTGTGAACAAGGTACTGGCGAAACCCTCCACTTGTGCATACAAAAACCGACCATTTGCAGCCAGTTTAAATTCAATGGCATTCTTAATCTCTTCCTGCGTTTTTAAACCAAAGCCTTTTGCTTCTATTAACCGGTTTTCGTTACAGGCATAATAGAGCTCTCCAATACTTTCGATGTGGAGTGTATGCCAAATTATGGAGATTTTCTTAGGTCCAATTCCCTTAATGGCTAGCATTTCAACAACACCTGCTGGGGTTTTCTGAATAATATCTTCTAGCTCTTTCAGTTCTCCTGTTTGAAGCAGTTCGATAATTTTTGAAGCCAAGCCTTTCCCAATGCCTTCTATTTGATCAATCTCCTCAATAGGCTTATCTCGTAATGCGAAGGGCAATTTATCCACTTTAAAATAAGCATTTGCTATTGATTTTATTTTAAAAGGGTTTTCATTGTGCAGTTCCATTAACTGCGACAGTAAGCGTAGGGTGCGAGCAATGGTTTTGTTCTCCATAAGGTGTAAAATTAGAAAATAATGCTTTAAAACACCATTTAGTGGTGAGATTCTGCACACAATTTTCTTAAATTATTGTTCTTCAATTATGAAATCTATCAACATTTTCCTTGTAGGCCTGAGCTTAAGTTTTGCTTCCTGTCAATTCTCAAAAACAAATGATACCAGTAAGGCTGATTCAATCGAAAGTATCGAGTCTGGTCCCGGAAAAATTGTGGATGAAAGATATTTAGTTGTTCCGGGTAGATCAGTAGGAGAGATATCTCTTGGCGAAGATATGGAAACTGTTGGTAAAAGATTGGGTAGGCCCGACGCTGGTGACGCCGCTATGGGCAAGGCTTGGGGTATTTGGTACAACAAAAATTCTAATGGTGGCCTTAGTAATGAGCTGGCCATCTACTCCTCTTATAAAGATACTACCTTAACCAGTAAGGATGTTAAGCAAATTAGAATTACCTCTAATCAGTTTAAAACTCAGGATGGCTTTGGAACAAACAGAACGCTGAGTGATACCCAAGTTAAGTACCCTGATTTAATAAAAGTTGCGACCTATATTAACGAGGCGAAAGATAGCGTTACCGTTTATGATTCGAAAACAGAAGGTATTGGTTTTGAGTTTGTTAAAGGGAAAAGTATTTCTTTAACCGTTCATCAAAAAAATGCAGCTGTTAATGGCACCTATTTAACCTTGCATCCAGAGTGGAAATTGGTTGAGCAATAAAAAAGGAATGAGCGCACGCTCATTCCTCACTTTATAATTAGTTTTTCTTACTTGATTACAGCTTCAAAAGGCATTCTTGCTTGGATGCCTGAACTGGCAACAACTTTTTTCATTTGCTGATAAAGCATATAATTTTCACCAAGTTCTTGTTTGGTGTAATAAGTTTTAATTTTATCTGTGCTTTCTTCCAACAACGATTTTAAAGGGTCAATCACATCTGGATATTCTACCACTTTATAATCTTTCAGTTTGGCTTTTTTTGCTGCGGCTTTAATTGCATCATTAAAACTTCCAATTCGGTCTGCCAGTCCAATTTGTACTGCGTCAGTCCCAATCCATACATGGCCACCCCCAATACTGTCGATGTAAGCTTTGCTTTTCTTTCTTCCATCGGCCACTCGGCTAACGAAACCACTGTAAATTCTGTTCAACTCATTTTGGATGATGAATCGCTCTCCTTGGGTCATTGGTCGGTTAGTTGCCATAATATCGGCATACTTACCTGTTTTAACACCATCAAAGGTAATTCCCAATTTATTAGTCATTAGGTTTTGGAAATTTGGAATAAGTCCGAAAACACCAATGGAGCCAGTAATGGTATTTGGCTGAACAAAAATGCTATCTGCTGCACAACCAATATAGTAGCCGCCAGATGCAGCAACATCTCCAAATGAGGCCATTACTGGCTTCACTTTTTTGGTGAGCACAATCTCTCTCCAAATCACGTCAGAGGCTAGGGCGCTTCCACCTGGAGAGTTTACACGTAACACAATCGCTTTAATGTCATCATCTAAACGTGCTTTACGAATGGCTCTTGAAATTCTTTCAGAACCAATGGTATTATCAGAACCCTCTCCACCTGTTATTTCGCCATTAGCGTAGATAACGGCTACCTTATCTTTTCCAGAACCTGTAGTTGTATTGTTTTTGATATAATCGTTAATAGAAACTGAAATGATATTTTCTTTTTTTGATCGACTAGATAAGCGCTTTAATTCCTCTAAAATTTGATCTTTATATTTCAATCCATCAATCATTTTAAAATTTAGGGCATCTTGAGGTTCTCTAATTTTATAATCATTTGCAACATTATACAAACTGTCTTTCTGAAGCTTTCTGGTATCTGAAATATCAGTTAAAAAAGTATTGTACAAACCACCAACATACGCGGTAACCTGTTTGCGGTTATAATCACTCATTTTATCGAGAATGAATGGCTCTACAGCACTTTTATAGTTTCCAACCCGAATCACCTGCATTTCTACCCCAATCTTTTCTAAAGTTCCTTTGAAGAAAGTAAGTTCTGAACTGAAACCCTTAAATTCTAAAGCACCTTCTGGGTTTAAATAAACCTTGTTTGATGCTGATGCTAAATAGTACGCACCTTGAGTGTAAACCTCACTATAAGAAATAATTTGTTTGCCCGATTTCTTAAAATCAATCAAAGCATTTCTAACCTCACGCATGGTTGCAAATCCTGCATTCGGACTGCTTACATTGAGGTAGATACATTTAATATTATCGTCTGTTTTAGCCCTTGCAATTCCTCTTAACAAATCACTTAAACCAATTCCATCTTTTTCCTCGCCACCAACAATTGGAAAATTACCAAATGGGTTTTTGGGTGTGCGTTCGGTAATGGCTTGGTCTAGATCCAAAAATAGGACTGAATTATTACCAACAACAGTAGTTTTATCACTATCTATTGATGAAATGGCAACCATAATAAAAACCACAAAAACAACAATTACAATCACAAGGGATAGGAAAAAGCCTAACATTGAGGCAAATAGATATTTAAAAAATTCTCTCATTTAAATGTTTTAATTTTGATTTGTAAAGATATAAAAATACACGAGGCTTAATATGGCATTAGAGCATACAACTGCTTATTTGTTACTGGGTAGTAATTTAGGAAATAGAGAAGAAATTCTAGACGAATCGTTGCGGTTAATTGCCGAAAATATAGGTGTAATATCAAAAAAATCATCGCGTTACCAAACAGAGGCCTGGGGAAAAACAGATCAACCTGTGTTCATTAATCAGGCAATTGCAGTTGAAACCCCCCTATCTGCCATTGAGGTTTTGGAAAAGGCCCTTGAAATAGAACTTAGATTGGGTAGAATACGCATAGAGAAGTGGGGAGAAAGGTTAATAGATATTGATATCATTTTATTTGGTGATGAAGTGATTAATATTGAACACAAACTGCAAGTTCCCCATCCGCAAATGCAATTTAGGAAATTTGTAATGGAGCCATTGAACGAAATTGCTGCTGAGATTGTACACCCAGTTCTAAATCTCACCATATCAGACTTAACAAAAAAAAATATAGATAATTTAGCGGTTAAGAAATTGTAAATAATTAAATTAGCATTATGCAAGATAAACATGATAATCATCCCTTGGATTTATCATATCTTACGGAAATGGTAGGCCATAATCCAGAGTTTTTGGTCGAAGTTTTTGATACGTTTTTAAAACAAACCCCAATTTATTTAGCTGAGCTAGATCAAGCGCTTTCTATCGAAAATTGGGCTAAAGTAGCTAACTGTGCCCACAGAATTAAACCAACGTTTAGTTATCTGGGTAGGACAGATGTTAGAGACTTTGTTCAAACCATTGAAGATAATGCTCGAAATGAGATTGAAGTAGAGGATATTCCAGTTTATGTAGAACAGCTTAAAGTTCTAGTGAACGTAATTTACAAGCAACTTGAGGTTGCTAAAAGGGAAATTGTTTCTGGATAATTGCTGCCAAATTTATTAAATTTCTTTAGCTACACCTTTGAAGTGTAGAAAAGAAAGGGCGATGTACAATACCAAAATAAAAGGTATGGCCGCGAATTGCAAAAAACCGATAAGCAATGCCGATAAAATCAGGAAAATAAATTTTACCTTGTTTTTTGCCCAGCTCAAGTTGCTAAATTTCAGCGAAAATATTTTGATCTCACTAACCAACAAATAACTAGTTACGGCTATTATTCCAATGAGTAAGATACTGGAATGAATAACATCTGGATAATCTTTGGCAATAAAAGGTAGTGAGCAGATGAATAACGTATTCATCGGTGTGTTCAAACCAATGAAATCATCAGTTTGACGAGCATCGTTGTTGAACTTTGCCAAACGCAAGGCAGAGAAAACGGTAATTAAAAATCCTAAGTAAGGCAAATATATAGAGGCATAATCGCTTGATGTGAGGAGTTGGAACATAACAACACCTGGCAGGAAACCGAAGCTTACCATATCTGCCAGCGAATCTAAATCTTTTCCAATTGCAGATTTTACGTTTAATAATCGGGCAACCATTCCATCAAAAAAATCGAATATGCCCGAAAGAATAACGAAATATGCTGCCACTTCTAAATTGCCTTTAAATGCGAAAACAATTCCTATACAGCCAGAAAAAAGGTTTGCACAGGTAATTGCATTGGGGATGTGCCTTTTCATTTGGAATTAAGGTATATGCTTTTGAGATTGGGTTTTTGAGTTTGTAATAAATCTCGAAAATGTAAAGCTGCAAGACTGTAGCCCCTAAACAAGACTTAAAGTCTTACAGCTTTTTTATAATCTTATTAACCGTTCATCGAAATTAAGAATTCTTCGTTGCTTTTTGTGCCTTTTATTTGAGCCTGAACAAATTCCATAGCTTCTTGGCTATTCATATCTGCAAGGTGGTTTCTTAAGATCCAAACACGTTGCAAGGTATCTCTATCCAATAAAAGATCATCACGACGTGTGCTCGAGGCCGTAATGTCAATAGCAGGGAATATTCGTTTGTTGGATAATTTACGATCCAACTGAAGTTCCATATTACCAGTACCTTTAAATTCTTCGAAAATTACTTCATCCATTTTTGAACCAGTATCCGTTAAAGCTGTAGCTAAAATGGTTAACGAACCACCATTTTCAATGTTACGGGCAGCTCCAAAGAAACGTTTTGGTTTGTGTAATGCATTTGCATCAACACCTCCAGATAATATTTTGCCAGAAGCAGGTGCTGTAGTGTTGTAAGCTCTTGCTAAACGAGTAATTGAATCCAATAGAATAACTACATCGTGTCCGCTCTCTACCAAACGCTTTGCTTTTTCTAAAACAATATTTGCAATTTTTACATGGCGATCTGCTGGTTCGTCGAAAGTAGATGCAATTACTTCAGCCCTTACACTTCTAGCCATATCGGTAACCTCTTCCGGGCGCTCATCAATTAAAAGAATAATTAAATAAACTTCTGGATGGTTCTTGGCAATTGCATTTGCAACTTCTTTAAGTAAATTGGTTTTACCTGTTTTGGGTTGTGCAACAATTAAACCACGCTGTCCTTTACCAATTGGTGTAAACAAATCCATTATACGGGTTGAGTAATTGTTGTTATCCGTAAATAAATTTAATTTTTCCGTTGGGAAAAGTGGAGTTAAATAATCGAAAGGAACTCGATCACGCACTTCTGCGGGGATTCTTCCATTAATGGTTTCTACACGCACTAAAGGGAAATATTTTTCACCTTCTTTTGGCGGGCGAATACTTCCTTTAACCGTATCGCCAGTTTTTAAACCGAAAAGTTTAATTTGAGACTGAGAAACGTAAATATCATCAGGAGAGGTTAAATAGTTATAGTCTGCCGAACGCAAGAAGCCATAACCATCTGGCATAATTTCTAAAACACCTTCATTGGTGATTACATTATCGAAATCAAGATTTGAGTAACTGTTTTCGTTTTTATGGTGATTGCCACCACCTGGTTGCTTTGGTTGGCGATTTTCGTCGCGCTGACCTTTATCTTGCTTTTCTTTTTGTTCTGGTCTTTGTTTGGTAACAACGGCTACCGGCTCAGCACTTTCTTCAATTAATTCAGAAATTGGTTTGCTACCACCTTCTTCTGATTCGATTATCCGATCTGGCTGTCTTTCTGGTTGTTGTTGATGTTGTGGCTCATCAAATAAAGTTACTGATTCTCTGCGTCTTTCAACTGGAGCAACAGGTTCATCTTTACTTAATCGTGCTCTCTTTTTAACGGGTTTTTCTGAGCTGGTGCTTTCAGCTGCAACTTTAGGTGCTTTTTCTGCTTTGGTTGCTTTTGTTTTAGCAACAGGAGCTGCTACAGGTGCTACTTCAGGTTCGCTATAAGGATCTGCGCCTGATTTAACAGCATTTATAATTTCCTGCTGGTGTAAGAGCACTTCAACAAGATCGATTTTTCTAAGGGAGTCGGCAGCTTCAATGCCATAGGTTTTTGCAAGCTCACGTAATTCTGATGTGAGCTTATCATTTAATTCTGTTTTACTGAACATTCTAAATATATATGTTTCAAGAAATTTTCATTTTTTTTATAACGGACGTTTTCTGCTATAAATGTGCACAGGCTTTGTATTTGTGTTGGCACAAGCCATTGCGGTTTAATTGCGTATAAATTCTAAGATTACAAAACTTGCTTGAGTGGGTTTTGGAGTTACTCAAAATGGTTTCATAAAATGTTTACAAGCTGAATAAAAAACGAAAATTCGCTTTTAGAAAATGGTAACAAAAAACAAGTTTTGATAAATTTTTCTGGGATATTCAGATAAACGATTGAGAAATTATGGTGCAATTGTATGTATTTGAAACGTAATCTGCAAGGAAAAGTTTAAATTGTTTATAAAAAAACTTCATATACAACCCTTTTAGTCGTCTTAAAAACTTAAAAATCTTCATATTTGCAGCTGATAAGCCCTTATATGACCAAGAAACAACTTTTCGAACAGATTCAAAAAAAGCGATCATTTTTATGTGTAGGATTGGATTCATCACTGGATAAAATTCCACAACACCTGTTAAAATACGAAAATCCTATTTTGGAATTCAATAAACAGATTATCGATGCAACAAAAGATTTGTGTGTGGCTTACAAACCGAACACGGCTTTTTACGAATGTTATGGGAAAAAGGGGTGGGAAACATTAATAGAAACTTCCAACTACATCCCAAAGGATATTTTCTCTATTGCCGATGCAAAACGCGGAGATATAGGAAATACATCTGCCATGTATGCCGAAACATTTTTTAATAGAGCATCCTCTGACATGAGTTTTGATGCTGTAACGGTAGCACCCTATATGGGAAGCGATTCTGTTACCCCTTTTCTTACATTTAAAGATAAGTGGGTAATCCTATTGGCTTTAACCTCCAATTCTGGTCATGCAGATTTTCAATTGCTAGAAATTGGTTCGGAACGTCTTTTTGAAAAAGTTTTAAAAACTTCTCAAAATTGGGCCACCAGCGAGCAGATGATGTATGTGGTTGGTGCAACTCGCGGGGCAGCATTTGCTGATGTACGCAGATTAGCTCCAGAGCATTTTCTTTTGGTTCCCGGCGTGGGCGCACAAGGAGGCGATTTGCAAGAGGTATGTAAATATGGCTTAAACGCCCAATGTGGATTGTTGATCAACTCGTCAAGGGGAATTATCTATGCAAGCAAGGGTGAAGATTTTGCGGAAAGGGCCAGGGAGGAGGCGTTGAAATTGCAAAAAGAAATGGAACAAATTTTGGTTGAGGCCAATTTAGTTTAGAAAGCTATTTGGAGCTATCCCATTCTTAAAAGTCCTGTAAGCACAGAAGACACGGAGCTTGGATTTTCATTGCGTGAATTCCTTGATTCCGTGGCAAAAAATATTATTTACCAATTAATAGCCACGGAAGCACAGAAGACACGGAGCTTGGATTTTCATTCCGTGAATTCCTTGATTCCGTGGCAAAAAATATTATTTACCAATTAATAGCCACGGAAGCACAGAAGACACGAAGCTTGGATTTTCATTCCGTGTTTCCGTGGCAAACATGTGATTTACAAATTAATAGCCAAAGACGCACGGTGGATATGGAAGTTGCTTTTAATTCCGTATTTCCGTTGCAATAATATTTTCCGTGTTTCCCGCACAAAACTTTAAGCAAACTATGAAACCTAAAATAGATTTAAAACTCATTCTTGCCTTAACTGGTGTAGCTTTAATTTGGGGTACAACCTATTTAGGGATTAGGATTGCTGTAGAAAGCATCCCAGCGTGGTACGTAACGGCCATGCGCCAAACCATCGCCTCGATCATTATTCTTATCATTTTAATTAAACAGCGTGAGCTTAAGTGGATTGGTTGGCCGAGCTTTAAAAGACAAATCCTATTATCCATCTTAATGGTTGTAATTGCAAACGGCATGACTACCGTAGCCGAAAAAACCATCCCAAGTGGCTTAGCTTCCTTAATCAATGCCACATCACCTTTGTTGGTTTTTATAGGATGTGTTATTCTTGGTATTCAAAAACCTAGTTTGAAAGGATTTATAGGTGTTTTCATAGGTTTTTTAGGCATCGTTTTTATTTTCAGAGATGGGATAAGCGATCTGCTAGAACCTGGCTACAGAAACGGCATTTTGTCTTTAGCTGTTGCCGTTTCTGGTTGGACCATCGGAACCATTTATTCTAAAAAACATAGCGGCAAGCCACAATATATTTTCTTGAATTTGTTTTATCAATTTGTGTTTTCTGCCATCATTCAATTGTTCCTCGCTTTACTATTTTCAGGCAAAGCCGAAGTGGCTACATGGAAAGCAGAAAGTATTTTTGCCACTTGTTATTTAGCCATTTTTGGTTCGGTGCTGGGTTACTTTTGCTATCATTATGCATTAAAGAAAGTATCTGCCTCTGAAGTTTCCATTTTAACCTATTTCAATACCATAATTGCCATATTTTTGGGCTGGCTAATTTTAAGCGAAGAAGTGAGTATTGATCTAGTTTTGGCCACTGTGTTAATTGTTGCTGGTGTTTTCATTACCAATTACAAGAAAAAAACTGAACTTTCTTAAACTCTGATATAAATTTCATCATAACATTTTAAAACCTTTGGGAATATTTATTATCTTCAAAAATGAATTTTTCTGAAGATTTTCTCCATTACGTTTGGCAATTTAAGCGCTTTGATTTTAGTGATTTGCAAACCCATGAGGGTATGCCCATTCAAGTCATCAATTCAGGCATTCTTAATAAAAATGCGGGGCCTGATTTTGGTAACGCCAAAATTCAAATCGGCGAAACGCTCTGGGCAGGTAATGTAGAGATCCATATTAAATCTTCAGATTGGTTGAAGCACAATCACCAGAGCGATGCCAGTTTTGAAAATGTGATTCTTCATGTTGTATATCAGCACGATAAAGACATTAACAGGGCAGATGGTTCCACCATTTCCGTTTTGGAATTGAAAGATAGAATTCCGAATGATTTAATTGATAAATACGAAACGCTATTTCTTACACTAGCTGATTTTCCCTGCCAAGCGCAGATTAAAACAGTAGATAAAATGCTTATTGACTCCTTTTTATCGAGAATATTGGTTGAGCGATTTGAACAGAAAACAACAACAGTATTTGAAACCCTAGCCGCGCTAAATGGGAATTGGGATGAAACTTTTTATCGCTTTTTGGCTAAGAATTTCGGATTTAAGGTAAATGCCTTGCCTTTTGAACTCCTGGCAAAGGCAATTCCGCAAAAAATATTAGCCAAGCATAAAAATGATGACTTACAAATCGAGGCATTAGTTTTTGGTGCCTCAGGATTTTTAAACGATAAGCTACAGGAAGAATACCCTCAAAAACTTCTTAAGGAGTTTAAATTCCTTCAGAAAAAGTACAACGTTAAACCAATTGATGTTTCAATATGGAAGTTTATGCGCATGCGTCCGCAAAATTTTCCAACCCTACGTTTGGCGCAATTTGCAGGCTTAATCATTAAATCAAACCATCTTTTTTCTAAAATTTTAGAAGTTAAAGACATCCACATTCTAAGAAATTTATTTGAAAATTTACCGATTAACGAATACTGGAAAACACATTATCATTTCAAGAAAGAGGCTTCAGAAATGGGTATGCAAATCGGAAAGGCTTCGGTAGATAATATTTTGCTCAATACAATCGCTTTGTTTTTGTTTGCTTATGGGAAGCACACGGCGAATCAGATTTACATCAATAGGGCCATCCAATTATTAGAAAGCTTGCCCGCAGAGCAAAATGCCATTACTGATAAATTTTTAGAAGCAGGGATAAAGATGGATCATGCTTTCGCTTCGCAGGGTATTTTGCAATTAAAAAAACAATATTGCGATTATAAAAAATGTCTATCTTGTGGTATTGGTATTAAAATTTTAAGATAAATTTTATTGTTCTTAAAATTTCAGAAAACTTTCTTCCCTTTAAACAGTTTTGATGATATGGAATTTCCACACGAACTTAAAGAACTCTATCCAAACCAAATCATTGAGGTTAGAGGTAACGCAGACGCTTTGACTGTAATTTTAAAAGCGAATGTTGATATAGAGAAGTTTAAAAATGAGTTGAAGAAAAAATATTCAAATTTGGAAGATCAGCAGATACTGTTCATTAAACACGAGGATAGGCAAGATTTTGAGAAACTTGTTTTGGAATAACCGGGTTTAAATTTCATAACGAGATTTTATAATCGTTTTAGTCAAATTTTATTTCTAAATTGGTATAAGTAATGTGTATTGTCCTAGCATTGTACATTTAAATCAGCTTAAAATGTTCCAACGAATCATTACCTATTTTGAACAACAGAGTTTTGGCGTATCCACATACTTGGCCAATAAGCTGAACATGAGTACAGCTAAAGTGAGGTTGTTTTTTATTTATTCCTCATTTTTGGCTGTAGGTTTTCCAATTTTATTTTACGTTCTTGCGGCTGTGGTATTGGATATTAGAACCTATATGAAGAAAATGCGTTTGAGAATTTGGGAATAGGAAGTGTAGCATTCCAACAACTAAATTGTTAATCTTCCCGCAAAATTTCTGCAATCTCATGGAATCCTTTTTCCGCCGCTAAATCAGCAGGGAGTTTTCCACCTTCCATTCTTAAAGATACTTCTGCTCCATGTTCCAATAAAAGGATAATCAGCTCTATGTTACCGAGTTGTGCCGCCGTGTGTAGGGGGGCTAGTCCTGCTTTTTGGCAAACGTTTGGGTAAGCACCATTATCTAGCAACATTTTAGCAATGTCGAAATTATTTGCAGCAACGGCAGAGTGAATAGGGAAAACGTTGAATCCATTTTTTGAGGCCAAATTAACATCAGCACCTTTAAGAACTAGAAACCTCGCCAACTCTTCATGACCAAAATAACACGCTAAACCAAGTGGCGTAAAGCCATCACTAGAGAAATCGTTAATTCGATCTGGATTTTGGAACACCAACAAGGTTGCAGAATCAAATTTACCAACTGCACAAGCTTCAAATAGCGTTAAATCGTCAACAAATTCTAAAATCAGGTTTGCAATATCTTGCTTTTTATAGTAGCAAGCCAGCAAAAGTGGCGAAACCCCATGCGCGGTTTCTGTATTCGCCAGTTTGGGGTTGTTAATTAATATTTCTTTAACTCCCTGTGCATTACCATTCTCAATTTGTTCCTCGAGCTGCGTTATATCCATATGATGAATCTTATATCAAAAATCGATTCAAATTAGCAAAAAATTGATAGAGTGTAAAATTAAGTGATTAATTATGTTAACAGCATGTAATGTAGCTTAGCCAATAGTTATACCGTGATATGTTATCAGCGCTTTTAAGTCTGAGGGGATAGGGTCTCTCCACTTGACCAAAAAAATCCCGTTTCACCTCTCCAGGCAAAACGGGATAAACCTAAAACAAAATTCGTTTCATTTGAACAAAACGCAACAACTTTCGGAGTTGTTAAAATAATAGACTATAAATTATGTTTTAGGTTTAATGTGTGGCAATTATATTTTAATTAAAACAGATTGTAAAACTCGTAACAGATATAACTATATCTTTTATATTTGTTCAATATTAATAATACTAGGATAGAAAATGTCGGTAAGGGGTAACCAGTTTAAAACCAATACATTCAGAGATAAGGGTGCAGAAAATGCATCAGGCAGAGCCACATCTGGGCGTCAGCCGAGAGAGAAAAAAGAATATTTGCCGAATTTTGATTTGCAGGATGGGCGCGCTATAAAAATCGTAGGCCTGTTTTTTGTGATTTTATCTTTATATTTTTTAATTGCTTTTACATCTTATTTATTTACTTGGCAAGATGATCAGAGTTATGTAATTGATGCAAATGGTGGTTGGGGAAATCTTTTTAAAACAGCTGATGAATTAAAAGAAGCGGGTGTTACTACGCCTGTTGTACAAAATTGGTTGGGTAAATTTGGGGCTTTACTTTCTCATCAATTCATCTACGAATGGTTCGGAATCGCTTCTTTTCTATTCGTGTTGGCTTTCTTTATTATCGGATATAGATTGTTATTTAAGGTTAAAATTCTATCTATCTCAAAAACATTAGGTTATAGCTTTTTCTTTTTGCTTTTTATTTCTTTAACATTAGGTTTTGCACACGGTTTTTGGTCAGAATCGCCACATTATTTAGAAGGAGAATTTGGTTACTGGAGCAATAAATTACTAAATGCTCAAATAGGTGCCGCAGGAGTTGCAGGTTTAATTGCCTTTGCAGGATTAACCATTTTAATCATTGCGTACAACATAGATTTTAAATTTCCTGAGCGTAAACAAAAAGAGGTTTATCTGGACAACGAAACTCCGGATTATGTAAATGAGGTTAGGGCACAAAATGCACAAAACCAAAATTTTGATGAACCTTTTGAACCCATAGAAATACCTGTTCGTGAGCGAACAACTTCAACAAATAATGAACGCAAACCGCAAAATGTGGTTTTGCAACCCAATCGATTTGAAGAAACTACCGAAAGGGAGGAAGTTTTGCCTCCAGTGGTTTTATCGCCCTTGGCAACCAATTTGCCACTAGCTGCGGCGGCTTCAAGCATGCCTTTAGTGGTAGAGCCAACCATCAATGAAGAGAAGGAACCTGCTTTTACCATCGAAAAAACTGAAGAAGAAAAGAAATCGGAAGATTTAGTTGAACAATTTGGTAACTATGATGAAAAACTGGATTTGGCGGGTTACAAATACCCAACCATTGATTTGCTTGAGAATTATGGTACCAACAAAATTTCGGTAAATGCAGAAGAGTTAGAAGCCAATAAAAATAAAATTGTCGAAACGCTTAATCATTACAACATAGAAATTGATAAGATCAAAGCTACGATTGGTCCAACGGTTACCCTTTATGAAATTATACCTGCACCGGGCGTAAGGATTTCAAAAATTAAGAACCTAGAGGATGATATTGCACTCTCTTTAGCTGCTTTGGGGATTCGGATTATTGCACCAATGCCCGGAAAAGGAACTATTGGTATCGAAGTTCCGAACCAACACCCAGAAATGGTGCCTATGCGCAGTATCCTCAATACCGAAAAATGGACGCAGAATACGATGGATTTGCCAATTGCCTTGGGAAAAACAATTAGTAATGAAGTGTTTATCGCAGATTTGGCAAAAATGCCCCACTTATTGGTTGCTGGTGCTACAGGCCAAGGTAAATCAGTAGGTATTAACGCCATCCTCGTATCCTTGCTGTTTAAGAAACATCCTGCGCAATTAAAGTTTGTTTTGGTAGATCCAAAAAAAGTAGAATTAACGTTGTTTAATAGAATAGAACGACACTTTTTGGCTAAACTTCCTGGCGAAGCCGATGCCATTATCACCGATACCAAAAAGGTTGTGAATACCCTTAACTCGCTATGTATTGAAATGGATCAGCGTTATGATTTGTTGAAGGATGCGCAGGTTAGAAATTTAAAGGAGTATAACGATAAATTTATCAAACGTAAACTCAATCCAAACAATGGCCACCGTTTTTTACCTTTTATTGTATTGGTGGTAGATGAGTTTGCCGATTTGATGATGACGGCTGGGAAAGAGGTTGAAGCACCGATTGCACGTTTGGCACAGTTGGCTAGAGCCATTGGGATTCATTTGGTGCTGGCTACGCAACGTCCGTCGGTTAACATCATCACAGGTACGATTAAGGCCAATTTCCCTGCAAGGCTTGCTTTTAGGGTTTTATCTAAAATCGATTCGAGAACAATTTTAGACAGTGGCGGTGCGGACCAGTTAATTGGGCGAGGCGACATGCTTTTATCAACTGGTAGCGACTTAATCAGGCTACAGTGTGCTTTCGTTGATACACCAGAGGTGGATAGAATTTCAGAATACATCGGCAACCAGCGTGGTTATTCTGATGCATATCAGCTACCGGAGTATATTGATGAGGCAGGCGAGGGCTCGAAGGCAGATTTTGACCCCAACGAACGGGATAAGTTTTTCGAAGATGCGGCCAGATTGATCGTGTTGCATCAGCAAGGCTCTACATCCCTCATTCAACGTAAATTGAAGCTTGGTTATAACCGAGCTGGAAGAATTATCGACCAATTGGAAGCGGCCGGAATTGTCGGTCCTTTTGAAGGAAGTAAAGCCAGAGAGGTTTTATATCCAGATGAATATTCTTTGGAACAGTTCTTGAATAGTATGAATGACAAAGATTAGATTAAACCAATACACATTAATCTACTCTAACGTTTCAAAAGAAAATTTAAATAAAGAAAAGATGAAGAAATTAATTTCAGCATTAATGGTTGTAGTTGCTTTTACAACATCAACCTATGCTCAAACTGATGCGAAAGCTAAAGCCATTTTAGCGGATGTGAGTAAGAAATACAAATCGTACAATATTGTTAAAACTGATTTTACTTTTACATTGGATAACCCAAAAGCTAAAGTAAAGGAAACGCAGCAAGGTACTTTATATGTTAAAGCAAACTCTAACAAGTACAAAGTTGCCATGACCAACCAGGAATTGTTCAGTGATGGTAAAAGTCAATGGACATATTTAAAAAAGGATAAAGAGGTGCAAGTAAGCAATGTAGATAATAGTGGCGATGCAATCAATCCAGCTAAAATCTTTACCGTTTATGAAAAAGGCTTCAAATATATGTACACGGGTGAACAGAAAGTTGGTGCTAAAACCTACCAAATGATTGATTTAACTCCTGTTGATGCAAAAAAATCGATCTTTAAGGTTCGCCTGAGTATTGATAAGGCGGCGAAACAAATTGCAAATGTGGTATTGTTTGATAAAAACGGAAACAAATACACCTACAATGTAAAAACCTTTTCGCCTAATGTAAATGTACCTGAAACCACTTTTGCTTTCGATGCTAAGAAATATCCTGGTGTTGAAGTGGTAGATTTAAGATAATCGATACTTGAAAAAATAGTTAAAAGGTTCAATTGGAAACAGTTGAACCTTTTTTTGTGCCCTTCTTTTTTCAGCTTTTAATAACTCAAAGCTTATGGCATTTGCGACATCAGATCAGCTTCAGAATTAGAAACTTAATCAATATGACAAATTATTTTGTTCCCTCTTTATGAATGCTGCGCAGATTTCTCTAAGTTTGTTTTAATGTCGTTGCCACTCACCAATCACACTTTAGAAAAATTAGAAGCTTTGCTTTTAGCAATGGGTTTTAAGGTTCGTTACGAGAAAGGGAATTTTAAAACAGGTTCATGCTTGCTCGAACACAATATGGTTATTGTTGTGAATAAGTTTTCGAATTTGGAAGGCAAAATTATGGCTTTAATTACGCTGGTTAAGCAAACCAATGCAGATGAGAATCTGTTAGATGAAAAGCAAAGACAATTTTTTCATTCTTTACAGCAAACCGAACTATTTTAATGAAGCAACCCATTATCGCCAACAGTTATAGAAAGGACAATTTTAAACGATGAAGGTTACTTTTTTAGGAACGGGAACGTCTCAAGGTGTTCCGGTAATTGCTTGTAATTGTGAAGTTTGCAGATCAAATGATAAAAGGGACAATCGCCTAAGAACTTCCATTCTGATTGAAACAGTGGATAAAACAATTGTTGTGGATAGCGGACCAGATTTTAGATATCAGCTTTTGCGGGAAGGGGTACAAGATTTAGATGCCGTATTGTTTACCCATGAGCATAAAGATCATATTGCGGGTTTGGATGATATCCGACCTTTTAACTATTTATTGCATAAGGTGATAGATGTTTATGCAACAGAGCGTGTACAAACGGCTTTAAAAAGAGAGTTTTACTATATTTTTGCCGAAACGAAGTATCATGGATTACCTCAAATTAACTTGCACACGGTACACAACGGTGAAGATTTCTCAATAGGATCGCTCCAAATATCACCAATAGAGATTATGCATCACCTATTGCCTATAACAGGATATAGATTTGGTGATTTTACTTACATTACGGATGCCAAAACCGTTTCCGATGAAACCTTTAATAAAATAAAGGGAACCAAGGTGTTGGTTATAAATGCATTGCAAAGAGCACCTCACATTTCTCATTTTACCTTAGACGAGGCGATAGATTTTGCCAATAAGGTTGGTGCCGAGGTAACTTATCTCACTCACATTAGTCACAATTTAGGCTTACATGCTGTTGTTGAAGACGAGCTGCCCAGCCATATTAAGCTTGCGTACGACGGCCTGAAAATAGACGTCTAGTAAATTTAAAATAGTACGTTCAAAATCTAAAATTAAATTATATTTGCAATATAAACTCAGGTGGCGAAATTGGTAGACGCACCAGCTTGAGGGGCTGGCGCCCGTACGGGTGTGGGAGTTCGAATCTCCTCTTGAGTACTTAACGAAGATTTCGTTAATTTTCTAGAGGCCTGCTCGCAAATGAGCAGGCCTTTTTCATTGACCTTTAGTAAGTTATGTTGAAATGTTGGATTGATGTAGGGTGTTCTAAACACACCATTGCTGTAAGCCAACGAATCTTTGAACACCGCTCTAACAATTGAATGCTTCTGGAAGATATTTCCTTTTCCATATATACCTAAGAGGTTTCTTAGATTCGGTAATACCTTTTGGATGATTTCCTGAGTTGACATGTTAGACGATGATTTAGGCTTAAGTGAACTTTCCAAGGTTGCCTTTTCCTCATTTAATTTTTTAAACCATGTTTTGTAGGTAGAACTTTCAATTTCATTATTCATAAACTTTTCTTCCAGGCCGCTGATTTTGATATTCACGTTTTTTAACTCTGTGATCATATTTTGTAGCAATTGACGTTTTTCCTTAATCGGGTTTTTGAGCATTGCTTCTGCACCGAGATTTAAAATCTTAATTTGCGCTTCATCGAAACTAAGCTCTCTCAACAGTGTATCGAATTGCTCGTGAAGCAGCTGGCCAGGTATATTGATATTTGTGTGTTCAAGACACCTATAATACAAATAATATTGTTTTTTGCCTTTAGACCATCCCGCGGTCATGCTTTTCCCACACCAGCATTTCAAAACACCTCTAAGCGGAAACTCCTCATCTGTTCTCACTTTCATTGGGCGTTTGTTACTCAACATTCGCTGTGCAAGCCAGTATTCAGCTTCTGTGATAATTGGCTCATGATTACCTTTTACAAATTTTTCCGGTAGATCTTTATATGCCGGTACCTTAACCAGCCCTGCATATAGGCAGTTGTGGAGAATATCGTAGACAGCATTGTTACTCGTGTATCTGAATCCCATTTCCCGAATGCTTTTCAGAATGATATAAGGTGCCACGCCAAGTAAATAGTCGCGAAAAACTCTTTCAATAATCGGTGATTTTAAATAGTCGATTCCAATTTTGTTTCGTTTTGTTCCGTCCAAAATATTTTTGTAGCCAATAGGAGCTCTGCCTAAATATCGACCATTTTCCCTCGCATTTCTAACACCTTGTCGAGTTCTGTTACGGATCGTAAATAGTTCTTTGTTAGCAATCATGTAATCGAATGCGCGTTTCATAAATACATCGGGGTCAGAAGTATCTAGGTCTATCCTCTCATTTGTGGAAACTACCTTTACACCAAAGTTTTTTTCCAGTTCAGCTATTTTTAACAGTGCCTCAGGCAGATTACGACTGAACCTATCGTGATCAAGCACTACAAGATAGTCACATTTACCCTTATATTTTTTAAGGAAAAGCTCCAAAGCACGGTAGTCAGGACGATCAAACGTGTAACTGCTTTCTCCATTATCCTTAAACAGTTCAATCAGTTCCACATTATTCCGCTCACAATAATTACGAATAGTAGATTCTTGATATTCCAAAGATTTTGACTGATCTTTAGTGCTTAAACGCATATAACCTATAGCTTTCATAATTCCTCTTTTGTAACAATTTCAACAATTATCTGTACTAATAAAGATAGTAAAATCTGTTCATTTTGCCCAATTTTGCGATCACTTTTATCAAAAATTTCTTTCATTTCTGCTGGTAAAAAATCAGTGGGGCGTATTTTTTCTTTTGTGTGTTTTTTTAATTCAGTCCTTCGTTTTATCTGAGTTTTTCCCATGACTTCTGATTAATGTTAATTCATACAATACACGGAAACTCATCGCTTTAATAATGGGTATCACGAAAGTGAGCTTTATACAATTGACCCTCTTAGTGATGAAAAGCATTTTGTTTGAGATCAGATCTATGCTATCTGCTCTTTTTCAAAAGCTTAATAAATTTTCTAGAACCATTGCCATAATTGCTTAATATCATGGTTCGAAAGGTGCTAATAATTAATCACAGAAAAATCGTTGTCTCTTGAAGATTTTTATCTCACCACATTGAACTTATTCCGCCAATCTTTGAACTTGACATTTATCGGCCCATAGTTCGATGAGTTCTATAACAAAAAAGACGTTAATAAAAAATGGATGTTTAATGTTCCCAGGTCTTTTTAATATAGTCTTCCCAATCCTCAAACTCAGAAAACTGCGCAAGACTGTTTAAGACAAATGGTGTTAATATACTTCTATTAGCAATAAAAATAGTTTGGATTGTCTGAATGGATAAGTGATTTTTAGTTTTAAGAAATATTTGCTCAGAAATGTATTTACAATCATCAATTCTGACGCTGTTTAAGTTTATTTTTGTTAAAATCAGAACTTTAATCTGTGCAATTTGTTCAGTATTTTCCATACCGTTGAAATTTGAGTGCGTTTAACTAATTTAGCCATCGGATTGGTCCGATAGCTTTAATTTGAAGGTAGTGTTTTATCTACAGAGATAATAAATATTTAAAAATTGAACAATAGAAATATAATTAATTCCAAAACGGCACATAAACCTTTACAGTAGCCATTATCTTCTATATGATATTACATGAATAAGAAAATTTTGTTTCTGGATGACGATCCAATGGCGCTTTATAGTTTTGGAGCAGTTCTGACCGATGCAGGTTATGATGTGAGGTGTATTGAGTCGCCCGAATTGCTCTCTTCAGAGGTAGATGACTTTGCGCCTGACCTGATAATTTTGGATATAAGGCTGCGAAATGCTGACGGCAGAAAAATTTGTAATGAGTTGAAGCTCGCTGTTTTAACCCATAACGTTCCCATTGTTATGCTCACTGCATTATCTCATGAGGAAATCAGTAAAATGGACTGTGATGCTGATGCCATTATAGGAAAATCTCTTGAAACAACAAATTTACTTTTAACTGTTGGAAATCTTTTGACAAACTAGCTGCTTTTCTATTGTTGAACCCCTGACCTTTAGATATTTTATCAGTGTTATCTTTTTTACAATTTCTGGAACCTGTATAAAAATATGCAATAGGATACAGTGTGTTGAATTTGTTTTCTGTCATAGAAATCGCTCTGTTTTCATGGCTCCTGACATTTATTAGCCGTATATTATTTTTACCATTTAGTATATTTGGGCATCGGCTAAAAAAAAACAAACAAATCGTTCGCAGAAATCAACAATAGCGTCGGTCGTTAATCGGTTGAGATGCAAAATAATTATGTTTTCCTTAGATTAATTCGTGGTTTAGAAGCGGAAAATGCAACAAACAATGTATTTCCATGAATGGGTGTTGCGCTTTCCAAGTCATTTCTCATTATTCTTCGAATTAAGATACTGATTTTCAGTATATAAAAACAAAAATTTTTGCTTTAACTCATGGTTCCAAGGTCAATTAGCCTTAGTTAAATCACTATAATTAACGTAAAATAACAATATTTTTTATGTTAATTAATGTATATGAAGGGCATGCTCAAAATGCGAGATCTATATTTAAACACATTCATCGAAATCTGCTGATGCCAAAACCGCATATATACCAACCAAAAAATAAAACTGATTGTCGCCCTAATGATAATTTGTTTAGTCGGTTTATCGGGAGTAGGGTAGTAAATTGCGGCTACTACGGCAAGAAAAAGTAAAGGGATGAAGAAAAGCCAATTGGTCAGCAGGGATGATTGCCGCTGATCCGAAGATTTTTTTGGTGTCATGATTGATAGATTAAGTGATTGACTATTAAGGAGAAATGAATATTATAAATAAACAAATCAGGAATATTTATTTTTGCGGTTTAATCTTTCAAGCAATTTCAAGGACACTGTTCAGGCAATTTTTCGTAGTCTAAAAAAATCTTAAGGTGTCACGACCGTGAGCTTCATTTTTTGATTTTCAGTTTTGTCAAATTTGAGTTTCAAAAACGATGAGGATGAAAAAGCAAAAGACTCCAAAGATCAAGAGTGGCAGGCGGGACCTTCAGTATTTTAAAAATTTGAGGTACAATATCCGCGCACTTTTAAAAACTTTTCCTACCATTTCATCAAACCAGCAGCATCAGGAAAACCAGAAAAATTGAAGCGCTTTTTAACTGCCCACAAGACAATTTACATTAACCGCCAATAATGTGGTTGCTTTTTTTTGGCCACTCGTGTGTCCCGCAAGATGTAGAATTGTCCACAATTCTTTTCTTGCCGCCCTTGAGGTCGGGGCTTTTCCTCGAAACTCGGAAAGCCTGAAAGTCGATTTACAATAGCAGGATATATGCAGGAAAATCAGTCAGAAAGGCAATGATCATTCATCTATCATGCAAAACCAACACGCCGGAAACCTGCAGAACAATTGGTAGTAAATCTTATCTGCTATTTAATAAAAGTGCAGTGTAGATGTATTTTCTACGGTCTGCTATTCCCAAGATGGGTGGCTGGGATCCTCATGTAAGGCGCTGTCTCTTTTCCGAAACAGATAATTTGCTGACGAACTATTTTAAATTTAATTGATGCTTAAACTTACACCTTCATTTTCCCAATTGGTTGATAATTAGGTTTTAATTTTAGGCGTTCCGAGCCAGGCACTCTTTTTTAAACGCATTAAAAGGCACTTCAATATTAGCTACAGTATCTGAATAATATCGCTACAGATTCATAATTTAGATACACCTCGGGGATAAAAATCTATACAACAGGCTAAGGGAAACCGTATTTTAATGAAGAAATTATTTCCGAAGTTAGCAGCCTAAATCAACATGTATGGGATTTCTATTGCGTAAGTCGGTAAAAGTGGGACCGATGAGGATTAATTTTTCAAATAGTGGGATTAGTTATTCAGTTGGTGTGAAAGGAGCAAGGCTAAGTACAGGTCAACGGGGAACCTTCGTAACCCTTGGTGCCAACGGGATTTATTATAGACAAAAAATCAGCTCATCCCCGGGACATACAAATTCCCCTGTATACCAAACGCTACCTGGGATGCACAGCATTACTTCTGCACCTATCGATCAGCTGACAGATGTCGATTCTAAGGTTTTTATAGATGAACTTAGTGAAAAAGCATCCAAAATATCTCTTACGAAATGGTTTGGGATCTGGCCGATGATAATCTTTGTGGTGCTGTTATCCTTCAACTCGCTTCGCAGTCGCGAGCTCGTACAGCAACAAGGTGGGGAACGAAAAGTAGCCGTAATAAATTCCTTTGTTGGCTCAAACGTCCGCGCCCTTGCTGATGGAGATTCGAAGGTACTTCGCACAGCAAAATATGGTGAAGAGTTTACTTTTCTGGGTGAGTTCAGACAAAAGTGGCTTAAGGTTAAATTTAACGATTCAATAGGATATGTATCCAAAAAACTCGCTGGAATTAGCATGGTGCAGGATCCTAGGGAAGTTGAAACAGAATTGTTCATAACCAATCCCAACTACCCTTGGTTGCTTGGTTCTGGTTTGCTTTTTTTTGCGGTATTAATTTATTTTCTTTCCAGGCAGGATAAAAAGCGCTTTGAAATGGAACTCAATTATGAAATGGATGAACAGATGGGGATTCTATATGAGACACTCGCAACTCATTTTTCAACCTTTAAATCTTCTCAAAGAAAATGGCAATACCTCCATGCAGAGGGTAACGTCGATTGGAAGCGCAATGCAGGGGCAGGGAAACTTATCAACCGGATTACTATAGGATCTGTTATGCAACACAAAAACCCGATCAGGTTTTTTAAGACCAACGTGCAAATACCACACATCAAACTGAACGGAACTGAACTGTACTTTTTGCCTGAGCGACTGCTGGTGCGCAGAGCAAATAAATTCGCCGCATTGTTTTATAAGAACTTGGTTATCGATTGCAGCAGCACCCGCTTTATTGAAGAGGAAAGCGTGTCGCCGGATGCGAAAATTGTTGGTCATACATGGAAATATGTAAATAAAAACGGTGGGCCTGACAGGCGCTTCACTAACAACCGGCAAATTCCTATCTGCTTATATTCCCTGTACACGCTCCACTCCAAAACAGGAGTATATGAAACCCTGTCCACTTCCAGGATTGGTGCATTCGATGGTTTTGCCGACTATCTTAAAAAAATTGGTGTCATTCAGTCAATCATGGATGCTAATCAGATCGACTGATCTGCGGAAATTTCGATATCATGACTGCGGCTTTGTCCATACCGCTTAATTGGAGCGTTCAAGTTGAGTGTTTATAGGCTTTAAAATTACGGTCTTAACCGATCGGGGGAAACCGTAATAAATGCTGCAGATTAAGGACTATTTTTAAAAAATTAATTAATTATTTTATTAACCCAACTAGTATTTATGGAACAAATTCAAAACATTAAACCCGGGCCCAAACCCAAAAAGGATAATGGGGAAGACGATAGAAGGAGAAGAGTTAATCCGGATGTCAAACCAAAACATCCGGATCTTAAGCCTCATAAACACAGGCCTAAGGATTAAGCTCTTTTGATTTGAGAATTAATTTCATTCTATAATCCGGAAAGTACACTAAAGCTTTCTGGATTATGATCTGAAAGGAAACAAACTATTTATGGGCGTTCATGCCGGCATATTCAACAGGGTTTAACGACCATACAATAGAAATGCTTGAGCGTTTACACAATTTCTAACTAGAACGATTACCATTTATGAAAAAAATACTATCATTTATCGCAATGATACCACTATTTGCTCAGGCTCAAGATACCGAGGGTTTTCGAACAGGCTCATTCATAGGTGTGCTGCTTGCAACTGGTTTTATGATTTTGCTGTTTTTAGCACTGAGACAGCTGGTGCTGTGGTATTGGAAAATTGATAAAATTGTGGCCTATCAGGAACAAAATATTACAGCCCTTCAAGCGATCTATGATGCTCAGGAAGCGTTGCTGAAAGTCGCAAGAGCACAGCAAGAAATCCTGAAAGAAATTAGTGACAACTTAAAACAAGGCAGTTGATCAGAAAATTAATGTAAAAGAATCAAGCTATACCGGTCAAAAATCCAATGGTAGTTCCAATACATTCAGCCAACTATTAAGGGAAATCTTTTATAAAGTGAGAATTCAATAAAAAAACATCAACATGACCTTCGACGTCCTAATAAATGATGCTTTTTCAGTTATATGCACTGACCAGACATTAACTCCGATAGATAAAAAACGCGTGCTGTCCTTGGCTAATAGCTTTGAAGATGGTAAATGGCAGTTTGAGAAATTCCAAAATTTCATCTGGGATAACATTGCTGAAACTGCGCTATCCTCCCGTGAGCGACAGGCATTGCTGACAAAACCACATTCTTCTATGCGGGAATCTGCAAAGAAGCTCAGGTTGACTGATAAAATTGATGACATCAGCAGTGGAAGCGAGCTTGCAGAAGTTCTTCTTTACGGCGTTATGAAACATTTTTATAACGCCCTGCCTGTCGTACCAAAAATATATTACAAGCAGAATCCAATGGATAATGCCAAAGGAGCCGATAGCGTTCATATTGTGGTAGAGGGCGACGATTTTACAATTTGGTTTGGAGAAGCGAAGTTCTATAACAATATAGAAGATGCAAGATTAGGCCCAATAATAGCTTCAGTTCAAGCATCACTCGCTACAGATAAGTTAAAAAAAGAAAATAGTATAATTACGGATTTAACAGATCTGGATGCGCTTGTAAGCAATAGAATTGTTTTAGCTAAAATAAAATCTGCGCTTTCAACACAAGAATCGATTGACACGCTTAAACCGAAACTGCACGTGCCAATATTGCTCCTGCATGAATGCGGTATTATTCCGAAGTTCGAAAGTATGTCGGATGAATATAAGGCGGAAACCCTGAATTTTCACAAGCAACGGGCAGAATCTTTTTTTAGGAAGCAAATAGCAAAATTAGCTACATCTATCCACATGTATTCTGAAATATCGTTCCATATCATTCTTTTCCCTGTTCCCTCTAAAGAAGACATTATAAAAGAATTTCTTAACACTGCTAATTTTTATCAGCCTAAAAAATAAATGGATATTTTTCAAACGTGTCATTTAATTAATGAAAATCTTCAACAGCAAAATGAAGTAGAGGCAAGAAATAATCTTATTCAGCTTTTAGACTATCACAAATCCAATGAAATTCCCTATTCTCCGCTCGTAAACAGCTTAATTAGGCAAACAGGGTTATTTCCATATCTACAACTTCAAAGTTGCAACTGGCAGGATAGATTTGCCCATGAAGCATTTAAAGTTAGAGTTAGCGAAACGGAGGAAAAAACACTTCACAGGGAACAATCGCTTCTATTGAAAAAGCTGGTTGATGGAGAAAGCCTGGCCGTTAGTGCTCCGACGAGCTTCGGTAAAAGTTTTGTAATAGATTCCTTTATCTCAATTAAAAAACCGCGTAAAGTGGTGATTCTTGTTCCGACCATCGCTTTGACAGATGAGACTAGAAGAAGATTGTATAAAAAATTTGCCAATTCCTATAAAATTATAACAACTACAGAGGTAGGATTTAATGAGGATGATTACTGCATTTTCGTTTTTCCTCAGGAAAGAGCGATTAGTTATATCAGTAAGATTAATGAAATAGATATTTTGGTTATAGATGAATTTTATAAAGCAAGCTCAAAATATGATAAAGAACGTTCACCCTCGTTGATAAAAGCCATAATCAAATTGGGCAAAGTTGCTAAACAAAAATATTTTTTAGCCCCAAATATCACCACAATCAAAGATAATATTTTTACCAAGGATATGGAGTTCCTTAGCATGTTGGATTTTCATACGGTCTACCTTGAAAAACATGAATTGTATAAAGAAATCAATGGTGATGAGATTTTAAAAAGTGAAAAACTTCTCGATATAGTGCGCGGGAGTGAAGCTAAGTCCCTAATTTATGCCGCTTCGTATACTCAAATTGAAAAGGTCGGACTATTATTTATAGAAAGGCTACCTCACCTAGATTTAAAATTGCTAAACGAATTTGGCCAATGGTTAATTGAGAACTATGATACCAATTGGCAGCTGGTAAATCTTATAATAAGGGGAGTTGGTATTCATAACGGGCGAATGCACCGTTCCCTAAGTCAAATCCAGGTTAAGTTATTCGAGGAGGTTAGTGGAATTACTAATATGATTTCCACCTCTTCTATTATTGAAGGGGTGAATACATCAGCTGAAAATGTCATCATCTGGAGAAACAGAAAAGGTGGCCGTGGTAATGCTTACCTTGATGATTTCACATATAAAAATATTATTGGTAGAGGTGGTCGGATGTTTAAACATTTTGTCGGCAAAATATTCCTTCTTGAAGCGCCACCTGCTGATGATACAACTCAATTGAGTATAGATTTTCCAGACGATATTTTGGGTGATATTGATGAGACAATATATCAGGATAGTTTGAATACAGAACAAATAGACAAAATCATTACTTTCAAAAAGGAAATGGCTGCATTGCTTGGTGAGGATTGTTTTAAGAGGCTTTTAAAAGACGGCGCTTTTCAGCAATCGAGCTATGAGTTTATAAGGCAAATCGCGAGGGATATGAAAAACAATCCTAATGAATGGAAAGGTTTTTCCTTTCTGAATTCTGAGGATACCAACAACTGGGACCATTACTTGTACAAGGTGTTAAGGCTAATTCCGGGAAACTGGGAGGTGGAATACAGTAAGTTTGTATCATTTATTAAGATTCTGTCCAACAACTGGACTAAATCCATACCTCAACTGTTAGAAGAATTATAAAATGATGATTTAGGAATTGATGATTTTTTCAAATTAGAACGTAATGTTTCTTTCAAATTCTCTTCACTGCTCAATGATGTAAACGTACTTCAAAAGGAAATTTTAACTTTTGGTTATGATGTTTCTCCCCTGGTTTCCAGACTCTCACATGCCTTTTTGCCTTCTGTTGTTTATCAACTCGAAGAATATGGTTTACCAAGAATGATTTCCAGAAAACTTCATATTAATCAAATAATAAATTTTGAACAGGAAGACTTAAGTTTACATGCTGCAATAGACCTTTTTCATAAGATATCTTTTCGAAAAATGATAAGCTATTCGTTTCTTGATAGTTTTGATAAATACATTTTAGAGTATTTCTACAACGGAATTACCGTAGAATGACAAGCTGGTCATCTGACGGATTGCTTGTCATAATAACTAAGGGTGTATTCCCAACGGCATTTAAAAATTTAAGGCCATGGAGCGCATATAACAGGGCTCATTAAAATTCCAATTATCTTTTTGAATGCTCTCCATTAATGACCTTCACTCTAAAGTGTTTGATCGGTAACAGTATGAACTATTAATGTAGTTGGTTTCATTTAACCTTTCCAAAATCCGATCTGGATACCTATAAAATAATTACATCATGAATAAAAAGAGATCGCACTGCCAGTTTCGATTACTCCATGTTTAAGTCTTGGGATAAGACCACTAGGGCTGGATTAACCTTTCCTGATTGATGCACTCTTTTTGTTGCCCTCGCTAATTGCGAATAATGGATTTAGTCTTCTAACAACCAGACTATTTCACTGCGGAATACTTTCGAAGAATTAAAATGGATAAGGGCCTCAAATTTTTATACGGATATAACGGGTGCTTTCCCGGGCCGGTAAAATATTCCGGTAAACTATTAATCTTTACATACCAAACCTTGTCAACCGAGTAGGCGGTAAGCGTGTCCGGTTTGGTAATCAACCTAAAGTGTGCGAGCTGAAATGTATCCAGCGCGATTATCTGTTTTCCAAAAATCTTCTGATCGCAGCTTGTTGCTTCATAATGGTCGATGCTCCACACCATGCACTGCTTTGAAGCAAAATGTCCATCATCATTGAATCCTAATAAATAACTTATCCCGATCGTTGCCAACGCTCCGGCAAAGGCAATTCCACTCCAGCGAACGTACCTGTTTTTATGCCAGCGTTCTTTTCGCGTATTGGTAGGGGGGGTAGATATAGGAGGCAGCGGCGGCGGTAAGCTCCCGGGAATTACCGGCGGTTCCGGTTGTGTCGGAACCGCCGGAGGCTGAAAGGTATCAAATCGAAACGGCCTTGGCTGATAATCGGTTAGCCAGGCTAATAGCTCAATATGGATATCATCCGGATCAGTTGTGGTTCCTCGCAGGAAATAAAGCAGAGGACGAAAGCGATCGGCATCTGTCCCGTTAATAATTTTAGCATGACCCGTGCCGTTTTCATCCAGACCAAAAAAATCATTGATGAACGGTTTATCGCCTGAATTAAGGCGCTGGGTATATGCCTTTAAGCACTCCCTTTTTATTTTGCCTGTTGTTGGTGCGGCCAAATCATTGGACAGGTCAGCATCAGCGAGCCGCTTCCGGTAATGCGCAACCACAAGTTTTTTGTAATCTTCAAACATTTTAGAGACGATAATTAATGCAATGTACCGGATTTTCCGGAATTGCCAAAGCATTATCGGAATTCCAACGGAAGGATTGGAATTATTGGAAATCCATTCGATTAGGGCAGTTTTGCGACATACTTTTGTTCCATCAATCCGTCAGAAACTGGTTCGCTACCAAGAAAAAAACAGATGGATTGTAGAAGAAAATGCGGTGGTCAGTAGCCGGCATGGGAAGCAGCAGCAACGCCCCGCATTCAATTCGTCACTTCCCAGAAATTCAGAAGGCCTTCTGATTTACTTATTGCAGCAAGCTCCGCGAAAGGTCGCGGAGACCTGCCCTGTACTTCACTTTTAAATTTTTAGAAAGATGTTTTTACCATTATTTATCGCAATTTTACTGGGTCTGGTTAGTCCCTCACAATCTACTAATACAAACTGTCACGACACAACCGTGTCAACCGCTGATGCAAGCAATTCCGGTGATCCGGGTGACGGCGGTGATACCGGAGATGATGGTATTGATCATGGCGGCGACACAGGACAAAACCCTCCACCTAAAATTGACTAATCTCTTCATCCCGGCCGGCGTTTTTAACCTGCGCCGGGATTTTTTCGTTTTTTAACCGCTGCCGATTTTTAAAGTATCCTCTAATCAACATCAGGAAGGCGGGAGTACATAATTATTTTATAACTTCGGGAAAACTAAATCCCTTGAAGCGCTTCCTTATCTTTCTACTGATTTTAATCAGTTTTTTTGCCTGCAAGAAGCAGGCCGACGGCGAAAAACAACTGCCTAACCCGGCCTATGATAATGCTTTTACATTCCGGGAAAGTGGCGATACTGATCGTGCATTCTACTATTTTAATCGCGCAAAAGACGTTTTTACAAAGAACGGTGATAGCTTGGGTGTGGGGAAATGCCTCTTAAATATGGCAATTATTTCCACGGACAAGGGAGATTACTTTGGAGGTCAGGAGCTTTCTCTAAACGCAATTAGATTTTTTAATCCCGCAAATCCGGCTCAGTTTTTCTTTATTCACTCTAATTATAACAACCTGGGCATAGCTAGCTACAAGCTAAAAGACTATAGTAATTCATTAAAATTTTATGCGCAGGCTTTAAGTTACTCCAAAGATTCTGCGGATACCCGGCTATATTTAAACAACCAGGCCAAAGTATATCAGGAATTAAAAGAATATACAAAAGCAATTGCGATTTATAAAAAGGTATTGTCCGGGGTGAGTAAGAATCCCAAAGAATATGCAAGGGCCTTATCCAATCTGGCCATGGCCGAATGGCAAAATAATAGCCTTTATAATCCCATTCCACTTTTACATAAAGCGCGTTTGATGCGCGAGGAGAACAAGGATTTATGGGGAATGAATTCAAGTTACGCCACTTTGCTCGAATACTATGAAAGAAGTTCACCCGCAACAGCGCTCAGTTATGCAAAAAAGATGTATGAAGTCGCCCGGGAGCTTTCGAGTCCGGATGATGAACTTTTTGCCCTGCAAAACATTATTGAATTAAGCGACGCTGAACAGGGAAGGGCCTATTTCAGTATGTTCACTAAAAAACAGGACAGTTTGCTGAGTGTACGCAATGCAGCAAAAAATCAATTCGCCCTGATTCGCTATGAATCGGAAAAAAATAAGGCCGATAACCTCATTCTCCAAAAAGATAATCAGGCAAAAAGTTACCAGGTTGTTCTTTTAATATCAGGAATTATTCTAACTGCCGTCTCTGCAATCCTGATCTATAGAAAACGTAAGCAGAAATTAGCCCTGGATGCAAAAAATGCCATAAAGGAAAGTCAGCTCCGGACCTCAAAAAAAGTACATGATGTGGTCGCAAACGGGCTGTATAGACTGATGACAGAATTTGAAAACCAGGCCGAAGTTAACCGCGTTGAAATGCTCGACCAGATGGAAGACCTCTATGAAAAATCACGTGATATTTCCTATGATAAGCCAATCGATGAGGAGAAACCTTTTCATGAACTTATCTCAGAACTCCTCGGCTCCTTCGCTGGTGAAAATACCCGCATCCTGATTGCCGGAAACGAAGATGTGCTCTGGCAAAAGGTCTGTCCCGCAACCCGCTATGAGCTCATCCAGATTTTGCAGGAGCTGATGATTAATATGAAAAAGCACAGCCGGGCAGACCAGGTCGTGCTTCGGTTCGAGCGGCTCGACAATCATATCCTTATTAACTATCAGGATAACGGTATCGGGATAAAAAACAAGCTTACTTTCAATAATGGTTTGCGGAATACGGGAAACCGTATAGAAACTATAAACGGAGCAATTAACTTTGATACCACAATGGAGAAAGGACTCAAAATTGAGTTGTCTTTTCCGGTTGCTTAAAAAGATAATTGATGTTTAGAAAAGTTTTAATTGCTGAAGACCACGAGATGACCAGCATATCGGTCACTAAAACCATCTCTGAGCTGGGTATAGCCGATACCCAATATACCTATTACTGCGATGATGCTATGATGTTGCTCAAAAAAGCCCAGCAGGCAGGGGCGCCCTTTGATTTGCTCATCACCGATTTATCATTCGAAGAAGATCACCGTAAGCAAAAAATAGCAGGCGGTGAAGAGCTTATCGCCCTTAGTAAATCATTTCAGCCAAACTTGAAAGTGTTGGTCTTTTCCGCGGAAAATAAATCCGCACTGGTAGATAAGCTTTTTACGGATTTTTCTATCGATGCTTACGTGAGAAAAGCCAGGCATGATGCAAAGGATCTTCGGGCAGCGATCGAGGCCATTGCTCAGGGAAAAAAGTATATGACAGCAGACTTAAAGCAGTCGGTGAAAGTTAAAAATACTTTTGAATTCAGCTCCATTGACCTGACGATTTTAAAACTCCTTTCCGCAGGAACCAAACAAAAGGATATTCCTGCTTACCTGCAGGCAAATAAGATAACTCCCTCAGGCCTTAGCAGCGTAGAAAAACGGCTCAATATCATGAAAGAAGTAATGGGCTTCTCCAAAAATGAACAGCTTATAGCCTACTGTAAAGATTACGGAATTATATAGATGCTGCATTCTTTCAAACTACTCTTTTTTTAGCTGCTAAACTAAATGGCATGGTAAGTGTCTTGAATGAGCATTTTGGCGTTGCCGATCAAGCTTTTAGCTTCCCTATTGTCCTTAAGACGTTTCACGGGCATTTTATTGGGTATAGCTAGCAAACCCGGGGACCATTCTTTCGAACTAAATAAGGGATCAGCTTTTTTTTTTGAAAAATATTGCCGCTCTACGGGAAACCGTAAGGAAAGGCCGGTAAGCCTCTCTATTTTTGGCTAATAACCAACAAGTAAATCCTTCCTTAACCATGGAACTAAAATTAAAGCTCGAACAACTGCATCAGCGGGTGAATGGTCTAAAAGATCAGATCAATACCGAGGAGGCAACAAAGAATGCATTCGTGATGCCGTTTATCCAAATATTAGGCTACGATATTTTTAATCCTACTGAAGTTATACCGGAACACATCTGCGATATCGGTACAAAAAAGGGCGAAAAGATAGATTATGTGATTAAGAAAAACGGGGATCCGATCCTGATTTTTGAATGTAAGCACTGGAAAGAAAATGCGGATGCCCATAATTCCCAGCTCCACAGATACTACCACGTGTCGAAAGCCAGGTTTGGGGTACTGACAAATGGCACGGTTTATAACTTCTATATGGACCTGGAAAAACCCAACATCATGGACGAAAAGCCATTTTTCTCTATCGATATCGAGGATTTAAAAGATAGCGCCATAAAGATGCTGGAAAGTTTTACCAAAAATGAATTCAGCCTGGAGAGCATATTGGATTCTGCAGAGAGCCTGAAATACATCAAAGCCATCCGTAAAGAATTCGAAAATGAAATTCTTCAGCCATCAGATGAGCTGGTAAAGCTTTTGGTGGGCCGCTTTTTTGATAAACCATTGACCGCGAACCGTATGGTGACTTTTCGCGAGTACGCAAAAAAAGCGTTGACTTTATCTATTAATGAATCCATCAGTTCCCGCTTAAAATCCGCTTTAAGCATAAATGAAGGAATTGAAAAACAGCCGGAAGTGAAAATGGTTCTGGTAGACGATAATTCAGATGCTGCAAAAATTATAACCACCGAGGAAGAATTGGAAGCGTTTCAGATCGTAAAAGCAATTTTAAGAGAGAAAATAGCCTCTCCACGCATATCACCGAGAGATACTCAGTCCTACTTTGGTGTGCTGCTGGATGATAACAACAGAAAGCCCATCTGCAGGTTTCACTTTAACACCGCAAACAAATACTTAGAGGTGTTTCCTAACGGAAAGGACGCAGGAGAAAAAAAGATATTAGCAAGTCTTGATGAAATCTATCATTACCGCAGTGAACTGCATCAGACTTTAGCTAATTACTGATCTGTGCCGGCTTAGCGTCCTGTAAAGAATAAAGGAGACCATAAATTAATACTGATCTGAAATTGCGCGCTCAACGCCCTATGAATGTGGATGACTGTTCCCTGATTCGAATTCCGAAAGGACAGTCTCCCATTCTAGTTAAGTGGATTTACTCCTGGCTAATCAATGAAAGGTTTTTAAAAAAAAATAAAGTTATGAGATTATCAAAGAACTACTTAGTTAGTTTATTTTTCGTTTTAATAATCCCCGCGGTGATTCTTTATGCCTGTGATGCCGATGGTGATAGTACCTCCGGAAATAATGGCGAGCAAGGGTGCCCGGTTGAAAATAAAACGCCGGGAACCATTGCTCAAGGGACAAACCTAAACCTTTACATAGAGACTTCAGGCAGTATGGCAGGTTTTATGGATCATAGAGGTACAGCTTTTCAAAAAGAAGTATGGGCGGTGACAGAAGCGCTCGATAGTAGGTTTTCCAACCAAATGGGTATCTATCAGATTCAGTCAAAATCTGAAAAAATAAGCCCTTTGAAACTGGATGTTTTTAGAAATAATCTGAATACCGGTCGCTTCGTTTCTGCTAAATCCACAGATATCCCGGAAATGATAGACAGCATTTTTAACAAAGCAGGAAAAAACACGGTTTCAGTACTTATTTCGGATTTAATATTCTCTCCGGATAATGGAAATGCCGCTCAAATCATACAAATTACCACTGACATTAAGAAGCGATTTTATAACAAAGGCGTTTCAGGGATTTTGCTTCAGCTTAGTTCTGAATTTTATAAAAAAACAAAAGTGGAGGGTAGTCCGTATTACATCTGGATTATCGGGGATAATAATGCGGCAAACGCGGTATCGAAATTGATTAAATCCGTTTTGGAAGGCTCCGTTAATGAAGCCGGATTTGGCATTACTTTAGCCACGCCAAACTATTCCATTCTTCCTTCCCATAGTGCTGTAAACAATGCTTCTCCACTGATATGCGATCAGGATAAAAATTATTACAGCTACATCGAGTATGATGAGGATGAGGGAGAGGAAATAACTTTTTGGGTTGGACTAAATCTCAAAGATTTGCCTGCATACATGCGTTCGGATTCTTATTTAAAAAACAATACCGAGCTCACCACCGATGGCGGAACAGTTAAATTGCTTGCCGTAAGCGAACCTGACGCCATTCAAAATGCGGAAGATAAACAAATCATCGCCCGCAACCAGCTCACGCATTTTCTGCAGCTACGCATTACCCAACCTGCTTCGCGCACGTCGGTTTATATTAATATTCGTAAAAGCAGACCGGATTGGATTGATGAGCTCAATCTGTTAACCGAAGATAACCTGAGGCAGAAAACTTTTGGCCTCAAAAAAATGGCAGATGGGCTGGAAAGCGCCTACTTGACCAGTCAATCAAAGCCGCTGTTTCAAAAGCCGGCATCAGTTTACATCCTTAAAAAATAAAAATATGTGGAAATCTTTATATGATTATCTAACGCAGCAATTCGCCGGGCTGAAGTGGTCTGCTTTTCTTGCTCAAAATAACAATAACATCACCAGGGCCGCAAAGCTCAGGGATATTTTTCGAAATGATTTGTATCCGCTCTCGGGTATGCTGGTTATTGTGTTTTCCATTCTTGTAGGCCTCACTTATTATTTTCTGATCAATAAAAAAGGCGGTGCAGGTTATGCTTTCCGGGTTAAATACTGGGTTGCGGCCTTATTGCTGAATGCATTCACGGTGACCTTTATCATGCTTTACATCAGCATGAAAATGAGCAAGCCCTTCAATACGCTACATCCATTCAAATATTGTTTGTCTTTGGCAACCACAAATTTTATCTATGCAGCGCTGCTTTTCTTCATCGTTTCAATAGTAATTAAAAGATTTTCTGTCGCCAATACCACACCTTTTTAAAAATCTATTTCTATGCCAAGAATATTTATTTTCGGAATTGGCGGGACAGGAACCCGTGTGCTTAAATCCTTGACCATGCTATTGGCTTCTGGTGTTGATATGCATGACTATGATGTGGTCCCGATTATTATCGATCCGCATAAAGATTTGCCTGAACTTAAGGAATGCAAAAACATGCTGCGCCTGTACTCGAAAATCCGCCGTACAATTTATAGCAATCATATTCCTGAATCCCCGAATGCGTTCTTTCGGACAAATATGCTATCCCTTTCCGAAGCCCTGCAAGGTGGAATGAAAGAAGGATTTGACTTCGATGAACGCATAGATGAAACATTCGGGGAATTCCTGTCCTACAATTCGCTAGCTAAAGAAGACAGGAACAAAGATCTTCTTGATTTGCTTTATAACGAGCAATCGCTGAACACGAAGCTTTCCGTAGGCTTCAAAGGTAACCCCAATATTGGTTCGGTGGTGCTGAACAGCTTTGAAGATACCGAGTGGTACAAAAGTTTTGAAAAAATATTCGATAAAGGTGACCGCATTTTCATAATCAGTTCCATCTTCGGTGGGACGGGTGCATCAGGTCTGCCGCTGCTCATAAAAAACCTTCGCAGAAGCAAAAATAAAGAGGTAAAAAGTGCGGCCATTGGTGCACTACCTATAATGCCTTACTTTAAACTATCTGAACCGGACGCCGACTCGGTGCACAAAGACATTGACTCCAATAATTTTATAACAAAAACAAAGGCTGCCTTAACCTATTACCAAAACCATCTAAAGGGTGTGAATGCACTGTACTATCTTGCTGACCCCCATGAACAATCCGTGCCTTATGTAAATGATGAGGCCAGGCAAAATAACATGGCACACATCGTTGAGCTGATAGGTGCCTCTGCTATTCTTGATTTCCAACGCAGAGAGTTTCAGGACCAGGAAGAAAACCAGTATCAATATGCCCTGAAAATGGGTACCAAAGATGTTGATTTCAGAAACATAGGGGAGGAACTCAATGACCTGATAAGAACCGAACTGACCAATTATCATACTTTCAATAAAATCCACCCCAGCATCCGCGCGATGGAGAAAGCAGCAGTGAAAGATAATGAAGGTTTTGATCGTGACTTTTTTAGGGGTAGCTTCATTCGAGACCTTGAAGAATTCAACGTGAAATATTTTCAGGAATGGTTGAAAGGCCTGGGCGAGAATGATCGTAAATTCTATCCTTTTAACCTTTCTATAGATGATGACCGGTTGCACAACCTGGTCATTGGCAGTGAAGTACCTGAACGGGGGGGGATGCTGGGCATAAGCAAAGTGACCTATGATACCTCCAACTTTATCAACCAGATGGAATCAATCAGAAAACAATATAACGCTATTCCTGCCGCTTTGAAAGCCACAAAATATATGGTGTTGGCTGAAAATGCCATTCGTTCTGTCAATATCAATAAAATTAAAGTCAACTAACATGAGTGTATTAAATATTTTTGACGCTTCGGGTGACCCTGAAACAGGATGGAGACATACCGAAAAATTAAATGAATCTTCCATTAGTCAGCTACGGGATAAATCCGCTAAGACCACAAATGCCCTTAATGCAGTGCCTTCCCCTTTTTCAAGGATTCATACCTTTGACACGGCATTCAAATTAGTCACCAGCGACCTGGTTGGCCAGCAGGACCGGGCGTCAGGAATTTACCGGGAATTGGTGTCGGATTGCCTGGATGCGATCGAACTGGTCTTCAATGCCAATTATCACATTTCCCAGGGCGATCAAATTGATTTTGTAAACTGGTCAACTGCAGATCTGACCACACTACTCAATGGAACCTACGGACAGCAGGTATTAGCCAAAACGCTAACTACATTTGCCGAAGCAGATTTTATTCAGGAGCCGCTTACCATTTCCATCGTGAAATACAGCGGACTGGTGATCGGTGGCTCTTCACCATTTACGCTGATGTTTACTTCCTCCAACCTGGATAAATCCCGTTCGCAGCGTCCTGATGAGCGCTTTAGAAGCGCAAGATATAACGCTCATTTTGATTTGGTGAATCCCTCCAGTGGTAGTTTGTATTTCAGCAAAATAATCCCGTTTTCAAAAAGGTCCGCAGAATTCAAAAATTACCTGCTCTCCATCTTCGAGCGAAACCCGGTAATGAAACGCAATAGTTCGAAAGTATTCTGGGACTATCTGGTTGCCGAAGGCGTGGGAACATTAACGCTTAAAGCAAGTCAAACCAAGCCAAATGTAGCCCTCAACGGAGGAGTCTTCCATACTGCGGGTATTGCACTGAACAGCAACTCCAACGTGCTCTCAACGGAGATCTTCAATGACCATATCGTTAGGGTGGAATACCGTATTAATGAAAATTGTTTTCATACCCCAACCTATGTGCATGAACCGGAACGACGAAATTTTGATTTTCTTCTACCCATAAAACCCGAATTCTTTAATAAGGTCAAGCCCAGCGATATTCCCAAACACTTTCGCTATGAGATTCTGGGTGAGCGTGTCAGGGTTATCTACGATAATGGTGAGCTGGATGTACCGAGAGTGAAAGACTTTATTCTTGGCGAAAAGACCAAAACAGAAGGCAATATTGTAAACGTTACAACCGATATCGGAGGGAGTTTCCTCTTAGGCATTTTCCCTTTTCTAAAAGTTATCAATGCAGACGGCTCCTCGAATAATGATTATAATGACTTTTAAAAAATTAGCCTCGCCATTGACGGTGGTGGCAACCATGCGCAACTGAAAACTGATGCTTTTGGCCTGGGATTTTATAAAAAAGAAGGTCTGAAAGTAGAACAAATAAATGCAGAGGGGGAAATTTACAATGCGAAACGCGAGGTTCGCCGGGCCTTTGAAAGTCCCGACCCACTCGCCTCGATTTATTACCAGGTCAATAAAACCTGTTTTGATTTTATCCAGGTTAATTTGCAGCACCTCAGCGGACCGGGCGCATTGAAGGGAATAATCATTCCCAAATGGAAAGAAAAGCGAATTGGAGATAGGCAGTTTGATTTTTCTGTGGATTTCGGGACAACAAATACTTTTGTAGCCTATACCGATGACCCCAATCATTATAGTATGCCAAAACCATTTGATATCGATACCAATGAACTCCAAATGGTCATGTTCCAGCAAATTCCACCTGTTGAAGGCGGACAGGCGGTTACCTCCTCTTTCTGGAGAGAGTCCAATACCCGTGAACTTGTAAAAATGACCGTCTCCAACGAATTTATTCCCCCTATCTTTCTTCCCGGCGAACCGGGTAGTATATTTAATATGCCCTTCAGAACGGCCATATTCCAAAAGAAAAACATTTCAAGTTTTAACCTTTTCGGTGATCTGAATGTACATTTCGGTTATCAGAAAACAGAAATTGATGAGACAACAAATGACTATCAGGAAATCGTAGCCAATCTTAAATGGAATATATCGAGCTTGAAAGATCTGGGTTCAAAGTACAGGGTAGAGAAATTTATTGAAGAGCTTTGCATGCTTTTTAAATATAAGGTGCTGCTCAATAATGGAAATCCAAAACTCACAAAGCTAAATTGGTTTATACCCCAAAGTCTTTCGGAAGCCTCCATTGGACTTTATGAAGAAATCTGGAAAGAAAAAGTACTGAAGTTCTTAAAGGCAGAATCTGTCCCCAAACGTGTTTACGAGTCTGAAGCCCCTTATTATTTTCTGGAGCGAACAGGCAGGATTGAAAACAACGAAGCCGTATTGTCGATAGACATCGGCGGAGGTTCGACCGATGCGATGCTTTTTGTCAATAAGATTCCCAGACTGGGTACCTCCTTTAACTTTGCCGGTAATATCCTCTGGTCAAACGGTTACAACCAGCTTGAAAATGATGCCAAGGATAATGGGTTTTACCAGAAAATAAAGGATCTGCTAAAAGAAGTTGTGGAACGAGATCAGTTTTTGGGCAAATCGATGAAAAACTATCAGAATAAATCCACAGACGAAATCATGAATTTCTGGTTGGCCAATAATGATAAAACTAAAATCACAGATTATCTGAAGGATCCCGATTTTAAGATCGTTTATCTGGTGCATTTCTGCTCCATTATTTACCACATGGCGCAGCTCCTGAAAACAAATAATTACCAGGAGCCAACCTGCCTGATTTTTAGCGGCAACGGAAGTAAGTACATTGACTTTATTGCCAACGAGCAAACCCTCGGGAAAATAACAGCTTTCATTTTCAGCAAAGTATTTACAAAGGAAATCAAACAGCCCCAAGTTATTCTGCCCTTGGAAAACCGCAAAGAGGCTACCTCATATGGTGGCATTTTTAAGAAACAGGAACTGGATTTCAAATCCAAGTCTTACCTGGGTACTACCGCCGACTTTGAAAAAGCAAACCGAATCATCACTTACAATGATGTAGAAAATAACATCATAGAGATTAAGCCGAGCATCCGCCAGAATATTATAAATATGCTCGACATCCTCCAGTCACTGAATGATGTCGTAAATTTTAAATCCCAGCTGAATATCGATTTCAACATCGCCTCTGTGAGAAAATTTATAGAAAACCAGCTCGACAGTAACTTTGATAAAGGCTATGGTATCCGTAAAGAGAAAATTTCTTATGATGAAAACGTTTCAGACAGTTTGTTCTTCTATCCGCTGATTGGTGTGATATTCGACCTGGGCAGATTGACCAATGAAAAACTGTCTGAATTTACTCCTACAACAACAAAGTATGCATTGGAGCCCTCGGGCAACGATGTCTTTGATATCCAGGCCCTGAGTAATGAACCTGTATTCAACAGTATTTTTGAAATTTCCGTTCCGGTTAACAACCCAAATGAGGGCACGTTTTCACTGATCGCCGATGAGGCGCTTTATAAACGTGCCTATACTTCCCGGGAATTCGTACTCGAACCGGTTTGTGAGCTGGTTAATTTTCCTCAGGGAATTAAAATTAACATCAAACAGCACAACACAGGTCGATTGCGTAAGGATGGTAACAAATGGATAGTCACTGAAAAATTAAAAATAGAATTTATTTAACGCCCGCCATTATGATGTTTTTAGAGGGAATTTCCCTGATAATAATTGCTTCGCTGCAGTTTTATTTTTTCAGCCGCTCCATAACTGAGGTAGCCAAGCTCAGTAACTTTTTTCCTTCGGGGGAACTTGGTCTTGAGTGTATAGGCGCGGCCGAGCTCAACGGTCAGAAAATAGATCAGCTGGTTTTTGAGCACAAGCATTCTGAATTTAAATCCGTTGTTCTGGCAACAAATGCCTATCTGTACAATAATGTCGGTTCGGCCGATTTTAATATCATTAAAAGTATTGCTGACCGTACCGTTAGCTCGCAGGAGGAAAAAATTTCATCTACACTTTCTCTTCCCCTATATTTCGGACTGATGGGCACTTTTATCGGGGTAATATTAGGATTGGGCTCCATAGCCCTAAACGGATTTAACCTGCAGGATACAGACCACCTGATCAACCAGCTGGTCACCGGGGTGGTAATGGCCATGGTAGTCAGTTTTCTGGGACTTGCCCTGACAACGGTTCTCAATGCTTTTCTGTTCAGAAACGCAGTTGCGCAGCGGGATGTTAACCGAAATCACTATCTGAATTTTCTGCAGGCGAAGCTGCTGCCAAACCTGGACAACAATCTGTATGCGGCACTCGATCAGTTCAAACTAAACATTGCGGACTTTAATGTCAAGTTTAGTAAAAACCTTGATTTCTTCGACAGCTCTTTTAATGAAAATATTAAAAATTTGAAAGGGACCGTGGAGGGAATGTCCGGTCAGATTGTAGCTGTAAATGAAAATATGAGCGTTCAGCTTGAATTTCTTCAGGAACTGCGGAAAATAGGCTATAACCGCATGGCTGAAGCAAATATCCGGGTGTTTGATAAGATTAAAGAATCCGGTCCGCTACTGGTGAACTTCATCAGGGAACAACAGAAATTAACAGAAAACCTCGAGCAGGCAAATAACTTCGGATCACGTGTGGCCGGGTTAATGGACAGGGTGGCAAGTTTTGAAGATGGCATCAACAACCTTGGAAGAGAACTGCAGCAATCCGATTTACTGGGAGGCAACCTAATAAATATCGTTAAAAAGCACCTGCATGCCATTGAACAAAAAGAACATCTGGTTAATGACTATGCAGCCCGTTCAAACAGCGAGGTGGAATCCTATCTCTCTTCTGGACTGGAGCGAATAAAAACACTTAAAAACAAAATTGAAATCGATTTCGAAAAAGCATTTGATTTCCATGCTGAAGGCAACTTGATGCAGAACTTAAACTACCTCAAAGAAATTGACGGGAATATCCTTAAGCTCAATCTGAATCTCGAACAAAAAAATGATGCACAGATCATTTCAAAGTTAGATCAGCTGGTCGAAATCATGCAAGAAAAAGAGGTGTCGCCGTCGCCTCGGTCGATAATTCCGAGCACAGATAAGGAAGACGATCGTATCGAGGAAACGGCCAAAAAGGAAAGCAAGTGGTGGCGTGTCTGGGGCAAAAATAAAGCTGCTTAAAAATGTCGGAGAAATCAAAAAGAGACTTCTTTTGGCCCAGTTACGTGGATTTAATGACCAGTTTATTTGTGGTCATGCTGGTTATGTTTATCATTTCCTATATCAGCTTCAGAAAACAAAATCAGGAGCTGGCCGCAAGTAAGATTGAAATGGATAGAATTCGTCAGATTGATAAAGCGTTGAGGCAGCTGGATAAAAAGTATTTTTATCTCGATCCCGATAATAACCGCTACAAGTTATTGGTCGAAGTGATTTTTAAGCCCCATAGCGCCGATATCAATACCATTGGAAAAAAAAGCCTCCAGGAGCTGGAAAATGCGGGCGCCGTTCTTTATAAAAAAATGAAGCAACTATCCACCGATAAAGACATTAACTATCTGCTCATTGTAGAGGGGAATACCGAACGCTATAATAACAACTGGATGGTTAATCCGGATCTAGGCTATCTGACCAGTTATAAAAGGAGTCTGGCCCTGAAGAAATTCTGGCAGTCGAAGGGATTTGATTTTAGTGTTTTTCAGAACTGTGAGATTCTGATTGTCGGTAGCGGATATTTCGGCCGCTCACACCAGAAGAACAGCCGGACCTTTACCATCCAAATTACCCCCAAATTTAAAATCGGACAATGATTCCAAAGATATATTTTCCATATTAGCCCCAATGGGTAGAGAAATGAAAAGGCGTCAAACACAATACCTGAAAGTCACTGGTAAGCTGCTTTCTATAAAAGCGCGCATAGGTATAGTCTTCCTGATTTTTTCCTGCGCATCGTTCTGCGGTTTGGCCCAGACCCAGGTTTCTATCTTGTCCTGGAATTTAAAAGACCTGGGTATTTCTAAAACGCAGACTGAATTTGCCTTTATGGCAAATCTGATGAAGGGATACGATTTGGTTGCCATACAAGAGGTAGTTGCAGGACCCAACGGCCCAAAGGCGGTTGCAGAACTTGCCCTTGAGCTGAACAGGACCGGGTTTTCATGGGACTACACCATAAGTGCGGTTACCTCAGGAGGCTCGGTGCATAAATCGGAGCGTTATGCCGTGCTCTGGAAGACAGCCCGGTTAAAAAAGCTTGGACAGGGATGGCTGGAGAAAACCTACGGAAAGCTCATCGAAAGGGAACCATTTTATGTTCGATTCCGAATGGGAAATAAAGAATTTCAGCTGGCAAACTACCATGCCATTACCAAAAGTAAGCAGCCGGAAACCGAAATCAAATATTTTAAATTCCTTCCGGCCTTATATCCTGAAAGATCAATCATTTTTTGCGGAGATTACAATCTGCCGCAATCGCACAGTGTTTTTGAACCCCTGAAGAAAACGGGTTTCCGCCCCGCCCTCACCAAACAAAAAACATCCCTCCGCCAGCGATGCATTAATGGCGACTGTCTGGCTTCGGAATTTGATAATTTCTTTTTTGATGCATCTGCAATGAAGCTTAAAAGTGCCGGTGTCATTCATTTTTACAGGAAATTTTCGACTTTGAAGGCAGCAAGAAAATTATCCGACCATATTCCCATATTTATGACTATTGAACTATAAAGATGGATGATCTAAGTACCATTGACAATGCTTACCCAGATCCGAAAAAAAGGTTTCCCGCATGGATTAAACTCCCTTTTTACCATTTGCCTGATGCGCAAAATCCCTCAAGCGACTTAAAAGAGTTCCTGATGGGCTTCAGCCAGGCTACAGCTGATTACCAGTTCCCATTGGTGCTAGGACGGGACACGACTTACCAGGCTTATGATATTGCCAACCAGCCCAATGTACTCATTGCCGGGGCCACGGGAAGCGGTAAGACACAATTTATTTATAACCAGCTTGCATTCTGGCTTTCCACCAGGCGACCCGAACAGCTTCAGATTTTGATCTGTGGGAGTAAACCGATAGATTACCATTTTCTAGACCCCTTAAATTGCCATTTTCTGGCGGCTCACTGCAATAAAATCCAGTTTAACGGAAATAGTGATTTTCTGCAATTAATGAATTCATTGACTCAAGAGCTTAACCACCGGCTGGAATGCTTTACAATGGCCGGCGTAAAATCCATCACCCAATACAACAAGCTGTACTCAAAGCAGGTAAGCCAGGCAGAGAAACCCGGTACTTACCTTCCCGATTTAGTTCTGATAATTGATGATTTATACAACTTCGTCTCCGTTCCAGGACATGCGGATTTACTTTCTGAGGTGATGCATAAAACTTCCAATACCGGGATTTATATACTCGCAGCAACCAGCCAGGTAAACTCATCTGCAGTAAGTAGAAAACTGCGCGCCAACTTTGTTTTCCGCATAGCAATGAAGGTGATGTCGCAGTCCGATTCGAGAAAAATTTTAGACGAAACCGGCGCAGAGCATCTTCAGCCCGGTCAGCTGCTTTACAACCTGCATGGCCAGCATAAAAAATTGTCCTTCCCTGAAATACCATTTGATGTATTAAAAAAACTTGTGAGTGAAATTGCCGCTCAGGCAGCTTTTCAGCATCCCTATGCGCTTTATAAACAACCGGAAATGCAAAGCGAGTATCCGCTGGAAAAAGATCGGTTTTTTGAGGAGGCAGCACGGATAGTGGTGATGCACCAACAGGCATCAACTTCACTTCTTCAGCGTAAATTAAAGCTAGGTTACAACCGGGTGGGTAGAATAATGGATCAGCTCGAACATGCAGGGATTGTCGGCCCGTTTGATGGGCTTAAGCCCAGGATTGTATGCTGTCCGGATGAGTATTCGCTTGAACAATTTCTATCAGGCATTGGTAATACTAAATATAATGCAGGAGAAAAAGACTCCATGCATCCTATAAACGGCATTTTGCAACCCGCCCCACCTGCTGAATCTTTTTCCAATGCCCGAAGAGATGAGCGGATTATAGATAAAAAAGAAAGGCATTCGGGCACAGCATCAACTCAGGATGAGCTTCGCGTTGTAAAGGGTTCCGCCTTCAGGAACACAAAAAACTTAAGCATTAAGTCGAAACGATCATTGTGGGACATCATCAGAGATTTTTTTTATGGAGAGAGAATATCGGACAATTTTAATAGCTAACAATGAAATTTTTAATATCAGTTTTAATTTTTATCCAGATAGCCACAATCGGCCAGGAAAAAAAGCAAGAGGTCTATATCTGTGTCAGCCCGACAGCGATCGCTTACCACAAATCAAAAACAGCTTGTAAAGGCATCCGGAGTTGTACCCACCGGATTCAAAAGGTAACCCTCGAAGATGCAATTAAAAAATACAAGTATCGAGCGTGTAAGTTATGTTTTTAGCGCTTTAACGGCTGGCATAATAATCCATATCATGTTGTACTCTAATTTTTTTAATCATGTCTGTCGAGTTTTTTGCTTTAAAAGGCGATATGCATCACCGATTGTCTCCTTAGCCCTCACTTTCCATAGGAGAAAAAAGAGACTTTTTTTATCAATGCAGGAGTTTATGTATGTTCGTTTTTAATTTGTTCCCAGCAAGGCAATTTTGGCAAACGGTAAGGCGCTTAACCGAATCAGGGCAGCAAAAATTATCATAAGTATTCCACAAATTCTATATATCCTGTTTCTTTTATTTTTTTCAGCTGTAATCTTTATAGCGTCACTTCTGGTGAACAAAAAATAAGAGTTCGCAGCAAGTGTGATGAAAAAAAGTGCAGGAAAAAGATGAAGGGCGACGTTTATAATTCTGTTGTCCTCATAAAAAAATAGCACACAGCCACCATTCAAATCCGTTCCGATAGGAAGGTAAGCAAGGTGAACAAACCCATTTAATTGATCCGTCTTGCCAATTTTCTTACAAAGGAGAATCATTTCTAAATCAACAGGTTATGTTTTAATTGTTTTTGGTGAGATGGGGTCAACGGGTTTCGGTTTGTCCACGCTATATAATGATTCTATACCTTTGTCTATGAAAGGATTTTACCTGACAGATGAATCCAAAAAGTGATGATACAATTAGTCATACTGACTCCATTTCCATCTGCCTTAGCAAAACGGATGATCTTCACCCGCATTTTCACAGAACTTTTCATAAAGAAAGTCTAGATTTGATAAGAGATTTGTTGCTAAATCCTCTTCTATCTTTTGAATTTCACTTAGGTTCCCAATAATTGTTATTCCAAGATATTCATCTATAACATCCGAGGGTAAAAGTTGCGGCCCTTTAGCCTTAAGTACAGGGTTTTCATCGAGCATCTCTTTGATGCCTTTGTGGATCTCAAGTAGTTCAACATCGACATTGTTTAAAGAACCTTCATGAGCAATCTTATTTCGGATAACTTTGACCGTACTGAATAATATTTTCAGGTTTTCAACTATTGTTTTAATTCCCTCTACACCCTGTTTGTCGGCGCATTTTAACAACATGTTCTCGAAGCCGTTTGCGCCCCTTGGAAGCTTCCAAATGTAGACCGCATCGATTAGTTTCAAGACCAGGTCTTTATATGTGGTAATCTTGAGAAAGAAATTCTCAATATGATACTTGAGCTGCATCTCCCTGCTTATGTTTGGGTGAGGAGGTACGCCACTGTCGTGATGAAGGGCAGCAATTAACTGCCTGGCCATAACCAAATCTTTTAACACTTTCTTAATTTTTGCAAAATCGCCCATCACCTGCTGGCAGTAAAGTCTCTGCAGGGAATTTTGATCGTGCTGCTTGTAGAATACTATATCCTGAATGAGTTTTCGGTTAAATTTATGGTCAGTGAGGAGCATTATTCTTTAGGTTTAAGAATTAAAAAATATAACAATTATACAAAACACTACTGCCAATATGCAGCTGGACTGCAGGGATGATCCTGTTATAGCGATGCAAATCTGTTTATTTATTTGTCCTGAGTATTGAAGAAACGGCCTTCCAAAATTACGTTGTTATATATAATCATTCACTCAACAGGCCTGGTTATCCTTTAATTCCAGACTTTAAAAAAACTCGTGAATTTTGGATACTCCGGTTTTTCGGCTCGCATAATGACGCCAGAAAAACTGGCTCACACCCGTACTAGATTTATAGCGCTTCAATACCTGTGTTTCCATTTTTTGACTTTCTTTTTTTGTTTTTCTTTTGGAATGTTTTAGAAAATAAATATTAGTATTATCAAATTTAAAGCTTTGATAGTCCTGATTTGAAACAACTTCTGTTAACCTTAATACTTACAACTTCCCTTATCATCACAACAATGATTTTGCTGCTATTCACAGATGTACTAATGCATGTTTTTGCAGCTTTTAAATTAAATTTTATTGCTGATGATGTTTTTACATTCCTTCGTTATATAATATTCGCTCTGGTGTTATTGTCTTATTTTTTTGCAGCAAGAATACTGGTTAAACAATTACTGATTACTTATCGCTACTGCAGAAATTATAGGCCTGGATTTCCTATTTATCTCTCACCGATTGGTGATACTCGTTATTTGCTGGCAGCAAATAACGCACACCAACCTTATTTTAGGTTAAATGTATAGATAATATTAACTTACAACAGCGGCTTTTAAATTAATTATTAATTTGCCTAGCGAAACTATTCAGAATTTTATGGGAATACTAAGTCAGGAATTTATATATCAGTCTCTGCAATCCAGGAATTATCCTTTGGTAATAATGGAGTTATCTGAACGGGGCAATATTATAGACCAGGATTTGAGCGTTACATATGCAATTGATATTTTTTTGGATCAATTCTTCCTGGAAGTTGAGTCTGCTGATAACTTTGACGACAGTGAGATCCTTCAGGATTTAGACTTGCTTTTTTTAACACACATTACCGATGGTAAATATAAATTAAAGGATAAGTACGTAATTCGTTTAATCCCGCTAATGGTTAACAGGACACCGCAAAGTCAGCTTTGACAATGGTCGAATGCTGATGGATGTAGAATTGCCCCTTGGTGTAAGTGCGGTAGTAGAGCTACCGGATGCGAACGGGAAATTGATACAGCGAAAAGAGATAGGAAGCGGAAAACACCATTTTCAGGGATAAAAAAGGTTTTTAATTGAAACATACTAATAATCTCATGGGGTGCTGGCTCAAGCAGGCATTGAGGTACTGGTTTTAATTTGAAGAAACTGCCAGCAAAAAAATACCTAAAACTTGGTATTTGCTGATACAACTATTAGTTGTAATTTTATACTTATAACTCAGGTTTATAAGTATTTATAGCCTGTTTAATACGAATTGCGGTTTTCTTTAACGCTCAAAAAATGACCAGCACCCAAAAACTTGTTTTCATTCGAAAACACCTTCGCCTGCATTACAAACGGCTTCGTGAAATTGATCCGGAAAATATCGTCGGCTATCGGGTTGGGAAAAAAAAAACCAATGGGATTTTTCAGCGCAATTTTGCGATCATCTTTCAGGTTAAAAAGAAGATTGATTTAGCAGACATTCATCAGGATAATCATATTCCAAAGATTATCCGAATAGCGCTGCCAGAAGGGGAAATCTTAAAAGTGAGAACCGACGTGCAGCAGACAGGTGCCTTTAATTTTCAGAACGGACTTACCGGAATGGTAAGAAGTCAAAATAGTCCCGGCAATAGCTATGGTAGTGCCGGGTTATTTGTAACCGATGACGGGCAGAATACGCTTATGATAACCAATTATCATGTTTCAGCTGAAAATTTTTTAAATGATAACATTTATTATTACCGCAGGGATCCCGGACAGGTAAATCAGGATGTGAGTTTAAAAACCAAAGCGGCGAACCAGTTCTCTGGAAGTTTTTTAGAAGGACTAATCTCTGAAAACGTGGATATTGCTTTTGTGGAAATGAGCGTCAGGCCTGAAATGCCGAATCAGTTGCCATCGGGTCTGCTCATTCAGTCCAGGGTAACTGATCAACCTCTTCCAGCACACTTCGAAGGCAAAACCGTTACGGTATATTCTTATTCTTCACCACAGGGTGGAGATGCTACCATCCATGATGTGTCTACGGTCCTTCATACCAAACATCCTGGAGTTTCCTTCATTGACCTCATTCAGTTATCCCCAAAGATTACCCAGGGCGGCGATTCCGGATCAGTTGTGCTCACCAAAAGTGACGCTGTATTGGGTATTATTGTTGGAGCGGATGAGGAATTTTCCTACGCGATTCCTTTTTATAAAATAGAAAACTTTAAATCTTTTAACCTCTTATAACATGAAAAAAATGTTGCTGGCAGCCTTAGTGATGCTGCTCTTTATCAATGCCAAAGCTGCTATTAATGTGCAGTTTGGCTATCTCAATGCCGCGGGGGAAACCTTGGCGATAAGCCTGAAAAATGATATGGTCATTTCGGAAATGAAAACTTTTAAGGATTTGAAGGCTTTTACGATTTCTTCAGCATTAACAACAGGCCACTTTCTACGGATTAAAATAAATGGAGAAACCTTCGCTGATTACAAGACTAGTGGAGAAATCAAAAAATACGAGGCGAAGAACACCATCATAGAAAAAGAAATCAATATAGAACACTGGGATAGCTCTTCAGGGACTGAGGTGCAAGTGAGTGAAGACCTTGTTAAATTTAAAATCTTGCCCATTAAGGAATCCAAAGTTATAACTGAAACTAATAGTGATGGAACAGATGGTTGCGCGGGCTGCCTGATTGCCGGTAAATACCAGGAAATTTATGCCGCCTTAGGACTTGAACAAACGCCTTTTGGACTTTATCAAAAAGGGTCAAAGACGATTCATTTATTTTTCGACCAAGATGGTAATAGTATAGGGTCAACGGTACCGCAAGGAATTGCAAATGCTAAGTATGTGATACATATCATCTATGCCTTTTCTTCTGCTGATACTAAACCAATCCGATACTCAATTAAACAAAAATCAGGAAGCTTCAATGGATCATTAAATTTTGAGAATGAAAATATCCGCAAGGGTGGCTTAAACTTTCAGGGCGGGAAAACCTATGATGCTGCTGCTGAAAAGACATTTTTGCTCGGTACAGCTACAGATGATTTGAGTTTTGATATCATTGCAACAAAGGACGATGGTACAACAGTGAAAAAAGCGACCCTGGAAAGCTATACCATCAAAATGTCGCCGGTCTACCATGGCTCTTTTGACGTGGGGCTACTAAAAACGGATTTGATCAATCCGACCTTCAGTAATATCGCATCACCAAGTGGTAGTGGTATGGTGGTAAAACAGACCGATGCCTCTTCCAAGGGGGTGGTGACCATTATGGCTTCCTATTATGCCTCTCCTGTAATTATTCTTCGGCATTTGCTGATGGGAAAGAAAAGTGATGTGCCCTTTTACAAACTTGGTAGCAGGAATTACCTGGATGATCATAAATTTTATGAACGCATATATCCGACTCTGGGCGTAGGTATTTCAAATAAAACTTTCGAAAACTTCTTTTACGGTTTCAATTTTGAACTCGCCAGAGGACTGAATCTTTTCGCAGGATGGCACTACGGAAAAGTAAATACTTTTGAAATGCCAGGTTTTCAAGCCGGAGTGACCGCGGTTAGCCCTGAGCAGTTTGAGTATTATAAAAATACCACATGGAAGAATCAGGGCGCGATCGGGGTGAAAATTGATGCCATGATTTTCAAAAACCTTTTTGGACTTTAGCGATGAAATTTATCTATAAAAATCAGATCAATATCTGTATAGCTTTCGGCCTGCTCGGTTTTTTCTTTTCAGTATTGCTTTTAACAAAACACAATGGCGTAGAAATTAGCGGAGGAAAACGCAACAGTCCTTATGGAGAGATTTATCTCTCCAATAAAGATTCGCTTGTGAGAATGGTTCTTTGCCAGCGCATCTCAAAATTAAAGGCCGAGTTGAACAAATATGAGAAAACCGATCTCAGCAAAAATGCCGAAGCTAAAAAGTACGTGGAAGAGGCCAGGCTGGCTATAAAAAATACTTACGTAGAAATCAATACACTTAGTTATGGCAACAGTGGCAAGGATTTGAAAACCTATAGCAAATACCTGTATCCTGATAAAAAGGCTTATTTATCTGCGCTTAACGATGCCAGTTGGAAGAATGATGATAAATATTCGATTGCGGTCCCCCTGATCATTTTAGATGATTGTAAGCTTTTGACAGACTATCCTGCAAAATATACGGGACAAAAGCTACTGCTAAAGCAACACAAGCGCGCACTGCTAATGAGTTTCATTGATGATTATCCCCAGTTTGGTTTATGGATTGTATTATCCATTGCGCAGATGACCTTATGGTTTTTGATGCTTCCGTTACTAACCGGAAATGTCCTGAACCTGCAAAATAAATTACCTGCTGCTAACGGTATAGGTATTAATGGGATATTGAAGAGCTTAACAATACCTGTTTTGGCCTTTGTTGTTTTTGCTTACTGCTTTTATCTTCGTCTGGCAGATGATTACGTGATTAACGATAATCACTTTTTCCAGAACTATAATTCCAGATTAGAATATTATGCTACAACAGGTTACCTGGTTTCGGCATACTGCTTTGCAACATATATTTTTCTTTCCCGTCAGATTGACCTTTTAAACCAAAACTTTATTAGTCCCGGGACTTTACTGGTTCAAAACATTAATGATGGTTACCTTGCACTAAAAAAAGCTTTCGATAATGCCTTTTTGGCAAGCGCCATCATTCTGAGTTTAATGGTGCTCTGGGTTGGCATTACCATAAATGCAGTAAACTCAACCGAATCAATGGCCTTCTTTAGCCTGATGAATGCTAAACCAGGCATATCAAATGACTTTACTTACCTTATGGGACTTCTTCATAGCTGCCTGCTGCTCATATTCTATCTGCCCGTTAAATTGAAATTTGATAGCCTGGAAATTACCCAGCCTCAGTCTGGAGCAGGGAGTCCGGTAAAAACAGTTTTCTCTTCACTTGCTGAATCCTTAAAAACCTTGCTAATTACTGCATCCCCGATTCTTGCCGGATTTGCTCAGGAACTTTTCAAGTTACTCTTAAAACCTTAGCCAAATAGTCTGCCCTATTAAATTTTTAGCCCTATTACAAGCTTAGCGTCTGTAATAGGGCTTTTTGTTTTCTCGCCTGCCAGCACACAATCCCTAGTATAATCAAATGGTCTTCAGTTTTTTGTGTAGGCCTGTTCATTCACTTTCTTACCAGCCTATCAATACTCTTTTTTTGGTAGAGTGAAAGGAGTTCAAGCATTTGATTAATCTGCTTGCTTGCTATTGGATAAGCCTTTCTGTTTTAAATTTTCAAATATTTCATGCATATAATTATTAAATAGGGTTAATTGAATAATCCAGAGTACGTTGACCCCCGTCTCACCGGAAATAAATTTGTTGTTAAGTTTTGCTTTTCTGCATTTTAGTAAATTGGCGGAAATGGGTCAAATGAACTGTTTTGTGCACTATCTGGGGATTATTCCAAAAGTGGCCACTTGTTTTTCTGCAAAGTGGCCATTTTTTTCGGTTCAAAATGACAAGTGTTTTCGCTTAAAAGTGGCCACTCGGCTCATTTTAAGCGGTTTTAAGGCTTATTTAAAGCCAGCTTGATTCAATGATTGTTTTTGTGCTCAAGGCAGCTTCAGCGGAGCGCTAAAGCGTTTAAAAATGGTTTTTTTAGAAAGAGTGTTGCTGGAGTTTTTTGTCTGTCGGTTTTAGGATGTAATCTTTCCCCAGAACAGCTTTATTGACTGGATAATCATATCCGGGATGCCGTGGGGTGAAGTTTTGTGCGGATGGGAGGCAGAGCATTGACAAAATTTCTTTTGCGGTGGTTCTGATAGGAATGGATATATTTGGGACTCTTCTCAAGATGTCCTGCTCAAAGTCGGGCTAATCTACGGGTGTACAGTTTGGAACGGAATCCTCTGTCTACTATTGCCGAAATCCCCAGGTATAACCTCTGAGTTTTTAAGCAAGATCAAAAAGAAAATCAACAGAAAATAGCAGATTACTGATCCTTTGTAACGCTCAGATTCCTGAAATATCCTTCCGTGCCAATATCCGCCCAAAGCCCTAAGCCTCCTGTTTGGCCTACACCATTTTCATTTTGTTTACAATAAAGTTGGGGTTTTTGCTCCCATTGATATAATGCTTTGCGGTTTCACCTTTGACCACAATCTTCATTTCAATCCATCTATTTGGCGCAATATCTTCGTAGGTCTCAAATTCTCAGGGATTGGTTTTCCTGGAATGGTTAAACTTAAAATCCGAATAGGAAAAATATTTTACAGATCGGTTTCTTCTAATCTGGTTATCGGATATGCCGTTGGTAGGACGGAGGTAAATGCCTTCGAACTTTGAGTGTGTTCTAAATTCTTCGTACAACGGTTCTCACTTTTCCGAAAAACTAGATTCTTATATAAAACCTTTGCTCTTGAAGTCATCGACAATTGGCTCGATGACCTGTAAGAAAGCACTTAAGTGTTCAAAGAATTCCTCTGAGGGACCATTTAGTAGCTGTTAGGGCATACTCGTGCCTTATCTAAACTGGTCCTATTGAATTTTTTTTAGATTTCTAAACAAATCAACCCCACCCATTTCTGTGGTTTTTGGTAAAAGACTTAATTAACATACTAGAAGGGACCTATATAATATAGAAAGCCCAAAGGTGGCTTCCATTTAAATCAAGATGAAAGGAATTAAAAACATATAGATTACAGCTCTAGGATTGATATATGTGTTATAACGTGATTCGTTTTATTTACCGAAATATCGAATCGAGATATAATCGGAGCAAATATTCAGATCTGACTTGAAAATTTTTGATCGCTTATCTGTTCATTTCAGATCGAATTATCACATTCATACCTCCTCGAATTTCCAAATTCAATTTCAATTTGCTAAATTGTTAATACAAATCACTCAACTATATTTATGACTATTTTTGGGATAGACTTAAGCAAGAATTTAGTTCGAACTATAGATAAAATTAAGTCCAAAAATGAATACTTAAATATAGAAGAAGCGACCTATGTAACCTTTTAGATAATAAGATCTGCTAAGCAAATAAAGGACTTTGGAGTGATTTTTTAATCTATTTTCATGATAGAACAAAAGATTGGTCTGATCAAATACTTTATCGGCATTGACGTTGGAAAGGCCAGTTTCAACTATTGTCTAAGATATGGAGGTGGAACTGTTGTAAATGGGAAGGCAGCAAATAATGTTGAATCGATTAAGGAATTTGTACTGACGCTCAAACAGATACCCGGCTTCAAATTGGGCCACGCGATATTCGGTATGGAAATGACTGGGGTTTACGGTTTAGTCCTTATGAATACCTTGGTAAAACTCAAAGCAAAGGTTGTTGTTGAGCCTGCGCTTAGGATCAAAAACTCATTGGGGATAATCCGTGGCAAAAATGACAAATTAGATGCAGCGAGGATTTCTAGATTCTTGATCAAGAATCTGACAGAACTTAAGCTTTGGATACCTCGTCGAACAATCATAAACCAACTTAGCAGTTTGTCAACGTTAAGAGAAAGAATGGTTAAGGTCAGGACGCTCATGAATACTCCGTTGAATGAGGATGATGGTTTTGTGGACCATGAAATTTCAAAAACGAACATTGAACTTTGCAGTCCATCACTCATCCTTCTTGAACAATTGGTGCTGGATATAGACAATAAAATCAAGCAAAGTTGGATGGAGGACGAACGATGCAGAAGATTTATGGAAATTATGCTTTCAGTCCGTGGAATTGGAGATGTGACAGCATTACAAATACTGATCCACACAAATGAGTTCAAATCGATTCAAACGGCAAGAACTTTTGCATCGTACTGTGGGGTGGCGCCATTTGACCATGATTCTGGCATAAGCGTAAAAAAGAAGTCTAGGGTTTCTGCAATATCAAATAAGCGAATCAAATCTTTACTTCACAATGGGGTTAGAGCATGTATCGCGAATGATCCTGAAATAAAGGCGTATTACAAGCGAAGGGTTGAAGTAGATGGAAAGAATAAGATGTCTATGATGAATGCCGTGAAATTTAAGCTTATATGCCGAGTATTCGCTTGTATAAGGGGGAACAGACTGTTCGATAAAAATTACGGCGGCAAGAAACCTATCCAATGAAAAGATCGTTTGATTTCAATGTTTACAACCGCTATCTGATTATTTTGGATTCATAAAGAGTTCTATAGCATCGCCAACCTCTCTTGAATCGCTAATGTTCTATATTTAAGTACCATGCCACGAAGAAAAAAAGTTGATATAAAGCCGGATGGTTTAGCTGCATCCTTAGATGCGGAAGTGTTCCGTGAATCGCGTGGTCTCGTGTAGTTCCTTCCTGCTGATGAGCACGAAAGTGTATAAGGTCAAGGTGTTGGCGTTATCGAAGCGGCAAACAAATGGGATGAAAAATTAAAAGCACATCTTAAAAACGCTCGCATGATGATCCTGTTGTAATTTATGTGAAAGAGCCTTTGTCCAAGCCTGCAGAATTAATTAGCTCAAAAACACGGGAGCAAAATATTGCAAATTCTGAGGCTCAGTTTTATACATCTAAAGTTCGAAAGAGGTAAAAAAACTATTACCTAGAGGTGATTATAGCCATTGTGCCGCCCTTCCATTCACCTAGAATGTTAGATTTGCAGAATGTCTATCTCGCGTAATTTAATGGCCACACTTAGTGTAATGGCTTTCTCCGCACTGAACTGTTCTAGTCAAAGCGGCTGTTTTGTGCCTGTTGCAGGCAGTGCTGGAAGAAGTTCTGTAGATAAAATCTATACTGACCCTCAGCCTGGAGAGCCAGCTGGAAAATTTTATACTACCGCAAATTCATATATGTTGACTTGCGCCCCAGGCGCATATAGTTATGCTGCAAATGTAGTGGACGCTTCTCCAGCAACAGGATGTTGGGTTGATTATAAAAATGATGGTAGCCCAACCCAGTTTCCCAACAATTATTACCAAAATGGAAAGGTGGTAAACTTCACAATTCAATATTGCCCTATTGACAATTTATTGCCATACGCTTTTGTATTGTTCGCAGGGATGGGAGTTTTTTTATTGAGGGCAAAAAATAATTTTGGTTAGTTACTCGTTAAAATACCACTGAATTGCTCCGATAATTGCTAGCAGTACTACAGCTAAAATAGCACTCCTCAGCGTAGCAGTTTGCCATTTTTCCTGAGTATCGTAATGCCTTCCTGTTTTGCCAAAACCAATTTGTTTGTGAAATATGCTAAAGACAAGGATTACGAATAGCGCTGATCTCATAGATGCAAAATAGAAAAATTTGGCACAAAATTAAAGCCCTAGTTTTTGGCGGGGGCTTAACAATTCTCTTTTATCCAATTCCAAAAATAATCCTAAGTTATATTCATGCTTTTCAAATTTGTACTTACATGAAAAAAAGGAATGTCCATGTCAGTATCTCTAAATATAATAGACCTAGTGCAGCCCGGACATTTCCATTTATCGTGAGAAGCTTCTGTTGACTTGTATTTACATCCGTTTGATTCAAGAAATCTTTTCCAACATTTAACTTGAATCGGCCGATCCTCACCCATCAAAACGCTACAAGGCTTTCGTGTATAACTGTGTTTTCGGGCAAATCAAAATCTTTTAAAATACCCTCCTTGTCTACGTGAGCAGAAGTGCTCAATTTGGTTCTAAAAACTGCCTAGCATCCCAACCCAAGTCTTTTAGATCATATATAACTTAGATAAAGGCTGCTCGAGTAGTGTTTGACAGAAATCGGGTAAGATGGCTTTACTAATCATTTGTCTTGCTTCATTAACATCATTGCCATAAGCGCTTAAACCTAATGATGGAATGTAAATAATATAATGCCCGTCTTGTTCGAAATCAATAGCTTTAACTTCACCGTTTATTGATTGGTTATGTTTATTGTACGGAATTTGCAGGATATGGGGAGAGGGAAAGCCATTCGCACCATTACAAAGATCACCTAAGGCTTGCGGGACGCCGTGGGAAAGAGCAATGTGTGCAGTTCCCAAATTCAGGCCATTTAAAAGTACAATTCTAGATCTAGCGAGATTTCGATTTTGTCTCACCTATCTCCAGGTAAGCTTTCAGTTCTTGGTAATCCATTTGAAGTAATTCTCTAATTTTAGGTCGGCAACAAATTCAAATGTCATGTACATATTTTCAGAGCTTAAGTCCAAAATGACTTGATTAATCCTAGCGAAATCTATAGTCAATTAATTGGTTCAACTTTGTCATCGAAAAAAAGCGAAACTACTCCCATCCATATTTGCCAAGTTTTTGTGTTCTAAATTTTTAGTACAACGGTTGCCGCTTTTCCGAAAAACTAGATTTTTATATAAATCCCTTACTCTTCAAGTCATCAACAATTGGCCCGAGAACCTGTAAGAAAGCACTTAAGTGTTCAAAGTATTCCTCCGAGAGGGTACCACTATTAAGATTCATGTTTTGAATTTCCAAAGGCTTGCTCGTAAAGAAGCAGGCCTTTTTTATTCATTTCCAGTGCGTTAGCGTATAAGGCTGGGTGAATGTATTAGTTTTAAATGAACCCTACCGTAGGCAAGACTTTCTTTCTCAAAACATGCAGTTGCGTGCCCTTGAAAGGTATCACCTTATTCATAGACATCAACATTAGGAAGAAATCGTAGAACGCTTTCGATTATGGATTCCATTGTCACTTTTTGCTCTTAGATTAAGTTAAGTTCGGATTCTAGGATTGCTTGATAATAATCACCAGTAAAGGTCGGTTTATTTCACTACTGTAAAGTATTGTTAAGTTAACACTTTTAGTCGTATCGAAGCAGGTGATTTCCTTAATATTCCGTTTAAACTGACCCGCATATTTTAACAATTTCATAATTCTATCTGACAACACCCCTAACGCCTATGCCACATCTTTGTGCGGTAATAAGGCATTTCCTTTTTGATGTGCTAAAAAGCAATCCACCAAACAAACTTAACTACTCATTCATGAAACAAAATTACAAATTCAATTATTTGTCTTTAGTTGGAAGATGGCAATGTCTCGTTGCATTTCTGCTGCTCTTTTCAATTAACGCATTCTCACAGGGCGGCAGAGCCATAACGGGCAAGGTTATTGATGAAACCAATCAGGCTTTGCCGGGTGTTACTGTCCGCATTAAAGGGAGTTCAGGCGGAACCTCTACCAATGCAGATGGTATTTACACCATTCAGGCCAGAAGTGCCGACATCCTCGTATTCTCCTTACTCGGCAGCCAAACTAAGGAAATTGCTATTGGCAATCAAACCAATTTAACGGTTACGCTCATGCCCGATAATCAAACCCTGAAAGATGTGGTGGTAATTGGTTACGGTACAGCAAACAAGAAAGATTTAACTGGTGCGGTTACCTCTATAAAATCGGAAGAATTTAACCAAGGTGTTTTGGTTAATCCAGCGCAGCTTTTACAAGGTAAGGTGGCTGGCTTAAACGTAACGAAAAGTGGCGACCCCAATGCCAAGCCCTCTACAATACTCCGTGGCCCATCTACTTTGAGAGAAGGTGCAGCGCAAGAGCCATTTTACGTTATTGATGGTGTGCCAGGTGCTTCGATTGATTTACTTGCTCCATCTGATATTGAAAATATCGACATTCTTAAAGATGCATCATCTACAGCCATATATGGTTCGAGAGCAGCAAATGGGGTGATTATTGTAACTACGAAAAGGTCAAAAAACGGACAATCCCGTTTATCCTACAGCGGTTATGCTGCGGTTGAGAAGGTTTCGAAAAAATATGACATGCTTTCGGCGCCAGAGTTGAGACAATATCTGGCCGATAATAAGCAAACCCTTAATCCTGTTGATGATGATGGTTCAGACACCAACTGGCAGTCCTTGTTGGAGCGAACAGGCTATTCGCAAAATCATAATTTATCTTATGGAGGTGCCGGCCAGTCATCAGATTATGGTGCAAGTGTAAATTATCTGGATAACAAAGGGATTTTGAAAAATACCTCACTGAAAAGAACAATTGTTAGGGCCTACCTAAATGAAAAGTTCTTTAACGACAGGCTAAAGCTTGGCTTAACCATTACCAATAGCAATTCAAAAAGTTCAGATGTTTATCAATCTCAAGCTTTGCCTAATATGCTTTTCTATTTGCCAACGGTTAGTCCTTTCAATACAGATGGAAGCTATAAAGAAAATTACAACCGTACAGGAAGTGGCACGCGAAACCCTTTATCTATTGTAGATAACAACGTAATCAATAACCTAAACAATAAAACCTTGATTAACGGAATGGCGCAGGTTAATATCATTGATGGTTTGAGGTTTACCGCAAGTGTTTCTTCGCAAAGAGATCAGAACAACTATAGCACTTACTTAAATAGTCAATCCGGATTAGCCAGAGGTGTAAACGGGCAGGCGCAGAAAGTAGATGTGCTCAATAAATCGCAGGTGCTTGAAGGTTATTTCAATTACGATAAAGCATTTGGGAAACACAGCTTAAAATTACTTGCGGGTTACTCTTGGCAAGAAGATAGAACCAACGATGGTTTTGGTGTAACTACTCAAAACTTCTCAAACGATAATTTAGGTTACAATAACCTATTTCTTTCTAACCCAACATTGCTGTCGCAAATTGCCTTCAGCAATGCACCAATATCTACACTTAGGCTAATATCTTATTATGGCAGGGTGCAATACAATTATAACGAGAAATATTTATTGCAAGCATCATTAAGAGATGATGGTTCATCTGCCTTCGGGAGAAATAACCGTTGGGGTTTGTTCCCAGCCGTATCTGCCGGATGGAGAATTATTGGAGAAGACTTTATGCAAGCTGTTCCGGTGATTAGCGACTTGAAACTTCGCGCAGGTTATGGAGTGTCTGGAAATAGTTTGGGTTTTGATGCATTTTCATCGTTACTCATTTACGGTACGCTTTCAGGAAGTAATAAGTTCTTAAATAACGGAAACATCAGCAACGCCATTGGGCCGGTTAGAAATGAAAACCCAAATCTGAAGTGGGAGAGTACCGCAACCACAAACATTGGTTTGGATTTCGGTTTATTTAAAGACAGGATAACAGGGTCGGTCGATTTTTATGTTAAGCAAACTTCTGATTTAATTTACGATCGTTACGAAGTATCAACCACACAGTTTTTCTTACCAACCATTACCGCAAACGTAGGTAAAATCAAGAATACAGGTATTGAATTTGCTTTAAATGCCGTAGCGGTTAAAACAGCCAGTTTTAGGTGGACAACGTCGCCAAACATAGCCCACAACAAAAACGTAGTTGAAACCCTGTCAGACGATTTTTACAAAATAGCAGCCATCCAAACCGCACAACTTGGTGGTAAAGGTCAGTCTGGAAATTACAGCCAGCTCATTCAGCCAGGCTACGCCTTGGGCACCTTCAATTTATGGAATTATGCAGGTAAAAATGCTGCGGGTGTAAGTACATACATTAATGCCGCCGGACAAACCATTGCAACACAGCCATTAACTACCGATGCTAAAATAGCTGGCGATGCACAACCAAAATTAATTTACGGCTGGGCAAATAGTTTTACCTATAAAAACTGGGATTTAAACTTCTTGGTGAGAGGCGTATTGGGCAATAAAATTTTAAATGCTACCGCTGCATCCTTAAACAATCCAGCCGATGCCAAGCTACAGAACATACCGAGGTTTACTTTGGGCGAGTCGTTTAATGATATCAATGCCTATCTAATCTCAGATCGTTTTCTGGAAAGTGGTTCTTATCTGCGATTAGATAATGCCACGCTAGGCTATACCATTAAACCTAAAACGCCATCAATAAAAGCAATCAGGTTGTATTTAACGGCCAACAATCTATTTGTAATTACAAATTACAGTGGCTTGGACCCAGAAATTAACATCGGTGGTTTAACGCCGGGTATCGATAACAATAATTATTATCCAAAAACTAGAACCTTCAGCTTTGGTGTAAGTGCATCATTCTAAAAAATACGAAAATGAAAAAGTTTATAATCTTAATTAATATTCTGGCTGTTCTGTTTGTACTGGAGTCATGCAGTAAGCTCGATGTAGATGTGGAATCTCAGTATGTTAAGGATAACTTTCCTTACACCAGTTCAGATTACGCGGCGCTTTTCGGCACCATGTATTCTAATTTATCTTCACAATACGGCGTTCCGTATTGGAGAATGCAGGAGCTTTCTACTGATGCAGCAATTATCCCGGCTCGTGATGGCAACTTTGATGACGGTGGTCAATATCGCCAATTACATTACCATACGTGGACAATAGATCATCCAAACGTAAGAGATATTTGGCAATGGGGATTTGGCGGTATCAACAACTGTAACCGATTGATTAACCTAACCAACGAATCTTCAGTTTCCGATGCATCAAAAGCCAGCAGCCTGGCAGAAGTAAAAGCCATGCGGGCATTGTATTATTATTTTATGATGGATTTGTACGGTAACGTGCCAATTATAGATACTTTTCCAGTAAGTAGCCTGCCAGGAAACCAAACCCGCGAAAAGGTATTCGAATTTATTGAGAAAGAGCTTTTATCGGTGGTTGCTCAGTTGCCTGTAAAAGACAACAACAATAGGATTTTGGTTTATGGCAGACCAACACAAGCCATGGCTTATGCATTGTTAGAGAAAATGTATTTAAACGCCGAAGTTTATACAGGTAAACCAAGGTACACAGATGCAGTTGCTATGGCCGATAATATTTTGAAAAATAGCAATTATAGTTTGGATGCCAAGTACAGCGATATATTCGACGTAAACAATGGCCCTCAAATTAATGAAACTATTTTCGCGATACCATACGATCAGCAAATTCCGGGCAATCAGATGACTAGGTTCGGGTTTTACCCCGCATTGGCACCAGCTTATGGAATAAATGTTGGTTTTAGTATTGCCATGAGTACCACGCCAGATTATTACAATCGCTTTAATTTAGCAAACGATATTCGCAACAGTTTCTGGTTAATTGGTAAACAATATGCACCAGATGCCAATCGCAAACCAGATTTAACGAAACCAGTTTTTGTTGCCGGAACCACAACACAAATTGAAATTACACCCGATTTAATTTTAAAACCGGGAAAACCGATGGATTTGGGCAATACCGTGGCAGACCAAGCCAAAGGGGTACGTTCAGTAAAATACTGGCCAGATGTAAATGCCATACAAGCAACCCGTTTAAACGGAAACGATATGCCAGTTTTACGTTTGGCAGATGTTATGCTGATGAAAGCCGAGGCAATATTGAGAGGAGCAACGGCAACTACAGTAAATGGCGAATTACAAACCCCATTAATTTTGGTGAATAAAATTAGAAGCCGTGCTGGCGCCACAAGTGCAGCAACGATTGATTTAAATAGCTTGCTAGATGAAAGGGCACGTGAGTTTAGCTGGGAAGCTTGGAGAAGAAACGATTTAATCCGTTTCGGACAATTTGAAAAAGAGTACCCGCTACCAAACGATGTATTGTTTATGAACAAAGACCTCACCAGAAGGATTTATCCAATTCCAGCGAACGAATTAAGGCTAAATGCAAATTTAAAGCAAAACCCTGGTTACTAAACAAAAAAATGATGAGACTGATTACCTGTGTTGGATTGTTGCTAATACTTCCCGCAATTGCCCTAGTTACCAAAAAAGACGATTTACCGATCAATCATATACAGGTTATCGGCTCGCATAATAGTTATAAGCAGGCCATCAACCCGGCGCTGTTCAATGTCATCAAATCGCAGGATACAGCCGCTGCCAATAGCCTTGATTATGAGCATATTCCTATGCCGGAGCAGTTGGATATGGGATTGAGAAATCTCGAAATTGATGTTTATGCGGATGCGAAGGGTGGTAAATATGCTCATCCGCTGGGATTTGAACAGGTTAAAGGACAGCCACCATTTGATCCAAATGGAGAGATGAACAAACCGGGTTTTAAGGTTTTTCACGTACCAGATTTCGATTTCCGATCATCGGCACTTAGTTTCACAACTGCATTGCAGCAATTAAGGAAATGGTCGGAAGCTAATCCAGAACACAGCCCTATTTTCATTACGTTAGAAGTTAAAGATGATTCGATTAAACGCAGAGGATTTACACAGCCTGAAATCTTCACAAGCAAAACCTTCGATGAATTAGATGCCGTAATTATTGCCAATTTAGGGAAGGAACATCTTCTAAATCCTGATTTGGTACGAGGCAAATATAAAACATTGGAAGGAGCTGTTTTGGCGCAAAATTGGCCAAAACTAAGCAAAGCAAAGGGTAAATTTCTTTTTGTTTTAGATGCGAAAGATAGAAAGCGAGCCACTTACATAGATGGCCACCCATCACTTAAAGGCCGTGTAATGTTTGCCAATGCCGACTCTGGAACGCCAGAGGCTGGTATAATGATTAGAAATAATCCAAATGACCCACAAATACCGCAATTGGTAAAAAAAGGCTACATCATCAGAACCAGAGCTGATGCCGATACCAAGCAAGCCAGAAGAAACGATCGGAGCGATTTTGAGGCAGCGTGTATTTCTGGTGCTCAGATCATCACAACAGATTATTATAAAAAGAGTACGCACTTTAAATCAGATTACGCCATCAGCTTTGCCGATGGAAAATACTTTAGAGAAAACCCTTTATTTAAAAAGTAAGAATATACATGAACAGAAGATCGTTATTAAAAGGAGGTTTATTAACCGGCATGGGCTTGCCATTCTTAGGTATAAAAGATGTTGCGGCATTTCCTATGGCTGGACGTAAAAAAGCCAAAAATATCATCATGATGGTAAGTGATGGTATGAGTACGGGAACATTAAACATAGCCGATATATATTCTAACCGCATGTTTGGCCGAAGCAGTAAATGGTTGGGCTTATATAGAGACAACAAGGCGGTTAGATCATTAATGGATACTGCTTCTGCAAGTTCTTTAGTCACCGATTCGGCTGCGGCAAGCTCATCATGGGGTGGAGGAATTCGCGTGAGAAACGGTTCGCTAAACGTAGGCATGAACGGCGACAAGCCACAGCCGATTCTTCAAAAATTTAAAGAAAAAGGAAAAAAGGTAGGTTGCGTAACGTCTGTTCCAATTACACATGCCACACCAGCCGGCTTTTGTATCAATATCGATAACCGGGGCGGTCAAGATATTATTGCAGAGCTCTATCTCGGATTAAAGTTTGACGTAATGATGGGCGGTGGGCATAAATATTTCGGAGCGAAAAGACCAGGCGGAAACCTGATTCCGAAATATTTAACCCAAGGCTACGCCGTTGCAGAAAGCCGAGCAGAGATGTTGGCATTGGATAAATCGAAACCCGTGTTGGGCTTATTTGCAGATGACGGAATGCCGTACGAGGTGGACAGATTAAGCACACCAGCGCTCATAAAATCGACACCAACGCTAGCTGAAATGACCATGAAGGCCATCGAACTGATGAAAGATAATAAGGATGGTTTTGCATTACAAGTTGAGGGTGGTAAGGTAGATTGGGCAGCGCATTCCAATGATATTAGTGGTTTAGTTTTCGATCAGCTTGCCTTCGACGAAGCTGTAGGCAAAGTGATAGACTTTGCCGAAAAAGATGGAGAAACCTTGGTCATCATCACTACGGATCATGGCAATTCTAACCCAGGCTTATTTAATGCAAATGATGGCAATAAAAAATTTGATAGTCTCCAAAACTTTAAGCACAGTAATACCTGGCTATTAGGGCAAATAAACCAATCGTTTAGCGAACAGAAAATAATTGCCTTGATAAAAGAAAACCAAGGCTTTGAAATGAAATCAGAAGATGTAAAATCGTTATTGGGACATTTTAAAGATATTGTTCCAGGTCAGCTTTATAACGAATCAAATTTGCCCTTTTACGAATACGGTAAAATTCTAAGCAAATATACGGATGTACAATGGGCGGGGATGAACCATTCGGGAGACTATGTAGAATTAACCATGTTTGGCCCCGGCTCAGAAAACTTAAAACCCTTTGTAAAAAATTACGAGCTCCACAACTTTATGCTTAAAGCGGCAGAAATGCCCGAAGTATTTTTAGTAAAGGCTTAAATAAAAAAAATGGGTGCCTGCCCTCGCAGGTGCTTGTTCGTCCTAAATTTTTCAATCTTTATGAATATCCATTCAAAGTATTTGCAGTTTTTTTTTAGTCTTTGTTTATTGTGGAATGCTTTTGAGGTAAAAGCACAGGTACCAACAAACCCTCCAGCAATTGTAAATTCATCTGGCATTTGGCTGAAGGGCGATTTGCACGTGCATTCAAGGCACAGCACAGAATCATCGAACAATTCGGTTGCTAAAATCATTAATTTTTCAAAGTCGGTTGGGATGGATTATATGGCCATAACCGATCACGATAATCATGTAAAAGGTGATGTTGCCCACCATACTTGGACAGATCCCGAGTTTAAATCAGATTCATTGCTTTTGTTATATGGCGCCGAATGGACAACAACCCGAGGACATGGAAATGTGTTTTCTGATAAGCCATACAACCACCAGCAACTCTACGACATCAGAGATGCCCGTGACGTAAACATTGCCAAAGTTAAAAATTCATTGGGCGTACATTTGTCTGCCAATCACCCAAGCGGTAAAGATAATTTTGGATTCTCTTACGATTTGGTGCAATCTATCGAGGTTTGGAACTCTGCCGTATGGCCCAAGAATGCCAACGCAATTATGATTTGGGACGATATGCTATCATCGGGTAGAATGATTACAGGTCGGGGCGGAAGCGATGCTCATCACGGCGTGCCAACTTCAACTGAAAAACCCAGTAGCAATACCTATCAGGCCGAATACAACTATATTGGTACGCCAACCACTTGGGTATTTGCAAAAGAACGGAGCCTAAAGGCTGTTGTAGATGCGCTGAATAATGGAAACGTTTCTGTAAGTTCGAATCCCTTTGCCCCAAGAGTAGAGTTTTATGCAGATTTTAAAGGAAACGGCAAATTCGAAATGATGATGGGTAACACGGCTATATCAACAGGCAAACCTATTCAATTCCAAGTTCAGCTAATCGGCAAACTATTACCTAAAGAGCAATATACGATAACGGTAATTAAAAATGGATCAAAGCTTAACGCGTTTCAAGTAACTGGTGAAATGCCCGCCCTGCAGTTTACCGATGCGCCCGCTTTACAAGGTCGCACCTATTACCGCGTTACAGTAGAAGGTAAAAATACCGAATACCCGGAAGTGCCAAAATCTGCAGCCTTGAGTGAAAAAATGGTTGCCTTATCAAACCCGATTTACTTCAATTTCGATCCTAATTTTTGATGCTGTTTTAATGCTTTACCCGATCTTCCCAAATCCGATCGAACGGAAGCCATAATTTGTGATTCTGCTTGCAGGTAAAGCGTTACTAGGCAACATGCAGTGGAATTCGCATTTCAGTTCAAAACATGTTTCTAAGCAGATGCGTCGAAACGCGAAAGTTAACTTAAACTAATCTTTGCTTAGATGCAGTATGATTGAAATGATAATGGTTGCATTTGCGGGTACATAGTTGCCGATGTTTGATCTGAGATACTTCAGCGCACTTGTGATTTGATTTTCTACGCTTCGTTTGGAAATACTGAGCTTTGAAGCAATTTCACTATTGCTTAAATGCTCGTGGCGGCTTAGCAAAAAGATTTCGCGACATCTTTTTGGTAAGGCGTAAACATAAATGTCGATTTGTTTTTTCAGATCCGAAACATTAAAGTTTTCTTCCCCTTCGTTGCTCTGATGAGCGATATTATTCTCTAGGCTTTCATCGGTATAGAAAATCTGATTTTTAGCATTTTTTCCTTGCAACTCCTTATATACCTGATAGCGCATGGAAGCCGTGAAATAACTTTTAAAATCTCGAATATCTAAATGTGCTCGGCGCAGCCAAATGTTTAAAAAAATATCTTGAACCAGATTTTCACAGGTTGCCTCATCTTTGAAATATCGCCTTGCAGTAGCCAAAAGTATGGGCAAATAGCGGTCAAAAACCTCCTTAAATGCCAGTTCACTGCCATTTTTGATGGCGGTCCAAAGTACTTCGTCGTTGGCATCGGGAATGATTAGTTTCATTTTTGCAAATTTCACTTACCGAAGTAAAGGCTTTGTTAACTCATTGTGAATTTATTAATAATCGCAAGAAATACAATAAAAAAAATATTTTTTCAAAGATGTGTGTGTGACCTTGGTTTTTTTGCTCTATACATAAAACAACCAAGCATGACTAAAACTGAATACCGCTCGCTTTACGAAAAATACTTAAATGGGAATTGCACAGCAGAAGAACTGGAAGCCCTTCAAAATTATACTGACGATTTTACTTTGGCTGAGCCAGAAGAGATATCGCCAGAAAAGGCAGAGCAACTCTATTCAAAATTAAGATTAGCAATTCAAGATCAGGAGCAAATCAAAACACGCCCACTGTATTGGAAGCTTTCCATTGCAGCCTCATTAATTCTCATTCTATTTGTTGGGTTGATGTACGCCTTTCATGATACAAAACAAGCGCCAGCTCCGTCATTATCCAAAGCGGTGAAAACTATTGTTCCGGGATCGAACAAGGCAGTTTTAACGCTGGGTGATGGAAGAACCATTATCCTAAACAATGCTGGTACTGGAGAGATTGCTACAGAAAACGGAACCCAAGTTAGAAAAGATGCCGACGGACTGCTATCCTACCAAGTGGGTGAAACGGTCAGCGAAGCACTGGTTTACAACACTGTTTCCATTCCTCGCGGCGGTCAGTATAGTCTAATCCTGCCAGATGGATCAAAAGTATGGCTGAATGCAGAAACCAAACTAAGATTTCCGAATAGGTTTGTAGGCGATAAAAGAGAGGTAGAACTAGATGGAGAAGGCTACTTTGAAATCGCCAAGAATAAGCAAAAACCATTTTTCGTAAAAGCCAACGGTGTTAGCGTAAAAGTGCTGGGTACGCATTTTAATGTAATGGCCTACAAAGATGAACCCTTAGTGCGCACTACGCTGGTAGAGGGCAGTGTAATGCTAACAGCCGCTGGGCAGTCTGTTTACTTAATTCCTGGTCAACAAGGATTATTTAGTAAAAATGGTTTAAGGGTATCGAATGCTGATATAGAAGGAGACCTAGCTTGGAAAAATGGATATTTTGTATTTAACGAAGAAAGTTTGGCCACCATAATGCATAAAATTTCTAGATGGTATAATGTAGATATAGAGATGTTAACCAACAACAAATTAACTTATACAGGCTCGGTATCTAAATTTAAAAACATTGATGAGGTACTGAAAGTACTCAGTTTAACTGGAACAGTGAAATTTAAGATTGAAGAAAGGAGGGTAATCGTAAGCAACTAACCAATCTTTCTTTTACCAAAGGGATTAACCACCCATAAACAAACTAAAAATGAAATTTTTCGACCTTAATAAACATAGCCGTACAGCAAAGCTACAAGCCGGTAAGGCCATAAAGCTAACCGCTTTACTTTTGTTCCTTTTCTGCGTACAGGTAAAAGCTTCGCTTTTTGCTCAAAACATTACGCTCAATTTAAAAAATGCCCAACTTAAACAGGTATTTGTAGAAATCAAAAAACAAAGTGGTTACGATTTCCTGTTTAACAACGAAATGCTCAACCAAATTGCTCCATTAAGCATTTCAGTAAAAAATGTAACGGTAGAACAAGCTTTGGATAAAAGCCTGCAAAACCTCCCATTAAGCTATTCAATTGAAAATAACACGATTGTAATCAAGCGAAAAGCTTTGCAAAAAGCTGACGTTTCTGGAATGGTTACCGATGAAACTGGAAAAGGTATTCCGGGTGCAAGTGTAATCAACGAAACGACCAAGAGAACGGTTGCTACTGATGATTCAGGCCGCTTTAGCATTACTGCCACGCCGGGTGATGTAATTAAGATTAGGGTAGTGGGCTATGAGGAATATACCTTCAAAGTAGATGCAAGAACAAACTATCCACTGTCGCTAAAACCAATGTCGTTAGGATTAAACGACGTGGTAGTAGTGGGTTACGGTACCCAAAAGAAAGCGAATGTAACAGGCGCAATTTCTCAGGTAGATGCTAAAGTTTTAGACAACCGCCCAATTAATGCCATTTCAACAGGCCTCCAGGGTACAGTTACCGGTTTAACTACCATTGGTGGAAGCGGTCAGCCCGGAGCAACAAACTCGGCATTAAGGATAAGAGGAACGGGCACAACCAATAACCCAAATCCCTTTATTCTGATTGATGGTGTTCCTGGAGATATGAATTGGATTAATCCCGATGATATTGAAAGTGTAACGGTATTGAAAGATGCAGCATCTTCTTCGATTTACGGTTCTAGAGCGGCCAATGGCGTTATTTTAGTGACAACTAAAAAAGGTAAATTTAATCAGAAACCCATCATTTCATACAATGGCTACTATGGTTTTCAAAAACCTACTCGCCTGCCTAAAATGTTAGGCTCTGTAGAATACATGACCCTTTTAGGCGAAGCACAGGTAAATGCTGGTCTTCCAAAATCATACACCGATGCGCAAATTGAAGTGGCCAGAAATGGTTCAGATCCCAACTATTTTGCCAACATCAACTGGACGGATGCACTTATTAAAGATTACGCTCCACAGCAGAATCATGCCATCAGTGTAAATGGCGGAAGCAGCGATTTTAATTATTACTTTTCTTACGCCAGAGAAAATCAGGATGGTTTAATTGCCGGAGATCAATATCGCTTTGCAAAAAACAACGCCCGTGTTAAATTATCGGCCATTAAGCTGTTAAATATTTTGGACGTTGATGTTAATCTCGGCTACCTCGATCGCAATCAAAACCAACCAGCATCTGATACGGAAGGTGGGGGCGGGGCAATTTATACTGCCTTTACCAGCTCGCCACTTACACCCGTTCGGTTTACATCCGGTACCTGGGGCTACGGCGGTGGATCGAGCAACCCACTGGCTATTGCAACCGATGGCGGATTTAACAATTTCTTCTCAAAGGAATTTACATCAAACATTACCGGAACTTTGCATCTGCTAAAAGGGCTCGATTTAAAGAGTCAGTATGGATTAATTGCAAGTTCGCAAAAACGTAGAACTTTTAACCGCAGGATAGATTACTACAATCCCGTGAGCAACGCCATTATCTACACTACCACACCAAACAACTCTTTAAGAGATATTGCAACCACCACCACCTTGCAAAATTTCTCTATTCAGGCAGATTACACGCTTAATTTGAATAATCATCACTTTAAGTTCTTGGGCGGGTATCAACAAGAAACCTACCTTTTTGATGCCTTTTCAGCATCCAAAACCAATTTGGTAAGTGATGATGTTCCGGTATTAAACATTGGATCGCTCAATCCTACCGCAACAGGCGATGCCTATCAATATGCACTTCAGTCGTTATTTTCTAGAATTAACTATGATTTTAACGGAAAATACCTGTTCGAATTTAACTTGAGGTACGATGGTTCATCAAGATATGCGCCTGGACATAAATGGGGCTTGTTCCCATCTGTTTCGGCAGGTTGGAGGTTTAGTGAAGAATCTTTCATTAAATCTCAAGATCAAAAATGGTTTACCGATGGTAAAATCAGGGCATCCTACGGTAGCTTAGGTAATCAATATGGAGCGGATGGGCCAGCTTATTCAGAATGGTATCCTTACGTTAAATTATTAAATAGTGTGGGCACAATGCCAATTGGCAACATCCTGACTACCGGATTTGCGCAAACCATTCTTTCCAATCCACTATTGCAATGGGAAAAAGCTACAATGCTTAATATCGGATTGGATCTTGGCTTTTTCAACAACAGGCTAACCTTTACCGGCGATTGGTTCAATAAAAAAACCGTAGATATCCAACTTAAAGTACCCCAGCCCGATGTAATCGGTCTTACCGTTCCAGATCAGAATGCGGGAGCGATTTCTAACAAAGGTTATGAGATTAGCTTAGGCTGGAACGACAACATCGGCGGGTTCAAATACGGCATCACGGGTCAATTTTTCGACATCAAAAATAAGGTTACCGATTTAGGCGGCGTTCCGCCAACCTTTGGCGACCGAATTAGACAGGTTGGAGATCCCCTAGATGCTTATTACGGATACCGTACAGATGGACTTGCCCAAGAATCAGATTTTACGAAAGATGCAAACGGAAAGTACATACCCAAGTTTCCAATTTTTTCAGCTGATGCAGGTAAAGTTGCCCCAGGTGATTTGAAATATCGCGATTTGAATGGAGATGGTGTGATCAGTGCAGACTTAGATCGAGAAGTAATCGGAGATGCCTATCCACGATATAATTATTCGTTTAGACTCGACGCAGCCTATCATAATTTCGATGTCAGCGTATTTTTACAAGGTGTGGGCGAAGCGAATGGTTATATTACAGGTTCGGGTATTCATGCTTATAATGCCGATGCCGCTTTTCCACAAGAAGTACATCTAGATAGATGGACACCCCAAAATACAGGGGGTTCATATCCACGTTTCGTGTATAAAGATACCAGAAATACCGCCAGATTGGCTGATTACTGGTTGCAAGATGCAGCATACCTAAGGGTTAAAAATTTACAATTGGGATATACCATCCCTGGAAACTTCTTGAAAAAAATCCATGTAGATAGGCTTAGAATATATGCTTCTGCAGACAACATTTTTACCGATACCAATTTCTTTTATGCTTATGATCCGGAAACGCAGGCCTCAAGCGGTGGATTATATCCCCAAGTTAAAACCTTCATTTTCGGTATTTCCCTTAAGTTAAAATAAACATCCATGAAAAATCAAAATCAATATATGAACAGCCGCAGGTCTTTTTTAAGATCAACAGGCATGCTTGGTGCGGCGGCAATGATTCCTTCATTCTTCCTGTCGGCCTGTAAAAAAGATTTTCTCGATCGCCAACCGCTCGATTCAGTAACCGATATCAGTTTCTGGAAAACCGAAGAACAATTGAAGCTCGCTGTAAACGCTTGTTATAACAACCTTCGCGGAAACAATACCATAGCGATGGAGAATATGGGCGACAATACCATTTATCCGCCAAATTCAGAGTACCAGGCCATATCTGCTGGTAATTACGATTTCACAACCGGAACAATAAATTCTGAATGGGTAAATTTATATGCCGCCATTAGAAGGTGTAATCACTTTATGGAAAACTATACCAAAGCAACTGGTATTAGTGCAACAGTTTTAGCTGGATATGCCGGACAGGTTCAATTCCTTAGAGCCTTCATGTATTCCTACCTCATTTTTCTTTTTGGAGATGTGCCTTTAATCACCAAGACGCTTGATATTGGTGATGAAGAAGTTTATGGACCCAGAAATAAACGTACCGAAGTGCTCGATTTTGTACTGGCAGATTTAGATGCAGCGGCAGCCGCCTTACCAACAACTTATGCCTCAGCAACAGATTTGGGACGGATTACTAAGGGCGCCGCTTTAGCATGGAAAGCCAGAGTTGCCTTATTCTTTGAGCAATGGGACATTGCCGAAACAGCCTCTAAGGCCGTTATGGACCTTAATGTGTATGCTCTTTATACCGCGGGTGGCACGGCCAAAGCCTATAATGATTTGTTTACCTACAAAGGAAAACTATCGGCGGGTGCCAATAAAGAAACCATTTTGGCCCGACCATACGTAGCTGGGGTAAGTGTGCATAATACCAGTAGAGAAATACAGGTGCCCGATCAAACCAGCAGATACTCACCAACAAAATCCTTGGTAGATAGCTATTTATGTACCGATGGTTTACCGATAGATAAATCGCCGCTGTACAGCGAAACTACCTATGCTAACATCTTTAAAAACCGCGATCCGAGAATGGCGCAAACCATTTTAAGCCCGGGATCTGCCTGGGGTGGACAAGATGATGGTGATGCAGATGCAACCTCAAATTCCATTTTCAACACACCAAAGTGGAATGCCGATAAAAAAGGTTGTATTACTGGAACAGGATATTACTTCACAAAATACGTGGAAATTCCTGCGGTGGGTGTAGTGAGTCAGGATTCTAATGACATTCACCATATTCGTTATGCCGAAGTATTGCTTATTCATGCAGAGGCAAAACTAGAAAAGGGAACCTTAACGCAGGCAGATTTAGATAAAACCATCAACTTGCTGCGCGATCGCGTGGGCATGAAACGAATGGTTATTACAGAACTTGCTGCTGCTGGACTTGATTTGAGAACAGAAATCAGGAGAGAACGTAGAGTTGAACTTGCTCTGGAAGGCCAACGCTATTACGACATTATGCGTTGGAAAGCAGGTGAATTATTGGCCCAAGATGTTAGAGGAATGAAAAAAAGCCTTGTAGAGACATTTAATCAACAATATGTTGCAACCATTGCAACCGATGCAAGTGGCTATTTTGTGGTGAATACAGGCAGAAGGTTTGTTGCACCCAAAAACTACTTGTGGCCTATCCCAATTACCCAGCTTCAAAAAAATCCTGCATTGGGGCAAAACCCAGGATGGTAAAATGTATTTCAGTGTTTCCTGCTTGTAGGAAACACTGATTTTTAAAACACTTATATGAAAAAACTACACCTAATTTTATGGTTTCCTGCACTAATCATCTTTAGTTGCTCACCAAAAACCATTCCGTCCACTAACAATGCCACCCAGAATACCTTACGGGTGATGGCTTATAACATCCATCATGGCAATCCTCCATCAAAAGAAGGAGTGATTGATCTTGAGGCTATTGCTGCAGCGATAAAACAGCAGTCCCCAGATTTGGTTGCCCTTCAAGAGGTAGATGTAAATACCAAAAGATCTGGCGGCATAAACGAGGCGGTGCTTTTGGCGCAGAAACTTAAAATGAATTTTTATTTTGCAAAGGCCATCGCGCATGATGGAGGCGATTATGGCGTGGCAATCCTTTCCCGCTTCCCAATGTCGGAAGGCAAAACATACATGCTGCCTAAAAATAGCGATCCAAAAGCGGAGCAACGGGTGCTTGCTACGGCCAAGATCGAGATTGCTAAAAATACATTTATCCGTTTCGCTTCTACGCACCTCGATGCACAGAAAACAACTGAGAATCGCATTTTGCAGGCAAAGGAAATTAACCAACTGCTTAAAGATGACGTGCTTCCGGTGGTGTTAGGAGGAGATTTGAATGCAACTCCCGATGCAGAATCAATCAAAATTTTTGATGCAAGTTTTACCCGTACTTGTCAAACTTGCGATTTTACCATTCCGGTAATTAATCCAAACAAAACCATCGATCATATTGGATATAAGCCTGCCAAGGCCTTCAAGGTACTTTCCCATCAAGCAGTTCCAGAACGCTATGCATCCGATCACCTTCCAATACTATCTGTATTGCAATATAATCCTAAATAGAACCATATTATGCGCGTGATAAGAGCTATTTCTATTCTCCTTTTCTGTTTGCCTTTATTTAGCAAGGCCACATCTATCGACTCGGCCCAGGCAGGTTTAAATAAAGTTGCGGCAAAGGGACTAATCAAAAGGATGCTCCCTGAATTCTACAACCATTTTGAAGTAGAAGAAATCCCAGCAGAGGCAGGCAAGGATATCTTTGAAATTTCTGCGCAAGGCGATAAAATTGTGCTGAAGGGAAACAATGGCGTATCGGTTGCAAGTGCATTCAACTACTATTTAAAACATATCGCACATTGTCAAATTAGCTGGAATGGTTCGAATAAGAAACTCTCACTACCCTTACCGAAACCAGCTGGAAGCATTCGCAAAGTGAGTCCACATAATTTCAGATACTACCTCAATTATTGTACATTCAATTATTCCATAAGCTGGTGGGATTGGAAACGCTGGCAATGGGAAATCGATTGGATGGCCATGAATGGCATCAATACACCACTCGCCTTAACCGGTCAAAACATTATCCATGCAAGGGTTTATAAAAGTTTGGGTTTTACCGCTAAGGATTTAGAGGGTTTTTTCAGTGGCCCGGCCTACTTCAGTTGGTTTTGGATGGGCAATCTGGATGGGTGGGGTGGTCCGCTGCCACAGAGTTGGATGCTGAGCCATGAGCAGCTTCAGAAGCAGATTCTTACAAGAGAAAGGGAATTAGGCATGAAACCGATTTTGCCTGCTTTTACGGGTCATGTGCCGCCAGCTTTTAGAACACGATTTCCCAATGCTAAGCTAAATAAAACCAGCTGGAACGGTAAGTTTCCAGACGTATATCTCTTAAATCCAGATGATCCCATGTTTACCAAAATTGGAAGCCTGTTTATCAATGAGCAAAAAAAGGTTTACGGAACCGATCACCTGTATTCGGCAGATACATTTAACGAAAATAAACCACCCTCAAATGATTCCGTTTTCCTAGCCAATATCTCCAAAAAAGTTTATGCTTCTATGGCTTCTGCAGACCCAAAGGCGGTATGGATTATGCAAGGTTGGTTATTCCATTTCTCCGCAAGTTTTTGGAAAGAACCTCAAATGAAAGCTTTGCTAAATGCCGTACCCAACGATAAAATGATTATTTTGGATTTATGGTCGGAAAGGCACCCCTTATGGAAAAAAACAGATGCATATTATGGAAAACCATGGATTTGGAACATGCTGAGTAATTTTGGTGGCAACATCTCTATGCAGGGTATTATGAAAACCGTGGCAGAAGGACCAGCAAGGGTGCGTTCAGATGCACAATCAGGTAAAATGGTTGGCATTGGACTTACACCCGAAGGTATAGAGCAAAACCCAGTAATGTATGAACTGATGATGGAAAATGTTTGGGAAGAACAACCCATTCAGCTTGATAGCTGGTTGAAAGGTTATGCCCAACGAAGATATGGAAAGCCAAATCCCCAAGCCGAGCAAGCTTGGGATTACCTCAGGAAATCGGTTTATAGTGATACCCTCACCAATGGTGGGCCCGAATCGATCGTTTGTGCTCGGCCAACCTTTGCACGCTCTACACGTGGCGTAACCACACGGTTCCCTTATGATCATCAGGATTTAGCACAGGCGTGGAAATTACTCATTCAAGCTGCACCAGAACTCGGCACTGCGGAGGGTTTTCAATACGACCTTGTTGATGTAAGCAGGCAGGTATTGGCCAATTATGCCAGTTACTTGCAACAAGAAACAGCAAAAGCCTACCAAGACAACAATCTGATTGCATTTAAAAAGTACAGTGCAGAATTTATCCAACTTATTGATGATATGGATGCCCTCCTAAAAACAAGAAAAGATTTTTTGCTTGGGCAGTGGCTTAATACGGCAAAAGCATGGGGCACAAATCAAGAAGAAAAAAATCTTTACGAGCGCAATGCCCGAAACTTAATTACCCTTTGGGGAGATGAAAACAGTACTTTGCGGGAATATGCTTGTAAGCAATGGTCGGGTTTATTAAGCGGTTTCTATAAACCAAGGTGGGAAAGCTTTTTTAAAACCGTAGAAGATTGCATGACTAAGAAAGTAAAGTTTGATGAAAAGCTTTTTGATGAAACGATGAAGAAGTGGGAATGGAAATGGGTAAACCAGCATGAAAGCTATTCCGATCGCCCAACTGGAGATCCAGTATCACAATCACAGCAGGTATATAAAAAGTATTATTCGCAGTTTGAGCGCAACATGCCAAACATTAAATCAGTAAAATAGGTACAATCAACTAACCAACTCAACCATGAACCGCAGAAACCTTTTAAAAACCATTAGCCTAACCATTGGCGCAGGGGTAATTAACACCGACATATTTGCCAAAATTGGTGATGATGCCTATGTGTTCGATATCCCTGCAAACCCTAAGCACACGCCAATTCATAAACCCATTACCGCCATTACGCTCGGTGCAGGAAACCGCGGCACGGTATATGGAAACTTCGCAGCAACCTTCCCAGAATTGATGAAGATTGTAGGGGTAGCGGAACCCATTCCATTTAGAAATGATAAATACGCCAAAAAACACAAAATTATTGACGCAAATCGTTTCAATACCTGGGAAGACGTACTCAGCAAACCCAAGATGGCCGACGCCATTATCATTTCCATGCCCGATAACTTGCATTATGCTCCATGTATGGCTGCTTTGGCTAAAGGCTACGATATACTTTTAGAGAAACCCATTGCCCCAACAGAAAAGGAATGCAGAGATATTTTAGCGCTGGCAAAAAAAACAGGCAGAATTGTAGCGGTGTGCCATGTATTGCGCTATGCGCCATATTTTGTTAAAATGAAAGAGCTCATCGAGAAAGGAGCCATTGGAGAGGTAATCAGCATCCAACACTTTGAACCTATCGAGCATACGCACATGGCACATTCCTATGTTCGCGGAAACTGGCACAACTCTAAGCAAACCACGCCAATAATATTAGCCAAATCCTGCCATGATTTGGATATTATGAAATGGGTAATCAACAAAAAGGCCGAAAAAATTGTTGCCATGGGCGATTTAAAGTGGTTTAAATCTGCAAATGCACCTGAAGGAAGTACCGATAGATGCACATCTGGATGTAAAGTTGAACGGAGCTGCCCGTATTCGGCGATAAAAGAATATGCAGAACGGGGCAGCCGCATTGCTGTACTGGATATTCCAGATGATGTTGCAAATAAAAAAGAAGCCATTATAGAAAAACTCAAAACCAGCAATTATGGAAGGTGTGTGTATCGCATGGATAACGATCAACCAGATCATTACATCACCAGCATACAGTTTAGCGATCAGGTAACTGCCAATTTTTCTATGGAAGCTTTCACCTCATACCATGACCGCAGAACCAGAATTATGGGGTCCATGGGCGATATGGTGGGAGATATGACCGAACTTGTGCTACACGACTTCAAATCTAGAAAGGAAACCAAGTTCATCCCCAAAGCTGAAGACGTTGAAGGCTATAAAAACAGTGGCCACGGCGGGGGAGATTGGATGCTTGTGCGCGATTTTGTTCAAGCAGTAGCAAAACAAGATGCCACCTTACTCACCTCCACAATTGATGAATCTATAGAAAGCCACCTGATGGGTTTTATGGCCGAAAAAAGTCGCAAAACTGGCAAGGTTATGAATGTAAAGGTATAATTCTTTAGATGTTAGTTGGGATTCTTCACCCACAATGATGCATTTGTCGTTTCATTTGCAAACTTGATGAATAAGAATCCCAACATAAAACTGAAAGCAATCTGCATGACCGATTTATTTAAATTCTGAATTTTTGGCGATGCTTTTATCACTTATAGAGGCTTAAGTGATTGTTTACTTTACTGCAACAGCTCTTATCTTTAAGTTAGTTTTCAGATAATATATTTTTCTTTTTTCAGGCTAAGCAAAAAACCAGTATCATTAATCCACCCTTCAAATTTCTTAGTGTGTAATGGATTTGACAGTTCTCATTACACAATATCTTTTTAACTAAATCAGTCCAGCTACTTCTGCGATTCGGCAAGCTTCTATGGCATTATTAACTTCTAGCTTTTTGAAGATGTTCTGACGGTGCCTGTTTATGGTGTGGATACTCAGTAACAACTTGTTGGCAATCTCCTTGGTTCTCTTTCCCTGCTTGATCAACAAAATAATTTCCTTTTCGCGTGAGGACAGCTTTCTTTGTGTTTGATCATCACCATCCTCAACGATATCTCCTGTTCGTGTATTGATGATTATGCCCTCTGGCGCATCAAAGCCCAGATGTTCGTACACAATGTTGTACAAGCACAATGCTAATCGTATGTTGCCATCTGCTGAGCTACTAAGGTATAACAAGCGGTGTTTCAACAGCATGTCTTTTCCTTCGATTGTACGGATCCTAAGCTTGCTGATCATTTGGTAGTCAGTCCGTTGGGTTAAACCGATTGATTTAAGATGTTTAAAAAAGCGAAGTTCTAGATTATACTTTTTTAGGCGATCTTCACGATGGATAAGGTTAAGTAATTCGTCTTCCCAAATGGAGTTTATCTCTTGCTGTTTGCACTCCAAGCCTAATCTTTCCGCCATGGAACCATAATAAAGATAACTTTTTTTTGTTTTCAAATCGCTTAAAACACTTATCCCGTTCTCCAGATTTGCATACAACTGGGCAATCTTCTGAGCATTGGCTAGTGGATAAACCGCTGTTGAGGCGATGTCAAATGATTGGGCTAGAAGTTTTATGTCGAGTATTTTGCGGATGTTATCCATAGAAAGGAATGGCTATTTTTAGCCATTGAACATGCTATAAATGATCACTAGCTTTACAAATATACAAACGATGGATGGCTAATTATCCATTTAGCTTAATTTTATAACAATGAGAAAAATACTTTATACGTTAGTTTTTATTTTCAGTATCAATCAGCTGAAAGCGCAGAGCCTTGAGAAAATGACATGGTTTAATGAACCGGAACAATGGGCCATTAAAAATAACAGTTTAGTTATGCAGGTAACACCAAAGAGTGACTACTGGAGAATTTCACACTACGGTTTCACCGTTGATGACGCACCATTTTACTACAGTAATTATGGTGGAGAGTTTGAGGCAAAGGTTAAGCTTACTGGGGCATACAAAGCCCGTTTTGATCAAATGGGCCTCATGATACGCACTGACCACGAAAACTACATTAAAACGGGAGTAGAGTTTGTAGATGGTAAATTTAATGTAAGTACTGTGGTTACACATACCAAAAGCGATTGGAGCGTGACAACACTAAAAGAAGTTCCTGCTTTTATCTGGATCAAAGTTGTTAGAAGGCTAGATGCTTTAGAAATTTTTTATTCGCTGGATGATAAAACTTATTTGATGGTACGGAACGCACCATTAAAGGATAATGCTCCTGTACAGGTAGGACTTATGGCCGCATGCCCAGATGGTGATGGCTTCGAAGCAAAGTTCGAACACTTTTCTGTGAAGCACCTTCCCGATCAACGAAGATTGGAATGGCTAAAAGAGCATCAATAGCTTAATCAATTGATATAATACAAATTACACCAGATTATTCAATTTTTTTTGTTAGGCAAAAAAACTCGTGCATAATAATGAGCAGAAAGACACACGTTTGCAAAACAGATTTGTTCTACATTGCCCTTAGAACTCTTGGTAGGTACCAATTTCGGTTAATTCTAAGCCCTTAGCAACTAATTTAAGATAGTTTTATCAAACGTCTGGTGCGTAATGTTGGCGAATCGCTTTGTTCAAAATCGGCTTTAACGTTCTCATTAGCGGATGAACTCATTTAGAATTTGATACCGAAGATTTTAACATAGGTTAAGATTGATTTAATTTGATCATATTATATTTGATACAGAGTATTTCAGAATACGCCTAAAAACTAAATCATCACAAACACAAAAACTAAAAACCATGAGTACGCTAAAACTAAAAGACGGAACCGAGATTTTTTACAAAGATCAGGGCGAGGGACCAACCTTAATGTTTCACCACGGCTGGCCTTTATCATCAGACGATTGGGATGCGCAAGTTATCTTCTTCTTACAAAAAGGTTATCGTGTCGTTACGCACGATAGAAGAGGTCACGGACGCTCAAGTCAAAACATTTACGGGCACAACATTGAAACCTATGCAGCCGATGCCGCTGAATTGGTCGAATTTTTAGATTTGAAAGATGTTGTTCACATTGGGCATTCTACAGGCGGGGGTGAAGTGATTCGCTACGTGAACAAATATGCCAAGGGCAGAGCAAAAAAAGCGGTTTTAATAAGTGCCGTTCCACCAATAATGGTTCAAAGCGACCAAAATCCAGATGGTGTACCCATGTCGGTATTTGATGGAATCAGAGAACAAACACTAAACAATAGGCAGCAGTTCTATATTGATTTGACAATCCCATTTTATGGATACAATAGGGAAGGGGCAGACGTTAAGGAAGGCGTACAAAGAAATTGGTGGAGACAAGGTATGATGGGTGGAATTGTAGCACACTATGACGGTATAAAAGCTTTTTCTGAAACTGATTTCAACGAAGATTTGAAAGCTGTTGAAATACCTGTCTTGGTTCTTCACGGCGAAGACGACCAAATCGTTCCATATCAAAATGCAGGGGTAAAATCGGCCAAATTATTGAAGAATGGAAAACTAATTACTTATCCAGGTTTCCCTCATGGCATGCCAACTACCGAAGCTGCAACGATTAATAAAGACATTTTAGAATTTATTGAGTCATAAAGCCTAATCCTAAATCGTTGAGGTTTTACAGGTTCAATCCTCAATGAAATTGCGATTGCTTTTTTAATCGAGTTGATTATAGAAAACCGCTTTTGGGTAATTCCCAGGCGGTTTTTTTCGATTGTCTTTTTTCAGAACCAAATCCTGTCTAAACAATTTAATCGTAACGTTTCCATTTTAACTAAAAGGTTTTACTATAATTGTTTTTCTAAACTTTTTACTATCATCCTTTTAAAATAGAGAAATGATTAACGTGTGTAAACTTCTGATTGTTAATCTGGTAGGTACTTTGTGTTTCTGGGTTTTGCTTTCATATCCATCTGCGGCTCAGGTTAAATGGCCGAAAGCGCAGTTGTTGCCATCCTTTCCAAGTCCAGCACAGGTACAAGATTTGATTATACTTCGCCAAAATTCGCCTTACACCGCTGCAGAGATGTATTTGTTTGCCTCATTAAAGGGAATCGTAAATCGAACGAAACCAAGAATTTTCTCTTATGAGGGTGATGCATTTGCTGAAGGACCCTATACCTGGTTGCAATCTTTAGGATTGAATTGGACCGAGCCTAAGGATAAATGGGCGTTAATTCTGAAATATCGAAAGGAGATTTCGGGTTTAATTGTTTATGATCCCGCTCAAGTGCATACCATTAATTTAGCCACCATGCTAGCAAAAACTAAAGGTGCTTTGATTGTTTCTCCTTTACTATTATCCAAGCTTACATCCGCACCTTATAATCTTCCAGTTTTACTTGATTTGCAGGGCAAATACAGAAGCAAGCTTGATGTGTATCAATCCCTTTATGATGACTATTGGCCAAATCTAGATCATCGCTTAATCATCGGCTTGAACCCAAATGCACATAAAGCCGCTTTAAGAGAATATGCTTCGGCACTTGGTGTCGCCGTAATTTGGCTGGATCCGAAAGTGGAAGGCGAAAGTGAGCTGCTAAACAAATTTTTATCTTCTATGTCGCCTGGTTCAAGTTTTATGGGCTGGTGGCCACAAGAAGCGCCTGGCGTAGAGCGTGCCTCAAAATATGGTATCGCTACCATTGCAAGTGATTGGTGTTCGAACCTAACGGTACATAGTGGAACACCAAGAAAGGTTGATGTAAAACCAATACCTCCGAAGCCCGAGCTTACCAACAAAATTTATGTTGCTTTTATATTGAGCGATGGAGACAATCTGCAATTTACAGAACATTTGATGCGGAAACTTTGGAACAATCCAGACCGAGGTGATGTGCCGATTGGCTGGACCATTTCTCCTGCAATGCTCGATGCTATGCCCGGCGCACTAAATTATTATTGGAAAACATCAACCATAAATGATAATTTAATTTCTGGCCCATCGGGTTATGGTTATACCTACCCCAACACTTGGGTAGATGAAAAATTACTTAAAAATTTTGTTTCGAAAACGGAAGATTATAACAAAAGAGCTGGTTTAAGGGTAATTACAGTTTGGAATACCATTGTTGGGGGCATTAATGCAAACGTCGGTAAGATTTACGCGAGTGAGGCAACATCTTTACTTGGACTAACCGCGCAAAATACTGGTGGTGGCCTAACTGTTTATAACAATAGCCTGCCTGGGATGGCACTAAGCTGCAATTACTGTACAAATGTTACTGCCATGAAAAATCATATCGCTTCCGCTTCTGCTGGATGGGATAAAACATCTCCTCGATTTATAATTATACAGGCCCAACCGTGGACGAACGTTTCGCCCACAAGCTTTAAAAATGTAGCCGATTCCCTCAATGGCGATTACATTGTGGTTCGGCCAGATCATCTTTTTCAGCTCATTCGTGAGGCAAAGGGATTAAAAATCGATCCTAGATAGTTATTTTGAGCACCTAGATTGCCTATTTGCTCGACCGTGAAGCTTCAACCATTCTCTCCCTATGTCGTGTCAAACCATTAAGGCGATGCTGCAATTAATCATCATCATCTTTCTTTTTCTTTTCCAATATTACAAATGCGCTTCTTTTTGGAGCAGGCATAATTGCATTTTCTCCTTTAACAGATTTCCAGATCACTTCGTTCAGGTCTAAATCTGGTGCCGAATCTTCTTTAGCAAAGTTGAAAAGCTCTGATCTCTTACTGCTTTCATTTACAGCTACATTTCTATTATCTAAATTGATTAGAGGTTTTACGGCAACGTATGGGGTGAAATCTGGTTTGCTTGTAAAACACTCAAATAGGGGTATAGCTGCCGCATCGTATTGACTCATAGGTGGTAAGCCTAAAATGAGTTCCATCGTTCTTAGGAAGCCTGATGTGGAATACATGGTGTGTACTGCTGTGTTTCGTTTTACGTAAGGCCCGATTACAAAAGCAGGGGAGCGGTGTGCATCAACATGATCGGGACCGTTTTGCGCATCATCTTCCAAAATAAACACAACAGATTCTTTCCAAACTGGACTGTGAGAAAGGTGTTCTAATATTCTGCCAACGGCTAAATCATTGTCGGCCACCGCAGATTGAGGAGAAACTTTGCCTTTTTTCTGTCCGCTGGTATGATCATTGGAGATTCTTAATGTATTAAATTGTGGAACAGCATTGGCTACCAAAAGCGAATCAAAATCATGAATCCATGCATCGGCACGTACCTGATCGGTAATGTCCATATCAAAACCGGGTGAGTTTGGACACATGTGTCCTTCAAGCGATTTTATATTGGCTTTACCATAATCGCCAAACTCGCCGTAACTGCGATAGCTAACACCCGTACGTTTACAATAATCCCAAATAAAACCATCTTTAGGATAGGTTAAAGGTCGGCCACCTTCAAATGTAGTAGATCCTCCACGTGCTCCATAACTGGTTGGCCAAGTTTTTTCTACCACATCAGTTGCATAGGCTGCCATACTCCAATTATGCCCATCGGCACTCACTTCTGCATCAACATAAAAATTATCTAAAAGCACATAGTTTTCTGCGAAAGCGTGTTGATTGGGTGTAATTCTTTTTCCAAAAAGCGTGAGTGAGGAATCCCCATTGCCTTTCGGCATATCGCCTAAAACCTGATCGTATGTACGGTTCTCCTTTATGATGTAGAAAACATGTTTAATGGGCGATTTTTCGCCCTGCTTACGTGGAATTGGATTGCCAGTTTCCCCTTCAGCGGTAATTGTTTTGGCATCTGTAAATGGAGTGTTGGCATATACCTGTTTGGTATAGCTTTTCAATTCTTCGGGCTTGGGGGCATCAATAAAAGACAATGAACCTTTAAATAAACCAGCAATATATTGAAGTTTATTATTGGCCGTACTGCCCATTTGATAGCCACTGTTATCTGATTTAGAAATGGGCTGTGGTCCTTCTGGGTTTGCCATAGAGGTATTTCCCTTGCCATTCGTAACCAAAATTTTGGAACCAATTACCTTCACACTTGTTGGGTACCAGCCAACGGGAATAAAACCCTGACTCTGGCTTGTTCCTGGCTTGCTAACATCAAAAACGGCTAAGCAATTATTATCTGCATTAGCGATGTACAACGTTTTTTCATTGCTGCTTAATGCCAAACCATTTGTTGTTGAACCTGTAAGTTGGGTTGCGTATAAGGTTGTGGCTATCGTTTCGATAACCTTATTGCTTGCCGTGTTTATCACCGAAACTGAGTTGTCATTGGCATTGGCTACAAAAAGATAACTTCCTTTTTTATTCAGCAACAGCTCATTAGGATGATCGCCAACTGGAATGGAATTGGTCATTTTTTCTTCCTGCGTATCAACCACTACTACTGCACGGCCTCCCCACAAGGAAACATACAACTTACTTTCATCAGGAGACAACACGCAGCTGTAGGCCACTGCTGGCAATTGAATTTTTTTCTTGATTTTTTTTAGGGATGGATCTATAATGTATAGCGAACTGTCTTCTTTGGTTACGGTAAACAGAAGGGTATTGGCCTTATTTACGGAAATACCTGCTGGGCTGATTTTGTTTTTTGGCCAAGCATCGCCCAATTTTATGGTGTCGCTTTCTGCAAGTTTATGGTCGCGGATGCTGAAATTTAAGATGGTATTGTCATTACCGCCCGATACATAAATGTGTTTTTCATCTTTGCTGAAGGCGAGGCCGTACCACGATTTGCTTAATTTCTTTTCATCTAGAATTTTTTCTGTTTTTGCATCTACCAATTGGAGCGATTGTGTACTTTGACCGTTATTGGTTACGGCGATGAACTTTCCTGAGGAGCTGGCCTGCATGTTTAAGGGTAAATCGCCCAAAGCAATTGAACGACCTGATGGGCTTAACTTCCAGCCATTTGGCAACAAGATTTGTTTGGTGCTTTCAATTTTTCCTGGCCACTGTGCGTAAACGATGTTACAAGCAAGGAGAAAGATAGTTAAGGCTGTATATTTTTTCATTTTAAATGATGCGGTTTATTTGTGGAGATTAAAGTTTACCAAAGCTCTTATGGTATAGCCATTGCCAGATGCAACATTTCCGATTTCGCGAATGGCTTCTGATGGAATTACTGAGCTTCTTGTAGCATAAAATACAGGCCCCCCTGCTAAGGTAAAGGATAGTTTGGACTGATTTGGCGACAAATTGATGGATGGGCCAATCATAACTTTCGCGCCACCCTCGGCTTCATCTTCTTCCCAAAAGCCTTCCAAATCTTGTCCAAGTGCTTCAAATCCTAAAAACAAACCATCTGCAATGCGGTGCTGAAAACCTATTGCGGAAATAAAATCTAGTTTGTCGCGTGTCTTATCGAAAGCCTTTTCGAAACGCAGATTACCCAGCAAGCGCCACTTTTGCTGATCGTAAGAAGCTGTTATCCTACTGATTGCTGATGCAGTGCTCGACCAATCTCGGCTAAGCCCGAGGCCTGCGCCTAACCTAAATCCAAAAGCTTGTTTTCCTCCAATTAAATCTCTAATTACCTCGGCCTGTTGGGCAGAATTTACACCGCCACCATTTGCAAAACCCAGTGCTGCTGTGGCATAAAGAGTAAACCTACTTCCTAAATACCCTTTCACACCAAGCTGTTGGCCAAGGCCATTGTAACCGAATTGACCAGAGGCCCTTTCTGCATAGCTTCCAGAGTAATGGATATTCCATCGCTGGTTGGCGGATGTAAGCGTGTTAACAGAAAATAAAAAAGGCTGTTCGGTTATGGCTGTAGAAAAACTTGATGATGCGAATGCCGTCTTGTCTTGGGCCTTTAAGGTTAAGGCCCCCGAAATAAGGCTTACAAAAAGTACTATTTTTTTCATGTTGGTTTAAATTTACGCTTATCCAAAAATAGCTTTGGCGCATTAATTTAATATTAACAAAGTGTTTCGCACACAAATATTACAGAAAGAGGCCGTATCATAAACCACAATAATGATAGCAAACAAAATTTTATTTGAACCACAAAAGAAACAAAAGGGCATAAAAGTAGCGATGCAATATTTTGCAAGCATAATTTGACTTTTGAAAATCATTGTTGATTTCTGTTGCAGAATATTATTTGGCTACCTTAAACAAAAATTGAATATGATACAGGCTGGAAGGTTAAAAATCAATATTTATAAGGCAAATCTAAATCACCACGCTAAGCGCTAAACTTTAGATTTGGGTTGTTTTTTTCTGCCAGTTCTATTGGTGTGTAGTCAGATAAGATAAGTGCTTCACCCTTTTTAATGCATACATCATGTTCAAAATGTACCGAAGGCTTGCCATCTTTCGTTCTTACAGTCCAACCGTCTTTCTCGATAAACACATCCTTTTTACCAAGATTAATCATCGGTTCTATTGCCACTACCAAATTTTCCTTAAGCAGTAAACCACTTCCTCTTTTACCATAATTGGGTACTTGTGGATCTTCGTGCATGCTCTTACCCAATCCATGTCCAACAAAATCTCTAACCACGCCGTAACCTTTCTTTTCGTTATGATTTTGAATGGCGAAGCCGATGTCTCCTAAGCGTTTGCCAACAATGGCTTCTTTAATTCCGACAAAAAGCGATTCCTTTGTGGTGCGAACTAAGTCTAAAATTTCTTCGCTGGCATCACCTATAACGAACGTATAAGCATGGTCGCCGTGATATTCATTTTTAATTACCCCCACATCAACGGAGATAATATCACCATCTTTTAAAGTTTCTTTACTTGGAAAACCATGTACCACCACATCGTTAACTGAAGTAATGATGTGATGCGGGAAACCATGATAGTTGTAGAAAGATGGCACCGCACCATGATCCAATATAAATTGATTGGCAAGTTTATCTATTTCTATAGTTTGTAAGCCTGGGCGTAAAATTTTAGCGATTTCTGAAAGGGTTTCGCTTACTAAAAGTGCGCTGATTCGCATCAGTTCTACTTGTTCATCAGTTTTGTACAAAATCATGGCCGCAAAATTACTAATAAGTTTTTAAATGGCTTTTTTTATTGATGATTCCCATGCCTTTAATGTTTAAATATTTCTCCAGATAGGGGGGTGACTTAAATTTTCATCTGGAAATAGCTTCTACAGATTCTCTCCAGAATTGAACTTTATCATTGTATCGGATTAAATCAATCTAAATGGATCAATCAGTTGGGGCTTTATTAAATCAGGTAGAACATTTTGTTGCAGATGTATTTAAGAATAGACTTTCTGAGAATATGTTTTTTCACAATCTGGAACACACTTTACTCGTTGTAGAGGGCGTACAGATTATTGCTGAAGCCGTGGGGCTTTCAAATCAGGAAAAAGTATTGGTTATTCTAGCTGCATTTTTACATGATGTTGGGTATACCGAAAAATATTTGGGCCATGAGGAAATGAGCGCAAACATGGCGACAGCGTTTTTGATTAAACAAGGATTAGCTCCTGAAGCTACCAAGGTGGTTAAAAGCTGCATTTTGGCTACCAGTTATCCCCAGTATCCAAATACCTTACTCGAAAGGGTAATTTGCGATGCAGATTTCTATCACTTTTCCCTACAAAATTATCAAGAATATGCTCACCGCTTGAAGAAAGAATGGAAATTGAATCTGGGTTTGGATTACAGCCAAGCCGCATGGGATCAGCTCAACTTAAATATGCTTCAGCAACATGAATATTTTACCAATTATGGTAAAACGATTCTTCAAGAAAAAAAAGCCGACAACATTGCTATATTGCTAAAAAGAACCCGCAAGGTTTAGTGCCCTCTATTTAATGAAATCTATGTACAAATATATTTTAGCACTGTTACTGTTTTGTGGGCATATTTCGATTAGCTCCGCTCAGGTTATGGACTCAACTCAATCCATTTCTGCCGATTCAACCAGTAGATGGTATTCTGGTGTTTCGATTCCGAAAAGTAAATTTAGACCAGCAGTTTTTATTGCTCCCGCCGTTTTAATAGGTTATGGTTTTGCCGCCGTTTATGATCATGGTGCCCTGCGAGAGCTAGATTTAAGCACCAAAGATGAACTTCAAGAAGATCATCCATTATTTGCAGCACATGTAGATGATTATCTGCAATTTGCCCCTGCGGCAGCTGTTTATGCACTTAATCTCTCTGGTATAAAAGGTCAGCACAATTTGTTTGATGCATCTATGTTGTATCTAACATCAGCAACAATTATGGGGGTATCTACCCATTTTGTAAAGCAAGGTGTTGGTAGAGAACGCCCGAATCATAGTGGCTATAATTCATTTCCTTCAGGTCATACCGCTTCTGCATTTATGGCTGCAGAATTTCTGCATCAAGAATATAAAGATAAAAATCCCTGGATTGGTTATGCTGGGTATTTTGTCGCTACCGCTACCGGAACATTGAGAATGTACAATAACAAGCATTGGTTTAGCGACGTAGTTGCTGGTGCTGGTTTTGGTATTGCCTCCACAAAAATCGCTTACTTGGTTTATCCATACATCAAAAGCCTTTTTAGTACAAAGCAAAGCGAAAACTTTACTTTAATGCCCTTTCATCAACCTGGTGCAAATGGTTTAATGCTTTCTGGCCGGTTTTAATTTATTTATGGATTATTTGCCTAACTAGGAGCGGAAACTAGCGAACCAAAAACTTTAGGATTTATAAATTCTAAACCTTTTCTCTAGCTACCTGTTGTATAAGGTATCAATTCTAATAAAAAAATACCTTTATGAAAAAGTACTTCTTCGTAGCGCTTACGCTTACAGCAACTCTAATGGCATCATGTTCTGGCAATCGTGCAGACGGAAAAGATGGTCAAAAAGATACTTCATACCAATACACAGATACCGCTAAGCACATGCCTCAAGATACCGTTGGGAAAGACAAATATCAAGACAGTATTTCTAATACGCCAAGATTACCTGAAACAAAAAAGTAGTTGTATTTTATTGATTGTTAGGTTGTAATATCTGTTGATGTTTGCTGTTATTCAACTGTTTTATGCAAGATAAAAAGAAGCTAAATTCTGCGCCCTCTTACCTCAACTTTGATGAAGCTAAATATGTTTGGAAGGCAGATATCAATTATCAAACCCATCCGCATGAGTATCGGGTTGGCAAAGGTGAACAAGGCGTACTGATTTGTGAGCCTTATAAATCTGTTATTGGCCCTCATTGGCGATTCAAAACAGTAGAGATTGCAGAAAAAAGCGCCAAGGAGATTTTTAAACTTTTTAATAATTTTTTGAAGTCAGGCGATTTTGTCGGTGCCGACCTAGCCAGAAAATATCTTCAAATGGGTTACACGCGTGCCCGGAGGTATGCCAATTATAAGGGTGGCAAGAAGTATGATAAAGAAAATGACTATCAACCTTTGGAACGTGGAACAGGCGATTCTGAGAAAGCACCCGCCGCATCCGTATTTTATACCTATTGGAAAAAAGCAGAACAAAATCCTGATTATCATTCTAGAAAAACAGAGTGGAAAGCAAAATACGGATAAGTTTGAAATGGCCGCTTAGATTTAACCCTCAATTGGCGGGCCACAAAACCTTTATAGGATAAGTGAGTTGAATGGTTTGTCGGTATGTTACCGTTCAAAGAGGTGAAAAAGAAATTGTTATCGATATTAAAACTATTTTCTCAAATGTTGGTTTAATGAAATTGATTAACAATTAGTTTTATCCTCGTAATCTAATCAAAACTTGACAGCAACAGAAAATATTGGAAAGAAACAACAGTCCTTTCTTCCTAAAATCTTTTTAATATTAGGTTTAACGCTGTTATTGGGCGTTGAAGGATATTTCGGTTATAAACTACACAACCTTTCTAAACAGCAAGAAATGCTGAAATCAGACTATTCAGAAATGAATAACATTTTATTCGGACTATTTTCTGTAGATCAATGGCGAGATGAAGTTGCGGGTATTGTGAAACATCAGGTTCGCGATTTCAAAATGACGCCCAAGCAAAAAAAAGAACTTCAAATTGAAGTAGAGCAGATTGTACTTGCACTAATTAACAAAGCTGAAGCCATTGTTAACAAACCTCAAAAGTCGTTTGGTGGCAAAATAACAAAATTTGCAGTTAGAAACTTTGTTGATACAGACGACATTAAGGCTCAAGTGCCTGGATTTGCAAAAACGATCATTGCCCAGGTAGATAATCCTAAAAATAAAAAGCAGTTGAGCACGATGGCCTTAGGGGAATTTAGGGCCTTACAGCAAACCAAGGATATTGATAGCACATTAACCGTTAAAAATACAATGGTTAAGGGCATGTATAAGAAATATCAGGTGCGTTCTTCAGAGGAATTTAATCAAAAACTCACCACCTCATTAGCTCAAATTAGAACGGCAACATACTATTATTCTTTTGTTATGATGCTTTGTGTATTGGTGGTACTAACCCTTTGGTGGATTTTAAGAAAAAGGGTTGACTTACATGCCACATTGTTTATTATGTCGTTAATGTTTGCGTTTATTCTTCTTGCAATCGGGTTAACCGCATCGATGATTGAAGTAGATGCCCGAATCAAATCACTCGACTTTGTGCTGCTTGGCGAACACGTTGTATTTAAAAATCAGGTGTTGTTTTTTCAAAGCAAAAGCATTTTGGATGTTGTAGAAGTATTGGTAAAGCAACCAGCAATTGATTCGATTGCCGTTGGTATTTTGATCTTGGTTTTCAGTATTCTTTTTCCAATTATGAAGTTGAGTTCAACCGGCATCCATCTTTTGAGTAAAAAGAAAATTGCAGAAAATAAGGTGATTAAATATTTCGCTTTTCAGTCTGGAAAGTGGAGTATGGCAGACGTTATTGTAATTGCTATACTTATGGTTTACATTGGTTTAAACGGCTTGTTAGAAGGACAATTGGCCAACTTAAATATCAAAAGCGATTTCCTAACCATTATCACCACAAATAACACGGCGCTTCAACCAGGCTACATTATTTTTATAAGTTTTGTGCTTTATGGTCTTATCCTTTCAACCATTTTAAAGTTTATCACACCACACGATTCTCATTAAAAATTCTCTACAAATCATCCAAATAATCATTTAATCTGCTATAACATTGACAACTCAGCAACCAGATACGCAAGCAAAAAAAAGCGGTTTATCTAACATCATCCTTATTATTGGATTAAGTATCCTGCTTTGCGGTGAGGCTTATTATGGTTATCGCCTGCGCCAAAATTCCATTGAAAAAGAACAGATTAAAGAAGATTATAGCATGGTGAACAACATCACTTTTGGGCTCTTCTCTGTAAACCAATGGCGAGATAAAATATCTGAAGTGGTTAATCGGCAAGTAACCGATTTTAAAATGACCGCCAAGCAAAAAAAGGAATTGCAGAAAGAAGTGGAAAATCAGCTTCACGGCTTGGTTTCTAAAACTTTCGCTCAAATTAATAAACCACAAAAATCACTAAAAGGAAAGCTGACTAAATTTGCCGTTAAGCAGTTTGTTGATCCAAAGAAAATTCAGGCACAAGTACCTTCTTTTGCTAAAACCATTATTACCAAGATCAACAGTCCGGCAAGTACGAAGCGACTCAAAAGTATTGCCACCAGCAAATTGAATCAATTGGAACAGGAAACTTATGACAGTACAGAAGTTGCGAATGATGCGGTAATCAAATACATTTCAAAGAAGTACCATGTTGCAGATCCGGTGGAGTTTAACGATCGAATCAATACGCGATTGGCTTTCATAAATAAAGCCACTTACAACTCATCCCTTGCCATGCTGGCTTGTGTGGTTGTGGCACTTGGGCTGTGGCTCATTATGCGCAAGCACGTTCGGTTGCACACCACCTTGTTTGTGATGTCGTTATTGTTTGCATTTGTTCTTTTGGTGGTGGGTACAACGGCACCCATCATTGAGGTAGATGCACGTATCCATGCCTTAAATTTTAGCATCCTTGGAGAAAAAATAGCCTTTGAAAATCAAGTATTGTTTTACCAAAGCAAAAGTATCATCGGTATTATTGAAGTTTTGATTAAGCAACCAAAACCAGATTCAGTTGTAATTGGTGCGCTTTTACTGCTGTTTGTAATTATTTTGCCCATTTTAAGGTTAACGGCAAAAGGTATTCATATTTTGGCTAACGATAGAATCCGTAAAAATGGAGTTTTGAGGTATTTAGCTTTCGAATCGGGTAAATGGGATATGGCCGATGTAATGGTTGTTGGAATTTTAATGACCTACATTGGTTTGAATGGAATTTTGAAAAGCCAGCTTTCTAACTTAGAAATTCATAATGATGTATTAAATACGATGACAGAAAATAACACTGCTTTGCAACCAGGATACTTTGTTTTTGTTGGATATGTTGTTTATGCCATAATTTTATCTGTTATTTTGAAACGTATTACGCCAAACGATACAATAATTTAGATTTTATTATTTATTTCTATTCATAACCCTGTGCAACATCAAGTATTTGATGAAATAAAAGCATAAAAACGATCAAATATTCGTGTTTTTTTAATTCCTCGACTAAAATAAAAAGGTTTTATATCTTCCTGTTCGAATTTGCAATATATTTTGCGAACTTGCAGGCGCTGAGGATATAAATGAATTACCCTAAACTTAAAGATGAAGAACTAACAGCCTTACTTAAACAAGGTGATGCCTATTCTTACACTGAGATTTTTGAGCGGTATAATCGACTATTACTTCGTCACGCATATCGATTGCTATCTAACGACGATAAGGCGCATGATGTTATTCAGGATGTATTTCTACAATTATGGCAAAAGCGGAACGAAATTGAGTTTAATTCTTCATTATCGGGCTACCTGTTTACAGCTGTCAAAAATAGGATTTTCAAATTGTTTGCCCATCAGAAAGTGGTGCTTAGGTATGCTGCTTCAATAAGCGCTTTTATGATTGAGGGCTACAACATTGTGGAGGATAGCCTGATGGAAAAAGAGCTTTCTGCCTTAATCTCTAAAGAAATAGACGCACTACCTTCAAAAATGCGTGAGGTTTTTATACTCAACAAAAAAGAGCATCTTACCTACAAGGAAATTGCTGAAAGACTGAATATTACCGATCAAACAGCCAAGCAGCAAGTTTATAAAGCCATGAAAATTTTAAAGCCAAAAATTGACGGCTTTTTAGCCTTTTTTCCTTTTTTATAATTTTTTTTCAATTCGTGTATGACGGTAGGCCTAGATAGGGGTCTTACCGATATATTTGGATGATTTGCAGATACAGGGAAACGGCCTCTGTGTATTGCTACAATTGTTCCTATCGCTTAACCTTATTCAAACTACCCATGAACCAACAGCAAGTTGCTGAATTGATCAGAAAATATAATGATGGGACTTTAACGCCTGATGAAAGACTCGCGTTGGATATTTGGTACTTAAAGTTTGCATCTGAAAGCACAGCCCATCTATCTGCCGAACAAGAAGCGATTGCGGTAGATAAGCTAAAATCAACCCTGCCACTTGCATATAAAAGCACAACAAAAAAAATATGGCCACGTATTTTTGCCGTTGCTGCCCTCTTGGCGATTGTTTTTTCTGCAATATTGTGGATTTATCAGGATAAGCCTTCAAGCGTTCAATACACCAAAGATATTAAGCCGGGTAAGACTGGAGCCACACTGACGTTAGCAAACGGAAGAATAATCAAACTTGCCGACATTAAAGTAGGGCAGGTTGCGATAGAGTCGGGCGTAGAAATATCTAAAACTGCGGATGGTATGATTACCTACCATATTTTAGCGAATCAGGATGGCAGATCTGGCCAAATGAATACCTTAGAAACCTCTATCGGTGAACAAGCTCAGGTTAAATTACCAGATGGAAGTTTGGTTTACCTAAATGCGGCCTCTTACTTAAAATATCCATCCTCATTTGCCAAGTTTGATAAACGACGAGTGGAATTTTCGGGTGAAGGTTTTTTTGTCGTAGCCAAAGATAAGGCCCATCCATTTCTCGTTAAAACAGCTTTACAGGATGTAGAAGTTTTGGGCACACAATTCAACATCAATAGTTATGCCTACCACCCTGAAATTAAAACGACGTTACTTGAGGGTATTGTTAAAATTTCTAATGCTGCGGGCATTTCAAAAACATTGCAACCTGGTGAGCAAGCCAGTTTAACCAACAAAAGCGTATCAGTTTCAGCGGTAGAAACAGAATATGTAATCGCCTGGCGTAAGGGTTATTTTATGTTTAATAATGAGAGCTTGGAAGATATCATGTCTAAGCTAGCTACTTGGTACAACATTAAACCTGTGTACCTCGATCCAGAACTTAAGAAAACGTCTTTCTTTGGTTCGATGAGTAAGTTTGAGAACATTTCAAAGGTGCTTAAAGTAATGGAGCGAACAGGAAAAGCCCATTTTGAGATTAGGGACAACCAAATCATTATTAGTAAGAATTAACTAAATCAACCATAAACTTAAACCAAACCAAACCAAAAATGAACATCTCCGAAAAAATTCCCTAGCTATTTTTAAAAAAAAGGACTTTAATCGCAAGCAAGAGTAGGATCTCGCTTAAGCAATCAAAGCCCTTTAAATCTGCATTGCAGAAACATTGATCAAACAAATTATTTCTTAACCCTGGTGTTGTGTTTGCCGACTAAAACAGTCACAACACCATACAGATAATCAAAACTAAGCAATATTGTGTGTTAATACAATATCGACCTTTTATTCATCGGTTGCTTAGCTGGTTGTCATAAAATGATGAATATGTATAGAAATTTTACTCGAATTATGAAGCTCACTACATTCATTCTGATTGTCTCCATGATGCAAGTAAGTGCTGCGGGATTTGCGCAGCGACTGAACCTAAAAAAGAATAGTATCTCTTTAGAAAAAGTGTTTTTAGAGATTCGAAAACAAACAGGCTATGATGTGTTTTTTGAGAATACTAAACTCAAAACATCAACGCTCATTAATGCCGATTTTGACAATGCTACACTAGAAACAGTGATGAATAAAATCATTGGCACCAATCCTTTGGCATATACCATAAGCGATAAAACCATCGTATTGCGTGATAAAGAAACGGGATTTTTAGAAAAAATTACCAATTATTTTAATAGGGCCGATGTACGTGGTAGGGTGGTCGATTCTACGGGAATGCCTCTTCCAGGCGCCAATATTCGCCTTAAAAATGGAAAGGCCAGTGTATATTCCAACAGCAATGGAGAATTTACAATGACTGGGGTAGATCCTGGTTCGATTATCGTAATAACATATATCGGCTATTTAACAAGAGAAGTAACGGTTACGGCAGAAAATGCAAACAACTTGCGCGTGGTTATGGCTTTTGATACCAATAAACTTGCCGAGGTGGCCATTGTTTCCAACGGCTATCAAACCATAAGTAAAGAACGTTCTGCAGGTTCATTCACATCTGTAGATATGAATGTAGTTTCCAACCGCAGTACATCAATGAACGTTTTGCAAAGTTTAGATGGTTTAGTACCAGGCTTGGTTGTAAATAACGCACCGAATCGAAGTCAATTGCTTATTCGTGGAATTTCTACTACGGGCGGTACAACAGGTACAGGAACCACTGCGCAGCCACTTTATGTTGTAGATGGCTTAGCTGTGCCCATTATCACCGCTAATGATAATATCCCTGATATTGTGCTAAGTATCAATCCACAAGATGTTGAAAGCATAACTGTGTTAAAGGATGCAACAGCGGCGTCCATTTGGGGTGCTAGAGCGGCAAATGGTGTAATTGTCATCACCACCAAAAAAGGAAAGTTTGGAAGCAAGTTGAGGATTAACTATAATGGCTTCGTTAACTTTCAAGGGAAACCAGATTTAGACTACGCAAATTTATTAAACTCACGTCAGTTTGTAGAAACAGCAAAAGAAATTTTTACCCCAGCTTATTTTGCTCAATATCCATATGCAACTGTAAATACAGTGATAGGAGGTGGCATCTATCCTCTAGAGTATCTGTACTACAACAATGGCTTTGCGCCAAGTCAAACGCAACTAGATGCTTTAGCCAATACCGATAACCGTCAGCAAATTAAAGACTTACTATATCGCGATGCGATGTTAAGCAACCATTCTATCTCGCTCACAGGTGGAAGTGACAAATATGCATTTTATGGCTCTGCAACCTATACCAATACGGTGAGCAGTGTTCCAGGAGAGAAAAATAATACCTATAAAATTAATGTAAATCAAGACTTTAAGATAAACAAAGCTTTAAGTCTGCATTTATTAACAGACTTTACGAACTTAAGAAGTTCATCTAAAAGAAATCCTCAATCGGGAAGTTCAGATATAGATTATTTTTTTACCCCATATCAACTCTTTCAAGATGCGAGTGGAAACAATCTATCCATCCCTTTTATGACGGGTTATTCAAACGATGTTTTAACAAATGCACAAGCCAGGAGCAGAATTAACCTCGATTATAACCCTTTAAATGAGTTCGAATATGGCAATACCCTTAGAGATGGTTTACTGGCTCGAATTAACGGTGGCTTTAAACTAAATATTATCAAAGGCTTGCGTGCAGAAGGAACCTATGGGTACATTAAAGGAAAAAATAAAGTAAGAGATTATGAAAGTCCGCAAAGCTATACGGTACGTAAAGAAGTTGCCACTTTCACGGTAGCAGCCGATCCGACTGTTGTACCTAAATATTACTTACCCAATACTACATCTCCGCTCTCAGGCGGAAGATTAACCAATTTGAATGGCGAGCAAACCAAATGGGACATTAGGCATCAATTAATTTACGATTTAAACATGGGAAAACATGCCCTCACCGTGTTGGCGGGGCAAGAAGCACAAGAACAATTTTCGAGCAGTACAACAACAAGGGTAAGAGGCTTTGACGATATACTACTAACATCACAAACCGTTGATTTTGTAACCATTGGCGCGTTACTACCCAACACAGTTTTACCAAATTTTAGTAGCGTTGGCAGTACAATGGCAAACGATTCTTTCTCCACCAATGAAACAACTTCTCGTTATACGTCTTACTATGCAAACTTAGGCTATACCTATAACAGCAAATATACTTTTAATGCCAGCTGGAGGAATGATCAAAGTAATTTATTTGGCAAAGATAAAGCTGCGCAAAATAAACCCATTTATGCCTTCGGTGGAAAATGGACCATCAGTAATGAAGAATTTATGAAACCTGTAGCCTGGATTCAATCCTTGGCCCTACGTGCTACCTATGGCATAACAGGTAACTCCCCAGAAGTCGGGATTGCTGCTTCACAGGATATTATTAGAGGATCAAGCAGCCCATTTTTTCAGGGCAATACGGGTACCTCAATCGTAACGCCTGGCAATCCTGATTTATCTTGGGAGCGTACAGCAACCACCAATTTAGGTCTTGATTTTTCAATTTTAAGAAATCGATTATCAGCAAGTATAGATGTGTACGATAAAAAATCAACAAACTTGTTGGGAATCATTTTCCCAAATAGTTTTACAGGCTTCCCATTAGGAATTACAGGTAATCAAGGTACCATTACCAATAAAGGCATCGAAGTAAACCTAAGTTCTGAAAACATCAGAAGTCAAAACTTCAACTGGCAAACCAGATGGACATTTGCCTACAACAAAAGTACAATGGTCGAAATTTCTAATTTCACGCAAGCCACAACAGGTGCCGCACAAGTAAATGCCTCTATCAAGCTGGGCTATCCGGCATATGCGTTGTTTGCCTACCAATATGGTGGGCTCGATAATACTGGTGCCCCACAAGTAATTTTAGCAGATGGTAGCGTCAGTAAAAATCCAACCATAACCAAAGCCGATGATTTATTGTACATGGGTACACAACAACCAGTTTATAATGGTGGCTTAACCAATAATTTCCAGTACAAAAACTTCACCTTATCTGCAAATATGGTCTATAACTTGGGCCATGTAATGAGAAGGCCACGCAATCTTTCTTATGGAGGTCAATTTAGAAGAAACGTTTCCGTTGATTTCCTTAGCAGATGGAAGGTGCCTGGTGATGAAGCATTTACAGATATACCAGCCTTCAGAACAACCAGCACACCAGCAGTAGAAACCAACTATTTTACTTTGGGCGATGTAAACGTAATAAGTGCCTCTTTCGTCAAGCTTCGCGACATTACTTTATTTTATGATTTGCCTAAATTCTTGGCAAGTAAAATTAAAGCACAAGGCGTAACCTTTAGAGCGCAGGTTTCCAACGTTATGTTGTGGACAAAAAACAAATACGGTGTAGATCCTGAATTTTTAGGGGCAGTTGCACCATACAACCAAAATACATTCACTATTGGCGCCAATATTTCACTTTAAACATCAAAAGAAAAGAATGAAAAATTTATATCAATACACTATAAAATTCATGCTGGTTGCACTTTTGGTAACCGTATTGGGATCATGCAAGAAATCTTTTTTAGAAATTTTGCCAAAAGGAAGGATCATAGCATCCAAAACAACCGACTACGACTTGATGCTTAATAATCTAGACCTAATCAACTCCAGCCATGATGGGCAGTTGTATTTGGGTGATGAGGTGGCGGCGCTTGAACCGAATTGGACAGGAGCTAGTTTTAGAGAAAAACAATTGTTTAAATATGAAGGCGATCTTTATACAGCTGATGAAGATGCAAAAGAAACCCTCGTACCACTAAAGGCCCTGTACATTTATAACAAAATCATTAATGAAGTTCCAGAATCAACCGGGGGCACGGACATAAGCAAAAAAAATGTCGAAGCAGAAGCGCGAGTGGGAAGAGCCTGGACTTATTTTCTGTTGATTAATTATTTTGGCAAACCATACAATGCAGCCACTGCAGCTACTGACCCGGGTTTTCCGTTAATTACAGAGGCTGATGTTACCAGGAAAGATTTCGAGCGTGTAAGCGTTCAAGAAATTTACAACTTAATTTTAAATGATTTAAATACAGCCATTCCAAATTTGATTAACACAGGTGTGGTTTGGCGTGGTCGGGTATGTAAAGCCACCGCAAAAGGCCTGTTAGCAAAGGTTTATATGACCATGGGAAGATATACGGAAGCGTTGCCATTACTGGATGAGTCCATAAGTGGTGTTACTGGGCCGGGTGCTGCGGTTACGGTAAGTCTTTATAATTACAACACAGCTTTCCCAGGCTTTCCTACAGCCGTTAACGATTTTGAAAGCCTGTACACTAAAAACACAACAAACCTTTTAGTGGTTACATCAAACAGAACATTTTGGCTCACAGCAGAGGCCTCAGCGCTTTTTGATCCGGCCGATTTACGTTTGGTAGCTTCAAATTACACCTCAACCACTTTACCAAATGGCGTAAAGCTGCTTAAAAGAATAGGTACAAGTGTGAGCAACTTGGGTGTTCGATTATCTGATTTGTATTTAATGCGAGCAGAAGTGAAAGCCCGCCTAAATGATTTAACAGGGGCGGTGAATGATGTAGTGTTTTTACGTCAAAATCGTTTGCCAGCTGGTAAACAAGCAGTGCCTGCAGGTATTGCTGGGGCGAAGATGCCCCTTATTCAATTCATTCTCGAAGAACGCATCCGCGAATTTGCCCTGCAAGGCCACCGATGGTATGATATGCGGAGACTTTCAGTTGATCCTTTATTTACCACTCCAACCTATCAGCATAAAGTTTACAATACAACAGGTGTGGTATCAGAAACTTTTACTTTAAAGCCTGAGCGTTTTGTGTTTCGCTTCTCGCCGAAAGTTTTAGGCGAAAACCCAGGTCTGGTTAATAATCCATAAATAAAAATATAGAAGATTGCAGGTTTGGCAAAATGAGTTTAGCTGAGCCTGCAATCTTCTGATCACTCAAAATAAATATCCATGAAAAGAATACTCTTTCTGCTTGCGCTTTTGCCAGGGTTGGTTAAAGCACAAAATGCATATACCATTTCAGGCAGCGTTCTGGAAATTAAAGAACCTGCCAAGGCCTATCTAGCCATGTACACAGCCGCCGGATTTAAGGATGTTGATTCAACAGAAATTAAGAATGGCAATTTTCTATTTAGAGGCACTGTAGCAGAACCACAATCTGCAATTATTGCCATCAGGAGAAATGGAGCAAAATATTCTGGCTCGCAAAATGATTATCAATCGTTTTTTATTGAAAACTCAAATATTACCATTGTTGGAAAAGATTCTATTAAAGACGCCATTATAAAGGGCTCAGTTTCTAATCAAGAAAATCGTGAACAAGAGGAAATGGTTAGGCCACTTATCAATAACATTATCAGTCTTCAAAACCGCTACGGAAAAAAAACAATTGAAGGCGTTTATCTGAAATCGGCAGAAGAGCGCAAAAAAGCTGGAGACAGTATCCAAAACTTTGTATCGGCCATTAAAGCCATCCATGTAAAGTTCGCAGAAACACATCTGAATTCATTCATGGGGCTTTACACCTATAATTTATATGTGCTGGATAGTAAATTTGATCCTGCACAGGTAGAACCCTTGTTTAAGAAGTTTTCAGCCTCCCTACAATCATCGCCATTAGGTACAAGAACAGCAGAGAAAATAGAGATTGGCAAACGCAAGCAGGCAGGTGTGAAAGCTACGGATTTTACTCAGATGGATATGAACGGAAAACCCTTTACCCTGTCTTCTTTAAGAGGAAAATATGTGCTTGTTGATTTCTGGGCGAGCTGGTGTGTGCCATGTCGTGCAGAAAACCCTTATGTAGTGAAAGCTTACAATGCATTAAAAGATAAAAACTTCGAAATTGTTAGCGTTTCTTTAGATCAAGGCAAAGCCGCTTGGCTAGCAGCTATAAAAGCAGATGGTATGCCGTGGATCCATGTAAGCGATCTCAAATACTGGAAAAATGCAGTCGCAGAAATGTATGGCATTTCCTCCGTTCCACAAAATATTTTAATTAATCCTGAAGGTGTAATCATTGCCAAAAATTTAAGAGGGGATGATTTGCTCAACAAAATACAAGCCTACATAAAATAACACGATGAAAAACAAAATCATTCTCTATTCAATATTGGCATTAACCACTACCGCGGTTAGCGCTCAAGATCAATTTAAAATTATTGGCAAAATACCTCAAGTCGGAAACGAGAAGATGATTTTACTAAACTACATCAACAGCGAAGGAAAAAATGCCAAAGACAGTGTAATTGTTAAAAATGGTGAGTTTACCATAAGTGGAACTACCGCCTATGGTAATAAAGCTTATTTAACCTTGTTTCCAGTAAAAAGAGAACCTAAAAGCAGAAGTTTTGATTACATAGATTTCTATTTAGAAAAGGGTACCTACAATATAACCACTAATGATAGCCTTGTGCGAGCAAAAATTGTAGGCACAAAGGTGCAACAAGATTACATGGACTACAATGCCCAAACGGCCGATCTTTTAAATCAGTTTAAAGAGATCAGCGCACGATTTGCAAAAGTATATTACGCAAAAGTTAAAGATACAATAGCCATCAAGACCATTCAGGCAGAAGCCAGACCAGTACATGCCAAAATAGAGGCGGCTTTAGATGCTTTTATTTTCAGTCATCCCGATTCATACGTTACTGCCGATTTAATTTTAGCTAACAAAATGATGGTGATTGACGTCGTAAAATTTGAACCTTACTACAAAGCCATGAGCAAAAGAGTGCTCTCAGGCTTCAGTGGTAGAAAGATTACAGATAAATACAATAAGGCAAGGCAATTTGCCGTAGGTAAAGTAATTGATTTTACGCTTCCTGATGCAAAAGGGAATGAATTTCGACTCTCGTCGCTAAAAGGAAAATATGTGTTGGTAGATTTTTGGGCCAGCTGGTGTGTGCCTTGTCGCGCAGAAAATCCTTTTTTACTTAAAGCTTACGCTGAGCTTAAAGATAAGAACTTTGAAATAGTAGGCGTTTCCTTAGATGATAAGCGAGCCAATTGGATGAAAGCCGTAGAAACAGATAAATTACCGTGGACACAAGTTAGTGATGTAAAAGGCTTCCAAACTGAAGTTGCTGTCCGTTTTGGCATTACTGCAATTCCGCAAAATGTGCTTTTAGATCCTCAAGGTAAGGTAATTGCCAAAGATTTGAGGGGAGAAAATGTTAATAAACTAATTGCTTCCTACATCAAATAACAATACCATTTGCGAATGCTCAATCATCAGTATTGACCATTCGCAAATTTCTATTTTCCGATTGTTCTGAACTTCTTGATTTAAGTTTATAGCCGCTAATGAAGGAGTTGATCAAATTGGAAAACAACTTTTTCTTATCCATCGCTAGGCTTGTTTGTGTTTTATACTTTTGAATTTCCGTTTTCAAATTTGCCCAAATTCGTTTTTCCTCATTCATATCTTTTCCTCCCTATTGTTTAATTAATAGCCATGTAAGCGATTAACTTTCAGTGTATTGCAAACGTCAAGCCAATCCTCATCATACCCCTTTAAAGAGTATTAGATTAAGATATTAAAATTGGCACTCATTTTTTATTGCTATTATAGTCCTAAAAACAAGACTAAACACGCTATGTAAATTTTTTAGTGTGATAAGATGAGTATGTACAATTTATGAGGAAAAAATGTATTTTTGGTCCATCTATTAAAACGATTTACTAGTTTAGTTTGAGCAGTTTATTACATTCGCAATTCCGAAAATTGAAGTCTCCTAGAATGCTCACTAGTAACCAGTAAAAACAATAAAATCTAAACCAAACGTAAACACACATGATGAGCAAAGTCAATTTCAGGCACATTTTCGTACATGCATTTATCGTATTATCTACTTACTGCGCTGGCCAAGCTAACGCACAAAGTAAGGAGAGTAATTTCTTGTCAAAACAAGACACCGCTTTCGTACCTACCGAAATAGAGGATCCAGAAAATATTGGGATTAATAAAGAGCCAGCGCATGCAACCCTCATGCCTTATGCTAACCTAAAACAAGCACTGGCAGCTAATAGACAAGCATCTACTTACAGTAAAAGCTTAAACGGCATGTGGAAATTTAATTGGGTAGATTGGCCACAAAAGCGCCCAGTCGATTTTTATAAACCAGCCTACAATGTTTCAGGTTGGAAAGAGATAAAGGTGCCTTCCAATTTTCAGGTAGAAGGCTATGGCACACCTTATTACAGCAATTACAATTACATCTTTCAGAAAGATTTTCCAAAAGTAATGAGTACCCCTCCCGAAAGATTCACAGCTTATAAAGAAAGGAATCCAGTGGGTAGTTACCGCCGAGATTTTACCGTACCTGTAGCATGGAAAGGGCGCAAAGTATTTATCAGTTTCGATGGTGTGGATGCCGGCTTTTTTATCTGGGTGAATGGACGCAAAGTTGGCTATAGCGTGAACAGCAGGAACGTTGCAGAGTTCGAGCTCACAAAATATTTGCAATCCGGTAAAAATACTTTGGCCGTTGAGGTTTACCGCTTCACTTCTGGCAGTTATCTGGAAGATCAGGATATGTGGCGTTTAAGCGGGATTTTTAGAAATGTTACCTTATGGAGTACACCGCAAGAACACATTCGAGATTTCTTTGTAAAAACCAATTTCGATTCACAATTTACGAATGCAGAAGTAACCGTTACCACTAAAATAAAAAATTATGGAAACACCAATACGAAACCAAAAACCGTAGAAGCACTTCTATACAATGGAACAGTAATCGTTTCAGGATCATCAAATAAGAAAACAATACCCGCTTTAAAACCAGGGGAAGAAGTGTCTGTAGATCTTAAGTTTAAAGTTGCCAAACCTGAAAAATGGACGGCAGAAACACCAAAACTTTATACCACAGTTGTTAAACTTAAAGAAGGAAGCAAAGATGTTGAAATTCTTTCGGCCAAAACAGGATTCCGCCAAATTGAAATTAAAGGAAGGCTTTTCTTGGTTAATGGAGTTCCAATTAAGCTAAAAGGGGTAAACCGCCACGAAAATTGGCCAGATGTTGGCCATGCGGTAACAGAAGCACAGATGATTCAAGATATTCTATTAATTAAGCAAGCCAACTGTAACCATGTTCGTACCTGCCATTATTCAGATGACCCCCGTTGGTATGAGCTGTGTGATGAGTACGGGCTTTATCTTGTTGCCGAAGCAAACGTTGAATGTCATGGTGCAATGAACGAATTTAATGACGACCCAAGAATTAAAGCGGCCATCATCGACCGAAATGTTGCCAATACTGAAAATTTCAAAAATCACGCATCTGTGGTGATTTGGTCTTTAGGAAATGAAAATGGCAGTGGAGGCGTAAATTTTAGAGCAGCTTTGAAGGCGATCAAAGAAATTGACCCAACAAGACCAACGCATTACGAAGGATTCGGAATTGGAAAAAATAACCCCGCCGACATAGATAGTCAGATGTACACTGACGTTGCAAGCTTAGAAAGACATGCCAAGGATGAAAAATTAAGTAAACCTTTTTATCTGTGCGAATATGCGCATGCCATGTTCAATTCTATGGGCTCTGTTGATATTTACAACGATCTTTTCGATCAATATCCTTCCTTATTGGGCGGTGCAATTTGGGAATGGCAAGATCAAGGGATTTACAACAACAGAGATCCAAAACATCCAATTACCGCATTTGGGGGAGGCTTTGGCGAATATCCAAACGACCAATACTTTATTCATAAGGGTGTTGTATTTTCCGACCGATCTTTAAAGCCGCATTATCCTGAGTTGAAACATGCCTATCAATGGATTAGCATCAAGGCAAAGGATCTAAAAAGCGGAATAGTAACCATTAAAAACCGTTATCAATTCACCAATACAGCCGAACTGGCAGGTAAATGGGAACTTACTGAAAATGGAGAAACGCTATCTTCAGGCCTGTTTAATTCTGGATCAATTCTTCCAGGAAAAGAAAAAGATATAAAAATTCCATACCAATGTACACCTAAAGCGGGTGCTGAATATTTCTTGAGAATATCTTTTCACTTATCAACGGATCAAAACTGGGCAAAAAAAGGTTTTGAAGTTGCATCACAACAATTTGAGCTCCCAATTTCGGTTCCGCAACAGACAGCTGCTCTTTCGGGAATCTTATCCATGACTGATTCAAAAGATTTAATTGTTGTGGAGGGGAGTAATTTCCAGCTTGAATTTGATAAGAGTAAAGGTACTTTTTCTAAAATGGAAAAGAATGGAAAGAATCTGCTTCAAAATAATGGTGGCCCAATGCTTCACCTATGGCGTGCTCCACACCGCAAAGATGATATGTGGGCCTACGATGATTGGATGAAAAAGGGTTTAAAATCAATTAGTTGGGTCACAAATAGTGTTAAGGCCACTCAACTCAGTAATCAACTGGTAGAAATTAAGGTGAACTTAACTGGAACGGGTAAGGACAAATTTACCGTCCACCACAATATTGTTTATACAGTGAACAGTATGGGGCTAATTAATGCTGTAAACGATGTTGATTTTAGTGATCCAAAGCTCATTTTAGCGAAAATTGGTGTGCGCTTGTTTCTAAAGCAAGACTTGGATCATTTTGATTACCTAGGTCGTGGGCCGATGGAAAATTACGCAGATCGAAAAAGTGGATTTGATATCGGCCACTTTTTCAGCTCGGTAAACGAACAAATGACACCTTACGAAAAGCCAATGGAAAGCGGAAACCATGAAGATGTACGTTGGGCAAATATTAAAACAACGAGTGGATTAGGCCTTAGCATAAAGCAGGGAGAAGACTTGTTTCAGGTTGCCGCATTGCCTTATAGCGATGAAGAAATGGAAAATATAGAATACAAAATCGATTTGCCTAAAAGCAAAGGAACGGTTTTATCCATCAGCCATAAAACACTAGGGGTGGGGTCTTGGGGCTGCGGTCCGAAACCACTTGAACCTTACATGGTTTACGCAAAACCCACCACGTTCAGTTACCAAATTTTACTAACCGACAAAAAATAGCAAAAACCACAATCGTTCTAACGCTCCATACTGTAAATCAAAAACCTCTGATTATTTTAGATTCAAGGGTTAAAATTGTTTGATAATTACTAAAAATTACTACTTGTTAAATAACCAAGTGCAGGAAGGAATTTCTCACTAATCAGATGTATTTGAAACGGATGCGAAAAGTGTAAAAATTTAAAGGAGCCACAACATCCATTGAGGCTCCTTATAGTTATATTATTAACTAAACTAAACTTTATATAAGACTGTAGAAACCCCAAAAAGTTGCATAAAATCGAAATTAAATTCTCGGGCGCCGTTTTTATAGTTGCCGAAGCAGGAGAATGTGAAGTATAGCTGAAGAAATATTAAGATGATTAGCAGAAAAAACCGTCATTTTAAATCGTCTTTAAACATTTTTAAAATTTATGTGTTATGCTAAATGATGATAAAAAAAATTCTCATTATTGATGATGACTCGGATCTTCAGGAAGTTTTTCCGTTGATGTTTGAAGGACAGAATTATCAAATAAAGGCGGCACTCCATATCGAAAACATTGAAGAAATCATCGCTGATTTTAAACCCGACATCATTCTTTTGGATATTTGGATTGATAGGGTGGATGGGCGTGTTGTTTGCAATTATTTGAAAAGTCATCAGTCCACCGCTCACATTCCAATTATTCTCATATCTGGTGTGCTCATAGATATTGATGACGTTAACTGCAGGCCAGAAGCCATTATTCAAAAACCTTTCGAAATAGCAGAAATTATTGGCCTTATAGATGAATTAACCCAATCTACTTGATGCATTGGTGTTCATCTCACTAAAGTTAAATACACAAATGCCAATACATAAATCAAGGCATTATTTCTTTAGCCACATTGGTTTCAGTTTTTCAATTTTTTTATTGATTAAGCAGGTTGGCGAATGTGCCCCGCCTAAGTAACCAATACTCATCAAAAATTCATTAACAATCTCTCCACCAGTAAATTTGAAGGTTTTTTTGAACAGCTTAACCCATTCTTCCTTGGTTTTAGGATGATGATGTTCGAGCCACTTCTCAAACGATCCAAATTCTTTCTGCAACGTAATAATAGATTTTGCATTCTCAATCGCAGCATTTACTTTTAAACGATTGCGGATAATTCCAGCATCATTTAGCAATCTAACTCGATCTTCTTCAGTATAATGGGCAACTTTTTGGATATCAAAGTGATCATAGGCCTGTCTGAATGCTGCTTCCTTTTTCAAAATCGTTTCCCAACTTAATCCGGCCTGATTAATTTCGAGAATCAAGCGCCCAAACAACTCATTATCATCATGTATCGGAAAACCATAATGATGATCGTGGTAATTTTTATGTAATGCCTTCCGCTCCTCAGGTTGCATGGTTTCGATATACTCGCAATAAGCCATAGTTAAAATTTGTTGATAGATTGTTTGGTGAATAAAGGCTAAGTTCTAAATTTTATTCAAATTCTAATGCCATCATTATTAAAATGATTTTGCAAGTAGCCATGGAACAAAGAAACAAAAATGGGGACAAAAATGCCATATTTAGGCGAGGACCTATTTTAGGCCTTTTAATACAAGTAGCACATGTACACTACATTCAGATTTACGAAAATACCCGAATTGGAAAGAATAAATTTCAACTGTGTTTAAAACCTCAGTTAAACGTATTATTTAGGAGAATGATGGTTTTAAAGAGAGCGCCATCATTTAAAATTCATCGTAATATCTTGGAATTTGTTCAGCAGTGTAATAGCAATACGAAATTAAAAAAAATGAGAATGCGTAAAATACTAGAACGGCTAATAGTAATGTGCTCATAAGAAATATAATTTGGTTAGGGATTATTTAAATGTTAAGTTATTATAAATTTTAACCAATAACGCATTTATTTTCAAAATGTTACTAACATTATTTTAAAACTTTTTCAAGGATATGCATCCGCGTTTAAGTAAGACTGCACATGTTGAAAATAGATGTAAGGCTATGCATACAAGGCCGAAGTTCATTTATATCCCTAATATTAGTAAAACGTTTACCTTGATAAAAGTGCTTTGATTACAATGGCGCTATTTTGCCTGAAACTTATCCCGATATTCAGATGGTGTCATGCCAACAGCTTTGCGAAAAACCTTCCTAAATGCCTTTGGGTCATTATATCCAGAGTTATAGATTACTTCCGTCATTTGCTGCGCCGTTTGTTCTAAAAGTTTTTTAGCGGCCTCAATTCTGGTTTGCTGTAAATATTCAATAGGTGTAATGCCAATTACTTGCTTAAATCGCCTCACAATATTTCTCCTGCTGGATGGAATGTCTTTAATCATTTCTTCAATTGTGGAAACATCCTGATAATTAAGCTCGATTTGTTCTTGTGCAGACGCCACGATTTCATCATTATGGTGCCTGAAAGGTTGAAAAGAGCTAAAATACGATTGGTTTTGCCTGTCCATATCGATGGCAAAAATTTTAGCCGCCTTTATGGCAATTTCTTTTCCGCATTGATTTTGGAGTATGTGCAAAAGCAAGTGGAATGATGATGTTGCACCACCGCTGGTAAAAAGCCGCCCATCTTGTGTTACCGTTTTATCAGGTTTTAATTTTACTGCCGGAAAAGCTTTAGCAAAAGCAGCGCATGCATCAACATGCGTTGTAGCTACTTTACCATCCAACAAACCCGTAGCGCCTAATAAAAACACACCCGTACAAACCGTAGCTATTTCTGCTTCTTTATGATATTGTTGAATTAACCAAGGGATAAATGAGCTGTTTAATGCAATAGATGCCTGCATGTTTTCAGTTGTAAAAGCAGGAATAACGATTAAGTTGTATACCTCGTTTTGGCCAATCCACTTTGATTTGTAGGTATTTAAAAACATTTCGGGTTGTACGTCCCCGTTTAAAAGAAAAATTTCATAGGGGAGTTCCAAGCCCTTTTCTTGGTGCAGTTTATTTGCCGTTTCAAAAACATCTAAAATGGCTGCAACGCTTAACAACTTATAATGCTGAGTGAGTAAAACACCTACTTTAATCATCTGGCTAGTAATTAGATGGTGTTAAATATATAAAAATTTGTCTTAAATACCCCCTAATATTGACTTTTACGGCAAGGGCATGTACCATATTTATCTGCTAATTTTACTAAACCCAACGAAACACGAGTATGGAAACCAAACCAAAAAGTAGTCGCCTGTACGGTATATTAGTTTTATTCGACATGCACTCAGATTTTTTAATACGAGCATTAGATGGAATACAAGAAGAAGATGCACAAAAAAGATTAGATACCAAAGCCAATCACATCGCTTGGATTACTGGAAGTGTGGTGCAAGGACGATATTTTTTGGCGCAATCATTTGGAATAGCGCTGAGTTCTGTTACCGATCAACTTTTCTCAAATAACAAAGGAATTGTTGATGATGCTCGTTATCCAAGTTTAAGCCAACTTAAGGAAGATTGGCAGAAAATTACTCCACTTCTCAAAGAGGCTCTAATACAAGCTACTGACGAAAAATTAGACGAAGCTTTTGAGATGCCCGGAATGGACATTACCCTATTCGATATGATTTCTTTTAGCACCTATCGTGAAGCAAACTGCATTGGTCAAATTGCCCTATGGCGCAGATTATTGGGTTATGCAGGTATGAATTACATGTAATCATAAATTGATGAAATCGAACAGAACCACCCTTTCAGGTCAGGAAGAAGTAAACCTGTACCTTTCTAATTTACAGCATCCATTTAAGGCTGAGGTGGAGTTATTGCGATCGATAATATTGAGTGCCGATGATAGACTAAAGCAAAGAATAAAGTGGAATGCGCCTAGTTTCTATTTTAATAAAGATTTAGGGGCATTCAATCTACGGGCAAAAGGCTATGTGCAAATCATTTTTGTTTTCTATGATGGAAACATGATCGAGAGTGAAGGACTGTTGCTAGGCAATTGGAGGGATAGGCGGGAGGCTAGATTTTACAGTTTAGAGGATATTCAAAATAAAACCATGCAACTTACGGCTTTCGTACAAGAGTGGATGAAAACAATAGATTAAATAAAAAAGTAATTGCTTTTTGAACAAAAAAACAAAGAAGAAGGCAGCAGAAATGCCAATTAATTAATCGGAATCCAAAGGATGGTTATTATGATTATAAAACAATCTAATTTAAAACGAGATCTATTTTCACTTCATTTTTTGTAAATTTAATTCAACCAAAACAAATATTTAACCAAAACTAAATTTTATGAAAATTGCAGTTATTATTGTGAGAGTACTTTTGGGCGCGCTCTTCGTGTTCGGAGCCGTTGCTTTCTTTTTCCACCTTCCAATGAAACAACCCGAATTATCTGCCGATCAGAAAACCTTTATGGCGGGTGCTATGGCATCAGTCTATTTATTCCCATTGATAAAAATTACCGAATTAATCTGTGGTTTAGCACTGCTCATTGGTCGTTTCGTTCCGCTGGCAGTGGTGGTTATTTTTCCAGTGAGTTTGAACATTTTACTTTATCACGTCTATTTAGGTCCGGCAGAATTACCAATGGCCATCGTTATTTTAATTGCCAATTTATTTTTGGCTTATGCTTATCGTAAAAATTACACGGCTCTACTTGCGGCAAAGTAATTTGGAAATTTTTTTGCTTTCTCATAATTTTTAAGGTTTTTTATTGTTATAAAGGTCAAATTACTATCTTTAAAAACACTAACTAAAAATTAATTATGAGAAAGCTTCCTTTTTTAATGCTGCTATTTGTTGCGATATCTTACAACGCAATTGCCCAAAGTAAAGACGCCATTGTAGGCAGATGGTTAAATCCTTCGGGAGAAGGGCAAATCGAAATTTATAAAAAAGGGGATAAATACTTTGGCAAATTGGCTTGGATGAAAGAACCGAATCTAAACGGTAAACCAAAAATGGACGCTAAAAACCCGGCTGAAAATCTTCAAAAAAGACCATTGCTTAATTTAGAAATATTGAAAGATTTTGTTTTTGAAGACGGAAAATGGACTGACGGAACAATTTATGATCCAAAAAGCGGAAAAACCTACAGTTGTAACATGACTTTAAAAGGTAACGATCTTCTAAATGTGCGTGGGTATGTTGGCATATCGCTTCTAGGGCGATCGGAAACCTTCAAAAGAGTCAAATAAACATACAAATGATAAAAAAAATAATCTGGTGCTTTTTAATAGCACCTTTTTTTTGCGCTGCGCAGAACTATTCTTTAAAACCGCTCAACCAAAATACCAAAACCAGTTTGCGTGGGCTAAATGTGGTGTCAAACGAAGTGGTTTGGGTGAGTGGCAGCAACGGCTCGGTTGGTAAAACTACCGATGGAGGTTTAAACTGGCAGTGGATAAAACCCAAAGGCTACGAAAAATTGGATTTTAGAGATATACAAGCTTTTGACAATCAGCAAGCTATAATTGTAAACGCAGGCTCTCCGGCATATATCCTTAAAACGGTAGATGGTGGTGAAACATGGACAGAAAGTTATAAAAATTTAGATTCCGCTATTTTTTTAGATGGAATGAGTTTCTGGGATAAGAATAAAGGAATCATTTTTGGCGATCCGATTCAGAACAAAATGCAGCTTTTAAAAACCACAGATGCCGGGAAAACCTGGACAGATATTTCAAGTAAATTAAAAATCTCACTCGCAAATGGGGAGGCTGGCTTTGCGGCCAGTGGAACAACAATTAAAACCTCAGCAGGGGGTAAGGTTTGGATTGCTACTGGCGGTATGGTATCAAATATCTATTATTCAGCTGATTATGGTGAAAGTTGGCAGGCATTCAAATGTCCGATTTTACAAGGCGAGAACAGTACAGGGCCATTTTCAATGGATTTTTATACGGATAAAATTGGTGTTGTAGTGGGCGGAAATTATGTAAAAGACAAAGAGAATAGTAATAACATACTACTCACCAATGATGGCGGTAAAACCTGGCGCAAACCGCAAAGCCCTGTGTATGGCTATCGGTCTGGGGTAACTTACATCAATAGTAAAACATTAATTGCAACAGGCACTTCTGGAACGGATGTTTCTACAGATGGAGGGAACACTTGGAAGCACATATCTGACCAAAGTTTCAACGCCGTGCAAAAGGCATCAAAAGGTAATTTGGTTATTCTTGCAGGAGAGAAGGGCGCTATTTATCAGCTGAAAATAAAATAAGCATAACCGTAAAAACAAATATTTACTAATTAGTAAAATCCCGAATTCAACGGCCATGTTGCAGGCTCCTTTAGCAGAATTGAAAAGTTAAATATTCGTGTAAAAGCACGGATAAAAGGCAAGCGATGAAGTTTTGTTAGCGCTTCTCAACAAAAATAGGGGTTTCAGAAACTTGCACTTTTAATTTGCCTTTAATGGTGTTTACTGTTCTACTCATCATTACATCTTTACCAGGCTGCAGGGTATGAATGATTGCCTGCTTAGAAGAGCCTAGATCGAGATTATACGTTGCAGTCCTACCTTTTTGATCTGGAATGGTCAACACATAGATTTCGTGCTGTTTAAGTTTGTACAAATCCACAATCGGATCGGCACTCAAAGTAGCTTGATAGAAGTAATTGCCTAACAGGTTTTTGGTCTGAAGCATATAATCTGCTGATGGTCTTCTGCTTAGGTTTCCATTTACAAATCCTGAAGAAGAATATTGAATGTGGCTTGTTGAATCCACATCATCCAACATATAAAACATGCACTTTTGCAAACTCTTTCTTGCATACAGGAGCGCTGTTCTTAAATTCCAATCGGCTTGGGTGATGGATGCTGTTTTCTTGCCAATGGCAATGGCACGTTGAGGGGTGTGTTCGCCAATATCATATCCTGTTTCTGTAATCCAAACAGGCACATTAGGCGTATTTTTCTCGGCCATCTGCATAAATTGATCGGCCACGTCACCAATATTTGATAATTCCGGCGCAACGCCCACAGTAGCCCGACCGTTATTTAAAAAGCCATTATTAGCATATAAGTGGTAGTTAATTACATCGAAGCATAAATCTACAGTGCCATCTTTCTTAAGTCCTCTATTTTTCTTACACCAGTTAATCATTTTGATTACGAAATCAGGATCAGCCGTGGCTAAACCACCCATTACCACAACGATATTGGGGTCAGCTGTTTTAACGCCTACATTTTTGCCCATTTTGCCTTTATTCCCATCGTAAAAGGCCGACATGTTAGCCGCGTACTCTTCCGGACTGAGCTGCGCCTGTTTACCTTTCCACCATTTATCCCGCTCGTTATCACATTCCATGTATTTAATAAATCCCAATCCAATTTTGATCACGTTGGCTTTGTCGCCATTCCAGCGCAAAGATTGATCGACGGTAACCAAACTGGAGTCGATGTTTTTATTAGAACCGTATCTAGCTGCAAACTGAAAACCCGCTTTGGCCTGAATTGCATATGATTCGGGTTTATTTCGATCTAAGCCATAAGGCGCCGGGACATTGTCATTCGCTCGCTGCTTTTCAGGATAGGTATTCATTAGCCAATCTGGGCAGTCTTTTAAATCAACCAAAACATCAATATTGGCCTCCTTTAACTTTTGATAGATTAAATCGTAATTCCATCCGCCATTTCTGTTGGGATTAAAGGTGTATTGGCCCTGCTTATGTTCAATTCTCATCCAATCGAGATAATGCCTGATACCAGAAAATGATTTCAATAGATTAAGCTTTTTTTCATCAATTAGATCTGGCCGATCTTGTTGTGTAACATCCCATTCAAAAGCATTAACGTGCAAGTAATTTTTAAAGGGAGAAGTAGATGCAGGCGAATTTTTTAAATCAGTGCTCACAACTGTAGAATTAACAAAATCATCAGCATTTTCTCCTCTGGTTTTCATTTTACATGCAAGGAGTACGAAAAAGAGGATTATGGCAAGGGTGAGATATTTCATGTGTAGGTGGAATGATTGGGCGTTTATTGTAAATCGTAACAATAATCGAATATAGGATAATTAACTGAATGGCAAGCTTTTGATTTGTTGAATTGGCCAGCAAATGGTTAAATGTACCAAAACCAAAACTTTCAGCAATGGGAATAATTTGTTTCTTTGCTTTACAAAGTTTAATTTGACGACTTTACGATTTAATCAATGGATTTCTTACACACGATTTTAGGCGACGACATTCAAGCCGGATTACTGATAGTTTTAAACTTAATTGTTATCGAAAGTTTGCTTTCAGTTGATAATGCAGCAGTTTTAGCCACTATGGTAATGGATTTACCAAAAGATCAACGAGATAAAGCGCTAAAATACGGAATAATTGGAGCTTATGTTTTTAGAGGTATTTGTTTATTTTTAGCCGCTTGGTTGGTTAAAATATGGTGGCTAAAACCTTTGGGTGGTTTGTATTTGCTGTACCTAGCTTTTGATTATTTTAGAAAGAAGAGTGCAAAAAATGATGATGCCGATGAAGAAGTTGATAAAAGTAAAAGCTGGATCTATAAATCTACAGTAGGTTTGATTGGAACTTTTTGGGCTACCGTTGCATTGGTAGAAGTAATGGATTTGGCTTTCTCCATTGATAATGTTTTTGCTGCGGTAGCTTTTACGGATCACATTTGGCTCATTTACATCGGGGTGTTTATCGGTATTTTAGCTATGCGCTTCGTGGCACAGGCATTTGTGAAGTTAATGGAGAAGTTTACGTTTCTAGAAACCGTAGCTTTTATTGTAATTGGTGTTTTAGGCATAAAGCTAACATCCTCGCTATACACCCATTTTCAACCTAGCTCGCCAATCTCTCATGCAATAGAGGGCGAAAAAACAGATCTCTTTGTATCTATCTTTACAGTTGCTATATTTGTAATCCCAGTATTAACTTCCCTATTCTTTAACTATCCCAAAAAAAATAAAAGCGATATCCAAATAGCCGATAAGGCTGAAGGGGTTTTAGAGCAATCTTGATGAAGCATCAAGCATTGCCCATTTTAACTCTTCAGTCAACCGAAAATTCAATGCCTATCTTGATAAGGTTGCCAACTTATTTTTAAAAAGATCCATTGTTCTTTGCCAAGCCAATTTCGCTGCGGCTTCATTATATCTGGTAGGTGAGGTGTTGTTGTTAAAAGCATGATTTACACCTTCGTAGATATAGAGTTTATAATCTATTTTATTGTCCTTCAAGGCTTGCTCATAGGCAGGAATGCCCGCATTAATACGTTCATCTAAACCCCCATAGTGAAGCATGATGCTTGATTTAATTTTGCCAACTTCCGCTGTAGCAGGTTGGGCACCATAATAGGCAACTGCTGCATTCAATTTCGGATCGTTTACCGCCAGTTTATTTGCCATTCCACCACCCCAACAAAAACCAATGCAGCCCACTTTTCCATTTCCATCTTTTCTGTTGCGTAAATAATCGAGTCCCTTCAAATAATTTTGTAAGTTTTTGTTTGGATCCAGCTTGCCAATCAATTCTCTGCCTTTATCCTCGTCAGTTGGTGTGCCGCCAAGTGGCGATAAAGCATCAATCCCGAGCGCAATAAAGCCTTCTGAAGCTACTCTTTTAGTTACATCGATGATATGAGGGTTCAAACCTCTGTTTTCGTGAATAACCACTACCGAACCCAAATTCTTTTTTCCCTTTGGTTTAGCTAGTACGGCTTTAATTTCTCCATCTACACCCGCATAGGTGATATTTTCAACGTCGATATCATCACTATTAAATTCTGCTGCTGCGGCATAATTATTTTCGAGCATGGGCAAAATGGTCATCGCTAAAGCCGTGCTGCCTGCAAGTATGGCAAGCTTTTTCATGAAATCTTTGCGATTGAGTTGGCTATGCGTGTATTGATCGTAAAGCGTAATAATTTTCTGGTCCATGGGGTTGATTTTGAATTATTTACCCAATATAAACATGCTTTGGGATATTTTATAATCGTATTCTAAAATTTACAAACGATTTCAATCCCTTTAACAAGTTTTCCTCAGTCGATTTAACAGATAGTTTAATGTATTAACAACATAATTAATCTACCTTACCAAGGTTATCGGCATTTGCTTTAAAAAGGTAATCGACATCTCATTTGGAGAAAATATTTGATGTGCTCATCGACAGTTTTGTTGAGCATGAGGTTGGTATCGCCAATCACTTTCTAAGTGTCTCTTTGGCGGCCCACCTAAAAGAAAATCTAGTTCACTTAATTCGGCAGGAAGAACTTCTTCCTGCAAAAATCGGGAACAATGAAACGAGCCATGAAGATAATCAGATTAGAAGTGATGTGATTTATTGGTTGGATAGAAAGCATGAGAATCAATATGAAAATGAATTCTTGGATGTGATGGATAGATTCGTAGTGTATTTAAACAGTACCTGCTACACTGGCATCACAGGTTATGAGTTTCATTACACACTTTATGAAAAGGGTGCCTACTACAAAAAGCACATCGATCAGTTTCAAAGCAACGGGAGCAGGAAATTTTCTATGGTTATGTATTTAAACGAAAATTGGATGGCTACAGATGGGGGAGAACTCTGCATACACCACGAAAATACACAACAGCATATTTCACCGGAAAACCGCAAGGGTGTATTTTTTAAAAGCGATGAACTGGAACACGAAGTTTTAATGACAAGTGTTCCCAGAATGAGCATAACTGGCTGGTTAAAAATTAATTAAGCTAAGTTCGGTTGAAGGTATAAGCGTGAAAGATCAAAGGCGATTGATACCCATTAAGATGCTGAAATAAATTCAGCATGACGGATTGTTTTTTCAGCAGGACGGATGGGTTCAAGGTATCGTCACACCGAACTTATTTCATTGTCTTTGTTTTTGAAAGATATTTGTTTATCCAAATTCAAATTAATTTATTTAATATATTGAATTCCAGATTGTTTTTTTTGAAGACCTCCGTCTGCACACCAAAACTTTAGATTAATTTTCTTCCGTATATTTCTTGAAATCATCTAAAATAGCTTGCCACCCGTCTTGTTGCATCTCCCTAGGATTCATTTGTTCAGGATCAAAAGTTTCTATAACATTTGTTTGATCTCCATTTCCTTCAAACACAATTTTTACTTTTCTACCATCTTCTATGGTATATTCAATGACTTTATTTTCTATTACGTTGGTATATGTCCCGCCAAAATCAAAACTCATACTGCCATCTCTTGCAGCCATTGTGGTTGAAAATTTGCCGCCACTACGCAAATCGTTTTCAGCCTTTGGTGCATGCCAATCTGGCGATGCAAAAGCCCATTGCGTAATGTGTTCTGGATTGGTCCAAAATTCCCAGACTTTTTCTATCGGAGCATTGACAATGACTTTAACTGTGATTGATGCGCTGTTTTCCATGTTTCTACTATTTAATTTATGAATGTAAAAATAACACAACTTTAGCCAGCTGAAAAGGGCATATGCGACAATTTAAGGGTGTAAATTTACAATTTAGATAAAAAAAAGCCATTCATATATGCTATGAATGGCTGTGGATTATTTTTTGATGTATTATTTCTTGATGATGGATATGCTTCTCCCATTCACTAAAACCACGTAGTATTTATCGTTATCTACCAATTTTTGTACGGTGATGGAATTTTCATCAGAATCTTTTTGATCTTGACCAAATTTTATGAGCGCTGGTTGCGATTTATAATAGGTTACGTCCATGATGAAATATATTTGATTATAATTATTAAACGAATTAATAGCGTAAATGTTTTAAACACAGCGAATTAATTCAACATCGTATTGCGCTTGGCTAGAAAAACTTATTTATATAACGTAAGTCATACACGATATAGTACAAGTTAGGAGATAAATCGGTTTCCAATTGGTGTAATGAAAACATATTATAAATGTTCATTCAATACTATACCCAGCAAAGCTCCCCAATCAAAATATATTGATATAAATGGTGTGTAAAGGTTAATGAATGTCTTCGTAAACAAAAGTGACCGTATCTTTCGAAACTAATCCACTCATGTTACTACCGTTGTAAGTCAGTTTATAACTCGACCCAGTTTTTAAATCATAACCTTTCAGTAAATCTGCATTGGCAACCAAACTGTCACCAGGTTTAACGTTGGTATAGCTGTCGGCGGGTGGCGGCATCATTCGTTTAGCCATGGCACCTTTGTAAGCTACTTCTTCACCTTTCTCATTGGTAATATCTAAATATTTACTCATCAGGGGTTCAAATGGCGTATGCCAAATGCAAAAGCTTTTAGTAGAGTCTGTGTTGTTGTAAACGACAAACCTCATAACTAAGGGTTCTCCCTGGATAACTTTGCCGTTAACGGAGATTTTGGTTTCTAGAGAATCAGCAACGTTTAGAGCGTCTTTTTGAACGCCTTCACTCAGGTCGTTGCCTGAGGTTCTGGTTGCTTGACTGCATGCCGAAAATAATAAAAGTAGGGCGGGTACAATTAATTTAAGATTTTTCATTTTGAGCTGTTTTTTAACTGGAGTGCTTGATAGATTATCTTTTATATAAGCAAAGAACAAGTCGTATTGTTTGATAAAATGGCATTCTGTCAAAATAACTCGATTTTGTATCAAAAATATAACCTTGTTTTTCAAAATTCGTATCGAATGTTTAGTTAGGGTCATAACTATCCCGAAATGAATAGATTGACAGAATAAGCAATATTTTTGTACTTCTTATTTGTAATTCCCTATAATAACATGGACGAAAATCTTTTAAAAAATATACCATATTCCATTCTTGATCTTGCCACAGTATTGGATGGAGAAACCCCGGCCGACACCTTTCCAAAGAGTTTAGAACTCGCTCGTCAATCTGAAAAACTAGGTTATACCCGATATTGGTTTGCTGAGCATCATAATATGGCAGGTGTTGCCAGTTCTGCACCCTCAGTTTTAATTGGATATATTGCCAACGGCACCAAAACCATTCGAGTTGGGTCGGGTGGGATCATGTTGCCAAATCATGCTCCACTTATTGTTGCAGAGCAGTTCGGTACGCTAGCATCACTTTATCCAAATCGAATAGACTTAGGCTTAGGCAGAGCGCCCGGAACCGATCAAGTAACCGCATTAGCCATAAGAGGAGAGAATTTTAATGCAGCGCACAATTTCCCAAGAGATGTGGAACAATTGCAAAGATTGTTCTCTAAAGAGAATAACAGCAGTAACGTAAGGGCTATTCCAGGGGAGGGGCTAAACATTCCAATTTGGATTTTAGGTTCCAGTACAGATAGCGCGAGGTTAGCCGCGGAAAAGGGATTGCCGTACGCATTTGCCAGTCATTTTGCACCAACCTATTTCGAACAGGCCATTCAAATCTATAAAACCAATTTCAAACCTTCAGCATATTTACAAAAACCCTATGTAATTGCATGCGTGAATGTTGTGATGGCAGATACGGATGCGGAAGCAGAACGCTTATCCAATTCGGTTAAGCAAATGTTTCTAGGTGTGATTACTGGGAAGAGAAATTTGCTTAAAGCACCAGTAGAAAATATGGATTTGGTTTGGAGCGTGTACGAGAAAGAAGCAGTTGAACAAATGCTAACCTATTCTTTTATTGGAGATAGCGGCACGGTGAAAGAAAAATTGAGTGCTTTTGTTGCGTATTATGGGGTAGATGAGGTTATGGCAACTTCTCATATTTTTGATTTCGAGGCAAAACTTCATTCAAATAAGTTATTTGCAAGTGTATTTACTGAGGCCTAAACTTTATTTTTAAAAATAAGAACCGAAGGGCGCTATTCCACGTATCTTTAATAAACAATATAGAAACCTAATTTTCAAAACCTTCTAAACTAAAAAACATGTTAAATACAACAGCAGCCATTCTTGGCGGACCAGAATTAATTATCATAGGCGTAGGGATTCTTTTATTATTTGGTGGAAAGAAAATTCCTGAACTGATGAAAGGACTTGGTAAAGGCATTAAGGAATTTAAGAATGGCCAAGAGGGTACTGATGAACCGGTAGTAGTACAAAAAGAAGCCAAAGTATAGCACAAATATTTAAGCAAAAGCCTCCAATTTTAATTGGGGGCTTTTCGTTGCGGTTCTGATTTTCCATTGTGACAGGTGATGCAAGCGACTGCCATAAAGGGCTTTCCATCCTTCATTTCGTTATGAAAGTATTTCTTGTTGATTTTTGCAGTCATTCTCATCATTTCTCTTGCCCTTTCCTTTTCAGGTTTTTCATCACTCGCAAAATCCATTTTTCTCGGATTGTCTTTCATAGGCGCATGGCAAAATCCGCATTTTACACCCAGCGCCATTTTGAAGTTGTCCATCACTTTGTCTAATTCTTCGTGACTGATGTTTTTGGGAAGAACTTTTAAGTTTTTTGCTTTTTGATCTGGCGGAGGCATAAAAGCGCTCAGCGAGAATGCCAATCCAGAAATTAGCGCCATTGCAATCGTTTTTTTATAGTACATCGGATGTGAGTTGTTGTGAACGAATATAAGCAATTGCATTATTTTATTTTCGTAAGTATCATTGTATCAATAATTTTAGACTGATAAATCCACCTTCGGAATTCTTGTGCTGATAGGTTGAGGAAGCTCAGAAAAGGAAATCTCCACTTCAATCCATATTGACTCTTCAAAAAAAGCAATCGGGGAAATAAAACGTACGAGAGAAATTACATCGCTGTTATTTCGGCAAAACAGGAAAACCTTCCATTTCTGAAAGGTTTTTAGTCTAGTACTCAGAGCGGGAATCGAACCCGCACGCCTGTTAAGGGCACAGGATTTTAAGTCCTGCGTGTCTACCAGTTCCACCATCTGAGCATCGAGCAATAAGGCTCTTAAAATAAATGCCTCCTGGTAGGAAGGCATTTATGGAGCGAAAGACGAGATTCGAACTCGCGACCCCGACCTTGGCAAGGTCGTGCTCTACCAACTGAGCTACTTTCGCAGAAAAGAAGACATTCGATGTATTCCTTTGGGGTTGCAAATATAGAAATATTACTTTCTAAATCAAAAATAATTAAATAAAATTTTAAAACAAAAAACCTTTCATTTCTGAAAGGTTTTATTCGATTTTTTTAAGTTTTTGGAATGAGAGATTTATTGAACATGTTCATTTTTCTTAAGGGTTGAAGGAAGGTTTTACATAGAAAGACAATTTGATTGTCCTTATACCCCAGAATAAAAATTGAAAATTCCCCCTTTGAATTGTTTAGTTTTAGGTGAATGGGAGATTTTTATAACACTTCAATATTACAGGTGTTAATTACATTTTTTAGTGTTAGAAAGAACACCATGCCTGAACGGTTAAAACATAATAACAGGTTGTGGTTTCGTATTGCAGAACTAGATGTAATTTTGGGCGCATTGGCGATATTTAGCCTAACTATTATTATATATAAAAATTTGTGCCTTTTTTTATCTTTAGGTTTATTTACAATTCTACGAAACATTAACAACGCTCTAAATGAAAAAAATATTTTTTCCCTTAATATTAAATCTCTTGTCGATAGCGCTACACGCCCAAAATCTATATCCAGAAAAATTCCAGGACTGCAAGGCGTCAATTTTTTGCTTAGATTGTGGTGACACGCAAGCACAGCCTCCCCGCTCCATCCTACAGGAAATCATGTCAAATCTTGACAAGAACAGTGCAACAACTTTACGAGGAATTATAGAGATTCAACTATTGATTGACGAAAATGGAAAGCCCTGTCTACTTAGTGCAGAAAATAAAACAAATATCTCCTCTACAGCGTTGAAGCTTCAATCCGCAATAAATAATACATCAAACTGGACCCCAGCGATTTCAGGAGCCAAAAAAGAGATCAGCTCGGTGGCTATTATTCTTCAATTTGAAAATGGGAGACTAAATGCAAAGAGAAGAGTATTTAATTTTACTAATCAATCAAATATGAAGGTGGTTGGCACGCCAGAACTTAAAGGTAGTGACAAAAGCAAATTGAGTGAAACTTGGACCGTTTATACCCAGCAAAATTCAGAGCTTCCATGGGATATGACTAGATCGGTTTCAGTAGATGTTGATAATAATGTTTGGATAGGTACTGATAACGGCATCGTAAAAATTAAGGATGGTAGATGGGAACATTTCAATAGTACGAATACGATGATTAGGCCTAAAGAATATAATAAAAATGAATTAGAGTCTGTTAGGGACTTGGAAATTGACAAGAAGAACAATAAGTGGTTTGTAATTGGTTATGATGTTTATAAGTACAATGATAAAAACTGGACAAAATACGACTCCTTAAATTCACCTATAAATTGGGCAAGAAAGATTTTTATAGATCAATCAAATAATGCGTGGTTTACTTCCTGGGAAGGGGTGGCAAAATTTGATGGAAACAAGTGGATTACGCTAACTAAAGAAAATTCAAAATTGCCGACAAATAAAACCTTAGGCGTTTATGTAGATCGTAAAAGTAGAGTTTGGATAGGCACATTTGAAGGAAACGTAAGAATTGAAAATGGGAAAACAATCCAATTAAACGACAAAAATTCACCTCTTTCTAAAGCTTATATTTCTATGGCATATGAGGATAAAGCGGGAAATTTGTGGCTTAGCTTATACAACGGGAAGGGAACGGGGGCAGGAATGTATATTCTAAAAACTAACGGAGCGTGGGAAAGAATTTTGGGGGATAATCCGAAGATGTTTGCAGAAAATAGTATTAACTATTTCTTGTTAGATGAAGAAAAAAAGACACTTTGGATTTCCCAAAATAATGTAGGAATACTAAAATATAACTTATCAAACAAAAATCTAGAGATTTATACTACAGAAAATTCAAATGTTCCAAGTGTTAACATTGAAAAAATAACAAAAGATAAAAATGGCGCAATTTGGGCAGCTACCTATGCAGGAGTAATAAAGACAAACATTAAATAACATTATCCAAAGATCTCTCGCCTTTACGATGTAAAAGAAAATACTGCTAAAGGGGTGCTTGGCAAAAATTGGTGGCAATTCATCTTAACCATCTGTTTTTCTAAGAACATTAAATCTTAGGGAAACCCCAGAACGCTATATGCAATTCTGAGTGCAACCTTTCATAGCATACCTGCAAATTCAAATAGAAGACATGGCTATGAATTTATTATGGAATAATCACGTTATCAACATCATCCCCATAACAAAAAAGCGAATTAACTACGATACTGCGAGCGCATGAAGAAACTGCAAATAATCTTAGTCCTATTCTTATTATCACTTGAAATTGCTTTTTCTCAAACAAAAAAATTAGAAGGCGACACTACTTATTTTGTTACGAGTAGCAAGGAATTTCAAAAAACTTTAAATTTAAGGGACTTTGAAAAATCTACTAATGAATTTAATTTCAGATTTCGGAATCTTGGACAAGTAGTAGAACTTACACAAGATAGTTGTGGGGTTAATGGTACTATAACGAATTACATATATCACACTAGAAAAGCAAATAGGGATAATACGGAAGTGTTATTTGATAAAATAATTTTATCACCGGAACAGGCCAAAAACATCTACAACATTATTCAAAACTCCAGCATCTTAACGCTACAATCAGACGATAAAATAAAAAATTGGAACAAGGGTTTAGACGGAATAACTTACATCATCGAACATACGGATAAAAAAACCTATTGGCTAAAAAAGTATTGGACACCATCCTCGCAAGATTCTATCCCTGAAGCACTAATCGTACGTAACTTTGTGGAAAAACTAACAAATTCATTAAACCTACAAAAAACATATACAACTTTTAATAATGATTTACCAAAAATCGGCTGCTATAATTCAGGAGGATTGAATACTCTTTGTTATATTTCAAATTCTTTAGAAATAGGTTATAGTGGGTCAACCAGACTTCCATTAGGGTTTTTCACGTCTTATAGCGCTTCATTCATAGGAAAAACGCAAGTAAATTCGGGCATCGGTTTACAATACAACTTTGACAACAACGGTTTTCAACATTTGAATTTCCAAGCCTCGAAATGGAAAATATTCTATAGAAAAAATAATTTTTCTGACTTTATTGCTTATAACTATCAAAACAGAAAACTTGCCAATGTTAACGGTGGGAATAGACTTGAAAATCATCAAATTAAATACGGTTTAAATCTGAAAAGCAATTTTGGAATCGGAGCTGGAATTGATGTTTTATTTATTGATAATGAGAAAATTGGGTCGTATTTATATGCTTTTAAATGGTTTCCCAAACTGAACATTAGCACTACATTAACCTCGTCAATATTTTATAATCAACTAAATTATAAAGGAGAAATACTCAAATCGATTAACCTAAATTCTAAATCTTTCTTACATCGAATTACTTTAGGATTGGCCTATGAAGACTTTATGGATTATAAAGATCTGTACGTTAGGGTACAAGTATCTTTCTAAAAGTTCTCAGTTTTGTAATTTTGATTGGCAACCTTTATGTTTTCATTTACACCTAGTTCAAATCTCAATATGAAACTCTCATTATTAATAGTTCTGTCAATCTCCTCTTGGATCGTAATGACAGTATAGATCTTTCTCAGAAATAAGGCCGAATCAGATATGTAAAATTCTCAGAAATAAAAAAATGCAAGCTGTTGATAGTGAAACTATTACATGCTTGCATTTTTTGTTTAGTACTCAGAGCGGGAATCGAACCCGCACGCCTGTTAAGGGCACAGGATTTTAAGTCCTGCGTGTCTACCAGTTCCACCATCTGAGCATCGAGCAATAAGGTCTTAAAATAAATGCCTCCTGGTAGGAAGGCATTTATGGAGCGAAAGACGAGATTCGAACTCGCGACCCCGACCTTGGCAAGGTCGTGCTCTACCAACTGAGCTACTTTCGCATAAAACTTAACTGATATTCTGTTTCGTTTTGGTGATGCAAATATAGACAGATTTATATTTCTGTCAAGATTTTTTTTATTAAAAATTTAATATTTAGTTTAAATTGCTGGCTTTCAGTGCAAGTAAAATTAAATCCGTTTCAAAACCTCTTCCTTGAAGGTAGTTCATCAGCTTCATTTTTCTTTTGATCGGGTTAGATTCGGCAATAAATTCCGACTTCTTAATGGCAAGTGCAGTTAACGTTTTTAAATAATCATCATCATCCAAGCTGTATAAAGCTTTTTGTAATATCCTATCGGGCACACCTTTCAGCTTTAAACCCTGTTTTATTTTTACTCTTCCCCACTTTTTAATGTTAAATTTCCCCGAAGCGTAGCTTTTTGCAAAGCGTTCTTCATTCAAAAAATTATTCATAATCAGGTCAGATAGAATTTCTTCAAGCTCATCGCCTCGAATTCCCCATTCAACCAGTTTATATCGAACTTCTTTTTGAGAACGCTCTTGGTAAACACAAAAACTTTCTGCCTTAGCTAAGGCTTGTTTTTTATCTAAATATACTGGCTCTTCTTTACCGCTTTTCATAATTAATTACTGAAATTCGTAAAAATAAAAACCAATACCACATTTTTCTGAAACTAAAAGCATGCAGCATCAAAATTATACCGTTACCGAGCTTGCCCAGATATTAAATTCCCAAACAAAACTAATTGATGGACAAGTAGTTATAAAATATTTGGCAATTGATAGCCGTTCGGTTTTAGTGCCAGAGCATTCATTGTTTTTTGCTTTGTCATCCCATCGGGATGGGCATGATTTTATAACAGATGCCTATGCTAAACAAATCAGGAATTTTGTAATTACTAAACCGGACTATGTTGAACAATATCCTGATTGCAATTTTATTCTGGTTGAAAACGCCTTAACTGCATTACAAACACTTGCCGCACATCACAGAAAACAGTTTACCTTAAAAACCATCGGCATAACAGGTAGTAATGGTAAAACCATTGTTAAAGAATGGCTATATCAGCTGTTGGCCACAGATTTTAACATTGTTAGAAGCCCGAAAAGCTATAATTCGCAAGTTGGAGTACCCCTTTCTGTTTGGCAAATTGATGCAGAAAACAACTTGGGTATTTTCGAGGCCGGAATTTCTTCGGTAAATGAAATGCAAACTTTGGCCGAAATTATTGAGCCAGAAATAGGCATTTTAACCAACATTAACGAGGCCCATGCCGAAGGCTTTCCATCCAAGAAAGAAAAACTAATAGAAAAGCTGAAACTATTTAAAAATGCAGATTTACTCATCTATTCACCAGAATATACGAATGAGCTTGTTGTGAATGAGTTACCGGGTAAAAGGAAATTTAGCTGGAGCAGTAAACAGGGAGCCGATTTGAGGATTATTGCTGTGGAACCCCTTGAAGACAAATGCAGTTTGAGGGCGATTTATCAAGATGTTGAAATAGAATGTACGCTTCCTTTTAAAGATAAAGCATCAATAGAAAATGGCATCATTTGCTGGGCTACGCTTTTAGCAATAGGATATACGCCAGCGCAGTCTAACCTACGACTGGAAAAACTAAGTCACGTAAGCATGCGTTTGGAACTCAAAAACGGGATAAATCAATGTTCCATAATTGATGATTCTTATAGTGCAGATATTTCCTCATTAGCCATTGCACTCGATTTTCTAAATCAACAGAACCAACACCCAAAAAAGACGGTCATTTTATCCGAACTGTTTGAAACTGGGCGTTCAGATCAAGATTTATATACTGAAATAGCAGATTTATTAAAACAAAAAAAGGTAAATCGATTGATTGGAATTGGAGCTCACCTGTCAAAATATGCTAGTTTATTTAATTTGGAGACCCAGTTTTTTGATGATACAAATGCTTTCGTTACCGCTTTTCCCAGCATACAATTTAGCCACGAAACTATTCTGGTAAAAGGAGCAAGGCGATTTGAGTTCGCGAGGATTAGTAAGTTGCTTACCCAAAAAATTCACGATACCGTTTTAGAGATTGATTTGAATGCGATGGTGAATAATCTTCAGTTTTATCGCTCTAAAATTAAATCTGGCGTAAAAATTATGGCCATGGTTAAAGCATTCTCTTATGGGAGCGGAAGTTTTGAAATCGCCAATTTATTACAATTTCATAAGGTTGATTATTTGGCCGTAGCCTATGCCGATGAAGGCATTGCTTTGCGTAAAGCTGGGATTACGCTGCCGATTATGGTAATGAGCCCAGAAGAATCTGCTTTTGAAGCCATCATTAAACATCATTTAGAACCCGAAATTTACAGCATCGAAATATTAAATGCTTTCGTAAATGCCTTGTCCAATCAAACCAACTACCCAATACACATTAAAATTGATAGCGGAATGCATCGTTTAGGTTTTGATGAGGCAGAGTTGGATCAGTTGATCGATTTGCTAAAAGGAAACGATAATATAAAAGTTGAAAGTATTTTTTCGCATTTGGTGGCGAGTGGAGAATCTCAGCACGATGAGTATAGTCAGCAGCAAATTAGTACTTTCAAAATCATCGCCAATCGATTAATCGAAATTTTAGGCTATAAGCCTTTACTCCACATCTCCAATACATCTGGCATAAGCCGTTGGCCCGATGCTCAAATGGATATGGTTAGATTAGGAATTGGCTTATATGGCTTCGATGCAGCAATATCGAACAATCCTAGTTTACAAACTACAATGGTACTCAAAACTACCGTTACACAAGTTAAAACCCTAAATGCTGGCGAAACTGTAGGGTATAGCCGAAAAGGGGTGATGCCAAATGGCGGAAAAATAGCTACAGTAAAAATCGGCTATGCAGATGGCTACAATCGTGCTTTTGGAAACGGCGTAGGGAAAATGCTCATTAATGGTCAATTGGTGCCCACAATTGGATCTATCTGTATGGATATGACGATGTTAGACGTTTCAAATTTGGATGTACAGCCAGGCGATGAAGCCATCGTTTTCAACCAAGAACACAGTATAGTCGACTTAGCTGCAGAAATTAATACCATTCCGTACGAAATTCTAACAAACATCTCTCAAAGGGTAAAGCGAGTATATTTCTACGAATAAAAATTCAATTAAAAGGAAGATTTAATCTTACATCAGCTATTTCTCTAAAAAATTAGGAGCGCAGTTGCAGTGCAGGTCGGTTTCGGCAGTCCCGCTTTACTTTCGCCATGAAAAATGGCTTCAATTCAATCGGGGCTATTTTAGTTGGGCTTGGGGCAGATGGGTAAACACAGATGTTGAGTAATTGATGTATTTATACCAACCATTGTTCCTAAACCGTATTGAAGCGGTATCCCCCGATTTTTTCAATCGGGGATTTAGCGGAAAGACGGACCACTGCCCGCCAAGAATTCCCTCCGTTCCTTTCCAAATGTTAAAATTTAAATGAACGTCTTTATCTACCGTTTAGCCATCCAACTAAAAATTTGAAGCGCAGTTGCAGTGCTGGTCGGTTTTGGCAGTCCCGCTTTACTTTCGCCATGAAAAATGGCTTCAATACAATCGGGGCTATTTTAGTTGGGCTTGGGTCGCATGGGTAAACACAGAAGTTGAGTAATTGCTGTATGTACCAACCATTGTTCCTAAACCGTATTGAAGCGGTATCCCCCGATTTTTTCAATCGGGGATTTAGCGGAAAGACGGACGATCGCCCGCCAAGAATTCCCTCCGTTCCTTTCCAAATGTTAAAGTTAAATGAACGTCTTTATCTACCGTTTAGCCATCCAATTAAAAATTAGGAGCGCAGTTGCAGTGCTGGTCGGTTTTGGCAGTCCCGCTTTACTTTCGCCATGAAAAATGGTTTCAATACAATCGGGGCTATTTGAGTTGGGCTTGGGTCGCATGGGTAAACACAGAAGTTGAGTAATTGCTGTATTTATACCAACCATTGTTCCTAAACCGTATTGAAGCGGTATCCCCCGATTTTTTCAATCGGGGATTTAGCGGAAAGACGGACCACTGCCCGCCAAGAATTCCTTCCGTTCCTTTCCAAATGTTAAAATTTAAATGAACGTCTTTATCTTCCGTTTGATCATCCAATTAAAAATTTGAAGCGCAGTTGCAGTGCAGGTCGGTTTCGGCAGTCCCGCTTTACTTTCGCCATGAAAAATGGCTTCAATTCAATCGGGGCTATTTTAGTTGGGCTTGGGGCAGATGGGTAAACACAGATGTTGAGTAATTGATGTATTTATACCAACCATTGTTCCTAAACCGTATTGAAGCGGTATCCCCGATTTTTTCAATCGGGGATTTAGCGGAAAGACGGACCACTGCCCGCCAAGAATTCCCTCCGTTCCTTTCCAAATGTTAAAATTTAAATGAACGTCTTTATCTACCGTTTAGTCATCCAATTAAAAATTTGAAGCGTAGTTGCAGTGCTGGTCGGTTTCGGCAGTCCCGCTTTACTTTCGCCATGAAAAATGGCTTCAATACAATCGGGGTTATTTTAGTTGGGCTTGGGACGCATGGGTAAGGGCAAAAATGATTAAAATGGTGCACCAACCCTTGTTCCTAAACCGTATTGAAGCGGTATCCCCCGATTTTTTCAATCGGGGATTTAGCGGAAAGACGGACCACTGCCCGCCAAGAACTCCTTCCGTTCCTTTCCAAATGTTAAAATTTAAATGAACGTCTTTATCTACCGTTTAGTCATCCAATTAAAAATTGAAAGAAAATTTCGGTTCCAGATTATGTGCAAGCCTTCGGTTTAAACCCCATACTCAAAACTCTGATGCTAAAGGAAAACAGTTTAAAAACAAGAACTATTGAACATTTTTGAATAAGTTTGCACCATGAACAAGATCGGGAAAGCCATTTTAAACTATTTAATTAAAGGTTTATTAATTGTTGTGCCCATTGCTGTGAGTATTTTTATTGTAGTATGGGCGGTTACCACAGTAGATAGCTGGCTAAATGTAAATAATATTTTAGGCGTAAATCCCCGAACCGGCGAAAGTAGAAACATTCCTGGCTTGGGCTTGCTCACCGTTTTAACCATCATTTTATTGGCAGGAATTTTTGTAACCAATTTGGTTACAGAACCGATGTACAATTGGTTTCAGCGCATTATGCACCGCTTGCCCTTGTTCAATTTCATATATTCTTCAATTAAAGATTTAACTGAAGCCTTTGTGGGCGATGAAAAGAAATTTAATCACCCTGTATTGGTAGAGGTAGAAGGGGGCTTAAAAAAGATTGGTTTCTTAACTCAAAACGACTTAAAGAAATTAGAGCTACCTGATGATGTAGCCGTTTATTTTCCTTTGTCTTATTCTTTTGCTGGACAGCTTTGTATTGTAAAAAGAGATCAGGTTAAGGATTTGAATATGAGCGCTGCTGAAGCCATGAAATTGGTGGTAAGTGGCGGTGTTAGCGGTCTTTAAAAACAGCAATCATCCTAAAAAACACTTCTAAAGAAAGATAGGAAAAACACCATTAGGATGAAGAGGAATAAGATTCTAGCGTAATATTCTCTGATAAATAAACCGCAGAACACCAACAAATCATCATCTACATTGGAGTGGACGATTCCGCTGCCGCTAGAGGCATTAAAAAGGATTTGTTTGTCGTTCTTGTTGTTTAACGACCATCTACTTAGCCAGCTGTTTTGGAAACTCCAATCGAACTGCTCGCCAGATGGGAAGATGATTTTCGCTTTAAAACTTAATAAATCGTAGCTGATTTTAGCCAAAACCTCATTCTTGTTATTGAAAAGCGTTGTTTCTGGATTTGAAAAGCCTGTACTTTTTAGCAGATAAATTCCATTTTGAGTAGTGGCGATAGCAGAATTTTTCCATGAGCTAAAGTTTAGAGAAAATCTGAGCAAGCCATCCTTAAATACGTGATAATTGCTATCAAATGTTCCTTTTCTCCAATTTAAAGTCTGCTCCATGATCATTTATTTTTAATGATTATGCCTTGAGGTTGCGGCAATCATAATGGGTACGAAACAAGCAACAAGCGTCATGCCCCTTTTGTTGTAAACCTGTTTAATAAATAATCCAGCAATAATGATAAGGCTGTTATCGGTATCACTTGATATGGAGCCTGTGTTTGATAAAGGACTATAAACAATGTTGGTGTCGATATGGTTAGATACACTAAATTGTGATTTCCAGAAGTTTGTTGGTTTCCATTCAAACTGCTCGCCAGAATTTAGGTGAATTACAGCTCGTGTTTTCCAGTTGTCATAGCTAATTACCGCAACAAGCTCATTGGTTTTTTTATCAAAAACATTTGTTTTAGGGCGCCAAAAACCAACACATTTAAAGGTATAATCTTGATGCTCAAAGTTAGATTCAGCCTCATTTTTCCAGCTATTGAAGATAATTGCACCTTTCTGCATGCCATCAACAAAAAGTTCGAATTTTGAGTTTAACCAATTTCGCTTCCAATTAATTAATTTTGCCATCTTAAATACTTTGCTTTTAGAGCATAGTTGTATCGAGTTGTTACAGACTAAATTTTAGGTATAAAAAAAAGGCATTCGTGTAATCAAATGCCTTTTGTAACTAACTTACTATTAGTTTATTATCTTAAAATCGAATTAAAATCCATACAATTTAGAAATTCGGTTTCAATACGTATTTGTCGTAGAAACGGAAAATATGTTCGGCAGCTTCTTCTGCGGTATCCACAAGTCGGAACAGGTTTAAATCTTCCTCATGGATATTATGCTCTTTTTGCAACATCGTGCCTTTAATCCAATCAATCAATCCGCCCCAATAATCGATACCCACCAATACGATAGGGAAGCGGGCGATTTTACCCGTTTGAATTAGGGTTAGGGCTTCAAAAAGTTCATCCATTGTACCAAAGCCACCGGGAAGTACAACAAAACCTTGACTGTATTTCATAAACATAACCTTGCGCACGAAGAAATAATCAAACTGCAATAATTTGTTATGATCGATGTATTTATTGTGAAACTGCTCGAAGGGTAATTCTATATTTAAACCAACTGATTTACCGCCATTGGTATGCGCACCTTTATTACCAGCCTCCATAATACCAGGTCCACCACCTGTAATAACGCCATAACCACGATCGGTTAACAGCTTGCCACATTGCTCGGCCAATTGGTAATATCTATTTGTTTGCGCGGTACGAGCCGAGCCGTAAATGGTAACACAAGGGCCAATTTTAGCTAGTTTCTCAAAACCATCTACAAATTCGGCCATAATTTTAAAAATTTGCCAAGAGTCTGTAACCTTTATTTCTTGCCAATCTTTGTTTTCAAAGGCACTTCTAATTTTTTCTTCACTCGTCATATATTGTTATTCTAATATTAAAATCTGGTTTGTTGATCTGTTTTTTTACTAATCATCAATAAACCTAAAAATGTAATTAAACCGTTAATTAAAATCAGTTCAACACTAAAAACATATCCGCCTAATAATGTGGTCGAAAACGTTGCAAGCAAGTAACATAAAAAAGGCGATAAAATGCAAACTATTGGTACTAATTTATCATGTAAACCTCGTTTTTTTACAAATAAACCAAAACTATACAAACCCAAAAGCGGACCATAAGTATAGGAGGCAATGGTAAAAATTAAACTAACCACCGAAGAACTGTTTAGTGCATTAATCACAATAATCACCAAAAACATCAAGAGGGAAAAGGCAACATGCACCGTATGGCGTTTTCTAACCGCAGTGGCTTCATTTAATTTCTCTGCTTTATCCATACCCAGAAAATCGACACAGAATGAGGTTGTAAGGGCGGTTAATGCAGAATCTGTCGTGGCAAAGGTTGCAGCCGTTAAACCCAACATAAAGATAATGGCCGGCAAAGCACCTAAATTGTTAAGTGCAATTTCTGGGAACAATAAATCGGTTCTAGGTTTTGAGGTAATGTGATCCAATGGAATATCGATGCCGTTTTTTGCAGCGAAAATGTATAAAAGTGCACCCACGCTCAAGAAAAAAACATTTAAAATCACAAATACGCCTGTAAACGTAAACATGTTTTTTTGCGCTTCTTTGATGGTTTTCATGCTTAGGTTTTTCTGCATTAAATCTTGATCCAGACCCGTCATGGCAATGGTTACGAAAATACCGCCGATGAATTGTTTACTGAAGTAGAACTTGTTTGTAAGGAAATCATTCAAGAAAAATATTTTAGAATAACTGCTGTTTTTAACCGTTTCAAAGGCTTCTGGAATGTTGAAGTTTAACGAGTTGCAAATGAAATAAATGGTTAGAAAAACCGATAAAACCAGAAAGAAAGTTTGTAAAGTATCGGTTATGATAATGGTTTTTAAGCCACCTTTAAACGTGTACGACCAAATTAGTGCTAAAGAAATCAGTACGGTTAACCAAAACGGAACACCATAATTATCAAATATAAAACGTTGTAAAACAATAACAACCAAGTATAAACGGGTGGCAGAGCCTAAAGTTCTGCTCAATAGAAAGATAGATGCGGCTGTTTTGTAGCTGTAATGCCCAAGTCGCTTTTCAATATAACTGTAAATGGAAGTCAAATTCATTCTATAGTAAAGCGGCAATAAAACGGTGGCAATAATGATGAAGCCAACTGCATTGCCCAATACGAACTGAAAATATTGAAATTGATTTCCCGCCGGAGCACCCACTTCGCCAGGAACAGAAATAAAGGTAACCCCAGATAGTGCGGTACCAATCATACCAAAGGCCACCAAATACCATTTAGAGTTCTTATTGGCGGTAAAAAAAGTAGCATTATCGGAAGAGTTTTTTGAAGTTGCAAAGGAGATGATAATCAGTAGTAGAAAATAACCGATTAAGAAACATAATAGGATGGTTGGCGACATAGTTTTGTTTTAAGCTGCTAAATGTAAGAATTTGCAATTTAAATAAATAGTTCATTTCTTCAATAATCAAATGTTAACAGATGCATTAAACCAAATTACAAGGGATACCAATCAACTTTCTAACCGATTAATAAACATTTTATATATTTTTGTAACATGAATTTTTCATCCAAACTGCTCGAAGATGCGGTAAACGAATTCTCTAAATTACCAGGGGTTGGGCAGAAGACAGCGTTGCGATTGGTTTTGCATCTTTTAAATAAAGAACAAGAGGAAGTTAACCAGTTTGGAAATACCTTGATTAAACTTAAACAGCAGATAAAAAATTGCAGCATCTGCAATAATATTTCCGATTATACCGTTTGCGAAATCTGTACATCACATAAGAGAGATAAAGAAACCATCTGCGTAGTTGAAGACACCCGAGATGTAATGGCCATTGAAAACACCTCCCAATATTTTGGTGTGTATCACGTTTTGGGTGGATTAATTTCCCCAATGGATGGAATTGGTCCGGCAGATTTATTTATAGACGGCCTAGTTTCGAGAGTTGGAACAGGCGATATTAAGGAAGTAATTTTAGCCCTTAGTCCGAATATGGAAGGCGATACCACACTTTTTTACCTCTATAAAAAGTTGAAGGAATTTAACGTGCCAATTACCACCATTGCCAGAGGAATTGCCTTTGGTGGCGAATTGGAATATACAGATGAAATTACATTGGGCCGTTCGATCATTACTCGGGTGCCTTATGAAAACGCCATGATGAAATAAGTGATGAAGCATTTGCTCGTTTTATTGGCTTGTATGAGTTTAACTTTTGCGCTCCACGCACAGGTTAAAATTCACTCGCACAACGATTACACCCATCAAAATCCATTTTTCGAAGCTGTTGAAAATAAAGCTTTCTCAATTGAGGCTGATATTTTTTTAGTTGGGAATTCCCTAGTGGTATCGCATAGCAGAAAAGAAATAAATGCAGCGCACACCTTGGATAAAATGTACCTGGAACCCATTAAACAATTCGCTAAAACCAATCAGTTCTATGCCTTTCAATTGATGATTGATGTTAAAGATAGTTTCAATTTAACCTACCCAGTATTACTCAAGACTTTAAAAAAATATCAGAGCAGCTTTGCAAGAAATGGGCTAAAGGTTTCGGTTGTAATTAGTGGAAACCGCCCCAAAGATGCTGATTTTCATAATTACACAGCCATAATGTTTGATGGCTTGCCCAACCACAATTATGCACCAGAAGATTTGGAGAAGGTGGTAATGATTAGCGATAACTTTGCAACCTATTCTCGGTGGAAAGGCATCGGTGAAATTTCTGAAACCGATCGAGCCAAACTAAAAGAATTGATTGATAACGCACATAAAATTGGCAAGCCTTTTCGGTTTTGGAACGCACCAGATCACGCGGCTGGTTGGAAGTTACTAAATAGTTTAGGCGCCGATATTATCAACACCGATCAGGTTAGCCAAGCAACAAATTATTTCAAAATAAAATAGGAACCCTCAAATCCTAATATTTGATGGATAAATACGATACAACAAAAATGAATTTGAAAGATAAAGTAATCATCATCACGGGCGCGTCAAGCGGGATCGGGAAATCTTGTGCAGAAGAATTTGCCAAACGCGGTGCAAATCTGGTTTTGGCGGCAAGACAATACGTAACCCTATGCGAAATCACGGCTGATTTGGAAAAGCGATATGGAATTAGAGCCGTTGCTGTTCAGGCCGATGTAAGTAAAGAAGCCGATTGCGAATTAATTGTTAAGCAAACGTTGGTGTCTTTTAATAAAATTGATATTCTAGTTAACAATGCAGGTTTATCTATGCGGGCCTTATTTAACGATTTAGATCTATCTGTACTTAAAAATTTAATGGATGTAAACTTTTGGGGCACAGTTTATTGCACCAAATATGCCTTACCAGAGATTTTAAAAACCAAAGGTACGGTAGTAGGCATCTCATCCATAGCAGGTTATCGCGGGTTGCCAGGTAGAACAGGTTATTCTGCATCTAAATTCGCAATGAATGGCTTTATGGAATCATTACGCACAGAGCTTTTAAAAACAGGCGTAAATGTTTTGGTGGCTTGCCCAGGTTTTACCACATCAAATATCCGCGTAGCAGCGCTTGCTAAAGATGGTGTTGCCCATGGCGAAACGAGCATGGAAGAAGGTAAAATGATGACATCCGAAGAAGTAGCTTCCATTATTGCCGATGGTGTAGAGAAACGGAAACGTACCTTGGTGATGACGGGGCAAGGTAAATTAGCCGTTTGGATGAACAAACTTTTCCCCGCCTTTGTAGATAAAAAGGTATTTGATTTATTTGCAAAAGAAAAGAACCCTTTGATAAAATCATAAATTAGTCTGTAGGTGAGTGGATGATGATCTATCAACAATAAAATCATAAAAGAATCTATTAAACCAACAATTACGTTAATCTACTGTTGAAAGAGAAAACCCTTTTTGTATGCTTAAAAAATTAGTTCTCATCATGCTTTTGTTTCAAACAATCCTAAGTTCTGCACAGGTAAAAACAGCAAAAAATATCAATTATGCATCAAATACAAATGAAGCAAATACGCTGAATGTTTTTTATAAAAATGATGATGTAAAAGATAAGCCTGTTTTAATTTTTATTCATGGTGGTTCTTGGAGTAGCGGCAAAAAGGAGACCTACTGGTGGCTAGGGAGAAACTTCGCTAGAAAAGGTATCGTAACCGTAATTATCAATTACCCATTGGCTCCAAACGTTCAGTATGAAAAAATGGGCGATGATTGTGCTGCAGCCGTGAAATGGGTTCAGGCCAACATTTCAAACTACTCGGCAAGTCCAGAAAAGATCTTTGTAATGGGGCATTCAGCCGGTGCTCATCTTGGTGAGTTAATCAACGCTGATCCAAAATATTTTAAACACGTTGGCATAAAAAATCCGATAAAGGGAATGATTCTCAACGATCCCTTTGGGCTGGACATGAAAGAATATCTAACAACTGCAGAAAAAGACGATTTTTATTTCGATTTCATCAGAACATTTACCGATCAACCTTCGGTTTGGCAAGTAGCTTCTCCTTTAAATTACGTAGGCAACATCAAAAATCCTCATCTACTTTTTTATGGAAGTAAAACTTACGGCGCCATCAAATTGCAAACTCCACGACTGTACGAAAAGCTTAAGGCCAATCAAGTACCTGTGGAAATCAAAGAAATTAAAGGCAAAAGCCATGTACCGATGATTAGCCAGATGATATTTGGCGGTAACGACTTGTATAAAGATATGGTTGCTTTTATGCTTCGGGTTTCGGCTAAGTAGCTGATTTCTAAGAAACTGAATTTGGGTTTTTAGCGTTTTCTAGGGTGCTTATGGTATGGTTTAATTTGCTGTAATCCAAAACAGTTTTGCCATCTTCGTTGTGGTGATGCATAATTTCAAATTTTGCGTTCATCTCAATATCTTCATCTTGATAGCTTGTTCTGGTGTGGATGGTTTCGGCGAAAGTATCATCAAAAGCCTTTAAAATGACGAAGATTTCAACCTCCGCAACCTTTAACTCCGCTAAAGTTTTTTCAAACAGCGGGCTATCTTCTGTAATGGGATGAACTACGGTCCAGTTTAATGAAAGCACGCTAATTTTATTGCGTTCTAAATCGAGAGGATAGAAACTTCTTTTCAACTGCCCGTCAATGGTTTCATTAAAAGTCATAAACATTTGCACTTCAACATCAATCAAAGAGTTACGGCGAAGATTCACCAACCTAAACATTAAACCCGTTCTGTTTTGATAGGGGGCAATTACCATCTTCTTACTGAAAGTGACTTTAGAGGTTGGCCTACTAAAGCGACCATAGAGTAAACCAGTGGCCAACGCAAAAGCCAGTAACCCAAGCATACTTTCAAAGGCGGCCAAAATACTGGTGATGAAACCTTGAGGGGAGATGTGTCCGTAGCCCACTGTAGAAATGGTTTGGGCAGAAAAGAAAAAAGCATCGAAAAACTGGTCTCTTAATGTTAATCCTTTAGCACCATCTAAATTTTCTATTCCAACAATGTTGTATGCAATTGCGAAGAGCGTGTTTACAATGAGGTAAACCGTTAAAATTACCACGAAGAAACGTGGCCAGCTCATGGTAACCAATCGGGTGTAGGTATCGTCAAACTTAAACCAAGGTAAGCCTGTTCTTTCTATATTTGGAGTACCATCGGTATTCAATACCCGTTGATTTTTGATTACTGGGGCAGAGCCGAAACCCAGATCATCATTAAATTGTACTTTTCTTTTAAAGAAAGCCATATATTTTAGAAAGATTTTGGAATATTAAAAATAATGTCAATATTTGTTCAATACAAACATGATAATTAAAAACTTAAATAACAATTGGTGGTGGCATAACGAAATTCGTTAGGCAAATTTTATTGTTATATATTTTAAAATATTTAAACACAATTAAAAGGATTGCCCAAAAAGCAATCCTTTTTTTATTAAAAATCGCTTCGGTTCGTATCCTCACGAAACGAATTGGATTAAAATTATTATTGGTTCGTGGGCACACGAAACAAAGATTGAGCGCATACAAACATGAAAAAGATATTAAACCATTTATTTGAGAATAAGAGCTTTAGCAGAGAAGAGGCCAAGAATATCCTAATTTCCATCACACAGGGCGAATTTAACGCATCGCAAATTGCAGCCTTTATTACCGCCTATGCCATGCGTAATATAACGGTTGATGAATTGCAGGGTTTTCGTGATGCCATGCTCGATTTGGCTTTAAAAACAGATTTCTCCAATTACGAACTTATCGATCTTTGTGGTACAGGTGGAGATGGAAAAGACACCTTCAACATTTCTACACTATCCTCTTTTGTAGTGGCAGGAGCAGGCTATCAAGTGGCAAAACATGGTAATTATGGCGTTTCTTCAGGATGTGGTTCATCCAATGTAATGGAATATTTGGGCTACAATTTTACCAACGATCAGGATGTGCTGAAAAGGAATTTAGATACCGCCGGAATATGCTTTTTACACGCGCCATTGTTTAACCCCGCAATGAAAATTGTAGCGCCAATTCGTAAAGATTTGGGCATTAAAACATTCTTTAACATGCTGGGCCCGATGGTTAATCCATCTCAGCCTAAATATCAAATGGTGGGTGTTTTTAGTTTAGAATTGGCTAGGCTTTACAATTACCTATACCAAGATACCACCAAAAGCTACACCATTGTGCATGCGCTAGAAGGTTACGACGAGATTTCATTAACATGCGATGTGAAGACCTTTAACAATAAAGGCGAAAGCATTTTAACTTTAAGCGATATGGGCTTTGAAAAGGTTTCTACCACAGATATTAAAGGCGGTGATACGGTAGAATCTTCTGCCAAAATATTTATGGATGTTTTGAATGGTGAAGCCACAGATGTTCAAACCAATGTGGTGCTTTGTAATTCTGCCCTAGCCATAAAAACCATAAAACCGACAGCAACCTTCGCCGATTGCTTCTATGAAGCAGAAGAATCGTTAACGAGCAAAAAGGCATTAAACAGTTTTAAAAAATTAGTTGCATAATGCCCAGCAGAACAATGAAAATTAAAGTATGTGGAATGAAGTTCGCGGCCAACATAGCCAGTGTAGCGGCATTAAAACCCGATTATTTAGGTTTTATTTTTTATGAGCAATCGCCACGGTTTATAAATGAGGTATCGGCAGAGCTGATTAAGTACATTCCACAGGAGATTAAAACGGTTGGGGTTTTTGTAGATGAAGAAGTAGAAAAAATTAAAGAAAAAGTAAACCAACATCAGCTAAATGCGGTTCAATTACATGGCGGCGAATCTGTAGAAGACTGTAGCAACTTGAAATCTTCTATTCCAGGTTTAGAAATTATAAAAGCTTTTGGGCTTGATGAAGATTTTGATTTTTCTATTTTAGTTCCCTATACCGACGTAGTGGATTATTTCCTATTTGACACCAAAACAAAAGCGCACGGCGGTTCTGGCAAAACGTTCGATTGGAGTATTTTGGATGGATATACGTTGAACAAAGCCTATTTTTTAAGCGGAGGTATTGATTTGGAGCATGCAGAGCCCATCACAAAAATTAACGATGCTAGGCTCTATGCGTTAGATGTGAACAGCCGGTTTGAACTAGAACCCGGACTTAAGAATGCCGATAGGATTGCGGAATTTATAAATAAAATAAGTTTGGTTTAAGCCCTAAGGGAATCAACGGGTATAATTGGACATTGTAGCTCGGTAGATTAACCATTGAAAAGAATTACCAGAGAATGAATCTCTAAAAATAATAAGTCGGTTCTTACCGAACGATTTGATAAAACGACATTATGAAATACAAAGTAAACGAAAAAGGATATTACGGAGATTTTGGTGGGGCATACATTCCTGAAATGCTTTATCCAAACGTTGAAGAATTGCGTCAGAATTATTTGCAAATTATTGCTGATGTAGATTTTCAAAAAGAGTTTCATCAGTTAATGAAAGATTATGTTGGTCGACCTTCGCCCTTGTATTTAGCCAAACGACTATCAGAGCGGTACGGCGCTAATATATTCTTGAAGCGTGAAGATTTGAACCACACTGGTGCACATAAAATCAACAATACCATCGGCCAAATTCTTTTGGCAGAAAAGTTGGGTAAAAAGCGAATTATTGCCGAAACAGGAGCAGGGCAACATGGTGTTGCAACGGCAACCGTTTGTGCCTTAAGAAATTTAGAATGCGTTATTTACATGGGTGAGGTGGATATTGAGCGCCAAGCGCCCAATGTTGCGCGTATGAAAATGCTAGGCGCAAAAGTAGTATCCGCCAGTTCTGGAAGTAAAACATTAAAAGATGCAACCAATGAAGCCATGCGAGACTGGATTAATAACCCTGTTGATACACATTACATCATCGGTTCGGTGGTAGGACCGCATCCTTACCCAGATATGGTGGCCATTTTTCAGTCGATCATTTCTGAAGAAACCAAAAAACAATTGTTAGCCCAAACCGGTAGCGATCAACCCGATTATGTATTGGCCTGCGTAGGTGGAGGAAGCAATGCGATGGGTATGTTCTATCATTTTATGGATGATGAAAATGTGAAACTTATTGCTGTTGAAGCAGCCGGTAAGGGTGTTTCTAGCGGATTTTCTGCCGCAACAACCTATTTAGGTAAAGAAGGTGTTTTACACGGAAGCAGAAGTATTTTAATGCAAACAGCAGATGGACAGGTAGTTGAGCCGCATTCGGTCTCAGCGGGATTAGACTACCCTGGTATTGGCCCACAACATGCGCATTTGTTTAAAACCGGGCGTGGACAGTATGTATCGATTACCGATGAAGAAAGTTTAGATGCTGGATTGTTGCTCACCCAATTGGAAGGAATTATACCCGCAATTGAAAGCGCACATGCATTGGCATATTTAGAAAAAATGGAATTTAAGAAAGGCGAAAATGTTGTGGTTTGTTTATCTGGCCGCGGCGATAAGGATTTAGATACTTACATCAAATATTTTAATTTGTAGATGAACATGTAGCGATGGTAATTGGAGGATGGGATAAATAGGTAATAACAGCCACCTTGTCTATTACTCAAATCTTATGTCTCCAATCTCATATCTCCAGTCTCATATCTCAACTCTCATATTTCAACACCATGAACAGAATCAAACAACTCTTTCAAGAGAAGAAAAATATATTATCAATTTACTATACAGCAGGTTATCCGAATATTGGCGATACGGTTCAAATAGCGGAGGCATTAGAAAAATCTGGAGCGGATATGCTCGAAATTGGATTTCCATATTCCGATCCTGTAGCTGATGGACCCGTTATCCAAGCCAGTAGTAAGCGATCTTTAGATCAAGGCATGACGCTTAAAGTGCTTTTTGAGCAACTTAAAGACCTGCGCAAAAACGTAACCATTCCTGTTTTACTCATGGGTTACGTAAATCCTGTTTTACAGTTTGGCGTAGAAAACTTTTGCAAAGCATGTGCAGAAGTAGGCGTAGATGGCTGTATTGTGCCAGACTTACCAATGGTTGAATACGAAGAGTTTTATAAAGGATGCTTCGAAGAACATAACCTAAGCAATGTATTTTTGATTACCCCTCAAACTGCCGATGAACGCATCCACAAAATTGACGGCTTAACCAATGGCTTTATTTATTTGTTGTCATCATCGGCAACAACGGGTAAAAATCTCGAAGTTGGCGATACTACAGAAACTTACTTCAGCAGAATAAAAGATATGAATCTTAAAAACCCAACCATGATTGGTTTCGGGATTAGCGATCGAAAAACTTTTGATAAGGCATGCACCTATGCAAATGGGGCGATTATTGGAACAGCATTCGTAAAGGCAATCGCAAACGGCAACATAGAAGAAAACGTAAGCCAATTCATGCAAGCGTTTAAGTCATAGCATTTTTTGATCATTTAAGCAGCATGAACCGCAATCATTAGATAAGACGATGTGGTGCATTCATCCTCTTAAATGATCAATTTTTTTGTTTTTGTCTCAATTTTTCCAAATTTTTTAAAAGCAGAACATTTCTAGCTAGATTGAATTATTGATTTTTCCACAAAAAAAACGGTCTGAAATGGGTTTAAACTGGTTTTTAATAGCATGAAATTTCATTTGACAATTGAATGATGCTCAATTTCTGAATTGGTTATACATTTGCTTAACGGTGTTAGATTATTTACACTTAATAAATCCAGAGATGGGAAGTAAAGAAAGAATTCTACGTTTGAAAGATGAAACCAGAACAAACATTCTGGATGCTGCCTTGAACATTGTTCAAACTGAAGGCTGGCAGGCATTGAGCATGCGTAAAATTGCCGATCAAATTGAATACACTGCACCAATCATTTACGAATACTTTTCAAACAAAGAAGGCATTTTACTTGAACTCACGAGAAGAGGGTATTTGATTCTTGCCAAAGATATTCGTGAAGCTAGAGACAAACATGAATTGGCTGAAGATAAAATGGAGGCCATGTGGATTGCCTATTGGAACTTTTCTTTTGCCAATAAAGAATTTTATCAATTGATGTACGGTGTTGACATGGTATGTTGCAACGTAAAAAGTTCGATGCCAGAGGCCGAGAATGTAGGCGCCATGCTGGGTGAAGTGATTGAGTCTTTATTTAAGAAAAAACCCGTATCAGAAGATGATATCTGTATGAAGTATTATACTTATTGGTCTATCATACATGGTTTAATTTCGATTAATTTGGTTCGCCCCAATGGAAGAACAACAGATGAGATCAACCAACAAATTTTGAAAGATGCCATTAAAGGCATCACATTGTCTATTAACAATTAGTTTTTTTTTAATCCATAATCTAACGCTGTTAGATTATTTATATACTTTAAATCCACTATAATTTTTAATCATATGAATGCTATCCACTACTTGTTTATGCTACTTAACAGTGTTAAACAGTCTAACAATGTTAAGTCATTGTTAATTATTTTTTTACTTTCCGTAACGCTTATTAGTTGTAAATCATCGCCAGAGCAGGCCGCTGCGGCACCGCCGCCACCGGTATTGCCCGTTAGTTTTGTTAGTGAAAGCTCAGAAACCACATTTATAGAATACCCTGCATCCATACAAGGTGCGGTGGATATTGATGTTCGTCCGCAAGTGAGTGGTTACCTTCAAAGCGTTTTAGTTAACGAAGGTGCTTATGTATCGGCCGGACAAACACTTTTTAAAATCAATGAAAATCCATATCGCGAAGCTTTAAACAATGCAAAGGCAAGCCTGCACGCTGCGGAAGCGGCAATTTTAAATGCGCAGCTAGAGGTTGATAAATTGACCCCATTGGTTCAAAATAAAGTTGTTTCAGAATTCCAATTAAAAACGGCTAAAACGGCCTACAAAATTGCGCAGGCAAATGCAGAGCAAGCTAAAGCGAGTGTAGCATCGGCACCAGATTAATTTGGGTTATACCAATGTTAAAGCTACCGTTAGCGGTTATATCGGTCGGATTCCAAAGAAACAAGGAAGCTTAGTTTCACCAACAGATCAAACTGCCTTAACACAATTATCTGATATCCACGAGGTTCACGTATATTTTGCTTTGGCTGAAAACGATTTCAACAGTTTCAATTCAAACTATCCGGGTAATAGTCCAGCAGATCGAATTAAACACCTTCCGCCAGTTGAACTGGTTTTGGCCGATAATTCTATCTACCCAATTAAGGGTAAGATTGATATGATTGATGGTCAGTTTGATAAAAATACTGGCGCCATTACTTTAAGAGCCAGCTTTCCAAATGCAAGCGGAACATTACGCTCAGGAAATACCGGCAAACTTCGCTTGGGTTTAAAACATGATGATGCGATTTTAATCCCTCAATCGGCTACCGTTGAAATGCAAGATAAAGTGTTCGTTTTTGCGGTGAATAAAGGGAATAAAGTTTCTAAAATGCCCATCACCGTTATTGGCAAGAGCGGTAATAATTACCTCATCAAAGATGGTGTTAAATCTGGAGATCAAATCGTATTGAGCGGCTTAGACCGCTTACAGGAAGGGCAAGTAATTACCCCAGAAAAAGCTGGCGATAAAGCAGCAGGGCTGAAGCTAAACAACTAACAACCAGCACACATTACACAGAAAAAAAATAAAAACAATGTTCAAGATATTTATACAAAGGCCCGTACTGGCAACTGTTATCTCCATTTTGTTGGTGATATTGGGGGTACTTGGTCTTACAAAACTGCCCTTACAACAGTTTCCAGATATTGCTCCGCCATCGGTTTTGGTTACGGCGGTTTATCCTGGAGCGAATGCCGAAACGGTTCTTCGCTCGGTTGCGCCATCGTTAGAAGAATCTATAAATGGAGTAGAGAACATGACTTACATGAGTTCTACCGCCAGTAACGATGGTTCTTTGGCCATTACCGTTTTCTTCAAATTAGGTACTAATGCCGATCAAGCTGCGGTGAATGTTCAAAATCGGGTAGCACAAGCCACTAGCCAACTTCCTGCCGAAGTGGTACAACAAGGGGTAACCACGGCCAAGCAACAAAATAGTTTCATCATGGCAATTGGTTTATATACAGATGATGAAGCTAAATACGACCAAACATTTATTGCCAATTATGCGCAAATCAACATCATACCAGAGATTAAACGAATTCCTGGAGTTGGATCTGCTGCTATTTTTGGAGGTGTAAAAGATTATTCAATGCGTGTTTGGTTAAATCCAACACAAATGGCAACTTATCAGGTTACGCCCAACGAAATTATGAAAGCCATTCAGGATAAAAGTTTAGAGGCTGCACCGGGTAAATTTGGCGAAAGAAGTAAAGAGGTTTTTGAATACGTAATCAAATACAAAGGTAAATTAACCAAACCGGAAGAATATGAAAATATTGCCATACGCTCTAATGCGGATGGTTCGATACTACATTTGAAGGATGTAGCCAGAATTGAGCTTGGTGCCTATTCCTACAACAGCATCACCAGGATAAACGGTAAAAAAGCAATCGTAATCGGAATTATTCAGTTGGCTGGATCAAACTCCAACGATATTCAAGTGGCGATTAATAAGCTGATGGCTAAATCGGAAAAAACCTTCCCCGTAGGAATAAAGAAAAATATTTTTTACAGCACGAAAGTTTCTTTAGATCAATCTATCGAGCAGGTAGAACATACTTTAATTGAAGCCTTTATTTTGGTTTTTATTGTTGTATTCCTATTTCTTCAAGATTTCAGATCGACTTTAATTCCAGCAATTGCAGTTCCTGTTGCCATCTTGGGAACGTTTTTCTTCATGCAGCTCTTTGGCTTTTCCATCAATTTGCTAACCTTATTTGCCTTAATTCTGGCAATCGGTATTGTGGTAGATGATGCTATTGTTGTCGTAGAGGCAGTGCATGCTAAGATGGAACATAAGCATTTGGGCCCGAAAGCCGCAACGCACGAGGCCATGCATGAAATTACAGGAGCAATTATCTCCATTACGTTGGTTATGGCTGCGGTATTTTTGCCAGTTGGTTTTATGGAGGGTTCAACAGGCGTTTTCTATCGTCAGTTTGCTTTTACCATGGCCATCGCGATTGTGATTTCTGCCGTTAACGCTTTAACCTTAAGTCCTGCTTTGGCAGCACTGTTTTTAAAAGATAATCACGCACAACAAAACGGCAAGCCTGCGGTCAAGACAAACTTTAAACAAAGATTTTTTAATGGTTTTAACCACAGTTTCAACTCGTTAACCAATCGCTATGTTGGCGGACTTAAATTTTTGGTTCGCAACAAATGGTTAAGTTTAGGTGGCTTGGCCTTAATTACTTTGGCGACAATATTTATGGTTAAAACTACGCCAGCTGGCTTTATTCCAACTGAAGATCAAGGTTTTATTGCCATTGCCGTGAACACACCGTCGGGTACATCGCTAGATGGAACACAAAAAGTAATGACACAAGCGGAAACCGTTTTGAGCCAATTGGATGCATCAAGAGATGTAACGGCAGTATCAGGATTTAATCTGCTAACCAATTCTACCAGCCCATCATCAGCCGTAGTTTTTGTGTTGTTAAAGCCAAATGCAGAGCGTGGTGCGGTGAAAAATATTGAAGAAATTATGAATCAGGTGCGTGGCAAATTGGGCGCTATTTCTGGTGGTAGTTTCTTCGTATTCAGTTTCCCAACTGTACCGGGTTTCAGTAATGTTGAAGCTTTGGATATGGTATTGCAAGATAAAACGGGCGGTAAGCTTGATAAATTCAGCGGAATTTCCCAGCAGTTTATTGGCGAGTTGATGAAGCGGCCAGAAATTGCAGTAGCCTTTACCAGTTTTAAGGCCGATTATCCTCAACTACAATTGGATATCAATGATGAAAAAGCAGACCAATTGGGTGTAAACGTGAAAGACATCCTGCAAACCATGCAAACCTATTTTGGTAGTGCACAGGCTTCAGATTTCAATCGTTTTGGTAAGTATTATCGAGTGGTTGTTCAGGCAGATGTTCAGGATCGGGCAGATCCATCTTCAATTGATCGCGTTTTTGTGAAAAGCAACCGAGGTGAAATGGTTCCAATCAACACCTTGGTTAAGCTGAGTCGTATTTACGGTTCTGAAACGGCATCAAGATATAATTTGTTTAATTCGATTTCGATTAATGCCATACCAAAGCCCGGTTTTAGTTCGGGTGATGCCATCAAGGCCATTCAAGAAGTTGCAGAAACACAACTACCAGCAGGCTATGGTTATGAATTCTCTGGTCAAACAAGGGAGGAGATTTCTTCCGGTGGACAATCGACAGTTATTTTCTTATTGTGTTTGGTTTTCATTTATTTCTTATTATCAGCACAATATGAAAGCTATATCTTGCCATTAGCGGTTATTCTTTCCATTCCTGCTGGCATATTCGGCGTATTTGTTGCCATTGGATTAACAGGTATCGAGAATAACATTTATGTGCAGGTGGCGCTGATTATGCTCATTGGCTTACTGGCTAAAAACGCCATATTAATTGTGGAGTTTGCAGTACAGAGACGGCGGGCTGGCCAACCTTTGGTTGCATCTGCTTTGGAGGCAGCAAAACTTAGGTTACGGCCAATTATCATGACTTCACTTGCTTTTGTTGTTGGTTTAATTCCGATGATGGGTGCCACTGGACCATCGGCTCAAGGTAATCACTCTATCAGTATTGGTGCAGCAGGGGGAATGGTTTCTGGGGTAATTTTGGGATTGTTCATTATCCCTGTACTCTTCATCATCTTCCAATCCATCCAAGAAAAAATTTCAAAAAAATCACAAGAGGTTGTTCATCACGAAGAGCCTATTAATAACGTTGTTTATGAAACGGTTTAATATTTTCACCATTTTGCTCCTTGCTTTAATTTGGAGCGGATGTTCAATTTCTAAAGATCTATCCTTGCCTAATGTGGCACCTGGTTTATTTAGAAATACAGATCAAAAGGATTCTACAAGCATAGGCGATTTGCCTTTAAGAAGTTTTATTTCAGACTTAACTGTTCAAAATTTAATTGATACGGCACTGGAGAAAAACTATGATATGCAAATTGCCTTGAAAAATATCGATGCTGCTGAAGTTTTATTCAAACAATCGAAATTGGGTTATTTGCCTGAATTAAAACTACAGATTGCCGCAAGTACAAGTCGGCCATCAGATAATAGTTTAAATGGGTTGAGTATCAGTCAATTTACAGGTTCTAAGCACATCGAAGATTATAATGCTAATTTGGCTGTGTTTTGGGAGGCCGATATTTGGGGCAAAATTCGCAATCAAAAAGCTGGCGCTTTAGCCAGTTTTTTGCAAACCGAAGAAGCCAGAAAGGCCATTCAAACTCGTTTAGTTGCCAACGTGGCTGAGGGCTATTACAATTTACTCATGATGGATGCCCAATTGGAGATTGCAAAGAAAAACCTGAAATTGAATGACAGCACATTGCGCATCATAAATTTACAGTTTGGTGCAGGGCAGGTGAGTTCTTTAGCCATACAACAGGCAGAGGCTCAGCAATTAAATGCAGCTCAGCTTATTCCACGTTTGGAGCAAAACGTAGTGCTGCAAGAGAATGCTTTAAGTGTTTTGATTGGTACTTTACCCAAATCAATAAACAGGCAGAGTAGATTGGATAACATCAGCATTCCAGAAAATTTGAGTGCAGGTTTTCCATCGTCTTTACTCAGCAGAAGACCCGATATTAGAACGGCGGAGCTGGCTCTAAATGTGGCAAATGCTAGAGTTGGAGTGGCTAAAGCAAGTTTATATCCCTCCTTAGTTATCACGGCTAGCGGTGGGGTAAATTCATTTAAAGCAAGTAATTGGTTTAACGTACCTGCATCTTTATTCGGAATGGTTTCTGGTGGGATTACGCAACCTATTTTTCAGCGCGGGCAACTCAAAGCGAATTACGAATTGGCTAAAATAGACCGAGAAAAAACGGTTATTCAATTTCGTCAATCGGTTTTAAATGCGGTTGGAGAGGTTTCTGATGAATTGACAAAAGTAGAGAAACTCAAAACGCAATACAGCATAGCTGAAAAAAGAGCCCAAACTTTACAATTGGCCTCAAGGAATGCAAGTTTGCTTTTCAAAAGCGGGATGGCGAATTATTTGGAAGTCATCACCGCTCAGGGCAATTTGTTGCAAAGCGAATTGGAGTTAACCAGCATCAAAACTGAACAATTAACTGCAGTTGTAAACCTGTATAGATCATTGGGTGGAGGTTGGAATTAATAACCTTTTTCCTTTGATGAATAAATAAAAATGCCGCAGATTCATAGATTGATGCTATGAATTTGCGGCATTAATTGGATGTATCCCTAATTATGGTTTCTTACCAATATTCACTCTGATGTTGATTTCAAAATCACCATCGGTATAACCACTAATGGCAGAAGTAGCGGTATTGTAGTAAGCCATAAAATAAAGTGTCGATTTATAGTTCATACCAAAACCAACAGTTGCATTCTCTGTGTTGTGGTACATCGCCATTACATATAATCTATCGTTTGCGAAATTGGCATTAATACCTGCATCCCATAAATTATCATAATTTTTAATCCCTCTAAAAACGCCTTTGGGTTCTAGGGTAATTCCATTTATCCCTGTTCCGAAATTAAATTTATAGCTGATGGCGGAATAAAATGTAGGTTTATCTGCAAAGCTTAAATTATCGTTTCTAAATACAGAACGCATATTTGGAACCGCCCCCTCAACGTTTAATCCGTTAGACGTATAAGAAATTCCAAAATCCCCATCTAAATAATAGCCTCGGTCGTTAAAACGGGCGATGGATGGGTCGTTGAAATCGATGTTTCTAACGCTGCTCAAGTCTAGTTTGTCTTGGCTTGCCCCGAAAGATACACCAAAATTCAGTTTCTGATCTTCACCATTTAAAGGCAGGTGGTAAGCAAAAGTTCCTACGGCTTTGGTACGCTGAATGCCGCCCGATTTTTCGTTGTAAATGTTTAGGCCCCAGCCAACTTTATTCACTTGCTGATCTAAAGTTACGCTTTGGGTAATGGGTGCACCTGGAATGTTCGACCATTGCTTTCTAAAACTTCCGTTGATGTTAAAGCCTTCGTTTACGCCTGCCATTGATGGGTTTACCAAATACTTGTTTTGAAAATATTGGGCGTTCAGAGGCAAAATTTGTGCTTTTGCGGTATCAAAAAATAAGATGCTGCTCGCAAATAAGAAGGTTAAGCGACTAATTTGCTTTATGTTTTTAGTAATTGCTTTCATTTTTGTAATTAGTCTCTAATGATGTTAATAAAACCTTTAAAATTGCCTAGGTTACTACCCAAATCCAGAATGTAATAATAAGTGCCTTCAGAAAGTGGCGTTCCGTTAATCGTTCCTTCCCAATCGTTGGTATAAGTTTGTTTGGTATATAGAACCCGTCCGGCTTTATCAAAAATTCTAAGGGTATTGTTAGGGTAATAATCGATGTTTTTGATGATGAATTTATCATTTATACCATCTCCATTGGGTGTTACAACGGTACTGGCTTCAAGCTTATAATCATCAATTACAGTAATGTTGATGGTTTGACTGATACTGCATCCACTTGCATTGGTAACGGTAACGCTGTAATTCCCAGTTTGTTTTGGTCTGATGGTTACGGCAGCAGTAGATTGGCCGCTGATGATTTCAGAACCTGTCCAGCTGTATTGATTGCCTCCCGTTGAAGTTAAAATTATGGCATCACCTTTCGAGATAGACACCCCTTTATCGCTGTTAATGGAAACGACTGGAAGTGGATTAATAACCACGGTAGCTGTACCTGTTTGCACTTGATTCGTATTGGCATCTGCCACACTTACTAAATTGTAAACAAAATTGCCTACTGCATTTGTTGATGCCGAAACGGTAGCGATTGAACTGCTTGAAGTTGTTGAAATAGTTCTGTTTGCGCCACCATTAATGTTATAGGTAAATGTGTATGGTGCAGTACCTCGGGTGCCTGTAAACGTTATGGTTGGCGATGAGCCATTAATACAAACAGCCGAATTACCAGAAATACTGGCAAGGGGTTTAGGCGTGATGTGGAAATTGGCGCTTTTATAATTAATGGTGTAATTGCTATTAATGGCCAATGTACCTTGATTAATGGCATAGTCGCCACCTGCTTCTCCTGCCACACGAACCAATGCACCACTAAAAGCATCTGTTCCAAGCAATGCAGGGGTAGAGGTATACGTTAACGGCGGATCAACGGTTCCTTCAATTTTTGTTTTGGCATCAGCCGTAACATTAATGGTTTTAGGGTTGATGGTTAAAACCTGTTGTTTGGCAACAGCGGGATTGTAAAAAGTATCACCTGGCTGGTTTGCTGTGATGGTAACTGTTCCAGCTTTTAAGATGTGAATATCAGTATTTGTGATGGTGGCAATATTGGTATCACTACTGGTGTAGGTAATGTTAATGCTTGTGTTATCACTTGTTGCACCTGCAGGTAAATCAGCATCTCCATAAGTGGCGGTTCTGGTGGCTGCAAAAGTAATGTTTTGTGCCTTTTTAACTACTGCATCATCACGCGTGTACCAAATTGGCGAGGTAATAATTCTGCTGCCATCGGCTTCAACAATGTCTGCATAATAATATCCTGTAGCTAAATTAGCCAAGGCATTATCGGTGTAGGTTAAGGTTGTAGAAGCTACCGTTGTAAGCTCAACTGGGTTCGTACCGCTTCCAGGTGTTCCGTAAAGTATTTTAATGCTTGTAACAGGACTGGTTGTAATAGAATTCACTTCAATTTGTGGTGCGCCAGCAGTTTTAAAGATACTCCCCACGGGTTGTTTATTAATTGTGAAAACAATTTTTGCCGCAGAATCTTGCGAGGCATAAAAGCGCATTTTTTTAATGGCATCCAACAAATCATTTTCGGTTAGGGCAGGAGCAAGTACCACCATTCTGGCTCGGGTATGCCTACCAAAGGTTAGGTTATGGTTATCATGGTCTATACTTGCGCCAAGGTGATAACCTCTTGCCAACATCCGATTGTAATAGCTCAAGTAACTCATAGAACTTGCAGGATCCGAATAGGTTACATTCGTCGAAAACGCCGGACCACTTTCTAATGCCGTTCCTACAATTGCACTATCGGCACTTAAATCATAGGTTGCAGAGATGTTGTTGTAATCTGTTGTGTTCGGGTGCGCTAACGTTGCCACAGCGTTTAATCCATGTCTGTTAATAATTCTGAATAAACCTGTGTTGCCTGTATAAACACTTTTAGGAACATAGATTTGATTTTCTCCTGATTCCCATCCAATTAAAGAATCAATTCCATAAACAATTACGTGTCCACCGCCACTAATTACGCCCCATTCCATACCATGCATAGCCACAAAGTTTGATGTTGTTGCTTTTTTAGCGGCATCTATACCGGGTTGCCAGCTGGCTAAGGACATACCTGCCTGCGTGTGATTGTGTTCTGAAATACCTAAGAAATCTAAGTTCATCGAATTTTTTGCAAAGGCATAGTCATCCTCTGGTTTCTTAGTTAAATCGTCTTTGTTTCCATCAGAATAACTGCTATGGCTATGAAGGTTTCCGTAGTAGAAATTAAGTTTATTTACATCCAGTATTCCTGTTTTAAAATTGCCTAAAAGTGGTTGGGTGGTTAAATATAAAGGCCCACCGCTGCAAGCACTATTAATGGAATAAACAAAGAAATAGTAATTTGTATTTTGGCTTAAGCCATTTCTGATGAAGGTATTACCGGTGCCTCTCTTCACAACAATACCACCACCCAGTTGGTCGCCAACAGTATAGGTTGTTTGATTAATTGGTGCAGAAGTTAGTGTATTTGAGGTGCTCATCACAACCAAATACTCATCAGCATTGCTTGATGCGGTAAAAGCACCTTGAACAAAATTATAGTTTGATGAAGTTATGGTAAAGTTAGTCGCTTGTGCTGTTGGTGTAGCACAAGGTAGTAGGGCTTTTGTGGCCTGACGTGCAGTTAAGATATTGGTACTTAAATATTTCGGACCACCAGTACAAGAAATATTGTTTAATGGAATGATGAAATAGGTGTAGTTGGTTGCATCACTAAGCGCATTATCGCTAAAAGTATTGGTTACAATCCTATTGGCTACAATGCCACCTCCAAAAGCCGACCCTACACTATATGCTGTACCATCAGAAGGTAATGCAGTAAGGCTGGTATTTAAACTCCTAATGATTAGATACTCATTTGCATCGGTAGATTTATTGAAACTTGCAGAGATACTATTTGTGGTTACGCTGCTGAAAACTAATGCAGTTGCTGGATTTGATGGTGCCGCGCAAACCGGTAAGTTTGGAGGAAAGTGTACACCCAATCTATTTGCATCATCGTCATCAATTGCATTTTGTACAGTTGCAATTGGGGTTCTAGTCCAATCAAGATCATTGTAAGTAGGGCTAGGTGCTGTAACGTTTAAGCTTCTAACGTAAGAAACATCTTTCGCGTTTACGCCTTGGCCAAAAGCATCAATAATATTGTTATTGGCATCGAGTAAAGCTACGCCATCATTTCCATTGAAGTTGATAACCGTATTGCTATTTAATATTGCACTTGCTGTGCTTAGGTAAGGAACTTCCGTATTGCTATTGCCCGTATTGCCGAGCAAAACGCTTCCCCTTGCAGGAATTGTAAAGTTTAAATTTACAATTTGAGAAGGTGCTCCGGTGATGTTAATGTTTCCGGCATCTCCAGAAATGTTATATAAAGCCAGTTTTAACTGTGGCGAAGCCGTGTTGATTGGCGCATTACTTAAGTTGGTTAGCTCAATCCATTTGTTAATGGAAGTGCCTTCATAATATTGACTGATGATGATTGGTGCACTAACCAAAGGGGGATTTGCTGTCGTCGCATCTACGTTGGCAACGGTCGTTTGCAAATTTGATGCATTGTCTTGTGCTACAATATATAATGTATAAGTTGTGCCCGATGTTAAGCCACTAATGGTTGAAGTTGCATCTACATTTGCAATATTGATTACAGAACCTGATTTTGGAGCGGCTGCACCTGTTCCGTCTAAGCCTGCTTTTACCTGCGCAGGACTAGGCACAGTTGAGCCAGAAGCCAATAATACATAATAAGATGTACCAGCTTCGTTGATATTTGTTGTAAAATCTACAGAGCTCAGGCTAGGATTGCTTGTTTTAGGATAGCCTGTTGCCGTAACTGGAGGGGTAACATCTGCCGACCCAAGCGTAGAGAAATTTAATGTGCTAAAGCTAGTCTGTAAATTCGGTGTTGTCGCAACATCCTCAGATACAGTGTAAATACGATAAGCGGTTGAGAAAGTAAGCCCTGTAATTGTAGCCGTGGCATCTGCGTTGGCTAAATTAGCAATCGTTCCAAATTTTAGTGCGGCTACGTTATTGCCATCTCGACCTGCCTTAATTTGAGCAGCAGTTGTGGGCGCAGTCCCTGTAGCCGGAATTAAGACATAATAAGTATTTCCAGCTTCATTAATGTTGCTGGTTAAATTAACGCTTGAGCTGGTTATGGAAGCGGTTTTAGGATAGCCACTTGCATTTGTAGGTGCAGTGGTATCAAATGTTCCAGAGGGCGTTACAGTACCGCCAATGCTAAAGCCCGATCGACCAAGAGCAGGAGAGTTGAATCCCCATCCACCAGTAGCGGTTTGGCCAGTTGCATAATATCTGATGGTAATTGTGGTTCCTGCAGCAACATTTTGCAAAGCAGAAATACCCGATAAGCTCACTGTTGGCGATGCATTAGGTGCAACTGAGGCACTTGTAATGGCCGTTGGTGCACCAATCAATGTAAAATTAGTGCCATCTAAGCTGTATGCATATTGTGAACTTACACCGGTATTGGCATAATAAGAAGCCGTTCCAGCAAAAAGTGCATCTAATGATGAAAGTGATACCTTGTTTCCTGCAGATGCGGTAATGGTGACTTGGAAATAATCGGTATTGGCGACAGAAATTCCATTGTTTTGAAAGCCAACCGTTCGAAAGGAGTTGTTTCCTGCACTTGCTGCAGCACCTGCACCTCGGGTTAAAATAGGAACACTAGCCAAGCCAGGATCTGAGGTTGTGGCCGTAGATGTCGGCACTGTAGATTGCCCAGTAAAATCCCAAGTAGCAATTTGTGCTAATGTTTTTTCAGAGAAGTACAGGGTTAAGAATAGAGATAATAGTAGAATTTTTTTCATATAAATTTTACAAGTGAAATAATATGTTTTATAATCATCAATGATTTAGGAACTAGCGCACAAAAACCATTGCGGGCTAAATAAATTAGATTTTGAAAGGAGTGTAGTAGAATTTCAGCATAATGGATAATAAGGATGAATATTAAACGGATGAATAATCACAGTAAACCTATACCCAATGGGCTAGAAGATATTTAAACTGGAATATTTTGGGAATCAATTTGCATGGCAAACGATTGTAGCTGGATTACAGCCTTATTGGAGTAAATGTGTCGTCATATGGAATGATTAGGATACGAAAATATGGGAATATTGTTAATTTAATATTAAAATAACATTAAATGGGAGCTGGCTTGGTGGGATGGATTACGTAACAACTATTTCAGTGATATAAATCTAGATATTTCCTCTCTATTTAAATTGAATGTTGAAAAATATAATGCTCTTTAACCATTTTCCAGGTCCTTAGAAATGGATAGGTATGATTTTAGCTTTCTTAACTTCTAAATTGTTTTATTTTCAGTAATCACCAAAAAATATTTAACCCGAAGGCACATCAGCAACACGCAAAGAGCCTAAAACTATAAAACAATAGCTAGCCGGTACATTAATTTATGGGATGATAAGAATAAGGCTATTGTGGGTTCGAGCGCTATAGAAAATCTTCAATATTTCCTTTTCCTTCGCGGATGACATCAAAATCTCCGTTTGTGCAATCAATTACCGTTGAAGCTTCGTTGTCTCCATAACCACCATCGATGACTAAATCCACAAGATTTTCATATTTCTCATGTATCAATTCAGGATCAGTAGAATACTCAATCAGCTCATCATCATCTTTAATCGATGTAGATAAAATCGGATTACCCAATTCTTCCACAATACAGCGGGCAATGTTGTTATCAGGAACACGGATACCAACCGTTTTTTTATTTGAGCTTAATAGTTTTGGTACATTATTGTTGGCATTAAAAATAAATGTAAAAGGGCCAGGAAGCGCTTTCTTCAGCACGCGAAATGTCGTATTGTCAATGGGTTTAATGAAATCAGAAATATGCTTCAGGTCATGGCATATAAATGAAAAATTCGCTTTTTCTGGTTTGATACCTCTAATACGGCATATTTTCTCAATGGCTTTCGGATTGGTAATGTCGCAACCCAAGCCATAAACGGTATCGGTTGGATAGATAATGATTCCACCTTTTTTTAGTACCTCAACAACTTGTTCAATGGCTCTTTCGTTAGGATTTTCTGGGTAGATTTTGATTAGCATGGCACAAAAATAACAATTTATTGTGTCTGTTGTTTAAAAGGAAGCCCGATAATAAAGTTTATAAATATGTTGAATAATTGTACAGCCTCTGTATTATCGTTAGATTTGAATGATTATAAAAATAGAAATAACCTGAGCCTCAAAAATATTAATTTTTAAAAGATGGGTTCAGAAGAATAAACTTGTAATAAAGATTGATCTATCAATATGCTCATTATGTATATCAATCTGAAAAGCAGTTAATTACGTAATTTAAAAAATATGAGAAAAGCTTTCGTTGCGATTGCCGCCTTTTTAGTTGCCCTAACCATTATGCTGGGCCTTTATCATCCATTTTTATGGTGGACATTTCTCTTTACCGGTCCATTTGTGATTCTTGGTGTTCACGATTTGTATCAACCGAAACACAGCATTGTTAGAAATTATCCTGTTTTCGGACGATTGAGGTATTTTATGGAAGAACTTCGTCCAAAGGTTTACCAATATTTTGTAGAAAGCGACACCAACGGTACGCCATATAATCGATTAAATCGCTCCTTGATTTATCAGCGCGCTAAAAAAGATAACGATACCATTCCGTTTGGAACCCAACTTAATGTGTACGAAAATGGATATGAGTGGTTAAGTCACAGTATTGCAGCAATTTCACACCACGAGTTAAGCTTGGATCCTAGAGTTTTAGTTGGAGGGCCAGATTGCAAAAAGCCGTATTCGGCCAGCATCTATAACATTTCTGCCATGAGTTTTGGCTCGTTAAGTCAGAATGCAATTCTAGCTTTAAACGGTGGCGCAAAAATGGGCAACTTTGCGCACAATACAGGTGAGGGTGGTATCAGCGATTATCACCGTCAGCCCGGGGGCGATTTAATTTGGCAAATTGGTACTGGATATTTTGGTTGCCGAAATGAAGATGGAACATTTAATTATGATGCCTACGCTGAAAGGGCGAAGACAGATCAAGTAAAGATGATCGAAATCAAACTTTCTCAAGGCGCAAAGCCAGGTCATGGTGGTATGCTGCCAGCTAAGAAGGTAACACCAGAGGTGGCACGCATTCGTTTGGTGCCAGAAGGTAAAGATGTTTTGTCGCCACCTTCGCATTCTGCATTCAATTCGCCTATTGGTTTATTGGAATTTGTTCAAAAATTGAGAGATTTATCTGGCGGAAAACCGGTAGGTTTTAAACTTTGTATTGGCCGCAAAAGCGAATTCTACGCCATTTGCAAGGCGATGGTGGAGACTAAGATTTATCCAGATTTTATAACTGTAGATGGTGGAGAGGGTGGAACAGGAGCTGCACCACAGGAATTTTCGAACTCGGTTGGAATGCCTTTGCGAGAAGGAGTTGCCTTTGTTTATGATGTTTTGAATGGTTTTGATCTTAAAAAGCACATCAAAATTATTGCTTCAGGAAAAGTCGCCACAGGCTTTGATTTGGTTAAAAACATTGCATTGGGCGCAGATATGTGTAACGCGGCACGTGGTATGATGTTCGCCTTGGGTTGTATTCAAGCGCTGGAATGCAATAACAACACTTGCCCAACAGGTGTGGCTACTCAAGATCAAAGTTTAATGAAGGGTTTAGTTGTAGAAGATAAAACTGTCCGCGTTAAAAACTTCCATAATTTAACTGTGGCGAGTGCGGTAGAACTTTTAGGCGCGGCAGGATTGAGAGAAACAAGTCAATTGAGTAGGGCGTATATCAACAGAAGAGTTAGCCCAAGCGTAATTCAGAGTTATTTGGAAAGTTTCCCGTACATACCAGCAGGAAGTTTGTTGCAAACCCCATATCCAACTCGTTTTGAGCTTGGTATGGCCTTAAGCAGTTCTAAAAGTTTTGCTCCAACAGATTATAAGGTATCGGCAGTTGATTATGCCCATGCCAATTCATATAGCGATACCATGCCTGATGATGGACGCTAAAAATACTTAAACTTAACCCTGAGTGAGTTCTGGGCAACACACATATCTTTTAAAAGAAGCTAAGACCCTGAGATAATTTTCGGGTGACGCCACCTTATAAAACTCTTTTCAATACCAATTTAAACGCCATGGTACGTGTCTTCACGTACCATTGTACAAATAAAAAGAGCCATTCAAAACTGAATGGCTCATTGTTATAAATATTGTCGCTTTAATTAAAATTCTGCGTTTTTAGGGAATCTTGGAAAAGCAATCACATCACGGATATTGGTCATTCCAGTTACAAATAGCACCAAGCGTTCGAAACCTAAGCCAAAACCAGCGTGTGGTGCCGAACCAAACCTACGAGTATCTAAATACCACCAAAGTTCATCTTGAGGGATGTTCATATCCTCCATACGTTTCGTTAAGCGATCTAAACGTTCTTCGCGTTGCGATCCACCAATCATTTCTCCAATACCCGGAAACAATATATCCATAGCGGCAACGGTTTGTCTGCCTTCTGCATCTGGTTCGTTCTGGCGCATGTAGAAAGATTTAATATCAGCTGGATAATCAGTTAAGATTACTGGTTTTTTAAAGTGCTTTTCTACGAGGTAACGCTCGTGCTCACTTTGTAAATCCGCTCCCCATTCGTCAATTAAATATTTAAATTGTTTTTTCTGATTTGGCTTTGATGATTTTAAAATTCTAATCGCTTCCGTATAGGTTAATCGTTCAAAATCCTTGGCTAAACAGAAATCCAATTTCTCTAACAATCCAAACTCACTTCGTTCGTTTTGAGGTTTTTGCTTGTCTTCTTCAGCCAAACGGGTATTTAAAAATTCAAGCTCATCCTTGCAGTTTTCTAAAGCATATTTAATCACATACTTCATCATGTCTTCAGCGAGTTGCATGTTGTCTTCTAAATCGGCAAAGGCAACCTCTGGTTCAATCATCCAAAACTCGGCTAAGTGACGTGTTGTATTTGAATTTTCTGCTCTAAAAGTTGGCCCGAAAGTATAAATCTGACCGAATGCCATTGCTGCCAATTCGCCTTCTAATTGTCCAGATACGGTTAAGTTAGTCGCTCTGGCGAAGAAATCTTCTGAAAAATCTACTTTACCATCCTCAGTTCTTGGCGTGTTGTCAAAATCTAGAGTGGTTACTTTAAACATTTCTCCTGCGCCTTCAGCATCACTAGCCGTAATTACAGGCGTGTGCATATAAACAAAGCCACGCTCGTTATAAAATTGATGAATGGCGAAAGCCAGGGCATGGCGTACTTTAAAAACAGCGTTGAAAGTATTGGTGCGGAATCGTAAATGGGCAATCTCACGCAAAAACTCCAAACTGTGCTTTTTAGGCTGCAATGGAAATTTTTCAGGATCACTATCACCTAATATTTCTACACGGCTTGCTTTAATTTCTACACTTTGACCTTTACCTAAAGATTCTATTAATTTACCCGTTGCAGAAATGGCTGCACCAGTGGTTATTCTTTTTAACAGCTCTTCTGGTAAATTATTAAAATCAACTACAACTTGGATATTGCCCATGCAAGATCCATCATTTAATGCGATAAACTGATTATTACGGAAAGTTCTAACCCATCCCATAACCGTTACTTCTGTGTCAAATGCGGTCGATTTTAATAAATCTTTAATTTGCTGTCTCTTAATCATATTGTTATTTGTAAAAGCCGCAAATTTAGGAAAAATTGTTAGATTGTTTGAACGGATCCATGGTTAAATTACTGAAAAAGCTTGGTGATTAATTGTCCTTGTATAGTTTTGGTAACTGATTTTGATCGGGTAGATGCCGATAAAGAAAGTTCTAACAAATACTTATTTCTTCATAGATTGTTCTCTTACACCTTTAAATTCTGATCCTTTTTTCCATTGTGGGAATGTGGTTTCGTTGCTGATTTTAAAACCAACATTGAACAGGATATTCGCAATCTGAACAAATCCATCCACATTCATTTTCTCACTATATTCGTCTGATGGCTGATGATAATGTTTTTCATTGTAATCCTTCTTTTGTGCCTTACCATAATCGGCCCCTTTTTCAATGCTTTCAACACCGTTTACAATGTCGATTGCAGGCACACCTACCTTCGCAAAATTAAAATGATCTGAACGATAATAGCTTCCAGCGCCTGGTCTTTGATCGCCAACGGCAGTCATTTGGTTTTGTTCAAGTTCTTTAACTACGTAGTCTTCAACTTCATTTTGTCCTAATCCTTTAATGGAAACGTCTTTTGTTTTGCCGTAAAAACCCAAGGCGTCCATGTTTAAGTTGGCTACGGTTTTGTTCAATGGATAAACTGGGTTGGAGCCGTAATATTCTGAGCCAAGTAAACCCTGTTCTTCACCGGTTACGGCTAGAAAAATGATAGAACGTTCTGGTTTTTCTTTGGCATTTTGAAAGGCTTGGGCAACACCCAGCATAGCAGCCACACCGCTAGCATTGTCAACCGCACCATTATAAATAGAATCGCCATTAATTTTCGGACCTATGCCAAAATGATCCCAATGTGCGGTATAAATCACATACTCATCTGGTCTTTCAGTACCTTTAATTTTTGCAATTACGTTTTGCGAAGTCGCATATTTGAGCTTGTTTGTAAGGCTTACCGAGACATTTCTGTTTAGTGGAACGGCTTTGAAGTCTTTTTTTCTGGCGTAAGCACGAATATCTCCTTTGATTCCGGCCTGATTTAATAATTTGGTGGCTGCTTGTTCAGTCATCCAGCCTTCAATCTTACATCGAGACATGTGTTTATCTTTCTCTTGCAAATACAGTTTGGCGCCAGTGTTGCTGTTTTTAATTACAGACCAATCGTAACTTGCTGGCTCTGTTTGATGAACTATAATCACTCCTGCTGCACCTTGCCTCGCTGCTTCTTCAAATTTGTATGTCCAACGGCCATAGTAGGTCATGGTATCACCTCTAAAAAATCCTTTTTCATTTGATTTAAAGCCTGGGTCGTTTACCAAGACAATTACTGTTTTCCCCTTAACATCCAAATTTTTATAGTCGTTCCATTTGTATTCTGGTGCAACCACGCCATAACCTCCAAACACTAACGGCGAATTTTTGAGTTGAAGAGTGTCTTGTTCCCTTCTTGTAAAGGCTACAAAGTCTTCCACGGCTTTTAAGCTGGTTGTTTGCTTTCCGTCGCTAATTTCCATTGTTGCAGATGGGGTGGAAGTGATTTCAACCATGGGTACTTTCTGCACATAACTATCTCCGTTGCCAGGGGCAATACCCATTTTTTTAAATTGTGTTGAGAGGTAATCCACTGTTTTTGTTTCGCCAACTGTAAATGGTCTTCGTCCCTGCAAACTATCATTGGCTAAAACTGCTAGATGAGATTTCACAGTTTCAGGGAGTACAGCCCCTAGAGGAGCGTGTTGTTCTTGTCGTTTGCAACCTGTTAAGCCTGCAAAAAGGAAGGCTACAGATAAGATGCTGTTTGAGTATTTCATTTTATTTGTCTAGTTCTACTTTAAAAATAATTAGAAGTCAACCGGCATTTAAATTAGCTACTTAAGCTGCCGGTGTTGATGTGACGAGTAGGGAGGAATATGGGGTTTAAATTGCAAAATAATTTTTGAATAAAGAATTTCGTTGGGAATATTCAAGCTTTTACAATTCATTGTTATGTAAGGAAGTTTACGATTATAATACTTACTAATTAAATAATCCATAAATATTTTATAATTTTTACTGAATAAATAGTTAAAAAAGCAAATTATTTGGGTTTTACGGGTTAATATCAACAAATACCGTTTAAAAAATGAATTTTATTCTTTATTTGTCGGTTTTTGGTCGTTATACTTTAAAGTAAATCAATTTTATGGTTGTTATTTATGTTTTATTCTGTTTTTATGTTGTATTTTAGTTGTATTCTGTAGATTTATATTAATTATTTTAATTTTTTTTATAAAAATTCTTGTAAATATGGAAGAAATTTGTACTTTTGTAATGCTCGTTAATTATTATTATATATTTGGTTTAAAAAAAGCGCTGGTAACGGCGCTTTTTTTATAAAAACACTCAAAAAAGGATATTCATAATCAACATAAACCAAACAAACTAAACTAAATCAAGCTTCCGAAGGTAACTTAGGGAGCTTTTTTGTTACTATTAATCCTAAAACAAAAAAAAAGCTACCTTAATTTTATTTAAGATAGCTTCTGAAGATATGTTTTGTTATTTATTGTTCTGAATAGGTGATTTTATTCACATGTTTATCAATTTCCCATCTTCCAGTTCCCTCTTCTCCAATTACCTCAAATAATTCTAAGGCTCTGCGAGCTTTGTACTCTTCTTCACGTTGCTCTTTCAAGAACCAGTTCAAAAATTCCATCGTTACAAAATCCTGTTCTTTATGGCATCTCGAAGCAATGTTTTTAAAACTTTGTGTGATTGCAATTTCGGCTTCAAGGGCATCTTCGAAAACTTCTCTAAACCCCGCAAAATCAGTTTTGATACCTGTTACTTCAGGAGAGATGGCATTACCACCCATATCTAACACATACTTAAATAATTTTAGTTGATGAGCTCTTTCTTCTTCAGATTGTTTTGCAAAATAATCTGCTGAATAATCGAAACCATTTTGATCGCACCATGACGACATGGCTAAGTATAGTGAAGAGGAGTGTGCCTCTTTTTTGATTTGCTGATTTAAAAGTGCCTCAATATCTTGTGATATTAAACATTTTATGCGCATTAGATCTTTCATATTTCTGTAATTAGTAACCGTACAAATCTAACAGCTAAATGCCTCGATTGTGTGAACTATTTGCAATATGAAATTAGTCTAAATTGCTGTGATGTAAGTATTTGTAATGAGTTTAAATAAGATTGCAAAGCGTTAGGGATAATTGATTTAATTTATTCCCTCTTAAACTGTTAACCTGTAAAGACAGTCGCTAATTAAATGATTAAGTTTAAACATGGTAAATGCCCCTTGAAGCAATTCTTTTAGCGAAACAATTTCTAGGGCACTTAATAGATAGATGTGATCGCAACCGTTGAAGGTAATCAACTCGAAATCAGCTTTATTGGTGTTTAAAAGCAAGGCTTCTACATCAATTCCCTCTACAATGTTTTTTAACTTTTGTAAGGATAAGCAGTTGTAGCGCGCGAACTTTCCGCCAAAATCAACATAGAAACAATTCAGTTTATCAGATTGATAAACTGAGCCCCGATCTGTTGAGAAAACGTTAATCAGTTCGTTAATGTCTATACAGGCTTTTTCCATCGATGCAAAAATTGCTATTATTTAGATTAAATACAAATAAAAGCGAAAATAAATTGCTACAGGCGATGTAATCATCTTATAAGTTGTAAACCATGTGGTAATATAAGCCTCCAAAGAATTTTTTTGTATGCTGAATTTCAAAGTTTTTATCTTGGTATAGTTTCAAAGCCCGATTATTATTTGTCTCTACCAATAATCCGACTTTCTTATGGCCAAGCTGAATGGCCCAATCTATTCCGGCATCTATCAATTGTTTTCCAATACCTTTGCCTTGTGCCTTGTGGTGAACACTGATCGTATCTAAATAAAATTCTCCACTTTCAGTTTCGGCTTCTGGTGTTAAATTTTCAACTCCATTATGAATGAACAGGTAATCGAAAAAATTTTGGCGTAGTTTCAATAGTTTTGCACCGTCATAAGCATTCAGCGAGCCCAGCACCTTTCCGTTTTCTTCATATACTAAGGTGTTTTCAAAACTGTATTGATTATCTTTTTGCTTAAAAAAGTATTCGAAAAGTGCTATCGTTTGAACACTATTGCTGGTATTACTAAATTTGTTTGCCAATTCGCCCATCGCCTGGATTATAAGTGGCACAACAGTTTTATAATCTTTGGGTTCCGCTCTGCGAATCATTAGAGGTCGCTTAAGTTAAAAGTTTCCGCCACACGAATTCCTTTTTCAGTTCTTTGCAAAGTGCAACACTCATGTACAGGATCGTGTTCTAGATAAAGCACGTAGTTTTGGTTTACTGCTTCTTCCAAAAAGGCTTGCTTTTCAGTCAGAGTGGTTAAAGGAAACATGTCGTAAGCCATTACATATGGAAGTGGCAAATGACCAACAGAGGGTAGGAGATCAGCCATGTAAACAATTGTATGGTTTTTATATTTAATCTTCGGAAGCATCATAGCGTCTGTATGGCCATAGGCAAAGCAAATGTTGATGTTTTTACGCCATTCGATATTTTCTTTTTCTTCTACAAACTTAAGTTGTCCACTTTCTTGGATGGGTAATATGTTTTCTTTTAAAAAGGAGGCTTTTTCTCTGGCATTTGGTTCTACTGCCCACTGCCAGTGTTTCTCGTTGCTCCAATAGGTTGCGTTTTTAAAAGCTGGCAGTAGCTTTTCCGCATCACGAATTACTGCTCCGCCCACATGATCAAAGTGTAAGTGGGTTAAAAAAACGTCGGTTATGTCGGCCCTGCTGAATCCCAATTGGGCTAAAGATTTGTCGATAGTATCATCGCCATGCAAATAATAATGACTGAAAAATTTTTCATCTTGTTTATTGCCGATACCGGTATCTATCAAAGTAAGCTGATCTCCTTCTTCGATTAGAAGACAGCGCATTGCCCATGTACAGAGGTTATTAGAATCTGCTGGGTTAGTTTTTTGCCAAATGGTTTTGGGTACAACGCCGAACATGGCACCGCCGTCTAATTTAAATAGGCCTGTATTTATGGTGTGGAGTTTCATTTTGCTGGGTGGGGATTGGTTGGGATTAGGTATTGAGTAAAGAGTATTAAGTATTGAGTATCGGGTATCAAGTATCGAGTATCGAGTATCAGGTATCAAGTATTGAGTATCAGGTATCAAGTATTAAGTATCGAGTATCAGGTATCAAGTATTGAGTATCAGGTATCAAGTATTGAGTATCAGGTATCAAGTATCGGGTATTGAGTATCGGGTATTAAGTATTTGGTATCACGTATTGAATATCAGGTAAGGCATATCAAGTATTAAGTAATAAGTATCAAGTTTGAGCATGGATTTAAGTGTATGCTATTTCGTATTTAGTTTTGGGTGTTCATGTGCCGTTATTTTTGAAAGTGGATTGCAAACTGATTAAAAATAAGAAAACCCTTTAGCATTTGCTGAAGGGTTTTCAAAAATTTGCTTTGCTCGGGTGTTTAAGCTGTTATTGATTTTCAGCCAAAATCCTTTGGCCTTTTATAAGTGGATTACTTCTCCGTAAGCATCAGCTGCTGCTTCCATAATGGCCTCGCTCATGGTTGGGTGAGGGTGAACGGACTTAATCATTTCATGTCCTGTGGTTTCTAATTTACGAGCAACCACAATTTCTGCAATCATTTCCGTTACGTTCGCGCCAATCATGTGAGCACCTAATAACTCGCCATATTTCGCATCAAAGATTAGCTTAACAAAGCCATCTTTTGCACCAGCTGCACTAGCTTTACCGGATGCAGAAAAAGGGAACTTACCAATTTTTAATTCATATCCTGCCGCTTTAGCTGCTTTTTCTGTGTAACCCACAGATGCAATTTCTGGTGTGCAATAAGTACATCCTGGTATGTTGTTATAATCCAATGGTTCAGCATGTTGACCAGCAATTTTCTCTACGCAAATAATACCTTCGGCAGATGCCACGTGAGCCAAAGCTTGTCCGCTTACCACATCACCAATAGCGTAATAGCCTTTTACTGAGGTGTTGTAGAATTCATCAGTAACGATTTTACCTTTTTCGGTTTTGATTCCGGTTTCTTCTAAACCAATATTTTCGATGTTGGCTACAATACCAGCCGCAGAAAGAACGATGTCTGCTTCGATGGTTTGCATACCTGAAGCAGTTTTTACGGATACCTTACAGCCTGTGCCACTTGTATCAACTGATTCTACACTTGCTGAGGTCATTACATCGATGCCTACTTTTTTAAGGCTGCGCAACAATTGTTTAGAAACATCTTCATCCTCTACAGGTACTACATTATCCATAAATTCTACAATGGTTACTTTCGTTCCCATTGTGGCATAGAAATACGCAAACTCAACCCCAATAGCGCCAGAGCCCACAACAACCATGCTTTTTGGTAATTCTGGAAGCACCATGGCCTGGCGGTAGCCTATGATTTTTTTACCATCTTGTTTTAGGTTAGGCAATTCTCTCGATCTTGCGCCTGTTGCAATAATGATATTTTTAGCGGATAGTTCTTGTTGAGAACCGTCTGCACCTTTAACGTCCAATTTGTTCCCTGGTTTAACCTTACCAGTTCCCATAATTACGTCAATTTTATTTTTCTTCATTAAAAACTGAACGCCTTTACTCATTCCATCTGCAACACCGCGGCTACGTTTTACTACCGCTGCAAAATCAGCTGTGGCTCCCGCTGTTGTGATGCCGTAATCAGCTGCGTGATTGATGTATTCGAAAACTTGAGCGCTTTTTAAAAGTGCTTTTGTAGGGATACATCCCCAGTTTAAACAAATTCCGCCTAATGATTCTCGCTCCACAATTGCAACTTTTAGTCCTAATTGAGAAGCTCTGATCGCAGCTACATAACCTCCTGGGCCGCTGCCTAAAACAATAACGTCGTAGTTCATATCTATTTTAAAGAGATTTCTTTTAATTGTTTTGTATCTATTGTAATCTACCAGCTGGGAAAAGGTTCATCGAAAAGATTTCCCTCACTCTTGTAAATCAAAGAAGCATTACATTTGAAAACTTCAGTTCTTATAATCCCCAAAACTAAAAAAAAAATGTTAAACGGTGCATTGTTCTTATTCGATTCGCTATTTATAGGTTATAAATTTACAAAGCAATCATATATAAATGTTAGGCTTTAAATATTTAGATGATTTCTTGCGGTGAATAGGGCATAAAACGAAAAACAAAAGTTTGATAACGCGAGTTTTTTCAAAATTTCTTTCGGATAGGCGAACATTATTGATTGTTAAGATGAATTTAATGTTAAGTTTAATCAGGTTAATCCTTTTATTTATTTATTTGATAGAATCGTTATTCGTTATCACTTGGTTTTACTAAAATTCTATTTTTAGGCTCCTATCTGTATATTAATTTTAGCGATTTGGGGTATTTCTTAGTAATTATTTATTTGAAATGACAATGCATTGATAAACTGAAACTTAGATGGGCTATTTAGCATGTTAATTGTTGAAAAGTTTTGTAGGAGTTAACGATAATTTAACATTGAATGTTAAATGTGTTAAAGATTATTAATTACATTTGCGGCATAAAATCACCTAGTATTTTATTTAACAACAAAAAACAATTAAAAAACAAAGTATGAAGAAATCTTTACTTTTAAGATTAGTGCTTGTTATTGTGGCTTTTGTGGGCATTACCTTAAGTGCAAATGCGCAGGTAACTACATCATCAATGACTGGAACTATTAAGGATGCCAAAGGCACCTTACCTGGTGCAAGTGTTAAGGCTACACACACTCCAACAGGAACAGTTTATAGTGTATCTACAAACAACGACGGACGTTTTACCATTGGTGGTATGCGTGTTGGTGGGCCTTACACGATTGAAGTAAGTTTTGTGGGTTACAGACCTGAAAAATTGACTGAGGTTTATTTAAAATTAGGTGAGCCATATACATTAAATTTGATTTTGGTTGATAACAGCGCTACTTTAACTGAAGTAAAGGTTGTAGGGCAAAGAGCTGGTTCGATTATGAACGCTAATAAAACAGGTGCAAATACTGTTATTACTAGAGCTGAAATCCAGAATTTACCTTCAATATCTCGGAGTGTTAACGATTTAACTCGTTTAACGCCACAAGCAAATGGTACTTCAATTGGTGGTGGTAACTTCCGTTCTAACAACTTTACGGTGGATGGTGCTAACTTTAACAATCAGTTCGGTATTGGACAGAACATTCCTGCTGGTGGTTCTCCAATTTCAATTGACGCGTTGGAGCAGATTTCGATTAATGTTACCCCTTACGATGTTCGTCAATCGGGTTTCACTGGTGGTTCAGTTACTGCAGTTACGCGTTCAGGATCAAATAATTTTCAAGGAAATGCTTTCTACACTATGCGTGGTGAAGAAAACCAAGGAAAAAGAATCGGCGAAAGTTACAGAATTCCGTCTTTACAAAAGTTAGATGAGAAAAACTATGGTTTCAGTTTAGGCGGTCCAATTATAAAGGATAAATTATTCTTCTTCGCTAATTACGAAAAGAAACATACGATTGAGCCAGGAAATAATAGAATTGCCGCTACTCCAGGTCAGCCTTTCGGTAGCTTGACTACTGTAGCACCTGCAACTGCTTCGGATTTGGATGCGTTAAAGTCTTATTTAATTTCTAAATACGGCTATGATCCTGGTGTTTACCAAGGTTATTCAAACATCAGCGACAATGAGAAGTTCTTTGCACGTTTAGATTGGAATATCACTAAAAGTCATCGCCTAAGCGTTCGATACAACCAAGTAGAAAGTACCAGTCCTAGTTCTGCATCTACATCAGTTTCGGGTTCGGGTGTTACGGGTAACTTAGGTTATGGTAACAACAGATCGGGAACGAATACAAACGCTGGTTTGAACTTTTCGAACTCAAATTATTATCAGGCAGCCAATTTATATTCTGCAGTTGCTGAGTTAAACTCGAATTTTGGAAGTAAACTTACAAACGTTTTACGTGCAACGTATTCTCACCAGAACGATCCTAGAACTTCGGACAGTTCTCCATTCCCATTGGTAGATATCTTAAACAATACACAGTCTGCATCATCAGCAGGGAATGTTTTAACTACTTTTGGTTATGAGCCATTTACTTACGGTAACTTAAGAGACGTTAAAGGTTATACCTATAGTGATGATTTAAGTTTAGCTTTGGGTAAACACAACATTACTTTAGGCGTTCAGGCAGAATATAGTACTACTAAGAATGGTTTCCAGCGTTTTGGTACAGGTTTTTATACTTTTGCTTCTTATGCTGATTTTTACAACAATGCAAGACCGCTCCAGTATTCAGTTACTTATCCGCTAACTGCTGATGGTTCTCAAGCTTACCCAAGCTTTAAATTCGCTCAATATTCTGCTTATTTACAGGATGAATTTACTGTAACAGATCGTTTGAAACTGACCGCAGGTTTACGTGTAGAACAAGCAACTTATCCAGATGTTTCTGAGATCAGAACACATCCTTTGGTTGCAGCTCAAACTTTTGCCGATGGCAGAAAAATTGATACAGGTGTTTTACCAGGAAACAAAATTACCTATTCTCCACGTTTCGGATTTAACTGGGATGTATTGGGAGATCGTTCATTACAAGTACGCGGTGGTACAGGTATTTTTACAGGTCGTGTTCCATTTGTATGGATTGTTGCTCAATCAGGAGATGCTGGTTTGTTACAATATACTCAAGTTTATTCTGGCGCTTCAACACCGCTATTCAATCCAAGTATTGCTCCGAACTTAACTACTGCTGCTCCAGCGGCTGGATCAAGTATTCCAGGAACAATTAGTGCTTTATCACCAGATTTAAAATTCCCACAAACTTGGAAATCGAGTTTTGCTGTTGATGTAAAATTACCAGGTGGTATCATTGGAACATTAGAGGGTATTTATGGTAAAGATTTGTATGTTGCTGTTGCAAAGAACGTTAACTTACAAAATCCAACAAATTTAAACATCGCTGGCTATCCGGACAACAGACCATTTTATGGTAGTTCGGTAACATCAAGACAAGTAGTTAACATTACGAGTGCAGGTTTACCAAGTGCTACAGGAACTTCTGCCCTTAACGTAATCGAAATGAGTAACGCTAAAGGTGGTTATAACTGGCAAGCAACTGCGCAGTTAACCAAAAACTTTTCAAATGGCTTATCTGCTATGATTGCCTATACACGTTCAGATCAACGCAACTATGGTGACGGAAGTGGTGACCAATTGCTGAACTTGTGGTCTCTTCCTTTTACTTCAACAAATGCAAACAATCCAACATTAAGTTATTCAAGTAACTTAAACCCTGATCGTGTTGTGGCAAATATTTCTTATAAAAAAGAATATCTTCAAAACTTAGCTACATCATTCTCATTATTTTATTCAGGTTCACAGCAAGGAAGATTCTCTTATAGTTATAGTGCAGACTTCAACCGTGATGGACAGACTAATGACCTGATATATATTCCACGTGATGCATCGGAAATTAATTTCGTTAACATCCCAACAGGAACAAATGGTTATGCTAGAGCTTACACCGCTCAAGAACAGAGTGATATTTTCATGAATTACATCAACAATGATAAATATTTAAGCGAGCATAAGGGTCAGTATGCTGAACGTAATGCGGCTACTTCCCCTTGGAGAAATCAATTTGATTTGAGGTTAACTCAGGAAGTTTTCAGAAACTATGGTAAAACTAAAAACTCTTTCCAATTTACCGTTGATATCTTTAACGTAGGTAACTTATTGAATCGTAAATGGGGTAATGTGAATTTTGTAAATAACTCAGCAATCCTAGTTCCTCAGAATGTTTCTTCAATCAATTCATTCACAAAACCAACCTTTAGATTGGCGAATGCACAGGGAGATATTGTGAGAGAAACATTTGGTACTTCTCAAACGATTAGTTCAACTTACTTTATGCAGTTTGGCATTCGTTACAATTTCAACTAGTCCTTTATCATAATAAATTGAAAAAAATGAAAAATATCATATCAAAAATTACGGTTATTGCTAGTGTCATCATTATTTCGATGAGCGCTTGTAAGAAAGACCCTAATGCTGAAGTAGAAGTTGCTGGGACAGGTGCTACAACAATTGAATTAGCAAAAGGCAATGCCATTTCTACTACTGGTACAGTGGCAACCAGTACAGTAACACTTAATTATATCGTGGGTGAAAAACTTTTTCCTTCGAAAGTTATCCCAAAACTGACTGTTTATTATTTAAGTAATACACAAACTAGTCCTACTGCAGTTTCTTCTTCTGTAAGAACACCACTTTTTACAGCAACTAATGTTTCATTGGCGGCAACGCCAACACCAGTTGCAGGTGCTCCAGTTGTGAGTGCTATTGGTGCTTACGGAAACTCTTCTAATACAATTTGGGGACTTACCTATACATTTAGTTTAAGCCAAATTGGTAAAGGTCTTTTTACGGCAAGTAATGGTGTTGTTTCTCAATCAAGAGGGACAAGCATTATCATTGTTGCACAAGACGCTGCTAATGTTACCCTAGCAGAATATACTTTTGCCCTTTCCGAATTTGGATTACGCGCTGCGCTTTAGCAGATCGTTATTCCATAACAGCAAAAGCCTCGACTATTCAGTCGGGGCTTTTTTTTTTCTCACAGGATTTGAGAATGCTATATTTTACCTAAATATTATATCTTGGATTTGTTTGCTAAAATAATTAGTATAAATTTGTGCTTTATAAAGAAGTATTTTACTTCTTTTTTTTGAAGACGAAAGCGCGTTTTTTTATGACAGTTACAGTTTTAGCAATATTTGATACCGATTTCCGCCCTGAATCTTCTTTGGGCAAGATTATGAACGAAAGATTGAAACAGGCCGCACAGGACCTAAAAGATAAATCGTTAAAGTTTTTAGAAACTGAAGGTAGGAGGGATGACGATGTGGTAATTTACCTTAGCTATAATTCCAAATATAAAATAAGATGGAGAGTGGTTAATGATGTTCCGAAGGCAATAGAGGAACAAGTTGCTACAGTTTGTGGCAATTTGGGTTACATACAATGGAAAACCAGCGTAATTAACGTTTTTAAGGGCAATGAATAAGATATGACACTGGAATTGGCTCATGTCAACTTACTAGCCAATTTTCTATTTAATGTCCTGTGTTGTAGTTAAAGGGTAATTATTATTTACTTATGATCTAACACTTCAAGAAGTGTATTTAAGTCGTTTTCTGTGTTGTAATAATGGAAAGAAAAACGGGTTCCTGCCCCTCTGGCAGAACAAATAATATTTGCCTCTTGAATTTTCTTTACCTGTTCCGGACTTAAAGATAAACTCAATATGGTGGAATGATCTTTTCTCTCCAACACATCCTTACCTAACAATCCGCGTTCGGCGAAGGCATCTTTTGCCTTTTCTGTTAAGTTTTGAGTTTCTTGCTCAATAACGGCTAATCCAATGGTCTTTAAATGATTGATCGCCTGATTTAAGGTGCCAAAATTGAGTGTGTCTAAATGGCCCGGCTCGAAGCACATGAGTAAATGATCTTTTCCATTCAAAAATGGTTCGCTTGGTAAACTTTTTGTTTTTCTATCCTTGTAAATGAGATTTTTTGCTTGGTCTTTTAAAAAGACAAAGCCATTGCCATAACCGGCAAGCATCCATTTATACCCGCTAGAAATCGCTACATCTATTGCCGAATGTTCAAAATCGAATGTAGCTGTTCCACAAAACTGGGTACAATCTGCTATCAATAATAAATCTGGAAATTCTTGTTTAAGTTTTGTTAGAAATAACTCATTTAGCTTTATCCCGCTGATGTATTGAACTAAACTGAAGGCAAATACCGTAGGTTTCCAAATTTTAATCTTTTCTAAAATTCTTTCTTCCAGATCTGTTCCGATTTCTACTTGCTCACAATCAAAGCCTCTGCTTAATATTGGGTAATTAATTGAAGGGTAATCCCCGCTAAGTAGCAAGAATTTATGATGACCTTCCAAACCGTTTAAAAAAGTGTTTAAACCGAAAGAAAAATTCGGAACGAGAAAGGTGTTTTCAGGTTTGCCATTAAATAAACTGGCTAAGTTTTCCCTTACATTTCGCAAAAATAGGGATGGATTTAGACGGAACTCACTACCCAGATTTATAAATTCTTCGTCGTGTTTGCGTCTCCATTCAGCAATGTTTACGGATAACAAGCCTGAATATGCTGTGTTAAGATAGGTGCATTTATCCAACACAGGGAATTGATCAGAATGGTTCATATATAAAGGTAATAGAAAAGTGATTGGAATGTTTAATCAATTGTAGAATCAAAATCAAATAGATCATTCATGGATACTTTCAATGCATCAGCAATCTGTTTTAAAATGTAGCCAGATGCATTTACATGACCATTTTCTATTCTGCTAATGCTTTGAAAATCTTTGTTAATCAATGCGCCTAAATTGGGTTGCGTTAAGCCTCTTTCTTCGCGTAGTTGTGCGATGCGTTTCCCAAGGTTTTTTTTAAAAAGATCGATATCATCCATATTGCAAACTCGAGAGAATTGAGAACAAATATCTAAACGTATTTGTTTAGTTTTATTTTTTTTTATTACATTTGTGCTCATCCTGATTACATCCAACAATTTAACTGAAAAAATTCGTCATCGGCGGCTAAATGATTATGTTACATGTTTTGATATAAAGCATTTGCCAATCAGCAGTAGCAAGTTTGGGTGAGATGGGAATACAGTATCTTCTAATTTTAGAATTTGCTTTCCCGTTTTGCAGTACGAAGCGTGTGGGGCTATTTGTTAAAAAGGTTATTTTTAAATAATCCTAAAAACCGATGGCGAAATTTTTTTTAGATTGGGAAACTTTATCTGCATAGTGGGGAATTGGTTTCTTAAGCTTCATTTTAAAATCATCTGTCGTAATTTGTAAGCGCTTGATATTCAATACATAGTAGGTTTTTTAACTATTTGGCATTATTTTTTAATGAAGCGGCTGGGTTGAAACGCTAGCTTAAATCATTTGAAAAAAACGCCACTCAAACATTTCTTTTTCTGGAGTCGATTTGGTGTTTTTTTGCTAGAAAAGATATCAGATACGCAAGTTTCCACATCTCGATTTGGCTGCAATTGTATTTCAGCAATTTTGTTGCTGATTGCCTTAACCTTTGGCTTTGCCAGCAGAACTACGGCCCAACAGGTTTCGCCCGTGCTCGCCAATACCCAAGTGAACCCGCCTTACAGCTCCTACCTGAGCGACTATGCAGCATCGGGATCTACCAAGTTGCAGGTGAACCTGTTCCTAAAAGATTTAACCAAGACCAATTATGCCTGCCGGCTCCGCATCAAGATCGAAGGCTTCGGCATCACCATACAGAGCAAGAACGATTTCAGTGTACCCGCCATCCTGTTGAACGGGGGCGAGCTGAGCGTGATCAGCGGAGCAGACCTTGAGCCCTACCTCAATCCACAGAACCTCGTGTTCCAAGGACTGAGCCAGAGCGAATTTGCCCGTAGCGGGGGCAAGCTGCCCGAGGGCATCTATCGTTTTACGGTAGAGGTGATCGATTATTACCGCAAGAGCCTGGTGTCCAATTCCGCACTTTCGGTGGTCTCCATATTTCTGGCCTATCCGCCCATCATCAACCAGCCCCTAAACCAGAGCAAGGTTAACCCCTTGGACCCCCAAAATGTCGTCTTTCAATGGACACCGAGAAGCACCGGCTCCATCAACTCCGCCTACAACATTGCCTATAAGTTCAGGCTGGTGGAGATCGTTCCCGCCAACCGCGACCCGAACGATGCCATAAGAACCTCCAAGCCACTCTACGAAACCTATACGGACCAGACCGTACTGGTTTATGGACTGACCGAGCCCCCCCTCACGCCCGGCAACAGTTATGCCGTACAGGTGCAGGCCGTAGAGGCCGAGGGCAGGGACCTCTTTATCAACAATGGCAACAGCGAGGTAGTGAAGTTTACCTATGGCGACAAGTGCGCCAGCCCCACCAATATCCTCGCCGAACTATCGGGGATGACCTCGATCAGGGTGAGCTGGAATGCCGATCCCCTACAGCAGGCCTTTAGCATCCGCTACCGCGAATTGAACAAGCCCGGTGCACAATGGTTCGAGCAGGAGGTGCTTACCCCAAGCTACCTGATCCAAGGACTGCGCTCCTCTACCAAATATGAGTTTCAGGTAAAGGCGCAATGCAGCTATGGTTATGGCGACTATTCGGAGCTGCAGACCTTCGATGTACCGGATGAGACCCTCTCGAAGGGCGACTTTGTATGCGGCAAGGTGGAAACGCTTTCTGCAGAGGAAAAGGGCGAGCCCCTTCCCGCATTGTCTAGGAACATGATCTTCTTCGCTGGCAAGTTTCCCGTAGTGGTTACCGAGGCCAGCGGCTCTAACGGCAAGTTCAGCGGAACGGGAACCGTTGGCGTACCCTTTCTGAACGCCCTGAGCTTCAAGGTGGAGTTCAGGGACATCAGGGTGAACATCAATCTTAAGCTGACCGATGGAAAAGTGGTCTTTGCGCGTCAAACGCTGGAAGAATCGATCGACCAGGTGATTGCGAGCATCACGGTAAAGCCAGATGCCGATGGGAACGTGGATGCCGTTTCGGCAAAGGGCCTGCCCACCATAGTAGATGCGGCCATGGTTTGGCCGGGGCCACTGCCGGTTTACGATGCCAAGGCCAAGACGGTGAAGTTCAGTGCCTCGGTTGATGGGGGTACCCCAAAGGAGATCACCATCAAGCTTAAGGAAGGGCAACCGCCCTTGGTATTCCAGGACAAGAACGACGAGACCTTCAGTGTGGACAAGGACGGCGCGGTCAAGCATCTGGGCAAGATCCCGCCCAAAGAACTTTTGGCCGGGGGCAGCAGCACCAGCTATGCCGTGAACACCGACAAGGCCAGGGTAGATTTCCTTGCGCCCAACCAAAAGTATGGCTTGGATGCCTATCAGCCAGAACTGGGCGGGAATGCGAGTTACGCCTCCAGCTACCAGACCCTGAGCGATGAGGGCAAGGGCAAGCCCAAATATTACGTATCCCAAAAATCGGTAGAGAGTCAGCAGGCAGAAGAGATACAGGCCAAGATCACGATTACCGACAAAAACCTATCGGCCGATAGACTGGAGTTCAAGACCGCTAGTGGCGAGAAACTGAGTGCAACGCAGAAAGACGGTATCTATACCATCAACATCATAGGCGCCCTGCCGAACAACGATAAGGAGATTTACGCCTACCACCCCGATGCCGCCAAGGGAGGAGCAAACATCGGCAAGCTGAACATCAGTGCATTTGGCAAGATCAGCAAGAAGGTGGTCCTGGTACCGGTAAACGGCAATGGAAGATTGCTGAGTGCCTCATCCACACAACAGCGCCTGAACAGGATATACAGTCAGGCGGTGGTGGAATGGCAGGTAGAGGTTGCCGAAAGTTTCGATGCCCAGAATACCGCCTTCAATGACTTGGAAACGGCCAACAGCAATGTGATGAGCGCCTACACCGACGGACAGAAGGCCCTGATCAAAGCCTATCGCCAAAGCCACAAGCTGGAAAATGGCACCTATTACATCTTTCTGGTGAATAGCCTGAGCGACGGCAGCGCAGGATATATGGTACGTGGCGGACAGGTGGGCTTTGTAGCCACCAGCAAGGGCGACTTGGAACGTACGGTAGCGCATGAGCTGGGGCACGGAGCCTTCATGCTACAGCACACCTGGGACAATCCCGGTTTTAAGCAGGGCCAAACCCAGAACCTGATGGACTACAATGGCGGCACCGAGCTTTGGTACAGCCAGTGGAAGTACATGCGCAACCCAGATTTGATTTTTAGACCGTTTGAAGGGGATGATGAGGGGGCTTATGAAACCGATGGACACTATTCTACGGTGTACTTGGTTTCACTAATGTTGGGAATGAGTAAAGATAAAGCCAAAGAATTAGCTACAGCTACCGAAGCTCCTGATACAAGAGTTCATAGTTCATTGGATTACGACTTGAATCAGACTTGGATTTATCCCATTGTACAACAACAAACACATTCTTTAACAGGCGGTTTTCATGGGGTCGAGGAATTCATAACAGCGTTAAAAATTCTATATACCCCCAACGGCAATGTCAAAGAAATAGGAGAGCTTTTGCATAGGTATGGCGATACGTATGCACATACTAAATTCGATAATATCAAACCTAATGATATTGATAGTTATGAATTAAAAGATGCAGACTCCACTGTTGTTAATTTAGCTATTGATAGTTGGAAAGGTAAGGGAGCATTAGGTATAGCAAAAAGAGTTGAGCCGTGGATTCAGTACTTCAATTACTACACAAAGAAATACGGTCTACAATTTCTAACAGATGAAAGTTTACAGAAACGACACTTACACAATAAAACAATAGAGCAGGTAATGCGTGATGTTTATTTAATAAAACCAACAGATAAATTTAGGATGTATGGTAGAGACTTTTTTACATTTAATCATTTTATTTCCGATGGAGGATACCCAGATTTGATTTATATGCGCCCTGATTGGTACTTAAGTTATGTTAAAAATCTATCCTGGATAATTGCTAAAAAATATAATCTAGACGAATCAAAGTTAGATTTAAATGTTTTCAATAAAATGATTGATTTTGCAAAATCAGAGAGGGCCTCACTAAAAGGAATAATTGATTATGAAATAGCAAAGAAACTCGGTGCTCAAGAAGTTTATATTCCTATTTTTTATGCAAAGTCATATATGTTGATTGCAATGGCTGATGCCAAATGGCTAACAGATTATAGTGCTATAGCAAAAAAAGCCCTTGCGCTAACTCAAAAATACATATTAATGGACGGAAGAAAAGATGTGGTAGGATCATTAGAAGTTTCGATTAAAATGAAAAATAATCGGTCAGATTCTTTCAAAACTAATGGATTTAAAATTTCATTTAAATAATGCGTAATGGTTGATTTTTTAAGTTGGGAGGACAATCTTAAGGGTTTAGGTATTGTTTCTCTGATTTACCTGTTGACTTTTTTTGTGAGGAAAGAAACCTTATTGAGAAAGATTTTATTGACCTCGCTAAGAGTGATGATTATATTAAGTATTTTGTTTTCAATACATTTTATATATCTGGTATCCCTGTATCCGAGATATACAGGATGTGGTCATTTGTTTGGAATTGTTTTTTCAATGGTCGAGATTTGTTTAAATCTTACTGTGGTTAGCTTTATAAGTTTGAGGCAAAATAGACACTCCTTTCATAATTGGTTGTTAAAATTGTCGATATTCAATTGTCTAAGTATATTCTTTCTTTTAATGTGGGGTGCAAATTTTTATTCTTGTAAAGGAATATCTATCTCCGATAAATTTATAATTATTGGCTATTTTGTTTTTAGTGTGGTTTTGACTGTTTTTCTAATAAAAAAAATACTACCAAAATTGTATTAGTTCCAGTTTAAGATCTTCCATGCTAAAGAACCAATATTGAAATTCCTCATCGGGGAATTTTGTCTTCATGTTGGGTAAATAATTACTCGATAAAGCAATTATTTGATATGTTCTTTTTATTAAGTTTCTAATATTCAATGTTTTAATAATTTATATTTACTTGGCACTGTTATTTTAACCTGTAGTCGTTAGGCTAAATCCCTTTCGTAATACAATTGAAGAAAACGCTGCTCAAACCTATTTTTTTCTCGATTCTTTACTGTGCCCTTTTGATCCAGGCACCATTATGCCTGTATGCCCAGAAATTCGATGCCATCGGCAAATCGAAGCCATTGACCATTTCGGGTGGGGTTTCAACCAATCAGATCGCTTATTTTGCATCGGGTATAACCGATCGGAGGTCGCCTTACAATTTTTTCGTTTCCGGTAATTTGAACATCGATCTGTACGGATGGAGCGTGCCTTTGGGTTTTACCTATTCCAACCAGAGCAAGGGTGCCTTTCAACAGCCATTCAACCAATATGGTCTTACCCCAACTTATAAATGGATTACCGGTCATGTTGGGTACAGCAGCATGTCCTTCTCAAATTATACCATGAGCGGCCATCTGTTCTTGGGGGTTGGCGCCGATCTCGCTCCCTCAGGTCCTTTCAAGGTGAGCCTGATGTACGGGCGTTTGCAGAAAGAGGTTATCGTGGATGGCGATCTAACCTCCGGCATCGAGCCCGCATACAGGCGGATGGGCTATGGGATCAAGGCCTCTTACGCCAAGAACAAGGACAATTTCGACCTGATCATATTCAAGGCCAAAGATAACATCGGCTCGAACCCAAGCATGCCTGTCAATGGATCGGTAACGCCACAGGACAACCTCGTAGTCGGCTTGAACACCACCAAGGCCCTGTTCAAAAAGATATTGCTGAACGCAGAATTCGCCGCCAGTGCACTCACCAGAAACCAGACCGCGGCAAGGGACAGTACGGGGAGCAACAAGGTGCCCAATCTGGGCTTTCTCCTAAGATCAAACAGTTCTACGGCCTTCTACACCGCCTATAAGCTCGGTTTGGCCTATACAGAGAAAAAATACACGGTAGGATTGGGCTACGAGCGCATTGCCCCAGAGTATAAAACCCTGGGTGCCTATTACGCCGCAAACGATTTTGAGAACATCACGGCGAACGTCACCACGCGCTTGCTCAAAGAAAAACTGAGCTTGGCCGTGAATGCCGGTGTGCAGCATGATGATTTGCGAAAATCCAAGCAGAGCAGCATGAAACGGTTCGTGGGTGCCCTGAACGCAACCTACCAGGCCAGCAAGAAACTCAATTTCAATGGCAGTTACTCCAACTTCCAGTCCTTTGTAAACATACGCTCCAACTTCAACCAGGTAAATGCCTTAACGCCCTATGATAATCTGGATACCCTCAACTACACACAGATTACCCAGAACATCAATGTGAGCAGCACCTACTCATTGAGCCAGAGCAAAGAGAAAAACCAGGTGATCACAACAAACGTTTCGTTCATGACCTCTGCCGACAAGCAGGGTGGTAATGTACAGCAAAGCGGCGGTCAGTTCTACAACATCAACGCAAGTTACAGCCTGGGCCTTGTACCAAAGAACATCTCTTTTACCGCAGGCATCAACGCAAACAAGAACAGCGTCGGCGCCATCCGCACCAGCACTTTTGGACCAACAATCGGTATAAACAAAGCCTTTTTCGATAAAAAACTGAGGTCATCATTCAGCGCCTCCCTAAACAGGAGTTATGCAAATGGCGCAGTAAACAGCAGCATCATCAATTTCAGGCTCACAAACAGCTATGTGGTCAAGAAAAAGCACAATCTAAACTTAAGCATGGTAGCCTTGAATCGCGCATCGGTAGCTACATCGCAGAGCGCCAGTTCGAAAAGCTTCTCGGAGTTTACCACCACGCTAGGCTATAATTATAATTTTTAAATGGAGCAGATGACAAGGATTATGATGGAAAGACATGAATGGAAGCTTGAAGAATTTGGGCTTGATGAACAATCCCACACGATTGGTTGTAAATCTTCAAAAAGCTCGCTTCGTTCTTTCAGATCTTGGCTATGTTTTTTCAGCCTGATTGCCATAAGCTTTGGCTTTGCCAGCAGAACTACGGCCCAACAGGTTTCGCCCGTGCTCGCCAATACCCAGGTGAACCCGCCATACAGTTCCTACCTGAGCGACTATGCAGCATCGGGTTCTACCAAGTTGCAGGTGAACCTGTTCCTGAAAGATTTAACCAAGACCAATTATGCCTGCCGCCTCCGCATCAAGATCGAAGGCTTCGGCATCACCATACAGAGCAAGAACGATTTCAGTGTAGCCGCCATCCTGTTGAACGGTGGCGAGCTGAGCGTGATCAGCGGAGCAGACCTGGAGCCCTACCTCAATCCACAGAACCTCGTGTTCCAAGGACTGAGCCAGAGCGAATTTGCCCGTAACGGGGGCAAGCTGCCCGAGGGCATCTATCGTTTTACGGTAGAGGTGATCGATTACTACCGGAAGAGTCTGGTCTCCAATTCCGCACTTTCGGTGGTCTCCATCTTTTTGGCCTATCCGCCCATCATCAACCAGCCCCTAAACCAGGGCAAGGTTAACCCCTTGGACCCCCAAAATGTCGTCTTTCAATGGACACCAAGAAGTACCGGCTCCATCAACTCCGCCTACAACATCGCCTACAGGTTCAGGCTAGTAGAAATCGTTCCCGCCAACCGCGACCCGAACGATGCCATAAGAACCTCCAAGCCCCTTTACGAAACCTATACCGACCAGACCGTACTGGTTTATGGACTGACCGAGCCCGCCCTCACGCCCGGCAACAGTTATGCCGTACAGGTGCAGGCGGTAGAGGCCGAGGGCAGGGACCTCTTTATCAACAATGGCAACAGCGAGGTAGTGAAGTTTACCTATGGCGACAAGTGCGCCAGCCCCACCAATATCCTCGCCGAACTATCGGGGATGACCTCAATCAAGGTGAGCTGGAATGCCGACCCCCTACAGCAGGCCTTTAGCATCCGCTACCGCGAATCGAACAAGCCCGGTGCACAATGGTTCGAGCAGGAGGTGTTTACCCCAAGCTACCTGATCCAAGGACTGCGCTCCTCTACCAAATATGAGTTTCAGGTAAAGGCGCAATGTACCTATGGTTATGGCGACTATTCGGAGCTTCAGACCTTCGATGTACCGGATGAGACCCTCTCGAAGGGCGACTTTGTTTGCGGCAAGGTGGAAACGCTTTCTGCAGAGGAAAAGGGCGAGGCCCTTCCTGCATTGTTTAGGAACATGATCTTCTTCGCCGGCAAGTTTCCCGTAGTGGTTACCGAGGCCAGCGGCTCTAACGGCAAGTTCAGCGGAAAGGGAACCGTTGGCGTACCCTTTCTGAACGCCCTGAGCTTCAAGGTCGAGTTCAAGGACATCAGGGTGAACATCAAGCTTAAGCTTACCGATGGAAAAGTGGTCTTTGCGCGTCAAACGCTGGAAGAATCGATCGACCAGGTGATTGCGAGCATCACGGTAAAGCCAGATGCCGATGGGAACGTGGATGCCGTTTCGGCAAAGGGGTTGCCCACCATAGTAGATGCCGCCATGGTATGGCCAGGGCCACTGCCCGTTTACGATGCCAAGGCCAAGACGGTGAAGTTCAGTGCCTCGGTTGATGGGGGTACCCCAAAGGAGATCACCATCAAACTGAAGGAAGGGCAACCGCCCTTGGTATTCCAGGACAAGAATAACGAAACCTTCAATGTAGACAAGGACGGCGTGGTTAAGCATCTGGGCAAGATCCCTCCCAAAGAACTTTTGGCCGGGGGCAGCAGCACCAGCTATGCCGTGAACACCGACAAGGCCAGGGTAGATTTCCTTGCGCCCAACCAAAAGTATGGCTTGGATGCCTATCAGCCAGAACTGGGCGGGAATGCGAGTTACGCCTCCAGCTACCAGACCCTGAGCGATGAGGGCAAGGGCAAGCCCAAATATTACGTATCCCAAAAATCGGTAGAGAGTCAGCAGGCAGAAGAGATACAGGCCAAGATCACGATTACCGACAAAAACCTATCGGCCGATAGACTGGAGTTCAAGACCGCTAGTGGCGAGAAACTGAGTGCAACGCAGAAAGACGGTATCTATACCATCAACATCATAGGCGCCCTGCCGAACAACGATAAGGAGATTTACGCCTACCACCCCGATGCCGCCAAGGGAGGGGCAAACATCGGCAAGCTGAACATCAGTGCGTTTGGCAAGATCAGCAAGAAGGTGGTTCTGATACCGGTAAACGGCAACGAAAGCTCGCTAAGCGCCTCATCCATACAACAGCGCCTGAACAAGATATACAGTCAGGCGGTGGTAGAATGGCAGGTAGAATTAGCCGATAATTTCGATGCCCAGAATACCGCCTTCGATGACTTGGAAACGGCCAACAGCAGTGTGATGAGCGCCTACACCAATGGACAGAAGGCCCTGATCAAAGCCTATCGGCAAAGCCACAAGCTGGAAAACGGCACCTATTACATCTTTTTGGTGAAGAGACTGAGCGACGGCAGCGCAGGATATATGGTACGTGGCGGACAGGTGGGCTTTGTAGCCACCAGCAAGGGCGACCTGGAACGTACGATAGCGCATGAGCTGGGGCACGGAGCCTTCATGCTCCAGCACACCTGGGACAATCCCGGTTTTAAGCAAGACCAAACCCAGAACCTGATGGACTACAATGGCGGCACCGAACTTTGGTACAGCCAGTGGAAGTACATGCGCAACCCAGATTTGATTTTTAGGCCTTTTGAAGGGGACGATGAGGGGGCGGGGGCGAGTAGTGCAATGGCCGTACAGGATTTATTTTTACCATATGCATCTACAGATACCATAACATTGTCGTCGGGCGCTAAAGTAATCTTTAAAGATGGAGTAATTTGGAAGAAGTCAAGTGGAAACAATTATGTCATAACATATCAGGGCACTGAAATTGTCTATAAGGCGTTCAAAAATTCCATTACCAATGAATTTTTAGGGTTTTATCCGATTGATAAGCTATCCGATTCTACTATAAGTAATGGCGTAAAAATATATGGTAAGCTTGTCCAGGCAAATTATCTCGATAAGGGGCTTTACAGTGTAATATATCAATATCAGAAGGAACATACCAAAGATTTCTTCAAGCTCCTTGCTCAACGAACAGACATAACCAAGGAACAAGCTGAGCAAATTGCGCTTCTACTCGAAGCCATGAGCCCCGAACAATTCAAGGTTTTTGAAGCCCAAGGTGGTTCTGGTTCAAACAAATGTGGATACCTTGATTTAAATATTCCGGGGGTTGACTATAGCAAGTGCTGGGGCCCACTGATAGAATCGCTTAAACGTTTCCTAAATGGAACAGTCAAGTTAAACACAGAAATAATAGCGCTGGTAAAATCAGAAAAGATTGACAAAGCACTAATAAACGAAAAGTTTTCGCAGCTAAAGTCCAATAATTATCTTGGGTTTACTGCAAGCGAGAAACAATGGTTGCTATCCTATTTGGCATGTGGCAACCTCACCTCGTTAAATAACAAGGAAGATTACGCACTTAAACTTATCGAAAATACAGAGGAAACAGAAGTAGATGAACTTATTTCGGTTCTAAAACTAAAACCTCTAAGCCTCAACGACAAACAGCTCCGAGCCCAATACAGCGATAGGATATTGCTGTACACACTTGATAAAAATATCGATGGCTACAACTATAAGCTCTTGGCCGCTGCTCTAAGAAATCTACTGTTGAAAAGCTCCGATATGGAAGCGAAACTGAAAGAGGTAACCACAAATCTTCAAGAAAGAATGTTTGTTTTAGGAGTTGGTGGTCAACAAAACTTTGTTGGGCAGATAACCCTGGCCGATGTTAGCTGGACTGATGGTGATAAGCTAAGTATAGTTAGAGAGGAAACCATAAAGGGGGAAAAACAGGTATACGTCTCCATGGGAAGCATGGCTGGGGGGTACTACACCACAGAGCCATTCAACTATACCAACAAGCTGGCTGCGATAGAGCTAGATCCCTTTGCATTAGTGGCCATCGTCAACTTCACCAACAACAGTGAAATATTGAACGCCATTGAAATGGGTAGGGAACCGACTGAGGGTGGAATGGTAGTTTATGCACCTGCCTGCTTCTTGAAGTTTGCCGATAAAAAACTGACGAACGAGGCTGTTCAAAACAGAATCCTAACCACTACTTTCATTGCATTAGACGTTCTTACTTTCGTAAAGGGCGTTCCGGCTTTCTCAGCAATTCGAACAGCCACATTAGCAGGCGAAATAAGAAAAGAGTTAGCCGCATTAAGGTACGCTTATAAGGTGTTGGAAATGGGAAACGCTGTAGGCAACATAGGCCTCAACCTTACTAGCCCAGCACTGCAAGATGCCTCCTTTAAGGAAATAGTAGATGCCAGTAACTATCTCCTCTTAGCCATAAATGCAAAAGATATTGTTAAGGGAACAGCTACTGGTCTATCATCAGTTTATAACGCCTCAAAACAAGCCTTGCAGAGCGGAAAAAACCTGATAAAAAAGCAGATTTTAGCTAGATTTGTAGCGGCAATTATAGATAATGAGGCCAAGCTTTATGCATTACGACAACAAGCCAATCTTGATGCTCAAGTAGCACGTGAGCTTGATCAACTTGCTGCTGTAAGGCAGTTGGTTGAAAAAGAGGGAAAAGCAGCATATGGTGAGATAGATTGGAATGAGGCAGTAAGTAGTGCTAGAAAAGGGCTGATTGCGGCTGGGAGTTTAGTTTTTAAAGGTGACATAGGAAAAATTTATGCTGTATTCATAAATGCTGGATATAGACAAGAAAGAGTTGGGGATGTCATAAAGTTATTTTCAAAAGAGAATAAATTAGTCGCTGAGGTTTCGGAGAAAAGTATCCGTTTTAAATACCAAGGCTGGGGAAAAGACATTATTACAAACTCAGACAGAACAACAACTTGTATTGCTAAATTTGATGATTTATTAGACGCTCCTGGTTCTAAATGGATAAAATATGATTTACCTGAAGGAAGCTTCGGCAGGGGGCAATTAAACAAAGGAGGAATTAATATTTTAGATGTAGATGACGAAACTTTTCTGAAATTGAAAGACCGGGCTTCTGATTTATTGAAAAATAAAGGTATTGTCAATCCAAGTAACAATCAAATAATAACAGAAGCAAATGAAATATTTTGGAGTGAATATAATCTTCCTTTCTTGGAGCAAGCGTTTGCGAGAGGCGATGATATTAGGCTATTGTCCGAGCCTCAAACCTTATTTAGTTCCATAGGTTTTTATCAAAGGGAGATTGAGGTTATTAACGTAGGGTGGACCAAACCGGACGGTACCTTCATTCAGCCTCTCAAGTCCAGATATAACTATAAATTTAACGATATTACCAAGACTTATGAAAAAATTAGATAATATCAATAGTGTCACTTTCAACGACGATAAATTATACTTTGATGGCGTCCCTGTAGAGATCGGGACAGATATAGATAAATGGTACGAAAACTATAGCAACTTGGAACTTATTCTAAAACCGTCAGAATATGATATTAGACGGCGGTATAATTATTTTTCTAAGATTGACAGTTTGGAACTCTGTATTTTTGATGGTATTCTAGATAGAATAACCATTTACCCCTACCAGTTTCAAAGTAGCCCGTATTTCAAAGGTGATATATACATTTTTGATAAAAAATTAGAATTACCTTTTAAATCTGATGATATCGAGCAATATTTTCCAAGTATAATTGTTGATCCTAAAGGTTATTTCAATAGGTTTAAACCCAGAGAATCAATAAGCTATCCAGTAAGCAATACTGTTAAGATAGAAATATCTATTGGCAGAGACCCTGCGTTAGTTGGAAGTCTATCACTAAAGGCTATTTGAATAATTAACTTTTTTACTCTATTTTCCTCCCCCTCGCTGGCGCACGCGTGTCGCGTGTGAAAACATAAACCAAAATTAAAAACAACAATGAGTAGTAAATATAAATTCAATAACAAACAGTTTTGCCAGCACAACAACAAGCCTATAGAATTATGGAATGCGAGTGTTATCGATCAGAAAGCAGATTATCTACACAATAATCCCGTTGCTTCCGGTTTGGTAAATGAGGCTTGGCATTGGAAATATAGTAGCGCAATAGATTATAGTGGAGGCACGGGTCTAATTGAAATTCAATATTTATGATGGTTTTAAAATGCACACGCGGCACTCGTGCGCCAGAGAGGAAACTGAACAAATCTGTAAAGACATAGAAGAAAATTTAAAAAAAATTAGTGGATACAGAACTGGTGTCGGAAAAGAATTTACATTTAGAGTATGGACACAGCCAGAATATGAAACTATTGTAAAAGCAACAGCACATAAATTATTTTAAATATGGAAAAAAAAATAGTCTATGATTTTTGGGGGGATTGTGAAATAAAATCTAACTGGAAAATCGAAAATTTAGCTGAAATTATATCTGCAAAACTGTTTGGAAATGCTCCTTTTATATATGGGGAACATAGTATTTGGGAAGAAATACCCTCTATGTATATAGAGAGAAATATTTTTGGTATGCTTGTCATATTTGGAGGATATGGAGGAGAAAGTGGTTACACTCTGAGAGTTCAACCATATGGAGACTTTGGGCGATATTTACATACAAATAAAATAGAGAATGAAGGAATAAATTTAGACATGTACCTATATCATTTGCTCAAACAAAGTTTAAAAGGTCATTCCGAAATTCAAATCATTGAGCCTAAGATTTAGGAGGATCCCTCGCTAGCGCACGTGTGTCGCCTTTGAAAGCAATAAACCGAGATAAAACAAACAAATGAGTAGTAAATATAACTTCAATAATACATCGGGCTTATACTTTGTAAGTTCTGCCCCCACTTTGTCGCCCGTTGCACGACGAGGGGATAGCGAACCCTGACCCATATCTCAAACAAATAAGTTTTACGAACCGCATAAGAAAAATAAAAAGAACAAAAGCATAAATTAACCACCCCCAAAATCAATCCCTAACAAATTTGTACATCCTAAACAAGAAAACACGAAACAGGTAAACCAAACCATACATGACTAGATTTTTGCGCTTAATTTTTCTGTTGGGGATTTTAATAGGCGGTTATACGAAAGCAAGGGGTCAATCAGTAGATACACTGGTTACGCACATCAAGAAATTGCAGGCAACGGTGCAAAACCGCCGTTTGAATATCTCAGAAATGACTGCTGGGGCGGTACACCTGACGCCCGTTGGCATTTTGGGCAAGGGTGGCGGGCAGGGCAAACCCCCGATCCTGATCGATGACGTGGTGCTCTATCCCAACTATGCAGAGTTTCGGGCTTATGCAGCCGTTCTCCTGCCAGGCGCAAAAGAACCCCTTTATTTCGCCACGGTAAAGCCCGTGCAACTGAGTTATAGCGGTGGTATTTTGGGAACAGCCCGAATAGACCTGGTGAGCGATACAAAGGTCAACATGATGGGTAAGGAGGCAGAACTCACCGTCCTGAAGGGGAAATCCTACTTGGAATTTGATTGCAAAGGCTTCAAGCGGGCAGGATTGGGCGTTTCGGTAAACATGCCCAAAAAGCTTGTTCCAGAAGATGCGAACGGCAATCAGCTCCCTGATCAAAGGGTAAAAGGCTATTTTGCAGTAGAGTTTAGCGATCTTAACGATATACTAGCGAGCATCAGCATCGATCCATTTCAGGTTCGAGGTAGCAAGGGAATAACCATAACCGTTACCGATGCCATCATTGATCTCAGCGACACCAACAACGCCGCCAACATGGCCTTCCCCAAAGATTATGAGAAAGATTATCTCAATGGCGTAGATCCTGCCCTGTGGCGTGGATTCTATATCCGCAATTTTTCGGTAAAACTCCCAGAGGAGATAAAGGACAGAAGCAAGAGCGGGCGACGAGAATTCCAGGCAAAAAACGTACTCATAGACAGCCACGGGTTTAGCGGAGAGGTGATTGCCAAGAACCTGATCAGCCTGGAAAATGGCGATCTGGGAGGATGGAATTATTCAATTGATAGTGTTTATGTAAACTTTCGGGCCAACCAATTAATAGGAGCGGGGCTTGCTGGTGGGCTGAACATTCCGATCAGTGGCGATACCAAAAAACTCGCCTACAAGGCCATCTTCAAGCCGGGAGAGGAATATCTGTTCAACGTGGCCACCGCAGAGGATATGAGCTTTGACATCTTCAAAGCCGCAAATGTAAAGATAAGCAAAGGTTCATTCATCGAAGTAGCCCTAAGAGAGAAGAAATTTGAGGCATTGGCCAATTTAAGTGGATCGTTAAGCATTGGGGTCAATTTAAGCGGAGATAAGGACGATAAAAAAGACGGCAACAAATTCAGCACCGGTTCGATAGGCTTCGAACAATTGGTGATCTCTACCAAAGCCCCCTTTATCCATTCAGGTACTTTCAGCTTGGATGTAACCGTAAACATAGGCACCTTCAAAGCATCAATAAGCAAGCTCAAAATCATCAAAAAAAATGATAACCGTGGACTAGGTTTCGATTTGATGATAGGCCTATTGAACGAAAAAGATTCAAAGAACGGATTCTCGGCCGATGCCAGCCTGATGATACTGGGCAAGGTAGAGGTGGGCGAAGATGAGCGTCAGCGTTATAAATACCTGAAGACAGAATTCAACCGCGTACACATCAAGGTAGATCAGGGAACATTCCACTTGGAAGGAGAACTGAACTATTTCAAAGAACAGCCCGTTTTCGGTTCAGGCTTTAGAGGATCGCTCACTGCAGGTTTAACCGTTGGCAGTTTCAAGATAGATCTCAGCGCAACCACGCTGTTCGGGAATACGGGTAAAACCAAATACTGGTATGCAGATGCGGTGGCAGAGTTCCAGCCGGGCATTACCATAGCCGCACCGATGGAGATCTATGGATTTGCAGGAGGGCTTTACTATGGCGTAAAACAGAAGCCCGGAGATGGTGGGCCGCTGGCCATCGTAAACTCACAGACCGGACTGGCCTATCTTCCCGATGAGAACGCAGGGCTGGGCGTAAGGGCCGCGGTAATGTTCGGCCTGGTAAAAAAGAAGGATGTCTTCAACGGAAACGTCGGCTTCGAGATCGCCTTCAACAGGGGCGGAGGTTTGAGCAGGGCGATGCTGATGGGCAATGCCAACTTCCTTCAGCCCATGTCGTTGGAAGTAACCGCAACACTGAAAGTGGGCAGCATGGAGTTCTCGAAGACAGGAACGGTAGGCGGACCATTGGAACTCGCCAACAAAACCTCCGCCTTTGATGCGATCAACAAGAGAGGGCAGTTGTCAGCCAGCATCTTCATTGATTACGATGTGGACAACAGTTCCCTTTTCGCCAGCTTCAAGGTATATGTAAACCTATATGCTGGGGCAATAAAGGGCGTAAATGCCGGTGGGCTGGCCGGAGAGGCCGCATTGTATTTTGCGCCCCACACCTGGTACGTGCACCTGGGCACGCCAAGTCAGCCCATCGGACTGGAAATACTCTGGCTGGCCAAAACGAAATCCTATTTTATGGTGGGCAAGGACCTGCCCGGAAGCCCCCCACCACCAGCCAACGTATCAGAGATTCTGGGCGGGAAGGACATGGACTACATGCGAGATCTGAACGCACTGAAATCTGGACTGGGGATCGCATTTGGCTCGAGTCTTGGATTTGACACCGGCAATCTTCAGTTCCTCATCTTCTATGCCCGTTTCGCAGCAGGCGCAGGCTTCGATGTGATGCTGAAAGACTACGGCCGGTCCGCACACTGTGAAGGGGAAAGCGGCCCTATCGGAATTGGAGGCTGGTATGCGAACGGGCAGGTTTATGCCTTTGTTCAGGGCAAGATAGGCATCAGGATCAGGCTGTTTCGCAGGATGCGAACCTTCGACATCATAGATATCGGCGTAGCCGCCGCACTACAGGCCAAACTGCCCAACCCAACCTGGATCCATGGCGCAGTGGGCGGATACTACCGCCTTTTGGGAGGACTCATCAAAGGCCGTTGCAAGTTCGAGTTCACCGTTGGTAAAGAATGCAAGATCGTAGGCGCAAGCCCATTTGCAGATGCCAACATACAGGTGATAGCCGATGTAAGCCCAAAGAATACAGATAAGGACGTTGATGTGTTCGCCGTACCACAGGCCGTTTTCAATATGGCCATCGGCAAATCCTTCAACATAGAAGGGAATGGACTGTTCAGGGCAAGAATGGAGAAATTTACCGTAACCAGTGGCGGAGCGGAACTGGCCGGAAAGGAAAGCTGGAACGACGACAGAACCGTTATCGCCTATACCACCGATGAAGTTTTACCACCATTAAAGGAGGTTACGGTAAGCGTTAGGGTCTCGTTCGAAGAAAACAAGGGTGGTGCATGGGTACCTTTCCTGAATGATGGCGTGCCCTACGTGGAAGTGAGGAACAACACCTTTACCACCGGAACCGCACCAGATAATATCCCCTTGAGCAACGTGGCATATAGTTATCCGCTCATCAACCAGCTCAATTATTACCAAAATGAAGCAAAGGAAGGATATATCAAGTTGCTGAGGGGACAATCGTATCTGTTTGATAATACGGGTGATTATCAGCAGACCGGTCGGGTGATACCCGAAGAAGGCAAGACCGCCGATTTTGAAGTAAACTATGCCAACAAGCAGATCAACTATGCCCTGCCGAAGCTCAGCAACAACAAGGGCTACGAATTTGGCATAGTAGCCGTACCGAAGAACACCGACAATTCGGTCGATCGGAACGTGAAGAGCGACGATCAGTCCGTGGTCTCAGAAGGAGAGAGCGATCTTACGGTAAGCACCAAGAAGATTGAGGGTACCCTGAGCAATGCAGAAGAGCGAAACATCTACAGCATGAATTTCCGCACCAGTATCTACGATACCTTCAGCGAGAAGATCGACAGGGGAACCAATGTATATTCGTTCACCTGGGCATTGTCGAACGGCGTGCACGAAATGGGCTATGTGTTCAATACCAAGGAGCAGTTCGACGATTATGAGATGAACGATGAACAGCCCAACAACCTGATCAAAATGGAGGCCGATTTAACAGGCAACTCATGGTACGATACCCATATACGGCCGCTCCTATACGACAACAGCCTGGACATCACCTGGAGAAACCCAGAGAAGCTTGGCCTACCGCCATTGAAAGCGATGTATCTGCGCAATGAGAATTTGATAACAGGCTTGAAATACGTTGCCGGGCAAAGCGCAACGCCAGGCAAGGTAGCGCTAATCTACAACCTACCGCTGTACATATCAGGCGATTACTACCAAACCCAGAGCAACATCGTAAACGCGTACGCAATGGGCAGAACGCTCAATATATCAGAAATGATGCGGACGATCGTGACCACACCATTTACACCCGTAAGAAAAGGCCCTTATGCATTCAAGGTAAGCTATGTGCTGCCCGGCATAAACAAGACCACCACCGTTAAGCAATTGGTCATCAACAACAAAATCGGACAATAAGATGAACACCTTATCAAGACATAAACCACCAAGGAACAGGACGGCGACAAACCTTAACGGCCACATCCGTTCCATCATCATCGTTCTGCTCCTTGCCATGAACCAACAGGCCAATGCACAGCAGAAGCCCATCAAGATTGCCATGTTGGCACGCCCGCTAAAAGATTCGATCCTGCTCAGATGGGGGCCAGCAAATGCCCAGGCATGGCATTCATTGAACAAGACCGGCTATCAGCTCCGCCGTTTCACCATCGTGAGAGACGGAAAAGTCCTCGCCAAACCCGAACAGTCACTTTTGAGCCCAATGCCCATAAAGCCCTGGCCGATGGAAGCCTGGCAGAAAAAGGTAGAGGCAGACGACAAATACTTCTCGATTGCCGCCCAAGCCCTCTACGGAGAATCGTTCGAAGTCTCCCAATCAGATGAGAATGCCATAGGCAAGATGATGAACCAGGCCAAGGAAACAGAATCGAGGTTCTCCTTTGCCCTGTTCAGTGCAGATCAGGATTATGAGGTTGCCAAGGCCATGGGAATGGCCTATGTGGATCACGCGGTAAAAGGCAATGAAAAGTATCTCTACAGGATCTATCCGGCAGGAGCGGACAAACAGGTAAGGATCGATACCGGATTCGTTTATACAGGCCCATCAGATTATGCCCCACTGCCAAAACCATACGACCTCAGGATCAATGCAGAGAAAAAGGGCGTGATGCTGAGCTGGAACCAGGAAGCCCAGGCACAGATCTATACCACCTATATCGTAGAACGATCAGACGATGAGGGCAAGACCTTCCAGGCCATTACCGATGCAGGCATCGTAAACCCCGAACAGGGAGAAGACAAAACCCGCAGGCGGGCATTCAAGCTCGATACCGTATCGGCCATCAACAAAAAGCTCGTTTACAGAGTGAAGGGGATTTCTCCCTTCGGAGAGATTGGCCCCGCATCGGATACCCTGAGCGTAACCGCAATACACCATCTGGAAACATCGGCCAGTATAAGCAGTGCCGAGGTAATAGGGAAAACGGTAAAGGTAACGTGGGAAATGCCCGATCAGCCAGCGGATATCATCGGTTTCGACATCGAGAAGGCCAGCAACCCAGAAAAGGGATTCAAAAAGATCAATGCCAAAATGTTGAGTGCAGATACCAGAACCTTTGTCGATCCCTTGGCGGTAAACTCCAACTATTATCGAATCAGAGCCTATGGCAAGGAGGATAAAAGCACCCTGTCTTACCCGGTATTTGCCCAGCTGATCGATAGCATCCCACCAGAACCGCCAATTGAGCTGAAGGGCGTGGTAGATAAGGCTGGATTGGTAAAGTTATCCTGGAAGGCCAACACCGAAAAGGATCTGGCCGGTTATCGCGTCTATCGCGGCAACTCCATTGATGGAGAGTTCTCCCAAGTGACCCGAAAGGCTGTAAAGATTAATGCCTTTACCGATACCGTAGAACTGAAGACGCTGACAAAATCTGTTTTCTACAAGCTCGTAGCGGTTGATAAGCGGTACAACCCCTCAGAATTCTCGCAACCCTTGAAATTGAAGCGTCCGGACATTGTGCCACCCGCACCACCATCGCTATATGAAGTGGAAAATAGAGCAGAGGGGATCTATCTCGCCTGGAACAACAGTGCCAGCGATGATGTGGTTGCGCACGAAGTTTATAGAACGGTGCAGGGCGAAGAGAACTGGAAGCCCATAGCCACCTTCAAGGATACACTACATGTCTTTATGGATACAACGGTCAACCTAAAGCAAACCTATGTTTATAAGATCAGGGCATTCGACGATAGCAATCTCAACTCAGATTCGAAGCCCTTTAGTGCCAAACGGCTGGATTTGGGCTTAAGGCCGGCAATCGTCAACACCAAGGGCACGGCAGACCGCGAAAACCTATCCGTGCAGATCAAATGGGCCTACAACGTGCCAAATGTTGATGCCTACCTCATCTACAAGGCCGAGCAGGGCAAGCCATTGCGCCTGTGGCAAACCTTGAGTCCTTCAGCAACGAAGCAGAAAGATAGGTCACATCAATTTATCGATACACAGTTGTTCATCAATACCATCTACATCTACCGCATAAAAGCCGTGTTTGAAGATGGCACCGAAAGTCCTTTCAGCAAGGAAATTCTAATTAATTATTAAGCGTATGAAGAAGATTTATTTATTATTGATATTGTTTTTGGGGCTTTGTGGAGGAGCGATGGGGCAACAGTATCGATTTGCTGTACAATATAAACAGGTCAATAGCACCCTGTCTGTTCTACCTGCATTACCTGGAGTAATCAAAATCACCATGCCAGATGGTCAAATTATAAATCTTGCAACTACATCTAATTATGTAGATTTACCAAATTACCCAGCAGCAATAGAGATTTCTACGGGAACTACTGATAATACAGGAATCGAATCATTTGCTAACCTAGCAATTCCTTCCCTCACCGATTCTTGTGATTGGAATGTTAGGAGACTGCAATTTAGCGCATATTATTATGTACCAATTAATGGAGTAAATGGAGATGTGATATCTTATGATGACTATGATGTTTATTATAACATTCGAAAAACATCAGGACTAAGTGTAAAGAGTCGCTGTAACTCATCTGAACAGGAGACATTGAAAGTTCCTTGTTCATTCAAAAATGAAATGTTTGGAAATTCTGATACTCAAAATCATTGGGAATATAGTACTAAAGCAGATGAAGTCATTAATGGACTAATAACTTCATATTTTAAACCATTACCAAATGAAGATGGAAGCGATTATATTATTTCGAAATCATTCTACTTAACCTTAACTGATAATACTTACGGTGTTCCAATATACTTTAGGTTAAATAGATTTGGGACATATACGTATATTCTGTTAGGGAATACTTACTCTGCTTCCTTTGGACCCTCGGAAACATTATATCAAGTTACCTTCTACCCCAGCTTCCCAATCCCTCAAACCAAAATCCCCATTGCCCCGCTTTGCGCAAACGGCAAGGGTTCCATAAGCCTAAGCGATTTCAAATACGACGATGGCACGGTCTATAACGGGGGGGAGAACCTGAGCCTAACCCTGAATTACATTGCGGGTGGCATTCCAGACCAGACGATGGTCTTCACGGGTACCTCGATAAGCGTTACCGACCTGAAACCAGGCAATTACAAGGGGCAGGTTACCAACGCAAGTGCCAACTGTACCAGTGAGTTTACCTTCACCATACCCGACGCACCGCCGGCCCTAACCGTAAGTATAACAGGCCAAAGCCCAGATTGCTCAACCGGAACGGGCACGGTAACCGCAAGTGCAGGCGGGGGAACACCGCCCTATCAATATGCCCTAAACGGCGGTGCAAACCAAGGTAGCAATGTCTTTACGGGCCTATCGGCCGGAAGCTATACCCTTATCATTACCGATGCCAATGGATGCAGTTCCGCAACAAGCAATTCAGTAAGTTTAACCATTCCAACAGCAGTAAATACGGTACTCAACAATGCCATCAATCCCACAGGATCTGGACTGAGCAACGGACAAATTATTCTATCCGCCACTGGGGGGACCGGTACAGGCTATACCTATTCGTTGGATGGGATAAGCTACACCACTTCAGATACCTTTGCTGGCTTGCCCGCAGGCACTTACAGCGCCACCACAAAGGACAGCAAGGGCTGTGTGTCTGCACCCTTGAGCATAACCTTGACAGAGCCTACACCTTTAGCCCTTGCCATAAGCGCACAAACCAACAACGACTGTTATGGCGGGAGCGACGGGAGCATAAATGTAGCCGCCAATGGAGGGAAGCCCCCTTATACCTATTCCATCAACGGCATTTCCTACCAAACCAGCAGTTCGTTCGGTAACCTGAGTGCTGGTAGCTATACCCTGTACGTAAAAGATGTAGATGGGAATATAGCCACTAGAACATCCACCGTTACCCAGAATGCAGACATTGTGGCCAATATCAATAAAACAGATGCCGGTTGTTTTGGCGCAGAGGGAACCATCACCATCGATAACCCAACAGGTGGTTCCGGCACGGGATACAGTTACTCAAGCGATGGGGGCGCAAGCTACCAGAGCAGCAATGCCTTCAGTTTGCCACAAGGCACCTATACCATCAAAATCAAGGATGCAAACCAATGTGTATCGGCAGCCACAACAGTAACCATCAATCAACCGGCCGCCAGTCTGCAGGCCACCGCCACCGTACAGGATGCAGGTTGTTTTGGCTCCTCAACAGGAACAATAACCATTACCGCAACAGGCGGATCTGGTGCAAACCAGTACTCCATCGATAATTGGGCAAGCAGCAACACGACAGGTGTTTTTTCTGCATTGGCGGCAGGCACCTACGAGGTCAGGATCAAGGACCAGACCAATTGCTCAATTGGCGTATCCGCTGTAGTTAACCAACCAGCAGAACTTGTGCTGAATATCGATGGCAAGACCGATGCTATCTGTTTTGGGGGAACAGGAACGATTGATGTATCCTCAACGGGAGGGCAGGGCAATATCGTGTACAGCAGCATGCCCGCCCTTACCTTCGGCAATGGCGTATTCAGCGGCGCGTTGGCAGGAACATACGCCATAACGGCCACCGATGACAACGGCTGTACAAGAACCCAGAACGTAATCATCAACCAACCTGCTCAGATTGTAGGATCTGCCGTGGTGAACGCGGTAAGCTGCTCTGGTTCTGCAGACGGAAAAATCACCCTATCCGCCACAGGAGGCACGGGTACCTACACCTATGGGATCAAAAGCTCGGGAACCTATTCGTCCAACAACGTTTTCAGCGGACTATCAGCAGGTCAGTACGTTTTCTCGATAAAAGATCAAATCGGCTGCACGGCCGATTTCACGGTCGATTTAACCCAGCCCAATGCCGTAGCGCTGGTTGTTTCAGGCAGACAGAACGTATCCTGCAATGGCGCGAACAACGGAGGCCTTACGGTAAGCGCTACAGGTGGTAGCGGAAGCTATACCTATACGTTGAACGGTGCGAATCAGGGCACGAACAATAGCTTCAGCAATTTAGCGCCAGGAAATTACCTGGTGCGGGCAACAGATGCAAACGGCTGTTCCAAAGAAACAACAGAAACCATTGCCGAGCCAAGCCTCCTCACCTTAAGCCTGGTAAACAAGGTGGATGTAAATTGTTCAGGCGCAGGTACCGGCGAAATTTCCGTATCGGCCAGTGGCGGACAAGCCCCTTATCAATACGCTTTGAATGGAGGTACCTTCCAAAATAGCCCAACATTTACAAGTCTGTTATTAGGTAATCACAGCGTACAGGTAAAAGATGCAAACCTATGTGTAAAGACCTTGAATGTTAGCCTAACAGAACCGGCAGCCATCAACGCATCGGCCACGGTACAAAACGTTAAATGTTTTGGAGATGCGAGCGGATCCATCGTTATAAGCGTTTCAGGTGGCCTTGCACCCTATCAATATGCACTGAATGGAGCCAGCTTCCAACTCGGCAATACCTTCTCGAATTTGATTGCCGGCAATTACAACATCGTTGTACGGGACAAAAACAACTGTCAGGTGGCATTTCAGGCCACCATAACCAATCTTGCACCAGCACTGGCCTTGCAGGCCACGGCGATATCACCTTCAACCTGCGATGGAACGGGCAGTATCTCCATCAGCAGCGTAAGTGGCGGAGCAACGCCATACGTATATAGTATAGATGGGAACAACTATTCGTCGAACCAAGATTTCGGCAGTCTCGTTGCAGGCCAATATACCGTTTTCGTAAAAGATGCGAACGGCTGTATTGCAACGGATCTGAAGACCATCAGCGTAACCACGGGCATTTCCGCACAACTGTCCCAAACCGATGTATCCTGTTTTTCTGGCAATGACGGCAAGATCACGGTCAACAATGCCCTGGGCGGAAACGGAAACTACCTGTACTCCATAAACAATGGAGCGTTCCAAACATCGAACAGCTTTGCGGGCCTAACAGCCGGAAACTATAGCATCGTGGTGAAGGACAACCCTTACAGTTGTCAATATACCCTTAACGCAACCCTCACGGCGCCTGCTAAGCTAACGATCCAGCTCAAGGCCAGGACGGATATTTCCTGCAAGGCACAGAATGATGGAAAGATTGAGGTGATGGCCAATGGAGGTACGGCGCCATACCAATACAGTATCAACGGAGGTACAAGCTATGTCCCATCAGGAATGTTTACCGCACTGAGCGCAAATAATTATACGCTATGGGTAAGGGATGCGCACAACTGTACAGAAAGCATCAATGTTGCGCTTACAGAACCTGCTGTACTGGCACTCAGCCTGTCGAGCAAAAGCGACGTAACCTGTGCAGGGTCGAACAATGGCAGTTTGACCTTAAACGCCATTGGAGGCACCCAACCCTATAGATACGCCATAAACGGTGGGGCACCACAAACCTCCAACCGGTTTGATAATCTGGCAGGGGGGAGCCATCTGCTCAGCCTCACCGATGCCAATGGTTGCATCGCCAGTTTAACCATAACGATAAACGAAAACCCGCCCTTAGCCCTAACCGTAAGCAGTTTCAAGAACCCAAGCTGTAATGGCGCTGGAACAGGGGAAATATCATTAACAGCCACTGGTGGAAATGGCATTTATCAATATGCCATCAACAACGGCACCTATCAAAGCTCTGGGGTTTTTAGCAATCTGGTAGCAGGCATTTATAACCTTTCGGTTATGGATGGAAAGGGCTGTACAACAATCCTATCAAAAACGATAACGGAGCCTTCGGCCCTGATGGTGGCGAAAACTGTGACGCAACAACACTGTTTTGATGTGTGCGATGGAGAGATCAAACTAACGGTTTCCGGTGGAACGGCACCATACACCTACAGCTGGTCGTCAGGCAATTATGGTAATACATCCTCAATAAGTGGCTTATGTGGAGGATTTTACAAGGTAACCGTTACCGATGCGAATGGCTGTGTCATAGAAGATGCCAGCAATATGGTCACACCAGCAGAGATCAAGGTTGCCAACCTTCCCGATACCGTTTTATGCGTAGGGCAAGTGGTAAGCTACGATGCAGGCAGCCCTGGGCTTGCTTACCAGTGGACGGCAGACAACGGCTTTTCAAAAACGACCCAAAAAGTTCAGATCAGCGAAGGCGGAAAATATGCTTTGAAAGTGACCAATCCGGTAGGTTGCTCGATAACCAAAACGTTTACGGTGCAAACTTCAACCACATTGTTGAAGGCAAATTTTCTGGTATCCACCTATGCCAACGTTGGCGATACCGTTATCGTTGTTGATGTTTCAAAACCAACACCATCAAAAACCTCATGGATTTTTGATACAGGTACCACTATGATTGCTTCAAATGCATCAAATACCATTAGGCAAGTGCGGTTTGATGCACCCGGAGTTTACAACATGATGATGATGGTAAACCTCGGCCAATGTGCGGATGCCGTTCAGAAAAGCATCACCGTTTTGCCAAGGGAAAGCAAGAAGGAAGTTACAGATGCACTTGGCTATAAGGAAGACCTGTTCACCTCATTCAAGATCTATCCCAACCCAACCAATGGAGAGTTCAAGGCAACCATCAAGCTTTCGCAGAAATCGGATATCAGGCTATCTATGTATGGCTTTGGGGGCAATCTGGTCGTAGCGCCACAAACCTATGCCAACGATGACAGTTTTGAAATCAACTTTAACGAAAGGGGCATACCGCCGGGAATTTATGTGCTAACGCTCGAAGCCGGAAACCAAGTCAAAACATTGAAGATTATTAAAATTTAAGTTCAAATTCAAAAGCCTTTTAGAATTACAACGCTAAAAGGCTTTTTTTGAATGACCAAAAGATTGATAAAGACCATGATTTAATTTTTACATTTGGAAAGGAACGGTATAAATTCTTGGCGGACTGTAGTCCGTCTTTCCGCTAAATCCCCGATTGAAAAAATCGGGGGATACCGCTTCAATACGGTTTAGGAACATCGGATTGTGCAAATAAAGCAATTTTGATCAAATTTTGCGCTTATCCATAGGCTTCAAACCTGGGTAAAATAGCCCCAGTGGTATTGAAGCCATTTTTCATGGCGAAGTTAAAGCGAAACTACCGAAACCGACTGGCACTGCAACTGCGCTCCAATTTTTTTTGAATGACCAAAAGATTGATAAAGACCATTATTTAATTTTAACATTTGGAAAGGAACGGACGGAATTCTTGGCGGACTGTAGTCCGTCTTTCCGCTAAATCCCCGATTGAAAAAATCGGGGGATACCGCTTCAATACGGTTTAGGAACCGGGGTTTGTGCAATTACGGCAATTATTCAAGTTTTGTGTTTACCCATATGCTTCAAACCTGAGTAAAATAGCCCCGATTGTATTGAAGCCATTTTTCATGGCGAAAGTAAAGCGGGACTACCGAAACCGACTGGCACTGCAATTGCGCTCCAAATTTTTTTATGACCTTAACCCATACGGTGAAACAACAAGGCGAATTACCATCCATTAAAATGCTGAAATGAATCAGCAAGGTGGACGGACCAGGGAAGATCGTTTTAAGGTGTCGTCAGCCTGAATTTAGTTCAGGTTCTTAGCTGGTTTTTTAAGGCTATTTAAGCTCTAATGGTAAACAAAAGTTCCCTTTTCGCTTTCGATGGTAACCTGCTTTTGCTCAGCCCGCTCTACACGACCAATAATTCGTGCATCTATGTTGAAGCCATTAGAAATCTCGATAATTTCTTGAGCAATTTCTTCAGGAACGTATAATTCCATACGGTGACCCATGTTAAAAACTTTATACATTTCTTTCCAATCGGTGCCAGATTCTTCCTGTATCAGCTTAAACAATGGTGCAATTGGGAATAAATTATCTTTTATTACATGGATATCATCATTAATGAAATGCAGCACTTTCGTCTGCGCACCACCGCTACAGTGTACAATTCCATTAATTTTGTTGCGATGTTTTTCTAGAATTTTTTTAATAACAGGGGCATAGGTACGCGTGGGAGATAAGACCAATTTTCCGGCGGTAATTTTGCCAAATCCCTCAATTTCAATTTCATCTGTTAGTTTCTTCTGGCCAGAAAACACCAAATCGAAAGGAACAGCGGGGTCAAAACTTTCTGGGTAGCTGTTTGCAACAGATTTGTCGAAAACATCATGACGTGCAGAAGTTAATCCATTTGATCCCATCCCGCCATTGTATTCGGTTTCGTAAGTGGCTTGACCAAAAGAGGCTAAAGCTACAATTACATCACCGGGTTTAATGTTGTCATTACTGATTACGTCTTTTCTTTCTAGGCGGCAGGTAACGGTAGAATCTACAATGATCGTTCTTACCAAATCGCCCACATCGGCCGTTTCACCACCTGTAGAGTAAATAGAGATGCCTTGATCGCGTAAATCAGCCAAAATTTCTTCGGTTCCGTTAATCACTTCTGCAATTACTTCACCAGGTATCAGGTTTTTGTTGCGGCCAATCGTAGAAGATAATAAAATATGATCTGTTGCACCAACGCAAATCAAATCATCCAAATTCATGATAATGGCATCCTGGGCAATTCCTTTCCAGACAGAAAGATCGCCAGTTTCTTTCCAATACACATAAGCTAAAGATGACTTCGTTCCGGCGCCATCAGCGTGCATAATATTGCAGTAGGCATCGTCTCCACCTAAAATATCGGGAATAATTTTGCAAAACGCCTTCGGGAAAATTCCTTTGTCAATATTTTTGATGGCATTATGCACATCTTCTTTTGAGGCAGAAACGCCACGCTGATTGTACCTGTTATCACTCATGTTGGCGCAAAGATAAGGATTAGCGCTAAAAGGTGGAAGGTAAAAGGTAAAAGGTTTTTGGTGTATAAGGGGGGGAGCTTCACATCGCTACAAAAGGAAGTGAAAAAACATAATTTGCTACAAAACAAAAAGCTAAATAAACCATTCCATTTGCCGAAATTTACGGGGAGAGCAACAAAAAGGGCGTTAAGTTTACACCTAACGCCCTTTTGATTTTAATTATTCAAGATTAAAATCTTATTTCATGAATAATAATTCTCTGAATTTTGGTAGAGGCCAAACGCTATCGTCAACAATTTGCTCTAATTTATCTGCATGGTAACGGATAATCTCGAAATACGATTTAACTTTTTCATCGTAAGCAATTGCTTTCTCACGCGTATCTTCAATTTTGTTGGTTACTTTACGTTCTTCTAGCATGGCATCGATATTGCTTTTCACAATTTCTAAGTGCTCATTTACTTTCTTAACGATATCAATAGAAACCTTACTATCTACACCAATTTCTTTTAATCCCTTTACGTTTGCGATTAAAGCATTTTGGTAAGCAATAGCAGCTGGAATAATTGCAGTATTTGCAACTTCACCCATTACACGTGCCTCAATTTGTAGTTTTTTATAGAAGTTTTCTAACATGATTTCATGACGGGCATGAATCTCACGTTTGCTGTAAATACCAGTCGATTCAAACAATTCTGCTGATTTCTCAGTCAAGTAAGCATCTAAAGCTTTAGGGGTAGTTTTGATGTTGGATAAACCACGAGCTAATGCTTCATCTTCCCATTCTTGGCTGTAACCATTACCTTCAAAACGAATTGATTTAGATTCTTTGATGTATTTTTTGATCACCGTTAATAAAGCAATGTCTTTTTTATCGCCTTTTTTGATCAATTTATCAACTTCAGCTTTAAATTTAACCAATTGCTCGGCCATAATTGCGTTCAAGATCGTCATTGGGGCAGATGAGTTCGCTGATGAACCAACTGCTCTTAATTCGAACTTGTTACCTGTAAATGCGAAAGGAGATGTACGGTTACGATCGGTATTATCCAATAAAATTTGTGGAATTTTAGGAATACCCAACCACAATGCATTATCTTCTTTGATTTTTTTGCTGATGCGTGAGTGCTCAATTTCATCCAATACATCATTTAATTGAGAACCTAAGAAGATTGAAATGATTGCTGGTGGTGCTTCGTTGGCACCCAAACGGTGGTCGTTGCTTACCGAAGCAATACTTGCACGTAATAAATCTGCATGCTCGCTAACTGCTTTGATGGTGTTTACAAAGAAAGCCAAGAACATTAAGTTGTTTTTTGGCGTTTTGCCTGGTGCCAATAAGTTTTTGCCTGTATCGGTAATTAACGACCAGTTGTTGTGTTTACCAGATCCATTGATGCCTGCGTATGGTTTTTCGTGCAATAAAACACGGAAATGATGACGACGAGCAACTTTTTCCATCAAATCCATCAACAATTGATTGTGATCGATAGCTAAGTTGATTTCTTCATAAATAGGTGCACATTCAAATTGAGATGGTGCAACCTCGTTGTGACGAGTTTTTAATGGAATACCTAATTTTAAAGCCTCGTTTTCGAAATCTACCATGTAGCTAAATACACGCTCAGGAATAGATCCAAAATAATGATCCTCTAATTGTTGGCCTTTAGCAGACATGTGTCCGAATAAAGTACGTCCGGTTAATAATAAATCAGGACGTGCGTTATACAAGGACTCATCAACCAAGAAATATTCTTGTTCAATACCTAATGATGCATTTACTTTAGTAATGCTTTTATCGAAATATTGGCAAACATCAACCGCTGCTTTATCAAGCGCTGCTAATGCTTTTAATAATGGTGCTTTATAATCTAGGGCTTCACCTGTATAAGATACAAAAACTGTAGGGATACAAAGTGTTTTACCGGCTTTACTTTCCATGATGAAAGCTGGAGAAGATGGATCCCAAGCGGTATAACCACGAGCTTCGAAGGTATTTCTAATACCACCGTTAGGGAAACTAGATGCATCAGGCTCTTGTTGTACCAATGCACTACCCGCAAATTTTTCAATTGCCCCGTCACCGCTTGGCTCAAAGAATGAATCGTGTTTCTCTGCAGTTGTGCCAGTCAACGGCTGGAACCAATGCGTGTAATGTGTTGCGCCAGCACTCATTGCCCAAGCTTTCATAGCTGTTGCAATTTGGTTAGCGTCATCAGTGTTAATTAATTCACCTTGGTTGATAGATGATATTAATTTTTCATACACGTCTTTAGATAAGAAATCTCTCATTTTTCTCTTATCAAATACATTAGAGCCAAAAAAGTCAGAAATTTTTGCTGATGGTGATTTAACTTCTGGTGAAATTCTGTTTTGAGCCTCTTTTAATGCGATGGTTCTTAAGCTTTTCATTAATTTGTTATGTTTTTTGTCAAAAATAGGATATTTTATTAATTTTTATAAAACAATCGCATTAAATATGTGAAATTTATTGAAAATGAAATAAAAAAATGTTTTTGAGATGGAAAATTTCATTTTTCGCAAATAATATAGATTTTTTAAAGTTTTATGGAATTGAAGATTTCTGAACATCATGCTTTAAAAAACAAAAGCTATGTTCAATTCTTCAATCAACGTGTACAAAACCGAGTGGCTCGATCTTGTATTTGCAGACCGCAACAAAAATTATGGCGCTTACGAACTTAGGTCTAAGTCGTCAACAATTATGACCAGAGCACTTTTCGTATCTGGAAGTCTTTTTCTCTTATTGTGTTTTTCTCCAATTATTTATGCAAAGGTTTTCCCTAAAGAACCGCTTGCAGATAACACTTCGAAAGTTATCGAAGTCTCCACACCTGATGTCATTCACGAAATGAAAAAGCCGGAGCCGGAAAAGAAACTGGAGCCAGCAAAAGCAGAACCTGTAAAAGTTAAAACGGTAAAAATGGTATCGAATATTGTTGTTGTAGATCGCAAAGACATCGAAGAACCACCTACAATAAAAGAGATTGAAAGTGCTGTGGTGAGCAACAAAACACAAGACGGGGAGATTAAACCAAATTTGGTTATCCCAACAAAGTCCGAGACCGGAAATGGCACCGGCGCTGGTACTCAGGAAGGAACTGGGGCTGATGCAGGCGTTACAGATGTATTTCTGGTTGACGAATACCCAGAGTTTATGGGAGGAATGAAAGCCTTTACAAAATATATGGAACGCAATTTACATTATCCTTCTCAGGCGATGGAGGAAGGGGTTAAAGGCAAAGTGTTTGTAAGTTTTGTAGTAGAACGTGATGGATCAATAACCGATGTGAAAGTGATTAAAGGAATTGGCTATGGTTGCGATGAAGAAGCTATGAAAGTAATCAAAAAATCTCCCTTGTGGAAACCTGGTAAAAACAGAGGTGTGCCGGTTCGGGTAAGATATAATATGCCAATTAATTTTAATTTGATGTAAAGAGGGGGAGTGATTTTTGAATGTCGGCTGGAATATCGAACAATTCGCCCCGCAGATCAAAGGGTTTTACACCTATTAATAATTTATTCACAAATCAATAAAAACCGTATTTGATAACGCTCCGTAATCAAAAGAGGAAAAGTGAGGTTGAATAAAAGGCTTGAGTTTTTGCTCAAGCCTTTGTTATTTTATGGATTTAAATTTATTTATATCAAGCCGTCTTACACTTGTTCTTCAACCCATTTGCGGGCGTTTACAAATGCTTCCATCCAAGGGGAAACCTCGTCATTTCTACCTTTTAGATAATTTGCCCAGTGCCATTGAAACAATGAACGCTCAATGTGTGGCATCATAACCAGGTGTCTGCCAGATTCGTCACACATCATTGCGGTGTTGTAGTCAGAACCATTTGGACTTGCAGGGTAGGTATCGTATGCATATTTAGCAACAATTTTATATTGCTCTTCGGCATAAGGTAATGAGAATTTTCCTTCACCATGTGATACCCATACGCCCAAAGTGCTACCTGCCAATGTAGAGAGCATTATAGAATCGTTTTCTGCCACCGTTAACGACGTAAAAATACTCTCATGCTTTCCACTTTCGTTATGCAGCATTTTTGGTTTCTCCTCGTGATCTTTATTGATCAGCCCCAGCTCTACAAACAATTGGCAGCCATTACAAATACCAACAGAAAGCGTATCAGGGCGATTGAAGAATTTTTCTAAAGCGATTTTAGCCTTTTCATTATACATAAAAGCACCAGCCCAGCCCTTTGCAGAACCCAAAACATCTGAATTGGAGAACCCACCTACAGCACCAATAAATTTGATGTCTTCTAAGGTTTCGCGTCCACTTATTAAGTCCGTCATGTGTACATCCTTCACATCAAAGCCCGCAAGGTACATGGCATTCGCCAATTCACGCTCAGAGTTGCTGCCTTTTTCGCGGATAATTGCCGCTTTCGGGCGGGGTTTGTTGGAGTCAATCACAGGTTTTTTCCCATCAAATTGATTTGGGAAACTGTATTTTAAGACATGATTTTTGTAGTTTTCAAAGCGCTCTTTTGCCTTCACTGCCCCGCTTTGTTTTGCATCCAACAGATAAGAGGTTTTAAACCAAACATCACGGAGGTGATCAATATCAAAACTAAACTGTGCAGATTGATTTTTAACTTCTAACCTAGCAGATGCATTCACTTCTCCAATTTTATGGAAATTTACGCCCGCCTTGCTCAAAATTTCTTCTACCGAAGCATCTCCTTGAAAAACCAAAGCAATATTTTCTGCAAAAAGCAATTTTACACTGTCTTGTTCTCCCAGAGGTGATAAATCAATGCTTGCTCCTAAATCGCGATCGGCGAAACACATTTCTAACAACGTAGTAATTAAACCACCGCTGCCGATGTCATGTCCTGCTTGTATTTTGTTTTTCTTAATTAATTGCTGGATGGTGTTGAATGCTGTTTTTAGTTTTCCTGCATCCAAAATATCAGGTGTTTCAGTGCCAATTTTATTTAAAATTTGGGCGAAAGATGATCCACCCAGTTTATGGCTGTCGCTAGATAAATTGATGTAGTAAATTGCCCCTCCATCTTTCTGAAGCACAGGTTCTACCACCTGCGTAATGTCATCGCAATTTGCGCCAGCAGAAATAATTACCGTACCAGGCGCAATTACATCACCATCTTGATATTTTTGTTTCATCGATAAAGAATCTTTTCCCGTTGGGATGTTAATTCCTAGGTCGATGGCAAAATCTGAACAGGCCTTAACTGCTGCATACAATCTGGCATCTTCACCTTCGTTTTTGCAGGCCCACATCCAATTGGCAGAAAGGGAAACGCTTTTTAAACCATCTTTTAAGGGTGCCCAAACGATATTTGAAAGCGCCTCTGCAATGGCATTTCTACTGCCTGCAGCCGGATCAATCAAGGCTGAAAGTGGTGCATGACCAACCGATGTAGCGATACCTTCCTTACCTTGAAAATCTAGCGCCATTACGCCACAATTGTTTAAAGGCAATTGAAGCGGACCAACACACTGCTGTTTAGCCACTCTGCCACCCACGCAACGATCTACCTTATTGGTTAACCAATCTTTAGAGGCTACGGCTTCTAATTGTAAAACCTGTTCTAAATAGGTGTTTAGCTTAGCTTCGTCATATGCAATTGGCTCATATTTACGTTGGATGGTTTGGTCTTCCATCACAATTTTAGGTGAGCTTCCAAACATGTCATTCAAATCGAAATCCATTGGTTTAAGGCCGGAGGTTTCGGATTTAAAAGTAAAGCGATGATTGCCGGTAACCTTACCAACGGTGTACATTGGAGAACGCTCGCGATCGGCAATTTTTTGTAAAGTTTCGATGTGATCGTTACCGATAACCAATCCCATTCGTTCTTGAGACTCATTTCCGATAATTTCTTTGGCAGATAGGGTAGGATCGCCTACAGGTAGTTTGTCTAAGTTGATTAATCCACCAGTTTCTTCCACCAATTCTGATAAGCAGTTTAAATGCCCGCCTGCACCATGATCGTGGATGGAAACGATAAAGTTTTCTTCACTTTCTACCATCCCTCGAACGGCATTGGCCGCTCTTTTCTGCATTTCTGGATTGGACCTCTGGATGGCATTTAATTCGATACCAGAACCATGTTGCCCGGTATCAGCAGAAGAAACCGCTGCACCGCCCATGCCAATTCTATAATTTTCACCACCAAGAATTACGATATTATCGCCCTCTTGTGGTTTTTGTTTTTGTGCCTGACTTGCCTTTCCGTACCCAACACCACCAGCAAGCATAATTACTTTATCGTAACCCAATTTACGAGCATCTTCTTCGTGCTCGAAAGTTAAAACTGAGCCTGTAATTAAAGGCTGACCAAATTTATTTCCAAAATCAGTAGCACCGTTTGATGCTTTGATCAAAATATCCATTGGCGTTTGATACAGCCACTTTCTTTCCGCTACGCCAGATTCCCAAGGTCTGTTTTCCTCTAAACGAGAAAGGGCAGTCATGTAAACTGCTGTACCAGCCAAAGGCAAAGAGCCTTGTCCGCCAGCCAAACGATCTCTAATTTCGCCACCAGAACCCGTAGCCGCACCGTTAAAAGGCTCTACCGTGGTTGGGAAATTGTGGGTTTCTGCTTTTAAAGAAATGACCGATTCGAAGTTGCTAACGGCGTAGTAATCTGGTACATCTGCTCTTTTAGGTGCAAATTGCTGTACAACAGGCCCCTTAATAAAAGCAACATTATCTTTGTAAGCCGATACAATATCGTTGGGGTTTTCTTCAGAAGTTTTACGAATTAACTTGAAAAGCGAGGTTGGTTGTTCAACACCATCAATTACAAACTTACCGTTAAAAATTTTGTGGCGACAATGTTCAGAGTTAACTTGTGAAAAACCGAAAACTTCAGAGTCGGTTAAGGGTCTTTCTAATTTTGTTGCCAGAGCATTTAGATAATCAACCTCCTCATCGCTTAAAGATAAACCTTCCTGTTTATTATAAGCAGCAATATCGGTGATTTCAAGAATTGGTTCTGGCTTTATATTGATGGTGAAAACCTCTTGGTGAAGCTGATCGTACTTTTGCGAAAGCATTGGATCGTAGTCTGAAAAATCTTCCGCAACTTTTTTAAATTCTTCTATTCGGATGATTCCTTGCAAATCCATATTTTGGGTAATTTCCACCGCGTTGGTGCTCCAAGGCGTAATCATTGCCGCTCTAGGACCAACAAAAAAACCTTTTAGTGCTGTTTCTTGCGAGATTTTGGCATCGCCAAATAACCATTCAAGTTTAGTAATATCATTGGGACTAAGCGATTTATCTGTTTGAAGAACAAAAACCGCCTGTGATTGACTTAAGAAGAAATGAATCATGCTTTTTTTTTGAAGATGCAAAAATAGCTTTTTTAATTTTAAAGCGTGAAGGAAAGGATACTCGAAATAGACAATGTGGAAATAATGATATGATTGTGGAAATTGATTTGAACCCCAGCCTTGTTGAAGCTTGAAATTTTAATGAATTTGCTAAAATTTTGATGGAAAGTAAAGTGTTAAGCTAAAAAACTACGCCTTTTTGCGCAACTTTGCCACATTCACTCATTCATTCATTCGGCACTCAATCATTCACTCATCCAATAATTCGGCATTCACTCACTCATTCATTCATTCATTCAATAATTTGGCATTCATTCAATAATTCGGCACTCATTCAATAAAACTCCTCCCATGTTCAATCGTATTCATCATATTGCAATTATTTGTTCGGATTATGAAAAGTCGAAAGATTTTTATGTGAACAAACTCGGATTTACCATAATGGCAGAGGTTTACCGGGCGGAGCGAAAATCTTACAAACTTGATCTGGCTGTAAATGGCTTGTATCAGATTGAGCTTTTCTCCTTTGAGAATCCACCCGCCCGACCTTCGCGACCAGAAGCACAAGGCTTGCGTCATTTAGCTTTTGAGGTAGATGATATTGAACAAGAAATTGAAAGATTAGCAGGACATGGCATTGTTAGTGAGGCGATAAGAATTGATGAATTTACCGAAAAGCGATTTACGTTTTTTACAGATCCAGATGGATTGCCGTTAGAGCTTTATGAAAAATCGTAATAAGTGTTGCTTGCAAGTTCAAATGGCTAAAATTTAGAAAGATAGTTTTAATGAGCATTTTCAAATTCAAACAATTTGAGGTCGATCAATCGGGTTGTGCCATGAAAATTAATACCGATGGGGTGTTATTGGCAGCTTCTGCTCATCAGCATGAACCTAAACGGATATTAGATATAGGAACAGGAACGGGTGTAATTGCCTTAATGTTGGCTCAGCGTTTTCCTAGAGCAATTGTTCATGCAGTAGAAATTGATAAAGAAGCATCTGAAACGGCGAAGAAAAACTTCAGCAACTCTAACTTTTCAAACCGATTATCGGTTACTTGCACTGCTTTTGAGGAATATGATTCAGTTGAAAGGTTTGATTTAATTGTTTCCAATCCACCATTCTTTGTGAACGATTTAAAGAATGCAGAAGTTAAAAAAGGAGTTGCCAGGCACACAACTGATGCTTTTTTCGAAATGTTGATTGACAAATCAGCTTCAATGCTGAGCGAACAGGGTACAATATGGTTAATTCTGCCCCTTAAGCAGGTAGATTATGTTATTAAAATATCTTCAACCTATGGCCTTTTTCTCCAAGAAATCATTCATATCCACTCCGATAACAGCAAGCCAACCTTTAGGCAAATGATTTGTTTGAGCAAAACAGCTGGCTCTAGCTTGGAAAGGGATTTTTACATTTACGAATCCTTGCAACAGCATACATCAGCATATAAGGACTTATTAAAAGATTTCTTCTTAGCTTTTTAATTGCCACTCGACAAATTGAAAGGCTATAATGCAGCTTTTGCTAAACTCCGTATCAGTATATTTGTTAAAATATCTTAAAATCTTTTAAAAATACTTCACTTCAATGAAAAAAATTGGTTTAATTTCTGATACCCACGGTTTTTTGGATGATGCGGTATTTAAGCATTTTGAAAGCTGCAATGAAATTTGGCACGCCGGAGATTTCGGCCCGAATGTAGCCAAGCCACTGGCCGATTTTAAACCATTACGTGGGGTGTTTGGGAATATTGATGACGGGGAGATCAGATCGGAGTTTCCGGAGCAAAATCGATTTAGCTGCGAAGAAATAAACGTCTTTATGACGCATATAGGTGGTTATCCGGGTAAATATGTCAAATCGGTAAAAGAAGAATTGTACACTAACCCGCCTAAATTATTCATCACAGGTCATTCACATATTTTGAAGGTTATGTTTGATGAAAAGATAAAATGTTTGCATATAAACCCCGGTGCAGCAGGAAAACATGGCTGGCATAAAGTTAGAACTTTGGTTCGGTTTTGCATTTCTGAAGAAAATATTCATACCTTAGAGGTTATAGAGTTATCAGGTAGATAATGTAAAAAATACACTAAGTATGGTTTGTGGCGTTAAAACACTAGGACAATTTATCATCGAAAAACAGGCAGATTTTCCCTACGCAAAAGGCGAACTTTCTAGGTTGCTCAGAGATATGGGGATAGCCGCTAAAATTGTAAATCGAGAGGTTAACAAGGCAGGTTTAGTTGATATATTGGGCGATATGGGCACCACAAACATTCAGGGTGAGGAGCAAAAGAAGTTAGATGTTTATGCTAATGAACAATTTATTGCTGCCTTAACTAGTGGGGGCGAGTGTTGTATCGTAGCTACGGAAGAAGAAGATGAGATCATTCACATCGAATCGCCAGTCTCTCAAAATGCCAAATACATCGTCTGCATCGATCCCTTAGACGGCTCATCCAATACGGATGTGAATGTTGCTGTAGGTACCATTTTTTCAATTTATCGACGCAAATCGGTTGATGGTAGAGCCACGCTTGAAGACGTTTTACAAAAGGGTACCCAACAAGTTGCCGCCGGATACATCATCTACGGATCTTCAACCATGTTGGTTTACACAACTGGCGTGGGTGTAAATGGCTTTACGCTAGATCCATCCATCGGCGAATTTTGTTTGTCACATCCGCAAATGCGCATTCCTGAAACTGGATATATCTATTCGGTAAATGAAGGAAACTATGTGCATTTTCCTGATGGTGTGAAAAAATACATCAAATATTGCCAGGTAGAAGATGCTGCTACAAAAAGGCCCTACACATCCAGATACATCGGTTCGATGGTTGGAGATATTCACCGCAATTTAATTAAGGGTGGAATTTACATTTATCCGACCACCTCTCGTTCTCCTAACGGAAAATTGAGGCTACTTTACGAGTGCAATCCAATGGCATTTATCATTGAGCAAGCAGGAGGAAAGGCAAGTACAGGTTTCGATCGTGTATTGGATATTGTACCTACAGAATTGCACCAAAGAGTACCTGTTTTTATCGGATCAAAATTAATGGTAGAAAAAGCAGAAGAAATGATGCGCCTTTACACCCCAAAATTAAACGCGCTGAGCGATAAGGCGGAAGCTACTCTGGAAGATTTAGGCATCATTGGCGGGATTGATTAAAGTATTCCGCCTCAATAAACGAATTTTCGTCCATTGAATTTGAAGTAAAGGAAGTTACAACAGCGTGGCTTTGTTTCTTTCCACTTCGAAAAACGTATCGATAGCCAATTCGGCTTTATTTTGTGATGCCGCAACGGCAAGGCGGTCGCAACGTTCGTTTTCGGGGTGATCGTTGTGACCCTTAATCCAGACGAATTTCACTTTGTGCAATTTGTACAATTCAAGAAAGCGCAGCCACAAATCTTTATTCTTTTTATCTTTGAAATTTTTGCTTACCCAGCCAAACACCCACTTTTTTTCGACTGCATCTACCACATATTTAGAATCTGAATAAACGGTAACTTGCTGATTTAAGCTTTTCAGTGCCTCTAAGCCTTTTATAACGGCAAGTAATTCCATACGGTTATTGGTGGTCATTCTAAAGCCACCACTCAACTCTTTGTAGTGTTGGCCTGCTCTCAAAATGGTTCCATAACCACCTGGACCTGGGTTGCCGCTAGCTGCTCCGTCTGTATAAATCTCAATCATAAACGTAGCAAATCTAAGTTTTTAGCTCCAAAACTAGGTATTTTATGTTTTTTTAATGTTCTGGATTAAATTCAAATAATTGAATAATAGAGTTTTAATGGTTTTTTTTATTTAGGAGTACAAAAATATTTGTAAGAATTATTAAAAGTTGTACTTTTGCGATACCAAAAAACACGGTGGTTGTAGCTCAGTTGGTTAGAGTATTGGTTTGTGGTGCCGAGGGTCGTGGGTTCGAGCCCCATCAGCCACCCCGAAGTTTTAAAGCAGTTCTGAAAAGAGCTGCTTTTTTCGTTTTAAATGGTTTTTATTTACATTAACCTATTTAGCAATCAATATGCTAAGCCTGCCATTTGTAAATTCTTAATTTGGATTTCTGTAACAAAGGTAATGTCTTGAACATTTTGTGGTATAGAAGTTATTGGTCAATTTTACAAACGCGCACACGACACGCGTGCGCCAGCGAGGATTTGGACGGCTTCGAGGTAAAGCAATTGGACGATGCGGAGGAAACCAATCTGAACCATTTCCAGCGTTGCGAGTTGAAAATTACTGATGATAACGGTAATACGTTCAGCACTAAAAACCCTTTTATCATTAACGAGGTGGCAATGAGTATCAAGGCACTTTGTGGGGTAAACTGTCAGAGGTGGAAGCGCAAATTTCATTGAACCTTTAAATTTTTATGCCTCCCGAGGATTTCGGGAGGCTATTTATTCACTAAAGTTTAAAGTAATGGAAAGCGCATTTATAGATTTTTTAGACCAGCTGTACCAACGAGGATATGCGGAAGATTTCAAGGAAAACAACCCCGATGCCTATTATAGCCAATTAGCAGAATTTGAAAACCAGTATAGCGATAAACACAATGACACATCATATGTATCTAACGGTTCGCGTAGAAGCCAAGACCGACCTGCCGCTAATCGAAGCCGTCAGGGAATTAGAAGACCAAACGCAAATTAGCGTCAGCAGTAGGCCAACTGTGGAAGTCCTGGAAACAGAGTTATTAAAATCCGAATTACCAACTTTAAAAACTAAAGACAATGGCACGCAATCTTAATTATAACGAGCAGACAGGCAAACACAGTTTTATGTCGGTCAAACACAAAGCGTGGCACGGCTTGGGTCAGATCATCACCGATTATCCGACCAGTAGCGAAGCCATCCAATATGCAGGACTAGATTTTGAAGTTGCCAAACGCTCGAACGTACACCAACTGTCCAGCGGTGTAAACATGATTTCAGAAAACAGCCTTTTTACCTTTCGCACCGACACCGAGCAGGTTTTGGGCGATAAGGTGGGGATTGATTACCAGGTGGTACAGAATACCGAGGTTTTCGGCTTTTTGACGACATTTTAGGAAATGCCACAGATATAAAGTATGAAACAGCTGGCTGTTTGTATGATGGTCAAATCGTGTTTGTAACCGCCAAACTGCCCGAATATATCCGTGTGAGGCGTGATGATCTGATTGAACAGTATTTAATGCTGACTTCTTCGCATGATGGTACGGGCAGCATTACCATTGCTTTTACGCCTGTGCGTGTGGTGTGCTGCAACACGCTAAATGCCGCTTTGAAAAATAATACGAACTGTATTAAAATACGCCACACCGCCAGCGCATCAGACAAATTGAAACAGGCACACCAAATGCTGGGCATTTCCAGTCGTTTAGCCGAAGAAATGGAAATGATTTATAACCGCTGGTCTAGGGTGCGGATTTCCGACCCCGAACTAAAAAGACTGGTACAGATGGCAATGGTGCCAAACCGTGATGTACTGGAAAAATTACGCATGGGGCAGGATGAAAATTTATCCAGTCATTTCAGCAACATAATTGAAAACGTATTGGAATATGCGCATACCAGCCCAACGCAACAGGAAGCCACGACGAAGGGAACGGTTTTCGGTGCTTACAATGCTATTACTGGTTATTTTCAGAACGTGCGCAGTTACAGGGACGAGGAAAGCAAGTTCAAATCCATTTTGTCGGGTACAGGATTGGCAAGGACACAGACCGCATTCAATCTCTGTACGAATTTTGTGAAACTGGGCACAAGCGCTTTAAACTAAGCTTTCGGCAATTTTTTTACTCTGTGAGTGGTCACCGAAATCTCGGGCGGCCCCTTGCGGGGCACAAGTGTTTGTAAAGTGTCTGATTAGGTATTGGAATCACATTTTATTTTTAGTGGTTAACTTTTCATAACTTGCCTTATTGAATTATAAATTAAATGATTAAGGCATCTTTTCTACAATACGCTTCTGATATTTTGGCTTCAACCAACTCCACGTTATCTTGGGGCAAATTAGTCAAATATTTTAATGCAAAAAGTGTTGACTATAATGTCGACATTCCTCATACAAGCTTGACTTTCCCTTCTACAGGCTTAGCAAACAAAAGAACTGGTTTTTATGAGAACTTGGTTCATTTTACTCCTGAACAGCAATTTGAAATATTGGAAGAGCTTTGTGATATTTATAATGAAGTTGCCGAGGTTACAGAGTTAAAAGGCAAGCTATATGCAATGTATGGGGGGGTTAAACAAAATACTGCAATAGCTGCTAGCGCCGAACTTGTAGCAGAAACCCAAAGTTTATTGAAAGATTTCCCTGATGCTGATAAACAATATAATTCGGGACTGGATAAAATAACAAAGGGCATTTATGAGCGAAATGCATTGGATGATCTCCGATTGAGCCTTGAATTGCTGTTAAAAGGTGTCTTGAACAATAGCAAATCGCTAGAAAATCAGAGAGCTTCAATTGGCGAATTTTTTAAGGTTAAAAATATCTCACCTCAAATTGCGAATATGCTTTGGACGTTGATTGACCAGTATTCTAAATATCAAAACGAGCATGTCAAACATAATGATAAAATTAATCCCAAAGAGATAAATGTTATTTTGGATCTCACTACGACATTCATGAAGCACCTTTTACAACATGTTTAGTATAACCAAAATGGTGCTTACTGCCCGGTTGGATTTAAGATAGTCTCACAATACTTTTACCATTATCTGGTAACCGAAATATATGATAATCTTCATTCACTTTTAATTTCGATAATAAAGCATCTAGGTCAAGTTTGTCTACAGGTTTGTCATTCTCAGTAATCAGTACTTTTTGCACAGATGTTAAAATGATAACCTGCCGATCCTTAATCGCCGCAGCTTTTTCAAATAAAGTCTGCAAATTTTGACTCCGTATCGAATGTTGTCCAGGTTCATCTAGCAACAATAAACCGGGATGGTTTTTGCCAGCTACAAGTAGGGTCAGCGAATACGCCCACATCGTCCGAACAAAATCAGAAGCTGAAGAATTTGTTTTTATCGATTGTGGTAAGTCACTTTCTGAATTAAATTTGAAAACTGGAAAGTACTTAAAAGGCTCATTCAGCTGAATGAAGATGTTGTAGGCTTGGTTGCTGTCATAACCCATGGGAAAAAGGTACTGGGTTTTAAAAATGCTTTCGAAATTAATTAGGATTTTTCGATCTTCAGCTACGCTGTTTTCCAATTTACCTTTCTTGATCAGTAAAAGTTGATATTCAGCTGCTACCTCACCTAAATTTAATAAATAACGATTGAAACGCATCTCCGCATATCGCAAATCATTAACTTCCTTCTCTAGGCGGACACGGTTTAAGCTATCTAAATCTGAGTAATCTCGATCATCTTCAATAAGTTCACGCAAGATTACTTTTATTTCTTCTTCTAATTTGCGCTGTTTATTTAGATAGTATTTACGCATGAGCTCCTTTTCTTCGATAATGGTTCGTAAACTGCTTATTGAACTTTTCATCATCCCTTGCTGTCCGCTGAGGTAGGAAATGTTTTGATCCAAAGTATATTTTTCAATAGTTACGCCTTCTGCTTTCATCAGGTCGTCTGAAACGGTTTGATGGCACGTGGGGCATTGATCAAACACATCGGTTATTAACCTCGATTCTTCAATCACATTTTTAATGCCCTTTTGAGCAATCAGTTCTTTACTGACATTGCCTAGATGCTTAGATATATTCTCATACTGTGATTTCTGGAGGTTGAGATTCGTGTCAAATTCTTCATAATTCTTCATGAATTCGATTTGCTGTCCGTATAACACTTCTAATCTTTCTCGGATGTGTTCCTTGTTTTCACCAACCTTCTTTACCGGTAATTGCATCAGTGCGTCCAACTTATTTTGTTGCTTTTCGCTGAGGGATTTGAGAGTTTTTTCCTGTTGATCTTCCTCATCTCTCACCATCAAGGCAACGATTTTCAGACTATCTTGATCAGGGGTTATGCTTTCCGGAAGTTCACGAATGTGTCCGTTCCACTCAGCTGCTAGGCCATCAAGATGTGTAACAGTGTGGTCCCACTTTTTTATCAATCGTGTTTCTTCCCGTTCAATGTCGTCTCTTTCGGTCGAGATGGCCAGTTCTTTTAGATTTAATAAAAACTCTACTACTTTTTCCTTTGCACGATTGATTCCGTAAAAAGGCATCGTAGCAAAAAATTCTGACCAACCTTTGGTTTGCTCGATAAATAATGCTGAAAATATAGATTGCAGGTAAAGAGGACTCCGCCCTTTACTGTTGATTACCTCTGGAAGATCGAGTCCGATGAATTCGGCCAACCAATGGTAAAAACCATATTCATCTGTATTATTATTATGGTTTCGGATAAAAAGCACCCGGACATTTGTTTCATTTGAAAGGTCTGCAATAGATGATTTGAAGACACTAGCTTTTTTGGTCCTTAAGTCTCCATGTTTATCAAACTCCCCTGAATTGATCATTCGAGCGATTGTTGTTATCTCACCGCGATCGTTTTCGATTTCCAATAATATACGCGACCTCGATACTCGATGTGTAATAATATCACCCGTTTTGGGATCACTTGTCTCAAATTCTGTTTTCAGTGCCTTACCAAGTGCTTTTTCGTTCATAGCACCAAGTTCCAACAACTCTTCCATGCCCAGGGCGTAGTAAATGCTTGAGCCTATAGTGGATTTTCCTCTTGAGTTTTGTCCGGCAATTATATTCAATCCTGAGTAAAAGGGTATGTCAAATCCGTACTTTTCCGTATTATCGGTTGAGCCTCCAGGCAGTATAACCAGTCGTAATCTTCTTAATTTGATCATCTCAATATAACTCCCATTTTTTATTTACCGCTGCTATCACGTTTTGCGGTACAATTCCGATTTCTTTAACCCTGCTAATATCATCGGCAAAGAGCCCTAATGCTTCGAGTTTAGTCAAAAAATCTTGCCCCTTTTCTTTTATTTCAATTTGTAGATCGGCGCCCCGAACTGTACGGCTACAAAAACCATTGATCACAGACAATGTGATTACTTGGTCTAAAGCAGGCTCAAATACCCAGGGCACAATAGAATGGCGCGTTTTGTTTTTGATATCAGTAAGAATTTTCTGATTCTCAATCGATCGTAATGCCCACATAAATAAGTGGAGCTTTAAGAAAGTAGCTGCGTAAGGCTTGGAACATCCGAAACGCAACACGGCCAACAGCATTACGATCTTATAGATCGGCTGGTACCTGAGTGGAACAGGTATAGCTTTAATATCCAATTTAACGTCGATCATGTCATTCTGTAAAGTTAAATGAACAATTCATTAACCACCAAGTAACCTTATGACGCGCAAGTTCCAGCGTGATTTTGTTGCTTTTGTCGCCCACTAAATCCTTGATATGTGTTGCAAAGTCAGCCTCTAATTTGAGTAAAAGATCTTTTGCTGCACCAGAGTCGGCAACAGTTCTAGTATAAGCTTCTTTAACTGATTCTTCGAAAGTTTCTGCGGTCGCTTCGTAGTCTGTTATTAATGTGCTTCGGTCACTAATTTGTGTGTTTTTATAATCTTGATTTAGAAAATTTATAATCCGATTGTGTGCATTTGAGTCTGCTTTAGCTTCGTTCGAAGACAGTATTCTACTTTTTCTTATAAGATTGTTGAAGTGTTCATCGTGCTGGCTGATCCAAATTTGAACATCTTCGTCTGTAATTTTTTTCTCGGATGCTTTTTCCCATAATGAGATTTGGCTTATATCACTTAAATCGACCAATTCTTTGGCTAAACAGGATTGGAGGTTTTTGAGCTTACAGCATTTAATATCATCATTAAGTGCAATTTCACCTATAACCTGCTTCAGATGGCCAAGTAGATAGACCTTGTCGGCACGGATAATATAAACGCCGCTGCCCGATAAGCCTTTCGCCTTCTTTGCTCCAGCTTCGCCAAATTGCTCAAAACTTTTGCCTTTCAGCGAAATCTTAAACTCGTTGGGCGAAATATCAATGACCGTTGCTTCCCATGTACGTGGCTCATTACTGTTGACCCCTTGATAACCCCTGAAATGAACTGGTTCGTGTGATAAGAAGTCATCTCCGCAAAATATCGTCATATAATCGCAGTCGATATTGGGCTTTTCGATCTCTAGCAATGCCCAGTCACCACATTTATCATATTGAACTTTACTTAGTATTTTAATGGGTAAAAATTCCGAAGTATAGTCATGTTGATATTCGGCGATGATTTGCTCACAGTCCAGGTCGGAATATTCGCCATTTTCTCCGTTGATACAATGCTCGGCAGTCAATAGAAAGTGTTTACCTTCGTGACAAACAATCACACCACTGCCCTGGTTTACCAGCTCACCGTCAAACAGGATTTTAGTCCTAACGCAGGATTTATGTAGTAAATTGTGAGGCATCTTTAGGGTACTAAACAAATATCATCAAAATATTCGGCATTCGCCATTTTCAGTTCTTCGGCGGTAAATAATAAACCGCTCGTCGCTGTGATTTCTGACAAAGGATAATTAAAATATAATTTAATTCGCTTGTTTAGGTCTCGCTTGGGATGATATAGTAATCGGGCAATAGTTTCCCTGTCTGGATGTTTTGATCGGCCACTGCCACCATTGGTTGAAAAAATAAAATTATAAGACTCTACCATATCTAATACTTCGATTGAAGTATTATTCTTGCTGCCATGATGTGATACCTTTACATAGTCAACTTTCAGGCGATTGTGGGTTTCATTATAGCCGAGTGCAACAAGGCTTTCTTTGATAACTTCTGGGCGAGAATCTGCGAGTAGTAATATGCTGAGATCAGGAGTACGGAGCACGAATGCGATAGACATTGCATTGAAAAGGTCGCTAGAAACTGAACTTGACGCTCGGAACGCTATTTTCGCAAGGTCCGTCATCGTGCCTTTCTTTATTTGCGATGGAGCATCATTTGTAATGGGTAAAGCCGCCATTTTATCTTTGTATTCTTGAGAAAGCTCTGGCCAATTCTCCGTTACTGCATTTAAAATCGCAGGTGTTGGTGAAAGTATTTCAAAGCAAATGCCATTACTACATTCATTCCTCATATTTGTAGTCACCCGTTCACTAAATATATGCTTAGGTACATTACGATCAATCAGCCATTTTTCTAATACTACTCCTTGCCCATAGGTGATTAGTTCTCCATTAGGGCCTATGGGTACAAGATTGGCACAATTAACCCATATCTTTTTGATGTCCATCTCAGCGAAGCGGGAGTTTTCAGCAAAGCTAATTAACCCTCCAATATGATCAGAATCGATGTGCGTTAGTATCATTAGGTCGATTACACAATCATCTTTGAGTGCATTTCGAAGCGCAAAATTAAAGGTAGTACTAGGCCCACCATCAATGAGTATGGTAAAGGGCTGTTCGTCGAGGTTAAAAGTTCTGATTAAGAGACAATCGCCATGATAAGCCTTTAAGATGTGTAATTTGGTTTGCAAATTTGAAATAATATTAATAGTGTTCGACTAATCTATGAAAATATTGTTCGAATTAATAATATTTGAAATGCTTTGATAATATTTATAGAATAAATATTATTCACAATAATTGATTAAGCACTTCAAAGTTTTATTGTTTTACCAAATATTGTTACGTGACACAATGCAATTGACTAGTAGAGTAAAATTTAATTAAAAGATACCTAGTAGAGAACTTTCAAAACTTCTCTACTAGGTATAAAATTGATTGGAAATATGCGCATGCGACTAAAATACGCTAACCGACTAATTTTTCATTGGTAAGTTGCGGATCGATCTCCATCATTTTCCCCTTTAGGTTTGCTAGACGAGCTAAATCGTACATAAAATCCGTCGACAGAAGCAAGGAGCTCCACCCCGAAGTTTTAAAGCAGTTCTGAAAAGAGCTGCTTTTTTTGTTGTTAACCAAACACGGATACAATTTTCATTTCATTGACCACCCTTACCTGTCTATCGGAATTTTTATAAGAATTCTTTTTTGTTTTTTATTTTGTTGCTGACAGGCATTGCTATAGGTTTAACTATTTGATTGATTTATAAATATAAAGAACTCTAAGAAGGATTAGCAGATGATAAAAAATGATTAGAATATTTTTGTTATGCCAGATAAGAGAAATAGTGGTAAATTAGTTACTAAAATCTAATGTCAATTTTTGGGAAGGGTATCCTAATATCACCTTTAAATTTGTTGATGATGCCAGGATGGTACATAATAGGACCTAACTTGTAAGTGCTTATCATGCGAAAAAATTGGAAAGGTTTTTGTGATGATCGATAAATACATTTATATTTGTATGTTAACATTAAAATGGCAGTAAATCACAAACAGACCCCAAAGGGTGTAAGGCTAAAATGGGCTCCGCTTAAAGAAGCGAGAAGTGTTAGCTTTTCTCGCGATTCTGTACAAGGAACTTGGGTCTTGAAGTTATCTGAGGGCAACTGTCCAGTAAAACCTTCCAGTGGTGTTAAATATTCAGGAAAAGGTCAATCAGACAAAAAATACCTGATTCCTTGAGGTTCAATGTACCTGGGTATCCATTAAAATTCATTCAAAAAGAACCCAGTAGAGATGCCTCGGCACATCAATTTACATATATCTATAAATTCTATTCACCATTAACCGGTTATAATTATATTCTTCGTGCAGATTATCATCAAGAAGATGTGTTTGCAATTAAATTCTATGCACAACCACATAAACACAGTGATCTAAAGTATTCTAACATTACTAATAGAGGTGATGTGCCGAATATCCTGGTTAGCTGTTTAAGTGTGGTCCCAATTCTATTGGCCAATCATCCCCAGGCATCTTTTGGATTTATTGGTTCCAGAACTGTGGACAAGGCTTCACAACGTGTCGAAGGTCATCAGAACACACAGCGTTATAGAATTTATAAAGAATTGGTCAAAGAGAAAATTGGCTCATTAACTTTTGAGCACGTAGACTATCAATCGCTTAGCGGTTATCTTCTCCTCAATAGAGCTGCAGTAAATCTAAAGGCTAAAGAAGCAGCGATCTTAACTATGTTTGCCGAAACCTACAATAACCTATTAGACGTTTGATGAGAAATGCCATTAATTCATGAGTAGCTTTTTATGATTTGGGGGGTGGAATAACAATGTGCATACGATGAGCGGTTGTTGTTATTCTAAAATTTTCGAAAAACCATCTATTCCAATTCGTTCGCAAAATAATTCTAATTACGCATTAACACCGATCCCAAGTTTTGAAAGCAGTTCTGAAAAGAGCTGATTTTTTTGTTTTCTGTGCATTCAATATCTCCATCTCTGCGTTGAGAACTCCAATTTCATTTTGGTAATTCGCGATTTAAAATCAGAATCAATCCTAAAAAGATGAAAAAATCTATTTCGGCATGCAGCCATTTTTTTCCTGATTGCGTCTTTACTTAAAATTAAATTCATCAAACCTATTTACCATGAACAAAGTTTATTTTCTATTCATCATTTTTATTTATAGTTTTTCAGCGAATGCACAGTATAAAGTGCAGCTAACCAATAAAGCAACGATAGGCGTGAGTACCAATATCGAAACCTATTTTTTTGCCGAGAAATTAGCAGTAGAAACCATTGACAACTATGTATTTGATATCAAAGGGGTAGATTATACACATCAACCCATTGTGCATTTCGCTTTCGAACATTTCAAGCCTTTCAAAAATGATCCAATCATCATAAGGATAGCCGAAATTTTAAAACAGGTGAGAGATACGCTTGGTGATAATGGACCAATCTTAGACTACTTGCTCAATCAAAAAGATTTCCCAGATAAAGGATTTCGCTTCACAAACAGTAGCAGGTCTGGAAGAAAACAACCAGCAGGCAAGTTAGGAACTCTGTTGCCAGAGCTTACAGACAGTTTAAGAAGATTTTACGTTAAGGCCGCTGTTTCGAAATTTATCGCCGATAACCGTAGCTTTTATGAGGGTGCGCTAAAAGAAATTTCAAAAGACATCAGCAACACAACCTATCCCGCAATTGAGAAATGGTATGGAAAGCGCTTTCCAGCCTATGAATTATACATATCATCGGCAATGCCCATAACGCCAGGAGAAGACAGCTATAGAGGCTATGGACCAGCAATATGGTCGCCAAAAGGGCAGATTCCTGCTATGATTGTAAGTACGAGCAAAATGTTGAAGCCCCAAAAAAGCTTAAAAGGCTATAAAGAATATGGTTTTGATAATCAATCGGTTACCCAGTTTTTAACAGTACACGAAATTTCCCATTCATTTGTAAATCCACCGCTGGAGACTTACGCTAAAAAACTTAAGGCCGATTCAGCATTATTTACGCCAACACTTCGAGATACCTTGGCTTCACGAGGCATCCGAGATTGGAACACCTGTGTAACCGAACACTTGGTTAGGGTAGGAGAAATTCGTATTGCCGTTTCAATGGGGAATGCTAAAGAAGCCAATCGATTAAGGGCGCTTCACATTGGAGATTATAAGTGCGTACTGATTCCGATGTTGGAAGAAAAAGTTAATGAATACGAGCAAAATAGAAAGAAATACCCCAATTTTGAGGTCTATCTACCTAAGCTTATTGATTTTTTGCATCAGCTAACGCCACAAAAGATAGATGAACAATTTCGCAGATATAATCACTACAAACCCAATTCCAAATAAGCCAAGTTATTTGAAGGAAATAGCCAAAATTTAATCCTTCCTAAACAGCAAGTTTTTTCTGATTCTACTTAATGTTTCTGGTGCAATGCCGAGATAGGATGCGATTAAATGCTGCGGAATTCGCTTGTTTATTTCGGGACTCGACTCTAATAGTTGGAGATATTTTTCCTCAGCCGTATGTGTGATCGAACTCATAAGTCTGCGTTCTTTCGTAACCAAACTGTTTTGATAGAGGATTCGAAAATAGCGATCCATTATAGGAACAGTTAAAGTAAGTTTTTCGTAATTGTGTTTGGAGAGGAGCATCAGCTCCGAATCCTCAATAGCATCAATATTGAAAAAAGCAGGTGAACCGGAAAGAAAACTGCTGAAGTCTGAAAGCCACCAACCCTCAAAGCCAAACAAACTCATGTGTTCATCGCCTTTTTCGTCGATATTGTAGGTGCGGAGCAATCCGCTTGCAACAAAAGCCAAGTGATTGCAAACCTCACCCGCTCTTAATAAATATTGCCTTTTTGTTAATCTCTGCTCAGTAAAAAAACCTTGCACCAAATCCTTATCCTGTTCGGTTAGGGAAACTTTTTGCGCTATGTGGCTAAATAGTACATCGATCATGATGGAATGCTTTGGCTTCAAATATAAGGTTTTAAAGGAGGATAGCACGAGTGGCAAGTTGAAGTATAATCACACTAAAAAATACATTCCTTGATCCAAATCAAGTTTTTGGTGCAGCCCAAAGGCTAAATTTGCCCAGGCCGAATTGAACGGCAAATAAGTTAAAGATCCTATGAAAAATATAGCATTGGTAATTGGCGCAAGTGGCATCGCAGGTAGCAATCTTGCCGAAACACTCATCAAAAAAGGGTGGGAAACGTATGGACTTTCGCGCAATCCGACCGATAATTTAGCTGGCTTGAAGCCTTTGGCAGCCGATTTACTGGATATAGAGACATTACATGCCGCCCTCACCAACCTAAAGCCCACCCATGTTTTCATCACCACATGGATGCGGAACGATACCGAGGCAGAAAATATTAGGGTTAACGGATTAATGGTTCGCAACATCTTACAAGCCCTTTCGCCGAAACAATCAGTACAGCATGTTGCTCTGGTAACAGGATTAAAACATTATTTGGGTCCCTTTGAAGCCTATGCCAAAGAAGGGTTTCTGCCAGAAACACCTTTGAGAGAAGAGCACCCAAGACTTGATCTAGAGAATTTTTACTATGCTCAGGAAGATGAAGTTTATGCAGCTGCAGCACGCGATGGCTTTACCTGGAGCATACACAGGCCGCATACAGTTATTGGTAAGGCTGTTGGCAATGCCATGAATATGGGTACAACGTTAGCGGTATATGCATCCATATGCAAAGAAACGAATAGGCCATTCATCTGGCCAGGGTCGTCTGCTCAATGGAACGGTTTATCTGATGTTACGGACTCGAAAGTGCTGGCAGAACATTTAATCTGGGCATCTACTACGGATTTGGCACGCAATCAAGCCTATAACGTTGTAAATGGAGATGTTTTCAGATGGAGCCGGCTTTGGTATCGCATTGCTGATTATTTCGGCGTACAGGCAATTGGTTTTGATTCCAAAATCCAACCACTTGAGCTAGAAATGCAAAATGATGCCAGCGTTTGGGAAGAAATTGCCCAAAAATACAATTTGCAGGAAAAAGCCCTTAGCAGACTGAGCACGCCCTGGCATACCGACCTGGATTTAGGAAGACCAATTGAAGTGATGACAAGCATGAACAAAAGTAGAAAAATGGGATTCAACCTATTTCAAGATACTGAGGACACTTTCTATGCTCTTTTTGATCAGCTCCGTGAAGCCAAGCTAATCCCCTAATCATTGCGGTTTTGATGTAAAAAAAAGTATGCACTATAATTCATTTTGCATCCGAACTTGCTCAATATTTTTTCGCAAGAATATAATTGTGGTGAGTTCGGGATAGCATATTTTTCATTAATGAAATAAGGTCTTTTCTTACAGATTATTGCTAATCCGCAGGTGACAACGATGATAGTTGAAACTCCATGCTGATTATTTCCCATCTAAAACAACGATGTTAAAATAAACTTTAAAAAAATAGCGCATTGTATTAAAACGTTTTAGTTAAATTAGCACATTAGATAATAATTATGAGATACCTATTTATTTTGTTTACGTGCTTCAGCATAAGCACTTCCTATGCGCAAAGCAGATGGACAACCGATCAGGCGAATGCTTGGTACAAAAAGCAACCCTGGATGACAGGCTGTAATTATCAACCCGCAACAGCCATCAATCAGTTGGAAATGTTTCAAGCTGCAACATTTGATCCTTCACAAATTGATAAAGAACTCGGCTGGGCGCAGGAACTTGGTTTTAATACCATGCGAGTGTTTCTTCATCATGTGGCCTGGACATCAGATAAAGATGGATTCAAAAAAAGATTAAATAATTATCTTGATATTTCTGCTAAACACAATGTAAAAACCATCTTCGTTTTTTTTGACGATTGCTGGAACGACAAATATGCCGCAGGTAAACAACCACAACCTAAAACTGGAACCCATAACAGCGGCTGGGTTCGCGATCCGGGTACAGATATCCGAAACAATCCAGACAGTTTGAAAATGCTGGAAAGTTATGTAAAGGACATTATGACCGCACATAAAGATGATAAAAGAATCGTAATGTGGGATTTGTACAACGAGCCAGGCAATAGCGGTTATGTAGATAAGAGCTTAAATCTTTTAAAACAGGTTTTTGCTTGGGCTAAAGAAGTAAATCCGAGTCAACCCTTAACATCAGGAGTGTGGAATTATGGAAATAACTTCGATAACCTAAACAAATTTCAACTGGAAAATTCAGACATTATCACTTATCACCATTATGGATACGTAGATCGCCATGAAGCAAAAATTGCGGAGCTGAAAGCATACAAAAGACCCCTTGTTTGTACGGAATACATGGCGAGGAGAAATGGGAGCCTATTTCAAACCGTTTTACCGATGTTAAAAGCAGAACAAGTTGGCGCCATTAATTGGGGTTTTGTTTCGGGTAAAACCAATACCATTTACGCTTGGGATACCCCAATGGCAGGAGGGGAAGAACCAGAATTGTGGTTCCATGATATTTACAGGCAAGATAAAACGCCTTTTAGCCAAAATGAGGTGAATACCATCAAAGCACTAAACGGAAAGAAATAGTTTTTCGTTTTCACGCCATCATACCTTTAGAGGAAGTGAAATAATGCTTCCTCTAATTTTTATGGTAAATGGCAGTCAATTTTCGGATTTTAAGGATTTTATATGAAAAGCAGATGTATAGCCTTCGTGTTTTCCCTGTTGGCTTATTCTTTATGGAGTTTGGCTGTAAATGGTCAATCCGCTATAAAAATGGGCATTGCAGCAAGTTTGGATCAAGATAGTTTAGCCTATGTCTCGGGTTTTGAAATGATAACCGAGTCGGCACAAAAAATGCTTTCTCCATCCCTTACTGATCAAGAATTTCAGCGCAATTTAAAAAAGATTCAATCTGCACGATGTAAGGTCATCACCTGCAACCTCTTTTTCCCCAGTAGCCTTAAAATTGCCGGACCCGATGTAGATGAGGAAAAAGTTTTAAAATATACTGATATCATACTTTCAAGAGCAAGGAAGGCAGGAGTAAAGTTTATGGTTTTAGGAAGTTCTGGCTCGCGTAGAATTCCAGATCATTACGATGTGCAGCAGGCCAAGCTTAACTTTGTAAAATTAGGCGCCAAGCTGGGCGACTTAGCAAAAAAGCATCAGGTTACCATCGTGCTCGAAAATTTAGAAACTACAGAAACCAATTTCATCACATCATTAAAATCTGCCGCAGAAGTGGTTAGATTGGTTAACCATCCAAATTTCAAACTCAATGTAGATATATTCCACATGCTAAGAGAGCAGGAATCGCCAGATGAAATTAGGACTGTTGGAGATATTATTGCATTTTGCGAAGTGGCCGAGAAAGAAAAACGAACTTTCCCAGGCGTTATGGGTGACGATTTGAAACCTTACTTGCAAGCCCTTAAAGATATACATTATACAGGGTTTATTTTTATTGAAGGCAGCACAACCAACGCTGCGGTAGAAATGCCATTGTCTTTCAAATATCTCACGCAACAAATTGCTGAGGTGTACGGAATGAAAAAATAATTGGCAGTTAGATACCTCTCAAATGGTTTTTCTTTGCTAATATATTTTTCTCTAAACATTTTCTTTTTGGGCGTGTTGTTTTAAAAAGCACAACGAAATGGAATTCCAAAACGATAAGAACAATAATAATTTTGAAACAAGTTCTAACGCTCAAAGTGTAAACATCAACTTTAGCCAGTTAGAACATGGAATAAATGAAATTAGCTCCTCATTTTGGGATGAAATCAATCAAGAAATGCAATCGAATGATTTGCCTTTGTGGAGAATGTGGCGATAAAAAAAATAATTAAAATTTTTAAAACAATTGGATTGCAGATCCGTTTAAGATATAGTTTGTTTGGTTTAGTTTTATCGGTGGATACTTATAAAACATTCAATATAGCCTCATAGTAATATGGGGCTTTCTCATTTTAAACCCTTTTTAAACTCCATATAAAAAAATCCAATACTTTAAAATTTTCTAAACTTTTATTGTACATCGTTGTTCATAATCTAAACATCAATAACATTATGGAAAATACAGAGAAAACAGTAGAAGTTTTAAATGATCTAATTGAGATCAATAATGACAGAGCAGATGGATTTGACAAAGCTGCTAAAGATATCAAAGAAGAAAACATTGATCTTAAAGCAATTTTCGAAAAACTATCATCTGATAGCAGAACCAATGTAACCGAACTTGCTGGTTTAGTGGGCAGAAATGGCGAAAACCCAGATACTGGTAACACCATTTTAGGTAGTTTACACAGAGCATGGATCGATATTAAAGCTAGCTTCGGTGGTGATGATCGCCATAGCATTTTAGCAGAATGTGAGCGTGGAGAAGATGCAATTAAAAAAGCATACAGAGAAGCTCTTCAAGAGAACGAATTGGGTGAAAACATCAGACAAGTTCTATTGGAGCAACAAAAAGGAATAAATGCAAGTCACGATGCGATAAAAGCATTAAGAGATGCGCATGCAGCAATCTAGGCATTGCAATAACCATTTAGCCGCTTATGTTCAATCATAAGCGGTTTTTTTATTGCCCTCTATTTTTGAGGTCAGGATTTTGACTTTCCAATTATTTGCAAAGCTTGCCAATAACACAATAGGAATGTACCTTTATTAATCAATTAAACACATATGAATACTGAAAAAGCCATATTAGCAGGAGGTTGCTTTTGGGGGGTCGAAGAACTCTTTCGTCACTATCCCGGAGTTACTTCAACCGTAGTGGGATATACTGGAGGCGATGTTCCTAACGCAACGTATCGCAACCATGGTACCCATGCAGAAGGGATAGAAATCACATTCGATCCTTCCGTGCTGTCTTACCGTAAATTATTAGAATATTTTTTTCAAATCCACGATCCGACAACAAGAAACAGACAAGGTAATGATGTTGGTACATCATATCGATCGGCAATTTTTTATCTTGATGAAACTCAGCAAGAAACGGCTAAGCAACTGATTGAAGAAATGGATGCATCGGGTATTTGGCCAGGTAAAATTGTAACTGAGGTCGTTCCAGCTACTGATTTTTGGAATGCCGAAGAAGATCATCAAGATTACTTGCAGAAAAATCCTTACGGATATACCTGCCACTTCGAAAGACCAGAGTGGAAAATGAGTTAATTTTTCAACTTCAAATAATAACTAAGGCCTCATATTGAGGCCTTTATTTTTTTGAACCATTTATTAAAACGGTTCAACATAAAAAGTCTCGAGGTTCGTGCACACATAGCCAACTTCATTAAAGATTGAAATGATCTCCTCATTTTTGTTCGTGGCAGAATCAATTCTTAAAATCCTATCCGTGTCTAATAAGTCGATATTCCAAATCACTTCAGAGATACGGGCATCTAAATAAGTAGCAATTTTTTGCAACTCATTTTCAGATTGGATGTTGGTTTTAAAAATAGAAATCATTTTTTGTCTGGTTTAGGAATGGGGGATCATTGTTAAAACTTGCTTTTTAGTTAAAGACGTTTGAAACTTCAAATTACTTTAAAAAAAGTAAAAAATTTTTTTAAAATTAATCCTCCCTTCTCGATTGTGCCGCCGCTTTTGTAACCGTCATCTCGACTGGAGCGCAGCGGAACGGAGAGATCCTTGAAGCCAATAACAAGATCTTGTTAAAAGATTTCTCCACTACGGTCGAAAGGACGATCCTTTAATACAGTCGAAAGGATGATTGTTGAGTTAGTCACCTCTTACCTGAAGCGTAGCTTTTTTGATCCCCCATTCCAACCAGAGCGTAAATTCAATTGTTAATCAGACGCAATTTTCCTTCCTATTTCCACCTGACCGCAATTGATTTAAAAAACAAAAGCTAACTTTAAAAGCTTTCTTTTCAAAAGATGTTGCGCAACAAAACAAATTTTATGGAGGATCAATTCTATAATTATCTTTTTAACAAGCCTAATGGGAAAATTAGCATCCCCTCAAATGAAATCATATCAGAATGGGCTAAAAAGGTAGTACACTTTCTCTTTCCAGAAAGTTCTGGTAAACTCTTTTCGAGTCAGTTTGAGTTAAAGGAGTATGCCTCTAAACTGGAGCAAGAATTATATGAAATTATCTCGAAGAGTTGCCCTTTACAACATACCGATTGCAAAGAAACCTCTAGGCGTTTCTTTAGCCAATTGCCAGAACTCTACCAAATCTTAAACACAGATATCACCGCTATATTTGAAGGAGACCCCGCTGCGGTAAGCAAATTTGAAGTAGTACGCTCTTATCCAGGTTTCTATGCAATTTGTTTCTACAGAATTGCTCACGTACTTTACAGCTTAGGTGTGCCAATCATCCCACGCATATTAACCGAACATGCCCATTCAAGAACAGGTGTAGATATTCATCCAGCGGCAACAATAGGAGCCTATTTTTACATCGATCATGGAACAGGAATTGTAATCGGCGAAACTGCGATTATTGGTGAGTATGTTAAATTGTATCAAGGCGTAACACTTGGTGCGCTCAGCGTACGCAAGGTTTTGGCCGGAATTAAAAGACACCCAACTGTTGAAGATAGGGTGGTAATTTATTCTGGAGCAACCATCTTGGGCGGAGAAACGGTAATTGGACACGACAGCATTATTGGCGGAAATGTTTGGCTCACCGAAAGTATCGAACCCTATTCCACCGCGTACCATTCGCCTATCATTAATATTCGTAACACAAAACAAACCAGCTAAATACCCTGCAATGGCAAGAATTATAGATTTAATTGGGAACACACCCATGGCCGAATTAACCAAGCTCAATCCAAACCCGAAAGTTAAAATTTTCGCTAAGTTGGAGGGTAATAACCCTGGGGGCAGTGTTAAAGATCGAGCCTCTCTAAATATGATTAGAAGTGCGCTTGAACGTGGTGAAATACAAGCAGGAACAAAATTGGTAGAGGCCACAAGTGGAAATACAGGCATCGCCCTAGCCATGATTGCCAGTTTGTTTGGATTGGAAATTGAGCTGGTTATGCCTGCAAATTCGACAAGAGAACGAAAAGTTACCATGGAAGCCTTTGGTGCAAAAGTAACCTTACTAGATAGCATCGAAATTTGTAGGGATTATGCCGAAGAAAAAGGAAATAAAAGTGGCTATTTCTTGCTCAATCAATTTTCCAACCCCGATAATTACTTAGCCCATTACAAAACCACAGGTCCAGAAATTTGGAGAGATACGGAGCATCAACTTACGCATTTTGTAAGTTCTATGGGCACAACTGGCACCATTATGGGTTGTTCCCGTTTTTTAAAAGAACAGAATAAAGAAATTCAAATTGTTGGTTGCCAGCCCACTGAAGGTTCATCCATCCCCGGAATTAGGCGTTGGCCAAAAGAATATTTACCCAAGATATTTGAACCGGAAAGAGTAGATCGGGTGATGGATGTAACCGAACCCGAAGCGGTTGAAATGGCTCGGAAACTTGCAAAATCAGAAGGGATATTTGGAGGCATGAGCACGGGAGGCGCCTGTACTGCCGCGATTAAATTAGCACAAGAACTAGAAGAAGGTACAATCGTTTTCATCGCTTGCGATAGGGGAGATCGTTACCTCAGTAGCGACCTTTTCGGATAGGTTATTTCTACTCAAAAAAAATGATGTCTTTTTAGGGCTAAAAAACCTTAAAAGACACCATTTTGAATTCCGATAAATTTAAACAGGAGCTATAATCTAGGTATCTGTTATTGGCTTCGGTGTTCTTCGTCTGAATCGCTTTAACTGGCCCATATGCTCCGTTGGAATGTTATCGCCTAAAAGTTTACCCCAAGGTTTTAAACCATCAATTCGATCGAAAATTATTTTCAGTACCGCAATAAATGGAATGGACAAGAACATACCGGGTACACCCCAAAGTGCAGCACCTAATAAAACAATCACAATAGATATGAGTGCGTTAATCTGCACTTTAGACGATACAATTCTAGGTACCAAAATATTGTTATCTACAAACTGAATCAATGCGTAAGCACCTATAATTAGCAATTGAGTAGTGAAACCATCTTCAGTAAGAGTAGCCATTAAGACCGGCAACGCAATGGCGATAATTCCACCGATGTAGGGTAAAAGATTCAGAATGGCGCCAATTACACCAATCAATATGGCGTTTTGAACTCCGAGAATCAACAGAGCAGCAGAGTTAAGTACAGCAACAATGGATGTTTCTATAAGCAAACCAACAATATAACTCTGTATTGCGGCCTTCGTTTCTGAAAGGATTTCTCCAACTTTTTTCTGATTTTCTTCTGAGAAAACCTCGTATAAGAAATTTAAAATCAGCGTTTTATACAACATAATCAAGAAGGTATAAACTGGAATTAGAAATATCACGCTCAAAATTCCAAGAACACCATTAAGCGTTTGTCCAATCATCGCCTTACTTCCATTCGCGGCATCATTTAACATTTGCACCTGCTTTTTCGAACTAATACCAAAAGTTTTTTCAAGCCATTGTTGAATGATCTGTAACAGCTCTGAGAACTTTTGTTTCATCGCTTCAACATTATCAAAAAAGTGGGCAATTTGTGATGAGAGAAAATACATCAAGCCCATTACCACCAAAATAGCAATGAGCATACTTAATATAATACTCACAATTTTTGGGAGCTTTCTCTCCAATCGGTTAGACAGTGGGTTAAGCAAAATGGCAATCAATGCAGCAAACGCCAAAGGCACTAAGATGTCTCTAAGTACGCTCAGCATAAAAACTGAAATCACAAGTCCCAATAAGATTACAGGAGCTTTAATGTAGAAAGGATATTTTTTGATCATGCTCAAAGTATTTCAGAAGCTAACAAAAATAAACTTACAATGTTCTGTACATTGAAAAATATATTACCGCCATCATTGCATTTGCAAGACCTAATCGAAAGTTCAATTAACCTTCGCCGAATTGGAATCTATGAATACCTTAAATTTATTTTTGATTTAGGTCAACAATTCTTATCGTCTGTTGATCTTTTTCCCCATCGAAATATTTTGCCAATACCTGATTGAAAACCTTCTCATCGTGTGCAACGAGCGCAAATAAAGTCATCGATGATTTTAACTTTTGGTCATCTGGGCTACCAAAGATTTGATTGGCGCTCTTGCCCTCCAGCTTTAAGAGTTCTCGACTGATTTCAATTAATCTACTGCCTAAAACGGCGTGTTCTAAAAAGGCTTTAGCCTCCGCTAAATTATTTATTTCAAAAAACCTAGCGGTTTCACTCTTGCCCAAACCACTAATTTGCGGAAAAATGTACCACATCCAATGACTTTGTTTTCTGCCTTTTTCAATCTCAGAAAATGCCCTTTCGTAGTCTAATTTTTGTGCGTCGAGAAACCTTTTCAAGGCATTGCTTTCCATCATAACCATATGCAAATCTAAATCGATAACAGCGTGCGGACCAAAGTGTTTTCTAAATTTCAATTGCCTTGATATGAATTAGTTGAATAATTCGGATAGCAATCAATGAAAAATTCACATTAATAAATTTGTTTAAACATTTTAAATGATGGGCTGTTATTTAGGAAACATCAAAACCAATAATATGAAAAAATTAATTTACGCAATTGCACTCACAGGAGCAGCATTTGCATTCCAAGCATGTAACAGCGGAAACAAAGATGCTAAGGAAACTGCTGATAGTATGAACAAGGCGAAAGACACCACCAGCAACATGGCTGCAACCGGAGGGATAGCAGTTGATCAAAAAGACGCCAAATTTGCAACTACGGCGGCAGGCGGTGGAATGGCTGAGGTAGCTTTAGGTAAACTTGCATTAGAAAAAAGTACCAATGCACAGGTTAAAGAATTCGCAACCATGATGGTTAACGACCATGGTAAGGCAAATACTGAATTGATTGGAATTGCACAAGCCAAAAATATTACCCTACCAGATATGGTAGATGAAGAACATCAGAAAAAACTAGCCGATTTAGAGAAAAAAACAGGTAAAGATTTCGATAAGGCTTACGTAGATGCAATGGTTGACGGTCATAAATCGACATTGAAATTGATGCAAGATGAAGCTAAAGATGGAGTGGATGCAGAATTGAAAGCTTTTGCTTCGAAAACAGCGCCAGTCGTTCAGGCACATTTAGATATGATCAACAAAATACATGATTCAATGAAATAATACGCATTAAGTGAATGCATTTTAAAAATCCTGACTTTTAAAGTCGGGATTTTTTTTTGATCAAGTGCATTAGCGGCCAATTGCATAAATTTTAAGATGCAAACCTCAAAAAATAGATTGTGGGCAATCGCTTCTTTTTTGGAAATAAAACATTGAAGCAATAAAAGATGTTATAAGGAAAACCGGATAAAATATGGAGCACCTTGCACAAGCGATAGAACAGGAAACAAGAAAGAGACTTTACGAAAGAAATGAAGCATTAATGTTTTCGCTTAGAAATTACATCAGCTTTGCCAAATCCGATTTGGAGGCCAAAGTAGAGTTTGACTGTGAGAGAGCTATTGAAACATTTCAACAGAAGGTAGAAGAGTTTAAGCAATTGCTTCAGAATACACATAGTGAAGTAAAAGCGGAAATGCTAAGCAGAAAATCTTCCATTTAGTAAACCATATTGAACAGATCGAAAAATCAAATTCATTTCTATTATTTAGCAGTTTGAACTTGTTTTGCTAAAATTTTTGGTATAAATTTGCTTCCAAATCGTCTTAAAAATGGAACTTGAATTTCAGCATACCCATCACATTGCAAATGAAACTGATGCGTGTAAGGATGATCTGCAAGTTCCAGTAACCTCAATCCTTCAAAAAATACCCAGAACTTTTCCAGGAGAAACCCCATGGCATAAAAACTGGAAAAAAGCCTTTCCTAAAAACTATCGTGAAGTGTGTTTTTACGATGAATCTTGTGGGGAAATGCATCGTGCCGACGTACATACGCCCTGCGGCACAACATTAGAATTTCAAAATTCACCAATATCCTTAGCAGAATTAGAAAGCAGAGAGTCTTTTTATCCTAATTTAATTTGGATTTTGAATGGAAAGAAATTTAAGGGCTTTAGAGTACTTAAAAATTTGCCTGATGTCCATCATCCGCGATTGGCAAATTATGAGTTTTGCATTTCAGATCATTTATCCATGGTCAGAAAATCAGAAGTTTCGGCGGGCGTAGCCAAACCCAAAATCTTAAATTTTTATCATCCCGAAATCAAGGGGATTCCCCTAACTTCTCATTATTATTCGTTTTGTTGGAAACAACCCCACAGCGTTTGGTTTTCTGCAAAATGTCCAATCTTGGTTGATCTAGGTGGCCATTTTCTCTATCAGCTCAAAAAACGAGAACAATTATCAGCCGATTATACCTATCTACAAATGCTAACCCGAAAATCTTTTATCGATCAATTTGTATCCTTTGATCTCACATCAGGCTCATAAATAAAACAAGCGCCTCTTTTTAACGGGCGCCTGCTTAATAACGATTTAAGATATTCAACCTAGATGGGTAGTTTATTCTTCGTGGTCAAGTTTGTCTTGACTTTCGTCCTCATCTTCCAAAGGATTATCGGTCAATTCATCATCTTCCTCTAATTCATCAACTTTTTCATCTAATTGTGTGCCTTCTCCATCTGCAAATTGTACTTCTTCTTCGGTGTATTCATTTTCTTCAGCTTCGCTTGTATCGTCATCTGAATGTTCTGAGCGGGAGATTTGAAACTGCTCGATATTTTTGATCTCTTCTTCTTCGTGATTTTCCATGATTGTAGATTTTTGTTTGGTAATACAACCATCAGAAACGCAGATAAGTTTCTACAGGTTAATTAAATTTTACAACTTCTAGTTGAATTAAATTCATCCCAGAACACGAACCTACTATTTGTTTAGGTATATCTACCAATTTAATGCATTCATCGATTTTAGTAAATAAAAGGCCTTTTAAAGGAAACATTTCCCAATTTTTGATGTTCCAAATGAAAAACATACCTATTGAAAATTGTAATGGAACAGGGTAGATCTAAAGCTCAAATCGACTCCAATAATAAAATAATGGCAACTTTCCTGATTGCATTATGCGCATTTGTTTTTTTTGCATTTGTGATCAGCTTCGTCAAAACAAAGAATCCATATCTCTTAGAAATTCAGAGCAAAATAGCGATGTTTAAGCAATAAGCTAGCTAAAGGGAATTTTTAATACTTTTCTGGCATAAATATAATCAGCCAATAAAACAATAATAAGAATCACAAGTCCGCCGAATTCTCTGGTTTCCTCTATCCAAGGTTTTGTAGCCTTCATGCTTTGTACAATATTCTCAGCATGGTGATTTTCATACCAATTTAAAACGCCGGTTTTATCAAATAATAAATAAATAGCATACAGCGCATAAACGGCTATACCAATTAAGTACGCTTTTGGATAGAATTTATGTTGTGCCGCCTTGAAGCAAAGCCAAGCACCATATAGGTAAATTGGCACCCAAATATATGGGTCAGGGTCATTATATTGGAGGGCAGCACTGACTACAAATAGAATACAGAAGATGATATTGAATATTTTCATGGATGTATTAAAAAGCATAAAGGAAATAATTTTTTATGTGATACTGAAATGTATTTTGATAATCTGCAAGGGCGCTTATCCAATGCGAAAATGGCTGCCCAATCCCTCCATCAATAAATGAATACCCGCATCTCATTTTCAGCTTCTACATTTGGAATTTTTAGTTGGGGCGGCATTTATGTTGTTTAACTACTGTTGAATACGTCTTTTTTTGGGATGTTCCTATTCTTAATTTGAACTTGTTTATGCCCAATAGTTGTAAGTTTTAAAACTTAAAGGCACTAAGTTTGTTACGCTATAGTCTTTAAATAAATAAGATTATGAAAATGTACAAATTGATCCCATTAGTATTCTTTTCTATCATTTTGATAGCGGGGTGTGTAAGCAACAAAAAGTATGCTGAATTACAAACCACATACGCCCAGCTTCGAGAGCGAAACCAAGAGTTAAGCAATAAATACCAAGATAGCCAACGCGAATTAACTGGTGCAAACAGCAGGGTAAAAAGTTTGGAAGAACAAATTACTTCAGAACGGGCGAATGTAACTGCCCTTCAAGATGCTTTGAACAAATGCTTAAGCTCTAGCAACCAAGGTAATGTAAACATTTCTAAACTGGTTGATGAAATCAATTCTTCAAACAAATACATTAAACAGTTGGTAAATGCAAAAAACAAAAGTGATTCGCTTAACATGGTGTTAACCAATAACCTAACGCGCTCTTTAAGCCGAGAAGAATTAGGTGATGTTGACGTTCAAGTGCTTAAAGGCGTGGTGTACATCTCCTTGTCTGATAACATGCTATACAAATCAGGTAGCTACGAAATTTCAGATAAATCGGGAGAAACGTTAAGTAAAATCGCTAAAATCATTAAAGATTACGAAAATTATGATGTACTGATTGAGGGTAATACCGATAACATTCCAATTGCGCAAACCAACATCCGAAACAACTGGGATTTAAGTGCTTTGAGGGCCTCATCAGTAGTTCAAACACTTCAAAATAAATATGCAGTTGATCCTAAAAGATTAACGGCAGGCGGTAGAGGTGAGTTTAACCCAATTGCCGATAACAGTACGCCAGCGGGCAAAGCAAAAAACAGACGTACACAAATTATCATCACACCTAAATTAGATCAATTTATGGAATTGATTGGTAAAGCGCCAGAACAAGCTCCAAAATAAATTACAGATTAAAATGTATAAAAAGGCAAAATCCAAGCGGTTTTGCCTTTTTCACTTTTATTAGATTTTTATTTTAATATATTTAATAAATAATTATTGATTTTAATATTTTGTAACCATTTTAATTATAAATCATCTAACTTGTAACAAATTTGCTATTTTCAAAGGGTAATGTGTAAAAAAAATTAAATATGATACAGCTTGAGAATATGAGTGGGCTGTATAAAAGGGAGAGGGGCGTTGAGGCCTACTATCCAATGCGGGTCCTAATCGTTAAAGAAGCTTCAGGCTTTTTGTGTATGAATTCTGGCGACTACGAGTTAAGGCCGGGAAGGGTTTTCTTTATTCCAGAAGAAGGCATCATCAGATTAGAAGCCAATATACAATCTGCCTACTGGCTAAGTTTTACAAGCTATCTTTTCCTTGAATTTTTGCAGCAACATCCAGATCCTCAGGCGAAAAATCTTTTCTTAACATTATCCTATAAAGATTTAGATCAAAACAAACTGGCCAGAACCATTAGTGTGGTTGAACAACTCAATAAAGATTTGAAGTTGAAAAAGGATATGAACTTCCTTGCACAATACATTTATCTCTTTCTGGGCTATGCTTCGGGCTTGGATGTTATGATGAAAGTGCTTACACCCGATGAAATGCAGCAACTGCTTCGTTTTAGGGCAATTTTAGAACAATATTTCCGGACCGAAAGAACTACAGGCTTTTACGCAGAGGGAATGGGCATGTCTGCAAAAAGGTTAAACACCTTTCTCGAAAATATTCTTGGTAAAAATTTACTCACCATTATTAGAGAAAGACTGGTTAGGGAAGCAGAAGAATTGCTCATCAATAGCGAATATTCAATAGCTGAAATATCAGAAAATTTGGGATACGGTAGAGTTGCAGCCTTTAACGCAACATATAAAAAGTATAAAGGAATATCGGTGGCCGAATTTATGCAGGGAGCGAAAATAGAAAATTGATGCGACTACAAAAAAAATGTTGTATCCTTTCGATAAATCACTTCTTTATTAGCAGGTATTCCAGGCCCAACGCAATTGTTGCTTTTGCTTCAATCACATGAGGATTCGCTTACTGTCTCTCTTAATCAGTCGCATCAATTTTACAAGGCTAAATTAATAAAACCCAACCAAAACTGAAAATACCTATTCTTCGATGTTGTAAACATTTTCAGTTTTTCATTCAAATATGGCTTGCTAGCCCATATTTTGGGCTTTTTTATGTGGAAAAGTATTCTTTTTTATCTAAATATGTTAAATTGCTAATAAAATCATCTTAATCTTCTAATTATGAAATACCTTTCAGTTATACTATTAACATTTTTCTTTCCATTAACCAAAATTGCAGCCCAAGAAAAGATGAGCAAACCAAAATCTGTCCTTAACCACATTGCCCTTTATGTTACCGATTTAAATACAGCAACTTCTTTTTACGAAAAAGTTTTTGAGCTGGAAAAGATTCCCGAACCCTTCCATGATGGAAAGCACACTTGGTTTAGCTTAGGTGCTGCTGGCCAATTGCATATTATACAAGGAGCGGTAGCGAGTAGGCGTTTTGATAAGAACGAACACTTATGCTTTAGTGTCCCATCTGTGGATGCATTTGTTAAAAAATTGAAATCTGAAAACATAAAATTTGAAAATTGGGCGGGCGATGCTGGAGGAATTACCCTTCGGGTTGATGGTGTCAAACAAGTTTATTTTACCGACCCCGATGGACATTGGCTAGAAGTAAACGATGCAAAATAAATATTGTAACAACGTTAAAGCTAAATGCTGCAAGTTGTTCTCAATCCATATATTTAGCCAATATCCCTAATTTATGAATCGAATTACCTTTCCTAGATATTTACTGTGTGCCTTTCTTCTTGTTGCTCAATCATTTTATGGCTTTGCCCAAAATGCAGAAGTAGAAAATGAAATACAGGATATTATGAAGAAATACAGCGCTATAGGAGTCTCCGTGGCGGTTGTTAAACAAAACAAAATCATCTACACACATTCATTCGGATTGAAAAATGTGGAAAATAACATCCCCTTAACCGATCAGGATATATTCAGGATTGCTTCCATTTCAAAATCATTTTCTGCCACATCCATCATGCAATTGGTAGAGGCTGGTAAACTATCGCTTGATACTGATTTCAGCGATTTGGTGGGCTTTAAAGTTAGAAACCCAAAATTTCCGGAAACCGTTATTACCTTGAAAATGATGCTTTCGCATCGTTCAAGCCTCAACGACAGTCAAGGGTATTTGAAACTAGACGTTATTAACCCGGATAAAAATCCCGAGTGGGCAAAATGTTACAACAACTACGAGCCCGGAAAGGGCTATGAATATTGCAATCTAAATTTTAATTTGATTGGTACGGTGATTGAAAAAATTTCAGGCGAACGTTTTGATAATTATGTGAAGAATCATTTATTAAAACCAATGGGTTTGTACGCAGGCTATTGTGTGGATTCGCTGGATGCTAACAGGTTTGTAACCTTATACGAATACCACAATGACACTAAAACCTTCACAGCCGCACCAACTGCTTATGCACCGAGAAGGGAGGAAATTAAAAACTACGTAATGGGCTATTCAACTCCCATCTTTTCGCCTACGGGGGGTATGAAAATTTCGGCAACTGATTTGGCCAAGTACATGACGATGCATATGAACTACGGAAACTACAATGGCATTAAAATCATGTCGAAAAAGCATGCAAAACTCATGCAAACCAAAATATCTGAAGAGGAAGATTACGCAATGGCGATGAGAAGTGTAGAAGATTTAATCCCGGGCCTAACGCTTAAAGGCCATACCGGCTCGGCATATGGGTTATACAGTGCCATGTTTTTTAATCCCAAAGAGAAGTACGGCATTGTTGTCATTACAAATGGCTGCAATCCAATTTACACAAATGGATATTGCGATCTCATCCAAGCATCTGTAAACAGTTTGTACAATAACCTCATAAAGTAGTCATTTATAACAGCTTAGATAGCCCATTCTTCGGACGAAAAGCAGTTAAAATTCTGATTTCCGTTTTTATCGAACAATTATTCTGACTTTTATTTAGGAAGAATTGGTGATTGCTCGCGGGCAAATCTATTAAAAGACATCGATCAGAAATAGACTTTGCGTATGCTGTGATGTAAGGGATATGGTCTTCGATTTTGTTATTCATGTTAAAATTGGGCTTAGGAAATTGAACTTGCATTAAGAGTGTTTAGGTATTCCTTAATTTTCGTGAGCTCTAAATTCCTTATCGCTCTAACCGCAGATTTTAATCTTTCGCTGCTTACGCCAAGTCTGGCCGCCCAGTAATTGCGGTCTTTCTCATCTGCAATATCAATCAGCTCCGTATTAGAGCGAATCCAAGTTTCTTGATGTATCATAGGTTTATATATTGGTTAGAGAGATAACAATATATTTCTACACTTGGTTTTTAAATAAAACCTAATATTCTAAACTTTTACAGGCCTTTTGCGCTTATATATCGAAAGTTAAGTGTGTTTAGCGGAAGCTTCTAAAAAAGAGGATTGCAATTGAGAATTAAAACCTTTTTTGAATTCGTACTGTTCTATTGCCATCTAATCAATGTGTTATGGACAACAAATCAAAAAAAGGTGTTGAAGACCGTGAAAACATCAACATCAATGAGAGTTATGAAGTAGATTATTGGTCGAATAAGTTTGGTGTAAGCAAAGATAAGCTTAAAGCCACTGTTCAAATTGTAGGAACCTCATCAAAGGAGGTAGAAAAATACCTCACGAAATAAAATCTTTAAATTATGAGTCTAGAAAAATATGTATCCAAGAGAGATTTCTCCAAAACAGCAGAACCCAAATCGGGTAAAAGCAAAGACAGCGAAAAATTGATGTTTGTGATTCAAAAACATGATGCCTCTCGTTTACATTATGATTTTAGACTCGAAATGCGTGGTGTTTTAAAAAGTTGGGCGGTTCCGAAAGGACCATCCTTAAATCCTAAGAACAAACGTTTGGCGATGATGGTAGAAGATCATCCATTTGATTACCGAAATTTTGAAGGCATAATTCCAAAGGGTGAATACGGTGGTGGAACTGTAATTGTTTGGGATGAAGGAACTTATGAGCCTATTGAAGAAATTAAGGGAAAAAAGGCTCAAGAGAAGCATCTTATCAACCAGCTCAAAGAAGGCTCTTTAAAAATAAAATTGAAGGGTAAAAAACTTAAGGGCGAATTTGCTCTAGTGAAAACCCATGGAATGGGCGAAAATGGATGGTTGCTGATTAAACATAAGGACGACTTCGCTTCAACCAAAGACATTACAAAAGAGGATAAATCTGTGCTTTCCGGGAAAACAATCGAAAAGATGGAAACCACATCGGAGAAAGTTTGGAAAGAGGGGCATGAGGAAAAGCTTAAGCCAGAAAAAAAAAAGCCAGCTAAAAAGGCAAAAGTAGCGGAAGTACAAAACCAAGCTGAGCCGAAAGTGCTGTTAAAAAATGCACCTAAATCTGCTATGCCACAAGCCATCAAGCCGATGTTGGCCACCTTGGTTGATGAACCTTTTGATGATGCAGATTGGCAATATGAAGTGAAATGGGATGGTTATAGAGCTTTGGCTTTCATCAATAAAAACACAGTTGATCTGTTTTCTAGAAACAATAAATCATTCAACGAAAAATTTTATCCTATTCATGATATTCTCAAAAAATCGAAATTAAACGCGGTTTTAGATGGAGAGATATTGGTGTTGAATAAGAAGGGCGTTTCAAACTTCGGCGCTCTTCAAAATTGGAGGAGTGAGGCCGATGGCGAATTGATTTTTTATGTTTTCGACTTGCTTTGGTACGAAGGTAAAAACTTGATGGAATTGCCTTTAGAAGATCGACAAGCAATTTTAAATGATGTTTTGCCTACTGATGATGATCGCATAAGGTTGGGCAAGGTTTTCAAAGCGAGTGGAATTGACTTTTTTGCTGCCGCAGAGAAAATGGGCTTGGAAGGGATCATTGCCAAGAAATCAAGCAGTACTTATGCCCCAGATCGAAGATCGAAAGATTGGCTTAAAATAAAAGTGCATAAACGCCAAGAAGTTGTGATTGCAGGTTTCACCAAAAATGAAGATACCTCGAAATCATTCAGTTCGTTGTTGCTTGGCGTTTATGAAAAGGGTAAGTTAAGTTATGTTGGCAAAGTTGGCACAGGCTTTTCAGATCAGCTTCAAAAAGACATGATGAAACAATTTGCGCCGCTCATCGTGAAGGAAAGTCCGTTTGATGAAATGCCAGATGTAAATAAGCCTTCCCGGTTTCGCCCTAATCCGCCAAAAGCGAAAGCCACTTGGCTTAAACCAGAATTGGTGTGTGAAGTGGCTTTTACAGAAGTTACTGATGATGGTGTATTTAGGCACCCATCTTTCAAAGGTATGCGGGAAGATAAAAAGGCCAAAGATGTGGTTCGCGAAGAGGAGAAACCCATTGATGAAATTGTTTCGGCAACGGATCAAAAGGAGGATAGCCATAAGGAAGCAATCAAAGCGCCCAAAGGAGGCACAGTAAAAACGCTGCTCAATCCGAAAGATGAAACGCAGGTTAGGAAAATAAAAGGCCACGATTTAAAGTTTACGCATCTGAGTAAAATATATTGGCCTGAAGATCAGGTGTCTAAACGTGATATGTTTAATTATTACTATCAAGTTGCTGAATATATTTTACCTTATTTAAAAGATCGACCGCAATCCTTAAACCGTTTCCCAAATGGGATACATGGACCAAGTTTCTATCAGAAAGATGTAAAAGGTAAAGCGCCAGATTGGGTAAAAACTTTTCCGTATGAAACCAGCGATGGTGAGAAAAAAGAGTATTTGGTAGGCACGGATGAGGCCACTTTAATGTGGATGGCGAGTTTGGGGTGCATTGAAATCAACCCGTGGTTCAGTCGCATTCAAAACCCCGATAACCCAGATTATTGCGTAATCGATTTAGATCCTGATAAAAATACTTTTGATCAAGTGGTTGAAGCTGCTCTTGAAGTCAAAAAGATTTTGGATGCCATCGATGTACCGTGCTTCTGTAAAACATCCGGATCAACCGGAATGCACATCTATATCCCATTGAACGCAAAATACACTTACGATCAAAGCCAAATGTTTGCGAAGATTATTGTGAGTTTAGTGCATGACCAAATCCCAGATTACACCTCATTAGAAAGAATGATTTCTGCAAGGAAAGGAAAAATGTATCTCGATTTTTTGCAAAATAGGCCGGGGGCAACCATCGCCGGCCCATATTCTTTGAGACCCAAAGTTGGCGCTACTGTTTCGATGCCATTGCACTGGGATGAAGTAAAAGCAGGTTTGAAAATGAAAGATTATAACATCTTTAATGCGATAGAACGTTTGAAAGTAGAAGGGGATTTGTTTAAAGGGGTTTTAGGCAAAGGCATCGATTTAAAAAAGGCAATTAGTAAGGCGAAAACCATTTTTGGTTAATAAACTTCGCCTTTTAGGATCAATTATTATATTTGAAAAAAATTAAAAATGATAGCCCACCACGTTTTATTTTGGCTTAAAGCCGATACAACTGAAGATCAAAAAGTTGCATTTCGTAAAAGTTTAGAAACCCTCCAAAATATAGAAGTGGTTAAAACCTTCCACGTTGGCACACCAGCCGCAATTGAACGAGCAGTTGTGGATACCACTTATACTTTCAGCCTAATTTTGTTTTTTGAAGATATGGCTGCACACGATGTTTATCAAGTTCACCCTTTGCATAAAGCTTTTTTAGATGAATTTAAAGTGTATTTTGAAAAAGTGATTATTTACGATGCCAATTAAAAGTCTTTAAAATTTATAGGATAGGGTAGTCATAAACTGGCGTGGCGGAATTGGGTTAACACTGTAATTTTCGTGTACAAAATAGTTTAGTTCATTGGTGAGGTTAGCTACTTTGGCCAATAACGATATTTTTTTCCAATTGTAACCCGCCGAGAAATCGAAAGTTGTAAAGCCAGATAGTGGAATTAATCGGCTGTAAGCCTGTGTTTTACTGTCATTATAGCCGCCATTTCGGTCGCCTGTGTAATAGGCTGATGCGCCAAGTTTCAGGCCTTTAAATTTTCCTTCTTGTAAAGTATAAAATAAAGTGGCGTTAGCTGTATTTTTAGTAGAACCAACCAAACGCTGTCCTTCAATTATCCCGCCCAGAGTCACTGTTCTTGTAGCATTCGGATTGGCGTTAGTTGGTGATGGAACCGTGTAAACAGTTTTATCACGAGTTTCGGTATAGCGAATAAAATTATAACTGTAGCCTGCAATAAAGTTTAGGCCCTTAACAATAGTGCCCGTAATATCAAGTTCCAGTCCATCGCTCAATGTTTTTCCATTAAGCTCTTTAATGTTTGCATCTCCGTTTGGTGCACCTTGAGCATTCAGCAAAGCTTGTTGCGCAAACTTATCATTTGAAATTCTGTAGGCGGTTAAGTTTACAGAAAGCCTCCCATTAAATAAATCGTTTTTAATACCGGCTTCATACTGATCAACTGTGGATGGATCAAGAGGAGCCAGGTTTACATCAGTACCCGTATTTTGAATAAAGTTACTCGCATAACTCACATAGATAGAGGTTGTTTTAATGGGCTGATAAATCAGACCAAACTTTGGGGTAAAAGCACTTTCTACTTTCGATTTATCCAAGCTATTAACACTTAGCGTTTGGACCCCCGTTGCCAAGTTGGTGTTAACTGTTCTAGGTGTTTTTTGGAAAGTGTAACGAATGCCTGCAAGCACCTTGAATTGTTCTGTGATGGATACCAAATCTTGTACAAAAGCACCCATGCGATATAATGGAGCAAATGTTTCTGATATTACATTCACGTTTGGCTCTATCCCCGATCCGTAATAGGTACTGGGATCAAGTAAATTAAAGTTTCCGTAATTAAATGTAGTTAGGTTATTGTTATACGTAAAACCACCACTGGTTGTTCTTGACTGGTCGGCATCTGCACCTACTAATAGGCTATGTGCTACACTACCGGTTTTGAAGTTACCATTTAAGTTAATTTGCTGATTATAAGTAAATTCTTTGGTTTTCGATCGCGTTACATTACGTGCAGAGATGCCATAAGGAAGTGGATTGGCCGCCTGTGTATCTGCAAAGGGGCGTTCTGCACTGAAATAGTTGCGGTTATACGATTGTAGGTTTCCTAATATGTTCAGTTTCCATTGCTCGTTAAACTTGTGATTAATATTTAATTGAGCAGTAACGGTATTGGTTTTGTTGTAAGCCCATGGCGCATTTACAAAAGCCCCGCGACCAATATCAACAATTGTATTGTTTACAGTACCAATCCCAAAATCTGGAGTCATGTTACTCTTCAAATAATCACCTTGAAGCAATATGTCGGTTTTGTCGCTAATTTTATAGAGTAAAGAGGGGTTAACATACACGCGGTCGGAGTTTACATTATTTCTAAAACTAGCGGCATCTTCAAAAGTACCTATCAATCTAAATGCTAAATTTTTAGTTATCGGACCATATATATCCCCAGTAGGTTTATACATATCATAGCTTCCTCCACGCATAGAAACTTCACCACCGTATTCGAATTTAGGTTTTTTGGTTACCAAGTTTACCACAGCTCCACCGGTAACTCCACCGTAAAGTAAGGCTGCGCTTCCTTTTAAAACTTCTACCGATTCTAAGGTGCTGGTTTCTGGCATGCCGCCACTTGTTGCACGGGCACCATTTTTAAAAACGTTATTGGCACCTAAACTATAGCCACGTGCAAAAAAAGTTTCACCAGACACCGAACCACGATTTTCTCCAAAGGCCACGCCGTTTATATTTTTCAATACGTCACTCAGCCTGTTGGCTTGTTGGTCTGTGATGACTTGATTACCAATAATTTGTACCGACTGCGGCAAATCCATTGGGGCAATGGCAATCTTGCTTAAATTGATCGGTTTCTTATTTGGTGTTTTGTAGCCATTAACGGCAACCTCATCCAATTGAGATGAAGACTCTACAATAGAAAACTTTACCGCCACATTTTGATCGGATAATACGGTAACCGATTTTTCTTGTGAAGAAACTCCGATGGCAGAAATTTTAATTGTATAGGTGGCTGGAAGAATGTTTTTAATGGTGAAATTTCCATTTTCATCCGTTAAAGTTGTTTTGTTTGTGTTTTTTAATCCAACACTAACATAAGCGGCGGGATTGCCATCACTGGTTTTTACCAAGCCCGAAATTGAGCCATGTTTGGTTTGCCCTTGAACATTTACAAACAAGAATACCAACAACGCCAATGCCGTCAAAAATTGAGTAAATCTTATATTCATATTTATTTAGATTGATTCTTATTAGCGGCAAAGAAACAAATTATCATTTATACGTGCAAGTTATTTTTAATTATTCTAAATAATAATAGTTAAACCTTTTTTAAAATTGTAAAAACACTTTCTTACCAATTGCGTATATTACTAGGAAATAGAGATCCAAATATGGCATTAAGCAAGGGCGCAAATTTTTATTCTAACCTGCCTGTTAATAAGATTTCGCTAAGCGAGCTTTTGTTGAAGAATAAACAGTTTAAAAATGTTCCTGCTGACTGGTTTGTAATCATTACGGATATCAAGAACTCTACTGATGCTGTTCTTTCTGGACTGCACGAAAATGTAAATTTGATTGCTACGGGGAGCATCGTTACGGTTTTAAACATTGCTTTTAAGGCGGGAATTTCAATTCCATTTTTTTTCGGCGGTGATGGCGCTACATTCCTGATTCCACCCTCCATAGTCGATGCTTCCATGAAGGCACTCTCGCTTTACAGAACAAATACTTTAACCAATTTCAATCTCGAATTGCGTACAGGGATTCTGTCGGTTGTGGAAATTTACGAGCATAAGCACGAATTAAAAATCTGCAAATTTAACAGCACTGGTAATTTTTCCATCCCGATTGTGCTGGGTAACGGTTTAAATTACGCAGAAAAGGTGATTAAAGGTGACGATTATTTGGCCACGGTGCACAATGATACCGATGAAGAACTTGATTTAAGTGGAATGCAATGTAGGTGGGACAAGATTGAGCCTCCTGAGCATAGTGAAGAAGTGGTAACCTTAATTGTCATTGCACAAGATTGCGACCAGCAGGCAAAGGTTTATAGTAAAGTGATTAAAGAGATTGACAGAATTTATGGACTCCCCGAAAAAAGACAGCCAATTTCTATCCCTAAGCTTATTTTTAGAACAAGCTTTAACAACTTGGGTAAAGAAATGAGAAGCCGGATTGGGAAGATTAATGTTTTTGAGCTTGTAAAAACTTGGTTTATAAATCTATATGGTTATATCTACTTCCGTACGGACAGTGGAAAAAATTACCTCCAAAAGCTGGTCGAAATGTCTGATACACTGGTTATTGATGGACGGATAAATACGGTTATTACGGGTACCGAAAAACAGCGGTTGATTTTACAGCATGTTTTAAACGATTTGGAAAACGAACATAAACTTCATTATGGCTTGTTTGTAAGTGGGCAATCGGTAATGTCTTGTTATGTTCGCGATTTGGTAGATGATCATATCCATTTTGTTGATGGATCGGAGGGGGGCTACACGAAAGCTGCTGCCGTTTTAAAGCAAAAACTCAAGAATAAATTGTCTGGTTAATTCATTTTAACTATTCAAAACATTTTATTGGTTTGTATGTAGTTTACAGTAGCGTAATAATACGCATTTAGTGTTAACCTATACTTCACATGAATAACGAGGTGCGTAAGCTTAGTAACGATCAACTTCTGGAGGTTCTTGCCCTTTCAAGAGATGCGACTGCGATTTATTCTTCGGATAATATTGTAATCGAAATGGCTAACGACGCGATGATTGATTTTTGGGGTAAAGACCGAAGTATAATTGGCAAGCCATTGGAAGAGGCTGTTCCCGAGCTTAAAGGGCAACCTTTTATCAACATGCTTAGGAACGTAATCACGACTGGGGTAACAGATTCAGGTGATGCTCTACCCGCAGAAACATTAATTAACGGTAAGCTACAAGTTTGTTATTATAGTTATGAGTATCGGGCGATTAAAGACGAACTGGGTAAACCCTATTGCATTTTACACACCGCTGCAGATGTTACAGAACGCGTTTTGGGGCAAAAAGCTTTAGAGGTTGCGTTGATTCAAAAAGAAGCGCTGGAAAGAGAGCAGGTTTTGAATGAAGAATTACAGGAGGCGAATTTTGAGCTCGAAAATCTTAATCAAGAGTTAAATTTATCACAAGAATCGCTCAGTCAACTAAATACCGAACTCGAATCTAGAGTTCAGAAAAGAACCCTTGAACTTGTAAATAGTGAAGCCAGAGTTAGGCACATGCTTGCCGATGCTCCAGTTGCAATAGCTGTATTCTCTGGAAAAGATTTATTTATAGAATCTGCTAATAAGAAAATTTTAGAGGTATGGGGTAAAACAGATGCTATTGTTGGAAAAAAACTGGTTGATGCAGTCCCAGAGTTTGCTGAACAAGATTTTGTAAGAATTTTGAATGAGGTTTATGCTTCGGGCAAATCCTATTATGGGAATGAAACGAAAGCACTTATCCAAAAAAATGGCAAGACAGAAGAAGTGTATTCAAATTTTATTTACCAACCTTTAAAAGATCAATTCGGTAGTATCACGAGCATCATGCTATCTGCCAATGTTGTAACCGAACAGGTAAATGCCCGAAAAAAGGTAGAACGTGCGGAAGAAATGCTTCAGCTGGCTTTAGAGGCAGGAAATATCGGCACTTGGAAAATTAATACCATTACAAATGAGGTGGTGCTTTCTCCTCTCCTAAAACAAATTTACGGTATCAACGTGGATGAAAATCCTGATTATGAGGGTATCTGGAATTTGGTAACGGAAGACCAACGTGAAAAAGTATTTGATAAAATACAACATGCCATTAATAGTTTAGGACATTGTGATATCTCGCATACTTTAAAGAGGGCAAACGATGGTCAAATCATTTGGATTAGATCTTTTGGTAAGATGATTAAGGACGAGAATGGTATTTTAAATACGCTTTCTGGGGTTGTTATTGATATTACCCAACAGAAAGAAGACGAGCAGCGTAAAAATGATTTTATCAGTATGGTAAGTCATGAGTTGAAAACACCAATTACCTCAATGAGTGCCTATACACAACTTTTGCAGGCTAAAAGTAGAAATGAGTCGGATGCGTTTACAGCCACAACCTTGGATAAAATACAAAAGCAGATTCGTAAAATGAGCACGATGATTAATAGCTTTTTAAATGTTTCGAGGCTAGAATCTGGGAAAATCCACTTGATTAAATCCGATTTTGATTTAGAGGAATTACTAAAAGATGTTGTTGATGAAAGTAGGCTCACCGATTCTGTTTACAATATTAATTTTGATTGCTGTGAAGCCAAAATTATCCATGCTGATCGGGATAAAATTGGAGCAGTCATATCAAACCTAATGAGCAACGCCATAAAATACTCGGAAAAGGGTAAAATGATTAATGTAAAATCAGAAGTGGTGGGTAATTTAGCCCATGTGACTGTTGAAGATGAAGGCATTGGCATTGAAGAACAGCATCTTGATAAACTCTTTGATCGATATTATCGAATAAACAATAACCAAACCAAAACCATTTCTGGTTTTGGTATTGGATTGTACCTGAGTGCAGAAATTGTAAGAAGGCACCACGGCGAAATTTGGGCTGAAAGTAGCTATGGTGGCGGTTCAAAATTTCATTTTACAATTCCCCTGGCTCAATAAAAAAAAGCATTAATTCTTGCAAAAGCTTCAGTTCTTTGATAGAACTATTTTTGATTCATGAGGCAGCCTGAAAAAATCTTCGTAATCTTAAAATCTATTCAGATTTCAATATCTCATCTATCAATTTAATTTCACGCTCGCTGAATTCAATTTGATTTAAAGCCTTGATGGAATCCGTTATTTGCTCTGGTTTACTCGCCCCAATCAGCACAGAGGTAACTCTATCATCTTTCAAAATCCAAGACAAGGCCATGTGTGCCAATTTTTGTCCGCGTTCTTTTGCAATGTCGTTAAGCTTAGCGATTGTTGCAATTTTATCGGGTGTAATTTGGCGTTCATTTAAAAATACACCACTTGTGGCAACTCTAGAATCGGCTGGAATTCCATGCAAATACTTGTCTGTTAGTAATCCTTGGGCTAATGGGGAGTATGGAATACAGCCAACTCCGTTTTCGTCTAAAACGTCCATCAAGCCATTTTCTACCCATCTTTCGAACATGGAATATTTAGGCTGATGAATAAGGCATGGCGTTCCGTTATCTTTTAAAATTTGGATTGCTTTTTCTGCTTCTGGTGCCTGATAATTAGAAATGCCAACGTACAGTGCTTTGCCCTGCTGTACAATTAAGCTCAATGCATTCATGGTTTCTTCCAAAGGTGTTTCGGGATCTGGGCGATGGTGATAAAAAATGTCCACATAATCGAGCTCCATTCTCTTTAAGCTTTGATCCAAGCTCGAAACCAGGTATTTTTTTGAGCCCCAATCTCCATAAGGGCCGTCCCACATGGTATAACCAGCTTTGGTAGAGATGATCATTTCATCACGATAGTTTCTAAAATCTTCTTTCAGTATTTTACCGAAAACTTCTTCTGCCGAACCTGGGGGCGGGCCATAGTTGTTGGCCAAATCAAAATGGGTAATTCCATTATTAAAGGCGGTGTAGATTAAATTCTTACTGTTGTCAAAAATGTTGACATGCCCAAAATTATGCCACAAGCCTAAGGAAATGGCCGGAAGTTTTAATCCGCTTTTTCCGCAACGGCGATAAGACATGCTATCGTATCGGTTTTCTGAGATTTGTTTATTCATTGTATAGTTCTGATCGGTGACAATATTAGGAACATTTGATTGATTTTATAGTATTCATTGGAAATTTATACACAACAAAAAATGGAACAGCTGAGAACGATAATCTAGCAGATTTTGATTTGAAAGGTTATATCAGCATGTATGCCTTTTATTTCCGTTAATCATTTTGTTTTCGGAGGGGAAGTAAAATTTGTTTGCTTTTCATGCCAAACAAACAACCATTCTAATTCACTAAATCGATTTATTTGCTTTGTTAATCTTTATAATTATATTTAAAACGTAATTCGAAAATCTAACCCAAATATCAATTTATATGAATTTAAAATCATTAACAAGTGTAGCAGCATTAGCTGTAATTGGTTTTGCATCTTGCCAGTCTGACACGAAACAGCCTTCATCAGGCGATAGCCTTAACAACGATTCTATAGCGGTAGTAAAATTAGTGGCAGATTCCTTCAAAACAAGTATCGACGGCAAGCAAACTGCGCTTTATACACTAAAAAATAAAAACAATGCAGCCGCTATCTTCACCAATTATGGTGGTCGATTAGTTAGTTTGTTAATTCCAGATAAAGCAGGAAAATTGGTGGATGTTGTGGTAGGTTTTAAAAGTGTAGGCGATTATGAAAAATCAACAGAACCTTATTTCGGTGCAACCATTGGAAGATATGGAAATCGAATTGCCAAAGGAAAATTTACCTTAGATGGCAAAACCTACACACTATTTAAAAACAATGGTCAAAATACCTTGCATGGAGGTAAAAAAGGCTACCAGTATGTGGTTTGGGATGCAAAACAGCTGAACGACAATACTTTAGAACTTCATTACCTGTCGAAAGATGGAGATGAGAATTTTCCTGGCAATTTGGATGTTAAGGTCACTTATACTTTAACTGACGATAATGAATTGAAAATGGATTACCTGGCGACAACGGATAAAGCCACCCCAGTGAATTTAACCAATCATGCTTTTTTTAATTTAAATGGAGATGGGAGCGGTGAAATTTTAAAACATGAGGTGCAAATTTATGCCGATGAATACATCCCTGTTGATTCTACGCTTATTCCTTTAGGCAAAATTGACAAAGTTGCTGGAACTCCCTTTGATTTTACCAAGGCTACTACCATTGGGGCTCGTGTTAACGACAAAAATGAGCAACTAACCTTTGGGAAAGGCTATGACCATAATTATGTTTTAAACAAAACAAAAGCGATGAATATGTATCACGCTGCAACGGTAAAAGGCGATCAATCGGGTATTGTAATGGATATTTATACCCAAGAACCTGGCTTGCAATTTTATAGTGGAAACTTTATGCAAAGCAAGAATACTTTTAAAACGGGTGCTAAAGATGATTTTAGAACAGCCTTTGCAATGGAAACGCAACATTTCCCAGATTCGCCTAACCAACCCAACTTTCCAAGTACCATTTTAAAGCCAGGACAGGTTTATAAAACCAGTTCCATTTACAAATTCAGTAAGTAAATGCGCTAGAATAGAAAGTGAAAACGGTTGTAAAATTACAGCCGTTTTTTATTTAAATAAATTTTGCAAAACTGGGTCGGTATAATCTTCTATAAAGGCGACAATGTTATTGTAGGCACTAAATTCTTCGGCAGTGTGCATGGTTGTAAGTACAACGCATTGCATACCGGCGTTTTCGGCAGCTTCTACACCTTTCGGAGCATCTTCAAAAACAATACATTGGTTATATGGTACGCCTAAAATATCGGCCCCCTTTGTAAAAGGTTCTGGATCTGGCTTGCTGTTTACAACATCCTCTGCGCTAACTATTGCCTTAAAGTAACTTCTAAGCTTTAAATTATCCAAAACAAAATTAATGTTGAAAGGGATTGCTGCTGAGCCAATAGCTAAAGAAATTCCAGCATTTTTTGCCTGTTCAAGAAATTGATCCAAACCAGCTATAAGTTCCAAATGCTTTTTGTAGGCCGCTTGGTATCGATGTTCTTTTTCTATAGAAATTTGATCGATTTGTTCTGGAGAGAAATGGCCAACACCAAAAACCCGTTCAAGCAAATCTTGGTTTTTCCCATACATTTGTTTCTTAACTTCCTCAAAACTAATATTTGCCCCTAAATCTTTTGTTAATATTGAATGCCAGGCATGGTTATGAAAAACCATATCATTCACCATAGTTCCGTTTAAATCAAAAAGAAATGCTTTGGGTTGTGCTTTTATCATAGGCGCAAAAATATCAGAAATAATTTATCTAAGTGTAATTTATGCTTATTTTAAAACCTGTTGATTTGCAAATGCAATAATCTAATAATACATTGCAGCTGTAGCAGATTATTTTTTAGGTTATGAGTGAAATTAGAAGCGAGAGTGAGTTACTTTTTAGGTTCTTAAACGGATTGCAACCACTCAGCAAGGAAGTTGTAGATTATGCTATGGAACAAACTTTTAGCATAACGGTAAAGAAAAACGCTTTGATAGATTCTGTTCAGAAAAACTACAAGGAATGTGTTTTTTTTGTAATCAATGGTTTGGTAAGGGGCTTTATCATCGATGAGGGAAAGGATATTACCACCTGTTTGGCCCTTGAAAATACTTTAATTGGCTCTATCAGAGATCCTGGAAATATCAGCCCAACGTATTTCGAACACTTGCAGGCCATAGAAAACTCTACTTTGCTTGTGGTTCCTTATAATTTCATTGATAAGCTCTATGATAAATTTCCGGAAACCAATATACTCGGAAGGAAACTATTAGCGATTCACTTCAATATGTCTCAAGAGCGATCAATCCTTTCTCGTATCCCTTCTGCTGAGGCCAGATATAAGCAGTTTAAAGACAATCATCCAAAAATAAAATTTAGAATACCGCTTAAATACCTGGCTACCTATTTAGGTATGCGGATTGAAACGTTGAGCAGGATCAGAAATAAGCCCAAATCAGCATCTTAATTTTTTTCTTCTGGCGTTCCTTTCTTAAACTTAAAATAATAGTAAGTTAATGGAAACAAGCATATTAAGCCCAATAAACAGCCTCCAACGGTATCTGTAAACCAATGTGCACCAAGGTAAATTCTTGAAAAAGAAACCATTATCATCAAAAAGGCCGAAACATACGTTACAACAATTCTGGTTGCCTTTGGTATGGTTTTCAGCGTATTCATTAAAATAATTAGAAAACCGAAAAATAATACGTAAGAAAGTACGTGTCCGCTGGGGTAACTTTGAAATCTGTTTACTTCCACCAATCTAACATAAAATGATGTTGGCCTTTGCCGATTGATGATGTTTTTGACCCCTAAAATGACTAATCCTGAAAGCAGCGTAGTCGAAATGAAATAAGCCTCTCTTTTATATTTCAGGTAATAAAATACCAAAGCAACCACCACAACCGATAATAATGAATAAGGTAGTTCGCCAAAGAAACTAATGGCAAGCATGCACTGATCCATAAAGTCAGAATGATATTGTTGTATAAAATTTGAGGTTTTGATATCAAAAGGTAACAGCGGATGGAAGCTAATAAATACGCTCAAGCCTATAAAGCATATAATCAAAAAGGTAAGCAGGAGAAGGAGCGTATTTCGTTTAAAAGGCATAATTGGTAAGGGGTAATTCATTAATCGAGTTTTCAAATCTATTGATTTTTTGCTTTTACACAATAACTGTATCAAAATTATCAGCAGTAGCTGCTTAATTTAAGCGCAAACTTTGAAAATTTAATCACGGTGTGAATGGATTTTATCAAGGTTTTCCCGTTGTATGTCCTAAACTTTTTTATCCTCGAAGTATTGGCTTAATTTGATGTATCAGATAAAAACTTAATGAAATAGGTATGCCAAGAGGAACTGTTAAATGGTACAATCCAAGCCGAGGTTTTGGATTTATTTGTCCTGAAGATGGAACAGAGTTTGTTTTTGCGGATTGCGAAAAAGTGGTTGGCCATCAAAAGGAACTTAAAGAAGGGATTGAAGTAGATTATCAGGTCTTGAATCTTAAAAACGGCAAGCAAGCTGTGGAAATTAAAATGCTAAATAGGAATTAAGGCAATGGTCTGTGAAAAGAAATTTCATCACGGTAAAATAGATTTCTGTAACGGATTTCGTCCCTTCTGTATAACTTGCTATGAGATTTAAAATCCTTTTCCAATATTCGATGTAGATAATAAGGATATCTATGCTTAGTCGGTTGGTAGGCTTAAATGTTTACCAACCGAAAAGGCAAATTCTTCAAAAGATTGTTCTAGTATAAGACATTTAAGAAAACATACCCACAATGTTAACGCTCCAACCAAAACTGCCCTCTTTTGTATAGAAAGAGGTGCAGATAGGTTGATTGATGTCTTTTAGTCTCTTTTTTCTAACCAAAACAAATTCAAAATCTTGGAGTTTTATTGGTATGGGTTTGAAACCATATATAAAGGAAAAGGAAATTATTAAGGTTCCACGGTTTGAAGAAAGTGCTGGTTTTTACACTACAGAACAGCGGAGTAAGACCATGGCTAAAATCCGTGCAAAGAATAGCATACCCGAGTTAAAACTCCGCCGAGCTTTATGGGCGCGGCATATCCGATTCCGTTTACATCCCAAAAACTTTCCAGGGAAACCAGACCTCATCATCAAAAAATACAAACTTGCTATTTTTGTTGATGGCGACTTTTGGCATGGCTACAATTGGGCAACGCGTAGGCAAGCTTTAAAAAAGAATACAGATTTTTGGATTCCCAAAATTGAAAGGAATATTCAGAGAGACCAATATGTAAATCAGTCGCTTTCTTTAATGGGCTATACTGTTATGCGCTTTTGGGAACACGAGATTAAAGACAATTTATCCGCTTGCGTGAATCAGGTTTTACTTTATTTAGAAGCCGCGAAAATGGGTAAGGTTCCCATTTCTAGTTTGTAGTGCGAAGGTTTTGGTGATTCCGGTAATGCTTATTTCACCACAATTTGTTTCGGCTCCGTTACAACAATTTGTGTTTTTCCTTTAAACTCAGTAATTATACCTGTTACACAAATTTTATTTCCTAAATACATGCTTGCAGGTTCTGAAGAAAATTTAGCGACGTCTTCTTTGTTTACAACCAAAGTTAGGAGTTCTTTAGGGTAAGCACCTCCAAGATTAATGAGCGTTATCTTATCGAGGGCTTTTGTGCTGTACACAGAATCGCAAATGGTTACCGTTTTACCAATGTAGTCTTTTGCATCCTTTGCAAGTATTAAGGTTTGCGCTTTAAGCAAATAACCTGCCGTAAGCAAAACAAATAGAAGGGTTAACTTTTTCATAGAATTGGGATGATGGGTTTTAAATTCAATAAATGTAAAATCTAGTGAACTTATAGCACAAAAGTAAAAACCATTTGTTGTAAAACCAATTTTGAACTCAAATGAACACAAATATTACGGCGGGGATATTTTAGCTTAACATGAACCTTTATTTAAAAGTAGTACGCTGTGAAATTATTTTTTGCAGACATTCAGCTAATATCTGTAATTTGGTTCTTTAATCTTCAAAAAGCGAATCCAAAACCAATGAAAACTAAAATATTTTCATTTATATTTTTTATCATTTTTTCCATTCAACTTTATGCAGAGTACGCCGATGTGCCGAGTTTAAGAATTTTTTCGAAACCGTTAATCCTGCTTACGCTTTTGGTTTGGCTTGTAGTGAGTACCAATTTGAAAGGAAGATTTCATAAACGAATTTTGATAGGCTTAATTTTCGGCTTGATTGGAGATGTGCTCTTACTTTTTCAATCTGGGCAGAATAGCTTTTTTATGTACGGCTTAATTTCTTTTTTGCTGTGCCACATTTTTTATATTCGAGCGTTCGTGTTGGATCACAAGTCTAATCCAAATCAAAAAAATCCATACTTTTTATGGTCTGTTGGCGCTTTAGGAATTTTCTGTGCTGGCTTGTTTTTCTACATGCAGCCAAAGCTTGGTGCATTGCAATTTCCTGTTTTAATGTATGCCATCATCATTAGCATTATGGCGATGATGGCGGTGAATCGTTATGGAAAAGTGAATGTTTTTAGCTTTAAGGTGATTTTATATGGGGCATTATTTTTCTTGCTGTCGGATAGTGCTTTGGCGATAAATAAATTTTCTACCCCAATACCGCAAAGTGGCGCCGTAATTATGGCAAGCTATATGATTGCTCAATACCTCATCGTTTATGGAACTATTGAAAGGAAGTTGGTGGTTACCAGAACGGAAGTATAGCTATTTTGCCAAGTTGTTGATGGTATTAATTTCTCTGTTTTTCTTTGTCCAAGACCGTAAAAACCTGTACTAAGCGTTCGCCGTTTTCATCCACCAGCGTAAGTGTATGTTTACCTGGGGGAGGACTTACAGCCAATTGGTGGTAATTGCTTGTGGTGGTTACAAATTCATTATCGATATGCCAATAAATTTTTGACGATGCGTTTCGGTGTGCAACATTCAAAACAATTTTTCCTCTTGAGCCATCTAATTCAAGTGGAATATATACCGTTGCGCCATTCTTTGGATAGATAAGTTCCATTACATTGTTTCCTCCAGATTGATTACAACCCGCCATAAACGGAGGTAGTGTTTTATAGTCGCTATTTTTAATTTTATAATAATATTCCATTGCGGGGGGTAGGATGAACCAACTTTGATGTTGCATATTGGTTACACTTTCGCATTGATCGGTTACGCGAAAACTTCCGCTTCGATCTAAATGAATCATTTTATGATAAGGGCACACGGCCGTTTTTTCGCCTGCAACAGGCACGAGTTCTTCTAGTACATCCGTACAGTTTTCTCCTGCTTTATAACCACTTTGCTTGCATACTTTAATTTTTTTGAGTTTCGTAGTTGGTGTTTCAAACCATTTCCCGTTGGGCAATTGCCTGAATATATCAAAAAGCACTGGGGCGGCGGCTTCAATGCCGACTAAACCTGGTCTGCCTTCGCCATCGGCATTACCCACCCAAACACACACCACATAATTAGGGGTTAGCCCAACTGCCCATGCGTCTCGGAAACCGAAACTGGTGCCCGTTTTCCATGCAATCCGTTGGGAGGAGGAGAATTGTTCCCAAAGTCCTTCGTCACCAGGTCGCATCACTTCTTCCATGGCATTAAAAGTTGCCCAAATGGAGCCATGATCGAGATGGGAATTTCTTTGGTAATCTGAAGATTCTTTTATATCATCTTTGATATAACTTGCTGCATTATAGTCGTTAACATTGTATAATCCTTTATAAGTATTAAAGTGATTTAGGGTTCTTACCATGCCGAGATAGGTGTTGGCTAAATCCCACATGGTTACTTCGCTGCCACCTAGTATTAAAGATAAGCCATAATGATCTGCGGGTTGTGATAATGTGCTAATCCCAATTTTTTTAAGTTTATCGTAAAAGCGTTCATACTTATATTGCTGCAACATTTTTACTGCTGGAATGTTTAGGGATCTGCTCAAAGCTTTATCAGCCGCGATGGCACCGTCATATCCAAGGTCGTAATTTTGGGGTGAGTACCCAGCAATTTGTGTTGGAATATCGGCTATCAAAGTATGTGGCAGTATGAAACCATCATTCAACATGCTGGAATAGAGCAACGGCTTCAATGTGCTACCTGGGCTCCTGGGTGCTCTGATCATATCCACATGACTTTCTAAAAACGCTTGATCGGGTTGATAGATGTTTCCAACATAACTTACAACAGTACCTGTTTTGGCATCTAAAACTAATGCAGATATATTGTTGATGTCGTTGGCTCTATATCGGTTGTTGTATCGTTTTAGAATGACGTTGACCTTAATTTGGAGACTTTCGTTTAGTGTAGATGTAATTTTGGTGGTTTCTATTTTTAAGGCAGATCGTTCTGCTTTAAACCGATTGAGCAAATGCGGTGCGTTTTGAGGTAGGGGCAAGGGTTTGCCGGGAATGGGTTCGAGCTTAGCTAGGTTTGCTGTTGTTTGATCGATGTAGTTCAGTTTGACCAATTTATCAAGTAAATCGTTGCGTTTTCTAATTAAGCGATCGGCATTTTTGCCTGGATGAATTAGGGAAGGACTGTTGGGCAATACCGCTAAAGTGGCCATTTCTCCCCATGAAAGTGTTTTGGCATCTCTACCATAATATCGCCAACTAGCTGCGTTTAAACCGACAACATTACTTCCGAAAGGTGCGTTTGAGGCATATAGATTAATGATTTCTGTTTTTGAATATCTTAACTCTAGTCGGAAAGCCAGTGCTATTTCCAGCAATTTTTGCCATACGGTTCTTTCTTTATTGCGAGATAAGCGAATCACTTGCATGCTGAGCGTACTGCCACCACTTACAACACCTTTTGCTTTGAAATTTTGTTTCATGGCACGGCTCAATGCCAAAAAATCTACTCCAATATGATTGTAAAATCGCTTATCCTCAAATGCGATAATACAATCAATAAACTTAATGGGTACGCTGTCTGCAACGGGAAATCGCCATTGTCCATCGCTTGCGATAGCAGCGCTGAGTAAATTTCCGTTGCTGGCCTCAATCACAAATGACGTTGGCGATTTGAAAAGTTTGGACGGTAATGCGAAAAAGAATGCCAAAAGCAATAGCATAAAAATCAAATCTGTAACGAGAAATAAGCTTAGCTTTTTTGACATTTTGTTTTTATGGTGTATTGAGTATTGTATATACTTTTCAGCTCGTTGAGGTATGAACCGAGGCGGTATCATTTTTTATAATTAGATTTTAATCCAATTGCCATGGTTCATAATTCTGCGAACCATGGCATCATCAAAATTGAAATCTATTTTACAACCTGTACCCACATTCCTCCAGTAGTAGCTGAAATATTATTGTTGTACATCGCTTCGCATTGTACCGCCGATAGATAGTATCTACCTAAATATGAAGCATTTAGTAAAACCTTGTACACAACACTTTCATTTTCTTTGATGTTAAAATAAGTGAATACTCGATCATCCCTTATATCCTGATAAGTAAAAGGGGATGCGGCCAAGATGCTCTGGTTATCGTTCACACGGGTATTGATGATTTCCCATCCTGAAGGGAAAATTTGTGTTAAAGCCATTTGTTCGTAATAGCCCATTTTTCCCGGATTTTTAATCGTTACTTCCGCATAAAAATCTGTTCCTTGCTTTAGTGTTGCTGGATTTAAAGGTGTTCCATTTAATCTTTTGTAAGCCACACTCATGCCCAGAACATCTGGTTTGTTCGGCAAGAAATTATTCTGACCTGCAACCGGTTGGCCTTGCAATACCAAACGAACAAAAAGTACATTGTTGCCATTATTGGTTACCGCACTGGTATTGCCTTTAAAATTAATGGCTGTGCTATTGAAATATTGATTAGAACTAACTGTTGCCGATTTACCATCCAATACATACTGATACTGCAATTTATTTGAGGCTTGATTAGTACCGCAGAACTTCGCAATTGCCAACAAGCTATAGGCCGTTGTTTGGGTGCTGTACCAAGTATTTTCTCCTAATTTTGATGCAAGAGGCTGCAATAATGATGCTGCTCTTGCTTTCTGCCCCAATAAAGTCAAGGTTTCTAAAATCATAGCCTGATCTCTCACATCCGAACCATAAGTGCCCCCAAGTTGATTGTATGGTTGAATATTAATATCCAAACCCTTAACCATACTTTGGGCAAGATCATTCTGACCAGCAAGTTTATAAGCTGCTGCCAAACGCCATTTTGCAGAAACGGATAAGTATTGGAATGCCCTTAATCTGTTCATTGCTGCCATTTCAGGTTTTTTAGCAAGGGCTAAAACATACAGGCGGTAGGCTTGAGATAAATCTCCTCCGTAAAAATTATTGCTATTTGGCGCCCAGTTTGTTGCCTTTGTTTTTTCAAAGCGTAATAATTCATCCATTAATCCCACGGGTAGGGTATAACCCGAATTTTGGGCCTCCACTAAAAAATGGCCCCCATAATTGCTTCCCCATTCATCCGAACTGCCTTCTCCCGGCCAATAAGATAAGCCCCCATCTGGCGCTTGGAATCCTTTTATTCGATTGATTCCTGCTTTGATGTTTCGCTCTGCGCTTGTCTTTTGCTGTTCAGTTAAGGCGCTTAATCTATCCAAATACAATTGAGGGAAAATTGCTGAGGTGGTTTGCTCAATACACCCATGCGGATATTGAATTAAATAACCTAATCTTTTACTTAGGTTTATTGCCGGAATTGAAGAGACTTCTAGCGTACCTGAATTGGTTCCTGCCATGCCTATTGGCGAATAATTAATGGCCCATTTTTGGTGTGGCTGTACGCTTGCTGAAACCACATTTGTAACGTATGGGTTTGGGTTTCTAATGTCCATTTCCACATCATATTCGGTTTTCTCTGAACCACTTTGTGCAATTACCTTCACTTTGGCTATGCCTACACTATTTGGGGCTTTTACTTCAAAGTAAGCCATTTGCTCACCGGTTTGTTTGTAGTGAAGTTGTTGTTTATTGTTACCCTGAACAATTAAATTGCTTGCCTGTAACTGAACTGAAACATTTTTCAAATTACTTTCTGTAGCAAAAACTGTGACAGGTAGGGTAAAGCTTTCGCCTGGTCCAATTACTCGGGGTAGGGTGGCCAACACCATTAAGGGTTTTTTCACTTGAACGGATTTCTCAGCGAAACCATAGGCGGCATCTTGTCCGCCAATAACCATTGCCCGCACTGCGCCAATGTATTGTGGAAGTTTAAATTTGTGTGTTTTACTTTCTCCCTTGCCAATGGCGAATGGCCCCATAAATTTAACTACCGCTTTGAATCTGTTCGCTTTTGCTGGATTTAAATTTTTGTTAATGCTTCCATCGCCACCAATGCTTAAAATACGTTCTAAATTTCCGCCCCAAGCTCCGATAACATAATCAAATAGATCCCAGGTTTTAACGCCTAAACCTTCTCTGGCATAAAAAGCACCGTGTGGATCTGGCGTTTTAAATCTTGTTAAGTCCAGCAAACCTTCATCTACCAAAGCAATGGTGTAAGTCATGGCCTTGCCGTTTTGCTCTGAAACCGTTATGGTATTTTCCGTTTCTGGCTTAATTTTATCGGCCATTTTTATGCTTGGTTTCAAAATAGTTTGTGGATCCTCTACTGAAATTGGTATGGCTCCATACATCCTAATAGGCAAATCATTAAGGGTTTGTGCATGCGGTTGCAATAGGGTGATGTTTGCAAACACATTCGGTGCCATGTTCTTCTCTGCCTTGAATTTGTATCGCGTTTGTCCGGCTTTGGTATCAATCCAGAAGGTTTTTAACACACGGCTTCCGTTTTCAATAGATATTAAAGCTCGTCCATTTTTACCTGTAGGGATGGTTAAAGTTATGTCTTCGCCAACGGTAAATTTCTCTTTGTTTGCTGTGAAGGATAGCATAGAAGCTTCAGTTGGGTTGTTGCTTTGTTCTCGTTGTGCCCATCCAGGCCAATCTACATAGACAGATTTTCCGGTTACGTGTCCGCCGTTCAAATCCCTTACCAAGATTAAATAACGCCCCCATTCTGGTTCGTCAATTCTTAAATTCCAGCTTCCCTTTCCATTATTTAGGCTAACCATATTGTTAGAAATGAGCTTATTATATTGATTTTGGGTGAAGTTTGCGTAAGTATATTGATTATCTTGTTCCCACCACCATCTCCATTGCGTTTTATAGAGTTCCACCTGTACGGTTTTACTACCGCTTAATAACTTACCATCCGTATTTACGTTAACAATTTCGATTTTGTGGTTTTTTCCGGTAACCAACATGCCACTCAATTTATCACCTTGCTCTGGCTTAATGCCTAAATAATTGGTGTAAACATGGTAAGGAATACTGAAGTTATCAATACTGAAATTGCCTCCAGGTTCAAAAACTTTAGTGGTAAAATTTGCCCTTAATACACCCGGTGCGGTGTTGTTTTGGTTTAAATTGGTGTTTACAAGTGCTGTTCCATTTTGATTTAGAGTACCTTCAAAAATGGTTTTCACTTGAGATTCAAAATTAACCGTCGGATTATCAAAACTGAAACCTTCAAAGCCTTTAAACTTCGTTTCTGTGGTGTTCAAATTTACATCTACCTTTGCCTTTAGGTTTTGGGCAACAGCACCAAAGAGCCATTTCGCGGATAGGGTAGAAGCAGATGTTCCAGCACGTAGGTATGGTTTTCCGCCAATATTGAAGTCGATTTTTAAACGGTTTGGCATCACTGTTTCTACCTTTATGGTTTTCGTGAAACTTGCGCCACCCGCCTTAACTTTTGCCAGCCAATCGCCAGTTGGAGCGGTAGTTTCTGTAGCGGTTTTAAAGGTGTAAAATCCGTTGAGTGGCTTTCCGTTAATTAGTCTTTTGTATAATTGCCCTTTTGGATTGTAAAATTCCATCGTAACTGGGTAATTTGCAGGCAGTTTCTTCAATTTATCTTCAAGTACAAAGGATACGAAAATACTATCTCCAGGACGCCAAACACCACGTTCTCCGTAAATAAATCCTTTCAAACCGCTTTGTACCACATCGCCACCAACATCAAAACGGCTCAATGGCAAGGAGCTTGCATCATCTAACTTTAAATAGCCTCTTTCCGAACCATTTTTGGCAATTAGCAAGAAAGGTTGTTTTTTCAAATCGAAAGAAGCCAAGCCATCACCGTCGGTTTTTGCGGAATAAATAATCTGTTTTTGATAATCCATCAAATCTAAACTCACGCCGCTTAATGGTTTTGCGGTTAACAAATCTGTAGCAACAATGAGCATACTATTGTCATTGCCTCTTTTGGCCACTAAACCAATATTTGATGCGATTAGATTTCTACTTGCCCAGCGCTCTGTGGTGTAAAACGATGGCGTACATGGATTGTCTTTATCGTTCCAACGGTAATTTTGCGGATAGTAGTTATTGTAATGCTGCCAAAATTCGTCATCTTCATCAATCTTTTCTCCATAACTTTCATCACCTCCGTAATATCCATCTTCTTCGCCCTCATCCGAATTTTCTGCTTTCGCTTTGCAGTTGAAAACGTTATAATCTTGTCTGAAAGCAATGGTAACCCGATACATCGCACCAGGTTCAGTGCGAATCATCTTGTCTAAATCTAGCGTAAAGCGATTCTTTTTGTGCAGATTTAATGCTTTATCTTCATCTAAGCGAATGGTTTTCTGAAGTATGGGTTTTGCCACGCGTCTCAATTCATTGCCATCTTTATAACTATTGGCTTGGAAAAACTGCGGAATATTATTCTCGTAAATTTTGATGACCGTTACATCTACCGCCTTTAAATTAACGGCTTCAAATGGTAGAACCAATTTTCCTGAATTTGGCAGTATAGAACCAGCGCCAGCGATGGTTACCGAGGGGATTTTATCTTCAAAAACCAAGTTTGCGGTTTTTCCAACCTGTAATGTTTTTTGGTTAATGTTTTCGACCCCAGCGTTTACCGTTAAGGTATAATCGCCCTTCAATTCTTCTGGAGCATATATTTTAACCTGACTTGCATCAATGGTATAACGCAAATCGCTTAGATTTCCGAGGGTAATCATGCCAGTTAAATCTTGACCAACCCCTACAGGTTCAGAAAGTTGTAGGAGGGCATAATCTTCTTCGCCCTGAATGGCCTTCATATCCAAAATCTCAAACTTATTTAGGGCAGGAATACGAATTTCTTCTTCTCCTTTTTGTTCTGCATCAATAATATCTCCATCCCAAGTGAGCTTTAAGGTTTGATCGCTGGTTTTCTTTTTGATGCTATCGATGGTGAATTTTGAAGTGTTCTTAGCGGGATCGTGTTGCCATTTAATGTTTAGCTTTTGATCGAAAACTAAGGTAATGGTTTTTTCAAGTGCTTGTGTTTCTTCTACATCAGAAGTTGAAACTTCGCCCGTTAACTTCATGTAATCCAATGAGGTATTATTTTGAGATACTAAGCCATTCTGACTAAGCAGAAGGCCCGGCGTGATGACCTTAAACTCAAAATCAAAATCTTCCAACCCTTTTTCTGTTGCCGAAACCTGAGCAAGATTAAAAGTTGCCTCATATTCTTCACCAGGCTTTAAACTTTCATTTGGACGGAATTCTACGGTTTGAGGATCTATCCAATACGTTTTGCCAGAAATGGAAGGGGAGAAGTCGAATAACTCTCTCGAATCGGCTTTGCCAAGATCTTGCATGCCCTGTGCAGGATTGGCCAAATGCACGCGTATGAAACTTTTTTTAGAAATCGTTCCTGAGGTGTAGGCTTCAATGTATTTTGCATAGGCTTGGTTAACTTCGTTGGTTTGTTTCTTCCTGTTGAAGTAAATAAATACGATTGCTGCTATTGAAACCGCAAGGACAGCGATAAAAATAATTTTTTTCTTATTGGACGATTGGTATGTAGAAGGTTTTTCCATGTCTGACTAAATATGATGAAAATTAACTAAAATTACCGTTAAATTAAATTTTATTGAAACATTGAAGAATTGACTTGCTACTTCGCAATCATTTGGATAAGTTTACATTCATCAACCCTTTAACCAGATATGATTAAGAAATTATTGATTTTAACTGCTTTTATATTGTTCTCTTCAGCAAGTTTTTGTTTTGCACAGAATAATGGAGTAGAAGAAGCAGTGTCTAAACTCACGAAATTGATGGTTGCCCCAGATAGCCTAGCTTTGGACAAAATGATTCTGAGTAATTTAAGTTACGGGCACTCCAGTGGTAAAATACAAACCAAACTTGATTTTTTGCATTCATTGCTTTCTGGTGAATCTGATTTTGTTGAGATTAATCTAACTGATCAAACCATTATCGTGCAAAATAAAACGGCTTTGGTTCGGCACACGCTAAATGCCAAAACAAATGATAAGAATATACCTGGAAATGTGAAGTTGTATATTTTGTTGATTTGGAGTAAGGAAAAAACAGGCTGGAAATTGTTGGGCAGGCAAGCTGTTAAAGTGCCTTAAGAAGTTAAGAATTGATAAGAAATCATTTTACTTAATCATTACCCCAGGTCGGTTTACCAAAGGAATTTTAATGAGGTTGGAATCGATTATGCTCTCAGGTAGGAAAATAAATTTTTTGTCGTAAATGGTAGTACCGATATAATAACTTAACCAATACTCATTTGTAAGTCCAAACACCTCAGGATCAATGGCTTCGACGCCTTTAAAGTCGTTGGCTTCCATATTGCCTAAAAAATGTCTCAAAACAGATGTCTTTACGGGCTTACCGTCTTTCTCTCCATAACCTTTAGAGCTGATTAATACATTGGTAATGGGATCATTTTTTAGATTAACGAGATACACTGTCCAATTTTTAACTTCTGGTGTTTCGCTCATTAATACCACGGCCATTGCGATATCTTCAACTATATTTTCTGGTAAATCTGCTTTCAAGGTATTTCGTAGTTTTATTCTATAATTTAATAACGTTAGTTTAGGATAACTGAAATTTTCCTAATGCTAAGACCCTGAAATAAATTTAGGGTGATGATACCCGATAGCTCGCTCATCCTTCATGCTGACTGAGCAATCCGTCATGCTGAATGTATTTCAGCATCTTAATGGATACTAAATTTAGTAAAGCCTTAGTCCCTCAGCCCTCAATTCATCAATCTTTTTGATGTTATTTTTTAGCTACTGTTTTTTTAGCTACCGCCTTTTTTGCAGGTGCTTTTTTCTTGGCTGGTGCCTTCTTTTTTGTTTCAAATGCTTTTGGTACTTGTTCCACAATCATTTTTTTAATCACCTCTAAATCAACGTCTGCTAATTCTTCTGGTGTATATTTTTGTTTTGTGGCTTCGTTGTAGCGGAGTTTCAACATCAATTTACCGAAGCGAATGAATGGTCCCCAACGTCCGTTTTCGATCGAGATTTTTTCTTCATCCCATGTTTTGATAAAGCGGTTGGCCTCTTTTTCTACTTTTTTTCCAATCAGGGTTTCAATATCTTCTTGAGATAGATTGTCAAAATCGTAACCCTTTGCAGGGATATTGATAAAGAGGTCGTTCCATTTTATGAAAGGACCGAAACGTCCTTTACCTTTTGTTACCCCTAAACCCTGATAATGTGCAATCGGTGCGTCATCATCCATTTTTTGTTTGATGATTTCAACTGCTCGATCAAAGGTTACGGCTAAAGGATCTTCATTTTTAGGAAGCGATATAAAAGCTTCGCCCCATTTAACGTAGGGACCAAAACGACCTACACCAATCATTACTTCTTTGCCCTCAAAATGAGGTAAGTGGAAAGGTAATTTAAACAACTCCAATGCTTCCTCTAAACTGATGGTAGCTACGGATTGATTGCGCATTAAACTTGCGTAACGGGGTTTTTCTTCCTCGTCAAGCTCTCCAATTTGAACCAATGGGCCAAATTTACCCACCTTGGTGTACACATTTTTACCGCTGGCTGGGTCTAAGCCCAATAAACGTTCGCCTGTTGCCCGTTCAGCATTCTCTAAAGTAGTTTCTACTTCGGTATGAAAGGGGTTGTAGAAAGCGTGCAGCATTTTAGTCCACTCTTGCAGGCCCTGCGCAATCTCATCAAATTCCTTCTCTACCTTGGCGGTAAAGTTAAAATCAACAATCCCTTTAAAATGCTCAACTAAAAAGTCGTTAACCACTTCACCGATGTCTGTAGGAAATAATTTTTGTTTTTCGGCTCCGGTAATTTCTGATTTTACCTCTTTATTCACTTTACCATCAGATAAAACAATAGCGGTGAATTTTCGTGCCTTACCATCTCTGTCTTCCTTAACCACATAACCACGGTTTTGTACAGTAGATATGGTTGGGGCGTAAGTTGATGGCCGACCAATGCCGAGTTCTTCTAATTTCTTAACTAAACTGGCCTCTGTATATCTTGCAGGTGGACGAGAAAAACGTTCTGTTCCCTGCATTTCTTTTAAAAATAACGCTTGGCCTTTTGCCAATGGAGGTAAAATAGAGCCACCTTCTTTTTCTTCCCCTTCGTCGTCATCGGTAGATTCCAAATATACCTTCAAGAAACCATCGAATTTCAACACTTCACCTTCAGCAACCAAATGTTCTTTTCGGGTAGAAGCTGTGATTTGCGCGGTTGTTTTTTCAAAGAGGGCTTCGCTCATTTGTGATGCGATGGAACGTTTCCAAATCAAATCGTATAAACGTTTTTCAGAAATGTCTCCATCCACCGTGTGGCGATCGAAATAGGTAGGTCGGATGGCTTCGTGAGCCTCTTGCGCACCTGCCGATTTTGTTCTGTAAACTCGTTGTTGATGATATTGATTGCCGTAAGCAGATTTAATTTCTGCGGCAGCCGCATTAAGAGCCGTTTCTGATAAGTTTACAGAATCCGTTCTCATGTAAGTAATTTTTCCAGCTTCGTATAACCGTTGTGCCACTTGCATGGTTCTTGCCACGGGGAAACCTAATTTTCTGGAAGCTTCTTGTTGCAATGTAGAGGTGGTAAAAGGTGCGGCTGGATTTCTTTTTGCAGGTTTTGTTTCTAAACTGGTAATGTCAAACTTAGCGTTTGCACAATCTTGTAAAAACTTTTCTGCATCCGCTTCACTTTCAAAACGCTGTGGCAATTCTGCCTTCACCATTTCTCTGCCTTTACCAGTAGAAAACTGTGCGGTAATTTTATAGGCAGCAGAGGCATTGAAGTTTTGAACTTCCCGTTCCCGATCTACAATTAAGCGTACGGCTACCGATTGAACCCGACCCGCAGAAAGTGATGGTTTTACCTTTTTCCACAATACAGGCGAAAGTTCGAAACCCACCAATCTGTCTAATACACGGCGGGCCTGCTGTGCGTTTACTAAATTATAATTTATGCCTCTCGGACTTTCAATTGCTTTTAAAATGGCTGGCTTTGTAATTTCGTGGAAAACAATTCGTTTGGTTTTCTCTACTTTTAAGCCTAGCGTTTCGAATAGATGCCAGGAAATGGCTTCCCCCTCGCGGTCTTCATCGGATGCTAGCCATACCATTTCGGCTTCCTTAGCGAGTTTTTTAAGTTCGGCAACCATGCTTTTCTTATCGGCAGGTACCTCGTACGTTTGGGCGAAATTATTGTTAATATCAATTGCCATATCGCCCTTAACTAAATCCCGAATATGGCCATAGCTAGATTTCACAAGGAAATCTTTTCCTAAATAGCCTTCTATGGTTTTAGCTTTAGCTGGTGATTCGACGATTAATAAATTTTTGGCCATGAAATACGATTTTGTGCAAATAAAGCTATAATTAAAGCATAAATCAAAACATCATCGCAATTTTATCCATTTATTTACTAAAAAATACTAAGGTTCGGAATGGAAATAAAGAAATATCTCTAAATTATCCTCAATTAATCACGGCATTAATTTTTAGCCACAAACTATTATCAAAGCCTGAAACTGCAAACGATGGATTAGCCGGATCCGAAGCATTGCCCATCCTAACAATCACCATTTTCTTGCTTGGTATAACGTAAATTCTTTGATCTGATGCACCCATGGCCGCATACATATCACTTGGTGCACTCGGAACCAGCGCGCCTTGAAAAACGGTTTGACTCCCAGGAATCATATAACTGTTTTTGCCATTTAACCACCATAAGTAACCATATGAAGGATTGATACTTTGTGAGGATTTGATACTTTCTGAAAAAAAAGATTCATTAATTATTTGCTCTTGATTCCATTTTCCACTATTTAGTGCCAATAAACCGAATCTGGCCATGCTTCGCGTGTTGCTGTTGTAAATTTTGAAGATCAGTCCGTTATCCCAAAAGCCATCCATGCCTAATTTATTTTTTATTTTGCTATTAAAGTAGGTTTCGTAAGGCTGCTTACTCGCTGCTGCAACCACATCCATCAATTTTTGAAAAACATTGGCATATGCCCAACGGGTTCCTGCATCAGCCACATACGTGAGGTTGGATTTAATCACCAATTCGCTGCTTTCATCAAGTCCAGATGTCATGGTTAGTAAGTTTCTAACGGTAATTAGATTTTCTTTGGCGCTTGGCTCACTTGTCCAGCCTGCCCCTAAATATTGGGATGCGGGATTATTGATGTTCAACAGGCCTTCTTGCTGGGCAATTCCCGTAGCGGCCGAAACCAAAGTTTTGCCTGCACTGTTCCATGCCCATGTATCAGCTTGTGTATGACCGTTGAAATATTCTTCCATCACTATTCTACCATTTACCAAGATGATGAAGGATTTGGTGTTCTTATCAATCAGGAATTTCTTTAAGTCGTCAACAGCAGCCTGTTTCCAACCGAGCGCTGACATCGGTTTTGTTTCCCATTCGGTAGCATTGTTTGGTGGGAAGTACAAGGCGTCTGAATTGGTAGGTGTAGGATCAGTATTGTTTTTTTTGCAAGCCACAAATAACATTGAAATGAGGAGCAGCAGGAGTTGAGCATTTTTCATAATTTATCGTTTGGTTTTGTTATGACAAGGATTGACAGGTAAGGTTTAATCCTGATAAATAAGTATTTACACAGTCCTTATCAATTAATTTACATGCAAACCACATTCTGAAAAACTATTTGTACCTATATTCGTATATAAAAATAAAACAGCAATGATAAACACTATCCTCATCCTATTAAATTTTTTGGTAAGCAACCCGCCAAAAAATGTTTACGATTTCAGTTTTAAAACAATTGATGGTAAAGAAATAAAGCTATCAAAGTTTAAGGGTAAAAAAATTCTGATTGTGAATACCGCTTCTAAATGTGGTTACACTCCACAATATGAAGATTTAGAGAAATTACACAAACAGTATGGAAATAAAGTGGTTTTAATCGGTTTCCCTGAAGGTAATTTCGGTGGGCAAGAATTTTCTACCAATACTGAAATTAAAGAATTTTGTACAGGTAAATATAAAGTAACCTTCTTATTGGCGGAGAAAAGTAGTGTAAAAGGCGACGATATTACGCCATTGTTTAAATACTTAACTACCCAACCGGGTACTGAGGAGCAAGGTGATATTAAATGGAACTTTGAGAAATTTTTAATCAACGAAAAAGGAGAGTTGGTACACCGTTTCCGTTCAAAAACAAAACCTTTGGATGAAGCGATTGTAAAAAATCTTTAACTAAAATATTTAGATAGAAGGGTTTAAGGCGTTAAGTCTTGAGCCCTTTTTTTGTTTGGTGGGAGAATTCTGTAAATATCTACCACCTTAGAAACCTAAGGGCAAGTGTAGAAAGGTATCTTTCCGTGGCAAATGTTTAAGCGAAGTTAGCTTTGAAATGATTTACCACCTTAGAAACCTAAGGGCAAGTGTAGAAAGGTATCTTTCCGTGGCAAATGTTTAAGTGAGGTTGCTTTGAAATGATTTACCACCTTAGAAACCTAAGGCACCTAAGGGCAAGTGTAGAAAGGAATCTTTCCCTGGCAAATGTTTAAGCGAGGTTAGCTTTGAAATGATTTACCACCTTAGAAACCTCAGGCAACTAAGCGTAGAATGTAAAAAGGTATCTTTCCGTGGCAAATGTTTAAGCGAAGTTAGCTTTGAAATGATTTACCACCTTAGAGACCTAAGGCACCTAAGGGAAAGGTGTAAAAAGGTATCTTTCCGTGGCAAATGTTTAGGGGAGGTTAGCCTTGAAATGATCTACCACCACCTTAGAAACCTAAGGCACCTAAGGGCAAGATGTATAAAGGTATTTTTTATTTTTATTCTGTGTAACCCATTAAACGGTAGTGCAATGTGCATTGTTAAACTAAGAAACCACCGCCAAGTAAATCATTCCCTTCGTAGAAAACGGCCGACTGCCCTGGGGCAATGGCAGATACGTTGTGATCGAACACCACACGCATTCTATCTTTTTCTTGTACAATGGTACTCAACATACCGGCATCTTTATAACGGATTTTCGTAATCACGTCATTCATAGGCTCTTCTATGCTTGCATATTTAACGAGGTTGATGTTTCTAACCATGGCTTCTTTACGTTCAAGCTCATCAGCCTTGCCCAAAACAACGGTATTGCTTTCTGGTAAAATTTGCGTAACAAACATCGGCTCGCCAAAGGCAATGCCTAAGCCTTTACGTTGGCCAATAGTATAAAACGGATAGCCTTTATGTTGCCCCACAACCATCCCGTTGCTTAGAATGAAATTTCCACCAGCAACTCGATCTTCTAAATCTTCTACTTTGTGTTTTAAAAAAGCTCTGTAATCGTTATCAGGAACGAAACAAATTTCGTAACTCTCAGATTTTTTAGCCAACTCTTCCTGCCCCATGTCTAGCGCCATTTGTCTAATATCAGCTTTGGCAAAACTGCCTAAGGGAAATTTAGTACGCGAGAGGTTTTCTTGCGAGACACCCCACAGTACATACGATTGATCTTTATTTTCGTCTTTACCTTTAGAAATTACGTAACGGCCACTATCTTGTTGGCGAATATTTGCGTAATGTCCAGTAGCTATAAATTCGCAATCCAATTTATTAGCACGTTTTAATAAGGCTTCCCACTTGATGTGAGTATTGCATAAAACACAAGGATTTGGCGTTCTACCGGCTAAATATTCATCCACGAAGTTATCGATCACATAATCTCCAAATTCATCGCGAATATCCAAAATGTAATGTGGGAAACCGTAATTCACCGCTAGGGTACGTGCATCGTTGATGCTGTCTAAAGAACAACAACCCGTTTCCTTACTGCTTCCGCCGGAAGTTGCATAATCCCAAGTTTTCATGGTTAAGCCAATAACCTCATAACCTTGCTCATGCAACATCACTGCTGCAACTGAACTATCAACCCCGCCACTCATGGCTACCAGAATTCTTCCGTGTTTACTCATTTTAAAACTTATGGCTGCAAAAATAAGGTTTATTTACTTGAAATTTTTTAAAGCAAGTCAGTTACTTGTAAAAAGCTGTTTGTATTTTTTTTGTTGATTAAACGATTTAGTTTTGCTTTATACGCAGATTTGAACAAAAATTAATACCTTAGAATTTCAAACAAAATAAGCTAAATTTTAGATTGATATGATTAAAAAAATTATCCTGCCATGTTTGTTGCTTTCTGCGCTCACAGCATCAGCACAGCAGAATTTGGTGCAATATGTTAAGCCAATCATTGGTACCGAAAAAATGGGACATACCTATCCCGGTGCAACCGTTCCATTTGGTGCCGTGCAATTAAGTCCCGAAACCGATACTTTATCTTATGAAGTTGGTGGCAAGTACAATGGCGACGTTTATAAATATTGTGCAGGTTATAAGTATGAAGACAAAACAATCACCGGTTTTAGTCATACCCATTTTAGTGGGACAGGGCACTCCGACTTAGGTGATTTTTTAATTATGCCCACCCAAGGCAAGCTTCAATTAAACCCAGGAACCGCATCTAATCCTAAAGGGGGCTATCGTTCTGCATTTTCGCACGCAAACGAAGTGGCCGAGGCTGGTTATTACAAAGTAAAGCTCGATGATGAAAACATTACGGCAGAACTGACTTCTACCACCCGAGTTGGAATGCATCAATACACTTTCCAAAAATCAGATCAATCGCACATCATTTTAGACTTGATGGCTGGAATTTATAACTATGATGAGAAAACCGTTTGGACTTATGTTCGCGTGGTAAATGATACTTTACTTACTGGTTATCGCCAAACCAATGGCTGGGGCAGAACCCGTACGGTTTATTTTGCGATGAGTTTTTCTAAGCCGTTTAAAAGTTATGGCCGAAAAAGTTACGATGCCAAACAAGCGTACAGAGGTTTCTGGGGTAAGTTTAACCAAGATCAAAACTTCCCAGAAATTGCGGGTAAAAAGTTGAAAATGTTTTTCGATTTCGATACTGAAAAGGGTGAAAAAATTAAAATCAAATTTGCCTTATCTCCTGTAAGTCAAGACAATGCTTTGCAAAACATGCGTACTGAAATTTCGGGATGGGATTTTGAAAAAGTAAAGGCACAGGCACAAGATACTTGGAATAAGGAGCTGAATAAAATTCAAATCAGTTCATCAAACAATAATAAGATTAACTTCTATACAGCACTTTATCACGCATTCATCAATCCAACTACTTATACTGATGTGAATGGCGAGTATAAAGGTTTAGACCAAGGTGTGCATAAGGCAGATGGATTTACAAATTATACCACCTTTTCCCTTTGGGATACATACCGTGCCCTGCATCCATTTTTCAACATTATGCAGCCCAGCAGAAGTAACGATATGGTTAAATCGATGATGGCGCATTACGATCAAAGCAGTTTACACATGCTTCCAATTTGGTCACATTACGCAAATGATAATTGGTGTATGAGTGGTTATCATAGCGTTTCGGTAATTGCTGATGCCATTATCAAAGGCACCTACAATGGCGATCCTAATAAGGCTTTGGATGCTTGTGTGGCAACGGCTAAGCACCGAGATTATGAAGGGATTGGCTATTACATGGACTTGGGCTACATTCCTGCCGAAAGAAGTGGCGTTTCGGTTTCCAACACGCTGGAATATTCATATGATGATTGGGCGATAGCGCAATTGGCTAAGAAATTAAACAGAAAGGATGTTTATGATGAATTTATTAAACGTTCAGGAAACTGGAAAAACAATTACGATAAATCAATAGGCTTTATGCGCCCGAAATTGGCCGACGGAACGTTTAAAAAAGCATTTGATTCAAAAGATACTGAAGGACAAGGGTTTATAGAGGGAAATAGCTGGAATTACAGTTTCTTCGTTCCGCATGATCCTGCTGCATTAATTGAAATGATGGGTGGTAAAGCCAAATTCGCAAAGCGATTGGATACTTTATTCACTATGCACTTGCCTGACGAATTTTTCGCACATACGGAAGACATTACGCGTGAAGGAATTATTGGCGGCTACGTGCATGGCAATGAGCCGGCACACCACATTGCTTACTTGTATAACTGGACTGATCAGCCTTGGAAAACACAAGCGCAAATCCGTCATATTTTAAATATGCAATATAAACCAACCCCTGATGGTTTGGGTGGGAATGATGATTGTGGCCAAATGAGCGCCTGGTATATGTTTTCATCATTGGGCTTTTATCCAGTTTCCCCAGGTTCTGATGTGTATGCTTTGGGTAGCCCATCTGTAAACAATGCCGTTCTGAATTTGGAAAATGGAAAAACCTTTACCGTTGAAGCCATAAAACAAAGTGATAAAAACATTTACGTGGCTAAGGTGTTATTAAATGGAAAGGTGCTTAACACCCCTTTCATAAAACATTCTGATTTAACAAATGGTGGTAAGTTGACATTTTACATGTCATCCAGCCCAAAAAAATAATTACACATCCCAATTTTTGTACGCCGCTGGTTAATCGCCAGCGGTTTTTTTATGCCATTCATTTTTAGTTATCTTTAAATGTAGCAGATAAGTTATTTAAAGTTAACTACCTGCTAACATTGTTCCCCTAGTATTGATTTTATAAATCCCAAAACAAAAACATGTCAAACAGACGATTTTTTCTTAAAAGCAGTGTGGCTGGGGTAGTTCTGGCAGGTTTGAATCCGATGGTTTCTGCGCTGGCATCAACTGTCCAGAATGAAACCAAAATTTCCGCTCAAAAACCCAAACTGCGTTTTGCAATTGCATCAGATGGACACTACGGGCAACCCGGCACTGATTTTAAAAAAGACCATGAAAACATCGTGAAGTGGTTAAACGAATCGCACAGTAAAAATCCGCTAGATTTCGTCATCATTAACGGCGATTTGGTTCACGATCGACCAGAATTATTATCAGAAGTTAAAAAGGAATACTACGATCGGTTAAACGTACCTTTCTATGCTATTCCGGGTAATCACGATCATGCAGATGCTAAAATCTGGAAATCGGTATTTGGGTATGAAGACAATTTCTCCTTTGAAAAAAATGGCGTTGGTTTTGTTTTGGCAAATACTTCTGATACCACCGGGAAATACCTCTGCCCGGATAATGCCTTTTTAAAAACCGAATTAGAGAAATTCAAATCTTTACAAACCGTATTCGTTGTTTTGCACATTCCCCCACATTTTTGGGTTCCCGAAAGTCCGTTTGTGGAGTGCGCAGATACCATTAGCCTACTGCATAGTTATGCTAATGTTAAAGCGGTTTTTCACGGACATGACCATAGTTTAGATGCCGTGTTTTACACCAACAAATTGCCTCATTTTTTTGATGCACACATTGGCGGCAATTGGGGTACGGCCTATAAAGGCTATAGAATTGTTGAAGTGGGCGATGACGATAAAATTTCCACTTTTCAGATAAACGCAAGCCAAAATCCAACGCTTAACGAAACTAAATTTTAATTGAAAGTTAATCGCTAATTCACATTACGGCACTAGCTTTAGACTGAGATATTTAGTTATATCCTTATGCGGTTTACTTATTGTACAAAGAAGCCTCGATGGATGTCGAGGCTTCTTTTTTTAATTAAGAAATAATTTTGCTTAATTTTTCAAGGTTGCCATATCGATGACGTATCTAAACCTCACTTCCTCATCCTTAATTTTATCTAATGCTTTGTTAATATCTTTAATATCAATCATTTGTACATCAGGGGAGATGTTATGTTCTGCACAGAAATCCAATACTTCCTGTGTTTCAACTGTACCACCAATTAATGATCCGCCCACGGTAGAGCAGAATTTAGCCACCTCCATATTGTTGGTTGGGGCTTTGTAGGGTCCGAGTAATCCAACCGTAACAATTGCACCACGTCTTCTGATTAACGGAATATAATCGTTTACATCAAAAGCATAAGGTATGGTAATCAGTAGAAAATCGAATGTTGCTGCATGTGCTTTCATTGCATCCTGATCTTCTGATATTAAAACTTCATCCGCCCCTAGTGCCAATGCCGATTCTCTTTTTGAAACTTTGCTTGTGATCGCCGTTACGGTTGCGCCCATTGCCTTGGCAATCTTAACCCCCATGTGGCCCAAACCACCTATGCCAACAATACCAACTTTATGACCAGCTTTAACGCCAAAGTGTTTTAAAGGTGAATAGGTGGTTACGCCTGCACAAAGTATTGGTGCTGCTGCCGATGGCGATAATGATTCTGGAATGCGCATCACAAATTTCTCTTGTGCAACAATGTTGGTAGAGTATCCCCCAAAAGTATTGAAGCCAGAGCCATCAGGTTTCCAATACCCATTATAGGTCATGGTTTGGCCAACTGGTCCTTCACAAAACTGCTCTTCGCCGTCTAAACAAGGTTCGCAATGCTTGCAAGAATCAATCATACAGCCCACACCCACCAAATCGCCTGTTTTAAATTTACTTACACCAGCACCTGTTGATACAACTTTACCAATAATTTCATGCCCTGGTACACAAGGATAAACTGTATTTTTCCAATCGTTGTTTACTTGATGAAGATCTGAATGGCAAACACCACAGTATAATACGTCAATTAATATTTCATCTGCTTTAGGTTCATTACGATCGAATTCCATTAACTCGAGGGTTTTGCCTCCGATTAAGGATCCGCTTGCTCCGTAACCTTTTGTTTTAATTTTTTCCATAGGTAATTTTGTAATTTAGTTTTAAACAGGCCGGAAATGCTAAAGGTTTAAAATTTTGGAAATAAAACTTTAGGGAGTAATAGAACCTTCAGTTACTGTTGGCAAGTTAAAAGGTACTGAAATGCAAATTTTATTCAGAAAAATTGGAAGTTTTAAAAATGTTAATCGTAATATTGCGATATAATTATGGGTGTTACAAGAAGTGAAATTTTTTCAGAGGAACAAAACCAACTTTCCGCTTGGTTAAAGGCAATGGCGCATCCGGCTAGGCTTGCCATTTTACAACGCATTTTAGTGGCCAATACTTGCATTTGTGGCGATTTGGTTGATGAGTTGGGTTTAGCCCAAGCCACTATTTCTCAGCATTTAAAAGAGTTAAAAAATGCAGGGATTATCCAGGGTACAATAGAGGGTGTAAGTGTATGCTATTGCATTAATCCAACCACGTGGAAAACCATACAAGATAAACTCGGCGGTTTGTTTAATGCCTACAAACCAATAAATAACTGTTGTTAAAATTTTTACTCAAATCAATCGTTAAATCGCAATATTATGATGAATACAGAATCATTAAAATGGAATAGCTTCAAGGCACAATTACAGGAGCATCCTAATTACATTCTTAATTTTCAATACGCCGAAAATCAGTGGGTTAACGCCAATTATCACATTACGGAAATTAAGGAATCGGTAATCACTTCAGTTGATTGTGGAGGAAAGGTTAACCGTTGGACAGAAATTATTGTGCAACTCTGGGAGCCGATGAAAGATAACCAAGTTAGAGCTATGGAAGTGAGTAAGGCCTTATCGATCATGAACTTGGGGAGTCTAAAATCAACCTGGATGAAAATGCCATCGTAAAAATCGAATTTGGCAATTCTGATTTCGATACCCGCCAAATGTATCCAAGTGCATTTAATTTGGAGGATGAAAACCTAACTGTAAAGCTTATGGCCGATTTTACACAATGCAAGGCTATAGGAAGAGGAGAGAGTTGTGGCCCTGATTTGGAAGGCGAAACTTGTTGCTCTACTGAACCGGTACAAAAGAAGAAGATTGAATTGGTCAATCTCGCATCAGAAAGTGCGTGTTGCACGCCAGGTGGCGGCTGTTGTTAATTTGTGAACGAAAGGTATGAAAAATATATTAGTGCTTTGCACGGGCAATAGTTGCAGAAGCCAAATTGCAGAAGGCTATTTAAGGCATTTTGCAGGCGATCGAGCTAAAATTTATAGCGCAGGTATAGAAACACATGGCGTAAATCCAAAAGCAATTTTGACTATGAAAGGGGATGGAATAGACATTTCAAAACATACGTCCAACAACATTAGCGAATACTCGGATGTAGATTTTGATTTTATGATTACCGTTTGCGATCATGCGCAGGAAAACTGTCCATATTTTGCTACCCAAGCAATAAAATTCCACTATAATTTTCCCGACCCTGCAAAAGCAACCGGCACAGAAGAAGAAATTATGGCTCAGTTTGATTTGGTTAGAGAGATGATTAAGCAATATACATCAGATTTTGTTCATAAACATCTAGACAATCCAAATGTCAGTAAGTAATTGTGCACCAATTGTTGGAAGAAAAAAGTTAGGCTTTGTAAATCGATATTTAACCTTATGGATTTTCTTAGCCATGTTTTTAGGCCTAGGGATTGGCTTCCTTTTCCCATCTTCATCTAATCTAATTAACTCGTTTTCTGATGGGACAACGAATTTCTCCTTGGCGATTGGTTTAGTTATCATGATGTACCCACCACTGGCTAAAGTAAAATATGAAAATCTTGGACAAGTTTTTAAAGATTCTAAGATTTTGATTGCCTCTTTGCTTTTAAATTGGATAGCTGGTCCGGTATTGATGTTTCTGCTTGCCATTATTTTTTTAGGTGACTATCCAGAATACATGGTTGGTTTAATTTTAATCGGTCTTGCCAGATGTATTGCCATGGTGGTGGTTTGGAACGATCTTGCCGATGGCAACAGAGAGTATGCGGCTGGCTTGATTGCTTTAAATAGTGTTTTTCAGGTTCTACTTTACAGTGTTTACGCGTATATTTTTATCACTGTTTTGCCTCCATATTTTGGCTTGAAAGGTTTGGAAATAGACATATCTATCTTGCAAATTGCCAAGAGTGTCGGTATTTATTTGGGAATTCCCTTTGCGATGGGTTTTGTAAGTAGAGTGGTGATGATTAAGCTTAAAAGCGAAGAATGGTTCGAGCAGAAGTTTATAACCGTCATCTCGCCGCTTACATTAATCGCTTTGCTCTTTACCATCATCATTATGTTTAGCTTGAAAGGAGAAACTTTGGTGAAAATTCCACTAGATGTATTTAGAATTTCTATTCCGCTTCTGTTTTACTTTTCCATTATGTTTGTTGTGAGCTTCTTTGTTGGCAAGTATTTTGGTGCTGATTACTCCAAAAGTACATCTATAGCCTTTACCGCTACCGGAAACAACTTTGAACTTGCTATTGCGGTTTCGATTGGTGTTTTTGGAATTAATTCTGGTCAGGCTTTTGCAGGGGTGATTGGACCATTGGTTGAGGTACCTGCGCTTATTGCTTTGGTTAATCTTGCTTTTTGGTTCCGAAAGAGGTATTGGTAACAATGACCTAACTTGAATTACCCTTATTTAACAAATTGGTTATATTTGGGTTATGAAAAAATCAATCCTAATTTTAAGCTTGGTGTTTTGGTTTGCCGGATTTGTACAAGCTCAGGTTATCAAAGGAAATTTCGCCATTAAAAATGTGCAAACTGGAATGCTTTTGCGGGTTAAAGATGCAAGTGGCAAGAATGGTACACCATTAGTCGCTTACGACCCTCAAAACTGGAAGTGTATGACTTGGGATTTTAGAAACATAGATGGAAATACCTATCAACTCAGAAATCTTTTTACCAATAAAACATTCCAGCCAAAGAAGGAGGTTGATGCAAAGATTAATCTTGAAGAACAACCCCTAGTGCTTGGCGATGCCAATCAACAATATGAGTTTATTCCAGTTGAAAGGGCTTACTTAATAAAATTAAAAGGAACCGATCTTTATTTAACTCCAGAAGATAAGAAAGGAAGTACCAACTCCAATATCATTCTGGCGAAGAAAACAAATAGCAAAGATCAATACTGGACGATTTACGAACAGTCGCCTACCATGTAATTTCAAATTAAATTTTATAGTTATTTGATTTACAGATAACTAAGCCACCATTTCGAATGTGTTTCTTTATATTTTTTGAACCATTTACAAGGATAGTATAAGGCCAAAATAACAACGATCCAAATGAGATAAACGCCCCACAAATCAAATCCGAATGTGTTTGGCCGAAACATAAATGGCATGTTGATGATATCTTTCTTGGTGTAGCCCGATGCAAAAAAAGCAACAACCAAAATGCTGTGCAAAAGGTAAAAATGAATTACATAGTAGAAGAAGGGCACGCTTCCATATGTAGCAAAAACCTTTGATAATTTATTCTTAAATTTTTCGCAAACCGCGAGCAGTATTAAACCAACACCAATGATTAAGCTGGTGTATTGCAAGGATGGAGGGTACTTGCTAACATTGAAAAAAGACAATAAATTTTTGAACACATCATGATATTCTTTTCGGGGAATAGGATCGCCGTAAACACCAGCAATTCTGAGTGCAACGAACAATACAAGCGCAGCCGCACCAAAGTTTAACAAATTGATTTTTCGCTTTTTAACATCATATTCTCTTTTAAACCATTTGCCAGCACCATAACCCAAAAACATGATTCCTGTCCACGGCAGTACTGCATATAAATCGGCAATGATGTGTTCTTTTCCAATTGGAAATATGGTACCCGAAGCGGTGAAAAATACCTTTAGTAATACATCACTATAGATATTGCTAGGTGCTGGAAATAAATCAAATAGGTTATGTCCAAATACCAATAGGAAACCTGTAACTAAAACAGTTTTGTAAGAAATTCTACTGAATAAGGCTAAGAAAATCATGCTGAATCCGATTGCCCAAATCACCTGTAGAACAATGGCATTGTAAAATGGATTGAAGGTTATGCCCAAGGTAATGAGTACAATCTCTACTACAATAAGCCAGATGCCTCGTTTAAATAAAAACTTACTGGCCTGTGCTGGAGTTTTATTTTGTGCAGATAAATAAGCCGATAAGCCCGATAGAAAGACAAAAGTTGGCGCACAAAAATGCGTAATGAACCGCGTGAAATATAACATTCCAGTCGTTGTATCGGGGTTTAGAGGGTCGCCAGTCATGGCTTCGATGTGAAAGAAATCACGTGTATGGTCTAATGCCATAATAAGCATTACTAATCCTCTAAGAACATCGATAGATAATATTCTTTTAGAGCCTTGTTCAGTAACAGAAGTCATTACAATAGAGATTTGGTTAATTAAAAAGAATGCGTGTTAATTTAGATGGCCAATTTGCAAAGCTAAGCTTAGTTACTGCTTAAAATGCTGAGGGTCAACTTATTTAAATATACAATCATAATTTGGTTTTCTCATGGTTGGGGTGAAAAAATGTTTTGTGGGGGGGATTAGGTTTTGAGTAGCGAGTATTGAGTATTGAGTATCAAGTAATGAGTATCAAGTATCAAGTAATGAGTATCAAGTAGCAAGAAATGAGTATCAAGTATCAAGTAGCGAGTATTGAGTATCAAGAAATGAGTAGTAAGTATCAGGTTGCAAGTATTCAGTGATAGATGCGAATCTCGATTTAACATTGGAATAGATGGGGGATAGGGTTCAAAAGGAGGGGCTGATTTTTTTGAGTTGTGCCAGGGCAATATTGCGAAGTGTTTAAGACGAAGGCATATTGACTTGCTTGAGCATCCACATCGCTCATCGAATCAGCCTGTTTAATTCGCTGAGATTTTATAATATTATTAAATACTTTATTCAAAATCTATAATATATTTGATTAATAGTAATTTATCTTATTTATCTATAATTTCAACTTTGTTGAGAAGCTCAGTAATAAGGTGGTTTTTACAGCTCATTTTAGCGATTTTATTAATCATTACCAGCCTAAATCATCCAACAATTTAACATCAGCATCTGTAAAAATACTGGTAGATGTAAAATTAAAGTCGAAATGTTTTTGGTTTAGTTAAACGTTTTACTACTTTCGAGTTACAATGTTTTTTTATCAAACATAATTGCTTTTAAGTTTTACTAACCAGATGCTCATTGAGAAAATTTAAATCACCATCGCTTTAAAAGCTCAAACATTCACAATAAATCACCGACATAAAACACAACATCCCACACATACATAAATGAAATTAACCCTGATCTTCACATTTTTAATTTTAATTGCAGTCCAGTTTTCAGCTAAGGCTCAGAAATATCAGCTTAAGTCGCCCGATGCGGCCATTGTAATTAATTTGAACGTAGGGAAAGAAATTACTTACAGTGTTCAACAACAAGGCAAAAATTTGATACAAGAATCTGCAATTGAATTAAGCACAAACAAAAGTAAGGGAGGATGGAAGGTTTCTAAAACAGCAACATCATCTGTTAACGAAGTTTTAAAACCGGTAGTTTGGGTTAAATCAGAAACCATCGATAACCATTACAATGCACTTACTTTAAAGTTTTCGAACGGTTTATCGCTGGAGTGGAGGGCTTTTAACAATGGCGTGGCTTGGCACTGGCTATCCGATTTGAAAGGCAGTTACCAAATATTAGCAGAAAAAGCTGCGTTTCAATTCGCAGGTGGGGCGAAATCGCTTTTTCCAAAAGAAGATCAATTTTTCTCTCATAATGAGCGCGATTACAAAGCTTTTAATGTCAGCGATATAGATTCTACAAAATTGGCGAGTTTGCCAACGCTGTTTGATGTAGATGGAACCAAGATTGTTTTAACTGAATCTGATTTATGGGATTATGCAGGCATGTGGATTAAAGGTGCAGGCAAAGGCAAAATTAACGCTGTGTTTCCGCATCATCCTAAAACTAAAAAAATAACCAGCGATCGTGATGAGCGGGTAAGCCAATACGATAGCTATATTGCTGATGTTAATGGTCCAAAATCATTCCCTTGGCGGGTTTTAATGATTAACACTGCCGATAAAGATATTTTGAGTAACCAATTGGTTTATCAACTTGCAAGGCCTGCAACAGGCGATTTTTCTTGGGTTAAACCAGGTAAGGTGCAGTGGGATTGGTGGCACTACAACAATTTATATGGCGTAGATTTTGTTGCTGGCATCAACAACGATACCTACAAATACTACATCGATTTTGCCGCAAAAAATCATATTGAATACGTTTTATTGGATGAAGGTTGGTGCGACACAAGAGATTTAATGAAGCAATCGCCAGGTATTGATGTAGAAGAACTGGCCAAATATGCCAAAAGCAAAAATGTAGATTTGCTGCTGTGGACGAGCTGGCTGGTGCTGGATAAGCAAATGGATCAAGCTTTGGATAACTTCCAAAAATGGGGCATTACAGGCATAAAGGTAGATTTTATGCAGCGCGACGATCAAGATATGGTAAATTACTATGAAAAGGTATCAAAAGCAGCGGCGAAAAGAAAGCTGATGGTCGATTTTCATGGCGCCTTTAAACCTACCGGTTGGAACAGAACTTACCCTAATGTGATGACTTCTGAAGGTGTTTTAGGGAACGAAATCAGTAAATTCGGAGCGGCCATCACGCCAGATCATACCACCACCATTCCATTTATCAGAATGGCGGCAGGTCCGATGGATTTTACTCCCGGGGGGATGTTAAATGTACAGAAGAATGATTTTGCTGCTGTTCCATCGGAACCGATGACAATGGGTACGCGCTGTAACCAATTGGCGATGTATGTGGTGTTTGAAAGTCCATTGCAGATGCTTTGCGATATTCCGACCCATTACTACAAAGAGCCTGAGGCAATGCAATTTTTAAAAGAAGTACCATCCGTTTGGAAACAAACCGTTCCTTTACAAGCCAAAGTAGGCGATTATGTTGCCGTAGCTAGGCAGGCCAAAAATAGCGATTGGTATATTGGCGCTATGACCGATTGGACAGCAAGAGATCTGAATCTCGATTTATCTTTCTTAGGAGATGGACAGTATAAAATGATGGTTTGGAAAGATGGAATTAACGCCGATAAGAATGCCAAAGATTTTAAACAAGAAACCATTGAGGTCAATAAAAACACCAAATTAAACATCAAAATGACTACCGGCGGTGGCTATGTTGCCAGATTGGTAAAAATATAAGGGCTATTAACCAAAGCGTAGTCTTAACAAGTTGAACCAAATAGAAATACACATAAATAATGAAAAGAAGAAAGTTTATACAAAACACAGGTTTGCTGGGTGTTGGAGTTGTAGCATCGAAATTTTCCTTTGCTGCAGATTTAGCTCCAGAGTTTCCTGTTGTTCGGGTGGCGGCTGGCAAAAGACATTTTGAAAGCAAGGCCGTAGATGCAGCAATAAAAACCTTTCAATCCAATGTTAAAAATCCGGAGTTAAATTGGTTGTTCGAAAACTGCTTTCCAAATACGCTAGATACAACTGTTTATTATGCAGAAAAAAATGGTCGCCCAGATACCTACGTAATTACAGGTGATATTGATGCGATGTGGCTTCGCGATAGTTCGGCACAGGTATGGCCGTATTTGCAATTTGTGAACGAAGATGCACCGCTAAAAAAATTAGTAGCTGGTGTAATCATCCACCAAACACAGTGCGTTTTAAAAGATCCGTACGCCAACGCTTTTTACGGCGATGCAACTAAAGTAGGTGAGTGGAAAACAGATAAAACGGCAATGCAGCCAGGCGTGCACGAACGCAAATGGGAAATAGACTCTTTATGCTATCCAATTCGGTTGGCTTACCACTATTGGAAAAAAACGGGCGATAAAACCCCATTTGATGCCGATTGGAAAAAGGGAATTGAAGCCACATTTAAAACCTTTAAAGATCAACAACGGAAAACAAATAAAGGGCAGTATCATTTCCAAAGGGAAACCACGCAGCCAACTGATACATTACCAATGGCTGGTTACGGTTTTCCCGTTAATCCGGTTGGTTTAATCTGTTCGGCCTTTCGCCCAAGTGATGATGCAACAATTTTCCCTTTCTTAATTCCTTCTAATTTCTTTGCCGTAACCAGCTTAAAGCAGGCAGCAGAAATGATTAAAGCCTTGCATAGCGATAAAGCTTTAGAAAGCAGCTTATTAAATTTGGCAGATGAAGTAAATGCTGCCATACAAAAATATGCCATTGTAAACCATCCAAAATACGGCAAAATTTACGCTTTTGAGGTTGATGGTTTTGGTAGCGCGTATTTAATGGACGATTCTAACGTACCGAGTTTGTTAAGCTTACCCTATCTGGGTGCCATCAAATTAGATGATCCCATTTACATCAATACCAGGAAATTTGCCCTTTCAAAAGATAACCCATATTTCTTCAAAGGTACCGCTGCCGAAGGCATTGGCGGACCACATGCCGGCCAAGATATGATTTGGCCAATGAGCATAACCATGCGTGCTTTGACTTCTAAAGATGATGCTGAAATTAAATATTGCATCGATACTTTGCGTAAAACACATGCAGGCAAAGGTTTTATGCATGAATCATTCCATAAAGATGATCCCGCAAATTTCACCAGAGCTTGGTTTGCTTGGTCGAACACCTTATTTGGAGAATTGCTTTGGAAAACCTATCATGAAAAACCCGCTTTACTTAAAGCTTAATTGATTTTTTTGTTATTCCAATAACGCCTCAGCTCAAGAATTGGGGCGTTATTTTTTTACCTTTGATGATGGGCTGACGGGAATCTAAAGGCCAATTCAACACCAACCCATTTAAAATTATGATAAGCATAAATCAAAATATACCCACATCAACCTTGTTAGATGTTAAGGTAGGAGATGAGGTAGATAACGGAGCCGGTAAAGCAGGGGAAGTTTCGAAAATCAACATTACAGAAACCGACGAATACCTTCAATTTCTGTTTGGTTTAAATAATGGGCAGGAAATTGAAATCAGAAAACTAAAGCAAATTTGCTAAGCTAAAACTGGTCTGGGGTCAAAAATCACTTTAAATGATTTAATCTTCTCATTCTCCAACACATACCAGCCACTGCCAAAGAGTTTTTTCCCGTTGATGTTAATGTCATAAAACAGGCAAACCTCTTCATTATCCGTAAAAATCTTTTTTACTTCATATTTCAATTTCAACTTTTTCAGGTCTTCCATGTAAGCATCAGCGCCGCTCCGTTCGCTCATAACGCCTTTAAAAATCAAATCATCGTGAAGTTGTAGCCTTGCCAAATCGAAATCTTCGGCATTTAGTGCTTTAATGAAATCCAAAACCACAACTTTTGAGTTGTGCTCGGTAAGTTCTTTGTTTAAGTTTGCCATCATTCAAAAATAGCTTTTATGCCATTTCAAAACGACAATACATCTAAATTATTTGCTAGGATTTGAGGAAAGAAAAGGGTTACTGGCGGGAAATTTGATTACTGCTCAACCACAATTTTGTAAGCATATCTGGATTTTGCTTCAAAAAGGAAAGTAACGATTCTGCCCGTACTTAATTTGTGGCCTGCGGAGATTGATTTTTTGTTCAATAAGATATCGTCTCCGACTGCGGAGGTAATCAAACCACATCCAAATCTTTCATCAAATAGCTTAACAATACCCTTGTGCCTACTCATAATATTTATACTTGTTAATTAAAAATATAGAATAAAAGCGTTTCAAATTAAAGGAATAGATGAATGGGCGGAAATAATAGATAAGGGCGGCACTTTTGATTGATTAAGCATCAAACCGGCTTGAAGGTTACAGCTAAAAAGATGCTTGCAGCACGAGAAAGTGGAATTTGGAACTTTGATTTTTAATTGATGGCTCGCCAACCATTTTACACATAAAATAAACATTTGAAAAACAATTGCAGTCTAATGCCCCCCTTTTGCTAGTCGGGATTTGCAATCCCGACTTAAGCGCTGAGGATTTTTAATCCTCGTAAAACTCAGGTTTGCCCCCCTGAAAGTAGCTCAACAGCCAATCCTCTAATTAATTGGTTCAGTTAGCTTTAGTGGATTACAAATCCACAGTTCAATGGTCGAGAAAACATTTCTCGACCAACTCAATTTATGCTCCTTTGCTAGTCGGGATTTGCAATCTCGACTTAAGCGCTGAGGATTTTTAATCCTCGTAAAACTGAGGTTTGCCCCCCTGAAAGTAGCTCAACAGCCAATCCTCTAGTTAATTGGTTCAGTTAGCTTTAGTGGATTACAAATTCACAGTTCAATGGTCGAGAAAACATTTCTCGACCAACTCAATTTATGCTCCTTTGCTAGTCGGGATTTGCAATCCCGACTTAAGCGCAGAGGATTTTCAATCCTCTTAAAACTGAGGTTTGCTCCCTGAAAGTAACTCAACAGCCAATCCTCTAATTAATTGGTTCAGTTAGCTTTAGTGGATTAGAAATCCACAGTTCAATGGTCGAGAAAACATTTCTCGACCAACTCAATTTATGCTCCTTTGCTAGTCGGGATTTGCAATCTCGACTTAAGCGCTGAGGATTTTCAATCCTCTTAAAACTGAGGTTTGCTCCCTGAAAGTAGCTCAACAGCCAATCCTCTAGTTAATTGGTTCAGTTAGCTTTAGTGGATTACAAATTCACAGTTCAATGGTCGAGAAAACATTTCTCGACCAACTCAATTTATGCTCCTTTGCTAGTCGGGATTTGCAATCTCGACTTAAGCGCTGAGGATTTTTAATCCTCGTAAAACTGAGGTTTGCCCCCCTGAAAGTAGCTCAACAGCCAATCCTCTAATTAATTGGTTCAGTTAGCTTTAGTGGATTACAAATCCACAGTTCAATGGTCGAAAAAACATTTCTCGACCAACTCAATTTATGTTCCTTTGCTAGTCGGGATTTGCAATCTCGACTTAAGCGCTGAGGATTTTCAATCCTCATGAAACTGAGGTTTGCCCCATGAAAGTAGCTCAACAGCCAATCCTCTAATTAATTGGTTCAGTTAGCTTTAGTGGATTACAAATTCACAGTTCAATGGTCGAAAAAACATTGCTCGACCAACTCAATTTATGCTCCTTTGCTAGTCGGGATTTGCAATCCCGACTTAAGCGCTGAGGATTTTCAATCCTCTTAAAACAGAGTTTAATGCCAGCGTTATAAATTCGCCAACCAATTCACAATCGCTACAAAACAAAAAGCCCCGAATTAACGAGGCTCAAAATCAAAGTATTCTTTTTATTAAACTTTTTTAGGAGGAAGATCAAAAGCAATGGCTTCGTGCTCGAAGTGACCATTGTGCGCACCATCACAAAAGGGCTTGTTTTTTGAAAGTCCGCAACGACAGATAGAAAGCACCGTTCTACCCTGCAAGCCGTATGCGTTACCGTTTCTATCAACGATTTCAAAATCGCCCTCTATTTTAACTGAACCGTTATTGTTGATTGTTAATTTTGTTTTTGACATAGTATTTTATTTGTTGATGCAAAACTAAAACTTTGTTGCAGCTTTAAAGCATCTCAACCTAGTTTAGAATTATTCCTGTTATGGTGGCAGATTGCAAAGGTCTCTCTAATCGAACATAAGCCTTTATCCATTAAAGAGATGTATCGGCAGAAGGTAACAGAGTTTATAGGAAAAATTGAAATGGTTGATTTAATCCAACATTTGATTGTTGATCAGCAGGTTGATTTTGCACATTCGAAGTGAAATCATACTTAACCTGTTCGTAAGCAGTAGCGAGGTTACGAAGGGTATTGATTTCATAAAGGTTTACAATTTCTTTGTGCTCAAGCTCGGTTAGCGATCTAAGTTTATCTAAAACTTGTTTGTATTCTTCGTAAGTAGCGAGTGCGCCCATGACTATTTGATTAAGGATTGTGAAATTAACATCACAAGGGTAAATTTGTTTTTAATTTTTTTCACATCCTGTTAAAAACAACCTTAAGGAATAAAAGCAACTTCTTTAATTATTTACTTCTTTTTAATAACAAAATATCTATTTTAGTTTCTTGAAAAAATCTCTAATTAAAATTGATCACTTAAAATGAAAAACGGTACAGTAAAATTTTTTAACACAGAAAAGGGCTTTGGATTTATAAAGGAAGATAACGGGGGAGAACTTTTTGTTCACGCATCAGGATTGATCGATGAGATCAGAGAAAATGATACAGTGGAGTATGAAGTGAAGGATGGTAAGAAAGGACCCAACGCAGTAAACGTTCGCGTGGTTTAAAAACAGGTTAATTTCTCCCGATTCATTTTGGGAGAAATTAAATTCCCTATCCATTCCCGCCTGCAAAAACAATTCTCTCCAACTCGAGGGTTAGCAACTATTTCCGCATTGCTGTAAGTACTATCTACTTTCCTTCACTTACGATCAATTAAGTTTGGCTTATTGTTCTTACTTTCCTTCTCTGGAAATATCCTACCATAACTCCAATTAGGAGTATAAAAGGCTTTAGCCAAAAACCATAATACTAGCAGAATTATTATTTTTGTGTATTCCCGAAACCAAATTTATTCGTTTTGCATCCCTTTTTTCTAACCCTTATTGGTGCGATTTTCATCTTTTCGCTCATCCTCATTAAACTATTCCTGTATGGAAAAAATAAGAGATACCTTAACTTATGGTTATCCATTTCAATAACAGGCATAACTTGGTTTGTGCTAATTTATTTGCTGACTAATTCTGGCCAAATTAAAAATTACCCATTTTTATTTAATAAAGGCTTGCCATTCTATTATTTAATCGCTCCAGGCTTGTATTTATACATTAGAGGCTCGTTAAATTCTGCTTATGCTACTTTTAAAAAAGCAGACTTACTGCATTTGCTCCTCATTATCCCCGCCATCATTTCAATTTTACCCTATAACTTATTAAGTTACCATGAGCAGCAATTGGTTGTAAATCATATTACTACAGATGTAAAATTCGCCATAAGTACCAGCAAATATGTTGTAAGTCCGTTGCATTGGTTTGCTTTTCCAGCTACAGCCTGCATTTATTGTGGTTTTCAGTTTTGGGAAATTAAGAAGGCATCAAAATCAAAAACCGCTGGAGAAAAAAGTATAAAATGGCTTTATGCGTTTACTAGCGTATGCGCCGCTCTTTTTGTGGGGATACTTGTAATGAATTTTTCTGTATTGGAGAACTTCAACAGGGCTTGGTTCATTATGCATAACAGCACAATTGTTTTTTTCCTATGCTTTTGTGTTCTGCTAATCAGCTTCCTATTTTTTCTACATCCAGAATTTCTCTATGGCTTTAAGCCAATGGTTTATCAGCGGGGATTAGAAACCGCCGTAGTAGAAAATGAATTTTCAGAAAAGTTGGAAAAAAATGATCCTAAAATCCGTAAGATAGATGCGCATTTGGCCGCAAGGGTAGAAGCATTTCTTAATGAGACTGAAGTTTTTAGACAAACCGGACTCACTCTGAGTGGTTTTGCTTCGCTAATTGACATCCCAAACCATAAGCTAACCGAACTTTTTAATCATCACTTTAAACTTAATTTTAACAGTTACATTAATAAGTTGAGGATAGAGTACGCCAAAGCAAGGCTTGATGACGGAGATTGGAAACAGTTCACACTAGAAGCCATAGCAAATGATGCTGGGTTCTCATCCAGAAACACCTTTTTTGTTGCTTTTAAAAAACTAACAGGTTTAACTCCTTCTGGCTATATTTCTCGATTGAAAGATGGTAAACTGTAATGATTTTCAAAATTGGTACAAGGGAAAGCCTCATTAACTTATAAAATATAGATGCTTTATTGATTTTTGCACATCATTTTAAGTATTGATTATACAGTTCAAAATTGAGTTAAAGAGGTGTACACATCTCGATTTGTTTGAGCAGATATTTCCAGCTACTGAAATGCAATCATCTATTCCCATGCCAAACAAAAAAATTAAAACTGTGATGCTGTTTAAACTTTCATCAGAAAAAATTAATGAACTCAATCAATTCATTGATACCGATTCTAAATCACTAATCCTGCTTACCTCGGTTCAAAACATTTCTAGCGGTGCCGTATTCGAAGAAAAAAACAATTTAGATGTTTTACTAGAAGAACTGGAGAAGGCTGGATAGTTGTACGATTTTCGAAACCATTTTTGAAGACGGGTTGTTCTAAATTAAAATAAAACATCATGCAAAATTCAAATAACGACCCAAAAGAGCGGGAAAATCTAGCTCACGAAGAAGAAAACGAAAATTCAACACAACAATCTAATGATGATGGTGGTCTTGAAGACAACCCTGTTCAACGCGGATTAACCGGAGAGAGCGATGAGGAAGAAGGTGGAGGCGATTTGGCTGGCAACGCAGCCGGAAGCACGGAAGATTAAAATCCGGCCAGTCAGGATATGCAACCCCGTGTTTTGAACTCGGGACTTTTAATCCATTCCTTACTCAATACTCGGTTATAGATGAACAGTTCGGGGGAGATAAGGTTGCAAATCTTGCTTAGCAATTCCAAACTTTTAGACAGGATTGCTTCGTTTTATTGTAATCTTTTTAAGGTTTAGTTTGTTGATGATTTTAATCCCTTTCAAATTTTTAAATTAGAAAGATTAAATCATTCATAAATATGGCGCAAAAACTAGAAGTTTGGCAAAGAGGTCCTTTGCCTGATGTTATCCCCTTGCTACAACCCGTTGCGCATGCCCTTTTGCAGGCCAGAGAAGAACTCCAATTGTACATGGATCAATTTCCTATGGAATCATTATGGATAAGGCCCGCAGGAATGGCATCCGTAGGTTTTCATTTGCAACATTTAAGTGGTGTACTGGATCGTGTATTTACTTACGCAAGATCAGAAACGTTATCAGAATTCCAGTTTGAACAATTAAGAGAAGAGGGAACTGATTCTGTGGAGGGTTATTCTGTAGCGGAACTGGTTAATCGCTTTGATACCCAAGTTGATACCGCATTAAGTCAGATTAAAAATACAAATGAGAGTATCTTAACAGACTTTCGAGGTATTGGTCGGGCGGGTTTACCCTCAACCGTAATTGGCTTACTCGTTCATGCGGCTGAGCATACAATGCGCCACGTTGGTCAATTGATGGTTACTGTAGCTGTTGTAAAAGCATTTAAGTAAAAGAAAGCCAAAAAAATATTAATGATTAATTAGTGTTTAGTCAATTAATTATACTACATTTATATTCGTTTACATTGTAGTGTGTTGGCTATATAGGCTTTAAGTTTAGGGATGGAAAGATTTTGGATTTTTCAACTTTATAAAGTAGAACAAATCTGCACTAGAATTAACGCTTCACTTTGTTAATTCACATCCCCAGTACGGTGCAGGTACAATTTGTATCTGCATTTTTTTTACTTCCAAGTTTCGATATGGATTTCATCACCCACGGAGATTAGACCAGAACCTTTGTGCAATAAATTTTGGCCAAACATAATTTTATTGTTTACATTACGGTAATTTGCCAGTGTTTTTAACGGTTCTTGGCCTTTATTTCCTGTTTGCTGATTTATGGTAATTAATACACATCTGGAGCAAGGTTTAACGGCTTTGAACTCCACCTTACCAATTTTAAACACTTCAAACTGATCTTCAATGTGAGCTGCTCCACCAGTAAAAACCAAATTTGGGCGGAAGCGATCCATGAGGATAGGCTCTGCTAATTTTTCGTTCAAGCCATCTAGGGCAGATTGGCCAATCAATAAAGTAGGGTAGCCATCTGCAAAGCTTACCACTTCATTATTCGTGGCAAAAGGCGTTTCAACAAGTCTTTTTTCATCAATGGGCATGCGCACCAATTTCACTTTCATGTTCATAAAGTGGCTAAACCATTCGCTCACTTCGTGACTTACTTCAATTCCTGTTGAATCATCATCCCAAATTTTTACTGGAATGCTTGACCCTGTTTGCGCTTCTAAATCGAATGAAATGTTTTGATTTGCATCTGTTTTATGGCTGACCGTTAATACATTATTTAAAATTTGTACTTGCAGCAGCGACAATTGAAAATGCTTCCTTTGCGTAATAAATTCGCCATCTTCATCAACAAGCATCCATCTTCTATCATATTGTAAGCCTTTGTCTTCTATAAATGCACTTTGCACGCTAATGCCTCCAAGCGACTTAATTGGGTAGATGTTTATTTCGGAGAGGTAAAATTTATCCATGCGCTAAAGATAAAAACCTCATTCCTTGTTTTCAAAATCTTTTTTGATGCAATTTTTTAGATACTCCATAGGCTTCCTAAAGGCAGTGCAGAAACCAAATTTCTGTAAAAAGTGATTTTAATCACTTTTATAAGTAAGCTAAGTTTCATCAAAGGGTAATCGCTTTAAATAGGTTTGCAACAAAAAAATTCCAACGTATGGCACACACTTTTCACATCCCAGTTTTAGGTTTGGGATATTCTATTGATACCCCATTAAAAGTTTCTCGTTATGGAATATCTTCTGTGGTATCTATTGTTGATGATGAGTTGATTGAGCGGATGCGGGCATATCATTCGCAAAAGAACTTCCATGCCTTTCGTCCCATTACAAAATCCGAAAAGGATTATCGTGCAAAAAGAATTACCGCTTACTTGAATTTTATGCATGAGCTAATCGGAGCCCAATGTAAAGCCTTAAAGCAACAGCCTTTCGAAAAGGGAACTGATCTTTACCGCTATTTCGAGCTTTTACCAAAATCGTCGCCGTTAAAGCAGGGTTTCGATTTGATGATGAGCTATCCGGAAGGTGAAAGTAAAATTGCTTTACAACATGTTTTACGCAATGCCATTAAATTGGGTTCAATTGATGTAAATATTATGGCTAAAGTAGATAAAATGAACTATGTAGATGATGAATATACGGGCGATGTAAATACCGATGCCCTATCTGCATTGCGTGGTTTTGCCCAAAGTGATTTGTGCGCATCAGTCATTTTATCGGCAGGGATGAATCCAAAATTGTATAGCTACATAGAAAATTTTGAAGATTTTTTTCCAGATGCCACAGGGAAGTTGAAAAAGAAAATCATCTTAAAGGTGAGCGATTTTAGATCTGCACTTATCCAAGCGAAATTTTTAGCCAAAAAGGGTCTTTGGGTTTCAGAGTTTAGGATAGAATCTGGCTTAAATTGTGGCGGACATGCCTTTGCCACAGAGGGTTATCTGCTCGGACCAATTTTAGAAGAATTCAAAATCAAAAAAGAGGAAATGCTTATAGAGCTTTTCGATATGTATCAATCTGCCTTAGCAACAAAAGGTTATGCAATAGAAGACAAGCCAAAACAACGCATTAGTGTGCAGGGTGGAATTGGTACCGCCAAGGAGCATGATTTTTTGCTTGAGCATTATAATTTGGATGCCACTGGTTGGGGGAGCCCATTTCTGTTAGTGCCAGAGGTAACCAATGTAGATTCAGAAACGCTTAATCATTTAGCCAACGCTGAGCCGAGCGATTTTTATTTGAGTGGGGCGTCACCGCTAGGCGTTCTGTTTAATAATTTTAGAAATAGTTCGGTAGAGCAGCAACGGATGGAACGTATTGAAAAGGGTCGCCCGGGAAGTCCTTGCACCAAAAAATACCTGTGCAACAATACCGAATTTACTGAGCAAGCCATTTGTACCGCATCTAGAGCATATCAACATTTAAAAATCAAGAGTTTAAAAGAAGCAGAATTGTCAGAAGCTGAATATCAAAAGCAATTTGATTTGGTTACGGAGAAAGTTTGCCTCTGCGAAGGTTTATGTTCATCGAACTACTTGAAATACGATATGATAAAACCAAAAGAGAATAAGGCCGTTGCCATTTGCCCTGGGCCAAATTTAGCTTACTTTTCTGATGTGTACTCTTTTGATGAAATGGTTGGACATATTTATGGTAGAACAAACCTTTTGGCAGGGGTAGAGCGCCCGCATGTTTTTATTAAAGAGCTTAATTTGTATATCGATTATCTTCAAGAGGATATAAAAAAACAATTTCAAAGCTTTAGCGACAAGAAAAGGAAGCAATTAAATAACTTTAAATCGCAACTAGCTGAAGGGATAACTTATTACAAATCATTATTCAGCCAAATAAGCGATCAAGCAGCTATTCAATTACAAGAATTGGCCCTTTTAAAAGGTAAACTTGATCAAATCGTTGTTGAATAAAAAATAGTGCTGATGATAAATTTCTATATTTACCAATCTACACTAAAATGAAAATGGATCGGTCGAAATTTTTGGATGCAATTATTGAGAATGCCATTGATGGAATTATCACCATTGATGACAAGGGAACTATAGAACATCTAAATCCGGCAGCGCTAGCGCTTTTTGGCTACAGTAGAGCAGAACTCGTAGGCCAAAACATTTCGGTGCTGATGCCAGAACCCGATCAATCGCGGCATAACGATTATCTTTCCAGATATGAACACACAGGCAAAAAGAATATCATCGGCATCGGTCGGGAGGTTTCTGGTAAGCGGAAGGATGGTAGCATATTTCCATTTAGGTTGGGCGTAAGCGAAATTAAGTTTAGCGACCGCAAAATTTTCACGGGTTTTATCCACGATTTAAGTAAAGAAAAGGCCGATGAAGAACAGATCAAAAACTATACAGAAAAGTTAGAAATTAAAATTAAGGAACGCACGCGAGATTTAGTGAAATTAGTTTCCGAGCTGGAAATGGCGAAGGAGAATATGAGTGCACTTTTTCAAAAGGAGAAGGAGCTTAATCAGCTCAAAACCAGATTCGTATCCATGGCGTCTCACGAATTTAGAACCCCACTAAGCTCCATTCAACTATCGGCATCACTTATAGATAAATACACCATCAAGCAAGATATATCCAGTGTGGAAAAGCATACCTCGAAAATTAAAAATTCGATAAACAACTTAACCACGATATTAAACGATTTTTTATCTTTAGAAAAACTTGAGGCTGGGCGTGTAGAACCTTCAGCACAAGCCTTTAACATCATCAGTTTTGCAGAAGAAATTGCCGAAGAAATGCAGATGATGACCAAGCAAAATCAACACATTATTTACGAGCATACTGGCACTACCGCCACTGTTTTTCTCGATCCAAATTTGTTGAAAAACTGCATCATCAACCTCATTTCTAATTCCATAAAATACTCTGGCGAAGACACTCTGATTCAGTTTAATACCATTATCAAAGATGATGGACTGATTTTGGAAGTAAAAGACAATGGCATTGGCATACCTGAGGCCGATCAACATAATCTTTTTGAACCGTTTTTTAGAGCACACAACACTGGTGACATTCCTGGAACCGGACTCGGACTCAACATCGTAAAACGCTACGTCGGTTTAATGAATGGAACCGTATCTTGCAAAAGCGAACAACATCTTGGTACCGTATTTACCTTAACTTTTCAATCCAACTGATTATTCAAATAATCATCACTTCCTATGAACAAAAAAGTCCTAATTATTGAAGATAACGACGACATTAGAGAAAGCACCGCTGAAGTGCTTGATTTGGCTGGATACGAAACTTTTACGGCGAAACATGGCAAAGTTGGAGTAGATTTAGCCATTAAACACTTACCTGATTTAATTCTTTGCGACATCATGATGCCCGAGTTAGATGGTTATGGCGTGCTCTATCTTTTAAATAAAAACCCAAAAACAGCCAATATTCCTTTCATTTTCATAACCGCAAAAACCGAACGGGCCGATATGAGAAAAGGTATGGAAATGGGTGCAGACGATTACCTCACCAAGCCTTTCGATGATATTGAACTATTCAAAGCCATAGAAAGCAGATTCAAAAAAAAACAACAATCTGCCAGTTTCAGCACCAATGCAACCAATAGTGATTCCGTGTTGGAAGAGCTTAGGCGAAAAGGTAAATCGAAATCGGTTGGTGGAAAACAAATTCTTTATGTAGAAGGGGATGAACCGACTCATTTGTATTATTTGGTGAGCGGACAAGTTAAAACTTATAAACGTTTTAAGGATGGGAGAGAGCTTTCATCCAATTTATATAATGATGGCGATTTTTTTGGTTATGAAAGTCTCTGTAATGGAGCCCTTTATGCCGATAATTCTGCCACATTAATAGAATCAGAAATTATTCAAATTCCAAAGGCCGACTTTATGGAGTATTTACTCAATCATCAGGCGGTTTCTAAAACATTTATTGCTTTGCTATCGGGTAACATCCGCGATAAAGGGGAGCAAATGTTGCAATTGGCCTATTCATCTGTTCGAAAACGCGTAGCGGAAGCCTTATTGCAAGTTGCGGCAAAATTCGGTGACGATGCCTCAGATACCTGTACCATTCGGATTTCTAGAGATGACCTCGCCGCACTTGTGGGCACAGCCAGCGAAACTGTAAGTAGAATGCTTGCAGACTTCAAGGATGAAAAACTAATTGATAAAACAGGCAATGCCATTAACATCCTCTCCATCGATAAACTAAAGAACGTTAAGCAGTAAAGGAATTAGGGAATTAGTGAATTGGGGAATGATTGAATGATTGAATGAGAGAATTAGTGAATTAGCGAATGAAGGAATTAACGAATTAGTTATCGGACTGGGTAATTATCACATTATCAAATTGTCACATTAGCTAATTATCAAATGAAGGAATTATCGAATTAGTTATCGGACTGGGTAATTATCACATTATCAAATTGTCACATTAGCTAATTATCGAATTAGTTAGCGGATTGGGTAATTATCACATTATCAAATTGTCACATTAGCTAATTATCAAATTAGTTAGCGGATTGGGTAATTATCCCATTATCAAATTGTCACATTAGCTAATTATCAAATTGTCACATTAGCTAATTATCACATTATCACATTAAAATGATTTAAATCATTTTTTTCTCTAAGCATTCTCATCTACTGCGCCGGCACCACATCGTAGTTTTGTTTTCATAAATTTTGTATATGAAAGCTATAGCTTACAACATTAGTCCTGATGAAAAGGAATGGTTGGTTCTTGCCAATTATAAAAAACACGATATAACCATAATAGCGAATAGCTTAACGCTTGATACACTTTCATTTGCGATAGGCAAAGAAGCCCTTTTAGTTTTCAATAACGATTATTTAAGCGAAGACATGATTGAGGGCTTAAAAGTACTTGGTATAAAATACATCGCTACTTCCTCTTCCGAAACGGACCACCTTGATTTAAAGGCAGCGGGATTTGCAGGAATTAAGGTTGCCAATGTTCCACTGGCTATAGGGTCATCAGATGCTAAGGTTAGAATGGAGCAGGTAATCAAAAACCTAGATCAATGGGCTGCAGGTAAATGTGTGGGTAAAGCCTGTTGTTGCCAAAATGACTGTGCGGCCGTTAAAGCTATAAAATAATGGAAACTGCCTCATTACTTAAAAAGTACAATGTTGCCGTTCCCCGCTATACGAGCTATCCAACCGTACCTTATTGGGACAATGAAAATTTTAACCTAAACGATTGGAAGCAAAACGTGATTAAAACTTATGCAGATTACAAACAAGAGGGCATAAGTTTATACATCCACCTCCCATTTTGCGAAAGTCTATGTACCTATTGTGGTTGCAACACTCGGATAACCAAGAACCACAGCGTAGAGCAGCCTTATATTGATGCCCTGCTTCAAGAGTGGAAAATGTATGTAGCCATTTTAGGCGAAACACCAAAGATTAAGGAACTCCACTTAGGCGGTGGCACCCCCACTTTTTTTAGTGCCGAAAATTTAGAAGTGTTAATCACCATACTTTTACAAAATGCCGAACTGAGCGCCGATGCAGAACTTTCTTTTGAAGCCCATCCGGCAAATACAACGCCTGCACATTTAAAAATTTTATATGCGCTCGGCTTCAGCAGGTTAAGTTTGGGCATTCAAGATTTTGATCCAAAAGTTCAATTTTTGATTAATCGATTTCAAACCCCAAAAGAGGTAGCTACCGTTACATCTACGGCTAGAGAGATTGGTTACACATCCATCAACTACGATTTAATTTATGGCCTACCTGGTCAAACCCTTTCTGGTTTAAACGAAACGATCAATGAGTCCATTGCCATGAAACCCGATCGGATTGCTTTTTACAGCTATGCCCACGTGCCTTGGCTAAAACCCGGACAAAGACATTACACCGAAAAAGACATTCCTGTTGGCGATGAAAAGTTTGCGCTCTACCAACTGGGTAGAAACTTACTTACCGAAGCGGGATACAGAGATGTGGGTATGGATCATTTTGCCTTGAAAACGGATTCTCTTTTTGAAGCCATCAACACACAAAAACTGCACAGAAATTTTATGGGCTACACCAACCAGCATACCCATTTGCTCATTGGTTTAGGTGTATCATCAATAAGCGATGCTTGGACGGCCTTCGCACAAAACCCAAAAACAGTTGAAGCTTATTTCGATAAAATCCAACAGGGTCAGCTTCCTATTGAAAAAGGACACCTGCTCACGGATGAAGACTTGGAAATTAGAAACCACATTTTAAACATCATGTGCAGAGAAAAAACCTCCTATCAAAAAGGCATACCTGCTGCAGTACAAGGTCGGTTGAAACCTTTATTGGTCGATGAATTAATTACGGTAGATGATACGGAAATTAAAATCACCGCCAGGGGCAAATCTTTTCTAAGGAACATTTGCATGGCCTTCGATGAGAAGCTTTGGCTTAAACAGCCTAAAACCCAACTTTTCAGTTCATCAATTTAATCCAATTATAATGGAAGATCAGCATAAAACCATAACACAAGCCCTTTGCTATCACTGTGGAGAAGATCTACCCAAGGTAAAATACCAAATTGAAGATAAAGATTTTTGCTGTGCAGGTTGTTTGGGTGTTTTCAAAATTCTTTCTGAAAATAATCTGTGCAACTACTATGTGTACAACAATAGCCCAGGTAAACAATTCAAGGCAGATCATCGTTTAGAGTATCTCGATGAGCCGAAAATTGTAAGTCAACTACTTGATTATCGGCATGAAAGCTCAAGCATCATCACCTTTTACATTCCAGCCATCCACTGCAGTTCGTGCATTTGGTTATTGGAGCATCTTTATAAAATCAATCCCGCTATTTTTAGTTCACGGATAGACTTTCTTAAAAAGCAAGTCACCATCACCTTCAATCACGAAGAAATTTCTTTACGTCAACTGGTAGAAATCCTTAATCAGATTGGTTACGAGCCTTCCATTAGTCTGCAAGATGTAGTAAAAGAACATAGCGGAGCCATCAACAAAGCTTTGGTTTTGAAAATTGCGGTGGCCGGATTTTGTATGGGCAATGTAATGCTCTTTAGCTTTCCCGAATATTTTGGCTTATCGAGTTTTGAGCAACAGTTTCAAGCCTTATTTGGTTGGCTTAATTTAGCCTTTAGCATACCTGCAGCCTTTTATTGTGGCCGAGACTATTTCACCTCGGCATTTACAAGCCTTAAACACAAACACATTAACCTAGATACTCCACTGGCCTTAATTATTGCAGTATTGTTTTTAAGGACAGCATTCGAGGTAATTTTTAGCCTAGGCCCTGGCTTTGCCGATACCTTAACAGGATTGGTTTTTTTGCTTCTGATGGGCAAATGGCTAAAACAGCGCACCTATCATCACATTTCATTTGATCGCGATTATCGTTCCTATTTTCCGATTGCTGTAACCACTTTACAAAATGGAAAAGAGAAACCCGTTTCTATAAACGAAATCAACATAGGAGATCGATTGTGGATTAGAAATGGCGAATTGGTGCCTGCCGATTCAATTTTAATGAAAGGCGATGCCTGGATGGACATGAGCTTTGTTACAGGAGAAGCAGAACCGGTGCACAAAGTTTTGGGCGAAATTATTTATGCCGGTGGCCGACAAACCAGCGAAGCAATAGAACTGGAAGTGGTTAAGCCCGTTTCGCAAAGCTACCTAACGGGTTTATGGAACAACGAACATTATAAAGACAAAATCGAAAAACAGAATTTTAATGATGGCGTAGCCAAGTATTTTAGTCTTGGCGTTTTTGCAATCGCATTTTCGGCAACCGCTTATTGGTTATTTCAAAGCGATAGTCATAAAGCGTGGTCGGCATTTACAGCGGTGATTATTGTCGCTTGTCCATGTGTGTTGGCTTTAAGTACGCCATTCACGTTATCCGCCATTTTAGCGGTATTTGATAAGCAGGGTTTTTATGTAAAAAATACAGATGCCGTTGAAGAATTGGCCAAATCTGACACCATTATTTTTGATAAAACAGGTACTTTAACCAGCAGCGAACATGCAGAAATTCAATTCAGTGGTACCTTAAATCAAGAAGAAAGCATCATCATTGCGTCTTTGCTTCGCAACTCCGCGCACCCACTCAGCAGGCATATTTTGAAGTTTTTAAATGTAGATCAATTTTATTCGCTAAGCGATTACAAAGAGGTTTTAGGGAAAGGCTTAACTGCTGTAGTGAATGGACACAACGTTTATGCAGGGCATTTATCCTTGCTTCCAAAGGGTATTCGCGTAGATAAAGAAACCGGTGTACACATCGTAATTGATCGAAGCTATAAAGGCTGTTTCGAGATCAAGCAACAATGGCGTACGGGCCTTGCCCAGTTGGCTTTAAAATTGCGAAAATTTAGTTTGCAGGTTTTATCAGGAGATACAGATCGAGATTTTTGGATGCTTCAAACTATTTTTCCAAAAGCAACAAAGATTACTTTTAGGCAAAGTCCGCATGAAAAATTAGCTAGAGTACACCGACTGCAAAAAGCCGGAAAAAAAGTAATGATGCTTGGCGATGGTTTAAATGATGCAGGTGCCTTAAAGCAAAGTGATTTTGGCATTGCCATAACCGATAACATCAACAATTTTACCCCCGGTTGCGATGCCATTTTAAAAGGTGAAGCGCTTGGTTTATTGCCAAACTTCATTCAATTAAGCAAAGATGGATTAAAAATTATAAAAATCAGCTTCGCGATAGCCATTGCATACAACTGTGTAGGTATCTATTTTGCGGTTCAAGGTACACTTTACCCATTGGTTGCTGCGGTATTGATGCCGATCAGTACGATTACCATTATCTCTTTCACCACCTTGGCAACCAGATGGTTTGCACGTAAAAATAAACTCATATGAACATTCTTTACTTTTTAGTTGGATGTAGCGTTCTGATGGCGCTCATTTTTCTTGCTGCCTTTATTTGGGCTTACCGAACAGGTCAGAACGATGATACCCACACCCCAGGGATCAGAATGCTGTTTGATGATGAGGTTTTAAAGGAAAAAAGTGAAGAAGATCACTTTTCCAGCTAAGCACCGTCACCCTTTGAGAATGCCCACCGCAATACCTTTGATTACATAAAATTAACAAACCCTATTTTCTATTATGCAGTTAGAAAAATTTACTTACGATAACAAAATTGTTCGAAACTTTGGAATTGCCACATTGGTTTGGGGCGTCATTGGGATGACTGTTGGCTTGCTCATCGCCATGCAGCTGTTTAAGCCCGCCATGAATTTGGGCAGTCAGTACACCACCTTCGGTAGGATTAGACCTTTACACACCAATGCGGTAATTTTTGCCTTTGTTGGCAATGCCATTTTTATGGGTGTTTATTATTCGCTGCAACGTTTGCTTAAAGCCAGAATGTTTAGCGATGTGCTGAGCAAAATACATTTTTGGGGCTGGCAGCTCATCATCATTTCAGCCGTAATTACCTTGCCCTTAGGTTTTACCACCTCGCATGAATATGCCGAACTCGAATGGCCAATAGATATTGCCATTACCTTGATTTGGGTAGTATTTGGGGTAAATATGTTTGGTACCATCATCAAAAGGAGAGAGCGGCATTTGTATGTAGCCATTTGGTTTTACATTGCCACTTTCGTAACCATTGCCGTTCTGCACATTGTAAACTCTTTTGAGCTTCCAATTTCATTTATGAAAAGTTACTATGTGTATGCAGGTGTTCAAGATGCTTTGGTGCAGTGGTGGTACGGGCACAACGCCGTTGCTTTTTTCTTAACCACACCATATTTGGGTATGATGTATTATTTCCTACCTAAAATGGCTGGCAGACCCGTTTATTCTTATAAATTAAGTATTCTACACTTTTGGTCGCTTATTTTTATCTACATCTGGGCTGGGCCACACCACTTACTGTACACTTCCCTACCGGGTTGGGCACAATCCTTAGGGGTAGCTTTTTCTATCATGCTTATAGCACCAAGTTGGGGCGGTATGATTAATGGCCTATTAACGTTAAGAGGCGCATGGGATAAAGTAAGAGAAGATGTTACGCTTAAATTTATGGTGGTTGCGCTTACCGCTTATGGTATGGCTACTTTTGAAGGTCCGCTGTTATCGTTAAAACAAATAAACGGGGTAGCCCATTTTACCGATTGGATTGTTGCACACGTACATGTGGGCGCACTAGGTTGGAACGGTTTCTTAACATTCGGTGTGTTATATTGGTTAATTCCACGTATTTATAAAACCGAATTGTATTCAAAAAAACTAGCAGGTTTTCATTTTTGGATCGGGACTTTGGGGATTTTGTTTTATGCCGTACCCATGTATTGGGCAGGTTTTACACAAGGCTTAATGTGGAAGGAATTTACACCAGAAGGTTTGTTAAAATATCCAAACTTTTTGGCAACCACTTTGCAAATCATCCCAATGCACGTATTGCGTTCAATTGGTGGGGCATTGTATTTAATAGGCGTTATCGCAATGACATACAACTTAGCGAAAACCATGTTAAGTGCCAAGTTGGTTGCGAATGAACCCGCTGAAGCCATGCCGCTCAGCAAAATCATTGTTGATGCTTCTCCTGCCGATAAGGCTTGGCACAGAGTGTTAGAGCGTAAGCCCATGAAATTTATGGTTTTCTCTTTAATCATCATCCTAATTGGGGGGATGGTAGAAATGATGCCAACTTTTACCATTCAATCTAACGTACCAACAATAGCCAGTGTGAAACCTTATTCTGCTTTAGAGTTGCAGGGCAGAGATTTATACATCAGAGAAGGTTGTGTAAACTGCCATTCGCAAACGGTTCGTCCGTTCCGCTCCGAAACTGAACGTTATGGAGAATACAGTAAAGCAGGGGAATTTGTTTACGATCATCCGTTCTTGTGGGGCAGTAAAAGAACTGGGCCAGATTTACATCGTGTTGGCGGAAAATATTCAAACGCTTGGCATTTTAATCACTTAATGGATCCAACATCGATGTCGCCGGGCAGTATAATGCCGCCATACCCATGGTTAGTTGAGCAGAAATTAGATACCAGCACCACAGCAAGTAAAATTAGGGCCATGCAAACTTTAGGCGTTCCTTATGATGTGGATTATGATCAGCAAGCCAATAACGATTTAAAAATTCAGGCAGATAAAATTGCGCTCGACTTAAAGCAAAACAACATTAAGGTTAAAAGCGATAGAGAAATTGTAGCCATTATTGCCTACCTGCAACGCTTGGGCACCGATATCAAAGCCAATAAAGAACCTATTCCCTCAAATCAATAATTATGTTCAATCAAATCAAAGATTTAGCTGGAGGTGAAATTTACCTGATCACTTCGCTACTTATGTTCATGGTGTTTTTTGTAATCGTGGGCATTTACTTAATCAAATTAAACCAAAAGCACATCGAAGTGATGAGCGCCTTGCCCATTGAAGAAAACCAAACTGAAGTATATGAAGAAGATTAATCTAACTGTTTTATTTCTATTGCTCAGCATCCTAAGCTTTGCTGCGGATGAAAAAACGGTAGCTGTTGTACCCACTGGCGAACCAAGTTTAGGTTTAAGCAGTTCGGAAATGCTATTAGCAATTCTCTTACTTTTTGTGTTGGTTATGCTTTTTGTTTCGATAACGCTACTCAATGCTTTTAAGGTGATGTATCAAGAACAAGTGAACCCAACACCTTATGTAGCGCCCGTAAAGGAACCCGTTTTAGATTACGACATCTGGTTGAGCCAACAACCTAAAAAACCATCCATTTGGACAAAGCTCTTAAGCTTAAGACCCATTGAGGAAGAAGGAGATTTGGTTATCGATCATGCTTATGATGGCATCAAAGAACTAAATAATCCTGTTCCAACTTGGTTTAACGTACTGTTTTTTGGTACCATGATTTTTGCGGTGAGCTATCTGTTTTACTATCATATTGGTGGCTACGGCGATTTGCAAGACCAAGAATACGAACAGGAAATTGCTAAGGCACAGGTTGATAAAGCCGCCTATTTAGAAAAATCGGCCAACACCATTGATGAAAGTTCAGTTAAGGTGGATAAAACCTTGGCCGTTTTGCAAGAAGGTAGAACCATTTTTAATACCAACTGCGTGGTTTGCCATGGCGATAAAGGGCAGGGCATTATCGGACCCAATTTAACAGATGAATATTGGTTGCATGGCGGTGGGATTAGCAATGTATTTAAAACGATAAAATATGGTGTGCCAGAGAAGGGGATGATCAGCTGGGAGAAAAATTTAAATCCGAAGCAGATGAGCGCGGTGGCCAATTTTGTACTGTCTTTGAGTGGCACAAAGCCAGCAGGCGCAAAAGCGCCACAAGGTGAAAAATATGAAGCCAAAAATCCAAAAGATAACGAAATGAAAACTGCGAAAGATACGGTGAGGAAAGAAGACGATGCTAAAAAATAAAGCCGATTCTAAGAAACGAGGCAGAACCTTTCTCTACCCCAAAAAGCCATTTGGCAAATTGTACGCCAAGCGGAAATGGGTAAGTTACATTCTGTTGGTATTTTTGTTTGCCTGTCCGTTTTTAAAGCTGAATGGCGAGCAATGGGTACTCCTCAATTTTATAGAACGCAAGTTTGTATTTTTTGGGTTGATTTTTACGCCGCAGGATTTCTATCTTTTTGCCCTAGCCATGCTCATTTTCATCATGTTCATCGTCTGTTTTACGGTGGTATTGGGAAGATTATGGTGTGGATGGGCATGTCCGCAAACTATTTTTATGGAAATGGTTTTTAGAAGAATTGAATATTGGATTGAGGGCGACGCCAATAAACAACGAAAATTAGATGAATCGCCATGGAACGGTGAGAAAATTTTAAAGAAGGGGGCAAAGCACTTTCTATTTTTGCTCATTTCTTTTGCCATAGCCAATACTTTTTTGGCATACATGATTGGGTCTGACGTGCTCATTCGAATCATCACCGAACCGGTTTCTGGTCATGTGTCTGGCTTTATCTCCATTTGGCTTTTCACCTTTATTTTTTATGGCGTATTTGCCTATGTGCGCGAAGTAGTTTGTACGGTAATTTGTCCTTATGGACGTTTACAAGGGGTTTTGTTGGATAACCAGAGTTTGGTTGTGGCTTACGATTTTACCAGAGGAGAGCCTCGCGGTCGGTTGCAAAAGGAGGTAAGTGCTAACTCGCCGCATGGCGATTGTATAGATTGTGAATTGTGCGTGCAGGTGTGTCCAACAGGCATCGACATTAGGCAGGGAACACAATTGGAATGCGTAAACTGCACCGCCTGTATCGATTCTTGCAACGAAGTGATGCTCAAAATCGGAAAGCCTAAAAACCTCATCGGTTTCTTCAATCAAGATTACATTAATGAAAGGAAGCCCTATAAAATCAGCTTAAAATCGTACGGCTATGCTGCGGTGTTGTTTGTGGTGTTGATGGTTTTCTCCTCTCTAATTTATAAAAGGGAAGATGTACAAACTACCGTGTTGCGTGCCAGTGGAACTTTATACCAAAATCGTGGAGCAGATAAAATCAGCAATTTGTATAATGCCGAACTCACCAATAAAACCAATAAGCCCTTAAAATTCACTTTCAGATCGAAAAACAACGCAGATGAAATTGATTTCATTCAAAAATCTGATCTATTGCCGAAGGAGGGATCAACACATCTAACTTTTTTTTTAGTCAGAAAAAATAAATCCATTAAAGAGTATAAAAGCGAAGCCGTGTTCGAAATCGTTGTAAACGGGGAAGTTTTGAGCACCGCTACAACGAGTTTTTTCGCACCGGAAGGGAATTAGCTAATTATAGAATGACTGAATTAGAAAATGACTGAATGATAGAATGATTTAATTAGAAAATGAGAGAATTAGCTAATTAGCGAATGAGACAGGCCATTTGCAAAAAAATCCAACCATTCACTCATTCAAACTTCAATCATTCAAAATTCAATCACTCAAAACTCTATCATTCACTCATTCAAAATTCAATCATTCAAAACTCAATCATTCAAAACTCTATCATTCACTCATTCAAAATTCACTCATTCAATCATTCAAAATTCACTCATTCAAACTTCAATCATTCAAAATTCAAAAAGCTACATCTATGAACTGGGGTACAAAAATATTGTTGGGCATGCTTACATTCATGTTGTTTATTGTGTGCATGGTGGTGTATATGTTTCATCTCCATGGGCGGGATGCTTTAATTGAAGAAAATTATTACGAAAAAGGGATCAATTACAATGCAGAATACGATGCCAAACAGAATGTTTTAAACGATCATGCTCAGCCAATCGTTACGGTTACCAAAAACCAAATCATCATTCAACTTAAAGAAGAAGCAAGTTATAATTTGGTTCTGATGCGTCCGTCAAACAGCATGGATGATGTTAAAATAAAGGGGAATACAACTGGCAGTGCAAATCTTATTTTGGTAAACAAAACAAAATTGGCCAAGGGAATGTGGTTCCTAAATTTGCAATGGCGCGCTGGCAAAAAAGATTATCTATTTAAAAATAACATCACCCTGTAATGGATTATCTAGCATTGGCTTTTTTTATGGGTTTATTCGGAAGCTTGCATTGCGCTATTATGTGCGGTCCGATTATGCTGGGCATGCCTTTTAAAAAGCAGAATGTGTTAGAAAGTGGACTTCAGCTTCTGCTTTATCAGTTTGGCAGGGTGTTGATTTATACGCTTTTAGGGGTGATGGTTGGCGCTTTAGGTACAAGCATTAAAGTTTTCAGCAACCAAAAAACACTCAGCTTGGTAATTGGGCTGGTATTAATTGTGTTTACGGCACTTCAATTTAGTAGAGCGTACAGGTCTCGCTTTCAGAAAATTCAGCTAAAAACCTTAAATCCGATTAGCAAATGGATGGGTAAAGTATTTAATTTGCCTGTGTGGGGTTTGTTTGCAGGTATGCTTAACGGATTAATTCCCTGTGGCATGGTTTACCTCGCTTTGGCTACTGCGTTAAATACGGGCAGCATAAAATCTGGTGCGGTTTTTATGTTCCTTTTTGGCCTGGGTACCACACCATTAATGATGATGATTTCGCTGGGCGGCATATTCTTGAAAAAATACATTCGTTTTAATACCCAAAAACTGGTGCCCTGGTTTATGTTTTTTATGGGACTGCTGTTGGTTTTAAGAGCTGCAGATTTGGGCATCCCGTTTTTATCGCCAATAACCACCAATACTTACGGACACACACTAGAGTGTAAGTAAATGTCTTCGAGATTTAAAACAATATCTTTCAAAACTTGTCTGTCCCTCCAAAATTTCGATAATAGATTTTGTTTTTCAGGGGTAAAACATTGTGTAGCTTCAGCTGTTACATAAACGTCCAAAAAATTGTTTAATCCTTATTATCGCCACATGACTACTATCGACCTTCTTGGGTACACACCCGATTCTAAATACAATACATCAGTTGCTTATTTTTCTATGGAATTTGCAATCGATCAATCCTTAAAAATTTACAGTGGGGGCTTGGGCTTCCTGTCTGGATCACATTTGCGCAGTGCTTATGAGTTAAAACAGAACCTCATTGGCATCGGCATGCTTTGGAAATATGGCTACTACGATCAGGTTCGCGATCGCGATAATAATATGGTTTCTACATTTATTGAAAAGGACTATTCCTTTTTAGAAGATACCGGAATTGTTTTTTCAGTTCCTGTTCACAGCACTACGGTTAAAGTGAAAGCTTATCTGTTAAAACCCGAAACCTTTTGTTCTGCACCTTTATTTTTACTGAGTACAGATTTGCCAGAGAATGATGAAGTGAGCAAAAGCATTACGCATCGCTTATACGATCCTAACGAAGCCACCCGAATTGCACAATCAATTATTCTAGGCATTGGCGGCGGATTACTTTTAGAGCAACTGAACATTACACCCGACATTTACCACATGAACGAGGGGCATGCCGTTCCGCTTAATTTCTACCTGTATTCTAAATTTCAAAATCTAGAAGAAATTAAAAAACGGATGGTTTTTACCACGCATACGCCTGAGGTAGCGGGTAATGAAGAACACGACTATGCACTTTTGAAAGAGATGTCGTTTTTTTATCACCTTCAAGATCATGAGGTTAAACACATTCTTGGCCTTGAGGGCGATAAATTTAATTATACCCTGGCCGCACTTAAATTTTCTGGCAGAGCCAATGGCGTTTCTAAGTTACATGGCGAGGTGGCGAGAGAAATGTGGGGCGCTTACGATGGCATTTGCGAAATCACCTCCATTACCAATGCGCAAAACCAACACTATTGGCAAGACGCAACATTAGCCGAGTCCATCAAAACGGGCGATCAGCAGGGTATAACCGCCCGAAAAAAGGAGATGAAATCCTTACTGTTCAAAGAAGTGGCCAACCAAACCGGTAAATTATTTGATGAAAATGTGTTAACCTTGGTTTGGGCAAGGCGATTTGCAGCCTACAAAAGAGCCGACCTTTTGATGCACGATTGGGATCGATTTTTAGCTTTATTGAAACAAACCGAACATCCCATACAAATTATCTGGGCTGGAAAACCCTATCCTGAAGATACAGGAGCAAACAAAATTTTCAATGATATTATAAGTAAAACGAAGTCTTTCGCCAATTGCGCCGTACTCGTAGGTTACGAACTTGGATTATCAGATTTACTCAAAAAAGGAACAGATGTTTGGTTAAACAATCCAAAAATGTATCGGGAAGCTTCGGGCACGAGTGGTATGACTGCCGTGATGAATGCTGCAATTAATCTCTCTATACCAGATGGTTGGATTCCTGAATTTGCCTTGGACGGTGAAAACTGTTTTATTATCGAGCCAGCATCGAAAGATCTTTCTGAAGCCGATCGCGATGTAAAAGAAACTGCCAACTTAATGGATGTACTGGAACAAAAGGTTTTACCAACTTATTACCAGCAGCCAGAACAGTGGAATGCCATGATTTTAAAAGCCATTGATGGTGTAATACCTGAATTCGAATCCGCACGCATGGCCAAAGAATATTATGAAATGATGTACGATAAAACGGATTTAAGTTAAATGCTGTGTCGTTGGTCTGTCGCAAAGCAACTATTTAATGCAAATAATTAAAGATGAAGGGATTAATGCTAAACCTTAATGAATCCATTACATTCAGTTTAAATTGTTTTATTCCGATTAACGGTTAATTCACTAATTTTGGCCCTTAATACCCTTTGCTTGGCATTCAGAACACCGATAAGGTAGGGAAAGTAATAGGCTACTTCTCCCATGTAAATATGGAATTGGGCTTATTTATTCCTTCAAAACAATATGGCGAAAATCACTAATTTGAATTTTCTTTTTCCTCCAGATACAAATGGGAAAACAAACATTTGGTTTACACTAATTGGTAATCCAAATCAATTTTCTTTAGAAAGGCGGGTATTTCATTCTGTTAGCATTGGCCTAATTGCGCTAGCTTTAATTTATGCACCTTACAATTTGTTTGCGGGTTTATACGTCGGTTCTGTTTCTGCTTTAGGCATTAGTTTATTCATCTTTCAACAATATTACTACTCTAGGTTTAAGGATAAACCACACAACAATACCCTTTTCGGATTAATGGGATTGTTGGCTTTCGGAATTAATTATTTCGCAATTGCTGGCATTAATGGCTCAACCGACATCATTTGGCCTGCCTATTTGTTGGTTTTATTGGTTATTTCGCCTTATGAACAACATTTGAAATGGTTGGCAATCTATTTATTGTGGTTTTTTGCCATACATACGCTTGGCTACTATTATCCTGAATTGATTAAATACCCTTTTGCTACCGTGCAGGGGCAATTTATCGATCGAATGACCGCTTTTCCATTGCCTGTTTTTGTGATCTATATCATTGTTAGGTTTATTAGGCGCAGTTACGATTTAGAGCGCATGGACGCTCAGCGCAAAGCAGTTGCGATAGAAAGCAGCAAGGAGGAAATTTTGCGTCAGAAAGAGGAGCTAGAACAACGCAGTTTGGAAAAAGACAATTTGATGTCGATCATATCTCACGACGTGAGGGCACCTTTAGTAAATATTCAAAGTTACCTTAGCCTCTTAAATAAAAACGTGCTAAATGTCGAAGATCAGCGTTCGATTCAGCAATCTTTGGAGAGTGCTACCAACCATACCATAACCATGCTTTCTAATTTGTTAAACTGGTCAAAATCTCAAATGGGTGGATCTGTAGTACAGTTGGAGGCAATAAATGTACTGCAAGTGCTAGAAAGTACTATAGAGATGGGAACGGTGTTTGCCACAAAAAAGGGCATTACATTTTCTAACACCATCCCTTCCCATTTAAGGGTAGTGGCCGATGTAGATATGCTACAAATTGTGGTACGAAACCTCATTAACAATGCCGTGAAGTTTACACCGAACGGTGGTACGATTAGTATAGCTGCCGAGGTGGTATACAATGCCTGTGAAATTACCATAACCGATAATGGGAGGGGGATTGCACCAAGCGATCAGGCTAATATTTTTTCAATAAAGGCGGGCGCGACCTACGGGACGAATAACGAAAAAGGCGTTGGATTGGGTTTAGTTTTATGTAAAGAATTTATAGAGCGTATGGGCGGTAAAATCGGATTTGAAAGTATTGTAAATGAGGGTTCTAAATTTTTCATTTCACTACCCCTAGCGGAGTAAATTGGGGTGTAACTCCACTTAGATTCGATCATCAAAAGCACCGGTATTTTGGCTTTCGGTAGAAATAGCGCTCAGAATACCGACAAGGCTTGGCAGAAGAGTTGATAATTGCTTGCCTGCTGAAGCAGAGACAATCCATAATCACAAATTCACTCAATCAATAGCCAATTAAAGCCCCATGGTTTTAATCGCCTATTTTCTCAAACAGCAGGAAATGTTGCAGCGGTAAGAAGCTTCCATTCTTCACCAACTTAAAGCCAGCAGCTTGCATTTCTTTTTTCACCTGCTTTACGCTCATTTTATGTTCTGGTTTTATGGCCACCGTTGGGTCTTCCTCCTTGTATTCGAGTAACAGCAGTTGACCATTGGGTTTGAGCGCACGTTTTAATGACTTTAGATATTCTGCGGGGTATTCCAATTCATGGTAAACATCCACCATAAAAGCCAAATCGATCGACTGATCGGGCAAATTCGGTGCTTTTTCGCTGCCTTTAATCACTTGCACATTGGCAAGTCGATCATCTGTTGCTTTCTTCTTCAAGTACGCAATCGCATCATCCTGAATTTCTACCGCGAATATTTTGCCCTTTGGAATGCGCTGAGCCACCCGAAAGGTGTAAAACCCCGAACCTGCGCCAATATCGGCCACCACACTATTGCTTTTTAGTGGCAGAGCAGCCAAGGCCATATTGGTATTTTCTTCCTGCGTACGGCTATTGCGTTCTAGCCAATCCACACCCTCAAAACTCATCACATGCGCAATCTCTCTCCCCATGTAAACCTTTCCTATGCCATTGGCAGAAGGCTTTTTGTACACATAAGGCGATTGATTTTGAGCAAAAACCGTTTGAAAAGCGATTATTAGGTAAAAGAACATAAGAAGCCGAGGGGTTTTCATAATAATTTGATTTATAGGAGGAACGAGTGGGAGCGGGAAAAAGTTTGAGATTCTTTATTTTTGCTTTGGTTGAATGATGGACAGATGTAGCCTTGGTTTTCTCACTAAAAGTGAATAACATTATAATAAGAAGTTGTCAGTCCTTTAAAATTTAAACGAAAGAGGTAGCTGTTGGTTACATAAGTTTTTAAAACTTTGAACTGTGTAACTTCTACAGATAGCCAAATTAGGCTTTAACGTGCTGAAACTAAGATTTACGCACAGACCTATTTACCAAGAAGCATGAATTGGAGTGATTTTATGAGAACAGAAATTAATATTTTATCAGACAGAGAAATTAAGATTTGGGATTATGCCGAATCTCAAACAGGAACGATGGAATTGGTAACCGAAAAACTTTCCAGAGAAGGGATATTCGAGCAATATCGGAATATTCATAAATCGTATCTTAACCTCTTTTTTAGGAGTGATGAAGAACCAATAAAGCTTGAAACCTTAAAGCGGCTGATATTTTTAAATTGGTATGCTCAGGTGGAGCCCAGTTGTTATACAGGAATTGAGGATCTCGATAATGCAACCGTATTTGATTCGTATTCCATTTTAAATCAATATTTAATCGATGGAAAAATCGATGAAGAATTTATGTGGATGTTGTCTTTTTATTCCAGTTGGGACTACACGATACTTCCATTTTCAGAAAATAAACTTGAAGCCTTAACTGCATTTGTAAAAGGGGTAGATACTTCCGTTTTAAGTTGCCCTAAAAATTTGTTGCCAAAAGGCGTAATGGGTAATAGGGGACAGATGGGGATTTATTGGATCAGTATGTCAGTTGAAAAGTTGAATTAATTAAGGCACATGCTTGATGCCTCTTGATAGTGTGGAAAAGCAGCGTATCTCGGAATTTATTAAAGAAATGCAATTTTACCTTTTAAAACTAAATTTTATAAGGTACTTTCTTAAAAAACCAGTAAGCGAAGACTTTAGCTATTAAGGTTAATATACCATTTGACGCTAAACGGGCAGATCAGCTTTACCTTTGCAATCAAAAACAAAATCTGTTATGGAAGGGACAAAGGCGCTATTTCAAGAATAATAATATCTTATCTTTATCCCTAAACTAACGCTATGCAAACTCTACAAATTGAAGACGATAATTTTTATAAATGCTGTTTCACTTTAGGCCCTGAAGACATTTACAAACTCGACCTGGAAGACAACGGCCCGATAACCAATGTCATCGCAGGAATTGATAAACACTGCTATGGAACCAAATTATACGATGATGAGCAGGGAGTCACGATGGAAATTTTTTATATCAATGGAGAAAGGGAACTTCGAGGGGATATTTTACAACTCGATATTTATGACAAACAATACTACGAACTGTTATTCCGTTTTTGCGATATGTTGGCAAAAGACTATCCTGGAGTCGACGCGATAGGAGCATTCAATACTTTCCAAAAGAAACTACGTGGTTTTTTAGAAAAGTTAAAATTCTGTACAGTTTCTAGCTTAGAGCTTAAGGTTTTCAAAGGACGTCACACAGTAATGATGAGTTCGGCAAAACGGGGGGTCATTAAGCTGGATTTCATCGATCCAAAGGAATTCTATAGGGATTTTTTCGATAACACATCAGATAACCCTATTGAAAGAGGTAAAGAATACGTGTATTTGATGGTCAATACCGATACTGGCCTAATCAAAATCGGCAAATGCATCGACCCAATTTATAGAGAAAGAACCCTCCATTCTAAAGAACCGACTGTCCATCTGATTGCCCTATGGTGCTGTGGTCAGCAGATAGAAAAAGAATTACACAAAAAATTTTACCAAAAACGTGTAAGAGGAGAATGGTTCAGGCTAACTATTCCAGATTTGGTTACGCTTGAAAAAATAATGATCACCAAAGTTTCACCTAATTGAACACCTTTCCTTCTGATACACCCTTGCTAATACCGATTGAATGCCATAACAATGATTAATGAAACACTTAAAGAATACAGGATACTCTGCTTTGGGGGAGGTGGCGCCGAGATTGCAAAGGAGTTAATCCGTCAAAAGTTTGATAGCGAAAAGATATTCTATTTTGATTCTGAGATTGATGATTTAAATACGATTTCTTTAAAAAATAAATTTCAGATAGGAACTTTTACAACCTTTGGAAAAGGTACAAAAGGCAAAACTGATGCTTCCATAAAGGTTTTTAAGGAGGATAATGAGCTTTTCCTGCGTCTGACCAAATCCGACAGCATATACTTTTTAGTGGGAAGTTTGGGAGGAGGGCTTTTCTCAGGTCTCTTACCCGAACTAGCTGTATCTTTAAATACCCGAAACAAAAAGTACATCGTAATTGGAAATCTTCCATTTGAAAATGAGCAAAAGTTCCAAGCAACAAATACTACTTATGCGATAACTAACTTGAATGCCTATACATCCAATGTACTTTTGATTAAAAATTCCGATGTACAAGGGAACAATCCCAGCTTAACGAAGGCGGAGATATTTGACAAAATGGACAAACTTCTCTGTTCCTTGATTAATGAACTCGTTTTAAATTTTGATGTATCAGAAGTTGTGAACAAAAATGAGTTAATTTATATTTCTTCCCTGGAAGACTTAATTTTTACAAGCAAATCATATATACTTGAACATCTATTAGGTATAAATAATTCGGAGAATAAAGTAATTACGGCAGACACCAATTTGGAAATTTTAGAATTGCTAAAATTTCAATACGAGTACGTTTACAGGATCAGTCCAAGAAGATTTGAAGAATTGGTTGAATATATTTATAAACTGAGTGGCTATAAAACAGAATTAACTAAAACATCTAGAGATGATGGAGCTGATGTTCTAGTCTGGACACCGCCACCTGTTTTGGGAGACAGTTTTCTAACTGTCATACAGGCTAAGCGATATGCTAAGAAAAACCATGTCGGATCAGCTGAAGTAAGGGAACTAATGGGCTCAAGTCAACTATTTAAGGCAGACAAAGTACAGCTTGTTACCACCAGCGATTTTACCAAACCAGCAATCTCGACAGCAAAGGCACAAAAAATTGACCTGATAAAGTTTTACGAGCTGAACGAAACCATAAAGAATTTAATAGCTTAGAACTCTAATCTATCTCTACCCATCGCTCATCCATAAGCTGGCGCACGCGTGTCGCGTGTGCGAAAAAATAGAATTATTACAAGCCAAGTTATGTAAAAATTGGCCTGCTTTTTTTATCTTGGAGTTGAATGGGTTTGAGTGTTCTTAATTCATTCAATGGAAAGCTCAGAAAAGGGCAAGGACAGGCATCTTAATAAGCGAAGAGCTTACCTACCATATAATTCGAAACATCAATATCCTACACTTCTACAACGCAGGCAAAATTCAGATCATTTGGGCAATCAATGGGCAGAATTTAATCGAAAATTTATGCTCAAAATGATATACCCCAATTTTTTTGGATACTCCAAATCATGTGATTTTTGGCAATTCTCTAAAAGCAAAAACCCCGCTAATCGTGCGATTGCAGGGTTTTATACATTTTAATAGTCTTTACTGTGATCCCAGCTAGTCGAACTACCAAATACTTTTATCAAAGATTGTTAGCAAATAATAGCTTAAAGGCAAAATAATCTATTATACAAATGCAAGTTCTTGATTGTCTTTCGACTGTAGTCGATTGAGTGCCTCATTCATGGCTACCTCCTTAATTAACCCTTTTAACGAAATATCTTCATCTATTAATCGCCAGCGGATACCAATACCATTACCCCTTAATTCAGCTGTTTCCAATTCTTTCTTACTCGCATTTTTTATTCTAGGGAAGTGCTTTAAGGCAACTTTAATTACTGCACTATTTGTCAAAAGCAAAACTATTAAATTTAATTCCTTGCTAATGATAAATTGCTGAATGCGAATTCCCTTTTCAAAAATCAACTTATCAAACGGATCTGAAGACCTTTTATTTACAATACTGTCTGTATTTTTATTTTTTGAAGTGCTCATTCCAGCGTTTAATTATTTCATCACTATGTTCTTTTCAATCTTATAATTTCTTTACGCTCTTGCGGTTTGAAGCCGTATGCATATTGTTCTAAAATTGGACTCATCCAAATCTTAGCCTCTGCATCACCTTTTTCTACATGTACATGTATTGGCTCATTGTTTTCATTACTGTAGAAAAAGAATCTGTATCCGAAGATTTCAAAGACTGTGGGCACATAACAAAAATAAGCTTATTTTTGTTATGAACCAAGCCATTATACTCGGATAGCTTTACTTATCCCTAGTGGATTCGAACACAAAAACAGCGTGTGGATTAAGCGGTAGGACATAAAACAAAAAATCCCCCAACTTTCGTTGGAGGATTGTCTGTGATCCCGCTGGGATTCGAACCCAGGACCACTACATTAAAAGTGTAATGCTCTACCAGCTGAGCTACGGAATCATTTCCTCTTGTTTAAGGAGGTGCAAATATAGAAATTAAAATCATTCGTGCCAACATTTTTTGCTAAATGTTTTTAATGTTTTTTACTGCATCATTAATCTAACTCTGTAAGTGCTTGATTTTAAAAATTATATCCAATTTGGAAAGTTGCATTTTTCTAAAAATAATTAAGCAAAATACCAAGAAAAGCATCGAGTTTAGCTTATTTGGCCTTCGGAATAAAGTTTAAAAACGATTGAAATTGTGCCTTGTGCTTGTTTTTGTCCAACTTAAAATAAAAGGCACCACGTCTGGAGCTCGATTTATCCTTTTCAGGTTGTTTAATCAGCATCCCGCTGGCGGTTATTTTGCGGATAAAGTTTCTATTGTCTATTGGTGTGTCGTAAACCTGCTCATATAAAGCCTGTAGTTGCGGTATAGTGAACTTTTTGGGCAGCAGTTCGAATAAAATGGGGTGGAGCGCAGCTTGATAACGAATTTTATCCATTGCCGCTTTAACCATTAGGTTGTGGTCAAAGATCAACTGAGGAACCTCTTTCAGTTTAAACCATTCTGCATGGTATTGATCGTTAATTTGCTTGCTGTATTTGTTGATGTCGATTAGAGCGAAATACACCACCGAAACGGTGCGTTCAATAGGGTCTCGATCTGGACTTCCATAAGCGTGGAGTTGCTCCAGATAAACATCGTGTAAGCCAGTAAGTTCCAGCAAGATTCTTTGCGCAGCACCATCTAAATCTTCATCGGCCCGAATAAAACCACCCATTAAACTCCACTGATCTTTAACAGGTTCTATGGCTCGTTTGATTACTAAGAGTTTTAACTGATCGCCATCGTAGCCAAAAATAATGCAATCTACGGCAACAAGAACTGGGTTTTGATTGATATACTTTCCCATAATTTAAAATAAAGCGTTTAAAATAGAATCATTGTAATCGCTGATGAAGCCCACAATATTCGGATAATCTGCAAATTCATCCTCCTTGTGGGTGGTGGTGAGTACCACGCAAGGCATCCCTGCACGGTTTGCCGCCTCTACACCCTTGGGCGCATCTTCAAAAACAATACAATCTTCAGGCAGTACCTTTAAAAGTTGAGCGGCCTTGGTAAACGTTTCCGCATCGGGCTTGCTCATCACCACATCATCTGCACTCACAATGGCGCTCAAATAACGGCGAATGTTGAGTCCATCTACCACAAAATCAATGTTAAAAGGAATAGCGGCAGAACCAATGGCCATCAAAATTTTGGCTTCCTTTGCACGAGCTAAAAAGAGTTCTAAGCCATCAATCAGCGCCAAATGAGGAATATAGCCTGCCTGATACCTTTTTTCTTTATCCAAAGATAGCCGATCCATTTCTTCCAAACTGAACGCATTTTTCCCGAAAACACGTTCTAAAACTTCATGGTTTTTGCCATACATTTCTTGCTTTACCTGTTCGTACGATAGGTTGGCGCCCAATTCATCATTCATGATAGAATACCAAGCTTTTGTGTGGTACTCCATGTCGTTAATCATGGTGCCATTTAAATCGAAAAGGAAAGCCTTTGGCTTTGTGGTTAACTTTTGCATACTGAGGCTCTAAATTAGATGATTTTTTTGATGTTGAATAATCTGCTCAATGATAGGCCAATATTATTTATAAACGTTACAATAACGTTAATTTATTTTGACTACTTTAGCTTAACCAAAAATAAATCTTTATGAAAAAAATGTTTCTAAAAGCATGGCCTGTGGCGAGTATTTGCTTGGCTATTGCCTTTTCTGGATGCCAATCGAAAAACAATCAGGACGAATACCATGCTTTAAAAGGTGATTCTTCCGCATACGAAAGTACCATTGATGGCAAAGCGGTAAAACTTTATACCCTTAAAAATAAACAAGGCAGCTCCGTTTCCATTAGCAATTACGGCGGACGGATTGTGTCTCTATTGGTGCCAAATCGCGATAACAAACTAACGGATGTGGTTTTGGGCTACGACAGCTTAGCTGCCTACCGTAAAAAAGGAGAGCCATTTTTTGGTGCCTTGATTGGTCGTTATGGCAATAGAATTGGAAAAGGAAAATTCACGCTAGATGGAAAAACCTATAATTTGCAGCTCAACGATGGGGTGAATACCCTACACGGCGGTAGCGATGGTTTTTTTGGAAAGGTTTGGGAGGCCAAACAGATTGATGGACACAAGTTAGAACTCAACTATGTTTCGATGGATGGTGAAGCGGGATATCCTGGTAAGCTCGTGGTAAAGGTGGTGTATAGCCTACGCGATGACAATGCCCTGCAAATGGATTATACGGCAACTACGGATAAAACCACCGTCGTGAATTTAACCAATCATGCCTACTTTAATTTGAGTGGCGAAGGAAACAAAACCATCCTAGATCACCAATTAATGATTGATGCAAATGCTTATACGCTAGTCGATTCTACATTAATTCCCACAGGTAAAATACAATCGGTTGCGGGTACTGCATTCGATTTTAACCAAGTAAAAGCCATTGGTAAATCTATCAACGAAAAGGATGAACAGTTGAAGTTTGGGAAGGGTTATGATCATAACTTTGTGCTCAATCAACATGATGCGATAACGCCCGTAGCGACTGTTACAAGTCCGATTACAGGAATTACTTTGGAGGTTTACACCACAGAGCCCGGTCTGCAATTTTATAGCGGTAACTTCTTAACCGGGGTAGATCATGATGGAAAGGGTGGCAAGGCGTATCCGCATCGCTCTGCCTTTTGCTTAGAAACCCAACATTTTCCGGATGCACCCAACCACCCCAACTTTGCATCAACCGTTTTAAAGCCAGGAGAAAGCTATAAAACCACTACAACGTATAAATTTGTTACTGCGCCAAGGCTAAAGAAAATTGATTAAAAATTGGTTAGGAGAATTTTGCTGGATTACAAATTACAGCGCTATTACAGGGTAAAAAACTGTGATTTCGGCCGTAGGGAAGAAATTCTTGGACTTTGCTAATTTCAAAGATCTCTCAACCGCCACCGTACGTGTCTGCACGGAACGTTATTTGGACTGTTTTATTGATTCGTGCATACACGAACCAAGGCAAGGAATGGTAGTGGAGAAATACTTGAGCTTTGGTATTTCAACCGCCATGGTACGTGTCTGCACGTACCATTATTTAGCCTGTTTTTATTGATTCGTGAAGACACGAACCAAGGCAAGGAATGGTAGTGGAGAATTCCTTGGGCTTTTGTGGTTACAACCGCCACCGTACGTGTCTGCACGTACCGTTATTTGGCCTGTTTTTATTGATTCGTGAAGACACGAACCAAGGCAAGGAATGGTAGTGGAGAATTCCTTGGGCTTTTGTGGTTACAACCGCCACCGTACGTGTCTGCACGGAACGTTATTTGGACTGTTTTTATTGATTCGTGGAGATATGAACCAAGGCAAGGAACGGTAGTGGAGAAATCCTTGAACTTTGGTATTTCAACCGCCATGGTACGTGTCTGCACGTACCGTTATTTGGCCTGTTTTTATTGATTCGTGGAGACATGAACCAAGGCAAGGAACGGTAGTGGAGAAATCCTTGAACAGAGGTATTTCAACCGCCACGGTACGTGTATGCATGTACTGTGATTTAGACTGTTTTATTGATTCGTGGAGACATGAAGCAAGTCAAAAGTAAGATTGATCAAACAGAAATTCCCCGCTCAATCACCTGCATGGATCAATCTCCAATTTATGGAATTAATAATCGCTCCGCAAACTGGGCTGGTTTCTCGATGGTTACTTGTTGCATGGCTTGGTACAGGTGCGCCTTAAACATGTTGATGGTATGATCTCCACCTTCATCGCCTAGCGCGCCAACGCCATACATAAATGGTCTGCCCATAAAGTTAAATTCAGAGCCAACGGCATGTGCACGAGCTAAATCCACTCCAGAACGAATGCCACCATCCAACATAATCTTTAATTTAGAACGATATTGCGGATTCCCTGCCAGCTTAATTAATGACTTAATGGACGATTCGCCGGCATCTATTTGCCTACCGCCATGGTTAGACACAATTACCCCATCTACACCAATCTGAATGGCAGCCTGCATATCTTCATCAGTTGTAATCCCTTTTAACACCAACGGACCTTTCCAAATTTCTCTAATTGCAGAAACTTTTTCAATATCCACCTTACCTGTAAATGTTCGGTTCATAAATTGCCCCAACTGACTCATATCCAAGCCTTTTTCCATATAAGGTTTTAGGGTAGCAAAAGAGGGGATGCCGTGTTGCAAGGTTTTAATTCCCCACAACGGGCGCGCAACAGCTTGCAAAATATTTTTAATCGACATTTTAGGAGGGATGGATAAGCCGCTTTTAATTTCCCTGTACCGCAAACCGAAAGAGGGTACATCAACCAAAACTACCAACACCGGACATTCAACTGATTTCAAACGATTTAAGATATCGTCTCTCAATCGGTTTTCGGTAGGGTGATACAGTTGAAACCAAGCTTTCCCATCAGACACCTCCGCAATTCGCTCAATGCTGCTGGTTGATACCGTACTCAATATATAGGGAATATCATGCTTGGCGGCTGCTTTTGCCAAAATTTCTGGTGCATTGGGCCACATTAAACCCTGCAAACCAATCGGCGAAATGCCAAAGGGCGCACTGTATTGGCGTCCAAATAATTCTACCGACATATCAATCTCTCCGCCCACCCGCAAATAGTTGGGTTTCAGGTAAATATCATCAAAATCGTTCTCGTTTCGAGCCAAATTTAAGCCTTCATTACATCCACCATCTAAATAATCAAAGGCAAATTTAGGGATTCTGCTTTTGGCTTTGCTTCTTAAATCGGCCACAGATGGGTATTGGGGATGGTAAGGAAAGGTGATTTTTTTGCTCATAATGAAAATGATGTATGGAAATTTGGTTAAAAGCCGAAAATTAAAGTTTTATATTTTCTTTCCCATCCTGCTCTATAGGCTAGTTGTAGTGTTTTATAATTGATAGAAGCGCTTTGCATTGCCACTAAATACTGAAGTTCTTTCTTCGGTTGTAAATTGAGCGGCATATTTATTCACCAAGTAGAACCAATCCGCGTAAGGCCTGCTGATTAACATGACTGGCCAATCGCTTCCATAAAGCACTCGTTCAGTACCAAAGTTTTCGAAAATCACATCGAAAATCTTAAACATTTCGTTTTCTGTCCACTTTGCCCAATCGGCCTCTGCCAACAGCCCTGATAGCTTGCAATGCACATTTGGATTTTGTGCTAAAGTTTTAATGTTCGCTGCCCATTCCTGTATCTCGCCACTTTTTATGTTCGGTTTGCCACAATGATCTAACACAAAGGCTTGGTTAGGCACTTGATCGACCATTTTAATTAGGCTGGGCAATTGGCTATGATATACCAATAAATCGTAGGTATAATTGAATTGTTTCAGCTTCTGTAGCCCTGCAATAAATTCTGGATTCAAAATAAATTCATCGTTTTCAGCCTGTAAAACATGTCGCCAGCCCTTAATTAATTTAAAAGCGCTCCAATAGTGCAGGCGTTCTTCCAAATCAAGGATTCGCAAATCAATCCAGCCAACTATTCCTTTTATCAACTCACTTTGTTCGGCTAAGGATAGCAAAAAATGGTTTTCTGCTTCGCTTTGATTGGCTTGCACCGCAATACAACCTTCAATTTTAAGATCGCTAAACGGTTGGATCAAATCTTTTGGCGCAAAATCCTTACGGATGGCCTGCATCTCTTCCGTAATCCAACTGTCTCTCACGGCATCATAATTCCAAAAATGTACGTGGGTATCAATCATCATTTAGGTGTTGAGTTTGAAAATCTGATCCATAATTTGCCATTTTTCGCCCGGTTTACTGTTTGGCAAAGCTTGCTGAAATTTCCACATCAATGCTTCCCATTCCTGCACTTTAGCATTCGCCAAATCTGTGGCTGCTTTCTTTTCAAAAGAGAAGTTTTCATTTACATCCATAATCATAAATAGCCGATTACCAAGTAAATAAATCTCCAAATCTTCTATACCAGATGCTTTAATACTTTGTTTAATTTCCGGCCAAACCGATTGATGATATTGCTTGTATTGTTCAATCAGTTGTGCATCATCAATCAAATCAAGTGTTAGGCAATATCTTTTCATTAGGCTTCGGTATAGGCTTTAACGTGTTGTTTGCTGCTGCCCAATCCATCAATACCCAGTTCTACCACATCGCCATCTTTTAAGTACCAAGGCTCTGGTTTTTGACCCAATCCAACACCCGCTGGTGTGCCTGTGGTAATCACGTCGCCAGGTAAAAGCGTCATAAATTGACTGATATACGAAACCATGAACGGTACATTGAATATTAAATTTGAGGTGTTTCCATTTTGCAGGGTTTTGCCATTTACAGTCAGCCACAGGCGAAGATTGTGCACATCGCTAATTTCGTCTTGAGTGGCAATAAATGGCCCAATAGGCGCAAATGTATCGCAACTTTTGCCTTTAACCCATTGTCCGTTTCTTTCCAGCTGAAACGCTCGCTCGCTGTAATCGTTGTGCAAAACGTATCCTGCAATGTGTTCTAAAGCATTTTCTTCAGTCACGTAACTCGCTTTTTTACCAATTACAATCGCCAATTCAACTTCCCAATCGGTTTTTTTGCTGTTTTTTGGGATAATCAAATCATCATTCGGACCTACAATAGCCGATGTTGCCTTAAAAAATAAGATCGGTTCAGTAGGGATGGCTGCATTGGTTTCTGCTGCATGATCTTTGTAATTTAAACCCACGCAAATTATTTTTGATGGACGAGCAAGTGCAGGTCCTAAGCGCACACCGCGATCTACCTTCGGCAAATTGGTGGTTTTAATGTCTTCCGAAAGTTTGTGCAGGGCGTCGCCACCAAAAAAAGCTTCATCGTAATCGCTTACCAAAGCCGAAACATCGTAATATTCATCTCCGATGATTACGCCAGGTTTTTCAAATCCTGCTTCGCCAAATCGTATTAACTTCATTTTTTATCTATTTTATCTCAATTAATTTAGGGTTAGTTGTTTAACGTGGTAAAACCACCGTCAATAGGGTAGTCGCAACCGGTGATGAATGAAGCTTCATCACTGCATAAATATAAGGCCAGTGCGCCAATTTCTTCTGGTTGTGCCATTCTGCCAATGGGTTGTGTTTTAGACAGTTTCTCGAACATTTCTGGAATGTTATCTGGATAGTTTTTTTGCAAAAAGCCATCAACAAAAGGCGTGTGCACCCTTGCCGGAGAAATGGAATTGCAACGAATGTTTTCGCCAATATAATCTTTAGCCACGCTCATGGTCATGGCCTTTACCGCACCTTTGGCCGTGCTATAGGCAAAGCGATCGGGCAGACCGATTAATGCCGCAATGGATGCCATGTTTACGATAACACCACCTCCCGATAAACGGAGTTTGGGTATGGCGGCATATAAACAATTGTAAACGCCCTTCACGTTTACCCGCATAACTCGATCAAAATCAGCCTCTTGGGTGGTATCGGCTTTACCAATATGGGCAATACCTGCATTATTTATTAAGATGTTTATTTTTCCAATTTCATCAAAAACCCGAATTACATCTTCGTGATTGGCAACATCGCAAGCATAGCTAAAGGCTTGGTTTCCATTGGCCTGAATTTCTGCCAGTGCCGTAGCGGCCTGTTCTTTTCCGATTTCGATGATGTGAACTTCGGCGCCCTGCTTGGCCAATACGGTTGCAATGGCTTTGCCGATGCCACTACCACCGCCTGTAACCACAGCCTTTTTGTTTTTTAGTGAAAACATATTGTATAATGTAGGTTTAAATTAGGGATATTTATTTAAAAGTATGGAAATTATCGAAGCCAGGGATCCAAATTTATCCATGTTAGTTAAACTTATGTTTTGCAAATTAAGCATATATTGATGGACAAAAACTTTCATTTTTTATCTAATCATTGGCTAATCTTGTCATAACTGATTTTACAATCATTATATACAATGCCTTGCAGAAATTTTACACAAACAATCTGCGATAATACTTATATTTGAATGTTATTTTTATATTTAAATAATATTTTAACCAAATGTACCGCCAAATCCCTTTTAAAAAGGGTTTTACTCAGAGCCAAAATTGATGAGAAATTTTCTGCTTTTTATTTTCAGCATACTTTTAATTCCAAGCCTTGCCATTGCTTCGGGCAGGTCGGCCGCCAAAGCACAAAATATTTATATTTCTTCAGCGCCTAGTTCGAGGGTTAAATTTGGTTCAGAAAAATTACGTACGGCTTTGTTGACTATTGGTGTAAACGCCAAGCTTATACAAATGAATCGTTTGCCGAAGGGCAATAAAATTGTTGTTGGTGTTTATTCTGATGAGGTTTTCAAAACGATTTTATCCGATTCTTTAAAAAATAAGGCGCAAAATGCCGGTAAAGAGGGTTTTGTAATTGCGTACGGTAGTCATAATGATTTATTTGTGATTGGTGCAGATGCATCTGGCGCACTTTATGCCTGTATCGAACTTGCAGATCAGATTACCGCTCAAGGGAAAATCCCAACAAAAATTTCGCTAACAGACCATCCTCAAATGGTGATGCGTGGCACGTGTATTGGCCTACAAAAAACCGATTATTTACCGGGACACGACGTTTACGAATATCCCTATACGCCAGAAACCTTCCCTTGGTTGTATGATAAGCAATTGTGGATTAAGTATTTAGATATGATGGTTGAGAACCGGTACAATTCCCTTTATCTATGGAATGGACATCCTTTTTCTTCGCTCGTTAAGCTAAAAGATTATCCTTATGCGGTTGAAGTTGATGATGCAACCTTTAAAAAGAACGAAGAAATATTCCGTTTCTTAACTACAGAGGCTGATAAACGGGGCATTTGGGTGATTCAGATGTTCTACAACATCCTTATTCCAAAGCCTTTTGCCGATAAATTCGGAATGAAAACACAAGATCGCAATCGCCCTATAGTGCCTGTTATTGCAGATTATACCAGAAAATCTATCGCTGCTTTTGTAGAAAAATATCCAAATGTGGGTTTAATGGTAGCATTAGGCGAAGCGATGGAAGGCGTTGGACAGGATGATATCGATTGGTTTACCAAAACGATTATTCCAGGGGTGAAGGATGGATTAAAGGCTGCCGGAATTCAGGGTGAAGCCCCAATTGTTTTGAGGGCGCACGATACCGATGCCCCTGCTGTGATGAAAGCAGCATTACCCTTTTACAAAAATCTTTACACCGAAAATAAATTTAACGGCGAAGCCTTAACCACATACACACCGCGTGGCGCTTGGGCAGAACTGAATAGAAAACTGGCTTCTATTGGTACTATGAACATATCTAACGTGCATATTTTAGCCAATTTGGAACCTTTTCGGTATGGTTCGGCAGATTTTATTCAAAAATCTGTACAGGCCATGGATAAAATTTACGGGGCCAGAGGGCTACATTTATACCCACAAGCCAGCTATTGGGATTGGCCTTACACTGCTGATAAGGCTCAAACCCGCGAACTGCAAATTGATCGGGACTGGATTTGGTATAAGGAATGGGCACGCTACGCCTGGAATGCCAACAGAAATCGACCAAGCGAAATTGATTATTGGGGAGAAGCATTAGCCAAAAAATACGGAACAGATTTAACAGGTGGCAAAGCCATTTTAAATGCCTACGAAGAATCGGGAGAGATTTCTCCTAAATTGTTAAGGCGCTACGGCATTACCGATGGCAATCGCCAAACGCTTACCTTAGGAATGTTAATGACTCAATTCATTAACCCATTTCGATATGGTGTTTTTACCTTAATGTACGAATCGGAAGCGCCTGAAGGCGAGATGATTATAGATTATGCTGAACGTGAATGGAAGAAACAGGGGCACGTGGGTGAAACCCCTGTGCAGATTGCTAAAGAGGTGGTAGCGCATGGAAAAAATGCCTTAGCTGCTATTAATCAGGTTTCTGCTACCCGTGATACAGCTGAATTCAGAAAACTTAAAAACGATATGTATTGCTACAATGCAATGGCTAATTTTTATGCAGAGAAAGTTAAATCTGCCTTATGGGTTTTGCGTTACAAATACTCAAATGATGTTGCCGATTTGGAAAAAGCATTGCCGCTTTTAGAAAGCAGTGTAAAACACTATTCTGAATTGGTAAAACTAACCGAAAACGAATATTTGTACGCAAACAGTATGCAAACCAAGCAACGCAAAATCCCGATGAGGGGGGTAGATCAAACCTTTATCCATTGGAAAGAAATGTTGCCAGTTTTTACAAAAGAATTGAATCATTTTAAGCAGAGCATCGATTCGCTGAAGCACGCTAACGCTGCAACGACGGCTAAAATTATTCCATATAAAAATGCTGAGGTGAAGATTTTATCTCCAAACATCGAAAGTTATCGTTTAGATAAAGGTATTCAGGTATTTGCAGATACAATGGCTGTGGTTAAAGAACTTGCCGAACAACTTATCGGCCTTAAAGGATTAAAATTAACTCGTGAAAATCAAATCAAACAAGGTACCGAAATTCGATTTTCAACCAAAACACCGGTTAAACTTTTGGTGGGCTATTTCAACCAAAAAGATGCTAAAACACTTTTACCCCCACAATTGGAAATTGATGCCAGTGCGAATAATTATGGTCAATCAGAAATTAAAATTTCCAACGCCATAGTTGTAAATGGCTTTGCGCCTGTAAATGTTCATGCTTACTCTTTTGCGGCGGGCACACACACCTTAACATTGGGTAAAGGCGCTTGCTTGGTATTGGGTTTTATAGATGATCAGCAGGAACTCCGCATTTTTAATGCAGGTTTAGATGGTAGAGGGAAAGATATAGATTGGTTATTCGAATGATGATGAGAAAGATAAAATTTACAGCAATGCTGGTTTGCCTGGTTGTTGGTTTACAAGGGTTTGCACAACAGAAATCAATTTTAGGTACCGAGAAACTCAATAAATATGTAAGCTATTTCAATGCTATTGATACTGAATCCGTTAAAAATTTTGTGCCCAATGGTCAAGCATTTGATTGGCTCTCAGAAAATATCCCCTTATTTGAATGTCCAGACACCACTTTAGAGCAAAATTACTACTACCGCTGGTGGACTTTTAGAAAACACTTGGTTAAAACACCTGAAGGCTTCATTTTTACGGAGTTTATTGAGCCTGTAAAACACGCAGGAAAATACAATTCCATTAGTTGTGCGCTTGGTCACCACATTTACGAAGGCAGGTGGCTTAAAAACACCAGTTACTCAAAGGATTACATTAAATTTTGGCTGTACCATGCCGATGTGGGTCAAAGCAAACAACGTTTCCACCAATTTAGCAGTTGGGTAGATGATGCCGTGTATCAAAATTATTTGGTAAAACCTGATTTAGAATTTTTAAAAGAAATTTTACCTGCCCTCGATGCTGATTATGCCAAATGGGAAAAAGAGCGTCAATTAAAAACGGGCTTATTTTGGCAAAACGATGTTAAAGATGGTATGGAAGAATCGATTAGTGGATCAAGGAAGGATCAAAATATGCGTCCAACCATCAACAGCTACATGTATGGAAATGCCATCGCGTTAGCCAATATCGCTGGCCTTTTGAAAGATGAAACGCTCACACAGAAATATCAGGTTAAATCCAATCAGCTTAAACAATTGGTTCAGGATAGTTTATGGAACTCAAAATCAGCTTTTTTTGAAACGAAGCTTCAAAAAGGTGGCTTGGCAAATGTTCGGGAGGCAATTGGTTTTATTCCCTGGGAATTTAATTTGCCAGATGATGCCCCTAAATACGCCAAAGCTTGGAATCAATTATTGGATACCGCAGGGTTCAAAGCGCCATGGGGCTTAACCACGGCCGAACGTAGAAACCCAACTTTTAGAACACGTGGAAGTGGCCACAGTTGCGAATGGGATGGAGCTTTATGGCCATTTGCAAGCGCCCAAACTCTAAAGGGATTGTCGAATTTATTGGTTAACTACAAAAATCACGGTAAAATGACATCAGAAATCTTTTATCAAGAACTTCATCAATATGCCGCATCGCATATTAAAAATGGCAAACCTTATATTGGTGAATATCAAGACGAAAAAACTGGAGAATGGCTAAAAGGCGACAATCCGAGGAGCAGTTTTTACAATCATTCTACTTTTAACGATTTAATTATTAACGATTTAATTGGTTTTAAACCTCGTGCCGACAATATTTTAGAGCTTTTTCCATTAATTCCGAAAGGAAAATGGGACTGGTTTGCATTAGATCATTTATCTTATCATGATAAAACGATAACTTTGATTTGGGACAAGACTGGTAAAAAGTACAACAAGGGTAAGGGTTTCCTAATTTATGTTGATGGCAAACAGATTTATCAAGCAAAAGAACTGAAGCCTGTTCGTGTTCCAATGAATTAGTAATCATCTTTTTTAAGCTTACATGAAATCTCCCAAATTGCCCATTGGCATTAAAATTTTTGTCGCCTTTTGCGTGTTGCTATTGTCCCATTTAAATGCAGGCGCACAGTCTTACTTTAATGTGCTGAAATTTGGTGCCAAGAACGACAGTAGTAAACTGGCAACCCAGGCCATTAAAAAAGCAATAGATGCCGCCGTGAAGGTGGGCGGCGGAACCATTTATTTTCCATCCGGTAAATATTTAACGGGCCCCATTCAGCTTAAAAGTAACATTACCATTTTAATTGATGCAGGCGCCGAACTTCATTTTAGCGATAATTTTGATGATTATTTACCTATGGTTAAGAGCAGGTACGAAGGCGTGGATGTAACGAGCTTCTCGCCACTGTTTTATGCGTACGAAGCTGAAAACATTGCCATTATGGGGCGTGGCTTGATAGATGGACATGGTGAAAAATGGTGGAATTTTGTAGAGGGCTATAAAGAAGATCAACCGAGAAGCAAGTGGCAGTTAACCTTCGATCAACAAAATCAAAATATTCTTTTACCTGATGATGCCAAGCAAATGAAACGTGGATTTCTTCGTCCGCCGTTTATACAGCCTATGTTTTGCAAAAATGTTTTGATAGATGGCATCAGCATTCGTAACTCGCCATTTTGGACCATTAACCCCGAATTTTGCGAAAATGTAACCATCCATGCGGTAACGATTAACAACCCACCGTCGCCAAATACGGATGGAATCAATCCAGAATCTTGTAAAAATGTGCACATTTCAGATTGCCACATCAGTGTAGGGGACGATTGCATTACCATAAAATCGGGTAAGGATGAACCGGGAAGAAAAATGGCTGTTCCGGCAGAAAATTATACGATTACCAATTGCACCATGCTTTCTGGGCATGGAGGCGTGGTTATAGGCAGTGAGATGAGCGGTGATGTAAGAAAGATTGTAATCTCTAACTGTGTTTTTGATGGTACCGATCGGGGCATCCGCATAAAAACGGCACGGGGTAGAGGTGGCATAGTAGAGGAGATTCGTGTTGACAATATTGTAATGAAAAACATTGGTTTACAAGCGATTGTATTGGATATGCAGTATGCCAAAACCAATGTAGAAAAGGTATCAGAGCGTACGCCAAAATTTAGAAATATTCATTTTAGTAACATCACCGGACAGGTAAATCAGGCTGGATATTTGAATGGGCTAGAGGAAATGCCTATTGAGAACATCACCTTTACAAATATAAATATGGAAGCTAAAACCGGTTTCAATATTGCTTTTTCTAATAAAATTGAGTTTCAAAATGTACAGGTGAATACTGAAACTGGACCATCCATTACCGCTACAAGGGTTAATAACTTAACCATCAATGGCTTTAAAAGCTATAAACCACATCCAAACGTTCCGATTGTAGATTTAAAAAATGTAAGCGATTTGTTTTTATACAATGCGTTCCCAGTAATTGGTACTTCTATTTATATGCGTTTAAGTGGCGCAGGTACCAAGAACATCGCCATCGGCAACAATAATTTCAGAAACACGAGAGTAGGCATCCGCAAGGAGAAAGATGTTTTTGAGAATATCGATGTCATTTCTGGAGATAAAGGTCAATAATATTTAAATGTAATATACACTATGCCAAACCTAACTTCGAAGTATTTTTCTCTTTTATTTCTGTTGGGTTTGGCTTGTGCAACGGCCTTAGCCCAAAACAACCATTTGTGGTACAATAAGCCAGCACAAAAGTGGACAGATGCACTTCCGATTGGAAATGGGCGTTTGGGCGCTATGATTTTTGCGGGGCCAAGTGTAGATCATATTCAGTTTAACGAAGAAACGCTTTGGAGCGGTAAACCGAGAAATTATAACAAAAAAGGTGCCTCCGCTTATCTGCCTCAAATTAGAAAATTACTCTTCGAAGGGAAACAAAAAGAAGCCGAAGATCTTGCTCAGCAACAATTTATGGGTCTTTTGAGTGAAACTGGAGATCGTAAAAAATGGGTCGAGGAGATGCATTCGCGTAAGGGGATGGTAGGAAATGCGGCTTTAGCGCAATACGATGATCGAGACTGGAAAACGATTCAGGTTCCTTCGTATGAGGGTTGGGAAGCTGTAGGCTTAGCCAATTTGGATGGCGCTGTTTGGTTTAGAACCACTTTCGATGTTCCAGAAAGCTGGCTGGGCAAAAATCTAGTGCTGGATTTGAACCGAATCCGAGATCAGGATTTTACTTATATCAACGGACAATTGGTTGGCAATACAGATGGCAACGAACCAAGAAAATACACCATTCCTGCAAAACTGCTTAAAAAGGGATTAAATACGATTGCCATTCAGGTTTTAAACTACTTTGATAAAGGTGGCCTTGCTGGCTATAAAGACAAAACAAAGAAAATCGGTATTTATCCTGAGGGGCAAAGCATCGATCAGGGCATTTCTTTGGTGAAGGCTTGGAAATATAAAATTCAAAACGAAGATCCGCCAGAAGTGGCACAATACCAAGCCAGTTACCAGCCTTTTGGCGATGTTAAGCTGTATTTCAAGCAACCCAAATTGCCCATATCCAATTACAAACGAAGTTTGGATTTAAGCACGGCCATTGCTCAAACTTCATTTGATTTGGGCGGCGTAACCTACGTGCGAGAATATTTTGCAAGTGCACCCAACCAAGCTATTGTCATCCGTTTGTCATCGAATAAGTTGGCTTCCATTAGTTTTGATGCTGAACTTGCTAGTGTCCACCGAAAATCTGTTGTCCAGGTCTCTGATAATCATAGCTTGGCTCTTAATGTCGAGGTAAAAGATGGCGCATTAAAAGGTGTAGCGAGATTAACTGCTGTGCTTAAAGGTGGCACGGTAAGCATCGTTAATCAGAAAATCAGCATCAACCGGGCCGATGAAGTAACGCTCTATTTAACCGCCGGAACGAATTTTATCGATGCAAAAGATGTTTCGGGTAATCCTGATCTTGCAAATGTTAAGGCATTGGTTGGATTGAAAGACAAAAGCTACGCAGTTGTTAAAGCCGATCATATTAAAGAATATCAATCGTATTACAATAGCTTTAGCGTAAATTTTGGTGCATCAGAAAATGAAAATTTGCCAACTGATGAACGATTGGAAAAGTTTGCCACTTCACATGACGCCGCCTTTGCTGGCTTGTATATGCAGTATGGGCGTTATTTGTTAATCTCCAGTTCCCGACCGGGCACCCAACCCGCTAATTTACAAGGCATTTGGAATGATTTGCTCAGCCCGCCCTGGGGCAGCAAATACACCACCAACATCAACTTGGAAATGAATTATTGGCCTACTGAGGTTTTAAATTTATCGGCCCTAAACGATCCGCTTTTCAAAAAAATTGAGGGTTTATCTAGGTCTGGGCAAGAAACGGCCAAAGACTATTACAATGCCCGAGGCTGGGTTTTACACCACAATACCGATATATGGAATGCTACAGCACCTATAAATGCCTCAAATCATGGCATTTGGGTTTCTGGTGCAGGATGGCTAAGCACACACCTTTGGGAACATTATTTATTTACTAAAGACAAAGCTTTTTTAGAAACGGAAGGCTATCCATTAATGAAAGGCGCCGCAATGTTTTTTATGGATTTTCTGGTTAAAGACCCAAAAACAGGTTGGTTAATTAGCACACCATCCAATTCGCCAGAAAATGGTGGTTTGGTTGCAGGGCCAACAATGGATCATCAAATCATCAGATCGCTTTTTAAAAATTGTATCGAAGCCTCAAAAGTGCTAGGTAAAGATGAAGCGTTCAGGAAAAACTTAATTACCAAACTGCAACAGCTCGCACCCAACCAAATCGGCAAGTTTGGTCAGTTGCAAGAATGGTTGCAGGATATAGACGATACCACCAACAAGCATCGCCACGTGTCGCATTTGTGGGGTGTTTTCCCTGGAAATGACATCACTTGGGATGGAGATGCTAAAATGATGCAAGCGGCAAAGCAATCTTTAATATATCGGGGTGATGATGCAACGGGCTGGAGTTTGGCTTGGAAAATAAATTTTTGGGCCAGATTTAAAGATGGTGATCATGCCATGAAATTGGTTAAATTATTGATGAAGCCCGCCGGAAATGGTTCAGGATCTTATCTAAACTTATTCGATGCCCATCCGCCTTTTCAAATTGATGGGAATTTTGGTGGCTCGGCAGGCCTTGCAGAAATGATTGTACAAAGTCACCAAGGCTATTTGGATCTTTTGCCTGCCTTACCAAGCGATTTACCCTTTGGCGAAATCAAAGGTTTGTGTGCAAGAGGTGGTTTTGAGCTGAACATCAATTGGGATAAAGGAAGATTAACTGGACTAGAGGTGAAATCAAAAGCAGGTGGTGTATGTAAAATTAAGTATAAAAACCAAGCCATTAGCATCGATACCAAAGTAGGGGGCATTTATAAGGTGAGTAGCGATTTGAAAGTATTATGAGGAATTTTTTAAGCGTTTTTTTCACTTTGCTTTGCCTGGCACCATTCAAAAATCTGTCGGCTCAAACTTCTGTAAGAAAGGATATTTTGTTAAATGCAAATTGGCAAACCACAGCCGATGAAAGTAGCATCCATGCTTTTGATGGCTTTCAAGCCGAAAAATATAATGTTTCGAAATGGAAAACCGTGAACGTACCCCACAACTGGGATCAGTACGAAGGCTACCAACGCAAACTTCATGGCAATAAACATGGCTACGCTTGGTATAGAAAAACCTTTAAAAGTAATGAAAAAAGGCTTGGAAAACGCTTTTTCCTGTATTTTGAAGGCGTTGGTTCTTACGCAACCATCTGGCTCAATGGCAAAAAGGTGGGTTGTCATGCCGGCGGGCGCACCACTTTTACCTTAGATGTTACAGCCGCGATAAAAGTTAACAATCAAGAGAATGTGTTGGCGGTACGGGCCGACCATCCTGCAAATATTCAAGATTTGCCTTGGGTTGATGGGGGATGCTCTACCGAAAGAGGTTTTTCCGAAGGCTCTCAACCGATGGGTATTTTCAGACCGGTTCATTTAATGGTGACAAATGAAACCAGAATTGAGCCTTTTGGCGTACACATTTGGAATGACGATAAAATTTCGGCTCAATCTGCTGTGTTGAAAATCGAAACCACATTAAAAAATTACAGTTCCAAAAGCAAAAACATTGTGGTGCGTAGCCAATTGTTGGATCGTGAAGGAAAACTGATTCTTGAACTCAAACAGGCAGAAACCTTATCCGCAGGAGAGGAAAAGGTATTTACCAAGCAAACGCCTAAAATTAACAATCCCAAACTTTGGTCGTTAGAAAACCCATACTTGTACACCCTAAAAACCACCATTTTAGAGCAGGGGAAATTGGTTGATGAGCTAAAAACGCCTTACGGAATACGTTGGATTAGTTGGCCCATAGGCGATAAAGCCAGTCAGAAGGTGTTTCTTTTAAATGGAAAACCGGTTTTTATAAATGGCATTGCAGAGTATGAACATTTAATTGGGCAGAGCCATGCCTTTAGCAACGAACAAATCCGATCGCGTGTAATGCAAGTTAAATCAACAGGTTTTAACGCCTTTCGCGATGCGCATCAACCCCATAATTTGCTGTATTCTGATTATTGGGACCAGATGGGCATCCTCTGTTGGACGCAAATGGCGGCGCACATTTGGTACGATACACCAGAATTTAGAAAGAATTTCAAATCACTATTAACCGATTGGGTTAAAGAGCGCAGAAATAGTCCGGCGGTGGTGTTATGGGGTTTAGAAAATGAGAGTACTCTACCAGAAGATTTTGCAAAAGAATGCACCGAATTAATCAGAAAACTAGATCCAACGGCCTCATCGCAACGGAAGGTAACCACCTGTAACGGCGGTAAAGGTACCGATTGGGATGTACCACAAAACTGGACGGGAACTTATGGCGGCAATCCGTTAACTTATGGTGAGGATTTAAAAAGACAGGTTCTGGTAGGCGAGTACGGGGCCTGGCGTACGCTCGATCTCCATAGCTTGACTGCAACAGAAAAAGGTTACACAGAAAACAGTATGGCTGATTTGATGGAAACCAAAGTGCGTTTAGCCGATTCTGTTAAAAATGAAACGGCAGGACACTTTTTTTGGCTCTACAGCTCACATGATAACCCAGGGCGGGTGCAGGGTGGCGAGGGATTGAGGGATTTAGACCGGGTAGGACCTGTAAATTATAAGGGCATGATTACGCCTTGGGAGGAACCAACTGATGTATATTATATGTTTAGGAGCAATTTTGCGCCCAAACAATCCGCACCTATGGTTTATATCGTTTCTCATACATGGCCAAATCGATGGTCAACTACAGGAATAAAAGACAGCGTTGTGGTGTATTCTAATTGTGATGAGGTGGAGCTTTTTAATGACATGGATGGTAAATCTCTGGGCAAGAAAACCAAAAAGGGCATTGGGAGTCATTTTCAATGGGATAAGCCTGATATTCAATACAATGTACTCTATGCAATTGGTTATGTAAACGGAAAAGCGGTTGCCAAAGATGTTGTTGTGTTGAATGGCCTACCAAAAGCACCAAATTTTGGTCGTTTAGTTCATCAAACCAATATACTTGAGGCCCAAAATAATCGAAACTACTTGTATCGATTAAATTGTGGAGGCCCAGACTACACGGATGAATATGGAGAGGTTTGGTCGGCAGATCAACAGCTAAACCCCGAAAACAAAAACTACGGCTCTAGCTCTTGGACTTCGACATTTCCAGGGGTTCCAACTTTCTTTGCCAGTCAACGGCGAACTTTTGCTCCCATCGATGGCACTTCAGACTGGAAATTAATGCAATCGTTTCGGTATGGAAGAGATCAATTAAAGTTTCATTTCCCGATTCCCGCAGATGGAGAATACATGGTAGAATTGTATTTTACCGAGCCTTGGTTGGGCCTTGGAGGCGGTTTAAACGCAGAGAAAATGCGTTTATTTGATGTAGCCATAAACAACAAGACCGTCATTCAAGATTTGGACATTTGGAAGGAAGTGGGTACCAACAAGGTATTGAAAAAAACTGTAAAGGTGTACAGCAAAGCGGGTGAGTTGGTGATTTCCTTTCCGCAAGTAAAAGCAGGGCAGGCCATTATATCAGCAATTGCAATTAGTACGCTAAACCAAAACATTAAGATTGGCACGCAGCGCAACTCCATCATAAACGCAGCGCAAAGTGATGAATATAAAGTGAGCAGCTGGATGGATATAGGGGATAGGCAATATCAAAATGGTTTGGCAGAATTTACCGCATTACCTACCAATTTTTATGGTGCAGAATGGATTCAAATGCGTGCTAAACATGGCGAAGTTTCATTCAAGATGAACCAAGAAGCAGATGTGTTTATTGCTTTAGATACGAATAATGCCACGATTCCAAAAAGTTATGAAGATACGAAAACTCAAATCTCAAATGGATTGGGCAAAACTTTCGAGGTTTATCGGAAAAGGCATCAAAAAGGCGATCAAGTGCTTGTAGATAAGGATGTTGCAACAGTGGTCGTTATTCCACCAAGCAATTTGCAACCCGCTTACGATTTAAAAACACTCACAACTTACAAAGCCACAGATGCTACTCTAAAAGGGAATAATATTGTAAAGGAAGATTTAATGGGAAAGCCAAGGGTAACTTTCAAGAGTACCTTTGGAGATGCGCTAGAATTTAGCTTATCGGTAGGCGTGGCGGACACTTATTCACTTACGTTAAAGTACCACAATCCTTTTGAACAGAATTTAACCGCTATGATCGAATTTAGAGTGGCAGATGGAACGCTAATGAAAACTGAAAAGGCAATTTTCACCCCAACCAAAGCGGGTAAATGGAATTATCTAAATACCAACACTGGAAGTATGATTAATGCCGGAACTTACAAACTAAGCATCATTGCAGAAAACAGTAGAGGTTTAACCATAGATGCTTTGGATGTTCAATAAGATAAGATGGTATAATATGTAGCCAAAATCTTATATGAATGCTGCAATTTAGACATGCATATTTGTTTTAACCAAATTAATACACGAGCCAACAACTAATGAAAGGTCTTCCTATTCTCGATCTTGCGATTATCTTCATTTACCTTGTTGGAATGATATTGGTTGGCGTTTATTTTTCTAGAAAAAATAAAAATTCCGAGCAATTTACAAAAGCTTCGGGCCTCATTCCCGGATGGGCAATAGGATTATCTATTTACGCAACATTTTTAAGCAGCAACACCTTTCTTGGCGTACCTGGAAAAGCTTTCGGTGGAAATTGGAATGCATTTGTTTTTAGCATCTCGATGCCACTAGCCGCGTGGATTGCCTCAAAATACTTTGTGCCATTTTATAGAAATACAGGTGAAATTTCTGCTTATACCCATTTAGAAAAACGATTTGGAGCATGGGCTAGGGTATATGCCGTAATCTGTTTTCTGCTTACTCAATTGGCCAGAATGGGATCTATCTTTTTTGGTATCGCACTAAGTTTGCAAGCCCTCACAGGATATTCCATGCAGATGATTATGATTGTAATGGGCATCTGTATCATTATTTACACCGTTTTAGGAGGAATTGAAGCGGTAATATGGACAGAAGTAGTGCAAGCCGTTGTTAAAACATTTGGTGCCTTGCTTATCCTTTACCTCATTGTTACCAATATGCCAGGTGGGGTCTCAAAAATTGTTGACATTGGTCAGTCTGCACACAAATTTAGCTTGGGTAGTTTTAAATTCGATTTTATAAATTCATCCTTTTGGGTAGTGTTGCTGTATGGTTTTTTCATCAACCTAAACAATTTTGGGATGGATCAAAACTACATCCAACGGTACCACACGGCTTCATCGAGTAAAGCTGCATCAAAATCCATTTGGCTTTGTGTGTATTTATATGTACCTGCATCCTTACTGTTTTTTATTATAGGATCTTGTTTGTATGCGTACTATGATGTGAATCCAGATTTGGTGCAATCCATCAAACATCAGGTGGCTTTAGAGCGATTGCCGATTAACAGCTCGGCCACACAAGTGTTAAATTTAGAAAGAACCTTACAACCAGCAGATTATGGCGATAAAATTATGCCCCATTTCATGGTCACGAAGATTCCGATAGGCTTGGTTGGCTTAATTGTTTCAGCTATTTTATCTGCGGCAATGAGCACCATAAGCTCTGGAATGAATGCTTCAGCAACTGTTTTTTCAGTTGATATTTATAAAAGATACATTAAGCCCGATGTAACCGAAAAGCAAAATCTGTCACTGTTACACTTGGCAACCATTGTATTTGGCTTACTTGGGATGATTGCTGGCATCGCGATGATTGGCGTGAAAAGTATTTTAGACGTTTGGTGGGAACTTTCGGGCATTTTTGCCGCAGGGATGTTGGGCATGTTTCTATTGGGCATCATCAGTAGGCAAACCAAAAACCATGAGGCCATCACCGCAACCATAATTGGTATTGCCGTGATTATATGGATGACTTTTTCTTCGCTTCTGCCTCCAGAATACGAAGTTTTTAGAAATCCCTTGCACAAAAATATGATTATCGTGGTGGGCACCTTAACCATATTTTTAACCGGAATTTTTCTGACAAAAATTAAAAATAGAAAACTTAAAACAGCGAATTAGCTTCATTCTAGGCACATTCAGATAGTCATTTAACTAAAATTTATCCCATCATTTACAAATGGAAAACTCACAAAAAGGGTTCATCCCGGTTATGCTTACGCCTTTTTTAAGCAACGGAAATATAGATTATCCAGCATTAACACAGCTAACAGAAATTTATTTACAAGCAGGTTCGTCGGGTTTGTTTGCGAATTGTTTGTCGAGCGAAATGTTCGAACTCACAGATCAGGAGCGCATCCAAGCCATTAGGCACGTGATCAAAGTGGTTAATGGTGCAGTTCCTGTGGTGGCTACGGGTACTTTTGGTGGCGCAATTTCAAAGCAAGCCGATTTTGTAAAAGCCGTTAGCGATGAAGGTGTGGAAGCCGTTATTGCCATTACGAGCTTGCTTGCCGATGAAAAGGAGAGCGATGATGTGTTTAATGATCGGGTTTTCAATTTATTAAATCAAACGAATGAAATTCCAATCGGTTTTTATGAATGCCCTGTGCCCTACAAAAGGGTGTTAAAACCAACGCAACTTGAAAGTTTTGTTTCAACCGGACGCGTAATTTACCACAAAGATACCTGTTTGGATTTAGCACAGATTAAGCAAAAACTTAAGTTGACTGAAAATTATGCCTTTGGATTGTATGATGCTTACATTGTTCATGCGGTAGAATCACTAAAGGCAGGCTCATCTGGTTTATCTTGCATTCAAGGCAATTATTTTCCCGAGCTAATTGTTTGGCTTTGCGATCATTACAACGATGAAAGTTTAACAGAAGAAGTGCAGCTTGTGCAACAATTTCTAATTGACAACATGGATGTGATGCACAACGTTTATCCCATTGTATCGAAATATTTCTTGCAAAAGAGGGGCCTAAACATCTCTACTTTTACGCGTCGGGAGGTAGGTGCTTTTACGCCGACTGTTGTTAAAGAAGTAGAACAATTATTTGAAGATTATGCGGCCTTAAGGAGCGATTTGAATATTCAGGTTTTTATCTAAGGGAATTGAAGAATTACAAAACTATGCAAAGCGGCAAGACTGCTGTTGAAGAGTTAACCTAATGATTATTAATTCAGATACTTTCTTTTATAATCTAACGGAGTCATTCCGGTTACTTTTTTAAAGTGGCGGTAAAAGTTAGATACATTGTTAAAACCACAATCAAAGCAAATCATTTCAGTTGGCAGTTTGTTTTCGATTAAAAATCTGCACGCATGGCTTACCCTAATTTCGATTAGAAAATCATAAAAGGTTTTTTTCGTCATTAATTTAAAATACCTGCAAAAAGAGGTCACGCTTAAATTGCTTAGGGATGCAACTTCATCCAGCGTAATATCCTTTTTGTAATTGCTTAAGGTGTAGTTACATATCTTGTTAATCCGCAGGGTTTCCGATTCGTTAGATTGATAAAACGTATTTTTACTGGTTACGATGGAATCATATTCATCGGTTTCGGCTAGGGTTTTAAGGATGGATAAAAGAATAATAATCCGATCGAGATTTGTGGCATCAACGGCATTTCTCATTAAATCAACCAATTTATCTTTTGCCTTTCCCTTAATCACCATTCCGCTTTTTGCCTTTTCAAATAATTTAGGAATTAAGTAGGCTTCGGGCAGGTTTAATAAATATTTACCTAGGCAATCGGGTAAAAAATGAATCACCATGGCTTCAGTATTTAAATCGGGATTTCCTTGAAAGTATTCGTCTTTGCAACGCCAGGTATGTGGTAAATTCTCGCCAAGCAAAACCATTTCATCTGGTTCAAAATTGCTGATGTTGTCGCCAATAAATCGCACGCCTTCACCCTTAATAACATAGTGCAACTCCAACTCTGGGTGGTAATGCCAAATGTTGCCGAAATCTGGCTTAATATCATGGCGAATACTAAATGAACTTTGAAGCGTGACAGGAACTTTATGAAAATGCGGTTTCATGATTCAGTACAAATATTTGGTTAGGGGCTACAACATTATGTTTGGCAAATCATAACTATTGAGTGCTTAAAGTTAGGGTATAATAGGATAATATCCTATATTAATTTGCTAAAAACTATTAGTAATTAACGTTTTTGATTGCTGAGTTTTGTATATGGCCTGTTAGGCAATAACCAAAATATAAACCGACAAATTATTTATATAGAAATAATTTGTTTATTAATGAATTATGAGTCGCACTAATCCAACGCAAATTGTATTCGTTTCTAGTGGAGATCTTCGACTTTCAGCCAATCAAAATTGCTGGGAGGCGCAGGTGCAAATGGAGCATAAATTAACACAGGCCATCGAGAAATTGGGCTACAGTGTTAAGCGTGCTCACCCATACGATTCCATTAAAAAACACGGGTTTATAGATTCGCAAAGAATGGGTATGGATGTTTTCAATACGATTGATCCCCACCTGCCCATTATTGTTGCAGAAAGCGTTTGGCAATACTCTCACCATGTACTTGCAGGCTTAACTACACACAAAGGCCCAATATTAACTGTTGCAAATTGGAGCGGCCAATGGCCTGGCTTGGTGGGTATGTTAAATCTTAACGGTTGCTTAACCAAAGCCGAAATTATATACAGCACCCTTTGGAGCGAAGATTTTACAGATGATTTCTTTACAAAAGGCTTAGAAGAATGGCTTTCGCTTGGTAAAATCACCTACGATCAAAGTCATGTTAAAAGTTTTTCCTTAAATAAAATTCCTTTAGCCGATGAAAAATTAGGCAGAACCTTTGCCCGTAAATTAAAGGCACGTAAAGTAATTATGGGTGTTTTTGATGAAGGCTGTATGGGAATGTACAATGCTATCATTCCAGATGAATTGTTGCACAAAACTGGTTTTTTTAAAGAACGCTTAAGTCAATCTGCTTTATATGCAGGAATGCTTCAGGTAACTGATACCGAAGCCCAAGCCGTTTTAGATTGGTTGCTGAATAAAGGCATGACTTTTAATTGGGGAACCCATGATGAAACTGAGCTCACCAAGCAACAAACGCTAGAACAATGCAAAATGTACATTTCTGCATTGCGCATTGCCAATGATTTTAGTTGCGATACCATTGGCATTCAATATCAACAAGGTTTGAAAGATTTAACGGTGGCCAGCGATTTGGTTGAAGGTTTATTAAATAATCAAGATCGCCCACCTGTTTATTCAAAAACTGGTAAAGAATTATATGCTAAAAAGGCGCTTCCACATTTTAATGAGGTTGATGAATGTGCAGGTTTAGATGCACTTGTAACCTATCATTTATGGAATGAGTTGGGCATGACAGGCGAAAACACCTTACACGATATTCGTTGGGGTGAACATTATAAAGGCGAGGGAATCGACGATTTTGTGTGGTTATTTTTAATTTCCGGTGCCGCGCCACCTGCCCATTTTATAAATGGTTATGAAGGGGCAAGCAGCGATAGACAGCCCGCTATGTATTTTCGTTTAGGTGGGGGCTCATTAAAAGGGGTAAGCAAACCAGGCTTTATTGTTTGGAGCCGGGTGTATATCATGGAAAATGAGCTACATTGCGATATTGGCGTAGGTGAGGTGGTTGCATTGCCCGAGAAAGAAACCAATAGAAGATGGAATTTGACCACACCAGAATGGCCGATTATGCACGCCGTTTTGAGAGGGGTTAGTCGAGATCAAATGATGGCCAGACATAAGGCCAACCATATTCAGGTGGTGTACACTCATTATGAAGCAAATGCACACGAAGCTTGCAGAATAAAAGCGGCAGCAATGGATGAACTTGGCCTAAAAGTACATTTCTGTGGAGATGTTAATTTATTTAAAAAAAGCAATTCAAATTAAAAACATAAAAAATGAAATTATCCCTATTCATTCTTTTTTTAACGTGCTCAACACTAAGCTCAACCTTTGCGCAAGATAAAACCGCAGAAGAAAAGTTAGCCTATACGAAAGTCATCGCCGAAAGGGCCGATAAAATTGTGGCAAATATTGGTATAGCTGATGCGAAAAAGGTAGAGCAAGTTAGAAACATCATTAGAGACCAATACAGTAACCTAAATGATGTTTATGCCGAACGCGATTTGAAATTAAAAGACATCAAAGAAAGAAACAAAGACAATAAAGCAGAAAGAGACTCGGCTATTGCAAAAGAAAACCGAATGGTAGAGGGGAGTTTGGCAAAGCTCCATAAAAAATACATCGGTAAACTGGAGTCTAAACTCACTCAAGATCAAATCGAATTGGTAAAAAACGGCATGACTTACAATATTCTTCCAATTACCTACAAAGCTTATCAGGAAGAAATTTTAACCTTAACTGAAGTTCAAAAAAAGCAAATTTACCTTTGGTTGGTAGAAGCAAGAGAGCATGCCATTGATGCAGAATCATCAGATAAGAAACATGCATGGTTTGGCAAGTACAAAGGTAGAATCAACAATTACTTATCTGCTCAAGGTTACGATTTGAAAAAAGAAGGGATAGAATGGGAAAAACGAAGGAAAGCTGCCGCCCCATCGAAATAGCCTATAAATTTGGTGGAAAATGGGCCTAATATTCCATCAAATTTTTTTAACATTTTTTATTTAAGAATATTGTATTTATATATGAATTTTATATTTATATTGTAATGATTTTAAAGGAATGATTTATTGAGCTTGTACCCCTTTGCTTTCATTGGCAACAAGGTATGTAAAAAGGTAACTGAGCGCTCTTGATGCATCATTTTTTAAATTAAAGAAGTATTTAATATACTTTCTAACCAACATATAAACAAACTAATTAGATAGATGAGCCATCTTTATCATAAAATCGCTAAAGGTTTTTCGCATGAAACTGCTGCGCTTCCTCTTCTACACGAACAAAATTTTTTTAAAACATAAAATTTTCAGTGCAATTGCTAGTCACCCAACCGGAATTGTCATCCCAATTACGAACAAACTTTTAGCAATTTCCCCGAATTAGATAGGAGTAAAATCGATTAAAAACTAACCAAATAATAAATATGAACTTAAAATTTTTACGCAAAATTTCATTGTCTTTACTGGTAATGTTACTGGTAAGTACAGTCCTCTTTGCACAAGACCGAAAGGTTACGGGTAAAGTTGTAGATCAATCGGATGGTTCCGGAATACCAGGGGTTAACGTTAGCCTCAAAGGGATTCCGAGTAACGTAAGTACCAATGCCGATGGAGTTTATACCATACAGGTAAAATCCAATTCGGATGTTTTGGTGTTTTCTTACATTGGTTTTATCAGACAACAAGTACCGGTAGGCACACAATCAACCATAAATATTAGATTGGTTCCTGATAACAAGAACTTGGATGATGTGGTAATTGTAGGTTACGGTACTCAAAAAAGAATTTCCTTAACTGGGTCGGTGTCATCACCAGATTTAAAAACGGTAGAAGATATTCCAGCATTAAACATTACATCTGCCTTAAAAGGGACAACTCCAGGTTTAAGTGTTTCTGGTGGAGCACAAAGACCAGGACAGGGAACTACAATCACCATTCGTAATCCTGTGGTTTTTGCTAAAGATGGTGGACAAGGCACCAATCCTTTGTTCGTTATTGATGATATCATAAGAACACAAGCCGATTTCGATAATTTAGATATTAATGAGGTAGAAAGTGTTACGATTTTGAAAGATGCTGAAGCAGCCATTTTCGGTATTCAAGGTGCCAATGGGGTGGTTATGATTCGCACTAAAAAAGGAAAAATCGGTGCGCCAAAATTTAGCATCAGTAACTCATTAGGGGTTTCAACCGCTACCATCATGCCTAAATTTATGAACTCTAGCGAGTTGGCGGCCTTTTCTAACGATTATACCAATGCATCTGCCTATATCCAAACCGTACCTGGTGTACCCGTTGATAAATTTATCAATGCGGATGGTTACTTAGTAACGGCAGGCGTACCTGCAAATACCAGAACGGCAGCTTGGTACACACCAGATGAATTGGATTACTTCTCGAGAAACAGTCATAATTATTTTGATGATGCTTTTGGTCCGGCTTACGTTTGGCGTACAGCAGCAAACATTAGTGGTGGTACAGATAAGGTAACTTATTTTATTGGTGGCGATTTTGTAAACCAAAACAGTAACTTTAAAGGTATCAACTCACACAAATATGGTTTAAGGGCTTCGGTTGAAGCAAAACCAGCTAAAGGTTTGGTTACCTCATTATCTCTAAACACCAATGTAGGTTACTCTAGAAGTTATTGGTATAAACTAACCAGCACATCTGAAAATTTGGACAATGATGCAGCATCTTTACAAAACGTTCAGCCTTGGCAAGAATATTTCATCAATGGCAACCCAGTTGTAATTGGAGGCAGTAATACGGGGGGTAATGATAACATCAACTTCTTCCAAATCCAAAATTCTAACAACTACACAGGTGGTACCAATACTTCAACCAATATTTTAACAAAGGTTACTTATGAAATACCGGGCATTAAGGGTTTAATGGCAACCGCTACATTTAATAAAAACTTAAATGCAGCAAATAATAAGCAATTCGGTACATCCTTTGTTTATTACAAATATGCGGGTACAGGTGCAAATAGTCACATCCCAGGTGGTGCACTAACGGGTACTTTCAACGTATTAAATGGCGATAAGGTTCGTTTAACCCCTACATTTGCAGATTCTTATCAGGTAAATGGAGGTTTAACTTACAACCGCACATTTGGTAAACACAGCGTTTCTGCCATAGCCTTATTTGAACAAAGGGAACAATATAGCGAAAGTGTAAATGCTGAGGCAACAGGTTTAGTAGCTGGCGCTTTAGATTATCAATCCTTCGCGGTAGGGGCATCAAGTTCTAATCAATCATCAGCAGTGAGCACTTTTGGTTTTCAATCTTTCATTTCTAGATTGAATTACGATTACGATCAGAAGTATTTGTTCCAATTTATTTTCAGAAGAGATGGTAGTTCGAGATTTGCGCCAGGCAATAACTGGGGTAACTTCCCAGCAGCATCAGTTGGATGGGTGGCATCTAAGGAATCTTTCATTGCTGATAACTTTAAATGGATCGATTTATTAAAATTCAGAGCATCATTCGGTTTATCTGGTGTGGATAACACCAAAGCTTACCAATATTTAGCCAACTATAACTTAGGTACAGGTAGTGCTGGTGGAGCGGTTTTTAATGGAAACGATAATAGAACCATCGCCATTAAACCAAATTTAGCTATCCCTAATGCCGATGTAACTTGGAATAAAGAGCTTAAAACTTCTTATGGTGTGGATATGGCTTTCTTAAAAAATCGCTTATCATTTACAGGAGAATATTATTGGAACCATGGTACAGATATTTTAACCTCACTAAGTTCATCTGTTCCGGCAACAATTGGTGCAAGTACACCAACAGAAAATTACACTAACGCCAATACTTTTGGTTACGAATTCTCACTGGCGTGGAGAGATAAAATCGGAAAAGACTTTACCTATAGCTTCAGTCCGTTTTACACTTGGATGGATAACAAAATGCTAAAAGTAGATCAATCTGCTGCAATTGTAGGCACTATTGAAGATGTGACAGGCAGATCGTCAGATTTGGGTATATTCGGCTATAAATCATTGGGTATCATCAGAACTCAAGCCGACGCAGATGCCATTATCGCACAAAGAGCTGCAGCAGCGGGCGGTGCTCAAAACGTTAAAATATTCGGTCAAGCACTTCAACCGGGTATGATTAACTATGAGGATGTGAACGGCGATGGTATCATTAGTACAGACAAGAAAGATCAGTATTTTATCAAAGACAGACAAAACAACCACAATGCTTTAGGTTTAAACTTTAGCCTGGGTTATAAGGGTTTAGTATTGAATGTAATTATGGGTATGTCTTGGGGTGGTTGGACATCAATTGATGGTTTAAAACCAGCTAACCAATCGAGTGCAGGCACAGGTGCATCAATTTACAACAACCGTCCTTCATATTGGGTAGATCACTGGACGCCAACCAACACGAATGCGGCTTATCCAAATCCATTCTTCAGAACAAACTTTGAAACTACAACCGATTTTTGGTTGGTGCGTTCAACAAGTTTTAATGTTACAAGTTTAAATTTGAGCTACAACATTCCAACCAAGTTTGCAAACAAAGTGGGTATGGCCAGCGCTCGGATTTACGCGGTGGCAACCAATCCGATACAATTTATTAATCCATACCCTGGTAAATACAGAGATCTTCAAACAGCTTTATACAGTTACCCAACCCTAAAAACATGGTCGTTTGGTTTAAATATTGGCTTTTAATACCTATAAAAATGAAAAAGATATTCGTCATAACTGCACTTAGCTTAGCTGTTTTATCGCTAACCAATTGCAAAAAAGTTTTAGAAAAATCAGATGTAGGAAATTTTACCGCTGAACAGATTTTTAATGATTCAACAACGGTAAAATTAAACTGTGATTATTTATACAGTCAAAATCAGCCGGGATGGTTTGGTACAACAGGCGGTTCAATACATTCAGCCGGAACCTACAACTTAACGGAAGAGGGTCAGGGAAGCAACGTTTTCGTTTTGGGAACGGCTACAATAGAAAGCGTAACCGATTTAGGAGTTGCCAATGCCTCCAACAACAGCTATGGTAAAATACGGGTAATCAACACTTTTCTGCGCGATTTAAATGCAGGAACACTTGATCTTGCGGTGAAACGCAGATTTGCCGCTCAAGCCTATTTCTGGAGGGCTTACAGATATTTTGAATTGGCTAAATTGTACGGTGGTGTGCCATTAATATTGGAGCCGCTTAATGCCGTTGGCGATGAAGCCAAACAATTGGCCTTAACGCCTCGTGCCAAAACCAGCGAAGTATTTGCTCAAGTAAAAAGAGATTTAGATTCATGCGTAAAATATTTACCAGCAAAATGGCCTAAACAAGCCGATTATGGTAGAATTACCTCTGGTGCCGCGGCAGCCTTTATGGGTCGTGTGTTACTAACTTACGCTAGTCCACAGTTTAACCCGAATAACGATGCTGCCAGATGGCAAGCCGCTTACGATGCAAACAAAACCGCAGTAACGCTCTTATCGGCCAATGGTTTCGGCTTGTATTCAAAATTTGATTACACCATGTGGACAACCGAAGGTGGAACATCATCAGGTGCGCCATTAAACCCGGAAGCGGTATTGGTAACTGGATATAACAATTCTACAGTAGATATTAATCAAAACAACAACACATTCGACAATTCAGCCAGACCGCGGTCGGTTTCTGGAAGTGGTTCATATACGCCAACTTACGAAATGAGTTTAGCTTTCCCGATGTTAGATGGTAAACCGGCTACAGGAACAGGCGCATCTACTAAATATCCATATTCATTATCAACCTTCTACAAAAATAGAGACCCACGATTTAACGCAACGATAGCCTACAACGGTGCAACTTGGGGTAGTGTAATGAATGGTGCCAGGGTTTGGACCTATTATTATTTCAGCGCATCTTCTGGTACAACCAACAGAACAACAGAACCAACTGCTGCAAGTAACACAGGCTTTTATTTACGTAAAGGTGTAGATGAAACAAAAGCATCGCCAAGTACATTTATTGGCACCGACTGGATTGAGATTCGCTATGCAGAAGTATTGTTAAATTTAGCAGAAAGTGCTGCCGAATTAAACAAATTAGGTTTATCTGATGAGCCTTACGCCAATTTGATTGCCATTAGAAGAAGGGCAGGATTAGAAGCAGGCACGGATGGTTTATATGGCCTGGCTGCTGGTATGTCTCGCGTTGACTTAATCAATGCCATCATGAAAGAAAGACAAATTGAGTTTGCTTTTGAAGGGAAAAGATTCTTCGATTTGAGAAGAAGAAAGCTGTTAGAATCTACCCTGAATGGCACCAGAAGAAATGCAATAGTGGTTCAATTAAACAGAAGTGGTACATTGGCAACGGATTATATTGCTGGCACTAGAGAAGCATCAGCCATTACTTCGTTAGATAACTTGTATACGACAAGTTTCACCGTAAGTTTAAAAGTATTGGATACGCAAAACATTAATTTCCAAGCTGGTAACTATTTCTATGGCATTCCTACGGCAGCTATAAACAACAACATTAATTTACAACAAAACAATACTTGGGGTGGGCCGTTTGATCCGCTTCAATAGTATTCAAGAGCTTAGCTAAGGCGTTTGCTCATTCGTCTGGTTAATTTTTATATTTGGTTTTAGAGGAAGCGAGAAATCGCTTCCTTTTTTTATTTAAGAATGTTACATTTATATATGAATTTTATTTCTATCTTGTAACATGGCTGTGATAATGAATTTACAATGTTACAGCTGATTTTTTGAATTGATAACATTGTACAATAGCTGGAGAAAATTCTAGAATAAATAGCCTTTTTCAGCCATTAAATTTGAAAGATAATATACTTTCTAACCAAAATTAATAACCAGGAATATCAAAAGAAGTGAGCCAAAATCTTTTATTTTTATGTGTAGATTTATGTCGCATAGAAATCGCTGCTTAAAATCTTTGTCATTCCTAACGAGCAAAACACAAATGAAAAGAACTACATTAAATCTGTTTTTAACAACAGTATTGGCATGCTCAGCAAGTTACTCTTTTGCACAGTATCCAAATATTCCCGCAGATGTGAAAAAATCTTCCGATTCGATGATGAAAGAAGCTTATTATCAATCAGATATTGCTTGGGAAAAAGCTAAACCCATTATAGCAAAAGAAGCCCAACAGGGAAAGCCATACATTCCCTGGGCTGGCAGGCCTAATGATTTGCCGCAATCTGAGCTATTGGCATTTCCAGGTGCTGAAGGTGGTGGAGCGCATAGTTTCGGCGGCCATGGCGGTAGGGTTATCGTGGTTAAAAATTTGAATGATAGGGGGCCAGGTTCTTTAAGAGATGCATGTGAGCAAGGTGGAGCCAGAATTGTGGTTTTCAACGTGTCGGGTATCATTAGGTTAAAAACGCCGCTAATTATTCGTGCACCGTACATTACCATTGCTGGGCAAACCGCTCCGGGCGATGGCGTTTGTGTTGCCGGAGAATCGGTATGGTTAAACACACATGATGTAATTGTTCGTTTTATGCGGTTTAGACGTGGTGAAACTTTCGTTGGGCGTCGTGATGATGCCATTGGCGGAAATCCGGTTGGAAATATTATGATCGACCACGTTTCTGCAAGTTGGGGCTTAGATGAAAATATGTCTATGTACCGCCATATGTATAACGACAGTACAGGTAAAACCGAAGAAAAATTAGGAACGGTAAACATCACTATTCAAAATTCGATATTTTCTGAAGCTTTAGATTATTGGAACCATGCTTTTGGTTCTACCCTAGGCGGAGAAAATTGTGCCTTTGTTAGAAATTTATGGGCAGATAATGGTGCCCGAAATCCATCTATCGGATGGAATGGTATTTTCAATTTTGCGAATAATGTGGTCTTCAATTGGAACAATCGCTCAACAGACGGCGGCGATTATACCGCTCAATACAACATCATCAATAATTTTTACAAACCAGGTCCCGTTACCGATTTAAAAGATGCCATTTCGTATCGCATTCTGAAGCCAGAATCTGGTAGAAGCAAATTGCCATACGTGGTTTTTGGCAGAGCTTATGTAGCCGGAAACATTATTGATGGTAATGCAAAAGTAACTCAAAACAATTGGGATGGCGGCGTGCAGGTAGAAGATAAGAAAGGTAACTTAATGTCATACGAGCAAGCAAAGCCATACTTTGCAGCTATGAAAGCAAACAAGCCTTTTCCAATGCCTAAACTCACCATCATACCAACTTTACAAGCAAAAGATTACGTGTTGGCAAATGCCGGTGCAACTTTACCAAAAAGAGATCCTGTTGATGCCCGAATTGTGAAGCAAGTGACTACAGGAAAGATCGAAGTTCATCCAGATGCAAAACCATCTACTTTTCAATTTGAACACCGTAGGTTGCCAAAAGATTCTTACAAGCAAGGTATTATCACAGAAATTTCGCAAGTTGGCGGCTATCCAGAATACAAGGGTATGCCTTACAAAGATTCTGATGATGATGGCATGCCAGATGCTTACGAGATAAAAAATGGTTTAAATCCAAAAGATCCATCAGATGCAACCAAAATCACCAAAAGTGGTTATTCGAACATTGAAGTGTATTTGAATAGCGTTGTACCAGTATCCATAGTTAAGCCAAACTAAATGATAAAATACGTTTCTTTTGCAATTCTGATTGCGATTTTAGGTTCGGCAAACCTTGTGCTTGCCCAATACCCAATTATTCCAGAAGCTATGGAAAAGAAAGCAGACTCTCTTTTAAAAAGCATAGAAGATCAATCTGAACTTCAGTTTTTGAGGGTTAAATCCATTGTAGATGAGGAAGCTAAGCATGGCAAGCCCTATATTCCATGGGCAGCTAAGCCAAGTGATTTGCCTCAAGCCAAAATGGCTGCCTTCCCTGGTGCAGAGGGCGGCGGTGCCTATTCATTTGGAGGTAGGGGCGGTAAGGTTTACGTTGTTACAAGTTTAGATGATGCTGGAAAAGGAACGCTCCGTGAGGCTTGTGAACAGGGAGGTGCCCGCATCATTGTTTTCAACGTATCGGGTATTATCCAGCTCAAAACCCCGCTCATTATTCGCGCACCTTACATTACCATTGCGGGCCAGAGTGCGCCGGGCGATGGCGTTTGCATTGCTGGCGAATCGGTGTGGATCAACACACATGATGTGGTAATTCGTTACATGCGTTTCCGCCGTGGCGCTACGGATGTTACCCGCAGAGATGATGCCATTGGAGGCAATCCGGTTGGTAACATTATAATCGATCACGTTTCTGCAAGCTGGGGTTTAGACGAAAACATGTCTATTTATCGCCATGTTTATGATGCCAAAGATGGCTCAAAACCTGTAAAGCTTCCAACGGTGAATGTAACCATCCAAAATTCTATTTTCTCTGAAGCGCTTGATACCTATAATCACGCCTTTGGAAGTACAATTGGCGGTTTAAATTCGACCTTTATGCGCAACCTTTGGGCATCAAACATCAGTCGTAATCCATCGGTGGGTATGTATGGCGATTTCGGATTTGTAAATAACGTCATCTTCAATTGGTGGAACAGAAGTGCCGATGGTGGAGACAATGCTTCGTTTTACAGTTTTGTGAACAACTACTACAAACCAGGGCCAATTACACCCGTTGGCGAACCAATTTCTTATCGAATTTTAAAGCCAGAATCAGGCAGAGATAAAAAGTTTACCAACGAATTTGGTCGGGCTTACGTTACCGGAAATATTATCGATGGAAATGAAAGAGTAACCAGAAACAATTGGGATGGGGGCGTACAACCCGAAAGCAAACGAGATAAACAGAAATTATTGGATTCTATTCGGATAGATAAACCTCTGCCAATGGCTAAAGTCTCCATTATTGAGACCAAGAAAGCATACGAATATGTGCTGGCTAATGCTGGCGCATCCTTACCCATTCGCGATGCGGTAGATCAACGCATTGTGCAACAGGTAGCCACAGGAAAAATAGAACATGTTGAAGATGGAAAACTGCCCGCTAAACAAAGCTATGTGAAACGCCGTTTGCCAGCCGATTCTTACAAAAAAGGGATCATTTCAGATATTGCTCAAGTGGGTGGCTATCCAGAATATAAAGGCAAACCTTATTTAGATTCGGACAATGATGGAATACCAGATGCTTGGGAAAGCAAAAATGGATTAAACCCGAAAGATTCGAAAGATGCAGCGAAAATTTCCAAATCTGGCTACGCAAATATCGAAGTTTATTTGAATAGCTTAGTAGATGTGAATAAAGTGAGACCCTAATCGACTGAGAAGCTCAAATGAGAGATAGATCATTCCTGATTTGGGTGCTTCCAGCAACACATTTAGAGTCGTAAAAATATTAGAGTACAAATGCCAAAATCTAACCACATATTAAAAGTCTCAATACTGAAAGCAATACCCATCTTGCTGATTGGAGTTTTGGGTATAAACTTTTCTTTTGCGCAAAAAACAAAGCCAGTTGATCCTCCTAAACCCATTTTTAAGGATAAAACAGGTAAAATGGCTTACACGCCCGATGCGCAGGGAAATAGAATCCTCGACTTTTCTTATGCAGGATATATGGCAGGAGATAAAGCAATTCCAAATGCCACGGTAAAAGTTGTTGTTCCCGTACAAAAGGGCGATGCAACAACCCGGATTCAATCGGCCATCAACTATGTTTCCAAATTACCCATCGGAAGGGATGGTTTGCGCGGAGCAGTTCTTTTGGAAAAGGGCATTTACGAAGTCGCAGGGGTATTAAAAATTTCCACGTCAGGTGTAGTACTTCGAGGAAGCGGATTTGGGGAAAATGGAACAAAAATATTTGCGACCGGATTAGATCGGATTGGGGTAATCAGGATTTTGGGTAAAAACAATCGATTAGAAGAAAAACCTATTTCCATCAGCAATACCTATGTTCCGGTTAATTCAAACAAAATATCCTTAAAAAATAGCGCTGGGTTTAAGGTTGGAGATCAAATCATCATCAACAGACCATCAACAAAAGAATGGATTGAAACCCTAAAAACGGTTGAATTTGGCGGTGGCGAAAGTGCCTTAGGCTGGAAACCAGGCACTCGTGATTTGCATTGGGATAGGACAATCGTAGCGATAGATGGCACAACCATCGTGCTTGATGCACCCATTACCACTGCTTTAGATGCACAATATGGTGGTGCTACCATCTCAAAATATCAATGGGAAGGTAGAATCAAACAATCAGGTGTAGAGAATCTAAGCCTAGAATCTGATTATCATAAAGAAAATATTAAAGATGAATATCACCGTTGGACAGCCATTTGCCTTGAAAATGTGGTAGATGCATGGGTACGTCAGGTGGTATTTCAGCACTTTGCAGGAAGTGCGGTAAACGTGTTAGAATCGGCCAAAAGAATTACCGTTGAAGACTGCAAATCGCTTGCACCCATTTCAGAAATTGGAGGAGAAAGGCGTTACACCTTTTTAACTACAGGTCAGCAAACGCTTTTTCAGCGCTTATATTCAGAATATGCTTACCACGATTTTGCAGTCGGTTTTTGTGCACCTGGGCCAAACGTTTTCGTGCAGTGCCAATCTTATTTACCCTTTAGTTTTAGCGGTACAATAGATAGTTGGGCATCAGGTGTTTTATTTGATATCGTAAACATTGATGGGCAGGCCTTAAGTTATTTAAACCGAGGTCAGGATGGACAAGGAGCGGGCTGGAGTGCAGCGAACAGTGTTTTTTGGCAATGTAGTGCCGCTCGGGTGGATAATTTTCAACCCCCAACCGCTCAGAATTGGGCATTTGGTACATGGGCTCAATTTGCAGGAAATGGCTATTGGGATATGTCGAACGAGCAAATTCAGCCCCGAAGTTTATACTATGCCCAATTAAAAGATAGGCTGGGCAGCGAAACTGATTCCAGAGCATTTGTGCTCCCAATTGAAACGGAAGCATCCAGCTCACCGCCTGTAGATGTTGCGCTGAAATTAACAAAACTGGCATACAAACCTGCCTTAACTGTTTCAGAATATATTGATGCTGCAACGGAAAGAAATCCAATTCCAACCGCTTCATCTGGGGTAAAGAGCATCGATAAAATCGGATTAGATCAAATTGCAAAGCCTATTTTAGCCAATGCCATGACCATCAAAAATGGCTGGTTGGTTCGGGGGAATGAATTGGTTGTGGGCGACCGTCAGGATGTACCTTGGTGGAATGGCAGTGCTCGTCCTTATGGATTAAAAAATCCAAAGTTTCATGTTACGCGTTTCGTTCCAGGAAGATCAGGAAAGGGCTTAACGGATGATTTAGATGAAATTACCGACAGCATGAAAAATGGCTCCGTTAAAATTTTAGACCACAATTACGGCCTTTGGTATGATAGAAGGCGAGACGATCATGAACGCATCCGTAGAATGGATGGCGAAGTTTGGGCACCTTTTTATGAATTGCCTTACGCTAGAAGCGGCCAAGATAAAGCTTGGGATGGTTTGAGCAAGTATGATATTACCAAGTACAACCTTTGGTATTGGGATCGCTTAAAAACCTTTGCAAATCTGGCCGACCAAAAAGGTTTGGTTTTAATCCACGAGAACTATTTTCAACATAACATTATTGAGGCGGGCGCACATTATGCCGATTTTCCGTGGCGTACGGCAAACAACATCAACAACACAGGCTTTCCAGAACCTGTTCCATACGCCGGAGACAAACGCATTTTTATGGCCGAACAGTTTTACGATTTAACCAACGAGCATCGCAAAGCCATACACAGCGCTTACATCAGAAAATGTTTAGATAATTTTGAGGGCAACTCTGGTGTAATCCAACTCATTGGCGCAGAGTTTACCGGGCCATTGCATTTTGTTCAGTTTTGGATTGATACCATTAAAGAATGGGAAAAGGAAACGGGCAAGCATCCCATTATTGGTTTAAGTGTAACTAAAGATGTTCAAGATGCCATTTTAGCCGATACACAACGGGCAAGTGTTGTCGATTTGATTGACATTAAATATTGGCATTATCAAGCCGATGCTACAGCATATGCACCTCAGGGCGGTTTGAGTTTGGCTCCGCGCCAACACGCCCGCTTGCTGAAGCCGAAAAAAACCTCTTTTGATGAGGTTTATCACGCCGTATCAGAATACAAAACTAAATTTCCAGATAAAGCAGTGATGTACTCGGGAGATAGTTATGACGCTTTTGGATGGGCAATTTTGATGGCAGGCGGATCACTTTCCAATGTAAATCAACTCAAAGCAGCAGCCTTACAACTTGCTTCCAATATGAAACCATTCCGTCCGGCAGGTAAATCTGCAAAGCAATACGGTTTAGAAAATCAGAATCAATCCTATATTTTATACAACGCTTCGGCCGATGCCGTTCCACTTGATTTGAGTCAATCGAGCGGAAAATTTTATGTGCAAGTATTGGATGCAAAAACAGGAAAATCCATCAAGGAGGAAGAAATAAACGCAGGGCACATGGTAAAATTTGCCAAAGTTGCTTCTGGAGACGAGGTCATCATCATTAATAAAATTTAGAATGAACTTTAAAGTTAAAATATACCTACTCACCCTGGTTTCCTTTCTAGCTTTTGCTTGTAAGCAGAAAACACATTTTGGCGATAAAACCCTTTTGGTTTCAGAAAATGGACGGTATTTAACCACGGGAGATGGAAAACCATTCTTTTGGTTGGGCGATACCGCTTGGCTTTTATTTGGCCGATTGAATAGAGCAGAAGCCAATACCTATCTCGAAGATCGCAAGCAAAAGGGTTTCAATGTAATACAGGTGATGTTGCTCCATGAAGTTCCTTCAAGAAACGTTTATCTAGATTCGTCCGTTGTACGGGCCGATGTTTCAAAACCCATGCTCACCGCAGGAAATAACCCAAAAGATTCTTTGGCTTACGATTACTGGGATCATGTAGATTATATTGTGGATGTGGCCGCCGAAAAAGGGCTTTATATGGCTTTGGTTCCGGTTTGGGGCACAAACGTAAAAGAGAAAAAAGTAAACAAAACACAGGCAAAAGCTTATGCGGAGTTTTTAGCAAAGCGTTATAAAGATCGTTGGAACATTATATGGTTAAATGGTGGCGATATAAAAGGAAGTGAAGGAATGGATGTTTGGAATACCATTGGCGAAACGCTAAGAGCCAACGATCCCAATCATTTAATCACTTTCCATCCACGAGGAAGAACCGCTTCTTCTCAATGGTTTCAGCAGGCAAAATGGTGCGATTTCGATATGATTCAATCCGGTCATCGCCGTTACGATCAGGACACTTCAAAAAAAGAAAAACTTCATTTTGGCGAAGACAACTGGAGATATATCGAGTCCGATTATAAATTAAAGCCAACTAAACCCACCATTGATGGAGAACCATCTTACGAAGATATTCCACAAGGTTTGCACGATACCACGCAACCCCGCTGGACAGATGCAGATGTGAGGCGATATGGGTATTGGTCGGTTTTTGCAGGCGCCTTTGGCTATACTTATGGACACAATTCGGTGATGCAGATGTATAAAAAGACCGATTTAAAACCAGCATACGGGCCAAGAGATCAATGGATTACCGCATTAAATGCACCTGGTGCAAAGCAAATGCAGTTCCTCAAGAAATTAATTCTATCACAATCTTACTTCGATCGCGTTCCCGATCAAACTTTGGTGGCCGGTAAAAACGGCGAAAAATATGATCGGGTTATTGCAACCCGAGGTGAAGAATTTGCGCTATTGTACACCTACAATGGAAAGAACTTTAGTGTTCAATTGGGAAAAACAGATGGTGATGATGTAAAAGCAAGTTGGTTTAACCCACGTGATGGAAAATACACCGCAATTGGAGAATTTGAAAATAAAGGCATAAAAGCATTCTACCCACCCGGTGAACCTCAAAATGGTAACGACTGGGTTTTGGTATTGGAGAAAATATAACGCAAATCCATCTTAACGGATTCATAAAAATAGATCAATGTCAGAAGCAAAAATCACATCATCATTTCGTCTCGCTGTAATCGGCTTGGCATTGTGCGGATTGATGTCTTGTTCTAAACAGGCCTATCTATTTACATCCTTTCACGAACCCGCAACTGGGGGTTTAAGGCTTCTGTACAGCTATGATGCCTACCACTGGACAGATCTGAATAAAACTTTTTTAAAGCCAGAGTTGGGTACACAAAAAGTGCTACGCGATCCATCCATTGTTCAAGGCCCTGACGGAACTTTTCATCTCGTTTGGACTTGCAGTTGGAAAGGAGATAAGGGGTTTGGATATGCCCGTTCAAAAGACTTGATTCATTGGAGCGCACAACAATTTATCCCCGTAATGGAAAATGAACCCACAACGGTAAATGTTTGGGCACCAGAAATTTTCTACCATGATGAAACGAAAGTATTTGTAATCATTTGGGCATCAACCATACCTTTTCGATTTGCAAAAGGCATTGAAGATGAGGATAATAACCATCGTATGTATAGCATCACCACGAAAGATTTTGTTACTTTTTCGAAACCTAAATTGTTTCTGGATGCTGGCTTTAGCGTAATTGATGCTGTTATTGTGAAAAGAGCCACCAAAGATTATGTACTGATTTTGAAAGACAACACCCGACCTAACAGAAATTTAAAAGTTGCCTTTTCGAATGATGCACTAGGTCCTTACAACAATGTTTCAGATGCTTTTAGTCCGAAGTTAACAGAAGGCCCAACGGTTGTAAAAGTTGGTAACGAATGGCTGATTTATTTCGATGCCTATGGGCAAAAAATCTATTCGGCTTATCAAACATCAGATTTTAAAACCTTTAAAGATGTAACCTCAGCAGTTTCCATACCAAAAGGGCATAAGCATGGAACAATTGTTAAAGTAAAAAGAAAAATAATAAAGGCATTAGTGAAATATAGCAAGCCCTAAAGATACATCAAAGCATGAAAAACTTTCAAATACTGTATATCACACTATCAATTGTACTTGCGACATTAACCGCGCAGGCGCAAGATACGGTGCGCTACACAGGCAAAACTTTAGTGAATGCCGATTACCATCATGGGCAACTTACACCAGTAATCGGTGTGCACAACATACAAACGTTCAGGGCAAATCGTGAACATCCAGAATGGGCCGAAAACTTTGGCTGGACGTATAACCATGCACCTATGTTGGCCTATTGGAATCATAAATTTTATCTCGAATATTTAAGCGATAAAGTAGGGGAAAGCATTCCGCCAGGGCAAACCCTAGTTCAATCTTCTGCAGATGGTTACACATGGACCAAGCCCGGTGTTGTTTTTCCTGTGTATAGAATACCCGATGGAACAACCAAGGAGGGGAGAACAGATGTTGCCAAAGATTTAGATGCTGTAATGCACCAACGCATGGGTTTTTATGTGTCAACCAAAAATGTGTTGTTGGTTTTAGGCTTTTATGCAATTAGTTTTGATGCTAAAGATGATCCCAATGATGGTCATGGAATTGGCAGGGCAGTACGCGAAATTCAGGCAGATGGAAAATATGGACCAATCTACTTCATTCATTATAATCCTGGCTACTCAGAAAAAAATACCAAATACCCATACTTCACTAAAAGTAAAAGCAAAGCATTTGTTGAGGCTTGTAAAGAACTATTGGCCAATAAGTTAATGACACAGCAATGGAATGAAGAGGCAGATAGAAAAGATCCTCTAATAACCTTGCAGAAACAATATAAAGCCTTCAGTTATTACCATTTACCTGATGGAAGGGTAGTTGGATTATGGAAAAATGCCTTAACCGCCATTAGTGCAGATAATGGTAAAAGCTGGCCAGAAAACGCCGCCCGCGCACCAGGTTTTGTAAATAGCAATGCAAAAATTTGGGGACAAAGAACACCTGATGGAAACTACGCAACCGTTTATAATCCATCCGAATATAGATGGCCTCTCGCCATTTCAACAAGCAAGAACGGTTTAGATTATACCAATTTATTGCTGGTGCATGGAGAAATTACACCCATGCGCTATGGTGGCAATTATAAATCATACGGCCCGCAATATGTGCGTGGCATTGAAGAAGGCAATGGAAAGCCAACTGACGGAAAGCTGTGGGTAACCTACAGTATGAACAAAGAAGATGTTTGGGTTTCCTCCATCCCTGCTCCGGTTAATGAGAAAGCCACCCAGCATGCAAACGATGATTTTGAGCAACTTCCGAAAGATAAAGCACTTGAATTATGGAATATTTACAGTCCGCTTTGGGCACCTGTAAAAGTAGAAAATGGGGCTTTAGTTTTAAAAGATAAAGATCCATTTGATTATGCTAAAGCAGAACGAATTTTTCCAGCGGGTAGAAAAACAATCACAGCATTTTCGGTAAGGCCAAGGCAGAATAATTTCGGCTTGCTAGAAATTGAATTGCAAGATGAAAAGGGAATGGCAACAGTACGTTTAACTTTTGATAGCTCGGCTACTTTGAGTGCAAAGGCTGGTGCCCGCTACAAAAACTTTATGAAATATGAAGCCGGTAAAAACTACGACATCAAAATTAAATTAGATGCATTTACCCGCTTTTACACCATAACCGTAAATGGTAAAGACGTTTTAACCAGCTTAGCATTTCAGCCAGTTGCTGAAGTATCAAGGATTGTTTTCCGTACGGGAGATGTGCGCCGTTTTCCCGATGTAGATACCCCAGCCGACCAAACCTATGATTTAAAAAACGCCGGGGAAGCTGAGAAAAATGAAGCGATTTATGAAATTAAATATTTAAAAACAGGGGGCTTTTAAGATGAGGGATGTAATCGATGAAAACACAATGTTTCTTTTTAAGGGGTTGAAAGTAAGTTATTTATCTACTTTACTTTTATTTACGCTCACATCGTGGTTTGCATTTTCAGCCAGTGCGAAGATTCTATTGCCACAAATCCTATCAAATGATATGGTTTTGCAAAGAGATAAGCCCATTAACATCTGGGGCTTTGCCTCACCAAACGAGAAAATTGAGGTTTCATTTGCCGGCCAAAAAAAACAAACCCTCACCGATGAAAAGGGTAATTGGTTGGTAGTTTTGTCACCCCTAAAAACATCTGCAAAGCCGCAAAAAATGGTTATTCTAGGCTCAAACAGAATAGAATTAACCAATATTTTGGTTGGTGAAGTTTGGTTGTGCTCTGGTCAATCAAACATGGAGTATGCAATGCGGAAGTTGGCAAAAATTCCTAAGCCTAAAAATGAAAAACTAGGCTTTCCATCCAATGAGGTGCTTAGCGCCAAAAATAACCAAATCAGGATTTTCTTAGTTAATCGTAAACAATTAAGTAAGCCCGATTCCATCCATAAAAGTTGGGCGCTTGCCGAAGATTCAGCTTTGCGATCATTCTCGGCTGTGGGCTATTTCTTCGCTAAAGAAGTTCAAGAAAAATTAGGTATTCCAATCGGTATCATTTCATCGGCCATTCCAGGAAGTGCCATTGAGCCATGGATTGCCGAAGAATCATTCGCGCAGGAAAGTTATTTCAAAAATCAGAAAATCAGCAACGATCCGGGCAAGTTTTATCCAACCATGATTGAGCCCTTAACCAAATTCAAAATTCGTGGTTTCCTTTGGTATCAAGGCGAAACAAATTGCTTTCTGAACGAGAAAATTAGCTATTCCTATAAAATGAAGGTATTAATTAACGGCTGGAGAAAAGCATGGAAAGCAGAAGATTTGCCTTTCTACTATGTTCAAATCGCACCGTTTAACTACTCTAAAACTACAGGAAAAGTTGTGGTAGATGCGAATACAGAACCTGAATTCTGGGAAGCACAAGCACAAATTTTAAGCATGCCCAACACAGGAATGATTTCTACAAACGACTTGACAGATTCAAACGAGGATTTGCACCCCACTTACAAATGGGAAGTAGGTAGAAGATTAGCGCTATGGGCATTAGCCAAAACATATCATAAAAAAATCGAATATTCTGGTCCGATTTATAGAAATGTAAACTTTACAGATGGAAAAGCATGGTTAAGTTTCGATCATTTGCAATCGGCCAATTCATCCGCCCTAACCGGCTTTACCATTGCAGGTGATGATGGGGAATTTGTAAATGCAGATGCCTTTGTAAAAGATGGTAAAGTTCTGGTTTCTTCAAAGGAAATTAAGAATCCAAAAGCGGTTCGATACAATTGGACGGAAAATCCATCAGGCAATTTTTACAGTAACGGTTTGCCAGCACTGCCTTTTAGAACCAATAATCCCTTAACCAATCAATTTAAAGCCAATTAATGAAAATCAGATTCGCATGCTTTATTTCTTTAATGTTGATGTTTGGAGCCTTAAAAGCCCAGCAAACGGAGAAATTATATCTATCCGGAACTGGAAACGACGACACCGTTAATTGGGATTTCTATTGCACGGAAGGCGCAAATTCAGGTAAATGGTCAACCATCCCTGTGCCTTCAAATTGGGAATTGCAAAGATACGGAAAATATAATTATGGCTTTGATAAAGAGGTAAATAAGGGCAAGGAACAGGGCCTGTACAAATACAAATTTAAGGTTCCCGCCGATTGGAAAAATCGTAAAATTAACATCGTTTTCGAAGGGTCGATGACAGATACCGAAGTCAAAATTAACGGTAAACTGGCAGGTGAAATTCATCAGGGTTCATTTTATGTATTTCGGTATGATATTTCTAAGCTGATTACATTGGGTGAAGAAAACTTACTTGAAGTTCAAGTTTCTAAACACTCTGCCAATCCATCAGTTAATGAAGCGGAAAGGAAAGCGGATTTTTGGATTTTCGGGGGCATTTTCCGACCGGTTTATCTCGAATCTTTACCTCAAACTCATATCGATAGAATTCAAATTGATGCTAAAGCAGACGGAAAATTCAACGCTCAACTTACCTACACCGGCGATGCCGATCAATTATTGGTTGAACTTTTGGACGCAAATGGGAAACGATTAGGAAAAAAAATTACCACGCCAATTGAAAAATCCAACCAAAAATTAGCCTTTAACCATCAGTTTACCAGCCCAAAATTATGGTCTTCAGAGTTTCCAAATCTCTACAAAGCAAGCTTTACGTTAATCAAAAATGGTAAGGCAATACATCAAATCTCCAAAAACATTGGCTTCAGAACTATAGAGGTGAAAGAGCGTGATGGCGTTTATGTAAATGGCGTGAAAATAAAATTCAAAGGGGTTAATCGCCATTCTTTTTACCCCACCTCTGGTAGAACGACGAGCAAGAAAATTAGCATCGCAGATGTGCTGCTGATGAAAGAAATGAATATGAATGCGGTTCGGATGTCGCATTACCCCCCAGATGGGCACTTTCTAGATGTTTGCGATTCAATCGGCTTATTCGTTATGGATGAATTGGCTGGTTGGCATGGAACCTACGATACCGCAATAGGTATAAAACTGATGAAAGAAATGATGCTCAATGATGAAAATCATCCATCGATTATCTTTTGGGCAAATGGAAACGAGGGTGGTCATAACCGAGAATTGGATCATCTTTTTTCGGAAGAAGACATTCAGAAACGTCCATTAATTCATCCTTGGGAAGTTTTCGGGGGATTTGAAACCACTCATTACCGCGAATTTAACTATGGCATCGGCAATTACGACCATGGTCATAACATATTAATGCCAACTGAATTTTTGCATGGCATGTGGGATGGTGGTCATGGGGCTGGCATTGAAGATTACTGGAATGCCATGTGGAACAACCCTCAATCGGCAGGCGGCTTTCTGTGGGATTTTGCCGATCAGGCAGTGGTGCGTACCGATAAAAATGGAATATTAGATACAGATGGAAATCACGGGCCAGATGGAATTGTTGGGCCATACCATGAAAAAGAAGGCAGTTTTTTTACCATAAAAGAGGTATGGAGTCCTGTTTTTATCGAGAAAAGAGAGTTTACCGCAGGCTTCGATGGTTCATTTGTATTGGAAAATCGCTATGCTTTTACCAATCTTAATCAGTGTACATTTGAATGGAAACTCAAAAAATTACATGGTTCTGCAGATGATGAGTTTAAAGCTGGTAAAGCCGATGCTCCAAATATAAAACCTTTTGAAAAGGGCAAATTGCAAATCAGCCTCCCTTCAGATTGGAGGAATTTTGATGTTTTTTATTTAAGTGCAAAAGGCCCCGAAGGGCGGGAGATTTACACCTGGACTTTCCCCATCAAACTGCCTAAAGAAGATGCTGAAAAGCTCGTAAAAAAAACAGCTTCGTCAAAGGTAACTTTAAAGCAAGATGCTCAAGGTTATCATGTGTCGGCAAATGGCATCGATTATACATTTGATCGAACAACAGGTTTGTTGCAACAGGTTAGAAACCTCAGGGGGATTATCCCTTTTTCAAATGGCCCAATTGTACAAGAAAGTGTAAATAATTTTAAAAACTTCTCCACTAAAATGGATGGCGATAACTTAATTATTGAATCTAAATTTGATAAAAAAGAGAGCTTTAATGCTTTGCAGTGGACAATTTATCCTTCAGGTTGGCTCAAAATGGACGTCAAATATTTTCCATCTAGCTACTTCGCCACCTTCGTGGGTTTGAATTTTTCTTATCCAGAAACTGAAATACAATCGGTTGAATATAAGGGCAATGGTCCTTACCGGGTTTGGAAAAACAGAATGAAAGGCACACAATTCGGCATTTGGAAAAAGGATTATAACAACTCGGCAACAGGCGAGCCACCATGGCAATATCCCGAGTTTAAAGGCTATTACTCAAACCTGTATTGGTGCGAATTTATCGGTAAGCAACAATCGTTCAAAGTGGTGACGGATCAGGAGGATGTCTTTTTGAGACTGTTTACCCCAAAAAAATCGAAAGATACAGAATATGATAATATGAGTCCTACTTTTCCAGATGGTGATATTTCATTTATGAATGGGATTTCTGCAATTGGAACAAAAACACAGAAACCAGAAACAACTGGCCCAATGGGTATGAAGCATGTGTTTTATGATTTTGAAAAGGAACCGAGTAGGGCATTGCAAATGACGCTTTATTTTGATTTTACGGGGCGGTAGGTGGGGAGAGACCAATATTTGCCCGCTGATTTACACAGATGAGGATAGGTAAGCTAGCATGGGGAGAGAACAATATTTCCCCGCAGATTTACGCAGATTAGGATAGTAAAGCTATTATGGAGAGCGCATAGGAAGAATTATTTACCCGCAGATTTACACAGATGAGGATAGGTAAGCTGCTAAGTGGACGATAACAATATTTACCCGCAGATTGACACAGATGAGGATAGTTTAGCTGGTAAGGGGGAGACAGCAATATTTCTCCGCAGATTTACGCAGATTAAGATAGGTAAGCTAGCATGGGGAGACAGCAGTATTTACCCGCAGATTGACACAGATGAGGATAGTTTAGCTGGTAAGGGGGAGACAGCAGTATTTACCCGCAGATTTACACAGAGAAGGATAGTTAAGCTGCTAAGGGGAGACAGCAGTATTTCCCCGCAGATTTACGCAGATGAGGATAGTTAGCTGGTAAGGGGGAGACAGCAGTATTTACCCGCAGATTGACACAGATGAGGATAGGTAAGCTGCTAAGGGGAGACAGCAGTATTTGCCCGCAGATTTACGCAGATGAGGATAGTTTAGGTATTATGGAGAGCGCATAGGAAGAATTATTTACCCGCAGATTTACACAGATGAGGGTTTAGGTTTGACTGATAGTCAGCAGAATAATTGAGATGAGGGGGAGAAAATAGAAAAAGAAGTATTATCCCTAGCAAACGATTAGGATTTATGAACAGGAGTAAAATAATTGCATTGAATGAACATTAAAATATACATATCGATTATTTGCATTTGCCTATTGAGCTTTGCACGGGCAGGGGCGCAAGTTTCTTTGCAGAAAACCACTTGCGAGATGCTTGAAAATCCTGTGGGGATAGATGTGCAAAAACCACATTTGTCGTGGCATATTATTTCGGAAGAACGAAATGTAATGCAAACTGCTTATCAGGTGTTGGTTGCTTCATCTTTAGAGAAATTAGACGCCAATAATGGAGATTTCTGGGATTCTGGAAAAGTAAATTCTAATGTGTCTATCAACATCGAGTATAATGGAAAAGCATTGGCAAGTCGTGATCAAGTTTTTTGGAAAACGAAGGTTTGGACGACCGCCGGACAAAGCGAATGGTCTGAAAACAACTCATTTTCAATGGGTTTGCTCTACTACAAAGATTGGCCAAAAGGATGGATTGGATTTGATCGGGCATTTCCTTGGGATAACATAAAAACCGATTCACGCTTATCGGCCAGATATTTTAGAAAGGAATTCCAAAGCACTAAAACCATAAAATCTGCAATGGTATCTATCATCGGCTTAGGCTTGTACCAACTTTATCTTAACGGAAAAAAGGTGGGAGAAGATGTATTATCACCATCACCAACCGATTATACCAAGAACGTAAAATACAACACTTATGATGTGACAGCCTATATTCAGAACGGGAAAAATGCAGTCGGCGCAGTTTTAGGCAATGGTCGCTTTTTCGCTATGCGCCAAAATGAAAAGCCTTATAAAATCAAAACATTTGGTTTTCCAAAAATGCTGATGAATATTCACCTCGTATATAGCGATGGATCAACAGCCAACATCGATACAGATGACAGTTGGAAAGGCACAGCCGATGGTCCAATCAGAACCAATAACGAATATGATGGTGAAGAATATGATGCCACCAAAGAAGCACTAGGTTGGAACAAAATTGGATTTGATGACAAACTTTGGGCTAAAGCAGAATATGTTCAGGAACCAGCAGGTACCATAGAGGCACAAATGAACGAGAATATGCGGGTGATGAAAACACTCAAGCCGATAAGCATCACAAAAGCATCTGGCGGTCGATATATCCTGGATATGGGGCAAAATATGGTTGGTTGGCTACAAATTAAGGTAAAAGGTGTACGAGGAAAACAGATAAAAATGCGTTTTGCAGAATCGCTTCAAGCCAATGGTGAGCTTTTTACAGCCAATCTTCGAAATGCGAAATGTACAGATTTATACACGTTGAAGGGAGGCGAAACAGAAACTTGGGAACCCACCTTCGCATACCGAGGATTTAGATATGTAGAACTTTCTGGCTACAGCTATCAACCAAGTCTGAACGATTTTACAGGCAAAATGATTTACGATAACATCCAAACCGTCGGGACGTTCGAAACTTCTGATGCTTTAACCAACCAAATTTTTAAAAATGCCTGGTGGGGAATTGCCGGAAGTTATAAAGGTATTCCGATTGATTGCCCACAGCGAAACGAGCGTATGCCTTGGTTGGGCGATAGAGGTGCCGTTGCTTATGGCGAAAGTTTCGTATTTGATAACGCTAGGTTTTACACCAAGTGGTTACAAGACATTAGAAATGCTCAGAAAGAAGATGGGGCAATCCCTGATGTTGCACCAGCATTTTGGCGTTATTACAGCGATAACATGACTTGGCCAGGTGCAATGCTTCTGGTTACAGAAATGGTTTATAAGCAAACTGGCAATCTTACTGCCGTTAAAGACAATTATCCAGCTATGAAGAAGTGGCTTGCTTACATGCAAGATCGCTACATGAAAGATTATATTTTAACCAAAGACAGTTACGGAGATTGGTGTATGCCGCCCATAACGATTGAGTTTGGTAGAGGTAAAAGTGCCGATAAAAAATATCCATCAGAACTCATATCTACAGCATATTACTACCACTTCACCCAATTAATGATTCAGTTTGCAGAAGCCCTTGGTAATCAAGAGGATGTGAAGAACTACGAAATGCTGGGACAAAAAATTAAGGGGGCTTTCAACGAGAAATATTATAACGATAAAGGGTATTATGCTTCCAATGCATTAACCGATAATATTATTCCGCTGTACTTCGGAATGGTGCCAAAAGATCACGTAAAAGCCGTTTTCGACAATATAACCTACACGGTTGAGGTGACCAATAAAGGGCATTTAAGCAATGGTTTAGTGGGCATTCAATGGCTAATGCGTTGCTTAAACGATTACGGAAGACCAGACCTCGCTTACACCATTGCAACTCAGAAAAGCTATCCAAGCTGGGGCTATATGATTGAAAACGGGGCGACTACCATTTGGGAACTTTGGAATGGAAACACTGCTGACCCCAAAATGAATTCTCAAAATCACGTGATGATGTTGGGCGATTTATTAATCTGGTATTATGAAAATCTTGCCGGAATTAAATCCCAAAACAATGCCTTCAAACAAATCATCATGAAACCTGAAATGATTAGCAGTTTGAATGCCGTAAGAGCGAGTTACAACTCGGTTTACGGCACCATAAGCAGCAGTTATACAAAAACATTCAAGCAGTTTAATTGGGAAATCACAGTTCCGCCAAATACAACCGCTATCGTTTATATCCCCGCAAATAATAAGGGCGATGTTTCCGAAAAAATAAGGTCTGTTAAAGATTTAAAATTTATAAAAATGGAAAATAATAGAGCCATTTATGAGCTAGGATCGGGGAATTATTCCTTTTTGGTAGAGGAGCATTAAGGGATACGTTGCCGTGAAAGAATTATAAGATATTGATTAACTGAGTATTATGTTTAAGAGAAAAATATACATCACCTTAGGATTTGTTTTAGCAGTAACAATTTACGCCCATGCCCAGGTAGAAAAATGGCAAAAGGGAATTGTGAAGCAAGAATTTCTATACGATCAAGCACCTTTTCCGTCGTGTCATTCTGCTACCATTGCCGAAACGCCAACAGGTTTAGTAGCTGCATTTTTTGGAGGAACCAAAGAAAGAAATCCAGATGTAGAAATTTACTTGAGTCGATTTGTTCAAGGGAAATGGTTAGCCCCCGTTTCTGTGGCAAATGGAATTCAGCCGGATGGTAAACGATTGCCTACATGGAATCCGGTTTTGTACCAAGTTCCCAACGGAGATTTATTGCTGTTTTATAAAGTTGGGCCAAAACCATCCGAGTGGTGGGGATTAATGAAAACTTCTAAAGATGGCGGCATCACGTGGTCTGAAGCCAACAAATTGCCCAATGACAACATTGGGCCGGTAAAAAATAAGCCTGTTTTATTAAGCAATGGAAATCTCTTTGCGCCATCAAGTAGAGAAGGCGATGGGTGGAAAATTCATTTTGAAGTAACAAACGATAATGGCAAAACATGGCGGACCATCGGGCCTTTGCCAGAAAATGGAATTAAAGCGATACAACCTAGTATTTTACAGCATGGAAACGGTAAACTTCAAATTTTAGCCAGAACCGCAAACAGGGCACTAGCAGAATCCTGGTCAGAAGATAATGGAGAAACTTGGTCGCCATTAACCAAAACCACTTTACCCAATAACAATTCGGGTACAGATGCTGTAACCATGAAAGATGGTCGACACGTATTGGTGTACAACCATGTTTTACCTTCCGGCGATTTGGCGAAAGGTGCCAGAACGCCCTTAAATGTTGCCATTTCAAAAGATGGGAAACAGTGGTATGCAGCCTTGATACTAGAAGATTCGCCCATTAGCCAATATTCTTATCCGGCCGTTATTCAAACTGCTGATGGGATGCTCCATTTCATTTACACCTGGCGCAGGGAAAAAATTAAGCACGTGGTTGTAGATCCATCTAAATTAAAGTTAAAGAGTATTAAAAATGGTGTTTGGCCAAAATTAAACGGCTACACGGCTCCAATCCTTACCGAAACTAAAAGCGAAGAACCATGAGCCGAAATCACTTATCAATCCAATTGCTTGCATCAGTCTTAAAGATTGAGTTTATCGGGAGATTAAAAAAAGTCCTGATGATTTTGAGTTTGATGGTATTTTTCCAAAATGGATTTGCCCAACATCAAAATAGTGATGACCTCTACAAAAAGCCTTTGATCGATGTTTTAAAAGAAATACAGAATCGATACAAAGTACAGATTAAATATACTGATGCGCAGGTAAAAGATAAATGGGTAAACTATGCAGAATGGCGCTTTAGGACAAAAATAGATGAAACGCTAACCAATGTACTAATGCCCTTAGACATGAAAGTGAATAAGGAAAAGCCAGGGGTGTACAAGCTTAAAGAGTACGAATACTACCGCTGGGATGTTCAGGACGGTTGGTCGTATTTGGATGCTTTGGCGACCAAATACCACGATCAAGAAAGCTGGGAAAAACGGAAGGCTGAAATTAAACCAGAGTTATACAAAGCATTGCTACTGTCGCCATTACCTGCAAAACCAAATGCAAAACCCATAATAACAGCCAAAAGAATTTTTGATGGCTATTCGGTTGAAAACATTGCTTTGGAAATTCTTCCAGGTGTTTGGATTAATGGTTCGCTGTATAAACCCTTGAATATCAAAGGTAAAATACCTGTTGTTTTAAGTCCTGATGGACATTGGGAAAAACAACGTTACAGGCCAGATTGCCAAATACGATGTGCTACAATTGCCAGAATGGGCGCAATGGCATTCAGTTATGATTTATTTGCCTGGGGCGAATCGATGCTTCAATTTAAATACGAAGACCACAGACGCAGTTTAGCCCAAACGGTTCAAACTTTAGGTGGAATACGGATTTTAGATTACTTCACCTCTTTGAAAGAAACAGATACGAGCAGAGTTGGGATCAGTGGTGGATCCGGAGCAGGAAGTCATTGTATTTTAATGACTGCAATGGACAATCGAATAAAGTTAAGCGCACCTGTAGTGGCCATGTCATCTTACTTTTATGGAGGTTGTCCGTGCGAAAGCGGTATGCCCATCCATCAGTGTGTGGGTGGAACCGACAATGTAGAATTAGCGGCCATGACTGCCCCTCGACCGCAGTTATTGGTTTCTGATGGAAGCGATTGGACTGCACAAACACCCGAGCATGATTTCCCTTATCTTCAGAAAGTTTATGGCTATTACGGTGCAAAAACGAAGGTCGAAAACGTCCACCTTCCCGAAGATAAACATGATTTTGGCATCAATAAACGAATTGCTTTGTATGATTTTCTGGTTAAAAACTTCAAGCTTAATGGCGCATCGGTTAAGGATAAAACTGGTGAATACGATGAAAGCAAAGTAACCATCGAAAAAGAAAATGCCCTTTATGTTTTCGGAAATCAAGGGGAAAAATTACCTAAACATGCATTAATGGGATTTGAGAATTTGGAAAAGTTGTTTCCCTTAAGCAAAAGCAAATAAACCATATGGAACTACAAAATCGAAGAACCTTTATTGGTAACGCAGCGCTTTTAACGGGTGCTTTAATAATTCCAAATCAATTGCTTATGGCATCTGAATTGACGAATCGATACAAAGTAGCGGTGATTGATTTGATGATTTTAAAGCGTCAGAAACTTAGTGCTTTACCACTTGCAAAGGAAATTGGTGCCGATGGATTAGAAATTGATATGGGCGGATTGGGCGATCGAGAGACTTTTGATAATAAACTTGCCGACCCAAAAGTTCGGCAGGAATATTTGGATAAGGCAAAAGAGTTAAACCTCGAAATTTGCGCCCTGGCCATGACCGGCTTTTATGCCCAATCGTTTGCTAAACGACCAACTTATCAAAAAATGGTACAAGATTGCTTAGACACGGCAAAAGCCATGAATGTTAAAGTTGTTTTTCTACCATTGGGTGTTCAAGGAGATTTGATTAAAAACCCAGAACTGCGCGAACCAATTGTACAAAGATTAAAGGTTGTTGGTAAAATGGCCGCTAAAGCGGGTATTGTCATAGGAATTGAAACTGCCCTAGATGCCACAGCTGAACGCCAGTTGTTGGAAGATATTGGTAGTAAGCATGTTAAAAGTTATTTTAATTTTTCAAACGCCATCAAAAATGGTAGAGATTTGCACCAAGAGCTTCGAATTTTGGGGAGGAAGAACATCATTCAGATTCACGCCACGAACGAGGACGGCGTTTGGTTGCAAAACGACACGAAAATAGATCTCAACAAAGTAAAAGACACGCTTGATGATATGGGGTGGAAGGGATGGCTTGTGGTAGAAAGAAGTCGTGATGCAAAGCAGCCAACCAATGTAAAGTACAATTTTAGTGCAAATACAACATACTTAAAGTCTGTTTTTCAAGCCAAATAAGATGATTGGATTTAAGCACTATTCTGATATGCAGATGTTTCGTTCGCCTTGGTTGATTTCTTACTTGTCATGGATTGCATCTCCACGAGGCGATAGGGCATACTTCTTCACGTCCGAACAATTCAACAAGTTTAGACCAGTTTCATTATTGGTTCAATTTTTATCGTTGCCTTGGTTCGTGTTTCCGTTGGCTTGGTTCGTTGTTCCCTTGCCTTGGTTTGTCGTTCCCTTGCCTTGGTTCGTGTCCCCACGAAACCATAGGACATACTTCTTCACGTCCGAACAATTCAACAAGTTTAGACCAGTTTCACTATTGGTTCAATTTTTATCATTGCCTTGGTTCGTGTTTCCGTTGGCTTGGTTCGTTGTTCCCTTGCCTTGGTTCATGTCCCCACGAAACAATAAGAAACACGCCTCACCATTTAGAAAGTTTAAAGCCATTTCATCACTGGTCGTTTTTTTGTGCTTATTTTATTTTCATGCTTCTGCAGTAGATATTTATGTATCCTTAAAAGGTTCAGACCAGAACATAGGCACAAAAGAAAAGCCTTTGGCCACACTCCATTCTGCCATTAGAAAAGCCAGAGAGTTAAGGCGTTTGAACGATCCATCTATAAAAGGTGGAATTAAGATATTTATGGCACAAGGTGTTTATCAATTGAATGAATCTGTTGTGCTTCGGCCAGAAGATTCTGGTACGAAAGATAGCCCTACAGAAATTATCGCTAGGGAGAATGTAATTTTAAGTGGTGGTGTGCAAATTAAAAGATGGAGGAAACTCACCCGTGCTATACCTGGCTTGCCCAAAAACGCAATTGGGAAAGTTTGGGTTGCAGATGTGCCAAACTTTGATGGGCGTGATTTGGTATTCCGCCAGCTTTGGATTAATGGAAACAAGGCAACAAGGGCAAAAAATTATAATGGCGATGCGATGGGGCGGATTATTGCATGGAATAGTGCAAAGCAAACTTGTAAAATACCGCTCCAACAAAATATCAATTTGGAAAAGATTAAAGGTATGGAAATGCTCATCCATCAATGGTGGGCAATTGCCAATCTGCGTGTTAAATCGGTTAAAGTTGTTGGAAACACAGCTGAACTCGCTTTCATGCAGCCCGAAAGTAGAATCCAATCAGAACACCCTTGGCCAGCACCATGGATATCTGAAAAAACAGGTAATTCGGCTTTTTATCTCACCAATGCCATTCAATTCTTAAACGAGGCAGGAGAATGGTACGAAGATTTGCAAAACCATAAACTTTATTATTGGCCAAAGACAACAGAAAACATGTTGAAGGCTGATGTGGTTGCCCCGGTTTTAGAAAACCTATTAAAAATTGAAGGCACAATCGATCGTCAGGTAGCTTACGTAAACATTAAAGGGCTTGCTTTTGAGCATTCGACTTGGTTACGACCCGCTCAACAGGGCCATGTGCCTCACCAAGCGGGCATGTATATGCTCGATGCCTATAAATTAACAAGCCCAGGCACAGCAGATAAACCAACCTTAGAAAATCAGGCTTGGGTGGGCAGACCGGCCTCGGCGGTTGAAGTAAACTACGCAAATTACACCTCATTCAAATCCTGCCGCTTTATGCACCTTGCATCAACGGGTTTAGATTATCACAAAGGTACATTTGACAATCAAATTGAAGGTAACTTGTTTAAAGACATCGGCGGATCGGCCATTTTGATTGGCACTTTCTCTGATGAAGCGACTGAAGTTCACATACCCTACAATCCATCCGATGAAAGAGAAATCTCTTCCAACAATGCGATTGAAAATAACCTCATTACCGATGTTACGAATGAAGATTGGGGAGCAGTGGGCATAGGTGCAGGCTACGTTAGGGGAATAAAAATTTTGCATAATGAAATTAGTGATGTTTCTTACACGGGCATCAGTATGGGTTGGGGCTGGACCAAAACACAAAATGCGATGAAGAACAATATCATCAGCGCAAACAAAATTCACCATTACGGTAAGCACATGTATGATGTGGCGGGTATTTACACCTTATCTGCACAGCCAGCATCTTTTATAACAGAAAATACGATTGATAGCATTTACAAGGCGCCGTTTGCTCATCTTCCAGATCATTGGTTTTATCTATACACCGATGAAGGATCGTCTGATTTCACCATCAAAAACAATTGGACACCAGCAGAAAAGTATCTTCAAAATGCCAATGGACCTGATAATTTATGGGAGAATAATGGTCCGAAGGTTAATCTAAAAATTAAAGAAAACGCTGGCCTGCAAAAGAGCTTTAAATATTTGTTGAACGAAAGGGCGGTTCATTCCAAACGAGCAATTAATCAGGCAAAGGATCAATCAGTAGTGTTCGAATTGATTTTTAAATCAGATAATCTGCCAGAAAGCAAGGTGTTAGAAAGTTTCGCAAAAGAAAATAACCTCCTGAAAAGTGAGCTCTACATATGGAGCAATCGATTGGTTATATACACCTCCGGCTTAAAAGTAGAAAGCTTGCAGCAAACGTTGAAACGTTTTAACGCATCTGAAATCAAGCTTTACGACCATATTTTTTACGATTTCAATAGAGCGAAAATCTGTGGAGACAAAGCAGTTGAGCAATGGGATAACATCATACTGTCGGCCAATTTGGTGAAAGATGAAAAAATGCAGCAAGAATATTTGGAGTACCATGCAACACAGTTTGAAAAATGGCCCGAAATTTCAAAGGGTTTTTGCAATGCAGAATTTCAGCGTTTAGCCATTTTTAAGAAAGACAGGCAATTGATGTTGATTATCAGCATACCTAAAGGAAAAAAGTTGGATGATTTGAATCCAAAAACCACCCAGAATAACCCAAGAGTGGATGATTGGAATGCCATAATGAAAAAATACCAAGAGGGGATTGAGGGCACAAAAAAAGACGAGGTTTGGGTGTTCTTTAAACCGATAGAATAGATAAAAAATCTGTTATCCAGCATTCCGAAAATAAAAATAGTTTTTCGCTGCAATGCTCCATAACAACAACAATAACGCTTAGAAAAATAACATCATGTTAAGATTAGGGATTTTAGGTTTAGGAGAGGGCAGAAGCACCATTTCTGCATCATTGGCGAGCAAGAAATTTAAGCTCATTCAAATTTGCGATGCCAATAAAAAGCTGTGTGAAGAACGTGCCTTGGAGTTCGATTTCCAAAATTGGACAACCAATTACGAAGATATGCTTAGGAGTGATAAAATCGATATGATTGCGATTTACACACCAGATCATTTGCATTTCGAACACATTAAACTGGCTTTGCAACATGGCAAACATGTGGTTTGTACCAAACCTTTTATCGATGATTTAGCGCAAGCAAACGAACTCCTTGAGTTAGCAAAAAAATCGAGAAAAAAAATTTTCGTGGGTCAAAGCTCACGCTTCTTTGAGCCTGCCATGCGCCAAAAAAAGGATTTTGATAAAGGTTTGATTGGTGAACTGATTACCATCGAAAGTTATTACCATGCCGATCATCGCTGGTTTTTAGAAAAAGGTTGGTCGCTGAAACAATCGTTCAAATGGTTGTATGGCGGCTTAAGTCACCCTGTTGATTTTGTTCGTTGGTATATGCCTGACATTGAAGAGGTAATGGGTTATGGGATGTTAAGCAGCAACGGTTTAAAAGCCGGATTGAAAAATCAAGATACCATGCATTTCATTTTCAAAGCTAAAGATGGCAAAATTGCTAGAGTAAGTGGCGCATATACAGGACCAACCCAACCTGCAAGTCGAGATAGTGGCATGAGTTGTATTCTCCGCGGAACCGAAGGCGCCAGTCAGGCCGATTACCATGAATTGCGTTATTCTGTAACCACCAAAACAGGCGAAGAGAAAATAATTACTTGGGGCGATGCGACACTAAAACATTATTTCCGTTTCGAAGGGCAAAGTCACCATGCAGGCGAGTACCAAAACTATCTGGATTATTTTGCCGATAGCATCAATAATAGATTTACCGCTTACCCAGATTTGAAAGAGGGAATTGGTACGGTTGCACTTTTACAGGCAATGGATAAATCAATGGAAACAGGTTTACCTGTAAAAATTGATGAGATTTTGAAGGTTAATAACATCACGAGGGAGTCGATCGGCTTATAACGGCTGGTTGATAGGCGAGTTACCAAACAGTGGTTTAAGCATGATTTTCGGTACGTGGTGACACGTGCCGAGGCGGATGATCTTCACTTTGTGGCCATGGTACGTGTCCGCACGTACCATCAACTGAAGGCTTTCGGCCTTTCGTAAGTGTGGTGTGTGGACTGACGGTAGCTGGGTTGAAGAACAGTGAGAGGGAAAAGGAAAAAATATAATAAAGGCAATCTAGCCAACAAATTACTAACCAAATAAATTAATGGGAAACATTGTAGAACGATTAACTGGATTAGATTACCTCATCGTAATCGCGTACCTCATCATTTTAGTCATTATTGGTTACCGATCTAGTTTTTCGAACAAGAAGAATAAAGATGAGAGCTTGTTTCTCGCAAACAAATCTTTGAATTGGTCGAGCATTGGCTTTAACATGTGGGGCACAAACGTTGGTCCGTCAATGCTTCTGGCCTTTGCCAGCATTGGCTACAGCACTGGTATTGTCGCAGTAAATTTTGATTGGTATGCCTTCGTATTTTTATTTTTGCTTGCAATTGTTTTTGCACCAAAATACCTCGCTGCCAAAGTAAGCACGATGCCTGAATTTATGGGCAATCGTTACGGCGACTCTACTCAAAACATTCTGGCTTGGTATGCCTTGGTCAAAATTTTAATCTCCTGGCTATCCTTAGGTTTATTTGCAGGCGGCTTTTTAGTTCGACAAATCTTGGGCATCCCGATGTGGCAATCGGTAACGGTATTGGTGGCCTTTGCAGGTTTATTTACTTTTTTCGGTGGCTTAAAAACCATAGCTAAGGTAAACGTTTTTCAGATGATTTTGCTGATTGCCGTTTCACTCGCCCTGATGTTTCTGGGTTTGCATAAAGTAGGTGGTATTTCTGCACTGTATGCCAAAACACCACCTCATTTTTGGAACTTAATTCAACCCGCCAGCGATCCAAAATACCCGTGGTACGCCATATTATTGGGCTATCCTGTTGCCGCAGTTGCCTTTTTCTGTACCGATCAATCTATGGTTCAGTCCGTTTTAGGGGCTAAGAATTTAGAGCAAGGTCAATTGGGTGTAAGCTTTATTGGCTGGTTAAAAATACTTTCCCTGCCCTTGTTTATCGGTACAGGAATTATTTGCTACGTGCTTTTTCCAAATTTGAAAGACCCTAATGAAGCCTACATGACGATGGTTACCAGCCTATTTCCGCCAGGAATGAATGGTTTGGTTATCGTTGTACTCATTGCAGTTTTGGTTGGTACAATCGGTTCATCACTAAACTCATTAAGCACCGTTTTTACAATGGATATTTATGTGAAGAAAATTAACCCACAAGCCGGCAACAAACAAATTATACGCATTGGCAGATGGGCTGTTGTAGCAGGTTGTGTGTTTGCAGTAATCGTTGTTTTGGCGATCGATAACATCAAAGGCTTAAATTTATTTGATGTATTTCAATCCGTTTTAGGCTTTATTGCACCACCGCTTTCAGTTGTATTTTTGTTAACTGTTTTTTGGAAAAGAACCACCAGAAAGGCCGTAAACTTCACGCTATCAATCGGCTCCATATTAAGTTTAGGAACAGGTGTAACTTATCTGTGGATTTTGGCACCAAGTAATTATCCTTTTTGGCCACATTATTTAATACTTTCTTTCATCATTTTTTCGGTATTGATGCTTATTGCCGTACTTATTTCAGTATTGGATAGAACACCAAGCATTTACACCATTAACGAAGAACATCAATCCAACATTGAAAAGCCCACAACAAGGGTTTGGGTTTCTTGGATAGCGCTAGCAGTGGTGATGATTGTGCTTTACCTAATCTTCAATGGCCATTAAAATTAATTTATAAACTAAGTTCAATCGATGACATTACACATCAATTATAACTAAATCATACCCATCAATATGAAAAAGCTAGAAAAAATACTTTTAATCTCAGTTTTCCTGTATTCTGCATTTCCAACTTTTGCCCAAAAGGCATCATGGATTTGGTATCCTGGCGACTTTGATATTTACATGAGCAATGTGATGCAAAATAGGCGAACGGAGCGAGGATCTTTCTTTCCTGTTTTCTGGAAGATGGATAGCCACTATGTTTTGGTAGATTTTCATAAAGAATTTAATCTCGCTCAGGCCGAAGCGGTTAAACTGTTTGTTGAGGGTACATACAATGTTAAAATTGATGGACAGGCCATTTCTGGCTTCCCCAAAACCATTCAAATTCCAGCAGGAAAACATAAATTAAGCTTAAAGGTGTATAACCAAGCCCATGTACCGGCAATTTTTGTTCAAGGTAAAACAATCGTTTCGGATGAAACTTGGCTAAGCACTTTTGAAGACAAAGAATGGATTGATGCCAGCGGTAAAACTTCTGATAAATCGGGCACAACATTCCTATCCGCAGGTTCTTGGAATATGACCGATCCTCAAATCTTGCCATCGCAATTTAAACTACCAACGGTGCCACTTTCGGCCATTAATAAAGCGAACATTAACAATGGCTACCTTTCCGATTTTGGGAAAGAAACTTTCGGATTCATCAAAATTCATGGTTTAAAAGGAAAAGGGAAATTGAATATTTACTACGGAGAATCAAGAGAAGAAGCGCTATCTACTGAGAAGTGCGAAACTTTAGATGCGCTGGATATCGACTTATCTGCCAAAAGAGATTCGGTGATGCCACTCTCCAAGGCATTCCGATATGTAAATTTTCAGCCAGAAAATGGCGTTTCGGCAGATTCCATCTCGATGTTGTATGAATACGCACCTGTTACCGAGCGTGGTAGTTTTAGATCATCGGACACCGAGCTGAATAAAATTTACGATGTGGCAAAATATACCTTCCACCTGAACACCAGAGAGTTTTTTATAGATGGCATAAAACGCGATCGTTGGGTATGGAGTGGAGATGCCTACCAGAGCTATTTGATGAATTATTATTCGTTTTTTGATGCACCCACGGTTAAAAGAACCTTACTCGCCCAACGTGGTAAAGACCCGGTAACCGCACACATCAATACCATAATGGATTATTCCTTCTACTGGTTTTTAGGGATTTACGACTACTACAAATACACTGGCGACCAAAAATTTGTGCAGGATATATATCCGAGAATGCAATCGCTCATGGCTTACATCGATGGCCGTAAAAACAAGAATGGATTGTTGGAATGGATGCCTGGAGATTGGATTTTTATTGATTGGGCGGATAAATTGAGTAAAGATGGAGAGGTAAGTTTTGAGCAATTGCTGTACGCACGCAGTTTAGAAACCATGGCTTTATGTGCCAAACTCGCTAACGATGCAGAAGGGGCAAGCAAATACAATCAGCAAGCCAAAGCATTAAAAGACAAGATTTTTGAGTTATACTGGAACCAGAATAAAAGTGCCTTGGTACACAGTAGAATTAATAACCAGCAAACCGATAATGTAACGCGTTATGCAAATATGTTCGGGATTTTCTTCGATTACTTTACACCAGAGCAAAAGTTAGCCGTAAAAAAGAATGTGCTATTAAACAACAACATCGCTAAAATTACCACGCCCTACATGCGCTTTTACGAGTTAGAAGCCTTGTGCGCCATGGGCGAACAAAGCTACGTTCTAAAAGAAATGAAAACTTATTGGGGTGGAATGCTCGCCTTGGGTGCCACCTCTTTTTGGGAAGAATACAATCCAGATAAGAAAGGGGCAGAACATTTAGCTATGTATGGTCGTCCTTTTGGCAAGAGCCTTTGCCATGCCTGGGGTGCAAGCCCGATTTACCTCTTGGGTAAATATTATTTGGGCGTAAAACCTACCGCGCCCGGCTACGAAAGCTATACCATAGAGCCCAATTTGGGCGGCTTAGAGTGGATGGAAGGTAAAGTACCCACTTCCAATGGCGACATTTCAATCTATTGCAGTAAAAAGGAAATTAGAGTGTCATCTGCCACAGGCACAGGGACTTTAAAAATTCAAAGCAAAACCAAGCCTATTGCCAAAGGTGTAGAGATTAAAGCACTTACTAAAGGCTTTTATGAAGTAAAAATTGAAAAAGGGAAAAATTATAGCATAAAATACACCGCCTAAGGTTTAAGGGATTTCGCTTTATGGTATAGAGTGATTCAAAAACTTGGGCCTACAACCTATTTTGGTATTGATTTATATCTTGAATACAGAAGACGTTAAACTATAATTGATCGGGCCTGTACATTAAACCCCAATACGTTGTTCAATTTTCTTTACGCATTTGTTTGCTTCAGCTAAAATGACATCGTTTTCGATTGGCTCATTGACATTTAGCGCGCTCAGCATAGAAATGGTTAAACAGGCGATGATTCCATTGTTGTTATCAATCCCAATCGGTACAGAGATATCTGTTACGCCAGAAACTGAATCACTATTTTTTAAATAGGCGCCTGTTTGTTGTATGTTAATTAATGAACTTAAAAAATCGTCTTGCTGTGGTTTGGAATATTTTTTAAAAATGGCGTTGTTTCTTAAGGTATTGGTTCTTTCACTCTCTGGCATGTAAGCAAGCAAAACTTTACCAGACGCCGTTAGGGGCAAAGGGAATAAATTGCCTTCCTCGATAGATAACGCAATTGGCCCCGGACTTTTTGCATGAATAATCACCATTACTTGATTCATGTACAAAATACTGAGGTGGCAAGATTGGCGAATGGTGTTTGCAAGCTCTTCCAACGGAAATTGCGCTGCTTTACGCAACTCATCAATTGGGGAGTGCCTGTGCGACAGATAAAACAGCTTTAACGATAAACGATACTTACCAGAAACTTCATCTCTTAAAATGTATCCACGACTTTCTAAGCTCATCAACATTCTGTAAATTTCATTCGGACTTTTATCAATTCCGATGGCAATTTCAGTTTGCGAAAGAGGGATAGATTGGGCCGATAAATACTCTAATATATCTAAGCCTTTATCTAAAGCAGGCGCTTGATACTTTGATTCTTTTTCTTTCATTTGGTTAGTTGGTGCTGTATCGTTTTTTTTACAAATTCAAACATACAAAATGCTTTCTTATTTTTTGTTTAGAAGCCCTCGCAAATATTAATGCAATATTAAAGTTTTCATATTTAAAAAAAACATTTATATTTGAATTAGTGCTTGTGTGTTTTCTTGGCTTCGCTAAGAAAGCTTAATTTAGAAATAAAATGCATTTGTTTCTAACTATAAGTGCTAATAACCAAGTATAAAATTAACCTATAATCGCAAAGCGATTTAATTAGCCTGAGGCTATGTGTAAAATGAGCAAACTTGTAATCTTCTTTGGGCTTTACCTCTTGAGCATTCCTGTTTTTGCGCAACAACTAAAAATTGTTGATTTAACCTGCGATTATAGAACAAACCCAATAGGCATCGATCATGTTTCGCCAATTTTGAGTTGGAAAATTCAATCCAATCAAAACAACGTGGTACAAACTGCCTATCGGATATTGGTGTCCGACGATTTGAATAGCATAAAAAAAGGTTTCGGTACGGTTTGGGATTCGAAAAAAGTTAATTCAGATCAATCCATTCAAATTAAATATTCAGGTTCAAAACTATCATCCCTTAAAACCTATTATTGGCGGGTAGAGAGTTGGAGCAGTCATGGAATTGCAGCCAAAAGCGAAATTTCTTTCTGGCAAATGGGTTTATTAAATAAAGAAGATTGGAAGGGTGCAAAATGGATAGCGTTTGAAAAAATTGCCGATTCCAACATCAATGTCCTTCCTGTTGACGGTCAGAAGGATACACATAAATACAACCCTATTTTGCCAATGTTCAGAAAAGGGTTTAGGGTATCCAAAATGATAAAAAAGGCCACTATTTTTATGTCTGGCTTGGGGCATTTCGAATTGAGTTTAAATGGCGAAAAAATCGGTAATCATTTTTTAGATCCAGGTTGGACAAAATATGATAAAGAAGCCTTGTACGTTGCTTTTGATTTAACCAAGCAAATCAAAAAAGGAGCAAACGCCATCGGTGTAATGCTTGGCAATGGATTTTACAACATTCCGTCCGTTACGGGTCGCTATCGGAAATTAAAGGTTGCATTTGGTTATCAAAAAATGATTTGCAGGTTGGCGATAGAATATCAAGACGGCTCAGTGGCCAACATTGTGAGTAATCAAAGCTGGAAAGTGGCACCATCACCGATTACTTTTTCAAGTATTTATGGTGGTGAAGATTACAATGGCAATTTAGAGCAAAATGGTTGGAACATGTCAGGTTTTAACGATCAGCATTGGAAATCCGCCTTGCTAGTGGATGGTCCAAAGGTACAGGCACAAAGTGCCGAGCCGGTTAAAATATTCGAAAACTTTGAGCCAAAAGCGATTCGGAAATTGGCTAATGGTGATTGGGTTTACGACTTTGGCCAAAATGCTTCTGCAATTATGGCCTTATCCGTTAAGGGAAAGAAAGGCGATACCGTTCGCATCACACCAGCAGAATTGCTGAAAGAAGATGGAAGCGTAACACAGAAGAATATGGGTAGTCCATCATACTTTACCTACATATTAAAAGGAAATGGGATAGAAAGCTGGCGTCCACGTTTTACGTACACGGGTTTTAGGTATCTACAAGTAAAAGGAGCCGTCCCAATGGGGCAGGAAAGTTCCAACTCCCCTGTGATTCAAGAACTCAGAAGCCTCCACATGCGCAACGCCGCAAAAACAGTAGGCAACTTTACCAGCTCAAGCGAATTATTCAACAAAACTTTCTCGTTAATTAATTGGGCCATTAAAAGCAATATGGTAAGCGTGTTTACCGATTGCCCACACCGAGAAAAGCTCGGTTGGTTAGAAGAATTGCACCTCATGGGCAGTTCGGTAAGGTACAATTATGATGTGGCCCCTTTGTTTAAAAAGGTGCTGCGTGATATGCAAAACTCGCAAACTGAAAGCGGTTTAATCCCCGAAATTGCACCAGAATATGTGAAGTTTGAATGGGGTGGAGATATGTTTCGAGATTCGCCAGAATGGGGCAGCAGCAGTATTTTGATGTCCTGGTATTTGTATCAATGGTATGGCGATCAAGATGCAATCATGACCTATTATCCCATGATGCAACGCTACATCAGCTATTTAAAAACCAAAGCCAATAACCATATTTTAACACAGGGATTGGGCGACTGGTACGATTTAGGGCCGAAAGCACCGGGTGTTTCTCAACTTACCCCAATGGGTGTAACAGGCACAGCAATCTATTTTTATGATTTAAAAATTATGGAAGAAATTGCCTTACAATTGGGAAAAAAGGCTGATGCGCAGGAATATGCCACCTTAGCCATTAAAGTTCGGCAATCGTTCAATGATAAATTCTTTGACCAAAAAACCAAACAATATGCCACAGGAAGTCAAACAGCCAATGCAATGGCCGTTTACATGGGTTTAGTAGCAGAACAAGATAAAAATGAGGTTATTGCGAATTTGGTGAAGAACATTAGCGCTAACCATAACGGTTTAACTGCTGGCGATATTGGCTATAGATATGTTTTGCGGGTATTGGAAGATGCAGGTTACTCTGAGGTAATTTTCGACATGAATAGCCGTTCGGATGTTCCAGGTTATGGAATGCAAATTGCCAAAGGCGCAACCGCATTAACCGAAAGTTGGGCGGCTCTGCCAAGCGTTTCAAACAATCATTTTATGCTCGGGCATTTAATGGAATGGTTTTACAGCGGTGTTGGTGGCATTCGTCAAGCAGATAATTCTACTGCCTTTAAGCAAATCATCATCCAGCCAGAAGTGGTGGGCGATTTAACATCTGCAAATGTGCGTTATGATTCGCCTTATGGTGAAATTTCATCAACTTGGCAGAAAGGCAGTAAGGTCTTTATTTTGGAAGTTAATATTCCCGCAAATACCAACGCACTAGTTTATTTCCCAGCCCTTGCAAAAGGAACAATCACCGAAGCGCAAAATGCATCTTTCACCAAGCTAGGTAATGAAAATGGCAAGGCAAAATTGTCCATCGGCTCTGGCTATTACAAATTTAATGTTCAATACCAATGAGAAAGCGGATAATACATTCAAATTTGACCTTTGGCAAGCCGCTTAACGACTTTCTTCAAGTAGTGGAGGGCTATACCACACTATTGACAGCACCCGTAAAAAAATGTATTGGCCTGTGCATTTTACTCTCCTGTTTTACATTAAACCTAAGTGCCCAAAAAGCCAAGTCAGTACCTCAAGCAGAAATGAATGCGATTTACGAGCAAGTAAAAACGCCTTTTAAATATGGTTTGGTGATGGTACCTGAGGATGTTGAACATAAAATGGATTGCCCAACAGTTTTCAGAAAAGGCAAATTTTGGTATATGACTTACTTTGTTTACAGCGGACGTGGCTACGAAACATGCTTGGCTAAAAGTAGTGATCTATTGCATTGGGTAAATCAGGGCAAGCTGCTATCCTTCAGTGATGCAGGACTTTGGGACGATAATCAAAAAGCAGGATACAATGCGCTACAAAATACAGAATGGGGCGGTAACTATGCGCTTGCTCAATTTGATGGGAAATATTGGATGTCTTATTTTGGAGGCAAGGAAAAAGGGTATGAAACTGAACCTTTATCCATCGGAATGGCATACACCAAAAAAGAGCCCTCTTCGGTACAAGAATGGACAAGGTTGCCAAAACCTGTTTTAACGTCAGCCGATGCCGATGTAAGGTGGTGGGAAAATAGAAACAAGCTTTTCAAAAGCACAGTAATAGAAGACAAAGAAAATTTAACAGGCCATCGTTTTGTGATGTATTACAATGCCGTAGGCGATTCGTTAGTCAACAATAAAAAAACAAGATGGTACGAACGCATAGGCATGGCCGTATCAGATAATATGGTAGAGTGGAAGCGCTATCAAAAAAATCCTGTTGTTCAACATCCGGTCGGCATAACAGGTGATGCAGTAATCCAAAAAATCAACGGCAACTATGTAATGTTTTACTTTGGTGCATTTTGGCAAGACCGCAAGGGTGCATTTAATCGTTTTGCTGTTTCCAAAGATTTGGTTAACTGGACAGATTGGAACGGTGAAAGTTTGATAGAATCATCCGAAAAATACGATGAGTTATATGCCCATAAATCATTCGTGCTGAAGCACAACGGCATAGTTTATCATTTCTATTGTGCTGTAAATAAGCAAGATCAGCGGGGTATTGCCGTGGCAACCTCGAAAGATTTAGGCAAGAGTAAAGTAGTTTTTAAAGCAGATACCAGCAAATAAATGAACAGATTCAAATTGATATATAAAATTCTGGTTATGGCGCTTTTGGCGTTTCTGGCTTCGCCCTTTATTGTGGCAGTTGGAAAAGTTAAGATGGTTACTTTCGACTATACATTGCACGCAAAGCGAAATCCTAAAGCCATTAATGTTGCCGAGCCTAGAACCAGATTAAGCTTCAACAAAGATTGGAAATTCTTTTTAGGAGAGAAATCTGGTGCACAAAAACCTGCATTTAACGATTTGACTTGGCGAAAATTAACCTTGCCCCACGATTGGAGTATAGAAGGGAAATTTGATGAAAAGAATCCCGCCAAGCCAGAAGGTGGCGGCTTGCCAACCGGAATTGGATGGTACAGAAAGAACTTCATCGCACCCGCTAACTTTAAAGATAGATTAATTCACATCGAATTTGATGGCATTTACAAGAACAGCGAAGTTTGGATAAACGGCTACTATTTGGGTAAAAGACCATACGGCTATAGTTCCTTTTCTTACGAAGTTAGTAAATACCTAAAGCAAGGAAAAAATACCATCGCCGTTAAGGTGGATAATTCTGCTCAACCCGATTCGCGTTGGTATTCTGGATCAGGCATTTATAGAAATGTTTGGTTAACCTCCACCGCCAAAATAGCAGTTGCGCAATGGGGTACGAATGTGCAGTCAACGGTGATGAATATTGCTGAAGGAACAGGTACGGCCATGCTTTCAATCAGCAACAGATTGATGAATGCAAGGGCAAGCCATCAGAAGATAATCGTAATAAATACCATTTACGATGCTAAGGGAAAATTGGTGCTCAAAAAAGAATCACCACAATTTGATTTAGACACCAGCGGTAAAACAGTTTTTGCTGATGTTCATATCGATAAAGCCAAGCTCTGGTCAGTAGCGAATCCTACTCAGTATAAGTTAATTACCCAAATTGTTCAAAATAAGCTTGTTATCGATGAAAAGGAGACTTTATTCGGCATTCGAGATGCCCAGTTTAATGCGAAATATGGCTTCTATTTAAACGATGAACATTTAAAAATTCAAGGGGTTTGTCTCCACCACGATTTAGGTGCTTTAGGCGCTGCAATTAACGTTAGGGCAATGGAACGTCAGCTCGAAATTATGAAGGGAATGGGCGTTAATGCCATTAGAACCGCACACAACCCACCCGCTCCAGAGTTTTTAGACTTATGTGATAAAATGGGTTTCTTGGTTATGGACGAAGCTTTTGACATGTGGGCGAAGAAGAAGACCAAAAATGATTATCACCTAGCTTTCGCCGAATGGCATAAGAGAGATTTGGAAGATATGGTTAAGCGCGATCGCAACCATCCTTCTATTATTTTATGGAGCATCGGGAACGAAATCCGCGAACAGTTTGACAGCACAGGCATTGCCCTAACCAAACAACTTGTTTCGATTGTGAAAAATCTAGATCAAAGTCGACCAGTTATTTCGGCATTGACAGAAACCAATGCAAAGAAAAACTTTATTTATCAGGCCAATGCTTTGGACGTTTACGGACTAAACTATAACCACAAACTTTATAAAGACTTTCCAAAAAACTATCCTGATGTTAAGTTCTTAGCCACCGAAACGACTTCAGCGTTGGAAACGAGAGGTTTCTATGATACCGCCGATACCATCAGAAAATGGCCTCGCGATGGAAAAACCAAGTTTGTGGAAGGCAACGCAGAATGGTCGGCTTCAGCGTACGATAATGTTTCTGCCTATTGGGGATCTACACATGAAGAAACTTTAAAGGAAGCAAAAAAATACAATCATGTATCTGGAATTTTTGTTTGGACGGGATTTGATTATTTAGGTGAACCTTTGCCATATCCATGGCCTGCAAGAAGTTCTTATTTTGGTATTGTCGATTTAGCGGGTTTCCCGAAAGATTCTTATTATCTATATCAAAGTGAATGGACGAACAAGCCGGTGTTGCACATTTTGCCGCACTGGAATTGGGAAAAAGGTAAAACCGTTCAGGTTTGGGCGTATTACAACAATGCCGATGAAGTAGAGCTCTATTTGAATGGAAAATCGCTCGGTAAAAAAAGCAAGCAAGGAGAAGATTTACATGTTCAATGGGATGTTAATTATGAACCAGGAACGGTAAAAGCAATCTCTCGCAAAGGTGGGAAAGAGGTTTTGGTTACTGAAGTGAAAACCGCTGGCCCAGCAGCCAAAATTCAATTAATTGCCGATCGAAATCACATTAAGGCAGATGGAAAGGATTTATCTTTTGTTACCGTTCGGGTATTAGATGCTGTGGGTAATCTTGTGCCCAATGCCGACCAATTAGTTAATTTTAAGATAGAAGGAAGTGGTTTCATTGCTGGCGTTGATAATGGTTTTCAGGCGAGCTTAGAGCCATTCAAAGCGAATTATCGCAAGGCTTTCCACGGTCTGTGTTTGGCGATTGTACAAGCAAAAGAAAAAGAAGGCACCATAAAGCTCACAGCCACCGCAAAAGGTTTAAGTTCCTCATCTATAATTATTAACGTAAAGAAATGATGAGGAGATTGAATTTTCATAGCGCAACTAAAGCGAGGGAACTTAAACAGTTTTCTAATGAGGGGAGTGGTCGCCCAATCGCCATTAAACCTATTCAATTTTTGGCGTTAGGGATTGTATTTTTCTTGTTCAGCACACATGTTTCCGCCCAACTGGTAGATAAAACGCCTACAGCCGTTCAAAAGGTTCCAGAAATATACCACAAAGAACCATGGGAAGATCCATTGGTTAGTGGCATTAATCGGGATGCATCCAGAGCAACGGCTTATTCTTTCACCAGCATCGAAAATGCAAAAACAGGTAATAGAGACTTGTCAACACGAATGCTTTCGTTAAATGGCGATTGGGATTTCTCCTTTGCACTCAAACCTGCTGATGCGCCTAAAGATTTCTACAAAGCACGCGTTAGTGGATGGAAAAAGATTGAGGTACCCTCAAATTGGGAAATGAAAGGCTACGATAAACCCATTTATAAAAGTGCCGTTTATCCCTTTCGTCCTGTTAATCCGCCAAATCCACCAATGGATTATAATGGCGTTGGAAGTTATCAACGTACTTTTTCTATTCCAAACCAATGGAAAGACCTGAACATCACCCTGCATTTTGGCGGCGTAAGTTCGGGATACAAAGTTTGGTTAAACGGTAAGTTTTTGGGTTATGCAGAAGATAGTTTCCTCTCCTCTGAATTTAACATTACACCATATTTACAGGACGGAGAAAATATTTTATCGGTTCAGGTAATGCGTTGGACGGACGGAAGCTTCCTAGAAGATCAAGATCATTGGCGCTTGAGCGGTATCCACCGCGAAGTAATGCTCTTGGCCGAGCCTAAACTGCGGATTGCAGATTTTTTTGTGCAAACCAGATTAGATGATGATTATCAGGATGCTACTCTAAGCATCCGCCCGCGAATTGAAAACCTAACAGGTAAGGAAATTAAAGGCTATAAAATCAAGGCTTCATTGTTTAATCAATCGGGGAAAGACGTTCTTGCAAAGCCATTGGAACGTAGTGCCGAAAGCATCATAAACGAGATTTGGCCACGATTAGATAACGTTAAATTTGGTTTGCTCGAAGCAAAAATTAAAAATCCTTTAAAATGGAGTGATGAAGTGCCAAATCTTTATACTTTAACCATTTCTTTAGAAGATAGTTTAGGCAGAACTTTAGAAGTTAAAACCTGTAAAGTGGGCTTTAGAAGTATTGAGTTTTCCAAAACCAATGGAAAGTTATTAATCAATGGAAAGGAAACCTACCTATATGGAATTAACCGCCCAGATCATCACCCAACCAAAGGCAAGGCACTAAGTCGTGAGGATATTCTGCAAGATATTTTGACCATAAAGCGCTTCAATTTCAATTGCATCCGCACCAGTCATTACCCGATGGATCCCTACTTATACGATTTATGCGATGAGTTTGGCATTTTGGTTATCGATGAAGCCAATTTAGAAACGCATGGTTTGGGTGGCAAATTAAGCAACGATCCAACATGGACAGCCGCTTATTTAGAACGCAGCAGCCGAATGGTGATGCGTGATAAAAACCATCCGAGCATCATCATTTGGAGTTTGGGCAACGAAAGTGGAAGAGGGCCAAACCATGCAGCCATGTCGGCTTGGATCCACGATTTCGATATTACCCGCCCAGGACATTATGAGCCTGCAATGGGAAATCCACGTTTAGAAGGATATATGGATCCGAGTAATCCAGCTTACCTAAAACCAAACGATCATTCTCACCGTTTGCAAAACCCACAAGATGAGCCCTATATCGATATTGTGAGCCGAATGTACCCAAGTATCTACACCCCAAAAATGTTGGCAGAGCAAGCAAATGGAGATCATCGCCCAATATTCTTTGTAGAATATGCACATGCCATGGGCAATTCGGTGGGGAATATGAAAGACTTTTGGGATGTTTTCCGCTCTACACCACGAATAATTGGAGGGGCCATTTGGGAATTTAAAGATCAAGGCATTTTAAAAACCGATAGCGCAGGTATTCCATTTTATGCCTATGGCGGCGATTTTGGAGAAAAATATTTTGATAATTTCACCATCAAAGGCGTAGTAAATTCTGATGGAACACCAAAAGGTGCCATGTATGAGTGCAAACGCGTGTATCAAGGTGCCGAAAGTACATTAACAGATGCAAAAAAGGGGATGATTCAGATGATCAATCGACATTCCGTTAAAAACCTAAACAACTACGAGGTGTACTTAATTGTACGTAAAGATGGATTGGTAATCAGCAAAAAATCGCTACCTAAAATTAATCTTCCGGCAGGGAAAGATACCGTATTGAACATTGGGTCTTATTTACCAAAAATGCTAAGCGGTTCAGAATATTTGGCTGACATTCATTTTGTATTGGCAAAAGATGAACTTTGGGCTCCTAAAGGCTTCGAGTTGGCCAGTAATCAGTTTGTTTTAACCGGCTTGGTGCAGGGTGAGTCTTCCGCTAAAATATCACCTCCCAAATCTACATCCAATGCAGCATTCGAAGTATTTTCTGGCCAAAGCTTCGAGATTAAAATTAGTAAAGAAAATGGAGCGCTTACCTCATATAAATGGAAAGGGGTTGAACAAGTTTTCGCTCCCTTGTTGCCACATTTTACTCGCCCTTTAACCGATAACGATAAAAGAGGTTGGAAATCGAACAAGAAATTAAAACAATGGTATCAAAACGATTTGAAGTTTTTAGGCACCTCCGTAGTTAAATTGGATAATGCAATTGGCTCAGGTACAGTCATCGTTAGTAAATACAGCTTCGTTCAAGATAGTGCAACCGTCCAAGTTCGATATACAATTTCAAGTACCGGCAACATTAAAGTAGATTATGAATTAACGGTAAAGCCTGGTTTACCCAATATCCCTAAAGTAGGCATGCAAATGGGTATTTTGAGAAGTTTAGATAAGGTCAGTTGGTATGGAAGGGGACCAATGGAAAACTACATCGATAAAAATTACGGTACGGATGTCGGGATTTTTAGCAAACCAATTGTTGATTTTATGGAAAATTACGCTGTACCTCAAGAAAATGGCAACCGTACCGATGTAAGATGGATGTACTTTTCCAATCCCACAAAAAAAGCAGGTTTACTATTTGTTGCAGATGCATTGTTGAGTATGAGCGCATGGCCTTACACAGAAGAAAACATTCAACAGGCCAAGCATACCAATAAGCTGAAAGACGCAGGTTACCTAACTGTAAATGTAGATTTAATTCAGATGGGCGTTGGTGGAAATGACAGCTGGAGCGATGTTGCCGCACCCTTACCAAAATATCAAATACCATCAAAAAATTATAGCTATAGTTTTTATTTATGCCCATTTGAGGGTAACAACGCGGGTATAACTGCAAAAGTTAAAGGAATGAAATACTAACATGAAACATTAAAATTAATCCGTTGAAGAAGACAATTAACTTAAAAGGAATTACTTGGAACCACACGCGTGGCTTTGTGCCCATGGTGGCTACCGCACAAAGATTTTCCGAAATTAACCCGCATGTGCAAATCACTTGGGAAAAACGAAGTTTGCAACAATTCGCAGATTTTTCCATTCAAGAGTTGGCTGAGCGGTTTGATTTATTGGTAATCGATCATCCTTGGGCAGGGTTTGCTTCAAAAACCAATTCAATTGTTCCTTTAAATCAATACTTATCGGCTGATTATCTGAAAGATCAAGAAGAAAATTCGGTAGGCGCATCTTACCAAAGTTATCATTTCGATCATCAACAATGGGCATTACCAATTGATGCAGCCACTCCGGTAGCATCCTCCCGCCCAGATTTATTTGAGGAAAAAGGCTTAGCGCTCCCAAAATCTTTCGAGGATCTACTCGCTTTATCCGATCAGGGTTTAGTCGCTTTTGCAGGCATCCCCATCGATGTTTTAATGAATTTTTATACGCTGTGCTGTTCTTTAGGTGAAGATCCATGTCAGGATAATGAAGTTGTAATTTCCAGTCAAATTGGCGTCAGAGCACTTCAAATGTACCGCCAGCTGGCCAGCAAAATGGACGAGGCAAACTTTCATCGCAACCCCATTCAGATTTATGAAGCCATGACCTTAAGCGACGAAATTGCATATTGCCCTTTCGCCTATGGCTACTCTAATTATTCTAGAAATGGCTACGCGCGCAAGGCCTTACACTTTCACGATATGATTTCATTGGATGGCAAAACCAATTTAAAAAGTACTTTGGGTGGAACGGGTTTGGCCATTTCATCCAAATGCACTGCATTGGACACTGCGGTGCAATACGCTGAATATGTAGGCGCTGCAAGTTGCCAAAAAGGTCTGTTTTTCGAAAGTGGCGGACAGCCAGGGCACCTAGTGGCTTGGAAAGATGAAGAAGTGAATAGGCAAAGTCAAAATTATTTTGCAAATACATTACCTGCATTAGAAAGGGCTTTCCTTCGCCCACGTTACCACGGATCTATGTTTTTTCAGGATCATGCTGGCGATGTGGTGAGAGATTATTTGATGAAAGGTGGCAGCGAAAAAGAAGTTCTTGAAGATCTAAATAAATTATATAAACAATCTAAAAGTTTAATTTTAGCATGAGCAAACCATTAGAAGGGGTATTGGTTTTAGAATTTTGCCAGTTTTTGGCAGGGCCATCTGCAGGGCTAAAACTTGCAGATTTGGGTGCGCGTGTAATTAAAATTGAACGTCCAAAAGGCGGGGATGCCTGTAGGCAATTGGCCATAAAAAACCTCTTTTTAGAAGATGATAGCTTGCTCTTTCACACCATTAATAGAAATAAAGAAAGTTATGCCGCCGATTTGAAAAATCCTGAGGATTTATCGAAGCTGAAAAAGCTGATTGCAAAGGCAGATATTATGACCCATAATTTCAGACCCGGTGTGATGGAAAAAATCGGTTTGGATTATGAAAATGTTAAAGCGCTAAATCCGCAGATCATTTATGGCATGGTAACGGGCTATGGCACAAAAGGCCCTTGGAAAAACAAACCTGGTCAAGATTTACTTGTTCAGTCCGTTTCTGGATTAACCTATCTGTCTGGTGCTGATGTAGATGGTCCGGTTCCGTTTGGATTATCTGTTTCTGATATCATGTGCGGAAATCATTTGGCCCAAGGACTAATGGCAGGATTGATTAAAAGAGCCAGAACCCAAAAAAGTGTTTTGGTAGAAGTGAGTTTGCTCGAATCCATTCTTGATGTGCAATTTGAAGTGCTTACAACCTATCTTAATGATGGAGGAAAATTACCTGAACGCAGTTCGGCGAGGGGAAGCGCTCATGCCTATTTGAGTGCCCCTTATGGCATGTACGAAACCAAAAATGGCTACCTAGCCTTGGCTATGGGCAATTTAGAAAGCATCAGCAGTTTGATGGCCTGCAACATTGCCGATTTGTATAAGCATACAAATGCAGCATTCGACAATCGCGATCAGCTCATTTTGCGTTTTGCAGAGACATTTAAAACAGAAAATACGGCCTATTGGCTAAATATCTTGGAGCCGAATGGCATTTGGTGTGCGGAAGTTTTAAATTATCAACAAGCCACCGAGTTAAAGGCCTATAAAGCTTTAGATATAGAACAACAGATTGATTTAGGTAATGGAAAATCGATGAAGACAACGGCGAGCCCGATTAGGTTAAACGGCAATAAGTTAACATCGCCCAAACCCGCCCCAAAATTGGGTTTCAACAATCAGGAGATTAGTCAAGAGTTCGGAATAAATTGAAAATGATTTTAAAGGAAATAAAATAATGCGCCCGCTAGAAGATTATTTAGTGATAGATTTCAGTCAGTTCCTTTCAGGTCCCTCGGCAAGCTTACGCCTCGCCGATATGGGTGCTCGGGTTATTAAAATTGAAAGGCAAGGAGTAGGTGATATTTGTCGCACGCTGTACACTTCCAACCTCATTATGAATGGCGAATCTTCTGTTTTTCATGCCATAAACCGCAATAAAGAAAGTTTCGAAGTCGATTTAAAAAATGAGGAAGATTGCGAAATGGTGCGCGAACTGCTAAAAAAAGCAGATGTGATGACTCATAATTTCCGCCCTGGCGTGATGGATCGATTGGGTTTTGATTATGCATCGGTTTCGGCATTAAATCCAACCATCATCTATGGCGAAATATCTGGGTATGGCAACAATGGCGAATGGAAAAATAAACCTGGGCAAGATTTACTCTTGCAATCTGTAACGGGATTAACCTCATTATCAGGCAACGCCGATACTGGCCCAATGGCCATGGGCTTATCCATTGTAGATATGTTGGCCGGTGCGCATTTAGCGCAAGGACTTTTGGCCTGTTTGTATCGCAAGGCAATCAAAAACGAAGGCGCTTTGATACAAGTAAGCATGATGGAATCTGCATACGATTTTCAGTTTGAAACCATAACCACATTCATGAACGATGGTGGTGCATTACCAGAACGATCTTTAAAAAATAATGCAAATGCCTATTTAGGTGCACCATATGGAATATACAAAACCAAAAATGGCCATTTGGCGCTTGCAATGGCCTCATTACCTGCACTTGGAGATTTATTGAAATGTGCAGATTTGCTAAAATATTCCGATTTAAAAGCATCATTTGACAAACGTGATGAAATTAAAGGAATTTTGGCTGAGCATCTTTTAACGGCAGAAACTTCAACTTGGCTTTCAGTTTTAGAGCCTGCTGATATTTGGTGTGCCGATGTGTTAAACTGGCAAGAATTGATGGAGCACGATGGTTTTAAAGTTTTGGATATGATCCAAGAAGTAGAAATGCTAGACGGATATCAATACAAAACTACCCGCTGCCCAATACGGATTGATGGAGAATTATTAACTTCATCAAAAGGTTCTCCTAAATTAGGGCAGGATAACCAAAGTATAATTAAAGAATTCATCACCTTAAATCCCGTTGATAATGCCTAAGCAAGATACCTTCAAGATTGCCGTACGGAAATTTGCGCCATTTGAAACGGCTATGCAGAAATTTTGGGACAAGTTTTGTGCAATTTCTGGCTGTAATCTGGAATTGGAAATGGTGGTGATGGATTTACACGAATTATACGACCGCACCATCACGAAAAAGGGAATGGCTAGTGGCGATTTTGACATAGCTCACATCAATACCGATTGGATTTATGAAGGTTATCTAAATCAGGATTTTGAAATCTTAAATCCATACATTAATAAAAATAAGCCCGATGATTTTCCGAGAGGATGGAGCAAATCGCTTTTAAGCTTGCAGCGTTTCGGTTGGGAGGTGGTGGGTCTGCCCTTCCACGATGGTCCAGAATGTTTAATTTACAGGAAAGATTTATTTGACAGTGAAGTTGAGCAGGAACGCTATTTTAAGCAATATGGAAAGGCATTAAGCATCCCAAAAACTTGGGAAGAGTTCCACCAAATTGCTCGATTTTTCAATCGCCCGGCAGATCATTTGTTCGGGTGCATTTTTGCCTGCTATCCAGATGGACACAATACCGTTTTTGATTATTGCCTTCAACTGTGGACGAGGGGCGGAGATCTGTTGGATAAATCAGGCAATGTGAACGTCGATACTCCAGCCTCAATAGAAGGCTTAACATTTTATAGAAGCATGGTGAACGATAAAAATGCGGTGCATCCTGCTTCGGCACAGTTTGATTCTGTAGGCGCTGGACTGGCTTTTATGAATGGTGAGGCCGCAATGATGGTTAATTGGTTCGGTTTTGCCGCGATGTGCGAGGTAGATAAAAATTCAAAAGTAAAAGGTAAAATTGATGTGGATGTTTTACCATCAAATGCCGATCAAAGCTCCGCATCATTGAATGTATATTGGCTCTACACCATTGCCAAGGGTAGTAAACATAAAGACCTTGCCTATGACTTTCTTCGCTTTGCAATCCATGCAGATAACGATAAGTTGCTCACTTTAGAAGGCGGGATAGGCTGTAGAATCTCCACTTGGAATGATGCAGAAATCAATTCAATCATTCCATATTACAATAAGTTGGAAAGTTTACACGCAGTTGCTAAAATGTTGCCTCAAAAGCAAAACTGGGCTTCAATGGCAGCCGTTATTGATGAAATGGTTTTAAGTGCCATTAACAGCGATCAGGAGATTGAAGAGATTGCGCAAATGGCGCAGGCGAAAATTAATAAGTTAGTTTAATTTGGTTCTTTTAAATCGATTATCGACAGCAATTGGAAGCAACTAAATATTAAGATTTAAAAATGAGTATTGATATAAAATATAAACCTGGGTTACCAAAAACCACACAGCCCATCATCATTATTGGCGCGGGCGGTATTGTAGCCGATGCGCATTTGCCGGCTTACAAAATTGCTGGCTTTACCGTGCATGGAATTGTAAATAGGACGAAAGAAAGGGCTCAAAAATTAGCCGATCGGTTTGGGATTGAGCATGTTTACGATACGCTAGCAGAAGCCGTTGTAAGTGCACCCGCAAATACCGTTTACGATTTAACGATTATGCCAGAACAGTACATTGAAACCTTAAAGCAATTGCCTAGTGGGAGCGCGGTTTTAATTCAGAAGCCAATGGGCGATGATTTTGAGCAAGCACAAGCCATTCTGGATTTGTGTAAAGAACGAAATTTTAAGGCTGCTGTTAACTTTCAATTGCGATATGCGCCTTTTGTAAGTGCTGCTAAGTTTTTGATTGATGCAGGTTTAATTGGTGAATTATACGATATGGAAGTCCGCGTGACCATAAAAACGCCATGGGAAATTTTTCCGCATGTAATTGTTCATCCGCGTTTAGAGATTCAATACCACAGCATTCATTATGTGGATTTAATTCGCTCATCTTTGGGTAATCCAATATCCGTATTGGCAAAAACGTTAAAACATCCCGCTAAAAACTTATCCTCATCACGATCAACGATATTATTTGATTATGGAGATACCATGCACGCGGTAATCAATACCAATCACGACCATGATTTCGGATCTAAACATCAAGAAAGCTATATTAAATGGGAAGGTACAAAAGGTGCTATAGTGGCTAAAATAGGTTTGCTAATGGATTACCCTCATGGCGTACCCGACGTTTTTGAATATTGCGTGGTTGAAGAAGGTAAAGCACCAGAATGGATTACCGCAAAACTTGAAGGATCGTGGTTTCCAGAGGCTTTTATTGGAACAATGGCGAATTTAATGTGCTACAATGAAGGTTCTACCGATGTTTTAAACACAAGTGTTGACGATGTCATTCAAACGATGGCTGTTGTCGAAAGTGCCTATCAATCTAGCGATATTGGAGGTGTAAAAGTTAAATAGGCAAAAATAAAATTATTACCATGTACTTTAAATCAACATTTTTCGAAGATTACCAATTACAGGAAAAACGCATAACCCTAGGCCGTACCATTACCGAAACGGATTTTATTATTCATGCAGGTCACACAGGCGATTTCTTTCCACACCACATGGATGCCGAATGGTGTGCTACACAGCCATTTAAACAGCGGATTGCCCATGGAACGATGATTTTTAGCGTCGGGATTGGATTAACCGCCTCGGAGATTAATCCAGAAGCCATGTCTAAAGGCTACGATAAGCTGCGTTTTTTAAAACCTGTTTTTATTGGCGATACCATTCACTCCGAAATTTCAATTTCAGAGAAAGGAGAAAGCAAGCGACCAGAATATGGTACCGTAACCGAACATGTCGAAATAATCAATCAGCATGGAGAAGTTGTTTTGGTATGCGATCATCTCTTGGTTGTCAAAAAGAAGAAATAGCCACTTCTAACGAAACTTTCTTTCAAGGGAATAGCGAAGCAAATACACGATAGATTTAAACTAACCAAATAAAACCAAATATATGAACCACAATCAACCCGAAATTACAACTGCCGATGAAAATCCATCAGGTAGGAAGTATTTATTGCCCTTCATTTTTGTGATTAGTCTGTTCTTCTTATGGGGGATGGCACACAACCTCGATTCGAGCTTAATTCCACACTTACGTAAGGCATTTAATTTAAGTAATCTCGAATCCATGTTGATTGATACCTCAATTTTCTTCGCCTATTTTGTAATGGCTATACCAGCCGGAATTATTCTCAAAAAATGGGGATATAAAACCACCATGATTGTGGGTTTATTGGTTTTTGCATGCGGAGCATTTTTGTTTGTGCCAGCCGCCAACAACTTGTCTTATTTAACGTTTTTGATTGCGCTTTTCATTATTGGATGCGGATTGGCAACCCTAGAAACTTCAGCAAACCCATACGCGGCCGTGCTTGGAGATCCTAAGAGGGCAGCGAGCAGGTTAAACCTCGCAGCATCGTTCAACGGCTTAGCTGCCGCCGTAGCAGGCTACGTGGGCACGCATTATATCCTTTCGGGCAAAACCTACACGAAAGATGAACTGACCAACATGACTGAGGCCCTTCGTTTAACCGAAGCTTCATCTGTAAAAACACCATACATCATTTTAGGTTCAGTTTTGGTATGCATAGCGATTGCTTTTTGTTTCATTAAATTTCCGGAGATTAAAACAAAAAGCATTGATGGAGAAGCGAAAGGCAGCTTTTTAGGCTCGCTGAAACACAAGCATTTAAGGTGGGCAGTGGTGGCTCAGTTTTTTTATGTAGGTGCACAGGTTTGTGTAACGAGTTCCTTTATCCGGGCAGCCCAACAAGGTGCAGGATTCGATGAAAAAACAGCAGGAATTTACCTATTTATCTACGGAATCCTGTTTACCGTAGGCCGTTTTGTGGGTACAGCCTTATTGCAATATGTAAAATCGCCCAAGCTCTTATCCATTTACGCTTGCGTTTCAATCGTTTTGTGTTTAATTGCCATTTTAAGTCATGGTGCTATTGTGGTTTACGCCTTGGGCGGTTTGGGTTTCTTTATGTCGATTATGTTTCCAACCATATTTGCTTTGGGCATCGAAGGCATCGGTGATGACACCAAACCAGGCTCATCATGGCTTATTATGTCGATTATTGGGGGCTCAATTGTTCCGCTAACCATGGGTGCCGTTATTGATTTTAACAACGATAACGTACAAATTGGTTATAGTATTCCATTAGTGTGTTTTTTAATTATCCTGTATTTCGGTTTGCGAGGCTATAAAATTGCGCACAAACAAACTGCGAATTGAGCTGGGAGATCATGATTTAGGAATTTAAATAATTGAAATGAAATTTAGTCTGACCAAAATAATGCCTCTTGTGTTGTTGTTGAGCATCTGCTCTGCAAACTTTGCGGTTGCCCAACAAAGCGACCAAGCCAAGCCCTGGGTGTTTTGGTATTGGGTGCAAGCGGGAGTTTCAAAGGCTGGCATCACGGCAGATTTAGAAGCCATGAAAACCAACGGAATTGGTGGGGCATACCTAATGTCCATCAAAGGGAGTTCCGCATCCAACCCGCCATTATATTCAAATCCCTCCAATCAGCTATCTCCACAATGGTGGGACATGGTAAAATTTGCCATGCAAGAAGCCAAAAGATTAGATTTGAAATTGGGTATGCACGTTAGCGATGGTTTTGCCTTAGCAGGTGGTCCATGGATTACACCCGAATTATCCATGCAAAAGGTCGTTTCATCTAAATTAACCCTAAGTAAATCAGTTGCGAAGATAATCCTACCTCAACCTGAACAAAAAGAAGGATATTACAAAGACATTGCCGTTTACGCTTACCCATCGCCGATCGGCTCAAATCAATCCACCAGAACAGTTGTTCCCAAGGTAACCGCCAGTAACGGCGCTGATGCCAGTGGTTTAATTAAGCCAGAAAACAAACAAAGCTTTGGCTCAAATGAACCTTGTTACGTTCAATACGAGTTTGATAAACCATTTACTTGCCGTTCGGTTCGGATTAAAATTAACGGAAATAACTATCAGGCTCAACGTTTAAACATTGAAGTGAGTGAGGATGGGAAAAGTTTCAAATCCATTGGGCGGCTAGAACCACCGAGACACGGCTGGCAAGATACCGATCAGGATGTTACGCACAGCATAGTTCCCACAACAGCAAAGTTTTTTCGTTTCATTTACGATAAATCTGGTTCAGAACCGGGTTCGGAGGACTTGGATGCAGCAAAATGGAAACCTTCCTTAAAACTGATGAACCTCGAACTATCATCAGAAGCACAAGTTAACCAATTTGAAGGCAAAAACGGCTCCATTTGGCGTATCAGTAAACGAACAACACAAGATCAGATTCCCGAAAGCCTATGTGTGCCCTTAAATAGAATCATCAACCTAAGCAATAAGTTAAGGGCCGATGGAAGCTTAGATTGGAAAGTACCTTCAGGCAATTGGACAATTTTACGGATTGGACATACCTCCACAGGACAAACCAACGCCACAGGTGGTGGTGGAATAGGCTTGGAATGCGATAAATTTAATCCAGAAGCCGTGAAACTGCAATTTAGCAGTTGGTACGGCGAGGCTTTAAAACATGCAGGACCAGAAATCGCATCGAAAATTTTAAATACCTTTCACGTTGACAGTTGGGAGTGTGGAAGTCAAAATTGGTCTGAAAATTTTAAAGCAGAATTTCTAAAACGCCGTGGATACGACTTGATACCTTATTTGCCCATTATGACAGGCCTACCTGTTCAGAGTGCATCTGTTTCCGAAAACTTTTTGTACGACGTACGGAAAACCATTTCAGAATTGGTTGTCGATAAATTTTATAAAACATTAGCAGCCTTAGCTAAAGAAAAAGGGGTAAGCTTTACGGCAGAGAGCATTGCACCAACCATGTTGAGCGATGGTTTAATGCATTATAAAACTGTTGATGTGCCAATGGGCGAGTTTTGGCTCAATAGTCCAACGCATGATAAACCGAACGACATGCTCGATGCCATCTCTGGTGCACACATTTACGGTAAAAACATCATTCAGGCCGAAGCCTTTACCACCGTTCGTATGGATTGGAATGAAAGCCCAGGAAACATGAAAACGCTCCAAGATCGTAATTACGCATTGGGTATTAACAAATTGGTTTACCACGTTTTTACCCATAACCCTTGGATGGATCGAAAACCGGGCATGACCTTGGATGGAGTAGGGTTGTATTTTCAACGCGATCAAACTTGGTGGACAGCTGGTAAAGCGTGGATTGACTATGCCACACGCACACAAAATTTATTACAACAGGGTCATCCTGTGGTAGATATAGCCGTTTTTACAGGTGAAGAACTCCCTCGTCGTTCCATATTGCCAGATCGCTTAGTATCTACCTTACCCGGCCTTTTTGGTGCCGATGTAGTGGCCGCAGAGCGAAAGCGATTAGCTAATCTGGGCCAACCCATGACTACGGTACCATCTGGAGTTTCTCACGCGGCGAATATGGCAGCGCCAGAAAACTGGGTAAACCCGCTACGTGGTTATGCCTATGATAGCTTTAATCCAGATGTGTTGAGTACGGCAACTGTAAAAAATGGATCGGTTGTTTTTGAAAGTGGCGCTTCTTACAAAATATTGGTCATCCCAGGAGAGATGAAAATGAATCCCAATTACCAATATATGAGCTACCAAGTGGTTAATAAATTGTTCGACTTAGTAAAAGCTGGGGCAACAATTATAGTAGCTGAAAAACCTCTTTATCAAATTGGTATGCAAAAGGTTAATGATAATGAGTTTAATGAATTGATTAACCAAATATGGATTGATAAAGCCAAACCTAATCAAGTTACAAAACTGGGCTTAGGTAAGATCATACAAGCCCCTTATCAAAGCGAAACCTTTAATTTGTTAGGACTTGCGAAGGATATCGAAATATTAGACATTATACCCATCACAGATGTACCGCTGCCCATATCCAAAGCCGTTGCATACACGCATCGAAGCACGGGCTCGAAAGAAATTTATTTCATCTCAAATCAGCAAAATCAAGCCAGAAACTTGCATTTATCATTCAGAGTAACCCACAAAATTCCGCAGATTTTTGACATGGTTACCAACAAAGAAATTCAGGTTGAATGGTGGGAAAGCGCAAATGGGAGAACCTTTTTAAATTATCAGTTTCCAGCGAATGGATCTATTTTTGTCGTTTTTGAAAAGGATACCAATTTAAAACAAAGCGCCGAAATTTCCCCATTCAAAGGATTTATAAGCCTTCAGAACCTTTCTGCCAATTGGAAGGTCCAATTTAATCCAGAATATGGCGGCCCTGCAAAGGCACAGGAGTTCAACACCTTAACAGATTGGATGGCTAGTGCAAATGATGCCATCAAATACTATTCTGGCACAGCTACTTATAGCAAAAACTTCATCTATCAGGGAGATTTACAGCAACAGGTTTGGTTAGATTTGGGTTCGTTTTCAAACATCGCTCAAATAAAAATTAATGGAATAGATTGCGGTACGCTTTGGACTGCTCCATTTAAAACCGAGATTTCGAAGGCCCTAAGATTAGGCGATAATACGGTTGACATCCAAGTGGTTAATACTTGGGCAAACCGTTTAATTGGAGATAGTAAATTGCCTGTAGATAAGCGTATTACCAATACTACTGCTCCGTTTCGTTTGGCAGATAAACCTTTAAATTCAGCAGGCTTGCTCGGACCTGTAACCCTTCAAATGGAAGATAAATAATGATGGAATATTTAATGATAAGATTTAGGTTTTTAGCGCTCGTTTCTGGTATTTTGTTATTGTGCCTCTGTGCAAATGCACAAGAAGCTGCGCTAACCAACAATATAAACAGTCCATATGCAAAATTGAAAAGTTTAAATATGACAGATGTTACTTGGACAAATGGCTTTTGGGCAGATCGTTTTAAAGTGGCTACAGAAACAATGGTACCCAATATGTGGGCCATCTACAACGATCCAAAGATAAGTCATGCCTTTAAAAATTTTGAAATCGCCGCTGGTTTAGATACAGGTTCACATTCAGGCCCATCTTTCCATGATGGAGACTACTATAAAACGCTAGAGGCGATGGCAAGCCTGTATGCCTCAACAAAAAACCCTAAATTAAATGCAATGATGGATCAAGCGATTTCCGTAATTGCGAAATCGCAGCGGGCAGACGGCTATATTTACACCAAAGCGATGATTGAACAACGTAAAACAGGTACAAACAATCAGTTCCAAGATCGCTTAAGCTTTGAAGCTTACAATATTGGACATTTAATGACAGCTGCATGTGTTCACTATCGAGCTACAGGCAAAACCACTTTGTTAAACGTCGCTAAAAAAGCCACCGAATATTTATACAATTTTTATAAAACGGCATCGCCAACTTTGGCAAGAAACGCCATTTGTCCATCTCATTACATGGGGGTGATTGAAATGTACCGCACCACAAAAGCGCCCAGATATTTGGAGCTGGCTAAGCATCTAATCGCCATAAAAGGCAAAATAGATGATGGTACCGACGACAACCAAGACCGAATTCCATTTTTGCAACAAACCAGCGCAATGGGGCATGCAGTTAGGGCAAGTTACCTGTATGCAGGCGTAGCCGATTTATATGCTGAAACTGGAAAAGATAGCCTACTAAACACCTTAAATCTGATGTGGAATGACGTAAACAATCACAAAATGTATGTAACCGGTGGTTTAGGCGCTTTGTATGATGGTACCTCGCCAGATGGTACCTCGTATAATCCGAATGAGGTTCAAAAAATACATCAGGCTTTTGGTCGAGATTACCAATTGCCCAATTTCACCGCTCATAACGAAACTTGTGCAAACATCGGTAACGTACTGTGGAACTGGCGGATGCTACAAGTTACAGGAGATGCTAAATATGCCGATGTAATGGAACTGGCATTGCACAACAGTGTATTATCGGGCATCAGCCTAAATGGCAAAAACTTTTTATACACCAATCCATTAGCGCAAAGCGATGAATTACCTTTTAAACAACGCTGGTCCAAAGATCGCGTTCCATATATTTCACTATCCAATTGTTGCCCACCAAATGTAGTGCGTACCATTGCTGAAGTGAGCGATTATGCGTATAGCACCTCAGAAAAGGGTTTGTGGTTTAATTTATACGGAGGGAATACCTTAAATACCCAATTGGCCGATGGTTCGAAGATTAGCCTCGAAGAAATCACAAACTATCCTTGGGATGGGTCGATTAAAATCTATATTAAATCAACTGCTAATAAAGCCTATTCTATGTTTTTTCGCATACCCGGATGGACACACGATGCGAAAATTAAGGTAAATGGGAAATTGATGAATGTTGATGCCGTTTCAGCTACCTATGCAGAAGTAAACCGCGTTTGGAAAGCGGGGGATGTGGTAGAACTCGATTTGCCTATGGAAGCGCAATTGATTGAATCGAATCCTTTGGTAGAGGAAAACAGAAACCAAGTTGCTGTTAAAAGAGGGCCAGTGGTCTATTGTCTTGAATCATCTGATTTGCCAGGGAGGAGTATTTTTAGTGCCTACATTCCAGAATCTATCAAATTTAAGCCCGAAAATATCACAATTGATGGTGCGCAAATGATGAGTTTGGTAGGCGATGCAAAAATAACTGATGAGAAGGTTTGGGGAAATTCACTTTACAGGCAAGTGAGCAAAGGCAATTCAACTACAGAAATTAAGCTGATTCCTTACTTCGCCTGGGGCAATAGAGGGCACTCGGAAATGTCGGTATGGTTGCCGTTAAGCAGATAGAAAAAGGATAATGGGGAGAAAGATGAACAAGAATTTCATTGTTATAGATAGATCGGATAGAAGCTTGGAGGCGAAGGGCTTAAGCCTCTGTCGTAATCTTTGGCAATTGGCCAATATGTGCACAGTACCTAAAAAAATCATGCTCATTTTGATTGGTATTGTTGGAATCATCTCGACGGCTTTTTCACAACAGAAAGAACTGTTAAACAATAACATAACCTGGTTAAGTGAAAGCACAAATTCTGGAGCGTCTATGCCCCTTGGTGGGGGTGACTTGGGCTTGAATCTTTGGGTAGAAAAAGGAGAGATTTATTTCTACCTATCCCGAAGCGGCACATTTGACGAAAACAATACACTGCTCAAATTGGGCAGAATAAAACTCCATTTAAGTCCAAACCCTTTTGTTGGTAAATCATTTAAGCAAGAGCTGATTTTAAAAGATGGTTATGCGAAAATTACAGGCAGTACGGGCAATTTAACAACTCAAGTAAACATTTGGGTAGATGTTTTTAAAGCCGTTATCAATCTGGAAGTTAAAGCAAATAAAAAAATCAAAACCGAAGTAAGTTACGAAAGTTGGAGGTTTGAAGATAGGGTGATTAAGGGAAAGGAAAATAATCAAAATTCATATAAATGGGCACCACAAGGCATCCTAAAAACTTTTCAAGATGAAATAAACTACAAAGCAGATAAAATAGAATTCTATCATCAGAATAAAGAACAAACAGTTTTCGACGTCGTGGTGAAGCAACAAGGCTTAGAAGGTTACAAATCAACACTTTATAACCCCTTGAAAAACTTAATTTTCGGTGGGTCTATACAGGGTGAAAATATGACTGCTGGGGTCAAATCTTCTGGCCAGTATTTGAATACGCCCTTTCAGCGTTGGAGTTTGAAAAGTAAGCAAGCATCGCTGAACAATCGAATTACCATTTCACTTTACACTGCAAATTCTACTTTAGAGGAATGGAAAACAGGCTTGTTGGATGTAGAAAAAAAAGCGAAAGAAGGTTATGAAGAATCATTTAAGGCCAGCAAAACTTGGTGGAATGCGTATTGGGAAAGAAGTTTTATCTACATCAATTCCAATGATTCGATTGCCAATCAGGCGGGTAAAAACTATCAGCTTTTTCGATATATGCTCGGCTGCAATGCATTTGGTGCATGGCCCACAAAATTTAATGGTGGCTTATTCACCTTCGATCCTGTTTTAACCGATACGACACTAAAATACACCCCCGATTTTAGAAATTGGGGCGGAGGTACGCACACTGCTCAAAATCAACGTTTGGTGTATTGGCCGATGCTTAAAAGTGGAGATTTCGAAATGATGAAACCTCAATTTGATTTCTATCTCAATCTTTTAAAAAATGCCGAAACCAGAACGAAAAATGCCTGGGGGCACGATGGGGCAAGTTTCACAGAACAAATTGAAAATTTCGGTTTGCCCAATCCAGCAGAATACAGCTGGAAACGTCCGGCTAATTTCGACAAAGGCATGGAATACAATGCTTGGTTAGAATACGAGTGGGATACGGTATTGGAGTTTTGTATGATGATCTTAGAAACAGAGCGCTTCAATGGGAACAACATCCAACAATATATGCCATTGATTGAAAGCAGTTTAACCTTTTTTAAAGAACACTATACCTATTTAGCCAAGCACAGGGGAAGCAAAGCTTTGGATGCAAATGGACATTTGGTTTTGTATCCAGGCTCTGGGGCAGAAACCTATAAAATGGCTTACAATTCTACATCCACCATCGCAGGCCTTAAAAGTGTTTTGCAACGATTATTGGAACTAAAATCTGCTACAGATAATCAAAGAAAGAATTGGCAGAACATGTTAAGTACCATCCCACCAATTAGTTTTAGAAATTTTGATGGAAAAACAACCATTTCGCCAGCAAAAACATGGGAACGAATCAACAATACCGAGAGCCCACAACTGTATCCAGTTTTCCCTTGGGGTCTGTATGGAATTGGAAAATCAAATTTAGATACCGCAATCAACACATTCAAGTATGATTTGGATGTGCTTAAATTTAGGAGCCACGTGGGCTGGAAACAGGATAATATTTTTGCTGCACGACTGGGTTTAACCAACGAAGCGGCCAATTTAACAAAAGCAAAACTGAAAGATTCTGGCAGAAGATTTCCTGCTTTCTGGGGGCCAGGATTCGATTGGACCCCCGACCACAACTGGGGCGGATCGGGTATGATTGGTTTGCAAGAAATGTTGATGCAATGCGATGGAAAGGACATTTATCTCTTCCCAGCTTGGCCAAAAACATGGAATGTACATTTTAAACTTCATGCGCCATACCAAACTACAGTAGAAGGCACCCTAATCAATGGTAAAATAGAAAATTTAAAAGTAACGCCACAGGCAAGAGAGGTTGATGTGATTTATGTATTGAAATAAACCCAGAAAATTTGACTTTAAAACATTAGAAATATGGATTTACAGCTTAAAAATAAAGTAATTGTTATAACAGGTGGCGCAAAAGGGATTGGGAAAGCGATGGCGCAGGTATTTGCCAATGAACAAGCAAACGTGGCCATTGTAGGCAGAAAAGCATCCGATAATCAAATTGTTGTGGATGAGATAACCGAGGCTGGCGGAAAGGCCTTTCAATTTGTAGCAGAACTATCCAAGCCAGAAGATTGCGAAAGCGTAATCAAAGCCATTATCACTCAATTCGGTCGGATAGATGGTTTGGTAAACAACGCAGGCGTAAATGATGGCGTAGGACTCGAAAACGGAAATTATGCCGATTTCATGTCTTCTTTACATAAAAACGTGGTGCATTACTATTTGATGGCGCACTATGCTTTACCCGAATTGATTAAAAGCAAAGGGGCAATTGTAAACATTACATCTAAAACAGGCGAAACCGGCCAAGGCAACACTTCAGCTTATGCAGCTGCAAACGGAGGTAGAAATGCGCTCACCAGAGAATGGGCTGTAGAACTTCTAAAATACGGAATCCGTGTGAACGCCATTATGGTAGCCGAATGTTGGACTCCTGCCTACGAAACTTGGATAGAAACCTTAGCAGATGCCCAAGAAAAACTGAAAGAAATTACCTCTAAAATTCCACTGGAAAATAGAATGACTACAGCAGAAGAAATTGCAAACATGGCAGCCTTTTTAATGTCGAACAAATCCAGCCATACCACCGGACAAATTATTCATGTAGATGGCGGTTACGTTCACCTAGACAGAGCCTTAGCCAACGCTTAATACTCATTCACTCATTCACTAATTCAATTACTCACTCATTCCCTTATTCATTCATTCAATCATTCCTTCCCTCATTCATTCCTTCATTCCCTCATTCCTTCACTCACTCATTCAATTACTCATTCACCATGAAAACCCTAACCTGTACAACGCCCGGAACTTTTGAGTATTCAGAAACGGAAAAGCCTAAACTGAAAACAGGCCATGCCATTATAAAAATTAAGCGAGTTGGCATTTGCGGTACCGATCTTCATGCATTTGAAGGCACCCAACCTTTTTTCAATTATCCTAGGATTTTAGGCCACGAGCTATCGGGCGACTTGGTGGAAGTAGATTGCGGCGCAGACTTCAAAATAGGAGAAGCGGTTACCTTTATCCCTTATTTTAATTGTGGCGTTTGTATTGCATGCAGAATGGATAAGCCAAACTGTTGCGTTAATATGCAAGTGTGTGGCGTACATGTAGATGGAGGCATGAGCGAATACCTGCAAGTGCCCTCAAAAACACTCCTGCACGGCGAGGGCTTAAGCTATGATGAACTTGCCCTTGTTGAGCCATTAGCCATTGGCGCACATGGTGTAAGGCGGGCAGCAATACAAGAAGGCGAATTTGTTTTGGTTATTGGCGCCGGACCAATAGGCCTTGGCACAATGGAGTTTGCAAGAATAGCAGGAGCGAAGGTGATTGCTATGGATATTAACGACGGACGATTGATGTTTTGCAAAGAAAACTTAGGTGTAGCGCACACGATAAATGCGTTGTCAGATGATGTTGTAGCACAATTGATTGCCATTACCGGCGGAGATATGCCAACCGTTGTAATTGATGCAACCGGAAACCAAAAGGCCATAAACAACGCCATAAATTATATGGCTCATGGTGCCCGTTTTGTGCTCATTGGCTTGCAAAAAGGCGATTTAATTTTCAATCACCCCGAATTTCATAAACGCGAAGCTACGTTAATGAGCAGCAGAAATGCGACTACACAAGACTTTGAGCACGTAATTGCCAGCATGAAAAATGGTTTGGTTAATCCCACCAACTACATCACACATCAGGTTAATTTTGAGGATGTTAAAACGGAATTTGAAAGTTGGTTAGACCCCAAAAATGGTGTGATTAAAGCCATGGTCAGCATCAATTAACGTGTTGGCTTTCAGTTGGGTATTATAAACCCAAAAAAAATGCCGATCAAAAATATCGGCATTTTACGGTATATTGGGGATGTGATGATCTATTTGTAAAAAACGTCATTCCAATGCAGTTCATTTCTAAACTGATTAATTTTAGTTTCAGCACCAATGTTAACATATTCTAAACCCGCAATATTGGCGAAATCCAGTAGATGTTCGGTGGTTAAATTCTGGCTGTAAGCCGTATGGTGCGCACCACCAGCATAAATCCATGCTGCACAACCCGTTTTCATGTCGGGCAGGGGTTTCCACAATACTCTGGCAACAGGCAAGTTCGGCAAATCATGCTCCGCCTCAACTGCTTTCACTTCGTTAACCAATAAGCGGAAACGATTTCCCATATCAATCAGCGAAGCATTTAAGGCGTCTCCGCCGCTCACATTAAAAACCAAACGAGCTGGATCTGCCTTGCCACCAATTCCGAGTGGATGTACCTCTAAGCTTGCTTTACCTTTAGCCAAGGATGCATCAACTTCGAGCATGTGCGAGCCTAAAACCATCGAGTTTGATGGATCAAAATGATAGGTGTAATCTTCCATAAAAGCATTACCACCCGCCAAACCAGCACCCATAACTTTACAAGCACGCACCAAGGCGGCGGTTTTCCAATCGCCTTCACCCGCAAAACCATAACCATCGGCCATTAAACGCTGTGCAGCAATTCCGGGTAATTGAATCATGCCATGTAAGTCTTCAAACGTGTCAGAGAAACCTTTAAAATTCCCATCAACCAAGAATTTTCGCAAGCCCAGCTCTATTTTAGCAGCATCATAAACCGATTGATATTTTGCTCCACCAGCTTTTAAATCGGCAGCCATTTCATAAGTAGCCTCATATTCATCGGTTAAATTCTTAACCTCTTCATTACTAATGCCATTAATTATGGCAACTAAATCGCCAATGCCATAGGTATTTACCGAGAAGCCAAATTTCATTTCCGCCTCAACTTTATCGCCGTCTGTAACCGCAACATAGCGCATATTATCGCCAAAACGAGCAAATTTTGCACCTTGCCAGTCGTTCCAGCCTGCGGCAGCCCTGCACCAGGTATCTACTTGAGCAATCACTTCTTCATCCTGCCAATGGCCAACCACCACTTTTCGGTCTTTTCGCATTCTCGAAACCATGAAACCAAACTCCCGATCGCCATGTGCGCTCTGGTTTAAATTCATGAAATCCATATCAATGGTATTCCAGGGAATATCGCGGTTAAATTGCGTGTGTAAATGTAGCAGCGGTTTTTGCAGAATGTTTAGGCCCCTAATCCACATTTTAGCTGGAGAAAAGGTGTGCATCCAAGTGATTACGCCAATACAATTTTTATCAACATTCGCTTGTTGCAAGGTTTCGTAAATTTCTTCCGTAGTTTTTACAATGGGTTTAAAAACCACCGTAATGGAGATCCCTTTATCGCTATTTAAAGAATTCGCCACCTCCTCTGCATGTGCTGCAACTTGTTTCAAGGTTTCTTCGCCATACAAATGTTGCGTACCGGTAACAAACCAAACCTGTAATTTTTTTAAATCAATCATTGTTGCTCTTATTAATTTGTTTATTTCCTTTTACTATCAATGAGTTATATAACTTTTTTATAAATTCAAATCAATTCAATTTTTTGGAAAGCAGGTTCCGTATTCCATCGGTTGCGGTAGTCCTGCTTTACCTCCAAGCCCAATGAAAAATTGGGGCTTTCCGTTCAATCACGTTTAAATTACTTCGGCCTACCTTGCTATCTTAAACCCGACAGGGTGGAAATCATTTTTAGCTGCCCAATCTTTAATGTTTGCAAAACCCTTCGCTAAAAAGATTGCAACCAATGGCGGGACTATCGCCACCCAAGCAGCACAGGTTTTGCTTTCTTAATTTCTAAAACAAACTTTCAATTCAATTTTTTGGAAAGCAGGTTCCGTATTCCATCGGTTTCGGTAGTCCTGCTTTACCTCCAAGCCCAATGAAAAATTGGGGCTTTCCGTTCAATCACGTTTAAATTACTTCGGCCTACCTTGCTATCTTAAACCCGACAGGGTGGAAATCCTTTTTAGCTGCCCAATCTTTAATGTTTGCAAAACCCTTCGCTAAAAAGATTGCAACCAATGGCGGGACTATCGTAACACAAGCAGTACAGGTTTTGCTTTCCTAATTTTTAAAACAAACATTCAATTCAATTTTTTGGAAAGCAGATTCCATGTAAGGCCTATTTCTGCCCATAATATGCCCCAGTACCGTGTTTTCGTTCGTAATGTTTTTCTATTAACGATGGTTTTAATTTTGGGGCATGTGGGTTAATTTGTTGGGTTAAAACGGCCATTTGTGCTATGCTCTCTAAAACAGCACTGTTGTAAACCGCTTTGTCTGCTGTTTTACCCCAAGTAAAAGGAGCGTGGTTGCCTACTAAAATCATTTCTACTTCTTGATGGCTCAAGCCCAATTGCTTAAAATGGTTGATGATTTGAAAGCCCGTTTCGTATTCGTAATTGCCCTTAATCATATCGTCTTCCATGGGTGCTGCGCAAGGAACATCTACCGTTAAATGGTCTGCATGGGTGGTTCCGAAAATTGGAATGGCCCTTTGTGCTTGCGCCCAAGCGGTAGCGAAAGTAGAATGGGTATGAACAATGCCTTGAATGCCTTCCCAATTTTTATACAACACGGCGTGCGTTTGGGTGTCTGATGATGGGCGCAAATCGCCCTCTACAGTATTGCCATCAAAATCTACGACAACCATTTTTTCTGCGCTCAACTCTTCGTAAGGTACACCGCTGGGTTTAATGGCAAAAACACCCTTTTCCCGATTGGCTGCGCTTACATTGCCAAAAGTGAAAAGCACCAAATTGAGTTTAGGCAGTTGCATGTTGGCCCGGTAAGCCTGCTCTTTTATGTCTTGATAGATGCTCATGATAAATAAGGTTTTACATCTTTCTTATTGTATTTTTCTAAATACCGGCCCAAGCCCAAATACTGCTGGTAGTGCATTCGATACATTTTTTGTTTTTTGATATTGGGTTGGTATTCTTTTTCGAAACCCGTACCCATGGCAGCCATGGCCATTTCTACATTGGGATAAATGCCTGCAACTACTGCCGCAAACATGGCCGCCCCAAGCGCACAGGTGTGTTCGAAACGATGAATTTTGATGGGCATTTCTAAAACATTGGACATCATTTGCATAATGTAAGGTGATTTTTTGGCTACGCCACCAATACCAATAATCCCTTTTACCGGAACGCCCTGATCTTCAAATCGATCGACAATGCTTTTGGCCCCAAAACAGGTTGCTGCTGCTAATGCGCGGAAAAAACGTGGCGCATCTGTGCCCAAGCCTAGGCCCGTAATAGCGCCTTTGAGTTCTTGGTTGGCATCGGGCGTTCTTCTGCCGTTTAACCAGTCTATCGCCAGTTCGGCATAGTCGCCATCGCCCAAAGCTTCGGCTTGTTTGCTCAAATTGGCAATTATTTTAGATTCGAGTTCAGCTTTTAAAGCAATGGCTGTTGTTTCGCTAATCAAATCAGATTCGGTTAATAAATGATTTAATGGCCAACTGATAAGGTTTTTAAACCAGGCATATACATCGCCAAAGGCAGATTGGCCTGCCTCTAAACCCGCCATACCCGGAATTACCGATCCGTTAACCTGTCCGCAGATTCCACTAACCAGTTTACCCTCCATTGCTTGGTTGGGTGCCACCAAAATATCGCAGGTGCTGGTTCCCATTACTTTACTCAGGTAGTAAGGCTCTATCTGACCACCTACGGCCCCCATATGTGCGTCGAAAGCACCAACTCCGATAAGTACATCGGTAGTTAAGCCCAATTTTGCAGCCCATTCGGCACTTAATTTTCCAGCGGCAACATCAGAAGTGTAGGTTTCGGTAAATAATTTTGATCTGAAGCCTGTTAAATTAGGATCGAGGCTAGAGAAGAAATCCTCTGGCGGTAAACCATCAAATTCTTCTGCCCATAGGGCTTTATGTCCGGCAGCACAACGGCTCCTTTTCATTTTTGCGATGTCGGTTTCTCCACACAATAAGAAAGGAATCCAATCGCAATGTTCTACCCAGGAGCTGACTTGGTTTTTAACCGACTGGTCTTCCCTTAAAACATGTAGCAATTTTGCCCAAAACCATTCTGATGAATAAATTCCACCTACATATTTTAAATAATTGGTTTTGAATTTGGTGGCATGCTCGTTAATTTCTGCTGCTTCTTTTACAGAGGTATGGTCTTTCCAAAGTACAAACATGGCATTCGGATTTTCCTCAAAACCAGGTGTTAAAGCCAATGGCCTACCACTTGCATCTACCGCTACGGGACTTGAGCCTGTTGTATCGACAGAAATACCTTTAACCAGATGGGCAATTGATTGGCCACCGGCTTTGGCTATACAATCTTTAATCGTGTGTTCTAAGCCTTCAATATAATCTAATGGATGTTGCCTGAATTGATTTTGAGAAGGAATACAATATAAACCTTTTTGCCATCGCGGATAGAGGAAAACGGATGACGAAATTTCCTGACCATTAGCCGTATCTACCAAAACCGACCGAACAGAATCGGTTCCGTAATCTACCCCAATTACATAGTTTGCTGTGCTCATAATCCTAAATAAATGTCTAATTAACGTTTATTTTTTTGAAATAAGAAATTTTTAAAATTTTTAATCTTGCATAGCGTATAAATACGTTTTAGGAGCCATTGTAACAGCTTTGATATTATTCAAAATGTATTTGTTATTAAAAACTTATTTTCTATAATTGTCCATCATCACCAATTTTACTTGTTCAATGTTTAGTAGTTATGAAGGCCTTATGTCTTCTAATTTGTTGAAAAGGCCTTGCACAGTATGAAGATTGAATTGATGTAGAAGTTTATTGGTGCTTGCTTGAAAAATCTATCCTTATTTATCTTATTTCTTTGCTGTTTTATATCGGCAAAGGCTCAGTTTGTATTTGAGCAAAATCATTTGCCAGATGAAATTTCCATACTCGAATATTCGACTTTGGCAAATGTCGGTTTGCACGATTATTCCATCGAGCAAATAAAAGGCAATCCGTTAAAATTAAAGTTCGTGCCGCTTAAGGGCAGGTTTGGAAACCTTGGCTTTACGCACCATACCTATTGGTTAAAATTCGAGCTCAAAAACAATTTAAAAGTTCCGCTGCTGTATTACACGCAAACCGCAGAGCCGGTAACCAATAATGTTAATTTATACCTTATCGATGCATTAGGTAAAATTGAAGTTCAACAAAGTGGCGATAATCTCGACTTTGCCAAGAGAAGTGTTGATTTTAGAAAAACCTTTTTCAAAATAGAACTTGCGCCAGGTGAAACCAAACAGGCTTACATTGAAATTAAAAATGATGGGGAGAAAAATTCCCTTCCTTTGATATTGATTAGCCAGCAAAGGCTTTTAGAAATTACTTATCATGATCAATTGGTAATGGGTATTTTCTATGGCATCCTGCTCGTTATTGCCATTACCTATTTCTTTTTTTACTTCGCTTTGAAAGAAATTTCCTTTTTGTACTATTCTGTATATGTAATTGTTGTGGGGCTTTGTCAGTTTGCTTTAGATGGCTTTTATCACCAATATATCAATACCAGCAATTCTTGGTTTAGTTTACATGCAGTAATTATTTCAGCCATATTTAGTTGTTATTTCTTCGGCAAATACAGTGAGATGATTTTGGAAATCAAAGTCAATAACCCCTTTATACATAAGTGTTTTAAACCACTATACGTGTTGCTAGGTTGTGTTTTGGTGGCGATTGTGATTTTTCCATCATTTTTAAAATATTCATACCCCATAATCAACTTGCTTACTCTTATAGGCATATTGCTCATTTTTTTCACCATTGCAACCATGATGGTGCGCAAGCAAAAAATAGATCGGTTTTATTTTTACGGCATACTTATACTTTTTCTGTGCATTATTTTGGCCATTTTGAAGAATTTCGGCTTAATTCCTGGTGAAAGTTTCTCTACAGAAAACATTACCAAACCCGGAATTGGATTAGAAATTATTGCGCTGTCGCTTTCAATGGCCAATCGCATTCGCCTCCTGAAAACGGAACAAGAAGGACTGCAAGCCCTAGCGCTTCAGAAATCGGAGGAGATGAACGACATCAAATCTTACTTTCTTTCTAACATGAGTCATGAGCTGAGAACGCCTCTCAACGCGATTTTGGGATTGGCCAGCATGATGGAAAATGAAAGCAACGACCCAAAAGTGCGGGCAAATTGTGAGGTGATCCGCTATGCCTCGCATGGTTTAATCTCGTCGGTTAACGATATACTCGACTTCTCCAAAATAGAAAAGGGGGAATTGGAACTTGAAAACTCTGAATTTAAACCAACTGAGATTTTCGAGAAACTAAGATCGGGCCTAAGCAAACAGATAGAAGATAAAGGCTTAAAATTTGAATACCACAATTCAATAAGTCAACATACGGTTGTAATTGGCGACCCTATGCGCTTGGAGCAATTAATTTATAATATCTTGGGTAATGCCATTAAATTTACATCAAAGGGCTTAGTAAGTTTCGAGGCCAACTCGAAATTCGAAAATGACATGCTTAGGCTTAGTATTTTGATTACTGATACCGGTGTCGGGATTCCGAAACAGAAGCTAGATTCGGTATTTGAACTGTTTAATCAAACCACTTTAGATAACAAACGTAAGTTTGGTGGTTTTGGAATCGGACTGAGTATTGTAAAAGCTTTGGTTGATCTTCACCAAGGCAAAATAGATTTAAGAAGTGTGGTAAATGAGGGTACCACTTGCGAGATCACGCTGGATTATCAGGTCGTTCCCAATCTACCTGATCTTGTTCCCGCTGTAATTGAAGAGAAAACGTTACGTGGCAAGCACATTTTAATTGTTGAAGATAATCCGATGAATCAGATGGTGATTGAAATGATGTTAAGCGATTGGGAAGATACCACGGTAAGCATTGCAAATGATGGTGCCGAATGCCTGGAAATGATGCAAAAACGAACCGTTGATGTGATACTAATGGACTTACAAATGCCTGTGATGGATGGTTACGAAGCCATTAATGCCATACGCACAGGTACAGTGGGTGAAGATTATGCAGAAGTACCCATTATTGTAATTACGGCAGATATTACCAAAAATACTAAAGATCGAATTTTTGATTTAGGCGCAAACGATTACATGAATAAACCCGTTGAGCAAGATATGCTATACAGTAAAATTAAATCGATTTTTGGGGCTTCCTAATGCGCAGGTTTGGAATCTAACATCATTTTGGTAATTTAAGCTTAATAACTCTCCCTATCTAATGAAGAAAATCCTAGTTATTGATGACGACCATGAGGTGCATACCTTAGTGCCCAACATTTTTAAACATCGCAACTATCAAATTAAGGGCACTTTACATATTGGAAATTTGGAAGAAGTCCTTAACGATTTTAAGCCAGATTTAATCATGTTGAATGATTTTTCGGGCGGGATTGAAGGAAGTGTAGTTTGTAACTACCTAAAAAGTAAGGAAGTTTTCGAAAGCATTCCCATCATCATGGTTTCAGCAAGCGATATTGATGATGAAGGACCAGCTTGTACACCAGACGCGCTAATTAAAAAGCCGTTTAATGCGGATGAATTAATCAAACAGGTTGATGATTTTCTTTGCGCTTAATTTTGTGATGCGCTAGTCGAAAATTGTTTTCTCGACTGGAGGACTGTCCATTTGTGAGTAGGGGATGTTCAAGGCATCAGGCTCATTAATACAGATTTGTAAACCACCTCAATCGCCATGGTACGTGTCCCCAACGTTCCGTCGAGTTAAAGAAGCATTCGATTAGTTCTTCAAGACACGAACCAAGGCAAAGGAACCAAGGCAGAGAAATTCGTATCGCTACTTTTGTGCCCTTTTGTGTCTCATGTGGTTCAAAATACAATTTTTTCAACCGCCATGGTACGTGTCCCCACGTACCGTTATTTAAAGAAAAATTGGTTTCGTTCGGGATGAAAAAAGCCAATGGAACAGGAATTTACAATTCACACCGTAAAAAAAACAATACAATCATGATTAATTTTAATTTATACATTTGTGTACACACTAAATCGATTTACAAGAATCATGAGAAACCTAACCAAACTCATTTTTGCTACTGTGCTGATGATGCTGATTAACAGCAAGGCGAGTAAAAGTCAATCCAAAACCACACTTACCAAGTACGTCAACACCTTTATTGGTACAGCGCCATTAACTGATCCTAAAATATTAGGCTATGAATTGCCCAAGGGTTGGAGATCATGGGCAGGATTAACCTTTCCAGGCAGTTCCTTACCAAACGCTATGGTGCAGCTCAGTCCCATTACCGAGTACGGATCTGGAGCGGGGTATGAATACGAAGATGATATGATTTACGGTTTCGCGCATACGAACAAAGGCCACTGGAACCTCTGTAACATCCCCATTTTACCACTTTCTCATCCGAAGGAAAAGTTCGGTTCGAAATTTTCGCATAAAAATGAGCGTTCCGCACCCGGTTTCTATCAGGTTTATTTAGAAGATTACAATGTGAATGTGAGCTTAACCTCAACCCTTAGGTGTGGCTATCACAAATATGAATTTAAAGATAATAACAACAAGCAAATTCTATTTGATTTAGGAAAAGCAAACAGCAGAGTATCAACTTGGAATATCGAACAAGTTGGCAAATCGGCGGTAAAGGGCTTTCAGGGAGGTGAAAATATATATTTCTATGCCACTGTAAATGGAACCATCGAAAAGCTGGACCAGGTAGATCCAACCAAACGTACTGGCTATGCCATCATCCATTTGGCAAATGGAAGCACAGCACCTGTTGAACTGAAAATTGGCCTATCCTTCGTAAGTGTAGAAAACGCAAAACAAAATTTAGAAAAGGAAATAGGCAATAAAACTTTTAACGAGATCAAAAGCGAGGCCACAACCCAGTGGGAATCATTGCTTTCCGCCATTCAGGTTAAAGGGGGCACCGATAAGCAAAAAGTAATGTTGTATTCTAGCCTTTACCGCTCATTCCTGTGGCCAGCTTTGCGTAGCGATGTAAACGGAGAGTTTAGAGATGCCAAGCGCAACGTGGTTAAAGCAGAATTTAATTACTATACTGAACCATCATTGTGGGATACCTATCGCAATAAGGATGTTCTGTTAGGTCTGCTTACCCCGAATGTAACTTTAGATGTGATCAAGTCGATGAAAGATGTAGGCGATAAAACAGGCTTCATTCCGACTTTTTTTCATGGCGATCATGGCGCATCATCAATAGCGGGTGCGTATTTGAGGGGAATTGATGACTTTGACATCAAAGCTACTTACCAAATTCTACTGCGCAATGCAAATGTATCTGGTGGTGCACGGCCTTTTATTTCGGAGTACATTGCTAAAGGCTATATTTCTGATCCTGATGTAAAAAACCCACATGTAGAAACCAAGGCAAAGGCGGGCGTATCCAAAACGTTGGAATATTCCTATGATGATTATTCACTTGCGCAGCTTGCGAAAAAATTGGGTGATACAGCCAATTACAGAATCCTGATGGCCAGATCCAAGAACTATAAAAACATGTTTGATCCCGCCACCCGTTTTATGCGTGGTCGCTTAGAAAATGGCGATTGGATAAAGCCATTTAATCCACAATACCCTTATTATGAGTACATGTATCGCGAAGCCAATGCTTGGCAGGTATCATTTTATGCACCGCATGATATGAAAGGACTAATTGAATTATATGGCGGGCCACAAGGATTTGAATCCAAACTCGATTCCTTGTTTACCCTACCATGGAATCCAAATTATATTGCCAGAAATGTAGAGACCATGATTGGGCAATACTGCCAAGGCAATCAACCCGATCATGAAGCGCCATTTGCGTACACGTTTATCGGTAAGCCAGAGAAATCGCAAGAAATACTCGATTATATTTTAAATAATTTATACGGAATAGGAGATGATGGCTTAGCTTTATCTGGAATGGACGATGCAGGCGAAATGTCTTCTTGGTATGTATTCAGCGCTTTAGGTTTATATCCTTTTTCGGCAACCGATCCCGAATATTTAGTTACCGCACCACTTTTTGATGAAGTGAAGTGGAAAACAAGTTCAGGAAAGTTAATCACGATAACAAAACCAGGCAAGGGCAGAGGCATTACGGAAATTAGGGTAAACGGGAAAACCAATACAGGCTATTTTGTACCAAATGATCTTTTTATAAATGGAGGTAAGATTGAAATTTTGACCAAGTAACCGAGCCCAGCGCGATAACCTTCAAGATTAGATGTATAAGACTTCAAGTAATTAAATTGAATTCTAAAAGTCAAACTTTTAATTGTTTAATATTTGTTTAACAAAACGCGATTATCTTTGTTAAAGAACAATTAACTAAAAATTATATCATGATTGCAACAAAAGGATATGCGGCTCAAAACCCAGGTACAGATTTAGCACCTTGGAATTTTGAACGTCGCGAAGTTGGACCACACGACGTTCAATTCGAAATATTATTCTGTGGCGTTTGCCATTCAGATTTACACCAAATTAAAAACGATTGGTTTCCAGGTATCTTCCCTATGGTACCCGGCCACGAAATTGTTGGTCGTGTAATTAAAGTAGGCGATCACGTTAAGAAATTCAAAGTAGGCGACCTTGCAGGAACAGGCTGTATGGTAGATTCTTGTCAGGTTTGCGAAAACTGTAAGCAAGATTTAGAGCAATACTGCTTAGAAGGCAATACACAAACTTACAACGGTTTAGAGAGAGACGGCAAAACCCCAACTTATGGTGGATATTCAGATTCTATCGTAGTAAGAGAAGAATTTGTATTGCATGTTTCTGATAAATTAAATTTAGCAGCCGTAGCCCCACTACTTTGCGCTGGAATTACAACTTACTCTCCATTAAGACATTGGAAGGTTGGTAAAGGGCATAAACTTGCTGTTTTAGGACTTGGTGGCCTAGGGCACATGGCGGTTAAATTCGGAGTTGCCTTTGGTGCTGAAGTTACGGTTTTAAGTACCTCACCTAAGAAAGAAGAAGACGCTAAAAAATTAGGTGCTCATCATTTTGTTGTAACCACAGATCCTGAGCAAATTAAAGCAGCAACCGGAACATTCGATTTCATCTTGGATACCGTTTCAGCAGAGCACGATTTTAATATGTACCTTTCATTGCTTAGAACCAATGGAACACATATCTGCGTAGGCGTTCCACCAAAACCAGCAGAAATTGCTGCATTTAGCTTATTGGGTGGCAGAAAAAGTTTAGCAGGATCAGGAATTGGCGGTATAGCCGAAACTCAGGAAATGCTTGATTTCTGTGCCGAAAATAATATCGTGTCAGACATTGAAATGATTTATATGAAAGATATTCATACCGCCTACGAACGTATGGAAAAAGGCGATGTACGTTACAGATTTGTAATTGATATGGCAACCTTGTAAAAGCAATTCTGATTGGAAAGGCCAGTAAGTTTCTGATTTACTGGCCTTTTTTATGCAATTTCCAAACATCAATTAAGGTTTGGCAAAGTACCATTCGTTAAAAAAACGATGTTCGTTAAACTGAATTTGATTCATGTTTTTCATGCGGCTCAAATTGTATCAGGGTCATCAACTCCTCTCCAGCTATTCAGTTCAAGAAATAAAAACCATTTGGTTTACCTCGTGTTTGAAATAAGGGCGATACAGTAAGTCCCTTAAATTTGAAATTATGAATAAAGGTAATATTGAGTACATCAACCTAGAAGAGTTATCCAACACAGACTACAAAATTATTGACGGCGAAACAGACATTACAGGTTGGACCATTGTAGATGAAAGTGACGCGACAGTGGGCAAAGTAAGAGATTTATTGTTCGATCCAGAGCAAAATGCCATCCGATACCTTATTGTAGATTTGGATGAAAGTGTGCCGAATGGTGAAGAAAAAGCCATTCTTTTACCAATTGGTATTACCACACTTGATGGAGATAAAAAGCGGGTAGTAATTCCCGCCATGCACAAAGACCAGTTTGCAGCGATGCCACAATATATTATTGGCGAAGTTACCAGAGATACAGAAATGAAAATCAGATCGGCAATTGGAAGCCCCGCGGCACTGCGTATTGAAGAAGAAATTGCAGAAATGGATTCATCAGAATTTTATAACCACCATCATTTCGATAGAGGCCATTTAGGATCAAGAACCCACGAAGCACAATCCATCACAAGCCCTCAGGATGCTTCACTAAACACGCGTGAGGAAGAAGAAAATACCATCCACGAACTTATCGAACGGTCAGGAGAGAGCGTATCACATCAAGCCGAAAATCAACATCATGCAACAGATAACTTTGAAGCATTTGATGTACAAACCGGTGAGGGGATATTCGTGATTGAACCACAAGAAAATGGTACTTATAGAATTTTGAATCAGAGTGAGAAAATTGGTGTGATCTATGCAGAATCTGGCGAAAGGGGAGTTGAATGGAAAACCATGGATCAATTAGACGATCGTTTTGTAGAGGTAATTGGCGAAGGGATCAGATTACATCATCAATCAACTTCCAATTTCTAAATTAACTTGAGGGCTTAGTTTTCTAATATAAGCCAAAGATAATCAAGAAGATATTGATTCCAAAAAAGGGGCATTCAGCAGATGGATGTCCCTTTCTTGTTTTCCAATTACTGCTTTTGGCAAATCCCCCATGTTCAAAAGATACAACAGCGTAATTCAGCATTCTGATTTTACTTAAACTTCAAAATGTCTTCAGTATCTTTAACCATATTTGCCTACCATGAAAATCCTAATCATCGAAGATGAGCTTGTTTTACAACGCAGTATTGCCCAATACCTAACCGGTGAAGGAAATATTTGCAGTATGGCTTCAACTTATGCGCAGGCCCTCGAAAGACTAAATGCTTATCAGTACGATTGCATTTTGTTAGATTTAACACTCCCTGATGGTGAAGGACTCCAGATTTTAAATTACCTCAAAAGGATGAACAGAACAGAAGGGGTAATCATCATCTCAGCCAGAAACTCCATCGATCAAAAAATAGAAGGATTAAGTTTGGGTGCAGATGATTATTTAATTAAACCCTTCCATCTCTCCGAATTAAATGCCAGAATTTTAGCCATTGTACGTCGTAAAAGCGCTCATGGCGAGCGACATATAGAGTTTCATGAAATCAGAATAGATTTAGATGCAAAAGAGGTACTCGTAAACGGTAAACTTGTTTATATGACCAAAAAGGAATTTGATTTGTTACTGTATTTTGTTTCCAACAAAGGCAAAGTAATTTCTAAATCTGCGGCAGTAGAACACATTTGGGGAGACGATTCGGATATGGTAGATAGCTTTGACTTCATTTACACCCACATCAAGAACATCAGAAAAAAACTCACAGATGCAGGGAGCCGCGATTATTTTCAATCCGTTTATGGCATCGGTTATAAATTCACGGAAGCATGAAGCTCTTTAGCAAATACAATAGAATTCTAATCATTGTTAGCCTTTTTGGCTTGCTGGTGATTGGATTCCTTTTTTACCAAATGCTGGCTTATTACCTCGATCAGCAAATTGACCATGATTTGGTTGAAGAAATTATGGAGGTGAAAGAATATTCGGCTGAAGGAAAATTTTACCAACCACATGAATTTGAAGACCTGGTTGTTCAATATAAAAAAATACCAAAAGTTACCCCTTCCAGTAGCTATGCCGATACCCTTTTTTATAACCCGGTAAAGCACCGCAGAGAAACCGCCAGATACCTGAAAACTGAACTGGCTCTGGTAGGACAACCCTACCAAATTTTGGTAATCGCCTCAAAATTTGAAAGACAAGAGCAGATAAAAAACATTTGTCTCATCATCTTAATTCCGGTGATGTTGCTTTTCGCGATCGTTTTGCTCATCAATCGGATTTTACTCAAAAAAATATGGTCGCCCTTTTCTCAACTTCTAAATAACATTACCGCTTTTAACATCAACCATGAGGAACCATACAAATCTGTAGAGATGCCTGTTGAAGAATTTAGGCAACTTAATGAGGTTTTAGTAGAGCTTTCTGGAAAGGTGAAATCAGACTATAACGAGATTAAATTATTTACCGAAAATGCCTCGCACGAAATGATGACCCCTTTGGCGGTAATCAATTCCAAGTTGGATAATATGTTACAGTCTAACGTTTTAGGTAAGGAAGATGGCGAAACTTTGGTAGAATTGTATAAAGCCACCTCACGCTTAACCAAACTTAATCAGTCGCTGTTGCTTTTGGTAAAAATCGATAATAATTTGTTGCAAGATACCGAAGAGGCCAACCTCAAATTACTCATCGAAGAAAAAGCAACCTATTTTCAAGAACTTATCACCGAACGGAACATAACTTTAGAAACCAAGTTAGAGGATGTAAGCATTTCGACCAGTCGCCAACTGTTAGATATTCTCATCAACAATCTTTTCAGCAACGTGATTAGGCATAACTATGATGGCGGAAAAATTGAGATTAGCTTGGATGTAGACAAACTTGTTTTTGCCAATACGGGTCACAATAAGGCACTCGATCCAGAGAAAATTTTCGATCGCTTTTATAAAGATAACACTTCCGAAGGTACAGGACTTGGCCTGTCCATCCTTAAACAGATTTGCAATCGGCAGCATTACCAGCTAAATTATTCTTATGAGCACGATTTGCACACCTTTACCATCCTATTTAATCCTAAATTAATTTGATATGGCCATTATAGCACCGAATAAACAAGATATTGGATCAACAAAACCTGGCAAGCGATACGCGGCATCCACCCGTTTTTGGCATTGGATCAATTTTATCATCATTTCCGGATCATTACTCACCGTACTGATAAACTCAACGCTTTTCGATCGTGCACAACGAAGTTTTGTTAAAGGTGAGTTAATGAATGCTGGCGTTGCGGTAACCGATCAACAGGCAGGTTCGGTAACCCATGGCCTTGAAGATCAGGTGTGGGGCATACACATTTACTTCGGCTACGCATTGGCTGCACTTTTTATTTTTAGGGCACTTGCCGAATTTTTTTTACCTTCGCATCAAAGGCTCATTCCTAAACTTAAAAAAGCTTATCAAGCCTACTTCATCTTAAAAAAGGAGCGCGAGGCAGCAAAGCACGAATTGGTGGTAAAGGGACTTTATGTTGTGTTTTATGTTTTACTATTAATTATGGTGGTTACCGGCTTGCTACTGGCCTTCGAAGACAATACAGGCATCCCTAGAGACATCAACCACAGCATAAAAGAATTCCATGGTTTCTGCATGTATTTCATTTTAGGTTTTATCGTTCTCCACCTTGCAGGCGTATATCTTGCTGAAAGGAAAGACGGTAAAGGAATTGTTTCGGATATGATTAACGGTGGAGAGAATTAAAATTGCACATTAGCTTGAAAATACACTAGATAATTAGCCATGCTCAAAAGAACTGCTGTACTTTTATTATGCTGCTATCTGTTTTCATCTACAGAGATTTCACAGATTTTAAAACTGCCAACCTTAATTGGGCATTATCTGGTGCATAAAGAAAAGCAGCGAGACTTATCCCTCTGGGCATTTCTGGGCATACACTATTTTAGCGGTGAAGTGCATGATAGTGATTATGAGCAGGATATGAAACTGCCATTCAAAACCTGCGCTGCACAAGGGCACGGAGAAAAACCACTTCGCGTAGAAATTGGTCAAAGTCTTATCCCTAGAGATTTGGGTCGCGAATTGCGACAACCTAAATTGGGTTTTTATCTCATTTCTGAAATCGCCTCCACAACAGGCGCCATCTGGCAACCGCCAAAATCCTGTTAAGCACTTATACGCTATCCATCTGATAGGTATGAGAAAAATTTTCATGGTTTTTAACAAAATATTTAAGATGTCATGCTCAACAGGATAATAGAATTTTCGGTGCGTAATAAACTCATTATTGGGTTATTTATTTTCGCACTGATTGGATACGGAATTTACGAAATTAAAAAACTGCCTATAGATGCAGTTCCAGATATTACCAATAACCAAGTACAAGTAATCACCATAGCACCATCGTTTGGTGCAACCGATATAGAAAGGTTGGTTACCTTTCCCATAGAACAAGCCAACAGCAACATACCAGGCATGCTGGAAATCAGAAGTTTCTCACGCTTCGGACTTTCTTTGGTGACCATAGTTTTTAGTGATGATACTGATATTTACTGGGCCAGGCAACAAGTGGCCGAGCGCCTTCAGCAAGTGCAAACACAAATTCCGCAGGGAATTGGTACGCCAGAACTTGGACCAGTATCAACAGGATTAGGCGAAATTTATCAATATGTAGTCCGACCTGATAAGGGCTATGAACATAAATATAAGGAAACAGACCTCAGAACCATCCAAGATTGGATTGTAAGACGACAATTGCTTGGCGTTAAAGGCGTTGCAGAGGTGAGTAGCTTTGGAGGCAAGCTTAAACAATATGAAATTGCCATCAATCCAAATAAACTCGCTTCTTTCGGCATTACCATAAATGATGTTTTCAGTTCCATCGATCGGAACAATCAAAATACAGGGGGTGCTTATATAGAAAAAGGCCCTGCGGTACTCTTCATTCGGACAGAAGGATTGGTTTCAACCGTAGAAGATATTGGCAACATCGCAATCAAAACGCCAAATAATCGTCCACTATTTGTTCGCGATGTGGCAGAAGTTAAATTGGGTTATGCCACCCGATACGGAGCCATGTGCTATAACGATCAGGGGGAAGTTTCTGGGGCGGTGGTGATGATGCTAAAAGGCGCCAATAGCAGCGAGGTAATTAAAAACGTTAAAGAAAGGATTGCACAAATTCAAAAAACCCTACCCAAGGGCGTAATCATCGAGCCTTTTTTGGATAGGACTAAAATGGTAAATAATGCCATTGGTACAGTAGAAAAAAACCTCCTAGAGGGTGCATTAATCGTAGTATTTGTTTTAGTGCTTTTTTTGGGGAATTTCAGAGCAGGACTTATCGTAACATCAATCATCCCTCTAGCGATGCTATTTGCAGTAATCATGATGAATGCATTTGGCGTTAGTGGAAACCTGATGAGCCTAGGCGCACTAGATTTTGGGCTCATTGTAGATGGTGCGGTGATTATTGTAGAAGCTGTAATGCATCAGCTTGCTCATCACAAGAAATTTGCTTCGATCAACAACATTTCTCAAAGCGAAATGGACGGACAGGTAGAGCAATCTGCTGGCAAAATGATGAATAGTGCAGTATTTGGGCAAATTATTATACTCATTGTTTATCTTCCAATTTTTACATTACAGGGTATTGAGGGTAAAATGTTTAAGCCTATGGCCCAAACGGTTGCCTTCGCACTGTTGGGTGCATTTATTCTTTCATTAACCTACATCCCAATGATGAGTGCGCTTTTTTTGAGTAAAAAAATCAAACACCAGCCTAATCTTTCTGATCGGATGATGGCTAAACTCGAAAATGCCTATCATAAAACGCTATCGAAAGTCATAGCTTTCCCGAAAACGGTTTTATTAACCGTATTGTCCTTATTTGTACTTGCCGTAATTACGCTAACCTTCCTTGGCGGCGAATTTATCCCTGCATTGGAAGAAGGAGATTTTGCAGTAGATACCAGAGTGCTTACAGGCAGCAGCATTTCAACCACTGTAGAAAGTACACAAAAAGCCGCCCATATTTTAAAAACTCAATTTCCGGAGGTAGAAAAAGTAGTGACCAAAATTGGAAGTGGCGAAGTACCTACAGACCCTATGCCGATGGAAGCCAGCGATATGATGGTGATTTTGAAGGATAAAAAAGAATGGACTTCAGCCAAAACATTTAACGAACTTTCTGAAAAGATGGGCAAAGCATTGGAAGCCGTTCCAGGAATTACAGCAGGCTTTCAGTATCCGGTACAAATGCGTTTTAATGAGTTAATGACTGGTGCAAGGCAAGATGTAGTATGCAAAATATTTGGCGAAAACCTCGATACCCTCGCCATATTTGCCAAACAACTGGGCGCCGTAATTTCTACCGTTGATGGCGCACAAGATCTATTTATTGAACCCGTAACCGGAATGCCACAAGTAGTTATTGCGTACAACCGAGCATTAATTGCTCAATATAATCTGGACATTAGCGATGTGAATAGAATTGTAAATACGGCTTTTGCAGGTCAAAGCGCAGGATTGATATTTGAAGGGGAAAAAAGATTCGAGCTGGTGGTGCGGCTTGATGGAGAACAGCGTAAAAACCTTACCGACATTCAGAACCTACTGATACCAACACCATCAGGGGCACAAATTCCCTTGTCTCAATTGGCTAGTGTCGAAATTAAAAACGGTCCCAACCAAATCCAACGTGAAGATGCCAAGCGGCGAATGGTGGTTGGTTTTAATGTGAGGGGGCGCGACGTGCAAACCATTGTAAATGAGCTACAAGAAAAGGTAAATGCCAAGATTAAATTCCCACCGGGCTATTATGTTACTTACGGCGGGGCATTTGAGAATTTGAACGCAGCAAAGAAAAGATTAATGGTGGCCGTACCCGTTTCATTGGTGCTTATATTTATACTGTTGTTTTTTGCTTTCGGTTCAGTTAAACAAGGTTTGTTGATTTATTCGGCTATTCCGCTTTCTGCCATTGGCGGTATTTTCTTTCTTGCCTTGCGTGGCATGCCATTTAGCATTAGCGCGGGGGTGGGTTTTATTGCCCTTTTTGGCGTAGCCGTATTAAACGGAATTGTTCTTATTGCCGAATTTAACAGACTTAAAAAAGAAGGAATGACCAATTTAAGAGAAATTGTGCTTAAAGGAACGAGCCTAAGATTAAGGCCGGTTATGATGACTGCCTTTGTCGCCTCGCTCGGATTTCTACCCATGGCTTTAAGCAATGGGGCTGGCGCAGAAGTGCAACGCCCTTTGGCTACCGTCGTAATTGGGGGACTTATGGTGGCCACATTTTTAACGCTCTTTGTATTGCCTGTTCTTTATATCTTGTTTGAAAAGGGCATTACATTATCGTTAGGTAAAAAGAAATTCGTTGTAATTGGTTTTATGCTTTTATTTTCAATGCATCAAGTAAACGCTCAACAACCCATCTCACTTTCGGCGGCGATAGATACAGCCATGAAAAACAACCTGTTGATTAAAAATCAGGCGTTATTAGTTAAATACCAGCAGCAATTGATTAAGACCTCTGCCATACTGCCAATGACGAACATTACTGGCGAAGTAGGGCAACTCAACAGTGCCTATACCGATAATCGATTGGGCATTTCTCAATCTTTCAGCTTTCCGTCCGTTTATCGCAAACAAAAAGATTTACTAAGCTTGGAAGCGCAACAGGCAAGTTTAAATGCAACACTAAAAGCCGCCGAGCTTAAAAAAGCAATAGCTGAAGTGTTTGATCATTTTTTATACCTAAAAGAGAAAGAAAAACTGATCCTGAAAAGTGATTCCCTCTACAACCAATTTCTAGAAAAAGCAAAAATCCGTTTCAAAGTTGGCGAAAGCGACATCATGGAAAAAGCAACGGCAGAAACACAAAAAGCCACCGTAGCCTTTCAACTTAGTCAACTTCGTCAGGAAATGGAAACAATATCGCTTCAGTTTCAAGTACTATTAAACAGCACAAGTAGATTATATCCAGAAGGTAAAATAGAAAAAAAGCAATTGCCACAAGCTTTAAATATCATTAATGTAGATGGAAATGAGGCCTTGAAACTCTATGAAAATCAGCAGTTGGTGAGTAAGGCGCTTACCAAAGTTGAACAATCAAAATTGCTTCCAGAACTTACCCTCGGCTATTTCAATACCACGATGAGGGGAACTGGGGCCGATGATCGTTTTTACACAGGAGATAAGCGGTTTCAGGCCGGACAGATCGGCATTGGTATCCCGATTTTTAGTTCAGCACAAAGGGCCAGAGTATCTGCAGCTAAAATTAATGAAGATGTGGTGGTATCTAATTTTCAACAGCAGAAACAACAGCTGGAACTTCAGTTGGAAACTGCTAAACAGCAATACCGTTACGGACTCGAAAATGTGGATCAGTATGAAAAAACGGTGCTTAAAAACGCAGATTTGATTATCGGTACGGCGAACAAGCAATTTTTTAACGGAGCCATTAATTACTTAGAATGGGGAATGCTTGTTGGTCAGGCGATTACCATCAGAAGCAATTACCTCGATTTAATTAAGAGCTTAAATCAGTCGGTAATACAATTAAATTATTTAACCGCAGGTAAACAATGATATTCAAGCGGTTTAAAGAGATTACCTACACACAAAGGATGATTTCCTTATTTATAAAAAACTCAACACAGATGAAAAATATCATTTCAATCCTCGCTATATTATTGTTAACGGCATGCGGACAGCAAAAACCCGCCCCCGAAGCCGCAGAAAACACCAGCACAGAAGCTGATGTGGTTTTATTGAACAGCAAACAATTAAAAAATGCTGCTATACAAACCGGAACCATCGAAGACCAAAACATATCGGGCTTAATCAGGGTAAACGGCAATATTGATGTACCACCTCAAAATATGGTATCGATTAGTATGCCTCTAGGTGGTTATCTGCGTTCAACCAAGCTATTGCCGGGCATGCATGTAAACAAAGGCGAAGCCATAGCAGAAATGGAAGATCAGCAGTACATCCAAATGCAACAAGATTATTTAACCATAAAAGCTAAACTCGAATTTGCTCAACGCGAATACCTTCGTCAAAAGGAACTTAATCAAAGTCAAGCCAGCAGTAATAAAGTTTTCCAACAGGCAGAAGCCGAATACAAAACCCTGCGCATCAGTTTAGGAGCTTTAGCAGAAAAATTAAGTTTAATTAATATTGTTGCATCCAAACTTACCGAGCGAAACATATCACGACGCATAAATTTATATTCCCCTATAACGGGTTTTGTATCAAAGGTTAACGTTAATATTGGTAAATATGTAAATCCATCTGATGTGCTTTTTGAATTGGTAAATCCTACGGACATTCATCTTAATTTACGCGTTTTCGAAAAGGATTTACCGAGCCTAGCCATCGGCCAGAAACTGAAAGCATACAGCAATAATGCACCGGATAAGAAGTATGATTGCGAAATTATCTTAATCAGCAAAGACCTAACTGCCGATCATTTGGCCGAAGTACATTGTCATTTCGAAAATTACGATAAGGCTTTGATCCCTGGTCTATACATGAATGCAGAAATTGAAGTATCTAACACCAGATCATCTACGCTACCTGAAGAAGCGCTCGTTGATTTTGAAGGAAAACAGTTTGTTTTTGTTGCACTTAGCCAATCAAAGTTTAAGATGACCGAGGTTCAAACCGGCAAAATTGAGTCTGGAAGAATTGAAATAAAAAATCCAGAAGTGTTGAAAGAGAGGACGATTGTAATTAGAGGTGCCTACACTTTATTGATGAAATTGAAAAATAAGGCAGATGAATAGCTGGTTTTAATCCCGCCTCGCTACGTTCGAGTCGAGCTAACCGATTCAGTTACCTTCATTTCGGCCGTATTGGAGAAATCCTTGAACTCAGTTAGATTATCACCGCTAGGGTCACCGCCAAGGTCCGTGTCCGCACGTACCCTTGTTGGAACGATTTTATTGATTCCTGATGACACGAACTAAGGCAAAGGAAAGATTCAATAATCGTCCTTTCGACCGTAGTGGAGAAATCCTTTGAAAAGTTCTTCGGTTGGTCGAGAAATGTTTTCTCGACCGCAGAGCCGTGGATTTTTAATCCACCCAAGTTAAGTCCCCAAACTCAACCAAAACTATTTCGCGTACGAACGCACAAAACCATAATGAACAAATATTTATCAAAAAAGAATAAAATCTTTCGGTTGGTCGAGAAATGTTTTCTCGACCGCAGAACCGTGGATTTGTAATCCACCCAAGTTACGCCCCCAAACTCAACCAAAACTATTTCGCGTACGAACGCACAAAGCCATAATGAATAAATATTTAACAAAAAAGAATAAAATCTTTCGGTTGGTCGAGAAATGTTTTCTCGACCGCAGAACTGTGGATTTGTAATCCACCCAAGTTACGCCCCCAAACTCAACCAAAACTATTTCGCGTACGAACGCACAAAGCCATAATGAACAAATATTTAACAAAAAAGAATAAAATCGTTCGGTTGGTCGAGAAATGTTTTCTCGACCGCAGATCTGTGGATTTTTAATCCACCCAAGTTAAGTCCCCAAACTCAACCAAAACTATTTCGCTTACGAACGCACTAAGCCATAATTAACAAATATTTAACAAAAAAAAATAAAATCTTCAGAATGTCTTCAGACTTTATCCATATTTTTGTTACATGAGATTATTTCTTTGTCCACCATCCCAGGATAGAATGATCAATAGCGGATGGACAAATAAAGCCTTTTTATAGATAAAATTTTTACTCTTTTTTTCAAATTTAAGCTTCTCGTTACTTGGTGGTTATCCATTAGGAATCGATTTGTATATTTAATTGCATTGCTGATTTTAACTATAAAAAAATATGGACAGAAAAGATTTCCTAAAGAGCATTGGCATGAGTGCCGCTGCTTTCGCCTTAATAAACTGCATCGGTTGTAAGAAAACCGAAAGTACCAACACAACTGATACAACCGGACCTACAGGTGTAAATTTCACGCTCGATTTATCCTTAGCGGCTAACGCAGCATTGCTAACCAATGGAGGGTCGTTGGTTTCAAACGGCGTAATCGTTGCAAGAACAAATGCAGGTACCTATATTGCTGTTCAGCGTTCTTGTACACACGAGAGTTATACCTTAACTTACCAATCAGCCAACAGTCGTTTTTTCTGTCCAAATCATGGCGCTACGTTTGGAGAGAATGGTGCAGTAACTAACGGACCAGCCTCACGTTCATTAACCGTGTACAACACACAACTTACAGGTACAACTTTAAAAGTTTTCTCTTAAAATACTATGAAATTACTTCTTATCTCCCTATTAAGCTTTTTCGCAATTCCATTAACTTGGATGGGAAACTTTTCAGAAGCCCAAAAAGAAGCAAAAGCTAAACACAAACAAATTTTAATTAATTTTTCAGGTTCTGATTGGTGCGGACCCTGCATCCGCCTACGTTCAGAGATTCTAGAATCAGAAAGCTTTGAAAAATATGCCGCATCAAATCTTATTTTGGTTAGAGCCGACTTTCCGAGACAAAAGAAAAATCAGCTGAGCAAAGAACAGATTAAGTTAAATGAATCTTTAGCAGAGCTGTACAATAAGGATGGACATTTCCCATATACCGTTTTGGTTGATGAGAATGGCAAAGTGCTTAAAACTTGGGATGGATTTCCAAATGAAACGGCACAAGCCTTTGTTAATGAAGTGGCGATACTGAAAAAATAAGATCCCCATGCCGAAGCTCCTTTCTGTAAACCGAATACTAAAACTCATGGGGAATCGCTTTGAATTTACAGTAATTGCTGAAAATCAGCAAGATGGAAATGAGGCGATAGATCAGGCGATAGCAGAAGTGAGCAGAATAGAAAATCTACTCACCACCTTTAATGAACTGAGCCAAACCAGCCTGATTAACGAGCATGCGGGTTTGCGAGCGGTCAAGGTAGATGAAGAAGTGATTAACCTAATTGAACGTTCCATCAGGATCTCTGAAATTACGGATGGCGCATTCGACATTACTTATGGTTCTATAGATAAACGCCTTTGGAACTTTGATCAAAACATGACAAGCCTTCCCGATGAAGAAACTGCGCTAGCGTCTGTTGGCTTAATCGATTACCGAAATGTAATTTTAAATAAGAAGAAATCGACTGTTTTTTTAAAAAACAAGGGCATGAGGATAGGCTTTGGTGGAATAGGAAAGGGCTATGCAGCAGATCGGGCAAAAGCCACCCTCCAAAAGCTAGGCATTAAAAGCGGAATTGTGAATGCTGCCGGAGACCTCATCACCTGGGGAACGCAAGCCAATGGGCGTGCGTGGACGGTTGGTATTGCCGACCCTGATCAAACCGACAGACCATTTTCTGCGCTGAAAATCGGCGATATGGCCATTGCCACCTCTGGGAGTTATGAAAAATACGTTACCATTAATGGAAAGCGATATTCGCATACCATAGATCCTAAAACTGGCTTGCCCGTAAGTGGAATTAAAAGTGTAAGTATCATCTGCCCGAGCGCAGAACTTGCTGATGCACTCGCCACACCCGTTGTAGTGATGGGTGTAAAAGTAGGTTTAGACCTGGTTAATCAAATAAAACAAGTGGCCTGCATCGTTATAGACGATCAGGATCATGTACATACCTCAAACAATATTAATGTGATATAATATGAAAATTTCAAAAACATTTTTGTGCGCTATGCTCACCACATGCATTTTAAGTTGCATGTTAACAGCATGCAGCAGTGTCAAAGCTTATCAAAAAAATAAGATCAACGATTCAGATATGATTCTTTCTGCCAGAAAGTCACAGAAATTTGAACAGAGCTTTCAGCTATACCGTGAAGGTGCTTCTGGAGCCAATGGTGGAAAAAGTGGCGGTGGTTGCGGCTGTAATTAATTCAGATTAGAAAATGAGAAAAATTTATCTTCATGTGCTCTTTTTATATTTCGGTATATTAAGCACTTATGCACAGAGCAGACCAGAACCTGCAAAAACAGATAGCAGCAAATATCAGTCAAGAAAGTTAAAAGTTGATGAGGTTAACCTAGTTTCGGCATATTACCACCAAAATGGGAACAATTCTGCCGTAACGGGTGGTATTGGCACAGAAAATCTGAGCGATTTCGCGAACACCATCGATCTGCAAATGTCGAAGTTTAATAAAAAAGGCAAAAAAAATACATTTGTATTTGAATTGGGTGTAGATCATTATACATCAGCATCATCAGACAAAATCGATCCTAGTACAATTTCTTCGGCATCATCTGCTGACACACGTATTTATCCTTCTTTAAATTGGACACACTCTAATGAAGAAACTGGAAATTCATTTGGTTTCACTGGTTCTTATTCTACAGAATTTGATTATCAATCGCTAGGAGCAGCATTTAATTTAACGCGTTTATCGAAAGATAAAAACACCCAATTCGACTTTAAGCTTCAGGCTTTTTTAGATCAGTGGACCGTTATTCTACCCGTAGAGTTGCGAACGGGAAATGAGGGCAGGGGACATGGGCAATATGATACAGCGCCAAGAAATTCATTTAGTGCATCTTTTTCGATATCACAAGTAATTAATGAGAAGTTCCAAGCGGCGTTAATCGTAGAGCCATCCTACCAAAAAGGTTTACTTGCAACCAAATACCAGCGAGATTATTTTACAGATGGATCCCTACGTTCGGAAACTTTGCCAGATAAGCGATATAAACTTCCGATAGGTTTGAGAATGAATTACTTTTTAAACGATCGTTTCGTTATTCGTACTTTCTACAGGTATTATATGGATAATTGGGGAATCAGAGCGCACACCGCCGAACTCGAGGTACCCGTTAAATTGAATGCGTTCTTTTCGATTAGCCCATTCTATCGTTACAACAACCAAATAGGCACAAGGTATTTTGCAGCTTATGGGCAACACGCGCCATCTGCACAATACTTTACGAGCGATTACGATTTATCTACACTAACAAGCGATTTTTATGGCGCGGGTATTCGGTTTGCGCCACCTAAAGGCGTATTTGGTTGGCAGCGATTAAATATGCTGGAATTGCGTTATGGCCACTATTCTCGCTCTACCAGCTTAGTTTCCAATATCGTTTCCTTGAACTTGAAGTTTAAATAATTTCTTCAAAGAATCATAAAGAAAATTGTCGGAAACCTCTTATATGTTCCTGCAAGCACGTAAAATGGCTTGGTTTGGCAAAAGAGGTTTCTGATGATTTTCCCTTTTTATCGCAGAAAGATTTATCTTCTAAATGTCTTCAGAATGTTATCCTAGATTTGCTTAAACCTTTTGAAATACATCAAACTAAGCTCATCGTATGGAAATTGAAAAAAGGGTATCACAAAAGCGCTTTTTGCTTTATGCTTTAGTGACCATCGTTCTAGTTAGAATTGCATCTATATTTTTGATGGGGCCAATGCCACAAGATGCTTATTATTATCTCTACAGCCAACATCCTGCGCTTTCTTATTTTGATCACCCTCCAGCAATTGCGATGCTTTTGCGCCTGTTTACCTGGGCGCTCGGTTCAAATGTCATCGCCATAAAACTTGCAGATTCTATCTTAACCATTGGTACGGTTATCCTTTTTTACAAGCTTGCTTTATCTTTCTATCCAAAAGCCCAGGCGGCTCGTTCAACCATGCTATTGTTGTCGACCCTGATGGTTAGTATTTTATCGCTGGTTTCTACGCCCGATACCCCTTTACTTTTCTTTTGGACATTATCGCTTTTGTTCTCGTATAAGGCAATTACTACTAATAAAAGAGTGTGGTGGATTGTTGCCGGCATGGCCATGGGGCTGGCTTTCGATAGCAAGTACACCGCTGTTTTCTTACCATTTGGCCTCCTTTTATTTTTAATCCTATCCGCATCGCATCGTAAAAAATTGGCGACGGTATGGCCTTGGCTTACTTGCCTAACTATGGTTATATTTTCAGCTCCGGTCATTATTTGGAACATTCAACACAATTTTGCCTCCTTTGCCTTTCAAGGTTCTCAGCGTGTGGGGCAAATCACAGCATTTTCAATAAAACCCAAATTCATTTTTGGTTTGTTGGGGCACCAACTCGCTCTTTTAATGCCCATACTTTTTATTGCTCTCTTTTTCGGGCTTTACAAGCTAGCTAGAAAATATGGAAAGAAAGTTGCCGAAATCCCCGCCAACGATTTATTTCTCTTAAGTTTTTTTCTCCCCATTTTTGGTTTGTTCTTAATCATTTCTCCCATCTATTGGGTAAAAATTAATTGGATGATGCCCGCTTACATTACTGGAATACTGTGGGTTAATGCCTATTTGAGTGAAAAGTGGTTTAAGTGGCAAATGATAGTGGCGCTTGTTGTACACTTAGCGTTAATTATTGAAGTTGTTTTTTACCCTGTGCACATAAAGTCAGATGATACTTGGGTGGGTTGGGAAGATCTTTCAAAACAGGTACTCAGCGTACAAAAGCAACACCAAGCAAATTTTGTGTTCTCTGATGATAATTATAAAACCTCCGCTGAGCTCAATCTCTACAGCAAAGATTTTGTTTACGCACAGAATGTTATTGGAGAGCCCGCTTTAGAATTCGATTTTTTAGGTACTGACTTAAGCCATTTGGCTGGCCAAAGTGCGATTTATGTTGATTCTGATCCGAGGTTTAAAGATATGGCAATGAACAATCCAGATGCCGAAAAATTAAAGAATTATTTTAGTTCTGTACAACAATTGCCCTTAATCATTATTAAAAGAAATGGCAAGCCTATCAGGAAGTTTTACGTTTACCTATGCTCGAATTATCGTCCGCCAATCAGGAAATAAATAAGCATAATGATCAGCTGTCGTATTTCCGTTAGTTTAAGCTGATGGCAGTTTTACATTGAACCGCCTGTAACAAGTTTGGATTCATCGATGATGGTTTGTGCGAAAGAACTTCCAGCAATACATTTCATCATTCTATCGTAAGCCAATTTACCTAAATTGTAACCACTGGTTTCGGCATAGGTAATTTCAGGATAAAAAAGTTTCGGAATCATACCGTCGCTAATGGCAATTATACCCAAATCTTTCGGAGCACTTAAACCCTTTCTTTGAACGGCTTTCATTGTACCAGACAAGATCTCGTCGCTCATGCAAAAAATGACGAAATTCTTTTTTTTATAGTTTGGTATCAAAGAAAGTGTAAGTTGTTCAGCTTCATCGGCACTGCTGGCATGGACAACGTTCAGGTTGATGTGATCGTTAGCCTGGCTAAGCACCGAAATAAACTTTTCTAAGCGGCTTTTCGTGATTGACATATTCAAATGGCCAAAAATTCCCAATACATTCTCAGTTCCCCTTTTCAATATTTCTTCAGCAGCCAGGCTCGCCGCGTGATCGTCGCCCACACAAATTTTATTGCAAGATTCGTATTGCGGGACTTTGTCGAAGAAAATAACGGGGATGCCATGTACATCCAATTTTAAAAAAGGTTCCATATCCATTGTTTCGGTTGTAATGGCTATAAAAATACCCGATACCCGTTTATGTCTGCAACTCTTTAAAATATTTTGCTCAATTTTTGGATCATTTGCCGAGCGATATATGATTACAGAGTAGCCTAAGGTTTGAGCTTCCTCTTCAATAGATCGAATGAAAGAGTGATAGAAAAAATTTGATAAGCTTGGCACAACCACCGCAAATTCCTTACTGCTATGTGTACGGAGATTTACCGCATAGGGATTGGGGTCATACTCTAACAAATCTGCAAGTTCGGTTACCTTTTTCTTTGTTTCGGCTGAAATGTCTGGGTGATCTTTCAATGCCCTGGAAACGGTTGATATACTTAGGCTCAGTCGCTCAGCAATTTTTTTTAAGGTTGCGTTTTGTCTCATAACATCATTTGGTTAATCAAATATAAGTTTTCCACAGCAAACATTTCCGCAAATGTTTCCGCAAACGTTTGCGGTATTAAATCGACACATGTTGTAATTTTAAATTGATTAAAATCCTATCTTTAATTTACAACAACGAATGAGGTTTTAGTCAAATACTTTGATGAGGATCATTCTGCAGTTTAACCAAATATTAATTATTGTTTAGATTGATGTCTTAGCGTATTGACTCGTCTATTAGTAAAATCGAATTTATGAGAAATTGTATTCGTCTTGTTTTTATCTGCCTGCTATTTTGGGCTTTGCCGAGTCTGGCGCAGCAGGGTGTTAAAAATAGCGAAGTGAAACGGCCGACCTGGTGGAAGGAAGCGGTGGTTTACCAGCTCTATCCAAGGAGTTTTAAAGATAGTGATGGCGATGGGGTAGGTGATTTGAAAGGCATAATTTCTAAACTCGACTATCTGGAAAGCTTGGGTATCAGCGCAGTATGGTTAAATCCAATTTTTTCTTCTCCCAATGATGACAATGGTTACGACATTAGCGATTACCGCAACATTATGCAGGAGTTTGGAACCATGCAAGATTTTGATGAGCTGCTAGCAGGCTTGCACAAGCGCAAAATTAAGCTGGTATTGGATATGGTATTAAACCACAGTAGCGATGAACACAACTGGTTTAAGCAAGCGAAAACATCGCGTACAAGTCCGTATAGGAATTACTACCATTGGTGGCCAGAAGAAAAAGGCACGCCGACGCCTCGGTACAGCTTTTTCGATGTAAACAGCGATGCCTGGAAATACGAACCCAATACAAAATCTTATTACTTGCACTACTTTTCTCAAAAACAACCCGATTTGAATTGGGAGAATGAAAAATTGCGCAATGAGATTTACGATATGATGAAATTTTGGTTGGATAAAGGCATTGATGGTTTGAGGATGGATGCTTTTCAATACGTTTCAAAAGACACCACTTGGAAAAAATATCCTGAAGGCTATGAAAAGAACATCATCAAGTATTATGGGATGGGACCAAACTTGCACAGCTATTTAAAGGAAATGAACCAGAAGGTGATCAGCAGATATGATGTGATGACGGTTGCAGAAGGCGCGGGAAGTACTTTAGCCGATGCACATGATCTTGTAGATGCCGACCGTAAGGAATTAAACATGGCCTATCATTTTGAAGTTATGGATATTGGCAATGATATTAAAGGCTACAAACTTACCGACTTAAAAAAAACCTTTACCAAGTGGGATGATGCTTTTGCTGATCAGGGTTGGTTGGCCATTTTTTTAGCCAACCACGATGTACCTAGAATGGTAAGTAAATTCGGAAATGATGAGCCTGAATTTAGATCTTATGCTTCGAAATTGTTAACCACGTTAATTATGACCATGCGAGGTACGCCATTTTATTACAATGGAGATGAACTTGGCATGTCCAACGTAAAATTTAATGATATATCAGGTTACCGAGACATTGCAACGATTAATGCTTATAAAAGCGCAGAGGTAAAAGGTGAAGACATGCAGGTCTTTATGGAAAAGCAAAAGCGCTTCTCAAGAGACAATGCACGCACACCTTTTCAATGGGATGCTAGCGCGAACGCTGGTTTTACCACAGGGCAGCCTTGGATCAGCGTGAATCCGAATTATCAAAAGGTAAATGTTGCGATTGAAGAAAATGACCCAAATAGTGAGCTTTCTTATTTTAAACAGATTGTTACACTGAGAAAATCATCGCCCGTTTTAATTTATGGCGACTACAAAGTTTACGATATCGAAAATCCAGATGTGTATTGCTACACCAGAACAGAGGAAAAAGCGGAGGTTTTGGTGTTGCTTAATTTCTCTACAAAAAATTTAACCTATCCAATTGATAGCAGTATAAATGTTTCAAAAGCGAAGATGATGCTTAATAATTATGCAGGCAATTCTTTTACAAGTAAAAATTCGGTTCAGCTTAAACCGTGGCAAGCGTTAATTTTTAAACTTAATTAATTAGAAGATGATTGCTGCACCCGCAAACAAAGTTGATCAAGTATCATCAGCCATCAAGTTGAATTTCGGTTCAATCATTGCCATGAATCTGGGTTTCTTCGGTATTCAGTACAGTTTTGGTTTGCAACAAACCAACATGACGCCAATTTATTCTTATTTGGGCGCAAATGCCGATCAAATTCCACTGTTAAACTTAGCCGGACCTATGACCGGTTTAATTATTCAGCCAATTATTGGTGCCATGAGCGATAAAACAACCAGTAAATTTGGAAGAAGGAGACCCTATTTCTTAATCGGCGCAATCATTTGTAGCATTTGTCTTTTCTTAATGCCTTATAGCAGTTCCATTTGGATGGCAGCTGGTATTCTGTGGATTTTGGATGCTGGTAATAACATCACCATGGAACCTTATCGGGCTTTCGTTAGTGATAAATTGCCCTCAGAACAGCACTCGCTCGGTTTTTTAACACAAAGTTTTTTTACGGGTTTGGGTATTACCTTAGCCAATTTAACCCCTGGTATTTTAATTGCCGCTGGCCTAATCAGCATTCATTCCAGAAGTGGGAACAATATTCCTTATACTACCTACGCCGCATTTTTTATAGGTGGCGTGGTTTCTATTGGCTCAATTATGTTCAGTTGTTTAAAAACGAAAGAAGCTCCATTATCGAAAGAAGAAATTGTAAAAATAAAAGCCGAAAAAGGCGGAATTGGAATTGTTTTCAAAGATATTTTCGAGGCTTTTAAAGTCATGCCATCTACCATGAGGAAACTTGGGGTGGTTTATCTTTTCAACTGGTATGCCATGTTTGTGTATTGGCAATTTATCACACTTTGCTTAGCCAAAACCTTGTACAATACTACGGATAGCACATCTGATGGCTTTGCTTCAGCGCAACTGCTCACCGGAACTGTTAATGGGGGTTATAACGTGGTTACCTTTTTGGTGGCCTTTCCACTTGCTTTTTTTGCAAGAAAAATAACCGCACAGAAAGTACATCTGGTTAGCTTAATCTTCGGTGGCGCATGTTTGGCACTGCTGCCATTCATTAACAATCCTGCTTTATTGGTTATTCCGATTATCGGCTTAGGCATTGCCTGGGCAAGTATGATGGGAACACCCTATGCCATGCTCGCAGGCAGTATCCCGAAAGCAAAGACAGGAATTTTCATGGGGATTTTGAACATGTTTATCGTAATTCCGATGCTTTTGGAAACGATTACATTTAAATATGTATATAAATACCTTTTGGGTCATAACCCTGAAAATGCAATCATTTTTGCAGGAAGTTTAATCGCCATAGCAGGGTTTATGGTGCTTTTAATTAATAAAAAAGATAGCGCAGAAGTAGTATAATGGTCAATAAACAATCTTATAATCAAGCGCTAAGTCTTTTGCATCAGGCCACAACTCCTTCAGGATTTGTTGCAGCCGTGCAAGAACACGATAACTATAAACGCGTTTGGATCAGAGACGGGGTGATTACCAGCATAGCGGCATTGCTCAGTGGCGATGAAAACCTGATCAAAACGGCTAAGGCTACCTTGGAAACACTGTTCAATCATCAAAAAGGCGATGGTTGTATGCCTTCTAATGTTTCGCCGCAAGATGGAACAGTGAGCTATGGCGGTACATCGGGTCGTGCAGATAATCCATCATGGGCGGTTATCGGCTTAAGTGCTTATTCTATATTAACTGAGGATAGAAGTCTTTGGGTAAAATATCAAGATGAAATAGAGCGGTGTTTTGCGGTTCTTGATACTTGGGAGTTTAACGGGAAGCATTTGATTTATGTCCCTCAAAGTGGCGATTGGGCCGATGAATACCTTCAGCATGGTTACGTCTTGTTTGATCAATTGCTTCGAATTTGGGCTTTAAAGTTGGCAACAAAATTATCGCCTAACCCTTTATGGATTGATAAGGCGGCAAGAATTACTTCCGTTGTACAGGCAAATTATTGGAAAACAGAAGGACAACCCAATGCCTATGCGCCAAACTTAATTCACCAAATGAGCAACGCGTCGAAAGCCTTTTGGTTGATGGGCTTTAATCCATCTCGTATTTACAATTACTTTGATTTACAGGCCAATACCTTTTGTCTTTTAATGGGGATAGGCGATTCGGAGCAGAATTATTCGGTGATTGAATACATGAAGCAAAGGCATCAAGTGAGTAAAGCAATATTGCCGTCGTTTTATCCAACGATTGAAAAAAATGATACGGACATGAATGAACTAAGAAACAATTATGCCTATACATTTAGAAATAAGCCTGGCTATTTCCACAACGGCGGCTTGTGGCCTGTATGGAATGGTTGGCTGGTGGCGGCATTAGCCCTAAACCATGAAACGGACTTTGCAAAGAAGCTATTAACCGCTTTACATGAGGCCAATGGCAAAGCCGATTTATTTAATGAATGCTTGCAAGGCAATACTTTAAATCCTTGCGGCGTACCCAATTGTACTTGGAGTGCCGCGGGGGCAATCATTGCTGAACATGCACTAGCGGGAAATAACTTTAGTAAACTTTTCAATTTTAATGAAGGATAAAATGAATCCAAAAGGAACGATTTCTGGGAAAAAGGTTTTGGTAGTGGGAGAGTTGTTGGTTGATATCATATCAGATCAAAATATCGAATCGCTTGCTTTTGCCGCACAATTCTCGACTAATCAAGGTGGAAGCTCTGCAAATTTGTGCGCCAATTTGAAATGGCTGGGCGTTGATGCTGAATTGGTTGCATCCGTTGGAAATGATAACTTAGGTACCTTTTTAATAAACGAACTGCAAACGGTAGGCATCGCAAACACTTATATCAATCTTTCCACTGATCGACAAACCAGCATTGTTTTAGTGGCAAAAAATGAACACACGCCAGATTTTATCCCCTACAGAAGCGCCGATTTAGACATAAAACAAGTGGATGACCAAGCCATCGAAGGTGCTACAATTATTCACTCAACCGCATTTGCATTAAGCAAAGAACCCGCTAGAGGCAGCATTTTAACGGCCTTCCAGAAAGCTAGAGATATGGGCAAATTCATATCTATAGATTGGAATTTTGCTCCATCTATATGGCATACCGATGATGGGAAAGTGATTTTTAATGAAGTGATGGCGCTAGCACCTTTACTGAAAATTAGTGTAGATGATTTGCAACGCTTTGTTGGAGCGCCATTATCCATTGAACAATCTATTGAATGGCTAAATTCATTACAGGCAGAGGTAATCTGCCTAACCTGCGGAAAAGACGGCGTGTGGTACAAAACCAAAAGCGAAGCCTGGAAACATGAGCAAGCATTGGCCGTAGAAAAAGCGGTAGGCGTTACAGGAGCTGGCGATGCATTCTGGTCGGGGTTTTTATCTGCCTTCATCCAAGAAAAATCAATTGACAAATGCGTCGTTAGAGCCCTTGAAGTCGCCAAAATGAAAATTGAAAAACCAAATCCCTTATATAAAATTAAACTATTAACGAATTATTAACGAAGAAAATGAGCAACAACTATCAACCACCTTGAAATTGAGGACAAAAACACAAACAAATTAATTTTTCTAACCAATTAAAATAAAACCATTATGAATATGACTCTACCAAGTAATTGGTCTGTTTTACCTAGAAAACAGAAATTGTATGCATTTAAGAAACTTGCCTTGTTGAGTTTCTTTATGATCTTTTTAAGCACAGCGGCTTTTGCACAAAGCGTTGTAAGAGGGGTGATTTTAGATAACGATAAATTGCCTTTAGTTGGTGCCACGATACAGGTATCAGGAACAAGTGCCAAAACCCAAAGTGATGCTGAGGGTAAATATCAAATTAGCGTGCCTTCCACAACTTCAAAGCTAATTGTAAGCTTTGTAGGTTTTGAAACCCAAACCGTAAGTGTTAATAACCAAACTGTGGTAAACATTACACTGGCCTCACTCAATAACTTAGATGCGGTAGTGGTTGTGGGTTATGCTTCAGTAAGAAAGAGTGATTTAACAGGAGCAGCAACAACAGTATCGGCAAAGGATTTTAACAAAGGACCGCTTAACGCACCTGATCAGTTAATTCAGGGTAAAGTTGCTGGTGTTCAAATGATTAATAATAGCGGACAACCAGGGGGTGCTTCTACAGTGAGAATCAGGGGTAACTCTGCCATCACAGGAACAGGGCAACCGCTTTACGTTGTGGATGGAGTTGCTTTAGACGGAAGATCGGCAAGACCGTCAGCAAGTGCAGGTATTGGAACCGCACCCGATGGAAACCCGCTGAATTTCATCAATCCAGCAGACATTGAAGCAATGGAGATTTTAAAAGATGCATCTGCAACCGCAATTTATGGATCGCGTGCGGCTTACGGTGTGGTTTTAATCACCACTAAAAGGGGTAAATCTGGAGATACCAAGATCGATTTCAGTGCATCGGCAGGAGTGAGCAATATCGCAAGAAGAGTAGATGTACTTTCTGGCGATGAGTACCGTGCAGCACTTGCGAAATACGGCTTAACAAACGGAAATTTCGGTTCCAGTGTAGATGCGTTAGACGCAATCACTAGAACAGCCTATAACCAAAACTATTCTGTGGGCATAAGCGGTGGTACAAATGGAAACACATTTCGTGCTTCACTTGGATACCAAGATCAACAAGGTATCATCAAAACAACTGATTTTAAGAAATACAGTGCAGGTTTTAATGGAAACTTCAAATTTTTGGAAAGCAAAAAGTTAGGTCTGGATGTGAACATGATTAGCAACCAATACTTAGAACAGATTGCACCAATTACAACGGATGCGGGTTTTACAGGTAGTTTGATTAGTCAGGCGTTATCGTGGAATCCAACCCAATCTTTTTATAATTCAGACGGTAGCCTGTTTATTGATTATGGTTCAACAACCATTAATCCGCTTGCTGCTTTGGCTGCAAATAATGATAAAGCAAAAGTTTCGACCATTTTAGGAAGCGTATCACCTTATTATAAAATTACACCTTGGTTGGAGTATCGTATGTTGGCCAGCGTAAATTATAGCACAGGGATCAGAAGAGCATCAACCCGTAGCACTTTAAACCTGCAAGGGATTCAACCAGATGGTACTTTCTTGGGTGGCTATGCCAGTTATTCCAATACTGAGTTGGTAACACAACAGTTTACCAATACCTTAAACTTCAACAAAAAAATTGTTGGTAATCTTAACTTAAATGCCATCATCGGTTACGAGTATTCCAATTTTATGAATAAAGGAACCGTAAATACAGCAACTGGTTTCGGTAATATTGATGCAGATTATACAGATGCCTTTCAAACAACAGCACCTGCAAACCGTACTTTCTCGGCTTTTAACAACCCAACAACCGAACTGCAATCTTATTTTGCAAGGGCAATTTTTAATTACGACAGCAAGTACATTTTAACAGCCACATTTAGGGCGGATGGTTCTACCAAATTTGGTAAATCTAATCGTTATGGTTACTTCCCTTCATTTGCTGCTGCTTGGGACATTAAAAAAGAAAGTTTCATGGCCAACACAGAATGGGTAGATCAACTTAAACTTCGCGTAGGCTATGGAAAAACGGGTAATCAAGATTTCCCATCCGGCTCTGCGCAACAACGCTATGATTTTGGAAACTCGAACGGTGCACCAACTTTAGTTGCCATCAATAACGCCAATCCAAATCTAAAATGGCAATCAGACGAGCAATCGAATATTGGAGTAGATTTCGGATTTTTAAAAACCAAGCTTACTGGATCAATTGATTATTTCTACAAGAAAACCAATGATTTGTTGTTCCCACAAATTTCATTTGTACCAGCTGTTGGTGGAAATGTGCCAACTTGGGTAAACTTACCAGGCCAAATCATCAATAAGGGTTTAGAATTGACCCTGAACGGGAATATTTTAGAAACTAAGGACATTTCTTGGTCACTAGGTGGTAATGCTACCTTTATTAAAAACAAAGTTCAAAACATTTCGGGCTTAATTAAAACAGGTGCCTTAAACGGACAAGGTTTAAGTGGTGTAACAACTGAGGTTATTCAAAATGGACTTCCATTATTTGCGATGGTGACAAGAGAGTATAAAGGCTTAGATGCAAATGGTTTCTCAATTTATACAGATGATGGTTTCACAAACTATTATGTGGGCAATCCAAATCCTAAAGTAATTATGGGTTTGAGTACTAACTTCAGATACAAAAAACTATCGTTCACGGCGAACTTTAATGGTGCCTTCGGACAAAGCATCTACAACAATACTGCAAACTCTGTTTTGGCAATTTCTAACTTAGGTACCAGAAACATTTCTTCAGCATTGGTAAGTTTGCCAGTTGCAGAATCGCTTGCAAATCCAATCGCAGCTTCATCAAGATACATAGAGAAAGGTGATTATTTGAAATTGGCAAATGCGACGTTGAACTATAATTTTGGAAACGTTGGCAAGGCCATCAAATCACTTAACATTTATGTGAATGGTCAAAATTTATTCGTAATCACGAATTACACAGGTTTTGACCCAGAGGTGAATGTAAACAAAAGTGTAAGTGGGGTGCCATCAGCAGGGATAGACTATACAGCGTATCCTACTGCAAGAACCTTCAATTTTGGCGTTAATTTTTCTCTTTAATTTTAAAAAATACGGACATGAAAAATAAATATATAATTGGATTAGCTGTGGTGGCCTTAAGTTTTTCGGCTTGTACCAAGCTAGATGAAAACTTAAACGGTCAGGTAAGCAATTCAGGTGTTGGTGGTGGAAATGTGTCGAGTTTATTGGGCGCAACTTATGCGGCGATGATTGGTCCCTACCAAGCACCATGGAATTGGTCGGCTTTGCAAGAAGTTACATCTGATGAGCTTATTGTGCCTACCCGTGCAGGCGATTGGGACGATAATGGTGCATGGCGCTCATTGCACTTGCATAAATGGGCACCTGATCATTCAAGAATCTCTGATGTTTTTAGAGACTTGAATAGTATTTCCTATGTAGCAACCAGCGTGTTGGGCGCGAATCCAACCCCAGCACAGGCTGCACAAGCCCGTTTTTTACGTGCCTTTGCTCAGTTTTCTATTCTAGATGGATGGGGTCAGGTTCCTTATAGAGATGCAGGTGAAGATGTTACTAAACCATCAAGAGTTAGAAATGCAGCCGATGAGATTGCATATTTAATTGCTGAATTAAATGCCATAATCCCAGATTTACCAAATGGACCAGCAAACTTGGCAAACAAAAATGCAGCTAAAGTGCTGTTAATGAAGGTTTATTTAAATAAAGGTGCTTTTTTAAATCGTGCTGCACCAACCTTCGATGCTGCAGATATGGCAAAAGTAATTACATTAGCTGATGAGATTGCTACAGGTGGATATGTGTTAAATGCCAACTATTTCGATAATTTTGCGCCAACAAATAATGTGCTTTCTCAAGAAAATATCTTCACAGCACAAAACATAGCTGGTTCATCAGGAAGTGATTTAGATGGTCAATGGAAATGTACCTTACATTACAATCAAAATCCAAATGGCTACAATGGTTTCTCCTCATTGTCTAACTTTTATAACAAATTCGAAGCGACTGATAAAAGAAGAGGTAGTGCCTATACCGGTCAAACAAATGTCTCGGGCATAAGAGTTGGTTTCCTTGTAGGCCAACAATTTGATCAAAATGGTGTAGCATTGAAAGATAGAAAGGGTAATCCATTAGCTTTTACACCAGAAGTGGCCATCATTGAACGCGATCCAAATCACTTGGAAGTTGCAGGTATCCGTGTAATAAAATATCCTATTGATTATGCAAATACCGGTTCTAAGAAACCAGATAACGATTGGGTTTATTTCCGTTATTCGGATGTGTTGTTAATGAAGGCCGAAGCCCAATTAAGAACCAGCCAATCGGCTCCAGCATTAACAATTGTAAATTCATTGAGAACCGTTAGAGGTGCTTCTGCTTTGGGTAGTTTAACATTAGATATTTTATTAGACGAACGCGGACGTGAATTGTACTGGGAAAGCTTTAGAAGACAAGATTTAATTCGTTTTGGAAAATTCCTTGATGCTTGGCAAGAAAAACCAGCAAGCACAGCGAAATATTTAGTTTTTCCAATTCCAGACAATCAACTGGGTAACCCTAATCTTCAACAAAACCCTGGCTACTAACAGTTAATAAAGCCAGATTATTTAAGGCTGATATTGCGATTATTTATCCTATAATTTAATCGCAATTCAGCCTTTTGTTTGCTACACTTCCTTCATAAATGATGTATCTATGAAAAAAAACATATTTGTACTACTGCTATTACTCTCTACATTCCATTCAAATGCTCAGGATCCTTGGATACTAAACGCTCAAAAAATAGACCCTAACAAGTATTTTGGGATCACTACCGCCAATGGGATGATTGGTATTGTTTCATCTCCACAGCCCTTTAAAGTAAAAAATGTTGTGTTGGCAGGCACTTTTGATACTTATGGTCGCGGGCGGGTGAGTAATTTTTTAAATGGCTTCAATCTACTTAATATGTACATGGAAATTGATGGGCGAAGATTGGATGAGCAAAACACCAGCAATATGCAACAACAATTGGATATGAAGCACGCCGCCTTTACCTCGCAATTAACTTTCGGTAAAAAAGCCAATATTAAATACACCTATTATGCGCTTCGGCATTTGCCCTACACGGTATTAATGGATGTGACAGTTACCGCGAACGAGGATTTAAAGTTGAGTGCTGCCAGTGTGATGGAAACCCCAGATGCGCTGCGTGACGTAGAAAATTATTACAATGAAATCGATCGACCGCATGTAACTTTAAGTTTGCTTACCTCAACAGCCAAAAGCCCGACAGGTAAATTACAACTTTGTGCATCAAATAGTTTTTTGTTTACAGAGCCACATGCTAGCGAACCAAAAATCATCCACGAAATGTGGGATAACAATAGTCATTTAATGAAGTTTAGCAAAAACTTAAAAGCTGGCGAAAGCTATACTTATTCCATCATCGGCAGCACAATCAGTTCCGCTCAACATGCTGATCCATTGAATGAAGCCGAAAGAATGACTATTTTTGCCAAGTTAGAAGGGCACGATCGCTTGCTTAAATACCACAATGCCGCTTGGGATGAATTATGGAAATCGGATATTTTGATAGATGGAGATCCACAAGCACAACAAGATGTGCACAGCATGTTGTATCACCTCACATCTTTCTCTCGTGCAGGAACTGCTTATTCACTTTCGCCAATGGGCTTATCGGGTTTGGGATATAACGGACATGTATTTTGGGATACCGACATTTGGATGTTCCCGGCTTTACTTGTTCTTCATCCTGACATTGCAAAATCTTTAATTGAATACAGATTTGAACGCTTAGAAGCCGCTAAAAGAAATGCATTTTCTCATGGATTTAAAGGTGCAATGTACCCTTGGGAAAGTGCAGATAGTGGAGTAGAAGAAACACCAGTTTGGGCGTTGAGCGGACCATTTGAGCATCACATATCTGCCGATGTAGCTTTAGCCGCTTGGAATTACTATTGTGTAACCCAAGATCAGGTTTGGCTCAAAGAGAAAGGTTGGCCAATGCTATCAGCAACCGCAGATTTTTGGGCCAGTAGGGTAGAGAGAAATGGAAACAATCAGTATGACATAAAGAACGTGGTAGCGGCCGACGAATGGGCAGAAAATGTTGATAATAATGCCTTTACCAATGCTGCTGCGAAATTGAATTTAAAAAACGCAAATTCGGCAGCCGCCATTTTAGGCTTACCGCAAAATAAAGATTGGGCATTGGTAGAAAAAAATATCCCCATTTTAAGCTTTCCCGACGGCGTCACCAAAGAGCATGCCACTTACAAAGGTGAAGGTATTAAACAAGCGGATGTGAACTTACTCGCTTACCCACTCAAATCTACTACCGATAAAAATCAGATTGTTAAAGATTTAGCATACTACGAAACCAGAATTCCGGATGAAGGAACACCAGCGATGACGCATGCAATTTTTGCGCTTTTGTATGCAAGAACAGGAAATGCAAATAAGGCTTACCAATATTTTAACGAAGCTTATCAACCAAATTTGAATCCACCATTTAGGGTAATTGCCGAAACCAAGGGGGGTACGAATCCATACTTCGCTACCGGAGCCGGAGGAGTTTTACAAAGCGTATTGATGGGATTTGGAGGAATTGACATCACAGCCAAAGGCATTGTTCAAGTTCCGAGTGTTTTGCCATCAAAGTGGAAATCGTTAAAAATTACTGGTGTTGGTGTAGAGCATAAAACGATCCTCCTCACCAATAAAAATTAGTAATTCGTAATTAAAAAAAAGCTTGTCGAAATCCTAGGAAAGATGTTTCGACAAGCTTAAATGAAAATTGGATTAAAACCAACCTAGGGTTGGTCGAGAAATTTTTTCTCGACCCCATAGCTGTGGATTTTTAATCCACCACAGCTCAATGATTTCTCTACTACCTTCGATATCACCTGTCGATAATTCATCCTCTCAGCTGAGCGTAGCGAAATAAAGGGATCTTTGAAATTAGGAGCAAAACCAACCTGGGGTTGGTCGAGAAATTTTTTCTCGACCCTAGAGCTGTGGATTTTTAATCCACCTAAGTTCAATGATTTCTCAACTACCTTCAATATGACGTGCCGATAATCCGTACGCTCAACTGGAGCGCATCCGCTATCGTCGAAATAGCGATGCATTTTGAAAATCTTTTAAAACTCGTTCGTCATGCTGAATTTATTTCAGCACCTTGATAGCAATTAAAATTGCTTGAATCTTCTGCTTAACTGGTATCGAAAATAGGTAATAATACTTTTTATTGTTTTTTAATTGGAAAGCAGGTGCCTACTAATCGGTTCCGGCAGTCCCGTGCTCTCTTCAATCTTTTACCTTAAATCCCTGAAAAAGGGATTTGGTAAAAGGATTTCCGTACCGCCCGGGTTTATTACACTTTGGTAAGTGCAAGAACCGCCATCGCAAAACTACGGTTGGTCGAGAAATGTTTTCTCGACCCTAGCTCGATCTGTGGATTTTTATTCCACCTAAGTCCAATGATTTCTCCACTACCTTCGATATGACGTTTCGATAATCCATCCGCTCAACTGAGCGAGGCGAAATAAAGTGATCTTTGAAATTAAGAGTAAAATCAACCTGGGGTTGGTCGAGAAATTTTTTCTCGACCCTAGAGCTGTGGATTTTTAATCCACCAAACAAAGTTCAATGATTTCTCCACTACCTTCAATATGACGTGTCGATAATCCGTCCGCTCAACTGGAGCGCATCCGCTATCGTCGAAATAGCGATGCATTTTGAAAATCTTTTAAAACTCGTTCGTCATGCTGAATTTATTTCAGCACCTTGATAGCAATTAAAATTGCTTGAATCTTCTGCTTAACTGGTATCGAAAATAGCTAATAATACTTTTTATTGTTTTTTAATTGGAAAGCAGGTGCCTACTAATCGGTTCCGGCAGTCCCGTGCTCTCTTCAATCTTTTACCTTAAATCCCTGAAAAAGGGATTTGGTAAAAGGATTTCCGTACCGCCCGGGTTTATTACACGTTGGTAAGTGCAAGAACCTCCATCGCAAAACTAGGGCTGGTCGAGAAATTTTTTCTCGACCCTAGAGTTGTGGATTTTTAATCCACCTAAGTTCAATGATTTCTCCACTATCTTCGATTTCACCTGTCGATAATCCGTACGCTCAACTGGAGCGTAGCGAAATAATGGGATCTTTGAAATTAACAGTAAAATCACCCTAGGGTTGGTCGAGAAATTTTTTCTCGACCCTAGAGCTGTGGATTTTTAATCCACCACAGTTCAATGATTTCTCCACTACCTTCAATTTCACCTGTCGATAATCCGTACTCTCAACTGAGCGTAGCGAAATAATGGGATCATTTGAAAAATGAACCAAAATATCTTTAAAAGACTTCTGCGCTATGCTCGAAATGGCGGTGCATCTAATTCAATTGCGTTTAAATTACTTTTTCAATAGCTTTAAAAGTACACCGTTTGTCCAACCAAATCCATCCTGCAAAGGATATTCGCCGCCGCCACCTTTACTATCGGTTTCTACCACGTTATATTTCTCCATCAATTTTCCAGTTTCTTTAAACACCGCAATGTTTTGATTCACCCAGCGATCGGAAATATCATCTGCCAATTCCTTATAACGATAATTGTATAGCCCTTGAATACTTATATATTGCAAAGGCGCCCAAGCATTTGGTGCATCCCATTGTTCTTTGGTGGTGGTTAATGTCGAGATTAAGCCTCCTTTTTTCAAGAAATCTTTCTTGATTTTATCTGATACGGCCTTTGCCTGTTTTTCTGTAGCGATATTAAAATATAACGGGAAAGATGAAGCTAAGGTAAGTTGTGCAGATTGACGTTTGGTTTTCCAATTGTAGTCGGTAAAAAAAATCTCTTGTTGATTCCAAAAGTATTTCAAAATGGCGGCCTTTCTTTTATTGGCCTTTGCGGTAAATAGCTGTGCTTTTGCTGCATCGCCCTTTTGTGTATTGGCTTCAGCAATAGCGAGTTCCAAATTATAAAGTAGGGTATTCAAATCAACAGGCAATAGGTCGGTTGTGATAATCTGGTTAAAGCTTTTTCCATCAGCAAACCATCTGCTGCTAAAATCCCAGCCAGATTCGGCCGCCGAGCGTACATTACGAAGAAAAACAGATGGTTGTTGCTTTGTTAATTTCGCCGATTCTACATCTTCCCTATACGATTCTTCGCGGGGTTGGTCGCCTGCATCATAATAGCGATTCAGAACAGTTCCATCCAACAACTTTACCGAGTGGTTCACAGCAGTGCCGTTTTTTAAGTTTGTAGCGCCTTTCATCCAGAAATCATATTCCTTTTCCAAGGCATCTTTATAATCGCTGATTTTAACATCAGGATTGTCTTTAGTGAGCAATTGAACCATGGCCGCAAAGAATGGGGGTTGCGAACGGGTTAAATAATAGCTTCTGTTTCCGTTCGGAATAAAGCCATATTTATTAATCAGAAAAGCAAAGTTGTCGATCATATCTTTAATCACTTCCACTTTTCCTGCCTTTTGCAATCCCAACATGGTGAAATACGAATCCCAATAATAAATCTCCCTAAACCGACCGCCCGGCACGATATAGGGTTTAGGCAGTGGGAGCAAAGAGGTTTTGAATGCAGACAAAGTATCGGGGTTTCTTTTTAAAACCGTCCATAGGGTGTCTAAATGTTTTTCAATACCAGCGCTAATATCCGATTGATAAACGGCGTTGTGATTTTCGGGCAATGAAAAGTGCTGATTTACAAATGCATTTAAGTTGAAATCCTTCAATTTCTTTTGCGCATTGTAATCAAGCATAATAGCCGTGGGTTGCATTTTTGGGATGGCATCAGCGAATGATTTACTGTCGGGATAAATTCTAGCCATCTGCACCTGCTCGAATAAGCCCGGATAGGTTTGTCTTGGACTTAATTCTTTCTGGGCGAACAGTTGATTAGAAAATAGGGACAAATACGCAAACATCATGATTTTGATGGAGCGCTGTAAGTTGTTTGGTTGTTGCTGGCTCATATTATTACATTAAAAAATAAATATAATTAATTTTGGGATTAATGGCGACAAATGTAGTAGTTAATATACAGCTGGGCATGGATGCTTCTATTGCGCGGTCTGAAAAATAATCTCGATATTTGTATAAATCTAAATGGGTTGTATCATTAATCAACTACACCTGTTTCCCGAATACATTTCTCATTATCAGTTAATTCTGTTGAGTCTGTAATCTTTCCCTGTTGTTGTATTTCTATTCTAGCATTTATTCAATTGTTAATGATTAACTGTTACATTATAGGGGAAATTTCTTCTGTTGAACCGCTTTGTGGTTTGATTAATAATTATCCAATTACCGAGCTTAAGGGCTATTCTATGCAGAAACCCGAAAGCTTCGATCCGGTATATTCCTTACGACCAGAAATTGTGTTTATAGACGATAAGTTTTTAATAAACAACGAAACATGGCTAGAGCGAATTAGGCAATTTGCCGCAATAATCATCGTATCAAATCAAATTGACAGAGCTTTTGAAGCTTTTGAATATCAGGCATTTGATTATCTGCTTAAGCCAATTTCTTTTAATCGTTTCGTAAAATGCATTAACAAGTTTGATCACATCACTCAGCTTGCTCACCATCCTAAACTGCCCAGATTGCAACCCATTTCGGATTGTTTTTTTATAAAGGCAGATTCGAAAGGGATTAAACAGGTATTGATTAAGTGTAACGACCTCATTTATATAGAGGCCTTGCAAAATTATGTTATTCTTCATTTGGAAAGGGATAAGAAGTTTTGCTGTTATAATACCATGAAAGAAATGGAAGATAGCTTGCCCGAGCATGAATTTTCAAGAGTACATAAATCTTTCATCATCAACGATTCTAAAATCATTTCTATTGATGGTAATGCCATTTCGTTAAAGGGTACTGAAAATCTTAAGATTATCTTCGGCACCATCTATAAAAAAGCATTTATGGAGAAAAAAAGCGATATCATCATCAAGCGCCACCGGAAAGGTGGGGAGATATTGACATATCCAAAACTTGCAACCTCATTTATTTTATGTTTAGGGGCATCGCTTCAACTCATTCATCTCCTTAATCCATTCTTACCCCTTTAATTATGATTCGTTTAAATAAAATAAACTCCCTGGGTTTATTGGCCTTAATCTGTACACTTTTTTACGGCTGTACCGAGTTTATTGAACCCTCACTTACGAGCCGAACGGTAGTCATCATTTCTCCGGCCAATCAATCCGAATCCAATATTTACCAGCAAACTTTTTGGTGGGAACCGCAGGCAGACGCTTTGGGCTATCGGCTACAGGTTGTTGCGCCGAAATTTAGCAATGCTTCAAAATTTGTACTGGACACGTTGATTAAAACGGACAAGTTTACATTTACCCTTGAACCAGGAAATTATGAGTGGCGGGTAAGAGCGGAAAATGGAAGCAGCGTAAGCAGTTATACCACAAATTCGCTTGTTATCCATCCGTCCTCATTAAAAGAGCAATCCGTACAGCTTTCAACTCCAACCGATGTTTACTATACATCCGATGCGAATATTAGTTTTAGTTGGCTTAAACTTTTTGGTGCAAGTCAATACAGGCTTCAAATCGATAATCAGAACTTTGCCGATGAAACGAAGCTGACCCTAAACGCGGTGAGCGACAATACAGTTTTTCTTCATAAGCTGCTAAAGGAAGGTGCTTATCAGTATCGAGTGCGCGCAGAAAGTACCTCCGAGGTATCGAAATGGAGCGTGGTAAGGAATTTGGTTTATGATGTAACAGCGCCATCAAAGCCCGATTTAGTTTCTCCAGCAAACAAACAAACCATCACCCTGCCCACAAAGCTTTTATGGAATAAGGTTACAGATGCAGAAAAGTATGAGCTGTATTTGTACCAAAAAGATTCCGTTACCCTTTACAATACCAATTACCCAGCGCTCTTGACTACAAATGAACAAACCATTAGCAGTGGCACACAAGGCGAAACCTTTGTGTGGCGTACCAGAGCGATAGATAAGGCAGGAAATAAAAGCAGTTTTAGCGATTACCGAACTTTTACAATACAATAATGAAGAATAGAAAATCAGTTTATCTTCTAATTTGTTGCGTAATAGCGGTTTGGGGCATCATCGGGTATAGAATATACGCAGCAACTACAGGCGATGAAACCACACCAATAAGCTCGAACAATTCTTCTCGAAAGGGCTATTTTAAATTAATCGATCATAGCCAAGACACCTATTCTCTTCATGCAGATTACCCTGATCCGTTTAGGGGTTTCGATGATGCTCCTGAAGAAAAACCTCTTGATGAGCATCCGATCGTCAGCCAATCAAGTCAAAATACGGCCTTCACCAAACCTGAAATTAATTGGTATGGCATACTCTTTTTAGGCTATATCCTTAATCCTCAAAGTAAAAAAAAGGTAGGTATTTTCAGTGTAAACGGACATGAAACGATGCTTAGTGAAGGTGAGCAGGCTAGTGGCCTTAAAATTAACAAGTTCGTTGGTGATTCTGTAAAAGTCACCTATCAAAAGGCAAGCAAATTTATATCGATTAAAAGACAATGAAAAAAACAAGCTTCATGATGTTTTTCACAATGCTTTTTGTAACACAAGCATTTGCACAGAAAAGCATAACATCTGCACTTCTACAATCCTATAGCCACACGGTTAATTATTCTTGGGGTAAGGCTGTTTTTCATCTACTACCTGCTGAAAAGCAAATTGAGCACACCAATTTGGAAAAACACTATTTCTGGTATAGTGGTAATGTGCTTAACCATACCCAAGGGGGCTTTAGTGGGCGATTGTTGGATGGAGATTACAGCGAATATTATAACAACAACAACCTTAAAGTTCAAGGCACATTTAAAACGGGTTTAAAGCATGGTGCTTGGCGTGCTTGGACAGAGGATGGCATACTTCAATCGGTTACGCATTACAAATTTGGAAGCATAGATGGGGAATTTATGGAATATGACGTGGATGGAAAGATTTTAAAAACAGGTTTCTATAACAACGGGCGCTTAGATGGCAAACTGTGCAAGTATCAGGGTGATTCCCTCCTTATAGAAAAATATAATAACGGAAAGATTATACTCCCAAAAGTATCGTGGCTTGAGCGTAGGTTGACAGGCTTTTTCACGATGATAAAAAGAATTTTTTAATGAAAATCAAACAAAAAAATAATATGAAAAAACAAATTTTATTAACTGCTCTTATTTTCGGCGCTGGTTATGCATCGTTAGCACAAAACACATTCCCTGCAAATGGGAATGTGGGTATTGGGACAAATAGTCCAACACACAAGTTAGAAGTTAAAGGTGATGCACAAATTGAATCGACCGTTATAACGAGTTCAAATTCACCATTTCCGAACTCAACTGTTTTATTTTCGCAAAAGGGTTTTCAGAACATGTTTGGAGTTGATGGACAGTTTACTACAAAATATTTCGGAATGAAAACCGATGGGAATTTTACCATTATGGGTGGCAATGTGGGTATCGGTACAACAAACCCCACCGCTAAGATTACTTTTAATGATGTAAATGGATCAACAGAGCCATCTGGGATAAGTTGGTATGGTCCAGCACCGCTAAATTATGGAATTTACAGAACTGCTGGTGATTGGGTTGCACCGTATCAACAATTGAAGCTTCAATGGGATACAGGCATTATACTAGATCCGGGAACGCTTCATGGTAAAAGTTTTGTAGACATCGGTGGTGGTGGGTTGCGTGTATCATCAGGTAATGTAGGTATCGGCACAACAACTCCAGAAAACAACGACGGTTGGACTAAGGTAATGGAAGTGCACGGCTATACAGACGCAAAATCAATCCTAACGTCGAATAACATTAATACTGGATCTTGGGTTCATGAAAACGGATTTTTTGGAGCGCCAGCCGGAGGAATGGTCGGCACGTCCACAAATCATCCTTTTTCAATTATAGCGGCTAAAGCTGTAAAAATGACATTTCTTCCAAACGGCAACGTAGGTATTGGAACAATCACCCCAAAAGAAGCACTTTCTGTTAACGGCAACATTCGTGCAAGAGAAGTAAAAGTAGAAACAAGAGACTGGCCAGATTATGTATTTGAAGAAGGCTATAAAGTTGGAACGCTAGGAGAGTTAGAAACCTACATCAAAGCAAACAAGCACTTACCAGGAATCGCAGACGCTAAAAACATTGAAGAAAATGGAATTTCTGTAAGTGAGACGATTAAAGCACAGCAAAAAATTATTGAAGAATTAACACTACATCTAATTGAAAAGGAGAAGGAGATAAAAGAATCCAATAAAAAAATAAATGAACTTGATCTGAAACTTGATTTAATTCTAAAAAAAATAAATAATACAAAGTAATGGAGGGATTTTGAATTCAAAATTCCTTTTGTAATGGTTGCTCTCGACTTTGACGGGAGGGTAGCCGAAAAAGATCGTAAAGTACCATAAAAACAAGAACAAATATATTTAATTAAAAAATTTATGAAAAAATTATTGCTTTCCCTAATTGCCTTAGCCATCACATTGAATGCTCTAGCACAAGATCCTAATATTTTAATCGGTTTAAATGATGCTTATGGTATTAAGATTAAGGCAAATTTCCCTGGATCTACATCTGGATGGGCAAGGGGGTATTATCTTACAAATGAAAATAATACCAAAAACTTTTTTGGAATAGGAGTGCTTGGCTATGTAAATAATGGAATTTCAAGCCCAACATATGGCTGGATCGGCAAAGATTATAATGATGTTTATATGTCATTTATATCGAACGGAAACGTGGGAATCGGCACAACAAACCCCTCAACAAAGCTTGAAGTTGTTACGAGTTCGAATACTAACCTTTTTGGCCTGACTAAAAATACAATCGGATGGGGTGAAGGACCTGGAATGGCATTTAGGAACTTAGTAAATGACGGCACACAACCCGATATCGCCAGAATTCAAGCCGGCCTTCTAAGTGGAACTAGTGGAGCTGTTGCTGGATCACTCAACTTTTTTACAAAGAATCTTAACAAAGAGGTAATGGCCATGACAATGGCTCCAAATGGCAATATTGGAATCGGTACGGCAAGCCCAACAGTCCCCTTAGATATTATCTCTACTTACAACACCAATCTTGTAAGCCTTACCAAGAACTCAATTGTGGGCGGCGAAGGTCCGGAAATAAGCTTTAGAAACCTAGTTAATGATGGTACACAACCTACTATCGCAAAGATTACCTCTAAACTACTAAATGGTGGAGCAGGAGCTGTTGCCGGCTCGCTTAGTTTTTTTACTAGAAATAATTCTGCGGATGTATTGGCAATGACAATTGCTCCAAACGGGTTCATTGGAATGGGCACAGCAAGTCCTAAAGAAGCACTTTCCGTTAACGGCAACATTCGTGCAAAAGAAATAAAAGTAGAAGCTACCAACTGGCCAGATTATGTATTTGAGGATGGTTATAAGGTCGGAACACTGGGAGACTTAGAAGCCTACATCAAAGCCAATAGGCACCTTCCAGAAATGCCTTCGGCAAAAGAGGCAGAGGCATCAGGTGTTGAACTGGGCGAAATGAACCGCAAGCTTCTGCAGAAGATCGAAGAGCTTACGCTTTATGTCATAGAACAGGGTAAAGAGATTGCCGAACTGAAAAAGCAGGTGCGCAAGAAATAAGATGGTAAAAGCTGGTGCTCTTTACTTCTCGATCCTGATTGCTTTTTTTATTGCAGTCATTTCCGCTTCGCTGATCATGCTGGCCGCACATTACAGGAATGCCTATCTCAAGTCGGTTCGTTTTGAGCGCTTGCTCATCAACCTAGATTCGGGCTTGCAGGTTGCGCTGGCAGAAAAAAATGACAGCGTGGCTGAAAAAAAGATCGATCTGTACGGGCTCGGCACCGATAGCATTTCCGTACAAAAAACCACATGGGGACTCTATTCGGTCGCTATTCTGAAGTCTTTTATCCTGCAAGATACCCTGAAACGTGCCTTCATCGTTGGAAAAGCGTGTCAAATGGATTCACTGGCCATCTACCTGAGTGACGAAGACAGACCTGTTTCGGTAAGTGGCGAAACCCAAATTATTGGCAACGTGAAGGTGCCCAAATCAGGCATCCGCAAGGCCTATGTGGATGGGAACCCCTACAGGCGTGAGGAGGCGGTTTATGGGCGGATAGGAGAAAGCGATCGGAGTCTGACCAAACCGAACGAAAGCACAATCTCGCAATTGAACCGAAATCTAGATCTGGATCCAAAAAAAATGGCCCAATTGAGTCAGAAAGATCAGGAAAATTCCTTTTTTCTGCCAACCAGACGGTATGTTTTGCCAAGGGAACAAGTCATCGACTTTAAGATCCATGGAAACACCATCATCTACTCCGACACTTTAGTCCATATTTCCGCTAGGGCAGATTTGAGGGATGTGATGGTTTTTGCGCCAGCCATAAGTGTGGAGGCAGGATTTAAGGGAAGCTGCCAGCTTTTTGCACGGGATTCGATTGCTGTGGGCAAGGGTGCAGTGTTCCAATATCCATCTGTGCTGGGCGTTTTGGGCAAAAAAAAACTGGCCGGACGGCCCAAGATTATACTGGGCGAACAAACGGAGCTTAACGGATTGCTTTTCGCTTATGATGAAACAAAATCGGCCTTGCCCTTGATGATAGAACTTGGAAAGAATACACGCATAAAAGGAGAGGTGTACTGCCCCGGGATGGTAAAACTCGAAAAAGGTGTGCACATCGATGGCAAGGTTTCCTGCGATAGGTTTGTCATGCAGACACCATCCACGCTTTATGAGAATTTCCTGATCGATGTATTCATCAACAGAAAGGCCAGAAACCGCTATTACCTAAGCTCAGGCGTATTTCAATCAAAAGAACCAAACGGGATTTTAAAATGGCTAAACTGATCTCAAAAAGAATATCAGCTTCTACGCTCATCGAAGTGCTCATCGCCATGGTCATTATCATGGTTGTCTTCTCCATCGCCATTTCCCTGTTCGGCAATGTGATGCGGGGAAGTGTATCGCAGAAGAAGATACAGGTGAGCAATCAGCTCAAGCTGTTGAAGAACGAAATCAGCAAAAAGGGCGAGTTTGAAAATACGCAACTCACCATCGATAGTGTGGACTACCTCATCTCATCCGAAAACAGCGGAGCTGAAGGGCTTTCAACACTCGAGATCAGGGCAGAGCAAGGAGCGGTAAAACTGGGCGAGATCAGGTGTTTGTACAAAACAAAAAAAGCAATGGCCGATGAAAAAAATTAACGCTTTCACACTTCTTGAAGTCACCTTTGCCATGCTGCTCTCGGCAATCTGTGTGGGCATCTGCTACACGGCATATGGCCTAATCGGCGACTATTACCAGCACTTTCGCGAAAAGAACGAACAGACCGATGAGGTGCTCGCTCTCCGGCAGGTATTGGAGAAGGACTTTCTCGGTAGCAGGGCGATCGTCCGCTCAGAAAAGGGGATAAACCTTCTTTCAGACAGTAGTGCTGTGCAGTATGGCTTTGAGGCTGGATTTGTAACCAGAGCGATCGGTCAACTGCATACAGATACCTTCAAGCTTCGGACAGAAGCCCTAAATGCTTTTTTCGAAGGCAGGGAGACACAACAGACAGATACGCTCGACCAAATTCGTTTCACCATTCGGCTCAAGAATAGCCTTACCGTACCGATCGACATCAACAAGACCTACAGTGCAACAGATTTATACAGATAACCATGGCAACAATAAACCTTTCAGACTTTAAGACCAGCGCCAAGAAGACCGCCCCAAAGGACAACGTAAAGGGAGCATTGGGTTTTTTGTCGAGGGACATCTCATTTGGGGATGGCCAGCTTCCCGACAAGAAGAAGGAAGGCTTTTATAATGAGCTGGGCACGCTGATCCGGTCAGGTATCGACATCAAGACCGCCCTCGACCTTACGGCAAGCTCATTCACATCAAAAAAGGACACCGCTCTGTTTGAGACCATCAACCAATCGGTTGTTTCAGGGAAATCGCTATCGGAGACGCTCCAAGGAAACGATAAGTTTAGCCAATATGAATATTTCAGCATAAAGATAGGCGAGGAGACCGGGAAGCTTGCAGAGGTACTGGGCGAACTGGCGAAATACTACAAGGCCAAGATCAGCCAACGCCGAAAGATTATTGCAGCGGTTACCTATCCCATACTGGTGCTCAGCACTTCCCTCGCCGCCATTTTCTTCATGATCAAGTTCGTGGTGCCCATGTTTGCCGATGTGTTCAAGCGATTTGGAGGCAAACTGCCCTACATTACCGGCCTGATCGTAAGCTTTTCGGAATGGCTGGACCGCTACATCTACCTGCTACTTTTCCTACTGATCGGAATGGTGGTGTCTTACTTTTTTTCCAGAAGCAGGCCCTGGTTCAAGAAATACAGCGCATTGGCGCTCCTAAAGATACCGCTGGTTGGCGAAATCGTGAGCAAGATCTACCTGGCCCGCTTTGCGAACACCATGCGCCTGCTTACGGGTACCAGCACGCCGCTGTTGCAATCGTTGGGCATGGTGCGGCAGATGATCGGTTTTTACCCCATCGAGCAGGCACTCGTTTTGGCCGAGCAGGACATCTTATTGGGAAGTTCATTGTCTGCAACGCTTGCCAAGCACGCTTTTTATCCGGTCAAGTTTATCCAGATGATCCGCATTGCTGAAGAGGTGAACCGATTGGAGTATTTCTTTGCTCAGCTTTCCGATCAATATACCGAAGAAGTAGAGTATAAAACCACCGCCATCAGCGGACTTTTAGAGCCTCTGATCATCATATTCCTGGGCCTTGCGGTAGGGGTAATCCTGATTGCGATGTACCTGCCGATGTTCCAGATGAGCAATAGTTTTTAGGACAATTAAAAATCAAGAAACAATATTTTTCAAACCATATCAATTCAGTTATAAATCAAAATACTTAAAAAATTCAATTTAAAAATATGACAGTACATTATCGCAAGAGCCTATTGTTTTTAGGCTTGTATCTCAGTTGGTTCGCTTCTCATGGACAGGGAAGCGGCCCATCGGTTACTTTCAAATCCCCTGAAGTATCCGCTTTCAACAAATCAATAGAAACTCCTGTTTCTATGTACACAGGGGTGCCAAACATCAGTATTCCACTTTATGAAATTAATATCAAAGGGGTAAGCGTTCCGGTAACACTCGACTATCATGCTGGTGGCATACGGTTAAGCCAAGATGCAACATGGGTAGGACTTGGATGGAACTTAAGCTACGGTGGAGAGATTTCTCGAAAGACTAGGGGAATACCAGATGAGTATTATTATTTGTATGGTGGTACAAATGCTCCAAACAGCGTGAATTATTTTATGCAGAAACCGAAGTTGGGCCTAGTTCCAAATTCTTCGGTAAGTGATGATAGAATCGATTACATAAACTCAGCTAAACGTGGCGGTATCGATTACATGCCCGATGAATTTTACTATTCGGCATTGGGTTATTCCGGTCGTTTCATGTTCAGCCAAAATCGAAATAAATTCCTTTTATACCCAAAAGAGGATATTGATGTAAGTAAATACGATGGACCATCGCAAACCAAATTGTATTCTTGGAATTTAAAGTTGCCAAATGGCATAGCGGTCAATTTTGGCCAAGAAGGTTGTTCAAAACAACAAATGTCAGTTATGAACCTACAGACCAATGTAACTAACGCTTGGCAAATCAAATCCATAAAAAATACTTACAATGACACCATCACATATAGCTATGATCAATTCAATTACCGTGTTTATCAATTGAATGGACAACAGGCTGTTATTGGAGCAGCATCAGTTGATTATTCTACGAACATATCAAATCCATTAATTTATGACAGCAGGATTAAGGTAATCAATTTTCCTGGAGGGAGAATTGAATTTTCTACCCTAGGCAGGCAAGATATGCCAACCGAACGACTTGATGAGATTAATGTTTACGACAATAGCAACAACAATGTAAAGAAAATCCATTTCAACTACAGCTATTTTTATGGTGAAGCCTTCGACATCAAAAACATAGCTAATTTTTATGATGAGGCTAGAAATCCTTCAGATTATCGTTATAAGAGGCTCAGGCTTGATGGAATAAGCATTACCGCTTCGGGGCTCCAACCTGTAAACTATACATTCGATTATTACACTTTACCACAAATGCCCTCTAAATTCTCTTTTGCGCAAGATCATTGGGGTTATTACAACGGTATAGCCAATGCTTCCATGTATGGAATGATCCCCAATCTCGATCCCAAGATTGCTGGAGGGGATAAGCGGGTTAAAGCTGAGTATGCCAAATTGTTTGCTTTGAAGAGCATTACCTATCCCGAGGGAGGCAAAAAGGAATTTGTATATGAAGGCAATACCGCGGGCGTGTGGAACGCACCTAAAGAACTATTGGAAACCTATCAGGATGATAATTTTCTAGAGAAATACGAGGCTTTGTCTATCAGTAGTTACAGCAGAAGCACCAGTTATCCTGCGCCAAATGAAACGATTAACGGGGTACGTTACTTCCGTAAAAGATTTACAGTAGGTGGGCTAGGGTTCACCACCCAGAATAACTGGAGCGTAAATACAAATTTCGGAATTTCTACATTGGAAAAAGACCTCCCATACCTGGCTGATAACGTAGATTTCAAACTTGAGCGCGTTAATTCTGATAATAGCAAAACAATTTTAAGGCAATTCAACACCACCTCAACCAGTTATCCATATAATAATGCTCCTGCTCGAAATGGAAAAGACAATTATTGGGTAAACCTTAATGCTGGAACTTATGAGATGACGGTTGCCATTACCTATTTAAACAAACCGAACTCTAAGCCAGATAACCAACCCTATAACCTGAGTTTTTTTGTCAGGTGGCGAGAACTTAATCCCTTGACCAATATGATTAACGTTGGTGGCTTACGGATTAAGGAAATAAATGCCTTTAACCATGATAATGTTTTGGTAGATAAAAAAACATATAGTTATGTTAATCCCTATGCTAATGCAACCATACCAAATTTTACCTCGGGCAGGCTTGTTTCTTTACCTCAATATCTCCAATATCAAATAGGGCATCTCCGTGACCCATATGGGGTTTACAAGGATTATTTTAATATAAAGTTTTCATCCAATTCCATCGTTCCGTTGGAAAGCACATCAGGATCATTTGCAGGTTATGAATATGTAAAGGAAAATCATGTGGATGTTGCAAATCCCGCCAATAACCTCACGTCTGAAAGTAGATTTTCATTTGTACAGCCTTATTTCAGTCAATTTTATAATTTTAAAACCTTGGGCCTAACGGAACCAAAGGAGTGGGCACGTGGCAAGTTATTATCCAAGCAATATTTTAAAGGCAATAACTTATTAAAAAAGGAAGAATACGAGTATAATTTCGTTTCACCTTATGCCAACAATACGGAAAACTTGGAAGATTATGTGGAATCAATCAATACCGATTTAATCAGTTTCCAATCGTTTTCAGAAAGATACCTTCAAAATCCATCTGATTTACCAGCAGATTTCTATGATGTTACAGGAGCCGACGGCATTAATGAAAGTTGTATTTATTTTTATTACGGTCCATTCGATAATCATGTTACAACATATGGTAGCCGTCCTGATCGTAATGGAAATATAAATCGCAATACCTGCGATTATACTACAGCTGTCCCTTATTTTAAGCTTTATACAGGTTTCGATAAGATAAAATCAAAAACCACTACCTATTTTGATAATCCAACCACTCCTGTAGTTCAGACAGAGAACTATGAGTATGGCCGTGCACCGATTCATTATCAGCTTACGAAGACAACGAATAATTTGAGCACGGGAAATCAAATCACAAATGAGATCAAATACCCATTGGACCTTTCCCTGACGGGCAGCGAAGAGACAGGCAGATTGGGCTTGATCTCTAGCCATCAATTAGATACACAAGTGGATCAGGTTCGTAAGACTAACGGAAAGGAAGAAATAAGCAGAACAGATTATTTGCTCGACCCAACTTTGAATGTGGTAGTGCCAAGCAGGTCGAAGACAAATACAGGTTCGAACAATTCCTTGGAAGTGAGGATGAACTACGAAAAGTTTGACAAGCATGGCAATCTACTATCCAAAAGGGCAGAAAATGGCATCAGTACCGTTTACATCTGGGGTTATAACGATCAGTATCCAGTGGCGCAAGTTGTCAGTGCAGATTATAACACAGCCATCAGTTATTTGAACCTTGCCATTTTAAAGAACCCGGCCAGTGATGCCCAGTTGCGAGAGGAGTTGAAAAAACTTTACATCAACCTTCCCAACGCCCAAATCAGCACCTACACCTACAAACCATTGGTTGGGATGACCTCCCAAACCGATACCAAGGGCATGACCACCTATTATGAGTACGATGCCTTCGGAAGGTTGAAATTTGTGAAGGACCAAAACGGCAACATCGTAAAAAGCAATGATTACCACTATAAGAACTAAGCGCTCGATCATGAACAGATACACAAAATTTTTATCCATATCGCTGGCACTCGTTGCCCAGCTCGGCACGGCACGTGCACAGAACCTTGTTTTGAATACCTATTTGGGGCAACCTACCATCACCGCAGGCAAAAGCGTAACCCTTACAGACGGATTTTATGCGCCTGCGGGGAGTACGCTGCGCATCTTTACCGGGACAAGCTATGTAAACTGCTTCCCCTTGAGTGCTGCGCTCAGTGCCAACCAGAACTACATCATGAGCCGGGTGTTCAAGACCGCGGGCGTAAACAGTGGCAATATAGACAATGCAAGGAGCGCCTGCGAGGAGATGCGGACCATAGCCTATTTCGATGGGCTTGGGCGTCCCCTGCAAACCGTTTCGGTACAGGCCAGCCCAACGGGCAAGGACATCATCCAGCCCATGGCCTACGATGCCCTCGGCAGGGAGCGCTTCAAGTACCTGCCCTATAGCGAGGTGGGCAACAATGGCGCCTACCGTGCCGACGCACTGAGCATCGGCCAGCCCGCCTTTTACACCAGCACGGGCGATGTGGTAAAAACGCCGAAACCATTCTCAGAAACGGTGTTCGAGGCCAGCCCGCTCAATCGAGTGCTGCAGCAGGGTGCCCCGGGCATCATCTGGCAGCCCTCGATAGGCGTGGATACGGGCCATGTGGTGAGGACCGACTACGGAACCAATGCCACGGGCGAGGTCAGGCTCTGGACGGTGGGAACCAACGGCGCCTCCTCCCTTAACGCCTTTTACCAACCCGGGAAGCTCTACAAAACGGTCATCAAGGATGAAAACTGGAAAACTGCGTACGGAAAGGCGGGAACCACCGAGGAGTTCAAGGACTTTGAGGGCAGGGTCGTGCTGAAGCGGACCTGGGAAACCGGCACCAAAAGCCTGAGTACCTACTATGTTTACGATGATTACGGAAACTTAAGCTACGTGCTTCCTCCAGCGGTAAATGAGAACGGGATCGCGGGCTATGCCAATCTGGCTTCCTTCATCGAGACAGATGAGGCCTTCCTGCGCTATATCTATGGTTACCACTACGACAGCAGAAAGAGACTGATCGAGAAAAAGATTCCGGGCAAGGGCTGGGAATACATGGTGTACAACAAGCTCGATCAGGTAGTGCTGACACAGGATGCCAACCAGCAAACAAAGGGTCAGTGGCTGTTTACCAAATACGATGCACTGGGCAGAACGGTTTATTCGGGAATCTACAACAGCCCCGATGGGAGGGCCGCCCAGCAGGCAAAGGCAGACATCCAGACGGTGCTCTGGGAGCAGCGCAGCACAGATGGCATCGGCTATAGCAGCAGTGCCTTCCCGCAGACCGCCACAAGCAACCAAACCATCAGCTACTATGACGATTATGCCTTTCCGGGCAATACGCTGGGCGGTGCAGCTGCCGGGCAGATGGACGGGGCAAGGATAAAGGGACTGCCGACGGGTACCAAGATCACTACGCTAGGCACGGGCACCATGCTCCTCACCACGTTCTACTACGATGAAGAAGGGAGAACGGTGCAGACCCGCGCGGAGAACCACCTTGGCGGAAGGGACATCACCGACAATACCTACAACTTTGCAGGCGAACTGACGGCAAGCCTGAGGACCCACACCCAGACCCTGAACGGAGCGGAGACGAAGATAGCCAATCGCTACGAGTACGACCATGCGGGCAGGAAACTGGCCACCATGGAAAGCATCAACGGGCAGGATGAGGTTACCCTGAGCAAGCTGGACTACAATGAGCTTGGCCAATTGAAGGGCAAGAACCTGCACGGTACCGATGGCACTACCTTTATGCAGAACACGGGCTTTGCCTACAACGAGCGTGGCTGGATGAAGGGCAGTACGAGCAAGGAATTCTCGATGGAACTGAGGTATGCAAATGGCACCCTGCCCCAGTACAATGGGAACATTGCCGACCAGAAATGGGGCGTAGGGGCAATAATGCCAAACACTTATACCTATACCTATGATGGATTGAACAGGCTCAAAAAGGGCATAAGCACGGGCATTGTAATGAGCGAGGAACTCACCTACGATGTGATGGGCAACATCAACACCCTCAACCGAGACAACACTGGTGCCAACCAATACAGTTACACAGGCAATAGGCTGAACTCAGTAGCTGGAGTAACCGCACAGAACTACCAATACGATGCCAATGGGAACGCTACGCTGGATGGTAGGAACGGAATGGCACTCACCTACAACTACCTGAACCTGCCAGTAACGGCCAACAAGGCAGGCGTATCGGTAGCCTATACCTACGATGCCTCTGGCAAAAAACTCACCAAGAAATGCAATGGCGCAATAAGGCAGTATGTAGATGGGATTGAGTACAACGGCAACACGATCGACATCATCCACACCGAGGAGGGAGTGGCGCAAAACAATAGCGGAAACTACAGTTACCATTACAACCTTACTGATCACCTTGGAAATGTGCGATATACTTTCGATATTTACAACGGAGCCGTAAGAAGGCTTCAGGCAGATGATTACTATGCCTTTGGAAAGAGAGGATCGGTATCGCCAGTTGGATTAGACAACAAGTATCTGTACAATGGCAAAGAGGTACAGGATGAATTGGGCGAACAATACGATTACGGAGCTAGGTTTTATGACCCGATTATTGGTAGATGGAATGTAGCGGATCCGTTGGCAGAGAAGATGAGGAGACATTCTCCATATAATTATGGTTTCAATAATCCGATAAGATTTGTCGATCCTGATGGGATGGAGGGAACTGATTGGGTTAAAAAGAATGATAAATATATTTGGGATGATAGGGTTGTTGATCAAAAAACAGCAAAAGAATTTCAGGGTGATAAAGCACAATATGTAGGGAAATCAGCAGAAATAACTCCAAAGAAAGCGGATGGAACAGTGATGGGGGAAAGTATTAATCTGAATATAGATGGAACATTAACTAGAGATGGAATAACTTTAGAAAATAATTCAACTGAAGTTTTTACTAATGAAGCTGGCTCAACATTTATACCAAGACAGACAGATGGAAGTTTCTATGGCTTGTCTGTCAATGGCGCACTTGTGGGAGGATTTGGATTTGGTTTTGGAGTTGTTAATGACGCTACCAAAAATAGTACACCTTATTTTACTTTTAATGGGAATATTGGTTTTGGAGGAGGAATAGGTGTAGATATAGGTGCAATTAAACCAACCGGAGGTAATCAATTTGCTGTAGATGACTTTGCTGGAAATGGAGGAGCCTATAATGTGGGCTTCAATACACCTATTGGAGGTGTAGGTGTAGGTACTGGAGGAAGTTTAGATTCACATACAGGAGGATTAAAAGCTATGAACCCTAATAATTTTGGAAAAAACCAAAGAGGTTATACTACTGGTCAAGGTGGCTTTTCACCAAGTTTTATTGCGCCAAAAGGACCAGAACTGCAAGTAGGTGGGATGTATAGCATTAGTAAAACTTGGGTATACTAATTTGTAATTGTTGTGCGTATGAAAAAACTTGATAAATATATTCTCTATTTTATTTTTTATATCCCTCTTATTTTACTTTTTGGCTATTTTTTTTATCAGGTCTGTTTTGGTGAAAGAAGAGAAGAACTAATAATAGATCGTGATTTAAATGAGGGTTTTAATGGAAATGTAGATTCGTTATATCAAGACAAGCGAAACCACAATGTTAAAATATGTATAATATCCAACGGATACAGATATGAAATACCTCCACTGTGGGAATCAAAAATTGAAAAAGGGGATTCTTTAATTAAAAAGAGAGGCTCACTTAAACTCTCTATATATAAAAGAAACAAGAAGAATATAACTTTAGATTATCAGGATATTTATAAGAGGAGTTTAATCTCTCCCTGATAACGACTTAGCTTGTTCCAGATGTTCAAGATGTTCCCCAGCTGGCGCACGCGTGTCGCGTGTGCGAAATGAATAGAATTACCCCAAAAGTCAACATAGCTACGTTCTCAAAACTGGTGAAAGGGACCTTTGTGGCAAGGCTATCTGGAAAAACAAGAGGACTAGCTGTTAAGGCGTTAAATAAAACAATACTGCCAGTCACTTCCAAAACAATTGTCAGTAAAAGTGTCACAGTTGCAAAAAAACTCAAGGAAGCAAATTAAATATTAAATACAAATGGGGGTTTTATTTGATTTTTTATCTATTTTAATCGGTAGATGGATACTTGGAGGTATCGGTTATTGGACAAGGAAGGGCTACTTTTTTATTTCAAGAACTATTTCTAAACCGGATAAAACTAAAAGAAAATCCGATTTAGACGAAGTGATTGATATTGAAGATTTTAGTAATAGAATTATTGGTATTGTGGTAATTTTCTTAGTTATCGCTTTAGCAGATATTTTTTTCTGAAGTAGCCCTCAGCTGGCGCACGCGGGTCGCGTGTGCGAAATAAATAGAATTACCACAAGCCCAACGATGTAAAAAATCGTTGGGCTTTTTTAGTCCAAGTTTAAGGTGTTTTAGTATTTTCGAAATAAGTCAAATACTAGTCTCAAAAACGGTATGCCCCCCAGCTGACCCGCGAAGGCTTTGGCACAAACAATTATACTTGCTATGAGGGGAACAAGCTTAAGGAAATAAAGGGCTTTACCAACAGTCCGTACACCTATGATGTAAACGGAAACCTCAAAACAGACAGCCAGAAAGGAATCACTTTAGAGTATAATTACCTCAACCTTCCAAGCCAAGTTACCGGAAGCCAGGGCATATCCTATACTTACGATGCTACGGGAAAGAAGCTCAAAAAGGTGTCCGCTGCTGGAACGGTTGATTATGTGGATGGCATCCAATACAAGACCGGAAACATAATAGACTTTGTGCAGACTGAAGAGGGCATTGCAAGAAACAGCAACGGCAACTACACCTACGAATACAACCTAAGCGACCATCTAGGCAATGTGAGGGCAACATTTTACAAAAACCCGAACACACAGTTATTGGAAGTTTTACAGCGAGACAATTATTATGCTTTTGGGCTTAGAAAATCTGCCGTTTTTGGAAATAATAAATATCTTTACAATGGAAAAGAGATTCAGGAGGAGTTAGGAGAGTATGATTACGGTGCAAGATTTTATGACCCGGTTATCGGTAGGTGGAATGTGGTGGATCCGCTTGCTGAGAAGTATAACTCGCACTCTCCATATAATTATGGTTTGAATGATCCCGTTGGAAAATTGGATCCCAATGGCATGTGGGTAGAGACAGCTAAAGGGTATACCACCAGTAACGCTGAAGAAATAGCGGCATTCTTGGGCAAAAGTAGTGCACCACAGAATGAAGAACAGGAAAAAGACCCACCTAAGAAGAAAAAAGACAGCTACACTTCATCTTTTTATAAGCAATTAATAGCCTCTGACCCTTTTAGTAATGGCAATATTGGCGCAACTTGGGAACGATGGTTAAGTTCAGAATCTACGTTAGGAACTGATTTACTTAATGGCCTATCTCAAACCATGCTAAATGTCGGTAGCCTTTTTTGGACGGAAACTTATGTAGGCCAATATAACGACACAAAAGCTTATCTTGCTATGTCCCCAGAAGATAGAGCCAAGGTTGATGCAAAATATTTAAACAGTTTTATCGAAGGAGCTGCCACTTATGCGCCATTAGCGTATGCCGGTGGTGAATTACTAAATGCTAAACACATTACTCAACTTCAATCAAGCGATTTTATCAGAACTGGAAATACTGTAATTTCAAATCAATTAGTTGAGGGAAAAGGAGCTCTAGGTTCTAGAGTCGTCAAAGCAGTAAAAGGTGGTGGATATAATAGAAAAACAGGTGCATCATTACCTTACCACTTTCATGTCCATATGTACAATTGGGGAAAACCTAATTTATGGTTTAAAGAAACACCAATATTAAAAATTAAAAAATAAGATGTATTACATAAAGATTACTTCTGAGGATATTGATCTAAGTAAATTTGGATCTATTGATTACATCTATTTGGAACTCGACGGTGATGGATTTCCTGTTCGAGAGATAGGTTTCAACAAAAATAATGACCTAGTCCATAAACACCCAAGTGCAAATTATAAATATGGCACATATGGTATTTTCGATATGAGTTCCTTCGATTTAGGAAATTTGGAGTCAGAATTAACTGCAGAAAATTTCGAAAAGATATGGAATAAATAGTTTTAAGCTGATCCTCAGCTGGCGCACGCGTGTCGCGTGTGAGAAATGAATAGAATTAACACAAGCCCAACGATGTAAAAATTGTTGGGCTTTTTTAAGTTAAGTTTAATTGGTTTAGTATTTTCGAGTTAAGTCAAATACCAGACTCAAAAAAGTTATAGCCCCGCAACGGGCAGTGGTGGGCGTATCGGTGTCCTATAACTACGATGATTCGGGCAGAAAACTCACCAAGAACAGCAATTGCACAATAAGGCAGTATGTAGATGGGATTGAGTACAACGGCAACACGATCGATATCATCCACACCGAGGAGGGGGTGGCGCAAAACAATAGCGGAAACTACAGTTACCACTACAACCTTACAGATCACCTTGGAAATGTGCGATATACTTTCGATATTTACAACGGAGCGGTAAGAAGGCTTCAGGCAGATGATTATTATGCCTTTGGAAAGAAAAGGTCGGTATCACCAGTAGGCTTGGACAACAAATACCTGTACAACGGCAAAGAGGTACAGGATGAGCTTGGTGAACAGTATGATTACGGTGCAAGATTCTATGACCCCATTATTGTGCGTTTCAGTACGATAGATTCGCTTTCTGAGAAATCTAATCCTCAATCAGGATGCAGTTATGTTGCTAACAATCCGATTTTACTAAATGACTCCGCCCAACGTTCCAGGATATACTGCTCCGAAGAGTTGGCAAAGACAAGTACTAACTCGGCGTGGAAAAGGATGGATTTTTTATATTCGTGCTGAACTTCTGGTTACAAATAGCCCGGAATTATTTATCAATCATAGTAAGAAACAATCGCAAAGTCTTTCCAATAACCACGTTATGGGTAAAACAATCAAATTTTTTATTTCCATTCGGCATTTTTTCTTGCCGCTTATTTCGCTAATTCTTTTATGGGCATTCCTTTACGTATTGGCAATCCCTCTAACATACTGGGGATTATATGGCGAGGGGGCAGAGTCTGAAAGGATTGAAAGTTTGCCAATCCATGAATTCATTCTAAATTGGGCAGCTCTAATTTTAGTTATGCTAACTGGTTCTGGCCTGTTGATTTTCAATGCACTTAGAAAAAATTTAAGGTATGCCAAACCTTATTTACTAGCAATGATGGTTGTTATTTTAATCCATATTTTTCGATTTGAGATTGATCAACTGCTATTTGATTAATCTATCTAAAACGCAAATGGCGAAGCTTCCTGCGCCTTTTGTTGGCCTCTCTAACATTATCTCAAATCACTTAGTGACAGATTCAATAGTATAATTAATCTGGATGATGGATTATTATGACAAATATTGAACGCTCTTTAGTAGAGATTATTGGGATTTAACCTTTACGTATATCATTTAAATCCAATTCGCTTTAACATGTTTTAACAATTTAATGAAAGTGACAGGATTTATCTTTTGTATATTTAAAATAGTATCAAACACTCAAACTAAAGAAAATGAAACATATATTTTTATTTGTCTTAACAACTTTCTCCTTCACAATATATGGGCAAGAGAATTACGACAAGGTTAGCTTTAACAAGCTTACAGAAGTTGAAGGAACTGGGTATGTGGTTGCTAGAATTGAAAACTTTGGCAAAATGGGCGAATTGAAAGATAGATACCTTTTATTCATCGACACCAAAAACGGGCAGACGAATCAAGTTAACTTTCCAATCGATAAATATTTTCGCAAGGTCGAACAAATTAAAATTGACAGCTTAGGAATTAATTGTTTATTTGTTTTAGCAAACACTGCTGACGTCGACGGAAATAAAGGAATTGATTGGGATAGCCCTACTCAAATAATCATCCTGTCCACAGATGGAAAACAACAAACTCAATTAACTGATAGTAAATTGTTTGTAAATACTTGGGTAGTTAACAAGACGACAGGAACTATTATTACTACTGGCCATTACGATACAAACAATAATGGTAAACACGATAACGCAGACAAAAACGAAATTGGAATTTATGATTTGAAAACAATGAAACTAATCAACAAAATCTAAACTCTTACTTATCAAATTTTGTTTTTTTAATCGCAGAAGGCTTGGATCGCGAACATCGGACACAAAATCTCGGTTATAGAGTTTAGTCAACGTTAGAAAATAGAATAAAACAAAAAAACCATCTTTAAAATTAATAAAAGATGGTTTTTGAATATCTGTGATCCCGCTGGGATTCGAACCCAGGACCACTACATTAAAAGTGTAATGCTCTACCAGCTGAGCTACGGAATCTACTTTATTTAAACCGTTACTGGTTTGTTTTAAAGTGGTGCAAATATAGGGTTCTAATGCATTTCCTGCAAATAAAAGTTTTTAAATTCTGCTAGTATATTGATTTATAGGCAAATTAATTATCGTTGCAATTTTTTTTGGCAATAATTATCGAATCAGGATACCGATCGCCTTTTTGTGGAGCCAATTTACAGAATTAGACAAGAGCTATAAATGCCTTCAATCGAGATGATAAAAAGGCCATGTTAAGTTATAAAATAATGATTTAGACACGAATCAACTTACGCACAACAACTAAATGAATTGGACTTTAGGATGCCACTAAAATTTCAGTATTTTTGGCGCCATTAAGATAAATCTTCATTTATCTCTAAACTTTAATTATGAATAAAGCTATTTTCCTCGACCGTGATGGCGTTTTGAATCACGAAATTTACGATTACATCTGCCGTGTAGAAGACTTCAAAGTATTAGACTATCAAATACCGGTTTTAAAGCAACTCTTTGATGAAGGCTTCCTACTCATCGTAATCACCAATCAAGGTGGCATTGCACTTAAAAGGTACACCGTAGAACAGCTCGATGAAATGCATCAACTGTTAAAAGATGCTTTTGTAGCAGAAGGTGCAGATATAGCAAAATTTTATTACTGCCCGCATCATCCAACAGTAGGTGGCGAATGTAAATGCCGAAAACCCGCCTCAGGGATGATTTTAGATGCCATCGATTTATTCAATATCGATCCTAAACAGTCTATTATGATCGGGGATAAACCACGCGATGTGGAAGCAGCCAATGGGGCAGGGGTTAAGGGAATACTTATAGAACCCGATGAGCAGATTGATTACAATAAAATAAAAGCTGCCCTTGCCAACAACAGCTATGTTTGAACTTAGCTCTATAAACAAAAGGTGAAGCAAGAATGATCATCAGCAATGCCTTCATGTTAACTAACGTAGAACAGATCAAAAAGAAAAAGCCCAAATGCGAACATTTGGGCTTTTGTATAAAAGTTTATCTAAGTCTATTTTCCAGCCGCCTTAGCATGATCTGCCAAGAAGGTTGCCAAGCCACTATCGGTAAGTGGGTGTTTTAATAAACCCGCGATAGCCGCCAAAGGAGCGGTAATTACATCAGCACCTAATTTAGCACAGTTAACAATATGCAACGGACCACGAATGGATGCAGCTAAAATTTGAGTTTCATAACCGTAGTTGTCAAAAATTGTTCTGATGTCTTCAATCAAAACCAAACCATCGCTAGATATATCGTCTAAACGACCTAAAAATGGAGATACATAAGTTGCTCCAGCTTTTGCTGCCAATAAAGCTTGTCCTGCAGAAAAAATCAGGGTACAGTTGGTTTTAATTCCTTTTGAAGAAAAATATTTAATGGCCTTAACGCCATCCTTAATCATCGGTACTTTTACAACAATTTTCGGATTTAATGCCGCTAAAGCTTCACCTTCTTTAACAATTTCATCAAAGGTTGTAGAAATTACTTCAGCACTTACATTGTCGTCAACAATATCGCAAATTGCTTTGTAGTGGTTAATTACATTTTGTTCGCCAGTAATCCCTTCTTTAGCCATTAAGCTAGGGTTGGTGGTTACGCCATCTAAAATGCCAAGATCTTGTGCTTCTCTGATTTGATCAAGATTAGCTGTGTCAATGAAAAATTTCATGCTTATAAATTCTTTAAATGATTATTAGGCTCTCTGTTAGAACCCCTGAAGAATTTAATATTCCCCCTTCAGGGGATTAGGGGGTAAAAAAAGGGCAAGCACCTTCTATCGCACCGCTACAACCTTCTACCCTTGCTGCGTTCCCACCCTGGGGGAGTTCAAAGGGAGCTGGTCGTAAAAGACTTGCCCGGCACAAAGGTAGTAAAACAAGTGGTTTCCCAAAATTCATTTTTTTAAATTTTTCACTATATTGGCTATGTGGTTGATTCATAAATTGATAAAATTTTATTTGATTTAAAATCTCCATCAATTTTTGAGATGGAAAGAATGATGAAGCTATCCTGTTTTATTAAGATTATTTATCAATAAATAATAAATTTAAGGGTAAATAAATTTCATCATTCTTTTTTGGCAATAGTTGCCTAAAAACTAGGTTTATAGAGAATTTTCGTAATTATAATATTCGAAATTTTTACAGCAGTTATTTATCAATTCAGCAAATTATAATGCTATGATTATGTAAAAACTAAAATTATCCTAAAAGTCATATAAACTCTATAATTTGCGCCTCATTTTTTTTATCTTAGTGTTTCCTATACACTAACAACTAACGAGCAAAGAATGAAACCAACCAGTGGATTGTATGATGCGCAATTTGAACACGATGCCTGCGGTATTGGGTTCGTTGCGCATGTGAAAGGGCGAAAATCTCACCAAATTATCTCCGATGCGCTTACCATTTTAGAAAACCTAGATCACAGGGGAGCTTGTGGCGCAGAACCAAATACGGGCGATGGCGCTGGTATTATGTTGCAAATTCCCCATGAATTCTTTTACGACGAATGCCTTAAAGCTGGCTTCAGCCTTCCCGAAACCAACAATTACGGTGTGGGCATGCTTTTTATGCCGAAAGACATTCGCTCAAGAGAAGAATGTAGAGAATTAATTTATCGTGCGGCTGAAAAACTGGGCCTTGAAATTTTAGGCTTCAGAAAGGTTGATGTAGATACCACCGATATCGGTAACATGGCATTATCAGTAGAGCCAGAAATTGAGCAAGTTTTTATTGCTCGTCCTTATGCCGTAGCACCTGGGGCAGACTTTGAGCGCAAACTTTACATTTTTAAAAACTATTTAATCAAGTTAATCGCCAATACCGTTAACGGCGGCAAAGATTTTTATATCGTTTCGCTATCCGCGCAAACCATTATTTATAAAGGTCAGCTAACCTCTTTGCAGGTACGTACTTATTTTACCGATTTGAGCGATAAGCGAATGGTTTCTGCACTAGGCTTAGTGCATTCGCGTTTTGCAACCAATACTTTTCCATCTTGGCGCCTAGCACAACCCTTCCGTTTTATAGCGCACAATGGCGAAATAAATACCCTACAGGGAAATTTAAACTGGTTTAGGGCCGGAGTGAAATCTTTCGCATCTGCCTATTTTACACCAGAAGAATTGGATATGCTACTTCCAGTGATTGATGAGACCAATTCTGATTCAGGCTGTTTGGATAACGTAATTGAGTTATTGCTCCATGCAGGAAGAACCCTTCCGCACGTATTAATGATGTTGGTACCTGAGGCTTGGGATGGAAATGAAGATATGGATCCAGTTAAAAGGGCCTTCTATGAATTTCATGCCACATTAATGGAGCCTTGGGACGGACCTGCAGCAATTGCATTTACCGACGGGAAACTGATTGGAGCAACTTTAGATCGTAACGGACTACGCCCATCTCGTTATGCCATCACTTCTGATGATCGTGTAATTATGGCGTCTGAAGCAGGTGCACTAGCAATCGATCAGAGCACTATTATTGAAAAAGGTAGATTAACTCCAGGCAAAATGTTTGTGGTTGATATGGAGCAGGGTAGAATCATCAGCGATAACGAAATCAAACAGCAGGTTTGTAGCCAAAGTCCTTATGCAGATTGGATCAATCAATACCAAATCCGTTTGGAAGAATTGCCAGAACCACGCGTAATGTTTACCGGCTTATCAGAAGAGTCTATTTTTAAATATCAACAAGTTTTCGGTTACAGCAGAGAAGATATAGATTTACTGCTAAAACCAATGGCCATTGAGGCTAAAGAACCAATTGGTTCGATGGGTACGGATACACCGCTTGCGATTCTTTCGAAGCGTCCACAGCATTTATCCAGCTATTTCAAACAGCTATTCGCCCAAGTAACCAACCCACCAATCGATCCGATTCGGGAAAAGGTGGTTATGAGTTTGGCAAGCTTTATGGGTAGCAATGGTAACTTGTTAGAGGAAAATCCTTTACAATCGCATTGCGTAGCCATTAAACATCCAATTTTAACCAATCAAGAACTAGAAAAATTAAGAAGTATTGATACGGGCGTTTTCCAGGCCAAAACTTTACAAACCTATTTTAGAGCCGATGGCAAGCCAGGCGCTATGGCAAAAGCCTTAGATCGTTTGTGTCGCTATGCCGTTGATGCCGTGGAAGATGGTTTCCAAGTGATTGTATTAACAGATCGGGCAATCGATTCTGAACATGCCGCAATGCCTTCATTATTAGCTGTTTCGGCTGTGCATCATCATTTAATCCGCAAAGGTTATCGTGGTGCTGTAGGAATCGTTGTTGAAGCGGGCGACATTTGGGAGGTGCATCACTTTGCTACCCTATTAGGTTTCGGGGTTACCGCAATCAATCCATATCTAGCCTTGGAAACAATAAATGGCTTCCAAGCAGAATCTGGTTTATCGGCAGAGCAATTAACCAAAAACTACATCTACGCCGTTAACAGTGGTCTGCTAAAAATCTTCTCAAAAATGGGAATCTCGACCCTACAGTCTTATCAAGGGGCGCAAATTTTTGAGATTTTAGGTTTAAACAAACAAGTTGTTAATCAGTATTTCACAGGCGCGGTATCTCGAATTGGTGGATTGGGCTTGGATGAAATTGCTAAAGAAACTTTAATTAAGCATCACCGCAGTTTTGGTCCAGCCGCTCAAATAGATAACTTATTGCCAGCAGGCGGTACATATAAATTCCGTCGTAAAGGCGAGGCACATTTATTTAATCCTCAAACCATCCACTTGTTGCAAAATGCGACTCGTAAAAACGACTACAGCATTTTTAAACAATACTCGAAGTTGGTGAATGAGCAAACGCAACAGGCTTATACCATCCGTGGATTATTTGAATTCGACTACAGTCGCCCTTCAGTACCTTTAAATGAAGTAGAATCTACAGAAGCAATTCTGAAAAGATTTGCCACAGGTGCCATGTCGTTTGGTTCGATCTCGCATGAAGCACATTCTACTTTAGCCATTGCCATGAACCGCATTGGCGGAAAGAGCAATACAGGAGAAGGTGGCGAAGATGAAATGCGTTATACCAAATTGCCAAATGGCGATAGCATGCGCTCGGCGATTAAACAAGTAGCTTCAGCCCGTTTTGGGGTAACGAGTTATTATTTGACTAATGCCGATGAGCTCCAAATTAAAATGGCTCAAGGCGCAAAACCTGGAGAAGGTGGGCAATTGCCAGGACATAAAGTAGATGAGTGGATTGCGAAAGTACGTCACTCTACACCAGGAGTAGGTTTAATTTCTCCACCACCGCACCACGATATTTATTCAATTGAAGATTTAGCCCAATTGATCTATGATTTGAAAAACGCAAATCGTGCGGCAAGAATCAATGTAAAATTGGTTTCTAAAGCTGGGGTTGGAACCATTGCCGCAGGGGTAGCAAAAGCACATGCTGATGTAATCTTGGTTTCAGGCTTCGATGGAGGAACAGGTGCATCGCCACTAACTTCCATTCAACACGCTGGTCTTCCATGGGAGCTTGGTTTAGCAGAAGCCCACCAAACGCTAGTTAAAAATAAGTTGCGTAATCGTATTGTATTACAAACAGATGGCCAGTTAAAAACCGGAAGGGATATTGCCATAGCGGCTTTATTGGGTGCTGAAGAATGGGGCGTTGCAACAGCCGCCTTAGTAACTGCTGGGTGTATTATGATGCGAAAATGCCATTTAAATACCTGCCCAGTTGGTGTTGCTACACAAGATCCTGAATTAAGGAAATTGTTCAGTGGTGATGCAGACCACGTGGTAAATCTATTCCATTTCTTAGCCGAAGAATTGCGCGAAATTATGGCTGAATTGGGTTTCAGAACAATTAATGAAATGATTGGCCAAGCCGATATTTTAAAAGTACGCGAATTACCTGCCGAAGACTGGAAATTAAAACACTTGGATTTATCTGCAATTCTTTACAAAGCAGAAGACAATGGACTTCCATTATTCAATACTGAAGGTCAGGATCATGGATTAGATCATGTTTTAGATCATAAATTAATTGCAGCAGCAAAAGATGCAATAGATCACAACGAACCTGTTTTTGCAAGCTTCGAAGTTAAAAATACAGATCGATCGATAGGAACAATGCTTTCTAATGAGATTTCCAAAGTTCACTTAGGCGCTGGTTTACCGCCAGATACCATTAATTTTAAATTTGTGGGTTCTGCAGGACAAAGTTTTGGAGCCTTTAACACACGTGGGGTAACCTTATCATTAGAAGGCGAAGCCAACGATTATGTTGGGAAAGGTTTGTCAGGAGCCCGCTTAGCCATTTATCCATTCTCCAACTCAACCTTTATACCAGAGCAAAATATTATCATCGGTAACGTAGCCCTTTATGGCGCAACATCAGGTGAATTATTCGCCCGTGGTAAAGCTGGAGAACGCTTTGCGGTTCGTAACTCTGGAGCTACAGCAGTAGTTGAAGGGGTAGGTGATCATGGTTGTGAGTACATGACTGGTGGAGAAGTGCTTATCCTAGGCGATACAGGTAGCAATTTTGCTGCTGGAATGAGTGGAGGTGTAGCATGGATTTATGATCCAAACAGAACTTTCGCCCGCAAGTGCAATAAGGAAATGGTTGATCTTGATCCATTACAGGCTGAAGATGAAGAACGAATTTTAGCTTTACTTAAAACGCATATCCGTTTAACAGACAGTAAAGTAGCAGAATTTATCTTAAGCGATTGGAAAACTCAATCCAGCCATTTTGTAAAAGTATTCCCGAAAGAATACAAAGCTGTTTTAGCCAAACGTAACCAACAAGTAAAAACGCACTAAGCCATGGGAAAAGTAACAGGATTTCAAGAATACGATAGAGTTGCACCCACAAGAGAAGAGGCTGCAACAAGAATAAAACATTACGGGGAATTTTTACATGAATTGCCTTCAGACGAATTAAACAGGCAAGCCGCTCGTTGTATGGATTGCGGTGTTCCATTTTGCCAATCGGGTTGCCCTTTGGGTAACGTGATTCCAGAGTTTAACGATGCCGTTTATCAAGGAAAATGGGAGCAAGCAGCGAACATTTTATTAAGTACAAATAACTTTCCAGAATTTACCGGTAGAATTTGTCCTGCACCATGCGAATCTGCATGTGTATTGGGCATCAATCGTCCGCCCGTATCTATTGAGGAAATTGAAAAGCACATCATCGAAATAGCTTTTGAAAAGGGATACGTGAAGGCAAAAGCGCCGTTAATTAGAACTGGTAAAAAAGTGGCCGTAATTGGTTCAGGACCTGCGGGTTTAGCGGCGGCTGCTCAGTTAAATAAAGCCGGACATGAAGTTACCGTTTTCGAACGTGATGATGCTCCGGGTGGATTATTGAGGTATGGAATTCCAGATTTCAAACTTCAAAAGAATGTGATTGATCGCCGTATCGATTTGATGAAAGAGGAGGGAATTGTATTTAAGTGCAATGCCAATGTGGGTGAAAATGTGGAGATCAGCACTTTATTGAGAGATTTTAACGCACTGGTTTTGGCCGGAGGTTCTACCATTCCACGCGATTTACCAATTGACGGTCGCTCAGTAAAAGGCGTTCACTTCGCAATGGATTTTTTAAAGCAACAAAATAAACGTGTTGCCAATAGACCTGTCGAAGTTGAGGAAATTAAGGCTACAGGTAAAAACGTGATTGTGATTGGCGGTGGCGATACAGGTTCTGATTGTATTGGCACATCTAATCGTCATGGGGCAAAGTCGGTTACGCAATTCGAAATCATGCCAATGCCGCCTCAAGCCAGAAATGTGAACATGCCTTGGCCAACTTACCCGATGCTGTTAAAACACACCTCTTCGCACGAAGAAGGCGCGCAACGGGCTTGGTCGGTAAACACAAAACAGTTCATCGCGGATGAAAATGGCAATTTGAAGGCCTTAAAGGTGGTTGATGTAGAGTGGGAAATTGATGCAAACGGAAGACCTCTTAAATTTACTGAAGTTGCTGGCACAGAAAGAGATTTGCCTTGCGAACTGGTTCTTTTGGCGATGGGTTTCTTACATCCCCAAAAAGAAGGCTTGATTGAAAAATTAGGTGTAGAATTGGATAACAGAGGAAATGTAAACGCCTCTGAGCATACCTACCAAACCAATATTGCCAAAATCTTTGCTGCTGGAGATGTTCGTCGTGGCCAATCATTAGTAGTTTGGGCAATTTCTGAAGGTAGAGAAGCCGCCAGAAAAGTAGATGAATACCTAATGGGCTCAACCAAGTTGGCTTCAAGAGATGCAGTAGCTTACGCTTAATACCATAAAGGTTAAATATTCAATTAGGTCGTGGCTAACGCTGCGACCTTTTTTTATAAAAGATATTTGTCATCTCGACCGGAGCGCAGCTTCTGTAACCGTCATCTCGACTGGAGCGCAGCGGAATGGAGAGATCTTTGAAGTTAGATGAAATGCTAACCCTGCTTTCCTAAAATGATAATAAAGTTGAGTTTGGAATCACAAAAAAGTCTTTTAATCCAAAAAGACCTGAAATAAATTCAGGATGCATCGGCAATTAATGATTTGTTGTAACGGTAAATCTGCACTTCTTGATCTTTTACATACTAACAAAATTAGTAAATCAATTTGAAATGGGTGTATTCAATAACGCCGTATTCCGTTAAATACAGCAGTAGAATAAAACTTTTAAAACGATTACCGCCTATTTTTGTTATTTTGGAATTGTTGCGAAATTTAAACGTAAAATCCCTTAATGCGAAAATTATTACAGCGTTGGTTAAGTAGCTGGGTTATTCGGATGACGAACAAATACGGCTCCAGACCAAATAAAAAACGAATTCACGACGCATTAAGTAGTTTGTTCAAAACCATAAGCACAAAGCCTGGTAAACGGGGCCTAATCTTCAACGTAACTGCACAAGATAAATTTATCATACTTTCTGATCAGCATAAAGGTGCTAGAGATTTTGCAGATGATTTTGCCCTAGCCGAAAAAAACTATTTGGCTGCCCTAAAGTATTATAATTCGGCAGATTTTAATTACATCAATTTAGGTGATAGTGAAGAGCTTTGGGAAAATCTAGTTGAAACGGTTATCAAACACAATAAAGATACCTTCGATTGTGAAAAAGCATTTATAATCAGGAATGCCTTTACCAAGGTTTTTGGAAATCATGATTTGTATTGGGATAACGATCCTTTATCCAGCTTTAACCTAAACCGAATTTATGGGCAAAAAATACCAATCTATGAAGGCGTAATTTTAAAAACTGTCATTAATCAGCAAACGCTAAACATATTTCTAACTCATGGTCATCAAGGAGATTTGCAAAGCGATGGCAATTGGTTTAGCAAGTGGTTTGTAAGCACAATTTGGGCACCCTTTCAGTCATACTTACAAATCAATCCCAATACGCCTGCTTACGACGATCAATTGAAAACTGAACACAACACATTGATGTACAGCTGGATGGAAAATCAAAAAAACATTGCATTAATCACTGGTCATACCCACCAGCCTGTTTTTGCCTCCTTAACCCATTTGGAACGTATTTATCTTAAAATCAATCAAGCAAAAGAGGAAAACGATCGCAAGCAACTTAGTATATTGAATGCAGAATTACGAAAACGAATTAAGGAAGAAGACAAGGCGCCCACATTCGGAAAATACAAACCGGGCTACTTTAATAGCGGCTGCTGCTGTTTTAGTGATGGCGACATTACCGGAATTGAAATTGAAGCTGGCCTGATCCGATTGATTAAATGGTCTTTTCAAAGAAGAAGCGATCCTGAAAGAATTGTGCTCGAAGAAATGAGTTTAGCAGAATTGATTGAGCCTGTTATTTAATTGGCAATTCTACGAAAAAGGTACTGCCCAAATTCTGTCCTTCGCTTTCTGCCCAAACTTTCCCCTTATGCATGTCAACCAGCATCTTAACAGTTAATAAACCCAAGCCATTGGAGTCTTCAAAGGTAGTAGGGTTGGAGCTTAGTTTGGCAAACTTTACAAACAAACGCTCCAAGTCCGCTTCAGTTAATCCTCTGCCATAATCTTTAATGGCAATAACCACCAAGTTATCGGCTGAAGTAATTGAAACCTGAATCTCTTGATTCGTTTCAGAAAACTTGATGGCATTTTCGATAAGATGATAAAAGATTTGATCTAACTTACTTTCATCGCCATAAACTTCCGCTATCTCTTCAACGGAAAACTTTATATTTTGATTTTTAGTTTGGTTCAATCGGCTCAGCTGAGCAAGCACCCGCTCTAAAACCAATTTTAAATCGACCTTAACCTTTTGCATTTTAAAGGTTTCTTTTTCTTTTCGTGCCGCACTTAAGATAAAATTCAAATTCTCGATCATCAATTTCGATTGCTGATTAATTTTACCGGCAATTAAGGCAACCTTTTCGCCAGCACCAGGAATTCTTCCGGCCAATTCCGATTGAAGCGAAATGGTCGTCATTGGATTTTTCAAATCATGTACCAACATGTGCAGTCGGTCATCTTGCGCCCTAAACGACTTCCTGATTGCCAAACGGGTTTCTAACTTATCCAAAACCATTTTAGATAGCAAATTGAGCATATTGATTTGGTCTTCAGTAACTTGCTTAGTTTTGCTATCGGTTACACCAACACTGCCAATTACATAGCCATCGGCTGTAACGATTGGAGATGTGACACAAAAACCAATATCAGGAAGTACAAACTGTTCATTCTGGTCAAATCCAGAAAGCGCGCGAGTATCTTCTAAAACAACAGGTCGAGATTCTAAACTTGCTATTGGGAAAAGGTAGTCCTCTTTTTTAATGGATGATGATTCTTGATTTGCCGTGTCAGCTTTTAAAAATATGCGGTCTGCATCAACAAACGCAACATAGGCATTTTCGGCATTGAAAATTCCTTTTGCCAACTGTGCGATGTGGTTAAAGCCATTTTCTGCGGGGGTATCTAGTATTTCATAGTCCAGAAGTTTTTGTAACCTTGCTTCTTCTTTAATCGGGTCAATGTTTATAGATGTATTGATGTAGGGCATTCAGATTTTTTTGTCTTTAAATTTAATTTAAAGGTAAATATTTTAATCAATTTGGGTTAAATCAAAATATTCGCTTTTAAAAGGTTAAAACTGAATTTTTATAAACAATTATTAACTAAATTTCGTTTCTAAATTAATCGTTTAGGAAAAAATTATCCATTCAACATAATAGCGTAAATAATGAGATTATATATAGAGCGTAAACCCGTTAAAGTTAACCCCGATACGAAGCGTGTAATTGCCAGATTCTTTTTTAATGGTGATGAAAGAGCCCTCGAAGTAATTAAGAAAGTTTTGCAGTTTCCAGATGAAAAAGTATTCTCATTAATTTCACCAATTTTACAGGAGTACTCCAAAAGGCATAGAAACATCACCAAAATATTAACCCGCCATTGCAAGAAATTAAAAAAGCAATTTGCAGTTTTAGGCGTCGATTTTGAGGATATTGATTTATATACAAAGCTGCTCATTGGCGCTTACTTCACTCACGAATATTCAATAGAATCCGCTGCATTTTTCAATCCGAGTATTGTTGATGATCCGGATCAAACCGATTTAGTAGAGGGCGAAAAAAGAGTGATTATTAGTTTTAGGGCGGTTGGCGAAGGTCATATTTCTTCAATTGTTTTTAGAAGAGCCTTAATTGATTCGAAAAACAACATTCAAGTTTTACCTGTAGGCAATTATGTTGATGAGGCGGAGGTGGTAAAAAATGCCATCTACGTCAAAAAACTGTTCTTCAAAAAGGCTGCATATGCACAAATCGACTCCTCAGTTTTAGAAGAAGTAGAATCAAAACTAGACGAAAAATTTGAGTACACCAGCTTAAGTAACATCATCAGAGATTCTAAAACGCTACATAAAGAGAACCCTGCTCGTGTCGTGGAATATGATAAAGTGCTTTGGCTTTCAGATACTTATCACACCATTAGCTTTTCAAAAGATACTGATATTTCCGATCGAGTAATTTTCCCAATCTCTGAATTTGAACGAAAAGGAATTGAAGATGCCCGGTTCGTTAAATTTATTAAAGAAGACGGCAAAGTATTGTATTATGCAACCTACACTGCCTTTGATGGTTCGCTGATTATTCCGAAGTTGGTACAAACAGAAGATTTCTATGAGTTTAAAGTAATTCCTTTATATGGCGATGGCGCGCAAAATAAAAATTTAGCTCTTTTCCCTCGAAAAATAAATGGTAAATATGTAATGATGAGCCGGATTGATGGATGGAATAATTACCTGATGTTTTCGGATAAAGTGAATGTTTGGGAAAATCCAATTTTGCTTAAACAACCACGATACGATTGGGAATTGGTTCAGATTGGAAACTGCGGTTCGCCAATTGAAACCGAAAAGGGCTGGATTGTAATTACGCACGGTGTGGGACCAATGAGAAGATACTGTATTGGTGTCAGCCTCTTGGATTTAGATGATCCTAGTAAGGAAATTGGACACTTAAAAGAACCGCTTATCATCCCGAATAACGATGAACGCGAAGGTTACGTACCGAACGTAGTTTATTCTTGTGGATCCATCATCAGCAATGGAGAACTCATTATCCCTTATGGCTTGTCAGATTACAGCTCATCGTTCGCAACCGTAAATTTGGAATTGCTTTTAAATCGCTTGCTTGAAAACAAGCCAGACTAAACTTAACAGACCTGTCTTGATTCGAATTTCAAGAATATTTCCAAAAGGGTGATTTAGTGAATGCTAAATCACCCTTTTTATTTACCGTGCTGATTTTGGTAGGATGAAGATTGAGACGGACAGGATTTCCTAAAATGATTTTTGCCTTATGTTCTACTTAAAACTTAGAATGTAGATTTGGGTTGTTCCAAAGCTCAAGACCCCTTAAAAGCTGGATTTGTGGTGTCAAATTATGATTATAAGGGTTAAATGGTGCTTAAGGATATCCCATCTCTACTTTTATGCCAACTTAATCCAAATCATTAGAAAATAAAGGTCCATAAAAAAAGCATGACTCATTAAATGAATCATGCTTTATATTTCGAGACAATATTTACTATGTGCACTTTTCTGCTTCCTCAAGTAGGGAAGATAGTGTTTCGTATTCTATTTCTGCTACCTTAAGCACCGCCAAATGGGAGATAAAATAGGCTAAAGTACTTTCTGCACCTTGGTTTCTGTTTACACTATTGAATTGTAAGCCATCTGCACAGCCATGCGTTTCGAAATCATACAATGGTATGTGCAAGCTATTTTTTCCCAGAAACCACTCGTAACTCATCTGCATTTGATTCAAGTATTGATCGTTTTTGGTAATTTCAAACACTTTAGAGTAAAGCAGCACCATGGCCATCGTTTCAATTGCCTGTTGATCGTAAATTGGATTCTTACCGTGTTTTTTCATCCAACCTGCATTTCCAACAGGATTCAAATAACCATTTTCAAAAGAGAAAGTATTTAAAAACTGAACGCTTTCCATGGCAATTTTATAAGATTCCTGATTTCCAGTAGCCTCATAATGATGCAATAACGCAAGTGGCAAAATGGCATTGTCGTACGTTAATATATCTTCAAACCAGTGCCAGTCACCATCCTTATTTTGTTTGTAAGAATCGGTGAGTGATTTTGCCAGTTGATTGATTTCTTTTACCAAGAGTTCATCACCTGGGTGAACTGACAAGTAATAAGCCAATCCAATGATGGTGTTGGCCATACCACGTAAGTATTTTAAATCTTTAAAATGTGGAATGGAATGGGATAATATCTCTCGTCCGAATTCTCGGTAAGAATTATTCGGCGCACTCGCAATTAAATAGCCTAAAGACCAAATTGTTCGTCCGAAAGAATCCTCAGAACCCACCTCATCTAAGTAGTTCCTGTTGAAACTCAAAAAGTTCCTAAAGTTGCCATTATCGGTTTGCATGTATTGAATAAAACTCAAATAAATTGGCATTAACTTTACCGCCTTTGGGTTCTTATCTTGTTCGTAAGCCATTAAGGCCATAATGAGTGCCCGTGCATTATCATCAATACAATAGCCTTCCTTCAAATTTGGAATCCCAAATCTAGCATGTTGGATAATTCCCGTATCATCAGTTAATAATGCAATATGATTTAAATTCAACGCTGGCATGCTGTCCACATCTATAATTGGTGGTACAGCTCGTTTTGGTTTTTCACCTTTTGCCAATGCTTCACCTAAAACATCTAAATAAACATTGCCAATGGCTGGCCATCTTAATTTTAAGCCATAGCGATATGCATTTTGTTTGAGTTCAGCATGTTTATCTTTATTACTCAATAGCGTATTTACAATGGTAGCCAATTGTTCGTCGTTTTTGAAATCAAAAAGCTTACCTCTGTTATCAGCAAGTAATTCTTGTGCATGCCAATAGGGGGTAGAAACTACTGCTGCACCTGCTCCAACAGCGTAAGATAATGTTCCGCTGGTAATTTGAGCTTCATTTAAATAAGGTGTAATGTATAAATAGCAGGCTGTAAGGTATTGGTGCAACTCCTCCTCAGACACGAACTTGTTTACAAAAGCAATATTGTTTTCCACGCCAAGATCTTTAGCTAATGTTTTTAAGCTATCGCGATATTCTTCGCCATTATGCTTAACCACTCCTGGATGCGTATTGCCTAAAATCACATACAAAACATCTGGATGTTGAGCTACAATGGATGGGAGTGCCTTAATAACTGTTTCTAAACCCTTGTTTCTGCTGATTAATCCAAAAGTAAATAGGACTTTTCTATTTTTAAACAATTCGCTTTGCGAAACTTCGTTTTCAATAATTGGCTCCAAATCAGGTACTCCATGTTCAATCAGCTTAATCTGGTTGGAAGGAATTTGATAAATACTATTCAAAAATAGCACTGCTTTTTTGCTCATCACCACAATTTTAGAAGATTTCAAAGCAATCTCTTTAATAATGGTTTGTTGCATAAAATTTGGTTCCTTTAAAACCGTATGCAAAATGGTAACGAAAGGTTTTTTCAATCGGTTAATTAACGATAGCAGAAACACGCCGCTATTGCCGCCGTAAATACCAAACTCATGCTCGATGATACAGGTATCAACATCACTATTATTAATAAAGTCAGCTGCTTCTATGTAATCGTTTTGGTTCTGCTGGCGAATAACGAACTTAACTTCGTTAGGATAATGGTGTTCGTCTAATTGATCGGATTCGTTTAAAGCTACAATGAAACTTTTACTCGCGTCGTAAGAAGGATTTAAGCTTAAAGCGTTAACTAAATTTTGATTAAACGTAGCTAACCCGCATTCGCGTGGTGGGTAGGTTGAAATATAGGCGATTTTCATATGTATTTCGGAAGATTAGATACTTAAATAACATACAATTACCTAAATAGTTTGGGATTTCCTCAATTTACGCATTTATACGGCAAAACAATATCATTTAAGCGCTTGTTAGTAAGTAAGTTTATAAAAAAATGATATGAGATCTATTTGGAAAGGTTCAATTGGTTTTGGTTTAGTTAACATACCTGTAAAGTTATTTTCTGGGGTACAGAATAGTAATCTGGATTTGGATATGTTAGATGAACGCGACCAAGCCAAAATTAAATTTTTGCGTGTTAATGAGGATACCCATAAGGAAGTTCCTTACGAAAAGATTGTAAAAGGCTTTTTCCTTAAAGATAAATATGTGATTTTGGATAAGCACGATTTCGAAGAAGCGGCACCAGAGAAAACCAAAATTATTGAATTGGAAAATTTTGTAGACATAAAGGAAATCAATCCCATTTATTACGAAACATCTTACTATACCGAACCCGAAAAGCAAGGCAAGAAAGCTTACGCCCTCTTATTAAAAGCCTTAGAGAAATCTGGCAAAGCAGGGGTTGCCCGTTTCGTTCTTAGAAATACCGAGAATCTCTGCGTCATTCATCCAATGGAAGGCGTAATTGTGGTCACGAAGATTCGGTTTCAGCAAGAAATTAGAAGCCTTTCTGAAATTACCAAGGTGGATGACGTAACCATTTCAAAAAAAGAAATGGATGTTGGTTTAGCCTTAATTAAACAATACAGCTCAAAATTCGACCTTAGTGCGTTTAAAGATGACTACAGTGAAGAATTACTCAAAATTATAAAGGCCAAAGCAAAAGGTAAACGTGCTACCGTTAAGAAAATGAAACCGCAAAAGGCCACCAGCGACGATTTGTACGATCAATTAATGCAAAGTTTGGGTTCTAAAAAAGGTGCCTAAATTTCAAATAGATATTCTATAAAGCAAAAAAGCATCGCCAATTGGCAATGCTTTTCTTTTTAATAAGGTTGTGATTATTATTTTTTAAATGCTGCTTTCAACTGTTCTGCAGCATATGCTTGGGCTTGTTTTGCTTCTGGCACTAAAATAGCCATTCCGAAAAATTCGTGTGTTACACCTTCGTAGTTTCTGCTATTTACTTTTACACCCGCTGCTGATAGTTTGTTTGCCAACATTACGCCATCGCTATTTAACGGATCTATTTCAGCGGTAATAATTGTTGTTGGCGGTAAACCTTTCAAATTGGCATTAACCAATGAGATTTTTGGGTTCTGGGCTTCAGTCATTGATGTTAAATATTTCTCTGTAAACCAAGCCATCATCGCTTTGTTAAGCGGCTTTGCATTGGCATACATTTTATAAGATTCAGTATCCATTTTTGATTGCGCAATAGGATATACCAATACTTCATGTACTGGAAGCATGATGTTTTTATCTCTGGCCATGATAGATACATTCGCCGCTAAATTACCGCCAGCACTTTCACCAACTACAGCAATTTTAGCTGGGTCAGCTTTTAAAGTCGATGCATTTTTAACCGCCCATTCATAAGCAGCAAAGGCATCATTGTGTGCAGTTGGGAACTTATTTTCAGGTGCCAATCTATAAGCTACTGATACCACAACGGCACCAACCTGCTCAGCCAAGCCCTGCGCTGAAGCATTATATACATCTAAGTTGGCAATTACAAAACCACCACCATGGTAATATACAATTAATGGGAAAGGCCCATTGCCCGATTTTGGAGTATAAACACGCAAGTGAATTTTTCCACCAGCTACATCAATGTCTTTTCCCATGGTATCAACCATCGCTTCAGGCATTTTGATGTTGTTTTCTTTAACCAAATCCATAACCGCATCTGTAGGTGTGTGATTTTTGCGAGCATCAACCGCGCTCAAACTTTCTATCGGTTTATCACCATAACTGGCTAATTTTTCGATAACCGCCTGCATTTCAGGTTTTATGGTTTTACCCCATTCTGGAGCTGGGCCCGCTGGCTTTAAGCTGCTGCTTGTTGTAGAATCGGTGATGGTAGAATCTGTTGTTGTCGTAGTGGTTTTAGAGCCACTATTACAAGCAGAAATGGTTATCGCTAAAGCACAAACTGCTGCAGAGACTTTCAAAAGATTGGTTTTCATAGAGTTAATTTTATGTTTTAAATTTCAATCCTATAACATCCACATTTGAATAACTGTTTGGAATCAGTTCACAACTTTCAAGAATTTATCATTTTCCAAACTTCTTCACTTTAATCTTGTTCTAACAGAAAACTAAAACTATGTTAACAGAGATTACAGGACTTCCTGAAAATATTTTTGCGGTTAGAGCCACAGGCGAAGTAGATGCTGATGATTTGAAAAATGTGCTGCTGCCTGGCCTTAAAAGAACAGCCGATCGCTTTGATGAAATTAGATACTTATTGGTACTAGAAACTGATGTAAAAAACTTTACGGCAGGTGCATGGGTGCAAGATGCAAAGGCAGGTTTACAGAACTTCACAAAATGGAAAAAAATAGCTGTAGTAAGCCATGAAAAAGGTGTAGAGTGGTTTACTGATGTATTCACTGTGGCTACTCCTGGAGCATCCAAAGGCTTTAAACCAGAAGAAATAGAAGAAGCAAAAGCCTGGTTAATCGAAGAATAAAAAAATAAACCTATCCAATATGAAAAACTCAAAAACCTCCGCAGAAAGTAGCAAAGCTACTGCTCCAGAAAATTCAAAAGCCAAAGGCGCTAACGAAAAAGTAACCTCTGCAAAGGACGCGAAAAAAACAAGCGTTACTAAAGATAAACCTGCAAAAAAGGAATAAACCTAAACCCAAATTATGAATATTGAGGCAGATAAGATAGACTACTTCTATAACAAGGCATACGAGTGGATTATAGCAAAAGGGCCATCCATTATAATGGGCTTTGTGCTGCTTTTCGTAGGGCTTTGGCTCATTAAAATTATTGGAAGATGGTTACAATCTGGAATGCATCGAAGGGATGTGAACCCATCATTAAGGCCATTTCTAAGCAGTTTAATTGTTATCACCTTACGCATATTCTTGGTATTAACCGTAATGCCGATGATTGGCATTCAATTAACCTTCTTAACGGTGTTAATTGGTGGTATTGGCGTAGCTGCCGGTTTGGCGCTATCTGGTACCTTGCAAAACTTTGCAAGTGGCGTACTCATTTTATTACTCAAACCGTTTATAGTGGGCGATAACATCATTGCTCAAGGTCAAGAGGGAACAGTAAGTTCGATACAAATATTCTACACCATAGTCAATACATTTGATAATCGCACTGTGGTTATTCCAAACAGCAAATTATCAAACGAAGTCATTATAAATATCAGTCGACAGGGAAGCAGAAGGCTAGATATCGAAATGAAATTTAGCTACGGAATTGATTATGAACAAATTGCAACAATATTTAATAAAACAGCAGACGAATTTAAAAATTGTTTAAAAACGCCAGAACGAAGAATAGGAGTTTCCAGTTTAGAAGATAGCGGTTTTAAAGTGGCATTAAATATTTGGGTAAAAGCACATGGGTTTATGGATACCAAGCTTGCCTTTCAAAAAGCTTTTATGGAAAATTTAAAATCTGGAGGTATAAAACTGCCGGGAATGACGGATTAATTTTCTGATTTCTTCAAAAGTGCATAAATTTTGTCCATTAACTCATCAATGTTAAAAGGCTTAGCCATAAAATCATCCGCTTCAACACCATCAAGCATGTAATTGGTAGCATTATATCGAGCAGAAATCATTAGGGCCGGAATATGTTTAGTCGCATCCGTTTCCTTTAGTTCCTTTAGCAATACCCGTCCATCAATATCCGGAAGCATAATGTCCATAATGATAACGCTAGGCTCAAATTCTAGAACATGATCTATAAAATTTACACCTTTGTTTAATCCAGAAACATTAAAAGCTTCGCTTTCTAATATGAGCGTAATTACATCAAGGATTGCATGATTATCTTCGATAACCAAAATGTTTTTCTTTGCCAATTGGGATAATGAATTAAAATTTTAACAAATATATAATAAATAATAAATCGAAAAACCCAATTCAGTAAAATATAAAATTTCTAAAAGGCGAACTTATTTTGCCAATTAAAAAAATCTGATATTTTTGCAAAACCCTATATTTTTTATGAATAATTTTTCTGTAAACTTAACCAATTGCGATAAAGAGCCAATTCACATTCCCGGCAAAATACAATCACATGGTTTTTTAATTGCCGTGAATAAATCGGATCTTAAAATCTCTTACATCAGTGAGAATGTTGGTTTATTTATAAAAGAAAGCGCAAAAAATTTATTAGATCAACCATTATCCAGTTTAAATCATTTTCTGAATCAGGATGCATCTGAATTTAATATTGAAGATTTACTAAAGCTTGGTGCCATAAAAAAGAGTTTCGATTCGATTAGTCCTTATCTTTTAGACATCGGTGGAAAACCTTACTATTTAATCATTTCACCATCAAACAACTTTTGGTTGTTGGAATTTGAACCTGCTACTTTACAATACGACATTCAAAGCTCAATTGGTCGCTCGGCTTCAGCTATGCTCAAAGGGAAAACTGTATCTGCCTTATTAAAAGGAGCAGCCATTGAGGTAAAAAAGCTTATTAATTATGATCGAATTATGATTTATAAGTTTTTAGATGATGGCCATGGAGAAGTCGTTGCTGAAGAAAAAGAAGACAACTTGGAACCTTTTTTTGGTTTGCATTATCCAGCAACAGATATTCCGCAACAGGCTAGGGCCCTTTATAAGCTGAATTTAACCCGCTTAATAGCCGATGTAAATACCGAAGATGCCCCAATTGTTACCTTTAATGAAAACGAACCATTAGATTTAACCAATGGAAGTTTAAGGGCAGTTTCGCCTATTCACATACAATATTTAAAAAATATGGGTGTGTATTCCAGCTTCAGTATTTCATTAATTTCTCATGGCGAATTGTGGGGTTTAATTGCTTGCCATAATTACAGCCCGAAATTTATCGATTATCGAGCACGTGAAGGCTCTAAACTGATTGGGCAAATTTTGTCATCCGCACTAGAATATAGACAAGAAGAAGAGGATTTAGAATTTGTTGAGAAATTTAAGAATATCAACACCAGCCTTTCTAATTACCTTGCTAAAGACAAAACTTTAATTGAAGCCCTCACCGGGCATAGCGAAACCATCTTAGAACTCACCCAAGCTTCTGGCGTAGCCATTATCTTTGAAGGTAAGCTATACACCCTTGGCGCCACCCCGCAAGAAGATGATATACTTCAGTTAGCAAGCTGGTTGAAGAAAAATAGCGACGAAACGATTTACTATACGCATCGACTATCCGAAATCTATACCCCCGCAAAAAAATACAAAAATATCGCCTCAGGAATTTTGGCCTGTACCATTAGTAAAAACCCTGATGAATTTATCATTTGGTTTAAGCCAGAGCAAATTTCGACCGTAAATTGGGCAGGGAATCCAAATAAACCCGTTGAAGAATCAGAAAATGGTCTATTAACCCTGTCACCAAGGAAATCTTTTGAAACCTGGGCGCAAATTGTAAACAATACGTCCGAAAGATGGAAACCTGAAGAAGTGGCTTCGGTTTTAAGGATTAGGGAGGTCATCATCTCTCATATTAACAAGAAAGCAAACGAAATAAGGCTTTTAAATGAGAAACTCCAATCCGCTTATGAAGAGCTTGATACTTTCAGTTACACCATTTCCCACGACTTAAGAACACCATTAACATCCATCAAAACGTACACGGAACTTTTGCTCAAAAATAAAACTATTGATGATCAGGGGCGGAAAATGTTGGCAAGGATTTTAAATGGTGCAGAAAAAATGAACTTTCTGATCAAAGAAATTTTAAACCTAGCCCGAGTTGGCCGCTCAGAAATTGGTTTTGAAGTGGTAGATATGAAGCGACTCATCCAAGAAACCAGTGCAGAAGTATGGTCGGCTTTTAAAGCAGACAATGCTGAATTGATTTTAGGGCAATTACCAGACCTGAAAGGCGATCGAACAATGATTGGGCAAGTGTTTACAAATTTGATTAGTAATGGCGTTAAATACTCATCAATGGTAGAAAAGCCTAAAATAGAGATTTCGGGATATGTAAATGACGACGAAATTGTATATATGGTTAAAGATAACGGTATAGGAATTGATAACCGTTATTACGACAGGGTTTTTGAGTTGTTTAAACGCATGGACAATGTTAAGGAGATAGAAGGAACAGGAGTTGGCCTAGCAATAGTAAAAAGAGTTGTAGAAAAACACAACGGAAGAGTATGGTTTGAAAGCCAGTTAAATACAGGTTCCACTTTTTATGTAGCTTTTGAAAATAAATAAATGAAAACGCCGGATATATTTTACGTTGAAGATGATATCGATTATGCATTTTTTATGCAGAGCGCGGTACAAGAGGTGAAGGATTCTTTAAATTTAACCATCGTTGAAGATGGGGCAGAGGCATTGCTTAAACTGCAACGCTTTGCCGAAAGTAAAACCAAACCAAAATTAATTTTATTGGATTTAAACCTACCAGGCTTATCTGGCCTTGATCTATTAAAGTTTATAAGAGATATTCCTTATTTAAAATCTATCCCAGTAATCTTGTTTTCAACATCAGATAATCCCGATGATGTGAAAGCTTCGATGGAATTTGGAGCGAATGCTTATCTAACCAAACCAGATGGTTACGATAATTTAGTCAAATGCGTACATTCTGTACACGATTTCTGGTTTAATCAACACTTGCGGTTAAATTAATAACATAAAATAGATAAGAGATTCGGATTTTAAATTCGAATCTTTTCTTTTTCCCCCCTTTTTATTTACACAATACCAATTTATGATTGCCAATATATTAAGAACAGAAACGGCCGATAAGCACAAGGAACTGGAATCTTTAATGTTTGTTGATGAAATTATGAACAAATCATTAACAATAGAAGCCTATAAAAAGCTGCTCACCATCAATTACATCATTCACCAGAAACTTGAAAACAAACTGGCTAACATGCTCGATGTAGATGTTGCCAATAAACTTCAAATGGCCGACAGATTGAAACTCAATGCACTGGAAAAAGATTTGGAATATTGGGGCATAGACAGATTTACCCTGCCTGAATTGAATTTCGATTTATTTGTTCCAGATAAAACAACACCAGCAGTTTTAGGCGCATTATATGTGTTAGAAGGGGCTACACTGGGTGGAAACGTAATTAAAAAGCAAATTCTCGCCAATACGAATTTTCAACATTCAGAAAACGGGCTACATTATTACGGCGTTTATGGCGATGAACTGGGCTCCAAATGGAAAAGTTTTGTTTCGGTTTTAAATGAGACTGTGCAGGAAGCAGATCCAGAAGCTTGCATTAACAGCGCCAACAACACATTTGATAATTTAATTAAGCTATCAAGACAGCTCCACTAAACACGAATGATTTTTGTATTATTTAATTTACAATATTAAAAAAAATACCATTAAAATAGTGTCAGGGCGTTTTTTTGGCACTCAAAATGTGCAAAACTTATTGCAAATAAATAATTTCTTTCTGTTGTTAATTGAGCGTAAATATGTATAATTGACAAAATAAATTTTTTAAACCTTAAAAACATCAATTAGCGATGGAAAAATTCTCAAAAGTTAAAGCTGCTGTTGCTGCGATTGAAGCAGATGTAGAAAAATTTTATAATGCTGGCAATGCAGCTGCTGGTACTCGTGTGCGTAAAGCAATGCAAGATCTTAAAGTTTTAGCACAAGAAATCCGTGCAGAAGTAACTGAAAAGAAAAATACTGGCAAATAATATTCGCGAGTAAGAAAAAAAGGGTTTCGGTATGCCGAAACCCTTTTTTGCATTTTACAGGATTCTGTAATATATCACTGCAAAGCAGCTAAATTTAAGTTCCTATTCGTAGATTGGCCAAAATTTTCCAATCCATGTTAATCATTTATATTGTTGTTGCGCTTATAACTATCTTTCTCATAGTAACAAACTTACCTGTTTTCGGAGCCTTACCAAAAGGCGAGCGGCTTAACAAGATAAGAAGCCTTCCTAACTACCGCGATGGGGCCATTCAAAACTTATCGGCTACGCCAATGCAACCAGAAGGCGTCAGTATTTTTACAATCTTAAATGCCTTCTTCTTTAAAAAACATCCAAATAGGACTCCCAAACATCCATTGGAGTTTGTTAAACCATCCTTAACTGAAAAACAAATATCTACCAATCCAGAAATCATTTGGTTCGGTCACTCCTCTTATTTATTGAAAATTAATGGACAGAGAATTTTGGTCGACCCAGTTTTTAGTAAAACACCCTCTCCTTTTTCTTTTATTGGGAGCAAGGCTTTTCCAGGTACAGATATAATAAAAGCTTCTGATTTTGAGGATATTGATGTTTTGTTAATTACCCACGATCATTACGATCATCTAGATTATCAAAGCATCCTAACGGTTGCGCCCCATAGCAAACAGATTGTTACCTCTTTAGGCGTGGGCGCTCACTTAGAGAAGTGGGGCATTCCCAAAACTAAAATCCACGAGCTCGCATGGTATCAAGACGTATCCATTTCAACTGGGTTAAATTTCACTGCATTACCAGCAAGGCATTTCACAGGGAGAAAGTTTAAAAGAAATCAAACCGCATGGTCTGCTTTCCTTTTAAAAACAGATCAACACAAAATTTTCCTAGGTGGAGATTCAGGATACGACAGTCATTTTAAGTCAATAGGGGAAACTTATGGCCCCTTTGATTTGGCACTTTTAGAATGCGGACAATACAATGCGTATTGGCCCTATATCCACATGTTTCCTGAAGAAGTGGTGCAGGCAGCAAAAGATTTAAAAGCTCGAGTGCTTATGCCCATACATTGGGGAAAGTTTAGTTTAGCCATGCACCCATGGAATGAACCCATTAACAGGGTAGTAGCAGAAGCCGAAAAACAACAATTCCCAATAGTAACCCCCAAACTTGGTGAAACGTTCGTTTTGAATCAGAATTACCCAGTTCAAAAGTGGTGGCAAGCTTAACATAATTTAAACAATACAAGTGTTACGGTGTTTAATCGATATACAAAAAATCAATTATGAAAACAGACCTTGTAGAAATTTTTCAAACCATTAGAGCCAGTTTACAGCCTTACGCAACACGAGGATATACCGTGCATGAGAATTCAGAAACAGGTTACGATTTGTATAGCGAAAAAAATGTAGAAACAGAGGGTGAGAAAATTACCGAACGTTTCTTTGCAGGGATTTATATCAATGGGAGCCAGGTTGAGGTGCAATTTAACACCACTGAATTTGAATCTTCTAGCCAAAATCTAGAAAGGTATGGAGATCATAAAGAGGGTTTATCCATTACTGAACTTGATGAGGAAAAGCTGAAAGAGATTGAGGTGCTAATCGAAATTATCCATACAAACTTCAAAGAAAAACAATGGATTTAACATTCGGTTGATTAAATTTGCATCGGCTTTGATATTTTTCAAAGCCGCAATTTAAACTGATTGAATAAGTCCATTTCAAAAAAAATAAATCCATCCAAAAGTTGGCCCAATCAGCTTTTATCTTCACTCTCCGAGCATGGAATCTATTTTATTGAAATACCCGATACTGAATATCATTTGTTTCAAGCTGAAGGAGTGATTTTAAATCTCATCAATTTAGAAAACCCACATGCTCCTCAAGATTTGATTACCCTTCAAGCACATTACGCCAACAAGGGCATTAAGCTCATACATTTATGGGAAGATGTTTGGTTGAGCAAAAGTACACAAGTGATCGCGCGACTGAAATCAATTTTGGGCGTGAATAGAAAAATTCATGGTCGCCAAACGAAGATTGAAAAATTAACCAAACCCCTCGCAGAAAGCTTTCTCAATTCCAACCATCTTCAGGGTTACGTAAGCAGCCGATATAAGTTAGGGTTGTTTTTTAAAACAGAATTGGTTGCCGTGGCCACATTTTCAGCTTTGCGCAAAATGAATCATACTGAACATTACAAATCAGCCGAACTTATACGTTTTGCTGTACAAGCTGGCTATTCCGTATCAGGCGGACTCAGTAAACTCATCTCCTCATTTCGCGAATCCCATCAGCCCAACGACTTAATGACATATGCTGATCGAGATTGGTCGGCAGGAGAGGCCTATCTCACCCTAGGTTTTGAATGCAAAAATTTCCTTGAACCACAGTTTTTCATCTTAAATGAAGATTATCAACGGCAATTAGATAAGGCTGACAGCCAAAATAGTACCTTGCAAGTTTTTAATACAGGCAGCATAAAATATATATTGAAGTTTTAAATGGCAGAGCATAACCTAATCGTAATTTTAGGCGCAACCGCCTCGGGTAAAACAAAACTTGCTGTTTCTGTTGCAAAAGAACTCCATACTGAGATTATCAGTGGTGATAGCCGGCAAATTTTTAAACGCATGGATATTGGCACCGGAAAGGATTTATCGGAGTATAATATTGGCGGTGAAGATATACCCTACCATCTAATTGATATTCTTGAGCCGGGCGAACGTTACCATGTAGATGCCTTTAAAAATGATTTCTTTAATGCTTTTGAAGCCATTAGAGCAAAAGGCAAAGTTCCAATTTTGTGTGGAGGCACTGGTATGTACATTCACAGCATTTTACAAAACCAACCTTACACTGCCGTTCCTAAAAATGAATCGCTTAGAAATGAGTTGGATTTGATTTCAAAAGAAGATTTACTTCTTCAGCTTAAATCCGCAAACACTGCTGTAGATCTTACTAAAGTTGACATTTCTTCAAAGAAAAGAATCATCCGAGCGCTAGAGGTTGTAGCCTATTTGAAACATCATACACTAAAGGAGGTAGAAAGGCCGCCACTAAAACCTCTTGTTTTCGGCCTTAGAAATGAAATTGATGTAACGACAGCTAAAATATCGAGTAGGTTGGATAAACGGTTCGAGGAAGGCATGATTCAAGAAGTGGAAAAGCTTTTGGAAGAAGGGGTTGCAGCCGAGGCGCTGATATATTACGGGTTGGAATATAAATTTATTGTTAACTATCTCCATGGTAATCTGACTTTTGCAGAACTTAAAGTTAGATTAGCAACAGCGATTTGCCAATATGCTAAGCGACAAAACACCTTTTTTAGAAAAATGGAGAAAGATGGAATTACAATTAATTGGCTCGATGCTTCAACCACAAATAACCTTTTAAAACAAGCAATTATTCAAAAGGTTTTAGCTAAATAAATATTGTTTTTTATGAGTTACATCTGACACAATAAAACGTTTTAAAAGTGCCAAAAAAGGCTATTTGGCACATCTTTTGTAATTGTGGCTGTATATTAGTTTAACTCAAAAAATAATATTTCAAAATGAAAACATTTACTAAAATTCTTGCTACTTCAGCAGCTGTTGTGGCATTATTCATCACTACAAACGCAAGTGCACAAACTCAAAAATTAGGTATAGGAATCACGGCTGGTATCCCAACTAGCGATGCATATAGTGTTGCATTAGGTGCTGATTTACGTTACCAATTTGATATTGATAAACAATTATCTATCCCAGTTACAGCAGGTTATACACACTTAAGTGGCAAAGAAATCGGCAACTCTGGTATCGATTTTCCTAGTTACGGATATATTCCAGTAAAAGCAGGTGTTAAATATTTCTTTAACTCTACAGGTGCTGGCGTTTATGGCTTGGCCGAACTTGGTGCTGGTTTCGGTACTAAAGATGGTTCAGGAACTTCTTTCGTGTATTCTCCTGCAATTGGTTACGCATGGAGCAATGGTCTAGATTTAGGTGTTAAATATGAAGGTTTAGCTCAGAACAGCACAAGCACCGGATTTTTCGGTCTTCGTTTAGCTTACGGTTTCAGCTTGTAAGCTTACAATGCCGAATAACAAAAAATCCTCCCAAGTCGGAGGATTTTTTGTTTTAGAAGATTCTGAAAAAAATGAAACTAAAATAAATCCAGATCACCTGTTTTATCGTATATATACCAAAACCCTTAATTATTAACTTAAAGTATCTAAAATGAAAACAATTACTAAAATTTTTGCAACATCTTTTGCTGCACTTGCCTTATTTACGACGACAAATTTAAAGGCACAAACTACAGAAACTATGACTACTACTTCTACCATGATGGATAGCGGTATGGGATTTAAAGTTGGTGTAGGTATTAACGGTGGGTTATTTAGAGATAAATCTCCAATGGATTATTCTTATGGTGCGGATTTGAAACTACAGTGGGATTTAACTAAAGATGTAGCGGTAACAGCATCTGGTGGTTACACAAAATTAATGAGCAGAAACAATACTGTAGATCCAGATTTTATCGCTGCTAAAGGTGGTGTTAAAGTGTTTGCTATTAAAAGAATGTATCTAGCTACTGAAGCTGGTGCTGGTTTTGGTATCCAAGATGGTGCTAAAACAAACTTCATCTATTCAGGTGGTTTTGGTTACGAGTGGAATAATGGTTTAGACATCGGCGTAAGATATGAAGGTTATGTTAACGATAGCGCTTCAACTACATATTTCAGACAAACCGGTCAATATGCTTTAAGAATCGGTTACAACTTCAAACTATAATTTAATCATCATATATTTTGGAAGCCCTGCAATTTGTAGGGCTTTTTTTATTGTTTTAATATTTTAATTGCTATTTTGAGCACAAAACCAAATAGCATGAAACGAATATTCGGAATCGCCATTTTAGCTACTTTGATGGCCTGCAATCCAGCAAAAAATAAGTCGTCAGAAACCGCCAATAGTACAGGTAAAGATTCTTCAGTTGTAGAACAAACAGTATCCTTAAAAAATAAAACGGCATCAGCAATTTTTACCCAATACATTGATCTTAAAAATGCCCTTGTACAATCAGACTCTATTGAAGTGCAAAAAGCTGCTTCATCTTTACAAACCAGTTTAGCAGATTATAAAGGCTGCGAATTGACGGCTGGTGTAGCAAAAAAAATCGCAACGGTTTCAGATTTAAAGTCGCAGAGAAAGGATTTCACGGTTTTAAGTGCCGATCTAATCGGATTATTTAAAAGTACCGATGTTACAGCAGGAACTATCTATATTCACCATTGCCCTATGGCCAATAATGGCGATGGTGGAGATTGGTTATCAGCCAATAAAGAGATTAAAAATCCTTACTACGGAAAAGATATGCTGGAGTGCGGGAGAGTGGTTGAAGAAATAAAAGCAAAATAGCATAGAAATTGGGTTAAATTAAGCATGATTGTTACGTGTTTTTGACTAATATTTCACATTTATTTAACAGATTTGCTATGCACGAATACTAATTTTTATATAATTTAGAGAGCTATAAACACAATAGAATAATATGTCAGATATTGCAGAGATTAAAGTTGACGGTAAGACGATTGAATTGCCAGTAATTACAGGAACAGAAGACGAAAAGGCCATTGATATTTCAAAATTGAGAGATTTAACGGGTTTTGTTACTTTGGATACTGGTTTCAAAAATACCGGTTCCACCAAAAGCAAAATCACTTTCTTAGATGGAGAAAAAGGAATCTTAAAATATAGAGGTTATTCTATCGAGCAACTGGCTGAAAAATCTAGCTTTTTAGAAGTTGCATATTTAATCGTTTATGGCAACTTGCCAACTCAACAAGAGTTAGATGGCTTTCAATCCGAAATCAGTAAACATACGCTGATACATGAAGACATGAAAAAGTTCTTCGATGGCTATCCATCAAGATCTCATCCAATGGGTCAATTGGGTTCTCTAATCTTCTCACTTTCTACATTTTATCCAGAGTGTTTAAAACCAAATCAAACTGCAGAAGAACAAGATTTAACGATAATTAAATTGCTGGCAAAATTGCCTACAATCGTTTCCTTCATCTATAAAAAATCACTGGGTCACCCGCTTATTTATCCAAAAAATAAATACGACTATGTTACTAATTTCCTTTGGATGACGTTTGGCCAGCGTACCGAAGATTATGATGTAAACCCGATTGTGGTTAGTGCAATGAATAAATTGCTTATTCTCCATGCCGATCACGAGCAAAACTGTTCTGCATCAACGGTCAGAATTGTAGGCTCATCAGATTGTAATTTATATGCATCTATTTCTGCGGGGATTGCAGCTTTATGGGGACCACTTCATGGCGGAGCAAACCAAGCGGTAATTGATATGCTTGAATTAATTAAAGCCGATGGTGGTGATACAGAAAAATGGATTAACAAGGCAAAGGATAAAAACGATTCGTTCCGCATGATGGGTTTTGGACACCGGGTTTATAAAAACTTTGATCCTAGAGCTAAAATCATTAAAAAAGCTTGCGATGATATTTTAGAAAACTTAGGTATCGACGATCCAATTTTAGAAATAGCCAAAAAATTAGAAGAAGCAGCCTTAACAGATCAATATTTCATCGATCGTAAATTGTATCCAAACGTAGATTTCTATTCCGGAATAATTTACCGCGCTTTAGGTTTCCCATCAGAAATGTTTACCGTGTTATTCGCCTTAGGTCGTTTACCAGGATGGATTGCTCAATGGAAAGAAATGCATGAAAATAAAGAACCAATCGGTCGTCCTCGTCAAATTTATGTTGGTGAAACCGATAGGGAATTTGTTGACATAAAGGATAGAAAATAAGTCATCACTAAACGGAAAAGCCTCTCAATTAAGGAAATTGAGAGGCTTTTTTATGTGCTATAAGTTTTTAAACGGCTACGTAGTAAATAATGTTTAACATCACAGTTTCTGTAATTGCGATGGCTATACCATAAAGCAAGAAAATCATAATCATCTTACCAATAACCTTTTTTCGCTGATAAAATATCTTAAGGGCATTAAACATGTACCAACAAACCCATACCACAACGGCGAGTTCGATCAATCCTTTGATAAAACCACTTCCACCTAAAATATACTTGATAATTGGTACGGTGAATATTTGTACCACAAAGTATGCAGTCATTCCATGTATGGTGAAAATCAAATGATCGAGGTAATAAATGTGATTTCGCCTAAAATTCCACATGATAAACAAGGCAAGTAGGGGCATGAGCAAGAAATATTGCTTTGGACGATTGTGCTCCAAGGTTTCTTGAATCACTTCAGATTTTTGTCCGAAGGTTATAGAACGCTTTTTAACCATACGTTCAAACCAATTGTCTTTACGTAAAATGGGCAACTTACTCTGTCTGGATAGGTAAGCCTCATAAGTAGAATCATTTCGCTCATCATGTATGGTGGTGAAGCTTTCAATAACCTCGGCTAATGAGTCTGATTTATTCGTTTGAGTTTCTCGCTTTAAATTGGCCAATACAAGTGTTTGTTCTTCAAAACCCAAGTCTTTAAAGCTTGCTTGATCTAAATCTTCCTGTATGCCTTGTTTAACTTTGTTTACAATCGCCGGTGCCTTAACCTTTATTCCAGCACTTTGAAGTTCTTTATCAACACTGTCTAAAACTGCCTTTTGTTCATTTCTTGTTTTAACGTTGACGTGAGTTTGCTTCGACTTGTGCTCTGGAGAATACGCCACTAAAAAATAAACAATCGACACAAATATATACATGCTCACTGGATTAATATAGCGAGCTCTTTTGCCCGCCAAATAATCGAGCGTAACTTGTCCTGGCTTTGTTAGGAGCGGAGTTAAGGTCTGGAAAAACTTATTATCAAAGTGGAAGTAATGTGCTATACTATGACTTATAAAACCCCAAAAACTTTCTTTGAGCTCTAAATTAGGCTGACCACAGCTGCTGCAATAATGTTTTTCTACATGTGCTCCACAATTTAGGCAATTCTGTTCTTTTCTATACTTACCGGCTGACATAGGGGATTTAGAGAGATTTAATTTAGTGACTAATGGCTTCGATAGCTTCTACTTCGGCTCTGGTGTGCTTGTGCTTAAATAACAGCGCAAATAATACGGTAATTATTAATGCGTAAATGGTGAAAGAGAGCCAGATGCTGTGCCAATCTTTCATATGTATGGCTTTATCGAAAGTACCATTATTTAAAATACTTACACCTTGGCTTTTTACAAAGTTAAGTAAATGATTATTGCTTGGATCTGCACCTACGAATGCAGACGTTGCTTCTATTGAAGTGAAAGTTTTGGTGAAGTACTTATCAATCATCCAGCCAGATACCAAACTTCCAAAAACGGCACCAAACCCATTGGTCATCATCATAAACATGCCCTGTGCCGATGAACGGGTTTTGGCTGTTGTAGATGTTTCTACAAACAACGAACCTGAAATATTGAAGAAATCGAAAGCCATTCCATAAACTACACAAGAGAGAATAATCATCCATAAATTGCCCGCTGGATTTCCATAGGCAAAGAGTCCGAAGCGGAAAACCCATGCCAGCATAGCGATAATCATTACTTTTTTGATGCCAAATCGTTTCAAGAAAAACGGAATTGCCAAGATGAACAACGTTTCAGAAACCTGAGAAATAGACATGATGATGGTCGAATATTTCACTACAAATGAATCTGCATATTTTGGAAAGTTTTTAAATTCATCTAAAAACACATCTCCATAGGCATTTGTGAGTTGCAAAGCGCCGCCTAAAAACATGGAAAATATAAAAAACAAAGCCATCTTATAGTTAGCAAAAAGCTTAAAGGCCTCTAAACCCAAGGTTTGGATTAAGGATGCTTTCTCTGCGATCAGCTTACTTGGCTTACATTTTGGTAAGGTAAAGGCATATATTCCCAGTAACAGGGCGCCAAAGCCCGCGATATAAAATTGGTAAGCGCTTGCCTTGTTTCCAGTTAAATTAGTAATCCACATGGCGGCAATGAAACCCACTGTGCCCCAAACTCTTATTGGTGGGAAATCTTTGACAACATCAAAATTTCCAGATTTTAAAGTGGTGTAAGATATGGAGTTACTTAACGAAATTGTTGGCATGTAAAAGCACATGGCCAGCAAGATAGTCCAAAAGAAAGCGTTAGGACTTTCTACCTGTGGTAGATAAAATAAAACACCGGCGTATAAGATGTGAAGTATGCCATATAAAACTTCTGCATTAACCCATTTATCTGCTATTATTCCCGTTAATGTGGGCATAAATAACGAGGCAAAGCCCATGGTAGCGAAAATTGCACCAAATTGAGTACCATCCCATTGTTTTGTTCCAAACCAATAATTCGCAATTGTAATTAGCCATGCGCCCCACACAAAAAACTGCATAAAACTCATTATGGTTAAGCGAAACTTAACATTCATCATATAGATTTGTTTGATTTTTGATTAAAAGTTGAATATAGAACTATTTTAAAACATAATTCAAAAATAAACCCAAATTATTTGAAATAATTTGGGTCTTTTTTGTTTTAGCTAATCAGTGACCGATATAAAGATCATTGTAGAAAAATTTGGGCGTAAGCATTAAGAGGTTCCCCGCTTATTTAGTTCGTCTCGTAGTCTTGCTGCCTTTTCATAAGCCTCATCTGCAATGGCTTGTTGAAGTTTTAATTGTAATTCTTCCAAAGTTAAATCGCCATATCCTTGAGATTTGGAAGAGCTGGGGGTTATGTCGGCATCCGGCTCTTTGGCAATGCTATCCATGTTTTCTAGGAAAAGAAAATCATTACCTTCAATAACGATACCTGCTGATGCTAAGATGAATTCGTAAGTATAAATTAAGGCATTAAATCTAACGGCAAGGGCAATCGCATCTGATGTTCGCGCATCGATTTCATGCGTAGCTCTACCATCTGTACAGATTAGCTTGGCGTAAAAAACGCCATCCACAAGGTTGTAGATAATAATTTCTTGAATACTTAAATTAAATGTATCTGCAAGCGATTTAAATAAATCATGCGTTAATGGCCTGCTTGGCGTCATCTTTTCAATCTCTATCGCAATGGCTTGGGCTTCAAATGCACCTATAATAATCGGTAAACGTCTTCGTCCATTAACTTCTCCTAAAACCAATGCATAGGCACCAGATTGAGTTTGGCTATAAGATAAACCTACAATATCTAATTTAACTTTTTTCATATTATTTTGCGTCGTGGAGAGTTTGTTAAACCCTGTTAATCAGTATTTAACAAACTCTGGCAGACAAAACTATGCTTTGTGGGCTTTTAATGCTTCAATCAATTTAGGAACAACTTCAAAAGCATCACCTACAATTCCATAATCAGCAACTTTAAAGAAAGGTGCTTCAGGGTCTTTGTTGATTACAACAATAACTTTTGATGAACTTACGCCAGCCAAATGCTGAATTGCACCTGAGATGCCAATGGCAATGTATAAATTCGGACTGATGGAAATTCCGGTCTGACCAACGTGTTCTGAGTGCGGTCTCCAGTCTGCATCACTAACTGGTTTAGAACATGCAGTAGCTGCGCCTAGCAAACCTGCTAATTCTTCGATCATTCCCCAATTTTCTGGTCCTTTCAAACCTCTACCTGCTGAAACAACCAACTCCGCATCTGGTAAGGAAACTTTATCTGTAGCCCTTACAATTTCTTTTATAACTGTACCTAAATCTGATTGTTTAACATCGGCGGTAAAGTTTTCGATGGCTGCATCAGCTGCATTTTCCTTAACACCAAAGGCATTTGGATTTAAGGCGATAACCTTATTTGCAGAAGTTAATTCTGTAATTGCGAATGCTTTACCAGAAAATGCGGTTTTTTTGATGGAAAACTTGCCATCAGTTGATGGCAGTTCGACAGCACCATCAGCTAAACCAGCTTTAAGTTTTACTGCAATACGTGGCGCTAAACCTTTACCGGAGAAAGAGTTAGATAAAACAACCACATCTGCGGATTCTTTTTCGGCGGCATTGGCAATTACACTTGCATAGGCTTGATTAACAAAAGTCTTTAGCTGGTCAGCGCTCACATTCAAAACTTTAGAAGCGCCATATTTCCCTAGTGCCTTTAATTCACTTTCTTCAACATTACCAATTGAAATTGCGGTTAAATTGGTAGATTGTTGATCTGCAATGGCTTTGGCGTAAGAAACGGCTTCGAAAACAGATTTCTTAAATTTACCCTCAGCTTGTTCTACATATACTAATACTGACATATATTTATTTCTAGATCCTTAGAAAAGGACTTGTAAAAGGTTTGATTATTTGTTTTGCTTAATTTGAGCTTAGATTACCTTCGCTTCCGAGTGCAGTAAATCAATTAGTTGCGCTGTCTGATCTGCAGGTACCAATTTAACTTGACCGCGAGGGGCAGGGGTTTCATATTTGGTAACTTTAGATACTTCATCAATAGCAACGGCTTCAACCACATTTAACGGCTTTGTTCTCGCGCTCATAATGCCACGCATATTTGGAATTTTTGGTTCTGCTACACCTTCAGCACAACTGGCAATAAATTTTCCAGATACGGTTACAACTTCTTTACCACCTTCAATTTCTCTTTCTAAAGTGGCAGTATCACCATCAACGGTTAATTTTTTTATGATTGAAATTGATGGAATATCTAAAAACTCTCCAACCATTGCAGCAACCTGATTTCCGTTGTAATCAATAGATTCGCGACCGGTTAAAATGAGATTAAAGTCTTTATCTTTTGCGTATTCTGCAATTTGCTTGGCCACGAAGTATGCATCACGCGGGCTCGCATTAACCCTCACGGCGTCATCTGCACCAATTGCAAGTGCTTTTCTAATGGTTGGATCGTTGCTCGCTTCTCCAACATTAATTACAGTTACCGTACCTTTACCACCTTCAGTTAACTCAATAGCTTTTGATAAGGCGATTTCATCGTAAGGGTTAACAATATATTGTACACCTGCAGTATTGAATTCGGTATTATCGTTGGTAAAAGTTATTTTTGTCGTTGTGTCTGGCACGTTACTGATACAAACTAATATTTTCATAAGTATTATGTTTAAATATATAAGGTCTTTCTGCAAATTTAATTAAAAAAGCAAGGAAATAAAATGTCATCTAGCCGTTTGAGTAAGTTATTAGAGTTTTTAGAAAGTGATCCGAATGATCCATTTATACTATATGCCTTAGCCACAGAGTATAACGCCCAAAATGATAAGGAAAAAGCATATTCTTTTTACCTTCAATTAACGGATAAACATCCGGATTATGTTGGAACTTACTATCATTTGGGTAAACTATATGAGAAAGACAACCAAAAAGATCAAGCCATTTCAGTTTATGCAAAAGGAATGGAAGTGGCTAGAACTAAAAGAGATATGCATGCTTTCTCGGAATTACAAGGTGCATTTAACTCGGCTTCGGGATTAGACTATGAGGACGAGTAATAGACAAAGCTTGTTCTTTAACGATTTTAAAATCAGATAAAACCAATGAACGCCAAAAAGCAATGGCTATTTATTCGGAATGTAATCTTTTTTACATTTACATCTTTTGGTGGAGCACAAGCGCATTTGGCGCTTCTTTTGAAATATTTTGTGCACAGCACGAAATTCATTTCTGAAGAGGAACTACTTGAGTTGAACGCTTTAGCTCAAGTTTTGCCTGGCCCGGCATCTACCCAAACGCTTGTGGGTATTGCTTGGAAGGTTGGAAAACTCAAACTGGCCATTATTACATTTATCATATGGATTTTGCCTACTGCCGCAATCATGACCCTTGCGGCCATAAGCTATGCTTTGCTGGATCAAAAGCAAAAGTTTAATGATGTTCTCGAATACATTCAACCCATCGCCTTAGGCATTGTGGGTTATGGGGCGTATAAATTGGGAAACAAGGTTTTAAAAACTCAGGTTTCTATCTTCCTAGCCATTGGATCCGTAATTGCCACTTTTGTACTTAGAAATGCATACGTATTTCCAATTGCCATTTTGGTGGGCGGTATGATTTCATCTGCGATAGAAACGCCTAAAGAGGAGGCTGATTTACGCGTTAGGTTATTCTCGAATATTAACCCCAGAAAGTTGATTTATTTTCTTGGTGCATTACTGCTCTTCGCCTTGGTAGGTGCAATTATCAATAGAACATCGCCCTTTAGTTTACCCATTCGTTTATTGGAAAACTTTTATCGTAACGGTATTTTGGTTTTTGGAGGGGGGCAGGTACTCGTTCCGCTCATGTTTACCGAGTTTGTGCAAATGAAGCATTACCTACAGGCTTCTGGTTTTTTATCAGGCTATGCACTTCAACAAGCATTGCCAGGGCCAACGTTTTCATTTACAAGTTACCTTGGTGCACTAAGCATGAAAAGTTTTGGTTATGGAATGTGGGGACAAATTTTGGGCGGCCTTATTGGTGTAATTGGAATTAATCTACCTGGGCTCATTCTGGTTTTGTTTATTGTTCCATTTTGGGATGATTTGAAGAAAATTTCTAGAATCCGCCACAGCTTGTCGGGAATTAATGCGGTAAGTGTTGGCTTTATCATCGCAGCATTTGTGTTATTATTAATTCCTATGGGCTTTAATTGGCTTTTTTTGGGCATAATGTTAGCTACTTTTCTTTTATTAAATTTCACAAAGATAAGCCCGCCTGTAATTGTCTTGATAGGTATTTTTATTGGCTATCTTTTTTAAAAAAGTCACCGCTTTTAAACAAAAAAAGGAAAATGTGTTTCGCATTTTCCTTTTTTATTTTACAACCTAGCATTTTTAAAATGGCGGTTCTTCATCATTATAATCATCCATTTTTGAAGGACGAATAATTACATTGCTTTGCTTTTCAAAATCTTGAGATGGGTACATTCCAGAAGATGGGCTATCTGAAGCGAATGAAGATGGTGCGCTGAAATCTTCTTCCAAATCGACAAACTTAACAAACTTACCAACGAATTTAAGCGGAACAATTCCGGTTTCACCGTTACGGTGTTTTGCAATAATTACCTCCGCGATACCCGCCTGAGAACGACCTTGCTCATCTTCGGTAATGCCATAATATTCTGGTCGGTATAAGAAAAGTACCATATCGGCATCTTGCTCAATTGACCCAGACTCACGTAAATCTGAAAGCATTGGTCTTTTCCCTTGTAAACCAGGTCTGCTTTCCACCGCACGACTCAATTGAGATAGCGCTAAAACAGGCACATCCAATTCTTTCGCTACGGATTTCAAAGCTCTCGAAATACTACCAATTTCCTGCTCACGGTTACCGCCACCTTTGCCTTCGCCTTTACCGTGCATCAACTGCAAGTAATCGACTATAACCAACTGAATGTCGTATTGAGATTTCAACCTTCTGCACTTTGCCCTAAATTCAAAAATATTTAATGCTGGGGTATCATCAATTAGGAGTGGAGCTTCGGTTAAACGGCCTATTTTGCTGTGCATTTGTTGCCATTCCCATTCTTGGAGATTTCCCTTTCTGATTTTCTCTTGTTCAATTTCAGCTTCACCAGAAATCAAACGATTAACCAACTGAACAGACGACATCTCCAAAGAGAACACCACTGTTGGTTTTTGAAAATCAACAGAAGCATTTCGTGCACACGTTAACACAAATGCGGTTTTTCCCATTGCCGGACGTGCTGCGATGATCACCAAATCTTGCTTCTGCCAACCACCTGTAATTCGATCCAAGCCCGTAAAACCTGTCGGAACTCCGGTTAGTCCATCCGTTTTAGTTCTAAGTTCTTCTAATGTGGCTAAGGATTGTTTAATAATATCGTCCATTTTCTGCGTATCGCGACGCAGATTGTTTTGAGCAATATCGAAAAGTCCTTTTTCGGCATGGTCTAATAAATCGAAAATATCCGTGGTATCTTCATAAGCATTGGTAATGATGTCTGTAGAAATGCGAATCAGTTCCCGTTGTATATATTTTTGGGAGATAATCCTTGCATGATATTCGATGTTTGCCGCAGAAGCTACACGATTGGTTAAATTGGTAATGTAGTAAGCACCACCAACCATTTCTAAAGTACCAAGTTGCCTTAATTCGGCTGTAACCGTTAAAATATCAACCGGTTTTGATTTCTCAAATAAGAGATGAATGGCTTCAAAAATTTTCTGATGAGATTCCTGATAAAAAATTTCAGGTTTCAAAATATCAATAACGGCAGATAAAGCATCTTTTTCGAGCATTAGGGCGCCCAAAACGGCCTCTTCTAAATCCAATGCTTGAGGGGGTAATTTGCCCATAGAACTTACCGTATTGCCTAATCTGGCTTTTCTGGATATGATGCTATTCTTTCCGCCCTGTTCGTTATCGTTAATCATAAAACAAAAGTAGTTAAATTTTGTCCCGATTGTTTTAAGAAGTTTTTAGTTGTTTGTTAACAAATTGAAGCATAATCAGATTAATTTATTGATCATTTTAAATTTCAAAACAAATTTTAAACAATTAAATGTTAATAAGAATGAGATAGATTAGGGCTAAAACATTTATTTGAATACTTTTGCCTAACAATTTAAAAACATGGATAATTTTAGAAGACCGCAACGCGCAAAAGAAAATAATGAATTTGTTTTTGGTATCAGAGCCGTTATTGAAGCTGTTAAAGCAGGTAGGGATATTGAAACAATTTATTTGCAACGTGGCTTGGCTGGTGAGTTATTTCTAGAATTAAAAGCACTTTTGGTAGGCACGCTTATTCCCTTAAATTCGGTTCCGGTAGAAAAGTTGAATAGAATGTCTCAAAAAAACCATCAGGGCGTAATTGCGGTAATTTCACCCATTACCTATCAAAATATCGAGGACATTGTTCCTGCCGTTTTCGAAAGGGGAGAAGTTCCTTTAGTTTTGGTTTTGGACAGCGTTACCGATGTTAGAAACATGGGTGCAATTGCCAGAACAGCGGCGTGTGTGGGTGTTCATGCAATTGTTGTACCTTTGAAAAACGCTGCACAAATCAATGCAGATGCGATAAAAACATCGGCAGGTGCCTTATTTAGTATTCCGATTTGCAGACACTCCAACCTCCATAAAACCTGTTTATTTTTGCAGGAAAGCGGTTTGCAAATTGTTGCCTGTACAGAAAAAACGAATGATTTAATTTATGCCCCAGATTATACCCTTCCAACTGCAATTGTAATGGGATCAGAAGATGAGGGGATTTCCAATGATCTACTTCGCGTTGCCGATCATTTGGCGAAAATTCCAATGGCCGGTAAAATAGAATCACTAAATGTTTCTGTTTCTGCAGGCGTAATCTTATACGAAGCGGTAAGACAGCGAGCGCTTTAAAAAAGTCTATAATGCGAGTCGGTTTAATCCCTAAAGGAGAAATAATAAATTTAAACAATAATGATTAAGATGCTGAAATAAATTCAGCATGACGGATTGTTTATTCTGCATGATGGATGGGTTTAAGGTATCGTCACCCTGAATTTATTTCAGGGTCTTAGCTGGGTTTTTAAATGTATTTTCGTTGGGCATAATGGCGAACCAATTTTGATCCCATTAAGATGCTGAAATAAATTCAGCATGACGGATTGTTTATTCTGCATGATGGATGGGTTTAAGGTATCGTCACCCTGAATTTATTTCAGGGTCTTAGCTGGGTTTTTAGAGCTGTTTTCAATGCGCATAAGGGTAAACCTATTTTAAGGTCGGTTAAGATGCTGAAATAAATTCAGAGGACGGATTGCATTTTTTTGGTACTGCGACACTAAACAATGCGTAAAAAGAAAAGGTTCGTACCAACTACTGCACGAACCTTTTCTTTTAGGTTTAAACCCAAGGAAAATTACCCATGGTTGTTAAAACTTAAATAAACTTATTTCCAAAACGAGATTTAACCTCGGCCACAAATTCTTTTACTTTTTGTTCTTCATCGCGTGGGCAAATCATCAACATATTGTTATTTTCTACCACAATATAATCATGTAAACCATTCAAAATAACCAACTTGTCTTTGGGTACATTTACCATGCAGTTTGATGAGTCGAACATGATTACCTGTTCAGAAGGAATTACTGCATTACCAACATAATCCTTGTCGGCCATTTCGTAAATGGAAGCCCAGGTACCTAAGTCAGACCAACCAAAATCAGAAGGAAGTACATATACATTATCTGCTTTTTCCATAATTCCAAAATCTATAGAGATGTTGGTGCATTGAAAATAGGCATTGTTTATAAAGGCTCTTTCTCCAACACCGTTCAAGTCTGCACGGCCAAGATTGAAAATCTCATACATATCGGGCAAATATTTTTCGAACGCAGATAGAATTGATTTTGCTGACCATATAAAAATCCCGGCATTCCAAAGAAAATCTCCACTTGATAAGAACGATTTCGCAAGCTCTAGATTTGGTTTCTCGGTAAATGTTTTAACCTTATGTAGGTCGGCATCCGTATTTAAAACATAATCGGTATGTTGGATGTAACCATAGCCTGTATCAGGACGGTTGGGTTTAATGCCTAATGTAATTAAGCAATCATTTTTCGATGCGGCATCAAGAGATTGGGCTATTGATTTAACGAAACCACCTAAATCTGCAATGGTATGATCAGAAGGCGCTACAACAATGGTAGCATTTGGGTTAAGCTCATAAATTTTCATGCTTCCGTAAACCACGCAAGGTGCTGTGTTTCGCATCAGCGGCTCAGCTAAAATCTGGTTATCGCTTAACTGAGGAATTTGCTCCCTTATCAGATCCGAATAGATTTCATTGGTTACGATAAAAATATTTTCTGGTGGACAGATTTCTAAAAATCTTTCGTAAGTACTTTGGATTAGGGTTTTTCCAACTCCAAAAAAATCAATAAACTGTTTAGGGTATTCAGTTCTGCTCACTGGCCAAAAGCGGCTTCCGACGCCCCCAGCCATAATTAAGGCATAAAAATCTTTGTTCATTATATAAGTTAAAATTACACAATCCCTTCGTTTAAAAGATCGTGCAAATGGATTATGCCAAAGTAAGTATTTTGTTCTAGAACTAGCAACTGTGTGATGCTATTTTCTCTGATTAAAGCAAGAGCATCAACAGCGAGTGCGTCGAACTGAATACTTTTAGGGTTTTTCCCCATAATATCCTCGGCTTTTAAGTGTTCAATATTCGAGTAATTTTCAAGCATTCTCCTGATGTCCCCATCAGTAATTACGCCTATCACTCTATTCTCAGCATCAATAACAGCAACTGCACCCAAACGGTTTTTGCTAATTTCGATTAAGGCTTCCTTAACAGATGCCTTAGGATGGATGGATGGCTTTTCGTTGGATAGTGCTAAATCTCTAGCCTTCAGGTATAATTTTTTACCCAAAGAGCCCCCTGGATGGTATTTTGCAAAATCAGATTCATTAAAATCTCTACATTCTAACAAACAAATTGCAAGTGCATCGCCCATGGCCAACTGTGCTGTTGTACTGGTAGTTGGAGCTAAATTGTGTGGGCAAGCCTCTTTATCTACCGAAGTATTCAAAACCATGTCCGCTTGATCGGCTAAAAAAGAGTTGAGCGCGCCAACCATGCCAATCAATTTATTTCCTGATGCCTTTAAGAGGGGGGTTAGAACTTTGATCTCGGGCGTGTTGCCACTTTTTGATAAGCAGATTACAACATCGTTTCGTTGGATCATACCCAAATCTCCGTGAATGGCATCAGCAGCATGCATAAAAATGGCAGGCGTGCCTGTCGAGTTAAATGTAGCCACAATTTTCTGAGCGATAATGGCACTTTTACCAATTCCAGTTACCACCACACGACCATTGCATTCTAAAATAGTGGATACCACTTTTTCGAAATCATCGTTTAGATTCTTTGCAACATTTAAAATTGCGGCTGCCTCAAGCTCTAATGTGCTTACAGCGGATTGGATAATTGATTTTTTACTTTTCAAAGAGAAAAAAATTGTCTGTTAATACTTGAAATTCTTGTAAAATTATGTTATTTTGGATACAAAAATAGCATCGCATATTTTATTACACAAAATGGACGTGAAAAAGTCGTTATTTGATAACCTGCAAAATTTCTTTGGGTTTGATAATTTCAAAGGTGATCAGGAGTCGATCATAACAAATATTTTAGAAGGCAACAATACTTTTGTTATAATGCCAACGGGCGGAGGGAAGTCTATATGCTATCAATTACCAGCTTTAATGAGCGAAGGAACAGCTATAGTGATTTCACCGCTAATTGCTTTAATGAAAAACCAAGTTGACCAATTGCGGGCTTTTGGTGGAAATGACAGCATCGCCCATTTTCTAAATTCATCACTAAACAAATCTGAAATTACACAAGTTAAGTCTGATCTTTTAAGTGGTCAAACTAAATTATTATACGTTGCGCCAGAATCGTTGGCCAAACAAGATAACATCGATTTTCTAAATCTCATCAAAATTTCTTTTGTTGCGGTTGATGAAGCCCATTGTATTTCTGAATGGGGACACGATTTCAGGCCGGAATACCGCAAAATAAGGCAGGTAATTAGTGGCTTGGGCGATAACATTCCAATTATTGCATTAACGGCTACAGCAACGCCAAAAGTTCAACAAGATATTGTTAAAAATCTTGGAATGACAGAAGCCACCCTGTTTAAATCTTCTTTTAACAGGCCGAACCTATTTTATGAAATCCGCCCAAAAAGAGACATTACGAAAGAAATTATAAAATACATTAAATCGAATCCAGGTAAATCTGGTATTATTTATTGTTTAAGCCGTAAAAAAGTAGAAGAGGTTGCGGAAGCTTTAAACCTTAACGGAATAAGTGCTCTACCTTACCATGCTGGTTTAGATCCAAAGGTTAGGGCCGATACTCAAGATCGTTTCTTAATGGAAGATGCAGAGGTAATTGTGGCAACAATTGCTTTTGGTATGGGCATCGACAAACCCGACGTTCGATTTGTAATTCACCATGATGTACCCAAAAGCATGGAAGGTTATTACCAAGAAACTGGTAGAGCCGGTCGGGATGGTGGAGAAGGGGTTTGTATCGCTTTTTACGCTCAGAAGGATGTAGATAAGCTCGCAAAGTTTATGAAAGATAAACCTGTTTCTGAACGGGAAATCGGTACTCAAATTTTGAAAGAGGTTATTGATTATGCTGAATCTGGCGTTTGCAGAAGGAAGCAAATTTTGCATTACTTCGGCGAAAACTTTAATGAAACGGGTTGTAATTGCATGTGCGACAATTGCAAAAAACCTAAAAAGCAGTTTGATGCAGAACAGCACCTATCAATCTTATTAAAGTTTATCGAAAGCACGGGCGAGAAATTTGATGATGTACATTTATTGAATGTTTTTCTTGGATTAGAAACGGCTCAAACCATTGCATACGAACACAGTAAATTACCTGAGTTTGGAATTGGCAAACAAGATGGCGAGTTGATGTGGAAATCAATCGTTCGCCAAGCTGTTTTAAACAACTACCTATTCAAGGATATAGACAACTATGGTCTGCTGAAATTAACGAAGCAAGGGAAAGATTTCATCATCAATCCATATAGCTTAAAATTTCTGTTAAACGAGCCGATTGAAAGCGGTACAGATGATGATGAGGATGAAGTAAAGCACGGTTCTGGAACGTTGGATAACCAACTTTTGCTCTTGTTGAAAGATCTTCGCAAGAAAATCGCTAAGCAAAAAAACGTCCCACCATTTGTTGTTTTCCAAGATCCATCTTTAGAAGAAATGTGTACGCATTATCCAATAACGATGGAAGAACTGCGTCAGATTTCTGGGGTAGGCTCTGGAAAAGCGATGAAATTTGGAACACCTTTCATCGATCTCATTAAAAAATATGTGGAAGATAATGATGTAGAGCGTCCAATTGACCTGATTATAAAAACACAGGCCAATAAATCGCAAATGAAGGTTTCGATCATCCAAAACATAGATAGACAGATTGGTTTGGAAGACATCGCCGATTCAAAAGGAATTACCTACGAAGAAATTCTAAAGGAAGTTGAATCTATCGTTAATTCGGGAACAAAGCTTAATTTGAACTATTTCATCGATGAAGTGATTGATGATGATAGGCAGGATGAAGTTTTCGATTATTTTAGAGCAGCGGAGAGTGATTCCATTGACGAAGCGCTGAATGAACTTGGTGAAACCGATTATACCAGAGAAGAGATTCAATTGATGAGAATCAAATTTATGTCCGAATTAGGAAACTAAAAATAGAGTTGAGTCTCTCGAATACAGAGCGCTCAAATCTGAAAAATCAATTATGCTTAACTATTTAGATAATATAAAAAACACACAGTCTGGAAATTTCTTTTTGATGGCTGGTCCATGTGCAATCGAAGGTGAGGATATTGCAATGAGGATAGCAGAAAAAATCATTACAATAACCGATAAACTGCAGATTCCATACATTTTTAAAGGCTCTTACCGCAAGGCGAATAGAAGTAAAGGAAGTTCGTTTACTGGAATTGGCGACGAAAAAGCATTACGAATTTTAGAAAGAATTGGTAGAGAATTTAACGTGCCAACGGTTACAGATATTCATGAAAGCGGCGAAGCTGCAATGGCTGCCGAATATGTAGATGTGCTGCAAATACCGGCATTTTTGTGTCGCCAAACCGATTTATTAATTGCTGCCGCCCACACCGGAAAAGTGGTTAATGTTAAAAAGGGTCAATTTCTTTCAGCTGGCTCAATGAAGTTTGCTGTAGAAAAGGTGAAAGAAGCCGGTAATGATAAAGTGATTTTAACCGATAGGGGCAACACCTTTGGCTATCAAGATTTAATTGTAGATTACCGAGGTTTGCCAGAAATGCAAAGTTTTGGTGTACCGGTGGTGATGGATTGTACACATTCTCTACAACAGCCGAACCAAAGTAGTGGCGTTACAGGTGGGAAACCTGAGCTGATTTTAACCATTGCAAAAGCAGCTATTGCAGTAGGGGCGGATGGTTTATTTATCGAAACACACCCCGATCCAGCAAACGCAAAATCTGATGGCGCAAACATGTTGCATTTAGATTTATTAGAAGAAACTCTAACTAAGTTGGTTAGAATTAGACAAGCAATTTTATAAATTGAACAATTCAAAAGTATTCCTCACGGCAGAATGGCGTAAATTGGCTTTAGCACAGTACGCTGTTGACGCCGAAATTTTAAAGAAATATTTACCTCCACATACCGAGCTAGATGACTGGCAAGGGAAGTTTTATGTAAGCTTGGTTGGTTTTATGTTTCTAAATGTAAAATTGAGGGGTATCAATATTCCATACCATACTAACTTTGAGGAGGTTAACCTGCGCTTTTATGTGAAGTATTACGATAATGGAGTTTTAAAACGGGGCGCCGTATTCATCAAAGAAATCGTTCCTTTGCCCGCCATAACTTTTGTTGCAAATACCATCTATAAAGAAAAATATCAAACCTTGCCCATGAAGCATGTTTGGATTGAACAAGAACATCAAATTGAGGTAGATTATCTTTGGAAAAATAGAATATGGAATAAATTTTATGTCAAAGCCGATTCAAATGCAATAGATATTCCAGCGGGTAGCGAAGAAGAATTTATCACTGAGCATTATTGGGGCTACACAAAAATAGGACCCAATAGAACTTCTGAGTATGGCGTAGAACATCCGAGATGGAAAGTCTATCCGGTTCAGGATTTCAAAATTGACGTAGATTTTACTGCAAATTATGGAAATGATTTTGCATTTCTGAATGGTGTCCAGCCAGATTCGGTTATGTTGGCAGAAGGTTCAGAGATTAAGGTAATGAAGGGTAAAAAGTTCTAATTCTGTTCTATTTTTATCTTCTTGAAGGGCTAATAAACTTGAACTGATCCATCACAGCAACTATAAAATTATATCCTGTGGTAATCGCCACGCCACATTTTAATCTCTTTTTTGATTTCCTGCGGAGATAAATTGCCCGAAAGCGTTTTATCAACCAAAGATATTAGTTCATCATCACTCGCAAATCGGAGCGCTATAATTTGCCTCAACCTAAGCTGTGCGGGTAAAGGTTTGCCAGATAATATGAAATAGCGCAATTTCTCTTCGGCTCTTGCGGCCCTATCTTGTGCCTTTAACGAAAACATTCGTGCCATAAAGGCTGTAAACAATATCAATACAAAAGCTAAAGCAATTAAACCAGTAACTATGTTTGGTATAGATATTACGGTATAAATAGCCAAACCCAAGCCAAGCACAGTGAGGGGTATGGTTATGAAATGGAACAGTGGGTAAAATCTTTTGTGGTTGTTATAGTTTTGAGACATGTTAGATTTTTGTAATGAAAAATGATGTTCTTCGGTTATTTTTTCTGCCTAATTCTGTTTTATTGTCCGCAATCGGTTTTGTTTCTCCGAAGCCTTTAAAGGTAAGTCTTTTTTGATCTATATTATTTTTAACTAGATAATCGTAAACAGCACTTGCCCTATTCAAAGATAGTTTTTCGTTTAATTTATCATCCCCCACATTATCAGTATGGCCTTGAATTTCGATATTTACTTTTTCATTCTCATTTAAAAAATTAATCAAAATTTCCAATTCTTTAATTGATGGAGGTAAAAGATTGTACTTATTGGTATCAAAGAAAATATTTCTTAAAGTTACATTTGCTCCCGCTTTTATCTTTTCAATACTCACTTCAATTTGATAAGGTTTATTAATGTCGCCACTTTTTAATTCGAAGTTTTCTGAATAAAACAAATAGCCTTCTGCACTTACGTTAAACATGTAGTTGCTTCCAACAGGCATAACTGCTAAAAACTGCCCTGTTTCTGCATCTGTATAATCATCAAAAACAGTTTTATTCGTCTTTAAATCAATTACTTGCACATTACTTTCTATGGTTTTATGACTGTCCTTATCTTTCACCGTACCTTTTACATATGTAATTTTCAGCGGTTTAGCCAGTTCTGGAATTCCAAAACTATAAATATCCTGCCCACCAAACCCATCTTTCAAATTAGAAGAAAATAGCCCCAAGTTTCCATCAGCACTAACAATTAAGCCACTCTCATCTTCAAAAGAGTTAATGGGATAGCCAATATTATTGGGTTTTTGCCACTTACCAGCTTCATCTATTCGGCTAAAGTATATATCTTTATTTCCGAAACCTGGCCAACCATCAGAAGAGAAGTAGAGCGTTTTTCCATCGGCATGCAAGAAAGGTGTATTCTCATCATAGGCTGTATTGATGTCAGCACCTAAATTGATTGCAGGTCCCCATTTAGCATCATCTGTTATTGTACTTTTCCAAATATCATATCCGCCAGAACCACCAGGTCTATTGCTAATAAAGTAGAGCGTTCTTCCATCAGGACTGATCGCAGGCTGAGATTCCCAGTACTCTGAATTTACAGGTGAACCAACGTTGTAAGGTTCGCCCCAATCTTTACCTTCACGATGAGACACATAAATATCGCATCTCCCTAATCCATCCGGACGATTACAACCTGTAAAAAAAAGGTATTTACCGTCTGGTGATATCGTTTGAGCACCTTCATTATACTTTGATGTATTGATTTTGTTGGATAGTGGAGTAGCAAGGTTCCAGGAGTTATTTTTAAACTGAGCTGTCCAAAAATCTTCATTACCATTTATTTGTCGCGTAAAAATGAGCGTTTCTCCATCGGCTGTAAGCGCTGGAAAATATTCAGCATCAGTGGTATTCACATTCTTACCCAAATTGTATGGCGTATATTTTACTGGCTTTTTTATGGCTTCAACTGCAAAATCACAATCGAGCAGATATTTTTTGGCTTTTCTGGTTTTATCAGATGATTTATCTGAAGCCAAGAATTCCGTAAAGTGCTGTTTAGCCTTAATATATTCGGTTGTTGCAAATTCAGTTTCGGCCAGACCAAACAGTACATCTGGGGGAACATTTTTATTGATATCGATTGCTTTCTGGTAAGCAGATTTTGCTTCTGGATATTTCTTTTGAATTTTATAAACATCTGCCAGTACGATATAGGCAACCTGAAATTGAGGATCTGCCTGTACAGCACTTTCTAAGAATTGCGTAGCCTCCGTATAATTTTGCTTCTGTAAAGCTGGATTAGCTTTTTCAAACAAGTTTTGTGCTTTTTTATTTGGGGATGATTGGCCAAAGCAATAAAGGCTTAGTACGCTAAAGATAAGGAGTAAGCGAAGTTTCATTACATCAACATTTGGTTAAAGCTAATGTAAACTATTTATGGAATATTTAAAAATTTATGCGTTTGTAAAGAAATTTCCCATTTTGGGTTTGCCATTACATAATCAATGATGAGCGGAGTAATTTCTTTTGATTTCGACCACTCCGGCTGTAAATATAATTTGCATGTTGGCGATACCATTGCAGCATATTCTTCAGCCCATTTAAAATCACTTTTATTGAATACAATAACTTTGAGCTCGTGAGCAAACGGAGTAATGTCTGGACGCGGTGCTTTAAACTTTTTAGGCGATAAGCAAATCCAATCCCAATTGCCTGAAAGCGGGTAAGCACCAGAAGTTTCAATAAAAGTTAGAATACCCCTTTCCTTTAGCTTATTGGTTAAATAATCTAAGTTGTAGATTAAGGGTTCACCACCTGTAATTACAACGGCTTTTCCAGGGTACTGGTCTGCATGATCGACAATTACGTCTGATGGAGTAAGCGGGTGCAAATTGGCGTCCCAACTCTCCTTTACATCACACCAATGGCAACCAACATCGCAACCACCCAAACGAATAAAATAAGCCGCTTTTCCAGTATTAAATCCTTCGCCTTGTATGGTATAAAATTCTTCCATTAATGGAAGCAATGTGCCGTCTTCTGGTATTTCCTGTTTCATTTTTGAGGATGCAAATATCCTAAAAAAATATGGTGTAGCAGTTCCTCTTTTAAAATTTAATGCAAAGATGAAATAACACTGATATTTATTTGCTGTATTTTTGGAATATGCAATGGTTTAAAGTTTTAAATACCGCCCAAATTCCAACTTTTGATTCGATTAAAACAATCGCAGTGAATGGAAAACAAGTATGCATCATTAAAACTGCTGGTAAAATTTATGCAACTCAATCTTTTTGCCCACATGCGGGTGGAAATTTTGGAGGCGGTTGGTGCAAAAATGGTCAGCTTGTATGTCCTATCCATCGCTATGCATACAATTTGGAAACAGGAAGAGGAGCGGAGGGCCAAGGCGATTATATTAACATTTTTCCTACAGAATTGAGGGAGGATGGCTTGTACATTGGTTTTAAAGAAAGCTGGTGGAGTAAATTGTGGGGGTAAATCGAGGAATTTATTATTATTCAAGATTCCTGATTAATGTCGCAGCCTTCACCATCCCTAGTTAATTTAACAAATGCCGTCTAAAAAACTCCTGACAGTTAATCACTTCGATGTCAGCGAAATAAAAATCTTCAATATCCTCAGTGATGATGCATGTACAATCAACCGATAACGCGGCATAATATTCCAATCCATCTTCGAAATCATGAATTGATTTATTAGATAGGGTATCAAAAACCCCACTTGGTGTATCGCCAGCAATTTTTAAGTACTGACAAAGCAAATCAATTTTCTGTTTGGCCAACTGCGTTTTGTGTTTCTTCTCCGCAAAATAAAACGCAATCGCTAAACAAAGCGGAGAAGTGTAAAATTCAAATTTACGGTGTGAAGCCAAACTTAGAATTCTTGATGAATAGGTGAAAAGTGGATATTCTTTATTCAATACTGAAACGAGAACATTTGCATCCAAAAATATCTTCATCAATTACTTTTTAGAAGAAAAGAATTCATCTTTTGATTTTTTGCGAGCAGACTTAACCGTTTTTTTGTATTCTATCTCGCCTTCGGCAACCATATTAACCCAATCAGAAATAGGATAATCTTCGAGAGATTTATGATTGCTGGAGGTAACCTGAATCAATAAATGCTCAATTAAACGCGATAAACTGATATTATTATCGGCAGCATATTTTTTTGCTTGTTTAACTACATCTTGGTTAAAACTCAGCGTAAGTTTCGAATCCATAAAATAATTTTTATACACGAAGATAGTTATTACGTATCAGATATAAAAATATATACGTAAAAAAAAGCAACTCAAAACCTGAGTTGCTTTCTAATGTATAAGTTCGATTCCTTGATCAATAAGCCAGAAACTTGTTTAAGAATATATTTCTTTCCTTGCAGAAGCCAGCGTATTTTTAAGTAAACCCACTATTGTCATTAAGCCTACACCACCAGGAACTGGAGTAATGTAAGCGGATTTTGGAGCGACATGGTCAAAATCTACGTCGCCATAAAGTTTAAAACCTGATTTGGTTTCAGTAGAAGTTTCTCTGTTAATGCCTACGTCGATAATAATCGCACCTGGCTTAACCATGTCGGCTGTGATGAAATTCTTTTTTCCTATTGCAGCAATGATGATATCGGCTTGTAAAACCTGTTCTTTTAAATCCTTTGTACGCGAATGTGTTAGCGTGACAGTACAATTTCCTGGCTTAGCATTACGAGCCATCAATATGCTCATGGGGCTACCCACAATATTACTTCGACCAACAACAACGCAATGCATCCCGGCGGTATCAATATTATATTCTTGCAACATCAATAAAATTCCATACGGTGTAGCAGGGATGAAGCAGGGTAGGTTGCGCATCATTCGCCCTAAGTTAACCGGATGGAAACCATCAACGTCTTTACGGTAATCAATTTTCTCGGTAACTTTTTCTGGATCGATATGCTTTGGTAAGGGCAATTGAACAATTAATCCATCCACATCATCATCCTGATTAATTTCTTCAATTTTAGCCAATAACTCTTCTTCTGTAACCGAATTATCGTACCTGTGAAGTGATGACTTAAAACCAACCTTTTCACAGTTTTTCATCTTACTGGCCACGTACGTTTCGCTACCACCATCATTACCAACCAAAATAGCAACCAAATGTGGCTTGCGACCGCTCTTATTCAAAAATTCTGCAGCTTCTTCTGCAATTTGAACTTTAACTTTTTCTGATACGTATTTACCGTCTAATAATTTCATTAAACTTTAATTAAAATGTGTAAAGGCTTCTTTCTGGAAAGTCAATTTCTGGAAGAAATGAATCATTATATTTCGGGAAACCCATTTGCTGGTCTCCACTTAAAATCATGGTTAGAGGTTTTTGGCCGTAAAATGCAGCCCACTGACTAAAAGTACTGGGTGGCCCGATAATGGCATCGCATTTTGCCAATGAATACAGATCGATTATAAAATGTCTTTCCTTTATCAAAACAGTCAACCCTTTGTAATGTGATAAATCAACTACTTCATTTGAACAAATAAAGAACGCACAAGTTTTTCCAATTTCAGCATATTCATTAACCAGCTGTTGCATCATTTGCGCATATTGTTCGTCAGAATAATACCACTTACCGCCCACGAAGGTGGCATAATCGCCCCTTCTAATGTGCACGCCAATCAAAACATCTGCTGCCAATTTTGCTTCATTGATTTCCTTTTCAACCGCAGAATAGTAGGGTTCAACAGGCTTAAAAAATTTACAAATTAGATCTCGATGCTTTCGCACATTATTCGGATCTCTAAACATCCAACCTTGCACCAAAACCCTTCTTTTTGTTGCATCCTCAACAAAATCTGCTCGGTTTAAATCGAATATTGTTGAAGTTTTATCTTCGGCAAAAGTTGTTCTATAGAATTTGTGCAACACGGGCGTTCTACCAAATTTTCTATAGGTTATGTTCGACCAATTTTTGAAAATATTGCTGTAAAAATAATCAAGTAGTGAAATTCCTGTTCTTGTAACCGAAATCGGATAGCTGGAAAAATCATTAGCCTTTGTTGCTTCGAAATATCTTTTATACTTATGAAAACCCAAATTTACAAGCGGATATCCATATTCAATACTGTTCGAAATAAAAGAACTAAATCCCCATAAGCGATTGGCTAATTGACTACTCTGACTATTTATAATAACCATAGGAAATCTAGTCCAATTTCAAAACCGCCATAAATGCACTTTGCGGAATTTCTACGTTTCCAACTTGGCGCATACGTTTTTTACCTTTTTTCTGTTTCTCCAAAAGTTTTCGCTTACGAGAGATATCACCACCATAACATTTTGCGGTTACATCTTTACGCAATGCACTAAGCGTTTCGCGGGCGATTACTTTTGCCCCGATTGATGCCTGAATTTTAATTTCAAACTGTTGGCGAGGTATCAATTCTCTCAATTTCTCGCAAATCTTCTTACCAAAATCGTAAGCATTGCTTCTATGAATTAAGGAAGATAATGCATCAACAGGCTCATCGTTTAGCAACATATCTAAACGTACCAAATCAGATTTGCGGTAGCCTATTTGATGGTAATCAAACGACGCATACCCTTTAGAAATGGTTTTCAATTTATCATAAAAATCGAATACAATTTCACCCATTGGCATTTCAAAAATCAGCTCAACACGATCAGAAGTGAGATAAGATTGATTAATAATGATCCCACGCTTCTGAATACAGAGCGACATTACTGGCCCAACAAATTCGGCCTTTGTAATGATGTTGGCTTTGATGAATGGTTCTTCAACAGAATCCAATTTACTTGGATCAGGTAAATCTGAAGGGTTATTTACAGTTATTTCATCGCCTTTTGTAGTATGAGCAATGTACGATACGTTGGGAACAGTAGTAATTACCGTCATATCGAACTCACGCTCCAAGCGCTCTTGAATAATCTCCATGTGCAGCATGCCCAAGAAACCGCAACGGAAACCAAAGCCTAAAGCCGCCGAACTTTCTGGTTCGAAAACAATAGAAGCATCGTTTAATTGCAATTTATGCATGGCTTCACGCAATTCTTCAAATTCATCGGTATCAACCGGATAAATTCCGGCAAAAACCATAGGCTTTACTTCTTCAAAACCTTGAATTGCATCTAAGGATGGTCGTTCAACTGTAGTAATGGTATCGCCCACTTTTACTTCACGGGCTTCTTTAATTCCAGAAATAATGTATCCTACATCACCTGTTTTTACCACGCTACGTGGCGACATGTCCAACTTTAAAATCCCAACTTCATCAGCTAAATACTGCTTACCAGTGTTGATGAACTTTACTTTATCGCCTTTTTTGATTTCGCCGTTTACAACTTTATAATAGGCTATAATCCCTCTAAATGAATTGAAAACTGAATCGAAAATCAAAGCTTGTAGTGGGGCATCAGGATCTCCAACCGGTGCAGGAACTCGATCAACAATGGCTTGAATAATGTCTGGAATTCCAAGCCCCGTTTTGCCAGAGGCTGGGATAATATCTTCTCTTTTACAGCCGATTAAATCAATAATTTGATCTTTTACTTCCTCTGGCATTGCACCAGGCAAATCCATTTTATTTAAAATCGGAATAATCTCTAAATCGTGCTCTAAAGCCAAATATAAATTTGAGATGGTTTGGGCTTGAATTCCCTGCGATGCGTCAACAATCAGCAAAGCACCTTCGCAAGCTGCAATTGACCGAGAAACTTCATAAGAAAAATCTACGTGTCCGGGTGTATCAATTAAGTTGAAATTATATTCTATATCCCCAACTTTATAGTTCATTTGTATGGCATGACTTTTAATTGTGATGCCCCTCTCACGCTCCAAATCCATATTATCGAGCAACTGTGCCTGCGCCTCACGCTTGGAAATTGTCTCGGTATATTCTAACAACCTATCGGCTAGAGTGCTCTTCCCGTGGTCTATATGTGCAATAATGCAAAAATTACGTATATGCTTCATCTTTGCGCAAAGATATGTTTTTTAATGGAAAATGTAAGTGCCAAAATGGATTGTAAAAGCACCAATTGAACGACTAGATTAACATAAATCAAGTCTGGTTTGACTTCAAATGCATTGCTTTAAACAACAGTTTTTTTCCATTTGCCTTTTTTAAATAGTATAAATGCCGCTGCTGCAATACCTGCTTCAGCTGTTGGTATTGCAATAAATACCCCAGTTGGACCCATTTCGAGGCATTTTGCCAAAAAGTAGGCAAAAGGGATTTGGAATAACCAAAAGGCAAAAACATTGATTTTGGTGGGTGTCCAAGTATCTCCTGCACCATTAAATGCACTGCTAAAAACCATTGCCGCACCATATATAACGAAACCTACACTTAAAATTTTGAGTGCTTTACCTGCAATTGCAATTACTTTTTCGTCAGTAGTAAAAAATGCAGCAAACAAATGTCCACAGCTTAAAAACAGCACACTTACTATGGCCATGAAGATGATAATGTATTTTAGCGTTTGAAAAACGGATTGTTGTGCGCGGTCTATGTGCCCAGCGCCTAAATTTTGACCAACTAAGGTTGCCGCCGCATTACTTAACCCCCAAGCCGGAAGCATAAAAAACATCATCAAACGCAGAGCCGTTTGGTAACCTGCCGAACCTTCATCACCGCCCGTTGTTGCTACAAGCTCCGCTAAGAAAACCCAACTACAACTTGCAATTACAAATTGAAAGATTGCTGGTGCAGCAATTTTTACAATGGCTTTAATTTGTACAAAATCGGGAATGAAATAACTGAGTCGTATTTTCAATGCATTTTTGCCATTAAACAAATTATAAACTTGATATGAAACACCCAAGCCGCGACCAATGGTTGTAGCAATTGCAGCACCTGTTAAACCAAATGCAGGAATAGGCCCTAAACCATTAATGAAAATGGGGCAAAGGATAATGTTGGCAATATTTGCAATCCATAAACTTCGCATGGCAATGGCTGCATTGCCCGCACCCCTAAAAATTCCGTTAATCAGAAACAATAGAACTATAATGAGACTACCGCCCATCATGATGCGAACGAAGTCCGTTCCGTGATTGGCTGTCTCAATAGAAGCCCCCATTAAGAGCAGTATATCTCTAGCATAAATTAAGCCTGCTATACTAATTAAAATATTGATTGAAACTGCGATTACTATAGTTTGCATCCCTGCTTTTGACGCTGCTTCAGGATTCTTTTCACCAATTCTTCGGGCTACAACTGCAGTTGCCGCCATGCTTAATCCAATCGCCAACGAATAAATTATGGTTAAAACAGATTCGGTTAAACCAACAGTTTGTATGGCATTGCTGCTATTTTCCAAATGACCTACAAAATATAAATCTACCAAAGCGAATACCGATTCCATAGCCATTTCCAACATCATAGGTATGGCTAATAAAATAATTGCACGCTTGATGCTAATTGCAGTTAGATCGACCTCGTTACCTTTTAGGGATTGTACCAGTAACTCAAAAAATGAGGATAATTTGCCCTTTGTCTTCTTAGACTGTGACATAAAGTTGAGATAAAAGATTATAACTAAACCAGTTGAGTTGCATTAATGCAACCATACTTAATTGAAAATGAAGCGAATCCTTGATTTTTTTAGAACCTCAAACGGATTGCTGATACTATCATGGCTTTGGTTTTTTGATTTTCTAAAGATAAATAAAATTATGAACTGTGAAATTTTGATAGCTGAAATTCAATAAAATAACAAAGTAGATAAAAGGAAATGAGCTTATATACTATATGCCTTTATCATGTCTTCAGTAACTTTCGTTCCACGGCTGGTATTTAAATCAATTAAAACGTAATCGAAAATTCCATCTGATGCTACTTTGCCTGTTTTTTTATTGATGATTTCGAACTGAACTGCACAGCCTTTATCATTCATGGTTAAAATACCCGTTCTAATTAGCATTAAGTCATTCATCAAAAGGGGGCGTTTGAAATGAATATCAACATGACTTACCACCCAACCCAAACCTTGCTTCGTAAAATGTTCCCAAGGCATTCCATAGAATTTTTCCATCTGCTCGTAACGTGCAGCCAATACATAATCTAAATATTTGCTGTTATGTACATGGTTAAACATATCTATATCGTCTGGGCGGACGCGTAACTCGCTTTCGAAAATGCTAAATTGATTTTGAATCATCCTTACAAAAGTAAATCATTTTTTGTGTTGGAGTATTAAATTGCATTTAATTGTACCATCAAATTGTGTTAATTAGCATCTAAATGAACAATATTATTGATAAATGTAAGGTAATTTTGTATTTTTGATGTAATGGGCCATTTGAAAATATATGATACCAACATCGATAAAGCAAGTATTGCTGCCGAGCGAGAGTACACTTATCTAAAGTCTTCTTCAGAGCATAAAATCCTGGCTTTATTAAACCTAAACCGTACTTCAGTTGCGTTAAATGGTGGTTCTCCTTTAAAAAAACCACAAGGTTTGGGCTTAGTTATTCGTAGGTCTAACCTTTAAATTATGTCTTTTGATAGGGAAAGCCCAGAAATGTTATTGCTTTTGGAAACATTTGCAAAGCATAGTGTAAATTATCTAATTGTAGGCGGTTTTGCCGTAAATCGTTATGGTTATAACCGTACAACAGGCGATTTGGACATTTACTTAAAAGATACCATAGAAAATAGAAAGAACTTGATTGAAGCCATTGACGAAATGGGTTACGGCCGATATGATATGTTAATTGATGTGCCAATAATTGCTGGATACTGTGAGGTGATGATGGATGACGGTATGTATGCAGATTTGATGACGGATATACCTGGATTAGATAAAGACAAATTCGATGAGTATTTAGCCATGGCAACGGTAGATGAAATATCTGATTATAAAATTTATTTCTTGCACTACAATCATTTGCTTGAAAATAAAAAAGCAACCAATAGAATAAAAGATCAGTTAGATGTGCAAGAATTGCAGCGCATTAATAAAATGTCGTAAGTACTTGCAGGTCAGAACTTTTTTCAACCCTACTTAACGAAAATCCTTTTTTGCTCGAACTGAAGGAGTTGATTGCAATGCTATTCGGCTTCGTGATGCCAATAAGGTAACCAAAAGATTGTTTAAGGGCGGGGAAGAAGTAACCCATGAGCACTGTGCTTGCTTTGCAAATAAATAAGTGCAAGATAAAATTCTCAATCTCTGAAATACACTTGGTTATAAATAAAAATACCCTTATCTTTGCGCCACAATTTAATTAATTTACACTTTAATATTATTCAAGAATGTATTTAAGTCCAGAAAAGAAAGCCGAAATCTTTAAACAACACGGCGAAGTAGAAACCAATACGGGTTCTGCAGAAGGTCAAGTAGCGTTATTTACATACCGTATTGCGCACTTAACAGAACACTTAAAGAAAAATCGTAAAGATTTCTCTACTCAGTTGTCACTTCAAAAATTGGTAGGTAAACGCCGCGGTATTTTGGCTTATCTATACAAAAAAGATATTGAGCGCTATCGTGCTATCATTAAAGCTTTATCGCTTCGTGATATCATCAAACAAAAATAAGCGTAATTTTATCAACAAGAGCCATTCTTTAGGGAATGGCTTTTTAATTTTACTTAACTTTACAAATGTGAGGTTAAGTTTTATAAGTTAAGCAACCCTTAATTTATTGAGCTAGCAAAACAAAAACATATATAAACAAGGTGTGTAGAAAGAGGAAAACACACCATAATTCTATTTAAATGAATGTAATAAAAAAATCGTTCGATTTGGGCGATGGCAGAATTGTAGAAATTGAAACTGGTAAATTGGCTAAACAAGCTGATGGTTCGGTTGTAGTAAAAATGGGCGATACGATGTTGTTAGCAACTGTAGTATCTACTGTTGGTGCTAAACCAGGTACTGATTTTTTACCATTATCGGTTGATTATCAAGAAAAATATGCGGCTACAGGTCGTATTCCAGGAGGCTTTTTACGTCGTGAGGCGAGATTATCTGATTACGAGGTCTTAATATCTCGTTTGGTGGATAGAGCTTTACGCCCAATGTTCCCAAGTGATTATCACTCTGATACTCAGGTGATGATTTCATTGATCTCTGCTGATAAAGATATTATGCCAGATTGTTTGGCAGGTTTAGCGGCATCTGCTGCATTATCAGTTTCTGATATTCCTTTTAACGGTCCAATTTCTGAAGTACGTGTAGCTAAAATTGATGGCAAATTGGTAATCAACCCATTGGCTAGCCAATTGGAGCGTGCAACTTTAGAATTTATGGTTGCAGGTTCTGCTAACGATATAGGCATGGTTGAAGGCGAGTGTGATGAAATTCAAGAGGATGAAATGGTTGAGGCTTTAAAATTTGCACACGATGCAATTAAAGTTCAATGTGCTATCCAAGTGGAATTGACAGAGGCTACAGGTAAAACTGTAAAACGCGAATATAACCACGAAGACCATGATGCTGATTTAAAAGCTAAGGTTTACGCAGATACTTATGATAAAGTTTATGCAGTAGCAAAAGCTGGTGGCAATAAAGACGTTCGTAAAGAAGGCTTTACCGCAATTATCAATGAGTTTTTTGAGGCTATGCCAGAAGATACTGCAGATTTAACTAAAGCAATGGCTAAACATTATTATCATGATGTTCAGTACGATGCGATTAGAAATCTATTGTTAGATGAAGGTATTCGTTTAGATGGCCGTAAAACAACTGAAATTCGCCCTATTTGGAGCGAAGTTGGTTATTTACCAGCTGCACACGGTTCTGCTGTGTTTACACGTGGCGAAACGCAGTCGTTAACATCGGTTACTTTAGGAAGTAAAGATGATGAGCAAATGATTGATGGTGCTTTCTTTAATGGCTATAACAAATTCTTATTGCACTATAATTTCCCTGGTTTTTCTACTGGTGAGGTAAGACCAAACAGAGGTGCTGGTCGCCGTGAAATTGGTCACGGTGCTTTAGCGCAACGCTCTTTGAAAAAAGTATTACCAGAAGGCGAAGCTAATCCTTACACCATCCGTATCGTTTCTGATATTTTAGAATCAAACGGATCATCATCAATGGCAACGGTTTGTGCAGGTACGTTAGCGCTTATGGATGCAGGTATTAAAATCAAATCGCCAGTATCTGGGATTGCAATGGGTTTAATTACTGATGAGAAAACAGGTAAATACGCCATTCTTTCTGATATTTTAGGTGACGAAGATCATTTAGGTGATATGGATTTTAAAGTAACAGGTACTGAACATGGTATTGTTGCTTGTCAGATGGACTTAAAAATCAATGGTTTATCATACGAAGTATTAACAAAAGCTTTATTACAAGCTAAAGAAGGTCGTTTACACATCTTAAATGAGATGAAGAAAACGATTAGCCAGCCTAATGAAGATTACAAACCACATGCTCCACGTATTGTTTCTTTGACAATTGATAAAGAATTTATCGGTGCAATAATCGGCCCTGGAGGTAAAATTATTCAAGAAATGCAACGCGAAACTGGCGCATCAATCTCTATCGAAGAAGTTGATGGAAAAGGTATTGTTGAGGTATTTGCAGATAACAAAGCCTCAATCGATGCCGCTGTTACGCGTATTCGCAACATTGTAGCTAAACCAGAAATTGGTGAAGTTTACCAAGGTAAAGTAAAGTCAATTATGCCATTCGGAGCATTCGTTGAGGTTATGCCAGGTAAAGATGGTTTATTACACATTTCAGAAATTTCGTGGGAACGCCTAGAAACGATGGACGGTGTGTTAAAAGAAGGTGATAAAATCGAAGTTAAATTACTAGACATCGATAAACAAGGCAAAATGAAACTTTCTCGTAAAGTTTTATTGCCAAGACCAGAAAAACCAGCTGCGCCACAAGCTTAGTTGTAAACCGTTACACTCAAGTAGAGCTACATCTATTTTTGTGGATCGTTTAAATAGTAAAAACCCTTTCAGTTTATGCTGAAAGGGTTTTTTGTTTCTCGCTATTTCTATATCTTTATTGCATGGAATACATTATTGCACCATCTATACTTTCAGCGGATTTTGGAAACTTACAACGCGACATCGAAATGATTAATTACAGTGAGGCCGATTGGTTTCACGTTGATGTGATGGATGGTGTTTTTGTACCCAACATCTCTTTCGGCTTCCCCGTAATGGCAGCCGTTAAAAAACATGCAAGCAAACCATTAGATGTCCATTTAATGATTGTTGAGCCAGATCAATATATTGCAGATTTTGCTAAAGCTGGCGCAGATCGAATTACTGTTCATTATGAGGCCTGTACACATTTACATCGAAGCATTCAGTTAATTAAATCATCGGGTTGCAAAGCGGGTGTTGCGCTAAATCCTCATACACCTGTAGCATTATTGCAAGATGTAATTAGCGATTTGGATTTGGTGCTCATTATGTCGGTTAACCCGGGCTTTGGTGGACAGCAATTCATTCATAATACTTACAAGAAAATTAATGACTTGAAAAGGATGATAGATGGGGTTAACGAAGATTTAATAATTGAGGTTGATGGCGGTGTGGGTTTACAAAATATTGGTGCGTTAGTACAAGCTGGCGCCAATGCATTTGTGGCAGGAAATGCAATTTTTGGTACAGAAAACCCAGCAGAAACCATTTCACAGATGAAAGGGAGCGCAACTAAATCCATTACCATTTAAATTGTCTGATATCGATGAATACCGCAAGATTCAGTTTATCACAACTTTATAATAAGCCTACTCATCAGTGAAAACAAATAACCCAATCGATACATTAACCTATGCTCAAATTTCGGATCATTCTTTTCCTATTGGTTGCGGGTTTCAGTATTGCTGTTGCGCAGCCATTGGTTAGGATATCAGGAATCGTTTATAATGAAGAGAAACTTCCATTACCGCAGGTAACGGTTATCATTTTAGGCCAAGCACAATCAACCGTTACAGATGAATTTGGCGTATATACCATTTATTCAAAATCCAAAAATTTCACTATAAAGTACTCATTGTTAGGATACCAGCCGCAAACCAAGAAGTTTGTTGAATTTTCTGGCACAAGAATAAATCAACAAGTTACTATGTTGGCCAACATTAGCGAACTGGAGCAGGTTAATATTACCAATAAGCAAAATCAGCTCAGCAATACAACTACCTTAAACATTGGAGATGTTTCTTCCATGCCACTCGTATCTGGCAATTTTGAAACCATGCTTAAAACCTTACCGGGTGTTTCTACCAATAACGAATTAAGCGCACAGTACAGTGTACGTGGGGGCAATTTCGATGAAAATTTAATCTATATCAACGATATAGAAATTAATCGGCCAATATTGATTCGAAATGGTCAGCAGGAGGGCTTAAGTTTCATCAACAGCGATTTGATTAGTAAAGCAAAATTTTCTGCCGGTGGCTTTGAAGCCAAATATGGTGATAAACTTTCATCAGTGCTCGATATTAAATACGATGTTCCCGATAGCAACCAAACCATTTTAAGCACCAGTTTTTTAAATACATCATTATCTACAAAAAGAGTTTTCAAAAACAGTTTTTTATTGTTAGGATTAAGATATAAGAATAATTCTAGCGTACTGAATAAGCAAGATGAAAAGGGAAGTTATAACCCAAACTTTGCCGATGCACAATTGATGTATCAGTATAATTTCTCGCCCAAATTTAATCTAAGCTTTTTAGGGAATCTAAATTTAGGGCAGTTTAAGTTGGTGCCAGAAAATCGGGAAACCATATTTGGGACTTTAAACACAACCTTAAAACTTAATGTTGATTACGAAGGGCAAGAAATTGATGATTATCGAACGACCGGAACTGCCATTTCAGCAACCTATTTACCAAAGCCCAAATTAGCTATAAAATTTATAAATAGTTATTTTATTACCGTAGAGCGGGAGCGTTTCGATATTGATGGACGCTATATTTTTGATGAGGTTGACAATACTTTTTCTGGCGAAAACTTCGGTGTGGTAAACAAAAACCGGGGTATTGGCAGTTACTATAATTATGGCAGAAACAGCTTAAACACTCAAACTTATGCTTCCGAAATTAAGGTCGATCAAAATTTTAATAATCATGTATTTTCATGGGGTTTAAAGTTTGACCAAGCGCGGTACAAAGACCGTTTAAATGAGTACAATTACACCGATTCTGCTGGCTTTATATTGCCTAACAATTCTAAAAACATCATCTTACAGAATGTGATTAATGTGGAGAACAATCTCGATATCACCAATTACAGTGCCTATATTCAAGATAGTTATTCGCTTTCTAATTATGCCGAACTGCAATTGGGCGCTCGTGCTACGTACAGTTCGTTAAGCAAACAGTTGTTGATTAGTCCGAGAATGTTGCTTGCTTACAGACCAAATTCCAACAATAAAATTTTAAGGTTTACTTTAGGGGTTTACAAGCAACCACCTTCATACCGAACCATTCGCGATTTTAATGGGGTGTTAAACGTTAACCAGAAAGCGCAGAGTTCTTACAACACCTCACTAGGCTATGAATATGCTTTCGATGCTTTAGGAACCCGATTAAAGTTTACATCTGAGGGCTATTTCAAATATTCTGATCGATTAATTCCATATAAAATTGATAACCTACGCATAAAATACTTAGCAAATGAAGTGTCTAAAGGATATGCTTATGGTGCCGATTTTAGCATCGGTGGGGAATTTGTGAAGGATATGGTTTCTTATTTCAGATTATCTGTGATGCATGCAAACGAGGATGTAATTGGCGACAGTTATATTCAAAATGGTGCAACAATTTATCCGGGTTATCTAAAACGCCCGACTGACCAACGGGTAAATTTTTCAATTTTCTTTCAAGACAGGCTGCTCAATAGCCCGACCTACAAAGTACACCTGAATGCACTTTATGGATCGAGATTACCAATTGGCCCATCGCAAACGGCGAGATATTTAGATCAATTTTTTATTCCATCCTACAAACGCGTTGATATTGGTTTTTCGAAAGACTTTTTGGATGATGCCGCCATACACAAACCCAAGTTTTTAGATAGAAACTTCAATTCAGTGATTTTATTTTTTGAGGTTTTTAATATGCTCAATATTGATAATACGGTTTCTTATTTATGGCTGAAAGACGTTGATAATGTGCAATATGCAATTCCAAATTATTTAACTGGAAGGCAGTTTAACCTGAAACTAATCGTGAAATTAAAAAACACGCCTTAATTGGGGGAGGAACTTGCTTTTACTTGACGGTTTTAAGGGGCAGGGTATTAAGTAATTTAAACCCGACAGGAGCGAAAATACTTTTTGCGGAGATTCCCTTTGATTTTAGGAGATACCATCGCAAAAAGATTGTAGCAGATGGCGGGACTGCTGGCTCAAAAGCACCGCTGATTTTGCTTTTCAATTTATACTTTTCATTTAGCGTTTTAGTTAATCGTTTTAATTGAGAAAAACGCAACAAAACAATGAATTTGAGCCTTTTTTTTAACAAAATTTAATTTTTTATGATACGATTTTGTAGGCATAACTGCTTTAAAAATTTTACATTTACGCCCATAAAACATTATATAATAAGATGAAGCATAATTTTGGCGCAGGCCCTTGTATTTTACCTCAAGAAGTGTTTAAACAAGCTGCAAATGCAGTTTTAGATTTTAACGATGGATTATCGATTTTAGAAATTTCGCATAGAACAACCGAGTTTGAGGCCGTTGTTGCTGAGGCAGATAAGTTGGTAAAAGAGTTATTAAATGTGCCATCGGGTTATTCCGTTTTATTTTTACAAGGCGGTGCAAGCTTACAATTTGCTATGGTTCCGTTAAATTTACTGGGCGATGGCCAAACCGCAAGTTATTTAGATTCTGGCGTTTGGGCAACCAAAGCATTAAAGGAAGCTAAAATTATTGGAAACGTTAATGTTGTTGCTTCTTCAAAAGATTCTAATTATACATACGTTCCGAAAGATTTTGAAATTCCTGCGGATAGTGCTTATTTCCATTACACATCTAACAACACCATTTATGGTACAGAATTGTTTGAAGTGCCTGAAACCAATGTACCGGTAGTTTGCGATATGTCATCAGACATTATGAGCCGAGTTATTGATGTTTCGAAATTCGATTTGATTTATGCGGGTGCGCAGAAAAATATTGGTCCTGCGGGATTAACAATTGTAATTGTGAAAAACGATGCATTGGGTAAAATCGACCGTAAAAACCCATCTATGTTGAACTATCAATCGCATATTGATAATGGCTCGATGTACAATACGCCTCCTGTATTTTCTATTTATGTGGCATTATTGAACCTTCGTTGGTTAAAATCGAAAGGTGGGGTTGCCGAAATTGAAAAAGAAAATAAACAAAAGGCTGAAGCCCTTTACAGAGAAATTGATCGTAACCCATTGTTCAAAGGTACTTGCGCGATAGAAGATCGTTCTAAAATGAACGTTTGCTTTGTAATGGAAAATGCTGAATTGGAAAAACCATTTTTAAAATTTGCAGAGGAGCAAGGTATCGTGGGCATTAAAGGACATAGAAGTGTGGGTGGTTTCCGTGCATCTATGTATAACGCGCTTCCAATTACCAGCGTGCATGCTTTAATTGAGGCCATGCAGGCTTTCGAAGAACAACAAGCAAAAGCAAATTAATTTAAACATAAACAGATAATTGACGCCTTTATTTGGATTGTCGATTCATTCAGTTAAATCATAACATGATTAAGATATTAGCAAACGATGGGATAGACCCAATCGGAAAAGAATTATTAGAAAAAGCAGGTTTTCAGGTAGATACGGAAACCATTCCGCAAGACCAGTTGGCAGATGCTTTGAAAAATTATGATGCCATTACGGTACGTAGTGCTACTAAAGTTAGAAAAGAGCTTATTGATGCCGTTCCTAACATTAAATTGATTGGTAGAGGTGGTGTAGGGATGGACAACATTGATGTTGAATACGCTCGTAGCCAAGGGGTTGCCGTAGTAAATACGCCTGCTGCATCTTCATTATCAGTGGCAGAATTGGTATTCTCTCATTTATTTACGGGCATTAGATTTTTACAGGATAGCAATAGAAAAATGCCTATTGAGGGTGCTACTCAGTTCAATAACCTTAAGAAAGCGTATGCAAAGGGAACAGAATTAAGCGGCAAAACCATTGGTATAATTGGTTTCGGACGTATTGGTAGGGCAACAGCTAAAGTAGCTTTGGGTTTGGGCATGAATGTTTTGGCTTATGATTTATATCCATCAGAATCGGAAATTACTTTGGAGTTTCAAGGTGGAAAATCGGTGAGCATTCCAATCAAAACGGTTTCTCTAGATGAAGTGATTTCGAATAGCGATTTCTTGAGTTTGCATACTCCATTTGCAGACAAACCAATTTTGGGCGCTGAAGAATTTGCGAAAATGAAAAATGGTGTGGGTATTGTAAACTGCTCTCGTGGTGGAACTATTGATGAGCCTGCTTTAATTGATGCCCTTAATTCTGGTAAAGTTTCTTTTGCAGGTTTAGATGTTTTTGACAATGAGCCAACACCTTTAGCAGAAATTTTATCGCATCCAAAAATTTCGTTAACGCCACACATTGGTGCTTCAACTAACGAAGCGCAAGAGCGTATCGGTACTGAATTGGCGACATTGATTATCGAACATTTTAAGAAATAACTATTTTCTCCAGTGCAGAATTTATTACATTAGATAGGTTCTGCACTTTTCTTCAATCCAGAGCCCTAGTGAGTACCCAATAGCGATAACCCAAAATCGCCTTCTGAAAAGTACTGAGCTTATTCGGGTCTTTCTTATACAGACTTGGTAAAATCACCTTGTTAATTTTAACCAGCGTTTTAAACAGAAGCTTTTTCATAACGTTTTAATTTTTTGTTGAAGAAGTAAAATCCACCGGCCATAACTAAAACTAAAAAAGCGATGATGTAATTGGATAAATTCTTTCCACCAGATTTGGAGGTTTGTTTTAATTGCTCGTTTTGATCTTGAAGTTTTTTGATTGTTCTCCTGTAGTTTTCAATTCTTGCCTCAGAATTATCTGCTACAGCAACCTTTTGTTGGTTTTGTAAATCTTTATAATCCATCAAAACTTTTAATTCTTTAAAAATATTGTTGTCGGTTAACACCACCTGGCGAAGGATTTCATTCGAGTTTTTAATATCTCGCTTAGTTTGCCAGCCAAAAATTCCAGTACGTTTATTTAAACTTTCATCGTACTGGCCAAACCGGGCACTGCGCTCGGCCAATAAGGAGTTTACCTTAACCCTTTGTGCAGAGTAGGCCATGGTATCTTGTTGGGCAAAAGCCGTAAAATTCAATAGTAAAACAGAGAGCAAAGAGATGTACTTCTTCATGTTGAATAAACGTAAAAAGGGTTATTGTTGTTTGAATTGGAATAAAATCAAACAGAATTATTTGAGTACAGCTTCATTGAAGGATTTGAAATGTATCAGATACCACCTTTAAGGGTGAAATTCTACCCGCACGATATCGCCCAAATGCAGGCCTAACAAACCACTGGCTTTACCTTTGTTAATGGCAATTTCTAGATGGTTACTAATACCAAACAGGCAAAGCTTTTCGCCCTCTTGCACTTCGTTATAATGCCAACTTAATTGGGTGATGGTTTCGCTCTTTCTAAAGTATAGAGTAAAGTCTCTATTCTTTTGGATTTTGGTGAAAAGCTCCTTTGTTATATTGGTAATTACGTTGCAGAAAGTATCAATATAAACTACGCTACCTCTAATAATATCTCGTTCAATAACAGGGTGTAACAGCATCTTATGCTCAATCTCTGCTACAGGTAAACCAATATCTTTTAATTTACCGCCTTTTGCCAAATGCGTTGCGGCTTTTACAAAAATATCTACCAATGGAAAATGTAAATATTTTAGATCTTGCATAATGTTCAGCTCTACTACGTCTTCTGGAACATCATCAAAAAGTAGAGAGAAAATGCCATTGTCTGCACCCACAAAGAAATGATCTTTATGCTTTATGGCAATGTATTTGGTATTCTCGCTGTAAACAGAATCAATACCAATTAAATGAACCGTATTCTTTGGGAAATAGGGGTAAGCATTTTTTAAAACGAAGGCGGCGTATGAAATATTGAATGAGGGAACTTCATGGGTAATATCAACTAAATTAACAGTAGGCATCAAACTTAACAGGCTACCTTTAAGAGCGCTCTGGTAAAAATCTTTTGAACCTAAATCTGTTGTTAAAGTAATTATCCCCATTAAAAATTCATTATTATTGCTTATTCTTGTGTAGAGGCCTAAGCGTCTGCAAATATTCAAATTTTAATTAATATACCCCGATAACTTTTTAAAATACTACAGTTTGAACGAATTAAAATTAACTCTGGATACCGTAAATCCGGCTCACTTTTGGGGGGCTAACAATGAGAATTACGAAATGATTAAAGGTGCTTTCGCGAAGTTGAAAATTGTAGCGAGAGGAAGTGGCGTGACAGTTCTCGGTGATGAACAGGAACTTAAGTCGTTTGAAGAGAAGTTTAACGCATTAGTTGCCCACATGGAAAAATATAGTTCGCTGAGCAATAATGATGTGGAATCCATCCTCGGAGCGAAGGCAGCAGGGGTAGAGAAAAAAGTAACCGCTGAAGCTGGTGCTGGGGGTGGTGAGGTAATCGTTTTTGGTACAAATGGCTTGTTGGTTAAAGCCAGAACGGCCAATCAAAGAAAAATGGTAACCAGCATTGGTAAAAATGATATATTATTTGCGATTGGTCCCGCTGGAACCGGAAAAACTTATACCGCTGTTGCTTTAGCGGTACGCGCTTTAAAAAACAAAGAAATTAAGCGCATTATTTTAACCCGCCCCGCAGTAGAAGCTGGCGAAAACCTCGGCTTTTTACCCGGCGATTTAAAAGAAAAAATAGACCCATATTTACGACCACTTTACGATGCCTTGGACGACATGATTCCGGCTGAGAAATTAAAAGTTTACATCGAAAACCGAACCATCGAAATTGCGCCTTTAGCTTTCATGCGTGGCCGTACGTTAGACAATTGCTTCGTAATATTGGATGAGGCACAAAACGCCACCGATATGCAATTAAAAATGTTTTTAACGAGGATGGGGCCTACAGCCAAATTCATCGTTACTGGCGATGTAACTCAGATCGATTTACCAAAAAAACAAATGTCGGGTTTACATAACGGGCTTCGCATTTTAGAAGGCATTAAAGGTATAGACATCATATATTTGAGCGGAGAAGATGTTGTTCGACACAAATTGGTAAAAGACATCTTAAAAGCTTATGGCGATATTCAATAATATTGAAACGTTCCATATATTGAATATTACCTAAAATCATTTAAACCTCGTGGTTAAGAAACTACGAGGTTTTTATTGTTTTTATCATCGTGCTAGCCGCTTATAACCTCAAGATTTCATAATTTTTCCTATTTTTATACCCTGATGAAAGCACTAAAAGAAACCCATTTTGATTTTCCAAATCAAAGCAATTTTTATAAAGGTAAAGTACGTGATGTATATACCATAGCCGATAAATTAATGGTGATGATCGTATCCGATCGAATTTCGGCCTTTGATGTGGTTCTGCCTGAACCCATTCCATTTAAAGGCCAAGTGTTAAATCAAATTGCAGCTAAATTTCTATCTGCTACACAAGATATTGTCCCAAATTGGGTTCTAGATGTACCCGACCCAATGGTTACCATAGGGCGTATTTGCGAACCATTTAAGGTAGAAATGGTGATTAGGGGTTACCTAGCAGGCCATGCGTGGAGAGAGTACAATGTTGGTAAGCGCAGTATTTGTGGGGTAAGTTTACCAGATGGTTTAAAAGAAAACGATAAATTGCCTCAGCCCATCATTACACCAACCACAAAAGCATCGGTAGGGCATGATGAAGATATTTCAAAAGAAGACATTTTAGCAAAAGGCATTGTTTCGTTGACAGATTATGAAAAATTAGAGGAATATACGTTTGCCATATATCAAAGAGGAACCGAAATTGCAGCCAAGTCTGGCTTAATTTTGGTCGATACAAAATATGAATTTGGTAAGGCTGATGGAGTGATTTATTTAATCGATGAAATCCATACGCCAGATTCTTCTCGATACTTTTATGCTGAAGGTTACGACGACCGTCAAAAGAACAACGAACCACAAAAGCAGCTTTCTAAAGAATTTGTTAGAAAATGGTTGATTGGAAATGGTTTTCAGGGGAAAGATGGACAAGAAGTTCCAATGATGACACCCGAAATCATCAATTCAATATCAGATCGTTACATAGAATTGTACGAGAAGATCGTGGGAGAGAAATTTGTCAAAGCCGATGCGGATTCTATCTCCAGTAGAATCGAAACGAATGTACTTAACGCAATCGAAAGACTTTAATTCGAAAAATTTTATACATTAGTAAAATAAACAAACGAGAGCGATGAAATTTTCTGTAGATAAACACGACAAATATGTAACCTTAAAGCTCAAAGAGCCTAAGTTTACGAACGATAATTCACCAGGTTTAAAATCAGAATTGTATTTGCTTAATGCTGAAGGATTTAAAAATATAATTGTTGATTTAAGCCATGTAAAAGAATGTACCGACGCGCAGGATTTAAGTTGCTTACTGGTTGGCGATCGACTTTGCAAAAGTGCTAATGGCTTATTTATCGTAACTGGAATAAACGACCAATTGGCGTCAATTATAGAACTTTCAAACATATTTCAATCTGTAACGTTTGTAAATACATTGGAGGAAGCAACAGATTTCATTTTTATGGATGAGTTGGAAAAAGAATTCAGAGGCGAAAAATAATTACGTATAAATAATAACGACGAGCCTCGTAGTTTTAAACATTCTACGAGGCTTTTTATATCTTAGAAAAATGAAATTTGAAGTTACAATTTTGGGAAGTAGTTCTGCAACACCGGTTTTCAATCGAAATCCCACGGCTCAGCTATTAAATTGTAATGAAAAGTTTTATTTAATTGATTGTGGTGAGGGTACACAGCAACAATTGATTCGCTTCAATTTAAAATCGGCCCGGATTGATTACATCTTTATCAGTCATTTACATGGAGATCATTACTTTGGATTAATTGGTTTGCTTTCTAGTTTGCACCTCAATGGGCGCATTAAACCGATGCAAATTTTTGGTCCGGCGGCCTTGTTGGAAATCTTGGAAATTCAATTTAAACATTCCGATACAACTTTACGATATCCTCTCGAGTTTTTTCCTATTGATCCAACCGCATCCACTCAAATTTTTGAAAATAGCGATTTGATTGTGAAGACCATTATTTTAAATCACAGAATTCCCTGTACGGGCTTCATTTTTGAACAGAAGCAAAGACAGCGTAAACTAATCAAAGATAAAGCAGAAGAGGTGCCAATGGCATATTACACGGTGCTAAAGAAAGGATTGAACGTAGAATTGCCTAATGGTGATATTTTGTTGAGTGAGGATTACACAACACCGGCAGATCCGCCAAGAAGTTATGCCTATTGTTCTGACACTTTATTAGACGAACGATATTTTCCGATGATTAAAAATTGCGATACCTTGTATCACGAAGCCACTTTTATGCACGAACTTTTGGATCGGGCAAACGAGACACATCATACAACGGCCTTACAAGCAGGTGAGGTGGCCAAAATTAATCACGTAAAGAAATTGATCATTGGACACTTTTCATCCCGTTATAAAACATTACAGATGCTGTTAGAAGAGGCTCAATCGGTTTTTGAAAATACGGAATTGGCTATTGAGGGCAAAACCTATCCACTTTAAATCTGATTTCAAAAAAATTGAATCATAAAAAAAGGCTTTCAGATTTGAAAGCCTTTTCTATTTTAAGATAGCCTAAACTATTTATCCGTTTTATTGCCTCCACCAAATACAGAGAAGTGTACGTAGCGTTTTGGATTTGCTTTTAAATCAATCATTAATGCATCAAGATTTTTAGAAGCACTATTCAAGTTATCGTACATCTTGGTATCGTTTAACAAAAGACCTAAGCTGCCTTTACCATCCTTAATACCTGAGATAACGCTTTGTAAATCAGCGATAGCGTTATTTGCATTATCTAGCGTTTGCTTAAAGTTAGCCGCTGCAAATTTGTCGGTAACGGTATTGATGTTGGTTAAAATATCGCTGATTTTTTTGTTGTTATTGTTTAGGTTGGCTGTAATGCCTTCAACATTTTTGAAAATAGCTTCTATACGAGCACTCTCAGAACCAACTAATCCATCTACTTTTTTAGAGGTGGTTTCTAATGAAGCTAAAGTTCCCGCAATACTACTGAAGCTTTTATCTACATTCTTTTGGAAATTAGGGTTTAAGATAGAATTCACACTGCTTAAAATGGAATCCATTTTACCAATAATCAGCTCTGCTTTTTTCTGTACCGGCTGAACTTGTTCCATTAAACCTTTCTCAACATTGGCATTCAACAAAAAGCCATCTTCAGCCATTTTTTTAGAGTTTCCTAAAGACATTACAATCGCTTTGCTACCAAGTAAATCAGTGCCTTCTAAACGGGCAATACTATTTTCTGGAATTTCATACTTGCTGTTAATGCTTAACGTAGCTAAGATTGTTCCACCTGGCTCTAATTGTAATTTTGCTACACGACCAATCTGGTATCCGTTAATCAAGATTGGTTTTGAAACTGTTAAACCATCAACCCTCGTATATCTTGCAAATAAGTTTGTTTCGTTAGAAAAAATTGAGTTGCCTTTTAAAAAGTTGTATCCAATAATTAATAAAGCTATTGCAAATGCGGCTAATATACCTACTTTAGTTTCGTTCTTAATTTTCATGAGTGTTTCTATTTAATGGCTCAAGCAGTAAATTTAGTTGTTTATTGCTTGCCAGAGCGTAATTGTTGTTGCTGATGTTTAAATATGTAATTGTAATTACAAAGAGTAACACCAATTGTTTGGTTGTTTATAATGTTTTATGACTTATAAATAAAAAAGTTTATCATTTATAATGCCAACTATTTAACTTCTATATTTTTTTTATAAGCTTTTATTGCCGCAAAAATGGCATCAACTATTTCTCCTTGTCCTTTATCGGAATTGATGTATTTTTCTTCTTCAGTATTCGATATGAAGCCAACTTCGGTTAAAACAGCCGGCATTCCACATCTTTGCAAAACCAAAACCCCTTGTTCCTTAACGCCGCGATTAAATCTTTTATCTCTTTCTACGTAGCTGTTTTGGATTAATTTTGCAAATTTAATGCTTTTATCTCTAAAGGTGTTTTTTAATAAAGATAAAAGAATAAATGTACTTGGATTGGATGGATCGTAACCATCATATTTGCTTTTGTAATTCTTCTCCAATTTAATATCGGCATTTTCACGAATCGCGGCATCTTGCTCTTTTAAACGATTTGATCCTGCAACCAAGGTTTCTACACCCTTTATGCCCTTGTTTCCTGGAGGCATTGAATTGCAATGAATAGAAATAAATAAATCAGCATTTGCGTCGTTTGCAATTTCTGCACGCCTGTACAAATCAACATCTACATCTTTGGTACGGGTGTAAATAATTTTAATGTCGGGCATCTCATTCTTTAGTTTTTCACCCAATTTGAGCGCAACTTTTAAAGAAATGTTTTTTTCGGTTGAGAAACTGCCAGATGCACCAGGCTTTCTACCGCCATGACCTGCATCTATTACAATTGTCTTGATCTTGTATCCTTGTGCGAAAGAATCAATTGATGAGCATATTAATACGAGTGATAAAACAACTAATAGATTTTTAATCTTCATTTAAGGATATTTAGAACGATGTTTCTGCTATGCGTTTATAATTTTTAATGGCTTTTATAAAACCATTTACAATTTCATTTTGGCCTTCTTCAGAATTCATATAGTCTTCATCCTCCGGATTACTCACAAAACCAATTTCAGTTAAAACTGCTGGCATGGCAGCTCTGGCTAAAACGGCCAAGCTTTTTTCCTGCACACCACGATTGATTCGACCCGCATTAACATATTCTTGTTGAAGCATAGAAGCGAACTTCAAACTTCTTTCGCGGTTGGTTTGCTTCATCAAAGATAACATGATGTCGTTTTCTGGCGTGTTGGCAATAAAGCCTTCGTAGTTTTTTTGATAGTTATCCTCTAAGAACATGGCTGCATTCTCCCTTTTGATTACTTCATCTTGCTCACCTAAACGGCCCGTACCCGAAACGAAAGTCTCTGTACCACGGGTTGATGTACTCTTAGAGGTTACCGTACGATAAACAGGAACCTTCTTGCCTCTAACTTTTTTATAATAATCTACCACTCTTGATACACGAACAGGCATGTCATTTAGGTGAATGGAGATGAATAAATCCGCTTTAGCGTTGTTTGCAATGTTGATCCGCTCGTATAAGGGAATAAATACATCCGTTTGTCGGGTATAGATAATTTTAATGTCTTTGATACTATCCTGTAATGCCTTACCTAAGTTAAGCGCGGTTTTCAATGCCACATCTTTTTCTTTAGAATAAACGCCGTGGGTGGCGCCATCTTTACCGCCATGGCCAGCGTCAATTACAATTGTTTTAATTTTATATTCTTGTGCAACGGCTTGATTATCAATTGTATTGACTAATACAAAACAAATAATAAATGTTAAAATGGTTTTAAGATACATCAATGCTATATTTTTCACTAATTTTGAACGTTTTTGATTAAACATTTGTGCAAAAATAACATTCAAATACGAATTTGAAACTTCTTAAGAGCTCTATTTTACTAATTTCTGTCATTTTATTAACACTTGCTGTTGGTAAAGCTAACGCATTTTCTCATTTTTCATTGCAACAAATCGTTCAGCAAGACACTTCAAAAAAAGATACGACCAAAAAAGTCACCAAAAATACCAGCGATCTCGATCAAAAAGTTGAATATAAAGCAGAAGATTCTGTAAAGTTCAGCAAAGACAAGAGCATTGTTTATATGTATGGAAATGCTCGTGTTGTTTACGGAGATTTTGAGCTGGATGCAGCATATATCAAATACGATAAAAAAAACAATACCATTTTTGCGAGTGGTTATACCGATCCAAAAACGAAACGGTATTTAGGAAGACCGATTTTTAAATCGGGAGCGGAAGGCACTGCAATTGCCGACTCGCTTTATTACAATTCTGAAACAACCAGAGCTAAGGTTTTTGGCGTTTTCTCCGAACAGGAGGGTGGTTTCTTTTCTGGTGGACAAAGCAAGAAACAGATAGACGATGAATTGCACGTTAAAAATGTAATGTACAGCACTTGTAATTTGCCCCATCCACATTTTGGTTTGATGATATCCAAAGGTGTTGTTACTGAGAAACAGATTGTTACCGGGCCTGTTTACATGGTTATTGAAGACATACCAACTCCTTTCGCTTTACCCTTTGCCTTTTTCCCGAAACCAAATAAACGAACTTCTGGTTTGATCTTACCTACACCAGGTGAGGATGCAACCCGTGGTTTCTTCTTGCAAAACGGAGGTTACTATTTAGGTTTAAATGATTATTGGGACGCCAAATTTTTGGGAACGATTTATACCAACGGATCATATGAAACAAGTTTATTAAGCAACTATATTAAGCGATATAAGTACAATGGAAATATAAACTTCAATTATTCGAGTACAAAAAATGGCTTGGAGGGAACGGAAGCTTTCAGAAATCCGGCTAAGGTATTCCATTTAACTTGGTCGCATAGCCAAAATGCAAATGCTAAACCTGGTACTACCTTCAGTGCAAGTGTAAATTTGGGATCTAGTACATATTATACGGCTACTGCTGCGAACGCAAGTTATGATCAGCGTGCAATTGCGAATAACACCATGAGCAGTAGCATTAGTTACGCAAAAGCCTATCCAAATGGTATGAATTACTCGTTAAGTTTAGGGAGCGATCAAACCCTAAGTACCAAAGATATATCCGTACGTTTACCGCAAGCTACATTTAACGTGCCTACTTTCAGTCCTTTCGATTCTAAAACCAGAACGGGAGAACAGAAATGGTATCAGAAAATTACAATCGGTTATGGGTTGCAAGGAAATAACAGCATTAGCACTAAAGATAGTTTACTCTTCCAAAACGATGGTTTAAAGAGATTAAAAACAGGATTTTCGCATACCATTCCGGTAAGTATGTCTTTTACGGCACTGAAATACTTAAACTTTAGTTTAGGGGGTACATATAATGAGGTTTGGAACTTTCAAACCACCAGAAATCGATACACTTCCTTTGCAGATGGAAGTTACACTTACAGAACAGATACCATTAGCGGATTCAAGAGGGCAGGTAGTTACAATTTATCTACAAGCATGTCGACCAAAATTTATGGCAAAAAAGAATTCAAAAATTTAGGAAATATCAAAGCTTTAAGACATGTGATGACACCAAATGTGTCGTTCAATTACTCACCTGATTTTACTAAAGCAGGAAGTGGACCATATTTAGCAGCAATTGATCAAAATGGAAGAACAATTAAGGATACATTCGGGCAGGACCTAAGATATTCAATCTTAGAAAATAGTGCTTTTCCGGGTTCATTCTCGGCTAGGTCAGCATCTATTGGGTTTGGCTTGGATAACACGGTAGAGCTAAAAGTCAAATCCAGTAAGGATACAACTGGAACGGGCGAGCGCAAAATCCCAATCATTCAAGGCTTAACCATTAGCGGATCATATAACTTTTTAGCGACTAGAAACAAGCTTTCAACGCTTGGTTTTAGTGGTCGTTCTCAATTCACAGATAAGCTTGGGATTAATTATAACGGAACGTTGGATCCTTATGCATTAGACTCTCAATTGGATACGGCATCTGGATTAAGGTCGTTTGTAAGAAGTGATGTGTTTACTTGGCGCCGAGGCGGGAGACTGCCTCGTTTAACCTCTATCGGCTTTTCATTCGATTACAGTTTAAACCCTGAAGCATTAAAGAAAAAGAATGAAGCCAATGATAAATTGGATGCAGCCTCAAAGAAAAATGGACTAACAGATATTCAGTCTGAACAGTTGGCCGCAATTAGTCGCGATCCAAATGCATTTGTGGATTTTAACATCCCTTGGAATTTTTCATTTTCTTACAGTTTTCAATACACCAACGATCTGGGTATCAGTAGAGTGAGCAATACTTTAAACTTTAATGGTGATGTAAACTTAACACCAAAGTGGAAAGTCACTTTTAACTCTGGCTACGACTTTGAAAACAATGGACTTACGCCGATGAATATTGGTATATACCGTGATTTGCATTGTTGGGACATGAGCATTAACTGGGTTCCGTATGGTGCTTATAGAAGTTATTCCGTAACGATTAAAGTTAAAGCCTCAATTCTTCAAGATTTGAAGTTGAGCAAGCGTCAAGGTTTTTACAACACATACCAATAAACATATGTTAGCCGAAATTATAACCATTGGTGATGAAATTCTCATCGGCCAAATTGTTGATACAAACTCAGCCTGGATGGCTAAACAACTCAATTTAATTGGTGTTTCAGTAAAACAAATTACTTCCGTTTCTGATGATGAACAACACATTATAGAAGCCTTAGAAGCAGCAGAAAAACGCGCTGATATCATCTTAATAACGGGTGGTTTAGGCCCAACAAAAGATGATATCACGAAAAAGACGCTTGCCAAATATTTCAACATGGGTTTTAGAAGGGATGAAGGGGCATTGGATATGGTACGTCAAATTTTCAAAAAGTTCAATAGACCTTTACTTGATATTAACCTTCAGCAAGCAGACGTGCCAGATGGTTGCCAAGTTATTGTAAACAAAAACGGAACCGCTCCGTGTATGTGGTTTGAGCAAAGGGGAAAGATTTTTGTGTCGATGCCAGGCGTTCCTTATGAAATGATGTATTTAATGGATGATGAAGTTCTACCAAAAATTACAAGTCGTTTCCAATTGCCTTCAATTGTACATAAAACCATTTTAACCGCCAATATTGGCGAATCTTTTCTGGCAAAGGAAATTGAACACATAGAGGATTGTTTGCCAGCCCATATTAAATTGGCTTACCTGCCCAAACTGGGTCAAGTACGTTTACGTTTATCGGCAAAAGGGAATGATGAGGCAAAGCTTAAAGCAGAAGTAAATGATTTTGCCCAGCAAATTATAGATCAGGTAGGTAAATATGTTGTTATAGATGAAGATATTCCTTTAGAAAAGGCAATTATCAACATTATGAAAGAGAAAGGCTTAACACTTTCTACCGCGGAGAGTTGCACGGGTGGCTATATTGCCCACTTGATTACCCAGCATCCAGGATGCTCCTCAGTTTATTGGGGTGGCGCAGTAGCCTATGCATACGAGCTTAAAGAATCTGTTTTGGGCGTAAAAGAAAGTACGCTAACCACATTCGGTGCAGTAAGTGAACAAACCGTTACAGAAATGGCCGAGGGTGCTTTAAAGAACTTTGGAACCGATTATTCAATTGCGGTAAGTGGAATTGCAGGGCCAGATGGCGGTACAGAAGATAAGCCTGTAGGTACCGTTTGGATTGCAGTTTCGAGCAAAAAGAAAACCGTTGCTAAAGTGTTTAATTTCAGCAACAAACGCATTCAAAATATAGAACGTTCAGCCGCTTCGGCCTTGATGATGCTATTAAATATACTTAAAGAAGCATAGCGGAAAGAATAAAAACTGTATTTTTGCACCACTACCAATATAATATACTGTGATTTAATATGGCTCAATACGAATTATTGTTACCAAAAATGGGTGAAAGTGTTGCAGAAGCAACCATAATAAAGTGGGTAAAGCAGCCTGGAGATTCCATTGATTTAGATGATACCATTTTAGAAATTGCGACTGATAAAGTAGATTCTGAAGTTCCATCACCAGTGGCAGGTAAACTAATCAAACAACTTTTTGCTGCCGATGAAGTTGCACAGGTTGGTGATGTAATCGCAATCATTGAGACTGGAGGGGATGAAAATCCGAAGGTGGAGGAACCAGCTGCCGCAACGGTTGTGGAAAATACAACTGAAACAATACCAGGAATAGACCAATTGCCTGTTGAGGAAAAAAATGACGCCACAAATAGCGCTTCTACCGATCGTTTTTATTCACCCTTGGTAAAGAGTATCGCCGCACAAGAAAATATTTCATTACAAGAACTAGATTCAATTAAGGGATCTGGGGCAGATGGAAGGCTAAACAAAGATGATTTGTTAAATTACATCAACAGTAAAAATGGTGAAAAAGCATCAAGTCAAACGGTTGTTACGCCGCCAACGCCTGTAATTGAGCAGTCTGAAAATAAAGTTTCAACACCACAAGCATCATCAGTTCCAAATAAAACATCTACAACAAGTGTAAGTGGTGGCGATGAGATTATTGAAATGGATAGGATGCGTAAACTGATTGCCGACCATATGGTAATGAGTAAAACCACTTCTCCGCACGTAACTTCCTTCGTTGAAGCAGACGTTACCAATATGGTACTGTGGCGAAATAAAGTTAAAAACAGCTTTGAAAAAAGGGAGAACGAGAAAATAACTTTCACACCAATTTTTGTTGAAGCTGTTGCTAAAGCAATTAAAGATTTTCCAATGATTAACGTTTCTGTAAATGGAACGCAGATTATTAAAAAACGTGATATTAACATTGGAATGGCGGCTGCTTTGCCAAGTGGTAACCTAATCGTTCCTGTTATCAGAAATGCCGATCAACTTAACTTAGTGGGCTTAACAAAAGCGGTAAACGACCTAGCAAATAGGGCTAGAATTTCTAAACTAAAACCCGATGAAACCCAAGGTGGTACATTCACTTTAACTAATGTGGGCTCCTTTGGTAATGTAATGGGAACGCCTATTATAAACCAGCCTCAGGTGGCCATTTTGGCTGTTGGAGCAATTAAAAAGAAGCCAGCTGTTTTAGAAACCGAACATGGTGATGTGATTGCCATCCGTCACATGATGTTTCTATCACTTTCTTACGACCATAGAGTAGTTGATGGATCGCTAGGTGGAATGTTTGTACGTAGAGTAGCAGATTATCTGGAAAACTGGGATTTTAACAGAGAAATTTAATCCCTTAAAGGCTGAAATGCATGAGCTTAAATGAGCCAGCAATTAAAATTTATCAATTGAATTAGTGAACATGTTAAAATCGATTTTAAATTCTATAGTTAGTGATAATATATTGCACGCCAAATGGTTAAACACACTTTCCTATATGGAAAATGCAGGTGCAAAAAAAATATCAGCATCAGAACATAAAGAAAATGTGAACCTCATTGTGCTGAAGCATGCCGCTGAAGAACATAGACATGCCTACTATCTAAAAAAGCAAATTGCTAAAGTTGATGAAATAAACTGTAAGACTTATACAAATTCTGAATTGCTTTCGCCAAATAACACTAAATACTATTTGCATGCTTTAGATATTGCAGTTTGTAGATATTTGAAAGCAAAATTTAAGTTAGATGGCTATGATTTGAAGTTCGCGGCATATCTTTTCGTTACCTATGCGATTGAGGTTCGTGCAGATGAGCTCTACCCAATTTATCAATCTGTTTTAGATGATGCAAAAAGCAAAGTCAATGTGAAATCTATCATTTTGGAAGAGGAAGGCCACTTAGAAGAAATGATGAACCAATTGGTTAATTTTTCAGAAGATTGGGAAAACCATGCGGCTGAGGTAATTAAAATAGAGCAGTCGTTATTTGACAATTGGGTGGGCGCGTTAAATGAAGAATTGTTGATTGGCGCGTAAACATATTTGAATCATTTGCTAGTCGGGATTTCAATCCCGTCTTATGAGCTAAGGATTTGTAATCCTTTTTGATAAAGAAACTGCCTTTCAAATAAAGGATTACAAATCTAGACCGACCGAAATCCATGCGTTTTAAAGGGCAATTAAAAACCAAACCGACTTACCCTCGTTTTTATCTTAAATAGAAATCATGTCGAAATTTTCAGATTTAATTAATGGTGATAAGCCCGTTTTGGTCGATTTTTTTGCAGAGTGGTGCGGCCCTTGCAAAATGATGAAGCCAATATTGGAACAACTAAAATCCCAGGTTGGTGATTCAGTATCGATTATCAAAATTGATATCGATAAAAACCAAACGGTCGCTTCTTCCTTTAGCGTTCAAAGTGTGCCTACCTTAATGTTATTTAAAAAGGGTAAACAAGTTTGGAGACAAAGCGGTGTACTTCAAGCGGCGCAACTTAAACAAGTTATCGATTCTTATAGCAAAGTTTAAACCTCAACAACGTTTTTTGGGGTTACTGCAAAAATACGCTCGCTTTTTTTAGGGTAAATATTGTATAGACCTGTAAATAAACTAAATGCGGGTAAAACCGCATACTCCTCACCAAAGTAAAAACAAGGGAATTTTAATCGTTGTTTGGCTTTACCAACAATAGAAACCCCTGGATGAATGTGACCACTAATTGGATACAACTCCTCCTCGGTGCATTGGGGGGCATCATGGATAAAGCAAAATGGCCCTAAGCAAAAACTCGGCTCATGTATGTCTATATTCAATGCGCTATAATCTGCGGGACTTAGCCGATCGTGATTACCCTTTACCAACAACAAATTTAGTTCGTGGTATTTTTTTCGCCATAAAGCAAATTCATCAATATCCGTATTCAAGCCATGATGAAACATATCCCCATTAATCAATAAAGTTGCTGGATTATACTTTTCTATAAGTATGGTTAACCTATGCAAATCGCTTTCGGCAATTGTTGCTGGCACTTGTACACCCGCCTGTCTGAAATGTGCAGATTTACCCAAATGCAGATCGCTTATGGCTAGAAGTTTGTGTTGAGGTAAAAATAAAGCCCTTTCTTTATCTAAAATCAGTTCTTCACCGTGGCTTGTAATGGTCATTAAATTTCAGCTGTATTTATAGGAGTTCAGTTTGGAAGTAAATTTACTTTCACTTCCTGAGGCTCGTTTTCAATTATCTTACTTTCTCCGATTCTGCTTTCATTCGAGCAATTCTTTGTTCCAACTCTTCCGAACTCATGTTCTCTCTTAAACTATCTACCTTAATAGGGAAAGATAGTGGTGTAAAACTTTTCGGATTCGTAATGATGATTGCTCCATTTTGAATTCTCTCCAAAGCTGCAGCTAATCTTGGCTCTTCCAATTGCTGATAAAACACTTCATCGTATGCTTGTCGCAAAAGTAAATTATGTTTGTCGTAATCACTAAAAACATTAAAAAATAAACCTGCGGATGACTGCAAATGTTTATTGGCAACATATTTTCCCGGATAACCTTGAAACACCAAGCCAGAAATACAGGCAATATCTCTAAACTTTCTTCTTGCCATTTCGGTCGAATTAATGCTTAATGTAATGTCTTCTGTTAAATTTTTAGGCGAAAAAACCTCATAAGCGATAGATTCATCCATCGGTATCTCAATGTCGCTTAGCAATTCAAAACCATAATCATTCATGGCTATAGAAAAGCTAATTGGTAAAAGTTTACTCAATCGATAAGCCACTAGCGCAGCCAAAACCTCATGTACCAAGCGGCCTTCAAAGGGATAGGCAAAAAGATGAAAACCTTCTTTATTGTTAATCAATTCAATCAACAATTCATCATTTCTAGGCACATGCGACCTTTTTTCTTGCAAAAGAAATAAGGGATAAACAACATCTAGTTCTTCGTCTTGATGGGTCTTATCCAGCGCTTCGTTATATTTTTTTCTTAGTACGGAACCTAAATTGGATGATAATGGCAAACGGCCACCATTCCAGCTTGGGGAGATCGCATTTTTTTGCTTGCTTACTCTAACCACCACCGTCATATCTTTTACCTGAACAAATTCCAAAACCCGTCCGGCCAATCTGAAATTGTCTCCAGCTTTTAAACGGGTTACGAAATATTCCTCAACCATTCCAATATAACCACCAGAAATAAATTTCACTTTCAACATTGCATCGCTCACGATGGTACCAATGTGTAAACGATGACGCATGGCCAACTGCCTGCTTTTTACTTTCCAAAGTCCGTCTTCATCTTTCGTTACCTTTTTAAACTCGTTGTAGGCACTCAAACTATCGCCCCCAGAGGTAATAAATTGCATTACCCAGGCCCATTCTTCAGGTAAAATCAATTTGAAAGCATGAGTGTTTTTAACCTCTTGGTAAATTACTTTATCATCAAAACCATCGCCAATAGCTAAAGTAACTAGGTATTGAATCAGGGTATCAAAAACCATAATAAAAGGCTCTCTACTTTCAATATTATTGGTTTTGGCAGCTTCCTTAATTGCAGCTGCTTCAACCAGCTCTAGGGCATGGGTAGGCAAAAAATATATTTTCGAAGTTTCGTGGGGCGAGTGGCCCGATCGACCAGCCCTTTGCAAAAATCTGGCTACCCCTTTTGGCGAACCAACTTGTACCACCGTATCCACAGGTTTGAAATCTACCCCTAAATCAAGCGATGATGTGGCAATAACCGCCTTCAATTGCCCGGTGTGTAAAGCATCTTCAATCCAATTCCTGAGTTCAAAATCAATTGATCCGTGGTGTATGGCAATCCTCCCTGCTAGTTCCGGTTCTATGTTCAACAAATGTTGATACCACATTTCCGACTGACCACGGGTATTGATGAAAATTAAAGTGGTTTTGCTTTTTTCTATTATGGGCAGCAGTTTATAAGCCAACTTTAAGCCCAAATGCCCAGCCCAAGGCAAAGTTTCAATGTCATCTGGTAGAATAGATTTAATAATGATTTTTTTCTCTAAGTCGGCTTTTATAATAATTCTTTTCTCCGCTTCATTAGGTTCTAAAACATCAAGCGCTTCATCTATGTTGCCAATGGTAGCAGAAATGCCCCAAACTCTTAAAAATTGGTTTTTTTCTAACTTTTGTAAACCTTTAATTCTAGATACGGCCAACTCTACCAACACACCGCGTTTACTGCCCAAAAGTTCATGCCATTCATCAGCAACAATACATTTTAGATTTTTAAACAATGTTGATGAACCTTTTTGCGCCAATAGAAGATGCAAACTTTCAGGCGTAATTAGAAGAATTTCGGGCATCGATTTCTTCTGCTGTACTTTTTCAGCTTGTGAGGTATCGCCATTGCGCACGCCAACGTGCCAATCCAGTTCCAGCTCCAATAAGGTCTCGCGCATGGCTCTGGCAATGTCTTTAGCCAGGGAGCGGAGTGGAGTAATCCAGATTAATTGTAAGCGATCTTTCGCCTTTTTATTGCTTGTTTCTGAAGCATTTAAGGCTTCTATAGCTACTGCTAAAAACAAAGAAAACGTTTTTCCGAATCCTGTAGGCGCATTTACTAAGCCACTATAGCCATTCAAATAGTGTTGCCATGCATCTTCCTGAAATTTAAACGGCTTCCGACCATTGGCTTTAAGCCATTGCTTAATTTTTTTGTAGCCTTTGGTTTTCGATTGATCCATGTATGTTGAGGAACTAATTTAATTTTTATTTTTTGTAAAGCAAGTACAGTAATTCTTTGGTTACCACAGCCCCGCCATTCGTTACAATCTTTTTAAACAATACCTGTTCACCTGATTTTCAAGCATTGTTTTCATCGGTAACTCGTGCTTCGTACCTCAGCACCAACACACCTTCACCAAAACTGCACTTAAAAAGTATTTTCACTGCTGTCGGGTTTAATGAACTTAGGTAAAATATCGAGAAAACTTGGTAGGAGTGTACAAAGCACAAATTAATATTGATATCAATGTGAAAAGAGGTTCAGTTCTAGCCATTAATAAATGTTGATGCCAACAACTGTCTCAAATCTTCTAAAGTATTAATTTCATCAGCCTTTTTGTCTTTCCGCCACCGTAAAATTCGCGGAAAACGTAAGGCCAAGCCCGCTTTATGGCGTTTGCTCTCTGCTATCCCCTCAAATGCAATTTCAAAAACCAGCTCTGGCTTTACGGTTCGCACGGGTCCAAATTTTTCAATGGCATTTTTAGTTACAAAGGAGTTTACTTCTTTAATTTCCTTATCTGTTAAGCCCGAATATGCTTTTGCAATCGTTACTAAATTTTCGCCATCTCTAACGGCAAATGTATAATCTGTAAAGAAATTTGCCCTTCGCCCGCTACCTTTTTGGGCGTAAATCATTACTGCATCAACCGTGTAAGGATTAATCTTCCATTTCCACCAATCGCCCCGTTTTCTGCCACTGTGATAATGAGAGCTTAGCTTTTTAAGCATAATCCCTTCACTATTAATCGATCTGGAAGTTTGCCTTAAATCTGCCAACTCTTCCCAAGTATTACACTTAATTACCGGCGATAAAACGACAGCACTGTCGTCCAAGCTACCAATAAGCTGCTCTAAAACCTTTCTGCGCTCACTTAAAGGCTGCTCACGGAAATCCTGCGCTTCATATTCTAAAATATCGTAAACAAAAAAGCCAATTGGAGCATCTTCTAATTGTTTTTTATTGATCGTTTTGCGATTTAAACGCTGTTGCAACGTACTAAAAGACAGCACGTTCTTATCCTGCACAGCCAAAATTTCTCCATCTAGTACCACACCATCTGGTAAAATATCAATTAAAAAGTGTAATTCTGGAAACTGTTCTGTAACCAATTCTTCACCCCTCGACCATATAAACAACTCGCCATTACGCTTTACAATCTGACCTCGAATGCCATCCCATTTCCATTCGGCTTGCCACTCTTGCAAACTACCTAAGCTAGAAGGCTCGTTTTCCAGCGCATAGGCTAAACAAAATGGATATGGCCAAGAATTATCTGTATTAACGTGTATCCCATTGATGAGCTCCGTGAAAGTGATCTCGTATGGATCCCATTTCCCCATAATGCTGTGCATAATTTGCGCACTATCCAAACTACTTTGCTTAGCCAAAGCATTCACTAACATTTTATTCGATACGCCAATTCTGAAATTTCCAGAAATTAATTTGTTAAAAATAAAGCGTTCTTGGTTTTCTAAAGTATTCCAGACGTTTAATATGAAATTCTTTTTGGTGTCGTCATCTTTTCCTTCCAATTGATGCAAATCTTCTATCCATTTGTGCAATTGATGATCTGAGCTTTGTTCGGCAGGGGGCAGGAGCAAAGCAATGGTTTCGCTTAAATCGCCTACGTTAGAATAGCTTTCAGAAAATAACCATTCTGGCGTTTGGGTAATTTCTATCGCCCAATATTTAAGCAAAGCCGATTTAATTGGTCTTCTGGGCTTTTTTCCCGTAAACAATGCAATTACCCAAACTTTATCTTTATCATCTGCTTGGTTAAAATAATTAACCAATGCAGCGATTTTATCGTTGGTTTTATTGCTCAGTTCGAGCTGCTGAATCAATTGAGCAAAGCGTTTCATTCGGCCTTTTGATTTTTGATGTCAACATTAGCATCTTGGGTATCCGCTAAATCAACTTTATTTTCTTCGTCGTCTTCTTGTCCGAACTTGGTGGTCACTTCAGATGCTTCGATTCCATTATCATTTAAAAAACGACTAAAAGCAGCTGTAAAGCCGTGTGTTACATATACTTTCTCTGCACCTGTAGCCGTTATCGCTTCCATTAATCCTGGCCAATCTGCATGATCGCTCAATGCAAACCCAGCATCCGCACTTTGCCAGCGACGATGAGCCCTCACCTGCATCCATCCAGAACAAATACCTGTAACAGGGTGACTTAAATTTTTAATCCAGCGGCTGTCTCTCATGGCGGGTGGTACAATCACAATTCCTTTTTGCAATTGTTCTTTTGTTGTTTCTGGAGTTATTCTGATTGTTTCCGGAAGATTTACGCCAGCGCAAATAATCACTTCATTTAAGTTGGCAATGCTATTATGCACATATATCGGAACATCACCCGCTAAATTTTTAATTAAACGTTGTGCTTTACCTAAACTATAGGCAATTAAAACACTGGTTTTTTGTTGATTAATGTTATCACCCACCCAATTTTTTATACCATTAAAAACAACATCTTGCTTTTGCCATTTATACACAGGAAGACCAAACGTACTTTCTGATACAAAACTGTGGCATTTTACGGGTTCGAAAACATCACTAATGCCGTCATCTTCTATTTTATAATCGCCAGAAATCACACAGATTTCACCTTTATATTCCAAGCGCACCTGCGATGATCCAATGATATGACCTGCTGGAAAAAAAGATATGTTTACCCCGTTTCTAACAATACTTTCGCCATAAGCCAAGGTTTCTACATTTAAATCTTCGCTAATTCGTCTTTTAATTATTGGCTTAGTTAGGGTATGGCAGAGGTAGTATTTATTGCCAAAACGAACATGATCACTATGGCCATGAGTGGTTACGGCGTAATCTACAGGCCACCATGGATCTACATAAAAATCGCCTTGCTTGCAGTAAATGCCTCTTTTAGTGAATGTGATTAACGCCATGATTGATTAACAATAATATTCTTTATTAGTTTTTAGTCTTACCGCACATGGGCCCGATAAAAAGCAATATCGGCTAATTACCCGATAAATGGAAATATCGGCTAATTACCCGATAAATTGGATTATCGGCTAATTACCCGATAATTTTTGACAACTAATAATTTAAAGCTATATTAGTATAATGATTTGTATTATAACAGGGGATATAATAGGCTCTAGAAAGATTAAAGATAGTTGGCTACTTAGTTTGAAAACAGCTTTAAAAGTAGTTTCTGGAGAAAACAATAAGTGGGAAATTTATCGTGGGGATAGTTTTCAAGTAGAGGTACAGCCAGAAAATGCCATAAAAGTGGCTGCTTACTTAAAAGCTTGTGTTAGAGCAAATAAGCTGGCAGATGTGCGAATGGGCATTGGAATTGGCACTGTTAAAAATAAACGAAAAAAACTTTCAGAATCAAGCGGAGACGTATTTGTAAACTCAGGATCTGCATTTGACAGCTTAAAACAGGCAAAAGTTAATTTGGCTGTAAAAACAGATTTTCAAGATTTTGATGAAGAAATAAATGTATTGATCAGGCTGGCACTAATTGCTATGGATAGTTGGGGCGTTGTGGCAGCCGAGATGGTAAAGCTGGCTCTCGAAAATGAAAATATTGTTCAAAGTGAGTTGGCTATTCGATCCGGCAGAACACAATCATCTGTAAGTGAGGCATTAAAGAGAGCACATTATTCTGAAATTATGGAAATGGATAAGCTTTATCGTAAAAAATTAAATCTAAAGATTTCAAAATAATGGACATCTACCTAATTAAACTGATACTCGCCCATTTAATAGGAGATTTCTTCTTACAGCCAAACTCTTGGGTAAAAGATAAAGAAACAAAAAAACTGAAATCGGGAAAATTATATCTACATGTGGCGATTCATATTGTGTTGATATTTATTGTTTTCCTGAGCTTTGATGTATGGAGGGCGGCATTATCAATTGGCTTGCTTCATTTAATTATTGATGCATGTAAAGCTTTATTTCAAACTAAAAAGAACGCGAGGATATTGTTTTTCGTAGATCAGGTTGTACACTTTAGCTCTATAGTTTTCATATGGCATTTATTTTATAAAGGAAGCATTGATATTAGCTTTTTAAACCATACCAATAGTTGGGTTATTATTGCTGGAGCATTATTTTTAACCATGCCAACTTCAATTTTAATGCGGGTAATTATAGCCAAATGGATTCCTACAAATCAGCCACAAAGCCCACAATCTTTACAAAGTGCAGGGAAATATATTGGTATTTTAGAACGTGTACTCATTTTCTTATTTATATTAACCAATCATTTTGAGGCAGTTGGTTTCCTGCTAGGCGCAAAATCTATTTTCAGATTTGGCGATTTGAAGGATGCACACGACATTAAATTAACGGAATATGTGCTAATTGGCACCTTGCTGAGTTTTGGTATTGCAATTGGTATTGCTATGTTAAGCTTGCAGTACATCTCATAAAAAAAGCAACCCGAAGGTTGCTTTCTTGTGCTTATCTTGCTCCTGGAGGACAATTATCTTTCAAAAACTTCGTGTAGGTTAGCGAGAGGTGTTCACTCGTTCCATCACCTTCAGAAATACTGTGGGTACGGTTAGGGTAACTCATCAATTGGAAAACCTTCTTATTTTTAATGAGCTCATTAATCAGCATTTCTGCATTTTGGTAGTGCACATTATCATCGCCAGTACCATGAATGTAAAGTAAATTGCCTTTTAAGTTTTTAGCATAAGTAACCGGCGAACCTTTTACATAAGCTTCTTTACTTGGAAAAGGTGTACCCATATAGCGCTCCTGATAAATATTGTCATAAGTGAGCTGATTACCTACTGCCGCAATGGCTATACCTGTTTTATAGATTTCTGGGTATTGAAACATCAAATTAAGGGTAGAGGAACCCCCACCGCTCCAACCCCAAACGGCTACACGGTCCTTATCCATGAAAGCATTGCTTGCCAATAATTTTTTAGCAGCCATGGCCTGATCGCGAATATTGATTACACCAATATTTTTGTAAATACTTTTACGCCAAGTACTTCCCTTTGGAACGGGAGCACCTCGATTATCCATAGAAATATAAATGTATCCATCTTTAGCCATATCGCCAGCATATAAAAAGTTACGTCCGGCTCCATAAGTGTCGCCTGCGGTTTGAGAGGCCGGTTCGCCATACACATAAAACACAACGGGATATTTCTTATCTGGGTTAAAGTTATCTGGTTTCTTCATCCAGCCATCCATTTCAATACCATCCTCAGTGGTCACCTTAAAAAATTCTACTTTGTTTTTGGGTGCTTCTTGTTTGGATAATTGCGTGGTTAAGCTGCCATCCATGGTAAATGGATTTCCGGTAGTAAAGTTCATCCATTCGGTAATGGGTCTTACTACAGAACTGTTGTAGGTATGACGGGCGAAGGCTGCATTTGGAGAAATATCATAACTGTGGGTGCCTGGTAGGATAGAGGGAGTTACCAATTCTAATTTGCCTTTTCCATCTAACTTGGTTTTATACAAATATTTTTGGGTAGCATTAGTTGGAGAAGCCATGAAATAAACCATGTTATTTTTCTCATCAATTAACTTAATGTCGATAACATCGTAGTTTCCCTTTGTAACCAAAGTTTCTTTTTTACCATCTCTGCTAATTCTGTAGAGGTGGTTCCATCCGTCTTTTTCTGAAAGAATGGTAAATTCTTTATTGTCGCTTAACCATTTCCATTCATCTTGCGCATCAATCCATGCTTTTGCTTTTTCAGAATATAGTGCTTTAGCATCGCCTGTTGCGGCATTGCACACAAATATTTTACTTTCATTCTGTTCGCGGTTAAGTTGTTGCAAAATCACTTCATTACTATTGGGAATCCATTGCATGCGTGGAATATAATGTTGCACATTATCGCCCGGAACGTTTAACCAATTTGTTTTTGCAGAGGAAACATCAACAATACCCACTTTACAAACCGATGGATTTTCGCCTACTTTTGGATACTCTACCGGAATGGTGTAAGGGTAAATAGAATCGGTGTTATTGATCATTAAAAAGTTTTTGATTTTCGTGGCATCAATTTGCCAATAAGCAATGGTTTTGCTATCAGGACTCCATCTAAAGCCATCTCTGCAGTCAAATTCTTCTTCGTAAACCCAATCAAAGGTGCCATTAATTAATCGGTCCGTACCATCTGTTGTTAAGGCTTTTGATCCTGTTCCATCAACATTTTCTACATATAGATTGTGTTTGCTAACATAGGCAACTTTGCTTCCATCTGGAGAAATTTTGGCAAACATCAATGATGATTCTGGCTTATCTTTACCAATTTGAGTAAGTTTATTAGTGGTTAAATCAGCCAACCAATAATCACCTCGTGTATCGTAACGCCAAACCTTTTTACTGTTGGTGTAAATTAAGGCTTTACTTCCATCTGCCGACAATTGAAAGCTTCGAACAGCAATGGAATTACTGGTTCCAGCAGGGGTTAACATAGCTCTTGAAATCACCACCTTCCTTTCATTTTTAGGGGGTGAAATGGATACAATTTCGCCACTGGAGATTTGGTAATAGGAGTTACCATCCTTTGCCCAATTGATGCTTTGAGCTTTTACATCAACCAAACTGCATAGCGCAACAACAAAGATTGATAATTTGAATAATACGTTTTTCATGTAAAATGAGGTGTTTTGGTTTTATGATTGGCTTTTGGGAATGCACTGATTTGTTAAAATTTCAGGCATAAAAAAAGCTTTTTAACTTTCGGCTAATTTAATAAAAAGCCGGTAGTTAAAAAGCCTTTGTAAAAGGTGTTGAATTAATTATTCGCCACCACCCATAGACATTAATGCCTGCATGGTTGTTTCTTCGTAACCTGTTGGCACCGCGATTGAAATTGCACCAACTTTAGCTTCAGAAATTGATTTTAAAGTATTGGTAGTTTCAATTCCTCTTTGTGTTACTGTGTATTTAACAGGAAAAGCTGCTAAGCCTGGGAAATAAGATTGTGCACCAACATTTGGTAAATCTAAATCTTTGGTTGCCCATAATTCGTGAGAACCGCCCTTATCATCTTTATAAGTGTATTTTTCTGCGTTGTAACCGGCAATCGTTTGTTTTTCGCCAGTAGCCTTAAAATCAGTGTATTTACCCATACCTGCTAAAGCAGTTTCTACATCAGCTTTAGTTTGTTTAACCGCATATTGTTTTTGAGCAATTGGCACATCAACTAAAATTAAGCCTGTTTTCTCATTATTATCTGAAATGATGCTGATTAGAGCTGGTCCTTGCTCCATTTCAATTTTAGTTAAACCATTGTTGAATTTAACCTTAACTTCTGCAGGTGGTTCTTGGCCACCCATGGCCGCTTTTTGCTCATCTGTAAGTTTATATTCTAAACCATAAGTTAGCGTTCCTTCTGTGATTTTTTTCTGTGCGTGTGCAATAATTGCGGCACTAACTAAGATAAGCGCTACAACGCTCGTTTTGATTGATTTAAACATGTTGTTTATTTTTAGTTTTTGTTTTACCAGTTAATTTTTTCTTTATTCAAGAAAGATGCAATGCCTTTTTTAAAATCATCGCTCTCTCTTACTCGGGCATTGATTTGAACAGCGGTTTCTAAACTTTTCTCTAAAGATGGATTTGTGGTTTGCGTAATTAATTGTTTAGTTATGCTTAATGAGTTTCCAGAACTTTCGTTACACAAACTTAAAGCAAATTCTTTTACCTTCAGATTAATTTCTGATGAATTTGTTACAAAATTTATCAATTTATATTCGAGTGCTTGTTGAGCGCTAAAACTTTTACCCGTAAGCAGTATTTCTTTGGCTACGGTTTCACTTACCTTACGAACCAAAAAGCAAGATACTATGGCTGGTACGAAACCAATTTTTACTTCGGTATAGCCAAATTTGCTTTCTGGTGTTGCAAAAACAATATCGCAAACATTGGCCAAACCGCAACCGCCAGCAATTGCATGACCCTCAACTTGGGCAATAACCACCTTTGGTAAATAATAAATGGTTGTGAAAAGCTTTTTAAGTTTATTTGAATCGGCTACATTTTCTTCAAACGTGTTGTTTTGAAGTTGTTGAAGGTATTCCAAATCGGCACCAGCACTAAAGGCATCGCCGTTTGCCTTTAAGATAATTACCTTAACCAAATCATCTTCAGAGGCATCAATTAAAGCTTCTGTAAGTTCAGAAATAAGTTGTGGGTTTAAGGCGTTTCGTTTTTCTGGGCGATTTATTGTAATGGTGGCGACTCTATCCGCAACCTGATATAATACCATGTTATCCATTCTATTCACTTAGGTCGATCAAATATGCTTTATTTTTCTTTAAAATGTGAACACCTTTTTTATTATTATCTGCAAAAGATTTGAACTGGCTAATCTTGTAATCCTTATTGCTGGCATCAATGATTAATGAGCTGTAACACAACCCAGTTGGACTATGCTCTAATTTATATTTGGTGTTGTTATGCAACCATAAACTCGAAAACGATCCTGAAAGTTTTATTTTTTTACCGTTTAGAGATTCATCAATCAATAACATTTTATACCTATCAAAAATAATTTGATGATCTTTTTTTATCAGTCCTTTAATGGCGGTATCTCGACGGAGATCTATAAAATCAATGGTTTTAATCTGCATTTCATCTAAAGCAGGTTTAACAAAATATTGATAGCTTTTATGGTCAGCGGTTAAATCTGTTGCTAAAATTGCGGTGTGAGCACAAATAAAAGCACAGGCATAATGTTTCCTAAGACTAAAGAATATGATTTTTCTCTGTTGGCTGGCGCTGAAACCATTATAGATAACCAGCGATTGGTAAATTATAAAAAGAGTGAGTGCAGCAAATAAAGCTTTCTTGTTAAATTTCGACATGGAATAAACGAATAGCCCGAGCGAAAGGCTTAAGAGCAAAAGTTCTGGAAGATTAATCCATAAGGCAGAAAATGTGGAGTAGGGTAAATCGGCAATCCTTTTTAATATGTAATTTGTAATGACAACGATCCATTCAAAAATGGGTGCTAAGTGATCCAGAACCGGCACTAAAATGGCGATTCCTAGTAACATGATGATAAATAACGGGATGGCGATAAACAAATTACCCAACAAAAAATAAACAGGAAACTGATGAAAATAGTAAATACTTAATGGGAAAGTAACTACTTGGGCAGATAAAGAAAGTGCAATAAGCTGCCAAACTTTATCAAGCCAATTATTCTTAACAAAAATCCATTTATAAATTTTAGGTTGAAGGTAGATTAAGCCAAAAACGGAAATATACGACAATTGAAATCCCACATCCCAAATTAGGAAGGGATTATAAAGCAATTGGCAGAAGGCCGCAAAGGCCAATATGTTATAGCTATTCTTATTTTGTGCAAAGGTTTTAGAAGCAATAAAAATGGAAATCATAATCGCCGACCTAATTACTGATGGAGATAGGCCGGTAATGGTTGCGTAGGCCCAAATTAAAGTACATATTACAATGAACTTCAGCACTTTAAGCGATTTCTTCTTCTCTAGAAAACCTAAAAAGAAATCTAACACTAAGAATAGTATGGCCACGTGGCTTCCTGAAACGGACAGGGCATGTATGGTTCCGGTTTTAGAATAGGCAGCCAAGGTTTCCTGACTCAAATTGGCTCGATAGCCTAAAATTAAAGTAGAAGCCACTGCAAAGGCTTCATCATTCTTAATCAGATTTCGATATTTGCTGATTTGCTTTTCCCTTAGCTTTAACGCAAACGCTAAAATCGGATTACCTTTATTCCTTTGTGTTTTAATAACCTGAATCTGATTAATAAAGGCCTGATTGTAAATATTTTGTGAGGCCAACCAGCCCTTAAAGTTAAACTCTGATGGATTGTAAGGTGGTTCAATTTCTACATGTTTTCCAGCAATGATTAACTCATCACCGTATTGTAATTTGATGGGATGGAGGCTGTCTAACTTTATGGCCACTAACAGCTGGCCAGTTGCTCTTTGTTGTTTAAATGAGGTGTAGCCACCTGTTACGGTTGCCTTAAATCGAAGAATCTGATTGCTTTGCTCCGGTTCATCTTGAACCAAAATCTTTAAATGTGAGAATTTTTTGTCTCCGAAGTAATGTTCATCAAGCCGATCATTATTAAGCACGCAAAGCAAACCGCCCAACATAAAGAAAAATGTAAAGATTGAAATCCCTACAAATCCTTTAAAGCGTTGCGCATTAAGATTTTTATAGTACAGATTAACGAATAAAAGAAATAAACAGCAAAACGATACAAAAACCTTCAGTACCGTAAGGCTGTACGGATTTGAATAAAAATAGAACAGCACAATTCCCATAATCATGGGCAATAAGATTCGAGCAAAGGGATATTCCGTTTTAAACATATTTAAAATTGATACCTCAACTGAAGTTTAACTTCTGACTTTTTATTCCCTTGTATTTCATCTAGATAGGTACCTACAGTTTCAACATTTTTGTAACTAAACATCGCATACCTTGCCCATACATTAAGCTTCTTAGTTAGGTTGTATTTCAAATTCAAATAGGTTCTAAAACCTTTTCCGCTATACATACCGAAAGCAAAACTGTACAAAACATCATCTTCATAAGCGTAAATACGACTATTGTAACTAGCAGTGTTGAAATATGCAACTCTAACATTGCCCCTGAATTTCGAAAACATAGGTGCATAACTCACATCTTGATAAAGTAAATAGCCAAATTCAGGTGTATTTTCACCTTTCTGGTATTGGGAACATTCTATTCTATTTTGAAATAGCCATTTTTTGTTTAGTTGCCAGTTTACTTCCGCTCTGTAACCTTCCTTTTTTACGTCGTCTAACTGATGGATGGGCAGTTCCAAGTCTGCATTCTGTTGTTTATTTTCTGTTTTAAATCTTAATAAAATCTTAAACGTTTTGTTTGGGGTGTAAATTGATTGACCCAATATTTCGAAACCTTTTGACGGAGCATCAACCAAATATTTTAGCCAAGGAAATTTATAGTAATCCCCATAAAATGAAAATGACCAATGCTTATTGGGGATCAGATTTAAACCGGCATAAATTCCCCTTTCATTAACCGCTTCACTCGATTCTGCCAAACCTTGGTTGAAAAAGTTGTGATAATCTACATCGTAATGGCGATAACTTATTGCAGCGGAAACAGTTGGCGACAAGCTAATCAGCACCCCATTTACATAAGCTAAACCACTTTTTAAACTTTTTCCGCCTTCGCCAAAGAAATAAAAATTCTTGTAGGTGTAATTGTAGAATAATCCAACATTCGTTAAAGCATCGCCTGTAAAACTGAATTGATCATATAGCGAAGACTGCGTAATGAATCGATTTCCGTAAATACTGTGGTAAGCAATAGCGCCAAGGCCTAAATCATTTTTGTTGTATTGAACTGCTGCACCGAAAATCCGTTGACTCAATACAGCTTTATTTTCTATTTCTGAGGGTGTTCTATGCAAGCCAGTTTGGTTAATCGTGGCTTGCAGCAAGTTTGCATTGTCGTCCATCTCTTGGCTTGCATCCAAATTTTTGGATGAAAAGAAAGGTGTTACATCAAAATTTTTGTAAAGATTAATTGTTGCAGATGCACCTCTTAAAAAGTAATATTCATTTGCAGAACGATAAGGCCTTAAACCTAGGTCCTTCTTTGCAATACTCGTAACGTCAGGGCCCTTGCCAAAAGCAAATCCCGACCACATCGTTAGCCCTTGTCCAAATTGTAGAGTATAATCACCCAAGACAGCTTTTTTAATCTGTCTAAATTTATAAATCGATACATTTCCAGAAAGAAAATCAATGGGTTTACCAAGCCATTTTTCGCCCGCATCCTTTTCAAGCGTTAATGCAGCAGAAACAATCGTTCCGTAATGGTACCGATACCTAGTTTGGAATCTTTCAGGGCCACCCAAATAGCGATTACCGGGCAAATCGGTGAAGCCTTTTTGTTTTTGCAAGGTTTGAGCATAGCGCATCACCAAATCATGTTCTCCCAAATTCTTCAAGTTTTTGAAGGTAAGTTGTTCATAGGCTGATTCTTGACTTAAAGTGACAAAGGGGAGCAAACATTTAACGGTGTTTACATCAAAAGCATCAATGGCTTGTAACTCTAAAACATCCACAAAATTTCCATTCTCTTTTATGTGGCTGAAAAAATTGCTGATTTGCAAGGGCGAAAGAAAAACCAATGTTTTTAATTCTTCTGGCGAAGTTCGATTCAAATTAATGGGGTGCTTTCTTAGCCGATCTAATACATCAATAAGTTCGGTAAGGTCATAATCATCAGGTAAATTCTCGGCAACGCTTTCTAAAATATCATGCAGATTAACCTCTTGTTCAACGCTTTGTGCGCCTGCATTGAGTACAAATAGCACAATTAGCAAAATCAACAAACTAAAACGCATATCCTAGGGCAATCTGGGGCGCAGAACCTAAATTCGCATCGTAGGTAGTTGCCATGTCTAGTAAGAATTTCTTATAGTTTAATCCAAAGCCTGCATATTGTTTAAATGGCTTGGCGCTCAACCCGCCACGTAAGCTCAGTAAACTCATGAGTTGATATTCGAGACCAAATTTCACTTCTATTTGATTATGAATAACTTCACTTATAGTTGCAGCAAGTAAAACCCTATCAGATGCCAAATAACTTGCACCAATGTTAAATGAAATTGGAATATTAGCGGCAATTTCTGCACTATTGAACTTTTGTTTTGAGGGATTGCTCACGAATGCGCCAAAAATCAGCTGATTATCGAAATGATAAAGGGCGCCCAAATCCACAGAAAAGCCCTTTGTAGCACCATAACTCGAAATTTTGATTTGGTGATAATTTGCATTGATGGCGGTAGAAAAGTTATCACCAAATTTTTTGGCATAAGCAAAACCAATTTTGTGCTCATTGTAGGCAGAAAATCCGTAACGCTGAAAACTTAGTCCAACAAAATTTTGCTTAAAGGGAAGCACAGCAACAAAAGCTTGTGTGCTAATTTCATTACTGAAAAGGTGTTTAATATAGTTGATGGAAATTGATAGCTTTTGCAGATTGGATATCGCAGCTGGGTTGGCCTGTACAGACCAAACATCAGAAACGGCTGCGCCATTGTTGCCCATAGCCGTGAGCCTCGGACCGAGATTGTTTTGCGCAAAAAGGGTAGGAGTTGATAACAGAATCAACAAAAAACTTAATATTTTCATGCGTGGGCGTTAACCGGGACGTCAAAAAAAATAGAGTGATTTGTTGTTTTTAAATGTAGTAATTTATGGTGATGAAAATCAAATTAAAAATACAATTATAATTCTTGAGCTAGGTTTACTAAAAATCCTTTTAGTTTTTCTAATGAATCTATAATCTTTTGGTTTTCTTTAACGCCTGATCTGTTATTCTTTAAGTAATCTTTTGCGCCTTTTAGGGTGAATCCTTTTTCATCAACCAAATGAAAAATGATTTTCAAATTTTCAATGTCTTCTGGTGTAAAAAGGCGGTTGCCTTTCTTATTTTTTTTGGGTTGAAGAATATCAAATTCCTTTTCGTAAAAACGGATTTGAGATGCGTTTACATTAAACATTTCAGTCACTTCGCCCATGGTATAATACATTTTATTAATGTCTCTTTCTTTATACGGCATAACTTGTGCTTGATTATTAGGGTTTTACATCGATTAATTAAAGTGCTCAAATGTATCTCTATTTTTCCTGATTAACGCAATAAAATTTTAATTTTGTTCCTCCAATATTATACCAATGACAGCACAAGAGATTAGACAGGCATTCCTAGATTTTTTTAAAGAGAAACAACATCATATTGTACCATCGGCACCAATTGTAGTTAAAAACGACCCTACGTTGATGTTTACAAACGCCGGAATGAACCAATTTAAAGATTTGTTTTTAGGTGAGGCCGCAATAAAATATCCTCGTGTTGCCGATACACAACGTTGTTTACGCGTATCAGGAAAGCACAATGATTTAGAAGAAGTTGGGATTGATACCTACCACCACACGATGTTTGAGATGTTGGGCAATTGGAGTTTTGGCGATTACTTTAAAAAGGATGCCATTGATTGGAGCTGGCAATTGCTCACTGAGGTGTATAAAATACCGAAGGATAAGCTGTATGTAACCTATTTTGAAGGTGATGAAAAGGAAGGCTTAGCAAAAGACCAAAAGGCCTATGATTTGTGGAAACAATATGTAGATGAAAGCCATATTTTGCCTGGAAATAAGAAAGATAATTTTTGGGAAATGGGCGATACGGGGCCATGTGGCCCATGCTCTGAAATTCACGTAGATTGCCGTACCGATGCGGAAAAGGCTTTGGTTGATGGTGCTACGCTCGTAAATGCCGATCATCCACAAGTAATTGAAATTTGGAACAATGTATTTATGCAATTCAACCGATTGAAAGATGGGTCCTTGCAAAGTTTACCAGCTAAGCATGTTGATACTGGAATGGGTTTCGAGCGTTTGGTGAGGGTTTTACAAGAAAAAACTTCTAACTACGATACCGATGTTTTCCAACCAATGATTCAGTTTATTGCAGAAAAATCGGGTGTAAAGTATGGTACAGATGAGAAAACAGACATCGCTATGCGGGTTATGGCCGATCATATTCGTGCCATTTCATTTGTAATTGCCGATGGACAGCTGCCATCAAACAATAAGGCTGGTTATGTAATTCGTAGAATTTTACGCCGAGCAGTACGCTATGCCTATACCTTTTTAAATTTCAAAGAACCTTTTTTAAATCAACTGGTTCCGTTATTAGCCGAGCAGTTTAAAGGGGTATTTGAAGAATTGATTTCTCAGCAAGATTTCGTACAAAAAGTTGTTCTAGAGGAAGAAGTTTCTTTTTTAAGGACGTTATCTACAGGTATTCAACGTTTTGAAAAATACCAAGCCAACAATAATGTAGTTGAAGGGAATTTTGCATTCGAATTATCTGATACTTTTGGCTTCCCGATAGATTTGACGGAGTTAATGGCGAGAGAAAAGGGTTGGAGTGTAGATTTGGCTGGATACGAGCAATCGCTTAAAAAACAGAAAGATGACAGTCGCGCAGCCACTGCAATTGATACGGGCGACTGGGTAATTGTCAATACTGATGATCAAAGTGAATTTGTTGGATACGATGATTTAGAAATTGAAACCGAAATTTTAAAATATCGCAAGGTAAAGGCAAAAGGAAAGGAACAATATCAAATTGTATTGCGCCAAACACCTTTCTATGCTGAAAGTGGTGGTCAGGTTGGAGATACAGGCCGTTTGGAAGATCATAGTCGCCAGTTTTGGGTTGATATTACCGATACCAAAAAAGAAAATGGCTTAACCGTTCATTTTACAGATTTATTACCTGATAACCTTGAGGGTAAGTTTTGGGCAGTGGTAGATGAAGACAAACGGATTTTAACAGAGGATAATCACTCCGCAACCCATTTACTACATGCCGCGCTTAAGCAAGTTTTGGGCAAACATGTAAATCAAAAGGGCTCATTGGTTAATGCAGATTACTTGCGCTTCGATTTTTCTCACTTCGCAAAAGTAACGGACGAAGAATTGGCTCAAATAGAAGTGATTGTAAATCAGAAAATCAGGCAAAACATAAAACTGAAAGAACAAAGAAATGTCCCTTATCAAGATGCCATAGAAAGTGGTGTAACCGCTTTATTTGGCGAAAAATATGGCGATTTTGTTCGGATGATTACCTTCGACGATCATTTCTCTAAAGAACTTTGTGGTGGTACCCACGTTAAAGCTACAGGGCAAATTGGTTCATTTAAAATTATTGCGGAAAGTGCAGTTGCAGCCGGAGTACGCAGGATTGAAGCCATTACAGCAGATAAAGCAGAGCAATATTTCTTAGATCAACGCAAAGAACTTGGTCAATTAAAATCCTTATTGAATGGTGCTAAAGATCTAGCAGCAGCTGTTCAAGCCCTGCTCGACGAAAACGCCAAACTGAAAAAAGAGATCGAGAAGTCTACTTCGGAAAGAGTGAATAACTTGAAGCACGAGGTAGTTCATCATATGAAAACCATCAATGATGTTAATTTAATCGCAACACATATCGATTTACCCAATGCTGATGCCATTAAAAACTTAGCATTCTCCATTAAAGATTTGGTAGATAATCTTTTCTTGGTTTTCACTACTGAGATAGATGGTAAGCCAGGCATCACGATTATGCTTTCTGATGAATTGGTGAAAAAAGGCATGAACGCATCAAACATTGTGAGAGAATTGGGAAAAGAAATTCAAGGCGGGGGCGGAGGTCAGCCTTTTTATGCAACCGCTGGAGGTAAAAATGCTGCTGGATTAAAAACAGTGTTGGAAAAAGCGGAAAGCTTTATACCCCAATAAATTGATGTTTTCACAGCACCCAAAGCATTAATAAATGAAAAGAGGCAATTTTCGCTTAAGAAAATTGCCTCTTTTTGTTTGTCTCGATTACTCAAAATCAAGTTCGATTCAACAAAATGGTGTTGATTGCTGCATATTGTTTAGTGCCTGCCATGTTTCTCTCTATGTCCTCTGGAGAACAAGCTTGAATTTACTCTACTATCATGGCGTCTATTGTCAAAGTGTTGCGGTTTGTAACGACCTCTAGGAGCGCTGTACCTCACTCGGTTTCCGCCACCATAAGAAGTTCTGTAATAATTCACATGATTGGAATATTTTACCCTATGCGTATTGTAGCTGCGATATGGACTATTTCCATAAACCACTACCTTTCTACCTCGGTGTAGATCATAACCTCTGTATCTAGCAGGGAGGTACCTCGATCTGGTCCAACGATTTCCGCTTAAATAAACAAATTGTCTTTGCGGTACGTAATAATAAGACTGAACTTCTGGGAGATAGTAATAATTAACACTTTGGTAACCCGCCGGAATCCATGTGGGTTGGGCACCAATGTTAACGTTTAAACTGACTTGAGCGTTTGATTGATTAGATGTTAAAGCCACGATACCTACAATCGCGGAGATGATTAATAACTTTTTCATAATCTAATGTATTTGTGTGTATTACTGAATATTCAAACGTTGTGCCAAAGTATCTATTGTAACAGAGATATATATATTAAAAATAACTTGCGAAATGATGTAAACTTTGTTAATTTTAAACGACAATTTAACAATGTTGGAATGAAACTAGAGAAACCTCCCTTTATTGAGATCAATATCGATTACCTGAAACGAGTTTGGAAAGGTGACTTTGATGATTTCTTAAGTAAGGCTGATGAAGGATATTACTATTGGGACGATTTAAAATACAAGAAGGTAACACCTTTTGAGGACCCGGTGAAAAATTGGACTTTGATAAAGTCTTATAGATCTTCAAAGTATGAAAACATTGTTTTAGGAAAATACAAATTCAACTATTTTCTATCATCTTACATTTCCAAAAACCTACATGATTTTGATTCTAAATTATTAGGAGGATTGCAAAAAAACCCAATCCTGTCTTCTGACAGGGATGAGTTTCTGAGAAATTCACTGCTAGAGGAAGCGGTTGCCTCTTCCCAGGTTGAGGGAGCCGCGACAACAACCAAAGTAGCAAGAGAGATGCTCAAAAGCGGGAGAAGCCCGAGAAATGAGTCTGAACAAATGATTTTCAATAATTTGCGGGCCATCCAATATATAAACGAATTTCTCGACATTCCAATTGATTTCAAACTCATCATTGAACTTCACAAAAGAATGACCGCAAATACCGAAGCGGAGAAATATTCTGGCAATTTTAGGACGAGTGAAGTTTATGTAACAGATCATTTAGACGGAGAAGTTGCCCACATACCGCCCCATTGGGAGGAAGTTGAACTTTTAATGCAACAACTTTGCGATTTTATTAACGATGATCAGCATTTTATACATCCGATAGTAAAAGCTTCCATGATCCACTTTCTTATTGGCTTTATCCATCCTTTTATTGATGGAAATGGAAGAACTTCAAGAGCTTTATTCTATTGGTACCTACTAAAAAAAGGATATGTTTTAGTTAAGAATATTTCAATTTCAAGAGTTATACTCGAATCAAGAACCCAATATGATAAAGCTTTTTTAAAGACAGAATATGATGACAACGATTTAAATTATTTCATATCATATAGTGTTAAAAATATTAAAGTAGCCTTCGAAAAACTTGTAAAGTATAGAGATCGGAAATCAGAAGAACGCAAACAAGCCAATACAATATCATATGAACTTTTAAGCAGAGGGCTTAACAAACGACAAGCAGATTTAATTGGATATCTATATCTAAAGGATAAAAATACAATTACATTAAATTCGTATGCACGTGAGCATCAAATTGTTAGGCAAACGGCGAGTAAAGACATCAATGAGCTTATTAAAATGGGATTAATCTCAGAAAGTAAATCATCAAAGCCATATTCTTATTTTTTATCAGATAGTAAAGTAATTGAGAACTTCATTCGATAATTAATGACCACGAAAGGTATCGTTAAATCAATAACAACTCTACATTCATAATTTGGGGTTATATTTTTTGCTCTTTAACAATACCCAAAACATAAGCTCCGTAGAGTAGTTTAATTGAGACATCTGATTTAACATACTTTAACTATATTTGCTTCAAATAACATTTAAAGGCATCATTTTATATGGGTTTAGGTACAAACCAAAATAAATTCGAACTCGTTTCAGGATTGGAGATTCACGTTCAATTAAACACAAATACAAAAATTTTCTCTGCTGAGCGTGCTTCTTTTGGCGCCTTGCCTAATCAAAATATATCTACTGTATCGTTAGCATTGCCGGGTGCGTTGCCAAAACTTAATAAAGAAGTCATTTCAAAAGCCATTAGAATTGGCCTGGCTTTAAACTGCACCATAAACCAAACCAATCACTTCGATCGGAAAAACTATTTCTATGCCGATTTACCAAAGGGCTACCAAATTACGCAAGATAGCCAACCCATTTGTGTTAAAGGATTTTTAGAAGTGGAACTTGCTGATGGTTCGACCAAGAAAATTGGCATAAACAGAATTCATTTGGAAGAAGATGCTGGCAAAAGCATTCACGATCAAGATGATAACTATTCTTTGGTTGACTTAAACCGGGCAGGCGTTCCTTTGATCGAAATTGTAACCGAGCCAGATATTCGCAGTGCGGAGGAAGCTTCTGCTTTATTAGGCGAAATTAGAAAGTTGGTACGCCACTTAAACGTAAGCGATGGGAATATGGAAGAAGGAAGTTTACGTTGCGATGCAAATATTTCCATCCGAGAAAAGGAATCAACAACATTTGGTACCCGCTGCGAAGTGAAAAATCTAAATTCTATGCGTAACGTACGCAGGGCCATGAAATTTGAATTTGGGCGACAGGTGGAAGTCATCACAAATGGTGGAGAAATCATTCAAAGCACCTTAAATTTCGATGCCGAAAAAGGAACAACTTCGCCCATGCGAACCAAGGAAGAAGCAAATGATTATCGATATTTTGCAGATCCAGATTTACAGCCAGTGGTGATTTCTGATGCTTGGTTGGCTGAAATTAAATCGGCAATGCCTGCACTCCCGAATGACATTGCTAAACAAATGATTGCCGAATTCGGAATCAGTAAAGCTGATGCAACGCTTTTTGCAGAAGACATTGATTTACTCGCTTATTTCAACAATGCCCTTGCCACAGTAACCAATAAAAAAAGCCTAATTAACTGGCTAATTGGTCCAATACGGGCGCTCTTAAATGAGAGCGGTATTTCCATTGCCGACTATAAAGTGAAAGCTGCGCACCTCGCAGAAGCAATTAACTTAGTTGATGAAAAGAAAATTACTCAACAAATTGCCATTCAACAGTTGTTGCCCGCTTTGGAAAAGCAAGACGTATCAAATGTTGAAGGATTAGCGCAAAAACTAAACCTGTTAATTTCCGAAAACGGAGATGAGTTGGGCGGATACATTGATGAGGTATTCAGCAAATATCCACAACAAGTAGAGGCATACAAAAAAGGCAAGAAAGGTGTTTTAGGCTTGTTTGTTGGCGATGTAATGAAACTTGCAAAGGGCAAAGCAGATGCTAAAAAACTAAACGAATTGATTCTTGAAAAGTTAAAATAAGAACACATAATCCATAATTAACATACCGATGAAATTAAAACATATTAGCCTGATTGTATTGATCGCAGTGGCATTTGCTGCATGTAAACCCAAAGATAGCTTTGTAATCGACGGGACCTTCCAAAACCCAGGAACAGAAAAAAAAGTGTTCCTATTTGGGATGCAAGGCAGTAAGATGATTGCCATAGATTCTACCAATCTTTCTGAAAAGGGCGCGTTCAAGTTCATTCGTAAGACCCCCTCAGTAGATTTTTTCAGGGTATCAGTAGGTAACCATGAATTTATGCTCATTGCACAAAATGGTGATGAAATTAAATTGGAAGCAGATTTAGCAGATAAAACCTTGGCTTACAAAATCTCCGGTGCCCATGAAGTAGAAAAACTATCAGAGTTAAACGCCCTTAGAAATAACTTTGCTAAACAAGCAGAAAAGTTGCAAGCCGATTTCGAAGCTCAGGTAAGCCAACAACCTCAAGATAGAAGCGCCATTTTAGAGCGTTTAAAGCCTCAATATGAATCATACATCAAACAACTAAACCAATCAATACTAAAATTTGCCGCAGATAATAAAGGTACCTTGGCGAGTTTCTATGCTATGAATACTTTGAGTCCGCAGGAATATGAAGCTGAACTGGTAAAATTTAGCGATGAGATAAAGCAAGACATTAAAGGAAATGCAACGGTAGATACCTTTGTAAAACAAATGGCGATGCTCAAAGCTGTACAAATTGGCCAACCAGCACCAGCATTTACAATCAACACAGCGGACGGTAAAGCCGTTAGCCTTTCAGATTATAAAGGCAAATATGTTCTACTCGATTTTTGGGCATCTTGGTGTCAACCTTGTCGCCAAGAAAACCCGAACGTGGTAAAGGTTTATAAACAGTACAAAGATAAAAACTTTGACATTTTAGGCATATCCTTGGATACGGATAAAGCGGCATGGTTAGGCGCAGTTAAAGCGGATGGTTTAACGTGGACACATGTTAGCGAATTGAAAGATTTTAATGGCAGCACGGTGAGAAAATATCAAGTACAAGCTATACCAGCTTCATTTTTAATTGATCCAAGTGGAAAAATCGCCGCCAAAAACCTGCGTGGTGAAGAGCTGGATGCGTTTTTAGCAAAAACGTTACGTTAAAAGAAACTCAATGTTAAACTAATTTAAGTCGTTAACAATTTATTAACTTAGACTTAACGGTATATTGCATCAGAGACACTACTTTCGTAACAAATATTTAATTTATGAACAATCCAGGTCAGAAAATATTAATTGTTGATGATGAACCAGATATTCTGGAATTAATTGAATACAATTTAAAGAAAGAAGGATATCAAGTTTTCTTGGCCTCAAACGGACAAGAAGGTATAACGGTTGCCAAAAAGGTTCATCCTGATTTAATTATTTTAGATATCATGATGCCTAAAATGGATGGTATTGAAGCCTGTCGCTTGATGCGAGCCATCCCGGAGTTTAAAAATACGTTTATGGTATTTTTAACGGCTAGGAGCGAAGAATATTCAGAAATTGCCGGTTTCAATGTGGGTGCTGATGATTATATCGCCAAACCAATTAAGCCACGTGCTTTGGTTAGTCGAATTAACGCCATCCTGCGAAGAAATTCAGGTACCGAAGAGGTATCAGAAAATAAATTAGAAATAGGTGATTTAGTTATTGATCGTGAAGCCTATTTAGTTTTTCAGGGTGGAAATAAAGTAGTTTTAGCCAAAAAAGAATTTGAGTTGCTTTATTTATTGGCCTCAAAACCTGGTAAAGTTTACACACGCGAATCTATCCTTAAAAACATTTGGGAAGATTCTGTAGTGGTAACCAATAGAACCATCGATGTTCACATTCGTAAGCTCCGTGAAAAACTAGGAGAAACTTACGTATCAACAGTAAAAGGCGTGGGGTATAAATTCGAACTTTCCTAAACCACTCAAATAAATTTTAAGCCACAAATTCGTTGGGCCAACCGCGATTTTGTGGCTTTGTTATGAAATAATCAAACTATTCCCTTTCAATTAAATAGATCGCTAGAGCACCCTTAAAAAAATAAATCGTATTTTTGCACTTCATTAATACTTGTACAGTTTGAAGTTTCCAAATTTTAAAGACCTTATTCTTTTCGAAGACAACGATTTCATTGTTATCAACAAACCACCATTTCTGGCTTCTCTTGATGAGCGGGGAGGCTCGGGTGAAACGAATGTTTTACGGCTTGCTAAACAGTACAGTGATGATGCACAGGTATGTCATCGGTTGGATAAGGAAACATCAGGGGCTTTAATTATCGCTAAGAATCCAGAGGGTTATCGTCATGCCTCCATGCAATTTGAGCGTAGAAAAGTAAATAAAACGTATCATGCAGTGGTAGATGGCCATGTAATATTTGATAAACTCTTGATTGATTTGCCCATTTTAAACGATGGAAATAAAAATGTAACCATCGATCGGGCAGAGGGTAAGCGGGCAGAAACCATCTTCGATTCATTAAAGTATTATAAACATTATACATTGGTAGAGTGTAAGCCGATAACGGGAAGAATGCACCAAATCCGCATTCATTTGGCTACGCAACGGGCTGCAATTGTTGGCGATGAGATGTATCGTGGTAAACCAGTATTTTTATCATCTATTAAGCGCGGTTACAAATTAACAAAGGGCGAAGAAGAGCAGCCCATCATGAAGCGCTTTGCATTGCATGCTCGCCATTTAATTTTTAAAGGTTTGAACGATCAAGACATTGTGATTGATGCGCCATACCCTAAAGATTTTGCAACGTTGATTAAACTACTGGATAAATTTGACGCTTAAATAAGGTCAAAAAATTTATCCTCCATAAACAATTTTGCTACATTTGGATTATTCGCTCTATAGAAAAATCCCAAAGCATGTACATCCGATTTGTAAATTACCTTGATACGCTAAACCAATACAGGAAATCTAAACTATCAAACCGTAATTTCTTAATTATACTTGCCGTAATTGTAGGTATTTTAGCCGGATTGGCTGCTGCTGCTTTAAAAAGCCTTACGCATCACATTGAAGAGTTTTTACAGTCTGATTGGCACTGGAAGTACAAGTATTATTTATACTTCATCTTTCCCATGATTGGCATTTTCCTCACTGTACTCTACATCAAATATTTCATCAGAAAGAGCAAGTTCGAAACGGGTTTAACGCCTTTGCTTTATGCCATTTCTAAGAAATCGAGCAGGGTAGAACCACATAATATTTATTCGCAAATTATTACTGCGGCGATTACCGTTGGGTTTGGAGGTTCAACAGGTTTGGAGGCACCCATTGTAACCAGTGGATCAGCAATAGGCTCTAACTTAGGTCGATTGCTTGGCTTATCTTACCGGGAAATTACGATGTTAGTGGCTTGTGGTGCAGCAGCTGGGATAGCAGGTGCATTTAATAGCCCTATCGCAGGAATTGTTTTTGCCATCGAAATTCTCTTGCCAGAATTTACCATACCTGCATTTATACCTTTATTACTTTCTGCGGCAACTGCAGCCGTGGTGGCTCGTTTATTTTATACCCAACAGCTGTTTTTCCTAGTAACGGAAGGCTGGCAGGTTAATGCATTGTTCTACTACGTTATCTTGGCCCTGCTTATTGGTTTATTCTCCATTTATTTTACAAAAGCCAATTATGCAGTTAAGGGCCTTTTTTATAAAGTGAAAAGCCCATATAGCAAAGTGGTTATTGGAGGCCTGATGCTGGGTGTAATGGTTTTTCTTTTTCCCACCCTTTATGGAGAAGGCTACATTACCATAAAGAATTTACTAAGTGGAGATTACCTGGCGGTGATTAACAATAGCATTTTCTCAGATTACAACAACATACCTGCTTTGGTTGTTCTGTTCACCTTAGTAACCATCTTTATGAAATCAATAGCCACCCTGGTTACCTTGGGTGCAGGTGGTAACGGCGGAACGTTCGCCCCAAGCCTGATTATGGGCGGTTTAATCGGTTTCATTTTTGCCTATGCGGTAAATTTAACCGGAATTGCAGAACTAAACGTTGCCAATTTCATTGTAGCGGGCATGGCGGGTGCATTGGGTGCTATTATGCATGCTCCATTAACAGGAATCTTTTTAATTGCAGAAATTACAGGTGGCTATATTTTGATGGTTCCATTGATGATTACCACGGCTATTTCTTATGCCGTTAATCGCAGTTCTCAAAAGCACTCGATTTATACCAAAGCATTGGCTGATAAAGGCGAACTTTTATCACATGAAGATAAAGACACCACAGTACTAAATCAGATGAAACTAAAATATCTGGTCGAAAAAAACTATCCCCAGTTAAACATGAATGAGCTAATTTCTTTTAAAATGAAAGATATTTTGCAGTCGCATAAAAACATTTGTGCCATTACCGACGAAATTGGGGATTTTAAAGGAATCATTTATGTGGAGGAACTCTTTAACGAAATGATTAACAATGCAGATAAAGAATCGATTACCGCTTCACATTTAGTACAATCTGCCCCAGCTTTGATTCATTCTGATGAAGATTTAAAATCGGTTTTACAGAAAATGGAGCAAGACAACGTTTGGATTTTGCCAGTGGTAGATGGCACGAATCGATACATGGGTTTCGTATCTAAAACAGCCATCTTCAATAAATACAGAGCTTTGCTGATGCGCCAAAATGACTATATGGGATAGTTCTCAATACAAAGATCTATAAATTAGTTCAAAAAAAAGTTGGAATAATCCAAGATTGCTCTCTTATATTCCAACTTGATCTGTCTTAATAGAATTAAAAACCTACGTGGTTTCTGCTCGCTTTAAACCGAACTTTTCAATTTTACTGTACAGGTGACTTCTTTGAATATCAATCTCATCGGCCGTTTTGGAAACATTCCAGTTGTTTTTTTCTAGCTTAAATTTGATAAACTCTCGCTCTGCATGGTCTTTATAATCTTGGAAATTATTAAAACTATCGAAAGTAGAAGCTAAATTAGAGCCTGCTGCACCAGCAATTTGAGTGCTAGTTGCTGCCCCAATGTTTGTACCACCACCAGGGTTGGCGAAGGCACGAACATCATTTTCAGTAATTACCTTATCACTTAAAATAATTAAACGCTCAATCATATTATGCAGTTCACGTACGTTACCTGTCCAAGGTAAAGCTTGCAAAGCGGCCATTCCACCCTCATTAATTTTCTTAACCGGCATTCCGTAATCATCGCAAATGCGCTCCAGAAAATTCTGAGCAATTACCGGAATATCATCAATTCTTTCTGTTAAGTGAGGAACGTGAATATTAATCACATTTAGCCTGTGGTATAAGTCCATTCGGAAATTACCGTCTTCAATTTCTTTTAGTAAATCTTTATTTGTAGCGGCCAACACGCGCACGTTTACTTCAATCTCTTTCTCACCACCTACGCGTGCAATTTTATGTTCTTGCAAAGCACGAAGTACTTTTGCCTGTGCAGAAAGGCTCATGTCGCCAATCTCATCCAAAAACAAGGTACCGCCGTTAGCCAACTCAAATTTACCAATACGCTGTTTTACAGCAGAAGTAAAAGAACCTTTTTCGTGCCCAAACAATTCACTTTCAATTAATTCTGAAGGTATTGCCGCGCAGTTTACTTCGATTAAAGGGCTATCTGCACGGTTCGACTTTTCGTGCAACCAACGGGCCACCAACTCTTTACCACTACCATTTGCACCTGTAATTAAAACACGCGCTTCAGTAGGGGCAACACGCTCAATTGTTTCTTTAATTTTAGATATACTTTCAGAGGTGCCTAGAATTTCGCGGGTTTTGCTGACTTTACGTTTTAAAACCTTCGTTTCCGTAACCAATGTCCCACGATCTAGACCATTGCGAACGGTTATTAACAGTCGGTTTAAATCTGGTGGTTTGGAGATGAAATCGAAAGCACCTTTTTTGCTGGCCTCAATTGCGGTTTCAACTGTTCCATGCCCCGAAATCATGATGAAAGGTAAATCTGGTTTAATAACCTGTGCTTGCTCTAACACTTCCATACCATCCATCTTATTCATCTTGATGTCGCAAAGTACAAGATCGAAATTGCCTTTCTTGATCATTTCCAGACCATCAATGCCATTATCAATATCTTCTACTTCGTAATTTTCGTATTCAAGAATTTCGCGTAAGGTACTTCTTATCGCCCGTTCATCATCAATTATTAATAGTTTAGCCATTCGGGATTTTATTATGCTCTTATAAGTGCGAATATATTGTTTTTTAACTAATGTATAGTTTTTTATACAATCATTTTCTGCTATAAACGGTAAATTTTATAAAAGGTTTTATGCAGAGATAAAATAAAAAGTTGAGTTTTATTTTGAGTTTAAGTTCTGCATTTTTAACATCAAAATAGATGTAATTAATCAATTTGATTGTCAAATAGTTGAAGCGTTCAAGAACTAAATCCCCTTTGGTCAATCAGAACCCTAATTCACGCATTCCAAAACAATTGCAAAGAAGAAATTAAAAAAATGCAGGTCTATAAGCCGGGTTCTGTTTTTCGATTACTCGAAATTTCTATCATTAATCCACTATAAACGTTGCCGTTTATCTCTAACGACCTACCCACTAACATCGGACGGGCAGCCCTACATGCGTTAGCCTATTTGGTCTTTCAACTCCCGGGGTTTACAAACCACTACAGTTGCCTGCAATGCTCGTGCGCTCTTACCGCACGTTTTCACCCTTACTCCGATAAATCGAAGCGGTATATTTTCTGCTGCACTAATCCGTAATTCAAGTTTTCATTCTTGAACCCCTTTCCGTTAGAAAGCGAGATGCCCTGCGTTGCCCGGACTTTCCTCTCTCTCGATTTTACTCGAAACAGCGATAGAACAACCTGCATTTTGCGCAAAGATGGGCTTTTTTAGCCAAAAAAAATTAAGAATTTTGATTATTTGCAATTCTGCAATTGGGTAGAAACCTGATCATAAGATACAAAGCCTTGTTTGTTTCCAAATGAATTCGTTACATAAACCATTACCTGAGCCACATCTATATCCGCCAATTCAGGAAATCCTGGCATTTTTTCTTGATAGGTTTTATCATGGATCACTAAAGTTTCACTAGCTCCATTTTTAATTATGCAAGCTAAACGAGCCTTATTGGTTTTCAGGAAAACTGAATCGGTAAGAGGCGGAGCTAACTGACCTAAACCCTCACCATTTTCGCCATGACAATTCTGACATTTTGCTTTGTAGATATCCTTTCCATTCGACATGTAGTTTTGCAAATCGATGGTTTCCTGATTTTGGCAAGAAATTATGATGGCAATTACTGAACAGATCAATATGGAATGGATGATAAACTTGCGCATGTTATGTTTTATTAATAAGTCATTTCGAGCGGAATAACAAGCAACCCCGATTCGCTCGAAATGACAAAAAAATTCTAATTTCTATTTCTTGTATTCGGCTAACAAAACCGGAATATCTCTTTTCAATTGTTCAACCTGATCTTCCTTGGTACCATCGTAGGCACCACGAATTCGCCTGTCTTTGTCTATCAAAACCAAATATCCTTGATGAATGTAGCCATCTTTGGCTGTACTATCTTCGCCAACAGCTACTAGGTAATTCTTTTCTGCCAAGGTGTAAACGCTATCCTTAGTGCCATACAGAAATTGCCATTTCGATCCATCAACACCTAGTTTTTGCGCATATTTCTTCAATACAGATGGTTTATCGTATTTAAAATCAATGGTATGCGATACAAACATCACATCTGGATTGCTCTTAAACTCATTATAAACCGTCATCAAATTGCGGTGCATGGTAGGGCAAATGGTGGTACATGAAGTGAAGAAAAAATCAGCAATGTAGATTTTTCCATCGGTAGCTTTATTGGTTGTAACCACACTATCTTGGTTTAAGAAAGACCAATTTGGAATCGTTTGATAAACCGTGTCGATTTTTTCCGTCCCGTTGGCATCCTTTACGGTTTCGGCATGTCGTTCGCCATAAAACGGAAGTTTCTTATCCTGTTTGCAGGCATAGAAAAAAGTGAACAATGCTAGGCAAATGGCTATAAAGAAATGATTTTTGATCATGGTAATTTTATTATGCTGTAAATATACTTACATGGAATGGTTTCCTATTTATTTTTAACATAGTTTGTTGGTTTCGCAACAAATTTTTGCTTACAACTCTCGCTGCAAAAATAGTACGTCTTTTTGTTGTACACCGTGCTTTTTGATGAAGTTGGTTTCACTTTCATCTTACAAACCAGATCTACCTCTACCTTTTGAATTGAATCGGTTGGTAATGCGAGCGTATGAGCTACCGTAATATTTGCAGACGACTGACTTAAAAATGCAATAAAAATTATCGCCGTAATTAAAAAACTTATTTTTTTCATGCTATTAAATTTAATTTTTGTGTACCGATGTGGGAGTTTTGGCGCTGGCTTTCAATATCTTAAGGACTGAATCTGATTCTTTTGTCACTTGGATGTAGCCGTCTTCTACCGCTCTAATTTTTATCATTTGAGATTTATAGTAGGCTAAATTTTCATCTTCATTTTTACCTTTAAAATCATCTTTAAAAAAATGCATCCAATCCATCATGTTTTCGTCGGCTTTGTTTAGTCTGCTAATCAAATCAACAATTTTCGTTGTATCGGGCGATTGTTTAGCTTTTTCTGCTAGCAAAAGTGTATCAAGCTTCATTTTATTTTTGATTACCTTTTCACCGTCAATCATCACCTTATCGTGGATGTTCAGCACTTCTGTACGAATGGCTGATGAATCAGGTTCGGTTTTGCAGGAGGCTATTGTCATTACAACTAAACCAAACGCTAAGATGTTTCTCAATTTCATTTTATCTGATATTAAAAATTGTATGTGATTCCCAAATGAACTTTTCCTGCACTCATTGGATGGTCTGTTTCGCCCTCCCAAATGTTTTTTTGTATGCCGGCATTGAAGGCTACGTTTTTGTAAAACACATCTAAACCAATACCACCCATCAAATTGTTCATTACATGCTCTCCGGTTTTTACGCCCTTGTATTTTTCTCCTCCAGAGTATTCATAAAAAAACTGTGCTGATGGCATAACCTGAACATCTTGACCAATTCTTTGGGTATAAAAAATATTTAAGAAGCTTGTGGTGCTGTTCGCAATGCTTTCCTCTTCACTATTTGTTCCATTTACTTTATAGGAGGTGTTGAGGCTCGCACCGAACTTGCCAACTCCAACCAGATAATTAAGGTAAACAAATCCATCTGTACTTCCAGTACCGCCCTGCATCAGAGAGGAGTAGCGAATGCCCTCATTGTTTTTGAAATCATTCTTTCCTGTAGCAAGTTTAATTCCTGCGCCTGCAATAAGTTGCTGTTTAAATTTACTTTCCGTTTTTTGAACTAAATGATAGCCTGCATAAAAATTGACATCTCCTATGCCCGAAAGCGTAGAGGTGTAGCCGTTATATCGCTCGCTGTTTGATACGTAGGGTAAAATGGCATTTACTTCCAATCTGCTGGTGATAAAGTATTTCCCGCGTACCTCTAAAGATCGATACAGTTCATAATCCTCTGGGTTGCCATCGTGATTGGTGATGGGCGAATTTTTACGATCTGAAGGGATAAAAAAGCTTCCTCCTTTTGGAAATAAGGAATGTTGCTGACCATTATAGCCATTAAAAGATCGATATCGGTACAATAAACTAATGCTATTTCTATTTAGGTATGGTGTAATTCCCATAAAACAACCGCAAATGTCGCATGCTATGGCTTGTGTACCCATCAGCATGAGAACTAAAATGAGCAGTTTACGACTCACTGTATAATGTATTTTTGATAAATTCATTGTCTGTTAACGTTTTTAAAAATGCCTTGATTTGATCTCGTTCAGTTGTGCTCAGAGTAATTCCATTTTGAAGTTGAACGTCCAAGTTTGGAGCAGCCTTAACCCCAGAATTGTAATGTTCTAAAACTTCATCCAAGCTATAGAAACGACCATCATGCATGTAGGGGCTTGTATATTCAATATTGCGCAGCGTTGGCACCCTGAACTTACCAATGTCGGTGCTGAGGCCAGTAATGTGGGAGCGTCCTTCATCTGCACTTACTTGATCCAATCCATTACTACGATAAGAAAAATCTGTAAAAAACGGCTCTGCATGGCAGGAGGCGCATTTTGCTTTAAACAAATTATAACCAGCCATTTCTGCTGCCGTAAAAGCTGTTCCACTTTCTTTGCGCATCACTTTGTCGTATTTAGAATTTCCGGAAACCAATACCGCAGTAAACTGTGTAATAGATTTAAGTACCCGTTGAGAATTGATTTCAGTAGATCCGAATGCCTTATTAAATAAATCAGGATATGGTGCTGTATTCTTGAGGAACGCAATTATCGTTGGCAAATCTGTTCCCATTTCACAAGCATCCGTTATCGCGTTTATTGGTGAAGTTTCTATATTTTTTACTCCACCATCCCAAAAAAAGGCCTTTTGCCAAGCCAAATTAAAAAGGGGAGGCGTGTTTCTTTTGCCCTGACAATTGTTAACGCCATGACTAACGCGATGATCGAGCTGAGCAAAACCAGCAAATTGTTGATGGCAACTTCCACAAGACACACTTTTATCGGCAGATAATCTGGCTTCGTAGAACAGTTTTTTTCCCAGAGCGAAACCTGCATTCGTTAGTTTGTTATCTTCAAAATTGTATGCTGGAGTAGGGAAATTGGATGGAACTGAAAAGGTAATGTTCTTTTCTTCAGGGTTAACTTCCGATTCCTCTTTACTACAAGCATACATCAATGCAATGCTTAAAAAAAGCATTGTAAAGACGATAGATTTCCTCCACATCCTAATTATGAATATGATCTAAACGGAATAATCCATTAGCATAGTTGTTGGCCACTAGAACCGAATTTTCGCCACCCATGGTGAAATTAAGCTTGGAAAAACTAACATCAGCTTTACCCGTAAACAATGCTGCAGCATTTACAATAAAGTGCATATCAGGTTTTTTATCCGTTCTTATTCTTAATGGATTTGCTGCATTAATGTCTGTAGCAAAGGTTCTAATGGTATTGTTAGGGTCTAACACACCTCCAATATGAAAGGTTAATGCATTATTTGCTGCCGTAGATTGTGGCGAAGTGCCTTCAAATTTGACAAAAATATATCCACTATTCCAAGTCCAGAACATGCCATTGGTTGGGTCTAAAGCTCCAGTTTGTGCACCTGCAAAATTACGGGCATAATCCACCCCAATGGTGTATTCCACTCGCGTATAATCGCCTGTTGGTATGTCTTTTAAGGTTATTTCTTGCGAATCTGATTTCGCCGCATCAATTAAAAAGTAACTCTCCGGAATTAAATAGACTGTTCCATCTGCTTTACTTAATTTAATGTTGCTCACATAATATTTAAAGATATTGATTTTGAAATCTTCGCCCTTAGCGTTTTTGTAACTTGTTGTATTTAAAACCAATGGCGCACCATTTACTTGATTTTCAAACTCCATAGTAAAGGTAGATTTGGTGTCGGGCGTAACAGTATCATCATTTTTTTTGCATGATGTTAAAAATATAAGCGGGCATAACAATGCCAATAAGTATTGTGATAATTTCATCTTGTGAAAATCGATTATGAAAAAAATTAAATAATAAAAAACTCTGGAAGAAATTCCTGAGGATAAGGTCGTTAAGCGCAATCTTTCAAAAATGACTGACAAGTACCTGAAACAAATTCAGGATAACGACAAAAATTAAATTTTACTTAAACCGTTTTCGGTGGATGAAAAATAGAAACAGAAAGGTCTTTCACCGGCTTTTCGATGTAACCACTTTCTGATTTAATAAGGAAATACGGGAGATCCTGATTGACTGCAACGACTTGAAATCTAGGTTCAGCCTCTGCAACTCTTTTGATATTCTCTTGCGCTTGTTTGTTTTTGCTCTCCAGATCCTTCAATTTTCGAGCTAGGAAACATTGTCCATCGCAATGTAATTCTGGATGCGCTTTATTGATACAAAATACACTGGTGATGTATTCTTTATTCATTTGGTAACTAGAATAAACCACCAATTGCATTGCACCTTGAGATAGGGTGAATGCGATTAATAGATATATGACTAGCTTCTTGAACATGTTATTTGCGACAAAAGTATGCAAAGAAAATGATAGCCACAAAGAAAAGCAGAGAACGACTTCAGAAATGATTCCAAATTAACAAATTGCTGTCAGTTTGGAATGTGGTGTTTGGTTGTAATCATAAAAAAATCCAGATGCCAATCAGACATCTGGATTTTGAAACAAAATATTTATACGCTGTTAAGCCTGTAAATCAGCCATTACAGATTTAATTTTATCACCTAATTGCTCATTAACTGCCTTGAAATCTTTGCGGTCTGCTAGGGCTGCATTCACACTGCAATAAAATTTAATTTTGGGTTCTGTACCACTCGGGCGTGCAGAAACGATGCTCCCATCTTCGGTAATAAATTGTAAAACATCAGATGTTGGATAATCCAATTTAGAAACTTTCCCCGTAGCTAAATCTGTTTCCTGACTCAATTCGTAATCCTTTAATACGGAAACTTTAGAACCACCTAATGAAGCAGGTGGGTTGTTTCTAAACTTCTCCATCATGGCCTTAATTTCTTCGGCTCCAGTTTTACCTTTTTTAGTAAGTGAAACTAAATCTTCTTTATATAAGCCGTACTCAACATACATATCCAACAAAGCATTGTATAAACTTGCGCCTTTATCTTTGTAGTAAGCTGTCATTTCGGCGATGAATGCGGCAGAAACCACAGCATCTTTATCCCGAACTAAATCGCCAATTAAGTAACCGTAGCTTTCTTCGCCACCTGCAATAAAAGTTTTCTTTCCTTGTAATTGGGTGATGATCTGCCCAATCCATTTAAAGCCCGTAAGGGTGTTAAAATATTCCACATTTTTAGCATCACAAATGGCTTTAATTAAACTGGTGGTTACAATGGTAGATACCACAAACTCATTACCCGTTAGCTTACCATTTTCTTGCCAAGCTGTTAAAATATAGTTGATTAATAAACTTCCTGTTTGATTTCCATTAAGCAAAACCCACTCGCCATCGTTATCTTTTACGGCAATACCAACACGATCTGCATCAGGATCCGTAGCCAGAACCAAATCTGCATCAATCTCTTTCGCCTTATTCATGGCCAATGTTAAAGCTTCTTTTTCTTCTGGATTTGGATAAACAACGGTTGGGAAGTTACCATCTGGCTTGCTTTGTTCTTCAACCAAGGTAACATTGGTAAAACCAAACTGCTCCAATGCCTTTGGCACTAAAGTTATACCCGTTCCGTGGATGGGAGAATAGACAATTTTTAAATCATGTTGTCTTTTAATGGCATCGGGAGATAGTGAAAGGGCTGTTATGCCATCTAAATAAAGTTGATCTACATCTTCTCCAATCAACTCAATATTTTCCTCCACTCGATTGAACTTTACCTCATCGATACTTGTAATTTTATTTACCTCATCAATGACCAACTTATCATCAGGTGATGTAAATTGACCACCATCTGCACCATAAGCCTTATAGCCGTTATACTCTTTAGGATTATGTGATGCAGTGAGCATTACGCCACTTTTACAACCAAAATGGCGCACGGCGAATGAAAGCTCTGGAGTTGGCCTTAAAGCCGAGAAAAAATAAACGTGAATGCCGTTTGCGGAGAAAACATCAGCAGTAATCTTTGCAAAGAAATCAGAGTTATTTCTGCTGTCATGTGCAATAGCCACACTAATTTTTTCGCCTGAATATTTTTGATTTAAATAATTAGCCAAACCTTGGGTGGCTGTGCCAATAGTGTATTTGTTTACTCGGTTTGAGCCAGCGCCCATAATTCCACGTAAACCGCCAGTACCAAACTCTAAACTTTTATAAAAAGCGTCGGTAAGTTCTGTAGTTGCATCTTTATCAACAAGGGCTTGAATTTCTGCCTTTGTATTTTCGTCGTAATTTCCGTTTAACCACTGATTGATTGTGGCTTGAGTTGATTGATCAATTGCTTGCATTGAGCTTTGTTTTGTGATTAATATCTGGTGTTGAACAAATTTAAGGTGATGATGTTTGGTTTAAACCAATTTATTTTAAGCTCATCCAAATTTTATTTTGTTGAGGATGTTGATTTTAATATGGTTTTGTTTAATTTCACGCCCCGATACAATAATAAAGAAAATTACATATTCCAGTATAAAAATGGAACCATTATAATTTTATTTTTTTGTAAAATATATAATAGCTTCATTCTCAATAAAAACCAATACAGAACTAAATGAAAATATTAAAATTTGGGGGTACTTCAGTTGGTAGTCCCGAGCGCATGACCAAGTTGTTGGATATTATTAATCCAAACGAAGAACAAATCGTTGTTTTATCGGCCGTTTCTGGTACAACAAACAGTTTAGTAGAAATTTCAAATTATTTTTTAGCAGGAGATAAGCAGAAGGGAAGTGTTGCGATTGAAAATTTATACCAAAAATATAAGGACTTTGTTGTTGAACTGTTGCCAGCAACTGATTTTCAGGAAATGGGAAATGAAGTCATCGATTATCATTTTAGCTTTTTGGCGGTTTTAACCAACGATATTTTTACCTCAATTGAGGAGAAAGTAGTATTAGCCCAAGGAGAACTATTATCAACAACCTTGTATCATATTTATTTACAATCAATTGGTGTAGCATCTGTACTATTACCTGCGCTTGATTTTATGAAAACGGATGAAGATAATGAACCCGATATTCCGTTTACCAACAAACATTTAATGCCAATTTTGGCTGAACATAAGGGCAACAAACTGTTTATCACTCAGGGTTTTATTTGCCGAAACAGTTTTGGCGAGGTTGATAACCTACGCCGTGGGGGAAGTGATTATACCGCATCGCTATTAGGGGCTGCAATTAACGCTGAAGAAGTTCAAATTTGGACGGATATTGATGGGATGCACAACAACGATCCACGTATTGTAAAGGGTACTAAACCAATTGCGCAATTGTCTTTTGATGAAGCCGCCGAGTTGGCTTATTTTGGTGCGAAAATTTTGCATCCGCAATCGGTTTTCCCGGCACAGAAATACAAAATTCCAGTACGTTTACTTAACACCATGGAGCCAAGTGCCGCTGGTACTTTGATTACGCATGATAGCGAAAAAGGCAAAATAAAATCAATCGCTGCGAAAGATGGCATTACGGCAATCCGTATTCAATCCAGCAGGATGCTTTTGGCCTATGGTTTCCTTCGTCGTGTATTTGAAGTGTTTGAACGTTACAAAACACCGATTGATATGATTACCACATCAGAAGTGGCGGTATCGTTAACGATTGATGAAACGGCACATTTGCCAAAAATTATCGAAGAACTGGAAAGTTTTGGTACCGTAGAAGTAGATACCGACCACAGTATTGTTTGCGTGGTAGGCGATTTTGGCTCGGAGAAACACGGTTTTGCAAGTAGAGTTTTGGAAGGCTTAAAACACATTCCAATTCGTATGATTTCTTACGGTGGAAGTAATTACAATGTTTCGTTGTTGATATTAAGCGAATACAAAACCGAAGCGCTAAGAAGTTTGCACAATAGATTATTCGAATAGGAGATAGAAAGCTCCCGCTATCACCATCAAGCCGATTAGGAAATGAAAGGCCAAAAAGCTTGATGGCAATTGTTCATTTTGATGCTTTCTATAGGAATTGAATAATCCAGCAGAAATAATGAAAACAATAAATATGGCAGCAACAATTTTCATTTAGGTGATGGTTTTTGTAAGCGTATTTAAAAATTTGTGAATAAGAACTTTGATGATTTTATTTTCGAATAAAGAACAGAAATAAAATAATGAACAGTAGAACGATAAAAAATCGAATTTTTCCGTTGTATTGTTTACGGGTAATTCTTCCATGCTTTAAATCAAGGTAATTGCCCCAATAAATTAGCCCAAAGAATAAAATTAAAATTATAATAAGAAATTTGAACATGTTCGCCGATAAAGATATATCAAAGTTTAACAATATAGAAACACCTTTTTACTATTACGATACGGATTTGTTGCAAAAAACCTTGCAAACTTGTGCAACAGCAGCTGCGCCATTTCAGTTTCACATCCACTATGCGCTAAAAGCAAACTTTAATCAAGTTCTGCTTCAACAAATTAAAGACATTGGTTTTGGTGCAGATTGCGTAAGCTCAGGAGAAGTAAGGCGAGCTGTAGAGGTTGGTTTCGATCACAAAAAAATTGTATTTGCTGGAGTTGGTAAATCAGACAAAGAAATAAATGAGGCTTTAGATTTAGATATCTTCTGCTTCAACGTAGAGTCTGTACAAGAATTGGAGGTTTTAAATGAACTTGCATCTAAAAAACAGAAAACGGCTCAAGTTGCCATTCGCATTAACCCAAATGTGGATGCCCACACACACCACAACATTACCACTGGTTTAGATGAAAATAAATTTGGCGTAAATTCTTGGGATTTACCAGAATGTGCCGAAATGTTAAAATCGTGCCCAAACCTTAAATTTATAGGCATTCACTTTCACATCGGTTCTCAAATTACCAATTTAGATGTTTACAAAAATCTTTGTGTACGGGTAAACGAATTTGCCAAATGGTTTGAGGATAAAGGCTTTACGCTTCAAATTTTAAACGTGGGTGGCGGTCTTGGTATCGATTACCACAACCCAGATCATCAAATACCCGATTTTGAATCTTACTTTAAAATTTTCCATGAATTTTTGGAGGTTAAAGCCCATCAAGAAGTACATTTCGAATTGGGACGAGCTTTGGTAGGTCAATCTGCATCGCTAATAACCAGAGCATTGTACATCAAAAAAGGAAAAAAGAAAAACTTTGTGGTGTTAGACGCTGGTATGACTGAATTAATGCGTCCTGCATTGTATCAAGCCTACCATAAAATCGAAAATCTTACCCAAACAAAAAAATTGGAGACCAATGCCAGTTTTGTGAAATACGATATCGTTGGACCAATCTGCGAAAGTACGGATTGCTTCGGTAAAGAAGTAGAGCAACCAGAATCATTTAGAGGGGATGTATTTGCCATTCGTAGCGCGGGTGCGTACGGTGAGGTAATGGCTTCTAAATATAATTTAAGAGATGCAATCCGATTTGTGTATAGTAACGAAGTTTAAAATACCATCGGCTCGGAAAACAAAAGCTATCCATCATGCGGAATAAACAATCCGTCATGCTGAATTTATTTCAGCATCTTAATGGGATCAAAATTGGTTCGCCATTATGCCCACCGAAAATACATTTAAAAACCTAGCTAAGACCCTGAAATAAATTCAGGGTGACGATACCTTAAACCCATCCATCATGCGGAATAAACAATCCGTCATGCTGAATTTATTTCAGCATCTTAGAGCAATTATGAAACTTGCCTTTTAGTTTAACTTTAAAACAAGATAAAACCCTACAAGAAATTCAGGGTGATGAGGAGTTTAATTATTGATAACGAAGAATCTGCCTGTGCAATAATGCATTACAGATTTTTCGTCAAATACCGCTGACTGAATTATCTCTTCTTAGAAGTAACAAATACAATAACCCCTGCTACTAAAATGATTCCACCTGCGTAGGGTGGCCAATTAACCGATTTTTCTTTATCAGCAGAGATCTGGATGGGTCCAGCATCTACAACTTTTTCTCTTTTCGTGTACGAGAAGCCAGTCCAAACCAACATGGCTATTCCAACAATGATTAGTACGAGTCCTACGGTTTTATTCATGATTTTAGATTTAGATTAAAATCAATAAACAGTAAGCCGAGGTTTATGTTTTATTCGTCAAAGAAATCGACCAATCCACCCAAATAATATTCCTCAATTCCTGCTGTAAAATCTTTAAAATCTTCATCAGGGATGTTTGTTTGGCGAAATTCTAGTGAGGTACCACTTTTATCTTCATGGAGTTTCATGGTTACAATTGACGGCTCATTTTCTTCACCAAAATACCATTGTTGAACAATCTTTTTTCCAAATTCAAACTCAATATTTTTGCCGGCAATGTCTCCATCCCAAAGCGTAAATTCCGTATCCGGAACTTCCTCAAATTCTACCTCGGCACCTGTCCACAGTTTCAAGCTGGTATCTTTCGTTAGTGCTAAATACACTTCTTCGGGAGGAGCGGGGATGTAGGTATATTTTTTATAATCCATTCTTTATAATCTTCTTAATCATTTGGAGTAAGGTTTCCAAATTTCAATAAATTCCTATTTCTATTTAAACGCGTTTAAGCCTGTAATATCCATCCCTGTTATTAACAAATGAATATCGTGTGTACCTTCATAAGTTACTACCGATTCTAAATTCATCATGTGTCGCATAATTGAGTACTCGCCTGTAATTCCCATTCCGCCAAGCATTTGACGAGCGTTTCGGGCGATGTCTAAAGCAATCTCAACGCTATTCCTTTTTGCCATCGAAATTTGCTCTGCGGATGCTCTTCCCTCACTTTTAAGTACGCCGAGTCTCCAAACCAATAGCTGTCCTTTCGTAATTTCGGTGACCATTTCAGCCAATTTCTTTTGTTGTAATTGAAAGCCACCAATTGGTTTTCCAAACTGCACACGTTCTTTTGAGTAACGCAATGCAGTATCATAGCAATCCATTGCTGCACCCAATGCACCCCAGGCAATACCATAACGTGCTTGATTTAAGCAACCCAAAGGCCCTTTCAAACCACTAATCTCTGGAAAAACATTTTCTTTTGGAATTTGCACATTGTCAAATACCAACTCGCCTGTGGCTGATGCGCGTAAACTCCATTTGTTATGGGTTTCTGGCGTAGAAAAACCATCCATACCACGTTCTACCACCATACCCCTGATTTTTCCGGCTTCATCCTTCGCCCACACCACCGCAATATCGGCAAAAGGCGCATTGCTGATCCACATTTTCGCACCGTTTAACACGTAGTGCGAACCTGCATCTTTTATATTGGTAACCATGCCACCAGGGTTAGATCCATGATCGGGTTCGGTTAATCCAAAACAACCCATCATCTCTCCACTAGCCAACTTAGGTAAATATTTTTTTCGTTGTTCTTCGCTACCATAAGCATAAATTGGGTACATCACCAACGACCCTTGTACCGATGCCGTTGAGCGAATACCAGAATCGCCACGCTCTATTTCTTGCATGAGGATTCCGTAAGCAGTGTAATCCAAACCTGCACCACCATACTCTACAGGAATAGTCGGACCAAAAGCACCAATATCTGCCAAGCCCTTAATTAGATGTTTAGGAAACTCTGCCCTTTGCGCATAATCTTCAATAATCGGACTAACTTCTTTTTTAACCCATTCTCTGGCCGTAGCGCGTATAAGTTTATGTTCGTCAGTTAGTAATTCATCTAATAGATAGTAGTCTGGTGCTTCGTACAAGTCTTTTCTTACTGATTTGCTCATGTGTAATTAATTATCTGGTTTGTAAATTACATTCATTTCAAAGGTAACAATTTACGCAAATGGGCATTATATTCAATAAGAAAAATTAATTTTGCGTACATAAAGTAATAAATGAGTCGATTTAAACAAAGCGTAGCTTTAAAAGATGTAAAGTGTTTTGCCCTGCATGGATTTTATCCAGAAGAACAATTAATTGGTACCCATTTCATCGTAGATTTAGAAACGGAATTTATGGCTAGGGGTTTTGAAGATGAGCTAAGCCAAACCGTAAACTATGAGCACCTGAATACCATCATTTTATCTGAAATGAAGAACACGCAAAAACTTTTGGAAACGGTTTTACACAACATCATCTCCAGAGTGATTGATCTTTATCCATTTATTGAAACCGTTAACGTAAGCATCAAGAAACTTAACCCTCCAATGCCAGGTCAAATTGGCCATTCCTTTGTTAAACTAACCTATACAGCAGCAGATTAAAAATGAATTTTACCAAGCTTAATTCTGAAATATTACAAGAAATAAAAAATGCCATTGGCGAAGAAAAAGTTTTTACCGACACCGAAAGTTTAGAAAACTATAGCCATGATGAAACTGAAGACCTTCATTTTCAACCAGAAGTAGTTGTAAAACCCACCACTACCGAAGAAGTATCGGCTTTACTTAAAATTTGTAATGCACACCATGTTCCAGTTACCCCGAGGGGCGGGGGCACAGGTTTAAGCGGAGCAGCCCTTCCAATTTTTGGAGGCGTCTCTTTGTCGATGGAAAAATTTAAGTCGATCATTGAAATTGATATTGAAAATTTACAGGCAACGGTTGAGCCAGGCGTAATTACAGAGGTTTTCATTAATGCAGTTGGAGAGCAAGGCTTGCTGTATCCAGTTGATCCAAGCAGTAAAGGTTCATGTTTCATCGGTGGAAACGTAGCACATGGCTCAGGTGGACCAAGGGTGGTAAAATATGGAACCATACGCGAATATATTTTAAACTTAGAAGTAGTATTGCCCAATGGCGACATCATCTGGACAGGCGCTAACACCTTAAAATATGCCTCAGGTTATAACTTAACCCAATTGATGATTGGCTCTGAAGGTACACTGGGCGTGGTTACTAAAATCGTAACCAAACTGTTGCCAAAACCTTCGCAATCCGTTTTAATGATGGGTTCTTTTAGTACAAACGAAGAAGCCTGCGCAGCAGTATCTGCTATTTTTAGGGCTGGAGTTACCCCATCTGCATTAGAGTTTATGGAGAGAAAGGGAGTGGAATGGGTAATCAAATTTGACGACATTAAGTTTGATTTAAAGGATGATGTGAAAGCATTATTGATGATTGAATTTGATGGTGATGATTTGGATGATATTTTCAAAAACTGCGAAAAAACCAATATCGTGCTGGAGGAGCATCACTGCACTGATGTTCTTTTTGCAGATACCGCACAACAAAAAGAAGAACTATGGAGAATGCGTCGAACGATGGCAGAATCTGTAAAATCCAATTCAGTTTACAAAGAAGAAGATACCGTTGTGCCCCGTGCTGCTTTACCTCAATTAATTAATGGCATAAAAGAAATCGGAAGCAAATATGGCTTTGAAAGTGTATGCTATGGCCATGCAGGCGATGGAAATTTGCATGTTAACATCATAAAAGCCGGAATGAGTGACGACGATTGGAAAAACAAGCTCAAATACGGCATTACCGAAATCTTTGAATTGACAACTGCGCTGGGGGGTACACTATCGGGAGAGCATGGGATCGGATTGGTTCAAAAAGAATATATGCCCATTAAATATTCAGAAATTCACTTAAATTTAATGAGGGGTATTAAACAAGTATTTGATCCTAAGGGCATTCTAAACCCTGGAAAGATGATTCCAGATCAAAATTAAGTTTTGTTTAGATGCACACAGATTAGATTTTCACTGAATCTGTGTGCATATTCTTAATTCACTTAAGGTCTGTTTAAGCCCTATGGGGAAAGACAGATAAGATCAATATCCCTTAAGATGCTGAAATAAATTCTGCATGACGGGATGTTTATTCAGCATGCCGGATGAATTTACAGATATTCGGAGGAAATCGTCCTGACTTGATTTCAGGGTCATAGCTAATTATAGTAGAGATTTTTGTTATCCCGAACTCATGTTAACCAATCAGCTGGAAAGCTGCTCAAAACCCAACATCTTTTGCTTTTCAGCTTCTGGAATGGCCGTGGGTCGGCTGGTGGTGTAATCTACTGCAATACAAACGGTTTTGCCTTTGCTGCAAATGATTTCTTCATTCCCTTTAACTTTCACAATTTGATATTCTAAATCGAAACTGCTCGTTCCGATGCGTGAGGTTTTAACATGAACAGCAATTTTATCATTCATTACAATTGGTAAAATATAATCCAATTCGGCATGGGCAATTACAATCCCTGTTTTTTTCCAATCCCATTTTATAATCTCCTCCCAATACTTTGTTCGGGCAATTTCGAGGTATGTGAAGTACACTGAATTGTTTACGTGGCCCATTAAATCGAAATCAATAAACCGAAGATGAATGTTGGTTTTATAGTTAAATTGATCAGAAAAACTTCTAATATCTGTCAATTTGTCTTTTGATTTGCTTTTTTTTTGCCAAAATGTCTTAAAAATCATAAATATTTGAATTGGTATGTAAGTTGAATATGCTGTATTATCAAATTAAAAAATAAAGAATTATAGATATGACACTTGTAAATTTTAACAACAGAACCCGCAACACAGCACCTTACTTTAACAATGTTTTTGATTCATTGTTTAGCGATGCCATTACTAAAAACAAAATGGTCAACAAATCGCCAAATGTGAACATCAGTGAAACTGAAAGTGCTTATGTTATTGACATTGCAGCGCCTGGTTTGAAAAAAGAAGACTTTCAGATTAATTTAAAGAAAGATACGCTTTCTGTTTGGGCCGAAGTGAAAAAAGAAGAAACAGCATCTGCTAAAGATTTTACCCGTAAAGAATTTGATTACAGCTCATTCGCCAGATCATTTAATTTACCCGAAAGCGCAGATGGAGATAAAATTACCGCTGAATATAAAGATGGCATATTAAGCATCAACATCAGCAAAAAAGACGATAGCAAATTACAACACAAAGAAATTGTAGTATCGTAACTAAAGGTTTTCTCGAAAGAGGATTTTTCATAATCGTTTTAGGTTTAGGTTTTATAGGGTTAATGCTGGATGGCGTTAACCCTATTTTTTTAAGTATTCATCTAATGTTTCGTCATAACTAATCAACCAAGAATACCAGCGAACTAATGATTTTTGCTATTTTTGCAAAATGGAAAGAGAAATTCTGGATACGAAGCGAAAAGCGTTAAAAATAAATCTTGACCCACGCATTTACGGCACTTTTGCCGAAATAGGTGCTGGCCAAGAAGTTTCAAGGAACTTTTTTAACGCTGGGGCCGCATCCGGAACGGTTGCTAAAACCATGTCTGCTTATGATATGACCTTTAGTGATGCCATTTATGGTGCCGAAGCTTCAGGCAGATACGTAAGTCAGAACCGACTGCTTCAAATGCTCGATCACGAATTCAGTTTGCTTAACGAACGCTTATCTGGTGAGAAATATGAAAGCCGTACGTTCTTTGCTTTTGCCGATACAGTTACTACACTCAATTACAAACGAACCAACGAGCCCCACGGTTGGGTTGGAATTTGTTTCCAAAGTGAACCAGGAGGCTTACCAAATGAAATATTTTTCCATGTAAGGCTGTTGGATACAGATGTGAACATGCAACAGCGTGTACTGGGAATTATTGGTGTAAATCTCGTATATGCAGCATTTTATTACCACGAAGATCCGCAATTGATGGTTGAATCTTTGGCTGATAATTTAACAATCGATTCGGTTGAAATTGATTTGATTTCGGTTAAAGGCCCAGCATTTCCCAATGCCAACAACATCTTACTTAATCTGTATATGATTATGAAAGATTTTTCAGCAGCAGCCATTTTCGATTCTGATGCCCACCCACGTCAAGCTAAAGATTTATTGTATAAAAAGGATATTATGATTTTGAGAACCAAATACGGTCAAAAATCATTGCCTAACTTTAATTTGTTTAATAAAGCTACCGATCAATTTAAACGCACCAATCAAGTTGCCGAAGGGAATTTAGCCGTAATGATTGAAGTTTTATTAACCAACGTACTTACTGAAGCACAAGAAACCCCAGATGATGTTGATTTAGAGGCCGTTGCCAAGCGTACCCAAGAAATGTGCGATACCGGAAACATCGTTATCGTATCCAACTTCACACGTCATAATCGCTTAGCTAAGTATTTAGATCGTTGCAAGCCGAAAAGCGTAGGCTTAGCCACCAACATCAACAACCTCAAATTTGTATTTAACTCAACCAATTTCGGAGAAAATTATTCGGGCCAATTATTGAGTTATGTAAACGATATGTTTAGCAAAAACGTGCGCTTATTTGCCTATCCTTTTTTGGATAAGAAAACGAATGAGGTGATTACAACTGCAAATATGCCCGTAACTCCAGAGGCGAAACCACTATTCGATTTTTTATTGATAAATGGCTACATCACTGATATTAAGGATTACAGCGAAGACGAAGTAAAAACAGTTTAAGTGGTAGCTATGGAAGCTCATTTAAAACAGAACCATTTGCGGTAACTTCAAAGGTGTGCCTAATGCCGCATTTTAAAGCGAAATTATTTCTCTGATGGCCGACTGGAAAATCGAATGCGATTGGATAATTGTATTCTGAAACCTTTTCTAAAACAATATCGTAAATGGTCTTTCCAAATTCTTCACCAGCATCATCAGGTTTGATTTTAAATCCACCAACGATTAGCCCTTTTAGGTTTTTCAATTTCCCGCTTCGTTTTAAATTCCAAAACATTCTGTCGATGCTGTATAGATATTCGCCGGTATCTTCAACAAAAAGGATTTTATTGCGTGTATCCAAATCAGATTCGCTGCCCGCTAAGGTTTCTATAATGCTTAAATTTCCACCCACTAAAATGCCCTCAGCCTTTCCATTTCTATTTTTTTGGTTAAGTGGGGCGGTGTAGGTCATCTTTTCGCCCATCAAGGCATTTTTAATCGACAAAATAGTTTCCACCTGAATGGGTTCGGCGAGGGCCCAATCATCTGGAAAACTGTTGCACATTTTCGAATGTATAGAAGCAATGCCATAATTTCTAGTCAAATGGCAATGTAAAACGGTAATGTCACTAAAACCGATAATCCATTTCGGATTTCTTTTGAAATGGGTAAAATCGAGCTTATCAAGTATTCTAACAAAACCATAACCACCACGGGCGCACATAATGGCCTTAACATCTGGATTATCAAGCATTTGCTGAAAATCACCACGCCTTTCATCATCGGTTCCACCATAGGTAAAATCGCGCTTTCCTATGGTTGTACCTACTTTAACATTTAATCCCCAAGTTTGCATTTGTAAAACTGATGGCTGAATTTGGTCGGTGGTGATGTATCCGGCAGGACTTGTAATTCCGATGGTATCGCCGGGTTTTAAATAGGGTGGTATCTTGAAAGAAGGGGAGGCTTCGCTATCAACTGCTTTCGCTAAAGTTTTGAAGGCAGGAATAGCAGTTGTTGCAACTAGGAATGAAGACAGGAAATATTTTCTATTCATTAAAATCAGATTGAGATGTGACAGAGCGAATATAAGATTTATTGCAATTTGCCTATCATAGAAAAAGGGATTTATATCCATAAATCCCTTTCATAAACCAAACAAATTAATCTGTAATAGATTTGTATAATGTGAATTAACTAATTAACCAATAAGGAAATAGAATGTTTTATTTATTTTGAATTAAATAGTTAAGGCTATCCATCGCGGATAGCCTTGCTAACAACAAAACAAATATAAGATAACCAAATGTTTACCTGATTTGAGCAAAAATCAGGCATTTAAGTGCTATGAGCTACACTTAGCGGCCTAGTAATGGATTCGAACCATTGTACCAAGGTTTATGAAACCCATACCTTCCAATCGGTCAACTGGCCATATTTTAAAACTGCTTAAAGGTTAAATAATTTTTCAACTCAGCAATCTGTTCAACTGATAATTGATCTTCCTCTTTGAAATTTAAATCCGTTTCGGTTTCATTAATGGATTGATGGTTAAGATTTGGATAATCATCTATCGCCGGAAATTGAAAGTAGAGAGACATATTTAAAACCTTTTTGTTTTACACCTAAACCTATTCCTCGTAAACGTTTAGCAAATATATAATTATTATATTAAATCTATAGATTAAGTAGTATTTATTTTATTATTTATTTTTATCTATGTAATTTTCGCGTTTGAATAAACTATTTTTTGGGCTCGGATTTAGGAATAAGTGGGCTATTATATAATAAAACTAATTTTGCTTGAATCTTCATTTTAGAAAGAAGGCTGTGTTTGGAAATTTAATTATTCATTTTCAGCTCCTAGTTTCAATTGATTTCTTGAAAGCTAATTATTTTAAGGATATTTGCAAATCATATATTAAAACAACAATTGTGTCTTTAGATAAATTAAAACTCAGTAAGCCATTGGTTGCTGCCATGACTGATGCCGGATTTTTAACCCCAAAGGAAATTCAAGCCAGAACCATGTCACGCATTTTAGGCGGACAAGATGTTATAGCTGTTGGTCCGGAAGGTTCTGGAAAAACAACAACCTATGTGTTGGCTACGCTGATGAAATTGAAATATGCTTTTGAAGAGGCGCCAAGGGCACTAATATTAGTGCCTGATGCAGAGCATGTTGACCACGTTTTAGAACAGTTTAAATTGTTAAACCGTAATAATACATTTAGAATTATTGGAATTGACAGCAGGGGTGCAGTTGATACTCAAATGAATGAAATTACCGATGGTGTTGACATTATTGTTGCCGTACCCGATAGAGCTAGAGCGCTTTACTTAAAATTGGCACTTAACACCAATAAAATACAGTTGTTTATTGTTGACAATGCAGAGTTAATCGTTAAAAAAGGCTTGCAATTGCCTGTTGTTGAGTTGGCAAATAGTGCTTATAAATCGCAACACGTGGTTTTTACAGAAGTCATCCATGAGAAATTAAAGCTGATGATAAGTCCTTTTATGAAAGACTCTACCACCACGATTGAGGTAGATGAAATTGGGGAACAGAAGGCTGAAGTTTACCAACAGATGCTGTATCACGTACCTAACTTCAGAACAAAGCTTAATCTTTTAACTTTGCTTTTAAGCGATGCGGATGTTTTTGATAAAGTTTTAGTTTTTGTAAACACCAGATTAACAGCCCAAACTGTTTACAAAAATTTCAATCACGTAAACGAGACCGAAATCACCATTTACAAGCCTTTATTTTTTGATGATGCTGGTTATGATGACATTGAGGACTTTAAAGAGAATCCAGAATCGAGAATCCTTATCGTTGCAAACGAAAATTTAACGGATTTGAATATAGAGGGTATTCCATTTATTATTCATTTGGAATTGCCAGAGCAGAAGGAAACTTTAATTCAGCGAATTGTTAAGCGTACAGATGAAGATGTGGTTGCCATTACTTTCTCTACGGATATTGAATTAATTGAAGTAAAAAAAATTGAGCAAGCGGTTGGACAAAGAATGGAGGTGATGGAATTGCCTGAAGAATTGAAGATTGTTGATGCTGGACCAAAACCCAAAAAGAAAAAAGGTGACGAAGAGGATGATTCATCTGAACGTGGTGCCGCCTTTCACGAGAAGAAAGCCAGTAATTTAAAAAACTACAACTACAGTGCTGGCACCAAAGCAAAGATGACCTATAAAAATAAAAAGGGACTATCGTAATTTCCCCTCCAAATCATTTCAAATTTTGTTCAAAAAAAAACTCCCGATTTTCATCGGGAGTTTTTTGTTAAGTGTTGCTTTACAACTAGTATAATGTAAATTCTACACGACGGTTTTGTTGACGACCAGCTGCAGTTTTGTTGGTTGCAATTGGTTGATCAGGTCCGTAACCAGTAGCTTCGATTCTTGATGCATTAGCACCTTGAGAAACTAAATAAGCTTTTACGGCTTCTGCTCTATCTTTTGATAAACGTAAGTTTAATTCTCTGCCACCAGTGTTATCTGTGTGTCCAGCTAATTTTAAACTGAAGTTTTTCTCAATCAATAGGTTAGCAACTCTATCTAAGGTAGCATTTGATTTAGAACGGATTGTTGATTTACCTAAATCGAATTCTAAGTTTGAGATTGCATCTCTAACCACTTTACGGTCAGCTTCTGTAATTACCGTAGTTTCTTTGATAACTTTAGTTGTTGGTGCAGCTAATGGACAACCAGAACCATCTACAACAGTTCCTGAAGGTGTACCAGGGCATTTATCAAATTTATTAGCTACTCCATCATTATCATCGTCAGCTAAATCTTTAGCATATTGATCTCTATCTCTTTGTGCATTTTGCTCAGCAGTAGATAATGCTCTTCTTAATTCAGCACTTTCTTCTGCGCTTTGTTTACGCAAATCTGCTACTGCACTGTAGTTTTGCAATTGAGAGTTTTCTTTGTTTCCTAAAGCAAATTCTAAACCAGCGTGTGCATATGAGAATCTACTTTCGTTATAAGCATTTTTAACGGTTGGAGATGATTTGATAAAGTTGATGTCGTAACCTAAATCAATATTGATTCCTTTTGATACACCAAATTTAAATCCAACTCCAGTTGGGATGAACCAACCTTCTCTAGCGTTAAATACTTCAGTGTTTCCAATTTGAGAATCTGAAGACATATAACCAGCACCCGCTTTTACGTATGGAATTAATACTGCATTCTCTGTGTTTAAGCTAAAGTTGGCAATATTCAATACTGCTGTTAATGATCCTGACCAAGAGATGCTATTTTTTTGCTCAAGATTAGTTGGAGTTACTGTACCGTTTGGTGTATAGTTAGCAGTTTTAATGTCTCCACGTAGGAAGTCTGCTTGTAAACCTAAGGCAGGTAAAATTTGTTTTTTTACGAATGCACCGTAACCAATACTTTTAAACTCTCTTGCGTCAACGCTTCCACCACCTAGAAAAGTGTTTTGGCTTAATATACCTCCATGTGCACCTACGCTCCATGTTCTTAATGATTGTTTTCCAAATCTACCAGATGTAGTTGGGGTCTCCTGTGCGAACAATTGTGATGATAAACCTAATAAAGCAATCAACATTGTTGATTTTGTAATTTTTGAATTCATGTTTTTATTTTTTGTAAATAATAGTCATACAACAGCTTTCTAGTCATACTGTTTTAACCCCCACATGAAAAAATCTTGCCAAAATTAGTTAAATCGTCGTAAACACCATATAATCAATAAATTACAATATTAAAATTATTTCACAAAAATGTTACCCAACAGACTTTACATACCTGAAATTGGATAGATTACTGTACAAAATCGTAAACATTCAGGAAAATAGTTGGATAAACTGTCACTTAACGGATGGATTTTTCTTGCCACTTAAGAGCATTTCAAGCGCCTTATTCACTCTAGCATTTCTAGTTTTTTCTTGTTTGGCTGATAAGATCCATAGCACATATTCTTTCTGATGTGAATAAGCCAAATCATTAAAATAGTTTAAAGCTGCTTGATGCGGAATTAAGGCCTCGGACAGATCTTCTGGAAGTTTTACTTTTTTGTTTTCTGTATCTATGTAAGCACCAAACTCATTGGTTTTGATGTGGTCGTTACGCATACCAGATGGTTTCACTTCAGAAATTAGCTTCAACCTCAACCCAGTCCAAATTTCGTTAACAGCGGCCGATGCGCAAGGAGCTAAACCGAAAACCTCAAGCTCCTTCCATGTTTTCATTAAATCTAAATCGGTTTCGATTTTAGAATTTTTCTTGGGGCTAAATACCCAAAAAATAGTTTTTGCATGTATTCGGCTCAAATTCCCTTCTATCTGTAAATGAAGCTGTTTTTTGCTGGTTGAAAAGGTGATTATGGCATCAAAATCCATTGAACCATCAAAGTTGAAGGTTACATCATTGGGAATTTCCCCAAAAATATCACTTGCATTTTCTGGTGCATTTTCTACCTTAACAACGAAATTAGGCTTTATTTGAAGTTTTTTTAAAAAGAGATTTTGCATTTTTTGTTCAAAAATTATCATTAATAGTGTTCCAAACTCCAATTTATCAAAAAAAGACCCTAGTTACAAATTTCACTTGACTATAGTATTTAACTAATCGACGCTGTTATCTCTGAGGCGCAACTCCCTTAACCGTCATCTCGACTGGAGCGCAGCGGAACGCAGAGATCCTTGAAAGCAATAACAAAAATCACATTAAAAGATTTCTCCACTACGGTCGAAAGGACGATCATTTAATGGTCACCGAGATTGGGCGCAGGGAAAGGGAGAAATTTCAGAGCTTGTATTCAGAGCCCTCAAGGTTCTGAATGCTGGTAAATTACAATCTTAACTTCGCAAAGAAATCCCAGAAAACGATGCCGGCAGAAATCACGATATTAAAAGAATGCTTGGTGCCAAATTGTGGTATTTCAATGCACTCATCAATTTTGGCCATAACTTCATCGCTCACGCCGTCCACCTCATTGCCAAAAATTAGGGCATATTTTTTATCAGGATTGGGCGTGAAAGCATTCAGCATAGTGCTTTTCTCGGCTTGTTCTATGGCCACAATTTCGTAACCCAAGGTTCTTAGTTCATCAATGGCCTCCATAGTGCTTGGATAGTGAATCCAATCGACAGATTGCGTGGCCCCCAAAGCCGTTTTTTCAATCTCTCTGTGTGGTGGTTGCGCAGTAATGCCACAGAGTACCACTTTCTCTAAGGCAAATCCATCAGCGGTTCTAAATATCGAACCAATGTTGTGCATACTTCGTACATTATCCAAAACGGCAATGACAGGTAATTTTTCTTGCGCTTTAAATGATTCGATATCTGGACGGTTTAACTCGTCTAATTTTAATTTTCTCATGTCTAAATTTTACCAAAACACCTAAATTACTTCAATCATCAATGATTGAGAGTGCAGTGGTTTTATTTTTTTTACCCTAATCAGAATACTTCAATCCAAATGATCAAAAATATTTATTAAAGCGAACAATAATAGTATGTTTGTTTAGGAAACAAAGCCCTAAGTTACAATTTATGAGCATTCAGCAAACACCCACAGGAAATTTTATTGATGGCGAAGAAGTCATCGCGATTGAACTTACCAATAGCAAAGGTACTTATGTAAAAATCTTTAATTATGGCGCCACAATAAATAAGTTCGTTGTTAAAAATGCGCATGGCGATATGCAGGATATTGTTCTTGGCTTTGATGATTTTGAACAGTATCTGGATAAAGATTACCTAAAAAACAACCCGTATCTGGGCGCAGTGGTTGGGCGTTACGCCAATAGAATTAAAGATGGTCGCTTGACAATAGATGAAAAAATCTATCAATTAGAAAAAAATGATGGTGCAAATTGTTTGCACGGCGGTTTGCTTGGCTTCGATAAAAAAGTATGGGATATTGTGGATTGGAACGAGGAACAATCGTTGGTTACGCTTCAATATGAAAGTGTTGGTGGTGAAGAAAACTTTCCCGGAAATTTAATCGTGGATTTAACTTTCGAACTTACTGAAAATGATGAGCTTATATTAAGTTATGAGGCTGAAACAGATCAAGCTACAGCCATTAATTTAACACACCATGGCTATTTTAATCTAGCGCCAGAGGGCGGATATATTGGCAAACATAAACAACAGATTTTTGCATCAAACTACCTCGAACAGGATGAAAATTATTGTGTTACAGGTAAATTAATTGCAGTGAAAGATTCTCCGCTTGATTTTACTCAAGCTAAATACCTAGATCAAAACTGGAATCCGGATTATGGTTATGACCAAACCTTTGTTTTGGATAAGATTTATGGAGATTTATCTTTAGCAAGCAAAACAAATGAGGAGCAAAGCGGTTTAACATTAAGTATTTACACTACCGAACCTGTAGCGCATTTATATACCGCTAAGTATTTAAGTGTTAAGAATGGAAAAGGCGGAAAAGACTATAATGGCTTTGATGCCTTTTGTGTAGAAACTCAACATCATCCAAATGGGATTAACATTCCAGAATTTCCATCAACCATTTTACGTCCGGAAGACTTATACACGCAAACAACCATTTACAAAGTTTCACTTAACAAGTAATTATGTTCAGCATTGAAGAAATTAAAATTGCAGAATCCAAAATAGAAACAGGGGCCGATTTCCCAAAATTTATATCAGAAATTAAAGCTTTGGGTGTAAAACGAAACGACGTTTATGTTTCTAATGGCTTATCAGTTTACTTTGATGGGGATGACCACTCGCAGCAAGTGAGCCCAGATGAATACCCTAATTTGGTCATCAACGATGAATCATCCGTAGAGAAATTGAAACACGCTCTAAGTGTTCACCAAAGTGGAGAAACCGATTTTACTACATTTTGTAAGCAAGCTGCAGATGCTGGCGTTGAGAAATGGGTAATTGATGTGGATGAAATGACCTGTACATACTTAGATTCGGAAGGACATGAGCTGATTAAAGAAAATATTCCGCAGGTTGTTTAGACGACAGTTTTGTGTATTAGCTTGAGTTCTTTTTAAGACTAAAGGAGAAAGACCAAAGGAAAAAGACTAAAGCAAAAAGACCAAAGGAGAAAGACCAAAGGGGAAAAGACTAAAGCAAAAAGACCAAAGAAAAAAGACCGAAGGGGAAAGACCGAAGGGGAAAGACCGAAGGGGAAAGACTAAAGGAGAAAGGCCAAAGGGGATAGACTAAAGGAAATAAACATCCATTAAGATGCTGAAATAAATTCAGCATGACGCGCTCATACTAAATTTATTTAAGGGTATCTGCTATTCCCAATTGTACTATCTTTAAAATGAGGAATTTGCCAAACATCCTCATTTTATATCATTTATCGCAACCTAAATCCTTTCGAGAACCATTTTAATGGCCTGCTCCACAATTTTGTTGGGGTTTTGGCTAAATTCTAACTTCACACGACTTGCCAAAATAGCATTTACCGATAAGGCTTTATGACCCAAAACTTTAGCTAAGGCATAAATTCCAGCGGTTTCCATTTCCAAATTGGTGATGCGATTATGATTGCTTTTGAAGCTATTGATTAAGCCTATAAAATTTGACACTGCATTTTTCGCCCTAACTTGCCGACCTTGTGGTGCATAAAAGCCTGGTGCAGTAACCGTAATGCCCTTTTCCATATCTTTCCCAATGGTGTTTAAGAGAACGTCGTTTGCAGAAGTGAGGTAAGGATGGATGTTTTTTAAATGTGCAAAGTGTGTTTTAACTTCATCAAGTAAACTTCGTTCATCGCCAGCAAGTTCGTGGATGTAGTAATTCATTAAAGCATCCATACCCAAACCAAAACTAGATGCCAAAATTGTACCCATTGGTACGTCTGGCTGTACAGCACCTGAGGTTCCGATACGAATGATGTTTAAGGATGTTAGATTGGTTTTTACCTCACGAGTGTGGAAGTCGATATTCACCAAAGCATCAAGTTCATTTAAAACAATATCAATGTTATCCGTTCCGATACCTGTGGAAAGCACCGTAATTCTTTTCTGTCCAACAAAACCGGTATGGGTAATGAATTCACGCTTGCCTTTTTTGAATTCTATGCGATCGAAATGTTTACTTACTTCACCAACACGATCGGGATCGCCAACGGTTATTACCGTTTCGGCAACATCTTCTGGCAGTAAATTTAAATGATAGATACTGCCATCGGGATTAATGATTAAGTCACTTTCAGCTATTTTCATGGGGTTCAGTATGGTATGAAATTTTAATTGTCAAACACTTAGCTCAAGCAGATACCTACGTTGTACTGAGGTATTTCAGTTTTGCGCCGTCTATTTTATCAAACTTAGTTAAAACTTGATTCAGTTGTGCTTTTCTCACCTCAAAAGTTAATGTGCAGTGTATATCGAAATTTTGGGAAAGCATGTCTAAACTTTCTTCCTTCAGCAATTTCATCACATCGTTCATTTGCAAGTATTCAAATTGCACCTCGTAAACATCGTTAACGGTTTTCGTGATTATGGTGCCCGCCTTAATTGCCTCTATACTAGCCATTTTATAGGCATTGATTAAACCAGGAACACCCAATAAAGTTCCACCAAAATAGCGCACTACGACAATTAAAATGTTGGTCAAATCTTCTGATAAAAGACAGTTCAAAATCGGCCGACCCGCCGTCCCAGAGGGTTCTCCATCATCATTAATTCTAAAAATTGATCGATCTGGCGTTAAACGGTAGGCATAGCAAAAATGCCTTGCTTTGACATGTTCACTCCTTAAACCAGATATTATAGGTTTAATTTCCGCTTCCGAACGAATAGGATAGGCATAACCTATAAACTTACTCCCCTTATCGCGAAAAACACCTTCTGATGGCTTGGAAATTGTTTTGTAAGAATCATCGAATAGCATGCAACTGAGATAACGTTATAAAAATGATTGCAACCAAGGCAAATAGTATTCCTGCATAATTCAGCTTGCTTAACTTTTCTTTAAATATGATGATTCCGATCAGGCTACCCAGCACAATAACACCCAAATTCATAGCTGCAAATACAGTTGATGGGTTTTGAGCCAGTGCTTGGTGGGCTTTCAAATAGAACAAAATATTGCCGAAGTTAAACATCCCTAAGATTAAGCCACAGGCCAAATTAACCAGTTGCAATTTGGTTTTTTTAGCTAGTAGCATGACCACCACAATAATTAAGGAGACACAAAAGGCCAAACAAAACACAGTGAACAGGGAAGTGGTGTAAGGCAGCGATTTAAATAGTGCTATTTGCTTAAAAAGAACATCAATAAAACCAAAACCAAGAAATACCAATATTGGATATAACCAATTGTTTGTTTGGTCGCCATCCTTTTCCTTCCTAAAAAAGGTAAAAAATATGGCTAAAAACCCTATGCCCAAACCAATAAGCTTATATGCATTAAATTCTTCTTTAAAAATAAAATAGGCAGCAACTATTGGGATAAACAAAGATAGACGCTGTGCAATATCCGTTTTAACAATACCCAATTTTTTAACGGATGCAGCAAGAATCAAAAATATAGATGGCAGCAATATTGCCAAGCCCATGTAAATAGGCCAGGGTGCATCTGCATGTAGCGCTTTAATATCGGGTTTGAAGAACAGAAAGCACAATGACAATGCGGCGAAATAGTTAACCGTAACGGCTTGGATAATGCTGATTTGATATCGTTTGGCCAGCTTTAACAATACGGCAACGGTTACACTACAAAGAACACTTAAAATAATGTATATCATTAAATTGTATGGTTTATATAAATAGAAAGTTTATCCAGTCCAATATGGATTTGCTCTCGTAATTCACCGTTAATAATAGGCGATCGCAATCCATTTGGCCAGCTGTTTGGGGCAGTGAATACACGGGCCTCATCCCAAAGATTAGCGGTTAAAAACTGATTTAAAATGTTTGCACCGCCTTCAATAATTACAGATTGTACATCCATCAGGTACAGCTGAAATGCTATTTTTTGGGCCAAATAGAAGTGCATATCTTCCATCTGAATGTAATGAACATTGTCAATCACATCAGTTTTAACCTCATTAAAGATGATGGTTTTGGCTGCGCTATTGAAAATGTGGTTACTTTGCGGAACCTGCAAGTCTTTGTCAATAACTAATCGAACGGGGTTTTTACCAGGCCATTCTCTGCTGGTTAATTGTGGATTATCCATAATTGCCGTTTGCTTGCCAATTAAAATGGCATCTTCTTCAGTACGCCATTGATGGGTTAAACGTTTGGCTAAGGCACCGCTAATCCACTTCTGGTGACCATCTAGGGTGCTAAAATAACCATTAGCGGTTTCGGCCCACTTTAAAATGATATAAGGGCGTTGTTTTTGTATTCTAGAAAAAAACCTCCGATTAAAATATTTACACTCCTCATCTAAAATTCCGCTTTCAACCTCAATTCTAGCATTTTTTAATTTTTCAATGCCCTTGCCATCAACACCAGAAAATGGATCTCTGTTGCCAATAACTACTTTTTTTAGTTTGTGCTTTACGAATAAATCGGCACAAGGGGGTGTTTTTCCGAAATGGGCACAAGGCTCTAAATTTACGTATGCAGTGGCTTGTTGCAGAAGGGTTTCTGCATCTGCTCCAAATCGATCAATAACGGCTTTCACAGCATTTGGTTCTGCATGTGCTTCGCCATATTTTTGGTGGTAGCCCTCACCAATAATTTTATCATCAACAACAATTACGCAGCCCACCATCGGGTTTGGGCTTACATTTCCAATTCCCAGCACGGCCAGCTCCAAACATCGTTTAATATAAAATTCGTGAGTCATTAAAAGCAAAAGTAGTAAAAAATGGAAGATGGGTAGGTTAAAATAAACTCGATATCACTTCAAATCGTTAATTTTACATCAATGAGAATAGGAGAACTAGAAGAGCATTTCCAATTGGAGCTTGAGGAGATTTACGATATTGATGAAAGCAAGGCTTTATTTAGCCTTGCGGCCGAAAATGTCTTGAAGTTATCGCCAAGTAAATTGAAAATGATTAGAGATATTTCCCTCTCTTTTATCGATTTCCAAAAACTCCTCAGCATCTTAAATGATTTAAAAATAGGAAAGCCCATTCAACACATTCTGGGCGAGGCGCATTTTTATGGTTCTATATTTAAGGTAAATGAGCATGTTTTAATTCCCCGGCCAGAAACAGAAGAATTGGTAGATTGGGTAATCCACGATTTGGCGGGGAGGGCAGATATTCAGGTTTTAGATATTGGAACGGGTTCAGGCTGTATCCCGATCAGCATTAAAAAATATCTTCCTCAGGTTAAAGTTACTACAATAGATATTTCGAGCAGAGCAATAGCTACCGCCCAAGAAAATGCCAACATGATTAATACCGATGTGAAGTTTATTGAGGCCGACATCTTAACCTATAAAACCGACTTAAAGTTTGATGTAATTGTGAGTAACCCTCCATATATCAGGGCATTAGAAAAAGAAGCCATGCATCAAAATGTACTTTCCTTCGAACCACACATCGCTTTATTTGTAACGGATGATGAGCCCCTTATTTTTTATAGTAAGATTGCGGATTTTGCCCTTTCCAACTTAAACAACAATGGACTTTTGTATTTTGAGATTAACGAATATTTGGGTGATGAAACCCTAAACATGCTAAAAGACAAGGGCTTAGATACCATTGAATTAAGAAAAGATATGCAAGGAAAAGATCGGATGGTGAAAGTTTTAGTCAACCGATAATTAAGATCTGGGGTGAAATTGAGTGATTACTTCCCTCAAATAATCTCGATCAATGTGCGTGTAAATTTCGGTTGTGGTAATGCTCGAATGGCCCAACATTTCCTGCACGGCCCGCAAATCGGCACCGCCTTCAATTAAATGTGTGGCAAAAGAGTGGCGCAAAGTATGCGGACTTATGGTTTTCTTCAGTCCAGTTGCTATCGCTAAGCTTTTAATCAAATTAAAAATCGAAATGCGCGAAAGCTTAGCCCCAAAGCGATTTAAAAAGATGAAATCTTCGTTTCCCTTCTTTATATTCATGTGCACCCTAACTTCCTTTAGATAAAGGTCAATAAATTTTAGCGCCACGCCACCAATTGGAACTAACCTTTCTTTATTGCCCTTACCAAGCACCTTTATAAATTCAATTTGCGGATATAGATTTGAAATTTTGAGTTCCGTTAATTCCGTTACCCTTAATCCGCAACCATAAAGCACCTCAATTATGGCTTTATTTCGCATACCTTCAGGTTTAGAAGCATCAATGGCTTCAATAAGTCCATTAATTTCGTAAATGTTTAATGTGTCGGGCAGTTTCCTGCTTAATTTTGGTGCTTCAATCAGGGCAGATGGATTGTTTTGAATTACATCCTCAATCATTAAATAACCGAAAAAAGCTTTCAGTCCAGATATTACCCGGGCTTGTGTGCTGGCCTGCATGCCCAAATCGTTCAGCCAAGAAATAAATGTTTTCAGATCTGAGGTGTTGATTTCGGTAATTCCAGGCGCACGGTTTATGGATAGATAATATTGTTGTAGCTTATCAATATCACCCAAATAAGCCTCAACCGAATTTCCAGAAAGCGATCGCTCCAATTGCAAATAAGATTTAAATCCTTTAAGATATGGTGACCAAAGCATGTTTTTATTTGAGATTTTTTATAACATTGCAACGTTACAACATTTAACGGTACAACAGCATATGAAAATACAAATTATTAATGGGCCTAATTTAAATCTTTTGGGGGTGAGGGAGCCATCTATTTACGGAAATACCAGTATCGAAGATTATATCAAGGAACTAAAAAGCATTTATTCCATCATCGAAATTGATTATTACCAAAGTAATGTGGAGGGAGAGCTTATCAACAAACTGCACGAAGTAGGCTTCTCTTACGATGGAATTATACTCAATGCTGGAGGTTATACTCATACATCCGTTGCCATCGCCGATGCGATTGCCGCCATCAAAACTCCTGTGGTTGAGGTACATATCTCTAACATCTACGCTCGCGAAGATTATCGCCATGTATCCTTAACAGGAAAGAATTGCCAAGGGGTGTTAACCGGTTTCGGGATGAAAGGCTATCGTTTAGCGATTGAAAGTTTATTAATTGCTCCATAATTTTTCAAGCTAGCCTTCTTTTTAGTAAGGAGTTTATAAATTAAAGATTTTGAAAAGCAATAGCCGTAGTACTTCGGTTTAGTTCGGCCCCGCTGTATCTCCAAGCGCTATGAAAAATAGCGGCTTTCCGTGCCATCGAGTTTAATTTGCAATTGTAGTGAATCAATTAAAGTTTTAGGTGCGTTAGGAAAGGGATTGAAAACCAATAAGAATGCCTGATTCAACCACCAATACTTGTAAACTAGATAAATGGGCAGCTCAACTAAGCTTAGAAAAATACTTGATTTTCTTAATAAAAAAGGCCCAAACAATGCTACTGCTATACACCCCAGCATGTTTAAAATAAGGTTTCTGAGTGGCTTTCCGCTTGGCTGCAGTTTTAAATATTGATTTAACAAAATGAAAATGCGCTTTGCTAACGGCTAAAGTAAACTTTGGTTTGCCAGTAAGTAGAAAATGCCACCAGGCAATAAAATCAATCCACATTCTTAATGTTATGCGAAACACAGCATCACCTTTCGGCAAATTTTTCTGCATAATAATTAAGTTATTTCTAAAATTTAGGTAGGTTTTAAAAGGATTTTCGGTTTGCAGCGTGCCGCCGCCAACATGGTAAACTTCGGCGTCTGGGCAATATAGAATCTTATAATTTAAATTTTTCAAACGCCAACATAGGTCTATTTCTTCCATGTGCGCAAATAGATCGGCATCTAAGCCACCTGTTTCTCTCCAACAGTTGCTTCTAACGAAGAAGGCAGCACCGCTGGCCCAGAAAACTTCTTTCGCTTCATTATACTGTCCGCTATCAAATTCATAAACATTAAAAAGCCTTCCTCTGCAAAATGGATAGCCATAAATATCTAAATAGCCACCCGCAGCACCTGCGTATTCAAATTGTTTTTTATTCAGTTGCCATTTAATTTTTGGTTGTGCCGCAGCAATTTGTGCATCACTTTCCATTAAATCGATAACAGGTTTAATCCAGTTTGGTGTTACCTCTACATCAGAGTTCAGTAATACAAAATAATCGGCTTCAACCTGTTCTAAAACTTTATTGTAGCCCCCTGCAAAGCCATAATTTAAACTGTTTTGAATAATCTTAACGGATGGAAACTGGGCTTTCAGAAATGCTACAGAATCATCAGTTGAGGCGTTATCACCAACAATGACTTGTAAGTTATCATACTCTGTACGTAAAATCCCGGGTAAAAATTGTTGTAAAAACGCTTTACCGTTCCAGTTTAAAATTACGATGGCTACTGATGGATTCATTGAATTTATTCGGGTTTAAATTTCCAGCGCTTATGGCTCCAAAGCCAAAATTGGGGCTGTTCGTTTATAATATCTTGTAAAAATTGGAAGTGTAAATTGGTAATCTCGTAATCAGACGTTTTAGATGGATCGAGGCACATAGGCAATACCTCAACATTGTAAAAGCCTCGTTTTGGCCGGCTTACTTTAAAATAGTAAATAGGGCGATTGGTTGACTTGGCAATTTTTTCGACTCCTAGCAGGGCGGGAGTGGGTTGGTGCAAAAAATCAACAAAATACTTGGTTTCCTCTCTAGTTGGCGATTGATCGCTAGCAAAACATAAAAGCGTAGGTTCATTTTTATAAGCCGCCATACCCCGCAAGGTTTGTCGCATGGCGATGAATATATTGCCATATTTTGTTCTCAAACCATCAAACCAAGCTTCGAACACTTTATTTTTAATGGGTTTAAATATCACCATTGTTTTGGCAGAAATTTTAAGACCCAAGGCAAGTGTTCCCAATTCCCAGTTGCAATAGTGCCCGGTACAAGCCAAAACACTTTCACCGGTTTTAAAATGCTTTTCTAACTGTTCAAGTCCCTTAAACTTTACGCGCTTTAAAACTTCCTGTTCTGAAATGGTGGTGAGTTTTACAATTTCGAAAATCAGTTCCGCAAGATATTTGAAATAGTTTTTCTCGATAACAATAATTTCCGGCAATGATTTTTGAGGAAAGGAATTAATTAAGTTCTGCCGAACTACCTTTTTTCGATAAGCAATTACGTAATAAAGAAGATAATATAGTAATCTTGCAAAAAAAAACAGAACAGATAGAGGAAGCAACGATAACAGGTACAAAAAAAATACACCAACGTGCGCAATCCCTCTTTTAATCATTATTTTTAAAACGTTTGAGTTACAAACATAAATCTTCAAATGCAAAATACAGCTATACTTCCCTTATTTTATCTTCCACCAGTTGGATATTTTAGTCTATTACAAAAACTAAGCCCTGATATTTTAATCGAAAAGTATGAGCACTTGGTTAAACAAACCTACCGAAACAGGGCAAGTATCTATTCGCCAAACGGCAAATTAGACATTACTGTTCCCTTGGTAAAAGGTGCTAAAACACATACGATAATGAAAGATATTCGGATTAGCTACGATTTCAATTGGCAACGCTTGCATTGGTTAAGCCTAGAAAGTTGTTACAGAAGCTCGGCTTACTTCGAATTTTATGAAGATGAACTTGCTCCCTTTTACAATCAAAAGTTCGAATTTCTATTCGATTACAATACACAAATTTTAGAATGGTTGCTAAAGAAGCTAAAATTGAATATCGAACTCAATAGCACAGCTGAATACCTAGATGATATTGAAAAGGATTTAGATTATCGCGGAATGATGAATCCGAAGAAAACGGAAGATATTGTAAACAATAAGCCATACTTTCAGGTTTTTGAAGATAGGCATCAATTCTTGCCGAATTTAAGCATAGTCGATTTACTCTTTAATCAAGGTCCACAGGCCAAATTATATTTATAAGTTATGGCTAAAAACAAGCCGCGCAGCAGACATAAGCACTATAAAGTTCCCGAACCTGGTACAAGTCCAGGCTTGTATGCTATAGATGATAGTGCCCTGAAACCAATTATTACGCTACATACTTACAACGCCGACACGTATAAAAAAGACGAACTTAAAAATATCAACGATATTGATAAGCTTACTCAAAATAAAGATTTTTATTATTGGTTTGATATAAAAGGCCTAGCCGATCCTAGTATTTTTGAAACGCTAAACTCTAAATTAAACATCAGCAGGTTGGTTTTGGAAGACATTACCAGCTCTTACCAACGCCCCAAGCTGGATGAGTATGATACCGATAAGTATGTTTTTGCCGTGAGTAGGCATTTGTACCTAAACGAAGAGAATGATTTGTGCAATGAGCAAATTTCATTCATTCTCACCTCAAAATGCCTGATCACCTTTCAGGAGAATTATGAAGATTGCTTTAATCCCGTTAGAAAACGCTTAGAAATTGGAAAAGGAAATATCCGCATCGGTGGAAGCAGCTATTTAATGTACGCGATTATGGATGTGATCATCGATAATTATTTCACATTGTTAAATTATTGGGGCGAAGAATTGGATGCGATAGAAGATCGCCTATTTGATAATCCAGATAAAAGGATTATGTATGATACTCAAGGAATTAAGCGCTCTCTTATTATGATTAGAAAGGTTGCATGGCCGGAAAGAGATAAACTAAACGATATTTTAAGGAGCGATAGCGACCTCATTTCAGACCTTACCAAAACTTACATAAAAGATGCTTACGACCACTGCATTCAAATTATTGATTTTATAGAGTCGCTAAAGGAAATTGCTTCTGCCAATATAGATATGAACTTATCTATAATTTCCAACAGAATGAATGAGATTATGAAGGTGCTCACCATCATATCCTCCATATTTATACCGCTTACTTTTATTGCGGGGATTTACGGAATGAATTTTAGCAGAGAAGACCCCGTTACCGGAAAAGTGCTGCCAGCAAACATGCCAGAATTATACCAACCACATGGCTATGTTTATGTTTGGGCAGTTATGGTCATTATCGCCATCGTTCAAGTGATATATTTTTGGCGTAGGGGCTGGTTTAAGTAACTTAAAACTGAGAAATGCTTTAAAACTATATCCAATTATTAGTAGCTTTAACAAGTTTTTTGGCTCGGTTAAAAATGCAATCATTCGAAATAGATAAAAGCGACGTACTTAAGGTTAAAAATGCAATTTTAGCTGGTGATGAAACTCTAAAGGAGGTTTTGGCAGATTATCATGCCTCCGAAATTGCCATTCTTTTCGAAAGGCTGGATAAAGCAGAGCAGCAACACATTATCAATATCCTTCCCGCAGAGATAGCTTCGGAAATTATTTCGGAAATGGATGAAGAATCCCATCCTGAGGATTTACTTTTCCAGCTCCATCCGGATAAGCGTACAGAAATTGTTGAAGAACTGGATTATGATGATGCAACAGACATCATTTCTCAACTCGAAGACCACGAGCAGAAAGAAATTCTGGAAGATCTTAATGAGGAAGATGCATCGAATATCCGCAACCTCTTAACCTACGACGAAAAAACCGCTGGTGGTTTGATGAATACAGATCTAATCTGTGTCAACATCAACCTAACCAAAAAGGATGCAATTGATGAAATTATCCGCCAAAGCGAAGAAATGGAAGAATTTTATACCATTTACGTCGTTGATGATCATGACATTTTTCAAGGGATTGTTTCTCTAAAAGACATTATAAAAGCAAAGCATAATGCCAAAATTACCGAGTTGGTAAAAATGGATGCCGTGTATGTGCGCCCAGATACAGATCAAGAAGAGGTGGCCAATCTGATTTCTCAGTACAACTTAACCAGTATTCCCGTTGTGGATGAGTTGCACAAGTTATTGGGTAGAGTAACCTTTGATGATGTTATCGATGTGATGGAAGCAGAAAGTACCGAAGATATCTTGAAAATCTCTGGGGTTTCTGAAGATGAAGAGCTTAGTGGTAACTGGGTTGAGGCGGTAAAATCGCGTTTACCTTGGTTAATTATCAATTTGGGTACTGCCTTTTTGGCTTCATCTGTAGTGCGCTATTTTGACCCTACAATTAAACTCATTCCATCTTTAGCCGCTTACATGACCATTATAGCCGGTATGGGTGGCAACGCGGCCACACAAGCTTTAGCGGTAACCGTTAGGCGTATTTCATTATACGATTTGACAGATAAACAAGCTTATCGAACTGTATTGAAAGAATTTACAGTCGGCTTAATAAACGGCGCGGCAAATGGTTTAATCGTATTTATTTTCGCATTCTTCTTTGATGGAAACCCAATGCTAGGATTGGTGATCTTTTTGGCTATGACGGGCAATTTGGTTATTGCGGGCATAACAGGAGCAGGGATCCCCTTAATTTTGAAGCGTGTTGGTATCGATCCGGCCATTGCATCATCTATTATTATTACTACTTTTACCGATGTTTTTGGCTTCCTCCTAATTTTGGGTTTAGCCAGCAAACTACTACTATAAAATTTGATCATTTAGTACTCAATAAAAAACAATACTGATCCAATATGCAAGCTACAAGACACGACTGGACCAAAGAAGAAATATCAGAAATTTACAATAGACCATTTTTAGATTTGGTTTACGAAGCCGCAACCATCCACAGAGAAAATAAAGATTACAATGAAGTGCAAGTAAGCTCGCTAATCTCCATAAAAACAGGAGGTTGCGCCGAAGATTGTTCATACTGCCCACAAGCGGCCCGTTACCATACAGAATTAGAAGTTCAACCTTTAATGCAGGTTAGCCAAGTGGTTAGCGCAGCCGTTAAGGCAAAAGAAGGTGGTGCATCGCGTTTATGTATGGGTGCTGCTTGGAGAGAAGTTAGAGATAACCGTGATTTTGACCGAGTTATTGAAATGGTTAAAGCGGTAAACGAAATGGACATGGAAGTTTGCTGTACCTTGGGAATGCTTACCGAAAATCAGGCACAACGTTTAGCAGATGCCGGCTTATATGCATACAATCATAATATCGATACTTCAGAGGATGACTACAAGAGAATTATTTCCACCAGAACGTATGATGATCGTTTAAATACCATAAAAAACGTTCGCAAAGCAAAACTTACAGTTTGTAGCGGTGGAATTATTGGTTTAGGTGAAACGGTTGAAGATCGCGTTTCGATGTTGCAAACGCTATCCAACATGGAAAAACATCCAGAATCTGTTCCCGTTAATGCATTGGTACCCGTAAAAGGAACACCTTTAGAAAACCAGCCTCGCGTACCGATTTGGGATATGGTACGAATGATTGCAACTGCACGCATCGTTATGCCTAACTCTATTGTACGTCTGTCAGCAGGAAGAAATGAAATGAGTACATTAGAACAAGCCTTTTGTTTTATGGCAGGGGCAAGCTCTATTTTTGCCGGTGATAAATTGTTAACCACGCCAAATCCAGCATTTGTTGATGACATGGCCATGTTCGAGTTATTGGGCTTAAAAACCCGCGATGCCTTTAAAAACGGTCGCCCAGCCAATACCCAAATTGCAGAAGAAATGGCTTAAACCAATTACATAAAAAAGAAAAAGCGATCAATTGATCGCTTTTTCTTTTTAAAAATACTTGTGACTATACCGCAGTAACTCTCACTTCAATATTTCCTTTTGTCGCCTTAGAATATGGGCATGCCCGGTGTGCTTTTTCAGCAATTGCCTGAGCTTCTTCGTGAGAAATGCCTGGGATATGCACATCTAAGTCGGCAGATAAAACAAAAGAGTTGCCATCCTTATTAAAAGACACCAAAACATTTACCGAAGCTTCACTTACATCTACACCTTCACGCTCAGCTACAGAACCCAAAGCACCTAAATAACAAGGACCCCAAGCTGCAGCAAATAATTCTTCAGGGTTAGTTGCCCCGCCTTGGCCGCCAAGTTCTTTTGGTTTTCTCAATTCAAAATCGATTATACCATCACTTGATTTTACATGACCGTCTCTTCCGCCCGTTGCCGTTACTTCGGCAGTATATAACTTTTCCATAATTTTTTGCTTAATGCAGGTTAACAAACGAGTTATACCCTTTGTTTTAAATTATGGACATTGTGAATCATGAAGACAAACACTTCAAATGAAGTGTGGTACAGAATTAAAGAGTTTAAAGTTTAATTTTTACCGACAATTTGTAAATATCGTAAGCCACTTTCTGAATCAAATCAAATTGCTCGGGTATTAAATCTTCGCCTTTCATAACCGTTATTCCGGTTTCCGTTAATCTGATTAATGGAACATTCTCAATCGTATTTTTACCTTGTAGCAAATTTTCTATCGATACATCCAAAAGATAATCGGTATTGTTAGAAATTGGTTTCAGCGCATCGAAGCTTTCAAAAGTGAATTGATGTTCCTTATTATAAAGAGATAAGGTAGCGATGTACGAAGACAGCAAATGACTTAAAGCGGTAAATTGATGGATTTCCTTAATGAACAGCTGCTTGCTCTTAGGTTCAGAAAACATTCTTTGAAATAAAGATGCCAAATTCGCTGTACTTACGTAAACCTCTTTTCTCGCTAATTTATATTCCGTTCTATTGTAATTTTTATCAAAGTATAATTTTACAACCTGTGCGTAATAGGCCTTATTTGCCTTAAGGATGTTTAACATGGCCTCCTTAACTTTTTCGTGTTCCCAAGTTGGGAAAAGCGAATAACTGGCTAAAAGCGCAATTCCAGAACCAATAAACGTGTCGTATATTCTTTCTCTTGCTAGCGCGATGGATCCCATACCAAGAAAATCGAATAGGATCAAAATATATGGGGTCATAAACAGCACACTTACCACATAGTTTTTTCGTTGAAAACTGTAGCAGCCAATCATACAAAATAGCAAAATGGCGAATAGGGTATTTTTATCATGGATGTAAGTAATTACCGCCATACCCACAAAAGCCCCTATAGTTGTGCCGATTAACCTTTGATAATTTCGTTCTTTCGTCAAACTAAATCCAGGTTTGGAAATCACCAGAATGGTGAGCAAAATCCAATAACTATGCGAAAAATTAAGGAGTTGCGATACAACGAATCCTAAAAGCATCACCACAGTAACCCTTAACGAATGTCTGAAAGTAGAAGAACCATAAGTCAAATTCTCTGTAAATAAACTAAAATCGAATTTTTGTCGGGTAATAAATTTCTCTGTATCAACTTCAGCCTGACGGATGTCTTTACTGTTCCGAATCTTAAAATAACTGTAAATGGTTTTAACACGAGATAAAATATTTTCAATATTCACCTCAATGTTTTTCAGTGCGATGATGCCGATGGTATTGTATTCCTGGTTCGTATTGTTTCGCTCCAAGTCATTTATTTTTACTTTGAGGCGTTCAATTTCAATCAATAACCGCTTAGAAACGGTAGGTTTACCACCGCTTTTTAGTGCAAAAGCGATATCATCCAAGGCGTAAGAAATTCTCTTGATCGCCATTTCATAATCTGGTAGTATGCCCGATTTATCAAACTGATCGTGCAATTGTTGGTAGTTGTAATAGGTGGACATCACCTGCTCAAACAAGTCAACCATATCAACAAAAACCAATAGCAAAAATCGCCCTTCCGGGGTAGAATCTCTTACAATCTCGCGCGTGCGAAAAAGCAGTTCTCGCACTGCATCTTGCTTTTCGTGTACTGAAACTTGTAATTGAAGTAAATCTGCATAGGTTTTATCGTAATTATTATTTTGATGATAGAACTTTGCCTTCTCTCTTAAAAATTCTGCAACCTCTAAAATAGAATCGCTTAACGATTGCTGAACAAGTCGAAATGGCCTAAGGCGATAAACAAAGTAACTTAATGCGGTGTACCACAAACTACCAGCAAGAACCATTAAGCCATGAATTAATACATCATGCCAAGGGCGAATGTCATCAATACTTAAAACAATTATGAGCAAAACGGCCGTCCCAATTGCAGCAGCCCTAACACCATAAATGTAAAACATAGAGAATATAAAACTTGAAACGGCGAGCAAAAAGCCAATAAAGTAATGGTTTTTGTTTGTTAGGCCTGTAAGAATGGAAAATACGAAAATGAGAACAGTGGTAATCAACATCGCGTTGCGCCTATGCACCATAGGTCCTGGGCTATCTACAACACTTACACACAAAGCGCCAAGCGAGAGGGTCATTCCATACTTAAGCAAACCAAACTGCGCCAAAATAAGAGAGGGGAGTAAAACGCCAATTGTTATGCGCAAGCCATCGGCAAAATACGTACTCAATAAAAAATCTTGTATGTTTCTAATGGGTTGCCTAATCTGCATGGTACAAAAATAACATATTCGCTATGCTTTTTGTTGGCATTTTAAATTAACTTTTTTTCAGATTTTGGAATTTTAAGCAGAAAATGAATCAACGATTCCATATTAAAATCAATATACCTGTTAATAAGACCGTTACGCCGAAATGTTAACAAAGTTCAAAAAACTTATCATGTAAGCTTTGATGGACGTTAATTGATTTTTGAATTGTTAACAACACTGATTATTAGGTGGATAACAATGTTAAAAGAAACAATTAACTTTTTCTTGACGAGTAAGCCTTTTAGCACTAAATTAGATGATATCAAATACGAAGTACTTTGAATTCTGACAAAACAATCCAAAAGAAATAAAGAACCGAAAGGGAAATGTTTCGGATATGTTCAGCAGGAAAACGATCATTTCAGAAAGGGTTAAACCGAGTAAGAATATACATTTTGAAATCGAAAGATGGGAAAATGAGAAAATCGCAAGACCTAACAGAAATTATGGAAAACTGAAGAATTTTACGGAAGGAATCAGTTGGAAATAAATTTTCACGAATCGCAAAAGTTTTAGAACCTAACGACATCGGAAAAATCAAAGTTACAAAGATTAGATGCTTTAAAATACGACCAAGGTTGTTTTTGAAGTAAAAACGGGGAACTAAATCGCAAGAAGAAGAACCCCGTTTTTTTATGCCCGAAAATTCAGAACGTGCTAAATGGTTTTCAGAATTCGCTTTTTTATCCATAATCCGCTTACAGATTTAATTAAAGAAATCCTAAATTTACCTTATGGCCAAGAAAGGTAAAACAATCACCATTCCATCAAAGAAAATCTTCGTTATCGATACTTCGGTTATTTTGTACGACCACGAAGCAATCCACAATTTCAAAGAGCATGACGTGGCCATTCCTATTCAGGTTTTAGAAGAGCTGGATAATTTTAAAAGTGGTAACGACACCCGCAATTTTGAAGCTCGAAGTTTCATCCGCCTAATAGATGAAACATCAAAGCATCAGTTAATTAGCGATTGGATTGCCTTGAAAGGTTCGAATTCTGGAAAGTTTAAGGTCGTTTTAAATGAGAACCCCTTAAGCATTGATGCAGAAGAAGTATATGGAAGAGGCAAAACCGATCATAAAATATTAAATGCTGCCTTGAGTTTGCAAGAAGAAAATCCCGATAAGCGGGTTGTTCTGGTATCAAAAGACATTTGTTTAAGACTAAAGGCCAAAGCACTAAACCTAAACGCAGAAGATTACGAAACAGGCAAAATAAAGAACGTTGATGAACTTTACGCAGGTAAAACCGCAATCAGTAACTTTTCAGAAACCATCATCGATAACATCAAGAAAAACCAAACTATTGGCACCGTTGATATTGAATTACCCACCAAAAACGGCAATCATTTCTATATATTAAAAAACAAACGTAAGCTTGCTAACGTATTTTACAACCATAGCCAAAAAACCCTTTCATCAGTTTCTTCTGACGCGATCTTTAACATTAAACCAAAAAACATAGAGCAGGCCTTTGCCATCAATGCACTCTTAAATCCAGATATTAAGTTGGTAAGCATACAGGGAAATGCAGGTACAGGAAAGACACTTTTGGCCTTAGCCAGTGCATTAGAACAGCGAAAAAATTTCAGACAGATTTACGTAACGCGACCAATCGTTTCACTCAGCAACAAGGATATTGGCTTTTTACCTGGCGACGCAAAATCAAAAACAGATCCATTTATGGCGCCCATATGGGATAATCTTCGTTTCATCAAAGAACAATTTATAGGCGATGATAAAATGTCAGCAAAGATTGATGAACTAATCTCAACTGAAAAAATAGCCATTGCACCACTCGCATTTATTCGGGGTAGAACTTTAACCAAAATTTTCTTTATTGTTGATGAGGCGCAGAATTTAACACCTCACGAGGTTAAAACCATTATTTCAAGAGCTGGAGAACACACTAAAGTTGTTTTCACAGGAGATATTTATCAAATTGATACGCCTTACTTAGATTCGGAAAGTAATGGATTATCTTACTTAATCGAAAACGCGAAAAACCACCCACTGTATGCGCACATTACATTGCATAAAGGGGAAAGAAGCGAACTCGCCAACTTAGCTAACGAGCTGCTATAGATTTTGAGATTAAAGACTATTCTTGAATAAATAATCGCCTTTAATGATATTTCCTCAATGCCCTAATCGCAATAAATAAACCAATCAAGGTTAAAAATGCACTAAAAATAAATGGTGCCCCCGGAAAATATAAAGGTGTACCGTTCTGAATAAAATAGACAAAAATGTGCGACGCAACCCATGGCCCGATGATGGCTGCTAAACTTTGCAAGCTTGTGGTAATGCCTTGAATTTCTCCCTGTGCATTTTCTGGAACCTGATTAGAAATAATGCTCTGCATGGCTGGGCCACCAATTCCTGCCAAACAATACGGGATGATAAAAACCATCATCAAAAAACCACTTGAGGCAAAGGCAAAACAAACAAAACCGATAACATATAAAATTAAGCCTGAATAAATTGCCTTCCTATTTCCAATTTTGGGAATGATCACTCTAATCAAGCCACCCTGAACAAGTGCAACCATTAAACCCACAACGCCTAGCGAATAGCCGATCATGGTAGAGTCCCATTTGAATTTCTCGATTACATAATAAGACCAATTGGATTGTACCGAGTGACTAGCAATATACAGCAATAGGAGCGTAGCCAACAAACCCAAAATGGCAGGATACTTAGAAGCATTTAAAAATGAACCTATTGGATTAGCCCTCTTCCATGAAAAATTTCTACGATTTTCCTTGGACAATGATTCAGGCAATATGAAATATCCATACAACCAATTCACCAATGCCAATCCTGCAGAAATCATGAAGGGAACACGCAGTCCGAATGTACTAAACAAGCCACCAATTACTGGACCTAAGATAAAGCCGACGCCGAAGGCCGCACCAACCAATCCAAAATTTTGGGCTTTCTTGTCTGGCTCAGATATATCTGCTATATAAGCCATTGCGGTGGTAAAGCTTGCACCGGTAACACCAGCTATAATTCTTCCAACAAAGAGCCAGAGAATTGATGGAGCAAAGGATAGAAAAATATAGTCGATACCTAATCCAAACAAAGAAAAAAGCAATATCGGCCGCCTTCCATATTGATCGCTCAAGCCCCCCATTATTGGAGAGAAGATAAATTGTGCCAAGGCAAAAGCAACCATTAGGTAGCCACCGTAATCGGCAGCAACACTTAAACTTCCACCTGTAAATTCTTGTATGAGCTTCGGTAAAACCGGAATAATGATTCCGAAACCGGTAAAATCTATCAAGAGCGTTACCATGATAAATATCATAGCTGATTTTCTTTCTTTAGCCATTGGGTATTTAGATATGCACACAAAAATATAATTTTATTTTAGGATGATGGTAGTAAATTGAAAACCTGTGTTACATATCCGCTCTAAGAAATCGTCTCAATGTACTGTTGCAGAGCATCCTTTCATACAATGTTCAAAACACTTCTATCCCTCAGAGGTAAAGATTGTGTTCGGAGGAAAAACAAGATTCGCGAATTTTTTTTATCTGGCGTAAATTGCTCCCTCCAAATACCCCTTTCTAGCAGTCGCACTAGCATCCCATCAATTAATTGAAAAACCAATTAGGAGCCCCTCTAACATTGTAAAAAACTTTAGCATTCAAAAACCATTATCAATGCCCAAAACTTTTCCACAATGCCTTAATCCGCCATAATTTTGTTAAATTCGCAAGGTTATAATAATACCTTTTTGAAATATCGTTTTTGATAACGAGAATAATAATTTATGGCAGAAGATTTAGAAAATCAACAAAACGACAAAATCATCCAAATTAATATAGAGGAGCAGATGAAATCGGCCTACATTGACTATTCAATGTCGGTAATCGTATCCAGGGCTTTGCCTGATGTACGCGATGGATTGAAACCAGTACACCGCCGTGTTTTGTACGGTATGCTCGATCTTGGCGTAACCAGCAACAAACCACACAAAAAATCAGCCCGTATTGTGGGCGAGGTTTTAGGTAAATATCACCCCCATGGTGATGCTTCCGTATATTTTACCATGGTTCGTATGGCTCAAGATTGGAGCTTACGTTACCCAATGGTAGATGGGCAGGGTAACTTTGGTCACATTGATGGTGACTCTCCGGCAGCAATGCGTTATACTGAGGCACGTTTCTCTAAAATAGCAGAGGAAATGCTTGCAGATATCAATAAAGACACTGTAGATTTTCAGTTAAACTTTGATGATACTCTACAAGAACCAACTGTCCTTCCAGCAAAAATCCCTAACCTTCTGGTTAATGGGTCGTCAGGTATTGCCGTTGGTATGGCCACTAATATGGCTCCACACAACTTAACCGAAGTTATTGATGGCGTTGTAGGATACATCGATAATAAAGATATTACCATTGAGGAATTAATGAAGTTTGTAAAAGCTCCAGATTTTCCAACAGGTGGTATTATTTATGGTTACACAGGGGTTAAAGAAGCTTTCGAAACAGGCCGTGGACGTATCGTAATGCGCGCAAAGGCAGAAATCGAAAACATTAAAGATCGCGAAGTGATCATCGTAACTGAAATTCCTTACCAAGTTAACAAAGCACAAATGATTGAGCGTACAGCTGAATTAGTGGGTGAGAAAAAACTGGAAGGCATTTCGAACATCAAAGATGAATCAAATAAGGATGGAATCCGCATCGTTTACGAAATCAAGCGTGATTCTAATGCATCAATCGTTTTAAACAACTTATACAAATACACCGCTTTACAAACTTCCTTCAGTGTAAATAACATTGCACTGGTTAAAGGTCGTCCACAAATGCTAAATCTGAAGGATTTAATTGTGCATTTCGTAGATCACCGCCATGATGTAATTGTTCGTCGTACCAAATATGAGTTGGCTGAAGCTGAAAAGCGTGCCCACATTTTAGAAGGCTATTTAATTGCTTTAGATCATTTAGATGAGGTAATTAAATTAATTCGTGCATCAGAAACTCCTGAAGAAGCCCGCGTTGGATTGATGGAGAAGTTCGGCTTGAGCGATCTTCAGGCACGTGCAATTTTGGATATGACGCTTCGTCGTTTAACAGGACTAGAGCGTGATAAAATTAAGGAAGAATATGCTGAATTGATGAAAACCATTGAGCATTTGAAATCTATCCTAGCTGATGAAGGTTTGCGTATGCAAATTATCAAAGATGAATTGGCCGATATTCGCCAGAAATTTGGTGATGAAAGACGTACAACCATTGTTCATTCAGCAGAAGATATGAGCATGGAAGATTTTATCGATGATGAAGAAGTAGTAATTACAATTTCGCATGAAGGTTATGTGAAACGTACGCCAGCTACAGAATTTAGAGCGCAGGGTAGAGGTGGAAAAGGATCAAAAGGCAGTAACTCAAGAAATGAAGATTTTATTGAACACATGCTCGTGGCCACTAACCACAATTATATGTTGTTCTTTACCGAAGCAGGAAGATGTTTCTGGTTAAGGGTTTATGAGATTCCGGAAGGATCAAGAACAAGTAAAGGAAGGGCCATTCAAAACATCATCAACATCCCGAAAGATGAAAAAATTAAGGCGTACATCAAAGTTAAAAACCTTAAAGACCAAGATTATTTAGAGAACAACTTTATTATTATGTGTACTAAAAAAGGTACCATTAAAAAGACCTCTCTGGAATCTTATTCTCGTCCACGTGTTAACGGTATCAACGCAATTAACATTAACGAAGGTGACGTTTTATTGGAAGCCTGCTTAACCAATGGACAAAGTGAAATTGTAATGGCCTTACGCTCAGGCAGAGCCATCCGTTTCAATGAGAGCACTGTTCGTCCGATGGGTAGAACGGCTACAGGTGTACGCGGGGTAAGACTTGCACACGATAAAGATGAAGTTGTTGGCATGATTGCTGTAAACAATCCTGAAGTTACGGTGTTAGTTGTATCAGAAAAGGGATATGGAAAACGTACCGATATTGAAGATTACCGGGTAACCAACCGTGGCGGAAAAGGCGTAAAAACCATTAACGTTACCGAGAAAACCGGACAATTAGTTTCCATTAAAGACGTTACAGATAGCGAAGATTTGATGATTATTAACCGATCAGGCATTGTAATCAGAATTCCGGTATCTGCATTAAGGGTTATGGGACGCGCAACACAAGGCGTCCGTTTAATCTCGTTAAAAGGAGATGATGAAATTGCGTCGGTAACTAAGATAGACCACGAGGAAGATGAAGAAGAAACAGTAGATTTAGCCGACGTATTGGTGGTGGATGGTGAAGAACTGGAAGCTGACCCAAGTGCTGATGCTGATGAAACTGAAGAGGAAGACGGCGATTCAGATACTGAAACGGAAGACGAAAATTAATCCAATAAATAAGAAAAGAATAATAATTTTATGAAAAGAGTAGTTCTAAGTATAATTTTAGCAGGTGTAGTAAGCTTTGCATTTGCTCAGAAAAGTGAGATTGCGGAGGCAAAAAAATCATGGGGAATTTTTCAGTTTTCAAATTCTAATCCATCAACAACTTTGGATAAAAAATTAGAAGCTTTAAAAGCTGGCTTAGCCCATACCGATAAAGCTATTGCTGACGAAAAATCAAAAGTTTTACCTGATGCTTGGTCTTACCGTGCGTTGATGGCTTCATCAATTGCCGTTTTAGATACTGTGAACTTTGCTAATGCAGATGCTAACATCAAGATCGCACAAGATGCACTTGTTGAAGCAAAAAAATTAGATGCAAAAGGTAGTGAAAAAGACAACATCGCAACTTCTGAAACCAATATCGCTAATGCAGTTAGAAACGGTGGAGTAATTGCCTACAACAAAAAGGACTATAAAGCAGCTTATGAGAAGTTTGTACAATCTACAGTGCTTAATCCTCAGGATACAGCAATGTACTTAAATGCTGGTATTGCAGCCAGAACTTTAAATGATTACCCAAACACAATTAAGCAGTTCAAGAAAGTGATTTCTTTAGGTTCGCCACAATCAAAAGAATTGTACGGTGAATTGATTGACATTACTTTATCTAAACAGAAAGATACAACAGCAGGTTTAGAGATTTTAAAAGAAGCGATTGCGAAATATCCAGATGATGCTGAATTTATAAAAACAGAAACACAAATTTACATCAATAGGGGCGATGCGGCTAAATCAGAGCAAATGCTTAATGCACTTGCAGTTAAAGAGCCAAATAACCCAAATTACCAAGTGCTTTTAGGAAACATTTATTTTTCTCAAGCCTTAAAGCTACAAGGCGATCGTAATAAAATCGATTCAAAAAAGGTTAAAGAATTTAACGAGGTAACCACCAAAATGAATGGTTTACTGGATAAATCTCTTCCTTATTATAAAAAAGCACTTGAAATTGATCCAAAAAGTGCTGCTGCTTTAGAAACACTGAAAACAATTTATGCTTTCAGAAATGACACCAAAAATTACGATGACGTTAAAAAACGTTTAGACGCCTTGCCTAAACAATAATTGCAAATCATAAAAAAGGCCCTCGAAATTTCGGGGGTCTTTTTTTTATGTTTATTTTTACACAATCCGTAAGTTTTAATTCTAGAAGATTCAAATTTATCCTATGCAAAATCGTTTCACACTTTCATTCATCATTTTATCGTTTACAACCCTTAATGCGTTGGCACAAAAGAGCCAAATTCTGATTGCACGCAATTCGGTAGGGAAGTTGCAAGCCTCAATAGCAAACAAAGAGGATGAAAAAAAACAACTGGGTATAATAACTGAAGGGTTAAAATCCATTGAATCTGCCGAGAATGACAGGAAAACAAAAAATTGGTCAGAAACCTGGTCAATAAAGGCTTATCTCACATCATTTGCATCTATAATTGATACCGATCCAAATAATGCCGACAAGTACTACAACACTTCGTTGGAGGCTGTAAAAAAAGCAAAAGAATTAGATAAGTATGAAGATAATTCAGGTTTAATAAAAGCTTCAAATCATAATATCCTAATTAAAAAACAAGACAAGGGCACATCTGCGTATTTCAACAACGAATTCAAAGAAGCCTATGATGATTTAAGGGAAGTGAGTGATAGTTTCCCAGCAGATACCGCTTTGGCGCTCAATACAGCAATTTGCGCCTTAAATATTCAGTCTTATGACGAAGCCGTGAAGTATTTCAAAAGAGCGCAAGAGTTTGGAATTAGAAATCCGTCGGTTTATCAAAAACTGTCTCAAATGTATGTTTCCAAATTAGATAATGAAACAGCAATCAAAATATTAGAAGATGGTTTGGCGTTAAATCCTTACAATCATGCCTTAACAAACGATTATATCAATTTGCTATTGGATACTGAAAACTATTCAAAAGCTACTGGATTGATAGAAAACAATTTGAAGGTGGAGAAAGGAAGCAAATTGCTTTACTTTCTTTACGGCTACCTACAACAAGTAAATGGAAATAATCCTACAGCCATTTTAGCTTACGATAAAGCCTTGGCAACAGATCAGAATTATTTTGATGCGCTCTATCAATTAAGTTTGGCTTACATCAACACTGCTAACGAAACCTTAAAAAAGAATGAGGCAGATAAGAATTCTAAGTATGCAGCGTTAATCAACAGAGCTCAATTTGCCTTGCAAAGAGCCAATGAGATTAATCCAAACGATAAGAAAACGGCTCAATTGCTAATCGACATCTACACCCGTAAAAATGCTCAAGATAAGGTTCAAGAGCTAAAAAGAAAACTCCAAGAATTTTAATAAAATCCGAGATTTTACAGCGAGGTGGGGAATGCATCAAATACTAACTTAACATAATATTAATTATAAGACAATTCCAATATCTATTTTAATAGGGAGTTTCAGCAATCCGTCATCTCGAATGCAGCGCAGCGGAATTGAGAGATCTTTTACGTTAGCAACGTTCACAGATTTCTCCCCACCGTTCTTTGCCTTATCTCGTTTCATCAGGAATCGATAAAATAGTTCCAATAATGGTACGTACAGACACGTGCGGTGGGGGTTGAAATACCATTGTTTCAAGGATTTCTCCACTACGTTCGAAATGACGATTTTTCAGCTTCAACCTGTATTGTATGGCTTGTTCTAATCAAAGTCTTAACCACAAAAAAAGCGTAAGATATTTTACGCTTTTAATGGGTTTTATATTTGGTTAGCTTGTTAAATTATTTTCCTTTAATATCATCGATGAACGTTTCAATATTCTGGATGAAGTTATTCTTACCATTATTCCAAGTCCTTGGTGAAGATAATTCATTAATAATATCATCAACTTGATTTGATGGCAATGGATTTTCTGTTAATTTACCGAAAGATTTAAATTCTTTGACCAAATTATAGGAATTCATATCTCCGTATCCTCTAAGATGTTTCACTCGGGCTAAAAAAGTATTGAGCATTTGAATTTTTTCTAACTTTTCCATACACAAACTTAAAATAAATCTCATTAATACTACAGAAAAAAGTTCATTTCGGTCGCTTTTTGACTTATATCAACAATTTAAAGCACAACTTATTCTGTTACTTTATATATGAGTGTTTTTTTCAAGAAATGTTGATAAAAAATCAGATTTTTAACGAAAATTTTGAGAAATAATGTGCAGTAATTTGAACAAATGAATTTGCGATTAGACTTTATCTTGAACGAGAGTGCAGTTGTCTAAAACACCGTCCCAAATTTCATTTCCGTTAGTAGCAACTTCAAGAAAATCCATTTTACCATTTGTAATATCCAAACAATAGGTTAATTCATTTTTTAAATTTGGGCAAATTAATTTAGGTTCGGCACTAATCAAAGCATTTACAAATTCTTCATCATCGAAATTTTTCAAATAGCCGAAAGTAATGGTTAAGCTAGTCCCAGTAGTTTTTCGGGATTCTACATAAAGAGATTCAAAATGTGATTTTAAAAAGCCAAATTTTTCGGCATTGCCCTCTACCAATGTCTCTAATATTAAAAGCTCTTTCTCGTTCAGCGCTACCATATTAAACCCAGTTAATCCCCTTTTTAAGCAATTGTAATGTTTTATACTCTTCTGAATCCATCCCAGGCTGAACATTATAGCCCCAGTTTGCTTGAGGTGGCAAACTCATCAAAATAGATTCTATGCGTCCGTTGGTTTCCAGTCCGAATTTAGTACCTGAATCATAAACCAAATTAAATTCAACATATCTGCTTCGGCGCTGATATTGCCATTGTTTCTGAAGCTCTGAGAATTCTTTATCCCGATTACGCTCCATCAATTCCGTATAAATTGGCAGAAAACTCTGACCTATGGTTACAGAAAAATCTAAAATTTGTTGCCAAGATAAATCGGTATTTTCAGGTTTCAAGCGATCGTAGAAGATCCCTCCTATTCCACGGGTTTCATTTCGATGTTTGATGTAAAAGTAATCATCCGCATGGGCTTTAAATTTTGGATAAAAACTTTCGCTATGTTCGTTGCAGGCAAGTTTCAATTTGTGATGGAAAAACCGAGCATCATTTTCGAAAACATAATGCGGCGTTAAATCAATGCCCCCGCCAAACCATCGGGTTTCTTCGTTTAATTCGAAATATCGAATATTCATGTGGATGATTGGCACTAAGGGATGATTTGGATGGATCACAATGGAAACACCGGTGGCAAAAAAATCTTCCTCCTCAACGTTAAAAGCCTTCTTTATGGCTTCGGGAAGTTTTCCATAAACAGCAGAAAAGTTAACACCGCCCTTTTCTATAATTGCACCATTTTGCATAATTCGGGTACGGCCGCCTCCTCCACCTTCCCTCTCCCAAAGTTCCTCCTCAAATTTTCCTTTTCCATCAGCTATTTCTAATCCTCTACAAATTTCATCCTGGATTTGCTGATATTTCTCCGCTACTTCTTCTTTGAACATGGTGTTGCTGTTTTAAGCTCTGCAAATTTAAAGCTATTCGCAAAGCAAAGCTGATTTAAGTTTAGAAAGTACATTTGATTGACAGTTGATTTTAGAACCCAAAATCTTATTCTTCTAGATAATCTAAATCTTTATTGAAACTTTCTTTGAGTTGGCTTAGGGCAAACATAGCAATAAGTGTTAAAATACCCATAACGATAAAGCCCGCCGTAACATTACTGTATTTAGATGCCAAATAGCCAAATAGTAAGTTAATGGGAATGAGTGCTCCACGAACGAAGTTAGGTGCAGTTGTAGTAACGGTTGCACGAATATTTGTACCAAATTGCTCTGCTGCGATGGTTACAAAGGTTGCCCAATACCCAACTGAAAAGCCCATAAATAGGCAAATCCAGATGAAAGCTGAGCCAGATAAGCCATAGCTGGTTAAATATACCACAACGCTGACCACGGAAAGGCAGTGAAAAGTGAATACGGTTTTTCTGCGCGATTTTAGAAATTGAGCCAATAAACCTGTCACCACATCGCCAATGGCAATACCAAAGTAAGTAAACATGATTCCTTTACCTGCATCGAGGGTTTCTGTTGCATGTAGTTCTTGTCCAAACTCGCGACATAGCGTAACCAAAATACCAACAACAAACCATAATGGAATGCCAATAAGAATGCAGTATAAATATTTTAATAGCCTTTCCTTCTTACTAAAAAGCATGAAAAAATTTCCTTTCGAAACTTGCTTCTGGTTTGCTGCATGTTTGAACAATCCTGATTCGAAAGTACCAACACGCAATAACAACAGCATCAAGCCCATCCCTCCGCCAACAAAATAAGATGTTTGCCAACTAAAATTTTCTGAAATGGTTGCGGCAGCAGCAGCACCAAGCAATCCAATCCCCGCAACAATCATGGTGCCGTAGCCACGTTTTTCTTTATCCATGGTTTCGGTAACCAGCGTAATTCCTGCACCTAACTCCCCAGCCAAACCTATACCTGCAATGAAACGAATTAAAGCATAGCTGTTTACTGTGGTTACAAAACCATTGGCAATATTAGCTAAAGAGTACAGTAGAATGGACCCGAATAGTACTTTAATTCTACCCATTTTATCGCCTAAAATCCCCCACAACAAGCCACCAAGCAACAAACCAAACATTTGAACATTGATGATGAATATTCCATCTGCTTTCAAATCGCTGGCTGATACGCCAATTTCGGTAAGGCTTTTAACGCGTACAACGGAGAATAAAACAAGATCATAAATATCTACAAAATAACCAAGGGCAGCTACGATGACAAGAAAAATGATATTACGATTGTTTGCTGGGTTGGGGTTCATTATTTTATATCTGGTTTAATTGCTGAAAGTACAAATAACCCCAAATAAAAAAAATAGTTCTTAAATAAAAAAAGCTCCAGAATAAAATCTGGAGCTCCTTTAGCCTACATTGGAGGCATTTTCTTTGTTGTATCCGGTGGCATCTTTGTATTGGTGTCAGTCGGTGTAGTCATTTTTGTTGTGTCCGCTGGAGCCATTGTTGTAGAATCCATCGTAGTACTGTCCGTTGAGCCGGCCATGTTTTTAGATGAATTGCATGCTGATGTGGCTACCATCAAGGTGCCGGCAAAAGCAAGACTTAAGATTATTTTTTTCATAGTTTTTTTTATTGTTATCTATAAAGCTAACAACCATGCTATCATTTTGGTTTTAATTTTTTTATCTGTTCCTGCAACAATTTAAAAATAACATTGATAACAACCATTAATTACCCAAACATGCCAGCCATCAACCAATGTTAATAAACATCCCTCATAAAAACTTTAAAACATGGCAAATGTTTCTGATATTAGTAATTATGATCGTATCACCAAACACCCTTAAATGGGCTATGCGTTTTTATCCCCCATTATTTTTTCAACGCATTTGGGTTCAAAAATTTGATAAAGAATTTAGGAGTTGTACCGTTAAATTAAGCAAAAGCTTCCTAAACAAAAACTATAATGGCTCTATATTTGGAGGTACAATTTATGCAGCTACCGATCCTTTTTATGCATTATTATTTGATCAATTGTTGCAAAGGCAAGGTTTCAAAGTTCGCGTTTGGTTGAAAAGTGCCTCTATTCAATACTTAAAACCAGGGCGATCTAGCTTATATTTCACCATTAATATAAACGATGAAATGTTAGCAGAAGCTGAACACGTCTTAAAAACGGTTGGGAAATTTGTTAAAGCTTACCCAATGGAAATTACCAATGCAGAAGGTGAGCTTTGTGCCACTGTAATGAACGAGGTGTATGTAAGAAATTTGCATCATGGTGAAAAACCTCGTGTTGCTTATTAATTTGATGATATGGCGAGTATAAAGAATTTGATTTTGCAGGGTGAAGGGGTACGGTTAGATTTTAAAAAAACCATTACCAATACAGAGAAGATCGCTAAAAGCTTGGTTGCATTTGCTAATAATAAAGGTGGTAAATTATTGATTGGCGTGGCAGATGATGGCTCGATTAAAGGGGTAAAATCTGAAGAAGAAGAAAAATACATGATTCTTACCGCGGCGCACCAGTTTTGCAAGCCCGCTATAGAACCAAATTTTGAGGAAGTTTACGTGGATGATAAACTCGTTCTCGTTGTCAATATTCCTGAAAGCGACATTAAGCCACATTATGCCATGGATGAAAATAAAAAGTGGTGGGCTTATATTCGTATTGATGATAAAAGCGTGCTCGCAAGCAGAATAATTGTAGATGTTTTAAAACAAGAATACAAAAACGATGGGGTGCTCATCTCCTATTCAGATAATGAGAAAAAACTGTTGGAGTATCTTGATGCAAATGGAAAAATTACCTTGAAAGAATACAGCAAGTTATTAAGAAGCTCCTACCGAAAAGCACAGAAGGTTTTGGTGAGTTTAATTCTAACCAATGTAATTAAGTCCAATACCTCTGAAAAGGAAGAATATTTCACAGCTGTTAAGTAATTCCTTATTAAAAGCGTTCTTGTGCCATTGTAGGAAACTTTTGCCCTCATAAAGCGGGATGCAAAATTAACTTTTGGTTAAGTAGCTTTTCTAAAGCTTAAAAAACCGACCTTTGCAAACCTATGTTATCTACACTTTACGCCAAATATAAACCGTATTATAAGGAAAATCTTCACTTGGCATTGCCCATAGTGGGCTCTCAAATTGGTCATACTTTGGTTCAAATGGCTGATAGTATTATTGTTGGTCATTTTACTGATACCACCCAACTGGCCGCAGTTTCACTGGTAAACAGCATATTTATATTGATTTTGGTGATTGGCTTGGGCGTTTCTTATGGCTTAACACCGCTTATTGCTCAAGAAAATGGAAAACAAAATTTTGCTGAATGTGGACGGCTTTTATCCAGCAGTTTAATAATTAATATCCTTATTGGCATTTTACTCTATGTTTTAGTTCACTTTGGTGTATTGCTAATTATTGATCATTTGGATCAAACGCCGGCGGTTGTGGCCTATGCAAAACCATATCTGGGTTTACTATCCATTTCCATTATCCCCTTATTAATTTTTCAAACCTTTAAACAGTTTGCTGAAGGTCTGGGCTTTACCAAACAAGCCATGTTTGTTTCCTTATGGGGAAACCTCATCAACATCATATTGGGGATAATCTTGGTGAAAGGGATGTTTGGCTTTAAATCATTAGGAGTGAGTGGGGTTGGATGGAGCACATTGATCGATAGAATTTTAATGGCCGTAGCTATGAGTGTTTATGTGCTGCGATCAAAGAATTTCAAGAAATACCTGGTAGCGTTTAAGGCTACGTTTATCGATCGAGTTAGGGCGCTTAAGATTATTAAAATCGGGATGCCTGTGGCAATGCAATATTCATTTGAGATTAGCGCATTTAGTGGTGCTGCTCTTCTGATTGGAACAATTGGCGCTGTAGAACAGGCGGCGCACCAAATTGCCATTAGCTTGGCCGCAATGACTTACATGATTGCCAGTGGCGTAGCTTCGGCAGCAACCATCAAAACGGGAAATAATTTTGGTAAGAGCAATTTTGTTGATTTACGCAGATCTGCAATAGCCAGTTACCATGTCATTATTGTATTTATGAGTTTTACGGCAATAATTTTTGCCTTGGCTCATAACCTATTGCCGTTCATTTATACTGATGACATAACCGTAATCCCAATTGCTGCTCAACTCTTAATTATTGCAGGTTTTTTTCAATTGTTCGATGGTACTCAGGTTGTTGGACTAGGTGTTCTACGCGGTTTAGGCGATGTGAACGTTCCAACTTTTATTACTTTTCTAGCCTATTGGGTCGTAGGTATTCCTGTCGGTTATGTGCTAGGCTTTCCATTGGGCTTAGGCGTAAACGGAATCTGGTATGGCTTAACTTTTGGCTTATTAACGGCCTCTATCCTATTATTTCTTAGGTTTCAAAACAAAACAAGAGCTTTGAACATCCCTTCAGATTGAAAAAACTTATAAGGCATCAATCGCAGCTATTTTCCGCCGACGTTAAAAATAAGACCAATTGTAAAAATGGAATTACCCGCAGACATATAATCTCGGTTTTTTAAGCCAATGTTACTGCTCGTTGTATATTGCAGTTGAATAATCTTACTCAATTGCATTCGAGTAAAAAAGATGGGCTCAAAGAAAATGTTATCCTCTTTAGGTTGAACGACGCCATTCAAAAAAAATCTATCCATTTTCACATGGCTAATCCGAAGCGCTGTACCGTAGTTGATCGGAAAGTTTGTACCGAAAAGCTTGAAATTATTTTTCTTTTTTGAGCTATAGTTTACTTGGAGAAAGGATTTCCGGTAATCTACTTCTTGTAACTGACTGCTGATTAAGACATCATTTTTGAAATCTCTAAAGGTAATGTCGCTCCAGCCTTTACCCACCCCTGCATAAATCTCAATTATTCTATTGTTGTCTGGTCCGAACGTATCAAAGTAACCACCACCAATTTCGATGAGTTTATGATTAAAATCTTTCGCCTTGCGTTCATTATCCATTACTGAACCGCTAAACAGCACGCCGATATGATCTGAAACGGCATAGGCACCGTTAATGCTGGTGTTGCCTTTTAAAGAGATGTGGCCACCGCCGCTAAATTCTCCTTGTTTGCTCAACATCGGCGTATTGGGCACATTGGGCATATATACTGAAGAACAACTGCTTATAAAAAGCGCTAAAACTGGGAGGGCTAAACGTAGGGATTTATTCATAGATTGTATATAAACACATTTTAAACGGAAAAATTGTGCTGGACTTCCATATTCATAATTTTCATCACCCGCTTAAATTCTGTATGCAGGTTGGCTTTCAAGTGGATTTTCTCTTTGGTAATTGGGTGGGCAAAACTTAATTCAGATGCATGGAGTAGCATGGTGGTCATATCCCATTGTTCTAAAAAGAATTTGTTTTGTTTGTTGCATCCGTGCGTTCGATCTCCAATAATGGGATGCAGAATGTGACTAAAGTGTCGCCTAAGCTGGTGCATCCTACCTGTTTTGGGCATGGCCTCAACCAGCGAATACCGAGATGTTAGATGTTTTCCAAAAGGCACATCAACTTCTGCATGTTGCAAAGTTTTAAAGCAGGTGACGGCCTCTTGCATGGTTCCGTTTTCTTTTGCTAAAGGGTAATCGATTTCCATTTGATCTGGAGAGAAACCCCTCAAAATAGCAAGATATTTTTTCTCGGTTTCAGCATTCATAAACTGCTGGTGCATAGCTGTTTCTGACACCTTATCAAAAGCAAAAAGTAAAATACCACTTGTCTTTCTATCTAAGCGATGAACTGGACTTACATGGCGCCCAATTTGATCTCTCAACATCTGCAAGGCAAATTCAGTTGCATCTCTGGCAATGGAAGATTGATGCACCAATAATCCGTGTGGCTTATTGATGGCAACTAGGTATTCGTCTTGATAGATGATTTCCAACATAATGCGCGAAGATAGTAATATTCCAAACGTTTAGGGATTAAGAGGCAATCCTAACTAAAAATATCAAAAGCCAATCGGTAGGTATTACAGTGTGCATCTACTATGTCTTTAATATCCGTTGAATAACCACCACCCATACTAACCTGTACCGGAAGTCCTTTTGATTTAAACATTTCCAGCACATGCCGATCTCGCTCTTTACAGGCCATTTTAGATAAGGATAATTTACCAAGTTTATCCGTGGCCAAAACATCAACACCAGCCAAGTAAAATACAAAGTCGGGTTTTGAAATTTCAAGGGCCTTGTTTAGGTTAACATTTAAAAGGTTCAGATATTCCTCATCTTCAATGCCATCAGCCAAGGGAACATCTAAGTTTGATATTTCTTTCCTAAAAGGAAAATTCTTATCGCCATGCATGGAAAAAGTAAATACATTTGGGTTGTTGGTAAAGATTTCTGCGGTACCATTCCCCTGATGAACATCTAAATCGATGATTAAGATTCGATTAGCCAATTTATTATTTAATAAGTAGTTAGCACAAATGGCTTGATCGTTTAACATACAAAATCCTTCACCCCAGTTGCTTCCTGAATGGTGGGTGCCGCCGGCGACATTAAATGCAATTCCGAACTGTTGGGCAAATGCTGCTCCATCAATGGTGCCTTGAGTAATGCGCAACTCTCGCTCAATAAGCTGTGCACTCAAAGGGAATCCTATTCTCCTTTGTTCTTTTGGCGATAAGGTAAGATGCTTTAGCTGTTCCCAATACTCTCGATTGTGGGTAGAGAGAATAATCGCTTCGCTGACTGGCTCTGGACTGAAAAGATTTTCTTGTGTAATGGTGCCCTCATGCAATAGCTGTCCCGGAATAAGTTCGTACTTAAGCATGGGAAAGCGATGACCTTCAGGCAGTGGATGCGCATAAATAGGATGCCATGCAATTTTAATCATTAACTTAAAATTTCCTCTACGTGCTTTTCAATGTTATTACAGATGGTGTCCACAGGCAAGTCGTTCGCATCAATGCCGAAAGGGTCTTCTATTTCTTCAGCTATCAACTCCAAACTCGCTAATACATAGAGGATAAAAGGAACAATTAAGACAAGAAAATAACCTAAACTAAACACCCAACCAATTGGAATGGTTAGCACATACACGAAAATGAATTTCTTGATAAATGCACTGTAGGAAAATGGAATTGGGGTATTCTTGATCCGTTCACAACCTCCACAAATATCCGTAAACTGATTCACATCATTGGTTAATACAATCAGCTGTTCTTGTGATATTAATTGTCTTTCCAATAGTTCATACAACCTCGTAATCATGCTGCTGGCAATTTGATTTGGAATGTGTTTTCCATCTTCAACTTCAATTAGGAAGCTGTTTTTACCGAAATACTTCTTTTCCCTTAAATGCTCTTTCAGTGCGAAAGCATATTTGGGGATGCCGTATTCAAAAAAGCGCAAATCTTCTTCGGGTAGCTTGAGGGCTTTGATTTTCATGGCAAAGTTTCGGCTTACATTTGTTAGTGAGCCCAATAACTTGCGTCCGTCCCACCATCTATCGTAAGAGGTGTTGGTTCTAAACACCAGAAGCATAGAGATTACAAAACCTAAAAGGCTGTGCATCATGCCCACATTACTTACATAACTGCTTTTGGAAAGCTGAAAAAAATTGAGTTCAAGGAAAGCCACCACTCCAGAGAAAATGGCAACGCTAAGCATCAATGGCCATAACTTTCTAAATGTATCTGCCTTATGGATGTGGAATATAAACGTAAACCAATCTTTGGGATTGTAATTAATCATATATGGATCTTATTGTTTATTGATTTTAGCTTAATTGGATGATGTAACACTAGCGGTTCAAGATTTTCTGACTCACTTCCAACAATACCTTTCCGGTTTGATAAATGTCTTCGAAAGAGTTATAAAGGGGAATCGGGCTTAAGCGGATTACATCTGGTTCTCTCCAGTCGCCAAGTACATGCTGAGCCACCAGTCCGTCGAAAATTTGTTTTCCTTTTTCTGCTGCAATGATGGAAAGCTGAGCACCCCGATCTGCTGGATTTTTTGGCGTTATAATTTTGTATTGCTCCACTCCCAAATTCTTATTTACTTGATTAATAATAAATTCTAAATACCCAGTTAAATTAATACTTTTATTTCGGAGTGGTTGAATAAAGCCTGCCGATTCAAATATTTGTAAAGCTGCATGATGCAATGCCATTGGTATTACCTGTGTACAACTCACTTGCCAACCATCTGCACCTGCTTCTGGAACAAATCCCTTTTCCATCTTAAAGCGCTTATCCTCTTGATAGCCCCACCAACCCGCCAAACGACTCAAATCGCCATTAAAATGCTTTTCATGCACAAAAATTCCACTGATACCCCCAGGTCCAGAATTTTGATACTTGTACGAACACCAACATGCAAAATCTACACCCCAATCATGCAGTTTTACCGGAACATTTCCGGCAGCATGGGCTAAATCAAAACCAACAATTGCGCCGACTGCATGACCAGCTTTGGTAATGGACGACATATCGAACCATTGCCCAGTGTAATAATTGATGCCTCCGAAGAGAACCAAGGCAATCTCATCGCCGTCTTTTTTGATTTGAGCAACAATATCTTCCGTCCTTAATGTTTCTTCGCCATCCCTCGGAAAAACCTCTATAATCGCCTCCTTTGGGTCGTAACCATGATACCTCACTTGACTTTCTATGGCATACTGATCGGAAGGAAAAGCACCGCCCTCCATTATGATTTTAAAGCGTTGTCCTTTGGGTTGATAAAAACTTATCATCAACAAGTGCAAGTTTACCGTTAAGGTGTTCATTGGGCAAACTTCAGTCTCTAATGCGCCAACTATTGGCGCCATTAACTTTTTAAGCGCCTTATGATAAAACATCCAAGGTTCTTCTCCATCAAACCAACCCTCTACGGCAAGGTTAGCCCAGTTATCCAACTGCTTGTTAAGCACCTCTTTTGCTGCTTTAGGTTGAAGTCCTAAAGAGTTACCACACAGATATATAAATACTTTATCATTCTGCTTAGGAAAGTGAAATTCAGACCTGAATTTACTTAAGGTATCATGACTATCTTGCGCCTTGGCAAAGGTTAAACTGTTTTCGAATTTCATTCCTCAATATTACAAAAAAAGCAGGTATCGTTTCCAAACCTGCTTTTAAAGAAATTATATTTAACGTGAGTTCGGGATAATAAAAAGGTTTTTAAGATTACTCAAATTGGCAATGCCGCTTGACCTTTACATTGAGCCTTAAACCGAAATAAATATTTAATTAAAATTTCATCGTATCGTGTTTTCCCAAATCAGGCGTTTCACCAGTCACAATCGCTTTCAATGTACTGAATAATACCACAATTTTCGAAGATGATGAATCCCAATATTCAGCCTCATCTGGTGTTACCTTGATTAAGATTAATCTTGGATCTTCAACACCATCTGGGAACCAGGCTTTTACAAATGGCGAGAAATATGATTCTTTCCTAACTTTATCGTCAACGAGTTCGGCCTTACCTTTAACAGTTAAATACGTGTTGTTAGAAGGATCGCTGTAAGCTAAAAGCACATTATCATCTTTTGATATTTCTTTAGATTTAAGTGAATACTCATTGGTGTAGAACCAAATGCTTCCATCATCTTCAATTTTGGCTGTGCCCATTGGTCTGCTTCCAAATTCATCGCTTGCAGAAAATGTGGTGAACATACAAGTACGCACGCTTTCTGCCATTTCTTTTAAAATCGATATATTTTTTTCGTTTTTCATCTTTTAAGTATTTGAATGAAAAACAGGCTGAGGGGCAAAATGTTTGAGCGAAATTTAAACCTTATTGGGTTTACTTACATATTTATTTCCTTTTACAAAAAATCGCAAAGGCAGAAGTGCGTGTTCTTGAGCATACGCAACGCCTACACGTGGCACAACTGAAATTTCATCTTGGGTGTAAGCTATGGATTGATCTTCGATCCAGATTTCCGTTCCGTTCAAATCTTTTGCGTTAAAGGATTTATCAATGCCTAGTGCTTTGGCAGCAGAACCCGGCCCCGATGAAATCGCGCTCTTGGTGTAAGGCATCTTTCTTCGCTCTTCCATTATTTCTCGGCCAATCAATGGTTCGATGGCTCTAATCAAAATGGCATGGGGATCATCTTTTACAGAACTAACCACATTAAATAGGTTGTGCATGCCGTAGCACAAATATACATAGGCAATACCTCCTGCACTGTACATGATTTCGGTACGGTTGGTTCTACGACCACCATACGCGTGAGAAGCCTTATCCTTAACTCCAAAATACGCTTCTGTCTCAACAATGATTCCTGCTGTGATTTCCCCCTCAATTTGAGTGTACAAAACTTTACCAAGCAAATCTTGAGCTAGAAAAACGGCATCTTGATTTTGATAATAGGCTGGTGGTAACTTCAAAATTAGTTAAACTTATTATTTAATAGGATTTGTATAACTTGCTCTAAATAAATCTGATCGGTATCATCAAAATGATTTAAGTATTCGCTATCTACATCCAACACCCCTACTACTTCTCCATCTTTTATTAGGGGTAGAACAATCTCTGATTTGGATGCTGTAGCACAGGCAATATGTCCTGGAAATTGATCCACATCGGGCACGATTATCGTTTTTACCTCTGCCCATGATGAACCACACACACCTTTGCCTTTTTTAATCCGCGTGCAAGCCACTGGACCTTGGAATGGGCCTAGTACTAATTCATCTGATTTAACAAGGTAGAAACCTACCCAAAACCATCCAAACTGCTCTTTTAATGCTGCACAAACGTTCGCCATATTGGCTACGAAATCTGTTTCGCCGGTGAGAAGTGCTTGAATTTGTGGAATCAAGGATTCATATTGTTCTGTTTTGGACGCTGTTTTATTGATGATTAAATCTTCTGCCATTAGATTTCTTTAATTAAGGATTACAAAGTTAAACATCATATTCTGATTTCGGTTTTTTATGATGCCACATTAACAAAATTGGCATTTGCATTACAAATATCCTTAAGCGATAGAATATTGCAATTCTTTAACCGCACAATTGTTTCTAAAATCATTAGTTTTGACCAAATTAATCCTTTTGAACATGATTGTAGCTTTAACTATAACGAAGTACCGAACCGCCACCATTCCCTTTGCTTTTATTGGAATGGCGTTTTTACGCTTGCCCTTATGGTTAAATAAAAAGTGCGCCTTTTGGAAGTTAATGGGTAGCGGGAAAGACGCTCAGGTTGACTTAGCACCCGATTTTAAGCATTGGGCAATCCTTACTACTTGGGAAACCCGAGAGGATTATGATGAGTTTAACCACAATTCTATCGTGATGAAATGGTTTAGATGGTTTGGAAAGGAAGAGTTTACCATTTTACTTAACCCTCTAACTGCACATGGTTTGTGGTCTGGAAAACAACCTTTTACACTAGATAACAAAAACAAACCCATAGGAAAGGTTGCGGTAATTACCCGAGCTGCAATCAAATTTAAAAAAGTTAAGGAATTTAGAGATAATATTAAAAGGGCAGCAGTTTCTATGCGCTCGGCTCCGGGATTTATTCTATCGGCAGGAGTTGGAGAAAACCCTTATTTCGATCAAGCTACATTTTCCATTTGGGAGGATGTTGAAAGCATGAAGAATTACGCCTACAAATCTTTCGACCATGCTGATGTAATCAAAATGACTAGGGCACGCAAGTGGTATTCTGAAGAACTATTTGCCCGCTTTGAAATTCTTGAAGTACGGGGCACCTTGAATCAAAAATCGATAGAGATATAATTTAAACACCGCTTACCATTAAGATTAAAACAAAATGAGAGTAATAGCAGAGCTTCCGCATCCTGAATGTAAAATCACCATCTTCTCGATGAACCAAAAATACATTGTAAAATTTGAACAGGGCACATTTGAACAGAGCTATAAATTAGCTGAATTAGATTTGAGTGGAGGGGGAGTAAATGATGTGTTTGAGATTTTAGATGAAACCTTCATCGCGACGGTTATAGAGAGATTTAAGCTGATGCGCTCCGATTTTACACTAGCGTATAAAAGGCATCAATTTTAAGTAATTAAACCCTCTAAACAACTGATATACAACACGTAATCTATTCAATCAGAATTTTATTTGGCATTTTCAAGGTAAGTTAGTGCAAATAAAGACTAAATTTTAAACCATTACATTAACATCGTAAATTTAAGATACTGAATATTAGGTCAATAAATACGTTTACAGAATTTTATTTTGAGTGGAAAAAGCGCCAAATAATATAACGTAAACCCCTTTTAACTGATAATAACAAGAGCTAGAAGAAATCTAGTATTCTTAAGATGCTGAAATAAATTCAGCATGACGGATTGTTGATTCAGCCTGTCGGATGGGTTGAAAGTATCGTCACCTTCAATTGAATTCAGATACGTGGTTTTCTTTCAGAGATATATTTATTATTCCGAGCGCACATTTTTCACTTATAAAATCACAGTATCGTGAACCACTACCCTATACCAGTTTTGCGAGAATTCTGCTACGGCATCAAGATGAATTTCATCTTCTTGGTAAGCATTGTGATCTTCTAGGGAATCGAAAGTTAAGGTTAGCGAATAGGTAAATGAATTATCGGTTACGGGGCGAACTGGCGTGTGCGCAGCCAAACCATAACTGAGTGTTTTGATGTAGGAGATTTTTTTAAGGGTTTCGAAAAAATTAGCGAAATTGCTTACTTCAGCTTTGCTTAACTGAGGTTTAAGCCAAAACATTACATAGTGCTGTATCTGTCCTTTTTTTGTTGGTTCTGTCTGCATATTTAATTTAAGTTGCGTTAAATATATAAAACCATTTGGATGGGCACAAAAAAAGCGGCTATGAAACATAACCGCTTTAAAATATTATAAAAAAAATTAGTTTTTAGGTTGTACACGACCTGATTTTCTGTCTTCGCCTCTACCGATTAAATAACCACCACCTGCTCCAACTAAACCACCAATCACTGCACCTCTACCTTTTTTCTTGTCGATTAAAGCACCACCAACTGCACCTGCAACACCACCAATTACGGATCCTTTTGCAGCATCACTCCAACCTTTTTTCTTAGCGGTAGCTTGTGTACCACCATAGGTGCTTGATGAACCTCCTGAACCTGAACTTGCGTAAGATGCTGATCTAGCGCCTGACCTTCTTGCTGCTGCTAAAGCGGCTTCTTGTTTAGCTTGCTCTGCTTGTTCTTTTTTAACTAGCTCTACTTTTTTAAAGCTGTCTAAGCGTAAACTATCTTTTACAGCTTTGATGGCCAATTGTTTTTCTGCTTCTTTTTGTTTTAATGCTGCTTCTTCTTTTGCTTTGTTGTTACAAGCAAACATTACAGAACTTAATGCGATTACTACAAATATCTTTTTCATAATTTCAATTTTTTGTAATGAAGCGAGTTCAGCTTTTGATGTCCTAACCTTAGCCAAACAGGTTTCACGGGATGTGTTTTTTTAGTTATTACACATACTAAAGAAAAAATGATGCCAAAAAGTTTTTAAAATTTCTATTATTTAAATCAAATCGGAATACCAAAAACCTATTTCTGTACTAACAGCCTCATTTTCAACATCCAAATCGGCGCATTTTATTGGCGTATTAAAGGTTCTGAATACAAGGTCTCCGAGTTGGAAATCAATCTTCTGCTTAAAAATAGGTCCTTCAAATGCAAAAGTATGAAACTCTCCGTTTTCTCCGCAGGGATCAATGGTAGGTGATAAAGCTTTGATTAATTCAGTTGTGATTACTTTTCCACACAGGTGTTGGAGATTTTGTTGCGCACAAACAATGATGGTTTTATAGTGCAGTTTTAAAAATTCATCAATTAAAAGCGTTGTGTTTTTATCCCACAAAGGGAAAATGGCTTTTAAACCTAGCTCTGCAAGTTTATCTTCTCTGTATTTTCTCAAATCAGCTAGAAATATATCTCCAAAAATAGCGTGGGTTATGCCTTTTTCCTTTAATGAAGTTAATTGCTGATGCATGATTCGGTCGTACGTTTCCATATCAGGCATATCTGGAAGCTTAATTTGTATTAGCGGGATCCCGATGCTTTCCGCTTGCTTAATCAAGAGTTCTTCTCGTACACCATGCATCGACACACGATTGTATTTTTCGCTTAACGTAGTGACTAGGTATTTAATCTCAATTTCTGGATTTTGCAGGGCGTAGTGAAGTGCTAGCGTGCTGTCTTTCCCGCCACTCCAATTGAAGATACATTGCTTTTTAGTAATCATTGAGCAGGATTTCTTTTAATGTTTGTACGCCCGCTATGGCTCTTTGTTCAATTTTGACGACATTTTTATAGCGCCCAACATCAGGAATAACGGGATCGATTATGTATTTGGCAACTGATGATGGAACAAAATCGATTAGTCCTGCCGCCGGATAAACGGCTAGCGAGGTTCCAATAAGTACAAACAAATCGGCCTGATTGCAAATTTGTGCGGCGGTTTCAATCATGGGGACTGCTTCTCCAAACCACACCACATGCGGCCTAAGCTGCGAGCCTAATTCGCACAAAGCACCCATCGTTATTTCTGCACCGTTTATTGGATAAGTGAGGTTGGGATTAAGATTTGATTGTGATTTGGTTATGATGCCATGCAGGTGTGTGACTTGTGTGGAGCCTGCCCTTTCATGTAAGTCATCAATATTTTGGGTAATGATGTTTACATCAAAGTGTTCTTCTAGCTGGGCGAGAATTTCATGTGCCCGATTGGGCTGTGCGGCAAGCACTTGTGCTCTTCTTTCGTTGTAAAAATTTTGTACCAATTGCGGATTGCGCCGCCAAGCCTCTGGCGTTGCCACATCATGGATGTTGTAGCCTTCCCATAGCCCATCTGAGTCTCTAAAGGTTTTAAGACCGCTTTCTGCACTGATGCCTGCGCCTGTTAAAACAACTAATTTCATCATATGTTCAATATAGATTATTTCTGAACGGCAACTTGTTGTTTTAGGTGTTCGGAGTACTTAATGTATTTTTTACCAATGTGCTCGCTTGGTGTGAAAATATTTGGATGAAACATACAAGCCAATGCTTCTATGCCCTCTACCAAAGTACCTACGCTTGGCTGTGTAAACATATCGAAATCTGCAACGTACACCTGGTTATTTTTTACTGCTTCTAAATCTTTCCAACCGGGTTTTTGAATCAGGATTTCCATCTCCTCAATGCTTCGTACAACATCAAAACCACATGGCGCAATCACCAAAACCTCAGGGTTATACTTCCGTATTTTTTCCCATTGGTTAACGATCGAATCTCCGCCAGGATTGGAAAGCATATCTACTCCCCCTGCCGCTGCGATTTGGAAAGGAATCCAATGGCCACAGTTGTAAATGGGTTCTATCCATTCCATGAGCATTACACGTTTCAATGGTGCACGGTTTGCCCGAAGTTGATCTAAAATGTCATCGGTTTTTTTTTGGAGTTTGGCTAGGTAATTTAAAGCAACTTCCTCTTTACCTAAAGCCTTTGCTATGGTTATGGCACATTCGAATACATCTTGCAGGTTGTTTGGCGATAGTGGAACCAACTTTGGCTGCTTGCTAAGTTTCATTACAGCAGTTTCTGTACAAACGGTATCGATATTACACACTTCGCAAATGTCTTGAGTGAAGATTACATCAGGAGATATGCCCTCCAGCAATTCATCATCCACCCAATACAAACTTTTGCCTTGTGCTTTTGATGCGGAGAATATCCGATCAATTTCTATGCTGCTATAATGTTTTCCTTCAAGAACACATCTCACAATTTTTGGCAAATTTGTCGCTTCTTTAGGGCACTCGAAAGTAACACCGTACAGATGTTCTTGTAAGCCCATATCGTAAATCATTTTGGTGGCAGCTGGCAAAAATGATACTACTTTCATATAGGGATGTGATTAAATTGATTTAAGTTAAAAAAAATCCCCTTTTGAATGAACAAAAGAGGATTGATATTTTTTTACGATGCTGAATTTACAATTTTTGTGTTTGTAGTTTCAACACCGGGTATTTTGCTTTTAGAAGTTCAAATGCTCCAAAAAGGATTGCACCATAGATAATTGTTCCTTCTAAAAATCTAATTTCGAAAGGAATGGCTTTTTCTAAGCATAACCAAAATCCCGCTAAATCTTGTGTAAAAGCTGGATTTCTAAACCATACTGGTATGTCGGTAACAATCCAATGGATAAAAACGATTACCAATGTAGATGACACTAAACTCACGGTAGTGATGTTTTTCAACAAAACCCTTCCCACTAAGACCATCAGTGCAAAAGCGCCATACACCCAGTACCAACCTTCGTATAAAAAGCCATTGCTGTATTTACTAAAAATTGTGGTAGCAAGAATGAAATCGCTTAAGAACAAACTCAATAATGGAAAGGCAAATGCTTTAAGATTGTCCTTAAAATAAGCTCCACCAAACAATGCAACAGCTCCTATTGATGAAAAATTAGCAAACTGCAATGCATCAGAATTGAAGGTTACCAACAAGCGGAAAGCCGTTAAAACCAGTATCATGAATAACAATATAGCCGTACGTGGATTAAATTTTAAATGTGACATATTTATAATTGGTAGTTATGATTAAGTATGGAAGTTTTAAAGGTGCAAAGTTATATTTTCTTATCGGATATTAAAACTTACACCTGTATTAAAGTTGAAACCTAAGCTGTTGTAACCTATAATTTCGGTGTACTTTTCGTTTAGTATATTTTTTGCATCGAAGAAGATTTTAACTCTCTTTTTCGCCAATGCGTATTCGGCATAGGCATTTAATAGTTTATAGGCTGGCAAGGTTTCTACTTGGTAGGTACTAAAGTTACCATCTGTACGGTTCCCGAAGTATCTGTAATTTGCGCTGACGTATAAATTTTCGGTGGCTTGAACACCAGCAGTTAGCCCAAAAGTATGCTTTGGTCTTCTAAATAGATAATCTGCAATTGCATTATCAACGAAGTTAAATTCATTGCCTTCTACATAAGCATAGTAACCATTGATGTTGAACACACCAATTTTAACGGCAGGTTCTACTTCAAAACCTTTGGTTTTTTGGCTGATTTGGTTGATGTATCCTGCGGGATAGGCGTAAATAATGGCATCGGTTAAATCTCGTTTAAAGCCGGCCACTCTTAAAGTAAATTTCTCATCAGCGAAGTTAAAGTTTACACCTGCCTCATAATTCTGTGATTTTTCTGGCTTAAGCGCCAGATTTGCACCAAACTGTCCGAAAAGCATGCTTAACGTGGGTATTTTAAATGCCGTTGAAATGGTTCCAAACAATTTAACTTCTTTAATAATGTTGATGCTTGGGCTTATGGTATAAGTATAGTTTTCGCCATATTGCTCATGTTTGTTGTATCGGCCACCAACTTCTAGGTTAAATACACTCAAATCATGCAAGAATAGCGAACCATAAGCGGCAAAGATATTGGTTTCTGGACGATTGACGCCCGATGTTAGTTTCATTACGCGGTTATCAATACCGACCAATAAATCTAACTTGCTGCCCAACTTTTGGTTATAGAATAAATCAATTAAAGATATTTTACCTTGCCCAACGCTTGGAAACGAAGTGCGGGAATCATTTAACGTGCTTTCGTAACTGTAATTTAAGGTTACTTTGCCTGTATTAAATTCATATTTGGCATTGGTTCCGGCGGCAACATTTTTTAAGATGGAATAATTGGCAGCATCAGTAAAAGAGCCTCCATCGAAATTATAGTTTCCATGAAAATAACGGACAAATGGATTAACCGAAAAATGTTTATCCAATTGAATTCCAAAGTTAGCGTTCACGCCGTCGCTTTTAAAGCCATCTTTATCAAATACAGCTGTATTGCCTACTGGGTTTGCTGCTTCTGAAATGCCGTCGGTTTTATTGTGCGTGTAATTAATGTTGTAAGAAAAACCATCTACCGCTCCATTCAGTCCGATAGTACCTTTATAGGTTTCGTAACTGCCTGCACTGGCCACACCGTAAATGGTATTTCCTTTTGGTCCACCCTTTTTGGTGATGATGTTGATTACCCCCCCGATGGCATCCGATCCGTAAATGGTAGATTGCCCGCCTCTCAAAATTTCTATGTGATCGATCTGATCTATGGAGAATAAACGCAAATCGAAAGCACCGCCATTACCTGAAGGATCGTTTTGAACAATTCCATCTATTAACACTACGGCATAAGCACTCCCTGCACCACGAAAAAATACCGATTTGTTCTGCCCTGGGTTGCTACTGGAGCCGGCAACGATAATTCCAGCTTGCTCGCTAATTAATTCTGGAAGGGATTTTCCATGACTGCGATCCAAGGTTTCTCGGCTAATGATGGAAACGACTTTACCTGTTTGCGATTGTTTTTGATTGTTTTTTGTTGCAGAAATTACAACATCTTTAAGTTTTAAACTGTCTTGAGCAGTAGCCGATTGGCTAAGCGTTAATTGAGCAAACCCTAGGCCCGCTGCAATTAAAATTCTTTTTTTGTTCATTTGATTGTGAGTTTTACCCACAGCCAACAGATTAGAAAAGGAAATGAAAATACGTAATACGTTTAGTACCTCAATCCTAGCTTCAATCCCCGAAAGCTATGAAATTATATGCTAAGGCAGGTCTTCTGACTTACTCCCGATGTTTTCTGCCTTCCCGTTTTTGTTAACAGTGGCTTTAAGATTGAAAAATCGTTGCGGAGCTTACAGCTGCGGGACAGTTGCAGAGTTACACTGCATTCCCTTTTAATCCCGATTGTAAAGTCGGGAACCAAAAGCGCTGCAAAAGTAGTAAAATAATGCATACTGTAAAATGGATGTTGGATTATAGCTTTATGGGCTTAAAATTTTACCTTTAAAAATCAATCCTTACCTAATGAAGAAAGTAGTTTTCATTTTATTTCATCTCTTTGGTTTATCGGCTATGGCGCAAAAAACAGATACAGTTTTCTTAAAAAAATTGTTAGCGTCGAAACCGGAACTATTTCAATCGGTACTAAATCACCCAGAGCAAAACCAGGTTCAAATTTTATACACACAAATTGATCGCGATGCGAAAAATATAGCCCACTTTAAAACCTTTAGTTATAACCTCAACCCAAACCATTATTTCTATCCTGCCAGTACGGTAAAGCTGGCTGCTGTAGTTTTTGCATTGGAAAAGGTAAATCGTTTAAAATCTACCGGTTTAACCTCGAAAAGTATGATGATAACCGATAGCGCATATAAAGGTCAAACTAAAGTTTTGACTGACCTCAGCGCGAAAGAGGGTTTCCCCTCCATTGAGCATTATATCAAAAAAATTCTTTTAACCAGCGATAATGATGCTTTTAATCGACTTTATGAATTTATTGGCAGGGCAGAAATCAATGCAAAATTGAAACAAAACGGCTTAAATCACAGTAGAATTTTAAATAGATTGGCTATTGGCGACGCAGGAGAATCGGCTAGGCATACCAATCCAATTAAGTTTTACAATGGAAAAAAGTTAGTTTACAACCAAACCGCACAATATGATCCAAAAAATTATGATTTAAGTTTAAGCAATTTGGTTATGGGTAAAGGTTATTTGGATAGCGCCGACAATTTAGTGAACAAGCCTTTTAGTTTAGTCGATAAAAATGCTTTTGCCATAAATGATCAACAGAAATTGATGCAGAAATTAATCTGTCCTGCATCTTTCCCAACAAAGGAACAGTTTAACTTTACAGCAGAAGATTATAAGTTGATATACACTTATATGAGTAAATTCCCAACGGAGAGCGATTACCCAAAATATAATCCCAAAGAATTTTGGCCCACATATGCCAAAATGTTGTACTACGGAAGGGAAAAGGATGCAGTTTTGGATTCAAACATTAGAATATTCAATAAGTATGGCGACAGTTATGGGTTTATCATAGACAATTCTTACTTCGTTGATTTTAAAAACAACATTGAATATTTTTTAACCGCGGTGATTCAAAGTAATGACGATGGCATTTTTAACGACAATAAGTACGAATACGATACCGTTTGTTTTCCATTTATGAAAAATTTGGGTAGAACGATTTATGATTTAGAGATTAAACGTAATAAAACCCATCAAGCCGATTTGAGTATGTTTAAAATGGATTACAGTTGGTAATTGCTCGTCATATTGAGGCTGGGTTTGCGCGAGCCTCGCAAGTGATCGTCATTGCGAGGCTGGGTTTGGGCGAGCCTCGCAAGCGATCGTCATTGCGAGGCTGGGCTTGAGAGAGCCGAAGCAATCCCTGAGTTTATGTAGTACCTTTAAGTTGCAGAAGGCGGTTAATTAAAGTTTCAGCTGGTAACGCGGGGATTGCTTCACCCCGACACACTATTCCACTTCTTCAGTTCGCAATGACGTGGGTAAACGTGATCGTCATATTGAGGCAGGGTTTGAGCGAGCCTCGTAAGTGATCGTCATTGCGAGGCTGGGTTTGAGCGAGCCGAAGCAATCCCCGAGTTTTGTGTCGGACTTTTTAAGTTACAGAAGGCAGTTGATTAAAGTTTCAGCTGGTAACGCGGGGATTGCTTCACCCCGACACACTATTCCCGTGCTTCGGTTCGCAATGACGTGGGTAAACGCGATCGTCATTGCGAGGCTGGGTTTGAGTGAGCCGAAGCAATCCCGGATATTTCGTGACCTATGGTAAACAATTACCACTTTTCAATTTCAGTCCATAAATCAATCCATTCAGGATTTTGATCATTTATAAGTTTAAGTTTTTTCAATCTACTCCCGCCTTTAATTCTCTTTTCCTCAGAAATAGCCTCTTGTATTGATGGGAAAAAATTGAAGTAAACCAGCTTTTCAATGTTATACTTATAAGTAAAACTGTTTCTATAGACTTTATCTTTGTGCTGCTTAATTCTTACCCGCAGATTAGATGTTACTCCTGTGTATAAAGTGGTGTGATGAGCGTTTGTCATGAGGTAAACCCAGCCGCCACGTTCCATATTGATTTTGTTTGTTGTTATAAGATTCTTAAACGTTGTTCATACCAGCCTACTCCCCCAACAAGGCCATTTTAGATTCACTTAACTTACCCTGTTCTTCTTCTCCTAAAATAGGAAATTTTAGATTTAAGCTTTTCATTTTCTCCTCAATAATTTCACTTATGGCTAATCGGGCAAACCACTTTTTATCTGCAGGAATAATATGCCAAGGTGCATTTTCGGTGCTGGTTTCATTTATCGCTTCCTCATAAGCCTTCATATAATCATCCCACAAGGCACGCTCCTTAATATCCCCAGAAGAAAACTTCCAATTCTTTGTTGGGTCATCTATCCGTTCCAAAAAACGCTCTTTTTGTTCTTCCCGACTTACATTTAAGAAAAATTTTAAAATCACCGTTCCATTTGCGGTTAGGTGTTCTTCAAAATTGCGAATACTTTGATAACGCTGTTTCCAAAAATCTTTACCAATTTTCTTCACATCGGCAAAGCCCGGGATATTTTCGCTTAAAATGTATTCTGGATGTACCTTACAAACCAATACATTTTCGTAGTGCGAACGGTTGTGGATTCCGATGCGTCCTCTTTCTGGCAAGGCTTTATAATGTCTCCATAAAAAATCATGTTGATATTCTTCTGAAGTGGGCACCTTAAAACTAAAAACCTGACAGCCTTGTGGGTTCAAGCCGCTCATCACATGCTCTATCGCACTATCCTTACCGGCGGCATCCATCGCCTGAAAAAGAATGAGAACAGAATGTGTTGCAGAAGCGTAAAGCTTTTCTTGAAGGTGGTTAATCTCAATTTTAGAATTAATCAGGGCATCTTTTGCCTTTTGTTTTGTATAGCCACCTGTATAATCTGTTTTAACATTTTTCAAGGAAAATTTCTTGTCGCCCTGTACAATTAAGCTCTTAAATTCGTTTTTCATACTTATATGTAAATTTTGATTGTTAGTTCATCAATTTATTTAAATATAGAACTAAAAAATAAGTAAATTAAATACGTTAATTTGCATTTGGAGTTTTTTATATTTAACCCCAAAGCATTTACCAATACAACATCTTCACCCATATGTTTAAAGAGATAAAAAACAAGTACTTACGTTATTCGGCAATCGGTATTTTTTTTATAATAATTTTCTTCTCCGCATTACAATTAAACTTTTTATGGCTTTTTGGTTACTCCCCAAGCTATCGTGATATCAAAGCACCAACGTTAAGGGTAGGTTCCGAACTTTATACATCTGATGGAAAACTAATTGGAAGGTACTTCAAAGAGAATAGAACACCTGTTAATTTTAATGAAATTTCGCCAAGTATTATTAATGCTTTAGTGGCTACCGAGGATGTTCGTTTTTACAAACATTGGGGAATAGATGCTCAAGCCGTAGTGCGTGCGGTGGTGGGTATGGGTAAAGATGGTGGTGCCAGTACCATTACGCAACAGCTAGCAAAAAACCTCTACAGAACACGCTACAACAAATCGTCAGGTGTGTTATCTAAACTTCCACTGCTCAGAACCATTATACCCAAGTTAAAGGAATGGATGACCGCCGTGAAGCTTGAATCGAACTATTCAAAAAACGATATCATCACCATGTATTTAAATACGGTTTCTTTTGGAAACAACACTTATGGCATAAAAACCGCAAGTCGTATTTATTTTGATAAGGAAGCTAAAGAACTGGAGCCAACAGACGCAGCTTTGCTTGTGGGGATGTTGAAGGGTACTTCATTATATAACCCAAGAAAAAACCCCGAAAAGGCTTTAGAACGTAGAAACGTGGTTTTGGGCCAAATGAATAAGTATAAGTTTTTAAGTAAAGATAGTCTTGCATTATTAAGCAAAGAACCGATAAAACTTAAGGAGGGAAAAATGGAAGATGGCAGTGATGGCGATTCCTATTTACGTGCTGCCGTTGCAAAATACTTAGAAAAGTGGTGCGCCGATAATAAATACGACCTTTACGAAGATGGATTGAAAATTTACACGACTATTGATTCTAAGCTTCAAAAGTACGCCGAAGAGGCTGTTGCCGAGCAAATGAAAACCTTGCAACGTAGATTTTATAATGTTTGGGGCAACGAAGACCCTTGGTACGATTCTGAAAAGCAAAAGGTTGATTATCCTGATCGGGCGATGAAGAACTTGCCCATCTACAGCTTGTTACAGAAAAAATTTCCTAACCAGCCTGATTCCGTTTTGGCCTATTTCAATAAAAAGAAGCGGATGCAAATTTTTACCTACAAGGGCGATCGCGATACATCCTTTTCCACTTTAGATTCTATCCGTTATTATGGCAAAATCTTGAATACGGGTATGATGACCATGGAGCCGTCGAGCGGAAAAATAAAAGTTTGGGTTGGTGGAATCGATCATAAGTTTTTCAAATATGACCACGTAAACCAGTCTAAACGCCAAGCCGGCTCTACTTTTAAGCCATTTGCCTATTTAACCGCATTGGAGCAAGGCATGAGCCCATGTGATGAATTTACAGATAAGCCTGTAAAGATAGAATATCAAGATAAAGGAGAGACAAAATACTGGGAACCTAAAAATGCCGATTATAGCATTTCCTATCGGGAGATGAGTTTGCGTTGGGCTATGGCTAAATCTGTAAACACCATTACTGCTCAAGTGACCGAAAAAGTTGGATGGGATAACGTAGTGAAATATGCGCACGAGTGTGGTATAGACAGTCATTTGGAATCAGTGCCGTCAGTGAGTTTAGGCTCAAACGACGTTACAGTTTACGAAATGGTGAAGGCTTATAGCACCTTTATGAACAAGGGTGTTAAAACAGATCCGATTTTGGTTGAAAAAATTACTGATCTGGATGGCAATATCATTGATGAATTTAAGCCAAAAACAAAAAGAGTTTTAACTGAAGAAATTGCCTGGTTAATGACTTATATGTTCCGTGGTGGTATGGATGAACCAGGCGGAACCTCACAGGCGTTATGGGAATGGCCTAACTTGTTTAAAAAGAATAACCAAATCGGTGGCAAAACCGGAACCTCATCAGATTATGTGGATGCTTGGTACATGGGCTTGACCAAAGATTTAGTAACCGGTGTTTGGGTAGGTTGCGATGAAAGAACCGCTCACTTTAAAAATGGCGAACAGGGCGAAGGTTCGAGAACTGCGCTTCCCATATTTGCTAAATTTATGGAGAAAGTTTATTTAGATCCATCTACCGGATATACCTACGGACCTTTCCCTAAATCTACCGTTCCGATTACCAGAACCATTAACTGTCCAAGCCCTCAATACGTTGCCGATACCACATCTACAGATAGTGTATTGGTAGATTCAACTGAATTTATTGTTCCTGAAGACCCTGAAAATCCTACTTCTCCAGCAACAGTTCAGCCAGAAGTGAAAAAGGAAGAAAACAAAACTGAACTTACTCAAAATCAGCCTACAACTACTGTTCCTCTTACAAAAAAGGAAGAGCGAGAACTAAAAAGAAAACAACGACAAGAAGAGAGAGAAAAGAAAAAGGTTGATAATTGAAATTAGGAATTGATGATTTCTTTAAATTTCTATTGGCATATGTTAGAGCATTTAAGGTTTAGCCAATAGAAGTTTTTGACGCAATATCAATAAAGTAGAATGGAATAAAGCGTTTACCGTTTTTGCAGGCAAACACATACGTAAACATTATGATGAAACTGCCGAAATATGGTGCTTTTCAATCATTGATATTGTTGCGGCTTTAACAGATAGTTAAAATCCTCAAGTATAATGGAGAGTGCTCCAAAAGCGTCTTAAAGCAAAGCTCTTTTTAAAGAACTATTTGGAAACTTACATAGTATCATCCCCCACTTGCTCCAGTACACAACTCAACGAAATAGATTTCTTTTCCATCGTAAATTCTTGCTTCATCGCGCTTCGTATAGAAATTCACTTTGCCGCCCCCTTTGCTATATTGAAAAAAACTAAAAAAAACTGAGCAAAACATGGGTTTCACAAGGTCGCGAAAGGGCGACTACAAGCACCATTAAAATAAAAAACCTTTTTAAATTGTTAAATTTTAAACAGTTTATTAAACAATTGCTATTTTTATTTTTCAAATCTTACACCATTTCATTTTCGTAAATGATTATAACTTTTACTAAAACCAAACATATGAAAATAGGCTTTACTTTAATGAGGCGATACATCCCAATTTTACTCCTGCTTATGCTTTCTTTATCAGTTAAAGCACAGTACTTTGGGCAAAATAAGGTGAGGTACAAAAAGCTTGATTTTCAGGTTTTACAAACCCCGCATTTCGAAATTTATTACTACATCAAAAATCAAAATCTATTAAAAAGATTTTCTCAAGATGCAGAAACTTGGTATAAGATGCATCAAGAAGTTTTTAGAGATACTTTTTTGAAGAAGAATCCAATCATTTTATACAATAATCATCCAGATTTTCAGCAAACCACAGCACTTCAGGGTGAAATTGGCATTGGTACCGGTGGGGTTACCGAGGCACTTAAAAACAGGGTGATTATGCCTGTTATGGAATTGAATAGTCAAACCAGGCACGTTTTGGGCCATGAATTGGTTCATGCCTTTCAATACCACGTTCTACTTGAAAAAGACTCCATAAGTTTAGAAAATGTTGGAAATACCCCATTGTGGATGGTTGAAGGTATGGCAGAATACTTATCAATTGGTAAGAAAGATGCTTTTACTTCGATGTGGATGCGCGATGCCATGTTGAACCGAGACATTCCCTCATTGAAAGACTTAACCAACTCCAACAAATACTTTCCTTACCGGTATGGCCAAGCCTTTTGGACCTACATCGGTTCTCAATACGGCGATACCACAATCGTTCCCCTTTTTAAGAATACAGCGAAATATGGTTATGAAAATGCCATAAGATATACGTTCGGTTACGATGATAAAACCCTTTCTGGTTTATGGAAAAATGCAATTGATGAACATTATAAGCCTATGCTAAAGGCGGATAGTTCCCAAATCAAAATTACAGGAACCAAAATCATCGATAATAAAAATGCAGGAAACATGAACGTAGCCCCTGCCCTTAGCCCTGATGGTAAGTATTTAGCCTTCATGTCTGAGAAAGATCTGTTCGGTATAGATTTGTTTTTGGCAGATGCGAAAACAGGAACAATCATTAGAAAACTTAGCAGTCAAATTTCCAACGGACATATTGATGATTTCAATTTTATTGAATCTGCCGGTGCTTGGTCGCCAGATAGTAAGCAATTTGCATTTAGCATTTTCAGTCATGGCAAAAACCAGATGATGATTATCAATGTGGCAAATGGCAGTACTGTCTCGCAAACAGCGATGGTACAAGTGCAGCAATTTGGTAACCTAACATGGTCGCCAAATGGTAAGGACATTGCTTTCTCGGGTATGGTTGAAGGCCAAAGCGACATATTTTCTTATAACTTAGATACCAAGGCCATTACCCAAATTACCAATGATGTGTATTCAGATTATGCGCCAAGCTACTCTCCTGACGGTAAGAAATTGGTGTTTTCATCAGATCGAGCGGCCATCCAAGCTCAAAATGTAAATGCGGTTAATCCAATCAACCTAGCCATTTATGATATTGCGAGCAAATCTGTAAGCAATTTAGATGTTTTTCCTGGAGCGAATAACCTCAACGCGCAGTTTTCTTCAAACAGTCAAAACATCTACTTCCTGTCCAATAGAGACGGCTTCAGAAATTTGTATCGCTACAATTTTGCCGATAACACAGTCGATCAACTGACAGACTATTTTACAGGGATTAGTGGAATTACGGAGTTTTCTCCAGCGATTTCGGTTTCTACAACTGATGATATTGTGTACAGCTATTATCGCTACCAGCGCTACACTTTATACAATGCAAAATTAAATAGCTTTAAAGCGAAACGCGTTGGCAATCAAGAAGAGAATTTCGATGCAGCTATTCTTCCCCCAATGCAAAATGTAGGTGTTAACATCATCAATTCCAACCTAAACAATTACGATCGTTTCGAAAAGGTAATTGCCGATTCACTAAAAACAATTCCTTACACGCCAAAATTCAGACTAGATTATCTGGCAAATAGTGGAGTTGGCGTTTCCAGCAGTCGTTTTGGAACTGGTGTTTCTGGTGGTATAGTGGGTATGTTTAGCGATATTTTGGGCACAAATCAAATCGTTGCCAATTTATCGGTTAATGGAGAAATTTATGATTTTGGGGGATTGGTTGGTTACATCAATCAAAAAAGCAGAATCAACTGGGGTGCAGCAGTATCGCATATCCCTTATGTATCGGGTTTTAGTTCTTATGGTTTTGAGCAATTGCCCATCGCAAACAACCAAACAACTGATGCGATAAATTACAGAACGGACATTATTAGAACCTTTGAAGATCAAGTTCAGGTTTTTGGTGCGTATCCATTTAGTAAAATTCACAGATTTGAATTAGGTGGTGCGTTTTCGCATTACAGCTACCGCATAGATCGCTATAGCAACTATTACAGTCCAGATGGTTTTTACTTAGGTTCTGATCGAAGTAAAATTTCTAACGACCAAGCTTCATTAGATTACGGAATTCCTTTTAGATCTTTCACACTTTACCAATTAAACGCTGGTTTTGTTGGTGATAATTCGATTTTCGGATTAACTGGCCCTTTGGATGGTTTTAGATACAGGGTAAGCGGTGAAAAATATTTCGGAACCTACAATTTTGCTGGCATTACGGCAGATTTAAGAAAGTATTGGAGATTGAAACCCATAACCATTGCGGCACGTTCTTACAATACCCTTAGAATTGGGAAAGATGCAGATCGCTTATATCCAATGTACGTGGGTTACCCCTACTTGATTAGAGGTTATGAATCGAACTCAATCTACAAAACAACATCACAGAGATCAGATCAATCATTCGATATTAACCAATTAACTGGAAGTAAAATTGCAGTTTTTAATTTCGAATTGCGTTTGCCGTTTACTGGACCTAAGAAATTAGCAGCAATTCCATCTAAATTCTTATTTACCGATTTAAACCTATTTTTTGATGCTGGCTTAGCCTGGACGAACGATACCAAGGTTGCTTTTAAAAGCGAGCCAACCTACACCGATGTACCTGTAAGAGACCAAAACGGAGTGGTCATTGGCTCATATCAATCTACTACTGAACGTGTACCTGCAATGAGCGTTGGTGTTTCTTTAAGAGTAAACGTGTTTGGCTACTTTGTATTGGAACCATATTATGCCATCCCTTTCCAACGTAAAGATGTTAAAGCGGGAGTATTTGGCTTAACATTCGCACCGGGTTGGTAGGGGTTTGGAAGTATTGAATTTTGAATGATTGAATTTTGAATGATTGAATTTTGAATGAATGAGTTTTGAATGAATGAGTTTTGAAGGATTGAATTTTGAAGACTTAGAAGGATTGTTGCTCAGCACCAAATAGTTTAATAATTTGACTTAGGGTTCACTAAAATATCTATTAAAATGAACTGAAATCCTAAATTACATGGAGTGTGACGATGTATGATTACTATTTTATAATCCGTACAAATAGCTGAATTCATTTCAGCATTTTGACATAAGTTAATTTGCTGTGTTCTTTTTCCCTTCGGGCTTGTCCTGATCCCGGATTAAATACGCACAAAAAAAGCGATCAAATTATACTTGATCGCTTTTTTTATATAGAGAAAATCATGTAGCTGTTCTTTAAGAGAGACTTGTAAAAGCCAGTTTAACTTGGTTGGTAATGTTTCTATGCAGCAGGATGTTTTCAAAATCTAAACCAACAGTTAAATCAATCCAATCTGGATTGCAAGACCTTACCAAACGTTCTTTTTGCATTCTAGTGAAACGACTAATTAATTTAAAACGACTTAAAGCTTGTGCTTCAGTTTTAAATTCTTCAAAATAAACTAAGCGGGTTAGCTGCTTACCGTTATCAAAAAATAAGTTTGGCATTTGCTTATAGAAATCCAATGTCTTAATTAAATCAGAGCTCATGCCCACGTGCATGGTTGTGCGGTTTCTGTCGGTAACGATGTAAACAAACTTTTTCATAATAACGGATTTAAAATTTAAACTAAGCTATTTAGTATATGCTCTTGCAAATCAAAATAATATTACTAACTTTATGAGCATAAAATTACTAACTATTTTAGTAATTCCAAATTTATTTTAAAATTTATTTTTATGTCAAATATTTCAAATAATTTAAAGTACCTCAGGAAGAAAAAAGGCCATACACAGCAAAATTTCGCTGATATTATGGAAATCAAGAGATCGCTTATTGGTGCCTATGAAGAAGACCGTGCCGAGCCGAAATATGATTTGCTAAAAAAAATAGCTGAATATTTCGACTTAACCATCGATGAATTCATCAATGAAAAAATTTCTGATAGCTGGAAACCGAAACCAAAAAGTACAGGATCTAACTTAAGAGTACTTAGTATTTCTGTTGATCAAAACGATAGAGAGAATATTGAGCTGGTTCCGGTTAAAGCAAGTGCAGGTTATTTGAATGGTTTTTCCGATCCTCAATACATTAGCGATTTGCCTAAATTTCAGTTGCCTTTAGCCGCCCTCCGCCAAGGTACTTTTCGTGCCTTCGAAATTATGGGCGATAGTATGTTGCCTGTTCAACCTGGCAGTGTAATTATTGGCGAGTATTTGGATAATTGGAATGAGGTAAAGACTGGAGAAACTTATATTGTAATTAGTAAAAATGAAGGTGTGGTTTATAAAAGAGCGGGGAACCGTTTTAGAGAAAACAAAGACCTTAAATTAATATCAGACAATAAAGTGTACGATGCTTATACCATTGCTGCCGATGATATCTTAGAAATTTGGAAAGCTAAAGCTTATATATCTACCTCATTGCCAGAACCAGCACCAGATCCAACCATGGAAACTTTAACGCAAATGATGGCACAAATGCAAAAATCAATTTCTCAACTCAACAAGAATTAACATTTTTTAACAACACCCGATTAAACCGTTTGTACTTTTTTCCATCTATCAATTAAACACATAAAAAGATACAAACATGAAAAAAGCGATTTTAACAATAGCAATTGCGGTAATGGGTTTCACTGCTGCCTTTGCTCAAGACACAACAAAAAGGGCAAGAAGAGAAATGCCAAAAATGACTGCTGAACAAAGAGCTGAAAAAGCAACGGCAGGCATGGAAAAAAGATTGGGTTTAACTGCCGACCAAAAAACTAAAGTGTACCAGGTTGAGTTAGACAGAGCGAAAAAAATGGATGCCATGAGAACCGGAAACCCTGCTGATATGAAAAGCAAAAGAGGTGAAATGAAAGCTTCTATGGATAAAGCAAAAGCCGACTTAGATAACATTTTAACGGCTGAGCAAAAAACCAAAATGGAAACTTTAAGGGCCGAACAAAGAGAGAAAATGAAAGATAGAAAACCAGGCATGGGCAGAGGTAAAAAAGATAAAACACCTGTTGTATCTAATCCACCAAGCCAAGGATAGTTTGAAGATTGATTGAATAAATTTTAAAAGCATAGTTTTTTTTAGGAAAGCGTTCCCATAAACGGAACGCTTTCTTTATTTTTGAGCAATGAACAATATTGAGGATTTTCTAAATGCAAAATTGAAAGAAAGAGCAGATCATCTTTCCCTCAGAAAATTATCCAAGCACTTTCCCCCGATCGATTTTTGTTCAAACGACTATTTGGGCTTTGCGAAGTCTGAAGAATTAAAAGAGTTGATTTCCGCCAATATTGCTAATCTTGCTACCTATAAAAATGGTTCAGGCGGATCGAGGTTGTTAAGTGGCAATACCGCCGAAATTGAAGAAACGGAAGCGTTTATAGCCAAATTTCACGAAGCAGATAGTGGCTTGATTTTTAATTCAGGTTACGATGCAAATCTGGGTTTACTGTCTTGCATCCCTCAACGTGGAGATACCATCATTACCGATGAACTTATCCACGCAAGCTTAATTGATGGTTGCAGATTAAGCCACGCAACTCGCCTAAAATTCGGGCACAACGATGTAAATGAGTTAGAAGCTAAGCTTAAAGTTTCTAAAGGAAACGTATTTGTTGTTGTAGAAAGTGTGTATTCAATGGATGGAGATTTGGCTCCGCTTAAAGAAATTGCATCGCTTTGCGAGAAATACAATGCCAATTTAATTGTTGATGAAGCACATGCAACGGGTATTTTTGGTGATCTGGGCAAGGGATTGGTGATTCAAAACCAGCTCGAAGGACAGGTTTTTGCCAGAATTGTAACCTTTGGCAAAGCGATGGGCACACATGGGGCAATTGTATTAGGGAGCAAAAGTTTGAGGCATTATTTAATTAATTTCGCCCGCTCATTTATTTATACCACTGCCGCCCCCATCCATAATATTATGGCGGTGAAGTCTGCATATCAAATCTTACCAAAGCTCGATAGCAATCAAATTCACCAAAAAATTCAGCTTTTCAGAAGATTGATTGAAGAAAACAACATTCAATCTTTACCGAGTATGAGTGCCATTCAAGGTATTGTATTTTCATCAAATGATGAAACAAAGAAAGCAGCCGCTTATTTGCAAGGGGAAGGCTTTGATGTGCGTGCCATTTTAAGCCCTACTGTACCAATGGGAAAAGAAAGGCTTAGAATTTGCCTTCATACATTCAATACAGATGAAGAAATCATTTTATTGGTTCAACATTTAAAAACACTTCAGCGTAATGGCTAAATATTTTATCACCGGAATTGGAACGGGAATTGGCAAAACTTTAATCAGCGCAATCCTAACTGAAAAACTAAAAGCAGATTATTGGAAACCGATTCAATCTGGAGATTTAGAGATGAGCGATAGCTTGACTATTGCCAATTTAATCAGCAATAAGCAGACCACCATCCACCCAGAAAGCTATCGATTAACGCAACCTTTGTCGCCACATCTATCAGCCAAATTAGACGGCATCCAAATCGATTTAAACCAAATCAACATTCCACAAACGGAGAATAATTTGATTATCGAAGGTGCGGGCGGTTTGATGGTGCCTCTAAATGAAAAAGAGCTGATAGTAGATTTAATTAAAAAATTGAACGTCGAGGTAATTCTAATCTCACAAAATTATCTGGGCAGCATTAATCATACCCTCCTATCCATCAATCTCTTAAATCAGCACGGAATTAAAATTAAAGGCATTATTTTTAATGGAGATGAAAATTTAGAGACTGAACGGTTTATTTTAAATTATAGCAAAATAAAAAAGCTAGGATATATACCTAGCTTATTAAATATTGATAAATCGCAAATTATGTTGGCTGGCAATGGCTTATTAATTTAAATAGCCCCCTTTTTTAAGGAATTCTGCCCAAACCTGATAACCTGCGGGAATAAGATGCAAGCCATCTTTTGTAAGCTCTGCCTTCAGGTGCTTATCATTATCGGTAAAGTTTGGATATAAATCGATAATGGTTACATTCTTCGCAGAAAGCTTTCTAATCTCATCATTTAACCAAAGGATGTGTTCATCTTTGTGGTAGTGATTTTTAAACGCTCCAAAGGAACTATTTACAGGCAGAAGCGTGTTGAAATAGATCTTTGTTTTCTTAGAGCCTTTTCTAATTCTCGCAATTATTTTCTTATAATTCGCCAAAATTACGGTATCAGGGATGTTTCTAGAAATGTCATTTATGCCAATCAGTACAAATATTTTGGCTGGTTTACCATCAATAACATCCTGAAGACGTTCTAAAACGCCAAAGGAAATATCGCCCGAGATGCCTCGATTTTTAGCTTGGGGTAAATCCAGCAGCTTCGCCCAATCTGTCCCGGCGGTGATGCTATTGCCTAAAAATACAACATCTGATTTAGATTTCACATCGGCCTTAAATTCAGCAACTTTTTTAGGGAAATTTGCTGGCCTGTACGTGCTATCCCATTTAACCGCCTGAGCCTGTACCGACCCATAACTGATTGTAAGAATTAAACCGAATAAGACAAGCGTTTTGTTAAAAAGTGAATTCATAATTGCGATTAGATTTTTTATAGTCTATTTTGTTTGAACCAATACATCTGGGTAATCAGAAATAATTCCATCCACACTCAAATTTATAAGTTTTTTTATTTCTTCGGGCGTATTCGCTGTCCATGGGATAATTTTAACCCCATCATCATGTGCCTTTTTAACTAATTCGGCATTTACCATTTGTAAAGCCGGACTTAAAATAAAGGGTTTGAAACCCAAATCGGCAATATTTTCCTCGTAGGTTTTTTTATTTGCCACCAAGAATGAGGTTTTTATTTTTGGATATTTATGATGGATGATTTGAATGGTTCTTTTATCAAAAGATTGAATCACCACATAATCTAAAACCTTTTTCTTTTTGAGTACATCCATTAATAGGTTTACAAAAGTTTCAGGATCTGGATTGGTAACGCCATCCCCCTTCACATCGCATTTCGTTTCAATGTTATAGAAGTATGGCTTTCTTTTATTTTTTTTTACATCCTTTTGAACTGCATCAATTAAATCTGCCAATAGTGGGATTTGAGTTCTAATTTTTTCTTGTTTAGGAAAACCTGGCAAAGCCTTTGAACCCAAATCGAATTGTTTTAACTCAGCGTAAGGCATTCCAAAAATGGGATATTTCTTTGCATCGGTAGCTGGAATATCTTTCCCATCTGGCGTACGCATAAAAGCAGGACTTAAATAATCATCGTGTGTAACCACAACTTTTCCATCCTTTGTAATGTGCGTGTCCATTTCGAGGGTGGTGATGCCTTCAATTTTCATTGCATTCAACATCGCCAAAATGGTATTCTCAGGCATCAAACCCCTTCCACCTCGATGAGCTTCTGCACTAAAAGCCGGGAATTGAGCTTGACTAAAAGATTTCACGGAATACAAACAGACAGTAACTAAAACAAATGTAAATGTGCTTAATTTCATGTATTTAGATTTGAATATGGTTGATATTTGAAAAACTATCCGTTAAACTCTGCTTCGAAACTTTCGCCAAAACGATCTGTGGCAACAACTTTTACTTTGCTTACAGCAGGTGCAAAATGCGCTACAAACAGGTGCTCCGTTGAATGTGGCTCAGGGAAAGTTCTTCCGGCAGGTAAAGTATCGCCCTTGTAAAGCTTTACCGTTTGTGGATCATAGCCTTTTTGGTTTTCCATTTCGCCCATGGCTTTCCCATCCAGAAAGTATTCTACTTTCCACTTTGGATCCCAGTTCCAAACATTTGCAATAAGCCTTTTTTGGTTGGTTAGTTCATCTACATAAATGTGAACTTGCTCTTTTCGGCTCAAACCCGTGGGTTGGTAGTACCATTTTAGCTCGGTACCATTAACTTGGTAAACGCCATAACCTCTTGGTGTTCCATCTTCGCAAACAGGCCCCGTCCACCAAGCACCACAAACTGCTCCATGGTTGTGTTCAAAAATACCATCAGTAATTACATTTCGGGTGTAATGTGTATGGCCAGACATAATGTGGACGTTTGTAAAGCCTTTTAAAAGGGCATATAAATCTTTATTGTTTTTTACCGAATTGTGCACCGGAATATGAAGATTGATAATCAACAAAGCATCTTTGGCCACATATTTCAAATCCTTTGCCAGCCAATCTAACTGTGCTTGAGTGATGAAGCCGTCGTAGGTTCTTTCTACACCGAGATAGCGCACGTCATCCATAACTACATAATGTGCCTTGCCCCGATTAAATGAATAATAGGTTGGCCCATAATGCTCTTGGAAGGTTTTATCTGAAGTTTCGTCGCCACCCATTCGATAGTCCATATCATGATTACCCAGACATTGAAAAAATGGAATGCCCATCTCTACCACTGCTTTATTGTAATCTTCAAAAAGCGCATGGTTATCCCAAACAATATCACCTACTGTAATACCGTGTACGGGAATTTTACCCATCGCACTGATTACCTTTTTGGTATCAGGAACCGAAGTAGTCATCATTTTTTCTACGTCCTTTTGGTTTTTTACCTGTGGATCGGCCCAGATGATGAAGTTATGTTTGTGATCATCAACTTTCATCGCTTTGAGTTCAAAATTAAGGGTAGTTTTACTGGCCAATTGCTCATAGTGTTTTGCTAAAAAACTATCGGTAGTAAATTCGTAACCGGAAGGTGTGCTAATCCAAATAAATTTGGCTAGTGGATTAACTTCTATCGTGTAATTCCCTTTTTTGTCGGTTTGAACTACACTAAAGCCATCAGAAACAACAACGTTGGCAATGCCTTTGCCTTTACTGCTTACCTGCCCACTAATTTTGTTATCGCTATCAATTAAAGAAAATGCGGAAAAAGATTTTAAGCTAACAAACAAAGTTGTGGTTAGCAATCCTGTTTTTTGAATGAATGATCGTCTATTCATTAGATTGTATGAGGGGATTTTTCTGAAAAAAATCAAGGAAGCCAAATTTAGACTTCCTTGATTGGGATTTTTTATTTTAATCTGGTTTGATAAATGGTATCTGTTCTCAACACAACACCCGATCCATCCAAAGTTTGTCTAAGGTGGTAACTCTCAATAGCAGATAATGGTGAAGATTTCGATAAGTCCAAGTCATTTTGAGTTCTCGCTTTCACCCATTTACCTAAAGTTGGATTATAAACACCACCAAGTTTATTCCAAAAGCCTTGATCGGCAGGGAGTTGGTAGTTGAAACTTAAGGTATTGGTTCCACTTCTGTAAAAAGGTTGTACAGTAAGTGAAATTGGATCAATCTTATCATAAAAGTCGGTATTGGCTATTTTATAACCAACAGAAGGTGCGCTGTACAAACTTCCACCAGCTCCAATAAAGATTACATCAATAGGTACAGAGTTAACATCAACCGTTGTACCTTCAAACACTGCAAAGCCAGAAGCATTACCGGAGTTTGCAAATAAGCCACTGGTGTATAAGCCAAATCCATCCCCATTTCCTGCTGGCGCATTTGCAGGAGTTGCAGTAGTGTAATTTTTAGATCTAATCCATTTTGAGGCGGCAATAGATGTAGAGTTTGCACCATTAATTAACTTAGTAGAACCACCCACATAGAAGAATTCCCCTTTTGCAACCGTTCCCGACGTTAAATTGAATTTATAGGTTCTCGAAACCAATCCGGCAGGACTTGCAAGTGCATCTGCTCCAGTAGCCCATCCTTTTGTTGGAAAGATACCCGTTGGACTGGACGCACCAGCATTATTGGTAACAACTACTGAAAATGGTGTTACGGCGAAGTCGATATTTCGAGTAGCCAAAAACTGCATGTATTCATAATTTCCATCACCACCTTCTGCATCAGCCATGTAACCTGAAATGATTATCGAGGCTATATCTGGTGTAGAACTTAACGCAATAACATCTTTTAAGGTACGTATGCGTAAATGAGGTTTTAGGTTCCCGTCTTTATCCTGAGTATTGAAAACGATTCCAAAATAATTCGCATTGAAATTCAATCCGGTATTATTTGCGAATGTTGCGGCAGGCTCTGTATGGAGCGTGAAATTATCGAAACCATCATTTATTATTTTATCACCCAAATAGGTATCCGTTGGCTTAGCAACCGGATCAAAACCTGCTTTTACAATGGTTACGAGTGTACTTTCATAATCATTCGGCTTGGCTAAAATGAAACTACTGCCCACCCGATAGGCAGGAATCACTACGTTTGAGGCAATTTTAGATACTGCGCTACCATCAACACCAGTAATTTGTAAAATGCCATCAACCCTTTTTAACACGGCCCCCGAAACGGAAACGGCTACTGAATCACCCGGAACATATTTACTTGCATCTGCGCCAATTGATATGGAGATACCTCTAATCAGATTGAGCCTGCGTTTATCTTGAATAACTAATAATCCTGCTGGTAAATTCTTACCTGAGTGATCTGATATCACTACGCCAGTTACACTGTTGGCACCGAACATATTATCTTCATTTAAAGTAACTTCCGATCCTTTATATAGATTCCTTAAATCATATAAAGGGAAGTATTTACTTACTACTCCGCCAGGATAATTTGATTTTTTACAACCCAACCAAATAAATGGAATAGAGAGTAAAATCATGCTATAAAATATTATCTTTTTCATTTTAAGAATTTTATTGGGTAATGATTACGGTTTTTGCCACCAAACGTTAGTAGAAATCAAATCTGGACCTTGAGCAGCTACAGCTGTTTGATAATTGGTTGGATTTGCAGATTGAACATACACAGGATAAGTCATTCTTGCCGGCATAACACCACCATTTCTTAAACCTGGGCCCTTTGGCAAAATAGGATGACCTGTTCTGCGGTATTCAAACCATTGCTCCATATCTACCAAAAACAGGGCATAATATTTTTGCAAATGAATTTGCTCCATTTTTCCATCAAGTGATAGGCTATTGTCCCAATCTATATCTGCATCTGTTACATATTTTGTGAATGTACTTGAGCTTGTTGAAGTTGGAAATGCAGGTACCCAATAATTAATAGAATTTGCAATCCCATTGTTATAAAAAGTTTCGGCAGAACCATTAATCCATCCTTTAGCGGCAGCTTCAGATAAAATAAACTGAACCTCTGCAAAATTCATTAGAATACCTGTTTTTGTAGATTGTTGTAATGATCTTACCCCATATGTGCCTGATCCTAATGCCTGATCGTAAGAATAAAAATAGGCTTGTTTCACTACGCCTGTACCAATTGCATAACCACTCGGCACGCCAGAATATCCATTTGGTCCCTGTGCAATCCCCCATCTATTAGCGCCACCATCTCCATTTGGAGTGTTGGTATCGATACGAGGATCAGCCCAATCTCTTAAATGTTCGATGAAGAAACTACCTAAAGAAGGCGACCTAAAATCCTGTGCACGAACACCGTTTACATAAGGTGAAACATAAGCATCGGTACCGATTGTTCCGCTCCATTTTATGGTTGCACAATCTGCATTGCTGGTCATAATCGGATAGGTAGCGCTTTTGGTATCAACAATCTCTTTAATTTTTGCGATCACTTGAGCCGAAACCTCCGATTTACCTGAAACCCTTAACAAAAGCCTTAAATATAACGAGTTACAGAATTTACGCCATTTTGCAATATCTCCATTAAAAACAGGATCACTTGTTGGAACAATGGTTGTACCTGCACTTAAAAGTGTATTGGCTTCTTCCAGCTTGTTAAACATATCTAGGTAGATGTCTTTTTGCTTATCAAATGGGGCTTCTAAAACGCCGCTATTGCCTAGGTTAGATTTAGAATAAGGAATATCTCCATAGGTATCGCTAAGCATGGCATACACCCACGATTGGCAAACCAACGAAATGCCTTGATAAGATTTGTTAACCATACCAGGTTGCCCAGCCAGCTTGTAAATATCTTTAAAGTTGGTTAGCTGAACATACCAGGCATTCCACAAATAATCAGAGAATGTACTTCTGTATTCGTATCTAAAAACCGTTCCATCGCCATCGCTAATGGCAACCGTAACTTGCATTAACTCATTGTTGAAGTTACGGTTACGAATCATTGCCGGAGTTAAAGTATTTACTAAAGCCGGAGCCAATAATTTTTCTGGTTTAGTAGAGATGATGTTTATTGGGTCAACATTGATTTCTTGAAACCCTTTATCGCATGAGGAAAGTGTTGTAATGGACACTAAAACCGCACTGATAATTTTATATAGATTCTTTTTCATGGTTTAAAAGATTATATGCCAATTGATAAATTGAAACCGTACGTTCTGGTTGATGGAAACTGCCCTACTTCGAATCCGGTAACAATATCAGAACCAGCAAGTGTTCCAAATTCTGGATCGAACATTGGCCATGGCGACCAAATGAAGAGGTTACGACCATACACACCGAACGATGCAGTTGATAAGCCTAATTTTTTAAGGAACTTCGGATTAAACCTATAGTTGAATGAGGCCTCTCTGAATTTGATGAAATCTGTTCTAAAAGTGCTTCCTTCTGCATTATCCGTACCCATATGCGAGCGATAGTATTCATCAATATCATAAGCAACCGTTGTGTTTGGCACATAGGTTCCATCTGCCTTTTGCACCACACCGTTACCGATAATACCACCGTATCTTCCTGGCAGTGTTACGGCTAATTTACCTTGTTCTGCCAATTTATAGTTTAATAAAGAGTGCGCTACGCCACCCAATTGGGCATCAAAAAGAACGTTTAAGCTAAAGTTTTTGTAACTGAAGTTATTTCCAATACTTCCTTTGTATTTCGGCATGGTATTCCCTAAGTAAACCACATCAGTAGTAATTTTTGCAAATCCTGTTGTGGCATCATAAACTACATTGCCGTCTGGGTCGCGAACATAGCCTCTGCCATATAAATCGCCCATACTACCACCAACTTTGGCAACAATCTGTCCGCCAGCTACCGGTCCAGTTCTTAAAATGATCGAACTATCGGTTAAAGCCTTAATTTTGTTTTGATTGGATGCAAAGGTCAAATTCACTGTCCATTTAAATCCATTCTTAACCGTAATCGGAGTTCCGTTCACAGCAACCTCTACCCCTAAGTTATTTACTTGTCCAGCGTTAATTAATGCTTGGTTATAACCAGATGAACGATCTACCACACGTGTTAAAATTTGATTCTTAGTGTTACCCGCATAAACTGCAACATCAAAACCTAATCTGTTCTTAAACAAGCTCACTTCGGTACCAACCTCATAAGTAGTTGTTTTTAAAGGTTTTAAATTCTCATTAGGTAATATTGATGGGTTTTGTAAAGCACTATCTGGGTAAATTCCATTAGAGGCCAAAGAATAGGTATAAGCTGTTCTGTATGGCGTTGTACCGCCACTACCTACTTGCGATACTGAAGCTCTGATTTTAGCAAAGCTGATGGCTTTTGGCAATTTCCAGAATTCAGACAATACAAAACTTCCGCTAATGGACGGATAAAAGAAACCAACGTTATCTGTTCTAGTTACGGTAGCCAAAACGCTACTCCAATCTTTACGAGCGGTAACATCTACATACAAATAATTTTTATAGCTGGTAGATAGGATTCCGTAAAAACTGTTTATTCTGTATCTGCTGGTATCTGGAATAGACACCAATGGATATAAATTATTAGTTAGTTCATATACGTTTGGCACTCTTAAACCATCTGCACGTAAATCAGATTTGTTGTATTTATTTCTCAACTGACTACCTCCGGCAGATAGATTGAAGTTTAAATCTTTACCAACTTGTTTTTCGTAGCGAACCAAGAAATCGCTGTTGGTTTCTTGCGAATAAATATTTTGTTTACGAATAGAACCTTGTATTAATTTACTACCAGCATCGTAAGGACGTTCTTGCGCACGTTTCTCCTTCGCCATATCAATACTTGTACGCAATTGAACGCTAAGATTTTTTGTAATCTGGTAGCTCAATTGGGCATTCGCTGTTAAGTTGTTACGACCAGTTTTGTTTATAAATTCATTTACAACCGCATAAGGATTTTCAGGGAATGAACTAAATGGATATTTAATTTGTCTGCCTTCCTGACCATTTACCCAATAATTTTTAATCCAATCTAAACTTGCGTTTGGCTGCCAAAAAATATACCAATACATTAATGATTGGTTACCGTAACCTGCACCGGGCAAGTTATCGCTAAACCGATTCCCGTAATTAAACTTTGTAGAAAATTTAAGTTTTTTAGTAATGTCTGTATTGGTCGATAACGTAACCGTTGTCCGCTCTATTCCCGTTTTTGGAACAATCCAAGTATTGTTTTGGTTGGTGATGGATACACGGGCAGTTGTTGTTCTGATTTTTCCATCAATGCTTAATGAGTTTGTTAAATTTTCACCCGTGCTGAAAAAGTCTCTAATTTCATTGGTGTAAGGCACCCAAGGCGTTCTTGTTTTCCCTTGTGTTTGTGTTACAGGGTCATATTGAAAGAACATTTGTCCATCAAAACGAGGCCCGTATGCCGAACTGGTTCCACTTGTGCTGGCGCCATCGGCAGATGCCCCATAAGAATAATATGCTGCACCGTCTAAACCTTGTCCGTATTCATACTGCAAATCTGGCCAACGGTTAACCTCCTCGAAAGACCCGTTAGAGGTGAATTTAATGCCTACTTTCTTTCTTTTAGAGTTGCCGGACTTGGTGGTAATTAAAATCGCACCATTAGCCCCCCTTTGGCCGTATAAGGCCGCCGCACCAGGGCCTTTAAGCACGGTTACACTTTCAATATCTTCGGGATTAATATCATTGGTTGTGCTACCATAATCAGCCGGCATGTTATCGCTACCTGTTCCATATACAGCATCTGATCCATTGGCAGTACGCCTACCCCCACTATTGTTAATCACCACTCCATCAACAACTATCAAGGCTTCGTTATCACCAGTCAGGTTGTTTTCTCCACGCAAAATGATTTTAATTGATCCTGCTGGCCCGCTGTTGGATCTAACCAAGTTTAACCCAGCAACTTTACCCGACAGTGCGTCTGTCCAGTTGGTAGATACCGCATCCGTAAGTTGGGTGCTATCAATTTTCGTTACCGCATAACCCAACGCTTTTTCTTCCCTTTTGATACCTAATGCCGTTACAACTACCTCATTTAGTTGACTGCTAGAAGATTTCAATCGAATGGTTACGCCTGTTTGGTTGGCAGAAAAAATTCTACTAATTGGCGTATAACCCACCATATTGAATGAGATTGTACCACCTTTTATAATAGATACAGAAAACTCTCCATTTTGATTGGTAACGCCTAAAACACGTCTGGCATTATCGCTAATCGTTGTTCCGATAAGCGGCAACCCATCTTCGTCATCTAATATCTTTCCTTTAATGGTAACATTTTGATTAATGGGTTGCTGAGCAAATAACTCGCCTGCGCCGGTGGCCAGAAATAAAATGCTGAGGGTTAAGATTTTGAAACAAAATGAAAGGGATGTCGACGTTAAAAGTGATCTCTTCTCATCTTCTTGAGGATGCTTAGGGAGTGCATACACAAGGTTTTTCCTATGCCGAAGCACAGAAACAGTTTGAGTAAAAAGTTTATTCATATGTAAATCCGGTTACTAGGTTTAATTAATAGGGTAATTTTTTGCTTATTTCGTTTTTCGGATTAGCGGCAAAGTAATGGGATCAGCATTAAATTTATATTAAGCCATTGTTAAAAAAGAGGAATGGAAGCTCATAAATTACGGATTGTTTAGTTTTATACTTTTTATGGTTTCGTTAATAAAATTATAAAAACAAATCGAAACTAAACACAATTTACGGAAATCGGAAAAAAACTTTGTATTTAAGAGATGAAGCTTGGAAATAGGAGGCACACAAAACATACATTTTGTAAGTTTGGGAAGACAAAGCCAAGTTTAATTATGCGATTTACAACGTTTTAAAAGGATTTATCAAAAAGCAAGCACGTGAAAAAGGTCAAAGTAGAAGGTCGTAACAATTTCATTACCCAAAGGACAAACGTTTGCACAACCATAATTTAACAAAATGAAACCTAAACCTGTAACATTCTTGTGTATAGTAAGTTCGAAACCTAAAGAAAGGTTCTTATCGGGACTTTAGCTGGTAAACCACATACCTCATGTAAACTTTTCTTAAAGAAATTGTTCGCTCTAAGATAACTAAGCCGATGATGGGTAAAATCGAAAATTCGAAATGCTCAAATTTGTAAAAAGTGAAGGCAAAAAGTAAAATCAATCTAAAGCATTCCAAGTAATAAATCCATTTTCTTTGCTCCAATAAGGCACCTATGTTAATTAAGGTAAGCAGCACAAAAACCAGCATGGCCATACCATCAACCCATTGGAAATAGCTATAAAAAAGTGTTGTCAGCGTAAGTAAAACCACCACCAAAATCAGCTGAATATTGGCGTAAATTTTAAATTTAAACTTAGATGATTTCGGTTGAGAATGCTGGAAATATTTTTGCTCCAGTACAGGCCGGATATTTTGATCCATCAGCGCAGGGCTTCCGAATAACGCATTCCATTTGCCTTTAAATGTAGTTGCGCGCTTATAAGCCGCTCCAATTTCCAGATAATAATGAAAATGTTGCCACAAAAAGCTAAAGCTCTTAATGGGATGAGTTAAACCATACTTTGGTGGCTCCTCCTCAGTTTGAAAGGTTCCAAAGAGTTTATCCCAAAATACAAATACATCACCATAATTTTTATCTAAATATTTTTCATCTGATGCGTGGTGCACCCCGTGTAACGAGGGGGTAATGAAAATATTTTCTAGCCAACCTATTTTCCCAATGAGTTGAGTATGGGTAAAAAATGAGTAAGCGCCATGCGCTAAAAGTATGGTAATAATCATGTTAGGGTGAAAACCCACCAAGGGCAGTAGGCACCAAAAAACATTTCTAAAAATGGCCTGAATGGTGGTTATCCTTGCAGCAGCCGATAAATTAAACTCCTCGCTCTGGTGGTGAACAATGTGTGCAGCCCATAGAAAATTAATTTCATGTCCTAAACGATGGTACCAATACCAAACCAAATCTGTAGCCAAAAGCAGTAAAATCCAAACGTACCATTTGTTAGGAATATCAAAAATGGAGTAATTGTTATAAACCCAAATATATATCTGATAAAAACTACCCGCAATGAAAAGATTGAGCAATCGCTCTGCAATACCTACGCTAAAATTGGCCACGGTGCTCTCATATTTAAAAACGGCAGCCTTTCTTTTTTGCTGCGCAATTTTATATTCGATAAAAACAAAAAGAAAGAACGCAGGGATGGCAAAAGCAAGGTAGTTTATATGATGCATAACCGATAGAATTAGGGCTTCAATAAACAACAAACATAATAAATAACTACAATATACATAGACTTTATAGTTATTATTTTAAATTAGTTCATTTTCTATTCGTTTAATCTTTTTTGTTTTGATTAATTTGTAAATATCAGTTTGACAAAAAAACAAAACAATGGCTACAAAAAATAAAGCTACCAATTCCAACATTTTATCCATAGATATCGGCGGTACAAGCATTAAAACAGTCCTTTTAGATGAAGATGGAAACATGCTCACCGAATATTTAAAAAGTAAAACGCCTGCAGAGGCCATACCAAAAGATATCGTTACAGGCATAATAGATTTAATAAAACCCTTTCCAATCACCTATGATCGGGTATCCATAGGCTTTCCAGGTTATGTAAAAAATGGCGTTGTTAAAACAGCTCCCAATTTGGCCAAGAACAAATGGGAAGATATTGATTTGGCCCAGCGCGTTGCAAATGCACTGAACAAATCAGTAAGATTAGTGAATGATGCAGATCAACAAGGTTTGGGTGTTGTTGAAGGTAAAGGTTTTGAAATTGTTTTTACGGTAGGCACAGGCTTTGGTACTGCATTACTTTTTGATGGAGAACTTCTGCCCCATTTAGAGTTGGCACATTTCCCAATCAACAAAGAAGAAGATTATGACGATTACATCGGAAATAAAGCTTTTGAGAAAATCGGTACAGAAAGATGGAATAAACGGTTAAAGAAAGTAATCGACATTTATAAAACAGTTTTCAATTATGATGCCTTATATATAGGCGGTGGAAATTCTAAACACATCGATTTTAAACTCGACGACAATATTAAACTTGTAAGCAATAGAGACGGAATTAAAGGAGGTGCCAAACTTTGGAAACTTGCCGATAAGTATAATATTTTTACGGTAGAACCAAAATCATAAGCCGATTTTATTACAATCTTTTAACCTTACACACTATAATATTAATTTGTAAACCCTAATTTTGGGTGCATAATAAAAAATAAAAAATGTCAAATAACGATTCTAAACAATATAAATTGGGAATGATTGGTTTGGGCACAATGGGCCGAAACCTCTTACTAAACATGGCTGATAAAGGTTTTTCCGTAACAGGTTACGATAAAGACCAAAAAATGATTGCAAAACTTGAAGAAGAAGGTAAAAAACATCAATTGGAAGGTTTTGATGATATTCAGGCATTCATCAGTCACTTATCAACACCGCGCACCCTAATTCTTTTAGTTCCTGCCGGACCAATTGTAGATAGCGTTATTGCAGAATTAAAGCCGCTTTTAAGCAAAGGCGATATTATAATTGATAGTGGAAATTCGCACTTCACAGACACCAATCGTAGGGTGGATGAATTGGAAAAAGATGGCCTACATTTCTTTGGAATGGGCATTTCTGGTGGCGAAGAAGGTGCTCGTTTCGGACCAAGTATGATGCCAGGTGGCGATAAACAAGCCTACAGCGTGGTAAAAGATATTTTTGAAGCCGTAGCTGCTAAAGTGGGTTCCGATCCTTGTGTAACGTATATAGGCCCAGGCGCATCGGGTCACTTTGTTAAAATGGTACATAATGGTATCGAGTACGCCATCATGGAACTCATCGCAGAAGTTTATGGAATCCTTAAAAATGGTTTAGGCTATAGCAATGCGCAAATTTATCAAGTGTTCAAAAAATGGAACGAAGGCAGACTCCAATCCTTCCTTTTAGAAATAACGGCCGAAATATTTTTGTTCAAGGATACTGAAACACAAAACGATTTATTGGATCAAATTAAAGATGAAGCCCGCTCTAAAGGTACAGGTAAATGGACGTCAGAAGTTTCTATGGAACTTCAGCTACCAATTCCAACCATAAACGAAGCCGTCTCTAATCGCGATTTATCCAAGTTCAAAGCCTTAAGGGTTTCCTTAGAAAATGCTTTTGGTAAAAAAGATAATAAAATCGACATCAGCATTGACGATTTGGAAAATGCGTTTTACTTCTCGATGATTAGTGCTTATGCGCAAGGCATGCATCTGTTGGTGCAGGCATCTAAAGAATATCAATACGACTTACAATTGCAAGAAATTGCTAAAATTTGGAGAGGCGGTTGCATCATCAGAGCTAAATTCTTAGAAGATATTTATCAGGCTTACGATAAGGACAACGCTCTGGAGCATCTATTTGGCGATGCTGGCATCCAGAAAATCATTAACGGAACCATTGCCGGAACACGTAAAACCATTTCGGCCTGTATAAATGCAGGTGTTGGAATTCCGGCCTTTGCTTCTACCCTAACCTACTTCGATACCATTACAACGGGTAGAATGCCATCTAACTTAATTCAGGCACAACGAGATTTCTTCGGTGCACACACCTTCGAACGTATTGATAAAGATGGCGTTTTCCATGCCGACTGGAATAAACTATCTTAAAATTAACCACACGAATACAACATAAAATGAAAACCAAAACCGCGTTAAACCCCACAATATTTGTCATATTTGGTGGTACAGGTGATTTAAACAAAAGAAAACTAGCCCCTGCTTTATACAATCTTTTTATTGAAGGTTATATGCCCAATAATTTTGCAATTATTGGCACAGGTAGGACGGAATTTACAGATGATAGCTACAACAAAGCGCTAGAAGATGCTGTTAATGAGTTTTCTCGCACAGGAAAAGTGAAAAAAGATAAATGGGATGATTTTGGAAGTAAAATTAGTTATTGCCCTACCGATTTTGCTCAACCTAAAACTTTCCAAAATTTAAAGGCAAGTGTAGAAAAATATCAAAAAGAATACGGCCCAGAAACACAGGTTATTTTCTACTTGGCTGTAGCACCAAACTTTTTCCCAATTATTGCCGAGTGCTTGCAAAAGTACAAGCTCACGCAGAATGAAGACAACAGTAGAATTGTAATCGAAAAACCTTTTGGCCATGATTTGGATTCTGCTAAAGAATTGAATAAACTTTTAAGCAACATATTTACCGAGAAACAGATTTATAGAATAGATCATTATCTAGGTAAAGAAACCGTGCAAAACATGATGGCTTTCCGTTTTGCAAACTCCTTATTCGAGCCTCTATGGAACAGATCTTATATTGATCACGTTCAGATTTCGGTAACAGAGCAATTGGGCGTTGCCGATCGTGGTGGTTATTACGAAGGTGCTGGTGCACTTCGGGATATGATTCAAAACCATTTATTGCAATTGCTTTGTTTAATTGGAATGGAAGCCCCAATCAATTTCGATGCCGATGAAATTAGGAACAGAAAGGTGGAAGTTTTAAAAGCCATGCGCCCATTTTCTGCCGAAGATATCCGTTTTCACACTGTTCGTGGGCAATATAGTAAAGGCTGGGTAGAAGGTAAAGAAGTGCCGGGTTACCGCCAAGAAAAAGGGGTAGATCCTCATTCCAATACAGAAACCTTCGCTGCCGTAAAATTCCATATCGACAATTGGAGATGGCAAGGCATTCCTTTCTACTTAAGAACTGGAAAGCGCTTAAACCAAACTTCATCTTTAATAACCATTCAGTTTCGGGATGTTCCGCATCAAATCTTTTCATCTGGTGTAACAGAAAACTGGCAACAAAACCGCTTGGTAATCAGCATTCAACCAGAAATGAGCATTCGTATGCAAGTGCAAGCAAAGAGACCAGGTTTGGATATGGTGTTAAATCCGGTGGATATGGTTTTTGATTACAAAGGAACTTACGATAGCGATACCCCAGAAGCTTACGAAACTTTATTGCTTGATGCGATGATGGGCGATCAAACCTTATTTATGCGCGGCGATCAAGTAGAAGCTGCATGGGAGCTAGTAATGCCAATTTTGAACACTTGGGAAAGCAAAACATCAATCAACTTCCCGAACTACCCTGCAGATAGCTGGGGACCAGAAGAAGCCGAGGCATTAATTGCAAGGGATGGCTTCCACTGGTTTAATTTACCATTAAAGAATAAGGAATAATACTCATCCCATCATGGGATACAAAAGGCAATCTTTATTATTCAACTACTTGATGAGATAAAGATTGCTTCGTTTACATTTAAAGCGTGATCCAACAAAAATGAATTTACTCATATACAAAACACCAGAAGAACTGAATCAAGATTTAGCTGATTACATTATCAAAGTTGCTGAAGTGTCGATTGAAGAAAATGACCGGTTTAACTTCGTTTTAACTGGTGGCAATTCTCCAAAAAGACTCTATAACCTGCTTGCAACGGAATGTAAACATCGAATTGATTGGGAAAAGGTTTATTTCTTTTTCGGCGATGAAAGGAATGTTCCATCTGATGATGAAAATTACAATGGCTTAATGGCAAAAAAGGAACTGTTTGACAAACTTGAAATTGCTGAAGATCATATCTTTTACATCAACACAACCTTGGCGCCAGAAAAAGCGGCAATTGAGTATAAAAAAGCAATTGACAACCATTTTAAAGGGAGCGATCCCATCTTTGATTTTATACTATTAGGTATGGGTGATGATGCGCATACCGCTTCTATTTTTCCGCATACTAAGCTTGTTAAAAACGAGGAGGCTACCGTTTCATCGGTATTTGTAGAAAAATTGAACACCTATAGAATTAGCTTAACTGCACCATTAATTAATAAAGCAGAAAATGTTGCGTTTTTGGTTTTTGGCGAAAATAAAGCTGAAGCCATCAAACATGTTATCGGCGGTGAGGTGAAAGACTTTGACACTTACCCATCACAACTCATTGATCCAATTGATGGAAAGCTGACATGGTTTGTTGATGAAGCTGCCACAAAATTATTGGAAAGCTAACAGTTGGCCATTATTTATTTAAAAGGTTTAGTAAGATGCAAAATCAAGAAATAAACCATTTTTTAGAAGGAAAAACGGAATATGCTTTAAGCTTATTCCGTTTTTTTGTTGATACCTTAAATGGAATCGGCACAATAAAGCTAGTGCCGCTTAAAACTATGATTGCAATAGCGGGAAGGCACCAATTCGCTTACATTACGCAGGTTGGAAAGAATTTTATTCACCTCGTAATTCCTTTTCCGCAACCCTTTGATGATAATTTTTGTTTCACTAAAATTGTTCAAGTAGCGGGCACGCCACAGTACAATCACCACTTAAGAATATATTTCGAAGAAGATTTGAATGATGAAGTCAAAGATTTTTTACGTCTCGCCTACAATAAAGTAGATGCTGCTGAATGAGGTCTCAATAATATTAAGATGTGGATAATTAAGCTTGTCGAGAAATGCTTTTCAAGTAAAAATTACAGATTTATAATCTCCAAAGTCAAAGGTTTCTCCGCTATGGTCTAAAGGACGATCGTTTAATACGGTCTGAATGACGACCCTTGAATACGGTCGAAAAAACGAAAACCCAACCTATTTTTTAATCTAAGACCTAATCTAATTTTTCTTCAATTAAAAGTTTGATAATCCCATCGGCCATACCGACTTTAGGCACAAAAATTTGCTTAATTCCTGTCCATTTCATTAAAGTGAGGTAAATTTCACAAGCCGGAACAATTACGTCAGCTCGATCTGGATTTAAACCCAAAGTATGGATTCGCTCTTTTAAAGAATAACTGGTCAGCTTGTTATACATTGCATTTAGCTTTTGTAAAGATAATGGTGCATGCTCTTTCTCATCAGACATCCTAAAGAGCTTATTGATGTTTCCACCTGTTCCAATTCCAGCTAAATTCTTATAATTTTTGGTGTTATCTTTCACCCATACCTTCATTTCTTCCCAAGTTTCTTCTTTATCCTGATTGTCGAGAATGCGGATCGTTCCAATGTTGAAAGACCTCGATGCTTCGGGTACACCTTTCACAAAAACTGAAAGCTCCGTGCTACCACCACCCACATCAATGTATAGGTAAGTTTTATTTTCATCCAGCTCTTCCTCAATGTGGTTGGCGTAAATGATATTGGCTTCACGTTGACCTTCAATAATTTCGAGGTCTAAATCCGTTTCTGCTTTAATTAGTTTAACAATTTCGGCACCATTACTAGCTTCACGCATGGCAGAAGTAGCACAGGCTAGATATTCGGTAACATGGTAAACATCCATTAAGTTTTTAAATGCAGCCATTGTTTTCACCAAATCACCTGCCTTTCTAGATGAAATGTGCTGATCTAGGAAAGCATCGTCGCCCAAGCGGAGTGGAACACGAATCAGCGTATTTTTTTTGTACTTATATTTTCCATCTTGTTTACTAATGTCTGCTATAAGCAATCTAACCGCATTCGATCCGATATCTATGGCTGCGTATCTTAACATTCTATTGGTGCTTGGTTTTTAAATAATTATAAATATCAATCTGCGCGCGTATCTTTTTACTCAATCTGTTTTTGTGGTATTTGTTGTTGTTCAGCGCGTTAATCTGCCGTGATTTTGTGTTGTCTTGTAACTGAAGGTCGATGATGTCCTGCAACTCTTGCTTCACGTCAGGATCAAGAACCGGAAAACCAACTTCTACCCGATGTTCAAAGTTTCTGCTCATTAAATCGGCTGACGATAAGTACATGTCGTTTTTTCCATTATTGCTGAAGATATAAACACGGGCATGTTCTAAGAATTTATCAATGATACTAATAGCCGTAATGTTTTCGCTAAAGCCCTTTACACCAGGCACTAGGCAGCAAATTCCTCTAATAATTAATTGGATTTTAACCCCTGCATTGCTTGCTTCGTATAGTTTGGCAATTAGTCCTTCATCAGCTAAACTATTCACTTTCAGTAAGATATAAGCTAATTTTCCAGCCTTAGCATTTCGAATTTCGCGGTTAATAAAATTAACCAATTTAGATCTGCTCTCTAAGGGTGAAACGATTAGATGTTTAAATCCTTTGGTTACAGTTCTTTTGCTCAAGGCATCAAAGAGCTTTACCAAATCGTTTGTAATTTCTTTTTTCGCCGTGAAAATGCTGTGGTCGCAATATAAACCAGCTGTTTTTTCATTAAAGTTACCGGTAGCTAAATTGGCATAGTAAACCGGCTTATCCTTTTCCATTCTTTTAACCAAACATATTTTAGAGTGCACTTTATAGTCAGTTAAACCATAATTTACCTTAACCCCCTCCTCCATTAGACGGGTAGTCCAGAAGATGTTGGCCTGTTCATCAAAGCGGGCCTTCAATTCGAGCAAAACAGAAACATTTTTTCCGTTTTTGGCAGCATTAATTAAGGCATTAATTACTTTGGAATTTTCTGCAAGGCGGTACAGTGTGATTTGAATATCCGTCACTTTTGGATCGATGGCCGCTTCTCTCAGAAACAAAATGATATAATCGTAAGATTGATATGGCAAATTGATGAGGTAATCTCGTTGCGCAACTTTTGCAAAAACGCTCTCCGTTCTATGCAAACCATGAACCTTCAGCGGAACGTTTGGCGTATATTCCAATTCCTTTTTTCCTACGTTTGGAAAGGCAATAAAATCGCCAAATTTGTGGTAACGGTTACCTGGAATTAAACTTTCGGCCTCTAGTTTTAGCTTGTTTACCAAAACGGTAAGCATGTTTAGGGGCATAGCAGAATCGTAGAGCAAACGCATGGGTTTCCCCTTTTTACGCTTTTCTAAACTATTCTTTAAATCTTCTATAAACTTATCATTTATGTTTTTATCAATATCAAGTTCTGCATCTCTTGTTAATTGAATTGAATAAGCTTCTAAATTATCGTAGGTAAACACATAAAATATATCGTCCAAGCAATAGCGAATGATATCCTCTGCCAAAATGATGAACTTTAAATCGTTGGTTTCAGGTAATACCAAAAAGCGAGGGAGGCTCGGTGGCATCTCAATCAAAGCATATTTTTCCTTTACCTTATTGTCTGTTCTGGATAATTTTACGAAGAAATACAAAAATCGATCTTTCAGTTCGGGAAAGGGTTTATCCATATCCAACATAATCGGAACCAAGTTGGACAAAATTTTATCGCGAAAGTGATTTTTAACAAAGGCGCCCCTACTTACGTTCAGCTGGGTATCATTTAAAATAAAGATTCTGTTTTGCGCCAGCTCATTAATCAGCGTGGCTTGAAAAAGCTGATCGAATTTACGTTCTTGCTTTACAACAATATTTTTAATTTCATTCAGTATTTTTTTTGGATTAAACCCAAGCAATGCTTTAGCTTTTTCGTTTAGATTGGTAAGCCGCGTCATTGTGGCCACCCGAACCCGATAAAATTCTTCTAAGTTTGATGAAAATATAGATAGAAACTTAATACGCTCAATTAGTGGTACGGTTTCATCTGCGGCTTCCTGCAACACACGTTCATTAAAATACAACCAACTGATCTCGCGATTAAAAAATGGTAACTTCTTCTTGCTCATCTAAAAAAATAAAAATCCCTGCCTAAACAGGGATGTCTCAAAACTGCAAATTAATTTGTTAAATCGATGTTAATTCATTAGCGTATTAACGTTAACAAATTATTTTTTCTTGTTTGGCGTAACGGCTTTTTTAACGGCTGTTGTAGCTTTTGTCGCGGTATCTTTGGTTACAGATGTGGCTTTAACTGTTGCTTTTTTGCTGGTTGCAGCAGCCTTTTCGACAGCAACTTTCGCATTCGCCACTGGCTTTGCAACTGCCTTTTTAACCGCGGTTGCAGCTTTAGCAACTGGTTTAGAAATTGCTGTTTCCGCTTTCTCCTCTGTTGCGATAGCGCCTACTTTTATGCTTTGTACCACAGGTTTCGACTTGGAAACAGCCTTTTTCACAACTTTTTGAGCAGATTTTTCTGCCTTATCTATAATCTTTGCTACGGTTGGTTTTACCTCTTTTTTAGCTGACTTATTGGATTTAACCAAATCATCAATTTTATGGCCAACATCGGCTTTAATTACCGTGAATTTTTTAGTTAGTTTTTTAGCTACTCTTTTACTTGCTTTCCCCACTTCATTGCTAATGTCAGATACATCGTGCCCTAAGCTTTTGATAACATCTAGGAACTTATCGGTAATCGATTGTTCTAACTGCTTTTTAACATCTTTCTTAGTAAGCTTTTTTAAAGACTTTGATTTAGTGGTTTTCATATTATTTTTCGTTTTTTTGTGGGGTCGATTAATTTATCTTAAATCTACTTATTTTTTTACTTTAAAGCTAAAAACATGCCTTCTTTTGATATTGTAAGTAAAGTGGACGCGCAAACACTTGATAATGCGATTAATAATGCCAAAAAGGAAATTTTAAATCGTTTCGATTTCAACGGTTCTAAAAGCACGGTCGATTTGGATAAAAAAACCAACGTTGTAACCATTGTTACCGAAGATGACATGCGGTTGAAAGCCATTACGGATTCAATAATTTCACGGATGATGAAACAAAACTTGGACCCAAAAAGTTTGGATTTTGGTAAAGAAACCATCGCCTCGGGAAATATGATTCGTAAAGAGATTACAATTAAGGAAGGCTTAGATAAAGAAGCAGCGAAAAAGGTTGTTGCCAAAATTAAGGCAAGTGGCCTAAAGGTACAGCCGGCTATCATGGATGATCAAATACGAGTTACCGCCAAAAAAATTGATGATTTACAAGCCGTGATGAATGTTTGCAGAGCCGAAGATTTTGGTCAGCCTTTACAGTACATTAACATGCGTAATTAATTGTAAATTAACTTCTTATACCAAAAATATCATCATCTCGTTAACAATAATAAATACAGTGTTGGATGGAGATTATAGAAAACGGCTTTGTTTTTTCAGATCAAAAAGAGTTGTTAAAAATAGAGGCAATACATCGTTACCTTAGCACTGAATCTTATTGGGCTAAAAATATTCCCTTAGAAACAGTAAAGCGTTCCATAGAGAATGCTTTGTGCTTTGGCATTTATAAAGGTGGGGAACAAGTTGGATTTGCCCGTTGGATTACCGACAAGGCCACGTTTGCATGGCTTTGTGATGTGTATATTGAAGAAGAATATAGAGGATTGGGCTTATCCAAAAAACTGATGGCTTTAATGATTTTCCATCCAGATTTGCAAGGGCTTCGCCGCTACCAATTGGCCACTTTAGATGCACATGGCTTATACGAACAATTTGGTTTTTCTGCCATCCAGAACCCAGAAAGACAGATGGGCATCGTTGTTCCAAACGTGTATGAAAAACCTGTACCTTAATTTATAAAAAAACCTTTTCCACCCAATTCTGTTTTGTAATTACATCAAAATTTTAAAGCATGAAAAAGGTATTTTATATAGGGTTCGCACTGAGTTGTGGATTAACATTTCAAGCCTGCCAAAGCGCAGATAAAAGATCATCCACCACCAAAGACAGTGTTGCGGGCGACACCAATATGGTAAACGGAAACCACATAACTGGCGCTGAAAGTACACAAAGCGGTTTAGATGAAGAGGGTTCTACCTTCTTAAAAAAAGCGGCAGTAGGTGGCATTATGGAAGTTGAAGCTGCTAAAATTGCGCTAAAAAATGCTCAAAGTGCCGAAGTTAAAAACTTTGCCAGCCAAATGCTTACCGACCACACCAAAGCCAACACAGAATTAAAAGCATTGGCGAAAGATAAAAAAGTGATTACGGCTGATGGGCTGCCTGCTGAAGATCAGATGCACTTGGATGAGATGAAAAAAATGACAGGCTCAGACTTTGACAAACACTACATTGCGATGATGGTGACTGACCACGATAAGACTGTGGACTTGTTTAAACAAGGTGTTGCCAATAGAGACCAAGCGATTAAAACCTGGGCAACGAATACATTAAAAGTTATAGAAGGGCATACTGAAATGGCTAAAAAGATTGCTTTAAGTTTAAAATAGTTGCCATACAAAACCAATTGAATCCTGAGTATTTTATACTCGGGATTTTTTTATTAACAAAACTTCACCTCAACTTTTATCCCTCAGAAATCATTTTTGATAGATTTTATCAATTTCAAAAAAATTAAAATTATCTTTCAACGTTAAATACAAAAATCCCAATATGAATAAGCGTAAAATTTTTAAAATGCTGTTGAGTATTACAACAGTAAGTGCATTACCTTTTATGGCTTCTGCGCAAAAACCAAATTGGCAAAATCTCGATCTAAAATCCGATACAACCTTCGGAATTAGCACCGAGCGAGCATATAAAGAACTTTTGAAAGGAAAAAAATCAACCAAAGTAATTGTTGCTGTAAATGATGGCGGTGTAGATGCCCAGCACGAAGATTTAAAGCGTGTAATGTGGGTTAACGCTAAAGAAATTGCTGACAACGGTAAAGATGACGACAAAAACGGCTACATCGATGACATACATGGTTGGAACTTCTTGGGTGGTGCTAAAGAATCCATCAACAACGAAACCTTAGAACTAACCCGTTTGGTACGCAGAGATCAGGTTAGATTTGCAAATACCACGGATGCAAATGTTTCTGAAAAGGATAAAAAAGATTTTGAAGCCTTCAAAAAACAAAGAACTGATTTAGAGCAACAACTTGGAGAAGCCAAAGCAAATTTATCAGGCATCACTGGTTTTAAAAATGCTTTAGATGCAGTAGTAAAGAAAATCGGAAAAGATGTACCTACTGCTGCTGATTTTGAGAATTTTAAACCACAAACAGATGTGGAAGGCAGGATTAAAGATGCAGTTGGTGGCGCTTTAAAGGATATGACCTTTACTGAGTTTTATAACGACCAAATCCTGGAGGGTATAAAATATTACGGGCAACAAGCCAATTATAACTTAAACGTAGATTTCGATCCCCGCGGAATTGTTGGCGATGATCCAAACAACAGCAAAGAAAGATTTTATGGAAACAATGATGTAGCTGGGCCAGATGCTTTACATGGTTCTCATGTATCTGGAATTATCGGAGCAGACAGAACCAATAAATTGGGCATCATGGGCGTTGCAGATAATGTAGCCATTATGGGCGTTCGTTGTACACCAAATGGTGATGAGCGAGATAAAGACGTTGCAAACGCCATCCGTTATGCCGTAGATAATGGCGCAAAAGTAATTAACATGAGTTTCGGAAAGGCTTACAGCTGGGATAAAGCTACTGTAGATGAAGCCGTAAAATACGCAGTTTCTAAAGATGTACTTTTGGTACATGCGGCCGGTAATGATAATAAGGACTTAGAAATTGAGAACAACTTCCCTACCAGTAAGTATTTAGACGGTACAGTTGCCAGTTCATGGATTACAGTAGGCGCGTCTGGTTGGAAAGATGATGAAACTTTAAAAGCCAGTTTCTCTAACTTTGGTAAAACACAAGTAGATGTTTTTGCACCTGGCGTAAACATCAATTCTACCGTACCGGGTTCAAAATACAAGGAAGAAAATGGTACAAGTATGGCATCGCCAGTAGTGGCCGGTTTAGCGGCCTTAATTCGCTCTTACTATCCAAAATTAACGGCTGTGGAAGTGAAAGACATCATCATGAAATCAGTTGTAAAAGTAAATCATAACGTATCCTACAAAAAAGGCGAAGGTCCAGATGCTCAAAGCGTTTCTGTCCCTTTTTCTGATTTATGCGTGAGTGGTGGAATTGTTAATGCTTACAACGCATTAAAATTAGCAGCTACTTACAAAAAATAAAAAATTTAACATCAAAAAAAATGCGAACCTGATTGGGTTCGCATTTTTTTTAATTAATGAAAATTTTAAGCTACAGTGAATTCGGTTTAATCATCACAAACGCAACTTAAGCTAAAATTTTGTCTGGGGTAATTGGCAGCTTTCTAATTCGCTTACCAGTGGCATTAAATACAGCATTAGCTAGGGCTGCTGAAAATCCAATTAAAGCAATTTCGCCCATTCCTTTTGCACCCATTGGGTTAACCAAGTAATCTGGTTTATCAATAAAAATCACCTCAATTTCTGGAACATCGGCATTTACCGGAACATGGTAATCGGCGAAGTTATTATTTATGTATCGCCCATAGCGATGATCTAAAATGGACTCTTCGGTTAGTGCCATCCCAATACCACCAACTGCACCGCCAACCATCTGACTTCTTGCTGTTTTTGGACTCACAATTTTTCCAGAATCTCCAACAGAAACGATTTTGCTAATCTTAACAACTCCTGTAAGACTATGAACTTTCACCTGCACAAAATGAATGGAGAAAGAATACATCGAGTAGCTATCCCGTTCCTTACCGCTTTGGCTTTCTTTGGTTACTTCGATAGATGGAAGATTATTTTTCTTGAGTACATCGACAAATTTAGAAGTTGCATCCATGTTGGAATTTGCAGCCAGTTCTGCAATAGTAGATTTTAAAGCTACACAAACGTCATTTACGGCAGAACCAATGGTGGATAAAGTTGCTGAGCCACCTTGGCTAGGTGCAGGTGGAAGTGATGAATCTCCAAGCTCAAAAGTAATTTTGCTGGTTGGAATATTCAGTAATTTACTCGCAATCAGGCCCATACCCGTTCCAGTACCGGGCCCAATATCACTTGTGGCACTCTGAAGCACTAAGGTTCCGTCTGCTTTAAGAATTCCCTTAACGCTTGCTTTGCCCCTGTTGGCATTGAATACTCCAACGCTTACACCATATCCGGTTTTCCATGATCCTTCGACTAAACTTCCTGGCTTATTTTTCCGCTTACTCCATCCTATTTTATCGGCCCCCAGTTTATAGGCCTCTTTTAGGTTTTTGCTAGAGAATGGTTTATTTTTTTGCTGATCCATTTCTGGATCATTTTTAATTCTAAAATCCAAGGGATCCATATCCAGCTCATGCGCCAATTCATCAATAGCACTTTCAAGCGCAAATGCTCCTGTTGCTTCCCCTGGTCCACGCATCCAAATCGGCACGCCCAAATCGACAGGAACTATGGTATAAGATGTGTTCACGTTATCGCATTGGTACATAAATTTAGCCATGTTCACTACACCTTCTGTAAAGTTCTCATAGGTAGAGCTTTCTCCGAATGCCTTATGTGTAATTCCGGTCAGCTTGCCATCTTTAGTTGCACCTAAGCCAACTTTTTGAATGGCAGCTGGTCTGTTGCCCACCATGGTGAACATTTGCATCCTCGTAATCACCAGTTTAACAGGTTTGCCAATATGTTTGGAAGCCATAACCGTGGCAATTTCAAGTGGCCAAGTCCTTAAGGCCATTCCAAAACCTCCACCAACAAATTCAGAATTTACTTGAATGTTCTCAATCGGAATTTTAAATACATTGGCAATGGTTCCTTGTGTAGCCTTTACACCTTGCGTTTTTGCATATACGGTAACTTTGTTTGCAGGTCGCCAATCAGCAATAATTCCATGCAATTCCATAGGGTTATGCGTTTCAATTGGCAACACATATTCCTGCTCAATTTTCACTTCTGCAGTTTTATAGGCATTTTCTGTACCGCGTTTATAATCTGGCTGCCCTTGTAATTTTTTGGCCTTTGTATCTTTAAGTGCCTTTTCCAAATCGGTATTAAAGGCTTCTTTTGCGTAGGTTGCTTTCACTAAGGATGCTGCATAAGTTGCCCTTTCAAAAGTGTTTGCAACTACAATTGCAATGGGTTGGCCGTTGTAAAAAATCTTGTCGGTATAAAAGATTTTCATTGGCGAGCCACCTTCTTGCTCGTAAGCTGGTGCAGATGGTTTATTCAGATGAGAAAGCACGGCAATAACACCAGGCGCCTTCTCTGCTTCTTTTGTATTTAACGAAGTTATTTTTCCTTTGGTAATGGTGCTGGTAACCAAAACACCATAAGTTAAACCAGGCAACTCATATTCAGCAAAGTACTTTGCCCCGCCCGTAACTTTCAAAAATCCATCTACGCGATCATTTTCGTCTTTTAAAATTCGATTTTCCATCATTACGCTTTTGATTTTGCTAGGTTTAAGGCTTCAATAATTGTGTTTGGAGCAAGCGTTAATTTGAAATCGTTTTCCCCAAATCCTTTTGCACCCGTCATAGATAACTTCGCAGCTTGTTCAAAATTTTCGGTAGTCGCTTCTTTTCCTTTAAGGAAATCTTCTGCGCTGGTCAACCTCCAAGGTTTATGAGCAACCCCACCCATTGCCAAGCGTACATTGACAATTTTATTGCCTTGAAGTTCTAAGCCAGCCGCCACAGACACCAAAGCAAATGCATAGGATGCGCGATCCCTTACTTTTAAATAATAGGCGTTTTTGGCGAAATTATTTAAGGGAACTTCTACTCTAACAATCATTTCATCCGCTTTTAAGTTATTGTCTAACTGAGGGGTATCTCCTGCCAAACGATGAAAATCTTTAAATAGAATTTTCCTTTCGCCTTTTGGAGTGGCTAACACCACTTCTGCATCTAAAGCAACCAAGGCAATGCACATATCACTTGGATGAACCGCAATACACTTGTCTGATGTACCAAAAATGGCGTGCATCCTGTTGAAGCCATCTATGGCGCCACAACCCGACCCTGCTTCTCGTTTATTGCAAGGCATTTCCGTATCGTAAAAATATCCACAGCGTGTTCTTTGCATCATATTTCCACCAACTGTTGCTACATTTCTCAATTGTGCAGAAGCACCAGCATTTAAAGCCCAAGAGAGCAAGGGCAACTTTTCCTGAATTAATGGATGCTCTGCAACCGCAGTGTTCGTCGCCATTGCGCCAATGTGGATCTTTGATCCCACCAATTCGATTTGCTTTAATGGCACATGATTGATGTCGATTAACTTTTCGGGTGCGGTAACACCCCTTTTCATCAAATCAATTAGATTGGTTCCGCCACCAAGAAATTTGGCATTTTTATCTTTTTGCAGAAGTGTTAACGCTGATTTTGCAGTCGTGGTTCTTAAGTATTGAAAGTTAATCATACGTTGGCACCTCCTTCCTTCACTTCAACTATTGCATCAACAATATTTGGATAAGCACCACATCTACAGATGTTTCCGCTCATGTATTCACTAATTTCTGCACGACTATTCGCGTGACCTTCCCTTACGCAAGCAACAGCAGACATAATCTGTCCTGAAGTGCAATAACCACATTGAAAACCATCATGTTTAATAAAAGCCTGTTGCATGGGATGCAATTCCTCTCCCTTTGCTAAGCCTTCAATGGTGGTAATTTTTTTGCCTTCATTCATTACAGCAAGACTTAAACAGGAATTAACCCTAGCGCCATCCACATGCACCGTACAGGCACCACATTGACCATGATCGCAACCTTTTTTTGTGCCCGTTAAATGAAGCTCCTCACGTAGGTAGTCTAGTAACGACACCCGTGGCTCAATAGAGGCTTTGTAAGCTTTATTGTTAACAGTAATGTTAAGTGGAATTTTTTCGAAGAGCGCTGCAAAGCGCTCATCTGCTTGGCTTTCTGCGGCCTTCATAGCCACTGCGGGCGTTAAGGCTACGGCAGTAATTAATGAACTCTTTTTCAGAAAATCACGCCTGCTATCGCCTGAATTCTTTTTATTATCTGATGACTGCATAAAAAATATTTAGAGATGGTTATCCTTTTTTAAAGTTCGGAAACTTAATGTTGAAATTGTAGTGATTCGGAAATTTAGAACAATTCTATTGAGTAATATTTCTATATAAGCACTGCAAACAATCAATAACAAAATAATTTCCAAAATGTTATCTCAATTTCTATTTTTAGCAAATGGAAAATATTAAAACGCTACCCAATTTATCCTTTGAAGAACAACGTGTATTAGGCTCGCTGATTGAGAAAAGCAGAACCACGCCTGATTACTACCCAATGACGTTAAATAGCTTAACAGCCGCCTGCAATCAAAAAAGTTCCAGAAATCCGGTGGTAAATTATGATGAAGAAACGGTAACCTTGACATTGAATTTGTTAAAAATTAAAGGCTTAATTTCTACCGTTACAGGCGGTTCAAGTCGGGTGATCAAATATAAACACAATCTGGGAATTGTTTATCCGCTGGTTCCATCAGCACTTTCTATCATTTGCCTGTTGCTTTTGCGGGGACCATTAACGCCGGGCGAAATCAATAGCAATTCGGGTAGGTTATTCGAGTTTGAAAGTATTCAAGAAATTTTAGATCAACTAATTGAATTATCAAACGAGGAGCTACCATTTGTAAAGCAGTTGGCCAAGAAAACCGGTCAGAAAGAAGCTCGTTTTATCCACTTACTTGGCGAACAAGCAGAAACGGAAACGATTGTGGAAACAAGTGAGGCACCAACTTTTCAAGCAAATGAGGCACTAGAGCATCGCATAGTAAAATTAGAACAGGAAGTAGAAGAATTAAAAGAGCTTGTTAATCTTTTAATGGATAAGTAATTCGCTCATTATCAGTTGTTTTGTAACGATATAAAAATTTAAGGCTTAGCCACAAACATCGAAAAGGCTTTATTTAATTCGGCCTCTGTAAAATCCTGTTCGTAAAATCGACGTTTTTTGGCCTTTACAAATAGCGTAGCAGGTATGGCTCCAGACCATTTCTTGTCTATCCTCCCGGTGTATTCTTGTTGATTGGGCTCATTAAGTAAGAAAACCTCTGCTTTAAGTTTTTGGTTCTGAACAAAGGGAATCACTGCTTTTTGAAGTTTCGATTTAAAATCTAAACTCACCAGCAAAACTTTTACAGGCCTGTTGACATTGGCTAAACGCAGTTTTTCAAATCCGGGTAGTTCGGCCACACATGGCGAACACCAAGTGGCCCAAAAATTAATTACATAGGTAGTGTCCTTTCCATTAGCCAATCGAGCGTCAAGTTCATCTAAACTTAAAAGTTTAACTTGCGCTTTACCGATGTAAGCAACTGATAATAATATAATTATAAAAAATAAACGCATATCTTTCTATTCATCCCTACTACCGTACCGAACCCGATTTTACCAAAACATTTTGATAAGCTGGTAAGTTCAAATCATCTACAATTACCCCTCTGGTTGTGCTTGCATGTACAAAAAAACCATTGTTAAGGTACACACCAACATGATCTACATCCCTGCCGGCAAATGAGAAGAATACTAAATCCCCCTCATTTAAACGATCTACACTTTTATGCTTTACAACATTGGCCTGATCGCGGGAGATTCTGGGAAGGGTAATTCCATAAATCTCTTTTTCCAAAAGAAAAGCAAAACCGGAACAATCTATCCCACTTTTGTCTAAACCGCCGAAGCGATATTTTACACCGGTCCAGTCGGTTATAAAACGATAGAGCTCTTTACTTTTTAAACTTGCCATGGCATCGGCAACTTTCGATGCCTTGGTATCACTTTTTACGGTGTATTTTCGGCTACCACAAGAGAACATTAAAACAGAGAGGATTAAAACCAGCCAAAAAGAATGTTTTTCGTACTTCATATCAATATTCTTTATCCCATCAAATGCGAACAAATCAAAAAATTTAATTTTTAATCAACCGCTGTATCTCATCCAATTTTAGTAAAGCTTCTACAGGAGTTAACGCATTTACATCCAAATTATTTAATGTATCCCTAATTTTAACCAGAACTGGATCGTCTATCGCAAACATTTGCAATTGATAGGCTTGATTTTGAACCTTTTTAATGCTGTCTTTAATGCTTTGCCCTTCGGTGCGGTCTATTTCTAATTTCTTTAAAATTTCATTTGCCCTGCCGATTAATTTTGGAGGCATACCCGCCATTTTTGCAACATGGATTCCGAAACTATGCTCGCTCCCACCAGGAACCAATTTTCTTAAAAAGATTACCTTATTGGTCATTTCCTTTACCGAAACGTTAAAATTCTTAATTCGAGGCATGGTGTTAGCCAACTCATTTAGCTCGTGGTAATGGGTTGCAAACAACGTTTTCGGTCGAGAAGTTGGGTGTTGATGCAAAAACTCGGCAATGGCCCAAGCAATAGAAATTCCATCGTAAGTACTTGTTCCTCGGCCTATTTCGTCTAACAGGATTAAGCTATCATCAGATATATTATTCAGAATACTCGCCGTTTCGTTCATTTCCACCATGAAGGTACTTTCTCCTGATGAAATGTTATCAGATGCCCCAACACGGGTAAAAATTTTATCTACAATTCCAACATCCGCAGCCTTGGCAGGCACAAAACAGCCCATTTGTGCCATTAAAACAATTAAGGCCGTTTGCCTTAAAATTGCCGACTTACCCGCCATGTTCGGACCAGTAATCATAATAATTTGCTGACTATCCGTATCTAAATAAACATCATTCGTGATATACTCTTGTCCAACAGGCAGTTGTTTTTCAATAACAGGATGCCTACCCCCTTTAATATCCAGCACCTTGGCTTTGTTTACACTCGGCTTAACGTAATGATTTTTCTCGGCCAACTGCGCAAAACACAACAAGCAATCCAACTGGGCAATTAAGAAAGAATCAAGTTGAATGGGTTTGATGTAGCTGGCTGTTTCATACATCAACTCATTATACAAACGAATTTCAATGGCCTGAATTTTTTCTTCAGCACCTAAAATCTGTTCCTCGTATTCCTTAAGCTCAGGGGTAATGTATCGCTCTGCATTTACCAAAGTTTGCTTCCTAATCCAACCCTCTGGCACCTTATCTTTGTGCGTGTGTGTAACCTCTAAATAGTAACCAAACACATTGTTAAAAGAAATTTTTAAAGATGGAATTCCTGTCGCCTCGGCTTCACGTTTCTGAATTTGAACCAAATAATCTTTACCTCCAAAAGCAATTTTTCGCAATCGATCCAAATCTTCGTCAATGCCATCGTTAATTACATTGCCTTTAATTAGCAATGCCGGTGGGTCTTGTTGAACTTCTTTTTCAATTCTCTCGCGTATAGCCAAACACGGATTTAACTGATCTGCAATTTTTATAAGAAATGGATTTTTTGAGCCAGCAGCCAAATTTTTAACCGCTTCTATATGTGTTAAAGCTCTTTTCAAGGCTACCAATTCCCGCGGACCAACACGCTGTAGTCCGACTTTCGAAATTAATCTTTCCAAATCACCTATCTGCTTAATGTGGGCTAAAAACTCTTGCTGAAGCGCTTCGTTGTTCACAAAAAAATCGACCATACCCAAGCGTTCTTCAATGGGCTTCAGCTCTTTAAGTGGCATAATAATCCACTTTTGTAGCAAACGCGCACCCATTGGCGTACAGCTGTGGTCTAAAATATCAAATAAGGTAACGGCATTATCGTTTGGCGAATTCACCAGTTCTAAATTGCGAATGGTAAAACGATCCAACCACATGTAGCGGTCTTCTTCAATTCTGCTAATCGAGGTAATGTGCTGTAAATTGCGATGCTCAGTTTCGCCTAAATAATGCAAAATAACACCCGCAGCAACAATTCCGCTCTGTAAACGCTCAATCCCGAATCCCTTTAACGAGGCTACATCAAAATGTTTGGTAAGGGTTTCTTGGGCGTAATCGGTTGTATAAGGCCATTCATCTAAGCCGAAAGTGTAGAAACGATCTCCGAATTGCTCAATGAAATTCTGTCGCTTAGATTTTTGAAAAATAACTTCTGTTGGTTTAAAACCTTGTAAAAGCTTATCAATGTAATCGCTATTTCCCTGTGCAATCATAAATTCGCCTGTAGAAATATCTAAAAACGATACACCTAGTTGGGTTTTATCAAAGAAAACAGAAGCTAAATAATTATTTGATTTTTGATTTAAGATATTGTCGCCATAAGCAACGCCAGGCGTTACCAGTTCAGTTACACCTCGTTTAACAATATTTTTCGTCAATTTTGGATCTTCAAGCTGATCGCAAATTGCCACACGTTGCCCTGCCCTTACCAATTTAGATAAATAATTATCTAGCGAGTGGTGTGGAAAACCCGCAAGTTCTAAAGCACCGCCATTGGGTCCCGTGCCTCTTCGCGTGAGTACAATGCCTAATATCTGTGCCGTCTTAATGGCATCTTCACCAAAGGTTTCATAAAAATCGCCAACTCTAAAAAGTAAAAGTGCACCCGGATACTTCGCCTTAATGGCGTTGTATTGCTGCATTAACGGGGTTTCTTTATTTGTATCTTTAGCCAAAACTGAATTTAATTTGCAAAAGCTATAAAGATAGCACGATTAGGCATTCTACAACTGTTTTGTTGAAAAGTTAAAAGATTGTTAGTTTGTTTGGAGGCATGACGGGGTTGATGGAAGGTTTCTAGGTTGTTTAGCGCTGTAATCGACTTCGATTTGATTTATCAGTTAAATGATGATTTGGAAATGATGGCTTCGGTACATTGTGGCTTCGGTACATTGTGGCTTCGTTAGCCCTGCTATCCACTTTACTCCGCTTCGCTCCGTGCTCGTTCCTATCAGGTTTAATCACAAAGTTTTGTGCGCTTGATCTACACGAACCCGTATCTGTTGGGTTATAGGTGTTCAATGTTGATTTGGAAATGATGGGTTCGGTACATTGTGGCTTCGTTAGTCCTGCTATCCACTTTACTCCGCTTCGCTCCGTGCTCGTTCCTATCAGGTTTAATCACAAAGTTTTGTGCGCTTGATCTACTTATGTTCAATCTGTATCATCCTTTTTATTTGATCGCGATTTAAGAAATCAATGATGCTCATATCCAATATTTTACAGTTAAACATTTCTAATTAAAAACGTTTAGGCTTCTCGACTGTTAGTTTTATATAGTTTAACCTAATATTTTTATTATGACGATTCAACTGAATACCGACAAGAGTTTAACCATCCATCAAGAATACGAAACGAAAATTCAAACCCAAATTACGGATGCATTGAGCAGGTTTAATGATTTAATTACAAGATTAGAAGTTCATTTATCAGACGAAAATGGCAGCAAAGATGGCTTGGATGATAAAAGGTGCTTACTAGAAGCCAAAATTGCTGGTAAAGAGCCAATTGCAGTTACTAATTTTGGAGATACTTACGATCTTGCTATAACTGGTGCCCTAACCAAAATGAAAAGTGCCTTGGAAAAAGTAGCAGGAAAAATGAAGAGTCATTAAGGTAGTTTCAAAATTCGATTTCTCAGTTAGATGACAGCCCTCAAAGCTGCATTCAAAACAATCATAATCAAAATGCAATCTTTTAACAAAGGTTGCATTTTGTTTTTATAGCCTTGGCACTTAGAGTTGCTCAATGTATGCCAAAAACATATTTAATGCTTTTTTTCGATCTTCCGTAACCTCAAACTGGAGCTTGTTATATAAATAATCTGCTAAATCGAAGTTTTCTGTCTTAGGTAAATCCTTAAGCACCTCGTTTCTGTTTTCCAAGCCAAATTTTAAAGCCGCATTAAATTCATCTTTAAAGGCCTGCGAAATTTGTTTATTCGCTACCCAAGCAGCGTACATAAAAGGCAAGCCGGTAAAGTTTTTCCACTCGGCGCCCATATCATATGCAAAAGCATAATTATCTTTTTTACCGAAAGTACGGTCGCCGATTAAAACGATGGCATCTGTTTTTGCATTTGGATCGGTTGTAAATTGAACATCCTGTTTCCAGTAGAATTTAAGCAAAACTTTAGCAAGATTATTAGATGTTCTGGAATGGGAATCCAATTTTAAGGTTTTAATTTCCTGCACAGGTACATCGCTGAAAATAAAAACGGAGTTTACCGCACCATCACTGCCGATACAATAATCTGCTACGAGGTTTGCATTTGGCACTAGCGGAATTGCAGCTACAGGCATTAGGCCCATATCTACCTCGCCGCTAATTACTTTCGCGGCACAATCTGACGGGATATCTAAACTTAAATCTATCCTATTAATGATATCCGAATGCTCTAATCCGTATATAAAAGCTTTGGTGTTGGTGTAAGCAACAGCCGATATTTTTATTTTATTCAAGGTATTCTTAATCTTATTTTATGGTAACAAAGCGAGGCTCATGCTAAAATACAGCACCAATCTCATTTGGTTAAAGCCTAAACTGTAATGCTTTACAACATTATCCAATCACTAAACCATCTAAATGGATAGCACTATTAAATTCTAAAACGGTAAACTGTCCATCCTCGAAACCCATTTTATACAGAACTGTATTTTGATGTGGAAATTCAGTCATTTCATTTAAAGGTTTTTGAAGCAACAGGCAAAGAAAAACCCTCATGGCTCTTCCGTGCATACACAAAAGTACCGTTTCTTCTTCTGGCCGTGTAGATAACACTTCCATCGGCACTTTTAAACGCTCATACACTTCCTGAACGCTTTCACCCCCTTCAAAATGGGCTGTATAATCACCTTCTTCCCAAGATTGTAACATGGCACGAAAAGCCTCGCGTGCACTTTCAGAGTTTCGCTGTCCTTCCCAAACACCCCAAGCCAATTCGTCTAAGCCAGAAAGCTTTTCCCATGGCAAACCAGAATCAATAAATTTTTGAACGGTTTGCCAAGTGCGTTTCAGATCTGAAGTGTAAATTTTATCAAAGGGGATATCCTTATATTTTTGATAAAATGCCTCAGCCTGAGCCCTACCGGTATCGTTTAAATCAGAATTTATACCTCTGCCTTGTACTATGCCTTGTCTATTGAGTTCCGTCTCGCCGTGGCGGATAATATAAATTTGCTTCATTTTTTTTTATTAATTATTGGATTTTGACTGAATGAATTTTGAATGATTGAATTTTGAATGATTGAATTTTGAATGATTGAATGATTGAATTTTGCGAAGGATAAATCTTCATTTCAGCGCTGTCTCATTACCAAATTCGCCAATTCTCTAAATCAATAATTCCCTAATTCACTAATTAATCCCGAATGTTGCAGTGCGCAAATCTTTTATTTCAAAGGCATCCCATTATCAAATTAGCTAATTCACTAATTCTCTAATTCCCTAATTCACTCATTAGTTCAGGATGTTGCAGTGCGCAAATCTTTCATTTCAAATCCATCCCATTATCAAATTAGCTAATTCACTAATTCCCTACTTCACTCATTAATTCCGAATGTTGCAGTGCGTAAATCTTTCATTTCAAATCCATCCAATTATCAAATTAGCTAATTCACTAATTAGCTAATTCACTAATTCTCTCATTAACTAGATCATTCCTTAACTCACCACTGGTAACTTATAGTATTGCGGTTTTTTCTCTTCTTCAAAAACAACGTTTTCAAAATCGGTAACCACATTATATAAAGTATCGCGTTCTATCGCTTTCCGGCCTACTTGCTTAATAAGGTTTACCAATTCGCGGGTACTCATGGCAGGCGTTTGTTCTTCGGCCCCGGCCATTGAATAAATTTTTGTGGTATCGTCTAATGTTCCATCAATATCATCAACACCATAATTAAGAGATAATTGGGCCGTTTCGCGACTAATCATTGCCCAATAGGCTTTAATATGATCGAAATTATCCATGTAAATGCGGGCAATGGCATAGTTTCTTAAATCCTCGATTACCGAAGACTCAGGAACATTGCTCATTTGGTTGTGTTGATTCCTAAATTTTAAAGGAATAAATGTTTGAAAACCACCTGTTTGATCTTGTAAGGCTCGAAGTTTCTCCATATGATCTACCCGATGCCAGAATTTCTCGATGTGTCCGTAGAGCATGGTTGCGTTACTACGCATACCCAATTTATGCCATTCTTCATGTATGGCCAGCCATTGTTCGCCAGTACATTTATCTTTAGCTATTTGTTCTCGAATTTCGGGGTGAAAGATTTCAGCACCGCCACCAGGCATAGATTGAAGTCCAGCCTCTTTCATTAATTTCATGCCCGTTGCATAATCAATTTTTGCTTTTTTGAAAATATAGTGATACTCAACAGGCGTTAAGGCTTTAACGTGCAATTCAGGTCGGTGTGCTTGGATGGCCGAAAATAAGGCAGAATAAAATTCAACATCATATTGAGGCAAAACACCCCCAACAATGTGTACTTCGGTTACAGGCTCATCATCATATTTCTTAACAATATCAAGCATTTGCTCCATTGTTAAAGCCCAGCCTTCTTCCTTTTGTTTGATTAATCGAGAGTAAGAACAAAACTTGCAATCGTACACGCAAAGATTGGTTGGCTCTAAGTGAAAATTGCGATTAAAATAGGTTTTATCGCCATGTTTCTCTTCTCGAATATGATTGGCCAAAACACCCAAATAGCCCAATTCAGCATGCTCGTAAAGGTAAACACCTTCATCAAAATTAATCCGTTCTTTATTGAGGACTTTTTTGGCTATGTTTTGCAGTTCAGTTGATAATGAAGTATCAGCTAATATTTTTTCAACTTGCTCAGTTGTATTCATTTCTGATTTATTTTGAACAAAAATACAATATTGATGGGATTTGAAAATCATTTTCTTGTAACAAACCATGCATGCTACCCATGTTCGTGTTTATCCGCCCGTATTGCACAAACAAGTCATAAAAAAGGAGTGTAAATAAAAAAAGCACCTCTTTTCAGAAGTGCTTCTCTAAATATTCCATAGGTAAATGAAATTATCTTGCCGCAGGCACAAAGGTTAAGATGATATTGGCTGTTTTACCACCAAACTCAATTGGCGATTTCATCACCATTTGTGTGCTAGAAAGCTCAGTTAAAATTAAACGATAACCTTCTGTAACGTTTTTAGCTTTATCACCTTCATATATTTTTTTAAATTGGAAGGTTTCTTCTTTTGGTGCTGCAGACCAGAAAATGGTTTGCATTACCGCTCCACATGTGCTTGATGCTGGTAAAGTGTACGATCCATTACCGCTATTGGTTAAATTCCAGGTACTGCCTTCGAAGCATTTGTAAGATTTTTCACCAAATAAACCTTGTACTGCGCCATCAGGTAAACCATCTAGCGAAACATTGCTCACTACCCATTCGCGAACTACAGTACCTCTGCTACCTGTAACGCCTGCTGTTACTCTTTTCGCAGTATTACAGCTTTGTAAAGTAATCAAGGTAGAACATGCAATCGCAATGGCTATAAATAATCTTTTCATTTTAGTTTTAATTTAAATTTCTCCAAACAGAACACATAAATCTTGCCAAAACAAATAACAAACAAAAATTAGCTTCAAATTATTAAATTGCGCTTCCAAAGAATTCCAAAAAAGCTAAATCATCATGAAACCCGAAACCCTTGCTATTCACGCCTCTAATCTTGTTAAAAGTGCTACTGGTGATGTAACCACACCTTTAAATTTATCAACCACTTTCTTTCGTGATGAACATGGTGGATATCCGGGCGGGCATATGTACAGTAGAGTAAGTAACCCAAATCGGTCTGCTTTAGAAAACACAGTGGCCAAATTAGAATTTGGAGAAGATGCTGCAGCTTTTGCATCAGGTAATAATTGTGGAATGAGTCTTTTCCAAGCCTTGAAACCCGGAAGCCACATTATTGCACCCGATGATATGTATTGGGGCATCAAAAAACAGCTCTTAACCATTTTCAATGAAAGTTTAGAATTTGATTTTGTAGATCAGACAGATTTAGCTTTAATTGAAGCATCGATTAAACCAAATACCAAACTTATCTGGATCGAAACCCCATCTAATCCCTTGCTTAAGGTTACCGATATCGAAGAAATTTCAAAAATCGCCAAAGCCAATCAGATCACTTTGGCTTGTGATAGTACCTTTGCCTCGCCTATTTTGCAGAACCCGATTTTGCTCGGTGCAGACCTAGTGATGCACAGCAGTACAAAATACCTTGGTGGACACAGCGATGTATTGGGCGGAATTTTAGTGACCGCAAAAAAAGATGACTTGTGGGATAAAATCAAAAATGTGCAACAAACCGGAGGTGCCGTACCCTCTCCATTCGATTGTTTTTTACTTTGCCGGAGCATAAAAACATTGGCCTACCGAATGAAAGGCCATTGCGAAAATGGGAAAAAGGTTGCGCAATATTTACTGAGTCATCCAAATGTCGAGGCTGTTTTCTATCCAGGATTAGAAAGTCATCCACAGCACGAAATTGCCAAAAAGCAAATGAAAGATTTTGGAGGAATGATGTCGTTTTTAGTTAAGGGCGATGTAGATGCAACCAATAAGGTGGTAAACAAAGTTCAATTATTTGCACAGGCCACAAGTTTAGGTGGCGTAGAAAGCTTAATCGAACACCGTTACTCAGTTGAAGGCCCAGATAGCAAAACCCCAAAAAACTTGCTTAGAATTTCCGTTGGCTTGGAGCATGTGGATGATATCATCGCTGATTTAGAACAGGCTTTAGCCTAAGGATTTAGATTGTATAAAATCGCGTACCGCCTTTTAAAAAACGGAGAAATCTTTTCATATTGATTTATCCAAGTTAAAAGATTTCTCCGTCTTCGATTATTTAGGATTACAAATTGTAGTGAGTTTTAATCCGTAATTAGGATTTAAAGGCTCGTTGGTTTGCGCCAAACGCTGAGAACCCGTGTTTGCAGGGCAAGCAATATCTCCCGCCGCATCGTAAACCAGCTTAGTTCCAGTTGCAATTAGTTCTGTAGGCACATACAGCTGTACCTTTGTAATTGAATATCCCGAAGGGAAATAACGAATGTAATAGCCGTCAGGATGTTTAGTCCAAATGCCACTAGGCACGTCGCTTCTTGGTGGCGCCATACCAACTATTATCGCATATTTTTCCATGTCGGCATAAGTGTAGTTACCGGATGAAACCAACTGCCGAATGTTATTTTCGGCTTCAAAAACCGCCTTTACACCCGATGGAAGTTGGTCTTTAGCCTTTTCCATAACATCAAAAGGAAGAACTCCCAATGCACCTCCTTCTAATTGCGTAAGTTGTTTCGGCGTTAGCAACTGCAAGGCCGTAACTTTAACTTGTCCAGAATAATCTGCAAATTTTGTTCTTGCAATGATGGTCCACAACAACACTTGAATATCATGCTGCTCTACCTCAGGGTGCTTTTCGGCACTTTTTAAGATGCTCACCACAATGTCTTCCTTTGGTCCTAAAACCGGCGCAAACATGTAGCCATCACCTTTTGAAGGGGCAAAAGTACCCGCTTTTAGGCAATAACTTTTGTTGGTCATTTCGTAAAAGCCTGCACAGAGCACAAAACCACCTTCAGGGTTTTTTGGCAATAAATAAAGTGGTTGAGCCTTTTCCTTACTTTTAAAATCAGGCATCATTTCGCCCTCCCGATTTACATCTTCAAAACTCGTGGTAATTGCAGCTGGTTGTTTAAGCAGTTTATCTACGCCTAAAGCCTTTGCACCTTGTGATGCTCCAACTTTTAATAATTTGTCCTTCAAACCACCGAATTGGGCTTGAGCAGTAAAAAAGCCAAAACAAAGCAGCATGGCTAAACAACAAAATTTAAACTTTACCATGGTTAATTAGGAATAATTTAGGTTATGCAAACTTAAAGTTTTAGAGTTAACTCCGCATTAACTTTATGATTGTAATTTTTATAGCAAAGAATCAGCTTGACTTACAACACTTTAACTAAAATTCAAAATATAATTTTGTTGTTTAAAATATATTTCAGACATTTGGAATATTATTTGGCAAAAGCCAAATAAAAGTCAATCTTCAGGATTGATTTATAAAGAAGTGGCGAGAGACTGGCTCCCTGACCCACTGGCAACCCTCAGAAAGAGAAGGTGCCAATTCCAGACCAAGTAACATGGTGTTATTTGGAAATATAAATTATAAACTTGATGAAAGCATTAAATCTTCAATCGCTAAGCGAGCCTAGTTTAAACCTCAAAAAGGTAACTACCACTGGTAACATTTTTTCCCCTGTGCAAGTTGTGGATTGTATGTGCTGTTGCATGCAATAACACTAAAAATCTTCCTCTCTTGTTTTCAAATTGGAAGGCCCTTAAGCTAAGGGTACGCGATCTCTGGATTCTTGAAATTATCAACCGTATTTTTCAGAATGTCCTACTCAAACCATTTAACATTCACTTATTAAACGATTAAATTATGTCAACCTCATATAAATTTGAAACCTTACAATTACATGCGGGTCAAGAAATAGATCCAACAACAGGCTCTAGAGCTGTTCCGATCTACCAAACGACTTCTTACGGATTTAAAAATGCAGAACATGGTGCCAATCTATTTGCATTAAAGGAATTTGGAAATATTTACACCCGTTTAATGAATCCAACTACCGATGTGTTCGAGAAAAGAATTGCCGCTTTGGAAGGTGGTGTAGCAGCTTTAGCTGTAGCATCCGGACAGGCTGCACAGTTTATTGCACTGAATAACATTTTAGAAGCAGGAGATCATATCGTTTCTTCATCACACATTTACGGCGGAACATACAATCAATTTAAGGTTGCATTTAAACGCCTTGGGATTCATGTAGATTTTGCGAATCCAGATCAGCCTGAAGAATTTGAATCAAAAATAACAGAAAAAACCAAGGCCATTTATCTCGAAACTATTGGTAATCCGGCTTTTAGTATTCCTGATTTCGAAAAAATTGCAGCCATTGCCAAAAAGCACGATTTACCGCTTGTAGTGGATAATACGTTTGGCGCTGCTGGTTATCTATTTAAACCTTTAGAACACGGTGCACATATCGTTGTAGAATCTGCAACCAAGTGGATAGGCGGACATGGTACCAGCATTGGCGGTGTTATTGTTGATGGTGGAACGTACAATTGGGGTAATGGAAAATTCCCGCAGTTCACTAGTCCATCAGAGGGCTATCACGGACTCATTTTTAATGATGTTTTCGGAATTGGCGGTCCTTTTGGAAACATCCAATTTATTATTCGGGCCCGTGTAGAAGGTTTGAGAGATTTGGGTCCTTCAATATCGCCTTTCAACTCATTTTTGCTGCTTCAAGGTTTAGAAACGCTATCCCTTCGGGTACAGCGCCACGTAGATAACGCATTGGAATTGGCCATTTGGTTAGAAAATCATCCATTGGTTAAAGAAGTGCATTATCCTGGTTTAAACAGCAGCAAATACAACAATTTGGCTAAAAAATACTTGAGTAATGGTTTTGGTGCCGTGCTCTCCTTTGAACTGGAAGGAAGCAAAGAAAACGCAACACAGGTAATAGACAACCTAAAACTGGTATCGCACCTAGCCAACGTTGGCGATGCCAAAACCTTAATTATACAACCATCTGCAACAACGCATCAGCAATTGAGCGATAGCGAACAGTTAGCCGCAGGGGTTAAACCAAATGCTTTACGGGTTTCTGTAGGGATAGAACACATCGATGATATTAAGGCAGATTTTGAGCAAGCCTTTGCCGCAATTGGTTCCAAAGTTAAAACAGATGCTGTGCAGGCTTAATAGTTTCCGATTAAAGTTATTACAACAATACAATTTAGAATGAGCTCAGTTTCAACATATAGTCATCCCAAACAATTTAAATTAGAAAACGGTAAAAAAATACGAAATCTGCAAATTGCCTATCAAACATATGGCAAGCTAAATGCGAATAAAGATAATGTGATTTGGGTTTGTCATGCCCTAACCGCAAATTCGGACGTGTTAGAATGGTGGTCGGGATTATTTGGAAACAATGCATTATTTAACCCAAACGATCATTTCATCATTTGTGCAAATGTTTTAGGTTCTAATTATGGTACCACCAGTCCGTTAAGTACAAATCCGGTAACGGGTGCGCCATACTACTTGAGCTTTCCGCAATTCACCGTCCGCGATTTTGTTTCTGCACATCAGGTCTTAGCCATGCATTTAGGAATAGATCGAATTAAGGTTTTAATTGGAGGATCGTTAGGTGGCCAACAAGCTGTTGAATGGAGCATTTCTGAACCGAGTAAAATCGAAAACTTGATTCTGGTAGCTACAAATGCCGTGCATTCTCCTTGGGGCATTGCCTTTAACGAAAGTCAGCGCTTGGCCATTACTGCCGACAGAACATTCTACGCAAATCAACCAGATGGTGGCAGCAAGGGACTGAAAGTTGCACGTAGTATTGCCCTGTTAAGTTACAGAACTTACGATGCCTACGGCAGTACACAGGTAGAAAGTGTAAACGAGAAAACCGATAATTTCCGGGCGTCTTCCTATCAGAATTATCAAGGTGAAAAATTAATCAATCGCTTTAACGCTTACAGTTACTACTACTTAACTAAAGCTATGGATAGCCACAATGTGGGCAGAAATCGCAACAGTATTGCCGATGCGCTTAGCCTGATTAAAGCCAATACCCTTGTGATTGGAATTGAAAACGATGTTTTGTTTCCCATTTCTGAACAAAAATATTTGGCCGATCATATTCAGGGGGCAGAATTTTACGCCTTACATTCTGATTATGGCCATGATGGCTTCCTGATTGAAACCAATGCACTCACTAATATTATTGGAAACTTTATAAAAGAAAGCAGCAATAAAAAAATAATCAAACTTCAGCATACGGCTTAAAGTCAGTAACATCCGAATTGGAGTTGAAGAAAGTATAAAAAATGAAAATTGAGCGGTAGAACTTATCTGCAATAGATGAATGCTAATCAATTCTTGACATTAGACATAAGATGAGTAAAAATTTAAAAATAGGATTATTTGGTTTCGGTGTTGTAGGGCAAGGCTTATTGGATATTATTCAAAGCCAAAACCTAAACCTAGAAATTATTAAAATTGCAATTAAAGATCCAAGAAAAACCCGTACGCTAAGCAAAGAATTATTTACCACCAACCGGGATGAAATTTTAGATAACACGGAAATTAATACCGTTGTAGAATTGATTAACGATGCCGATGCTGCCTACGAAATTGTAACTAAAGCACTTAAAAGCGGTAAGAATGTGGTTTCTGCAAACAAAAAAATGATTGCTACGCATTTAAAAGAGCTGGTAGATTTGCAAAAACAATACGGTACATCGCTCCTGTATGAAGGTGCAGTATGTGGCAGTATCCCAATCATTCGAAATTTGGAGGAATATTACGATAACGAATTGTTCCATGCTCTAAGCGGTATCTTTAATGGTTCTTCAAATTACATTCTTTCAAAAATCTTCAATGAAAACCAGAGTTATGGCTCGGCTTTAAAAGAAGCGCAGGATTTAGGTTTTGCAGAAACAGATCCAATTTTGGATGTGGGTGGTTACGATCCTAAATACAAATTGGCCATTGCCACAGCACATGCTTATGGCTTATTCATTAATCCCGATCATATTTTAAATATTGGTATTCAAAACCTTTCTCAGTATGACATTAATTATGCGAAGGAAAAAAACTTCAAAATTAAGTTGGTTCCAACAGCTAGAAAAGTGAATACCAAACAAATTGTAACCTACGTATTGCCTAAGTTGGTTGCAAAAGATGATTTTTTATATAATGTTGAGAATGAGTACAATGCGGTAACCGTGCAAGCTGCCTTTGCAGATAAACAATTCTTTTTTGGTAAAGGCGCAGGTGGTCATCCAACAGGCGCCGCAGTGCTTTCTGATATTGCCGCTTTAAGATATGATTATCGCTACGAGTATAAAAAATATCACCAGGAGAATGGTGTAAGCCATACCGAAAATATTTTGTTGGAAATTTATTTACGTTATGCTGATGAAGACTTGATTAGCCTTTTGGAATTTGATAACATCAGCGAACGCTATTCGGCCAGCAGCTATAAGTATGTAATCGGAACAGTTAAGTTAGAAAATTTGATTAAAAATCGTGATCTGCTTTTGGATGAGGCTGTATTTATAGCTTACACCGGAAGACAGATTTATAAAGAGGAAAAAATATCGACTTCGACCTTTGCAGAGGCTGAAGCCGTCTGAAAAAATTTTTAAGTTAATTTTTTTTATTTGTTTTGTTGTTAAGCATAAAGGTCGGAGCGAGTCCGACCTTTTGCGTGAAATCATATTTCTAAATCCCCATAATTGAACATCAAAAATGTTTCCATGAGAGATTAACCCTTCGCTGCCTCATCCATAAGTTTATGCGCCAAATCTTTACCTAAATAGCCATCAATAATTCTATGCACGAGGTACAAAATTGGTGTCATTAAAATGGCTACAATAAATTTATACGTGTAACCCACTAAGCCAATGGCAAAAACCTGCTGCCAACTGTAATGATATTGAGGATTGATGTAGAAAGCGATAAAAATTACCACAAAACTATCTACAAATTGCGAAACTAAAGTTGACCCAGTTGCACGTAACCAAAGCGATCTGTCACCTGTAAATTTCTTTATCCGATGGAATATAACTACATCCACCATTTGCCCGATAATAAATGCAGTAATTGATCCTACAATAATCCACATCCCCTGCCCAAAAATGCCAGCAAAGGCATTGTTCATGTTCACGTCCTCCCCATTAATGGTTTGATGTACCCAGAAATCGGCCGCAGTTAAATGCATAGAACCCCAAACCACCAGAAAAGCAAAGGCAATAAGGATTGATGTTAAAATGGATAGAAATCGAACTTGCTGAACCCCAAAATACTCATTAATAATATCCGTCATGATAAAGATGATGGGCCAGGTTAAAACACCTGCAGACATTACAAATGACAAATGTGGCACGCCGAACAAATTAATGTCGAATTTGCTAAACCCAAGTGTCTCTTCAACACTGAATAATTTAACGCCAATAAATTCAGATAAAATCGCATTTGCCACAAAAAAACTACCCAGAACGAGTAATAAACGGCTTTCCTTGGTTTTAAAAGTCATAGACTATAAATCTAAATATAAAATGCATCACATTTTAAGATCAAGGCTACATTTTGAATTATTTACAATTGGCTTACTCCTTTTTACAATCATTCAACCTTAAAAATAGTTTAAGACAATAAATCTCCCAATCTTTGCGGCTTCAAAAAAATCGGAAATTCTTATGCCTAAAAAAAAACACTTCTACCTTATTTTAATTTTAGGCTCGTTAGCTGCACTTGGTCCCTTTTCTATTGACATGTATTTACCTGGGTTTATTGATATTGCAAAAGATTTAGGAACAACAGAATCTGCCGTATCGCTATCACTATCCAGCTTCTTCATCGGAATTTCTTTCGGACAATTATTATACGGGCCATTACTAGATAAATACGGTCGCAAAAAGCCTTTGTATTTTGGCTTATTGTTATATATCGTGGCTTCAATCGGTTGTTTAGCCGTAACAGATATTAATCAGCTCATTGTACTTCGTTTTGTACAGGCCATTGGGAGCTGCGCCACTGCGGTTGCTTCCGTTGCCATGGTTCGCGATTTATTTTCAGTTGAAGAAAGTCCTAAAGTTTTTGCTTCATTAATGCTGGTTATTGCAGTATCACCTATGCTTGCCCCAACTGCCGGAGGCTATTTGATTGCAGCATTAGGTTGGAAATACGTGTTTGTGTTTTTAGGTTTTATGGCCATTCTTATGCTCTTGGCTTCTATATTTAAATTACCAGAAAGCTATAAACCCGACCCAACCTATTCCCTAAAACCTAAGCCAATTTTAACCAATTTCTTGATTGTGTTGAAAGAACCTCAGTTCTATACCTATGCCTTAATTAGTTCGATAACCTTTTCAGGCTTATTCGCCTACGTTTCTTCCTCACCCACGGTTTTTATGAAAATTTATGAGGTGAGTAAAACTGGATATGGCTGGATTTTCGCCCTTTTATCAGTTTCCTTTATTGGATCGAGCCAAGTAAACAGTCTCATTTTAAGGTGGTTTAGCAGTAAGAAAATTGTAACATGGGCATTAATTGCTCAATGTATTTTCAGCCTAATCTTCTTAATTTTCGCTTTAAATAACTTATTAAATCTATATTCAACCATAGGCTTCATCGCGCTGTTTCTATGCTGTTTAGGTTTCATCAATCCAAATGCAGCAGCTTTATCTTTAGCACCATTTAGCAAAAATGCAGGTAGTGCCTCAGCCCTGATGGGTGCCTTACAAATGGGTTTAGGGGCATTAGCATCTGTTATGGTGAGTTTGTTTAGCGAACATTCAGTCGTGCCGATGCCCTTGGTTATGGCAATGGCGGCTTTTATAGCCTTATTTTGTTTGTTAATTGGTAGAAGATTTATCCGGACAGAAATTGAGGCTTCTACTGATGCAGCTGTGGTTGCACACTAAATTTGGATAGAGAAACTTAAAATCATCAAGCCACAAAAAAACCACTGAAAGTTCAATACTACAGTGGTTTTTAGGTTTTAGTAGGGCCGTTAAAGCGCTAATGTACAAACAACTTGTAAATCAAATAGCAAGCAATTGTTCCGACTGCTGCAATGAGGAAACCACTCAAGCGCTTTTTCTTAATGAAACAAATTAAGATGATGCCAGAGATGGACACCAAAGTCATCAATACAGCAGAAATGTCAATAATCCACGACCAGGCTTTTCCAGAATCTCGGCCTTTATGCAAATCGTTTATTACGGCTACAGCGCCTAAACGCGTAACGGTTAACTCGTATTTACCCGTTTCACGATCCACAAAAGAATCTGCAATGTACCCTGGTCCATTAAAAGTTAAACTACATTCACGATCATCGATTCTGAAATCACTTAAGGCCCCTTTAACTTGGTGCTCGTTCCTGAAAAATTCTACCAACTGTAGCTTATTTATTTTTGCAGTATCGGTTTGATTTACCCACCTCACCTCCACATTTCCAGAATCTTTGGTAACCACTTCTTTGCCAGAGGTAAACCAATCTGCATGGTTTAGCGTTAAACCCGAAACCGCGAAAAACAATAGAATAGTAAAACTAACCATGGATAAATAGATGTGCAACCAACGAGATAAGCCTGCTAAACGCTTTTTCCCTTTTGCTTTACCACTATCTTCTTTTATCGCTTTCTTGCCCAAGCCAACTGGCGCAGCAATTACATTATTTTTTTGGGGTTCCGATTTTTCTGTAGTCAAGAGATGCTGAAGCTAATTCCGTATTTGGGGTTAATTCTACTTTTTTGGCGGTGCCTGTAAATTTCATGGTTTGCGACAGTATCTGGTAAGTACCATGTTCTCGCGCCACTTCAATGTAAACCGTATAAGTACCAGCTTTTACTAAATTTCCGCTATCATCTTTACCATCCCAAGCTAAGCTATATTTGCCTGGTCCACGTGTTGCAGAGCTGGTTGAACTCAATTTACCATCAGCACCTTTTTTGAACTCATCGCCGTTGCTACGAGTCCACGATTTTAAATCTGGTAACCAACGTGGCTTATTGTACCAAAGCGCAATATTACGAACTGGTGTTTTCGCTTCGTTTTCTACCCAAACCGCTACAAAAGGTCTGCGAACCCGCATCCCTTCAATCTGTGCAATTTCTAAATTTACCACCAATTCAAATTTGGTATTCCATAGCTTATCTGCCGAATGCTTGGAAGCATTTAGAACTGGCTTCGCTGTATTAACTTCATATTTAAACCAGCCTTTACTTTTAACTTCTTCGCCATTTTTGGTGACCAACATATATTCAACACCATTTCTGGTCGAAGCTAATTTTTCTATCTCACTGATAGATAATACATTAAACGAGGTAGCTAATGCGCCCGCCTCACTTGCATTTGGCGCGATTACAGTAGCACTGATGATTTCAGAAACTGGGTTACCTGTGCGCGGATCAACAATATGCGAAAACCATTTACCATCTATATTGAAACCTCTGCGATAGTTTCCGCTCGTGGCAACAGCCATATTTGAAACCTGTACAGTGGTTAATGCGATATCATTTTCTGCATCAGCCATTGGGTTGGCAATTGCTATCCTTTCCGCTTGTGATCCTTTAATTACCATATCGCCACCAATATTCACCACTACATTTTCTATACCTGCCGATTGAATCGCTTTGTCGGCCGCTTTAGCAATGACGTAGCTTTTAGCAAAAGAGTTTAAAGCTAAAGGAGCATCATCTAAACGGGTTACGCTTTGGTTAGCTTCATCTAAAACATAGTGTTTTTGCTTTACTTGGTTTACGGCTTGCTGTAACTCGGAGGTACTTGGCAAACGATTTTCAATTGATGCCTTTTTCCAAACTTTGCCCACAACTTCTGCCGAAGCATCTAAAGCACCATTAGTTAAAACTTTATAATTTTCGAAAGCCTTTAATACTTCAAATAAATCAGCAGAGATTTTGGTGGCTTGATGGCCGTTTCTCAACCACTTATTAAATTCACTATCAGCTTTGTATGCACTTAAAACTTGATCTAAACGATCTATTTCTGCTAAAGCATTACGTTCTGCCTGTTCCGCATCTGCTTCGCTACTGGTTTTAAATTTTAACTCTAAAGATGTTCCCAATACATTCTCGTAATTGGATACAAAAGTTCGTGCTGATTTCTTCGGAATGACAAATGCAGATGCAATAGTGAAGAGAAATCCAACACTCAGGATGTGCTTATATTTCATAAAATGAGAAAGATTATATTTCGTTACAAATAAAAGGCTTTATTTGGATTAATTATTAATAACGATTAAAAATATTTAAAATGATACAAAAATAAATTCTGAAGAGGGCGCATCATACATTTTTTAAGGGAGAAGCCTAGATAAAATAGATTACTCCTCTTTCACTGTAATGCCTTTCCCAAACACATATACTTTAATCTTAGTTGCTTTTTTCCTATTTTCGCTTATAGATGCTGAATATACAATCGAAACTCCCGGGCGTAGGTACAACCATTTTCTCGGTCATGTCAAAACTCGCCAATGAATACAATGCCATTAACCTTTCGCAAGGTTTTCCAGATTATGCATGCGACCCTAAACTAATTGATTTAGTTACAAAAGCCATGAAAGATGGCTTTAACCAATACGCCCCTATGCCGGGCAATACAGCGCTAAAAGAAAATATTGCCGAGAAGGTAGAACATCTCTATCAGGTAAAATACAATCCAGAAACCGAAATTACAGTTACGGCAGGTGGTACCCAAGCCATATTTACGGCCTTAGCCACCATCATTAATCCGGGCGACGAAGTCATCATTTTTGAACCGGCTTACGACAGTTATGCACCAACCATCAAACTTTTAGGCGGCATCGTTAAAACTTATGAACTTACACCGCCCAATTATGGTATTGATTGGGATATGGTTAAGAAATTGTTTACGGCCAATACCAGAATGATTATTTTAAATTCTCCGCAAAACCCCACAGGAAGTATTTTATCTAATCAGGATATGCAGGCTTTGGTTAAGCTGATCAATGGTACCGACATTTTGATTTTGAGTGATGAAGTGTACGAGCACCTCATTTACGACGGCAAAAAACACGAAAGTGTAATGCTTTACCCAGAATTAAGAGAAAGAAGTTTCATCATAGCCTCATTTGGCAAGCTTCTACACGCTACCGGATGGAAGTTAGGCTACTGTTTAGCGCCAGAGAAATTAACTGCCGAATTTAGGAAAGTACACCAATTTAATGTTTTCAGCGTTAATAGTGCAATGCAACAAGCAATAGCAACGTACATTAAAGCACCAGAAAATTATACAGGCATCGCTAATTTCTTCCAACAAAAACGCGATTACTTTAGAAATCTCTTAGCAGAAAGTCGCTTTAAATTGCTACCTTGTAGTGGTTCTTATTTTCAATGTGCCAGTTATAGTGATATAAGCGATGAAAGTGATAAAGACTTTAGCGTTAGACTATTAAAAGAATTTGGAGTTGCCGCCATCCCCGTTTCGGCATTCTACCAAAAAGGTACAGATTATAAAATTATTAGATTCTGTTTTGCAAAGGAAAATTCAACCCTGTCTTCAGCTGCAGAAAAATTAAGACATGTTTAAATTTACAAAATGAACCATATGGAAGCACCTGTTTACACTCAAATCGAAAACCTGAAAGTAACTGTTTTTCAGGCTTATCTTTTTTGGGAAAACATCGAGAAGAATTTATTGAATCTTGCTTTGCGACTTTCTATGGGGGTTAGAGAAAAAACAGATTTAATTGTTTTGCCTGAGATGTTCAACAGTGGCTTTAGCATGAATGCTGAGGCTTTGGCAGAAGAAATGGGTGGCGTAACGATGCAATGGATGCAGAAAATGGCCGGTCTTTACAATTGTGTGGTTACAGGTAGTTTAATCATCAAAGAAAACGGCAAATATTATAACCGCTTAATTTGGATGCATCCAGATGGTGAACACCAGCACTACGATAAGCACCATTTATTCGGTTTGGGTGATGAAGATAAAAATTTCACAGCGGGTACCGAGAAACTTATTGTAACGCTAAAAGGATGGAAAATCCGTTTGGGCATTTGTTACGATTTACGCTTTCCAGTTTGGTTGAGAAATCAAAAAGAAGAATATGATATCTTATTGCTCATTGCCAGCTGGCCAGATAAACGTTCGTTACATTGGAAAGCCTTAATCACTGCTCGGGCAATCGAAAATCAAAGCTATGTGATTGGCGTAAACCGAGTTGGCCATGATGGAAATCAGGTATATCATAGTGGCCATTCGATGTGTATAGATCCTTATGGAAATACCGTTTATTACAAACCAGAAGATGAAGATTTATACACTTTTAGCATCAATTACGAAGAACTTGTGAAAATCAGACGACAATTTCCATTCCTTCGGGATGCTGATCAATTCACGATCCAATAATATTCACATCCTAACCAAAAATCGATCCTTAAAAATTAACAGTCCCTACAATGTTCAACCGTCGTAAATTTATAAAGACCTCTGCCCTCTCAGCAGGCTTATTGGCAATGGATAAAACCAGCATGGCTAATTTAATGCCCTCAAAAGCAACAAAGGTGGCCAATCTCCCAATCGTAATCTCAACATGGGATTTTGGAATTGCTGCCAACGCGGATGCTTGGAAAGTTTTATCAAAAGGCGGAAAGGCCTTAGATGCCGTTGAACAAGGCGTTTGGGTACCTGAAGCCGATGAAAAAAATCAATCAGTAGGTTATGGTGGCCTGCCAGATCGTGATGGGCGTGTTACGCTTGATGCCTGTATCATGGATGAATTGGGTAATTGCGGTGCGGTTTTAGCATTAGAGCACATCAAACATCCAATTTCTGTGGCCCGTAAGGTAATGGAAAAAACACCTCACGTAATGCTTGCTGGAGATGGAGCTTTACAATTTGCTTTAGAACAAGGCTTTAAAAAAGAAAATCTACTTACCCCCGCAAGTGAAAAGGCTTGGAAAGAATGGCTTAAAACGGCCAAGTATGCTCCCGTGATGAACATCGAAAATCAGTTGTATGAAAAGGCTGCCCCACAGAAGTTGCCAGGCAATCAATATAACCATGATACCATCGGCATGCTTGCCATTGATGATAAAGGGAATATTTCTGGTGCATGCACCACTAGCGGAATGGCTTATAAACTTCATGGCCGAATTGGCGATAGCCCTATAATTGGTGCAGGATTATATGTAGATAATGAGATTGGTGGCGCAACATCTACCGGTGTTGGAGAAGAAGTGGTGAGAAACGTTGGATCTTTTTTAGTTGTAGAACTGATGCGACAAGGTTTTACGCCAGAAGCGGCATGCAAGGAAGCTGTTATGAGAATCATTAAAAAGAAACCCGAAACCGCAAAAAACATACAAGTGGGCTTCCTAGCCATCAATAAGAAGGGCGAATATGGTGCCTATGCCATTCAGCAAGGTTTTAGTTATGCCGTTTGTAATGCAGAAAAGCAAGATCTTTTAATTAAAGGAAAAAGTTATTATTAGTTTCTTCAAATATCCATCTAAATGCTCTACCAAATGAATGTTGATAGGCCCACCAAAATCTATAAAAATAACTTAGGCGCATGGGGTTTAGAAGTTTGCGCAAATGGATATGAATCTGCATTAGCTGCCCAAAATGGGGGTGCAAAACGGGTTGAACTTTGCGATAATTTAGCTGAAGGTGGAACCACTCCAAGCTATGCCCAAATTGCGCTGTCAACAAAGTATCTATCTATTGAGGTTTGGCCAATCATTCGGCCAAGGGGTGGCGATTTTCTATATTCTGATCTAGAATTTGAACTGATGAAGGAAGACGTAAAAATCTGCAAATCATTAAGTTGCACAGGAATAGTTACCGGAATACTTCAGGCGGATGGAAATATTGATAAAACACGTTGTGCGGAACTTATCGACCTCGCCAAACCCCTACCTGTTGCCTTTCATAGGGCATTTGATATGAGTGTTAATTTGGAAAAGGCGCTGGAAGATTTGATTGAGTTGGGAATTGTCAGGGTATTGTCATCTGGCGGTTCTTCATCTGCAATTCAGGGTGCAGCTACTTTAAGCAGCTTAATTGAATTGGCCAATGGGACAATCACAATCATGCCTGGTGCAGGCATAAATGAGACTAATTTAAAGGAGCTTATCGATAAAACAGGCGCTACAGAATTTCATGCTTCAGCAAAACAATTTGTAAGCAGTAAGATGCAGCATAGAAACAATAAAACAAAAATGGGTAATATTGAAGATGAATACCAATTTGAGCTCACTTCCGCAGAAAGAGTTAAAACATTGGTTGAAATCCTTAAATGCTCTTTTCATGAAGCATAAACGCCTCATACTTTTTAAGCACCCAAAACGGTAATCGATTCACTGCAAGTGCAATTTAAACTCGATGGGACGGAAAGCCGCTATTTTTGATAGCGCTTGGAGGTACAGCGAGACAGAACTAAACCGAAGTATTGCTGCTATTGCTTTCCAAGTTGTTTATGTTGTGTTGAGTAATAACCCGTCTAAACCAGGAGTTAGCGTTAAATTAAGAGCATTGGGTAAGAAAGTTTTTATATCTCTCACTTCAGCACTTTATATTTAGCAGGTTTTAAATTCTTTTTTTCGCCTTTAAAACTTTTTATCTCCACTACCAGGAACATAACCAAGTCCGGGGGTTAACCAATGTAATAGAATAACCCTCGAGTAACGATAATTAATTGGTGATAAAAGCAAAACGCCTAATAAAATCAAACCCACATAGTACCAAAGATTTTCGTAAACTAAAGCCAAACCTAAAACATAGGATGCAACCCCAATGCTTATAATTTCAGCTACATTCATGGCATAGCTCACAAACATCGATACATAGAAAAAACCTGGCTCTCGCTCAAATTTCAAGTTGCAATAAGGGCAATTGATGTTTGTTTTCTGTAGTCTGAAAGCGTAAGCACTGCCTGTAAAAATATCGCCCTTCCGGCAACGTGGACATTTACATTGTAACACCGCTTGGAATTTAGTTAACTCTGCCATAATCTTGATTTGATGATGCAAATTTAGCCAAAAGCATGGCCCTAAAACATGACCTACATCATATCATCAAACCTTTTTTTGCCACAATAGTTTGATTAGGTTTTTACAATCTTGCCGCGTTTGAGTTGAATGAGTTTTTTATCGGCTAGAAGCTTCACTCCTCTTATTACGGTTTCAACACGCAAGCCGGTCATGTCGGCCAGCTCTTGTCGGGTAACCGCTAAACTCGATCCACTTTGCACATCGTTAAAAAGGTAATTGATGATGGTTAACAGACGATGCTCCGCCTTCTCATTGGCCAATTCTTCCAACATCATCGATTTATAAAAGAGTCTGTTGCCCAACACCTTAATCAAATCCATACTAAATTCGGGATCATTTTTGAGCAGGCTTAAAAAATCGACTTGACTTACTGCTATAATTTCCGAATCTTTATTTGCAATGGTATAAGCCAAATAAGGTCGGTTAACTAAAATTGCAGGTTCACCAAAATATTCTCCAGTTTTAAATACGCCTTGGATAAATTCCTTTCCCTCATCGCTTACGGTAACCATTCTGATCTCCCCGCTTTTAATAAAGTACACAAATCTTGGTTTTGCGCCAGGTTCGTAAATTATGGAATCTTTTGGATAATGCTTAACCGTAAATCCTTTATTGATTAAATGCTGAACATCCATGAGATCAGGGCTTAGCCTAAGGTTTCCTTCATCAAACTTGTATAAAATTCTTTTAGGGTTAAGCCCATTGCCGCAACTTGTTGAGGGATAAAACTGGTGGCGGTTTGGCCAGGGATGGTATTGATTTCTATAAAGTAGAATTTCCCTGTTTCGTGCTCCAAGAAATAATCAATACGCACAACGCCCCTACAATTCAGCTTTTTATATACATCTGTAACCACTTGCTGTACTCTCGTCAATTCTTCGGCATTCATTCGTCCGGGAGTAATTTCTTCCGTAGCACCAGGCGTGTATTTTGCTTCGAAATCAAAGAATTCATTTGCTGGAATCACTTCGGTGGTTGGTAATACCGTAATTTTTCCATCGGCACCAAAAACACCAATCGAAAATTCTCTACCGCTTACAAATTCTTCAATTAAGATTTGGTCGTCTTCTTTAAAAGCCTTCTCAATGGCTATTTTCAGATCATCAGCATGTTTTACCTTGCTCATGCCAATGCTACTGCCACCGCTGTTGGGTTTAACAAAATAAGGCAACCTTAAATCTTGCTTTATCTTACTTAGGCTATAGTTCCCATTCTTAAAAATCTGCACCGATTTTGCGGTGTATAAATTATCTATACCTTCAACAATTGCTTTGGTATAACCCTTATTCATGGTTATGGACGAAGTTAAAGCATTGCAGGTTGTGTATGGAATGTTCAACATATCGAAGTAGCCCTGTAATTTCCCGTCTTCGCCAGGCGAGCCATGAATGACGATAAAAACCCCATCAAACTTAATTTTACGACCTTCGATCATTAACGAAAAATCATTTTTATCAATTTCTATTTTAACAGAATCAGAAGGTTCATAAAACCATCCTTTATCATTAAGCATTATTTTATAAACGTCGTATAAATTGGCGTCGATATTTTGAGCAATGGTTGCTGCACTTTTTACTGAAACCACCCATTCGCCTGTGGTACCGCCTGTTAACAATGCAATCGTTTTCTTCATCGGGAGAATCCTTTATTAAATAGAATTTGAATAAAAATTTATCGTCAAAAATATAAATATCTTTGTGCATTCTTTAATTTTGATGGCCTGATTATTGAATTAAAAAGCGATAAATAGAGTATATTATTTTAATTATTATTGAACGGTATTTTTAAAGCCTTTATCATTCCTTATTCAATAATTAAATTAATTACATTTGAGTTTGTACGCATAACCCCAGAAATTAACATTCATGTCTAAATTTATAGATTATTTAAAAACCCGATCATTTAGAAACAACGTTATTGCCGCTATTTTAACTGTAGTTGGGCTATTACTCATCGCCTTCTTTAGTTTGAGGTATTACACCAAGCATGGCGAGGGACTAAATGTGCCGTTGGTTAAAGGGCTAACCTTCGAGCAAGCCGTAATCAAATTGGAAGAGGCTGGATTGAAGTATGAAGTAGATTCCGTCTTCATCATGGATCAACCTCCCGGCATTGTAATTGATCAAGATCCAGACCCAAATACCTTTGTTAAAGATAACAGAACCATTTATTTAACCATTAACGCGGGCAAAACACCGAATACTAAATTTCCTGATATTGAGTTTAAATCGTTAAGGGAGGCACAGGCGATTATAGAAAGTTCGAGGTTAAAGCTTGGTGATACCACTTATAAACCAGATGTAAGTAGAGATGTGGTTTTACAGGCATCATTTGGTGGCCAACCGATAAAAGCAGGAGAAATCATTCCTGTCGGTTCCAGAATCGATTTGGTTTTAGGCGACGGTAGAGGAAGCGAGGAAGTAGATATTCCTCAGCTAATTGGCTTAACCATGGATGAGGCAAAATTTAGTCTTAAAGGATCAAATCTAATGCTGGGAGATATTTTATACGATGGCCCAATTACCGACAGTGCAAATGCAGTAATTGTAAAACAAGACCCAATGTTGGTTGATTCTTTAACAAAAGTTTCCATCGGAACGCGCATCAACATTACACTATCTAACAAACAACAACCATAAATACGTAGAATACAAAAATGACTGAAGTAGAAAAAAAGAGCATGAGCAGTGGTAAAAAAACAATCCTTGCCATCGCTGTTGTAGTGATTTTAATTGCTGGATATTTTGCCTTAAACCTATACAAGGTTTACTTTGCCCCTAATGTTACCGAAAATCAAAAATATTTATACATTAAAACTGGAAGTAATTTTGATGCACTTTTAGAAAACCTAAAAAATAAAGATCTTGTTAGAAGTGTATCTTCTTTTACAACCGCTGCAGAAAAAATGAATTTGGTTGCAAATGTGAAACCAGGCCGTTATCGCTTAAAAAAAGGTATGACCAATCGTACTTTAATTAATATGATAAAAGCGGGGAACCAAGAACCTGTAAAATTGAAATTTCAGAATATCCGTAAGAAGGAAAACTTTGCTGCCTACTTGGCAAGCAATTTAGAAGCCGATTCTTTGAGTTTCATTCATGTATTAGATTCTACTGCTTTGATTAGCAAATATGGATTTAATCAAGATAATGTTTATGCCATGTTTATTCCAAACACCTATGAAATGTATTGGAATGTGACGCCTATTGATTTCTTTGAACGCATGCACAAAGAGTACGACAAATTTTGGAATGTACAACGCAAACAAAAGGCATCGGCCTTAAATTTGACCCCTGCGCAGGTTTATACCTTAGCTTCGATTGTTGATGCCGAAGCCCTTTACGATAAAGAAATGCCCATTATTGCGGGCTTATATTTAAATAGGTTAAATCGTGGTCAATTACTGCAAGCAGATCCAACCGTAATTTTTGCAAATAACGATTTTACTGTAAAAAGGGTAACCAATAAGCTTTTACAGGTACAATCGCTTTACAACACTTATAAATATGCAGGCTTACCTCCGGGACCAATTATGATGCCGAGTATTAATGCGATTGATGCGGTACTAAATCGCGATCAAAATGATTACATATACATGTGCGCTAAGGAAGATTTTTCTGGATACCATAACTTTGCTGCAACTAAAGAACAGCATGAAATTAACGCAAAGAAATATCGCGAAGCTTTGAATAAAAGAAACATTTTTAAATAATGTACACCCACACCACCAAAATTAGAGTTCGTTATGGCGAAACCGACCAAATGGGTTATATGTATTATGGAAATTACGCGCAGTATTATGAGGTTGGCCGTGTAGAGATGTTACGTAGCTTGGGTATGAGCTACAGTTCTATGGAAGCCGAAGGCATTATGATGCCTGTTTTAGAGTTAAAATGCAAGTATATAAAGCCGGCATTGTATGATCAGGAAATTACGGTCAAAACAATTGTTAGAGAGTTGCCAGGCATCAGGATTTTCTTTGAATATGAATTGTACAACGAAAAAGAAGAACTCATCAACCTAGGCACTACAACTTTAGTATTTGTAGATATGAAAAGAAATAAACCAACAAATCCGCCTAAAAACTTTATGCAGAAGCTCTCAGTATTTTTTTAATCAATAGTTAAAAATGGAATGGTTACACAAGCAACTTCTTAAATTTTCGCCTTATTCGCGGTTTATCGAATGGACGAAGGTTTGCGTTTTGCCTGGTTTTAGTCCACTCCCGCTTTACACCGTTGCAACTTTCTTTTTTAAAGAGATTGGAAAAGATTCTTTAGTAAACAAATCATCATCATTGGCTTATAGCTTCATGCTGGCCATATTCCCTGGAATCATCTTCCTGTTTACGTTAATTCCATTTATACCGATAAACGGTTTCCAAGATCAGTTATTGAGTTTAATTGAGCTCGTTTTACCCCATAATGCTTACGATGCATTTGAAACTACTTTGAAAGACATCGTTAAAAATCAAAATAGTAGATTACTTTCATTCGGTTTTTTCTCGGCAATTTTCTTCGCTACAAATGGCGTTAAAAATTTAATGAAGGCTTTTAATAAGTCATCCTTGATTATTGAAACGCGGGGTTGGCTGAAACAACGCCTTATTGCTTTGATTTTGACTACAGTAATCTGTTTCTCCATCATCATCTGCATTAGTGCAATGGCGCTTGGAGAAATCCTGCTCACGTACATTAAAAATGAATTGCATATTAAAGACAGCTTAGTTGTGTTCGCAATACAGTTTACCAGATGGGCGTTATTGGCAATCCTGTACTTTATCACCATTTCCATTTTGTACCGGTACGGCCCATCTCATACCAAAAAATGGAAGCTCTTTAGTGCGGGCTCATGGCTGGCAACAATCTTGGCATTTATTACCATTTGGGGCTTTTCATTTTACATCAATCACTTTGCTTCGTATAATAAGGTATATGGGTCAATCGGGACTTTAATCGTCGTAATGATCTGGCTTTATCTAAATTCTTTGATTCTTTTAATCGGATTTGAGCTTAATGCCAGCGTTGATGTGAGTAAAAGGAGCGTTAAAATCATCCGTCCCACCTTCAATTTGTTCAAAAAAAGCACTCCAATTGAAGAAAATCTGAGCAAGAAATAACTTTTTCTGGCTCTGTGTTAAGCAATTATCAACTTTTGTGAAAAAAATCTCCAACACAGTTTGCAGATTTAAATGGGATTTGTACTTTTGTCGCGGAGAGTTGGCAGAGTGGTCGATTGCGGCAGTCTTGAAAACTGTTGACTTGTTAAAGGGTCCGCGGGTTCGAATCCCCCACTCTCCGCACTTAAATGCTGCCCAATACGGGTGGCATTTTTTGTTTTATCCCGATCTAAATCGCTTGAACTTAAAACAAGAACATGCCTCATCTTAGCGGAAAGCAAACAATAATAAGGCAAAGCGATTCGATTTTAAACAACAATATTTCATTTGCCATTCTTGCTGACGGTTTAATATATCGACATTGCTATTATCAGTTTTTGATACGATAAGCTGGATGGATTAAAAATATCTGTTAAAAATCTCAATTAAAGTTTGCAGATTTAACTTGGATTTGTACTTTTGCGCCGGAGAGTTGGCAGAGTGGTCGATTGCGGCAGTCTTGAAAACTGTTGACTTGTCAAAGGGTCCGCGGGTTCGAATCCCCCACTCTCCGCACTGAAATGCTGCCCATTATGGGTGGCATTTTTTGTTTGAACGCATGGCGTCTATGATCACCAAATTGGTTGTTACGATGCTTTAGCGAAAGTTATTCCCTTCGAGATAAACAACAACCTCTACTTCGTTTTGAGCATACTCTCTAAAAATCAATTTGCCAGAAAGCAGATACACGATTGACCTTAGCTGCTCTGCAAAATCTGTTCTGGGCAATAAAGGGGCTTTAGGATCGAAAGCAAAGCTGTAGGTCAATCGAATTACATTATCATCCAAACGCTTAACCGACATATTTAAACCGATGAGGACATGAATATCAATACAATCTAAGGTCTGTTGGGTAAGTCGGAATATGGCCTGTTCCAATTCCTCACTCAAATGATCAGGTAACTTAATAAAATCATTAAAAGCATCCTCACTGTCAATGTTGAAGCGATTGGAAAATAAAGCCTTCAATGCAGCAAACAGTCCATGAGTTTCATAAACACTGGGTTTCAAGGCAAATGAGACCTTTTTAACCTGATTTAAAGTTTTAGAAATGGCTAGCTGTAATGCTGGGCTGAGACTGATATTTGATTGGCCATCCAATTGAGATAACAACTGAGCAACATCATCATACAGAAATGACGCCAAGTTATCCTTTTCAATTTCAGCTTTTAAAAAAATAGCTAAACGAAGGTCTTCCTCGGTTTCTATAATTGGTTCTAAGGCTTTTGTTTCTGGTTTAGGGATTTCCATTTAAACTTGAAGTTGCGAAAAAAATTAATTAAATGAAAACCTAAATGTTTCAATCTTTAAAACAAAAAAACTCCAGCCGGGTGGACTGGAGTTTCTGCATATCTATATCTAACTAGGCTTTCGAGGTTCTTTTTTCTTCACTACGTTTAATCTGCGCATTGATTCTTGCCAAAACATCGTAAATATCAAATGGTTTGCTGATATAATCGTCAGCAAAAGCATCAATAGCTTTTTGCTCACTGTTATTTTGAGCAGACATTACAATGATTGGAATGTGTTTGGTAAAAATATCTGTTTTCAAATCTTCGCAAATTTCAGCCCCATTACCGTCTGGCAACATCACATCCAATAGAAAAAGATCGGGCATGGCATCTTGAATGTTTTTTTTCAGTTCAGCAAATGACGAGGATAATTGTAATTCAAAGCCTTCTTCCTTTAAGAGAATTTCGATCACGTTTCTAATTTCTTGATCGTCTTCTAAAATGTGTATTCGTTTTTTTTCCATGTTCAAATTATACTTTTGGTTTAGCTGTACAGAATGGAATTTCCTATACGATAGTTACAGTAACACCTAAACCCTCTAAATGTTTAACAATTTGTTCAGAAATTCCTTTATCTGTAATTATGTGATCAATTTCTTCTAGTCCGCATATTTTGCCAAAGCCTCTTTTGCCAAATTTTGTAGAATCGGCCAACACGATTGTTTTTTGAGAGGCGCCAATCATTTTCCGATTTAGATGAGCCTCCATCGCATTTGTGGTTGTTAGGCCAAAATCTAAATCAATCCCATCAACCCCTAAAAATAATTTATTAAAATAAAAATCTTGCAAAACTTGCTCGGCATAACTACCCATCACTGATGATGAACTTTTCCTCAGCAAACCGCCCAACTGTATTACTTCTATGCTTGGCTCACGCATTAATTCCAGCGCCACATTTAAAGCCGAAGTAACTACTGTTAAATTGGTATTAGGCGCTATATTTTTCGCAAAATATAACACCGTAGTGCCAGATGCAATTACAATCGAATCATTTTCGTTTAAAAGTGAGGCTGCCGCTATGCCTATTTTATTTTTCTCGGTAGATTGAATCTTTTCCTTTTCATTAACAGGTCGATCTACCGTGTAAGGATTATTTACCGTTGCCCCGCCATGCGTACGGAAAAGTAAGCTTTTATCTTCAAGCAGTTTTAAATCCTTTCTAATGGTAACAGACGACACTTTCAATTCCTTACATAAATCAACCACGTTAATGTATTGATCCTTTTGTAATCGACTAAGTATAAACTGGTGCCGCTCAGCTAAATTCATCATAAACCTTTTGTTATATCGACTGCAAATTAGCAAATAAAACAACGACTAAAATATTTTCCACCAATATTTAATAAAATTTAACAAATAGATAATATTGTTTCGATAATAATTATATATACTTGCGTATTGTTTCGATTTATTATTTTTAATCCTAAATGAAAAGATTACACAACACGAATATACCTGAAAATGAAATATGGGATTTGGTTATAATTGGAGGTGGTGCTACAGGCTTGGGCACTGCACTAGATTCTGCCAGTAGAGGCTTTAAAACATTACTTGTAGAACAATCTGATTTTGCAAAAGGCACATCCAGTAGAAGTACAAAACTGGTGCACGGCGGCGTACGTTATCTGGCACAGGGTGATATCGGCTTGGTAAGGCATGCATTAAAAGAACGTGGCCTATTGCAACAAAATGCAAAACATTTGGTTGATAAAGAGGAATTTATCATTCCATGTTATGATTGGTTTTCCGTTACTAAATATTTGGTCGGATTAACGCTCTATGATTGGCTGTCGGGAAAATTTAGTTTCGGAAAATCAAAATTCTTTTCGAAAGAACAAACTTTGAATATCATGCCTGGCATTAAAGCTGAAGGCCTAAAAGGTTCTATCCGATATTTCGACGGAAAATTTGATGATGCAAGACTCGCCATTAACATTGCACAAACCGCTACCGAGCAGGGCGCAACGCTTTTAAACTACACCAAAGTTACCAATCTGATTAAAGATTCTAGCGGGAAGATTTCTGGCATTGAAACAGAAGATACCTTAACAGGGAAGACGAATACTTTTCATGGAAAAGTAGTGATCAATGCGACGGGCGTTTTTGTTGATGAAATCTTACATATGAATAATCCCCAATCCAAAAAAATGGTACGACCGAGTCAGGGTGTTCATGTTGTATTTGAAAAAAGTTTTTTAAATAGTAATTCAGCCCTAATGATTCCAAAGACTTCAGATGGTAGGGTGCTTTTTGCAGTGCCTTGGCACAATCATTTATTAGTTGGAACTACCGACACTCCCCTAAATGAACACAGCTTAGAACCTAGAGCACTGAAAGAAGAAGTTGATTTCATTATGAATACAGCATCGGCTTACTTCAACAGGAAACCTTTGGAACGGGATATTTTAAGTGTTTTTTCTGGATTAAGGCCATTAGCTGCGCCAACATCTGGCGATGGTAACAGCACAAAGGAAATCAGCAGAGATCATAAACTCATTATATCTGCACCGGGTTTAATCACCATCACTGGCGGTAAATGGACTACCTACAGAAGAATGGCAGAGGAAACGGTCGATTTGGCCATAAAGCATGTTGGTTTAGAAACGAAAGCATGTGTAACTGAAAATTTAGCCATACACGGAAGTGCTGAACCTAATGGAGATAGCTATATGAATATTTATGGAACGGATCGGGTTGAAATTGAGTTTTTAATGGAAGCAGAACCCGAATTCAAAGTAAAACTTCATCCTCAATATCCATATACCGAAGCTGAGGTGGTTTGGTCGGCCAGACATGAAATGGCAGAGACTGTTGAAGACATTCTGAGCAGGAGGTTAAGAATATTATTTATCGATGCACAGGCTTCAAAACAAATGAGTACGAGAGTGGCCGCCCTCCTGGCCAAAGAATTAAATGCAGACAAAAACTGGGAAAATAATCAAATAGAAATTTTTAATACTTTAGCTGATGGCTATATCTATAATTCTAACAGCAATGTAGAACAACCAGAACTAGCGAATTAATACCTAACCAATTATACATTATGAGTAAGTACATCCTGTCTCTCGATCAGGGAACCACAAGTTCGAGGGCAATTATTTTTAATCACAATGGCGAAATTGTGGCCATTGCCCAAAAAGAATTTACCCAAATATACCCACAGGCAGGCTGGGTAGAACATAATCCGGCTGAAATATGGTCAACACAGCTTTCGGTTGCCGCAGAGGTTATTGTTAAAGCTGGTTTAACAGCAAAAGATATCAATTCTATCGGCATCACCAATCAAAGAGAAACAACAGTAATTTGGGATAGAGAGACGGGACAGCCGATTTACAATGCCATTGTTTGGCAAGATAGAAGAACATCAACCTATTGCGATGAAATTAAGAAACAAGGCTTAGCAAAAAAAATCCAAGAGAAAACAGGATTAATTATTGATTCTTACTTTTCGGCCACCAAAGCAAAATGGATACTGGAAAACGTAGAGGGGGCTAGAGAAAAAGCAGATGCAGGGAAATTGGCTTTTGGAACGGTAGACAGTTGGCTAATCTGGAAATTAACCAACGGACAAACCCATGTTACGGATGTAACCAATGCTTCCCGAACCATGCTATATAACATCCATTCCCTATCATGGGACGAAGAATTGCTTTCGCTTTTTAACATTCCCAAACAGATGCTGCCAGAGGTAAAATCATCTAGCGAGGTATATGGAGAAACCGCAGGTAATATTCTAGCTGCAAAAATTCCAATTGCAGGCATTGCAGGCGATCAACAATCGGCATTATTTGGCCAAATGTGTACAGAAATTGGTATGGTTAAAAATACTTACGGCACGGGTTGTTTTATGTTGATGAACATTGGCAAAGAACCTAAAATTTCGGCCAATAATCTTTTAACCACCATTGCATGGAAAATCAACAACGAAGTAATTTACGCTTTAGAAGGAAGTATTTTTATTGGTGGAGCCGTTGTGCAGTGGTTGAGGGATGAAATGGGTTTAATTTCGAAATCAGCCGATGTTGAAACACTGGCTAAAAAAGTTAAAGATACTCAAGGTGTTTATGTGGTTCCAGCCTTTGCAGGCTTGGGTGCACCCCATTGGGATCAACACGCGCGAGGAACGATTACCGGATTAACGAGAGGTACAAACAAATCGCACATTGCAAGGGCAGCTCTAGAAAGCATCGCCTACCAAACGATGGATGTATTGAAAGCCATGGAAGCGGATGCAGGCGTGAGCATAGCCGAATTAAGAGTTGATGGTGGGGCAACCGCGAACGATTTATTAATGCAGTTTCAAGCAGACCTGCTAAACTCTAAAGTAATTAGGCCTGAAGTTACCGAGGTTACCGCCATAGGTGCTGCTTATTTAGCAGGCTTAGCAACAGGTTTTTGGGATAGTATCGACCAAATCCGATCGCAATGGAAGATAAACCGAACTTTTGTAGCTGAAGCTGGTATAGACAATACAGAAAGAATTAAGGGCTGGAACAGGGCAATTAAAGCCGCTCGTGTCAATGCTGAAGACTAAAACGACTAACCAAAAATCTCATGACAGAATTTGTAGCAGAATTTACAGGCACAGCGCTTTTAATTCTTTTAGGAAATGGTGTGGTGGCTAATGTGGTGCTAAAGGGCACCAAGGGCAACGATAGCGGTTGGATGGTTATCACTACCGCTTGGGCATTGGCTGTTTTTGTGGGTGTAGTTATTGCAGCACCATATAGTGGAGCGCATTTAAATCCAGCGGTAACGATAGCCTTAGCACTGGCACAAAAATTTGCTTGGATCAAAGTTCCGTACTATATCTTGGCACAACTTTGCGGTGCAATAGTGGGTTCTTTTTTAGTGTGGGTGATGTATAAAGATCATTTTGATGCAACCGACGATCAAGGCTTGAAGGCGGCACCTTTTGCAACATCGCCAGCCATTCGAAATTTGAAATCTAATCTTTTCTCAGAAATACTGGGCACATTTGTGCTGATTTTCGTAATCTTCTATTTTACCAACGCAGAAATGGGAACCGATAAAACCCCAATTGGCCTTGGTTCTTTAGGCGCAATCCCTGTCGCCTTTTTGGTATGGGTTATTGGCTTAGCCTTAGGTGGTACTACGGGTTATGCCATTAATCCAATTAGAGATTTAGGTCCACGCATTGTGCATGCCCTAATCCCGATGAAAGGAAAAGGTAGCAGCGATTGGGCATATTCTTGGGTACCAATTGTGGGGCCAATTATTGGGGCTACCATTGCGGCGTTGGTGTATTTGGCGCTCAATATTTAAACATAACCCCATTTTTATCAGCACTTTATCAAATCATTGATAAGGTGCTTTTTTTTTGCCACTGATTTTTCAAGCCGAAACCATCCTTTTTTCTTTGGTTACACAATCAGTTAGGTATTTATGGCATCTCCAAACGCCCATTAAATGCTTAAATTAATTATCTTTGAAATGGAAGAACCACTGATGGCCCCTTAACTTTGAGAGCTAAACCCAAACTAATCACCCAATTTGCAAGATTTTTTCCTCGTTATTGATACTGAAACTTCTGGTTTACCTAAAAACTGGAATGCGCCCTATTCGAAAGAAAAAAATTGGCCCCACATTGTGCAAATTGCATGGATTATTTATGACAGCAATTACCAGGAAGTAAAGCGCGAAAACCATTTCATAAAAAATGATGATTTTAAAATAGATAAGTCTGCCGAAAAAATTCATCACATCACAAGCGACTATTTAAAAATTCATGGTGAAGCATTGAGTGAGGTTATGGAGTTGTTTAACAACGATATGCTTAAATTTAAGCCACTCATTATCGGGCATTTTATTGAACTCGATTTTCACATGATTAATATTGAACTGTACAGATTAGGTAAAGAAAATATATTCCAAAACTCGAAATTCTATTGTACGATGTTAGCAAGTGCAAATTTTGCAAACAAAGCTGCTCTTAGCCATTTGAAACTGAATCGGTTTTATGCTTTACTTTTTAATGAAGAGCCCGCTGATATGCACAACGCTTTAGCAGATGCGCTCAATACGGCTAAAATTTTCTTTCACCTACTCAGCAATGAAAGAATATCCTTAACTTCAGTATATCAACAAGAACACCGTTTCACTAAAGCGTTAGTCTTCCCCAATCAATCGTTCTTTAGAAGAATTATACATCGATTATGGCATGGAAAATAAGTTAATAGATAAAATATATACTTCCAGAATCGGCGACATCACCTATAAAAAAATTGTAAGCTGCTTGCCCGAAACACCCATTTTTGAGGTTGCAGCTAAAATGGCCGAACATAAAACGAGTTGTTTATTTGTTAGAGATGCCCAAAACAACTTTTTAGGTTTTGTAACCGATATTACCCTAAGGGATGAAGTAATTGCCAAGCAGCGCAGTACCAATTTAGCCATAAGCGAGGTGATGGATCCAAACATCATCACCATTTCGCCTCAAGCCTTTGTTTATGAGGCCATACTGATGATGTTTAGTACGCATTCTCGTTATCTTTTGGTGGCTGACGGCGGAAATTTTTTAGGCTTTTTAAGTCGGAACAGGCTATTAAGTGAGCAAGCAGAGTCTCCACTGGTTTTCATTCAATCTGTTAAATCGGCCGTAAATACCCACGATTTGAAGAACAAGTGGCAAAAAAGTTCCCCTCATCGTTTCGCAGTTATTGGAGAGGGGTGTACATGCCAAAATTGTAAACGAAGTGGTAACCACCATTGCCGATACCATTTCGCTAAAAATTATAGAAGAAGTAATTGCTAAGCTTGGGCCGCCGCCTGCCAAATTTGTATTTATGGTTTTAGGAAGCGAAGGCAGGAAAGAATTGAGTCTGAAAACGGATCAGGATAACGCGATTATTTATGAAGATACGACTGAAGAAAATCGGGCTGCCATACGTTCGTACTTTCTAGATTTCGCTGGTCAGGTTTCTGATAAGCTTAACTATGTAGGTTTTGTGTACTGCGACGGCGATTATATGGCTTCTAACCCGAATTGGACTCATTCCTTAGCCCATTGGAAATACAATTACAAAAATTGGATTGAAGAGGCTCTACCGGAAGCAGCTGTAAAATTTGCTGCCTTTTTCGATTGCAGGGCAATTTATGGTGATTTAAGCATTATGGAAAAGTTAAGATCTTTCGTTAATGAGGAACTCCAAAAACCCATAGAAAAATTTTACGTGTATCTCGCAAAAAATGCATTACTCTACGAACCACCCCTCACCTATTTTAAAAACATCAGAACACAAAAGATAGAGAAGAAAGAAGTATTTGATATTAAAACGGCTATGACTCCAATTGTAGATTTGGCAAGGGTTTATGCCCTTCAAAATAGAATTTTTCAAAAGGAAAATACCGGTGAACGTTTAACAGCGCTTAAAGAACTCGGCATTTTTACAGAAAATCAATTTGAAGAATTATCGCAAGCTTACTACTACCTCATGAGTTTGAGATTAAAACATCAGGCTAGGCTAATCACCGAAATGAATACGGCTCCAAATAATTTTATTGAGATTGATTCACTTACAAAAATAGAGAAAGTAACTCTGATTGAAATCTTTAAAACCATCCTAAATTTTCAGAGTGGAATTCGAATGAAGTTCACGAACAGTTTGAATTAGTCTTATCAGCATAACGATAAAACTTTGGCACCACCGCCTAGGTTAGTGTTTTCACGAACCAAAAAAATATTTTCCAAAAATGGTACGTGGGGACACGTACCATGGCGATCTTTAAACTAAAACAATCAAATGCCTTGGTTTGTGTCTTCACGAACCAAAAAAATATTTTCCGAAAATGGTACGTGGGGACACGTACCATGGCGATCTTTAAACTAAAACAATCAAATGCCTTGGTTCGTGTCTTCACGAACCAAAAACACATCTTCCAACAATGGTACGTGGGGGGACGTACCATGGCAATCTGATTTGTAAACTAAAACAATTACAAATACCACATGCCTTTTTTCGTGTTTTTACGAACCAAAAAAAACCCTCTAAGAATGGTGCTTGGAGACAGGTACCAAAGCACATTGAAAATAAAAATCATCTGCAACAAAAAAGGGTTCTGATAAATATCAAAACCCTTTTTAAATATTATAATCGCCTTGGCGAAGATTTCTATTTTACTGCATCAATTACAGCTTTGAAAGCCTCAGGATGATTCATTGCTAAATCAGCTAATACTTTACGGTTTAAACCGATTTCTTTTGAAGCTAATTTACCGATTAATTGAGAGTAAGAAATACCGTGCTGACGAGCGCCTGCATTAATACGTTGGATCCATAATCCGCGGAATTCTCTTTTCTTAACTTTACGGTCACGGTATGCATATTGCAAACCTTTTTCTACTGTGTTTTTAGCAACAGTATAAACCTTACTTCTTGCTCCCCAATAACCTTTTGCTAGGTTAAGGATTTTTTTTCTTCTTCTTCTCGAAGCTACTGCGTTTACCGAACGTGGCATGTTGTTGTTGTTTTTTGGCAAGCGGCGTTCCGTTCAATCGGAAACTTTAAAGCCTGATACCTGGTGAAATTAATAAATTACTTTCCGATGCAAAGCATACGTTTAACGTTACCTAAATCAGCGTCTGAAACTAGACTTGTTTGACCTAGTGCACGTTTACGTTTAGTGCTCATCTTTGTTAAGATGTGACTTTTGTATGCGTTGTTTCTTTTGATTTTACCTGTTCCAGTAAGCGAAAAACGCTTTTTAGCACTGGAATTGGTTTTCATTTTTGGCATAACCTGTTTTTTAATTTATAAACCTATTTTTATTTTTTTGCTACTTTAGGGGCAACAGTTAGGAACATACGTTTACCTTCTAACTTAGGTAACAACTCTACTTTTCCTACATCTTCCAAAGCCTGAGCAAATTTCAATAATAAAATTTCACCCTGTTCTTTGTAAACAATTGCTCTACCTTTAAAATGCACATAAGCTCTAACTTTCTCACCGTTCTCCAAAAAGCTTACTGCGTGTTTTAATTTAAACTGGAAATCGTGATCGTTCGTGTTAGGACCAAAACGAATCTCCTTAATAACAGTTTGTTTAGCGTTTGATTTAATCTCTTTCTGCTTTTTCTTCTGCTCGTAAACAAACTTACTGTAATCAATAATCCTACAAACTGGTGGTACTGCGTTTGGAGAAATTTCTACCAAATCCAATTCCAGTTCATCAGCAAGCGCCAAAGCTTTAGCCAAAGGATAAATCCCTGGTTCAACATTATCGCCAGCTAAACGCACTTCGGGCGATTTAATAAACTGATTAATGTTATGTTCTGCTTCTTTCTTCTTAAAAGGTGGACGTGGTCCCCTGTTAAATCCTGGTCTTCCTAATGCCAAATTTGTACTGTTTTAATTAAACTGTTATTTCTTTTATTAATAAATTGTTGAATTCTTCCAACGTCATTTCACCTAAATCTCCAGTACCATGTTTACGAACCGAAACTTTTCCTTCGGCCATCTCTTTATCACCGATAATGAGCATGTAAGGGATTTTTTTAACTTCCGCATCACGAATTTTGCGTCCGATTTTTTCATCTCGGTAGTCAATCAGCCCGCGAATATCGGAATTATTTAGCTCATCTAAAACTTTTTTTGCATAATCTTCATATTTTTCTGAAATAGGAAGAATGGTAAACTGTTCCGGACTCAACCATAATGGGAAATTTCCGGCACAATGTTCAATCAATACGGCAACAAATCTTTCTAATGAACCAAATGGTGCACGGTGAATCATTACTGGGCGATGTTTTAAATTATCGCTGCCTGTATATTCCAATTCGAAACGTTCTGGCAAATTATAATCTACCTGAATGGTTCCCAACTGCCATTTTCTGCCCAGTGCATCCTTAACCATAAAATCAAGTTTAGGGCCATAAAAGGCTGCTTCACCATATTCTACAACCGTGTTCAACCCTTTTTCTTGGGCTGCTTCTACAATTGCACTTTCTGCCAGCTTCCAATTTTCATCAGAACCTATGTATTTCGATTTGTTATCTGGATCTCTTAACGAAATTTGAGCGGTATAGTTTTCAAAACCCAAAGATTTAAATACAAAAAGCACTAAATCAATTACTTTCTTAAACTCATCTTTAACTTGTTCTGGCATACAAAACAAGTGTGCATCATCTTGAGTAAAGCCACGTACACGGGTTAACCCATGTAGCTCTCCACTCTGCTCATACCGATACACCGTTCCAAACTCCGCAAACCGTACTGGCAAATCCTTGTAAGAACGGGGTTTAAACTTGTACATTTCGCAATGATGCGGACAGTTCATTGGTTTTAAAAAGAACTCCTCTCCTTCTTGCGGAGTTTTTATGGGTTGGAAAGAATCCTTACCATATTTATCCCAATGGCCAGAGGTTACGTATAAATTTTTATTTCCAATGTGTGGGGTAACCACCTGCTCGTATCCTGATTTGGACTGTGCTTTAGTTAAGAAATTAACCAAACGCTCACGTAAGGCTGTACCCTTAGGCAACCACATGGGTAAACCAGCACCAACTTTTTCAGAGAACATAAACAACTCTAACTCCTTACCTAATTTGCGGTGATCGCGTTTTTTTGCTTCTTCAATCATCGCCAGGTATTCGGTTAGCTCGCTTGCCTTAGGGAAAGTTACGCCATAAATACGGGTGAGCTGTTTTTTGGTTTCATCACCTCGCCAATATGCACCAGCAACATTCATTAATTTTACGGCTTTAACAAAACCGGTATTTGGAATGTGTGGGCCACGGCATAAATCGGTAAATTGCCCTTGGGTATAAAATGTAATTTTGCCATCTTCTAAACCCTCAATTAAATCTAATTTGTACTCATCGCCCTTATCGGTGAAGTATTTAATGGCGTCGGCTTTGCTTACACTCTCGCGCGTAAAAATTTCCTTTTGCTTAGCCAATTCAATCATTTTGGTTTCAATGGCTTTGAAATCATCCGATGAAAATTCTTTTTCGCCAAAATCTACATCGTAATAAAACCCTGTTTCAATTGCCGGACCAATACCAAATTTGGTGCCTGGATAAAGTGCTTCTAATGCCTCAGCCATTAAATGCGCAGATGAATGCCAAAAAGTAGTTTTACCTTCAGGATCATTCCAAGTTAAAAGCTTTACGCTTGAATCTTCTTCAATCGGTCTGGTTGAATCCCAAACTTGCCCATTAACTTCTGCGGCTAATACATTTCGAGCTAAACCTTCGGAAATTGACAATGCAATTTGATGGGCAGAAGTGCCCTTTTCATACTGACGGACAGAGCCATCAGGTAAAGTAATGTTAATCATCTACAACTATGATTTGTTCCTAATCCTTTGTTAAATTTCGGAACGGTTTAAAAAAATTGTGAATTCTAAATCACATACCAAGTGATTTTTATTTAACGCGAAGATGCTCTTTTTTAGGTCGAAATGCAAGTTTTGACTCAAAAAATCATTTTAAATGACACTTTTAGACCTAAGCTTAAGCCATTTATCTTTTAGGTAATTGCGTATGGGAATATCTAAAAACACCATCACCAAATAGGCAAAAGCGATAAGGAGGATAACGGAAACTGGAATAACCACTTTTAACACAGACATATCTGGTTTAGTTGTTGTAACATAGGTTAAAAAAATCCACACGAAGGGATAATGTGTCATATACAAAGGGTATGAAATTTCGCCCGACAGCTTGCAAACCTTTTCTAAAGAGGGCTTTAATGATGCTCCTGCGCCAAGCGCAACCAACAAAGGAAAATATACCAGCACGATAAACGGTTCAGAAATCCAATTAAATTCATTAGAATATGGCATCAAAAATGCCAAGAGTAATAAGATGGAAATGCCTATAAATCCTAGATTATTCTTGATGATCCAGTTGGAGCGATAAACAAGCATTCCTGCCAAGAATGAATAAAACACACGCGCACCTCCATCCCAAAAAGTTGTTCCACCCCATCCACCAGATAAGTTTGTTGATTTTGTGGCAACATAAAAAAGTACCGCAGCTGCAATTAGCGTTAAGCTAATCAAATATTTTTTACCGATTTTATATAATAAAAATATGTAGAAGATGTTCGCAATATATTCCCAAAATAACGACCAGCTCGGCGCATTTAGGTTAAAAAAATTAAAATAACGCTCCTGTACTATTGGATATGGAATTAGAAAAAGTGATGATAAAAACAAGAGCAGCGTTTTACCGAAACCATACACCGGATATAAACTCACAAAGGGATCGACAATAAAAGTTAACAAACCTAGCACCGAACCAATAACCACCAATGGATGGAGGCGTATAAGTCTTAACTTGAAAAATTGCGTTATTCCTAGGTCCTCGGCCTTTGTATCGTAGGCATAGGCAATTACAAAACCCGATAAACAAAAGAAAAAATCTACAGCCAGATAGCCATGACCTATGAAATTCTTGCTATAATCGGTAATGGCTATTTCCATGAAATGAAAAACAACAACTGCCACTGCGGCTAAACCCCTCAAGCCATCTAGAATTTCAAAATGCTTCTTTGTGGTTAATAATGTGCTGTCGTTTTTCATCGGTTGTTTTATGGAATGCGCCCCAATAATAAACATTTTGGATGTGGCTTTAAAAAAGCAAGACCCATAAACTCAAATTTTTCTGGAATACACCTCAATTTTTTGGGGGAAAACGCTCAAAAAAAAACCTACTCGGTTTAATGGAGTAGGTTTTTTACAAAACTAGTTTATAATTAATTGATTCCGAATGTTCTTACTTGACCACCACCTGGAGGTCTGTTGTTTCTAAAACGTTTCATCATGTTCTCCATTTTAGTTTTATATTCCTCCTCGGTAATTAATTTGGCTTTTTTAGGTGCTGTAACATCTTTTGCACTCACATTCCTGTATTCAATACTTTTAGCGATTGAGCTGTTTCCTCTACCTTCAATAGCCAATACTGTTCCCTCGGTCCACATATTAGGATTTGGTGAAAAGTTGAAACCTAAATCGTTAGTGTACCAGATTTTGGTTTCTTCCACTACGTTTTTATCCATGTCTAAAAGTTTAATCGCTCTTGTTGACCTCACGATAACTTGTTTACAGTTAAATCCAAGTATTTTTTTTGTCGAATCTGTTTTAACCACTTCTATAGTTGGCGGAGCCACTGGTTTTGGTTTAGATGTATCGCCTGGAGTTCTGTTTCCGCCGATTCGCATTGATCCGATTGGACCAGTGGTAGAAAGCGTTAACTTACTTGGCATATAATAAGTAGTATCATTTAAGTCGAATACCTCTGCAATTTTCTGATCAGCAAAGGTGTAGTAGTATTCGCGATTGCCAGCGCCACCACCAAAGCGCATCATAATACGGCCCATACCACCACCGTTTCCACCACCGGCGCCGTTACTGTCTTCAATTTCCTCTACAGGCATGTAACTTGCATTGGTTGCTGTAAACAATAACTCGAAATTTGATTTACTGGTTGAGGGCATTCGGGCTTTCATTTGATCGGTTAACTGAATGCCGCTTGCTGAGGCCATTGCTGAAGGGTCAACGGTTGTTTCAAATTGTATGGCTCCTGAAGTTTTCTTTTGTGCATCAGCGATTGACACCATTGAAAAAACACTCATTAAAGCTAAAATTATTTTTTTCATTTTTTGGATTGTTTTGTGAGTTAGAGAACGAAGTTGTAAAAAGGTTTAACAAAGGTATTGCACATAAAACATAAAGCATGTTAAATTGTGTTAAATCGCTAACAATCAGATGTAAAAAAGTTGTTAGTATTCGGTACTTTCCAACCAACCATTGCAAAGCACATCGGCAATGTGCATGGTTCTTATAGGAAGATTATTTTTATCGATATAACCTTGTAAATGGAGTAAACAGGATAAATCAGTCGAAATGATATAATCGGCTTTTTGGGCAAGCGCGTGATTTACTTTCTGCTCTGCCATTGCAGATGAGATGGCATCGAATTTAACGGCAAAAGTGCCACCGAAACCACAGCACATATCAGTATCTTCCATTTCAAGCATCTCTAATCCATGTACCTTTGATAACAATTGACGGGGTTCATCCTTTATTTTGCACTCGCGTAAAGCACTGCAAGAATCGTGGTAAACGGCTTTACCTTCTAACTCAGCACCAAAATAATCCTTTTTGGCAACATTGATCAGGAAATCAGAAAGCTCCCAAATGTTTGATTGTAAACTTCTACACTTATTATGAACTATGGTATTGGTAAACAGATCGTTAAAACCATTTTTCACCATACCCACGCAGGAAGCTGAAGGTGCTACAACGTAGGTATTTTCTGTGAAATCATTCAGAAATTTTGTACCAACTTCTTTTGCCTCATCCCAATAACCGGCGTTATAGGCTGGTTGTCCGCAGCAAGTTTGTTTTGAGTTATATTCTACCTTGCATCCAGATTTTTCTAATAATCTTAAGGTATTAAAAGCAGTTTCAGGGTATAATTGATCGACAAAACAGGGCACAAATAATTCTACTTTCATAATCATCTTCAGGCTACAAACTTACGATTTTAGCAATTCTTTGCGTTCGTTTTTGCGTAAAACCAGTAAAAAGATTAATCCTATTACAAAAAATGATGCCAAAGCGATAATAGATTGGCGCATATTATGCGTGATGCCTTCAATCGATGCAAAACTAAATAAACCAATTACGATTGCTAATTTTTCTGTTGCATCGTAAAAGCTAAAAAAGGAAGCCGTATCTGTGGTGTTTTCTGGAATATGTTTGGAATAGGTAGAACGAGATAGGGATTGGATACCCCCCATAATTAGGCCCACAATAGCTGCCAAAGCATAAAACTGAGTTTCGTTAACGATAGTATATCCATAAATACAACAAGCAATCCAAACCAAAACCACTAAAATTAAGACATTTACATTACCCATTTTTTTAGCCAATAGCGACATTAACCACGCACCCAATATGGCTACCAATTGTATAATCAAGATAACGGCAATTAAACTTCCAGATTCTAACTTCAAAACCTTTGCACCAAAGCCAGCGGCAGCCAGCATAATGGTTTGCACACCCATTGAATAAAAAAAGAAAGCAATTAGATAGGTTTTTAAAAACTTCATTTGCTTCAATTGGTTCCAAACTTTGACAAACTCGCCAAAGCTACTTTTTATAAATCCTTTATTTGCGGAAGCTTCGTTCGGAACATCTTTAGGTAAGGCCTTAAACGGAATTTGTGCAAATAGAAACCACCAAATGCCAACCAACAAAAAGGATATTTGAGCTGGCAAAGATTTATCGGTAATGCCAAAGAGCTCAGGTTTCAAAACAAAAACAAAGCAGATCAATTGTAAAATAACGCTGCCAACATAGCCATAAGAAAATCCTTGGGCACTCACTTTGTCCTGATTACCAGTTGATGCAATAATTGGAAGATAAGCGTTGTTAAACATCACCCCACCAACATAACCCATTGCAGCTAGCACAAAACAAATTATACCAGTTTCTAAAGTTTCGAGTTTAAAGAAAAACAGTGCCATACAAGCAAAAGACCCTACGTAAGTAAATAGCTTCATGAAAAATTTCTTTTTCCCTCTGGCATCGGCATAGGATGATAAAATCGGCAACAAAACCACCATTACCAGATAGGCAAATGCAAGTGCATAATTAGATAGTACCGTGTTTATGAAGGTTTTACCAAAAAAGGTAACCTCATCTCCGTGTTCTTTTGTGGTGGTTATGGCCACATAATAAACCGGAAAAATGGTGGATGTAATTACTAGGTTATAGGCTGAATTTGCCCAATCGAAAAATGCCCAAGAGCGAATGGTTTTCTTATTGTCTTTTTCTATCATTTGATTAAAAGGAGGTTAATTCGTATTTTTTTGATTGGCGGAGGCAATTCTAATCTTTATACCTTGCAAAAGCTGGCTAAATATAATATTTCTTACCGTCAGATTTTACCTTACCTGCATCTAATAATTCTCTAATGGCATCTATCCGATCGTTTTCGGTTCCAATTTTAATATTGTGTACTAAATCATCGAGTGTTAATGCTTGCTGTTGCAATAATGAAATGATTTCAAAATCGAGTTGATCATTGATTTGATTTTCATTTTCAGCCCTCTTTTCTGCCAAACAAACATCGCACACGCCACATTTTACGGCATTGTGCTCATCAAAATAATTGAGCAATTGAATGCTTCTACAAACAGTTGTAGATGCATAGGCAACAACTGCGTTAACTTGTTTATGTAAAATATCTTTTCTAAGGGCTAGGTATTTAGCATCTACGTGGAAATGATCCATATCCACACGTGCCCGTACATATTGCAACTGTGGTTGATCTGTTTGCTGAATGTAGGTGAGCATTTCTATTGATTGCAGTTTATTTAAAATGCCAATCACATCTTGATAGGATACGCCTATCTTTTTGGCTAAATCCGACTCACTTATTTTTACGAAACCATCGAAAGCGCCGCCATGAGATCGGAGGATGGTTTTAATGACAGAATCATAAGCTTTATTCTCGATTTGAAATCGATAAACATCTTCGTGACTCACCGTAAACATCATCCTTGATGGTAGGAACACACTTTCTGACAAGGTAATATAACCGTCGTGTTCTAAGAACTTTAAAGCTGAAATGGTCTTTAATACACTGATATTAAATCGTTTGCAAAAGTCAGCAATATCGAAAGTAAAGTTTAAGCCCTCTCCTGCGCCGAAGGCAAGTTGAAAATAATTACCTAAATAATGGTAGGTTTTTCTGATGTCGTCTGCTGAAGGAAAACTATTGATGTATCGAGCTTCTAAACTCAAAACATCAGACTGGTTGGCCAGCAAAACGGCATAACTTCGTTTTTCGTCTCTACCTGCTCTACCAGCCTCTTGGTAGTAAGCTTCTAAACTTTCTGGTAAATCTAAATGCACAACGGTTCTTACATCGGCCTTGTCAATACCCATACCAAAGGCATTGGTTGCAACCATTATTCTGATTTTATTCTGCTTCCATTCTTCTTGCTTTTTAAATCGAACATCGCGCTCTAAGCCGGCGTGATAAAAATCAGCCTTGATTTGGTTGCGATTGAGGAAGTTCGAAACTTCAGCGGTTTCCCTGCGATTGCGCACATACACCAAGCCTGTACCGTTTACATTTTTACAGATTTGAATGAGCTTTTTATACTTATCTTCTTGATTAAAAACCACATAAGAGAGATTATCTCTAGCAAAACTCTTCACAAAGATTTGCGGATCTTTCATTTCAAGTTTCTCTATGATATCTTTTCTAACAAATTCGGTAGCCGTTGCTGTAAGTGCCAAAACAGGCACATCTGGATGAATTTCTCTTAGCTTGGCAATTTGCTGATAAGGAGGTCGGAAATCATATCCCCATTGCGAAATGCAATGCGCTTCATCAACGGCGATGAGGTTGACATTCATGTAGGAGATTCTGATTCGAACCAAATCAGACAATAATCGTTCTGGCGATAAATACAGAAATTTGATTTTGCCATAGATGCAGTTATCCAACAAAATATCAATCTCCCGCTTGCCCATCCCTGCATAAATGGCTATCGCTTCAATCCCTTTCGCCTTCAAATTTTCTACCTGATCTTTCATCAAGGCAATTAATGGCGAAACGACGATGCAAATGCCTTCGTTTACCAAAGCAGGTACCTGAAAACAAATGGATTTACCCCCTCCGGTTGGAAGCAGTGCCAAACTATCCTTTTTTTCTAAAACAGCGCTAATAATATCCTGTTGTAAGGGCCTAAAAGCTTGATGTCCCCAGTATTTTTGTAAAATCTCTATTGCTGTCATAAATCGGGAGTATCAAAACTATAAAAAAGCATTTGAATTACTAAATTGCACAACAATTTAATCCCCTTTAAATGAAAAACCTCTACATACTTTCCGCTTTTTTATTGATTATTTCCACTTCGAATGCCCAAGACAAGAAATGGGATATAGAGAAATATCAAGGTACAACCAAAACCATCAATATCAATACCGACGAGGGAACTTGGATGAACATTGATGTAAGCCCTGATGGGCAAGAAATTGTTTTCGATTTACTTGGTGATATTTACACAATGCCCTTTAGTGGCGGGATGGCCAAATTAATAAGTGGTGGCATTGCTTGGGATGTTCAGCCCAGATTTAGCCCTAACGGAAAGTACATTTCTTACACGAGCGATAAGAGCGGAGGCGACAACATTTGGATAATGAGCAGAGATGGCTCTAATAAAAAACAGGTCACAAAAGAGAGTTTCAGGTTATTAAATAATGCAACGTGGATGCCAAACAGCGAATATTTGGTGGCCAGAAAACATTTTACAGCGAGCAGATCTTTAGGCGCTGGCGAAATGTGGATGTACAGCATAAACGGTGGCGATGGGGTACAATTAACTAAAAGAAAAAACGATCAACAAGATGCCGGAGAGCCAAACGTTTCGCCAGATGGTAAATTTTTATATTTCAGTGAAGATGTAAGTCCGGGGCCCAACTTTGAATACAGTAAAGACCCAAATGGAACCATCTATGCCATTCGCCAGTTGGATTTAACTACAGGAAAACTCAGTACCTTAATAAACGAACAAGGCGGTGCCTGCAGGCCGCAGGTATCTCCAGATGGAAATTTAATTGCATTTGTTAAGCGTGTGCGATTAAAATCTACTTTGTATGTACAGAACCTTAAAACGGGTGAAGAATGGCCTGTAAACGAAGATCTTTCTCACGATCAGCAAGAAACTTGGGCAATTTTCGGCGTTTACCCAAACTTTGCGTGGACCCCAGATAGTAAGGCTTTGGTTTTTTACGCCAAAGGGAAAATTAGAAAAACAGAAATCGGAACCTTAATCAACAGCGACATTCCATTCCAAGCCAATACCATTCAAACGGTTCAAAAAGCCTTACATTTCGAGCAAGAAGTTTTTTCTACTGATTTTTCTGCGAAAATGCTGAGGCAATTAAGCACCTCTCCTGATGGGAAAACCATTGTATTTAATGCCGCTGGTTATCTTTACAAGCAAGAACTTCCAAATGGTAAGCCAGAACGACTAACTAATGGACTGGATTTTGAATTTGAACCGAGTTTTAGTCCCGATGGAAAATTCGTGGTGTTTACCACTTGGAGCGATGAGCTGCGTGGTGCAATCAAGCGAGCAGATTTAAAATCCGGTAAAACCATTACGTTGAGCGATGAAAAGGGCTTCTATTACTCACCGCAATACGCTACCAAGGGAGATAAAATTGTATTCCGAAAAGGCAGTGGAAACGATGTTTTGGGCTATAATTACGGCAGAGGCACAGGCATATTCGTGATGTCGGCTAATGGCGGAGGAAAAACATTGGTTTCAGAAAATGGCATCAGACCTCAATTCAACAATACCGATACGAGAATTTATTTTCAAAGTTATGCCGATGGTAAGAAGGCATTAAAAAGCATCGATTTGAATGGCGCAAACGAAAAAACGCATTTCACTTCTCAATATGCCACCCAATTTGTAATAAGCCCAGACAATAAATGGCTGGCTTTTAATGAGTTATTTAACGTTTACATTACACCGATGATTAACGTCGGAAGTGCTCAAGATGCCTCCGCTGGAAATAAATCCATCCCGGTTGCAAAAGTAACTACAGATGGCGGTACGTACATACAGTGGAGTGCAGACAGCCGATACTTACATTGGACGCTTGGTCCGAAATATTTTACGGTTGATGTAAATGGTGCTTTTAACTTTGATGGCACTACACCCAAAATAGAACCATCTGTTAAAGAAATTAATTTGACTTTAAAGACTGACGTTCCTACGGGAATTATCGCATTAAAAGGTGCAAGAATTATTTCGATGAAGGGTGATGAAGTAATTGAAAAGGGCACCATTTTAACCGATGGAAATAAAATTACGGCAATTGGTAAAGCCGATGCCATTACAATTCCGGCTAATGCTAAAGTAATTGATGTAAATGGAAAAACCATCATGCCGGGAATTATTGATGTTCATGCCCATTTGCGCACAAGCCCGGATGGTATTACGCCACAGGCCGACTGGAGTTATATGGCAAACTTAGCCTTTGGTGTAACCACCGCTCACGATCCATCGAGCAATACGGAAATGGTTTTCAGCCAAAGTGAAATGCTTAAAGCAGGGAGAATGGTTGGTCCGAGGGTTTACTCTACAGGTTCTATTTTATATGGTGCAGATGGTGATTTCAAAGTTGTCATCAACAGTTTAGAGGATGCATTGGCAAATTTGCGCAGGTTGAAAGCCGTTGGAGCCTTTTCTGTTAAATCTTACAATCAACCTAGAAGAGAGCAACGCCAACAAGTTTTAGAGGCCGCTAGGCAGTTAAAAATGGAAGTGGTACCCGAAGGTGGTTCTACCTTTTTCACCAATATGAATATGATTGCAGATGGGCACACTGGAATTGAACATAGCATACCTGTTTTGCCTGTTTATAAAGATGTCATTAATTTTTGGAACAGTACCGAAGTTGCCTACACGCCAACCTTAATTGTGGCTTATGGCGGTCAGTGGGGAGAAAATTATTGGTACGATAGAACTAATGTTTGGGAAAATGAAAAGTTAATGACTTACACCCCACGTTCCATCATAGATTCAAGAGCCAGAAGAAGAACCACATCAGAATACAGCGATTACAACCACATCAACGTTGCTAAAGCTGCAAAACAAATAGCCGAAGGCGGCACAAAAGTAAATTTGGGCGCTCATGGGCAAATTCAAGGCTTGGGTGCGCATTGGGAATTGTGGATGTTGGTACAGGGAGGTTTCTCTCCACTACAAGCCATTAGAGCAGCAACATTGAACGGTGCATCTTACTTGGGCATGAATAAAGAAATTGGATCATTAGAAGTGGGTAAATTAGCGGATTTAGTAATTATGGATGCAAACCCATTGGATGACATTCGCAATTCGGAGAAAATAAAATATGTAATGATTAATGGTCGCCTTTACGATAGCGCCACGATGAACGAAGTAGGTACAAGAGAAAAATTGCGCAACAAATTGTGGTTTGAAAATGCTAGAGGAAATGGCTACATCATCACAGGAGAATCTGAAACCTGGACTTTCACCGTGCCCCACTGCGACTAGTAATAGGAGATGTGAGAAAATAGATATGAGATTTGAGGTGATAGTCTTGGAAGAATAGTCCTGAGAGAAGTTGATAGGCAGGAGTCGGAAGCCAGGAGTCTGAAGTCAGGAGTCGGGAAGGTTTAATCTAGGCCGAATTTCTTCTGTCTCATGTCTCACGTCTCAAATCTCACGTCTCATGTCTCAAATCTCACGTCTCAAATCTCACGTCTCACGTCTCAAATCTCACGTCTCATGTCTCACGTCTCATGTCTCAAATCTCATGCCTCAAATCTCATGCCTCCACTATAAGGTAAGCAAACCAAATTCCCTAAGCGTATTGATGGGTTTTGAGTACCAGAACAATTCAAAGTTTTCCATTTCGGTTTCAAAATCTGCTTTAATATCTGCAAAAGAATAAACTTTTTCCTTCGACACGTGCAGTTTATCTAAAATGGAGGTTAACCAAACGCCCTCAGCTTTATTGGTTTGAATGGAAAAGCTTTGTTTTTTATCGTGAAAAGTAAGTGTTGCCATTTCCCACGAATTGCCTTTTTTAGTTTTAGTAAAATATTCCGAACTCGGTTTTCCGCCTATCCAAACTATTTTTGCCGTTGGCTTGGTATTGAATTGGTTATCATCATTTAAAGCCCTTTCAATAAAATTGGCTGGAATTGTAGTTCTCGGAATTTTAAAATCAAACCAATCTTGCAATTGATAATCGAAACAAATGCCATGCATAAAGTTAAACAGCGATTTCCTTAGTCCGTAGCTGAATTTATTATGATCAATACCCGTGCGATCGGTGTAATTGATGTCGTTATTGGCGAAAGTGCCGATGGTTTCGGTTTCTTTAACAACGCCAAATTTTTCTGGATACATGCCAACGGGGCTATGCGCCGTCATGGCAAATTGATGCCAGAAACCGGATTGTAAAATACCCATTTCGAAAAGCTGACGAACCATTTCTAAACTGTCAACCGTTTCTTGAATGGTTTGTGTAGGATAGCCATACATTAAATAGGCGTGCACCATAATGCCCGCTTCGGTGAAATTACGGGTTACTTTGGCTACCTGCTCAACTGTAACACCCTTATCTATAAGCTTTAACAAACGATCGGAAGCAACTTCTAAACCACCAGAAACGGCAATGCAGCCTGATGCCTTCAACAGCAAACATAAATCTTGGGTAAAGCTTTTTTCGAAACGAATGTTTGTCCACCAGGTAACTGCCAACTGCCTTCTCAAAATCTCCAAGGCAACTTCTCTCATTAAAGCGGGCGGTGCGGCCTCATCCACAAAATGAAAACCATTTTGACCTGTTTTGGCACATAAATCTTCAATGCGATCTACAATCTGCTTGGCTTGTACAGGCTCGTAAACTTTAATGTAATCGAGTGAAATATCGCAAAACGTACATTTACCCCAGTAACATCCATGTGCCATGGTGAGTTTATTCCAACGTCCATCGCTCCACATGCGGTGCATGGGATTTACAATTTCGATTACAGAAATGTATTGATTGAGCAATAAACCCGAATAATCTGGAGTACCTACATCGGCTTGTTTGTAGTCTTTTCTAAAAGAATCGTTTTTATAGGTAACTATTCCATTTTCTAAAAGAAAGGTTCTTTTGTAAGTTTGCATTTCAGCTGGAATTGTACCGCCAATATTTTGAATGAGCAGTTCAATTGGCAATTCGCCATCATCCAAGGTGATGAAGTCAAAAAATTCGAATACCCTGCTATCAGATAGGGAACGTAATTCGGTATTTGGAAAACCTCCCCCCATAGAAATTTTGATTTCTGGATAATTGGCCTTTACCCATTGTGCACAACGGAAAGCGCTGTATAAATTTCCGGGAAAAGGGACTGAAATGAGAAACAGTTTTGGTTGAATGGTTTCTATTTTTTCCTTTAATATTGAAATCAGCATCTGATCGATGTAGGAAGGCGCTTGTTGCAGGGCTTGGTAGAGCTCGTCGAAAGTGTTTGCACTCCTACCCAATCGTTCTGCATATCTACTGAAACCAAAGTTTTCATCAACGCATTCGACAATAAAATCCGAAATATCTTCTAGATAAAGGGTAGCTAAATGTTTGGCTTTATCTTGAGCACCCATTGCACCAAAGGCCCAATCCAACTCCTCTAATTGGTTAAACCGAGCAGCTTGAGGAAGAAAATCATCTCCACAAATTTGAAGGGCTAAAGTGGGGTTTTGTCCTTGAAGGAAGCCAATAACAGAATCGATGGTTTTGAGGTATTCATCTTTTAAAGCCCAAATCCGTTTGGCATTGTCACTTTTTGGTTTCAGGTCGACCTTAAAGATATTCTGCAAACCCTTTTTAGAAAATAGTTCTAGTATCACCTCAATGCCCAAATCTGCCTGTGTACAGGCAATGTTCTTGGTATTTAAGAAACCTTTTATGTACGCCGTTGCCGGATACGGAGTATTGAGCTGGGTAAAAGGGGGCGTAATGGCAAAAATATCGGTCTGCAAAAGAGAATAGTTTTTACAAAAGTAAGTGATTTTTAACACTTTTGTCTATAAATCGGCATCACAAGGGCTTAAAGATGCTCTGCAAGAACCTACATTTAAAGAAAACGATAGGTATTTACAATTTAAACTAAATGCCAGATACGAACGTTTTATAAAGATACCAACCGTTGTACATGTAAATGAAAATTTTCTATCTCCTTATATCTCTACTTTTTACGCAAGTTGGTTTTGCTCAAAATACCTTTTCATTTCCAAAAATAAAATCTGAAGGTACTTCTGTTCAAGCACTTACACCCAATAATTGGGGCATAATAGAATCTGCCAATGGCGATTTAAACAATGATGGAATTGAAGATTTAGCGGTAATTTTCGAATCGGATAAAACTACAGATGAAACGAGAACTTATGGCGACAATACCACTGAAATTATAAAGGAAACCCAGAAACCTCGTATCCTGGCGATATTTTTTAAAGATAAAGCAACTGGTATTTATCATTTATCTAACCAAAATAACGATTTCATACTCCGATCGGAAGAAGGTGGAAAATTGGGCGATCCCTTGCAACAAATTGCGATTAAAGATCAACAGATTTATTTAAGATTTCAAGGTGGCTCGGAATGGCGGTGGGAATTGGGCTATACCTTTAAGTTTGAAAATAAGGATTGGTTTTTAACGAGTGCGATAAATCTTTACTTCAACCAAAATTCTGGCGATATGACTGAACGGGTTTACGATTTTAAAACGCGTGAACTTTATACCACTGTGGGCAACCTACACAGAAGAGATATTGCAAACCGTAAAACGAGCGAAGTTTTGTATTTCTCGCAACTGCGCACCTTTAAAACGTTTAAAAAACCATGGGCATGGGAAATTATGCCCAATGTTTATCTCTAAATCACCGTCACTTAAAATTGTTTTGAACCACCTAAGAATCCTAATAAATATAAGACCGAAAGACCTAAAAGGCTGGAGGGGACAGGACAATCATTCTAAACCTAGGTGAAGCGGTATCCCCCGATTTTTTCTATCGGGGATTTAGCGGAACACAGGGCTGCAATCGGCAAAGAATTACTGACCGTACATTTTAAAAAAAAATTAATGATTTATGGAGCCAAAAGGCTGTGATTTAGAAAATCAGCGTTAACGTTTGTATTAACTAAAGATTTTGTGCGATTACAAAACCACTGGCCCAGGCCCATTGAAAATTGTACCCCCCAAGCCAACCAGTAACATCTAAACATTCCCCACCGAAATATAGATTCGGGATTTTCTTACAGACTAAAGTTTTTGATGAAATTTCGTTGGTATCTATCCCACCACGCATTACTTCTGCCTTGTCATAACCTTTATCTCCAGCTGGCTTAACTTTGAAATGGTGAATGGTTTGCTCAATTAACTCTAATTCTACTTTGGTTAACGATGCAACTTGCTTTGTTAAAGGCAGAAACTTCCCTAGCGCATCGGTAAATTTTTTGGTGTAAAACCGATTCAGCAGGGTGGATAACATTGTTTTTCCGTTCGATTTACGTTCATCATCCAAAATTGAGGTAATATTATGATGGGGAAGCAAGTTTAAATTAACCACTTCTCCCCTTCGCCAAAAAGAGGAGATTTGCAAAATGGCGGGGCCACTTAAACCCCAGTGCGTAAATAAAATGTTCTCTTCGAAGGCAATCTCATCATTGCTCACTTCGCAAAGCACGGAGTTACCCGAAAGTTGAGCAAACCATTCTTCATCTTTGCCTGTAATGGTTAGGGGCACCAAAGCGGGTGCAGTTTCGATAATTTTTAAATGATGTTTGCGGGCAAAGCGCAAGGCAAAATCTGTTGCGCCCATTTTCGGAATGGGTAGGCCGCCTGTAGCAATAACCAACTTTTCGGCCGTTAAAGCGATTAATTTTCCATGCTTTTCGTAAGATACCTTAAAGCCTTCTGGCAAAATTTCGATGTCTTTTACATCGGCGTTGCACCTAATTTCCTGACCAAGGTCTGCGCAAATGGAAGTAAACATGGCAACCACATCTTTGGCATTTTTTTCATCTGGAAATAACTGCCCTAAAGTTTTCTCTTTTCCGTTGATGCCATAGGTTTCGAAAAAGTTGATGGTATCATCGACGGTCCATTGTGTAAAAGCAGACTTAATGAAATGTGGATTTTCGGATATAAACTGCTCTGCTGAGGCAAATTGGTTGGTGTAATTGCAACGGCCGCCACCTGAAATTAAAATTTTTGCACCCGGCTTTTCATTTTTTTCGAGTACGATTACTTTCTTACCCAAGTAGCCGGCTTGTGCTGCGCACATTAACCCGCAAGCTCCTCCCCCAATAATTATTGCATCAGCATTCATTCGGCAAAGTTATAAGTTTTACGTTCTAAGCGCATAGCGGTATTCCTTTTGTTTTGTGTGGTACGGCAAAACAACTAGTGTAAGTTTAATTCATTCAAATGAATCATTGTTCCTCTATCCGTATTCTTTTTATTATTTTTGCATCTTAAAAAAATCAATTTCTTTGATGGCAAAACAAATAAGCGAATTAAAGTTGGGCATTTTAGGCGGTGGACAATTGGGCAGAATGCTGATCCAACAGGCGATTAATTATAATGTTACTTCTTTAGTTTTAGACCCCGATCCTGACGCTCCTTGCAAGCACATCGCAAATTATTTCGAAAACGGCTCCATCACAGATTTTGATACCGTTTATAATTTTGGTAAAAAGGCCGATATTATTACCATTGAAATTGAAAAAGTAAATATCGAGGCCTTGGAGCAACTCGAAAAAGAGGGCAAACAGGTTTTTCCGCAATCGAGAGTAATTCGGTTGATTCAGGATAAGGGTGTTCAGAAACAATTTTTTAAAGAAAATGATATACCCACCTCTCCTTTCCAAATTGTAAATACAAAGGAAGATATGGAGAATAGCCCCTTTCATTTCCCCTACATCCTAAAACTTAGGAAGGATGGCTATGATGGTAAAGGGGTAATACGCATTAACAGTGCAGAGGATTTAAATAAGGCTTTTGATGCACCTTGTATTATTGAGAAGCTGGTAGATTTTGAAAAAGAAGTCGCCGTAATTGTTGCTCGAAACTCAAAAGGTGATATGAAAACTTTCCCGATGGTGGAGATGGAATTTAATCCGGAAGCCAACTTGGTGGAGTTTTTAATTTCTCCATCAACCTATGCAGAAAGTTTGCAGCAAAAAGCTGAAAATATTGCGAAGAACATTGCCTCTGCCATGAATATTACCGGAATTTTGGCGGTTGAGATGTTTGTTTGCAAAGATGGAGAACTACTTGTAAATGAGGTTGCTCCGCGGCCGCACAACAGTGGCCATCACACTATTGAAGGCAATTATGTTTCGCAGTTTGAACAACATTTACGCGCTATTTATAATTTGCCCTTGGGCGATACTAGTAGCATTACGAACGCCATTATGATTAATTTATTGGGCGAGAAGGGTTATGAAGGCGTAGCAAAATATGAACATTTGGAAAAGGTTTTGTCAATTGATGGTGTTTATGTACACCTTTATGGCAAAAAATATACTAAGCCTTTCCGCAAGATGGGTCATGTTACCATTGTAGATATCGATCGGGAAAAAGCTATTGAGAAAGCCAGATACGTACAAAAAACATTAAAAGTAATCGCATAATTTTATCTCTATAAAACGTAAAAGACACATCATGAGCAATACAAATTCACAAAATTTCAGCGTTGGAATTATAATGGGTAGCAAATCTGATTTACCTGTTATGCAAGACGCTGCTGACATACTTAAAGAATTTGGAATCAGTTATGAGATTACGGTAGTATCTGCACATAGAACACCCGAGCGGATGTTTACTTACGCCAAGGAAGCGCACAGTAGAGGCTTAAAGATAATTATAGCAGGTGCTGGTGGAGCTGCGCATTTACCTGGAATGGTGGCTTCCATTACCACATTGCCCGTAATTGGTGTGCCAGTAAAGTCATCAAATTCTATTGATGGTTGGGATAGCATTTTATCTATTTTACAAATGCCGAATGGAATTCCGGTAGCAACAGTTGCTTTAAATGCAGCTAAAAACGCAGGTTTATTGGCTGCACAAATTTTAGCTACTGCTGATGATGCACTCACTGCTAAAATGCAAGCCTATAAGGATGAACTTAGGAGGAAGGTAGAGGAAAGCGCAGAAAGTATGAGTAATTAGAGTAATTTCCTTATTTTTAAAGCATGGAAAGGTTGATAACAAAAAGTGAAATACTTCATAATCTTCAAGATAAAAGACAGGACCTTTTAGTTTTCGGGGTATTAGAGATTGGGCTTTTTGGTTCTTTTTTAACGAACAACGCAAACTTGGATAGCGATATTGATTTACTTGTGGATATTAAAAAGGATAGAAAGACTTTCAAAAATTTCATGTCACTGAATTATTTTTTAGAAAATTTATTTGGTAGGAAGGTGGATTTGGTAACCAAACAATCGCTCAGTCCATTTATTGGTCCTCATATTTTAAATTCTGTTGAATATGTTACTTTCTCAAGTTGAGTTTTTAAAACATATCTTAAAAGAATGCGAATACCTTCTCAAAGAAAGCGAACTAAATACCTATCAAAATTTCTTAGAAGACGAAAGGCTATCAAAAGCCATTTGTAGAAGCCTTGAGATTATTGGTGAAGCAAGTTCTAAGATACATCCTGATTTAAAAGAAGCATACTCGTTAGTTTCTTGGAGAGAAATGTCGGATTTGAGAAATAGAATTATCCATCATTATTTCGGAATTGATTATGATATAGTTTGGGATGTCGTTATAACCGAGATACCAAAACTCAAAATTCAGATTTTATTTATTCTTGAAGATTTTTGATTCGTTAGCAATACGAATGTGAGTATTAAAAATGATTTAAGACATCAATTGGAAGGAACAATTAGCGATTCATCCAATTTGCCCATTGAAAAAGAATCAAAAATCTTTTACCACCACCACTAATTCAAATTAGGATCGGATGGAAAATTACTGATATGGGCATATTTAGGGCCCAAATTAACAATCACATCTCGCCAAAGCTTTTCATCGTCCACGTTAAAAATAATATCAGGGTCTGATACATCGCTCACCATCCAGGAATTCTGTTCCAGTTCCTTGGCCAATTGCCCATCATCCCATCCAGAATATCCCATAAAAAATTTAATTTCATCTTCGCTTATCGCATTGGTGTTGATTAAGATTTTTAAAGTCTCAAAGTTTCCACCCCAAAATAGTCCGTTTCCAATAGGTTCACCGCTTTGTAGTTTATCATAACATCTATGTATAAAATGCAGTGTATCCGTTGCTACCGGTCCCCCAAAATAAATGTGATTATTGCCTTCCCATAAATCCTGTATCACATCACTCAAAATAAGATTACCTACCTGATTTAAGATGTACCCAACTGAACCTTCCTCATCATGTTGAGTTAATAAAACAACAGATCTTTTAAAATTTGGATCGGCCATAAAGGGTTCTGAGATCAGTATTCGGCCTGTTTTTGGTTTTATATTGTTCAGCATGATAAATATCATTTGTAGCACCATAAAAGATGCCTATTTTTGTTAAATGCAAGTTACAAATGAATTTCTACAAAACCTGCGCCAAGATTACAAAAGCGCAACATTAGACGAAACTGACGTAGATGATAACCCCATTACTCAGTTTAAAAAATGGTTCGACCACGCCGTTGAAGCAAAAATTTATGAGCCTAATGTGATGACTTTGGCTACCGCAGATAAATCAGGCAGACCCGATGCTCGCATCGTATTACTGAAAGGTGTTGATGAAGATGGATTCCGCTTCTTTACCAATTACTTAAGCGCAAAGGGGAAAGAATTAAAAAGGAACCCTTATGCCTGCCTAGTTTTCTTTTGGCCAGAGTTGGAGAGACAGGTAAGAATAGAAGGATCTGTTGAGAAACTAGATAAGGAAACCTCTGAGGCTTACTTCCTTACCCGCCCAAAAGCAAGTCAAATCGGAGCCATTGTATCTCCACAAAGCCAGGTAGTTCCCGACAGAGCTTTTTTAGAAGAACGTTTCGAAGAATTTAGTAAAAAGAATGAGGATAAAATGGTAGCCAAACCGGCGCACTGGGGTGGGTACATTGTTAAGCCAACAAGGATAGAATTTTGGCAAGGCAGACGCAGCCGTTTACACGACAGGATTAACTACGAATGGATCAAAAAAGAATGGGTGAAAACTAGATTAGCCCCATAATTTAAGATTTATAGGACAAAACCAACTTACAAAAAAACTCAATCTTTTTAAGTCGAAAAACTAACCAAAATGATAGAAAAAATTTCAGTCATCGGATCGGGTACAATGGGCAATGGCATTGCACATACCTTTGCTCAATTCGGTTTTCAAGTTAATCTTATCGATGTAAATCCAAATGCGCTCGATCAGGCATTGCAAACCATCACTAAAAATTTAGACAGACAAGTTTCGAAAGGCACGTTGACAGATGATCAGAAAACAGCGACGCTAAAAAACATACTCACTTTCACCTCTATTTCAGAGGGTGTAAAAGAAGCTGATTTAGTAGTAGAAGCGGCAACTGAAAACATCGATCTAAAGCTGAAGATTTTTAAAGAGATTGATCAATCAGCGCCAAATGAAGCTATTTTGGCATCAAATACATCCTCTATTTCCATTACTCAAATTGCATCTGTTACTCAACGTGGCGATAAAGTAATTGGAATGCACTTTATGAATCCCGTACCCGTAATGAAATTGGTTGAGGTGATTAGAGGTTATCAAACCAGTGACGAAACGACTCAGCTGATTATGTCACTTTCCGAAAGCCTGCAAAAAGTCCCGGTTGAGGTAAACGATTACCCTGGTTTTGTAGCCAACAGAATTTTAATGCCAATGATTAATGAGGCCATATACACTTTGTTTGAGGGTATAGCAGGTGTTTATGAGATTGATACCGTTATGAAATTGGGGATGGCACATCCGATGGGGCCTTTACAATTGGCAGATTTTATCGGTCTAGATGTTTGTTTGGCTATTTTAAAGGTTTTGCACGATGGTTTTGGAAATCCTAAATATGCACCATGTCCGTTATTGGTTAATATGGTTGCTGCTGGAAGAAAAGGCATCAAAACTGGTGAAGGCTTTTACAAATACACCGCCGGATCAAAAGATATGGTGGTTTCTGATAAATTTAAAAAACCGAATTCTTAAACACCACTTTACCGAAAACAAAATGCTAATAATTTGAGTATTTTGTTTTAATTTAGCCAAATATTGCAGTATAGTATTCGACCATACCATAACACCAACACCTGATATCAAATATGAATGAAAATCTGGATCCAGAGGCAAGCCACTTAACCCCAACTGATCGCGATATAGAGCGGGTTTTAAGACCACAAGCTTTCGAAGATTTTACGGGGCAGGAAAAAGTAATGGAAAATCTCAGGATTTTTGTTCAGGCCGCTAAACTGCGTGGCGAAGCTTTGGATCATGTGTTGCTGCATGGACCTCCGGGATTGGGCAAAACTACACTTTCTTACATCATAGCGAATGAAATGGGTGCTGGCATTAAAGTTACTTCTGGCCCAGTGCTGGATAAACCTGGCGACTTAGCGGGCTTGTTAACAGGTTTAGATACCGGTGATATTTTATTTATTGATGAAATTCATCGTTTATCTCCCCTTGTTGAAGAGTATTTATATTCTGCCATGGAAGATTTCAAAATAGACATCATGTTAGAAACTGGACCAAATGCCCGTTCTGTACAGATCTCTTTGAACCCATTTACGCTCGTTGGTGCAACTACACGCTCTGGTTTGTTAACGGCCCCATTAAGAGCCCGTTTTGGCATCAATGCACGTTTAGCTTATTACGACGCCAAACTATTAACCACAATCGTATTACGGTCATCAGATATTTTAAAAACTCCAATTAACGACGAGGGTGCATATGAGATTGCCCGCAGAAGCCGTGGGACACCCCGTATCGCCAATGCACTACTGCGAAGAACAAGAGATTTTGCACAAATTAAAGGTAATGGCAACATCGACACCGAAATTGCTCGCTATGCCTTAAATGCGTTAAATGTTGATGAGCATGGCTTGGATGAAATGGACAACAAAATTCTGGTAACGATAATTGATAAATTTAAAGGTGGCCCAGTGGGTTTAAAAACCATTGCAACTGCTGTTGGAGAAGACGAGGGTACCATCGAAGAGGTTTATGAGCCATTTTTAATTCAGGAGGGCTACATCATGCGTACATCTAGAGGTCGTGAGGTTACGGAGGCAGCTTACAAACATTTGAAGAAAAATTATCCAGGGCAAACAGGAAAGTTGTTCTAGTTCCAAGATTTCCCTCAAATTTCAAACGATAAAACGACCAATCAAGACAGATTTAGGTCACAACATTTATTATCGCACCAACCCTTATACCCAAAAACTAAAATTTATCTCCTTAAATCTGCGTCCCTTATCTGTGCCCATCTGCGGGAAAAAAAATCCATCCCCTAGATTCAATCCGTGCTATCTCCTTAAATCTGCGTCCCTTATCTGCGTCCATCTGCGGGGAAAAAAATAAAAAATCCTTCCCCAAGTTCAATTCTTCGTGTCTCCTTAAATCTGCGTCCCTTATCTGCGTCCATCTGCGGGGAAAAAAGAAAAAATCCTTCCTATCTCCTCAAATCTCCCACCCTTATCTGCAAAAAACAACTTCAAAAATCTTTCAAACCATAAGCTTTCCTATAAATACTATCTGCAATGTTATCCGTATTAAAATTAACCAACAAACCGAGTTTAATCCCCGATAACTTTAAATAGGTAAGTAATTGCTTATGATGAACTTTCAGCATCATTTCAACAGATTTTAACTCAATAATTACTTTAACTTCTACTACCAAATCCAATCTATAACCAACATCAACTCAAATATTTTCGTAAATCATCGGTAAGGCAACCTGACTTCGAACCTGTAATCCAGATTTCTCCAATTCATATTTCAAAGCTGCCTCGTAAGCCGATTCTAAAAGTCCAGGACCAAGCGTGTTGTACACTCTAAAAATACTCCCTCTTATAATGTATATAATTTCATTTTCTGTCATGATTAAACATACCAAATAAAACTATTTATTCCTAAAAGGAGTATGGTAATTTATATTTTTTAGCGGTAAAGTGATCCGAAAACAAACATTGAAGCATCTGTTCTGTTCCTAATTGTAAACCAAACATTTTATGAATATCGAATTACGAAAATTAACCCTCGAAGATTATAACGATTTAAAGGAATCCATGCTGCAAGCCTATGATAGTATGGGCGGATCAATTTGGCCAAAATCAAGCATCGCTAAACTTTTAACGATCTTTCCAGAAGGGCAACTCTGTATTGCAGTTGATGATAAAGTAGTAGCCTGTTCGTTGGCCATAATTGTAGAGTATGATGAATATGGAGATCGGCATACCTATAAACTGATTACCGGCGATTACTCCTTTTCTACCCACGATCCTAATGGCGACACACTTTACGGAATCGAAATTTTTGTCCATCCAGAGTTTAGGGGCTTGCGATTGGGTAGAAGGTTATATGAAGCCCGAAAAGAACTTTGCGAAAGCTTAAACTTAAAAAGTATCATTGCCGGCGGACGTATTCCAGGCTACCATGCCCATGCAAAGGAATTAAGTCCGAGACAATATATAGACAAAGTAAAATCCAAAGAAATTTACGATCCAACCTTAACCTTTCAAATTTCAAATGACTTCCACGTTAGAAAGGTATTAAAAAACTATTTACCTGGCGATCGTGAGTCGAAAGAATATGCAACTTTGATTGAATGGAATAACATTTACTATCAAGGAATAGATGCATCGGCACGTTCGGCCATGACCATTCGCTTAGGTTTGGTACAGTGGGAAATGCGCTTATTCCCCGATATGGATGTTTTTTATGAGCAGGTGGAATTTTTTGTCGATGCATTGAGCGGTTACAAATCAGATTTTATCATGTTTCCAGAGCTGTTCAATACGCCGCTCCTTCAGCCCTACAATCACTTACCAGAAGTTGAGGCCATGCGGAAATTGGCAGAAAAAACGAAGGAAATTGTGGATAGGATGCACGAGTATGCCCTCAGTTATAACGTAAATATCATCACCGGAAGCATGCCTTTGCTGGAAGATGGTAAATTATACAATGCTACATACTTATGCCATAGAACTGGAAAAATTGATGAGTATAGAAAAATCCACATCACACCCAACGAGCAAAAGTATTACGGAATGGTGGGCGGCGACAAGGTACAGGTATTTGATACCGATTGTGGCAAAGTGGGCATTTTGATCTGTTACGATGTAGAATTTCCAGAGTTGAGTCGTATTTATGCAGATCAAGGGATGCAAATATTATTTGTTCCATTTTTAACTGATACCCAAAATGGCTATACACGTGTGCGCCACTGCGCCCAAGCCAGAGCCATAGAAAATGAATGTTATGTAGCTATTGCAGGCTGCGTGGGTAACCTCCCGAAGGTAAACAACATGGATATACAGTTTGCACAATCTGCGGTGTTTACTCCTTCAGATTTTGCCTTTCCTACCAATGCCGTGAAGGCCGAAGCAACCCCAAATACGGAGATGGTTCTTGTGGTAGATGTGGATTTGCATTTATTGGATGAATTGCATCACTATGGCACTGTAAAGGTTTTAAAAGACAGAAGAACAGATTTGTATCAAACAAAGCTTTTAAAATAAAGCTTAGCAAATCCTAACTAAAATAAAAATGCCGGCAACATCACTTACCGGCATTTCAAATTTAATCTAAAGCTAATTATTTTCTAAGCGCTAACCACACAATTAAGCCTATAATCACGGCGATTGGCAGAATCCATTTCAAAACCGAGCCTGCTCCATTTTCATCCCTTTCGGTTACAGCAGGTTTCGCGGGTCCTGGATCTTCTTTATGACTTTCGTAATCTTTCTCTATCGGTTTCGGAGCTTCCCCAGACTCGACATGTTTTGGATCTATATTTTCCATTTTCTTATTTGAGTAAAGGCTTCTAACCATTCAGAAGCCAGTAATTAATTAATTTAGTTTTCTTATTTTACAACAAGCGATTAGTAAAAAGGTTTTAAAACATAAGCCCTATCTTTGTAAATCTGTGTACAACAATTCTGCAAAATATAGCCAATTAATTAAAGATGAAGCCATTCGCCTAGGCTTTTTATCTTGTGGAATTTCGAAAGCCGAGTTTTTAGAAGAAGAAGCCCCCCGCTTAGAGAAATGGCTGAAAAATAACCACCATGGAGAAATGAAATACATGGAAAATTACTTCGATAAACGATTAGACCCACGGTTATTGGTTGATGATGCGAAGTCTGTAATCTCCTTATCTTTAAACTATTATACAAAAGAAAACCAAACAGATGTTCATGCACCAAAAATTTCCAAATACGCTTATGGGCAGGATTATCACACGGTAATCAAAGAAAAGCTAAAATTCCTCTTATCCTTTATTGAAGAAAATATCGGTGAAGTATCTGGCAGAGCTTTCGTTGATTCGGCTCCGGTTTTGGATCGGGCTTGGGCCAAAAAATCTGGAATCGGTTGGGTTGGGAAAAACTCGAATCTGATTAGCAAAACGGATGGTTCTTTCTTCTTTTTGGCAGAATTAATTATTGATTTGGAGCTGGACTACGATTATCCTTTCCAAACCGACCACTGTGGTACGTGTACGCGCTGCTTGGATGCCTGCCCTACTGACGCCATCATTGCTCCACAAGTTGTAGATGCATCAAAGTGTATTTCTTACCTCACCATCGAGTTGAAAGAAGAAATCCCAACAGAGTTTAAAGATAAAATGGCCAATTGGATGTTTGGCTGCGATATTTGTCAGGACGTTTGCCCTTGGAACCGTTTTTCTAAAGCACACAATGAAGAAGCTTTTAATCCGCAAAAAGGCTTGCTGGATTTAAATGAGAAAGACCTCATCGAGCTAACGGATGAGGTCTTCACCAAAGTCTTTAAAGGTTCTGCGGTTAAGCGCACCAAGTTTAAAGGTTTAAAAAGAAATATCGATTTCTTAAAATCTTCTTAAACTAAATCCCTTAATTAACCGAATAACTATTATCACTTTTCACTTTATCTGGTATGTGGGCACTACCCATCACTACTTTTTCAAGTGTTTTATTGGTTTTAATGTCAATTACAACCTGTTTGTTTCCTTTTTCCCAAACGCCAATTGTACTGTGATTTTTTTCAACAGTTCCGTTGCTGTAGCTTAGCGTTAAGTCGATTGGTAAAGGCTTAATGCTCTTATTTTCAATGATAATTGAATAGCCATCTGCTGTTTTGCTTACGGCTTTGATGGCCATGTCTGTAACGCCCCCTTCAAAGAACCAAGCTTTCCAAAACCAATTCAAATTTTTGCCACTGCCAGCATTTATGCTGTAAAAGAAATCATAGGGCATAGGGTGTTTACCATTCCAATTTTTGATGTAAGTGTGCAAAGCTTTTGTAAACAATTCTTCCCCCAAATAATCTTTTATGTATAAATAGGCTAAACCAGGCTTTGGGTAAGAGTTGGTAAAGGAACCAGAACCTCTAAGATCTGGGGTAAGCGTCATAATTGGAGTATCATCTTTTCCACCTGATGATGAGGCTGTTGGCTGGATGCCGTATTCATCAACTATCGTAGAATCAATCATCGGCGATATAAGCCACTCACCTATTGTGGCCCAACCTTCATCCATCCAACCGTATTTGGTTTCGTTTATGCCCATGTAAAAAGGGAACATCGTATGAAAAATTTCATGATCTGTTAAAGTAATGGCATCAGCCCGATTGTCAACTGGATTATCATTAACCATCATTGGATATTCCATTTGGTCTAAGCCATCAAAAATAGTTTCGTGATTGTAAGGAAAGGGCCATTTTGGGAACTTATAACTCATGGATTCGACCGTTTTGCGGGCAAAATCAATCACTTCATAATAATCTTTATGCTTTGGATTAAAAACAGCATCAACGCGGGTTCTCCTTTTTGTAGTCGGATCTACAACCAAACTGGAAGATTTCCATAAATAATGGTCGCTCAAAGCAAAAACAAAATCGGTAACATTCTTCGCTTCAAACTTGAATGTATTGAACGGATTTGGCTGGGTAACTTTCTTTTCGGCTAAATCTTTTTCCGTGATTACATCTATAACAGCATCATTTTTTTCGGCCGATAACATTCGTTTCACCACATCTTTTTGAAAAACAGAAGATGCATTTTTTAAATCGCCAGTGGCCCAAACCCCATAACCACCCGGTACGGTAATTTCGGCATTGAAATGATCAAAGTCGTTATAAAATTCTTCCGAACCGGTATATGGAAATTTATTCCAACCATCTACATCATCATAAACGGCAATTCGAGGAAAAAAATAAGCCACAAAATGCGAACCTTCATCTACCTGTCCGGTGCGCATGTGCGACCCCCGATTTAATGTGTAATGGTAATCAATAGAAAAGGTGATGGATTTTCCTGGCAACACCGCAGGAACATTAACGGTCATGTTGGTTCCGTCAATCTTAAAATTGCTTATCGTTTTCCCATTGGAAACCATTTTGTTGATGTTCACCCCTTCACCCAAATCCGATTCTGCAAATTTAGTCTTTCTTGGCGTACCCTTCTTGTACAAATTAGGGTAAAGCTTAAACCAAATTTCTTTTAAGGTATCTGGACTGTGGTTGGTGTACACCACCTCGACACTTCCTTTTAGCAGTCGGCTAGCTGGGTTAAAATTAACCTTTAAGTTATAATTAGCGATATTTTGCCAATATTTTTGACCTGGTTTACCATCTACATTTCTAGTACCTTTCGCGTACGTATTTTGAAAGATTGGCTCTATAGGCAACTGTGTTTGTGCGCAAACTGATCCTGCGAGAATGGATAAGGCAAAAACAATTTTAAAAAACTTTATCATATATAGTTAACTCAAGGATAACATGTTATCGAATTGGGGCAGTAGGATTATTTCCCAAACTTCATTTTCAACTGCTCTAACATGTCGGTGTTAATCGGCTCGGCAGGTTTTTCCTTTTTTGGCTGAGGTGCCGGTTTTTGGTAAGGCTTGTTTGCTGGAGATGGATTTTGTGGACGTGGTGCTCTATTCTCATGTTTCTTGGCATTAAACTTAGCCCATTCTTCGTCCAATTTCTTTTTGGTGTATAACGGAAAATCACCTTGTTTCATCCATGCATAGTAGCTCGGTTCCACAGAGAAAACCTGTTCGGTAGTTTTACCTTTGTGCTTGCCAAAATTGAAACAAACTTCGTTATTGTCGTTGTAAACCATTCTTCCCGCAAAATCTACAGGCTTATTGATGTTGGTAAAAACATGCAGTGCATCAACATCATTTACCACAGGAATGCTTTTTACCCCTTGCTTACTTTCAAACTCCGTTTCCTTGTACATTTCCAACTGTCCCAACAAAACCTTGTAAGTTGCAATAACATCTGCCTCTGCGGCATGGGCATTAACTAAATCTTCCTGACAATAAAATTTATAGGCTGCCTTTAGTGTACGTTGCTCCATCTGGTGGAAAATGTTTTGCACATCAACAAACTTTCTGTCGTTCATATCAAAATCCACATCAGCCCTTAAAAATTCTTCTAACAGCATTGGAATATCAAATTTGTTCGAGTTGTAACCGGCTAAATCGCTTTCTCCAATAAATTCGGCAATTTCTGGCGCTAGGGTTTTAAATGTGGGCGCATCTGCAATGTCTTCATCATAAATTCCATGAATCAGGGATGTTTGTAGTGGAATGGGCATTTCTGGATTTACACGCCACGTTTTAACCACTTCCGAACCATCTGGCATGGCTTTTAAAACTGCAATTTCGACAATTCTATCCGCGCCAACATTTACACCAGTAGCCTCTAAATCGAAAAATGCTAAGGGACGTTTTAAATTTAATTTCATTATTTTATGATGTGAGATTGAGACATTGATTTGTCACCAACGTTCTAAACTATTTTTATTCAAAAATGCTAAAAAGGTTTCATTACTTCCTTAAAAGCGGTAACTAATTTGAAAATATAATTGTAAAATTATTTCTTAATCTTACTTGCTAACTTTAAATTGCCATTTAATTATTAAACGCTCTTAATGAAAAATACGCTAGCCACAATTATCCTATTTCTATTAAGCTTTTCCGCTTACGCTCAAAACTTTAGCTTCGGAACCATCACATTTGATGATTATCAATTCGATAAAAAACAACTCGATAGTAATGCCAATGCTGTGGTTTTAAAAGAGTTTGGAACCGCTTCTATTCAGCTAAACGATAGTAAGGGATCTTTAGAACTCGTTTTCGAACACCATGTTAAAATCAAAATCTATTCCAAAGAAGGCTTTGATCATGCCAACATCATCATCCCTTTGTATAAGGATAAAACCAGAGAAGAAACCATTACCGATTTAAAAGCATCAACATTTAATTTTGAAAATGGCCAATTCGTGGCAACTGCTATGGATAAAAAGAGTGTTTTTCTTGAAAATAAATCCAAATATTTAATGCTCGCTAAATTCACATTGCCCAACCTTAAAGAGGGTTCTGTTATAGAGTATAGCTATCGTTTAAACTCTCCAAACTTATTTAACTTCAAAACTTGGGAATTTCAAAGCAATATCCCCAAAGTACATAGCGAATATCTGGTTTACATCCCGGGCATTTACACATACAATGTTTCCCTGCGCGGAAGTCAAAAATTATCTGATCAAAAGGTAGAACTTGCTAAAGAATGTTTAAGGTTATCTGGCGCAACCATTGATTGTTCGAAAATTACCTATCTCATGAAAAACGTGCCCGCATTTATTGAGGAAGAAAATATGACAGCACCGAGCAACTTCAAATCTGCCATTTACTTTGAATTAGCTGAGGTACAAAATCTTAATGGCGGCAAAACAGCCTACACAAAAAAATGGGAAGACATCAATTATGAGTTGGCAACCGATAAAAGTTTCGGGTTACAGATGAAACGAAAAGATGTGTACAAAGATCTTATCCCAACCATAACGAAAGATGCAACTGACGATTTAAGCAAAGCCAAAGCCATTTATAATTACGTAAAAAAACAAATTAAGTGGAACAATTATGTTGGCATGTACTCTGAAGACAACATTAAAAAATCCTTGGAACTTCGATCAGGAAATACTGGCGACATCAACTTAAATCTAATTTCGGCACTCCTAACCGCAAATTTAGATGCAGAAGCCGTAATTCTTTCTACCCGTGATAATGGAACGGTAAACAAGCTGTACCCTGTGGTAAGCGATTTTAATTATGTGGTGGCCAAAGTAAATATCGGCGATCAAAGCTACCTTTTAGATGCATCAGAACCGCTCCTACCCTTCGGATTATTACCACTGCGTTGCATAAACGATCAAGGTAGAGTAATTAATTTAAAAAAGGCCTCTTACTGGATGGATTTAAAAGCATCGCAAAAAACGATGACCAGCTACATTTTAACAGGCAAACTGAATGAAGACGGTAAAATTATCGGCACCATTACCACGCACAGTTTTGGATATGCAGCTTATAACAAAAGAAAAGACATCAAACGTTACAGTTCTACCGATGAGTATGTAGAGAAATTGGATGATCGACTGCCCAAAATTAAGATTTTAAATCAAACAATTGAAAATTTGGATAGCGTAGAAAATGCTTTAACTGAGCGTTACGACGTAGAATTTACGGTTTACGATGGCATTACATCGCAATTCTATTTAAGTCCGTTTTTCATTAATACCATTACCAAAAACCCATATAACTTAAATGACAGAACCTATCCAATCGATTTAGGTACAGCTTCTGATGAACGAATAATCATCAATATCGCCATGCCAGATCAATATGAATTACTGGAAAAACCCAAGGACATGGCTATTGGCCTACCGAACAATGGTGGAAAATACTTGCTCCAAACTACTTTTCAGGATCATTCAATTTCCTGCAACCAAATTTTACAGTTTAATAATGCCATATACCCGGCAGAAGAATATTTGGTACTGAAGGCGTTTTACAGTAAAATTATCCAAAACCAAAAAACAGAACTTCTATTTAAAAAACGCTAAATGAGGTCAATCATCACTTTTATATTGCTCTGTTTCCTATCAAATCCTGTTTTTTGCCAAGACAATTACGACGTTGATTTAATTCCTTCAAATCTGCGCAATAGGGCCAATTCTTGCATTAGGAATGAGGAACGCGTTGTGGATATGCAATCTCCCGACAATGTGATGCTTAATGTAAAAAAGGCAATTACCGTATTTAATGAGAATGGTGAAGAAGATGCTCGATTGGTTTTGCATTATGATAAAAACGTATCTATCAAAAGTATCAAAGGAGAGATATACAACGCATCAGGCATGCTCATCAGTAAATTTAACCAAAACAATTTCGCCGATGTTAGCGCAGCAGATGGTTTCTCTTTATTTGTGGATAGCCGTATAAAGCACTACCTACCCTCTATTAATCAATTTCCATATACCATAGTTTATAATTTCGAAATTAGGAGCAAGCAAAACCTGATTATACCAGACTGGGTACCGAAACCCGGTAACGATGTTTCGATTGAAAAAAGCAGGTACACCTTTATTTGTAGACCCACGGATGTGGTTAGAATTAAAGCTCAAAATTTTTCTGGTGAACCTGAAGAAAGCCGTACCGAAAAGCAAATAACACGCATTTGGAAAGTAAGCAATGTGGTAGCGGTAAAAACAGAACCCTACAGTCCGGATGCCGAAAGCTATGAAACGAGCGTAAAAATTGCCCCTCAACAATTTACTTATTTTGGTAAAAGGGGAAGCTATTCCAATTGGCAGGATTTAGGCAAATGGATTTATGATGATTTATTGAAAGGAAGAAATGAACTCGCTCCATCTACAATTGAGTACATTAAAAATCTTGTGAAAGATGAAAAGACGGATCAAGATAAAGCCAGAAAAATTTACCAATATCTCCAAGATAAAACCCGTTATATCAGTGTTCAAATCGGAATAGGTGGTTTCCAACCCGTGCCGGCCTCAGAGGTAGATCGATTGGGATATGGGGATTGCAAAGCATTAGTAAACTATATGCAAAGCCTATTGAGGGCAGTAAACATCGATTCTTATTACTGCGTGGTAGAGGCTGGCAGTACCAAAAAAAGTTTCGATGCAAGTTATGCCAGCATGGTGCAAGGCAATCACATCATTTTATGCATGCCGCTAAAGGGCGATACCACTTGGCTGGAATGTACGAGTCAAAAAATTCCATTCGGCTTTTTAAGTGATTTTACAGACGATAGGCTAGTATTAGCCTGTACAGCTGAAGGTGGAAAATTGCTCCACACGCCAAAATTGACCACAGAAAACAACCTTCAGATTAGAAAGGCAGATTTGATTTTGAAAGCCGATGGAAACGTTACGGGAAAAGTAAATACTGTTTTTTCTGGTGCCCAGTACGATAATCAAGAGCACATTATTGGTAAACCCGTCGCCGAACAGCACAAACTGCTTAAAGATTATTACGACATAGATAATATTGATTTTCAATCAGTTATCTATAGTCAAAAAAAAGATATACATCCAGAAGTTACTGAAAATATCGACATCAACATTAAAAATTACGCGCCGGTTAATGCGCAGAAGATGTTTTTACAACTGAACGCATTCAACATTAAAAAATCGATTCCTGAGGTGCGGAACAGAACCTTGCCTGTGTACCTGAATCGTGGATTTACCGATGAGGATGAAATTACTTACACGCTACCCGATAACGTTCAAATGGAATTTATTAAGCCAGAGCGCAAAAATTTGAAAAGTCCTTTTGGTGAGTATATTTCAAAAACTACTATCGATGGCAAAAAGCTCACTTATTACAGAAAATTTGTGCTGAATGATGGTACGTTCCCCGCTACAAGTTATGAAGCCTTTTCGAAGTTTATTGCGGATGTAAATTCGGCAGATTATTTGAAATTGGCGCTTAGCTTAAAATAACCTAGGTGAAAAATTAGCATATAACCTGAAAGACATTCTATAATCATCTTTTGACTTAGTCCGTAATGCCGAATTGATTTCAGCACCTTATAATGGATGTTGATTTGTTTTAGCCTTTCTCAATTAGGCCTAAACCGAACTTAGCTCAAAATAAGAATGCCGAGGGCAATACCAATAATCATAATCAAATACATAATAATTTCTGTAGATGCGAAACGCTTGTATTTGGTCCAGAAAGAATAATCTTTATCTTGATTAGGCATTTGTTTGATATTAAGCCGTAAAAATAGACAAATGATTTAACTTTCTGGTTTATATGTTGTAATCTGCTTCGCCATCCCCTTAAATAACACAACGTGGAAAGGCCACATGGCGTACCAATACATTCTGCCCCATAAGCCTTTTGGCCTAAAAGTAGCAATTTGCGATAGAAAAGCTTTGCCATGAAAATCAATTAATTTCAGTTCCAGCCAAGCTTCTCCAGGCACTTTCATTTCGGCAAACAAGAGCAACCTTTTACTTTTCTTATCGGCAAGCAGTACCCGCCAAAAATCCAAAACATCGCCAGCTTGTATATCGGTATTGCTGGTGCGCCCCCTTCTGGTGCCAACGCCTCCAAACATTTTATCTAAGAATCCTCTAAAGTGCCAAAGCCAATCCATATAGTACCAGCCCCGATTGCCCCCTATGCTCCAAATGTTATCGAAAACCTCTTCAGCCTTACGCTCAAAAGGCATTCTAACTTTATATTGTAAAGTGCCATTTTGCGGAACTTTGATTTGATCCATAAAGTTTGAAGTCAGATAACCTCTATTAAGCGCATCTTTCCAACTCGAAACAATAGAATTCTGATCAATCTTTTCGAAAGCTAAATGAAGTGCTTCAGCGTAGGTTAAACATTTTCTGGGTACCACTTCGTGTATTCTATTGTCTTTACAAACCACTTCGTTCTTCATGCTATCCACCAAACTACGGGCAAGCGAATAAGGTACGGGTGTGATGATGTTTAACCAAAGAGATGATAACCTGGGTGTTAACACGGGCAAGGTAATGATCCACCGTTTCAGGCCCCTTTCATCTGCATAGCCCTGAAGCATAGCTCGATAGGTTAACACATCAGGCCCACCAATATCGAAGGTTTCATTATATGATTTCTCATTATGCAAAACACCTGTTAAATAAGCCAATACATCTCTAATACCAATGGGCTGACAGCGTGTTTTCACCCACTTCGGGGTGATCATAACCGGAATCTTTTCGGTTAAATCTCTAATAATTTCAAATGAAGCACTTCCAGAACCAATTATAATTGCTGCCCTCAAAATTGTACAAGCAATTCCTGATGCTTTAAGTTCATCTTCAACAGCCAACCGAGATCCTAAATGTTTTGATAAATGATCGTCGTTGGCAATGCCAGTTAAGTAGATAATTTGCTTGCAATTGGTTTTTTGTATCGCCGAGGAGAAATTTTCCGAAGATGTTTTCTCCATCTCTTCAAACTTTGCATCGCTTGATGACATGGAATGCACCAGATAATAGGCCGCATCAATATCATTAGGAATTTCTGTTAAGGTGTCTGCATTTAATAAATCACCATTAATAATGGTAACCTCGTCACTCAAATCAGATTGCAGCGCAAATCTTCTTTTATCGCGGACCATACAAACCACTTCGTGCTTCTCTTCTAAAAGCAATGGCAAAAGTCGAGTTCCAATATAACCGTTTGCGCCTGTAAGTAAAATTTTCATTCTGTAAAGCTTTAAATGACAACATCTAAGGTCGTGCTTTGTTGGTGATAATCACACATTTAATTTCAAAGGGCATTCCAAATGGTTATAAAAAGATCTATTATTGTCATCTTAATGTAAAGGAACACTGCTAAACATCCTGACAATTTAAACAGACACAACAAATCTATTTTCTCATCGTAATACTTATTCTATATTTGAAACAAACATCCTTTTAATGAAGAGAAACATCTTGGGCATTGCTACGATTATTTTGGTGAGTATCAGCATTGTCGGAACAGGTTGGAAAGCGAAAGAAGCTCCACACACACAAGAACAAACGGTAAAAAATATAGCGCAAGACAGTTTATACAGTCGCTACATTTCAAACTTATATCACACCGCACATTTAGATTCTGCTGGATTAAGCGAAGTCGTTTTCGAAAAGGCTTTAACTGGATTTTACAACTTGAAATATGCTGGTTTGCTGCATTCAAAATCCATTTTAACCATTGCCGATTTCGATCAAGAAAGTTCTAAAAAGCGTCTTTATATTATTGATTTAGATAAAAAAGAACTGCTTTTGAATACTTGGGTAGCACATGGACAAAACAGTGGAGGCGATAAACCAAGCAGTTTTTCCAATAACATCAATTCAAACCAAAGCAGCATCGGCTTCTATTTAACAGGCGAAACTTACTTTGGTAAGCACGGGCGCTCTTTGAAATTAGATGGAATGGATTTGGGTTTTAACAACAACGCCAGAGAAAGGGCTATAGTGGTACATGGTGCAGATTACGTTTGCCAGGAAAGTATCAATCAATTGGGTAGATTGGGCAGAAGTCAGGGTTGCCCTGCGGTAAACTCCAAATTGGCCAATCAAGTCATTAATACCATTTCTGATCGAACGGTGATGTTCATCAACAATTCAGATCAAGCTTATAATTCACAGTTTTTAAACGAGCAATTGGCGGCAAGTATGGTTTTAAACCGAGAAGATGTGTTGGCAGCAAATATGGATTAATGCTGTTTTAACTTGGTTGAATTGAGTTTTTTGGGTAAAAGTTTAACAATCTGTAATTTATATCTCGCTAAATAATCCCACAGCCACCGATTGCTATCAACGCCTTTTTCACCGCAATCTACAATTTCCGCCCTTTTCAAAAGTTTGGTCACTAACCTTTGTATCAAACTAATTTTCACTAAACGATTGAAGATCAATCCAATGTAATCGCAATATACATGGGCAACAATTTCTACAATTAGAGAATCATTGGTTATCATTAATGGCTTTCCAAGATGATTTTCATAATCTTTCTTGATGGTATCTATCAACACATCAAACCTTAAACTCGGCGCTCCATCCAAAAAACGCCACAATTCTGCATTGCCATACACCCGAATAAGTTTAGGTTCTATATCCACCTTAATCGTACACCCTTCTAATTCGTAAAGCTGATTCATATCTATTTTTTAGATTTTAATAAATCGATTTTGTTACTAAAAGCTACCCTGCGAACACAAAAATGCAGAAAAGGTTTCTAAGCCAATAGGTTATGTTGTGAGTAAAAAATTAGGTTGTACACAAATAATTTTAATCATCTTTGGGGTTTAGAAAACCATTTCAATTCATGAAGATTGTAATTGCAGAAAAGCCCTCTGTTGGTCGTGAACTTGCTAAAGTTTTTGGAGCGACTACCAGAAAAGATGGATACATTGAAGGTAAAGGATATTCCTTTACTTGGGCTTTTGGGCATCTCTTACAATTGGCACCACCGCAAGATTATGGTTTTATTGGCTGGCGAAAACAGCATTTACCTATGCTGCCTCAAAAATTTAAGCTCGCCATTCGGAAAATAAAAACCAAAGATGGTTTTGTTGAAGACCCTGCCGTTAGAAAACAGCTGGACACCATCAAAAAATTGTTTGATGAAGCATCTGAAATTATTGTCGCAACGGATGCTGGACGCGAGGGCGAACTGATTTTTAGATACATTTATTATTATTTGAAATGCAAAAAGCCATTTAAACGCTTGTGGATTTCATCGCAAACGGATGAAGCCATTAAAGATGGTTTTAGAAATTTAAAACCTGGCACAGATTACGATACCCTTTTCAATTCCGCACACTGCCGATCAGAATCTGATTGGCTGGTGGGTATGAACGCTACCCAAGCCCTTAGTATTTCGGCAGGGAATAGAACTGTTCTTTCCCTAGGAAGGGTCCAAACGCCTACCCTTGCCATGATTTGTGCTCGTTTTTTGGAAATAAAAAATTTTGTACCACAAACGTACTATCAAATTAGCATTCAACTGATTAAAGACGAGCAAACCTTTAAAGCCGTTTCCATTAGCAATTATAAGGATAAAGCAGAGGCCGAAAAACTTTTTGGATTAATTGAAGATGTACCATCAGGCTTTGCAAACGGCGGAAATATAACGGCTGTAGAAGCAAAGCCAAGGAAAGAACCGCCACCTTTATTGCACGATTTAAGCAGCTTGCAACAAGAAGCCAATAAAAAGAAAGGATTTACAGCCGATCAAACCCTCAACATTTTACAAAATTTGTACGAAAGCAAATTGGTTTCCTATCCGCGTACAGGAAGCCGCTACATTGGCGATGATGTTTTCGCTGGCGTACCCGATTTGATTTCAAAATTTACCGATCATCCCGATTTTGGAAAACAAGCTCAGTTTTTACAAACGGCAAAACTGAATAAACGCAGTGTCAACGCGAAGAAAGTAACCGATCACCATGCCGTTCTACCCACAGGGGAAGCTGCCTATGGCCTAAGCAGTGATAAACAGGCCGTTTATGACATGGTTGTTGGACGAATGATTGAAGCTTTTCATCAGGAATGTTTAAAGGAAATTACAAAGATTACGATACAATCTGGCCTAACTTTTATTGCCAATGGAACGGTAATCCGCTCTGCGGGATGGCGCGCTGTTTTTAACGAAACAGAAGATGATAAAAAAGATGAAGACAATGCAGCCTTACCAAAAGTTGCGGTTGGTGAACAACTGCCAATAACAGAAAAGTCTTTACTAGAAAAGCAAACCAAGCCAAAACCCATGTACAACGAAGCCTCTTTGTTAAAGGCATTAGAAACTTCGGGCAAGGAAATTGAAGATGAAGAACTTCGTTATGCCATGAAAGACAGTGGATTGGGTACCCCGGCAACGCGTGCCTCAATTATAGAAACGCTCATTACCAGAGAATACATTACCAGAGAGAAACGCAATCTGGTGCCAACAACAAAGGGATTAGCCGTTTACGAGGTTGTAAAAGACAAACAAATTGCCCAAGCTGAACTTACAGGCCAGTGGGAAAAAAGACTAGAAGAAATTAGGTCAGGTGCTTCAGTTAAAGATTTTAAAGCCGAAATTATCGAATATACCAAAACAATCACCCAAGAACTATTAGTTGCCGGCGCATCAATTTCTGGCAAACTCGAAGATCAAAAATTACAAAAAGTTTAGCTCGCAAACAGCTGATCAACAAGTTCAGTGGTGGAAGCATTCATATTTTCGTCCTTTTGAATAAAACCAACAGCACCAGCCTCGTAGTAACTGTGGGCGAACAAAGCTTTGTCGTTTGAAGAAAACATGCACACTTTTAAATCGGGCTGCATGGCATGGATTTCTTGCACGGTCTTGGGGCTGCTATCGCCATCCGGCATGTTGATATCTAAGATCAATAGGTCAAAAGTTTCACCTTTTAGTAATTCAAAGGTTTCGGATAGACTGGATGTTTGTTTGATTTCTGGCGAAATGAGCAATTTGGTAAAAAAGCCCCTCATTACAATTCGCATCAACTCGCTATCATCAGCAATTAAAATTTTCAGATTTGTAGTCATTTGAGAGATTTTGATATAGGACGATTTTTTTCAAATTTAACAAAATTAATGATTTCAACAGTATTCCAAAAAGTGATAAAGATCATTTTTTTTATAATTCCACAAATTCCCATGCACTGTGATATCCACCTAAATTTTCTGCATATTGAATAAAATTGGCATAAAATGCTGATTTCGATAAGGTTGAGCCATCTCCAACAACTACAAGTTTTTTCTTGGCCCTAGTCATGGCAACATTCATTCTTCTAGTATCCGCCAGAAAACCAATTGAGCCCTCAGGATTGCTCCGTGTTAAACTGATGTAAACCACATCGCGCTCCTGCCCTTGAAAACTATCTATCGTATTTACCGAAATATAAGCCTGATAAGGAAATAGCTTTTCTTCCTCCTTTACCAAACGCTGTAAAATTTGAATTTGTTGCTTGTATGGTGAAATGATTGCAAATGTTGGAAAGCTATTCGTTAGTTTTTTTTGTGCTAAATCTTCCACAAGCTTAACTAAGTGTTTAATCAAGAAATTGGCTTCATCTGGATTGGTTGTACTCGTTCCATCCAATTTCTCATCAAAACTACATCCCGCCGTATCAATAAAGCTTAATGCCTCATCTTCTGCAAAAAGTAAATGATGGGCAACCGAATCATGTGCGCTCAATTGATCCTCATAAAATACCTGCGATGAGTATTTCATAATTTTTTCATTCATTCTATACTGCTCATTAAGCAATACCACAGCTTCTGGATGGAGGTGCACAGATTTCTCCAGCAAAGTTTTGCTTAGCCCATTTCTGGCGGCTTCGTTTGATTTTATAGTAGGTGATAATTGAAAATGATCACCTGCCAATACCACCTTTTGTGCTTTCAAAATAGGAATCCAACAGGCAGGTTCTAAAGCCTGGCCAGCCTCGTCGATGATAATGGTATTGTAAGTAAGGTTTCTTACCGTGTAATGATTTGCACCAACTAAAGTAGCAGTGATAATTTGTGCCTTGTTGAACAAATTATCCATAATGTATTGCTCCAACTGTTCTACTTCCTTGCCAATCTTATGTGCCTCATTAAAAAGGGCTTTGCGCTGATCTCTTTCCGCTTTACCGAAACTACGCTTATACTTATGAGCCATATTTTTATACTCATTGGCCTGCTTTTTTAAGGTTTTGATGTTCTTCATTTCGGCATGGTCTGCCATTTTATGATCAAGCGTAGCGGCCATTAAATGTTCAGAAACCCGAGCTGGATTTCCAACCCGAATAACGTTTAAACCTTCTTTTGCAAGCTTTTCGGTCAATAAGTCAACCGCTGTATTGCTGGGTGCAACCACCAAAATCTTTTGGTCGCTGTGCTTTACCAACGATTTAATGGCCTGTACAAGAGTGGTAGTTTTACCCGTTCCAGGCGGACCATGAACAATCGCTAAATGATCTGCGGAAACAATTTTATTTACCGCAAGTTGCTGCGATGCATTCAGGGCATTTGGGAGGATAAACTTTTCTTCCGATTGAAAAGATGGTTTATCCCCCTTGGTTAATATTTTGATGAGCTTATTTTCTGATGGTTGATCGGCGAGGTTGGTTGCTTGTTTCAGCGCCAATTGCATTTCATCATAACTGTTGTTATCAAATAGCAAATCAACGCCAAGCTTACCATCTCTTGCCCAGTCGGGCATTTCATCTATCCGAAGGCTAATCTTCATTTTATGGCCACCTACATGTGTAATCACGCCGTCTATACGATCAACCTTAGCATCGTGGTTAGAAAATAAAACAGCTGATGATCCAAATCTAAATTGATGTGAAAATTCGTGATGTGTGGTGCGCTCCAATTCAACGGTTAAATAATCGCCACGACCAATTTCAGTATTTCTGATTGCAATTGGGTACCAAGTTAAACCCAACGCACGCCTATCCGCAGCAGAAGTATTTTCGGTAAGTTTTAAATATGATTGTAAATCTTCTTCGCGTTCTACGTGAAGTAAGTCTTGAAGATTTTTGAAATATTCTTTAGGCAATTGAAATCAGTATAAAAGGGTTAAAAATGAGTAAAGCTAACCTTTAGGTAGCCAAGAAAATGAAAAAAATCACAAAACCAAAGCCTCATGTAGTTTCATCAAGGTTTCATTTGGATCATCACAGAAACCAGGATGAACTTTTGAACATTGTAAAACCGTACTTCTGGTTGCGGTAAGCCATCTGAAGCGGGATGGCTGATCGTATTTGCCTATTGGCCCAGAACCCTCTAATCCATTACTAATTTTCTCAAAAGCTTTCAGATTAGCGGTTATTTCATCCAAATCAATATCCTTTGAGAATGCAAGTAATTTGCTTTCATCTAAATAGAAAATGCTTTGGAGATATTTCTTTTTAGCGCAAAATAAAATAATACCCACGTTAAGAAATTCTTCGCGTTCTACCCTAGGCATCACCCGAATTACAGCATACTCAAATAAGAATTTCTCTTGCATGCTGTGCTTCCTTTAAAAATATATCAGAATGTGCCAATCGCGTTTCTAAAAAATACGCATAAGCATCACGATGTTCTTCTTTGCTTTCGAAATTTGTTTCCTCTTCAAGCCACACATCTGGAATCAAATCAACAACAGCACGAATGTTTTCGGTATTCAAAATGGCTTTAAACTCCCTATCAACCAATTCCAATTCGGATGCCCAAGGCAGCAGAACATGATCTTTGACTAAAACAAAGGGTTTTTCTGCTTGCACTTTCCAATTTTGCCAAGAATGGTGAAAGTATAAGGCAGCACCATGATCGATTAACCACAACTCTTTATGCCATAGCAACATATTTGTATTTCGGCATGTTCGGTCCATATTGGTTAAAAAACAATCTAACCACACAATTTGGGATGCCAATTTCGAAGCCACCACAGTAACAGTGGGATCGAATGTAATTGCGCCAGAAAGGTAATGCAAGGCCAAATTTAAACCCACACTAGCCTTTAATAAATCCTGAATTTCTTCATCAGGTTCAGTTCTGCCGAAAGCTTCATCTAAGTGAGCAAAAACCAATTCAGGCACTTTGAAACCTAAAATTCTGGCAATTTCGCCACCAATCAACTCAGCAATTAACGCTCTAGGCCCCTGCCCCGCTCCACGAAATTTTAAAACGTATAAAAAACCATCGTCGGCTTCGGCAATTGCGGGCATAGAGCCACCCTCTCGCAAAGGAGTAACATAGCGGGTAACATTAACCGTTCGTAAACTTAATTCGAAATTATTCATAAAGGTGAGCGGATGGATTTAAGAAAAAACCTCCAACATGCTGCAAATTTAAAAAGAAATACCTGAATAATCGGATCAAAGAATTTTGAATGAGCACTGATGTTAGTCGTGTCCCAGATAGGCAATTCCAGCAGGGGTTATGGCTGATGCCCATTGTATGGAATCGCGATTTATGGTGATTAAACCCATCGTTTCAAGTTCTTCATACGCATCATCCATTCCGCCTAAAACCGAAGAACTTACTTGTTGATTGATGACCTCAAGTAGAGATCTAATTTCTGTTCTTTCCATAATAGTTTATTGGTAAACATAAATGTAAACAAAATGTTTATGGCTTAAGCAAAACATTATTTACAAATTGAGGTTGTCTAAACAATCCCTCTTAACATTTTTTCATCCTCATGGAATCACACATTTACAACCTATTTATTCTCGCACTTCCTGTGGCCTGCATCGCATGGACGGTTACCAAGGAAGAAATTTTTAGAGAAGCAAGAGAATTTTGCGTGGGTAAATCAAAAGACTGCAATAAACTCATTAAGCGCAAGTTCTTTTATGTTTTTACCTGCGAATACTGTTTTAGTCATTATGTTACTCTAATCATCCTGCTGATTACTAAATATACACTACTTTATGATGATTGGAGAGGCTACATCGTTGCGGGCTTTTCAATCGTATGGATGGCAAATGTTTACATGAGTTTGTACAACATCATCCGTATCGACTTAAAGAAAGAAAAAATACGGGTGGCCAAAGAAGAATCAGAGTTAAAGAACGAATCCTGAGCATTACATCACTTTAGCAAATATGCCATCATCCGTAATTAGTCATTTCAGTTATGATGCAACTTCCAAATCATTAACCATAACCTTTGTTACCGGAATGGTTTATCAGTATAAAAATGTACCGTTAAAAACCTTTGAAATGCTCAAGTCTTCCGTATCGAAAGGGAGATATTTCAACCATTTCATTAAAAAGAATTTCAAATTTAAAAAAGTAAAAACCGCTTAACATGCCAGAGGGACCATCCATTGTAATTTTAAAAGAACTGATCGATGATCTTCCTCTGCATAAGCCTGAAATTATTGAGGTTTCTGGAAATGTAAAAACCATTGCTAAAGACAGACTTCTGCACCAAAAAGTGCAGGAATTTAGAACTTTAGGTAAGCATTTTTTAATTTGTTTTAATGATTTTACCATTCAAATCCACTTGATGCTTTTTGGCACCTACCTCATTAATGACACCAAGAAAACACCCTTAAAACTCGGCTTAACTTTTAAAAAAGATCAAATTAACTTCTACACCTGCAAAGTTGATTTATTGGAAGGCAATGCCAAGGATTTATATGATTGGTCGATAGATATTATGTCTGATCAATGGGATGATAAACAGGCCATCAAAACCTTGAAAGAAAATCCAGAATCCCACATTTGCGATATACTTTTAGATCAACACATTTTTGCAGGTGTAGGCAACATCATCAAAAATGAAGCACTATACCGTGCAAAAATTCATCCTCTAAGTAAAATTAAAGATTTACCCCTTGCAAAAATCAAATTGCTCATCAAAGCGGTTGTCGCCTACAGTTTCGATTTTCTAAAGTGGAGAAAGGAAGGAACTTTAATCAAACACTGGGAAGTATATAATCAGAAAACCTGTCCAAAAGGGCATCCCATAGAAAAGAAAGAATTAGGGAAAACCCACAGACAAACCTACTACTGTTCAAATTGTCAGAAAAAATATAGTTAAACATCTATTTTAATGATAGTCAAACAATTAAATAAAGAAAAGTGAAAAGTTTTAATCAGCCTTCAAGTTTTTTATCATACTATTATAATATAAACGTAACAGAATTGTTAATCACTAGCCGAGTATGGAAAAAAGCCTATATTTGTCCTCGAGAGCGTTAATTTAGATACGGGTATATGGCTTAGGCTGTATGCCCGTTTTTATTTTGAGTCCATTTCGGTACGAAGAATCACCTTGTCTAAACAGATTTTAAGCCAAGGTGTGTACATTTCAGGATGAGAATCAATATCTAATTTTAAAGAAGCTAGATTGACATACCGATAGCTTTCTACCTCATCCTTATTAATTACAGGAAGATCATCAGATATACCAAAGAATACATGATCGAATTCATGCTCAATCAAGCCACTTTCAAAATGTGCTTTATAGATAAAGTTGAATCCATATTCTAAATTGCAACGCATCCCCATTTCTTCGAAAAGTCTGCGATTTGCGGCATCCATATTACTTTCTCCTACGCGTTGGTGACTACAGCAGGTATTTGTCCACAAACCACCAGAGTGGTACTTATCTAATGCACGTTGTTGAAGAAGCAATTCATTATTAAAATTGAAGATGAAAATAGAAAAAGCTCTGTGAAGCTCGCCCTTAACATGAGCCTCCATTTTTTCCATATGCCCAATGGGCAGATCATTTTGATCAACTAATATAACTTGTTCGGTCATTGAGCGGAATTAGTCCTTAAATCACGTTGAGTTTATGGCGAATAACAGAATCAAACATTAAACCAATTTTGTGGTGGTTCGGGATTCGGATTCTCTCTGTCATTATCCGTTCTGCGCTTAAGCCTTTAATTTTGTTAAACAGCTTTTTGTAGTAAACATAAGCTAAGTAAACGCCATTTCTTGAGTGTAATGGTAACATTTTTATGCCAACAAGTGCATCGTTAAATTCGGCTTCAATTTCCTCCTCAATTTGTTTCTTTTGGTTATCACAGAATACCGCTAAATCTACATTCGGGAAGTAACTTCTTTTCAATGCCTGATGATCGGCCTTTACATCCCTTAAAAAATTAACTTTTTGAAAAGCTGAACCCAGCTTCATTGCGTAAGGTTTTAAACGTTGATATTCCTGCTCATCCCCTTTTGTAAAAACCTTTAAACACATTAAACCCACCACCTCTGCCGAACCCAGCACGTACGCATCATACAGCGCTGGTGTGTAAACCTGCTCACTCAAATCCATTTCCATGCTTCTCAAAAAAAGCGTAATCAACTCATGGTCAATTTGATATTGGTTAATTATCTTTTGAAAAGCATTTAATACAGGGTTTAAGCTTATGCCCATTTCTATCGCCTCAAAAGTATCTTCCTTAAATTTTTGCAATAAATATTTTTTATCGAATTGATGGAAACTATCAACAATTTCATCGGCTAGGCGAACGAAACCATAAATTGAATATATGGGTTGTCTAATCTCCTTGCCTAAAAAATAAATGCCAAGCGAAAAGCTTGTGCTGTACCTTTTCGTGGTGAGCTTACTGCATTCTGCGGATAATTGATCAAACAGTTCTTTCATGGGGTAAATGGGTTGGGATGGCATTTTCAAAATCGTTTAAACTTTTTATCCAATTGATGTGATCTGATTTTCTAATTTTTTCAAAGATATTTACATTACCAGCCAAATGAATTGGGGTTGATGGAAATATTGCTTCCAGTTGGTCGATATAATGCTGAGCATAACTAATCTGCCTAGCTTTAACCATAAACAGCAACACATGATCTATTTTATGTGTCGCTAAAACCTTCTCGAGCGAGCTTAAAGGAACCTTACTCCCTAAAAAAATCACCTTTTGATTGACCGATCGAAGAAAATAATTGGCATAAAGAAGGCCAATATCATGGTCTTCATCCTCTGGAAGAAAAAGCAACCAAGTATTGTTATCTTCTTCAACTATTGGAATTTGATCTATGGCAGAGAAAAGTTTCTGCCTGATAATGTTGGTTAAAAAATGTTCATGGGCCGGACAAATATCGTCTTTTAACCACATAAAACCCAATCTTACCAAAATCGGGTACATAATTTTTTTATAAGTGTTGGATATACCATTTATGCTGATGGCCTGATCCAGTAAACTGCAAAATGATTTTTCGTCAAAATCGATCCCAAACTTTATTAACTGCGTAATGTAATATTCCGATTGTAGATCTAATGAATCTTGATGGTATTCTTTATCCAGAAGACGCTTAACATCAGCTTCAGAAAGTTTACAAATTTTGGAAATTTTTAAACCAGACTGATTTAAACTTACAATATTTAAAAGTTTAACCAGCTGTTTATCATCATAAAACCGCGTATTGCCCTCAGACCGCATTGGAGTAAGCGCATTATACCTTTGCTCCCATATCCTTATGGTATGAGATTGAATGCCCGAAAGCTGTTCAAGATCCGCAATGGTATAAGTCATTTATTTTGTTTAAACATTAAGAATCATTATTTAAACAAAACTACATTTAAAAAGTTTCTTTTTTCAATTAAAGTTAAACAATATTTAGCCGTTAAAAGCCAACACGCAAAATCGAGAAAACACAATTTTCCCAATTTACAATACTTGGCATTCGGCTTTGCAATTTTTCGCTTTTAACATTTTTTCGACTGAGCGCATGTTGTATTATAATTTGGCATGTTGTAATAGACGAGGTAGCAGGAAATCCTTTTAAAACATTCAGAAAGGATTTTAATTGGTTCAAAATGAATTGATTAGAAAATAATAGGCAAATACATTTATAAATTTTATATGAGCAGCACGATATCCTTTACGAACGTAATAAAAACCCTTACAAACGCAATTTATTTCTTAATTTGAGATTCAAGCCTTAATTTGCCGATAAAATTATCCTACTCAATCGAAAAATGAAATTAAAATGTATTGTAATCGACGATGACATTCACGCGATTAATGGCATAAAGTCTTACATCAACACATTATCAAACATTCAACTTACGCATGCTTATACCGACCCTTTAGAGGCGCTTACTGAAATTTCCGCAGGTAACGATGTAGATATTGTGTTTATGGATGTAGATATGCCCATGATTTCTGGAATCGAACTTTCAAAAGCCATACGTCATAAAACCAGCAAATTGATATTCACTACATCGCATTCCAAATATGCTTATGAGGCATTTGAGATGCATGCAAGTGCATATTTACTAAAGCCATACACTTTTGCTCGCTTTGCCGAAACCATAAACCGATTGTTCCCCCTAACGCCAACTCTGCCCACTATAAACATTCAGCAAGAAGACGACTACTTTTTCGTTAGGAACAAAAATGATCGAAATAACCTCATCAAGGTGCGTTACCGCGACATTGTAGCTGTAGAGAGTTTGCAAAATTATGTTCGGATTTACACGGTGGAAGAAACCATCGTGACTTACATTGCACTTTCAGAAATTAAAGTGATTTTAAAGGAATTTTCAAACTTTGCGCAAGCGCATCGTTCTTTCATCATCGCCAAAAATTATATCGAAAAAGTAGAAGGCAACATGCTAAAAATGGTTAACGGCCTAACGGTAAATATTGGCAACAATTATAGAGATGAAATACAGGCATACATCAAAGAAAAAACAATAAGAACAGGCAGATCATAGAGCTGCCTGTTCTTATAAAATTTTAACGTTTTTGAATAAAGGTCATGTTTCCTCCAGATACGGATGTTGAAATTGGATCGGTTGGATCGGTTGAATAATTAAAGGTTAAGCCGTTTCTTTTAAAAACGAAAACTGTTTTTTTGGTGATTTTTTGTAGCTTTTTCATAGTGGTTTTTTCTATGAAAATAGCCTGATAATCAACCAGATAAAAAATCCTTACACATACAATATGGTATCCTACACGGACAATATGAACGCCGATACGAAAGGTTTTTTGGGCTTTATCAAGAAGAAAAGAATCCACATCATAACATGGACTTTCTTCATCATCTATGAAGCAATTATAGCGGGCTTACTAAGTGGTAGGTTTGGTACATTGCGCAACTATGTAATACACTATGCGCTCAACATTACTTTATTTTACGTTCATGCCCATTATGTTTTAACTTTTAGTCTTAAAGATGCCAAACAAGTATATTGGAGGCTTCCCCTTTTCTTGATAACCGAGATTGGAATTTATTTTTTTGCGATTTATGGGATCGAATTTTTATCCATTAAATATGGTGGCTATGTGAGCATTAAGAAATTCGAGCTTAGCGTATCTTATTTTATAGGTCCGCTGTACAGATGGACATTTTTTACAGGCTTTGCAACCGGCTATTACTTTTTAATCAACTTTTTTAAAGAACGAAAAAAAACAGCAAAGCTCGAACAACAACGCTTAAACAACATTATTCAAATTGCAAAATCAGAAAATGCCTTTTTGAGGGCCCAGATTCAGCCTCACTTTTTGTTTAACACTTTGGATTTCATTTATCACAATGCCAGAGAAGCCTCACCCATCGCCGCAGAAACCATTCTATCGCTGTCAGAAATGATGCGGTATGCCGTTGATAGTAACCAAGAGGGAGAATTTATTTTACTAGGCGATGAAATTGATCAGGTAGAAAATTTAATTAATCTGCATCAGCTTCGGCAAAACCATTCGCTCCAAATTAGATTCGATTACGATGACGAAGTGAGGGCCTTGAAAATTATCCCTCTGGTTTTGATTACGCTCGTGGAGAATATTTTTAAACATGGCAACCTAAATGATATGAACCACCCTGCCGAAATTTATATTGACCAAAATGATGGCAATTTAACTATAGAAACCTCAAACCTGGCCAATTTAAAACCCAATGCAAGCGGTTTAAATTCTGGGATGGAGAACATTAGAAAGCGTTTAGCCTATTCTTACCATAATTTAGCTTCGTTTGATTACTATACCGATGATAATCAATATTTTAGGGCGAAATTGGTTATTATTAAAGTTTAAATTTAAATCGGATCAAACAAATATTGTTTTTTAACTTAAATACACGGAAATTGGTTTTTCCGTTACCAACTAACTGCAATACTTTATGAAATCTCGATTTTTCGATATTTGATTTTGAAATTGTAAATTTGATAAACCAAAACTAAATTAAATGTCAATAAGTTGCATCGCTATCGATGATGACCCGCATTCTCTTGAAAGCTTAAAAGCCTATATGAACAAGTTGCCTGATTTACAACTTGTTCAAAGCTTTACCGAGCCACTTAAAGCCCTTGCAGAAATTTCTGTATCAAATCCTGTTGATATTATTTTTATGGATGTAGAAATGCCTGCCATATCTGGAATTGAATTGGCTACGTTGCTCAGAAAAAAAACCAAACACCTCATTTTTACAACCGCACATGCCCGTTATGCAATAGACGCTTTTAAAGTTGATGCAGATGCGTATCTGTTGAAACCGTATTCTATTCTTCATTTTGCAAAGACCATAAATAACCTTTATCCTACCGGGAAAAAAACATTTTTACCTTTTTCAATATTTGAAGATCATTTTTTCTACATTCCGCTCCAGAACGCTGAAGGCGATTTGGTAAGAATTGATTTAAATGAGTTAATCGCTATAGAAGAAATGAAAGAAGAAATATATTTTAGAACGATTAAAGATTCGTACCTAAGCTCTAAAGTAAGCTTCGTAAAGATGATCAAAATGTTAAAAAAACATCCGGCATTTATCCAGATCAGTCAAACGGCAATTGTATCTAAGCAACACATAAAAAGTGTGTTGGGCAATCAGGTGGTATTATCAGGGGGTGTATCTTATACATTAACCAATCCTTATAAAGACATATTCACAAATTTCATCAAAAATAACCTGCTTAAAAACAAATCGAAGGCCATTAACAAAGAAGATTAGCTAGGCCAAACGTCAAAAATACCCCTCAATATCAATGAGATAATCAATTCTAGTAACAAAATAAAACATTATCCAATTCAATTTGTATTAGGAGTGTTTATTTGATTAACTAATTGATTATCTCCATTGAAAAGAATATTGGTCGTAGATGATGACCCAGATATATTAGAAGTTTTCCAACTCGCCTTAGAGTCTGAGAATTACCGTGTTTATCCTTTATTATCGCCCAGATATATCTTTAAAACTGTTCGAGAGTTCAATCCAGATTTAATCATACTGGACATTATGCTTAATGGCATGGATGGCAGAGCTGTGTTTAAAGAATTAAGATCGAACCCAGCAACCGAAACCATTCCAGTAATAATGGCATCTGCCAGGTATGATGAAGATTATATTGTATCTCAACAACATCATCCAGATGATTATCTAGAAAAACCATTTGATATTGCAGAAATGCTGCAAAAAGTAAACCTGTTAACCGAAAATTGATCAATATGAAATTAAAACTACTAGGTGGAATGATGTTGTTAGCTATAGCAATAACCACAAATGTTAAAGCACAAACTGGAAGACCAGATAAATTGTATTCCATGAGTGGAATTGGTTTTGCCTTTCCCATGGGAGAAACATCCGACTATTTGAAACCAAAATTCTCAACCAGTTTGGGCATAAATTTAGGTTTAGGAGATGGTGGATTGTTTTTATATCCAAAAGTTAGCTTACATGCTTTTACCTTTAATCAGATTACCCCAGATGCTGGTTATACCTACACATTGCAAAATGGTCGCGCAACTACATACCTTTTAAATGTTGCCTTAGGTTACAGAAAAATTGTAGATAAATGGGCATTTTATGGTTTCGCTGGCGGCGGCGGTGGATTTATTTTAACCCCCCAAGCAGGTGTAAATTCGGCAACATTGCAAGTAAATATGGACAACAAAACCAACTCTATGGGCATTATAGAAGCTGGTGGTGGTATCGAATACAACATAGGTGGCGCAAATTTATTTGTTGAAGCCAGTTATATGTATGGTACTGGTAAAATCCAAAACAGGGTGTTCAATACTGTGCCCATCTCTATCGGTATAAAACCAAATTTGAGTAAACTTTTAAGTAAGCTTTAATTAAAACGAAATATCAATATACAAGCGATTGCATTTATTATGCAGTCGCTTTTTTTATGCTCAAAAAATTTCTGAGTGCATATTTTGGCAAAACCCTGTTTACACCCACAAATTGTAAAAAAGCCTGAAACAGATTTTTATTACTAAATATTTTAGTATAGCTTTGTATTATAATCGAGCTTTAGATGTTATATGCAATTGTAGATATAGAAACAACAGGTGGTCATGCTTCAGCAAATGGCATTACTGAAGTCGCCATTAACATCCATGATGGCAATCAAGTTGTTGATTCCTACACTACGCTCATTAATCCTAAGCGAGAAGTTCCAATTTACATTACCGCATTAACAGGTATCGATAATGAGATGCTTGCAAATGCGCCAACTTTTGAAGAAGTAGCGCCAAGAATTTATGAGCTACTGTATGATAAGGTTTTTGTTGCGCACAATGTAAATTTCGACTATTCCTTTCTGAAACACCACCTTTCTTATGCGGGGTACGATTTGCAAACCAAAAAACTTTGTACGGTAAGGCTAAGCAGGAAATTAATTCCGGGCAAGGTTTCCTATAGCTTAGGTAAACTTTGCAGTGCGCTAAATATTCCAATTCAAAACCGACACCGTGCAGGTGGAGATGCAGATGCCACCAGCATTCTTTTCAATCTTCTTTTAGAAGCAGATCAAGAAGGGGTTATTGCAGAAATGCTGAAAAAAACATCCAAAGAACAGGTATTGCCGCCCCATTTGGATAAAAAAGCGATTCTGAATCTTCCCAATCAACCTGGTGTATATTATTTTAAGGATAATAAAGGCAAAATTATTTATGTAGGAAAGGCCAAAGACCTGAAAAAGAGAGTAACCAGTCATTTCACGGGCAATAAGCCAAATAGGCAACGTCAAGATTTTCTGCGAACCATTTATAACGTTGATTATGTAATTTGCGGGACTGAGTTAATGGCGCTCATTTTAGAAGCAAACGAAATAAAACGTTTATGGCCCGAGAATAATCGAGCAATGAAGCGCTACGAGCATAAATATGACCTGTATGTTTTTGAAGATCAGAATGGCTACCTCCGTTTAGCAATTGATAAGCATAAGAAAAATAATAAGGCCTTACAAAGCTTTAATAACTTATTAGATGGCTATAATTTTCTGAATCAACTGGTTAATCAATACCAACTTTGTGCTAAACTTTGTTATTTACAAAAAACGGCTACAAAATGTACCGCTCATGAAAATGGCCAATGTTTTGGCGCATGCAGCGGAATTGAAACCGTTGCCATTTACAACAAAAGATTAAATAATGCCTTGCAAGAGCTTCAAAATATGCAGCCCAGCTTCGCATTGGTTGATGAGGGTAGAAAAGATGAAGAGTTTAGCTGCCTCGTGGTAGAAAAAGGAAAGTTTTATGGTATGGGCTATTTTACCGATAAAAACTATTTGGCTGATGGACTAGCGCCAATTAAAGAAAATCTGTCAACTTATCAATCCAACAGCTATATTCTCAATTTAATTTTAAACCATGCAGAACAACATCCGCAAAAATTATTTAAATTGTAATTTAAGCCAGATAAAGTAATGAATGCCGAAACGTTTACAACACTAGCACAATCATTTAACGAAACCATAGAGCAGCCTCATTTCGAGAAAACTTCATTTAGGGTAAATAAAAAGATTTTTGCTACGTTAGATGTAGAAAAGCTAAAAGTAGGCTTGAAACTTTCTCCAATAGATCAGTCTGTATTTTGTGATTTTAAGCCTGAGTACATCTTTCCCGCTACAGACGCTTGGGGGAAACAAGGCTGGACGATTTTTGACATTAAACATCTACAAGATGAGATGATACAAGACGCCCTTACCTTATCCTATTGTAATGTTGCACCTAAAAAGCTTGCAGAGCTTTATAAAATTTAGCTAATCTGTCTCAAAACACCCCCTAAAATTTCGCTATTGGCTCGCTCAAATACTGAGTTACTCACCTATCTTTACACACAACAAAATATAAACGTTATGACAAAATCACTTTGGATCAATCTTCCTGTTAAGGATGTGAATAAATCAAAAGAATTTTTTACTCAATTGGGTTTCAAACTCAACCTTAAATTCGGAAGTCGCGAAGATTCTGCCTGTTTTATGGTTGGAGATGACAATTTTATCGTTATGTTATTCGAAGAACCTCTATTTGAGGGTTTTATTGCGACTAAAATTTCAGATCCAAAATTAGGCACTGAAGTGCTTTTTTCTATCGATGCAGAAAGTGTTGAAGAAGTAAATGAAATGGCAAAAAAGGCAGTTGATGCAGGGGGCGCACTATATGCAGAACCCGGCTTTAAAGATGGTTGGATGTATGGTTGTGGTTTTGTTGATTTAGATGGCCACCGCTGGAACATTCTTTATATGGATACTACAAAAATGCCGCTTGGCTAATCGATAGACCGTGATTTTTGGTTGGTGCATCGCCAACCAATTTCTAACCCCATTACCTATCGGCCGATTGGAATACTCGACCGATAGGTGTAATTTTAATAAACAAGTATCTTATTGGTGCCTATTGTACAAAATCATTCACAATCAGTTTATTTTCATTTTGTATATAAAATATGGTGGTTTTCCTAAATCCGTCGTGCCAGTAAAAGCTGGTGTTTTATCAAGTTGATTAACAGCCATATAGATATATCCGCCTTGCAAGCTCACGTTATCTAACCAAAGTAATCTAGCATCCCTAATTACGGGTTCTAGTTTTTTTGTTTTAGCATTCCATTTATCTATGCCTTTATCACACAAATTTGTGTAGTAATGATTACCATTACTATCCGTTGCAACACCATCTGAAATAGGCTTGCTTCCCACTTTCTTTATCGTTGATGAAATTTCATCATCTTTCTTGTTTTCTCTTATTGCTCTTGCTGAAATGCTGTACCATGTCTTTCCATTCATTGCGCCATAAAACAGTGTTTCTTTATCTGCCGAAATCGTAATTGGATTTACACCTACTCGTGCCGGCTTACCTCCAAAATTGATCACCTTTGAATCAATAATCATATCAATATCTTCGCTTAAAAAAGAAGGATGTTGTTTTAAACGTTTTACCTCCTTTTTGCTGATATTAACCACCAGAATTCCCGGATTGGCAATATCTGCGAGATAAATAAAGCCATTTTTTATGTCAACAGCCAAATCTTGAATAAATGATCCCTTTGGAGCTACTTCTTCAGGAAAGGTTAAAGAAAAAATATTTTCTTTACTTTTTGCATTAAAGCCAAACAGTCTTGTTTGTCCGAAATTCAAACCCATATCAATTACCCATACATTACCATTTTCATCAGTATTAATGCCCAAAGGCGTATCAAAAGAATGCGCTGTGGCCATCTTTCCGGCCTCTCTCTGCCAACTTGAGTTTGGAAATGGTTCAATTTTGTTTTCACCTTTGATAAGGGCTAACTGTACGGACGGATTTCCTAAAGGATGAAGCGTTGCAAAAATAACACCTTGATTATTAACGGCAACGTTTCCGGGACGAATGTTCATTTTTGAAACTACTACCAATTGCTTGGTTGCATCACTTTTTACTTGGGCATATACCTCTACTTTGAAGTTTACAACAAAGAAAGCAACGAATACCAACAGTGGAAATAAATTATTTTTTTTCATTTCTTTAAAGAGTTTTTTAACTATATTTTTTATAGCTACAAACCTAATTATAGTTGCTTATATTTGCAATAACTGTTAAAATTGATAGTAATAGATGTATTGTATAGATAATAAAGAATTTCCTTGCAGCACAAGCCTGACAATGAAATACATAGGTGGAAAATGGAAAGCTGTAATCCTTATTCATTTAATTGAAAAAAAACGTTACAATGAACTTCGTAAGGAGCTTTCAATGGTTACTGAACGAACAATTAGTTTACAATTAAAAGAATTAGAAGCTGACGGGCTTATAAAGCGCACCGTTTATACCTCAAAGCCACCGTTAAGGGTTGAATATGAGCTAACAAAATTTGGAGCAACATTAATACCACTACTAACCGAGATGGCAAAATGGGGTAAAGAGACTGCTAAAAATAACACAAAAATCATAAAAAAATGAGTCGTAATTGTTATTCTTCTCTGTGCGGTATAACACTTTCTTGTCGTTAACTTTCTGTTGATGAGCCATAGAACATCGTTAATCTCTTAAATTTATTACAGGTTTTTTGCTCGTTTTAAGGGATGTTTTTGTTACAGCGAACTCAATTATTAAGTTAACCTGAATTCAGTTTAAGTTTTAAGGAAAAAAGATAAAAGTTAATTAAAATTCATTAAGATGGAAAATGAGTTCGGATGAAAGATGGATATTAAAATTTAATTTCCTACCGCTGCTATCAAATTTCCTCTAAAGCCGATTTGATAGCACCGTAAACATAGTCCAAGTCCTCGTTACTGATGATGTAGGGCGGTAAAATATAAATGATGTTTCCTAAAGGTCTTAAAATTATTCCCTTATCTAAAAAATAAGCATAAAGTAAATTCCGAAGATTGCTTAAATACGAAGTTTCGTTACCTGTCTCCCACTCTATTGCGATAATGGTTCCGGTTTGGCGGATGGCTTTTACTTTAACATGGTTTTTTATTTCTTGTAAAAAGACAGCGTGTTTGGCTTCTATTCTCTTAATATTTTCCAGCGTGGTACTTTCTAAAAGAATATCCAAACTCGCTAATGAGGCGACACAAGAAATCGGATTTGCAGTAAAAGAATGACCATGATACAGGGTTTTCAATTTATCATCACTTAAAAAAGCATTGTAAATTTCATTTGTACAGGTAGTTACGCCTAGGGGCATGGTTCCACCGGTTAAACCTTTACTCAAGCAAAAAATATCGGGCTTATGCGTTAATTTTTCGCAGGCAAAATAGGTACCTGTACGGCCGAAGCCTGTCATTACCTCATCTGCAATGGTCAGAATATTATTCTGTTTGCAAGTGGCTACCAATTCATCCAGATATTGGGCCTCATACATCAACATACCACCCGAACCTAAAATTAAAGGTTCGAAAATAAAGCAGGCTACTTCTGCTTTAAGGTTTGCTATCTGTGCTTTCAGTGTTTCGATATTATCTGCATTCGGCAAATCAATAAACGCTACATCAAACAACAAACTATTAAAAGCATCGGTAAAAATACTTCGCCCACTAACAGACATTGCCCCAAAGGTATCGCCATGGTAGGCGTTTTTAAACGCCAGAATTTTATTCTTGGGTTGTTGTTTGTTATCCCAATATTGCAAGCACATTTTTAGTGCTACTTCAACCGCAGTTGATCCATTATCGGTATAAAACACCTTATCTTGCTGCCCAGGAAGAAGTGGCAATAATCGTTCAGCCAATAAAACCGCTGGTTCATGGGTAAAGCCGGCAAAAATTACGTGTTCTAAAACGGTGAGCTGTTCAGCTACTTTTTTAGCGATGTGGGGGTGTGTGTGGCCGTGAATATTTACCCACCAAGAAGAAACCGCATCAATATATCTTTTCCCATGCTCATCAAATACATATACCCCTTCTCCCCTTACAATAGGGATATGCGGCAAGGCATTTTTCATTTGGGTGTAAGGGTGCCAGATTACCTTTTGATCTCTTTCTGTTAAATTAAGTTGAGCGTTTTCGGGTTGTAAAGAATCGGACATGAAATTTATATTGAAGAATCTGCAAATTGTTTTTTTAAAAGTTCGGCAACGGTTTTATCGGTTCGAAAGGTAATTTCATCAATTGATAAATTATTAATTTTTACCCAACGGAAAGCTTGAAGCAATTCGCCATCGCCATCAAAATCGTATATTTTTGTTTTAAAAGCAAGTTTCAAAGGCGCCTTTTCTTTTACGAGATAGTAAATACTAATCAACTGGCTATCGTTGAATGATGATTTTTCAAAAAAATCGGTGGTGTAAAAATGAGCGAGCACCTCAATTTCTGCTTGGCATTCTTCTACGAACTCGCGTTTTAAGCCATCAATAAGCCCTTCGCCAAGCTCTAAGCCACCACCTGGAAACTTACTAAACCTGATGCCGTATTCCTGCTCATCACTTACCAAAACCTCATTGTTGTGGTTAATGAGCAAACCATATACCCGAACGTTAAAGTAACTCACGATCAAAATGCTTTTTATTTTTTATCACGATTTCTGGCGTCCATACAATTTCATCTTTAAATGCCTCTTTTCTAACAGGGCATTCACTCATATGGCAATAGTGGCAACACTCTGGCAAACATGGGTCGGCATGTATAAAAAGCTCAGCCTTTCGGAAACCATTTTTATTAATGAGCTCATCAATTTGAGAAATCTCGCGATGAACTTTATTTAAATCGAAATAATAGGGCAAAGTTACGTGGCAGTCGATGTGAAATTCTGGGCCATACTGCTGTGTACGCAGGTTATGAACATCAATCCAAGGATTATGTCTGTTTTTTTGTAGTACATCCACCACCTCTTCAACCAAAGTAAAATCGCTTTCATCCATAAGGCCTCCAACAGAGCCACGTGTAAGCTTGTATCCGGAGTAAACAATGTAAAAGCCAACCAGAACGGATAATAAACTGTCCATCCAGATAATGCCTGTAATTTGAATGAGAATTAGCCCAACAACAATAGCTACACTTGTATAGGTATCTGTTAATAAGTGCTTTCCATCGGCCTTTAGGGTAACGGAGTGATGTTTGTTCCCTACGTTAATAAGATACAAACCTACAACCATATTGATTAAGCCAGTGATGCCAATAATAAGCGTACCTTCTAATAAATTGCCAACCTGATGCGGATAAACTAAATTGTAAGAAGATTTAAAAATGATAATTACCCCTGCAATCAAAATCAAAATTCCCTCAACAAATGCAGAGAAAAATTCTACTTTACCATGCCCGTATGGATGATTTTCATCACGCGGTCGAGTACTCAAATAAATGCTGTAAAATGCGAAACTGCCGGCTATAACGTTTACAATACTTTCTGCGGCATCGGTTAAAATGGCGTTAGATTCTGTTATGAAATAGGCCACAAATTTGGCCAGCATCAAAACCACACTCACCACCAACGAAATTACAATTGCTTTCTTCTTAACCGTCACGAGGATTTTTTTTCAAAAATACGGTTATCAAATAAATTAATTGACAAAAACTCCGTCTTTTTTAGTGCAGAATAATATTTGGTTTATATATTTGCGCTCAAAGTAATTAACCATGAGCACCTTATCCAAAAGAATTAACAGTTTATCAGAATCTGCAACCCTTAAAATGACCAAACTTGGCCGTGAATTATCTGCCAAAGGCGTAAATGTAATCAGTTTAAGTGTTGGCGAACCCGATTTTAATACGCCTGACCATGTTAAAAATGCAGCTAAAACTGCGTTAGATCAAAATTATACTCGTTACTCGCCAGTACCAGGCTATCCTGATCTTCGTCAGGCCATTGCGAACAAACTAAAAACAGAAAATAACTTAGATTACGATGCATCACAAATTGTAGTTTCTACAGGTGCCAAACAATCTTTGTCAAATGTGATTTTAACCTTAATTGATCCTGACGATGAAGTAATTATTCCAACTCCTTATTGGGTTTCGTATTCAGAAATGGTTACGCTAGCCGAAGGAAAATCAGTTTTTATTGATACTGACCTAGAGAGCAACTTCAAAATAACGGCCGAGCAATTAGAGGCTGCCATTACCCCGAAAACAAAGCTGTTTATGTTTTCTTCACCTTGCAACCCAACTGGATCTGTTTATAACAAAGCAGAGCTTGAAGCATTAGCTAAGGTTTTTGAAAAACATCCAAACATTTATATCCTTTCTGATGAGATTTATGAACACATTAACTTTGTGGATAAACATGAATCCATCGCACAATTTGATAGCATCAAAGACCGCGTAATTATTGTAAACGGTTTCTCTAAAGCATTTGCCATGACTGGCTGGCGTTTAGGCTACATTGCGGCTAACAAAGAAATTGCTGCTGCTAACGATAAACTACAAGGTCAAACCACATCTGGAACTTGCTCCATTGCACAGAGAGCAGGTATTGTTGCCTACGAGCAAGGTTTAGAAAGTGTTTTAGAAATGAAAAAAGCTTTCTTACGCAGAAGAGAACTTGTTTATAATTTATTAAATGAAATTCCTGGTGTTAAAACCAATTTACCTGATGGCGCATTTTATTTCTTCCCAGAGATTAATGCCTTCTTCGGTAAAAAAGATGCTGAAGGCAATGTGATTAAAGATTCTTCAGATTTATCACTTTACTTACTAAACGTTGGACACGTGGCTACCGTAGGTGGCGATTCATTCGGAAACAACAACTACATACGCTTATCTTATGCCGCATCAGATGAAAGTTTGGTGGAAGCACTAAAGAGAATTAAAGAAGCTTTAGCAAAATTAAATTAATTACCTAAAGCTGAACCAACAAAACCCCTTGATAAATTAAATTATTGAGGGGTTTTGTTTTTTATCTAGATTAATGTGAACGCTGTTTAAGGCCCAATGGAAAATTCCTATAGCCAATTAACATGATTAATAGGCTTGGATAATTTTTAATGTATGATACCGGTCACCACGTACCATCGATATAAAGATATTCTTACCGACAAAGCCTGTAGAAATCAATTAATTGTTTCGCGAAGACAGGAACCACGGCGATAGATGATTTAGGGTTAACTTCTAATCGCCTCAACAGGATCTAACCTCGAAGCAGAGTATGCTGGCCAAAAGCCTGATATGGTGCCGATAATAACGGAAATTCCGATGCCAAGTATGATATTATTGAAACCCAAAATCACTTCGAAGCCCGATGCCGCTGTGATAATTTTGGCGAAAATAAACACGAAGAATAAGCCGAGCAATCCGCCCAAAATACAAAGTGATATGGATTCGAAAATAAACTGAAGCAAGATAAAGTAGTTTTTTGCCCCTAGCGATTTTTGAATACCAATAATGTTTGTACGCTCTTTCACCGATACGAACATGATGTTTGCTATACTAAATCCCCCAACTAAAATAGAGAAGCCCCCAATTACCCATCCTGCAAGGTTTACCATATTGAACATGGTATCTAACTGATTGGAAATCATAGTGGTTTTATTGAGTGCAAAGTCGTCCTCCTGACCTGGTTTAATTCGGTGAATAGAACGCATTAAGCCCGTTAATTCACTTTCAACTTCCTCTAAAGAAACATTAGTAGAACCTCTAACGGTAATTTGTGGATTGTATCTTTCGTTTTGAACATCCAAAATGCCTTTGGCGAAGTTAATCGGAATGTTTACACTTTTATCCAGTGAAGTGCCAAGCATATCTTCACCTTCTTTTTTGAATACGCCAACTACCGTAACCCTACGCCCTAAAATTTGAGCTTGTTTGCCAATTGGATCTTCACTTCCAAATAATCCTTCGGCAATATCCGCGCCCATTAAACAAACCGGCGATCCGTTTTTACTCTCATTATCTGTAAAATACCTACCCGCTTGTAATTCGAAACTCCAAGTTTTGTTAAAATCTTGAGAAGCACCTGTAACCGATATGCCCTCAACCGAACTACTTCTGTATTTTATCGTTCTATTTCCTGTCGAAATTTCAAAGGTAATGCCATCTGCATTTTCCATTCTATCACGAAGTGCAGCAAAATCTCTTAGCGAGGGCTCTGGGCGATTGACATATTTCCACCAAGGATAATCTCCAAAAATCCAGGGCCATTTCTGAACATATAAGGTATTCGAACCCAGCTTATCAACACTTGATTGCAATTTTGCCCTAAAACTATCTACTGCCGAAAATACGGCAATGATGGTAAAGATACCAATAGTGATTGCCAGAAGCGATAACATAGTACGCAACTTATTTTGACGCAACGCATCAAATGCAAAACGGAAGCTCTCGCCAATTAGCCTGAAGATTATCATAATTAGAGTTTAGACACAGAGGATAACAAAAGGTTACAACCCATTTTCAAAACTAATTAATTTTATACGATGGATGCAGTATAACAACACATTTTTGACCAAATAACAATCAAAACATAATATAGTACAAATGCGTTTGATAAAATAAGAAAAAGAAAAATTAAATTCGTATTTTTGCACCTCAAAAAATTCATCAGGAATGAAATTATCACAATTCAAATTCAACTTACCAGAATCTCTTATTGCCAACAATCCGGCCGAACAACGCGACGAAGCACGTTTGATGGTGTTGCATAAAGACAGTGGTAAAATTGAGCATAAAATATTTAAAGATGTTTTAGGTTATTTCGACGACAAAGACGTAATGATTCTAAACAACACGAAAGTTTTCCCAGCCCGTTTATATGGTAACAAAGAAAAAACTGGTGCTACAATCGAGGTTTTCTTATTGCGTGAATTAAATAAAGAGTTGCGTTTGTGGGATGTTTTAGTAGATCCTGCTCGTAAAATTCGTGTTGGTAATAAGTTATATTTTGGTGATAACGATTTATTGGTGGCTGAGGTTGTAGATAACACAACTTCCCGCGGTCGTACCATCCGTTTCTTATTTGAAGGAACTGACGAGGAGTTTAGAAGAAATGTTGAAATTTTAGGCGAAACACCGCTTCCAAAATACATTAAGCGCAAGGCTACTGCCGAAGATAAAGAACGTTACCAAACCATTTTTGCTAAGCATGAAGGTGCTGTGGCGGCTCCAACCGCAGGTTTACACTTTAGCCGTGAGTTGATGAAACGTTTAGAACTGAAAGGCGTTAACTTTGCTGAGGTAACATTACACGTTGGTTTAGGCACTTTTAGAACTGTGGAGGTTGAAGATTTGACTAAACACAAAATGGATTCTGAGCAATTTATCATTGAGCAAAAGGACGCCAACATCGTTAATAAAGCTTTAGAAGAGAAAAGAAGAATCTGTGCAGTAGGAACTACGTCTATGCGCTCTATCGAATCGGCTGTTTCCGCAAACAGAACTTTAAAGGCGGCAAACGACTGGACCAGTAAATTCATCTTCCCTCCATACGATTTCAGCATAGCCAACTCTATGATTACCAATTTTCATACACCAGAATCAACTTTATTGATGATGGTAAGTGCATTTGGTGGTTACGAAAACGTGATGAATGCGTATGAAGTTGCCGTAAAAGAAAAATATAAGTTTTATAGTTATGGCGATGCCATGCTAATTATCTAGCTTTCAGTCAAGTAAATATCAAGTATCTAACTCAAACGAGGTACTTGATATTTAAACTTTGATCCCTAATGATAAAATACTACGCTATAATTGTGGCAGGCGGTTCTGGTAATCGGATGCAGACTGAAACCCCAAAACAATTTCTGTTGCTTAACAACCTTCCGGTTTTAATGCATACGGTTAAAGCTTTTGCTTTAAGCGATTCTCAACCTAAAATTTTAATTGTACTCAATCAAGAACAGCATAACTATTGGGCTAGATTATGCGAGGAATTTAATTTTCGCATTCCACATGAGGTTATATCAGGTGGAACTGAACGATTCCATTCGGTAAAGAATGCAATAGATTCTATTGAAGGAGAAGGCGTTGTAGCGATACATGATGCTGTGCGTCCTTTAGTTTCAAAAACGCTGATTGACAACTGTTTTAACCATGCTGTGAAGACTGGAAATGCCATTGCAGCGGTACAATCAAGCGATAGCGTTCGGTTGCTCAAGGGTGAGAAAACTTCGGCCTTAAACCGAGATGAAATCTATTTGGTACAAACGCCACAAACTTTCAGCTTGGCCATTCTTAAAGAAGCCTATCAACAAGCATTTAATGCTAACTTTACCGATGATGCAAGCGTGGTAGAGGCCATTGGTTATGATATTAACATCACCGAAGGCGAAAGAAACAACATTAAAATAACTTACCCGATCGATTTAGAATTGGCAGAATTGCTCCTTAAAAAATAAGTTCTTTTTTTTGAAATCACTTAAAGCCAATCCGTGATGCTGAATAAGCCATCCGGAATGCTGAATTTATTTCAGCCCCTTAATCATAATTAAAACCTAAGTCAAACCATCTGCTGAATTTATTTCAGCATTTTAATCCATTTGGGTTTTGTATTAAACCGACCCACATTAAAATATAAAAAAAGGGAAGCTCAAAATAATGAGGTTCCCTTTTTAAGTTTTACTGATTTTAAGCTATGCTTATCTAATCAATAATGCTCGCTTTATGTTTATTATGCTGCCCTGCCAATCACTTTAAGCAAGATTGCAATTACTGCGATCACCAATAAAACGTGGATTATTCCGCCCACATCGCCGAAGCCGTGAAACACAAATCCTATGACCCAAAGTATTACCAATACTACTGCGACCAAATACAATAAATTTCCCATAGTGTTAATTTTTTTTAAGTAATTAAGTTTGATGTATTAACACTATGATTATACTTTTGTTTAAAAAATGTAAAGAAAAGTTCGAAATTGTTTTTCTGTATAGAGCCTACGGGCGTAGAAAAGTCGCAATTAGTTGGCAAAAAAAAAGCCCTGAATACTTCAAATTCAGGGCTTTACATGTTGGTTTTTAATATTCGTCTTCGTTGAAGAAAAAATCTTCTTTGGTCGGGTAATCTGGCCAAATTTCTTCAATCGTTTCATAAGGCTCGCCATCATCCTCTAATGCTTGTAAGTTTTCGATCACTTCAACAGGGGCGCCAGAGCGGATTCCGTAATCAATTAATTCATCTTTAGTTGCAGGCCATGGTGCGTCTTCCAAGTGCGATGCTAGTTCTAATGTCCAATACATATCTTCAATTATATTAAATTCTTGTTCTTAATAATGCGCAAAGTATATTAAAATTTTTGAGCAAAACAAACTTATTTATCAACTATTAAATTCGAGGAATCCAAATGTTTTCTTCTGCCTCAAAATCCATATTCAGTTTTCGTGCCAAAACAAATAAATAATCACTCAAACGATTCAAATAAATGGTTACACGCTCCTCTACAAAGCTATTTTCTGCAAGTTCTACTGTTAATCTTTCTGCTCTCCTACACACGCATCTGGCAATATGGCAGTATGAAACAACTGTATTTCCGCCAGGTAAAATAAAATGTTGTAATGCGGGTAGAAGTTCGTTCATGTCGTCCATCTCCTTTTCTAACAAGCTAATATCTGCATCATGCAAATCGGGGATCTTCATTTTAGATTTTTCCGGATCAGCCGCTAATGATGCGCCAATCGTAAAAAGTCTGTCTTGAATTTCTTTAAGCAACTTCTGATAAAGCGGATCAATGGCCTGACACATGATTAATCCAATATACGAGTTTAACTCATCTACGGTTCCGTAGGTTTCAATCCTTAAATGATATTTGGGTACACGGGTTCCGCCAATTAAAGATGTTTGGCCCTTATCTCCGGTTTTGGTATAGATTTTCATTTCAAAAAGGTTAAAAATGGGATAATTTAAGGGCTATTTTTTGAAACCCAGAAAATTCACAATAAACCTCGAAATTAATTAATTTTTTCCCAATCGCTACCACTTTCATTTAGTGCCTGTAAGCGTGGCGATACGGATTTAATTTCTGTATTTTGATAGTCGTTTTCAATCAATCCATCTCTCATACGTACAATTCGGTGTGCATGTTGGGCAATATCTTCCTCGTGGGTTACCAAAATAATGGTGTTGCCCTTGCTGTGGATTTCTTCGAGCAGCGCCATAATCTCAATAGATGTTTTTGTATCTAAGTTTCCTGTAGGCTCATCGGCAAGGATGATAGAAGGGTTGTTGATTAATGCTCTGGCAACGGCTACACGTTGGCGCTGACCTCCAGAGAGTTCGTTCGGCTTATGATCCATACGATTACCTAAACCAACATTCTCAAGTGCTTTTGCCGCTCTGGCATCCCTGTCCTTCTTACTCGTGCCAGCGTAAATTAAAGGGAGTGCAACATTATCTAAAGAGGTTGAGCGTGGTAGCAAGTTAAAGGTTTGGAAAACAAAACCAATCTCTTTATTTCGAACCTCTGCAAGTGCATCGTCCGTCATTTGGCTTACATTGGTTCCGTTTAAAATATAGGTGCCGCTAGATGGGGTATCTAAACAGCCTAAAATATTCATCAAAGTTGATTTACCAGAACCTGAAGGACCCATTAATGCCACAAATTCTCCCTTGTTAATATCTAATGAAACCGATTTTAAAGCGTGTATAACTTCTGTTCCAATTACATATTTACGACCAATTTCTTTTATAGTAATGAGCGGTTTCTCCATGTTTTTTCTTTTTTAGACAAGCTGAATGGTCGAGATGTTACAGTCGAGGAAAATTACTTTTCAATAATTTTAGGAACCATAAAAAACTGATCGCTGTGTTTAGCGGAATTTTTTAAACCATCTGCTGTCGAAATTTCTTGTTTAACCACATCTTCTCTCCAAACATTTACGGCTTCGTTCATGTACACCAATGGTTTAACCTGAGTGGTATCCAGCTCGTTTAATTTTTCCATAAAAGACAAAATCTTGTTCATTTCTGGAATGAGGGTATCTACCTCTTGCTCATCAATATGAATTCTAGCCAAATCGGCAATTTTATAAATGGTTTTTGCGTCTAAATTCATATCTATTCTATCTTACTATCAATCAGTTGGAAAACCTTTTCTTTCAATATATCGGCATCCAAATCAGCCAATTTTGAGGTATCAATCGGTTTGTGAATGTAAATATCGCAAATTCCCGGCTTACTTCCATACTTCGCGCCATCATCCCAATTGATTTTCCAAACATTAACAATGCTAACAGGCACTAAGGGAATGTTTTTGTCTATTGCCAATCGAAATGGCCCGTTTTTAAATTCACCGAGCTTTGGCGGATAGTTATCATCTATTTTCCCCTCCGGAAAAATGATTAAGCTCATCCCCTTTTCTAAATTTTCACCTGCCTTTTTAAAGGCTCGAAATGCCGATATTTTGCTATCTCGATTAACGGCAATATCGATGGTTTTAAAAAAAATGCCCAGAACGGGATTGTTTAGCAACTCTTCTTTCCCCATAAAATGAAATTTACCGTGGCACATGATGCAAAAAACCATAATATCCAAGTTTGAAGTATGGTTGGCACAATAAATATAGGTTTGCCTATCGCTTAATTTCTCTTCGTATGTATAGCGAAAAACAACACCTGAAAATAGACTACACAGGAAACTATTGGCTTTTCTGCAAAAGTTTAGCAATACATAGTGCTTCGGATTGCGAGATGTTAAGTAATACATCGGGTAAAAGAGCGCGAAGAAAAAGAGTATCCAGAATAAAAACCATATTCGGTGTACTTGCCTTAGAAAGTGAATCATAGATGTGTCAAAAATAGAAATTAGTTTGATAATTCATAAATCCCAACAAGATGGTCATATCCCTCTCTCATTTCCAGCGCATTACAATACACTAAATCTTCAAACTATACCATTCTGACAAATGGTCTATTGGTTGAATGGAGTATGGATACCGTACTCAATTTCAACAGCATAAAGCAGTTAGATTATTGATCTACAACATCAAATTCAGTTTGATTAGGCCGTTCAACTTGATAGAATCGGATAAAATTAAATCTATACCATAATTGCTGGTAATTTATTTTTAATTTCGTGCCATTATGAAAGAAACAGTGGTGAGTGGCATTAGGCCAACAGGAAAGCTACATTTAGGTAATTATTTTGGTGCGGTAACGAATTTTGTGAAGATGCAGTACGATTACAACTGCTATTTTTTTATCGCCGATTTACATTCTTTAACCACCCACCCTACTCCTGGTGATTTACATGGCTATGTGAAACACGTTTTGGTAGAGTATTTAGCTTGTGGAATAAATCCTGAGGAAACGACAATTTACGTTCAATCAGACGTTCCAGAGGTTTCGGAGCTCTATTTATACTTAAACATGAATGCCTATTTGGGCGAATTGGAGCGCAGTGCCTCTTTTAAAGATAAGATTCGTTCGCATCCAGAAAACGTGAATGCGGGTTTGTTAACCTACCCTACTTTAATGGCGGCCGATATTTTAATCCACAGGGCAACGAAAGTGCCTGTTGGTAAAGATCAGGAGCAACATTTGGAAATGACCAGAACTTTTGGAAACCGTTTTAACAGATTATACAATGCAGATTATTTCCCTGAATCTTTTGCTTTTAATTATGCTGAAAATCTGGTAAAAGTGCCGGGATTGGAAGGAAAAGGTAAAATGAGCAAATCTGACGGCGATGGCAATTGCATTTATTTGGCCGATAGCCCAGAAGTTATTCGTAAAAAGGTTGCCAGAGCGGTTAGTGATAGCGGACCAACGGAGGAAAACCAAACGAAGCCGGAAGCCATTCAAAACCTATTTGATTTGATGAAGATTGTTTCTACGCCAGATACCATTGAACATTTTGACGGTTTGTATAACAAAATGCAAATCCGTTATGGCGATATGAAAAAGCAGTTGGCAGAAGATATGATTGTTTTCAACACTCCAATACGCGAGCGTATAGAAGAATTATCGAAAGATGAAACCTATTTACGTCAAGTAGCGAAACACGGTGCATTAAAAGCCAGAGAAAGTGCACAAAAAACCATTAGGGATGTGCGTAATTTAATTGGGTTTAAAAGTTTTTAATAATTTTAATAGATTTGAGAAGCAATTGTTTTAACAGCTTTCGCAAAGCTCAAATCTATTCACTTATAAGCAGCATCTTAACTCAAATCTAATATCTCTTATCTAATACCTTTTAACTAATATCTCTTATCTAATATCTCGTATCTCAAATCTATTATCTCGTATCTCAAATCTATTATCTCAAATCTCATAATCTCTAATAAAAATGCACATAGCAATCGTAGGAAACATAGGCGCGGGTAAAACTACATTAACTGGTTTATTGGCAAAGCATTATGGGTGGGAAGCTTTATACGAAGCGGTGGACAATAACCCCTATCTGGAAGATTTTTATAGCGACATGAAACGTTGGAGCTTTAACCTTCAAATTTACTTCTTGAACAGTCGTTTTCAGCAGATTACCGAAATTGAAGTAAACAAAAGAAATGTTATTCAGGATAGAACCATTTATGAGGATGCGCATATTTTTGCTGAAAACTTGCATGACATGGCCCTAATGACCACAAGAGACCATGATAACTATAGAGCCATTTTTGACAACATCACTTCCTTTATAAAACCGCCAGATTTGTTGGTGTATTTACGTGCCTCGGTGCCCACTTTAGTTAATAACATCCAAAGACGTGGACGTGAGTACGAAGCGGGTATTCGGATTGATTATCTTTCTAAACTGAACGAAAAGTACGAGGCCTGGATTAAGGGCTACGATTTGGGTAAGCTGTTGATTTTGGATAAGGATAAATTGGATTTCACCAATAACCCTGAAGATTTAGGAACGGTAATTCAATCTATAGAAGCTGAAATAAACGGTTTGTTTTAATAAAGTATATCATATGCCAAAAATCATCGGAATTATCCCTGCACGCTATGCTTCTACCCGTTTTCCTGGGAAACCCTTAGTGGATATTGCTGGAAAAAGCATGATTCGACGGGTATATGAGCAAGCCATGAAAGCCGGCAGTTTATCAAAAGTGGTTGTAGCCACTGATGATGAAAGGATTGCTGATGAAGTAAAAAGTTTTGGCGGCGAGTCTGTTTTTACGGCTTCAACCCACCAGAGCGGAACGGATCGATGTGCAGAAGTTGCGGAGCAATTGCCCGAATACGACATTGTTATCAACATACAGGGTGATGAACCTTTTATTGAGCCTGCTCAGATTGATTTGTTGGCCAGTTGCTTTACAGAAGATAAGGTACAGCTGGCTACTTTAATTAAATCGATAGAAAGTCAGGAAAGTGTGTACAACCCAAATAGTCCAAAGGTGGTAATTGATGTTAATGGAAGGGCAATTTACTTCAGCCGAAGTCCCATTCCATTTATTAGAAACGGTGAACCAGGCGTTTGGGCAGAGAAACATCAGTTTTATAAACACGTGGGTATTTATGGGTACCGAACTGAATCCTTAAAAGCGATTACCAAGCTCCCTCCATCCTCATTAGAAATTGCAGAAAGTTTAGAGCAATTGCGATGGATAGAAAATGGATTTTACATTCAAACCAAAGTTACTGATTTAGAAACGGTTGCGATTGATACGCCAGAAGATCTTAAAAAGTTAAATAAACTTTTGAAAGCCCTGAAATTAGAATAAAAGCCAAATAACCATCTTTTAAATTCGTCGGTCGTGCTGAATTTATTTCAGCATCTTAATGGGTATTGATTTGCTCCAGTCTTTCACTTATAAGCTTAAACCGAAACAATTTATTTTATAGTGTATTCCATTTGAATATTGCATCTGTTGTAAGGCGTTGGCTTACCTTCAACTTTTGTAAAGCCTAATTTGTGGTATAAATTAATGGCTGGCTCTAAAATGGTATTGCTTTCTAGGTAAACTTTAGATGCGCCTAAAGATTTGGCTTTATCCAGAACGGCGGTTGCCAGCAAAAAACCGATATTTTTCCCTTGTGCCTTCGGCGAAACCGCCATTTTTGCCAACTCATAATCGTATTCGTCATCAGCCATTTTAATTAGCGCACACACGCCTACCACCACGCCTTGATACCGCGCCATTAAAATACAGCCTCCTTGATCTAAAATATAGCCTTGTGGGTTATCCAAAGCCTTGTAATCGGCGGCCTCCATGGTGAAATAGGTCGAAATCCATTCCTCATTTAGTGCTTTAAATACCGCTTGATATTCTGGTTTATAGTCGATGATTTCTATTTCTGGGCTGTATCTCTCTTTTTTATTTTCCATTAATTTTCTAAATACTAAGTTTGATTATCGGGGTGTTAAAGGGCTTTAATCATTAAGATAGAAGCTCAATTAAATTTCTTATAATCAGTTATTTACACGCTATCACGGTTAATTTGTGGCTATAAAATTAGTTATATTTTTTGTGTTTTTATTTCGCTAAATTGACTTTGAAATGCGAATGAAATATACTTTATGCCTGTGCTAATTATTAAGCAGTTGCAAAGTTTTTAATCTTGTTTGTTATCGAATTTAAAATAGATGCATGCAAATATGCAAGTTTCTCCGTTGAACACACGATGTCAGAGATTACGTCATTAAGCTATCTTACTGCAAGTTATCTCAACCTAATTTATTAGTAGAAAATGTAAACTTTTGTATATTTGAGAGTTAGGCGTTATGCCATTAACGACTGCAAACCAAAAACAGATGAACGAATGAGACAATCATTACTTGACCTAATAGAGAAAACAATTGTTTATCAATATGACTTGCCAAATACAACTGCAGGAATAACAAAAACTATTGTTTCAGTTGATAATGACCAATGTTTCAAATCAGTTAACAAAAACGACTTTACTGAAATTATCTACAATTCAATTTTAGAATACTCATTTAACGAATTTGAAATTGAAAATAAGGATTATGACAAATTACACTACATAGCCTTACAAAAAAGATTAAAATACAACCCAGATTTAGACCTTGACAAAAAAATTAAATACGGCTTTTTAGGAGAGGTTATATTGTTTAGTGTTTTATATGTTTTGTTTAAATCTCAGCCATTAATTGCAAGAGGATACTTCTATAATCCATTAGAAAATTCAGAAACGAAAGGATATGATTCTTACCATTTAATTGAAAATAATAATCAAACAGAACTCTGGTTTGGAGAAGTAAAATTCCATAGGAATTATAAAACTGGAGTAGATAGTATTTTTAAAAATATCGATAAAGCTATTTCAGATGATTATTTGAGGACAAATGTATTTGCAATTTCAAATCAAATTAATAATCTATATTATAAAGGTTCTAAAATAGAAACAGTAATTAAAGACTGGGAAGAAAACCCATATTTATCAATAATTGACGAACTTAAACAACATAATATGAAACTGGTTTATCCAGTAATGTTATTGTATGAAGAAGACGATTTAGGATATGATGATAGTATTAAAAATATTCCAAAATATATTATTGAAAAATACGCAGCGAATACTTTCAGTATAACTCTTGACTATTCTATTTTTTTTATTTTGGTACCCATGAAAGACGTAAAAGCAATTAAAGAAGATGTAATTAAATGGATAGAATTGAAGAAACCACTAATGTCTTAAGACAAATAAACAAATTCAATTCAAAAGAAATATCTGATGATATTCTTATTAAATCTGTATGCGATTATTTCAACGAAATAAAAAATGATACCCTAAATCAATCTGACTTAAAATTTCTAAAATACATTTCCAATGTTGCAGGCATACCTCATTATTTTGACATATTGAATCGCCAGTTCAATCAAGAGACAGAAATAGAAGAATATAATTTAAACACTTTTTCCTCATTGCTTTACGAAAGTACTTTACACACAAATGAGAATTTAAAAGTCCATAAATATCAAATGAAAATTATGGACCTGTTTCAAATAGGGAAATTGAACAGATATTTTTTATCAGCAAGCACTTCGTTTGGTAAAACTCATATTGTTTTTGAAATTATTAAAAAAATGAACTACGAAAACGTAGTGTTAATTTTCCCAACTATTGCGTTACTTTCTGAAAATCTCGAAAAGTTAATATCCGATGACAACTATGAGTATTTTAGAGGGAAATACAAAATTCATACTTTAAGCGAAGTCAGTGAATTTGAAGAAAACAACCTATTTATTTACACACCTGAACGATTTTTATCTTTCAAAGAAAAAAATCCAACTAGTATAACATTTAATTTCGCTTTTGTTGATGAGATTTATAAAATTGACAACGAATATTTAATTGATGAGGAAGTAAAAGAAAATGAAAGAGATGTTGCATATCGTTTGTCTGTGTTTTATGCTTTGGAAAATAATGTTGATGTCTTATTAGCCGGTCCATATATAGATTTTTATGATTCTACAAAAACAGGATATAATGGCTCATTTGACAAATTTCTTACTCAAAACGAAATTGAATTAATAAATTACAACCAGTATGAAATTGTAAGCAAATCGTATGAAGATATTAAGTCTAAGAAGCATATTGAAATTAATAAATTTTTAGAATTTGATTTTGTGTCCAATAAGAAAACAGATAGACTTATTGAGATAGTCAAAAAAATCAATGAAATCAATGAAAATACTATAATTTATTGTTCGACAAGAAATTACTCGGAGACATATGCTACAACACTTTTAGAATCAGATGTTTTGAATAATCATTCTGACAGTGATTATTCAGATTTCATAAAACATATATCTAAAAATTTCAGCAAAGATTGGACAATAATAAAAGCTTTACAAAAGGGAATTGGTGTTCACCACGGTTTAATACCAAAGTATATTCAAAAAGAGATTATCTCATTATTTAATACAGGTCAGTTAAAAGTTCTGTTATCAACAACTACAATTACAGAAGGCGTTAATACTTCTGCAAAAAACTTAATTGTACTTCATAGTAAAAAAGGAGATAAAGAACTTAAGAAATTTGACGCCAAAAATATTGCTGGAAGAGCAGGGCGTTTCTTATATCATTATTCAGGAAGAGTTATCGTTCTCCAGAATGACTTTATGAAAGCAATTGAATCTGAACCAGAAGGAATCAAACATAAAAATTATGATTTACAAGCACCAAAGGACGAAATTGACTTGTTTTACTCAAAGGACGAGTTTCTTTCAAAAGCCGACCAAGATAGAAAAAAAGATATAAAAGCTGAACAAGAAATAAGAGGAATTCCAGATGAAATATTTAACTTGTACAAGGTTGTAAGTAGACTTGATAAGATAACAATTTATGATGAAATCAAAAAATTATCGGCTTCTGAAATAGAATCAATTAAAACACTTATTAGGGTTGTCAATTATAAGATGGATATTGATTATGATGGTTTCCAAGTTATCTTGAAAGTAATTCGACCAATAGTAAAAAATCAGAAACTAATTTTCTTAATTGACTATAAAGGTTTAAATGGTGAATTTTCGACTTTAACTCATTTATTGCATTTCTATTTGACAGGTGGTTTTATTGGTTCTATAAAATATAAAATTTCACAGAATGTAAAAATTGACAAAGCAATTTCGGACACAGCCGAATTTGTTTATAACACCTTAAAATATCAGGTTGTAAAATACCTTGGCGTTTTTAACATTATGTATCGCTTTATACAAGCTCAAGACATTGGTAAAGCGTTTGAAGATGTTGCTGGTATTGACAAACTTTTAGTCAAACTTGAATATAATGCTTTGACAGATAATGGAAGAATTGCTAGTGACTATGGAGTACCCTCAAGTGTTTTAGAATATTACGAGAATATTGACAAATCAAAAGATATAAAAGCAAATTTTGACAATTACGAAATCAAAATATTTGACAGAATAGAAACAATTATCAACAGAACAGATAAAAGTACAAACGCATAACAGGGGTTGTGCAAAAGCGGGGCATTTGTACTAAATGTGAGCATTGGAATTCTAATCAACATTTCTGAGAAATTGAACATTTGTACTTCTAATTCCCCACCTTCGCAAAGCTCCAACGTTAGCTGTCATGCTATAGCGAATGTGCAAAGATCATACTTTGGAACAAATCAAGATAGAGATGGACAAAGATTTTAAATATTGGTTGAGTTAGATTGAGGTTTTACCAATCCAATTAATTGCAAGAGGAACTACGAATTCTACCCCCACCCCAAATTTTAACTGCCATTTAGCATAAAATTATTAGTTTTGGATATGAGAAATTTTTCGCTCCTATTTATTTGCCTAATTGCTTTGATGGCCTGTAACTCCAACAACAAAAAAGAGTCGGCATCAATAGAATTTAAAAATGTTAACCAAAGCATTACCAAATCATTTTCTAGTTTAAAAACGCTTGATACGTTTAAAATTGAGCTTACCGGGCGAAAGCCAGAAGAAATGGTTCTGAATTTTAGCATTAAAAATGCTGATGGCAAGGAAATTTACAGCACCAAAATTAAAGGCACCGAGTTGTTGGGTAGCACCGATCCTAATGTAGATTTATCGAAAGAAAAAGATCAGATTATTTTTGTAAAAACCATTGCGGATGATTTTTTTAGTGAGGATAACTTTTTGGAACCTGCTGTACTGCCAGAGGATAAAGCGGATGGTTACGTTCCGGATAAAGCCTTGTATGAGGAATTAAAAAAATCGGGACTGAACGGCTTTAAATATCGCTTAGGCAAAGAGAATAACCTTTATATTGCCTGGAGCGAAAAGGAACAAAAAGTTAAAATTTACTATAATTGCTGTTAAACTTTTACCACACCCTATTGATTATAAAGTGATTAAATATTTCACACACAGCCTTTCTATCGCGTTTATTTCATGGATTGTTGGCATGATAATCAACGCATTATTAATTAAAACTACCTTCTACGAAAAAAACTTAACCCATCTGAATTTCATTAAAAGCAAGAAGCTGAACAAATTTTTAGGTATCGGAATTTTTAAGTGGATTGTGAAAAATACTTTCTTCAAATTCTTCAATCCGAAGCTTAAACTTAAAAATAAGGTAGAACCTGCTGAATTGGATCATTTGTGCAACGAAATGACGCTTGCAGAAATCAACCACTTAATTGCTTTCCTCGCCGTTTGTATTTATGCGCTCGTTCTAATGTTTAAAGCTAAATTCTTATTTGCGTTGATTATGATGCTGGTGAACATTTTGATGAACTTATACCCCTCCTTATTGCAGCAAGAAAACAAACGAAGGATTGATGTATTTAGGAAAAGGTTTAAGGCATTATGATTTTGCAACCTTGCAACTGAAGTAGCAAAGCACCGAATTAAGTTTATAAACCTGGGTGAAGCGGTATCCTTTTTTGTTGCAGAGTTTTTCGTTTCGTAGCCATACAAACAAAAAAGATTTAGCGAAAAACAGGACAAACGCTTAATAATTGCTGTGTATTTGCTTTACATGAAATTAGAATTGGGCAAATGGACTAGTTAATTTTCTGAATCACATGGCTTTATAATTTTTAAAATATCTTGCTTTAAAAACTATAGAAACAAGGAATTTTCTTACCTTTGTATCCCGTACAAAAAGCAGCAATTATTACATCAGCTGTAAAAAACCACAATCATGACAAAGTATATTTTTGTTACGGGCGGTGTTACTTCCTCTCTTGGAAAGGGCATCATTTCCGCTTCTTTAGCTAAACTTTTACAAGCACGTGGCTACCGTGTAACCATCCAAAAATTCGATCCGTACATTAATATCGATCCGGGAACTTTAAATCCTTACGAACATGGCGAATGCTTTGTTACTGAAGATGGTGCTGAAACGGATTTGGATCTTGGTCATTACGAGCGTTTTTTAAACGTTCCAACTTCTCAGGCAAACAACATTACCACAGGGCGCATTTACCAGAACGTAATCAATAAAGAGCGTAAAGGCGAATATTTGGGTAAAACGGTTCAAGTGGTGCCGCACATTACCGATGAAATTAAACGCAACATGCGCATTTTGGGCGATAGCGGCGACTACGATATTGTGATTACGGAACTTGGTGGTACGGTTGGCGACATTGAATCGTTACCGTTTATTGAGGCGGTACGCCAGTTTAAGTGGGAAGAAGGAAGCACCAATGCCATTGTAATTCACTTAACGCTTGTGCCTTATTTGGCTGCTGCTGGCGAATTAAAAACAAAACCGACACAACACTCGGTTAAAGCTTTATTGGAATATGGTATTCAGCCCGATATTTTGGTTTGCCGTACAGAACACCATATCTCTCAAGACATTAGAAAAAAAATAGCGCTTTTCTGTAACGTTAACATCAATGCTGTAATCGAATCGATGGATGCATCTACCATTTACGATGTTCCATTGCTGATGTTAAAAGAACAACTGGATAAAACGGTATTATCGAAATTAAAGCTTCCAACGAAGAACGACCCGGATATGGAGAGCTGGAAAGATTTCCTTGGTCGGTTGAAAAACCCAACGGCCGATGTTAAAATTGGTTTGATTGGTAAATATGTGGAGTTACCCGATGCTTATAAATCGATTATCGAATCTTTTGTACATGCTGGTTCGAAAAACGAATGTAAGGTTAGGGTTGAGTACATTCATTCTGAAGGTTTGTTTCCTGATAACGTAAAAGAAAAACTCGGCCACTTACATGGTGTTTTAGTTGCTCCCGGCTTTGGTAGTCGTGGTATTGAGGGAAAAATTGATGCCATTAAATACGTGCGCGAGCATAATATTCCTTTCTTCGGAATTTGTTTGGGCATGCAGTGTGCGGTTATCGAATTTGGGCGCAATGTTTTGGGTTTAAAAGATGCGCATACGACAGAAATCGAAGAAAATGCGGCAAATCCGGTTATTAATATGATGGAGGAGCAGAAAAAAATAACCAACAAAGGTGGCACCATGCGTTTGGGTGCTTACCCTTGCGACATTAAAAAGGGTACAAAAGCTTTTTCTATTTATGGGAAACAGCATATTACGGAACGCCACCGCCACCGTTACGAGTTCAACAACGATTATTTGAAGCAATATGAAGATGCTGGAATGATTGCTTCTGGTATAAATCCTCAAACCAATTTGGTTGAAATTGTGGAGCTTAAAAACCATCCATTTTTTGTTGGCGGACAATTTCACCCCGAATTAAAATCAACAGTTGCAAATCCTCACCCACTTTTTGTTAAATTTGTGGCCGCTGCGATGGAGTTTGCGAAAAAGAAAACGAATTAAAAGCAGTATAAACATAAATAATGGATAGAAATACCTTTACAGGATTGTTCCTGATTATGATCATTTTGGCCGGATCATTCTACTTTTTTAAGCCTAGCGAGGCTGAAATGAAAAAGGCCAAAGAAACAGAGAAGGCTGACTCTTTAAAAAAAGCTGGCGTAGTTGCTCCTAAATTAGATACTACAAAAAAGGTTGCTTCAACCCAACCAGTTGTTGATTCATTAGCCTTAAAGGGCCCTTTTGGTACTGCGTTAACGGGTACTGAACAAAATGTAACCTTAGAAAACGAAAATTTATTAATCACCCTGAGCAATAAAGGTGGTAAAATATCTTCAGTAGAAATTAAAGGTCAGAAAACATTTAGTGGTCAGCCTTTGGTTTTGTTTAATGGTAAGCAGAACAATTTTGGTTTAAACCTAAACGCCGCTGGCAAGGTTATTAACACTAACGATTTATTTTTTAAACCTACAAAGGCTGGTAATACTTTAACCATGCGTGCCGATTATGGTGCAAACGCTTATGTAGAATATGTTTATGATTTAAAACCTTCGAGCAACAAGGTTGGGTTTAACATTAACTTAGTGGGCATGCAACAAGTTATTTCTGGTAACAGCATCGGCTTAAACTGGGAAACTGTTTTATTGCAACAAGAAAAATCTCTTGAAAGCGAACACCGCTATTCTGCACCTTATTACAAATATCTGGACGGAGACGTGAATCACTTAAGTGTTTCTAAAGATGAAAAAGAAGATTTAACGAAGGGTAAAATCCAATGGTTTTCGTTTAAACAACACTTTTTCTCGGCTTCTTTAATTGCTAAACAGGCTTTTGAGAAAGGAAGTTTAGAAGTTAAAATTCCAACTACACCTGGCGAAGTTAAATTTTACGGTGCGCACATGCAGTTGCCATACAGCCATTTAGCTAACCAAGCTTACGAAATGGAATTTTACTTTGGCACAAACAAATTTTCTGCTTTAAAAGCTCAAGGATATGATTTGGAGCAACAGGTGGATATGGGTTACTGGCCATTAAAATACATTAACCGTTTCATTGTATTGCCTGTGTTTAATTTCTTAAACAGCTTTGGATGGAATTATGGCTTAATCATTTTGGTGCTGACCATTTTACTTAAAGTTGCATTATCTCCACTTACTTACAAGTCATATTTATCGATGGCTAAAATGAGGGTTTTAAAACCTGAAATGGATGAGATTAAAGCTAAAGTAGGTGAAGATAACCCGACCCTTGTACAACAAGAATATTTGAAATTGTATAAGAAGGCTGGCGTAAATCCGCTTGGTGGTTGTTTACCGATGGTTTTACAATTGCCGCTGGTTATGGCATTCTTCTTCTTCTTCCCGAATTTGTTCGAGTTGAGGGGCGAAAGTTTCCTTTGGATGAAAGATTTATCTACTTATGATGAATTTATCCGTTTTGGCGTGAAGATACCTTTTATTGGCGACCACTTAAGTTTGATGTGTGTATTGATGACCATCTCTACCTTAATCATGACTTATTTCAACAATCAGGTTTCGGGTGCTACCGGACAAATGAAGTACATTGGTTATATCATGCCTGTAATTTTCTTGGGTGTTTTAAATAGCTACCCAGCGGGTTTAAATTATTACTATTTCTTAGCCAACTTAATGACTTTTGGACAGCAGTTCTTAATTCGTAAAATGGTTGATGACGATAAAATTCACGCTTTAATTCAACAGAACAAAGCTAGACCTGTTGATGAGAAAAAGAAAAAATCTAAATTCCAAACGCGTTTGGATGATTACATGCGTCAACAACAACAAGCAAAAAAATAATTGTTCAATAAATAATAAATTATAAGCGTATAAAATCCCGATTGTTTAGAAGCAATCGGGATTTTTTGTTGGCGCTAGTTAAAGCCAACCTTTGGGCTTATGTGGATTGGAGATTCACAACTCAGTAAGCGAGAAAACATTTACAGCACCATCGTTTCGACCGCCGTGGAGAAATCTTTTAAAGAGATTCTTGTTATTGGGTTCAAAGATCTCTCCGTTTCGCTGCGCTCCAGTCGAGAGGACGGATTACAGAAATCGAGTCAAAAGAGGTGAGAAATTGTAATATTTGGCATACATGTTTCTTAATAAGCTAAAATTTTCCAATTTTAGGAGATTGAATTCTCAAACAACTCATTTATTTATCCTTAAGATGCAAAAAAGACTTACAATAATTCTGTTATTCGTTGTCAGCTTTGCTTACGCACAAAAAAAACCTTTAGATCATTCTGTTTATGATACCTGGGAAGCTGTAGGCATTAAGCAATTATCAAACAATGGCCTTTGGGCATTATACGGTGTGGTACAACAGGAAGGCGATGCGAAACTGTACCTTTCTAATTTGAAAACCAATACCAAAATGACCATTCCGAGGGGGGTGAATGGGGAATTTAGCAACGACTCTAAGTTCGCCGCATTTAACATCCGCCCTCTGTACAAAGATATACGTCAGGCAAAAATTAAGAAGAAAAAGGCAGATGATATGCCAAAGGATTCTTTAGGGATTGTCAATTTGACCACCAATACCCTCACCAAAATAGCTCGGGTTAAATCCTTCAAATTTCCGGAGGATGGTTTTGGTTTTATGGCTTACCAATTGGATAAATTAGACACCGCTAAAAAAGCCCCCGCTGTTGACAAAAAAGACAGTGATGCTGATTTTGCTGATGATGAACCAAGTGCAAGTGCAAAAAAAGATGAAGGGACGGATTTGGTGGTTAAGAATTTGTTAACGGGCGTGGATAAAACCTATAAATTTGTTACCGAATATGTTTTCAGCAAAAATGGTAAACAATTGGTTTTTGCTTGTAGCGGTTCCAAAAAAGATAAAACTGCTCCTCAAGGCGTATTCTTACTGGATACCGAAAAAGGTACACTAAAAACCCTCGTTAAGGGAAAAGGTTCATTCAAAAACTTTGTGTTTGATAGTGAGAGCGAACACATTGCATTTGTTGGAGAACAAAGTCCTGAAAAACAAGAGATAAAAAATTACAACGTTTATTTTAGTTCTTTAACCTTAGATACTGCGCAAACCATTGTTGATTTTGATATGCTTGGTTTACCTGCAAAATGGTCGGTTAGTGGCGATGGACGTGTAAACTTTAGTAAGGATGGTAAAAAATTGTTCTTCGGCATTGCGCCAATTAAAAAGCCAAAAGATACCACCATTGTAGATTTTGAAGTGGCTAAAGTTGATGTATGGAATTATAAAGATGATTACTTACAACCCATGCAGCTTAAAAATGCAGAGCGAGACAGTAAAAAAAGTTATTTGGCAGTGATTGATGTTTACAGCAGCGATCCAAAAGTTATTCCTCTAACTGATTTGAATTTACCTGATGCGAATATGGTTGCCGAGGGTGATGCAAATTTTGTTTTGGCATCAACTGATTTTGGCCGTCGGGTTGAATCGCAATGGAGTGGCTCTACCGATAAAGATTATTATCTGGTTGATACCAAAACGGGTCAGCGTAAAAAAATAATAGAAAGTTTAAATGGTTATGCGATGACCTCTCCTGCTGGAAATTATGTTTTATACTTCGATCGTAAAACGGCTAACTGGTACACTTATAATGTGGCAACTGCAAAGATAACCCCACTAACTTCGGGCTTAAATGTAAAATTTGTAAACGAAGAAAATGATGTTCCTGATTTGCCTTGGGCTTATGGTATTGCCACTTGGACAGAAGACGACAAAGCTGTTTTACTGAATGACAGATACGACATTTGGTCTTTTTCGCCGGAAGGCAAAACGCAACCAAAAAACATTACAGCTGGCTTTGGAAGGGCAAATAAGATTACGTTCCGCTATCAAAGAACCGAAGAAACCAATCGGTTAGAAAGAAATGCAGATGCCAAATTTGTGAAATCTAATGAACTGGTTTGGTTGGATGGGTTTAATAATTTAACCAAAGAAAATGGTTTTTATCGTACCAATGTGGGTTCGGTAAAAGCACCAGAATTGGTTGTAATGGCTAAGAGCAAGTATTCAAATTTGTTGAAAGCTAAAGATACCGATGTGTACATTTACGACAAAGCAAATTATGTAGAATCGCCAAATGTGTATGTTACTACAGATTTCAAAACCGAAACAAAGCTAACAAGTACAAACCCTCAGCAGCAAAATTACAATTGGGGCACCGCCGAATTGGTGAAATGGACCACGCCAAAGGGTTATTCATCTGAAGGGATCTTGTATAAACCCGAAAATTTCGATCCAAATAAAAAATATCCAATGATTGTTTATTTCTACGAAAAACTATCAGAAGGTTTATACACTTATCAAGCACCTGCGCCTACTCCATCGCGTTTAAACATTCCATTTTTTGTAAGTAATGGATATTTAGTTTTTGCTCCGGATATTAGTTATGAAACTGGTCATCCCGGTCAATCGGCTGTAGAGTTTATTAATTCTGGTGTAGAAAGCTTAAAGAAAAACAATTGGGTTGATGGCAGCAAAATAGGGATACAAGGACAAAGCTGGGGTGGCTACCAAGTGGCTTATTTAATTACCCAGAACAATCTGTATGCGGCCGCTTGGGCTGGTGCTCCTGTGGCTAACATGACCTCTGCATACGGTGGAATTCGTTGGGAATCGGGCGCTAACCGTCAGTTTCAATATGAAAAAACACAAAGTAGAATTGGTGCAACGCTTTGGGAAAAACCTGAATTGTATATCGAAAATTCTCCTCTCTTTATGTTTCCAAAGGTAAATACTCCTGTAGTGGTTATGGCAAATGATGGAGATGGAGCTGTGCCTTGGTATCAAGGTATTGAAATGTTTACAGGCTTACGCAGATTGGGCAAACCGGTTTGGTTGTTAAATTATAACGGTGAAGCACATAATTTGGTTCAACGCCAAAACCGTAAGGATATTCAAATTCGAGAACAGCAATTTTTCGATTATTATTTGAAGGGTGCTAAAGCCCCTGCGTGGATGACAAATGGGATTCCAGCAACTGAAAAAGGAAAAACCTGGGGTTTTGAATTAACGGATGCTAAACCCTAATTTGCTGGCAATCAAGAATTAAAAAATACATTAGATTCGTGGTGCGTAGTTTTTACTGCTCATCCACGAATCTTTTGTTAAATTTTAACTGAAATATCCAAGATTGGGTTATATTCACTTCCTTACGCTTTTATGATTTTTAAAGTAAAAGCACTAATTTACAAGCTCAAATAAAACCTAAATAACCCTAATGGCATTAAGCAGAATTTGGTCGGCGTTTATTATTATTGCTATCGTTGTAGCCAGTATTAAATGTTCCTTTTTCGGACAGAGCGATATATTTAACTGGATGGTGATTGGAAAATCTTCTGACCCATCGAACCCGCTAAAATTAGATGGAATTATAGAAACCTGTTGGATTGCGGTTGATCTTTGTATTAAATTAATCGGAACACTGGCTTTGTTTATGGGTTTAATGAGCATTGCCGAAAAAGCGGGCGGGATTCGTTTATTATCTAGAATTATAGGTCCTTTCTTTTCGAAATTATTTCCTGACATTCCTCAAGGACATCCATCAATGGGCCATATGATCCTTAATTTTTCGGCAAATTTATTAGGATTGGATAATGCCGCTACCCCATTTGGCATTAAGGCCATGGAGAGTTTGCAGGAGTTAAATCCAAATAAGGATACGGCCAGCAACTCCCAAATCATGTTTCTGTGCCTTCATGCTGCTGGGCTTTGCTTAATCCCAGTGAGTGTAATTGCTATCCGATCTACCCAAAATGCACAAGACCCTACAGATATTTTCATTCCTTGCTTAATTGTAACTTTTGTTGGCACAATGGCTGCCATGCTCATTGTATCTTTTAGGCAACGAATTAACCTGCTTCAACCCGTAATTATAACCTGGGTATTGAGTATTTCGGCCATCATCGGACTGTTAGTATGGTATGTAAGCAAATTAAACGCAGAGGGCATCAAATCTTTTTCAGGTTTGTTGAGTGGTGGGATTATCTTATTGATTTTCTTACTGATTGTACTTGGTGCGCTTTATAAAAAGATTGATGTTTTTGATGCTTTTGTGGATGGTGCCAAAGGTGGATTTGAGACAGCCTTAAAAATTATCCCCTATTTGGTTGGAATCTTGGTTGCGGTAAGTATGCTAAGAACCAGCGGAACCTTTGATGTGGTAATGACGGGGATTAAGAATGCTTTTGTTTTTTTTGGTGCTGATACAAAATTTGTTGATGCGCTGCCAACCGCGCTGATTAGGCCGTTAAGTGGTGGTGCGGCTCGTGGAATGATGGTGAGTACCATGATTTCTAGCGGTCCGGATTCCTTTGCAAGCAAACTTTCTGGCGTTTTCCAAGGGGCTTCTGATACTACATTTTATGTGGTTGCCGTTTATTTTGGCTCAGTTGGTATAAAAAATACACGTTATGCCATTGGCTCGATGTTATTGGCTGATTTAGTTGGCGTTTGTACTGCCATTGCCCTGAGTTACATGTTTTTTGGATAGTGCACAAAGATGATTAATAATTGGTGCTTTAAAACTTGATCACAAGACGTCGGTCTAAGAAAAATATCGTTTAAAAAAGCTAAGTATGCTATATGATAAACGAAAAGTAGGTTTGGCAGACAAAATTTTATTTTTTTGAACCACAAAAGAAACAAAAGGGCATAAACGTAGCGATGCAATATTTGCAAGCACAATTTGAATTGAAATCAATTTGGCTTTTTGTTGCAAAATATTATTTGGCGACCTCAGAGCTAAATTGAATTATGATAAAGCCTCAACGAGGCTTTAAATCGTGAGTTCGGACTAATGAAAATATCGTTGGAAAAACTAACCCTGAAATAAATTCAGGGTGACGATTTTCGATGAGCCGCTTTCAAAAGGCGTTCGTCATGCTGAATTTATTTCGGCATCTTAATGGATATAAAATGTATTAAGTGTTTCTAACTGAGAGCTTAAATCAAAAAATCCCTGCTGAAAATTTAATCAGCAGGGATTTTTTTAATATTGGGGCTAAAGAACGTTTGAGAATTAGATGAGTTTTGGTTTTGTTTAAGAAACCTGCGCAGGCAAAGAAATTCGATTAATAATTTCGTCAATGGCGTCAGGATCAATGGCAACATTTTTTGAAGAACACCACTTTTCGTTTTTGTTATCTAACCAGATACAAAAAGAATGATAGCCATCTAAAACAACGGCATAGGTTTCGTGAAAATCGTCTTGAATGCGCATGCAAAATCCTTTAAAAATTTTGCCTCTTACAATAAATTGCAGGGATGAATAATTTTCTAACATGGCTCAAATATTTTTGGTTAAGTTACAACAACCTATAAACGAGAATGTTTTGCCAATTTTAAGAAATTAATAAATAATTCTACATTTTTAAAACTTGGCTTAACCTATGTTTAACATGTTGGAATAACCTTTTGCTATTAAACGCTTTTTGGCGGGTAAAAATACCTCACATTGAAGATTTAATATCGTCTTACCACGTTTCACAATTGAGGTTTCTGCCACTACTTCATCTCCCTCCTTGGCAGGGGCAAAATAATCTATATAATTGTTTACCGTGGTGTAGCGTTGATTTAAGCCCATCGTAAAAACGGTTGCACCAATTAAATCGTCGATAATTCCGGCGGTAACCCCACCATGTAAAATTTGATAGGGATTGGTCATCTCCTTACGGATGGTGTATTGGCAGATTAAAATCCCATGTTCTGCCTTAAGGAGCACGGGTGCCAACCAATTCATAAAATTTGATGGCGAGTTGGTGATGACTTTGCCGAGAGATTGCCTTAAAAAATCTAGTCTTTCTTCGCTTAATGAATTTTCCATATGTAAATGTAAGCGGTAAATGTTTAAAATAGAAGATGGACAGATTAATTGATCGGCACAATTATTTTAACGCTGATGTTTCTTCCCATGTTATAAATGCCCGATCTTCCATTGGGAGATTCACTATAATATTCAAAGTATTTTAACCGATTCAAATTGGATTGGTAGGCTGTGTTGAAGATGTTATCTACTTGGGCAAGAACATCAAACAGCACCTTTCCATTTTTTGTTTTTAAGGTAGAACCAATCCCTATATTAAATAAGCTATATCCCTTTGTAAATGTTTCCGTTTCATCTAGCGCGTAAAACCGATTCTGATCTGCATAAAATGCACCATCTATTCTAAGATAAGGTTTATCAAATACGCCGATGTTTTGTTGCGCAGTGGCCTTAATTTCCGAACGGATTTGCAAAGGGGGTATAAAAGGCAAATATTTCGCGTCTGCACCATGCTTTTTCAATAATTCTTCGTTTTTATTAAGTCCAACCACGTAACTCAAACTATTGTTCACACTGAGCCACTTCACATTTGATGGATGAAGATTAATGCTGATTTCGGCCCCGTACAACCTGGCTTTAGATTGTTGATATTGATAGGTTAAATTACCCGGAACAATGACCACTGGGTTGCCATTGGCATCTGTTAACCGCGATTGGTAAATGTAGTTCTGAATGGAATTGTTAAAGAGCTCTAAACTTAATTCGGCATCTTTCAAATACGCGATAAGCCCAATATCTTGTTGAAGGTTAAACTCTGGCTTAAAGCCCCTATTACCCAAATAAACAATGTGTGCACCTGGATCTAATCCGTTTGAGCCGATTTCAGTAATGTTTGGTGCTCGGTAGCCTCTTGCAATGTTGGCCTTGATTAATAATCTTTCGGAAACGTTATAAGTTAACCCTATGCTGCCCGACAAGCCATAGTAATTTTTTTTAAATGCCGGAAACTGTAAATTGGCCAAGGGATTACTTGCTTGTGCTTGTTCGCCAAAGCCGGTTTGTTGGTTTGTACCCACATAAAAATCGCTCCACTGCATCTTTCTGCGGTCTAAGCGAATCCCTCCTGAAACATCGATCTTTCCCATTGATTTCTTTGCAAAATAAAAGGCTCCAATATCAAATAGATTATAATCCGGTATTGGGAAATCTGTGGCATCCTTACTCCTATTGCCTTGCAACATTCCGTTGATTCCCAATGTGCTTTCTATACCCGAGAAATCTGGCAAGTTATATTTAAAGTCATAATTCAAGGTATTTAACACCACGTAAAGCCCAGCTTGGTTGGGCGCTGTTGGGTGGTTATATTCTCGCCTTACGCTTTGTTGTGCACCGAGCAAAACATTCAAATCGCTATTTCTAAATTTAAACTGACTGGTATTGTACAGGCGATAATGTTGAATGTGTTGATGCAGCGGATTGATGGAATAGCTTTTCAATTGATCATCTGGCACAATTGGCCGGTTTTTAATGTCATCTGCCGCATCTGAAATTTGCTTCGTAAACTTTCTGGTTAATGAATCTCTACTGCCATCGGGTATTTCCATCAGGTTATCGTAATAGGTGATCGCTGTTTTAGAGAATCCCCATTTTTTATCCAACCTTGCTGAAGCTGACAAGTTGTATTCGCGGAAAGCGGTGCCATAAACCAAGCCATCAATTTTATTGTAATAATTATGCGCTGTTTTTCCGGTGGCACGGACGGTATATTTCCAATCGTTTTTATGGTAAGCCAAACCGAATGACGCACCCAGCATACCGTTATTGCTTTGGTAATTGGTGGTGAAATCGCCTTTCAAATTGCCATCGTCAAAATTCGGACTGTAAGGAATCATGTTGATTACCCCCGCTAAGGCATCTGAGCCATAGGTTAAACTGGCGGGTCCTTTAACAACTTCAGCCCTGCTGATGCCATATTCATCTACTTCTATTCCATGCTCATCGCCCCATTGCTGTCCCTCCTGCCGAACACCATCATATAAGGTTAACACCCTATTATAACCCAAACCACGAATAAATGGCTTTGATACATTGGGGCCCGTTGTAACTGCGCTCACGCCTGGTACACCTTTAACAATGGCATCTATTAAATTGGTGTTCATATTTTGATCCATTGCTTTTTTGCTCATAACCGCAATAGGCACAGGGCTTTTGCGCAATTGTGTTGCCCGATTAACGCCTGTAATCACCACATCGTTTAAATTAGACTCTGATTCAAGAAGTTCTACATTTAGTATTGCAGGGGAATCTGATAAAGCCAGTACGGCTTTTTTGGATTGATAACCTAAACCAGAAAAAATTATGGTGTGTTTTCCTATCGGTAGTTGGTTGATTTGATAATTTCCGGATGGATCGGTTTTGGCAGATTTATTTAAACCCACAATTTTTACAGTGATATTCTCCACATCAGAATCACCCGATTTAACACGACCAGTTAGGGAACCATTTTGCGCGAAAAGATTATGGATAGAGGCTATGAATAAAAAGGACAGAATTATGGATTTCATACGATATTAATCTAAATATATTTTTAGACAAATCTAAATTTAATTTTATACTTACCAAATAAAATAATTAGATTATTTAAAAATCATTGTAAATGAATCATTAAAAGACATACAGTTGCAATTAGAAAACTTTATATTTGTTGAGATAATGATTAAATAATTCATCTTCTGATGGAAAATCTCAAGGCAAAAAAATACGAAGACCTCTTGGTGAGCAACGGTTTAAAGCGAACCGGGGCTCGGCTTCAGGTTTTAGAAATCTTATCGAATAGAAATTCGGCAACTTCTCAGCCTTATTTAGAAAACGTTGTGGGTAAGGATATTGACCGGGTTACCTTATATCGAATTTTAAAGGCCTTTGAGGAAAAAGGGATTATACATAAGGTAATTGATAATCAAGGAACGGCCAATTACGCCATTTGTTCGGATGGATGCTCTGCTAATCGACATGAGGATGGGCATGTACATTTTAATTGTAGTAAGTGCCTACGAGTCTATTGTTTGGATGAGGTGAAGATTCCAACCTTAAAACTACCTAAAGATTTTAAAGTGGAGCAGGTAAACCTCATTGTTTCTGGAATTTGCAGTCGATGCCGTGCCTCTAATTAACTTATCCTGAATTACTTAAAAATATAAAAAAATAGCCGGTAAATAGTTTAAAATATATTTTTTCTTATTCAAGAGAACTTCTATATTTGCAGACATTAAAAAATGAGCCTCGGTAGCTCAGTTGGATAGAGCAACGGTTTTCTAAACCGTGGGTCAGGGGTTCGAATCCCTTCCGGGGTACATTTAGAAAGAGCTGTCTAAAAATTAGACGGCTCTTTTTTTTAACAAGTTATCTAAGCTGCTAGTTGTACTTTTCGCCAACGCTTTGATCAGCATCTGCATCACTGCCTTTAACTTGTTCGCTTAAATCGCCCAAATCTTTTTCTTTGGTCCCCTCCCTTGATGAGTTAGCTCCGTCGGTTGCTTGAGATTTGTTGTCATCTTGCTTTAAATCTTTGGTTTCTTCAGAATCCTTTACATTTGACTTTGTTTTATCGTACTGATTATTGCTTTCCATGGTGATAGATTTTTTTGTAGTGTACTATCACAACATCATCTTTTCTGATTTGTTCAATAAAGTTCCTGTCATTTGTAATTCTAAGTCGATGCAATCTCAACCGTAATGGACGACTGGAGGCCGTGCCACCCACCAAGCGGATAGGTCAAATTTTTATTGGTTGTTATTTAAACCACGCCCGGTTTTGTGCTGCAACTCATCTATACGCTTTGATGCTTCAGATTTGGTTAAATTATCATCAAACTCCTCACCTGCTTCATCAGAAAGCGTTTTTAAATATGATCCTTGCGCACCTGTCATTGGCTCATCGCCAGTTGTCCAATCATCAGGATTTTTAACTGTGTTGTCTCCTTTAATTCCAGTAGGTAAATCAGATGCTGATTGTGCCTGCTCGTTTTCTTCGTTGTTCATCCTTTTTTCGCTTTTAATTCTTTAATTGAACAATTGTAATTGATTCAAAGTTTGGCTCCATTCCTAATAAGGGTACTAATAGTTTAATCCCAAGACTGGTGGGTGTAACGCCGACGGTGGTACGCGATCTAGCAAAATTTTAAAACTTTTGGAATAGTTACGGGGTTGTGTCCTCATAAATAATGATAAACATGGAGACAACAATGTCAAATACCACCTATCAATACCAATTAAATCCCAATTTAGAGCAAATTGACTGGAGCAATGTACGCTCACTATTTCAAAAAGTGGCATGGAAACATAGAATAGCTGAGGAAATTGCCTTGGCATTTAAAAATAGTACCACTACCATTTTCGTTTATGATGATGATCGCATTATTGCCTTTGGAAGGGTTGTTGGTGATGGTAGGTATTACGCTATGCTGGCAGATATCGTTGTTGATCCTGAATATCAAGGAAAGGGATTGGGCAAGTATTTGGTTACAGCCTTAAATGATACCCTTGTTAACTATCACTTCGTAAATTTAAGTGCAGCACCTGGTGCAGATCGATTTTATAAAAGTTTGGGCTGGAAAAAACAAACTACCTCTTACATTTGGCCTCAAGGACCAAAGCAATTAAGACAACATTGTGAGCCTGAATAAATAATGCTCTAGCTCGAAAAGTTAATTAAGCATCTTCTCCGTTCCAAACATCATCATCAGCGTGTTTGATTTCGTCGTGGCTTCCAGAAATGGACCGAAATTCTTCGTGATGGTAATTGCGCTCTGGATTTTCTGGCAAGGCATCATCTTGACTTAAAGGCATTTTACGCAGATGCTCTGGCTTTTTAACCTCTGGTAAATCATCGTGTACAACTGATGGTTTTAGAATTTTCTTTTCAGGGGTGTTGCTGTTTTCCATGTTCAAAGCTAAACAAATTTTGAGCCAGACTGAACTTAAAGCGCTTTTAAAAGTAAAGTTGGGGCAACTGTAACCTTCAAGTATTCGATATGCTTTATTTTCAGTAGCTTGCTTATATAAAAAAGGTCTGCTTCTGGTAAAGAAACAGACCTTTAATATTTTATCTAAAACAGTTTAATAATTACCCGTTACACCAATTTCCAAACCTCTTAATTCAGCTAAGCCTCTCAATCGGCCGATGGCAGAATAACCTGGATTGGTTTGCTTAGCTAAATCATCCAACATTTGATGACCATGATCTGGCCGAAATGGGATTGATGTATCTCTCTGTGCATTTTCTTCAGAAATCGCTTTCATAATCTCGTACATGTTAACATCGCCACCTAAATGATCTGCTTCGTAGAAACTGCCATCCTCATCTTTGGTTACGTTACGCAAATGGGCAAAATAAACACGCTTTTTAACGGCTTCAAAAATCTCTAAAGCATTGTTTTTCATCCCTGCGCCCAATGACCCTGTACAGAAACATACGCCATTAAATTCTTGATTGACTTCATTTATGATGTATTCGAAATCTTCTATGGTGCTCGCAATTCTTGGAAGCCCCAAGATTGGATATGGTGGATCATCGGGGTGAATGGTCATTTTAATGCCTTCTTCCGTACAAACACCAGCAATCGAGGAAAGGAAATACTTCAAATTTTCTTTTAATCCTTGCGTACCAATTGCTTTATATTCGTTAATGCTGTTGCGAAGGGTTTCCAATTCAATTTCTTTTTCGTTCGGAATGCCCATTAAAACATTAATTCTTAAATCATCCAGATCCTGCGCGGTTAACTTCGAATATTTGTCAATAGCTCTTTGCAAAATGGATTGCGAATAATCAGCTTCTGCATCTGCCCTTTTTAAAATATACAAATCGAAAATCGCCAAATCAATCCAATTGAAATACAGGGCTTTAGAACCGTCTTTCATCGCCAAATCCAGCTGGGTACGTGTCCAATCTAAAACGGGCATAAAATTATAGCACACCACTTTGATTCCGCATTTGGATAAGTTGCGAAGTGAGGTTTTATAATTTTCGATGTACAAGTCTGCATCGGCTCTACGCGTTTTAATGGCTTCGTGAACGGGAACACTCTCCACTACCGACCAAGTTAAGCCTGAAGCCTCAATCAATTTTTTCCGTTCCTGAATATCTTCCAATGGCCAAATTTCTCCATGCGGAATATGATGCAATGCTGTTACAATGCCTGTTGCTCCTGCTTGTTTCACATCCTGTAAAGAAACCGGATCATTTGGTCCGTACCAGCGCCAAGTTTGTTCTAATTTTTTGTACTTCATTTTGTTTTGGGATTAGCCCTTTGTGGTTGATTACGCTTTGTAAAGGAGCTATAGGTTTGTATGATTTTCAGTTTATATTGTTAAAGCTTTAAACTCCTGAGAAGGCACAAAAACCTCCATCTATGGTAATATTTTCTCCGTTTACAAATTTTGATGCATCACTCAAAAGGTAAATCAAGGCACCAATTAATTCTTCTGGTTCGCCAAAGCGTTTAAAAGGGGTTTTCGAGATAATGGCCTGCCCTCTTTGCGTTAACGAACCATCTTCATTGGTTAACAATGCCCTATTTTGATTGGTGATGAAAAAACCAGGTACCAGTGCATTCATTCGGATTTTCCCCTCATAACGGTTCGCCAGCTCTACTGCCATCCACTTTGTGTAACTATCTATTGCTGATTTAGCAAGCGAATAGCCTAAAACTCTTGTAACCGCCTGCGTTGCCGAAACGGAAGAAATGTTTACTAAACTCCCACCATGTTTGGCAATCTCTTTACCAAAAATTTGGGTGGGCAAGAGCGTACCAAAAAGATTAAGATCGAAAGCTTGCTTTAAGGCAGAAATATTTAAATCAAATACATCGTTGGCTGGTTGAACTACGGCTTCTGCCACGTTTCCTCCTGCCGCATTTACCAATGCATCTATTTTTCCAAACTCATCAATAATTCTATCTTTCGCATCGATTAAATTCTGCTCGTCCAGCACATCGGCAATGATGTAAATGGCTTTACAACCTGCAATTTTAGCTTCTTCTACCCTTTTTTTGGCGATTTCTTCGTTTCTACCGATTACTACGATTGATGCACCAGCTCCGCAAAGGCCATTTACAAAAGCCTCTCCCAAAACACCTGTAGCACCTGTTACCACAACTACTTTGTTTTTTAAGGAAAATAGGCTTTCCACTTCTTTTATCATCTGATTTTTTATTTTGAGCGTTCTATTTAATCTACTACCAATGTGGTGATGGAGTGCGGTAAACTTGTTGTTGTTGCCGCTTGTCCTTTAATCCACAAGCTGTATTTTAATTTATCGCCGGATTGATTCATCACTACCACGGCTAATTTTCCATCTGTATTTAGGAAAGCTGTTGCCTGCAATTTATCTCTGCTGGATGCGGATCCCACTCTTTTCGCGCCTGGACGGATAAATTTGGAGAAATGCCCCATGTAGTAGTAGGCATTGGTATAAATTAACTTATCATTTTTAACATCGGCATGTACCGGGGCAAAACAGAAATTACCCACATGGTTTGGGCCACCGTTTTCATCTAAAAGAATATTCCAATCTGTCCAAGCGGCTGTTCCACTGTTAAAATCATTAATCATAGAGTTTCCATAGCGCTCTCCTAAAGTCCAATCATCTAATTTTTTAACATCGAATTTTTCTTTACAACCTTCTGTAAATATTAGGGCTTTATCCGGATATGCATCGTGCGTTTGGCGTACGTTACCAAATTGCATCTCGCTACCTGTCCAGGTTTCATACCAATGGAAACCAATTCCCCAAACATATTTAGCGGCATCTTTATCGTTTAAAATTGTGCTGGCTCTTTGGAAAATCTGATCGCGGTTATGATCCCATGCAATTAATTTTTTAGAGGCTAAGCCTTGTTTTTGCAAGGTTGGGCCTAAAAAGTTTTTGATAAAATCGCGTTCTTCTTCGGCGGTAAATACACACGATTCCCATTTCTGTTTTGCCATTGGTTCGTTTTGAACGCTTAAGCCCCAAACTGGAATACCCATGGCCTCATAAGTTTTGATAAATTTTACGTAGTGGTTGGCCCAACTTTGGCGAAATGCTGGCAATAAATGACCACCCTGAACCAAACTATTATTATCCTTCATCCAAGCTGGTGGAGACCATGGACTTACAAAAAGTGGCAATTTTCCTCCTGCGGCAGCAATGGCTTGCTTAATCAACGGAATTTTGAAGGCCTCATCATGTTTAACGCTGAACGTTTTTAAGTCTTTATCGTTATCTTGAACATAAGTGTAACTTCCGCTGGAGAAATCGCAGCTGGCGATGTTTGTGCGTGCTAAAGTGTATCCAATGCCATTGTTAGCACTATAATATGCTGTTAGCAGCTCTTGCTGATTTTTTTTAGAAAGTTTGGCAAAAGTTTCTGCCGATGCATCCGTTAAGGCACCTCCAATACCCACCATAGTTTGATACTTTACGGTTGGATCGATAAAGATACAAGGCTCTGTTTCAAACGGTTGCTTATTTTCGGTAAAACTTAAGGTTTCCGTTTTACTCATTCGATAGTCTGTTTTCTCGGCAGTGGTGTACACCGTTACCTTTTTATTGCCAACGGTATAAACTTGAACGGCCTTTGCCACAGGCTTTGTTGCTTTTTTAGTTTGGGCAGATGCAGCAAATGCGCTTGCCAAAATTAAAAGGATACTGAGATTTTGTTTCATTTATTTTGCTCTATTAATGTTATTATTATGTTTTGGGAAGCACAAATTAGGCTGTTCCTAAACAATTCCTATCAGCCGAATTTCCGAATAAATCGGGCGAATGACCTAAAAAATTGAAAATATTTCTGCTTTTTATTTTTGATTCATCTTTAACACATTTTTTTTGCACGCTAACAATTTATAAATTAAGCGGATACGTTCCTCATCACATGATTTGTTTTATTCTTGTCAATCCGATTACTTTAATGTTTTGTTTATCTGATTGAGTAAGTAACTGTTAAGGTCTGCATCGTACTCCCAAAACATCACCCCACCCATTTTATTTTTGTTTACATATTCGCATTTCTCTTGAACGGATTTTTCGTCATCGTAAGTCATATACTCACGCGTTGTCTGGTTGAAGATATAAGATGCTTTTGCCTCTTTATCGTAGTAAGCCTCAAATCCTTTTTGATTTATTAAACTGTCTTTAATAAATGTATAACCCTTTCCGTATCTGCTACTTATAACAGAATCACCTAAACCTTTTATTGAATTTCCTTTTAGGGTAAAGGCACGGCTGTAAAAAGCAATCCCCATCACCAATTTATGGGCAGGAACACCAGCTGCAACGAAGGCTTTAAAAGTTTTATCGGCATCATTTTCTGCTGGATGACTTTTGGAATTGTATAAATTGGTATGGTGCCCTGCAAAATCTCCATTGTAGAAATCGTAAGTCATTAGATTTACAAAATCCAGATATTGTTGTGCCTGTGCCATTTCGGTATGGCGGATAAAATTGACAAAGCCACCAACCGCAACCGTTAGTAGTTTTTTCGATTTTTGATTTGCTTCTAAACGATTTAATTCCTCGCGCAGGTCCTTCAGCAATAAAGTAAAGTTTTGTTGATCCTCTGGCCTGTAAACGTTACCCTCTTCTCCGGCAATTGCGGGGTATTCCCAATCGATATCAATACCATCTAAATTATATCGTTCGATAATGGCTACTGCACTTTGGGCAAATGCTTTTCTAGACGTATCAGAAAGTGCGGCATCAGAAAAATTTTCGCTCCAAGCCCAACCGCCAATAGAAATCAATATTTTTAAGTTGGGGTTTACCGCCTTCAGTTTATTTAAATTTTGGAGATTTAGCGTATCGGTTGCTTCCCGATTTAAGAAAGCCCGATTATTTTTTACGTTCACAAAGGCATAATTGATGTGGGTAAGCTTTTGCGCTGCAATTTTAGAAACATCTACCAAACCCCTGTACCCACCTACATAGCCTATAACCACTTTGGTTTTCGGCAAGTTTTCGGCACGAAAGGCCACCAAGGCAATTACGCTAAGCCATACGATAAAACATGAACGTTTAAATGCCCTCATATCTATTTTTTACTTCTCAACAGCGCCTCCAAATAATAATAATCAGCATAGTTAATGGGAACATCTATTTCTGATTTTGCTGGGCGATGGCCTGTGCTGTGCTCTAAAATAAAACCGTAATTGGCACCTGGTTTACTTACATATTTTGTGCTAAGTGATAACAAAATCTTATCGGCGGCCAATTTGTATTTCTTGGCATCGGCTTTACTATATTTAGCCAGCTCATACAGCGCCGACGCGGTTATTGCTGCCGCTGATGCATCTCTGGATACATTTGGAATTTGTGGGTCATTGTAATCCCAATACGGAATTCCGTCGGCCGGTGTTATTTTACTATTTAAAATAAAGTTAGCTATCCCGTTGGCCTGTTTCAAATAGTTTGGATCTTTTGTTTCTCTAAAGCACATGGTGTAGCCATATAAAGCCCAAGCCTGTCCTCGCGCCCATGCCGACTCGTTTGCATAGCCTTGCGCCGTTAATTTTTGCAGAACCTTACCTGTTTGAATGTCATAATCAATTACGTGATATGAACTAAAATCGGGTCGGAAGTGGTTTTTTATCGTCGTATTGGCGTGTGATACTGCAATTTTATAGAAAGATGAATCGCCAGTGAATTTGGTGGCTTCGAAAAGCAATTCAAGATTCATCATATTATCGATAATTACTGGATATTTCCATTTATCGCCATTATGATCCCATGATTTTAAGACACCTGCGGTTGGGTTAAATCTGGTAGAAAGCGATTTCGCTGCCTGAATAATAACCGAACGGTAGGCAGTATCTTTCGTTAACTTATAGCCATTTCCGAAGGGACAGTAAATCATAAAGCCCAAATCGTGCGTACCCGTGTTAAATTGCTCTTTTTTAATATCTTGCGTATATTTTTTAGCTAAATTTAACCATTTTTTATCTTTTGTATATTCATAAAAATACCAAAGTTCGGCAGGAAAGAATCCACTTGTCCAATCTTTAGAAACCACCATTTTAAATGCTCCTTTTTCTACCGTTCGGGGCGAAACCAATAGGGGCTTAATTGCCCGTGCAGAATCAACATTTTTTACAAGTAGGTCAGTTTGTTTTTGTGCCGATGCAAAGGCTTTGGCAACATCTACTTTTTGTGCCTTTACCATACTGAAAGACAATAACATTAAGGCCGATAACTTAATTTTTAAATTCATATTATTTCTTGCTTTCTTCTACCTGTTTTAAATATAATGATGAAGGCTTTAACCCCGTTTTATTCTGATTTTCCCAAACGCCATTTGGCCTGCCCTTTAACCGACCTTCAGTTTTTTCTGCTTGAACGCCAATGGCATAATTTGACCCACTTACGTATGGGTTTTGAACGGTAACTTTTGCGGCTGTGCAATTCCAAAGCACTTGATTTACACCTGCCCAACCATGCCCTGTTCCCCAATTACCGCGATCTTGAATATTGATTTCGCCATCGGTTTTAATGTTATCAAACACAGTACCCATGGCCCAGCGGTGATGAGGCCCAATGTCTCCCTTTGCATTTTCTGATACGCAGTTGTAAAATACATTCGGGCCACAAACTTTTGCACCTGTAACATAATCGTGCCTACCTTCTGATGCATAGCAGTTTATAAATAAGTTCAGTTGCCCATCATTGTTGAAAGAATACCTTCTACCGCCTGTAATTTGTGATTTTGGAGCCAAACATTTGCTGTCTTTCACGGTAATTTGTTTACTATCGTGTGAAAGATTAACGCACGAATAACCAAAATATTTACTGCTTACACCGCTTATCCAACTGTTTTCAATTTTGTTAAATGATATTGCATCCCATCCATGTTCTTCATCTGTATCACTCTTATATTCAGACTCTAGCGCTAAGTTTTCGATACCTACTTCAGATATCCTGCCTTTAAAACTGCATTTATAAACTAATCCACCTCCGTACTGATCTTCCATAGCCATCACAATCGGGTTGTCTAATTTAATTTCATTCCCTTTGATGGCGATAATCTTCCTTTCAAATTCGAAATTATAATCTTCAGGCGTCCATTGAATGGTGCCAGTTCCCGGTTCAATTTGATCCATTTTTAAATCGTGAATCCAATTGGCCGTTGCCGGACGATAGACTACAATCTGATCGCCAACGGCAAAGCCCTGGGTTGATGCAAGATGTAGTGATTTTGTACCAACGGGAACATAATGATCGGTAATTTTTACCCTTGTATCTGCAATTTCGCTTAGTTTTCCTTCACCAGAGGCGATTATGGTTTTACGCTTGCCGATGCCTGTGGCTAGGAGTTTAGTTTCCGCACCTTCTCCACGCAATACGATTCCGCTTGCAGCGATTTTGAGACTTCCTGGGATGTTGTAAATGCCTTCTTTTAGTAAAATTGCTCCCCTCAAACCATTTGCATCAGGTTGTTTCATTGCCAATTGATTGATGGCATCTTGAATTTTAGCTTCATCATTGTTGCCTGTAGCTGAAAGGGTTACAACGACTTTAACCTGAGGAATGGCTTTTGCGTTTTGATGATAGCCTACCCGACTAAAATCGGGAATGGTATTGCCTTTTTCGTCGGCAGTGTATTGTAAATGCCCATCCTTATTCATTTTGACAAATTTTGATTGCCACTCTTGCGCGAAAGCAACTTTTGTCCCAAATATTGAAACGAAGAACATGCAAACCACTAGCGCTAGAGGAAATCTGAGATTAGGCTTATAGCTTATCATGTTTGTTATGGATTTCAATGTGCTCATTATAACCAAATTAAAGGGTTGCGGATAGGAAGATTGCGGATTACTTCTTCGACTTTAGGGGCGTGATCTAACTTTTTCCATGTTCTAAACCATTCATCTTGATTGTACTGCACGGCACCAAAAAGTAGGCATGGCTGGGCTACAGGCCAGTTTTCCCAATACATTACATCGGGTTTGAGCGTCCATTTGCTTTTATCGGCAATGTATGGGTATAGGTAAGCAATCCCTTTTTTAATAGATTTTCCATCCGCCGTTTCAAAATTCCACAGATTGTCTTTCGGTGTAGATAGGATTTGACAAAGCATAGTCATGGCATCCAAATTAAAAATAGAATAACCATAGGGTTTTGTGCGAGCCATTTCCAATGGAAAACTGCCATCAACTGCCATTTGATTAGGCAGTAGAATGGTTTTATAACTTATGCGCAAAGAATCGAGCATGTTTTCATCTTTGCAGAGTTTAGCGAAAGCGGCTACTTGCATGGCCCAGCACGTGGCATGATTATTCTTTACCGTTTTTTCTTGAATACCGGGTTTACTGGTATTGAGCCAAAGGATGTAATCGGCAAACCATTGCTTTACGCCTTGAGCTGTTTTTTTGTCGAATGTTTTTGCATTTTCCATAATCAAAGCGCCCTGAGCTACTTCCATTAGGTGAATGGTATCAATAATACCATAGTTGCGACCAGTAAATTTGCCTTTGACGGCCTGGGCAAAAAGCAAATTGGGGTTCATTTTGGTTTCGGTATTAATAAACCAAGCGCTTAAATGCTTTACTGCTTGTTTCACATATTTTTCATCGCCCGTAAGTTTATACGCTGATGCCAATGCGCCAACAATTTTGCTTAAACGAATCAAGGCCTTACGGTGTTCTACAAAGTTATCGGGGTTGGTCAATCCATCTCGGTTAATGTATGGTCCATCTGGGTTTTTGGGGTCGGGCCAAAAGTAGTCGGCTTCTGAAAAAAAATCGTGCTTTCCACCCGCACTTCTTGGTGATGATGATGCGGTTACCGTAATGGGTGTTTGTTGCATAGCCCATGCGGCCTCTTGTAAGATTTGCTTTTGCAACAGCTTTTTGGCTTCGGTTTTCAAGGCGATTATGTCCATTTCAGCAGGAGTTTTAATCCTGGTGAAACCTGTTATTACGAAAAGTGAGATGATTAGTATTAGGGTTGGGATGATTTTTTTCATAAGCTTATAATTCGGTAAATACAGTTTTCAATCCATCAGACCTTACAGAAACAATGCTTGTACCTTTGTTTAATTTTACTTTAATTATGGCTCTACCATTGTAGGCTTGCACTTTTCTTGAACCAGATGAAGTACCTTGATTATCAATTAGTTTACCATCTCCAGTTAAACCGAAATTTATCCAATTAATGGCGTCCAAACACTGCACATTTTTATCGTCATATAGCTTAACTTCTACTGTGGCAACATCATCTTGTTGAGCAATTTTCTTCAGCACCAATCGGTTTGGCTTGCCCCATTTCTCGGTTTGATAGTTGAACTTAATTTCATCGGTTACGGTTTCTTTACCTTTTTTGGCGATCACATTCACCGTATTTTCGCCTTTTAAAAACGGAAGATTCCATCGTAAGCCTGCAGCAGGATAATCCTGGCTGTTTCTTTTTTTCGAACCAAAGCTTTTACCATTTAAGAAGATTTCCGCTTCGCTACAGTTTGAATATACTTTGACCATTTTTTCTTCGCCCTCATCGCCCCAGCGAACCGGCCAAGTGTGACCGTAAATGTGCACCATTGGTTTTTCTGTCCAGTAGGACTGAAACACATAATAGGATTCTTTTTTGGTAAAATCTCTTTCTACTACCCCCTTTTGATTCATGTAAGGTACCGGGTTATCTGGACGTATCGCTGTCGAGAAATCTTTAAAAGGCCAATATGCAGTTCCGCTTAACCAAGGCATGTTTTCTTGTTCTTTCAGGTGCCAATCAATTAAATTAGCGATGTATGATTCGCTCCAGTCGCCATCTTTAGAAATTCTGGCTGCACCACCATAAAGTGAAGCATCGCCTGCTCGCTCATCTGCGCTTCCACCTGTTTTAATTTTACTGAGTGCTTTATCTGGATTTTCAGAGTGACGTAAAGCATGGCTATCGCCACCCCATTCTACATGCAAAAAACGCTTAACCTTAGCAAATTCTTCTTCTGTAGCCTTTTTGTAATCGGTGTAGGCACCTCGATACCAGCCTGCCCAAATGGATGGTGAATACACATCTACAATGTCGCTACAAAAGTCGCAACGCCTAATGGCCGTGTAACGAGCGGGATCTATTTTATGCGAAAGGTCGTTCAATTCTTTCATAAAGGTTCTAATCTTTTCCTTATCAAATTCAGGAAAATCTCCTGGCCAATCGTTTTCGTTACCCAAACCCCAAATCACAATGCTTGGGTGGTTATAGTGTTGCTCAACCATGTTGGTTAGCATTCTGCGTGCTTGTTGCTTATAAACTTCTCCACCTAAGCCACCTCTGCACCATGGAATTTCCTCCCAAACCAAAATGCCCAAACTGTCACAAAGATTCAATACAATTCTGGACTGTTGGTAATGGCCTAAGCGAATGAAATTTACGCCCATATCTTTCATCATTTGCATTTCTTGGCGAATCATGGGCTCCGTCATTGCCGAGCCTACCCCTGCATGGTCTTCATGGCGATGCGTGCCCCTGAGGAGCAATCTCTTGCCATTTAGATTGAAAGGGCCTTTTTCTATAAAATCGATGTGTCTGAAGCCTACTTTTTCTTCGCCTTTGGCATTTCCTGCTGATGAAATGACTTCATATTGAACCGTGTATTGTGCTGGTTTATCCGTTGACCAGAGTTGAGGTTTTTTCAATTCAAAAGTCCACAAATCTAAATTGCCTGACAATGCATCTAATTTCTTATTTGATTTTGCAAGCAACTTTCCGCTGGGATCTAATAACTGAAGTTGAATGGTGGCCTTATCTATACCTTTTGGATTATAAAATTGAGCATGAACATTCAATTTACCCAATTTGCCTTGCGCATCAACTTCTGCTTTCGCAAAAAGTTTATCTACAGAAAGCGCAGGGGCATATACCAAGTTTAAATAGCGATAAATGCCGCCATACACATTGAAATCAGATAAATCAGAAGGAATCATTTCCAAATCTCTGCTATTATCTGTGCGGATTGACACCGGAATCTTTCCTTTAAATTGTTTTTTATAAACCTCCGTTTTTTCAAATTCTGCTACTGCATCGGTAATGTCAACCGTCCATTCATCGTAACCGCCAACATGCGCAGCCACTTTGGTGGTGTACACATAAACTTCTGTTTTTTGTCCGGCACCTTCAAAATGCAAAATGGTTCTGCCCTTTTGATACGGATTATTTATAGCCAATTGGGTACGATACCAAGATGGCCCCTGATAATAATTCACCTCAGGATCTACAGCATCTAAGGCATTAACGCAGTGTGGCAGGGTAACACTTTGCCAAATCGGCACCGCTTCAGGATTACCGAGCCCAACGGGACGAACGGCCTCCCAAATGCCGCCCAAATCTTGACGCAAAAATTCCCAATTGTTATTTAATCGAACAGATTGTTGTGCCAACAATAACTTGCTCGTAAACAGTAGGCTTAATAAGGTTATATATTTAATTTTCTTTAACATCAATCAATATTCTTAAGCTTTTAAAAAACGTAGGTTTCTTTAATTTAACAGGGTACGCTTAAACAATTAAATGGGCAACTTTAACGAGCAAATTTTAATATATTTTTCTGAGTTGAATGGCATTTAAAACAGGCTTACCCTCAATCGCATTGAAATCTATCGCAATCCCCTTCCCGTTTTGAACGGTTATGGTGGTTTTCTTTTTAACTGCCGTAGTATAACCAAAATCCTTTGCCATGTTCAGCTTGCTCATAAAGGAAACGCCATTTATTGCCACATCAAAAATGCGCTGTTCTACCACTTCCTTTTTGTGGTTGTTATCTAAATTATAAGCCAATGCCTCTTTAGTTTCTCCGCCAACCAACTCGGCAAAATGTAACGAAAGCTCGTATTCACCATCTGGAACATCAAACTTAAATTGCTTAATGCCAACTTGTTGAGTTTGATAAATCGGGTCGTTATCGGTTCCTAAAATATTTTTATCGCTACCGTAAGTAATGCGGTTGTTGGTTCCTTTAAACGGCTCTCCACCAATCCAGCCCCAACTTCCGGTTCGGTAAGGCTGATCAGGCATCCAAAGCTGATGTTCTTTCTCATCAATGTAAAATCGTTTTGAACCCAAAAGCACATTTATGTTTTTAAACTGAATTTGATCTGCAAAGCGGTAAGGCTGAAGCTGAAAATTCACGTCAATTTGATCACTATTTTCTCCAGAAACGGCTTTTATTTGGTTATTTCCATCTACAAAAGGCACATCCCACTGGCAAATGTGATCTATAGCTGTTTTAACGCCCAAACTTTTGCCGTTTAGAAATAACTCTACAGATAATAAATTTGTAGCCACTTGCAAGGGTTGCGAGCAGCTAGCATAAGCCGAATCTGCCACACCACCTCTTTCTTTCCATTGTGCGGATGTAATTTTAAGATAGGGTTTGCTGGCCAAATAGGCTTGATAAAGAAAGTACGTATCTTTTGGTTCACGCCCAATGGTTAATAAGCCTTTGTTATTAATGTGTGGCATAGTTTCTTCACGGGTTTCGGAATTAAAATCGGCTAAATTCCAAGCCATGCCACCGCTTACAAAAGGTCGGCTCAACATGGCATTCAAATACACTTGATTAAATTGAATGGCATATTCTATACTTTTATCAAACCGAACAGGCAAAAACGAGCGGATTCTAGGATCAGCATCAGCACCATATTCCGTTACCAACATCGGTTTGTCGGCCAGCTCTTTGTGGTGCCGATCCAGAAACTTAGCAAAATCTGCCGGAGCGCCAGAGTACCATCCAGAGTACAAGTTCCAACCCACAATCATTGGTATTTTGGTTAAGCCTACTTTATTGTACACATCAAAAGCTCCGTGGTTCACCAACAAAGTATATCGAGATGGATCTTCTTTTCTAGTCAAATCATCTAATTTTTGCGCAAGCTCCCGAATGTGCTCATAATAAATTTGTTGGCGTGGCTTATCATTAGAAAACTTAGGACGAAGCAAAACTTCATTCATGTAGGCCCAAATAATAATGCTTGGGTGGTTAAAGTTTTGCTTAATCATTTCAGTTTGCATGTTTAAACAGTTGGCTGTAAATGCTTCCGATTCGGTAATGGTATTTACTACCGGAATTTCAACTGAGGCTAAAATGCCTAATCTATCGCAGGCTTCTAAAATTAAGGGGTCTTGCGGATAGTGCGCAACCCTTAAAAAATTGCCGCCCATGTTTTTAAGCAATTCTATGTCACGGGTTTGCAGGGCATCTGGCGTGGCGTTGCCTAAGTTTTCATAATCTTGGTGCCGGCTTGCCCCAATCAACTTCAAAGGTTTATCATTCAAAAAGAAGCCCTTATCGGCATCAAATTTAAACCATCTAAAACCAAGCGGATTAGAAACCTGATCGATAATCGCCTTCGTTTTAACATCAATTATTTTGCTCACCACCCGGTACAAATAGGGGTTTTCTGGCGACCATAGCTCAGGGTTTTTAATTGATTTTATATCTTGTACATAAATTGCATTGCCGTTAACCAAGTTTAAAGCAGTTGTTTGGCTGGCTACTGCCCTACCGCGAGCATCAAACACGGTTGTTAAAAGCTGCACTTTTTTCACTCCCGTGGAGGGCTTATCAATAGAACTTTTGATTTGCACACTTGCCGTTGTTGCAGAAACCTGTGGTGTAGTGATAAAAACGCCAGAACTTCCGTTTTCCCTTTGAGAAAAGTGCACTGGATTGGTTATCAGCAAGGTAACATTTCGGTACATCCCACCAAAAAAGGTAAAATCGGCCGTTAAGGGTGCAATGTCTTCGTTAAAGCGGTTATTGGCCCTCACCTCAATTACATCATCGCTGTAGTTTAAATATGGGCTAATCGGTACAATAAAACGGGTGTAACTGCCAATATGTTTACCCGCCAATTTTCCATTTACCAAAACTTCGGCCTCTTGTGCAACACCATTAAAAACCAGAAAAACAGCCTTGCCCTTGGCGCTTTCATCCAGATTAAGCTTACGCTTGTAAATGCCCAAGCCACGATAATAACCCGAAACATCATCCAAAACATCCTGATCATTCCAAGTATGCGGAATGTTTACTTTTTCAACCGAGCCATTTTCCTTGTGGAATTCCCATTGGTCGTTTAAGCTAATCGTTTTCCGACCGGCATCTTGTGCATCAGCATTTATCACCCAAAAGGCGGCAAAAAAGAGTATTAACGATCTTATCAATGGGTTTACTTGTAACATTCTATATTTTTAATCTGGTTAGCCATGCATCCAGCAGGTTAAGGGTTATTTAAAATTTCCGCACTCAAAATCATTTGAAAAGCAATGCCTGTACATCTTCGGGTGCATCAGTCCCGCTATCCCTCCAAGCACAATGAAAAATTGTGGCTTTCCGTACTATCGGGTTTAATAAATACAAAGCCTGTAAAAAACACCCATTCCCCCTCATTTTTCAGGCATAAAACGCCCCAATCCCTCCTAAAAAGAGATCAAATTATGGTTTCAAAATGTCTTGTTTTTAAACGCTGCGTTTGTATTACAGCAAATTATTCAACCAACACAAAATCTTGCTCTAATTTTATATTGTTCGATGCAGTGCCAATCAATAATTTAAAATCCCCCGCTTCTGCAGCCCATTTAAGTTGTTGGTTGTAAAACGAAAGTTTGTCTTTATCAATTAGAAAAGTAATTTTCTTGCTTTCGCCCGCTTTCAAAAATACTTTCCGGAAGTCCTTTAACTCTTTAACCGGACGCACCACCGAAGCAAATTTATCTTGCAAATACAACTGTGCAACTTCTTCACCATCATATTTACCTGTGTTTTTTAAGGTAAAGCTCACTTCAATTTTGCCATCCATTTTAAGTTGTGTGGCACTTAATTTCAAGTTGCTATATTCGAAAGTGGTGTAGCTTAAACCGTAGCCAAAGGCAAACTTCGGACTATTTGGCGAATCGAGATACCCTGAACGGTAAACGGTTTCTTCATCGTTTTTAGCCGGGCGCCCCGTACTTAAATAATTGTAGTACAAGGGTATCTGTCCTTCATCACGAGGAAAAGTCATCGGGAGTTTTCCTGCAGGGTTGTAATCGCCGAATAAAACATTGGCCATTGCATTTCCAGCTTCGCTACCCAACCACCAAGTGTACATAATTGCAGGTACGTTATCGGCTGTCCAGTTAAAAATTAAAGGTCTGCCTGCCATTACCAATACCACAACAGGTTTTCCTGTAGCCTGCATGGCTTTAATCAAATCTTCCTGTACGCCAGGCATGTGGATATTGGTTTTACTTTTGGCTTCGCCGCTCATATCTAAGGTTTCTCCCACGGCCATTACAATTACATCTGCCTGTTTGGCAACCGCTAAGGCTTCGGCAAAACCCGCTTTCGAGGTATCCGATATTCCGCAACCCTTTGCATAAAGTAATTCGGTTTTATCGCCAACTTTATTTTTTAAGCCTTGGTACAAAGAAACGAGTTGATCATTTTCCCAAGCGATTGACCAAAATCCCTGCATATCTTTTTCAGATTTTCCCAATGGCCCGATTACGGCTATTTTCTTCAAATTTTTTGATAAGGGTAAAACCTGATTGTTGTTTTTTAACAAAACGATACTTTTTTCGGCCATTTGCAAAGAAGCCTTTCTATTTTCTGGCGAGTTCAGTTCTTTTTCCTGGCGTGCCTCATTGCTAAAACGATATGGATCATCAAACAAACCCAATTCGAATTTCTTACGGAGGATTCTTCTAACCGCATCATCAATTACCGCAACCGGAACTTTCTTTTCTGCAACCAACTTGGCTAAATTAGGCAGGTAACTCAGGCTTTCCATATCCATATCGCTTCCAGCTTTAATGGCCAATTCTGCGGCTTGCTTTTTATCTTTAGCAAAACCATGCTCAATCATTTCACCAATTGAACCCCAATCACTTACCACAAAACCATTAAATTTCCATTTTCCTTTTAAAATATCTCTTTGTAAATAAGCGTTTCCAGTTGCTGGGATTCCATTTAAAGTGTTAAAAGAATTCATAAAAGTGCCTGCACCGGCATCAAGAGCGGCTTTAAAAGGAGGTAAATACACTTCCCAAAGGGTGTGTTCACTCATATCAACCGCGGCATAATCTCGCCCTGCAATGGCAGCACCATAGGCGGCAAAGTGCTTAACACAGGCCATCACGGCATCTAAATTCCCCAATCCTTTACCTTGAAAGCCTTTTACTCTGGCGAAGGCAATTTTAGATCCCAAATAAGTATCTTCTCCTGCACCTTCCATTACCCTGCCCCAACGTGGATCGCGAGCAATATCAACCATGGGTGCAAAGGTCCAATGCACACCAGATGAGGCCGTTTCTCTTCCAGCCACACGAGCAGCATTTTCTATCGAGCCTAAATCCCAGCTTGCCGCTTCTGCCAAGGGTATTGGAAAAGTAACCCGATAGCCATGAATTACATCTAAACCAAAAAGCAAAGGAATTTTCATCCTCGATTGCATGGCAACCTGTTGCATTGCTCGTGTTTCTTTTGCGCCTTTGATGTTTAATATTGCACCAACTTTGCCATCTCTAATTTCTTTTGCTTTGGAAGCGTTATTGGTAATTGGTCCGGTTGCATCGCCTCCATTGTATTGGTTTAACTGACCAATTTTTTCATCCAAAGTCATCAGTTTTAAAACAGAATCGATTTTCTTTTCTATCTTTTGATTTTGAGCAAAAGCAGAAAGAGATAGGGATAGAATGAGTGCTAATGGTAAATAATGTTTCATTTATAATATGGTATTTCTATTTAATTGCATCTAAAATTGCTTGATAAGCTGCCTTTTTTTGATACTGTGCATCAAAAGGCAAAGGCCAATCTGGTCGATTATAATTTGTTGGTATCCAACTGTCTGCATCGGTAACGTTCCAGGTGGTTATTCCAAATTGTTGGTTTTTAGGGATTGCATTGTAAGCCTTCACAATGGTTTTGTACTTAGCGGCTTGTTGCGCACCAAGTGCGGCTGTAAAGGTTAGGGTTTGATTATTTTCTGGATTTAAAGCAATATCGAGCTCAGAAAGGTGAATTTTTAGGCCTGTTGCCGCAGCAAGGTTAATGGCGTTGATTAAATTATCATCGCTTTGCGTTACTCGCGTATGCATCTGTAATCCAATTCCATCAATCGGGATGCCTTTAATTTTTAAGCTGTTAACCAAGTTTAAAATAGCTGTTCGTTTTGTCGGACCAAATTCATGTCCGTAATCATTATAAAATAATAAGGCACCTGGATCGGCTTCATGCGCATATTGAAATGCTCGTCCAATATAGTCTGCACCTAATTTCTGCACCCAAATGCTGTTTCGCATGGTTCCATCTTCGTTAATGGCCTCATTTACCACGTCCCAAGATACAATCTTTCCTTTAAAATGACCAACAACCGTTTGAATATGGGTTTTCAATAGGTTTTCCCAATCGGCCGTGGTGCCTTGAAAATTGTTTACCCAATCTGGCAAAGATTTATACCAATTTAAGGTATGTCCATGCACCCGCTTTCCGTTTAGTCGAGCAAAATCGACAAGGTAATCGGCATCTGCAAAATTATACACATCTTTTGATGGATGCACGGAAGCAAATTTCATCGCATTTTCAGCGGTAACGCTATTAAACTCTTTTACCACCAAATTGCGGTAATCAGAATTGTTTTTTAGCAAACTTATATTAACCGCAGCCCCCATCGGGAAAGGCATTGCCCCCTGCAAGGTGGTTTCCACTGCCGCCGATTGTGGTGTAGGCTCAATACTGGTCGCTTTATTTTTCGCGCAAGAAAAGGTCAACAATGCAACCGAAAGCATAAATTTAGTTATCGAACCTACATTTTTCATGGTATAATCTATTTGTATTTGGTTTGCATTTCTGCATAAAAATCCTTCAAAACAAAGAAGGCTTTCTTTTTCTTTCCGGTTTCGCTAATTAGGCCTTTACGGTTCCAAAAATTCTGATAAATGGGATGTTGTCTTCTCGGCGATCTAAAATCGGTCAAAATCCAAGGTGTCATCCCTCTTAATGCACCAATTTTACTGAGCATTTTAATTTGGTTTTTGTAAAGTGCTTCTTGATATTCTTCGCTCCAACGGGTATTTTCATCTGCATGGAAGCCACCTAAAGCATCGCCACCAAACTCGGTAATCACCACTGGTTTTTTATATTTTATATCGAAATTGTATTTGGTAATTTCTGATGGACTCCCACCCCAATACCAACCGGCATATTCGTTAAAGCTCACCAAATCTATCTTCTCGCCCAGCGGATCGTTTAAAATAATGTTATTGCCTTCTCTATGCACTTCTAAAGCGGCGGCAACCAATCGGGTATCATCCAAAGCGCGAGCAGTTTCGGCCAAATTGCTCATAAAACTCAATCGGGCATCACTTAACGGCGTTTCGTTCCCGATAGACCAAACAATAACACTGGCTCTATTTTTATCGCGTACAATTAAATCAGTAAGTTGTTGTTTAGCATTGGCATAGGTAGCTGGATTGGTCCAACTGATGGTCCAATACACCGGAACTTCAGCCCAAACCAATAAGCCCATTTCATCTGCCAAACGAATCATTTCTTCGTTGTGTGGATAGTGCGCCAGGCGAACATAATTACAGTTCATATCTTTGGCCCATTGCAGCATCATTCGCATATCGCCTTCTGAGCGCAAGCGCCCAGCCAGCAAGGGGTTTTCATCATGCAAAGAAATTCCCCTCAAAAAAACCGATTTTCCATTTAAAAGAATGCTATCGCCTTCTACCTGAATGGTTCTGAAACCAATTTTGTCATCAATATTTTCTTTATCGGTTTTAATGTTTACTGCATAAAGTTTCGGATTTTCTGGTGCCCATAGGTTTAAATTGTTCCATACAAATTCATCAGAGATTTTCCCTTCCGAATCGGTTTTGTATTTCTTCTCTAACTTTAATTCTGGGATGGATAGCGTAACTTCTTGATTAGATGTAGCATCAGCCAACTTTAATGAGAAATTTAAAAGGTTTTTATTCCCTTTTACCAATTGAAGTTTGTAATCGCTAATGAAGTGATCTGGAAATTCAGCCAAATAAACATCGCGGGTTATTCCGCCATAATTCCACCAATCGGTGTTCACAGTCGGAATTTCATCTTGCTTGCGGATGTTATCTACCTTAAGTACGATGGAATTTTCTCCAACTTTGAGGTTATTGGTTACATCGAACTGAAATGGCGTAAAACCACCCTTGTGTACCCCCAATTTTTTGCCATTTAGGTAAACATGGGCTTCATAATTTACAGCAGCAAAATAAACATAGTACCTTTTGCCTTTTTCTGGCTTGGCATCGAACTTTCTGCGCAACCAAATATTGCCTTCGTACAATTCGAGTTTTTCTGACTGCGAGTTCCAATCGCCCGGTATGTTCATTTGCGGCGAATGATCGAAATCATACTCAATCAATTCTGATTTATCTTTCTGAACCTTATCATCAAAGTAGCCACCTGTTCCTGTTTTCGATTGATCAAAAGGGTCGTGCCTATAATCATAGTAACCATTTTCATAAGGATCGATGATGTAATTCCATTTGCCATTTAAGCTTAAAACCTTACGTGCCTGAATGTTTTGAATAGAGCTAACTTGAGCGTAACTGATTGATGAAAGAAGCGAAAAGCAGATTAAAAATACTCTAAAGGTCGATTTTAACATAATTTGTGTTTTTAGCTGTAAATTAATTGAGGTGTTAAAACTAACAATTAATTAATTAACGGTCGGCATTTCTACCGACCGCCTAAATTTGAGCAAAATTTAGTTTTCTATTAATATCCTGGGTTTTGACCCAATTTTGGTGCCTTATTTAATTCATTCTGTGAAATTGGGTACAAATAATTTTTTGCAGTAAACACTCTATTCTCAACTGTAAATGGAGTATAGCTAAAAGTAGTTGCACTTGTTTGTACAATCCTCATACCTGTAACTGGCTTATTGAAAGTTATTTCGCCCTCTTTCCAACGGCGCACATCGTAAAAACGGTGTTCTTCGAAGCAAAGCTCTACCCTACGTTCGTTGCGAATTCTTTTGCGAAACTCTGCTTGTGATGGAATTACATATCCATTACCGGCAGGATTGGTCGTTTGTAGCAGCGGCATTTTTACGCCGTTTCTATCTCTAATAAAGTTTAGTGCACGTAAAATTTCGGTTTGCGCACCCACGCCCTGCGCTTCGTTTAGCGCTTCGGCATAATTCAATAACACTTCTGCGTATCTAAAAAAGATCCATGGTCTGCGCACGTTGGTTACTGTACCTGCCCAAACTGCGCTTTCACTTAAATATTTACGCATGTAATAGCCTGTTTTGGTTGCATTTACATTTAAACCCAAACCATCTTTACCACCAACAAAAGTTTCAACAGGCTTGGCTTTAAATAAAGTTGCCACATAAGCGGTGTTGCTACTCAGGGCAGGTTGAATGGATGCCGAGTTGTAGAATACTGTAAATCCCAATCGTGGATCGCGGTTGGCGTAAGGGTTGCTGGCAAGGTAACCTGAGCCCGCATCGCTAATGGGTTTACCTGTTGTTTTCATTTCGAAGGCATCTACCAATTCTTGTGTTGGGTTGGTGCGCCCATTTGCCGCATCGTAACTAATTGGCGCATTATTGGTTTCGATAGATACCGTGTTTAACGTAGAGGTTGCAAAAATCGTTTCAGAGTTAAAGGCACCAACATTCCACAACCAAATATTTGGGTAAGAAGTATAAATGGCATGTTTATTTGTATCCATAATTCTTTTCGCTGCATCTGCCGCCGCTTGCCATTTCGATAAATCGTTTGATGGATTATACTGTGGACTTGCAGCATAAAGCAACAATCTGGCTTTCAGTGCCATTGCAGCAGTTTGTGTAGCCCTACCTCTATCTGTAGCTCTCCATTCTGTGGGCGATAAAGGCAATCTTAAAATCGCTTCCTCACAATCGGCTGCAATTTGTTTTGCACATTCATCAAAACTGTTTCTTGGTAAGTCCAAATCATCCGTCAGGCTAAGTGTTCTGGTAGCAATTGGAAAGCTCCCGTAACGTTTAAGCAGCTCGAATTGAAAGAATGCCCGAAGGAAAAATGCTTGTCCTTTTAAACGATCTACCTGGGCTGCATAAGTTTGGTTTGCAGGCACATTTGCAGGAAGCACTTCATCAATCGGAATGATGGCACTACCATCTACTTTTTCTAAAAACATATTGGCTTTACGAATGCCCACATACATGGCGGCATACACTTCATCAAATGTTCTGGATGGACTCCAGGTACCATTATTTAAAATATTGATGGAGGAGTTTAAATTGGAATTTACCGCTTCGTCTGATCCAGAAGCCAACAGGGCGCCATCATCTAAATTGTAACGATCAGATAAAACCGAGTACACGTTGTTTAAAAAGTTTCTGGAATAATCTGGATTGGCCCAAAGCTGAGCTTCTGTAATATCGTTTGTTCCACTAAAAGAGCCATCCTGCAGGAAACTCTCTTTTTTACAGCTGGTTGCACAAACGGCTACAAGCATAAAAACTAAATAGAATATATTTTTTTTCATCGTCTTTTCTATTAAAATTTCAAATTCACACCAAAAGAATATATTTTCATATATGGATAGGATGCACTTGATACACCATTGATATTGGAATTGTAACCCGATTCTGGCAATTCTGGATCAATTGGAAGCCCATCAAGCTGATCGAAGGTTAAAAGATTTAAACCACTCACATAAAACCTAAGCTGACTTAGTTTTAATCTTTTAACGAAATGAGCTGGTAAGGAATAGCCTAACTCCACATTTTTCAATCTGATGTAATCTCCAGAGCGAATCCAGAAATCAGAAGCAGCTGTGTTGTTTCCACGATCGGCTAAAAGCAATCTTGGGAAAGCGGCACCAGTGTTGCTTGGTGTCCACCTATCTACACTAAATTGATTTAAGAAGCCGTTGTTTGTGGTACCCGCATTAACCAATTGTTGTATATAAATCGAACGACCGCTTGTGCCTTGAAACAAGAAATTCATATCGAAATTTTTGAAGCCAACAGAAGCACCAAAACCGAAATATGCTTTAGGTACAAAGTTAAAGTCTGTTCTTACACGATCGAGGTCGTTTATGATACCATCACCGTTTTGATCGACATACTTGATGTCTCCTGGCCTAACATCTTTAGATAAAATTTGTTGTGGTGAGGCATTAATTTCGGCTTGACTTTGAAAAATACCGTCGGAAATTAACATATTGGTGATGTAACCCGCAGCTGTAGAGGCCGTAGCCGATGGTGCAATTACACTGCTAATTGGATGGCCTAAAGATTTTTGGTATGCTGGCAAATTTGCGGCCTCATTTACGGCTAAAATTTTACTCACATTGTAGGTGAAGTTTCCAAAAACATTCAAATTCAACTCACCTAACTTTTTATTGAAATTAATGCCCGTTTCGAAGCCTTTATACTCGGCTTCTCCCTCGTTTACATAAATGGCGGTTTGCCCTAATAAACTTGGTATTTGAGAGGCTGTGGCAAGGTTTTTTCTATCTTCATAAAAATAATCTGCACTGATGGATAGGGCTTGCTTAAACAATCTGGCATCAAATCCGATGCTTGATTTATAAGCCCTTTCCCAGGTTAAATCTGGATTTGCCGCTGCCAATTGTGCAGTACCACCAACACCAGCAAAAGTAGTTCCGAAGGTATAACCTGTTGTACTTCTACTATAAAAATCGTTAAAGGCAAACCTTCTGGCATTACCTAGGGCATCGTTCCCTACCAGTCCGTAGGAACCTCTGATTTTTAAGAAATCAAGAAAATTTGAAGTGCCCTTCATAAAGCTTTCGTCAGATAGAATCCATCCGCCTGAAATAGCCGGGAAGAAACCATAGCGTTTACCCGGCGCAAAGTTCTCTGAACCTGAATATGTGCCTGTAAAATCTAGAAAATAACGCTGGTTATAATTGTAAGACAAGCGGTTAGACCAACCTTCACGTCGTACATCTAAACTTCCGAAAGATGCATAGTTTTGTCTGGATACTCTAGTCGTAAATTTAATATCGTTTTTACCGAAAGTTCTATTGTAATCAAAACCAGCCCAAAATTCACTTTTTCTGATGTTCCCTGAGAAGGTGTTTGGCAGGTAATCTACCTTGGCAGCCGTTCCATAGGTTTGGTAGCTCCCTGATGATAGCATTTCGGAGGTGGCATAACTCTGTGTAAATCCAGAACGATACAAACCAAAAATATCATAAGCATAAAATACTTCAGCAGATAGGCCTTTTAAAATTCCATCCATTTTTTGCTTAGCACTAATGGTTGCAATCATGTTCCGAACCAAATCGGTACTGGCCCCATTGGCTTCAAGCATTGCCTGTGGATTAGAGCTTGTAAAGATGGAATTGCCACCATAAGAACCATCACGATTTAAAACCGGGAATGCATTTGGCGGTGTAGAATAAACGGCACTTAAAAAACCGCCTGTACCCACTGCTGGGAAATTAAGGTTGGTAATACGCCCACCAATATCCAAAGCAACATCTAAATTTTTATTGACATGCAAATCCAGATTTGTTCTCAAATTATATCTCGTAAAATCGGCATTGGCGTTGTAGGTATCATTTTTACCGCCTTTATAAAAACCACCTTGTTGATAGGCGCTCAGTAAGGTATAATATTTAATGAAGGCATTACCGCCTGTAACCGTAGCTACATATCGCTGTGTTGGGGCAACTTTTTTGGTAAAATCTCTTACGAAATTATTATTTGGATATTTAAACGGGTCAGAACCATCTTGATAGGCCTGAAGTGCTACAGGAGAATACACGGCAGCACCGCCACTGTTTACAGAAGCTTCATTATATAAGGTTGCATAGGTATAAGAATCTAATGGGCTTGCCACTTGAAGGGGTGCTTGTAAGCCTGCCTGAGCATCGAAGGTTACTTTTGTTGATGTTGCGCTACCTCTTTTGGTTTTAACATAGATTACACCGTTGGCGGCATACATACCGTACCAAGCGAGGGTTGCGGCATCTTTCAACACGCTAACACTTTCTATCTCACCCAAATCCATCGATCTGAAATCACGTTCGATACCATCAACCAGAACCAAAGGATCTTGATTGCTGTTGTAAGATGAGCGTCCGCGGATTAAAAAACTAGATACATCGTAACCCGGTTGCTGAGAACCACTTGGATAAATGGCTAAGCCCGGTAAACGCCCTGCAAACACATTGGTTAAAGATGATGATGGAATTTGCGGAAGGTTATCAGAACTAACTGTACTAATGGATGCGGTAACCTCTCTCCGCTTTCTAATTCCGAATGGGATATAAACATCATCATCATCGCCAGCATCAATTAAGCTTTTCTTCATCGCCACTGCGCCATTGTTAATTTCCGATGCAGGCTTTAAAACAGTACCATAACCCACAAATTTGAATACAAGCACATCAGTTGTGGTGGCTTCGATGCTAAATGCACCATCCGCATCAGTGTTAACGGTTTTGTTCTTTTTATCTTCCTGAATGGATACCACCACACCAGGTATAGGGCGTTTATCCTGATCGACCACTTTTCCTTTAATGGTTAACAGTTCGTCGGGGTTTTGCCCATAAACTTTAAGCATACCTGCTAAGAAAAAGAGCAGGCAAACAATATATTTTGATTTTGATAATTTCATCTTAAATAAATCTTTTTAGCGTTATATTGATTAACTGACTATTCCCAACCCGGATTTTGGGTTAATATCCCTTTGCTTTTATAAATCTCTGCCCTAGGGATTGGGTATAAATTCTGTTTTTCAGTCCACGTTTTTTGGAAAGTTGGGCTGAGTACAAAAGGCGTATAAACGAAAGTTCCATTGGTTTGTCTTACCACATCCATACCTCTCATTGGTACAGCGATGGTTGATGCGCCGATTTTCCATCGCATGATGTCGTACCATCGGTGATCTTCAAAAGCCAATTCGATAGCACGTTCGTGCCTAATTGCAACACGCATCTCGTCGGCAGTCATATTTGCTTTCAAGCCATAAAGATTATCTGTTCCGGCTGCAATACCTGCACGTTTACGAATGGCAATCAATTGCGCATATACAGAGGCATCAGGCCCTACCGCTTCATTTTGAGCTTCGGCATAGTTTAACAAAACCTCGCCATAACGGAAATAGATGTAATTGAGTAAAGTTGTGCTGCCTCCAACAGTACGATAAACCTCTGGCCAGTATTTTTTACAATAGTATCTGGTTGCGGTATAGGTAATGGTGGTATTGTAATCTAAAGCCCCAGCAGGTGTTGACCACATTTGGATTTTTCTGCCTTGCCAATCTAAATCATTATAAATGATGTTGTTATAGAAACGAGGCTCACGGTTGGCATAAGGCTTTTGAGGATCATAGCCCGATGTAGGGTCGGTAATTGCTTTTCCATTAGCCATCTCATACATATCAACATGATTTTGAGTCGGATTCATTTGTCCTTGCGCACCGCCAGATCCTGGCGACATTGAAAAATCTTGCATCATTTCTCCGGCAAGAGGTGTTGGTCCCTTAATCCTAATCATAATGTACTCAGGAGAATTCGGCAGATTTAATAAATCGCCATAAGTAGGTTGTAACAAATATCTGCCATCCATCAACACCTGTGCTGCATCAGCTGCAGCTTTCCATTTGCTTTTATCGCCGGTTGGATTATTTAAAGGGCTAGCCGCGTATAAGAGTACACGTGCTTTTAGGGCTTGTGCAGCACCTTTTGTTGGTCTGCCATACATCGATGCGGTATAATCTGCATCGTTACCCAATTTAGTTACGGCCACATCCAACTCACTAACAATAAATTTAGTTACCTCATCAAATGAATTGCGTGGGAAATTCACATCATCATTTACATCAAAGGCTTGCGTAACAAGTGGCACGCCTCCAAATCTTTTGGTCAGTTCGAAGTATGATAAAGCCCTTAAAAACCGCATTTCGCCTTCTACTCTAACCGGATCGAAGATTGGAACCGTTGCAGGGGGCGCCGCTGGCACTTCGGCTAAGCGGGCAAGCATTTTGTTTTCAATGGCTATACCTGCGTACATCAATCTCCAAACACCATAAATATCATTTAAAGATGGCCCTGTAGAATGGTCGTGATATAATCCTCTATTTAAGGAAGTTACCGATCCTTCTGAGTTTCCTGATACGGCCTCGTCAGATGCCTGAGCAGTGCAGCCACGGTGATCGTTAAACCTTACATATTTGGTAATAACATAGTTGTAAGCGTTGTCGGCAAATCGAGCGGCTTGTGCCGGATCGGAAAAGATTTGATCTTCATCCAAAGCCACTCCAGGTGTTCTTTCTAAGTAATCCTTTTTACAAGATACCGAGAAGAGTGTTAACAAAAGGATTGTTATATGTATCGTATATTTTTTCATTATCTTAAAAATTAATGTTCATACCAAAATTGAAGACCTTAGACGTTGGATAAAGCGCCTGTAACGGGAAAGCTGTATTCACTGTATTCACATTTTCTGGGTCAACGTACATTCTGTATTTAGTCCAGGTGTACAAGTTTTGTCCGTTTAGGTAAACCCTTACATTACTTAATTTTAATGCTGCAGACCATTCTTTTGGTAAAGTCCAAGCCAGTTCTACGTTTCTAATTTTCAGATAAGCAGAATTTTGTAGGGTAAAATCGTTTAAAGCATAATTTAAGGAAGCGGTACCTCTAGCGTGAAGTGCTGGCCAAGTTGCAGTTGCGGCATTGGCAGGTGTCCAAGATTCTAGCATGAATGGATACATCTGTTGCCCGTTGTTCTGTTCAGTTAAAATTACATTCGAGCTTACGTTGGCAACTCCTTGAAAAAGTACCGAAAGCGATATGCCTTTATACGTAATTCTTGGGCTAAAACTGTAAATGTATTCTGGGTTATTGGTATAACCGATGGCCTGCTGATCTAAAGTGGTAATTAATCCATCACCGTCTAAATCTTTCATTTTTAAATCGCCAGATATTGGGCTATATCCTTGTTGTTTTGGAGAAGCAGCAATATCCGCAGCAGATTGATAGAAACCATCGGTTACATAGCCAAAAAACTGACCAACGCTTGTTCCTTTTCTTATTGAGGCGGCCGGCAATCCATCCGGTTCATCATTTTCAACAATTTTGTTTTTTGCATAACTCAATTGCGCATTGATACCTAAAGTAACTGCACCAACCATTTTTTGGTAATCGAGTTCTACTTCATAACCTTTGTTATACACAACGCCTTTATTTAGGTTTGGATAGGTATGACCGAAAAGTGCCGAACCACTTAATGTTGGCGTTAAAATATCTCTACGGGTTTCGTCAAAGAAATCTACGTTCAGTTTTAAGGCATCTTTTATAAAACGGGCTTCTAAACCAATATTTCTTTTAGTACCCGTTTCCCAGGTTAACTCATCGTTACCCAATGCATTGGATACGTTGGCAAATTGAGGATCTGGAATCCAGATGGTTGGAAAATTTGAAATGGACAGCGGATTGCCAAACGGTGCCGATGAATTGGCCGCATAACTGGTTAAGTACAGGAAACGAGAATCTGACACGCGGTCATTTCCCACCAAACCATAACTACCTCTTACTTTTAAATAGGTTAAGGCATTGTTCTTTTTCCAAAAAGGCTCGTTGGTTAAGGTCCACCCTGCCGAAACGGCCGGGAAGAATCCATAACGTAAACCCGGAGCAAAATTTTCCGATCCGTTATACGCGGCATTAAACTCTGCAAAATAACGTTCGTTGTAATTATACGTTACCCGACCAGCAACACCTTGCGAAGCCCTTGGCGGAGCGGTAAAGGCAGTGCTACCTGTAGAACGAATTAATTGACGTGTGCCCAAAACCAATGCCGATACTGCATGACCACCAAAACTACGATCGTAATAGAAACCAGATTGTAGGTTCATGTTGGTGCTACCTGAAGTAACCCCACCACCTTGCACTTCGCCCAAAGGTTCATCACGGTTTCTGGTATCGGTAGATAAAGTTGCTGCCCCTGTTGCTGCATTATACACATATGCTGCCCAGTTGGCATTTCTTCTGGCTACGTTGTTATAATAAGAATCGTATCCAAAATTGGTTTTGAATGATAATCCTTTGGTAATGAAGCCCAATTTGTAATCCAAATTGAATGTACTTTCAATTGTATTGATGTCATCATTACGTGTACCGAAACGGGTGAGCACCGCGTAAGGGTTCCAAATGTTGGTACCTATATTTGGATTGGCAGTAATTCTGCCATCGGGTAAAGTAACCGGATAGGCATAAGCAGGCACTTGCAAAATCCTAGAAATCATCCCCTCAATCGTATCATAAGAGAAAGCTGAAGAAGACAATAATCCGGCAGGTTGGTATCGATCTGCAAAACGACCGCCCAATTTAATGCCAACAGTAAAATCCTTATTCAAAGTTAAATCTACGTTTGAACGGAAATTGTAACGGTTGTAGTTGGGTACCGTATTAATGCCGTATGGAGAATCAAATTTTTTGAAAATACCATCCTGAAAGGCATAACCCGCAGAAACAAAGTATTTTGCAATTTTAGTTCCACCATTAATATTGATGTTGTGTTGCGTTTGCGAATAGAATTTTTTAGTCAGATAATCAAACCACTTCACATCTGGATGACCCAGTGGGTCAGAACCATCCTGAAACTTCTGGATATCTAAATCTGTAAAGAAAGGTGCTTTACCATCGTTTACATAGGATTGATTTAAGAGCACTGCGCTATCATAAGCACCTAGGCCCACGGCTAAGCCCGTGTAGGTTTGCAGCGCATAGTTCCCGGTATAGGTAACTTTTGGTTTGCCAATTTTACCTTGTTTGGTGGTAATTACAATAATACCATTTGCACCTCTAATCCCGTAAATGGCGGTAGAGGCAGCATCTTTCAACACCGTAACCGTTTCAATTTCACTTGGATCTACATCCGAAAAACTCGGACGCTCAATTCCATCTACCACCACGATAGCCGCATTGTTTACCCCATAGGTTGCAACTCCCCTTACTTTTAATGATGCTCCATCGGCACCTGGCTGTCCACTGGTTTGTACTGCAAGTAAACCAGGCAACCGACCGATTAAGCTATTGGTTGGGTTCGGCGTAGGCGATTTCATAATCTCTTCTGCACCAATTTGCGCAACGGCACCGGTTAAAGTTGATTTCTTCTGTGCACCATAACCCACAACCACCACCTCATCTAAGCCTTGCGAATCTTCATCTAAACTTACGTTGATGGTGTTTTTGCCATTGATGGGAATCTCTTTGTTGATGTAACCCACATACACAAAAACTAATATGCCAGTGGTAGATGCAGCCCTGATGGAAAACTTTCCATTGTCATCGGTTACTGCACCCGTTTGTGTTCCCTTAACCCTAACACTTACGCCCGGTAAGGTTACCCCTTTTGCATCTTTCACGGTACCTGTAATCGTTGTTTGGGCAACTGCGGCAAGAGAAAAAAGCATCAGGAAAGTTAATGAGTAAAGAATTTTTGCTTTTTGAGTGGCCTCAAATTTAAAAAATGGCAAAATCCTTTTCAAAATGTAAAGTCTATCCATAATTATAAAAAAATTAAATCTATTTGGTTGAAATGTAAAGCGTAGTCAACACTGATTAAATCCACTCGCAAGGCTGAATTTTCTGCAAAAGAAATTTTGCAGAAGATTAAATTGCACTGAATGTTGAAATCAGATAATTAAAAAAGATTGTACGATTTTGTCTTTTAAGCGTAATCATTAACCCATAAAAAAAGCTGGGTGTTACGACAAAGAAAATGTTGTGTTTCCAGTAATTTTAAAGCATCTGGGGCTTTTAGTAGAGATTCCTTCATATTGATTTGGTTAGGGTGATTTAGGTTATACGAATGTAGAAAGTTGTCAAGATAAAAATCATTAATAAAATGCTTTAAAAGGCACAAAATGAACTTGTATAGCATTTCAAACGTTTGAAATAATTGAGAAATTTTTCTTATCTATGCATAGAGATTGGAAAAGCAGATGCAAAACACCCCTATTACCCTTAAGTTCTTGGCCGAAAAGCTCAAGATGTCCGTATCAACAGTATCTAAAGCCCTTAACAATTACCCCACAATTAATGAATACACGAAGAAACGTGTACAGGAAATGGCGCGCGATTTACACTTTACGCCAAACAAATCTGCCATTAATTTAAAAGAAAGAAAATCGAGGATTATCGGAATCATTTTACCCAATTTATTGGATTACTTTTTTACCCGAAGCATTTATGGTGTAGAGCAGTTCGCCATGAAAAACGGATACAATGTCATCATCAGCCAATCTCACGATGAACTTGAAAAAGAAATCCAACTGGCCGATATGTTATTAAAAAGCCGTGTGGATGGGCTAATTGTTGCCATATCAAAAAACACTCAAGATTTTAGTCATTTAGATCAGTTTGAAAACATGGGCATTCCGGTGGTTTACTATACACGTAACCCAAGCTTTAACCTCAGTTGCCATAAAGTTTTAGGGAATACTTTTCAGGGATGCTATCAAGCGACCAAATTTTTAATCAACCGAGGCCATCAAAAAATAGCCTATCTTGGCGGACCCAAAATGATTAATTTTACCCACGATCGTTTTAATGGATACATTAATGCCTTAAAAGACAATCAAGTACCATTTCAAGCCGAATTGGTTGCATACACCGATTTTGATAAGGAAAATACGGTATCGGCCATTCAAAATCTTTTCAAAGACAGCGAAAACATGCCCACCGCTTTGGTTGCATTTAAAGAACCCATTCTGTTCGATGCCATTAAATACCTCAAATCCATCCATCACCCGAAATTTGATGAAATAGAATGTATCGGTTTTGGAAACACGCCCTTTATCAGTTATTTAGACTCCCCACCGATAGCCTCCATAGAGGAAAACCCAGAATCAGTAGGCGAAAATGCGATAAAACTTTTGCTTCAACTCATTAATAGAGAAATTGAACTTCAGGATTATCAAAAAATCATGGTCGATTGCCAATTGGTAGTGCACTAACTTACCGATACAGCGTTTTGCCTAAACTCACTTTTGTGTTTTTCGTAATAAACGTAAGCGGCGACAATCAGTAAGCCAGCAACACCTTCGAAGGCTACAACAAGTTGGGTTCCAAATTGATGCGCAAAATAGCCCATTAGCAAACTTCCTATTGGTAAAACACCTTGATAAGCCATAATGTAATAGCTTAACGTTCTACCGCGCATCAAATCATCAGCATGAGTTTGCAAATATGTATTGATAGATGAGGTTTGCGCCATCAAACCAAGTGCTGCCAAACCCGTACAAATTAAAGCCAATATTAATGAGGGTGATATGGCCAGTGCAATTACAGAAACAGCAAGCAAAAGCGCAGATATGATGATGATTTTTTGAAGGTGTTGACCAGCTTTCAGCGTAGCCATGTAAATGGCACCGAAAAAAGCACCGAAACCTGCCGCACTCTCAAACCATCCAAACGTGGTTGCCGTACCACTAAAAATATCCTTGGCAAAAACAGGAAGCAGGGTCGTAAATGGAATTACCAATAAACTGGACGCGGCCATCATCAAGATCATGGAAGCTAAATCAGGGGAAGTTCTCAAATACGCATACCCCTTCTTCAAATCAACCCAAATGTTTTCTGTCGATTTTTTATGTTCCGCTAATTTCAACTTCATCATCAGCAAACAGCCCAATACCGCAATAAAACTGACAAAGTTGATGATAAAACAGATATCTTCGCCCAATGTACTGAGAATCACGCCTGCTAAAGCAGGTCCAACCAATCTTGCGGCGTTAAATACAGAAGAATTTAAAGCGATGGCATTCGGTAAATCTTCCTTATCTTCCACCAGGTTCACCATCAAAGATTGCCTTGCAGTTACATCAAAAGCATTAACCAAACCCTGCACCAATGAAAGTGCGGCGATCCAAAAAATATCGTAATGCTTAAACCAAATCATTAATGCAAGCGCCCCTGCTTGAAGCATTAAAATTACCTGCGTTATGATAAGGATCTTGAATTTATTGTGCCTATCGACATAGCTGCCGGCATAGGGCGCCAAAACCAATGATGGAATTAAACTTAAAAAAGTAACCAAACCCAATAAAAATGCAGAGCCCGTTAAGCGATAAATCAGCCAACTGATTGCGACGCGTTGCATCCACGTTCCCACTAAGGAGATGGATTGGCCTGTAAAAAATAATCTATAGTTGTAATGCCTTAAGGATCGAAAAATGCTCATGAATAATTAGTAAAGTAACTTTACAAATTTAAATAAAACCTATTGATTCCAGAAATCTATAATCTAAAAATATATCATATTTAGATCATAAAACGGTGTTTCTTCTATACCTACCATTTTAATATCAAATAAATATCCACTATATTTGTAAAGTACATTTACCATTAACATGCCAAGTCCCACACAAGAAATTGCAGCACAATTGAGAAGCACAGTTACCCGCCTTACCCGGCAGCTACGCAAACAGAACGTGAGCTCGGAATTTAGCAATGCAGAATTACTGACCATGTCTTTATTAGAACAGCATGGCAAAGTACTTTCCACAGAACTAGCGGATATGGAGCGCGTTTCTAAGCAAGCCATCTCCCAAATCATAAACAGATTGTTTGAAGCCAAGTGTGTAGAAAGATTCCCCAGTGCAGAAGACAAGCGAAAAGTATTTATCGGATTAACCCCATTGGGCGAGAAACACATTGTTGCCACCAGAAGAATTAAGGAAGAATGGCTTAGCCAAACCATGGAGAAAATCTTTTCCCCCGAAGAAATTAATTTAATCCAGGCCTTTTTGCCGCTATTAACCCGATTAGCAGAATACAATGGCACTCCTATTTAATTTGAACAGCTTTAAAATCCATTTTATTCCTCCCCAATTCTTGTTTGCATGCAAATAAGCCTTAACTTGCACACTGAAAATGGCATTACACTTTACATCAATTAATTCGGGCAGCAATGGCAACTGTTACTATGTTGGTAACGCCAATGAAGCCATTTTGGTTGATGTTGGCCTAACCTGCAAAGAAGTAGAAAAAAGAATGTTAAGGCTAGGTCTATCCCCTTCCAAAATAAAAGCCATTTTTATCTCTCACGAACATAGCGACCACATAAAGGGGCTTGCGGTTTTTGCGAAAAAATACAAACTCCCTGTTTATATCAGTACCAGCACCCTAAAAAACAGCAGACTGATGCTTGATGAAGGAAATGTGTTTTCACTTAGCCATCATCAATCCATCAACATCGGCAACCTTAAGGTAGTTGCTTTTTCAAAACATCACGATGCAGCAGATCCCTATAGCTTTACTGTAGAATGCAACAAGGTCAAAGTGGGCGTATTTACAGATATTGGTTCCGTTTGCGATCGCTTGATCCATCACTTTAAAGATTGTAATGCGGCATTCTTAGAAGCAAATTACGATACCGAAATGTTGCAAAACGGTAGTTACCCCTATTTTCTAAAAAGAAGAATTACCAGCGGCAAAGGCCACCTAAGCAATGCCGAAGCTCTGGATTTATTCTTGAAACACAAACACGAGAAAATGAGCCACTTATTGCTGGCGCATTTATCAAAAGACAACAATAACCCACAATTGGTAGAAACCTTGTTTAAAGCCGTTGCGGGAGATACCTTTGTTAAGGTAGCATCCAGGCATGAAGAAAGCGAAGTTTACTATGTAAAAGCCGAAACCAGCCATGATGAAGTTTATAGCTTCAATCCAGATTTGTACCAGCCTGCCCAGCTTAATCTTTTCTAAATTCAGCTTATGTAAAATACCAATATCTTGGTATTGATTGCACCATAAAATTTAAACAAGTTTGTATGTTAACAACAAAATCAACGGGACGATTTTGATTGCCATCAGAAAGGGATTAATTTATTTTAATCTCTTTTTTTTTAAAACATTTTTTTCAGCTATTGGTTATACTATCACTTCATAAATAGTTTGTTTGGTTTAAAGGGGACTTATGGATTTAAGCCCCCTTTCTCATGCTCCTCAAAACTTTCAGATATACCAAATTTTCAGTATTGCTAATCCAATTGTGTAATCGCATTTTTACAAAAAAATACAAATCAATTAATTAGTTGTTTTACACCAATTAAGAATAAAATACTTAATCAATAAACCATTTTATTGTAGTTTTTCATGTACAAAGTCAAATTATGACACTCAATCGTTATCATAAATACGTCTTGTTTTATTATATTTGGATTGTTGTTGGTTTACAAATTTTAAATTTTATTGACGTGGTTTTAAGTTGAATACACTTATCAGCCATTAACATGAATTATATTTATTATAGCATCAACCCTATTAATCATCCAATCTTCAGCCTTGCATTGGCAATAAACTGAAGGTTATATTTTTGCTCTTATGCCAAACAAACTCATCTCACTCAGCAATATCACAAAAAGGTATTTAACCTTTATCATAAAAATTTATCAGTACGAAATATTTTGTTAATTAACCATTCTATAGCAATGAACAGTTAAAAACTAAGTCAATAGCATAAATTTAATCATAAATAATATCCCTATTTATTTATAACATGATGACCGGAAGTACAATAAATGATATTTTCTCTGCGCAAGCTAAAGCCACGCCGACGAATATTGCTTTAGTACACAATAACCTATCCTTAACTTACCTGGAATTAGAAGAAAAATCTAATCAGCTTGCACATTACCTAAGATTAAAAGGTGTTAAGGAAGATAACCTAATACCCGTTTTCATTAATCGTTCTATCGAAATGATGATTAGTTTGATGGGCATTTTAAAGGCTGGCGGGGCTTACGTTCCGATAGATCCAGAATATCCTAAAGATAGAATTGAATACATACTGGAAGATACAAAAAGCAAATTTCTAATAACCGATCGGTCTAGCCACCTTTTGTTAAAAGATTTTTCGTTTGACGGCCAAATTATTGATTTAGAAGCAGATTGGTTAACAATTTCTGCACAACCTAAAACCGTTCCTTCTACTGATTTAAAACCCAGTAATTTAGCCTATATCATTTATACTTCGGGTTCTACGGGTAATCCAAAAGGCGTTATGATCGAACACCACAATGTGGTTCGTTTGTTCTTTACCGATCAACCCTTATTCGACTTTAAAGAAACCGATGTATGGACGATGTTTCACTCCTTCTGCTTCGATTTCTCGGTCTGGGAAATGTATGGCGCACTTTTATTTGGAGGAAAACTCATCATCGTTCCAAAAGAAACTGCTAAAAATGCCCAAGCTTTTGGCGATTTGCTTATAAAGGAAAATGTTACGGTGTTAAATCAAACGCCATCGGCCTTCTATATTTTACAGGAATATATCTTAAATCAAAAAGAGATAGCCTTACCATTAAGCTATGTAATTTTTGGAGGCGAAGCTTTAAATCCATCAAAGTTAAAAGTTTGGAAAAATCGTTACGAGCAATGCAAGCTCATCAATATGTATGGCATTACAGAAACCACCGTACATGTAACGTATATCGAAATTACAAACGAACATTGTGAAAGCAGCAAAAGTGTTATCGGATCGCCAATTCCAACACTTTATGCCTATGTGCTAAATGATGCACAGCAAAAAACCCACCTCGAGGAAGAAGGTGAGCTTTATATCGGTGGCGAAGGATTGGCAAGAGGATATCTAAACCGCCCAGATTTAACCGAGTATCGTTTTATTAAAGATCATTTTAGCAATGATTTGAATGCCCGCCTATACAGAACAGGAGATTTAGCCAAGTTGATGCCTGATGGAAGTTTTGAATACATGGGCAGGATAGACGATCAAGTTAAAATAAATGGCTATCGTATCGAACTTGGCGAAATTGAGACCAACATTAGCCACTTTGCAGGAATTGAACAAAGTGTGGTTTTAGCCAAAGAAAGTTCGTTAGGCGAAAAAAAACTTGTGGCTTACATTAAAACGAACGCTAAAATAGATCAGCAATTGTTGATTAAATTTTTGCAGAAAAAAATGCCCGATTACATGGTGCCACGGATTTATATCAAAATTGATGAAATTCCACTTACCAGTAATGGCAAAGTTGATAAAAAGGTATTAAATAAAATCAAGATAAACAGGCCAGACCTTAACACAATCTATAAAAAATCAAAAACTCAAACCGAACAGAAACTTTACAGCGTATGGACTGAATTTTTGGAAATAGAAAAAATCGGTGTTAACGATAATTTCTTCGATCTTGGTGGCAATTCACTATTGGCGCAAAGAACCGTTGCAGCAATTAAACATCAATTTGCTTACAATTTGGGTGTTACCAAACTTTATCAATACCCAACCATTTCTGAATTGGCTAAGTTTATTGATAAAACGGCAGCGAGCAGCAAATCCAAAACGCTAAGCGCCACAAATACATCAACATCTTCAGATATTGCGGTAATTGGCATGTCTGGCCGTTTCCCAGGAGCGGATACCATTGAAGATTTTTGGGACTTTATTGTACAAGGAAAAGAAACGACAACCTTCTTTACGGCGTCAGAATTAGATGAAAGTATTCCAGAAGACGATAGAAACGACCCATCTTATGTAAAAGCCAGAGGAATTATAACCGATGCTACTCAGTTCGATCCTGCATTTTTCGGCATCAACGCTAAACTTGCAGCGTTAATGGATCCACAGCAAAGAGTTTTCTTAGAAATCGCTTGGGAAACGTTAGAAAAAACTGGCCATTTACCCACAAAATACGACCAGAAAGTTGGTGTTTTTGCAGGCTTTGGAACCAATACCTACTACGAAAACAATGTGCTCTCGCATCCCGATCAGGTAGAAAACCAAGGTAAGATGCAAGTTTTATCGGTAAACGAGAAAGATTATGCCGCATCCAGAACGGCCTATCATTTAAATTTAAAAGGGCCTGCGGTCAGTGTAAATTCCGCTTGTTCAACATCCTTATTGGCCATTACACAGGCCGTTAACAGTTTAAGAGCAGGACAATGCACTGTTGCTTTGGCAGGGGGAGCTAGCATTACTTCGCCAATTAATAGCGGACACATCTACCAAGAAGGCAGTATGTTAAGTGAAGATGGCCATTGCAAACCTTTCGATGATACTGCAACAGGAACTGTTTTTAGTGATGGTGCAGGTGTGGTACTTTTAAAGAGATTAGAGGATGCTAAACAAGATGGAGACACCATCTTTGCGGTAATAAAAGGCGTAGGCATAAATAATGATGGCTTGGGAAAAGGCAGTTTTACCGCCCCAAGTTCGGAAGGACAAGCAGACGCTATAGCCTGTGCCATTGAAGATGCCGGAGTTGATCCTTCCGCAATTAGCTATGTAGAAACACATGGAACCGGAACCCCAATCGGCGATCCGATTGAATTTGAAGGGTTGGTAGATGCATTTGGAGAACAGGATAAAAACCAGTATTGCGCAATCGGTTCGGTTAAAAGCAATTTCGGCCACTTAACCCAAGCCGCAGGAGTTGCAGGTTTAATAAAAACTTGCCTTGCGCTCTATCATAAAAAATTGCCAGCATCTTTGGGCTTCACCACTCCAAATAGAAATATAGATTTTGCAAACAGTCCGTTCTTTGTAAACAGTTCATTAACAGAATGGGAAACAGATGCGAAGAGAATTGCAGGAGTAAGTTCTTTCGGCGTAGGCGGTACAAATGTTCATGTCATTTTAGAAGAATATCAAAACGAATTACAACAAGCTGCGCCCGAGCATAAACAAACGCTGATCACATGGTCTGCAAATTCCGAGCTCAGCCGAGAAAACTATGCTGAGGCATTAGCTAAATTTATAAAACAAAATCCAAGCGTCAACCTTGCCGATATTTCGTACACCCTAAATAAATCGAGAGTCGATTTCAGATATAGGAGATTTGCCGTAGCATCATCTAAAGAAGAATTACTGGAAACTTTAGCGAAGGCCCCCTCTACCAGTGCCAACCTACTCACCGAAACACCTGGCGAGCTGGTTTTCATGTTTCCAGGGCAAGGCGCTCAGTATTTAAACATGGGTTTAGCTTTGTATAACACCCAGTCGGTTTATAAAGCTGCTGTAGATGAATGCGCAGAAATTCTTCTACAATACATCCATCAAGACATCAAAGAAATCATTTTTCCTGATCAGGTATCTGAAGAAGCGAGCGATAAACTCAAAGATACCAGGTGGACGCAACCCGCATTATTTGTAACCGAATATGCCCTAGCGAAACTCTGGATGAGTTTTGGAATAGAACCTACCCTATTTTGCGGTCATAGCATAGGCGAGTATGTATCAGCCCATTTGGCAGGAATTTTCTCCTTAGAAGATGGCTTAAAACTTATTTCTACAAGAGGAGCCTTAATCAGCAATTTGCCAAATGGCGATATGCTTTCGGTAAGAGCATCTGCAGAAACTGTAAGCACTTACCTCAAAGATGAAGTATGTATAGCCGCCATTAACAGTCCACAATTAGTTGTTGTTGCAGGACCGAAAGAACAGATAGCCGCGCTAAGTAAGCAATTGGATGAAAGCGAAATTATAAACAAACTATTGTTTACAAGCCATGCATTTCATTCTTCTATGATGGATCCAATTTTGGATCATTTTAAAGAAGTTGTACTTACAGTTAAACTATCTATACCAAAAACACCAATCATATCTACAGTAACCGGAAACCTTTTAACAGATCAAGAGGCATTAGATCCGGCGTACTGGACAACACATTTGAGAAAACCCGTTTTGTTTTCTAAGGCGATAGAACAGATTCTAAATGAATATAATCCATTATTCTTAGAAGTTGGGCCCGGAAATGTTACAGCTACTTTAGCAAAACAGATTGCTGCAAATTCATCAAAATCAGCTAAAGTCGTATCAAGCATAAGCGCCAATCAAGATGATTATGCCTCATTTTTAAAAGCCTTAGGCCAATTATGGATATATGGTGCAGAACCGAATCTAAATTGTCCGTTTGAAAATGAGAAGAGAGCATTTTTAAACCTACCAACCTATCAGTTCGATAGAAATAAATACTGGGTAGAAATTCAAAATAAAAACATAGCGGGAGCAAATCAAATCGCCAAATACAACGATATAAACCAGCAAGAAACGAAATTAAATACTCAGAAGATGAGAAAAGATAATCTAACTGCTAAAGTTAAGCAAGTGCTCGAAAATGCCTCAGGTATTGAAATGGATGGAGTAGAATCAGATGCAAATTTTTTAGAAATCGGATTAGATTCTTTACTGCTTACACAGGTTGCAATTTCTTTGAAAAAAGAATTTGGTTTACCCATTACATTTAGAAAGTTAAATGAAGAATACCCAACCATTGAATCATTAGTTGCATACCTCGACGAAAATACACCGCAAGATATTGTAAGCGAAACACATAATGGCTTTACAAAAAACAACGGCAGCCCAGTACAATTTTCTGCACCGCAATTTGATGGTTCAGCTTCGTTACCCAACAGCGACAGTGCTTTAGGACTGATAGCCCAACAGCTGGAAATTTTATCAAAGCAGGTGATTTTAATGCAGCAAACGCAATTACCAGTTTCTTATCCAAAACAACAAGTAAATGGTGCCGTATCTGTTTCAAAGCCAACACAGCCAGCCAAAAATAACGATTCAGAACTCTCGGTTGAAGAAAAAGCTGAGATACAGAAACCATTTGGTGCAACACCAAAAATCGAAAAACAATCTACAAGCTTAAATCCGAAACAAGCGCAATTTTTAAAGGATTTAACTGAACGATACAATAAGAAAACCTTCAAAAGCAAAGATTACACCAGCAAAAGCCGTTCATACATGGCCGATCCGAGGGTTGTAACTGGGTTTAAGCCTGCCACAAAAGAATTGGTTTATCCTATTGTAATCAATAAATCAAAAGGCAGTAAACTTTGGGATTTGGACGGCAATGAATACATTGATGTACTGAATGGATTTGGCTCCAACATGCTTGGTTACCAACCCGATGTAATCAAAAACGCCATGCATGATCAGATTGAAAAAGGTTATGAAGTTGGCCCGCAACACGAACTGGCAGCAGAAGTAAGTAAATTAATTTGCGAATTTACAGGTTTTGACCGTTCGGCCTTGTGTAGTACAGGTTCTGAGGCCGTTTTAGGTTGTGTAAGAATTGCCAGAACAGTTACCGGCAGATCGCTCATTGTGGCTTTTACAGGCTCTTACCATGGTATTGTTGATGAAGTTTTGGTTAGAGGGACGAAGAAACTTAAATCATTCCCAGCAGCTGCGGGCATTATGCCAGAATCTGTTCAAAATATTTTGGTTCTGGATTACGGAACAGATGAATCCTTAGCCATCATCAAAGAAAGAGCCGATGAAATTGCCGCCGTTTTGGTTGAACCCATTCAAAGCAGAAGACCAGAATTTACACCCATCGATTTTTTGAAAGAGGTAAGAGCAGTAACAGAAAAATCAGGAACAGTTTTAATATTTGATGAAGTAATCACAGGATTCAGATTTCATCCTGGAGGTGCTCAGGCACTTTTTGGCATCAAGGCCGACCTTGCATCATACGGAAAAGTGGTTGGTGCCGGAACACCAATTGGCGTTATTGCTGGGAAAAGCTATCTCATGGATGCATTAGATGGTGGAAATTGGAACTATGGTGATGCCTCCTATCCTGAAGTGGGTGTTACCTACTTCGCAGGTACCTTCGTTCGTCATCCTTTAGCGCTTGCATCAGCTAAAGCCTCTTTAAATTATATGAAACAAAGAGGGCCAGCTTTACAACAAGAACTAAACGAAAAGGGCAAATACATTGCTGAAGCAATTAACAAAGAATTTGAAAAATGGCAATTGCCAATATTTGTGGCCAACTACGGGTCTTTATGGAAAATTAAAAATCAAGAAGAAATCCCCTACAGCGAGTTACTTTTTGTCTTGTTAAGAGAAAAAGGCATCCACATTCTCGATGGTTTCCCTTGTTTCATTACAGAAGCCACATCTTATCACGACATTGAGAAAGTAATTGAAAGTTTTAGAGAAGGTTTAAAGGAAATGGCAGAAGCTGGCTTTTTTCCAGAAAAAAATCAGGTGAATAAATTATTTGACCCTACTGCTGTAGTCATCAGTGCAGATCATCCGCCAGTAAAGGGCGCCAAATTAGGAAAAGATAAAGAAGGTAACCCGGCGTGGTTTATCAAAGACGATGTGAATCCAGGAAAATACCTTCAAGTGCAGTAATAAATTAAATTATAAAGAATAACCATGCAGAGTTTTATACCTGTAGATTTTAACCCATTTGGGGAAACTAAAGAAATAGAGAAAATTACCGCTGTTAACGAATCACAAAGAGAAATCTGGCTTGCGTGCGTTATTGGTGGTAATGATGCTAATTTATCTTATAACGAATCTATTTCGTTAGTGTTAAACGGACATCTCGATTTTGAAGCATTCCAAAAATCTGTTTATGATCTTGTATTACGCCATGAAGCACTTAGATCAACCATTAGCCCCAATGGCGAATCGTTAATTATCTATAAAAATTACCCTGTAGAACTGCAATTAGAGGACATTTCATCAATTGAAAATCAAGACGAATATCTTAAAAAATTCGTCAGAACGGAGATGGAAGTTCCTTTAGACCTTTATGAAGGTCCATTGTTTAAAGTATTCATTCAAAAATTAACCGATACCAAACACTATTTCACCTTAATCATCCATCATATAATCGGAGATGGCTGGTCAATAGGCATTATTATAGAAGATTTAGCAAAATTATACAACTTATACCGCGAAGGAAAGCACAATAACTTAGCAAAACCTGCCCAAATAAGTGATTATGCAATTGCGCAGCAAGAATTTCAACTTAGCCAAGAGTTTAAAGAAACTGAGGATTTTTGGCTAAACCTATATCAAGATCATACCCCACTAGTCGATCTTCCAGTCGATTTTGCACGGAAATCGCCACGTACACATAAAGGAAATAGGATTGACTATCCCATCGAGGGCGAGTTTGCCAATAGGATAAAAAATACTGGCGCTAAGGTAGGCAGTAGTTTGGTTACCACCCTACTTACAGCATTTGAGTTATTCATTTATTTTAAAACAAATAGTAAAGACATTGTAATTGGCCTACCAGCCTCCGGACAACAGTCTTCGGAACTTTGTGATTTAGTAGGCCATTGCGTAAACTTATTGCCAATCAAAAGTAAAATTGATCCACAAAAATCGTTTATCGATTATCTTAAACAACGAAAAAGCGAAGTGCTAGATGCTTACGATTTTCAGCGTTTAACTTTTGGTGAATTGATTAAAAAGTTATACATCCCAAGAGACCCATCCAGAATTACACTTGTGCCCGTCATTTTCAATATCGATATGGGCATGGATCAGGCTGTTTATTTCGAAGGACTAGATTATAAGTTAATCAGTAACCCAAGAGCTTATGAAAATTTTGAGGTCTATTTAAACATAACGGGCTCAAAAGAACATTTTGTATTAGAGTGGTCGTACAATACCGATTTATTTAAAGAAGAAACCATAAATGCTTTTAACAATGTATATTTGGATATATTAGAGGAAATCGTATCTAATCCAAACGTTATAATCAGCGATTTAAAATCTAAATTTTTACCTAATGGTGTAAGTAAAGCCTACGCTGATAAAACACCAAACATGAGCCACAATGATGGAAATCAGAATCATTTCTCCTTAAAAGATTATGATCTTGTACAATTGATTAATCAGGCTGCTGTTGATTATCCAAATAAAACCGCAATTTCTTACAACAAAACCCATCTTTCGTATAAATCTTTAAACGAAAAATCCAATCAGTTGGCAAATTTCTTAAAGCAAGAAGGTATTGGCGTTGGAGCCATTGTAGGGGTTTTAATCGATAGGTCGGTAGAAATGCTCATCTCTATAGTGGCAATAATTAAGTCTGGTGCGGCATACCTCCCTCTAGATCCTGAATATCCGCTTGAACGAATAGACTTTATGCTCCAAGATTCGGCAGCGAAAATGCTTTTGGTTTCAAGAAAACATCATGGCAAGCTTAAAGCCCATACAAAGGAACTTGCGATTGAAAATATTTTCGACAATTTAGGTCAATATTCAACCAGCCTTAGCAACGATAAGTTTGATGAACAATCCTTAGCCTACATACTATACACATCTGGTACAACAGGTAAACCAAAGGGAACTAAAATTACTCGGCTAAATATGTTAAACTTTCTACTCAGCATGAAAAACAAGCCGGGTATATCAGAAAGTGATAAAGTTTTGGCCATAACCACCATTTGTTTCGATATCTCTGGATTAGAATTGCTATTGCCCTTAATTTCTGGAGCAGAAGTCGTTATTGCCGATAATGAAGCCGTTAAGGATGGGCGGATTTTGCTCGATATTATGCAACAGGAAGGCATTACCCTAATGCAGGCCACGCCATCTACCTGGCAAATGATATTAGATTCTGGTTGGGAAAAAGCCATGCCTATTAAAGTTTTATGCGGTGGCGAAGCTTTAACAAAACAGCTTTCAATAAAATTACTTAAAAACTGTGCCCAGTTATGGAACATGTATGGCCCAACAGAAACCACAGTTTGGTCAACACTTAAGCAAATTACCGCAGAAGACGAAATCATCACTATTGGCACACCAATAAACAATACCCAAGTTTATATTCTAGATCAGCATAAAAACATTGTTGGAACCAACGAAGCAGGCGAAATATACATTGGTGGATTGGGCGTTGCGCAAGGTTATTTAAATAGAGATGAACTAACGACAGAAAAATTCATAAGCGATCCCTTTTCCACTCAAGCAAATGCAAAAATGTACGGCACGGGCGATTTGGGAAAACTAATGCCATCAGGAGAATTTATTTGCTTAGGCAGGATTGATCATCAGGTTAAAATTCGAGGTTACAGAATAGAACTGGGAGAAATTGAAGCCCGTTTAACTGAACAAGAGGGAGTTAGACAAGCTGTTGTTAACGTTCAAGAAGATAAAAATGGAGATAAAAAACTTATCGCCTATTTAACCGTCGATGCCGCGAAAGCTTCAAAGAAAGAAACCGTTTCCTGGCTAGAAAGATGGAATATTTTGTATGATGCAGGTATCAGCGCTATCCCCAAAGATGAAATTGCACCAGAGGGCAGCATCACAAAATCTATTTTAAAGCAAATCAGCAATTCTGATGAATATGATACGCATACTGAAGAATGGCTTTCCGAATCCATCAATCGAATCAAAGAAATTGGAGCCAAACGAATTGTAGAAATTGGCTGTGGAGATGGACAACTGATTTCAGAACTCTCACCACAAACAGAGCTTTACATCGCAACCGATTATTCACCTGTTGCGATAGACTACATCAACAAAAAAATAGAAGCAAACCCGAATAAGTGGAAAAACGTTTCTGCATTGGTAGCTGAAGCAAATGATTTTAGTCAGGTTAACAAGGTTTCTCCTGATCTTGTGCTGATTAATAGTGTAGTTCAATATTTTTCGAGTAGCGATTATTTGTTTGATGTTATTGCAAAGGCCGCAAACACGATCGAATCTGGCTGTATTTTTATTGGCGACGTTCAAGGTAAACATTCATTAAGGATGCACCATGCGGCCGATCAATTCTTGCATAGCTCAGATCACTTAAGCATTGCCGATTTTGAAGAAAGGATTAACAGGAGAATCGAAATTGAAGATGAGCTGATGGTAGATCCTGATTTTTTCTATCAACTTCAAAAAGAATTGCCAAAAATCAATCATGTAGAAATTCAACTTAGAAAAGGCCGTCACCTGAATGAGACAACAAAATATCATTATGATGTTTGGCTGTACGTTAATTCCAACATCGAAGTAATTGAGCCTGAAAAAACAATCGATTGGAATAGTTTATATGATTTTTCTGAATTGGAGCAAAAGCTAAGCACGCTACCATTAAAAGCCATTTTATTAAAAAACATTCCAAACTTAAGACTGAGAAGTGATTTTGAATTAATAGAACAGTTGAAATCATTATCTGAAACGGATACAGTTGGTATTCTAAGAAACAAATTAAATCATATAGAAAACGAGGGCTTAGAGCCAGATATTTTTTGGGCATTAGGAGAGAAACTGGGCTTCCAAACCCATGTAAGATGGTCTAACGATGGAACAGATGGCAATTTCGAAGCCGTATTTATTCCGAACACCAATAAAAAAATCGGGACGCCAATTCCAAGCGAGCTTTCTATTGCTGAGGATAAGCTTCAAATTAATGAAGATTCCATCAATATTATTGGCACATCTGATACCAGTGAAATCATTAAGAATTGGAAGAGCAATTTAATTTCAACCTTGCCAGAATACATGGTGCCGAGCGAGTTGGTGATTTTAAACAAAATTCCACTTTCCAAAACGGGTAAAGTAAATCGGAAGGAACTCCCTTACATCAATTTTGAATCAGTAGATCACAACACGGTATTTTCTGAAGCTGTAACCCCATCAGAAAAGTTGATATTAAAAATCTGGAAAGATATTCTCAATCTGGGAAGCATCAGCACTAAAAGTGATTTTTTTGAACTTGGCGGGCATTCCTTGTTGGCTGTAAAGGTAATGATAGCCATTGAAAAAGAAACGCAAAGACGCTTACCGCTGGCAACCCTTTTCGAAAATTCGACTATTGAGAAACTTGCGAGGATGATTGATATCGATGAGAAAGAAATTAAATGGGATTCTTTAGTAGCAATTAAAAAAACAGGTAATAAAATACCCATTTACCTCATACACGGAGGCGGATTGAATGTATTGGTATTCAGTTCATTAGGTAAATATATGCACAGTGAACAACCTGTTTATGGAATGCAAGCACTGGGATTAGATGGTAAAACTGAATTTAGATATTCTATTGAAGAACTCGCTGAACGCTATAATGCTGAAATCATTAACAATGATCCCATTGGACCGTATGCTATTGCAGGCTATTCGTATGGAGGGTTAATTGCCTATGAGATGGCAAAAAAACTACGTGAGATGGGCAAAGAAGTTAAAATGCTCGGCATTTTGGATACAAATGCAGCAGGAAGAGACTTTGAGCAAACAAAACTCCAAAAAATAGCAAAAAAGATTTTTAGACAATTTCGTAAATTAAGCTTCTTCGGCAAATCATTTTTGGTCAATCCTCGAGAAGTTTACGTATATCAGAAGAAATCAATTACCTATAAACTTAAAGTCCTATTTGGAGCGAAATCAGAAACGAAAAAAGAAGAAGTTAATTTTAAGGAAGAAATTGTTAAAAGTTACGAAACGGCCTATCAAAATTACGCAATGAAACCTTTCGACATAAAAGTAGATTTATTCAGGGTTAAGAAAAGAATTTACTTTCTGGACGACCCTATCTACCTAGGCTGGAAGGATTATGCTTTAGATGGTGTAAACATACACGAAGTGCCCGGCGATCATAAAACTTTCCTTTTCCCTCCAAACGATAAAGAATTTGCAGAAATTTTACAAAGAACATTAGATTCTAAATCCTAATTAACTTGATGGAACAAGCTTCAATTGACCCCATTAATTGGAAAGATTTTAGAGAAGAAGAAGATTTGAACATTAAAGAAACACACGTTTTCTGTGTTTCCATTGAAGCTTATTTTAACAAAATATCAAACTATAAAGCGGTTTTAAACGACGAAGAAATAGCAAAAAGTGAAAGGTATTCGCATCACCATTCAAAAATTACCTACATTACCAGCAGATATTTTGCACGGAAGATTTTGAGCCAATTCACAAATGGAGGCATTCCATCGGAGATTTGTTTTAAATCGAAAAAGAATAAAAAACCTGCTGTAGATGGAATTGAGTTTAATAGCTCCCATAGCGGCAACCTATTGCTGTTTGTAATTAATGCATCTGAAGTTGGTGTGGATATTGAATTGATGAATGAAAACTTTGATTTCAGCCCCCTTTTTGAAAATTGCTTCAACGATATTGAAATCAGTACAATAAATCAATCTGAAAATAAGATTTTAACCTTCTACCAACTTTGGACAAGAAAAGAAGCTTTGTTGAAAGCAACTGGAGAAGGCTTAGTTGATGATCTTTCGTCAATAGACTGCTTGTCAAATTCCGTTTTAAGAAATAATGCTCAATATCAAATTCAGAGTTTTATTCTGGAAGAAAACTATATCGCTTCATTAGCAATGCTCAGCAATTCGACTGTGCATGTTAATTATTGGAGATATTAGGAAATCTATTTCCTTTTTGATTTTTCCCAAGCCGCACTTTGATTTTTTTTAAGGTATCTAAAAATACCGGCAACTACTGCATAATTCATCACGCAGAAATAATATGGAATAAAAAAAGCCTTTATTTTAATGTTCCTACGCTCGAAGAAAAGCCCCAGCAAGCTGAGTAGGTAAAATGCACTTTGCGCAAGCAATAATAGCTTGTAAAACAGTAAGTTAGTTTCTGCAACGATTAGGATATTGAGTACAAAAACCAAAATAAGTAAAAACGGGGTTATTGTCCACCGCAAAACTCGGTGGGAGATGTATTGAAAGGTTAGCAAAGGGTAGTGAAAAGGATTTGCAGCTTTCTTTAATCTGAAAATAGATTGAATACCACCAGCAGCTATCCTAATTTTTCGTTTTAGCTCCTCTTTTGTATCAGCCGAGGCCGTTTCCATAGCGTAGGCTTCAGGTTCGTAAGCAATAATGTATCCATTCTCTGCAATTCGCATGGCAATCATATGATCGTCGATGATGGTGTCACTTTCAACAGGCTGGTAAAGTGCCGTTCTAATGCTAAACAATTCTCCTGCAGCACCTACGTTCGAATACAGTTCGTAGTCCCATTTTTTAAGTTTCGATTCATACTTCCAGTAAAAACCTTCACCCGCAGAGCTGGCATCCGCCTTTTCATCAACTAAAATTCGTTTTTCACCAGCTACTGCCCCAACCTTTTCATTCTGGTAGTGTTTAACCAGTTCTTTTATGGCCAATTTGTTTAAAAAGGTGTTGGCATCCGTAAAAATCATAATTTCTCCATTCGCGTACGGAATTGCACGTTTAATTGCAGCCATTTTACCAGTGCGTTCAGAACTATGTAGGAGTAAAACCTCAGAAAAGGGTTTGATGAGTTCTGGAGTGCGATCATTAGATCCGTCCGTTATAAAAACGATTTGAAGTTTATTTTTTGGGTAATCTAGCGCTAAAGTATTGTGAATTTTTTCGACAATGATCCCCTCTTCATTATAAGCTGCAATTAGCAAGGTTACCGTTGGCAGGCTTTCACTATATTTAAATTGTATCGGCTTTTTAAATATCCGCTTAATTAAAATTAGGAGGTAAAGTAAAAAGCCATAGCCCACAAACGTGTAAATAACTAAAAAGAGTGCAATCCAGAGCGCAACTATCATTTGATACTAAATTTTAAATCCTAAATTTTTACTGTTTTTTGAATGCATTACATTCCAGAAAACCCCTTGATACATCCACTTAATTAAATCTTTTCTTCCTTTGGATAGGTAAGCGAGTGCATCCCTGCTGCAAACCAATAAAACAAAGTAAATGCTGAATAATGTGGTGTTTAGGAAGCCTGTATTTCTTCTTATAAAAAGCATCCTATTGCGAGTCATAAAATAAGTCTTAATCTTACTTTCCTTACCTACGCTTATAGATTCTTTATGATAAATTTTGGTTTTACCTGTAAACCAGATTTTTTTACCCTGCTTTTTAAATTTTTCGCACCAATCCAACTCCTCATAGTATAGAAAAAACTCTTCAGCCATTAAGCCTACAGTTTCCAAGTCAGCCTTTCTACACATCATGGCAGCACCATGGCAATAGCCGGTTTCTCTGCTGTCTTTATCGTATTGACCACTATCAATTTGCATATTGCCAATCCCTTCATTTCTGCAAGTGAGGTAGTTCATTTCTGTAAAACCCGCATATTGAATTGTTTTGGGCTGATCGAAATATAAAATCAAAGGGGAAATTAAACCAATTGACGGATTGGCCTCCATCTCGCTCACTAAAACTTCAACCAAATTTGGTGTAATTTCTGTATCGTTGTTAAGCAATAAAAGATATTTTCCTGTAGCAGCTTGAATGCCTAAATTATTGCCACCAGCAAAGCCTAAATTCCGATCCGACCGGATGTAAACCAATTCTGGATATATACTTTTGTATTCGGCTTCATGCTCTATCGCACTCCCGTTATCAACAAAAATAAGCTCAATGGGATAATTAGGATTGGATAATTTAATCGATTTTAGGAAATCGATGTTCACCTGATGTTGATTGAAATTAACTGTAATAATGGAAACGGGGATCATTTACCGTAAAAGTAAGGAATCTATGTTACAATTTCATAAAAGGAATATGATGATGAAGAAAATACAATAGATATAATAGGAAAATTGTACTGAAAGACAATCTAGGTGTATAATTGAGCCAAACAGGCCATCATACCGCTAAAGTTTACTTACATTCTTACTTTTTGATTTTTTTTAAGACTAAAATATTTACCTTTATAGGGTTGCATTTTTGTTAACAAGATCCCCCTATTGTATTATATTGTATCGCGAATTCTAAATGATTAACATTTTTACTGAAAAAGTTAAAAAGCTAACAACCAATCTTAATCTAAAAAAAACATTTCTTTTAGTTTTAAAAGCTTCAAAAGGTTGGCTTTTTCTTTCGGTGATGATGATTTTTACCGAAACAATTTTATTTTTAGGATCTATTTATGCCCTCAAAATTCTCGTTGATAAAATATCTCATGTCAACCTCGCAGATAAAAATTCTGAAAGTGATGTTATAAAATATGTATTAATTGCCGCTTTACTAGCTGTGGGCTATGCCATTGCCAAGGCAATATCAGCTTATATTACAGAGGTGCAGGCAACAAAAGTTGCGCATTACATCGATGAAAAGATACATCTAACAGCCATATCATTAGATCTTTCTTATTTTGAAAGTCCAGATTATTACGATGTTTTAAGTAGAGCGAAAGAAGCAGGTTCCGATCGGCCAAACTTGGTGATTACAACCATGCTGGAAATTGCTAAGAATATTTTAAACCTAGCCGCAGTTGGCTCACTCATCTTCACCATTAACTGGCTACTTTTACCCCTCTTAGTGGCTTTTGTGCTGCCTACGCTCTTTGTTCGGATCTTTTTTTCCAACAAGCAAAATATATGGAGAATTAAACACACCCCTTTAGAAAGAAAATCTGCCTATTTAAGTAATTTGCTTACATCTGATGTATCTGCCAAAGAAATAAGGGCTTTTGGTTTAGGCAATTACCTCAACAATCTGTATAAAAAAATTCGGGTCGAGGTTTTCCAGCAAAATCTCAAACTATCTTATAAAAGAACGTTGAGTGAAACGGTAACTACATCAATGGCGAGTATGGGTTTCTTCGCTTGCATTGGCTACATTGCCGTTGGCACCGTAAGAGGAACAACGAGCGTAGGTGATATTGTACTGTTCTTGGTTATCTTCCCTCAGTCGTTCACGCTCATTCAAAATATTTCTTCAGGCATCTCAATTCTATATCATAACAATATTTTCATCAACAGCATATTCGAATTGTTTAATTTGAAGGCTGAAGAATCCGAAGCCACTAATTTTAAATCCATTTCTAAAAACATCGATCTTGATTTAGAATTTAAAAATGTATCGTTTACTTACCCGCATGCCGCCAAGGCAACATTAACCAATATCAATTTAAAAATTCCATCAGGCAAAATTATTGCCATCGTTGGACTAAACGGCGCCGGAAAATCGACCTTGATTAAACTTTTATGCAAGTTATACAAGCCAAATTTGGGTGAGATAACACTCGGAGAAGTGAATATTAATGAACTTGATGAATCGGACTACCGAAATCAGATCAGCCCTGTATTCCAGGACTTTTCAAAGTACAATGTTAGCGTAGAAGATAATATTCGCTTTGGTAACATATCCAAACCTTTTGCAGAAGAGGATGTTATCGATGCTGCTAAAAAATCTGGTGCGCACAATTTTATAACGCAATTCCCGAATCAGTATAAAACAATGATGGGCCGTTTGTTCGAAGACGGTCATGAAGTGAGTATCGGACAATGGCAAAAATTAGCAATTGCTAGAGCATTATTTAGTTCGGCTCGAATATTAATTTTTGATGAAGCAACAAGTGCCTTGGATGCGGTTGCAGAAAAAGAGCTTTATGATTCGTTCCGAAAAAGAATCGATAATAGAAGTGCCGTTATCATAAGCCACAGGCACTCAGCCATAAAACATGCTGATTACATTTATGTACTTTCTGGCGGCAAAATATTGCAACATGGAACCGATACCGAATTATTAAATATGGAAGGTGATTATGCCAAACTTTTTAAAACACCTAATTCATCAACTTAATTATGGTTGCACACAAAAAGAAATTAGCAATAATTACCTGTTGTCTTGATGATTGGGGCGGAAGCGAAGAACTTTGGGCTAAAAGTGTTCCGGAGCTTTTAAAGCATGGCCTTTCTGACATTACGATTTATAAAAACGAAATCAACAAGCAACACCCTGAGTTTATAAAATTAACGGACACCAATATTCATTTGAAAGAATTATGGCCTCAAAACAGCTTGGCCAGAACTGTTTATTTAAAACTCACAGATTTGATTTACCAGTTTGGCGCGAAATTGAAAATCACTCCCTATCAGCCAAATCGAGTTGCAAGCCAATTGGCTAAATTTTTAAGAAAAAACAGACCAGATTTTGCGGTCATTTCTCAAGGGATAAATTTCGATGGCTTAGCATTCGCTTATGAGTGCCTGAAATTAAAAATACCTTATATCATCGTTTGCCATAAAGCGGTTGATTTTTATTGGCCGGATCAAAGAGATCGAGATTTCATGCGTGAAACGCTTTTAAAAGCTGCGAAATGTCTTTTCGTTTCAAAACATAATCTCAAGTTAACAGAGGAGCAATTCGGAATTAGACTTCCAAATAGCAGCGTAGTAATCAATCCCGTTAAGGTAGAAGTACATCCCCAACCCTATCCAGAGGTGTCAAATGGATTTAAACTCGCCTGCATTGGTCGTTTATTTGTAATTGATAAAGGACAGGATGTGTTATTGAGGATATTAGATCAGCCAAAGTGGAGAGCTAGAAATATTTCTGTTTCATTTATAGGAAAGGGACCAGATCAAGAGGGCATTATGGAAATGGCAAAACTCTTAAATGTTCAGAACATTTCTTTTGGAGGATTTAATGGCGATCTAAATGAAATATGGAAACATCATCACGCTTTAATTTTACCCTCTAGAAGTGAAGGTTTGCCCCTTACAATAATCGAAGCGATGTCTTTAGGTAGAGTTTCAATTGTTACCAATGCTGGAGGAAATGCTGAAGTACTAGAGGAAGGTGAAACTGGATTTATTGGTGAATGCAATGAAAAGGATTTTGAAGAAGCGATGGAAAGAGCCTGGCAAAAACGAGATGGCTGGGAATTGATGGGGAAAAAATCGGCAGAATATATCCGTAAAACAATCCCCAAGAAACCAGAGAAAATATTTGCCGATTTAATTAACGAAGCCATAAAAGCAACTGATTAAAAAATAAATCAATGGAAAGGAAAGGTGAAGATTTGCTGGGTAAAATTGACAATGCGATTGATAAAGGTGTAGATTATCTCTACGAGCATCAATTTCCAAATGGTGAATTTTGTTGCTATTACGCACCTGATGACGAAATGCTGGAATGGTGTGTTCCTGATAGTACGGTATTCCCAACATCAATTATTGCCTGTTGCCTTTTAGGCATTAAGGAGTTGCCCAAGGTGAGTAAAATGTTGAGCTTAACCACCGGTTTTTTACAATATCAAATGATGGGTGGTGGCGTTTGGAATTACTTCACTAAGTGGAATCCTCTATTTAAATATATGCCTGCAGATTTAGATGATACTGCAATTGCTTCTTATTTTTTAAGGGCCTTGGAAATCGATTTTCCAGAAAACTCCAAGATATTTTATGGCAGTAGAAACAGGAAAGGATTATTTTATACCTGGATCGTTTTAAGGCCAACATTTAACAAGGATTTAAATTTCTGGAAGATAACTGGAAGAGAACTTAAACGGCCCATACACTCTTCAGCATTTTGGCTTAAGTATGAGGTTGGGCGAAATGATATTGACGCCGTAGTCAACGCAAACACATTATTCTATCTCGGTTTAAATGAAAAAACTAAACCAATTATCAATTATTTGATAGGAATACTTACCGAGAATAAAGAAGCTCATAGCGACAAATGGTACAAAAATCCTTTTTCAATTTATTATTTTGTATCTAGAAATTATCCTAACGTTCAACAATTAGAGCCAGTTAAAGAAATGATTGTTGATCGGATCTATAAGCAAATAGATGCAAATGGTATGTTCGGCACCTGCGCATTTGAAAATGCGCTCGCAATATTAACCTTAATTAATCTGAGGCATACAGATTTTCAATTGGAAATTGCTGTGAATCAGCTGCTAAACATACAATCGGAAACAGGATGTTGGAAAAGGCACATCTTTTTTTATGCCGGGCCTTCCAAAACGGTAGGTTGGGGATCGGAGGAAATCATCACCGCCTTTTGTATCGAAGCGCTCGTAAGTTACAAAAAGGCCCTTTTAATTAAACCAAAGGCATGAAACTACTGAAGTTTACGCGGTATGGAGAATGGTGGGAATACAAACTGGTACCCTTACTATTTGTGGGTTATGCCACATCAATGCTTAATAATTATTCTTTAGAAACAGTTGGCCTACGTATTCTTTTTTTATTGGGAGCAATTGTAACAGGAGCCATTTACGTAAGCGTAGTAAACGATGTAACTGATATTAAGGAAGATGCAATAGCCTGCAAGAAAAACAGAATGGCAAATCTTAAACCGATTTGGCGTGGTGTAATTTTAGCAACCTGCCTTGTGATGGGAGCGGTTTTTGGCTATTTTATTTATCCAGATCTGATCTCGCTAACATTCTATATTCTTGCTTACGTCGTGTTTACCCTATATTCTGTTCCACCTATTAGGTTAAAAAAGAGAGGTTTTTTCGGACCGATGTGCGATGCAATGGGCGCCCACTTTTTCCCATCATTGCTGATGACAACAAACCTGTTTTTTTGGTGCAAAACTGAACTCAATATGATCTGGATTTTTGCAATTGGAACTTGGTCATTATTTTATGGATTACGTGGGATTTTATGGCATCAATATTTCGATCGGGAAAACGACATATTATCCAATACCAAAACCTTTGCAGTATCTATTGAACCAAAACGTTTTAAGACATGGGAAAGATTTATTTTAATATTTGAAATTGCAGGACTGAGTGCAATCATATACTATATTTTTAATATTTGGATTTTTTTAGCCATCCTGTCTTATTTTACCCTAGTTTTTATCAGAAGATTAGCATTCAAGTACAAAATTTGTATTATTATTTGTCCAGTTTCTGCGCCATATGAGTTAATAATGAACGATTTTTATTTAGTTTTCGCACCAATTTCGTTGCTTTTAGCGCAGGCTGTAACTAAGCCTTATGGTTGGCTCATTTTTTGCATACATCTTCTTTTATTCCACCAGAAAATAATTACTATACTACAAGATTTACGTTATTTTTTTACAATCATCAGTAAAAAAGTGCCCCTTTGATAATTGACATCAACAATACAAGATAGAAACCCCAATAATTTTATAAATACTAAAGAGCATCCACACTTTCATCTTCCCTAATGATTAAGCCATCCAATTTAGTTACCGTTATTATTGCCACATACAACAGAGCCGATAAGTTACCTGATGCCATAGAAAGTGTTCTTAACCAAACTTATCAATTCGTTCAAATTTTAGTGATAGATGATGGCTCTACTGATAATACAGTAGAAATTTTAAAAAAGTACCCAAGCATTGAATATCATTATAAAGAAAATGGCGGACAGGCATCTGCAAGGAATGTCGGTTTTAAATACGCTAAAGGATCGATTATTGCAACGCTCGATTCTGATGACATCTGGTACCCTGATTTTTTAACACGCTCTGTAGAAAAACTCGAAAGCGAAAATCTTGACTTTGTTTTCACCAACTGGGATCAGCAAACGATTGATGGAAAGGTTATTGATTTTTTAATGAATGATGATGCGCTAATTCCTTACAACAACAGGGTTAAAAATGATTGGATAAACTTGGAAAGCGATGAACTCAGAGCACTTTATATAGATACCTGCCCAGCCCCTTCTTCTTCGGTAATTATGAGAAAATCATCGATAATATCGGGATGGGATGAAAGGATACATATTGGAGATGATTGGTGCCTATATCTCGAAACCATTTTATCAAAAGAAGCCAGGGTTGCTTATACATTGGATAGGCTTTGGTTAAAAAGATTAGATGAAATAAACGTGTACGACGGACGCAAGAGAAGCGAAATACTTGAATTTCTCTACATTGCTGACCTAGAAATTAAAATAGAAAAATTCAAAGACGTTCTTCGAAAAAATGAACTGCGAATTTTTCAAAAACGGTATATGTTGAGCTTGGTAGAGCTTGCAAAACATAATCTCCTTCGCGAATTTGAATTTGCCCATGCCATTAAGTTATTAAGAAGATCATTCAAATTGGATATTGCTTATACCTTTAGGGCGATGCCAATCATTTTTATGAAATCGTTCAGAACCAAAATATTAGATAAGCTTAAAACTAACCGTTCTTAATTTCTGATGGCGGATGCAAAGTATAAGCGAAAGGATTGGGTACGGGACTTTTATAAGGACTATACAAACCCAAATATTTGACCATCTTACTTTCATCCATTTTATTTATAAAAAAATCGCTCGAGAGTAAATAATATTTAATCAATTCTAAAATTTGATCTGATTTTTGCCAACCCACATGCAAATAGTACATGGCCTTCCATTTTACGCGCTCTAGTAAATTATTCGTCTGTGTAAAATACTCGTCAACATATTTTACAACACTCCCTGGCTCCAAGATCAAATAATCTAACTCTCTTTCTATAAACAATACCGCATATTTTTTAACAGAATTAGAAACAAAAAAAACCGACGATGGGATTGCCACTCCCCCAATGGCAACACCAGTTAAAATTAAAAACTTCCTTCTATCCATGTTAAAATACTTTATCGGCAGCAAATAGCGACATTGCAGAAAGCGTTAGCGTAGGGTTAGAAGCACTATAGGTTGTAAATGCTCCAGCCCCTAAAACAAATAAATTTCTATACTGATGATGAATCATGTATTTATCAACAACACCCAACTTAGGGTCTGCGCTCATTCTTGTTCCGCCAATGATATGCCCTTCGTTTGGAAAAGGATCTAGAAACTTTAGTTTTTCTACCGGCAAACAAGATAAAATATCTGGAAGTTTCTGCTTCATATTATCTAACGCTTTGAATGTATAGTCTGATCTTTTTGTATGAAACACGTCTGGCACAAATTTATTTGCTGTGTGTTTCACATAATTATCATCAAGTGGTATATCTTCAAACAACAAACGGAAGCTCGCAATATTTAAATACTTACCCCTTTCTAGCCGAATGTAATATGGTGCATTACTAACTTCCATCAAACAGGCTGCAAAATCTTTTCTGTGATCACCATCATAAAGCATATAGCCATTTGCATTTACCCATGTGCTTCCTCCAGCGTTACTCATGTTATCTAAATAGATTAGTACCTGTACCCCCAATTGCTCTCCAACCCCTTTACCCACAAATGGATTTTGATCTCCTGCATTTTGTAAAATATTAGTGTTAAAAAACGGATTGGCACCTAGCACAATAACCTCTCCTCCAATGCTTTGCTCTTTTCCTTCTTGTTTGAAGTACACCTTTTTCACCATGTCTCCTACGAATTCCAAACTGTAAACTTGCGCACCATAAACCAACTCTACACGCTCATCTTCATAAACACCCAGATTAGAATTTTCAATCGTAAATTTTGCGTTAACGGGGCACGTATCACAAGTGCTAGAGGTCATGCATCTGTTTCTTCCAACAGTGCTTCTGCTTGCTCTGGCTGTGGGTTGACTGATGTACTGATTGCCGTATTTTCTATGGAGTATTTTATCCACTACACTAAATTCATGGGCAGGCAGCGGGTATTTGCCGACTCTTGGAAATGGAGTGCCTTCGGGTCCAGAAACGTGCATTAAATCTTCTGCTTCGTAATAGTAAGCATCTAAATCATCATAATCAATAGGCCAATCTTCCCCAATGCCGTAAAGGGTTTTCATTTTGAAATCGTTGGGCATAAACCGAGGTGTACAGCCCCACCAACAGTTAGAGCATCCACCTAAGCCCGTTGTAAAAGGCCATTTTTTATAGGTGCTGTGGTTGTTTATGGCCTTTTCCCAAGGTTCCTCGTATTTTTGATAATCGGTAGGCTCTTTCCTTTTAGCCTTTAATCGCTCCTCATGCGGATAGAAATGCCCGCGTTCTAAAACAAGAATTTTTTGATCAGGTTTGGCCTTTGACAGATACTTTTTTAAGAAAAAACTCGATGCAAAACCTGTACCTACTACAACTAAGTCATAATGTGCTCTTTTCATCTACATTTCAATTCCTTGTTCCTTAATAATTGTTTGCATTTTTCAAAAACCAATGTAGCCAAGGTATGTCGATAAACATCAATCCACATAACAACATGGTAAAAAGCACTAAATACAACATAAACCACTTTCTGGTGTACAATTTCTCAGAACCCTGTACGGGCGAGTCATTAAGCAATCCAATGCGCAAATACCAAGAAAATAACAACGCAAAGAATGGGAAACTAACCAAGAGCTCTATTCTATCTTTTACCAAAAATATCCCCATAAAAAAGGCACAGGTTATTGCATAAAAGAACATAGATACCAAGAGGCTATTTTCTGTATAAATTTTGAAAGATTTACGATACAATCCCGCAACATGTGGATTATCAATTAGTCTAAACTCTGCAAAGCGCTTAGTAGCCATCAAAAATGCCCCGCCCATCCAATAGGCTATAATGATGCTCACCGGTGGAAAGGTATTAATCCAATTCAAATCCCATTTGCTATTGGGGATGCCCAAGGCAGGGCTAAATATAAACCAGCCTGCAGCAAACCGAATGGGATTGTTAACTGACTCACTTAAAACATCTAAAAAAACACGATCCTTGCTTCTAAAAGGTTTTACATTATAAATAATCCCCATGATCAATAAGAAGGAGGCCGTAAAAAGGAATTTAGAGGAAACGAAATATGCTAACAAAATGCCGATAACGGCTAATACTAAATATTCGCTATATAGTATTTTCGGGTTGATGATCGTAATTACGGATGAACGCGTATTCTTTAAAGGATGGTATTTGTCAAACCCAGCATCTAAATATTCGTTAATTACATAGTTAGCAGAGGCAATTAGGCATATACTGGCTAACCCAATAACAATTTTTACTACTAACTCTAATGAAAATGGCGTGTGAAAAATAGACAAGGCAAACAGCATTCCCGGAAACATAAAAAGATTTTTAATCCAATTATCTGGACGAGCAATTGCTACGTACTCTTTTACCGATGCTGGGCGCATTTCTGTCGCATCTGATTCGTCAGACGAAAAGGAATCGTCTGGCAATGTAAATTGATCTGTCATAATAGGGATGGCCTAACTTTCGTTAAGCAGGTTATTTGAGAGTGATTTGTAAAGGTTTATTTTGGCTTGTTGTTTAGTTATAATTAAATATGGAACTCCTGCACGCTTCGCACACTCCCCATCCAGTTCCACCCTGTCTCCGATAAAAAGACAAGAATTTTTATCTTCAATGCTAAATTTAGTTAAAATTTTTATCAATCCATTTGGCAAAGGCTTCATTGCGTTTACAGATTGATCGGTTGAGGCAACACTCAAATCAACATTTAAGTTCATTGCCTTCAATTTCAGTTCTGCATCATAGTCAGAATATACTGCAATCCTGATGTGTTGATTTCTCAAAGATTGAAAAAAAAAATCCAAATCAGGGTATTTACAACTGGCCAGATATTGATTTGGATAATCGAATATCCACTTATCCACTACCTTTTTTATTCTACTTAAAGGAAGATTAACCTGCTCTTTGCACCACTCATACTGCAATTGATTAAGGTTATCTCCAAAAAAGCCCGCTTTCTTTTCTCTTTCTGCCCTAAAATGATGTAAAATTAAAAAATCTTTATATCTCCAAGGTCTAAAAAAATAATAACCCAAAAGCGCAAATAACATGCGCCACCTTAATTTGGATTGATCGTAAAGCGTTCCATCAACGTCAAAAATAACAAGTTTAATTTTTCGCCAATCTATACTATTTTCGGTCATCATTTATGAACGTAAAATTATTAAAAAATCCGATATTGCGAATCTTTATCACCCTATAAATGAATATATTGAACATTAACGATTTCTCCTTCAATACCAAGAAACAAAATACGCTATTGTTTGCGATTTTACTTTTGGGCATTGGTATTCGATTTTTTCATTTTTTCGATAATCGATCTTTATGGATGGATGAGGTGTATCTATCTACGAGTATCGTTAAGTTAAACTTACATGATTTAATTACGCAACCTTTATATTATCAGCAAAAAGCACCCATCGGATTTTTAATTTTAGTAAAGCTTTGCACTTCTCTATTTGGCAACAATGAGATGGCATTAAGAACTATACCATTGCTTTCCGGCCTCCTATCTCTATTGTTTTTTATTCCAGTAAGCAAATTTTATTTAAACAATCGCGCTTCCCTTCTTGCCCTTGCCATTTTAAGCTTGTCGCCAGCGCTCATCTATCATTCTGTAGAGATTAAGCAATATTCTACCGAACTGTTGGGAACGGTACTTTGCCTTTGGTTGATGATTAAATTTAGAGAGCGAACACAAAAAAAATCGATTTTCTTATGGGGACTTTATGGGGCTTGCATCATTTGGTTTTCTTATTCTTCTATTTTTATTCTCGCTGGTATCGGCATTGGCCTATCTATAAAATATCTTCTACAGAAAAATTGGAATCTGTTCCTCCTTAATCTCATTCCTTCATTTATTTGGATTTTAAGTTTTGGCTTAAACTACCTTCTTTTTACACATAAACACGCCGAATCTGAGTGGATTGCATATTGGTTTAGAGCTTATGATAATTTTATGCCATTTCCACCCAATTCTATATCAGATTTAAAATGGTTTCTGATGAACTTTTACAGAATGATTGATTATCCATTAGGCCTACTGTGGAATTTCAATAGTCTATCTAAGCATCAAATTGTTAATGTAATCCTAAAAATGCCTTTTTTACCCATTGCGTTTTTGATATTGGGCTTCTTCGTTTTTTTTAAAAAGAATAAATATGACATCATTATCCTAAGTATTGCCATTTTATTAATGTTTTTAGCGTCGGGCCTTGAACTTTACCCCCTAACTGAACGCTTCTGGGTATTCATATCACCCCTATTCATCATTATTTTAGCCAAGGGCTTTGAAGCATTTACCAATCGATACCAGGCCAAAACCTTAATTACAGCCCTCTTTTGCTTAATTTTAGTTGGCCCTGTAAGTCAATCTTTTGCATTCACCATTAACCCAGATCTGTTCTATATACACAAAAAGTCTTATCAAAGGGAGGCCTTATTTTACATAAACAATCATTATGAGAAAGGTGATGCAGTATATGTGTATTGGAACAACTTACCTGGTTACAAACTCTACAAAGAAATGTATTCCTTTAAGTTTAAGGCTATAGAAGGGCACGATTTTAGAAATAAATCGGGAGATTTTGATGGATACTTAGAAAATCTGAAACCAGACTTCGAAAAATTTGCCGCCAATCCGCGGGTTTGGATTGTTTTTAACACCCATTTTTTAACAGATATTGGCGATAAAATAGACGAACCAAAATGGTATTATAATCGAAAGGATGCTGCGCAGACTATTTTACTCCGTAGGTTTTCTAAAAATTACTTCGTTATCAAAAAATTTTCCAAAAAAGATTTAAGCATCTATCTTATGATACCAAAAATTTCAGTTAAATCACTATAATTGCAAAACTACTTATTATATCTATTTAGAAATTTAGATAAATAATTTAGCTAAATCCCTACACAGACTATTTGATGAAACATAGATTTACGGTTCTCGATATTTTTAGAGGCATTTTTGCGAGTTTGGTTGTGTTTTATCACATGAGTGCCTTTTCTGACACCCCAATTCTTAACAATAGTTTTATTTACAACGCTGATGTTTTTGTAGATTTTTTCTTTGTATTAAGTGGTTTCGTGGTATGCTATTCTTACCAGTCTATTGAAACTTTAAGTGACTTGAAATTATTTGTTAAAAAGAGACTTTACAGGCTCTATCCCCTTCACATAATTCTGTTGCTCATCTTTTTGATTGTTGAAGGCATTAAAATTGGAATGCAAAATCACATCCAAATTAACAATTCGCTTGAAAATACTCCAGCTACTTTTTTTTCTTCCCTGTTGCTTTTAAATTCAATCAAAATGCCTGGCATCAATAATTTAAGTTGGAATATGGTGAGTTGGTCCATTAGCGCAGAAGTAATAAGTTACCTCGTTTTTGGGATTACTTGTCTGTTATTGAGCAAGAAATACACTAAAATAAAGCCCTTTGTATATTTGATTATTGCGTTACTTTCTCTGCTCATAATCTTCACAATAACTGGAGCAACAAAGTTGAATTACACCTTTGACTATGGATTTTTAAGGGGATTGACAGGCTTTTTCATCGGCACAGTATGCTTTTATACCTTTAATCTAATTTATTCAGAATTAAGCCAAATTAGGAAATCTGTATTCACAATCTTAGAAATCTTTATCTTATCACTCGTATTGGTAGCTGTTGTAAATGGAGAAACGTTAAAATCATTTGGCTATATTTTCGAAATTATATTTTTCGTAGCTATTCTAATTTTTGCATTCGAAAAGGGATTCATTTCTCAAATTCTGAACAAGCCGACGTTGTTAAAAAACCTCGGTAAATACTCTTATTCGATATACATGATTCACACCCTGTTCATTAGTGTTTTCAATGTATTTTTTATCCGATTGCTTAAACTACCAAATACTGCCTATTCTTATTTATTTCTGCTTAACTTCTTGGTGGTTTATTTGGTTGCGTCTTTTACTTACCAGCACATTGAAATGCGTTTCAATTACAATAAGAAAAAGCTGAAATCCTAAGCATGTCTTTTTTATCAGTCAAAAAAATGCATTTCTTTAGTCATTTTTTTAAAAATTGATTATTATCAACACCTAAATTCAAAAAAAGTTTTATTTTTTTTAAAATACACTATATTAGAGCAATATAATAATTCCTATCTCGTTTAATGAGCTAAAACGTAACATTAAAATTACTCAGAATGACAAACAAAATGATCCCTTTATATTTTCTATTGCTCTGGTTTACGGCATGTAAAAAAAAGGATGTTATCGAAGAAATTAGCTCAACAACTGTAGAAGTACCAACTCCACCTGTGGTAGTTGTACCACAGCCTTCCATAGTAACTGTTGAAGTTGGAACAGGTACAGGACCATTAGTACTGAAAAACCAGGTTGGTAAAAACTTTATCGTTAAACCCGGAACATATTCATACTTTCAATTCGATAATTTAAAAGATTGCACCGTTAACGGAGCCAATGCGGTAAAAATTGTAGGGGGTAATGTTAGTTTGACCACAATGAATGGTGTAACCATCAGCGGTATTTCTATTGAAAATAGTGCCTATAGGGCATTTAACTTTTATAATGAAGCTAACGACTTGACGCTTAAAGATATGACGCTTTCCAATATCGGCGACGTTTGTATGGTTTTTTCAATAAATAAAAAATATGACGGAACGCCAGCCAGCTTCTCCAATAATATCCAATTGATTAACATTAAAGCTGATAATATATCTACTTTCTTTGCCTCACAGGGTACTCATACCAATGATGGTTTTTCTGGCCTAATCAAAAATTTCAAAATGAGCGGTTGCTCAATCACAAATTCGCCAAATTTATCTGATGGTGTTTTCTTAGGTTTAGCTGAAGACTATGAATTTTCTAACAACACGATTAATAATGTAAATTCTACAAATGGAAACCATAATGGTATATTTCATTTAATTGGAAATGGTAAAATATTTGATAATAAATGTACCAACCACCAAGGCAATATGGTTCGGGCATGGGTGTGTAGCATTACGAAAGATGCCGGCGTAGAGATTTATAACAATGTAGTTTGGAATTCAACCCGTTATGGCGCGTTTGAAGTTCAGGTACCGCCATACCTCAAGGCCATTACTACTTTTAAACCAGGTACTTCTAAAATTTACAATAATACTGTAGGTAAATTAAATACTGGTCTTCCAAAATACTTTGAAGGACGTTTATTGGATGTTTACGACACTTATAGCACAATTGAGGTTTACAACAACTTGGTTTTCAATAATGTTGATGGCTTAATTCTAAATCAAATGTCAAGTAAGGCTACGGTCATTACGAGGAACTCAGATAATGTTTATAAGGCAACCGCACAAGACGCTGTTGAAGATTTAACGGCGTTCAAATCTTTAATTCCAGGAATCGGCAAATTATAATTCGAAAAGACATCATAAAAAAAGGGAATGATCTTAACAGTCATTCCCTTTTTTTATGGCTAAATATGATTAAAGCAAACCTGCTTTTAACTGCTGGTAGGCGAATTCGCAAGCTCTGGCCGTCATTGCCATGTAAGTTAATGAAGGATTTTGGCATGCTGAGGAAGTCATGAAGCTTCCATCCGTAATAAATACGTTTTTCACATCATGTAATTGATTATGGGCATTAAGAACAGAGGTCTTAGCATCTCGGCCCATCCTTGCAGTGCCCATTTCATGAACGGTAGAGCCACCGGGCTTTTTATAGTTGAAGGTACCAATATCTTTGAAACCAGCTTTTTCTAACATTTCGGCAGATGTAGTCTGAATATCCTCCATCATCTTCTCTTCATTATCCTTAAATGAAAAATCGATATTAACCAATGGTTGCCCCCAAGCATCCTTCTTTTCATTATTTAATGTAATTCTATTTTCCTGGTAGGGCAAACACTCTCCCCAACCAGCCATCCAAACTGTCCAAGGGCCTGGTGTTGTTAATTTGCTTTTAAAATCTACCCCAAAACCGTCTGTGTTTTGAAAGCGATCGGGCCATTCTTGTCTTTCTCCGTGGCCTTGTAAATTATAACCGCGTAAAAAACCTAAATCTGTTTTTTCATGTTTTAAATTTCTATACCTCGGTATTAAAAATCCTGCGGGCCTTCTACCCTTGTAATATTGGTCTTTGAAACCCTCATACATACCTCCAGCTCCTGCTGAGGAATGATGATCCATTAAGTTTCTACCTACTTGTTGGCTGTCATTTCCCAATCCATCAGGAAAACGTTTGGATTTGGAATTTAACAAGATAGAGGCTGTACCAATGGTAGAGGCATTTAAGAAGATAATTTTAGCAAAGTACTCATACTCTTTTTTAGTTATTTTGTCAATTACTCGTACGCCTGTGGCTTTCTTCGTTGTGTCGTCATAAATAATTTCGGTAACGATAGAAAAATCTCTGAGTGTTAAATTGCCTGTGGCAAAAGCTACTGGCAAAGTTGAGCTATTGCTGCTAAAATATCCCCCAAACGGACATCCCCTTGAGCAGAGATTTCGATATTGACATGGCCCTCTATTGTCCCAGCCTTTAGTTAAATTGGCCACCCTTGCAATAGTAAGCAATCTATCTCCATTTTTATTTTTGAGAGATGATGCCAAGTGTTTTTCAACACAATTTAAATCCATGGGAGGTAAGAAATGTCCATCGGGAAGCTGAGAAAGGTTTTCCACCTGCCCACTTACACCAATATATTTTTCTACATAATCATACCAGGGTGCAATATCCTGATATCGAATAGGCCAATCTACACCATTGCCATCTTTTGCATTGGCTTCAAAATCCAAATCACTTAGGCGGTAACATTGCCTTCCCCAAATCAATGAGCGCCCCCCTACTTGATAGCCCCGTATCCAGTTGAAGGGTTTTTCCTGAATATAAGGGTGTTCGGTATCATTCACATAAAAATGTCGATCGCCTGGATCGAAACCACCGCTTTGGATGGGGCTTTCCATAATATCTTTTTGGGTATTGAATAGGCCATTTTTAAATTCCCATGGCTTCAAATTAGCCGTCGGATAATCTGAAACGTGTTTTACGTCTCGCCCTCTCTCAAGCACCAAAGTTTTCAATCCCTTTTGTGTCAGTTCTTTTGCTGCCCATCCACCACTTATTCCAGAACCAATTACAATGGCATCAAATGTATTTTCCAAATTCGAACCTGTATTAATATTCATCGTTTATTTTGTTGCCCAAGATTTTTGATTAGGTTGAATTGCGATACAAGCCTGATAGGCACCAGGAATATAGTCGTAAGCTAAGCCTTCTGTAGCGCCATAGAAAGAATTACAATAACCAATTACGGTTAAAGCTTTTAGCCTTACAAAAAATGGCTGCCCCAATAGTTTTTTATTAATTTTATTCAAGATGCCGATTTTGTATAGGCTTTTTTCTTCAAAATGGCGCATTACCTCTATTTTCTGTTCTGCTGTACATTTAACGAAATCCGTTTGATAATTTGATTTGCAATAGTCTTGTACATCATCCAAACCATCTAAGAAAGTATTCTGCTCTGGTACAGAAGAACAATTGGTAATGATATTGATTATAAAGTCTTGAACGTTAGCCTGTTTGGCTCCTGGCGTATCCGTTTTAGGAATTATGGTTTCTGCCAACTCGGCAATCAGATTTTTATAGCTGTAAATTTCTTTTATGTTGGCTTCCTTAAAACGACTGTAATATTTATATCCAGAAAAACCAGCAACAGATAAAAAACTTAGCGCAAGCACATTTTTAACGGCATTTCTTCTATTCACTTCGGGGTTTGATTTATTTGTTATAAATTTAAACTTTATTATGATAAATATGATATGCTCTTTTAATAAAAGCAAAATTGATTATTAAATATCTTGTAAACATCCCTAATTGAAAAAAGATAATAAAGATAATCGAGTAAATTGATGAACATCATCCCAAAATTAAAAAACGTCCATTTTCTATCTCTTTTAGGAACTGGCGGTATGTCTGTACTAATCTTTGTATTTACAGCAATACTTTACAGATCATTAAGTGTTGCTGATATGGGCATCTGGTTTTTTTTCCAAACCATGCTTTCATTTCTAGATACCTTTAGACAAGGTTTTCTCACCACGGCATTTATAAAGTTTTATTCTGGAACTACAGAAGAACGAGGAAAAGAAGTGATTGGCTCTACTTGGTTTATTGCATCAACCATAACCTTAATATTTATCCTCGTAAATATTCCAATTCTTTTCTTTTTAAGCTATGTTAAAGATGAAAGTTTGAGTTATTTTTTGAAATACTTCGCTTTAAACCTACTTTTTTCGTTACCAATGATTATCGCCATGTGCATTACGCAAGGCGAACTCCGTTTTGATAGGTTGCTTTACATCAGAGTGACTCAAGTATTGCTCCTTATCATCTTCCTAGTTGGTTTAATCTTTTTCAAACTGAATAATTTGCAAAACTTGATGATGGCTAATCTAGCATCATCTTTAATTACAAGCTTGCTCACTATTTTCATGGGCTGGTCAGGCATTAAGTTCTTTTTTGCAAAAAGTAAAGCTTGCATAAAAGAGCTGTTCGATTTCGGAAAGTACACTGTAGGTACATCAATAAGTAGTAATTTATTTGGCGTAACCGATACGTTTGTGATAAACTTCATGTTAAGTCCTTCATCTTTGGCCATTTATAATTTAGGAAGAAGGCTAATGGAAGTTGTGGAAATTCCGCTTAGAAGCTTTGTTGCAACGGCTATGCCCTCACTTTCAAAGGCTTTCAATATTGGTGATAGAGCGCAGGTAATTTATATCATGAAGAAATATATTGGTATGATTACAATTGCACTCATACCCATCTCAATAATAGCTTATTTATTTGCCGGCATTGCCATGAGTTTAATTGGTGGAGGGCAATATAAAGGTACAGTTGCGGGAATGGAAGCTGTTAATATTTTTAGAATCTGCATTGCGTTTTCCTTATTCTATCCACTCGACCGATTTATGGCCGTTACCCTAGATGCCATCCATAAGCCTCAGGTTAATTTTGTTAAAATAATTGTTATGCTGGCCGTAAACTTCCTTTCCGATATCATTGGGATTTACATCTTCGGGAATATCTACGGTGTAGTTGTAGGCGCTGTTTTCCCAATTCTAGCAGCCATCATTATCTCCAATTATGTTATCCAAAAAGACTATCATAAATTTTCTATTATTGATATCTACTTTTTGGGCTACAAAGAATTGAAGTCTCTGATTTCGAGCACATTTAAAAATTTTAGAAAACAAGGAACGATTTAATATTACTTTGCATGAGAAATGAGGAACCAATAACCTTAGTAACCGTTTGTGATAATCAGTTTGTTGTCTTAATGGCGGCTTTATTAAAATCAATTGAAACCAATCATATAACCAATGAGCCCATCAATCTATACATTGTTAATGATGGAATTTCGAAAGCAAACCAGCAAAAACTAATTGAAAGCCTAACAACAAATCGACTAAATATCATTTGGAAAACAATGGAGGAGGCGATTCCTAAAGATTTAAAACTTCCTTTAGACAACACGACTTTTCCGGCCAATACCTACGCTAGAATTTGTATTCCGTATTTTATTGACCCTGAGGCCACAAAAGCAATTTATTTAGATGTTGACATGATTGTTTTGGAAGATATATCTAAATTGTGGAATACCGATATTGGTGAGTTTTCAATCGCTGCCGTTAGCGATCGATCGGAGGTGGTAAGTTCTCCATGGGGTGGCATAAAAAATTATCAAGAACTTGGTCTTGATCCGCAAAGTAAATATTTTAATTCAGGGCTTTTTATCTTAAAGCCTCAAGAATGGCGCAATTTGAATATCCCAAAAAAAGTGTTTGAATGTGCTGAAGAAAACATTCGTTACGTAAATTTTGCAGACCAGTACAGCCTCAATGTTACTTTTAATGAAAAGTGGTTCGAATTGGATCGTTTATGGAATTGTTACGCTCAAAATGAAATTGAAAACCCTTACCTCATCCATTTTACTGGGATGAAGCCTATTTATAAAGGCTACGAGGCAAATGAGCATTATAAGGATCTTTTCTTTCAATACCTGAAGCAAACAAAATGGTCAGACGTAAAGCCTAAAAGTGACTTGGTGAGATTCCTCAAAAAACTTTATAATAAAATCGTTAAAAAAGCGGTTAAGGTGCTTAAATTCTAATTTCAGATCAGTTCAGTTTGCGCAATAAGGAAGAAAAAAGCAAAACAAGGGAATATCCATTAAGATGCTGAAATAAATTCAGCATGACGAACGACCTTTGGAAGAGGCTCAATGCCGGTCATCAACCCTAAATTTATTTCAGGGTCCTTCATTATTAAAAGATATTTTTTAGGCCGAACTCGCCTTAATTTAAGTTTTCACTTGAGCGGATTATTCTTGCAGGATTTCCAACCGCAACGGAATTTCTGGCTATAGATTTCACCACCACGGAGCCCGCGCCAATAGAAACATGATCTTCTATACGGATGTTGCCAATAATTACACTATTGCAACCTACATCAACAAAATCACCTAGAACAGGGGCCTGACCTGAATATGCACCCTCCGCATCTTGTTTTACCCCGATGGTTGTGCACTGGCGAACGCTGCAATTGGATCCTATAATTGTATTCGGATGGATAACGAGCCCTGTACCGTGCCACAATTGGAAGTTTGGGCCAATGGAAGTTTTCCATGAAAGTTCTACACACATAAACCATTCGATGGTAATTCGGTAGAAAAGTAAATACCAAAAGAAAATAATTTTTGTTGCTTTGTGCCTTACAATAAGTTGGGCAATTCTAAATAGCACTACAATATATTTTCCTTTTGTAGGGTTAACTAAATTGGCATGCCAATCTTGCAAAATGTACTTTCTAATTCCCATAACAGCTTTAAGCAGCTAAATTAAATCTAAATTTTAAAATAGCTAAAGAATTTAACCATTTCTGTGTTAATAGTTTTAAAATAATTCGATATTTTGATAAGGAAAAGTAAAAGATTCATATTTTTACAATAAAATTTACAATCATCCCTCTTCAATGTATTTATTCAATAAGCCCGATTGGATTGCCCAATATCATTTTCCTTACAAAAACGTGGACGAAGTTCCTGAACAAGTTTTTGAAGAAATCAATTCGAAACTCGAAAAACTCCAGCAGGGAACACCATTAGTAACCATTTTGATTGCTGCTTGGAATGAAGAAATAAACATTTTGAGAAATTTGGCCAGTATAGCCAATTTGGAAACTAAAATACCTTTAGAGATTATTGTAGTTAATAATAATTCGCAAGACAACACTCAAAAAACGCTAGATAAACTAAAAATAACCACTTTTTTTCAAGTTATACAAGGCTGTGGTCCTGCCCGTCAAATGGGCATGGAGCATGCCAAGGGTAAATACATTATGCTGGCTGATGCCGATTGTGTTTATCCGACTTGTTGGTTAGATAAAATGATGGCGGTACTAACAGAACCAGGTGTTGTTTGTGTGTATGGTAGATATTCTTTTATCCCAGAGGCTGGTTTTCCGAGATGGAAATTGTTTATGTTAGAACGTCTTAAAGATGTTGCAGCAGAGTTAAGGCACATTAATAGGCCGTATTTAAATGCATTTGGAATTAGCATGGGCTATGTTAAAGAATATGGTTTAAAGGTGGGTTACATTATGCACAATACCCGTGGAGACGATGGCAGATTTTGTTTTGATTTGATGCAATACGGCAAAGTAAAGCAAGTAAGATCAAATGCTGCAAGAGCCTGGACTGCCCCACGCACGCTACAGAGAGATGGTACATTTACGCAAGCCATCACATCAAGAATTTCATTAGAATTTAGAAATTTATTATCGCTTTTAAAACCGCATGAACCGCATGATACAAAGACGAGTAAAAATGAATAATCAATAAATTTTCTAAAATTATTTTTATCATTAATGCATAGCTTCCCTCAAGTATCTCTTTTAATTACCCACTATAACCGTAGTGAATCTTTAGAACATCTTTTAAAATCGTATAAGAACTTAAACTGTTCCTTTGGTCAAATCGTTGTTTCCGATGATGGAAGTAAAGTGGAGCATTTAGATAAATTGAACAAGCTGAGCAGAGATTACAATTTTAAGCTCGTTACAACCCCAAAAAACAAAGGTTTGGGAAACAACATCAATAAAGGACAGGACGCTGTTGATAAGCCTTATACCTTATATGTGCAGGAGGATTTTGAACCCAGTGCAGAATTTCCTGAGAAGTTTAAGTTGGCCTTAAATTTTATGGAACATGATGATGCGTTAGATATTGTTAAATTCTATGCATATTATCCATACCCATATCTTAAACCGTTTAGCAGTGATTTTTCTGAGATGTACATCAATAAATTTGCTTCAAACTATACTAAGATTTATTATTATACAGATCACCCTCATTTAAGAAGATCGTCATTTTTCACCAAGTTTGGAAGATACCCTGAGGGCATTAAAGGCGATGTAACAGAATATAAAATGTGTATTTCTTTTATCCAAAACAGAGGTAAAGGCTTGTTCTATAATGATTATGCAAATCTTTTCCTTCAGAAAAACTCAGAAAATGAACCCAGCACCATGCAGAGGAGCAGTTGGAAAGAAAATCCAAACTTTTTAATCAGAGTAATGAGAGATGTTTATCGTCAAATTAAGTACAATTACGATATATTACTGATGAAATCGCTGAAAAGTTAATCTAATTTCTGATTCTCCAGATCAATTGAATCCAGCACTTTATCGTCAACCAAAATATCAAACTTTCTGGCAAACAGCTTATCTGATTTTTTAATCGATTCCATATCGTTGATGGTTAAAATTCGTGGATTGGCAGAACCATCCTCCCAAGTAATAAAGCGTAAGTTATTGTTTATTATGGTTTTTTGAAGATCAGAATTCATTAAAACTGTAGCGATGATAAATTCATCAGAACCCCAAGTAAATCTCATGAACTTTTTGAGCTTAGCGCTTTTCTTCATGTAATTTACTAAATAATGCGCTGCCTCATTCGAAATACTCCACCAGCTGGAAATAGAACTGCCGTACAATTTTAAAGGAAGAGGGAATTTTCTTTTAGGTAAATACTTATTCATCAACGCCTGAATAAAATATCTTCCCTTGAAATTAAGATCTGTAAAGTGATACATTTGGAACCTAGTAACGGCATGAGCCCACCAGGTTTTATCGCTTTCTTCATCATAAGATACAAAACTTTTACCAACATGATTTTGATAGAAATTATGAATATGAGATACCGGTTTAATTGGATAATCCTGAGAACTCATAAGATTATAAAAATCGAATTGCTGTTGGGTAACCAGTAGTTCTTCAATGGAAGATAAAATTGCATTAACAAAAGAAAAACCACCCCAATTACACAAAACCCGATTCTCAATAAATTTCACATGCTCTAAATTTTGCAGATAAATGAATGGTGCGATATCTATTTTTTTATCAAGATGAATAAAAAAATAAAAGTCGGGATGATGCATTGATTTGATCATCCTTTCCAGTTGAGCTGGATTTTTATAGGCCATGATTAGATGCGCGACTTTCATTTCAACTCTTTAATGTTTGATCTATAGCTTTGTAAATTAAATTCACCGAATTTTCCCAACTATGAGATAAAGCAAAGCGCTTTCTGGCTTCAATTAAATCCGAATTATTACCCTCAAGTAATTTCTCAATGGCTGGTACATATTCAAATTTGTCATCTACCAAAGAAACATAGTCCTTAAAAACAACCATCGATTCGGTTCTGGTAGCTACTGTTGGCTTACCCATTGCTAAATATTCATCTATTTTGCGTGGATAGTTACCAATGGTTAGGGGGTTAATGGCCTGTGGATTAAAACAAACGTCAAATAGATTGACATATTTAGGCAAATCTTCTGGCGACTTTGGTCCTAAAAAGTGAACGTTAGGCAGTTGATGTAAATTACTGTTTTTAAATGCTTCATCTTCTGGTCCTACCAAAACAATGCTCCATTCAGGCTTATTGGTAGCCAAATGAGAAATTAAATCTATATCCAACCGGGCAGAGGTAAGTACCCCAACGTAACCAATTATAGGTAATTTTATATTGTTAAATTCTTCCGTCTCTGTATCATCATGAAAATCATTAAAAATACTTAAGTCGCAGCCTTGCCCTACATATTCAGCGTTGGGATTAAATTGTTTGCAGTAGTTTTTAAGATATTCAGAATTTGCCGTACACAAATCATTTTTGGCAATAATTTTGGGCTCTAATTTTAGTCCGTGTTTGCGATAGTATTCGGTCGCAATCATATTATCTCTAGAATAATAGATGCTCAATGATGGATGAATCAATTCCTTAAGATAGAAACTCCTAAAAATATCACTATCGTTAAACAAAATATAATCTTTAAGCCCGAGTTCAGTGATTGCCGCTTTGATGCAACTGGCAAAGCGCTTATTGTTTATTTTATTAAACAAATCAAAGATAAAATCTCCCGGCAGCCAGTTGATAGATTCGATAAGTTTATTGGGGTAAAGGTTATATAAATTTGGCGCAATTTTCTCTAAACCGTTTTGGTCACCAGAGATAACATCTAATCTTTTTTGAACTTTAGGATCAGATTTTCCTCGAAACTTAGTAATTCGATCCAGTGGCGGATTTACATACAAAACCCGATTGGTCTTCGAGAATTCTAAAGCAATGTTTTTACAATTACTTCCAATCTCAGTATCCCAAGCCTGCTGCCCAACAATTATGATATCTCTGTTTTTCAAGATGCTTTGACTTTAAATATTACAATTTTGGTTCATGAATAGATCGCTAAATTTCTGCACATCAATTTACGTTATGTTTTGTGGCAACAGATCTTTGATTGGCTTTTTTTGAATGTAATAACGAGAGCAATTGGAAGTATATAAATTTTGGAATGTTGACTAGTGATTTGTAAATACGGGGATCGGCAGAGTGATATCTCAATGAAATCCAGAAACCTAAAATAAATAACAAGAAAGCCAATATCCATACCAAAAATACAGAAGCACTTAAAAAAATGTTGGCAACAAGACACATGCCAGACAATAAAATAAAGATAAACAAAGGCGGACGTATAATGATTAAGCCAAATAGAAACTGATTTAAATTCCAGTTTTTCAAGCCCTTAAACATAATTCCAAATCCGAACTTTGAGTACTTAAACCAGGTGTTTATCCACCTAGAACGTTGGCTAACCAGTTGTTTAGAATTGCTTGTTTTTTCATCATAAACAATTGCATCCTCAGCAAAGGCAATTCTTTTGTTCATCAATAGAATCTTCGCTTGCAAAACTTTGTCAAAACCAGCTCCGGTTAAATCATAATTTTGAAAACAGGCTTGATATAACGCTGTTTTAAAAGCCATTCCTGAACCTGAAAGCGTAGCCGACGAACCGACATTAAATAAAACCTCTCCATCATAAAAATGATAATATAGATCTCTGGCAGCATCTAAGCAGGCATATGTTGTATTTAAATTCTTGGCATTCCGAATGCCTTGAACTGCTTCAAAACCCTTATCGAAATAAACATTAAGCTTATTGATGTATTCTGGATCCGTTAAATTATCACTATCGATAATGGTTAAAATTTCATGCTGGCGTTTAAAATTAGCTATGGCATAAAGGTGAGATCTGGTATTGCTGGCCAAAGTAGTTTCCGGGCGCAATAATATGATTCTTGGATCATCAAATCTCAAATTTGAAATGTCACATTTATCTGCAACAATATAAACGAGATAATTTGAATAGTTGAGTTTTAGGATCGATGCAATTGCTGGATGCAATAAATCGGTTTGCTCGTAAGCGGTAACGATGATGGCATAATCATAATTACTAATGCTTTGAAGGTGTTGGTTCTTTTTCTTTGTGAACCAATAGGCCACAAATAAAATAATGGGCAATACAAGATTATACCCAATTAATATTTGAAAAACAAACCATATATAGTGAATCGCTACCATGAATATCAATTAATAATTGTCGTTATCCTCCTCAGCAACTTGATCATAGTATTTATAACCTTTTACAAATGCGAAAATTAAGCAGATGATACCAGGAAGTACAAAAATTTCAAATGGCATAATTTTCTTTTTTAAGACAACAATAAACTTTGTTCTTTACGATCTAATTTTGGTGCAATTGCAATAAATACCCATGATAAATACACTACAATGGATGTAGGCATGATATTGATTACTTCATTACCATAGCTACAAACCAAAATACCAGCAAAGCCAGCCGTAAGCGCTATCATTTTAATTTTTAGCGCTTGATTCTTAATACGCCATGTAATACCACAGCACTTACCCAAAATAAACATCATAATGCAAAACCAAATGGTAAAGCCAACTATACCGTACATGGCCCACACTTTAACATAATAACTATCGGGTTGAACGGTAGATAAATATTTATCGGAATTATACATTACGCCATTAAATCCGATTACACCTAAGCCACCGCCAAATGGCAAATCTTCCATATAAAGGCGAAGATTTCTTTGAGTGTTCATTCTAACATTTAACGATGCGTCCTCAGGATTTAATGCTGTTCTGAGTCTGAAAATTTGATAGTTTCCATCTCCAATGTGCGTAAACTTTAAAACACATAAAAAACTCAAGGCAACAAAACCACCAATTAATATCGCTTTTAAATTCTTGCTTAATAATATGGCCAAGAGCACGCCTGCAACTAAGGCAAAGAGTGCACCTCTGGTACCCGAAATTAGCATTCCATAAAGATTTAAGAAGGCACAAGCCAGTAACAACAATCTTTTCCAAAGTTTCATGGGTATAAAAGAAAGTATTAAGGCCATAACCCCAATATGAGCCTGTGCAGCACCAAATTGTCCGGCATCAGAATAGAAAGAAAATACCCTTAACCTCCCCCATAGTAAGTGGGTGCTCGCATTTTGTATTAAAAATGCTTGTTCTCCTTTGGATAAACCTATGTACAATTGCTTAATGCCATTTAAGGAGGCAAGCGTTGATAAGCCAATGATGATGATTAGAAATATGTCAAGATCACGATTGGTTTTAAAAATTAAGAAACCTGCCATAACCATCAACAAGGGGTACAGCGCAGTAGTTCTGATTTCTGCCAACCATCCAATTGTAGCAGACCCTGGATTAACAATTTCTAAAACACTAATTACGAACCAAAACAAGATCACATAAAGAATGTCTTGTTTTAAATCCTTCCAATCGTCGCCCGATGATTTTATTGTAGCTGCAATAAATATTAAAACTAAAAAAACTTCAATAAAAATTCCAACAGGAATCCCCCCGATTTCTCGGGCAATGATCCCATACAGAAAACAATATGCAACTAGCGTATAAAGTAAAATTCTATGCATGCTGATTTAAGAAGTTTTTTTCTTCATCATAGAGGTTAACAAGCCGATTTTCATTACTTGGAATTGGCCACTTTATTCAAAATCCAACCAGAGAAATCTGGTAATTCTTTTACATATTCAACAAGCTTCATATCCGTACTGGCCATTGACTTTCCTGATTCAAATACCGCTATATTTTTTTCAGTAAACAGTAACCACTCTTTAGCAATATTAATATCTCTTAAACTGTTAACATCAACTAAAATGATATCAAACTCTTTTCTCAATACCTCAAAGCCACCTTTTAAACTTTCCATACTTTGGCTTTCTAAAAGTGAACTTCTTGCCGTATTTTTATTCATTACTGTGATCAAATCTTCAGTTTGAATCTGCTTTTTAATTAAAAAGGTTTGAAAATTCTGATTGGTAGCCAACTGTTTGCTTTGCGCTTGTACCACAGGTAATTCATCTGCTATTAGCAAAACTTTTTTACCTATTGCGGCAAATGCGTAGGCTAAGCTGTAGCCAACTAATGTTTTTCCTTCGCCTGAGCCTAAACTGGTGATACCGACAATTTTACTATCGTCTTTTTCAAGCTGTTTGGTAATTTCAAACCGAATTGATCTTAATAAATCGCGATAAACTTCATAATTCAAATTATCACTTTTATCATTCCAGATATCGCGGATGTTTCGTTCATCTCCTTCAATTTTATTGAGAATACCGATCGATTTTGATTTCGTTAGTTTTTCTAACTGCTGTACAGTTGTAATGGAGCTATCTGACATAAACAACAGAAAAAGTGCAGATAAACACAAAGCGAAGCTACCTATGCCCGATCCCGCCAGATATAAAATCTTTTTTGATGGTAAAGGATTTCCTGGTAAGCCAGGTTCTTCAATTTGTAGGTGCAAGCCTAAATTCTGATCTGTTTTACTTTGGTTATATTGCTCTAAAGCGGCTGTGTAGTCTTTCGTAGCTAAATCTGCATCCCTTTCATAATTGGAAATGTCTGCATCAAAAGGAACCATACTGCTGTATCTAGCCCTCAAAACAGATAACTCTGAATTAATTGAGTTCAAGCTGCTTTTAGCTTGTTGCATGGCAATCTCCAAATTAATTTTCTGTTGAACAAGTGCCTGCTTTGAAGCTCGTGGATCTAATACATTTTGATCCTCATTATCGGCGCTTCTGGAGCTAATTATTCTATTTAAAGAGTCAATTTTTTTCTGATCTGATGCTTTAAAGCCCCCATCAACGTAGGCATCACTTGCAATTTTAAGTTGTCTCTTTAAATTGATGATCTCACGATTATCAGCTCTGCTGCTTCCTCCAATAAAGGCATCGCTCCCTCTTAATTTTGCTTCAATGGTAGCAATTGCCCCTTGGTTGGATTGCATTTGCCTTATCGCATCTGTTCGTTGTGCTTCATATTGAGAAATTTGACCATAAACAGTTGCTGATTGTTCATTCAAATTGAGTACACCCTTATTCCTCTTAAATGAAGACAATGCAGTGTTTTTTTCATTCATCACCAATTCTTTGGCCTTCAGTAAAGAATCCAACAAAACAATCGAATTGGTTTGATTGATATTGACATCGGCACTGTAATTACTAATAAATTCACTAGCAAGGGTATTCACTACATATGCTGAAAGATCTGGATCTTCTGAGATAAATTCAACGTTGATGTAATCACTGTTATCCGCATGCGTAACGCTCAATTTTTTTAGTAAATCCTCTTCACCATAGCCCATTGAGCCAACAATATCGTACAGCTTGTACTTGCCCTTGTTATCACCTAAGGTTAAAATTGATTTTGTAGCCAATTTCTCTTTAAGCACTTGGATAACTTCTTGCTTAGCAGTTGCATTTAGGGAATCGATTTTCTTACTGTAAGGTCTAAAGGTTTTTTTTGGCTGCTCCAAGTCGTGCAGGATCAAATTATAGGATAGAATATTGATGATTTTCTTCATCCTAAACTTTTCCATAATGCTGCTAAACTGCTGGCTTACTTTAAAGAAATCGACGTTTTCCGTGCTGATAACTTTTTTAGAAGGATCCAAAATCCCTGTTGAGATTTGAACTTCAGAAGCGTATTGTTTAGGTAATTTTTGTACTAAAAAGTAGGTTATTGTTACAGCAATAATGGGTACTAAAATTAGAACCCATTTATATTTATTAACCAGCTTTAAAAAAGACTTAATATCCATCTATACTAATTGACTGTATTATTTAATATCAGAAAGTTTTTGACCTACAATCTCCTCTAAAAGATCTTTTGCTCTTAAATAGTTTGCTTCAGCTTGAATTTTTGAAGTAAAAGCATTGGTTTGGATGATTCTAGATTGGTTATAAGCTTCCAAGGTAATTTCACCTTTTTCAAATCTATTTCGCAAACTCTCGGCTACACTCTTACTGTCTTGAGCGCTTTGGGTAAAAATTTTAAGTGCTGCAATTTGTTGAATATAATCGTAGTATCTTTTTTTCACCTCTAACGTTACTTGGATTTCATTATCCTTTTGCTCTAGCTGGGCTACTTTGTAATCGTATTTGGCTTTTTTGGCTTGAAATGGCTTTTGCAAATAAGCACCAAGATTAAGGTTAATTCCAAATTGAAATCCGTTTACATTGTAAGGATTTAAGGGATCAATTACCGTTTTTCCCGTAGGTCTGTAAAAATACGATCCACTAAAAGGGTCCAAATAAGATACTGCTGCTATTGGAATTGCGGTTTTAATGCTTTCGGTTTTGGCGTCTAGAATTTTGATTTTAGTATAATTTTGTTTTGCTAAATCAATGTATTTTTCTAGATCTGCATATTTAATCTCAGGGATTATTGATTCTTGAGCGTAAGACTCTACACTTAAAAGCATCAGAGCAGTTAAAGCGATTTTGAATAGATTTTTCATTAATTAATAATAGGGATTAAAAGATTGTTAAGATGAATTCTCAAATATACAATTAAACTTCTTCTTTTTGAATTTAGGTTAAAAAAGTTTAAATAATTATCTTCAGCGCTCCAAAATCCGATGTGACTTGAGGAATAAATTTATTCGGCTTTCGCTGAGGTTATTACATCCGTAAATCAATCAATAATAAGCTATGTTTTGAAGATGTTATTTAAACAAACTTCCAACTTAGGTATTGATACATAAATATTTTCAATAGATCCATCTCGAAAACTTACGTTTACATCTGGCGTGCCTTCATAATAAGCCGAATAGTCCATTTGCATCAAATTGGCTAGATAAGCAAAGTAATCAGGCACATAATTGCTGGAAAACAATTCAAATAAGTGCGCATGAGGCGAACACCATATAATATTTGCAAATGAAGCGCCATGAGGACCAATTACAAATGACGCATTACTGTAAATGGAAATCTGTTCTTTAACAGATCTTTTTTTATCTTCTACAATTTCGAAATTGAATTTTTTAAGCAAGGTAATTAATTCAGCCTCGTTTATAATTTTTCTTCTTCCAGCACGGCTTATGTAAACTCTTTTGGCTTCTGTCTTTTCAATTTGATGATTTTTTTTAATTAGGTTTTTCATGGTTTGAATATCCTCCAAATTGGGATGCCAACTGGTGCCGTTTGCCATAAGCACTTGGGGAGATATCAATTTGTACTTCTGACTGTCCATTAATTTCTCAGGCATTAACCCGAAAAGTTCTAAGTATTCAGTTTCGTAGCTACCGCCAAAAAGAGCATAAGAAACGTATGTAGTTGAGCGGTCAATCTGTGGAAGAGCCTGAACAATACGAGCTATTTTTACGGCAACAAAAAACAGATAATCGTAATAGCCATAGTAGCCATACTCATCCTGGTTATGACTAAACGGCGCAATAACTGTAGCTACAGCAATGGTTTCCCTATTGTCATTATCATAAACATCTTTATAAAAACCACTGTGATCTCGATGAGTTAACATTACTTTATTTCCGATGATTACTGAGCCGAACTTAGAAAGATAGGCCTTAACTTTAGGGTTAGTGTAATTCCAAACATATAAATGGTCAGTAGAAATCTTAAGATCTTTAAAAATATACTTTAAATGGTCTGAACAATCCATCACATTTGGCAGCGCATATTCTTTTCCCAGAGCTATTTTTATCAAAAATGGTTTTAGAAAAGTGAATGTCTGCTCGGCATCTAAAACATTGTATCCTTTTAGTTTAATGCGCAGATCTTTCAGATGAGCGTAGACCGCACCAAAGCCCAAAACTTTGGCTATTTTTTTTAAATAGGGCATATACAACTGTAATACAATAATTTAATAGTAGGGTTGATGACGAAGGTAAGGATTATGACTAGAATATTTGCTTGACTAATACCCAGAAAAGGAAATTTAATTAGCCTAAATTTATTGCGGTTATTTTTTGATTAACCAAAGAGCCTGACACAAAAAAACCCTCTAAATTTTCATCTAGAGGGCTTATTCTTCAATCTTTCGATTTGATGTCGGGATGGCAGGATTCGAACCTACGACCTCCTGCTCCCAAAGCAGGCGCGATACCGGGCTACGCTACATCCCGAACTTTGGTATCACCTTTTTTTAATCCTTTTGTAAAGTGGATTGAACTTTTGTCGGGATGGCAGGATTCGAACCTACGACCTCCTGCTCCCAAAGCAGGCGCGATACCGGGCTACGCTACATCCCGAACTTGGTATCTCCTTTTTTTACCCTCTTTCGAAGGGATTGCAAAGTAACGGTTTTAAAATGATAAATCCGAGTAATTTTGCCAATTTATTTTGCGGAGAGGGCGGGATTCGAACCCGCGGTACCGTTACCAGTACGACAGTTTAGCAAACTGTTCCTTTCGGCCACTCAGGCACCTCTCCTTTTTTCTTTAAAACTCGTCATCCGACTTGTTTTTCGGTGTGCAAATATAGTAAAACAACCTATTCTGCAAAAAAAATTTTACTAAAGTTGTTGATAATCTATTCGCACATGATAGATACTCATCAGCATCGTCTTGAAAATCAATTTGATAGTTTCAATATCTTTTAATGTTAAATCGCAATCATCTAACTGATTTTGTTCCAATTTATAGTTAATTATCCGCTCAACAATGTCATTTATGTTCTGGGCATCCGGATTTTTCAGACTTCTTGAGGCGGCTTCAACCGAATCGGCCAACATTAAAACACCTGTTTCTTTACTAAATGGAATTGGGCCCGGATAACGGAAAATGTTTTCATCCACAAATTTTTCTGGCGAATTTTTCAAGAACGATTGATAAAAATAATCTACCCTTGTATTTCCGTGGTGCGTTCTAATAAAATCGATAATGGCCTCTGGGATTTGATTCTTCCTTAAAATCTCAATTCCTTTGTGCACGTGTTGAATGATAATCTGAGCACTTTGCTCGTAAGGCAACTTATCATGTGGACTCACGGCCGTATTCTGGTTCTCAATAAAATATTGTGGATTATCTACCTTACCAATATCGTGGTAAAGTGCGCCTGCCCTAACCAAAACCGAGTTCCCCCCGATTTTGAAAATAGCCGCCTCGGCTAAGTTTGCCACTTGCAAAGAATGCTGAAAAGTTCCTGGGGCTTTAAAGGCAAGCTCTCTTAAAAGCTTATTGTTGGTATTGGTCAGCTCAATCAAGGCCACATCAGAAGTAATACCAAACACCCTTTCGAACAAGTAAATTAAAGGATAGGCCAATAAGGAAAGCAATACACTAAATACAAAAGGCACAAAATTAATCCATTCTATCTCTCTAAACGATCCCTCACGCAATAAGGCAATCCCGACAAATGATACAAAATAGGCCAGCAAAATGAACATCGCTGAGACCAAAAATCGTTCTCTTTTTACAAAGTTTTTGATGCTAAAAATGGCAACCATACCGGCTGTTACCTGATAGAACACAAACTCAAAGCTGTTGGCTACAAAAAAACCCGCAATTAAAATTACCAGCATGTGCAGGTAGAGCGCCAATCGGGTATCAAATAGAATTCTGATGATGATCGGCACTACGCAAAATGGAATGTAATACAAACTGGAAAGGTTCATTTTAAGCGCCCAAGTCAGCGAGAGCAACATTCCCGTAGTTACAATTAAAATGAGCGAAAGCTGGCGGTTGTCTGCAAAAATATCTTTTCGAAATAAAAATAGGAACGAAATCAGGATGGTAATAATAAAAGCCACTAAGATTACCTGACCCAAATACACCAAGCTTTGGCTTCCTATTGTTTTGGTTTGTGCATCGTAAGTTGCCTTGTAAGATTCTAGCTTCTGATAGATCTCATCATCAACCATATCATTCTTAGCCACAATAAGTTCCCCTTTCTGCACCATCCCTTTGGTGGTTGATACATTATTAACGGTATTGTCTTGCACAGTTTGCGTTAATCTTTCATCAAAAATGATGTTTGGTGTGATGTGATCTTCGGCCAAATTGGCAATCAAATCGCCCATAACTTGATTAGGTGCCTTGAAGCTCGCCTTAAAAAACTGAAGAGCCGTTTCAGCGGTAAAAATATCCTGTGTGTTTTTTTGTTTTGATATGTTGTTTTCAATGAACGAAAAATCGTAGTTCTTGCCACCAATCTGATGCTTTACATTCAAGCCAATAATTCCCTTGGCATATATATTCTGTAGTAACTTATAAGCCTCAGCTTTATATTGAATTTTTTCTTTTTCATCCAATTGGGTAGATCGCCATTTGATGTCGAACTCGTTTGAAAATTCTTCTAAAGCGTTATCTGTTATACTTTTATCGAACTGATAAATCGGTAATATGTCCTTTAACGCGTTCTTTTTATCATTGCTAACCTGAGGATTGGTTTTAAGGATGGCGAAACTAAATGGAGAAATCAAATCCTTATTCATCCAAACTTTGCCCTTTTCAAATTCATAGCGAAAGCGGGGTTGCTTAGGTAAGAACAAGGTGATGATGAATACCGCAAAAATCATCATCACGTATTTTAAATTGGACGAATATTTACGATATAGGATTTTATGGGAATTTCTTTTGATTTTGGCCAAAACAATACAATTAAGATGCTGTCAAAAATAACATTTTTATCTAATATACATTTTACTGTTTTTGTTTGCAATTGCCATGAGTTAAAAGGATTTTCTACTCAATTGGGTTTTAAATCAAGCAAAAGAGGCAGATGTGTTTGTATTAGGCCAAAATTATGATGAGTGCTGGGCTACAACACGCTAAAATGAACGATTGAGCGCTTATGCAATATCAAAAAATGCCTACCTTAGTGGCCTAACCAAAAATTCATAAAAAATAGTTTACATGAAAGAAGTTGTAATTGTATCGGCTGTAAGAACCCCTATTGGAAGTTTCGGAGGGTCATTGGCTCAATTCTCGGCAAGCCAATTGGGTGGTTTTGCAATTAAAGCCGCAGTAGATCAGGCAGGCTTAAGTCCAAACCAAATTGAAGAAGTGTACATGGGAAACGTGCTTTCTGCAAATTTAGGTCAAGCGCCAGCCACACAGGCAGCGAAATATGCCGGTTTACCCGATTTACCTTCAACCAGTATCAATAAGGTATGTGCATCGGGTACTAAAGCCATCATGTTGGCGGCACAAAGTATTGCCAATGGCGATCACGACATTATTGTAGCAGGCGGAATGGAAAGCATGAGCAATGTACCATATTACTTGGATAAGGCTAGAAATGGCTACAGATTGGGTCACGGACAGGTTACCGACGGTTTGGTGAAAGATGGGCTTTGGGATGTTTATAACGACTACCACATGGGTTCGGCAGCAGAACTTTGTGCAAGCGAATGCAACATCACACGTGAGGAACAAGATAATTTCGCCATCGAATCGTACAAAAGAGCACAATCTGCTCAAACCGCAGGGAAATTTAAGAATGAAATTGTAGCCATAGAGGTTAAAGACCGCAAGGGCGAAATTAGTATCATTGATACAGATGATGAACCTTCGGCGGTTAAATTTGATAAAATACCGGGCTTAAAACCTGTATTTAAGAAAGATGGAACGGTTACTGCCGCAAACGCATCAACCTTGAATGATGGTGCTGCTGCCTTAGTTTTAATGAGCGCAGAAAAAGCAAAAGAACTCGGTATAAGCCCTTTAGCTAAGGTTTTAGGTTTTGCTGATGCCCAACAAGCGCCAGAATGGTTTACCACATCACCTTCGAAAGCGATTCCACTAGCTTTAGCTAAAGCCAATATTGACATTAAAAATGTAGATTTTTTTGAAATCAACGAGGCTTTTTCTGTTGTGTCAATCGCCAATAATCAACTCCTCAATTTGAACGATAAACAGGTAAATGTAAATGGTGGGGCAGTTTCTCTTGGTCACCCACTTGGCGCATCGGGCGCTAGAATTGTGGTCACCTTACTCTCCGTTTTGGCGCAAAATAACGGTAAAATCGGCGTGGCGGGAATTTGTAATGGTGGTGGTGGTGCAAGTGCTCTGGTGATCGAAAAATTGTAAGGTAATTATATCAAGTTGCTGGCATATCTGCCAGCAAACTTATCTTTATACATTATACATGAAAAGTGCTAAATTCTACATCTTAATTTTTATTGTTTTTACAAGCAATGCTTTAAAAGCACAGCAAACAAATGGCAAGCTCGATGTTTTTCAAGATAGCTTAATCAAAACGAATGCTTCTATAAAAATGGAAGATAGTGATGAACAGCGACTTGCAAAAAACGGCAAATTTGTAAAAACATTGGTAGAAGCACTGAAAGTCCCCAACTCCTTCAGCTACTCTTTTGATTCTTTAAAAAATGTATCCATTGTAAAATCTTCCGACCAGGCATTTCGAATTTTGAGTTGGTACCTTCAATTGGAAAATGGAACCTATCGCTACTATGGGGCCATACAAATGAATACTGGAAATGGACCGCTAAAACTTTTCCCTTTAATTGATCAAACCGAAAACATCCAAGACCCAAATGCCATTGGCGATAATTTAAAGTGGTTTGGTGCCCGATATTATGAAATTATCCCCATCACCTCTGGTGGCAGATTACCTTATTATGTGCTTTTAGGCTGGAAAGGAAATACGCAAAGCACCACTAAAAAGGTAATCGAGATTTTATCTTTCGATAAAGAAAAGGCCATATTTGGTGCGCCTGTGTTTGATGGCAAAGATTTGAAGGGGAAAAACCGAGTGATTTTTGAATATACAAAATCCAATGCCATGGTTTTGAAAACCGAAGCCAGTGCAGGCGCAATCGTTTTTGATCACCTCGCTCCTTTTGATCCAGAAATGGTAGGCCGATATGAATATTATGGATCAGACGGGAATACCGATGGTTTAAAAGTAATTGGCGGAAGGCTAAAACTTCAAGAAAATTTGGAACTTAAAAACAATCCAAATGCGAGTGATGAGCTCTATGCAGATCCCAAGAAAAATGTAAAACCCGTTAGAAAGTTTGAATAGGCCATCATTCTAACATTTTCATTACGTTCATCAAAGGTTAAAAATTTGTGAGTTTGCCAATCGCTGACTATATTGCGCCCTGCTAAACTAACTTAAACAACACACAAATTCTGAATTCATAAACTAAAACCAACAAAAGTTTTATGCAAACAACTATTGAAACCAAGGACGATTTCTTTAAAGAAAAGGTATTGGGTCACCCGGCAGGTCTGTTCGTACTTTTCTTTACCGAAATGTGGGAGAGATTTTCGTATTATGGGATGCGTGCCTTATTGGTATTGTTTTTAACCTCATCAATTTTTGGTGAAAACAAAGGTTGGGGATGGCCACGAGAGCATGCTTTGGCCATTTATGGATCTTACACTTCTTTGGCTTATTTAACGCCAATTTTGGGTGGCTACATTGCCGATAGGTTAATTGGATACCGTTGGGCAGTTATTCTTGGCGCATTTTTAATGACTTTGGGCCACCTTTCGATGGCTTTTGAGGTTAATCCCATTTTCATGTACTTAGGTTTATGCCTTTTAGTGGTGGGAAATGGTTTTTTCAAACCTAACATGACATCAATTTTATCGCACATGTACAAAAAACATCCAGAGAAAAAAGATGGTGCTTATACCATATTTTACATGGGTGTAAATTCGGGCGCATTCTTAGGTATGCTACTTTGCGGTTACATTGGCGAAAGCCCGAATTGGGGTTGGAGTTATGGTTTCGGCCTCGCTGGTATCTTTATGTTTGTGGGCATGCTCCAATTCTACTTTACCAAAAATATTTTCGGATCTATTGGTTTGAAACCTGTTAACAATGTTGAAGTTGTTGATGAGGATGAAGACCCAGCAGAGGCTAAAAAGAACCCGTTCTCTTTATTCGATATTGTTTTAATCGTTCTAATTTCTGTAATTGGATTGGTTTGGATCATCAACGACCCCTACTCAAAAATTTCGGGGCATACCGTTTTTAATTTTACCGTTGGGAAATTAACGGGCGATAACTTCGCGATCATTGTTGCACTGAGTTTATTTATTTTTATCCTAATCAAAAGAATTGCGCAATACACCTCAAAACTTAGAGATAAGATGATTGTGGTTATTGTACTCGCCTTTATCACCATATTCTTTTGGGCTGCTTTTGAGCAAGCAGGTGGATCGATGACCATTTTTGCGAAAGATTACACCGCAAGGTTACTGGAAGGAAATGCCAAAATTATTTTCAATATTGCCAATACCTTAATTACGGTGGTACCTTTAGTCATCATTACCTACGTACTTTTCAGTTTATTTAGAAAAACCTTCGGCAAATTTGCATTAGGCAATATTATTCTGGCCTTCGGCTTCGCCCTGATCTGGATTATCGTTATCTACATGCTTAAAAATCAATATAGCGATGTTAAAGCTGAAGTTCCTGCAACTTGGTTTGGTGTATTAAATTCATTATTTATCATTTCTTTTGCACCGCTTGTATCAAAGATTTGGGAAAGCAAATACAACCCAACTGCCACTGTTAAAAATGGTTTAGGCATGATTTTACTAGGTATAGGCTTCGCCGCTTTGGCTTATGGTTCTAGTTCGATACCGTCGGGTGCAAAAATAGCATCTGTAAGCATGATTTGGCTTATTTTAGCTTATTTCTTCCATACCATGGGTGAGCTTTTTATCTCTCCTGTTGGTCTTTCTTATGTTTCTAAATTGGTACCAGGCCGAATGATCGGAATTATGTTTGGCATTTGGTATTTAGCGATTGCTATTGGAAATAAAATTGCAGGTACCATGGGTGGCATGATTGATAAAATCACCGCACAGTATTCCATGTCAACCTTCTTTTTAATTTTTACTTTAATTCCTGTAGGTCTTGGAATTTTTATTATGCTCCTTACGCCTATCATCAAAAAATTAATGCACGGCGTAAAATAGTATGGCAATTGCGACTGACAAAACGATTTCTTTAGAAGAGATTCAGAATTTTGAAGGAAAATACCCTAAGCAACTTTGGTATTTATCACTGGTTGAAATGTGGGAACGTTTCTGTTTCTACGGGATGCGTGGTGTATTGGCCTTTTTCATGGTCGATCAACTGCACCTTAGCGATCAAAAATCGAATTTACAATATGGTGCTATCCAAGCCTTTGTTTATGCCTTTACTTTTATAGGTGGAATCTTTGCCGATAAAATTTTAGGTTTTAGGAAATCTTTGTTTTGGGGTGGCTCACTAATGATTATTGGAAACCTAATCTTGGCCTTTTCACCCCAAGATTTATTTTATGTAGGCATAACCCTATCTATCATTGGAACAGGCTTTTTTAAACCCAATATTTCTTCGATGGTTGGAGAACTCTACCACGAAAAAGATAACCGCAGAGATGCGGGTTACGGCCTTTTTTACGCTGGAATTAACGTTGGAGGTTTATTGGGCGGTGCGCTGTGCATTTACTTAGGCAAATACTATAACTGGCATTACTGTTTCCTTTCTGCGGCTTTAGTGATGGCATTTGGTTTAGGTACATTCATTTTTACCAAAAAACATTTGGGCCCTATTGGGATTTCGCCATTGTTGCACCTCGCAAAAACCAAGCAAAAAATTTATGAAATAGCAGTTTATGTTGGTTCATTATTGTGTATTCCTCTGATTTTCATCATGGTGCGCAATACTTCCTTTACCGATTATTTCATGTACACGCTTGGTGTTATTGCAATGATTTACTTCATTTATGAAACAGTTAAAATAAAAGATAAAAAGGCTCAGTATAAATTATTGGCTGCATTTGTATTTATATTTTGCTACTTCATTTTCATGGCAATATCAGAGCAAAGCGGTGGCTCTCTATCCTTGTTTGCTAAAGATAATTTAGACCACAAAATCTTATTCTTTAATATCGACCCGAATGTTGTAAACAACAGCGTCAATTCGTTTTTTGTAATTGTATTTAGTCCTATTGTTGGGATTTTATGGTTGGGACTGTACAAACGTAAGCTTGAGCCGAATACGGTGGTTAAGTTTGGTTTGGGCTTTATTCTTTTAGCCGCAAGTTTTTACGCCTTTTATGCAACTCGTTTCTTTGCCAATGTGGACGGAATTAGCTCGCTAAACGTGTTCACCTTTGCTTATTTATTGCTTACACTTGGAGAGTTGTGCATCGGCCCAATTGGCATGTCGATTATTACCAAACTATCACCAAAAAGGATGTTTGGTATGATGATGGGGCTTTGGTTCCTGTTTAGCGCTTTCGGGCAACTTGCTGCCGGAAAATTGGGTGCGGAAATGTCGAGCATAGATGATGCGACTTTGCCGACTAAGCTAATTGCCTATACAGAAGGTTATAAGGCTTTGGCGCTCTATTCTCTAATTGCAGGCGTAGCTTTAATCCTATTTTCGCAGTTGATTAAAAAATTAATGCAAGAAGTTAGATAGCAACTAAGGCCTTTCTAAATGATGAAAAATCGTGATGTTTTCATTTTTAATATTTACTTTCGCCAGCATAAACCGACAAAGGATTTTAATTTACATACTTTATTGTGTCAGATAGTTTAGTCATTATTCCAACTTATAACGAAAAGGAAAATATCGAAAAGATAATCCGAAAGGTATTTTCTTTGACCCAACCTTTTCATGTTTTAATTATAGATGATGGATCGCCGGATGGCACTGCTGATATTGTAAAGTCGTTACAGGCTGAGTATTCTGGCCATTTATTTATTGAAGAACGTGCTGGCAAACAGGGTTTAGGAACGGCCTATATTTATGGGTTTAACTGGGCGAAGGCAAGGGAATACCAGTACATTTTCGAAATGGATGCGGATTTCTCTCATAATCCTGATGATTTGTCTCGCCTACGTGAGGCTTGCGTAAATGGTGCTGACCTAGCCATAGGGTCGAGATATGTTAAGGGCGTAAACGTGGTGAACTGGCCTATGGGCAGGGTTTTGATGTCGTACTTTGCCTCCATGTACGTGCGCCTGATTACCAGAATTAACATTCAAGATGCTACCGCAGGCTTTAAATGCTATCGGAGGATTGTGCTTCAAACCATTCCCTTAGATAAAATAAAATTTGTGGGCTATGCCTTTCAAATCGAAATGAAATTTACCGCCATTAAATTTGGATTTAATGTTGTAGAAGTACCCATCATTTTTACCGATCGAACGGAAGGAACGTCAAAAATGAGTACTCGTATATTTAGAGAAGCATTTTTGGGGGTAATCCAAATGAAGGTAAGCAGTTGGTTTAGAAATTATAAGCGAACGGTTTAATTCACTTTCTAAACTAAAAATATCTTCGTTTTTCGAATGCTAATTTTGAGCAACATTAATTTTTGGATTTACTTTCCCTGATCATTGCTCCAAAATCTTGCTGTTTTTGCATTGCCGTAACAGTCATGGCTAATCTTTTGGTTCTGGTGGTATCGGTTTTTGCCTGATTGATCCAGTTGATGTAATAATTCTGATGTGACTTTGGTTGCTTTAAAAAGTTGTCCATGAGGTATGCCTCATCCAATAAGCACAGTTCCAAATCTTCAGGCATTTCTACTTTAAAATCTTTATCTTCTTCTAAAAACAGTTCTACTTGAGCGCCTGCTTCTTTCTTTAATTTTTTTCTCAGCGCTGTTTTAAGCGCAAGAATAAAATCGCCCTCACCCATCGGCATGGTTGCCATTCCTGAAATTTCAAGCTGATCAATTTTCCCTTTTACCCTAAAGCTCACTCTGCAATTTGCTTTAATTTGAGTTGCCAAATTTTCAGGGATAAAAACATAGCTCCACCCGGTCTTCTCTCCCATGTTGTCAAAACGCTCAATTTCAGCTTTAAAATGAATCATATTTAAAGATAGAAAATTGGGATTAAAAATTGTATTTAACAATAAAATGAAGCCTAGCTCTATTTGCAATTTAGGTTTCTTATAGGTTTCAAAACTTAATTTTGTTTAATAAAGCTATCGCCACCTAATGATACAATACGATTGCGAGCGGGAGAAATTTTAGATTTTTGATTTGAACAATCTCCTCAGCCATCATTATCAAGAGCACAGCAATTGAAATCAAATGAAACTTTTAGCGCTCAAGGCTGTTCTATTTTTATAAAATCTACGAATTATGAAAACTGAAAAAGATAGCCAATTGGATAAAGACGAGAAAAAAAACACGAAAACATCCGGCACATCTAAGGAGAAGGCTTCGTTTGATCAAAATGGAGAGGGTGCCTCAGAGAAGTTTGGAAAAGCAGGAAGCACACCAAACGAGGGTGGTGACGAAAATGGCGTAGGAACGGCTAAGAAAGATAAAAAATAAGTACGCTGCAAAAGTTGTTACCACGGAGGTAATGAAGGCACGGAGAAATTAGGTACTAGACAACAAGCAATGCAGGGGCACTGAAAGATATTTTATATGCCAAAACTAAAGAGACTCCTGTTTCTTTTTGCTTCGAGGGCTTTTATTGGAAGAGGCTGTATCATAACCAAAAGTAAATGTGGCAGACAAAATTTTATTTTGAACCACAAAACATACAAAAGGACACAAAAGTAGCGATGCAAAATTCACATGCAAATTTGCATTTAAAATCAATGAGCTATTTGTTGCAGAATATTACTTGGCAAGCACAAGCGCAAAATGATTTATGAGACAGCCTCTATTTTATTTTTCGTAAATGCTCATTTTTTCTGCCAACTCAATGATGCTTTTGATCTTAAGTTTTTGGAAAAGTCTGAGTTTGTACGTACTTACGGTACCCATTTGTAAATTCAGCTGGTTAGAAATTTCTAGGACGCCAATGCCTTTGGTTAAAAGTTCAGCAACCTCTAATTCTCTGCCAGATAGTTTCGTAAAAGGGTTATCGCCATCGTTACCAAGAATGCTGTTGAACATGTTTTCTTTCACATTTCTACTCGAATAGCGACTTCCTGCTAAAATGGTTGTGATTGCCGTTACAATCTCAGACTCTTCTGCATTTTTAGTTAGGTAACCCGATGCCCCAGATTTCAAGTATGGTACGGCGTATATGTTTTCGTTCAGGGATGAAAACACAAGGATTTTAGCGTTCGATTGAACCGATTTAATTTGATCGATTACTTTCAAATTATTTCCGCCCGGCAAATTAACATCTATAATGATCAAGTTCGGGGATTTTTGAACCTCAACCAAAGCCTGCTCCATAGTTGATGCATGAATGATTTCTACACCTACCCAAAAATCAGATATTAAACTTTTTAGTCCACGACGGATGATTTCATGATCATCAGCTATAAGTACTGTAAATGTACTTCCGGCATTCTTTGCTTTCATTTTTATTTGATATATGGTGCAATTTAATAAAATTATATTTTATTCTACCAAAATTATGATTTTTATATAATTAATCATACAATTCAATTCCATTTTTTTTGTCTATCTATTTACTCACTAAATCTATCCATGCAGGTTCAAAATCTACAGTTTAGTACATTACATCTACTTTAGGCTAACTTAAAACACCCCCACCGTTCCTGCAATCATACCAGCCTATGTAAACAAAAATGATACACAACGCTCTCGAATTACGCCACTTTATCCGCTTAATGGCCCTACAGAAAGGTCGTAATCATGGCTAGTTATTAATTTTTTTAAAATCATTTACCAACGCACTCAGTGTATTTTGCGGCCATGAGGAAATAGTATGTCATTTGAGCTCATAGGAAATAAAACATAAATTGTAAAGCATATCAAATCATCATCTATAATTCAAAATTCTCCAAAATAGGTAACTTCCCAGTGTTAGCTGAAGAATCAAAATTAGAAAATGCTGTCAGAAAATGCCTCAAGTCTCCTAAATCGAAGATAAGATTGGAACATCGATTACTATCATTAAATCTTTGCTCGAATCCTACTTAAGGTTTCCAGCCGGACAGCTAAAAATGAAGCGATGTGTTTGAGGGAAACTCGATTAATTAAATCGGGAAAGGAAAGTAAAAATCTCTTATATCTTTTTTCAGCAGATGAAATCCGACACAAGAAAGCACGTTCTTCAGCAGATCGATAATACAATTCCATCATCTTTCTGCCGACGATGTTAGCTTCGGGGAAATTCTCGTAGAGGTAATCGGATAACACATGTGGGATAGCAATTAATTCCACATCCTCCAAAGCCTGAAGATATTCTTCCGAATCTCCTACTAGCCATAGGTTGCGGATGGTACCAACCACTTCGTTTTCTTTCGCAATCCAAGTGGTAATTTCGGCTTTGCCGTCCTTCACAAAACCTCTAACAACCCCCTTTACAATCAGGAACAAGTATTTATTCCGATCGACTGGGGAAACAAGGAATTTATTTTTTTTATAACTAACTGGAAAAGTATATTGATTGATCCGTTCCTCCATCTCATCATTTAGTGGATGAAATTTTTTGAAGATAGAGATTAGCGGTGAAAAATTGTTGTATCTCTTCCATCTATCTTCATCCGAGAGGTTAACTGCAATCATTGTTCAATACGATTATAAGGATAGGCATGTTTTATGTTTCAACAAAACAATACTGTAATATTAAGAAGATTGATTGATATATCGAACTTTTTTTTGACATTTCTCAATAAAATGTCAATCTATAATATTTTTTCAACACCTAAGCCAAAAAGTGCAAAGTCGTATTTTACAGGGTCTTGCGCATCAAATTCCTTCAAATGCTGGGTTAATTCTACAGCAGTTTGCCAATCGGTTTGCTTTCTTTGAATCAAGCCCAACAAACGCCCAACCCGATCTACGTGAACGTCGCATGGGCAAATTAAATCTTCGGGTTTAATGGTATTCCAAATACCAAAATCAACACCCATTTTATCCTTCCTGACCATCCATCTCAGAAACATATTTAAACGTTTACAAGTAGATTTTTGCCTTGGCGATGAAATGTGCTTCTTGGTTCGATGTGGAAAATCCTCCAACGAAAAGAAGTAGGTCCTAAAATGATTCAAAGCCGCCTCTATCGTAAAATTTAACGCACCGTTTGAAGAGTCATCCAATGATGCTTCAACTATGGGTTCAAGCCTATCAAGTTCCAGATAAGCAGATGGATAAATGTTGTAATGCGGAATAAAAGCATCTTCCAAACTATTAAACTGCGAGTAGTGCTGTTTAAAAAAAGCAATGAAATAAAGTAAATCTGTATCGTTGAAGGTTCTGTGCTTAAATCCTAAAAGCGACTTTAAATCACCATCGCCATGATTGAGTACAAAATCATATGGTGCAAAATCCATCCGCTCCAATAACGCTTTACACTTATTGATGATGGTTTTCCGCTGTCCCCAGGCCAAAATCGCAGCAAAAAAACCAGAGATTTCTATATCCTGTTTTCTTTCGAACAAGTGCGGAATACAAACCGGATCATTTGCAATAAAATTAGGTTGATTGTATTGTTCTACCTTTTGATCGAGAAAATTACGCAGTTCTAAAAAATCCATTTATATACAAACTAAAAAGTCATTCGAAGAAAATCAGCAATTGCTTTCACTTATCGAATGACTCGATTCAAAGATCAAAAGAACTTATTTTAAGGCGCGTTCTAAATCTTCTAATAAATCGTCAATATCTTCAACACCAACACTTAAACGCAATAAGTTGTCTGTAACCCCCACTTTTTCACGTTCTTCTTTTGGTATTGATCCGTGCGTCATGGTTGCGGGGTGGTTAATTAAGGATTCTACACCGCCTAATGACTCGGCCAGGGTAAATACTTTAAAGTTGGAAGAAATTCTAAATGTCTCTTGAAGATCCGCCCCCTTTAACGTTATCGAAATCATACCACCGAAACCACGCATTTGTTTTTTTGCTATATCGTGGTTTGGATGATCTTCAAAACCTGGCCAATAAATTTTATCCACTTTTGGGTGCGTTTTTAAATAGCGGGCAATGCGTTCGCCATTCTCACAATGAGCCTTCATTCTTAAATGCAGGGTTTTAATGCCTCTTAAAACTAAAAAGGCATCTTGTGGCCCAGGGGTTGCACCGCAGGCATTGTACACAAACCAAAGTTCTTTGTAAAGGTTTTCATCATTGGTTACCAAAGCGCCCATTACTACGTCAGAGTGACCGCCAATATATTTCGTAACCGAGTGCATCACAATATCGGCACCTAAATCAATCGGGTTTTGCAGGTATGGCGAAGCGAAAGTATTATCAACGGTTAAAATTAAATTTTTCTCTTTGGTAATTTTTGCTATACCCTCAATATCAATAATTTGCATGGTTGGGTTGGTAGGCGTTTCTATCCAAACCAGCTTGGTTTTGTCATTGATGTATGGCAACATATTTTCAGGCTTAGAAAGATCAAGAAAATGGAATTTGATGCCATATTTAGTAAAGATTTTGGTGAAAATTCGATAAGAACCTCCGTATAAATCGTTACCAGTAATCACTTCGTCGCCAGGTTGCAGCAACTTTAAAACTGCATCTGTTGCGCCCATTCCACTCGAAAATGCCAAGCCGTATTTGGCATTCTCTAAAGCCGCAAGGCAATCTTCCAACGCTTTACGGGTTGGATTGGTTCCTCTAGAATATTCATAGCCTTTGTTATCTCCGGGAGATTTTTGCCAGTAAGTAGAGGTTTGATATATTGGTGTCATTACCGCCCCAGTTGTTGGGTCAGGCTCTTGGCCTGCATGGATAGCCTTTGTTGCGAATTTCATTATAAATTAAAATCTAAAATATGGGATAAGAGATTTGAGCACTTAAAATTTAAAGAAGATTTAACTTCCAATTCTATATCTCGGTGCTCAGATCATTTAATAAGCTCTTGCAAACAATACCCTTTGCGTTGATGGTTTGCCTGAATAAATACAAACACCATTTTCCAATTTGTTATCTAGTGGAATACAACGGATGGTTGCTTTGGTTTCTTCTTTAATCTTCTGCTCGGTTTCTGATGTACCATCCCAATGGGCAGAAATAAAACCTGCCTTACCATCTAGCAAGGCCTTAAATTCTTCGTAGCTATTGGCTTCGGTAATGTGTTCATCCCTGTAAGCCAATGCCTTGTTAAACATAGCCGTTTGGATGTCTTCCAGCAATTTAACAATATAAATATCTAGGCCTTCCTGTGGGATGGTTTGCTTTAGTTTAGTATCTCTACGGGCAATTTCAACAGTTTTATTTTCTAAATCGCGTCCACCAATAGCAATACGGATTGGCACACCTTTCAATTCGTAGTCGGCAAACTTAAAACCTGGGCGTTGCGTATCACGATCATCGTATTTTACCGAAACGCCTAAACCTTTCAACCTCATTGTTAACTCATTAACATAGGATGTAATTTTCGCCAGGTCTTCATCTCCTTTGTAAATTGGCACAATTACCACTTGAATTGGCGCCAGTTTTGGTGGAATGATTAATCCAGAATCATCGCTATGCGCCATAATTAATGCACCCATCAATCGGGTAGAAACACCCCAAGATGAAGCCCAAACGTAATCCAACTTACCATCTTTACCGGTAAATTTAACATCAAAAGCTTTAGCGAAATTTTGCCCCAAGAAATGTGATGTTCCAGCTTGTAAGGCTTTTCCATCTTGCATGAGCGCTTCAATGCAATAAGTATCTAAGGCACCAGCGAATCGCTCGTTGGGAGATTTTCGGCCTCTAATTACAGGAACTGCCAACCAGTTTTCAGCAAAATCGGCATAAATATGAAGCATACGTTCAGTTTCTTCAATGGCTTCCTGAGCGGTTGCATGAGCGGTATGTCCCTCCTGCCACAAGAATTCTGCCGTGCGTAAAAATAACCGCGTACGCATTTCCCAACGCACCACATTAGCCCATTGGTTAATTAAAATTGGCAAATCGCGATAAGATTGAATCCAACCTCTGTAGGTATTCCAAATGATGGTTTCTGAGGTTGGGCGAACAATTAATTCTTCTTCCAATTTGGCTGTTTCATCAACAACGATGTTGCCATTTCCGTCATTTTTTAATCGGTAATGTGTTACAACTGCACACTCAGTGGCAAAGCCTTCTACGTGAGATGCTTCTTTAGAAAAAAATGACTTAGGAATGAATAATGGAAAATATGCATTTTGGTGCCCTGTGTCTTTAAACATTTTATCTAAAACCGCTTGCATTTTTTCCCAGATAGCATAGCCATTAGGCTTAATAACCATACATCCACGCACGGCCGAGTGCTCTGCCAAGTCTGCCTTCAGTACAATATCGTTATACCATTGGGAATAATCTGCTTCTCTACTTGTAATTTCTTTGCTCATATTATGTATTTGGAACGTAATTTGTGTGTTAAATAATGTGAAATTGAGCCACAAATTTATAAATTTATGCCTACAAAACGATTAAGAATCGATGTCAATGTTTTTAAAACAATAATCTGACCGAGAATCTCGTTAAAGGCAAATAAATTTGTAATCATCTTCAACTTGTTGACACACACAACTAAATATAAACACAATGAAACCAATTAAATTTTTACCCATTGTTATGATTGCGGCCGCTGGGTTGGTTGCATCATGCTCAACACCGAAATTGGCTCAAAAAACTGTTAACGACGATGTTTATAACAGCGTTGCAAAAGCCAAGGAGGTAGAATATATGGCGCCTGTGCAAACACAGCAAGCCCAAGGTCAAGGCCAAAATCAAGCCGAATATGATGAATATTATGGCACAAGTAATCCGTATTACGACATGGATTATTCTTCCAGAATTAACCGTTTTTATAATGGCTACTCATGGAGAGGTTATTACGACCCATATTTCGACAATTATTACTACAATAACAATTATTTAGGTTACGGCTTAGGCTGGAACAATGGTTATGGCTTGAACTGGGGCGGTGGCTATTATGGCAGCATCTGGAACAATCCTTTTTACTACGGTAACTTCGGTTATGGGTGGAATAGCCCTTTCTATGGCTGGAATTCTTGGGGGCTTAACTCCTACTATGACCGTTTCGGTTGGGGCGGAGGTTATTATGGCGGTGGCGGATATTACGGCGGCGGCGGCTTCTACGGTGGTGGTGTAGCAACCAACAGAACTTATAGAGCTAGACCAGGAAGCAATGATACTGGTATACCTAGAGGATCAAATACTTTTAGTCCGAATTATGGAAGACCAGGAAGATCATCAACTGTTGGAGGCAATAACGGAGCAATTAGCTCTAGCAATCCAAACGGACGTCCTTCTAGAAACGTTCAACCGAATAATCAACCAAGTAGGCCACAACCTCAAATGAGCAGACCTTCTCGTGAGGAAAGACCAGCTCCAAGTTATTCGCCACCTCCATCAAACGGTGGATCTAATGGCGGCGGAGGAAGTTCTGGTGGCGGCGGTGGTGCCAGACCAGGTAGAGCAGGAAGAGGATAGTATCAGCGACACACAATTAAACATAAGATGAAAAGAATAATTTTAACCTGTATAGCGGTTACAGTAGCCGCTACCGGGACACTATATGCGCAGAGTTACGCGCCTGATGCTTATCGTTTCTCTCAAAGTAGTTATGGAAGCACTGCAAGATTTAAAGCCATGGGTGGCGCACAAATTGGTGTAGGTGGAGATATGGGTTCTATAGGTGCAAATCCAGCTGGTTTGGGTTTATTTACCAAATCGGAATTCAGCATTACACCAGAATATAATGGCGTAAGCACTCAAAATGCTTTTTTAGGCAATACCACTAAAGATTCTAAAGGGCAACTGAATTTAAATAATTTAGGTGTGGTTTTTTATACGCCGACTTATAAAGCTAAAGGCTCTAACACTGAGCAAGGTGTTGTAAGTGCAGTATTGGGTGTTGGTTACAATAGAAATAATGATTTCTTTAATCAATTTCAATATAGCGGTACGAATGCTAACAGCTCTTTCCGCGATGCCCTAGCGGAGCAGGCAAATGCTTTCGGAATTGATAATACCTTAGCGGGTGATGCCTATAATAGCTATTTAATCAATCGCAATGCCACCAATTATCCTAATTCGTTTTCGGCCGAGCCTTATACAGGCACAAGCTTTAATCAAAACTGGAACGAATCTCGCTTGGGTTCAACGTCAGAATTTAATGTTGCCGGAGCTCTAAACTTCTCAAATAAGTTTTACTTAGGTGCTGCAGTAAGCTTCGTAAATGTGAGGTACATTAGCGATGCAACTTATACAGAATCGGGTACTTTGAATTCCTTTAACGAAAACACCAATTTGTATGAAGGAAATGAAAACTACCTTTTAAACTATGTGAGAAATCAAGAGACGAAAGGTGGTGGTATTAATCTAAAAGTGGGTATGATCTTTAAACCGACTAACGATTTTCGTATAGGCGTTAATTTCCAATCACCTACTTGGATGAATGTTCAAGATAATACTAATGAGAGTGTGAATAGCCAGTTGACTGGTTACAATTCCAACAATCCAGGTCAGAACTATACATTCACCTATAACTTACGTACACCATTAAAGGCATCTGCTGGTGCGAGCTACATTATTGCTGGTAGAGCTTTAATTTCGGCTGATATTGATTATATAGATTACTCAACAATGAGATTCTCCGCAGATCAGGGCTCAGATTTAACAACCATTAATAGCAATAATGCCTTCATTAAAAATTCTTACAAAGAAGCAATTAATTACCGTTTCGGTGCAGAAATCAAAGTGAGCAACGAATTAAGCTTAAGGGGCGGTTACGGCGTAAATGGAAGTGGAATTAAAGATGGCGCAGATAAATTTTACGAACAGAAATATTATTCAGGCGGTATAGGCTATCGCATTGACAATTACTATGTTGATGTAACCTATCAAAACTTACAGACCAATTTCAATTCTAGTCCATATGAATTAAACGATTATTCTGAACCATTGGCTGATGTTAAAACCACCAGAAACAATGTATTCTTAACTTTCGGAGTAAGATTCTAAGTTTAAGCAAATCATAAAAAAAGGTTTTGAGGCATTAACTCAAAACCTTTTTTTGTTTGATGGCATTTTAAATTACCCAAAGGCATCGTTTGAAATCAAACTATTATTGAAAGATTTGCTATTGAAAAAATTGTTTCGATATGCCCTTTTAAGGCTTATTGATTTGGATTGTCTTTTCGCCATACACTACTCCATTTTCAGAAATCCCTTGAATAATCAAATCAAAATCACCAATTAAATCTCCCGTGGTAAACTTCAAGGAATTTTGCCCTGCTTTGTTTATCTGAAATTGATAGTTCCAGTAGAGCGTTGGAAAGTTTATCGGCTCATTTTTATTTGTTAAATCTGCCATATAAAATTCCTTGGCAACATTAATCTTATTTAGAAAAACAAAATTGGGTTTATCTTCATTTTCGCTACAACCCGCATAAACAATCATCCTACCATTTGAATAGTAGCTTTTACCCTTTACAGGCATGGTTCCAACCATATGATTTTGGCAATTTAGAATGTTAGCAACACATACATAATCTCCACAGCTGTTTACGCCCAGCACGGCATTGTTAAATCCAAACTGCGTATCTTTTGTTTTTTTAATGTTTACTTCATTCAACTTTATTCCAGCTACAGAAGTAATTTGTTCGGAAAATTTGGGAATAACATTTACATCAAGCGTGTTTTGCTGAAAACGAATATTCTTTTGAATGGATTTTATTTCATCAGATGGATCTGTCAGTTTAATGGTATAACCGGCATATTTTTGATCGGAAAGTGTAAGCCAAACCTTGGTATTATCTTCCGCTAAAAGCGCCTGAGTAGGCAACAAGAATCTGCCAGTACTGTCTGTATTAAACGAATTGATGTTATAGCCAGCAAAAGTTTGAACTGAAACCACTTTACTTAGAGGCTTTTTATTTCTGGTGATCTTTCCAACATACTCATATTCAGACACCTCTTTTTCCTCATTGGATAACGACTCTTTTTCTTCGGGCCATTTGAATTTGCGCCACCCTTTAATTAATAAGATATCTTCTAAGTATTTTTCATCATCATATTTTACACCCAGCAAATTCTGTGGTAAAGGATTCAACTCATTTTCCAAATAGGCGTAATCAACAATATTCTTTTTATTAACCAAGGCTAATCTATTTTTCTGTACAAGCGCAATTGAAACCAGCCCATTGAATGCTGTATCATCTTTTCCAAGAATTTTTAAGTTTAGATTGATAGAATCTCTAGTGGAGTAGCTTTCCTTGTCCAAATTAATTTGAAAGCGACTTATTTCATCGTAATGTGCAAAGAAAATTCGTTCTGCAATTGGGTTATAAAGACTGTCTAAAATAGTGATGGCATTTAGGCCTTTTGGCACCGATTCTAATTTTAAAATTACTCTTGTGGGTATTTTCGGGTCTAAATTTAAATCCGAGAATAGAAAGATGTTTTGGAAATCGTGAACCACAACATGGACCTTATTTTTAAAATTGCTCTCTGCAATAAATCGCAATTCATTTGTGGCTAAGGCACGAGTTAATTTAACATTTGTTCCCTTACTTAAAGGTTTTGGCAGCTGATAATTTCCAACTAACTCACTGTTTTTTAGCAATTTGATCGTGTATTTTGAGCCTTGAGCAGGAATCATCGAAAAGCTTCCCAAACCGGTAGAGTTGGTGTTTAAGGTGTCTAAGATTCGGTCGTTGACGCACAAAACTGCGGAAGCCTGAATGGGAATGCCCTCAACGTTTTTAATCTCTAAACCAATTTTATTTTTGATGCCCTCAATCAGATAACCGCCTTCGGGATAGAAATTTACGCGGTAAGGTTGAAAATTCTCAATTGGAATTGTAAATTTGATTTGCCTAAACTCGTTTTTCTTCTTGATTACTGCTGAAACTTCATTATTCTCTGCATGAATTTTGTCAACTGGATAATCAATCATCAGCTCACCAATAATACTGGTTTTGGCCTTACCTGTTTTTATAATGTTATTATTTCTACCAATTGTGTAGCTCACATCTGCATCAGAAACAAAACGATTATCGCTCGATAATACTTTTAGGAGAACGGTACCATTTCCCGTTTGATCGCTATTGCGATTAAACAACGATAGGTTCGGGACCATCGGATCGATGATTGTAGATTTTATGCTTACTTGCTGAATAAATTCAACGTCTGGCTTACTCTTAAATTTAACATTGGTACTGGCAACAAACCTATAATTTCCACTAAAAATGGAATCTGGCAAAATCATGTTTCCAAAAACAAAACCCTTTTCAATCAAGAACTTTTTATGCAAGATTACGCTACTATCTTGATTGCTAATTAACGACAAATATAAGGTGGTGTATCGTTCTAAATCCGTTGCCGTTTTGAGCAGGTAACCAGTAAACCAAACTCGGTCATTATTGGTGTAAATATTCTTATCAAAATGGATAAAAAGTTCAGCTGTTTTATTTTTAAGTGCATAAGTACCCAATTGATTTGCAAGACTATCTATTGCCTTAATCTGTGCGTTCAGCTTAGCGGAAGAACAAATCAACAGCACGATAAGAAAAATAACTTTAGGATTTTTTTTTTGCATTTCAAGGGGATGTTTCTAAAAATCCAAATATTATTTGAAATATTCAAATTAAATTATCCCTTGCAACGCTCCACCCTGCTGCGCCATGCGATCTACCAATTTTTCCGTTTCAACATCCTTAATTAACTCAGGTGCATGGTGTGGTTTTCTTCTAGCGTCAATAATTAAAGAACCTTTACAACCCCAATGTTTGTTTACGATAAAATCGTTGATGCCATAAATATCGGCCGCAGGGTTACTCCTTGTAAAGGTTACCCATACCAAATTATCAATGGTTTTTGCTACAAAATCAGCGTCATCGGCCAATACAATAAGCGGCAAACCTTCCAAATTGGTGCCCATTAGTGCCATGTTAAGCAAAGCAATTTCGGCAGCAGTTTTTTCAGCATTCACATAAGCATCTGCTTTCAAAACCAAAACCCCAGGCATGGCAATGTTAGGACGGCTAAATTCTGTTGGTAGGTTTAAATCATGAGGAACAGTATCCCACAACGTTCGCTTTTTACTTCCTGCAGCTGCGAATACAACTTTCGATCCACTGTTTAAGCCATCACCACTATAATCTAAAGTATCAATGGTGGTATTGGTGTAAAAATGCAAATCTGTTGTTAAGTCAATTCTTTCCAAAATGTGACTGAGAAAGGATTCGATGTGATGGGTACTTAAGTTTTCGTCATCTTCCCTGGCCGCAATAAAGACATATTTTGCAAGGCTCAATTGATTTTTCCCCAGAATGTGATTGGCAATAGTTAAAATTTCTTGCGGTTTCCTATCCTTTAAATAAGGCGTATAGCGCTCGCTCCCAATAGCAAACAGAAGCGGGTGTACACCAGCTGCATCCACAGCATGCACCTCTTTTAAGCCATGAATTTCCTGCGGAATCGCGCTTCCGGTTATTTCGTGTATTAAGGCACCAAAACTGGTATCTTCCTGCGGAGGCCTACCAACCACTGTAAAAGACCAAATGGCATCCTTTTTATGATACACATTATGTACTTTCATTAAAGGGAAAGGGTGCGTTAAACTGTAATAACCCAAGTGATCGCCAAATGGTCCTTCTGGTTTATTTTCATTCGGCTGTACAGTTCCCGTAATGATGAAATCGGCATCCGCAGAAATGCAGAAGCCTTCCTCATCATAAAAATATCTGAACCTCCGATCTCCGAGTGCGCCTGCAAAAGTCATTTCAGATAAGCCTTCAGGTAAGGGCATCACCGCAGCCAATGGATGCGAGGGCGGGCCACCTACAAAAATACTCACCTTAAGCGGTAAGCCCCGTGCATTTGCTTTGGATTGATGAACACCAATTCCCCTATGTATTTGATAATGAAGACCAATTTCTTTATCTTGAATGTAATCGTTTCCACCCAACTGAATGCGGTACATCCCTAAGTTCGCATTTAAAATACCTGGCTTTTCTACATCCTCAGTATAAACTTGAGGCATGGTTACAAATGGCCCGCCATCCATTGGCCAATTAATAATTTGGGGTAAGGCGCTAATGCTTGTTTTTTGGAAGTTACGTTTCGCTGATGGCGTTTTTAGAGGCAATGCAGATAAGGCAGACATAGCAGAACCTGCATATTTGAATGGATTTTTTAGTGCTTTCATCGGATCGTTTCTTAGCGAAACCAATTGTTGCACCTTTGGCAGGGTATCTCTAAAAATGAATTTCGATCGATCTAAAGTTCCGAAAAGATTAGATAGCGCAGGAAACGGACTACCCTTAACTTTTTCAAATAATATGGCTGGACCCTTATTCTCGTAAACCCTTAAATGGATGGCTGCCATTTCTAGATGTGGATCTACTTCTTCTTTGATTCTAATTAAATGACCGTGTTTTTCAAGGTCTTTTACACACTCTGCTAAACTTCTATATGCCATGAATCAAAGATAAATAAATAGCAGTTCTTTAAAACAAAAAAGCCACAGATCGATGGATTATTAGATTAATCTGTCAATCTGTGGCCGAGAAGTTCTGAAATTTATTTTTTACCTGCAAAAGAGCGCAACATCCAGGTATTTTTCTCTTTAAACTGCATAAAACGGTTAACCATGTCATTCGATCCGTCATCACCAGCTTGGTCAGTTGCCTCTAAAAGTTCTCTTTCAAGTTCGATTAAGGTTGCCATATCCTCCAGAATTGCATCAACCATATCCAAATCAACCATTCCGATGGTATCAATTTCTTTGATTTTAGATTCTTTAATGTAATCTGCAAAACGGCTATGTGGTGGTTTACCTAAGGTTAAAACACGCTCAGCAATTTCATCAATAGTAAGTTGTGCATTGGTATATAACTCTTCAAACTTAACATGTAAGGTGAAGAAATTTTGCCCTTTGATGTTCCAGTGACAGCCTCTTAACTTTTGGTAATGAATATGGTAGTTTGCCAGATAATCATTTAAAAGATCTACAACTGGTTTAACTTCTTTTTCGTTTAAACTTATTTCTTTAGCGTCCATTTTATTTTTGTTTTTATTGCCTACGTAACAAATCAATTAGAGAAAAGTTTGCTGCCGAATTGCATTTTGAACAATACCTGATTTATATGTTCGTTTATTAATCGTAATTGTAAGAAAAGGTAATATTGCAAGTGTTTGTTTATAAAGCGAATACGCGTTTTGCGGCAAAAAAGTAATCTGATTTTTACTCGTATGCCAACAACAAACTACTACCCGTTTAATATTATTATTCGTATAATTGCTCCCTTTGACTAGAAAATTTACATAAAAAATAAATGCACAAAATATACATAACTGCTGTACTTATACTTGCTTTAAATGTAGCCAAAGCCAAGTCAGTCGCAGTAACAGACTCCATCGGTGTCGAAAACAATAATGGCAAGAAACTTATCGTTCATCAGGCCGTAGCAAAAGACACTTACTATTCCATAGCCAGAAGATACAATGTCTCCCCTAAAGATATTATGGCTTTTAATGATAACAAATACCTTAAAGTAGGTGTAATCATTAAGGTTCCCACAAATATCCCATTCACTTCAACGGGGATGAGCAATGCACTCCCAAGCGCCGCAAACACCAATGATATAATCGAACATACAGTTAAGGCAAAAGACAACCTTAACATGCTGGCCGAAAAATACGGAACAACCGTAAATGCGATTAAAGCTTTAAATAATCTAACCAGTAGCAATTTGAGCATTGGCCAGGTATTAAAAATCCCCGCCAAAAACACTTCTGCACAAACACCAGAACGTGTAGAAACCCCTGCAACGAAACTTCAAGAAACAAGCTCAGCGCCAGTTGAAAATGGTAGCCAAACCATGATTGAGCACTCCGTTCAGCCGAAAGAGTTTTTAGGGAAAATTGCAGAAAAGTACGGCACAACAGTTGAAGAAATTAAAAAAGCAAATAATCTTTCTGGCAACAACCTCCGCATCGGGCAAAAGTTAAAAATTCCTGCAACCAAAAATGTTGAAGATGGTACTGTTGTAAGCGCAGCGCCGGAACAATCTATTCAAGCCAATCCATCTAAAGATGCAGCTGGTACACATACCGTTCTGAAAGGCGAAAGTATTTTTTCAATTGCGAAACAGTATGGCATAACCGCCTACCAAATCAGAAAGTTGAACAATTTAGATGACAACACCTTATCTACAGGGCAAGTGTTGAAAATCCCTTCGGATATTGTGGTAGAAGTACCTAAACAAGTTGAAAAACCGGCTGAAGCCATTAAAGAAATCCCTGCGAATAAAGAAGAAAGTTTTATTTATACAGTAGTAGATGGAGATAACATTTTCAGTATCGCAAAAAAATACAATCTAACTGCTTACCAAATTAGGGTTGCCAATAAGATGAAGGATAATATCCTAACGAATGGCCAAAAGTTAATCATCCCGAAACCACCACAACCGAAATCGGTTAACGAGGCCTCAAAGGAAGACCAAGAAGGAAATCCTGATAGCACAATGGTGAAAGATCCAAAGCTTCGTCGTGATCCAAGTGTATATGGTTTAAGCCAAATTGAAGAAAAAGGAACAGCAGTTTGGATTCAGGATCAGGATCTTGATGCCTCAAAAATGTTGGTATTGCACAGAACGGCTCCGATTGGAAGAGTGATAAAAATTACCAACCCCATGACAAACCGCACAACCTTTGCAAAAGTTGTTGGTAAATTTACAGAGAACGAATCTACAAAAGATGTTATAATTGTGATGACTAAAGCCGTAGCCGATTCATTAGGTGCTCTAGACAAAAGATTTTTTTGCAATTTAACGTATAGTGCCCAATGAGTTTAAATAAAAAGCCATTTATAATTGGTATTGCCGGCGGAAGCGGATCGGGCAAAACATTTTTTCTGAACTGCTTTCTACACCACTTTAAGCAAGATGAAGTAACCCTAGTTTCTCAGGATGATTATTACATCCCAGCAGGAGAAATGACACAGGAAGAAAATAAACTCTACAATTTTGATTTGCCTTCAACAATTGATAGCGATCAGTTTTTAAGAGATATTAAACAGCTTTTGAGTGGTGAAGTGGTTTACAAAAAGGAATATAATTTCAATAATCCACTAGCTGTGGTTAAAATTTTGGAGATCAAATCTGCGCCCATCATTATTGTTGAAGGCCTGTTTATCCTTCACTTCAAAGAAATTGCAGAATTGCTAGACCATCAAATTTTTGTAGATGCTGATGAACAAGTTGCGTTGGATAGACGCATTAAACGCGATGGCTTGGAGCGCGGCTATCCAGAAGAAGATGTACTTTACAAATGGCATAACCATGTGTTGCCCGCTTATAAGGAATATCTTTTACCCTACAGAGAAAGCTGTGACAAGGTAATAATGAACAATACCAATGAACCCGACGAGCTTATCTCCATTACAGAACAAATATCAGTTGATTTAAGAAACAGCATTCTTACCGGATTAGAGTCATAAGAACGAGGTGAATGATAAGGGGCTCAACCCTTATTCCCTTTTAACAATGAAAGCACACAAATAAATGCCCTTAACAGCTGGGTATTAAGTTGTGTGCTTTTGTATTAGGCTGAAAATGAGTTTAATTCAACGTGGCTTCGATTTAAAGCATCCATTACAACATTGAACTAAATTCCGCATGAAAGACCAATTTTAGGGCTTGATTATAGGCTTCATCACCCGAAATTTTTTTCAGGTTGTTCGCTAATATTCCAAACTAGGTTAATCCAATTTCATTTCTGGAATCTCCCCTTCTACAATCAGTTTACCAGCAGTAGATTGACGGATGAACTCGACACTTACACCTGGGGCACGTTCTAAAAGTTTAAAGCCACCTTCTGGTAAAACATCCAAAACGGCGAGTTCAGTTACAATTTTTTTGATGCATTTAACGCCTGTTAGGGGGAGCGTGCATTTGGGCAGGAGCTTGCTTTCGCCCGCTTTATTGATATGCTGCATGGCGACGATGATGTTCTTGGCTGATGCAACCAAATCCATTGCACCACCCATTCCTTTAACCATTTTCCCTGGTATTTTCCAGTTCGCGATATCACCCTGCTCTGAAACTTCCATTGCGCCGAGTATGGTTAAATCAACCTTTTGCGCCCTAATCATTCCGAAACTCATCGCCGAATCAAAAATTGATGATCCTGGCAATGTAGTGATGGTTTGTTTTCCCGCATTAATCAAATCAGCATCTTCTTCCCCTTCAAAAGGAAAAGGTCCCATTCCGAGCAATCCATTTTCTGATTGCAAAACCACATTAATACCCTTTGGAATGTAATTCGCAACCAATGTTGGTATGCCAATCCCAAGGTTAACATAGTAGCCATCTTTAATTTCTTTAGCGATTCGTTGCGCAATTTCTTCTTTCGAAAACATATGTAGTTTGTTATTTTGTTAATGTTATTAATTAGCTTATCAATTAGCTTATGTGGTAATTTGCTAATTAGCTAATTAATCAAACTGCCTATTAATTAGCTAATGTGGTAATTTGCTAATTAGCTAATTAATCAAACTGCCTATTAATTAGCTAATGTGGTAATTTGCTAATTGTCTCATCAGCTAATTATCGAATTGTTTCATCAGCTAATTAGCACATTGTTTCATCAGCTAATTACCAATCCGTTTAGATGTTGAAATAATTTTATTGAGCACTTTCTGCAAAACTTCAATCTTTTCTAAAAGACCATCACAATTTGGATATTGAGTTGAGTGCTTACATAAGAGTAGCCAATATTTGGTTTCATCACACTCTTTAGCAGAAATCTTCATTTTATGTATAAAATCGGCTTTACTTTCCGCATTCTGAGCTTCCCATATATTGGCTCCAACACTTGTACCTGATTTTAATAACTGATTAGCCACCACGAACTTTCTTTTTAACTCTAACCCCTCCGCAAACTCAATAATCATCAATGAAAACTCAAAACTCAGCTTAACAATTAAATTTTCATTTATTTTATCATCATTCATATTTTACTTTTTAATAATTAGCTAATCACCCAAACATCAAACTAGCTAATTATTTACTTCATTTGTATCGCTTTGCCCACATTAGCCAATTACCTAATCATCAAATTAGCTAATTATAAGTTTATTTTCATCGCTGTGGATACATTAGCTAATTATCTAATCATCAAATCAGCTAATTATAAGTTCATTTTCATCGCTCTGCACACATTAACTAATTATCTAATCCTCAAATTAGCTAATTAATTATCGCTGTCCCCACATTAGCTAATTACCTAATCATCAAATCAGCTAATTAATTATCGCTGTGCCCACATTAGCTAATTATCTAATCATCAAATTAGCTAATTATTGATTATCGCTGTGGATACATTAGCTAATTACCCAATCATCAAATCAGCTAATTATTAATTATCGCTGTGTACACATCAGCTAATTACCCCTTCCTCACCGTCCGCTGTTCAATCCTTTTCTCGTAATTCTTTCCTTGGAAAATTCGGTGTACGTAAATGCCAGGTGTATGAATATAATCTGGATCGAGCTCCCCTGCTTCAACCAATTCTTCTACTTCTGCAATGGTTACTTTGCCTGCCATGGCCATGATAGGATTAAAATTTCGGCTGGTAGAACGAAAAATTAAATTGCCAGCAGTGTCCCCTTTCCAGGCTTTTACAATGGCAAAATCTGCATCAAATGCATATTCCATTAGATAATCCTTTCCATCAAAATTTCTGATTTCTTTACCTTCAGCAACTTCGGTACCCACACCCGCCGGTGTAAAAATTGCAGGCATGCCGTAACCAGCCGCTAAACAACGTGTTGCCAAGGTGCCTTGTGGAATCAAATCAACCTCTAATTCACCGCTGAGCAACTGCCTTTCAAATTCAGCATTTTCACCTACGTAAGAAGAAATCATTTTTTTAACCTGACGTTTCTTGAGCATCAAGCCGATTCCAAAATCATCTACCCCAGCGTTGTTGGAAATACAGGTAAGATTTTTAACATTCTTTGCAACCAATGCGTTAATACAATTTTCTGAAATGCCACAGAGTCCAAAACCACCGAGCATAATTGTGGCTCCGTCTGAAATATCGCGAATGGCCGCTTCGGCATCTGATACCACTTTATTTATCATTTTATGAAATTTTGGTTAGTCCGCTAAAATACAAAAGTGCATTTACAATCGGCATCCTTTACTAAAGAAATTAAACATTAGCGGAATATCAATTAATTGGAATTAATCTAAATAACGCTTACCTTTGTAAAGCAATGATTTACGAGAGAGACGATACCACCTTTATACTGCCTACCGATCCTGAATTCCAGAAAGGAATGGGTTTCATCTTTAGCTGCACAGCAGAGCATAAAAAGTGTTGTGAAAAATTTAAAAAAGGTAAGCGTTGTAAAAAATGCCCTGGAAATAAGAAAAAGTAATTCTATTTCGAAAGTTCAATAATTTTATCATCACTTCCATTACTCGTACAGAAATAGATTTTTCCATCTGGCGATTGTGTTATCGCTCTTAACCTGCCGTAAGTATTTACATAAAAATCTTTCGTACCCGTTATCTTGGTTTGTGCGTCATCTAACTTCAACTGCATCAACTTGGTACCTTTAAGCACAGCCAATAAAAGTGAGTTTTTAAATTGTGGAATATAATCTGAATTGTAGTACGAAAGGCCACTTGGCGCGATGGTAGGTGTCCATTTGATTAATGGAGGTGCAACATTATTTGCACCGCAAAATGCTTGTTCGCTCGGCTCATCGCAAAAACCTTTAATATTTGGCCAGCCGTAATTTCTCCCCTTTTCTATCAAATTGATTTCATCATCTGAGTCCGGACCATGTTCAGAAGCAAAGAGTTTATTTCCTACTTGAACCAAACCTTGCGCATTTCTGTGCCCTAAAGACCAAAGCGGATTATTTGCAATTGGATTATCAGCTGGGATTGTTCCATCTAAATTGATTCTTAAAACTTTACCTGAAAGCGATGCCGTATTTTGAGGCTGATTAGTATCAGAAGCATCGCCCGTGGTGATAAAAAGTTTGCCTCCACTAATGAGTAACCTCGAGCCGTTATGAATAGATGATGCCGGAATTTGATCGATTAAAACTAATGGACTATTTAAGCTCCCTCCAGAATAGGTGTATCGCACTACCTTGGCCTTGTATGGATTACCATAATCGTAAACCACATATACAAATGGATTTGTGGCAAATTCAGGATGGAGCACCATCCCTAATAATCCACCTTCTCCATTCACTCGAACGTCTGATATGGTTAGCAATGGGGTAACTTGACCAGTTGAAGCATTCAGGCGACTAATTTTACCTGATTTTTCGGTAAACCAAATAAAATTATCTGGCCCATACACCAATTCCCATGGCAAATTTAGGCCAGATGCAAGCACTTTAGATTTAAGCTCAACATCAGGAAGTGGCTCCATTTCTTCATTACTATTATTGCTATTTTTTTTGCAACCAGTAGCTAAAATCACTACCAATAGGCTGAGTAACATTGCTTTCATAACCGTAACGTTTTAAAAATAACAACGTTACAGCTAATAAGTTTTATATATTTCGTTGAGATAAAATCTTGAACAACCTAAGTTTGGGACAATAAAAACGTCTTTTAAAACAAGCTGATTGGGGTATATAGTGTAACAAAAAGCACAATGATTTTAAATTCTATTTTTACTTGTGCATTTTTTATCGCAACTTTTGTGAATTAGATCATTCAAAATAATTTTTTGTTTGCTACAGATAATTTTCTCCGTTAGGACTCAAACCAATCTCACCTCAAATACCTAATTGAGATAGACATAAGTAATGCCATCGCCACCCCGATCGGCATGTTCATCTTCCATCCTATTTACCTGACTGTACTTTCTCAAATACTCCCGAATCATTTTGCGGAGGATTCCATCACCTTTCCCATGTACCAATTTAATGGATGGAAAACCGAGCATAATGGCTTTATCCAAGTATTTTTCAACTTCAAACAGCGCATCTTCGGTCCTCATTCCGCGCAAATCAAGTTCTGCCTTGAAATTAGAAACCGCATCGTTCATTCGCCCTGCGAAAGAATTAGCACTGCTTTGAATCACTTTCTTGGCCTCTTTGTTGCTAATCTTCTGTACACGATTTTTCTTCACAGTTGAACGTAAATCACCAATAGCCAAAACCAACTCGTTCCTGTTAATTTCTAACACCTGACCTGTGGTTTCACTGTCGGTAAATTTAACCCAATCGCCTACCTCAATTTCGCCTCCCACTACAATTTGAACAGGTTTTGGCTTATCTTTAGGTACCGCATTATTTACCAATTCTTTTTGTAAATTCTGCCTAAGCGCCTTGGTAACCAATTTATCTGCCTGCTTTTCCTTAATTTCTGCAATTGTGTTTTCAACAAGCTTATTGGCACTTTTAATGATGTTTTGGGCTTCTTGCTTGGCTTCTTTAATTAGGATTTTTTTGTTTTCCTCTAAAAAGGATTTCAGCTTTTCATTTTCGGCAACTAAATTTTTTGCCTTATTTTGTTGATTTGCAAGGCTTACCTTGGCATCATAAACATTCTTTTTTTCCCTTTCCAAATCAACCAGCATGGTATCTACCCGGTTTTGATTTGAGCCTGTTTTTTGTCTCGCCAGCTGGATAACCTCTTTAGGTAAACCAATATTTTGGGCAATTTCAAAGGCATAAGAACTACCCGGTTTCCCCATTTCTAAAATGTAGAGGGGCTTCATTTTTGAATTATCGAAAAGCATGGAGGCATTTTCCAAACCCTCGGTATTGCCAGCAAAGAGCTTTAAATTGGAGTAGTGGGTGGTAATTACGCCACGAACTTTCTTGTTGTTCATTACTTCCAAAACGGCCTCCGCCATGGGGCCGCCAAACTGCGGATCGGTACCTGTTCCAAACTCATCAATTAAAACCATCGTTTTTGGCGAGGCGTGCTCCACAAAATAGCGCATCTTTTTTAAGTGTGCACTATAGGTACTCAAATCGCTTTCAATAGATTGATCATCACCAATATCGGCAAAGATGTTTTCAAAAATTCCAACCTCACTATTGGCGTCAACAGGTATCAATAGCCCCGTTTGCAACATAATTTGCAGTAAACCAACCGTTTTCATGCAAACTGATTTTCCACCGGCATTTGGTCCTGAAACCAAAACCACTCTAGTTTCTGCATCGATATGAATGTTTAACGGCGTAACGCTTTTCTTTTCCAAGGCAAAGGAAAGGGTTAACAGCGGATGCCTTGCATTAATTAACTTCGTTTTTGGTTCCCTTAAAAGACCCGGCATTTCTGCATCAATATCCAGCGCAAACAAGGCCTTTGCGCGTACAAAATCGAGCTTGGTAAGGAAACCGTGATATGAAAGTAGCAAAGGCGAGTACGGGCGCAAATCATCGGTTAAAGCGATTAAAATCTTGATGATTTCACGTCGCTTGTCAAATTCTAAATCCCTTAACTTGTTGTTCAACGTAAAAACTTCTTCGGGCTCAATGTAAACCGTTTGGCCGGTTGCAGATTCATCGTGAACAAAACCCTTCAACTTCCGTTTGTTTTCTGCCAAAACCGGAATACACATTCGTCCATCGCGTATCGTCAAGCTCCCATCTGCTACCCAGTTGTTGGCAATGGCTTGCTTATAAATCGAATCCATACGCTTCCGCACATCTTGCTCGGCTTTGGAAATGGCTGATGTAATTTCCTGTAGCTCTTTCGAAGCATTGGGTTTAATTTTACCTTTCGGATCGATAACCGTTTCTATTTTACGAAGGATGTTTTTTTCTATCGGCAAATGCTCAAATAATGCTTCCAGTGTTGGATAAACTTCTGCCCGCTCTTCGAAAAATCGCAATACAGAAAAAACGGTTTGCAAAGAAGTATAAACTTGAAACCACTCCTCTTCTAATAGATAAGTGCCCTCCACCCTAATCTTATCGACCAAGGATTTAATATCAAAAAAGGTGTTGATTTGTAAGGGTTCCTGATTTTGCAGGATGCTTTTGAATTCGCTGGTTTGTTTTAAAAACTTATCAATCTGATCAAAACGATTCATCACCTGCATTTTCTGCACCATCGCCTGCCCCATTGGGCTCATGCAATGTTTGCTAATCAATTGCCTTATCTCAACAAAACCTAAACGCTCTAAACAATTTTCGGGATATAACATATTCTGGTGCCACGCTTGCAGTGGTTTGTAATTTATTTACGTAAAGTTTGCTCTTTTAATAACCTTGCCTTTTTGCTTTTTACTTTGCGCAGAGAATCAGCAGATCTTCTAGCTTTTAACCTCGCTCTTGCCGAAATTTTCGATGTGATCGCTTTCTCACGAGATTCAACAGTTTTGGCAGTCTCAACTTTTTTTGCTTCGGCCTTTTTTAAGGAATCTACTTTTTTCAAAGAATCTGCCTTCAACTTCTTAGGGTCTTTAGCCAATTTAAGCGAATCTGCCTTTCTAATTTTAGCTTGCGCTACGGAATCAGCTTTATCAATTTTTATTTTTTCTTTACTAATTTTTGAAGAAATGTTTTTATAAATTTTTTCTAGATCTTCTGGATTTTGATAGTAATAAGCCAAGCTTCTGGTGTATTGTGCAGAATCGGTATCGAATTTTTTATATATGCCATTGTAATACTCTGAACCCAATTTTCTAGCAGAATCTGGAATATAAACAGTAGATAGATAGCCATCTACAATATGTATATCGTATAAAATCTTCTCCATTTCTTCTGGTTCTAGAATATCTTTCGGTTTACCTGGCCTACAACCAAGCGCCAAAAACACAATTGCCAAAACCCACAATAATCGTCTCATGCTTAATTAAAATATTATTTTTTGCCCAAATTGCGACAAGGTTATTAATTTTACCCAAAAATAGTTATAAATGAGCATAGCTGATAATCTTAAAAAATATAAAAGCGAAGTAGAATCTGATGGCGTTAAATTGATTGCGGTTTCCAAAACCCAAACTGTTGAAACCATATTGGAGGCATACAACGCTGGGCAACGAATCTTTGGTGAAAACCACGTTCAGGAAATGGTTGATAAACAGGCTGAACTCCCAGCCGATATTGAATGGCACTTAATTGGTCATTTACAAAGTAACAAGGTTAAGTATATCGCTCCTTTCGTAAAACTAATACATGGCGTAGATAGCTTGAAACTATTACAAGAAATTAATAAACAGGCTTTAAAAAATAAAAGGGTAATAGACTGTTTACTACAGGTTTACATTGCCGATGAAGACACAAAATTCGGCCTCGACTTTGATGAAGTGATTGAACTTTTACGATCAGATGAATATGCAGAATTGAAAAACATTCGGATTGTTGGCTTAATGGGCATTGCCACCAACACCAAAAATGAAAAACAAATTACCGTAGAATTTCAAGAATTGAAAGTGCTTTTTGATGGAATTAAAGTAAGCTTTTTTAGAAAAGAAGATTCCTTTAAAGAGATTTCTACTGGGATGAGCGCCGACTATAAAATTGCCATCGAAGAAGGCAGCACAATGGTTCGTATTGGGAGTGCCATTTTTGGAAAAAGAATTATCAAACATTTCAAAGCAGACTCAGCAAATTAAAACTTACATGAACGTGAACATCAGAACCGCAATTGCTGAAGATTGCCCAAGAATATTAGAACTTATTAATGAACTGGCCCTTTACGAACGCGCACCCGAAGAAGTAACCGTAGATCTGGATCACTTTGTGGATGCAGGCTTTGGAAAAAGTCCAGTTTGGAAAGCTTATGTTGCAGAACATGAGGGAACAATTATCGGCTTTGCCTTATTCTACACCCGCTATTCTACATGGAAAGGTTGCAGACTCTACCTCGAAGATTTCATCGTTACGGAAGATTGCAGAGGAAAAGGTGTGGGCAAATTACTTTTCGAAAAGGTAATCGAAGAATCAAAAAATGGAAATTACAACGGCATGGTTTGGCAAGTTTTAGACTGGAATGCCCCTGCAATTAATTTCTACAACAAATACAATGCGCATTTAGAAGCTGGATGGTTAAACGCATCATTTTCTAAAGCACAAGTAAAGGCATTTTAAATATGGATATTTTCAAGTTTGGTGGTGCTTCGGTTAAAGATGCAGCGGGAGTAAAAAATGTTGGTGATATTATTCGCGATTACAAAAATGGGAAACTGTTAATTGTAATTTCAGCAATGGGCAAAATCACCAATAAGTTAGAAGAACTTACACAAGCTTTTTTAACACAAAGTGAAGATACGCATGCCATTTTTGAAGAAATCAAACATTTTCACTTCAACCTGATTGAAACCCTTTTCGAGGGCACGTCAAATCCTGTTTATGATGATGTAGCCAATACTTTCGTAGAAATAGATTGGCTGATTGAGGATGAGGCAGATGGTAATGCAGATTATATTTACGATCAAATCGTATCCATCGGCGAAGTGGTTTCTACCAAAATTGTAGCCGCATGGTTAAATAAAATGGGCATCAAAGCCCTTTGGGTTGATGCACGTAACTTCATTCAAACCGATAATACGTACAAAGAAGGCAAAGTAGATTGGGAAAAAACCAATCAGACCATCCAAAAAGGACTACTCCCCTTACTGGAAGATCATATTGTGGTAACGCAAGGCTTTATTGGCGGAACCAGTGAAAACTACACCACAACACTCGGACGTGAAGGCTCTGATTATTCAGCCGCAATTTTCGCCTCATGTTTAAATGCAGAAGCCCTAACCATTTGGAAAGATGTTCCTGGAGTATTAAATGCCGACCCTAAATGGTTTGATGAAACCGAAAAAATTCCACAGCTTTCTTACCATGATGCGATTGAACTGACCTACTACGGAGCAACAGTTATCCACCCAAAAACCATTAAGCCACTTCAAAATAAGGGCATACCATTGTTCGTACGCTCCTTCATTCAGCCAGAAGGCGTTGGAACAGCAATAACCAAAGAAAATAACCCTTTGCCCGTTCCATCTTTCATTTTCAAAGTAAATCAAGCGCTCATCTCCATTTTCCCTAAAGATTATTCTTTTATCATCGAAGAAAATTTGAGCAATATTTTTGAACTTTTCCATAAGCATAGAATCAAAATCAATACGATGCTCAATTCTGCCATAAGTTTTTCGGTTAGCATTGATGATGATGCCAATAAAATTGAAAAGCTGATTCGTGATTTAGCAACGGAGTTTACGGTAAAGTACAACAAAGGCCTTGAATTGGTAACCATCCGATATTATAATCAGCAAACGATCGATCGAGTAACGGTTAATAAAGATATTTTATTGGAAGTTAAAAGCAGACATACTTGCCAAATGGTGATGAAAAACAAAAACTGAGGATTAGTATCGTCCCATATTATTCTGTAAACGGTTGAAAAACAATATTTCATCAGCACTAAAGATTGAAAAACAGCGAGTTAAATTTTAACACTTCACGATGAACCCATACATTTTAGATCCGGCTGTACAAAACTTTATCAATGCGAATTTAAATGCAGATATAAATCAAATCGCCTTATCCAAAAGTGTATTCACCAACGTTTCATCGGCCGAGCTGGCCAGCCAAATAACAGCCAAAAAAAAATCAGAGAAAAAACTTCCAACTTGGTTTAGGCATGAAAACATTTTTTACCCACCTGCGCTATCCATTGAACAAACCTCATCCGAAACAACGGCTAAGTATAAATCTAAGCTCGCCATCGGAACACTTTTAATCGACTTAACAGGCGGTTTCGGGGTCGATTCCTATTACTTCTCTAAAGCAGTAAAACAAGTAATCCATTGTGAAATTAATGCTGAGCTGTCTCAAATTGCCCAACACAACGCCAGCATTTTGAACGCAGAGAATATCGAATTTAAAGCGGTTGATGGCCTCGAACTGCTAAAAACTGATGATTTGGTTTTTGATACCATTTATATCGACCCTGCAAGACGAGCTGAAAAAGGGAAAGTTTTTATGCTTCAAGATTGCACGCCTGATGTGGTCAGCAACCTTGATCTTTTACTGTCAAAGGCGAAAAGAATCATCATTAAAACGGCCCCGCTCTTAGATTTAACCGCCGGAATAAATGAACTAAAATACGTTAGCGAAATCCATATTGTAAGTGTAAAAAATGAGTGTAAGGAAATTCTGTGGATTTTAGAACGCGAGGCAACATCAGATGTAAAAATTGTTGCCCTAACCTTAAATGATACGGAAAAACAATTTGTGTTCTCAAGATCTGAAGCAGAGGTTTCTATACAATTTACTGATAGGATTAACGTCGGGCAGTATTTATACGAACCAGATGCTGCCTTGTTAAAATCAGGAGCATTTAATTTAATTGGTTCGAGGTTCAATTTACAAAAATTGCATCCACAAACCCAACTGTTTACCTCGGCTGATTTACAACCGAAATTTCCTGGTCGTATTTTTAAGATCCATGAAACCTACTCAACGGGAGATTTAAAGAAGCTGAAAAATTTGAGCGGAAATGTAATTGTGCGCAACTATCCGGCTAAGCCAGAAGAACTGGTAAAAAAATACAAAATCAAGCCACACCAAGAAAAATTTCTCATCTTCAGTAAAGTAGGTAACGATGAAAACTTAATTATATCGGTGGAGATTGTGCAGTATTACTAAAAGCAAAAAGCCCTTCTATTTGAAAGGCTTTTAGTTAGAGATGATGTAATTTTTTATAGATATCGCTTAAACTTTCTTCACGTTTACTGCTTGTAAACCCTTTCTGCCTTCAGCTACTTCAAATTCAACTGCATCGTTTTCTTTTAAGCTTTCGATTCCGCCCAAAACATCTTTAAAATGAACAAAAATGTCTTTGTTGTCTTCCTGAACAATAAATCCAAAACCTTTTTCAGTGTTAAACCATTTAACTTTTCCGGTTGCCATAAAAAATAAAAATTGTATTAAATAAATAAACCTTTTATGCTTTGATCAGCATTTCTTTAAACCAATTGGAATTTTTAGGAATTAAACAATCAGAAAAAGCGTTAATATTGAAACAAAACTATCAAATATAATAAAACGCCTATAAATTACAATTGATTTAAGCACTTTAAACAGTAAAGTTGAGTGTTTTAATAATTTTGCAGTATTATTTATTGGGTTGCGGGGTTGTACGCAGATATGGCTTGATCACTTTGTGTCCTTTAGGGAATTTTTCAGGTATATCTTCGGTTTTTATACTATTTACTACGATTACATCTTCTCCATCTGTCCAATCGGCTGGTGTGGCCACACTATATTTCGCGGTGAGCTGTAAAGAATCGATTACCCTTAAAACCTCATTAAAATTTCTTCCTGTTGATGCAGGATAGGTAATGGTTAATTTCACTTTTTTATCTGGGCTAATCACAAATAAAGATCGAACTGTTAGCGTCTCTGATGCATTTGGATGGATCATATCATAGAGGTTGGCTACCGTTTTGTCTGGATCGGCAATAATCGGGAACTCAACTGAAGTGTTTTGCGTTTCATTAATATCACTAATCCAACCTTTATGCGATTCGGCAGAATCTACACTCAATGCCAAAACCTTTACGTTACGCTTTTCAAATTCGTCTTTTAGTGCAGCAGTTCTACCTAACTCGGTGGTGCAAACGGGTGTATAATCGGCTGGATGCGAAAATAAAACACCCCAGCTATCACCCAGATAATCGTAAAAATCTATTTCTCCAATTGATGTATTGGCTTGGAAATTTGGTGCGGTATCGCCTAGTCTTATACTCATAATTTTAATATTTAAGATTGATTTAAACAAATCTAATCAATACTATACTAAATACATAGACTTCATATTAATTTAAGACACCCAGATTATATTTCCATAAAAAAACCCTGAAGGATAATCCAACAGGGTTCAATATATTAATTTGTTTGGGGTATTAGTAAACCTTTATCATAAATACATAATCTTGCAGTTTTTCTATCTGCTTCGTACGCTTTAATCCCGACAATAAACTTTTTTTGTTCGAAACCAATTTCTGACCCAATGAATCTTGCGGAATGGCCCGCATGGCTTCTAAAATATATTTTGATTTGATGGCGAAGGCTGCACCTTCCGTTTGATCTGGTTTACCGCTAATTACGCCAACCAAATTACCATTATTATCTAAAAGTGGGCCACCGCTATTTCCTGGATTAACTGAAATGGCTACCTGGTATTGCGTGGTATCTCCCACAAATCCATTCTTCGAACTCACATAGCCTTCGCCCAATACAGCATCATCTTTTGGATAACCCAAGGTATAAACGTTTTCGCCTATGCTGCTACTGTTCCTTTTAATGGTATAAGGCAATGAAGAAAGATTAGAAAAGTTTCTATCGCTGATTTTAAGGATTGCCATATCATACTGACTGTCCGTATAAACAGCCTTAACTTTAAATGATTCTCCTTTACTGTTTTGAACATAAAGTGAATCAGCTCCATTAATCACGTGTAAATTGGTTAAGATATAACCATTTGTTGAAATGGCGAAGCCTGTACCACCATAGCGACCCTGATTTGCAGCCTTATTTGGAAGCGATGAGTTAGCCGTTTTGCGAATGTCTCTAATTAAAGTGTTTTGAGTTTTAATAGCGTTGTTAACTTGGTAACTCAACTGAATCACTTTTTCGGCTTGTTGGCTATTGTGTTGTATAGAATATATTGATACCAACGAAAGCACAATGAATGAAGCGGCTACCGCAATGGCAGATTTGTGTTTACGCCACAGCTGAACGATTTTTGACGGATGAGGTTTTAATGTTGCGGCCAAAGCATCCACGTCAAGTTCCGAATGGATTTTATCCATTTGTTCTCGCAAATGTAATTGTTCGGCGTATTGTTCCATCTTATGTAAAAACACCTTATGCGAAACCACCTTATGATCAACTGTTGCATCCTTAGTGCGCAATTGTTCAAAAGCCTCAGTTTCCTGTGGAGTTAACTTACCTAATAGATAATCTTCAATAATTGCATCTAACTCTAAATCGTTCCTCATTTCAATTATTATGGTTGAAAAAATATTTTCTTTAAACGTTGCAGGCATTTATACTTCTGCGTTTTTGCATTATCTGTATTGGTGTAACCAAACTTCTCGCAAATATCCTGCATGGATAAATTGTGGATATAAAAATCCTGAATAATGGTTTTGCAAGGTTCACCAAGATGTTCGAGTGCGTGTTGCATTTTAACAAATTGAAGATCACGTTCTTCATGGTGCTCAACATCATCCTCAACAACAAGTACATCCTCATAATCGGTTATATTGCCAGCCTTTCTGCTATTTTGAGTTAATTTCTTAAGCCAAATCCGTCGACAAACCGAATAAATATAAGTTTTTAACTTACTGCTGAGTTCAAAATTCCCTTCCTTAATTTTGTTGTATAAAATTATAATGGCTTCCTGATAAACATCTTTTGCATCATCTTCATCGCCATTATTATTGAGGATAAATTGCAAAACCATCGCAAAATATGCCTTATATAACTTGTTAAGGGTGTCTTCGGAGTTATTTAGAATACCTAAAATAACCTCTCTATCTGTTGGAACTGAACTCTTTAAACTGTTATTCACTAGTTAATACATTTTTCGATAAATAGTAACCCAATATTAGACAAAAATATTTAGAGCTACTAGAATTGGTTAATACCAGTACACTTTAAACGGTAACCCAAAAAAGAAAATTAAAATATTTTTAATTTTTTTGTAAAAAACGGGTTACCTTTTTATCTTTGCGGCATTAATGACAGAAATTAATTACTAAATAAAAAAATAAAACATGAAAAATTCATTCAAATTAGGCTTTTTAGCTTTAGCTTTATCTTTATCAGTTGTTGCTTGTAATTCAGAAAAAAAAGCTGAAGGTGCTGATACATCTGTAACTGATTCTTCAACTATCGTTACTGATACAAACAAAGTTGATACTGTTGTTAAAGATTCTACAGTAAAAGATACTTCTGTTAAAGTAACTACAGAAAAAACTGAAGTTAAAAACTAGTTTTAATTATCTCATACAAAAGGCCTTGGAAATATTTTCAAGGCCTTTTTATTTATATTTTATTTTTTTGGGTTACCTTTTTATAATTTGGGTATTAACCATTGAAATTAATTAATTACTTAAAAAAAATTCGAAAATGAAAAATGCATTCAAATTAGGCTTTTTAGCTTTAGCTTTATCTTTATCAGTTGTTGCTTGTAACTCAGAAAAAAAAGCTGATGGCGCTGATACTACTTTAACTGATTCTTCAGCTATCGTTACTGATACAAACAAAGTTGATACAATCGTTAAAGATTCTACAGTAAAAGATACTACTGTAAAAGTAACTACAGAAAAAACTGAAGTTAAAAACTAATTTTAGATTAACTTATATAAAAAGGCTTTGGATTTCATCCAAAGCCTTTTTTGTTTTTATCAACTGCTAATTTTGGAGAATGATCCGGTATATCAAAGCGATTAGCACCACAGAGGAAGCAAAAGCATTACTCATTCCATTATTATATTTTCCTCCCAACAGATTTCTGGAAAACATATAACTCACCTGAGTTCGTTTAAACCATTAAGGGAGTTAATTATCGTTTGCATCAACGAATATCAATTACGATTTTAAAAAATCTTTTTTGCGTGTAAATTTCGCTCCTTAATTCTTATACATTCCGATTTTTGGGTAGTTAGACCTTAGATTTTAATCCCAGAAATTTATTTTTTCGATAAAAGAACCTTTCTTTCGAAAAACATGGGTTACCTTTTTATATTTTTCGTATAAAAGGTTGAATTAATTAATTTCAAACAACAACAAAACAAAAAAACATGAAAAATGCATTCAAATTAGGCTTTTTAGCTTTAGCTTTATCTTTATCGGTAGCTGCTTGTAACTCAGAGAAAAAAGATGGTGCGGCAGATTCTACTACAGTTGACACAACTGTTGTTGATACTACAGTTAAAGATACCATGATGAAAGACACCATGATGAAAGACACTATGATGAAAGACACAACTTCAAAAATGTAGTCTAAATCTACCATTAGAAAAAGGCTTTGGATTTATCCAAGGCCTTTTTTGTTTTCACAGGAATTCTTTACACATCAAAACCCGTTAAATCCATCAATTGTAGTAAATTTGCGAAAAAATATATTTCGCATAATGAATTTAACCTCACTCCAAGCCATTTCTCCAGTTGATGGTCGTTACAGAAAGACTACCGAAAGTTTAGCCGCCTATTTTTCTGAAGAAGCATTAATAAAATATCGTGTTTTTGTTGAAATTGAATACTTCATCGCACTTTGTGAGATTAATTTACCAGGCCTGGAAAAATTTGATAAAAGTAATTATGCGCAACTGCGGAAAATTAACCTGAATTTTTCAGAGGCTGATGCACTCGAAATCAAAGAGACAGAAAAGGTAACCAACCATGATGTTAAGGCGGTTGAATATTTTATTAAAAGCAAATTTGATCAGTTAAATCTTCAAGAATTCAAAGAATTTATCCATTTTGGTTTAACTTCTCAAGATATAAACAATACAGCAATCCCTTACACCATTAAACTCGCCCTACAAGAAAGCTACTATCCATCTATCGATGCCTTAATCGAAAAAATTAATGCTTTGGCTACAGCATGGAAAGACATTCCGATGCTCGCTTTTACACACGGGCAACCTGCATCTCCAACCAAACTGGGTAAAGAGTTTTTGGTTTTCGCTGAAAGATTAAGTATTCAGCTGGAAAACTTAAAAGCCATCCCAAACAGTGCAAAATTTGGTGGTGCCACCGGAAATTTCAATGCACACCACATTGCCTATCCACAAGTAAATTGGATAGATTTCTCTAACAACTTTGTAAACACAACCTTAGGCTTAAATAGAGCGCAACACACCACTCAAATTGAACATTACGATCAATTTGCTGCTCAATGTGATGCCTTGAAAAGAATCAATAACATCATAATCGATTTAGACAGAGACATTTGGACCTACATTTCGAAAAACTATTTCAAACAAAAGATTAAGGCAGGTGAGATTGGTTCATCGGCTATGCCTCATAAGGTTAACCCAATCGATTTTGAAAATGCAGAGGGAAATGCCGGCATTGCTAACGCATTATTTGAGTTTTTTGCGGCCAAACTTCCGATTTCTCGTTTACAAAGAGATTTAACGGATTCGACCGTATTAAGAAATATTGGGGTTCCATTGGCGCATACGCTCATTGCAATTCAATCCACGCTAAGGGGTTTAAATAAAATTATCCTAAACGAAGAAGCGTTGCATGCCGATTTAGATGACAATTGGGCCGTTATTGCTGAAGCCGTTCAAACGGTTTTGAGAAGAGAGAATTTCCCTAATCCTTATGAAGCCTTAAAGGAGTTAACCCGAACAAACTCAAAAATTAATGCCAGCAGTATTGCTGATTTTATTGAGAGTTTAGCGGTTGCTGAGGAGGTTAAGGTTCAATTGAGAAGCATCACTCCATTTAATTACACAGGGGTTTTTTAGCAATTAAATTGACGCTAAACAGACAGCGCAGAAAAGCTTTATTGATGAGTAATTGTTAATTTTGTTTATTCAAATTGATTAAGACATGACGATTAACGTATATACAGAACAAACTCCTAATCCAGCCACCATGAAATTCATGGTTAACAAGCTGTTAATTAATGGTAGTGAAGATTTTGCCACCAAAGAAAGTGCAGAAGTTTCGCCATTTGCCAAAGAGTTATTCAAGTTTAACTTTGTTGCTGGTGTGTTTTTTGCCAGTAATTTTGTTACGGTTACCAAAACTGAAGATGCTGAATGGGCTGATATTGAGGCCATTTTAAAAGAATTTGTAAAAGGCGCAGTTGAATCTGAATTAAAAATTAAGGAAGCCACTTCAGAAGAGGCACCTAGCTTTGAAGGTACGGAGACTGAAATTAAAATTCAGCAAATTTTGCACGATTATGTTCGCCCAGCGGTTGAGCAAGATGGTGGTGCAATCAGTTATAAATCTTTTGATGAAGGTGTGGTGACGGTTGAGTTACGTGGTTCTTGCAGTGGTTGCCCATCCTCTACTATGACTTTAAAATCTGGTATTCAGAACTTGTTACAAAGAATGGTTCCTGAAGTAACTGATGTTGTTTCGGAAGCACTATAAATTTTATTTTTACTGAAATAAATAAGGGCGTAACAAAATTTTGTGCGCCCTTATTTGTTTTTAAAGATCTATTTGAAATGTTTTTTTATGGCTGCTAACATTTCGCTTGTAAGCTTCCCATTAGTTGCAAGGATTTCTCGTTTATTGAAAAAATCATTACCTCCAGAGAAATCAAAAACTTCTCCCCCCGCTTGTTGAACGATAAAGCATCCAGCGGCAAAATCCCATTGTTGCAAATTATACTCAAAAAAAGCATCAAAGCGGCCGCAGGCGGTGTAAACCAAATCAATCGCTGCAGCTCCAATTCTACGCACGCCGTGGCTTTTCTGCATCATTTCTTGCAAAAGATTGAGGTATTGACTTTGTTGATCAAATTGATAGTAAGGAAATCCGGTGGCGAGTAAGCTCGATTTCAAATCAGGATTAGACGAAACCTGAATAATCTTCTTGTTTAAAAAAGCACTTCCTCCTTTAAAAGAATAAAACATTTCTCCCCTATTGATTTCGTAAACCACTCCAAGCACCGCCACGCCATCCTCGTAAAGCGCTACGCTGATTCCATAGGCGGGAATTCCGTGTATAAAATTGGTTGTTCCGTCTAAGGGGTCAATAATCCATGTATAAGTTTTTCCTTCTCGGCTTATTGTTTTTTCTTCTGTAATAAAGCCTGCATCTGGGATTAGTTTTTCGAGGTTTTGAACCAACTTTAGCTCCGCTGTTTTATCAACATATGAAACCATATCGTTTAAACCTTTGTATTCGATTGTGTTGGCATCAAATTTCATCGCTTCTTTACGGATGAAATTTCCCGTAAGCTTTACAATGGTGATAACCTTATTGCACAGTAATTCGTAATTCATACTTATTTAACAAAAAGACGCCTCTCTTGTTGGATTTTAATGAATTTGAGGCTAAGCAAGCTTATTTTTATTACGCAGTGCATAGGCTGAAAGGATAATGCCACCTAACACTAAAAATATCGAAATCATTTCTGCTTGTGTGAAAGATAGACCAAAAACATGGTATTTTGAGTTTACACGATACAATTCGATACAGAAACGTTCGACGCCATTTAAAATCATGTAAATGCCGAACATAAGGCCTGGAGCTTTTATTTTATCTCTAATTTGCCAAAGGAATGCAAAAAGAATTAAGCAAATGATTACCTCATAGATTGGTGTTGGATATACGCCCTGTGCAAGTTCTGCGCAAAACTTGCCTGTACAGCCTGGGATTGGAATGCCCTCACCTACAACATTATTTGGGTATTTGTAAGACCATAACCAATCTGGAAGCCACGAAAAGGGCTTTGGATTACTATTAACAATTCCCCAATCTCCATCTCCAGCCAAATGGCAGCCAATTCTGCCCACTGCATAAGCCAGCATCATACCCGGTCCGCCTACATCAAGCATGTGTAAAGGCTTAATTCCGTTTCTCTTGGCAATGATAAGCACCGCTGCACCCCCACAAATCAACCCCCCGTAAAATGTTAAGCCACTGAAAGACAATAGTCGTTCAATCGGATGTTGAACAAAGTCATCCCAATATTCTAAGTTATCGAAAAACTTAGCTCCCAGAAATCCCCACACCGCAGCCCAAACAATTAAGTTGCTCATCAACTGATATGGATGCACGGTTACTTCTACATTTTTAACCTTTGCGAGTTTATTTTTTTCTTTTTCTTTATAATCCCAGTATGCAAACAGCCCTGCAAAAAATAATCCACCAATGATGTTTCCTTTCAATGACATGAGGACAGACTGTGCATCGTTAACGAACAGACTGTAATTAACCAGTGCGTAAACGAGCTTGTACCCGATTATGAATCCAAACAAACCGTTTAAAATAAGTTCTGATGTTGTTGCAGGCTGACCTACAACCACTGTTTTCTTAAATGGATGTAAAACCCCAAGTGCTTCTTTACGCTTAAGTTCTTTGGTAAAGGCCCAATAGCCAGCTATAAATGCGAGCGCCACGAAAACGCCAAACGTATTGAACGGTAAGGGAAGATTAATCCCGAATAGGTATTGTAAAAAGTGCGAAACGGTTGGAAACATACAAAAAGTTTGATGCGAAGATAGTAAAGAAAGATTGAAGAAGAAAGACTAAAGACCGAAGACTAAAGACTAAAGGGGAAAGGGGAAAGACTAAAGACCGAAAACTAAAGACCGAAGACTAAAGGGGAAAGACCAAAGACCGGAGACCCGAGACTAAAGACTAAAGGGGAAAGACTAAAGGCAAAAGACTAAAGACCGAAGACTAAAGACTAAAGACTAAAGGCAAAAGACTAAAGACCGAAGACTAAAGGGTAAAGACCAAAGACCGGAGACTAAATGGGAAAGACCAGAGACCAAAGGCGAAAGACTAAAGGCGAAAGACGAAAGACCGGAGTTGAGAACTTTATATTTCTAGCTGACTAAACCTCAACACTTTTACTAGTGCTGTTCGTTAAAAATTAATAATTATCTAATATGTTGGCATAAAGGCAATTAGCTAATCATCACATCAACAAATTAGCTAATGATCACATCAAATAAGCTAATTAACGTTTTTAATTATTTGCTTAATGAAGCGCGTAAATTGTTTCCAATTCAGCTACTTCTACTTCGCCATCGGCAGTAATTTCTAGAAGCTTAACGGCTTTTAGCTCGTTTACCATGATTGGATCGTATTTGGCACGAACCTTTACATAGTTTTTGGTAAAGCCATGCATGTACCCTGATTTCTGATCGGCCTCAAAAAGCACCTCTGCATCGCTACCAATTTGAGATTCGTAAAATGCTCTACGTTTTTTATCGGAAAGAATGTGAAGCATTTTGCTTCTATCGTTTCTTTCGCTACCGGCAACTCTGCCACTCATTTCGGCTGCCAATGTTTGCTCGCGTTCTGAATAGGTAAATACGTGTAGGTAAGAAATATCGAGCTGATTTAGAAATTGATAAGTATCCAAGAAATCTTCTTTGGTTTCGCCCGGAAAACCCACAATAACATCTACCCCAATACAGCAATTGGGCATTACTTCCTTAATTTTTGCTACGCGCTCTACATATAAATCTCGGCGGTAACGACGTTTCATCAAGCCTAAAATCTTATCGGAACCTGATTGTAATGGAATATGGAAATGTGGAACAAATCTTTTTGAGGTGGATACAAATTCTATAATTTCATTACTTAAAAGATTGGGTTCAATGGAAGATATGCGGATTCTTTCAATACCTTCAACTTCATCCAATGCCTTAACTAAGTCGAAAAATTTATCTTCTCTTGATCCGTTTCGGATGCCAAAATCGCCTAAATTTACGCCTGTGAGTACGATTTCCTTAACTCCGCCCTCTGCAATTAATTTTGCACGGTTAACCACATTTTCGATGGTATCGCTCCTACTGGCTCCACGAGCCAATGGTATGGTGCAATAGGTGCAGGGATAATCACAGCCATCTTGCACTTTGAGGAACGTGCGGGTTCTATCTCCAATGGAATAGGAGGCAATAAAGTTATGATTAACTTTTTCTATGCTTTGTTGGTGAACTACCGCTTTTTGATTTTTAGTTAAGTCGGAAATATATTCAACTATTCTGAATTTTTCTGCGGCACCCAATACCATATCAACGCCCTCAATTTCAGCAATTTCCTGCGGTTTTAATTGGGCATAACAACCTACGATAGTTACATAAGCATTGGGTGAATACTTCAATGCTTCTTTAACTACTTTACGGCATTTTTTATCGGCGTGGTCGGTTACAGAACAGGTATTAATCACATATACATCAGCCTGATCTTGAAACTCTACAACAGAATACCCAGCATCGGTGAATAATCGACCAATGGAGGATGTTTCGGAGAAGTTTAATTTGCAACCTAATGTGTAAAATGCGACCTTTTTCATTGAGTCTGCAAAGATAAGAAATTTGTTTGGAGTTGTTGGTTTGGTGTATTGAGAACTTACAAATTGAAGACGATGCATTTGATATAGTTATGATCAATTCATCAATTAGAAACAAACTCTAGTATTACTTGGTTACCTAGTTTGAATTATACTCTTTAATGCAAGCTTCTATTGCCTCTAAACTGTAATCATCATTCTTCATAAACTTCTCTAATAACTCAGGCTTATCACTGATTAATTTATAAAAATTCTCCTTACGTTCGCGACGTGAACCAAAAAAAGAAGTACTTTTTACTTCAAAAAGTTCTCCATTTGATTTACAAGCATACCACTCTATGATGGACATGCCACTGCCACTAAAACTTCCTGCACCACCTGGGGCTCCAGGATGATATGCTCCACCACCATACGATCCGTATTCAAAAAGATCGATTTTACCCTTAATAATTCTTTCCAAAAACTCTGGTCTTCTTTTCCATGGGATTTGTCTTACCAAAAAGTTAACTTCTTTTTCAGCTTTGTAAAACTCTTTGATTTCTTGACGTTTAATTTTAATTGAATTATCGCTTCCTTGCGGTTTGAATCTATAAAAACCAAAGATCTCCTTTTCAATTTCACCTCGAATGGTATCGTTTGTTGAAGTGACAACAAAATCCTGAGCATGAAGCTGAGTGAAAAAAGTGCATAACAATGTAATACAAAAAATAGAGCGCAAAAGTATTTTCATGATATTATTAATATTTCGCGCAAAAATATTTAAAACTTTGAAAAATTGAAATTATTCCTGCCAACGGTAACTTTCTTGTTCAAAGCCTGCTAAATCTAACACTCGGCTTACAACGGTACCGGCAACCTCTTCAATGGTTTTTGGGAGACTATAATATGAAGGATTGGCTGGACAAATAATCCCACCGGCTTCGGTAATGGTTTTCATATTGTTGATGTGAATTAAACTAAAAGGTGTGTCCCTTACCACAGCAATCAGTTTTCTACGTTCTTTTAATACAACATCTGCGGCACGAGAAATTAAATCGTTGGAAATACCATGTGCGATCCTTCCTAAGGTACCCATAGAACAGGGAATGATAATCATGGTATCATATTTTGCGGAACCAGAGGCAAAGGGCGCATTGAAGTCGCTTTTGTTGTAAAATGTAAAGTTGTAATCGTTATAGTTTTGATTTCCCAGCTCAAAGCGCCAAACTTCTTTGGCGTTATCACTCATCACCACGCCTACGGCTTCTAGTTGATTGTTAAGCTTAGACAATTGATCGAGCAAAACTTTAGCATAAACAGATCCACTTGCACCGGTAATGGCAACGATTATTTTCTTTTTTATCATAATGAACAAAATTAGGCTTTATTGAAGACTTAATACAAAAAAGGGCCAGAACAAAGTTCTGACCCTACATCTACCTATGAAAAACATACCCTCGAAAGGGTAAGAACAAATATATATATTTTTTTAAAAAAAGATAATCGTTAACCATTAAATCGTTCAATAATGAAAATATTTAAGTTGACAAAAATCAATGAACTGAATTTCAATCTATTACAACTGTGAAAATAATTGCAAATTTTAACATTTACTTAATATTGAGGCATTTGTATGAGAAGTTTACATGTATTATGGCAATTTACTAAGACGAGGAGCAGTGAAAAGCTCGATTTTGTCTGATTAATTCAAAGTATAAATACCGAAATCGACGGGAAATATACGGTTGGATTTGAATATTTTTTGATTTCGGCTTAAAAGTGCGAGGATAAAAGTCACCCTAAATTTTAATTATGGAGGCATACATTGTGGCTATATCAAATATGTTAATTCTCAGCAAATTGTGTTGGCTTGCCTCGTTTGCAAAGGAAAAGCGTTGATGAAATCGGATTGTTACTTTGAATGAAAGTTTTATAATAATTATTCGTAAATTGTGATAATTATAATTGTTATCATCCTTACTTCTGACAGTTATTTTAATAAACCAACGCAGTCTCTATCAATGGATTTATTATCTGACGTTTTCTTGAAAACTTTGCTGGATCATTCAGCAAATCCAACATGTATTCTGCATGTTGCGCAGGAGCCAAAATTGATTAATCAAAACAAAGCGTACATAAATCTTTTAGAGCGATTATCGCTATTGGTTAGGGCGAAAGAAATTCTTAAACCGGCTGATTTTTTTGATAGAGAAAGTAGGAAATTGTTCTTCGAACGCATATCGGCTTGCGTTAAGCTCAAAGAAAAAATCACTTTACAATTAAACCCGATTTTTTCCAAATCAGAAGAGAGTATATGGCCTTTGGAACTCATCCCTGTAATGGATGGCGAATTGCCTGTTGAACATGTTATTGTGATTATTTATGAGCAAAAACTTCGGGTTGAAACTGAAAGTATTGAGGTTTTAATTAGAGAACAAAACTTAAATGAAGAACTGGCCACCACCCTTGAGGAAATGGAGGCCACTAATGAAGAGTTAAACCAAGCCCAGCAGGCCCTTCTATTGGTGAATCAAGAACTAGAGCAACGGGTTGAAGAGAGAACCAGAGATTTAAAAATAAACGAAGCCAGACTCAAATATATGATTACCGAGGCGCCTGTTGGTATCGCGGTTTTAAAAGGAAAAAACCATATTCTGGAGCTGGCTAACACCAAAATGCTCGAACTTATTGATCAATCGGATGCAATTGTAGGATCTCCATTTATCGATTCGCTACCCGAATTAGCCGATCAAGTTTACCCAAAAATATTGGCGGAAGTTTTTGAAACAGGAAAACCTTATTATGGTGAGGCCTCGAAAGTTTTTTTGAAAAAAAATGGTGAAATTAAGGAGGGGTATTACAGCTTTGTTAATTTTCCGCTGAAAAATGAAGATGGGATAATTGATAGTATTATGGTTGTTGCATCTGAGGTTACTGAAGAAGTTTTGAGTAGAGAAAAGGTAGAGAAACTCAACACATCTTTATCCAACATTAACGAACAGCTAAAAATTAGTAATGCAGATCTTATAGAAAGCAATGCATCTTTAGCCACTGCCCAAAATAGTTTAGAAAAAATTTTAGATGAGCTTTATAAAAGTGAAAACAGATTTAGAGGCTTTTTTGAAAAAGCACCCTTAGGGATGTGTGTTTTGCAAGGGCCGGAGCTCATCACAGAATTTGCCAACGATAACATTCTGGCCTTTTGGGGAAGAACAAGAGATGAGGTGATTGGCTTACCCCAGGAAATTGCCCGACCAGAAGTGGCTCCGCAAAAAGAAGTACTAAATCAGTTAAAAAATATTTTTAAAACCGGAAAACCACTCTACATCAATGCTTTAAAAGTTTCTACTTTGGTTATGGAGGGCTATTATGACACCATATACCAACCTTTAAAAAATGAGCAGAACGAGGTGGTTAGTATTTTGGTTATCATTAAAGATGTTACCCAACAGGTTAATTATAGAAAGGAGCTTGAAAAAGCCAAAGATATTTTGAAACTGGCTATGGATGCCTCTAGCATGGGTTCTTGGAATATTGATTTGGTTTCTAAAAAACTGATTCTTTCAGAACGTGCTCAAAGAATTCATGGCTTAAACACGGGTAGGCTAGATTTGGATTTGGCAAAATCGTTGGTTGCGGATGAACATCTTGAATATCTCACAGGAAGTATTAGGAAGGCCTTGCATAATCGTGTGGCATTTAACATCGAGTACAAAATTAATTCAATTGGGGGTAGCCAATTCAAATGGCTCCGATCTACAGGGAAAGCTTATTACGATTTAGAAGGAAAGGCTCAATATATTGCTGGGGCAGTTTTAGACATTACGCAACAAAAAGAAGATGAGGTTCGTAAGAATGATTTCATCGGCATGGTGAGCCATGAACTCAGAACACCACTCACATCGCTCAGCGCCTATGTACAGTTACTTCAATACAAACTTAGCCCGCACCGAGATACTTTTACCGATGAAACACTAACCAAAGTAAGCATACAGTTGAAAAGAATGTCTGGGATGATTGATGGATTCTTAAATGTTTCTGTTTTGGAAACTGGAAACATCACAATCAATAAAAGTAACTTCGATTTGATCGCATTGATAAAATCTGTCGCTGAAGAATGCCGAATTTTGATGCCAAGCCATTTTATACAGGTTATTGATGAAGAAAGGATTAACGTTTTTGCTGATCAACAGAAAATAGGGACTGTGGTGAATAATTTAATTAACAATGCCGCCAAATATTCAAGAAAAGATTCACTGATTGCCATCAGATGTGAAATTATCGGGAATTTCGTGCAAGTAAGCATTGAAGATGAGGGCATTGGGATCCACAAAGAAGACCAGGCTAAACTTTTCAATCGCTTTTTTAGGGTTGACCAGCCGAACACAAAAACGATTGCGGGTTTCGGTGTAGGCTTATATATCTGTGAAGAAATTATTAAAAAACATTCGGGAAAAATTTGGATGGAGAGCGAAGTGGGAAAAGGCTCTACATTTTATTTTATTATTCCTTTAATTGGAGCAACTGCTACGAAGAATGAAATGAACTAAATACAATTTAGATTCCCCTTCCAAATTTTGTGCTAAGAAACCGCTATCTCTACGGCCCTCAATCCCTTTTGACTAAGTTCTATTTGAAAGACTACTTCCGCATTAATGGCGATATCTGTTAAGCGATCATTTAGCTCAAACGGAATATCCTGACCGTTCTCATCTATTATGGTTCCAAGACTGGAATTAAAATCCAAGTCAACAATTTGCCCTTTTCTGAAACTATTCATTTGCCGATAGTAAATTACGTGGCAATAATAGTAAATTTTGTAGAATTACTTCGTATAAGTAATCCTACTATTCTCATTTTTTTTAAATTAAGCCCTATTTCTATTCGATGTGTATCTCGCTATTTGTTGATTCATAACCAGATAGGTGAAATGTGATTTGGCAAAGGTTTTGTTTATCTAGGCGTCAACTTAAGCTATAGAATATGCAAGATACCGTACTAATTATAGAAACTGACACAACGATCTTGGAGGCCATGCAAATGATTATTGAAGCTGGCGGATACTATGTGATAAATGCAAGTAACGGGGAGATATTACTACAGTTTGAGAAAGAATTTCCCCGATTGCTAATTATCGAAGAATTCTTGCCATTTGAAAGCGGAAGTGAAATTTGCAGAAGAATCAAATCAAATCCGAACACGGCTCATGTTCCTGTATTATTGTTATCGGGATATGAAAAGATTGGAGAAATTGCAAGAGCTTGCGGTGCAGATGGTTTTATCGAAAAACCTTTCGATTTGATTAATTTCATTGATATAGTAGATCAATATTTGCAAGCATCCTAATCGTTTTTACGATTTGTGCGCGGAATTGAATCTTCTCGATCGTTTCCATTTTTACCGTTTTTTTTATACTTTCGTCGCCCCAATATTTTAGACTCTACCTAGCCCTTTTTTTGCGATGAAAAACTTTTTGTATGGAATTGATTTTGGCACAACCAATTCAGCCCTAGCCATTTACGACGAAGATAAAAAGGAAATCGTGAATACGATTATCATTCCATCCTTAATTTATTTTCCAGAAAATGTGGAGCTGTCTAACCAAAAGAGGTATGTAATTGGCGAATCGGCCATTTCAGCCTACCTAAATGATGGTATGAAAGGTCGTTTCATAAAATCCATAAAACAAATCCTCTCCCGAAGCAGCTTTATTGAAACCAGAATACAAAATAAACGTTATAATGCTTCCGATTTGGTTTCGCTTATTTTAATCGAGCTTAAAGAAAGGGCCGATCAGATTATTGGTCAGGATTGTAAAAAAGCAGTTATTGGCAGGCCGGTTTTCTTTGATGATGATGATACTCAAAAGGATACGCTCGCCCAAACACGTTTAAGTAGGGCTGCACAGCTGGCCGGTTTTACGGAAGTTAAGTTTCAATTTGAACCAATTGGGGCTGCTTTTGCTTACGAAAAAACATTGCAGAGAAAAGAGAATGTGCTTGTAGCCGATTTAGGTGGTGGAACTACAGACTTTACTTATTTGGTTTTAGATCCTGAGAAAGTGGGAAGCCAAAATAGAAAGGACGATATGATGGCAACTGGCGGGATTTACATTGGTGGCGATAGTTTCGATTCTGCATTTATGTGGGAGCGCGGGACACCCCATTTTGGTAAAAATACCCTTTACGAGGCTACTCCGGGAAAAGTCCTCAATGTACCAAAATCCTTATTTGCCAACATATGCTCTTGGGATAAGATGAACTTTTTTAATGGTTTGAGAATTAAAAAAGATATGGAAGATTATTATTATTATTCTAACAACGATAAAAAGTTTAGGAACCTCATTACGCTGGTGGATCATAATCTTGGGTACTCGGTATTTCAAGCGATAGAAAAAACAAAAATAACCTTATCCAGCCTTGATTCTGCTTCTTTTCAATATTCAAACATGGAAATTGAGATTGATGAACAGGTAAGTGGAATGGAGTATCAGCAAATTATTGAAAAGGACATTCAAAGAATTAGCGATTATCTGGATCACTTTATGTTAAAAAACAACATCGATAGCAAAGCTATTGATAGTCTTTTTTTAACCGGTGGCACATCGATGGTGGTTGCCGTCCAAAATATCTTCAAAAGCAAGTTCCCACATTTAACTTTAAATGCGGGAGATAACTTTAAAAGTGTTGCTAAGGGTTTGGCTTACAGCGGTTACCTCTTTGAAAATAATTAGCAAGGCTGTGATAATAATTAAATTAGTTTTACTATTTTCCTGAAATTACTAACTCATAGATTTCTAACTTTTACATCATCAAATGTTGCTTGTGCATTGTAGGTTCTAAGTCCGACGCAGCCAGTGGCATACTCGCTATCGGTAGCTGAAAGAATAGGTTGTTTTGCCCCATCAATAAAAACATCAAATTGATTGCCCTTCGCGACTATTTTTAAGGTGTAATTGCTATTTACTTTAACGGGATATTTTACAGAACGGATAACAATCCATTTTTGATTACTGGACTTACCCAATTCTATATTCCCTGTTGTTGGGTTTAAACCTAGGTAATATCCTTGGTAAGCATCAGCACCAATGGCAGGATTGCTCACCCTAAACATTAATCCAGCATCTCCAGCGGTATTAACATTTACTTTGGCTTGATAGGTAAAATCAGCAAAATTGGTTCCCGTTGCAACTATTTTTGACCCATGTATGCCATAGCCGCCCGAACTTGAGTTGGAAGCCGAATGTATGGCCCCTTCTTTCCAATACCAACCGCCACCGTAGAACACCCAGTTTGTAGGCATCGCTTGGCTAAAATCTTCATCCAGACTTTTAATGGCCTTTTTTGGTTCTCCAATTACTGGAAAGCAGGTTAATCTAATGCTTTCTGCTCCGTAAGGTATAAGTGTAATGTCTTCTTCCTTTTCTGTTGATGAAACTGGGCTAAAAGGTACATCGAAGGCTGAAACCTTGTTGTAGGCTAATCCCCAGGCTGGAATTTGCTTTGCCCTTAACTTTAACTTTATTGGTGTATTGGTTCCATCGAAAGGATTTTCTGGCATTACCCCCTGCTCTACCTTGATGTTATCTATTTTGCCTTTACCCAAAATCAAACCATAATTCCACGCTGAGGTGGGTATGATTTCATAATCGGAGAAGCCTAACACTTTATGATTTTTTATCGTTTTTTTTGAAGATTGCATTTCTAAGGCATAAACTATTGGGCCACGGGTTATACTCACAGAATTATTTACTGCTGTTTGTGTTTCAACTTCCATTGGAAAGTTTAGTTCAATTTGATCGCCATTGTTCCAATTTCTTTGAATTTTATACATTTGACCAGCTTTGACACCATTTAGATTAATGCCATTTAATTTAACCTGTGGCTTGGTGCACCAAGATGGAATGCGCAGGGAAAGTGGGAAATTCGTTCCATCTTCTACGGCGATGCCTAGCTTAATTTGCTCATTGAATGGGTAATTGGTGTTTTCCGATATTTTAATCTTTTGTTCATTGGCTACCAATGCTTCCACATCCATAGGGCCATAGCTCACCACAGCCAAACCACCATCTGGGGTGGCCACCCAACTATTTTTAACATAATATGGCCAACCCATGTGCATGTTGTATCGGCAGCAACCAAAACCTGAATACGGACTGGAAATAATGCCGGTGCTATAATCTTGGTTAAAGCCTTGCGCTCCATCAACGCTATGCACCTGATTGGGAAGTGTGTAATAGGAATGGTTTTTAAAATCGCGGCTAAATTGTGCGGGCAAGGCATTAAAAGCCACCTTTTCCAATTGATCGCCAATAGAGGCATCAGAAAGAATCCGCGCTGCAGTTTCCAAACTCTGCATCCACTCTACAACGGTACAAGTTTCTACCCCCTGCGTTGAACTCCTCCCTGCCAAGAACTCTGTTCCAGACCCTAAACCTTCTGGCTGACCATGATCGTGCATAATGTGTTCAATTCCCTTCGCCATGGCATTGCGGTAAATGGGTAAGGCATTGGCTTGTGCATAAACGGCTGGAAGCTTGAGTGCCTGCGCTACGTTAACCATGTGCTTGGGTTGGAAATCGTCTCCGTAAAAGAAGAACTGGTTGTTTGTGTAAATATCGGTCCAAGGGTAAGCTTGGTTCTTTAATTTCTCTACCAAAGCCAAGAGGGCTTGATCTCCAGTTTTATTGTACAGCCAAATGGCAATTTCCATATTGTCGCCTGCTCTGGCTTTCCCCCACTCTCTTAAAGGATCGGAATCGAGATTGGCCAGTTCATATTTAAAGTATTTTGTTAGAAACGGGATTACCCGTTTATCATTTGTGGCTTCATAATAACTTTGCAATGCATACATCATAGGCATGCGCGGCCACCAATCTTTCATTTTTGGTGGGCCAAATAATCCGCTTGGTTGCTGGTTGTTTAAGGTCCAGTCGATATATTTTTGCGCCTTGTTCTTTAAGCCCAAATCATCTATTGTATAGGCCAGTGCCACCAAACCTTTTACATAATAGGGTACGCGTTCCCAACCAGATCCTTTTCCACCGAGCCAGTCTGAATTTTTCCCTAAGTTATCATCCTCTGGGTAGAGTTCTTCTGCCATGCCCGTTGCCCCTTCCTTTTGCAATTCTAATTGCTTTAGCAACCAACCTTTGGCTTTTATGCTGCCTAAGGGTAATTGTACAGACACATTTTGATCTAGAGGCTTTTTGTTGAAAGTGTAGTTTGTACTTTGCGCGTAAACAGCAGTTGTGCAGGTTATTCCAAAAAAGGACAAAGCAACCATTTTGCTGGTGAAATAACTATAAAAATTAGGCATAAAATATTTGGTTTCGATTGGTGTATTAAGTGCTAAAATAATATTTATAATTCAAATTAAATCGATTTACTTGATTCAAAACAGAGGATATACGATGTGTTGGAAAATTGATCCACCTAAGGAAGCTCAGAAACGTGAGACAAAAATCTAAAAAGAGAAAAGTATGTGCAAGAGTTGGTACGCTAAATTGAAAATTGACCCACTAAGAAACCTCAGATACCTAAGACAAAATCCAAAAAAAGAAAATTAGCTAAATTTAAAAATTGAACCACCTAATGAACCTAAGACTAAAATCCGAGAAGAGAAAAAATAAAAGTGATTTTGGTTGGCAATAGCCTATTAAGCAATAGAAATGCCTCACTTCGACAATGGCAATGCCATAAATTTGGGTTAAAATTAAAGAACTTGCAAGGCAAGCTTTCTGCCTTGCAAGTTATTGTATTAGAGAACGATGCTCTCAATAGCTTTATCGAGTGCAACTTCTTTTAGGTCGGGGAAATTAACGCCTTCAGCTCTAAAGACGGTGATATCTGTGATACCCATAAAGCCTAACACTGCTCTTAGATAAGATTCTGTGAAATCATATGCTTTCATTGGTCCTTCAGAATAGATGCCGCCTGAAGTAATTGCCAAATACACTTTTTTTCCTTTGATTAATCCCTCTGGTCCGTTTGCAGAATAGTTGAAGGTTTTGCCTGCGCGGGCAATATGATCAATCCATGCTTTTAGGGTTGAGGGAATGCTAAAATTGTACATTCCAACACCAATTACGATTGTATCTGCCGCTAAAAGTTCGGCAATGGCTTGATCGGAATGCTTGATGGCTTCAGTCATTTCTGCACTGTGTTGTTCTGCGGGAGTGTAAAATGAATTCAAATGCACCTCTTCTAAGTGAGGAAAGGGCTTATTGGTCAAATCATGTACTTTTAATGTTGAAGATGGATTGGCCTGTTGTAACTTTTCTATAACGGCATTGCCAAGTTTAATACTGAATGAAGCGCCACCACGTGGGCTTGAGATGATGTGTAATATGTTCATATAAATAATTTTATTTTGAGCTGTAAAATTATCCATAGCAAAGATCAAAAAGATACTACTATACCAAAGGATAGCGCTATCGTTTAGGATAGTGATGGCAAGTGACGGATACCGGTTGAGTTAGGGTTAAGCTTTTTTGTTCAAGCAGTAGGCAACCAAGAAAATTCTTTCTTTGGATGGATTGGATTGGACTAAATCACTTTCTGGCGTTTTGTTTAGTAATGAGGAAACCAAGTTCGAAAATGCCGGTAGCGATTCAAAACCAGATTGGACAAAGAGCACCGGATAAAATTCCTTTTCGATTGTTGCTTTTTGAGCGCTGGTACATTCTGTTATAGACCATGAATCTTCACTACTGAAACTGTATTCATAACGGGCGTTATTTAATTCTGACAGGAAAGATTTTGCCTGCGCATGTTGTTCTTTGCTTAACATTTTCTGGTGGGATTAGAAAAATGGGATTTCCATTTTTAGAGGTGTTTTTAAATTTAAGCAATTTTGATGGATTTTTAACCATACTTGACACATTAAACATTTATGGATAAATTCATGCAGTTTGAAAAACCATTCCAATAAGTTTTATCGTACATAGATGCAAAACCAAACAACAATGCCATCCCCACAAGCTCTACCACAGATAGAATTGATACGCTATTTCAATGCTATACAGCCCATTACACAAAGTTTTATTGATACGCTGATTGCCGAAACTTTTACCATACAGGTTAAAAAGAATAAATTCCTGCTCTCTCCATTGGAGCCAAACAACTATCTATTTTTTGTAAATAGTGGCATGGTGAGGGGATTTATCAAGGAAGATGGTAAAGATATCAGCACTTGGTTTAGCTTCGGGAAAGAAATTATTGGCGCCTTTCGCGATCCTAGCCAGACGGTTAAGCCATCCATAGAATATTTACAGGCCTTGGACGATTGTGAATTGTTGGCCATTCCTTACGAACTTATCGATAAATTATACTTGCAATTTCCGGAAACGAACATTTTGAGTAGAATTATCTTTGCTATGAAATACCATCAAGCTTCAGAGCGATCCATATTGGCGAGAATTCCTTCTGCTCAAAAACGATATGAAAGATTTGTGGAAATGAGTCCGCAAGGGATAACACAAATTCCGCTCAAATATATTGCGAGCTATTTGGGCATGCGTATGGAAACCTTAAGCAGAATCAGAAATAAAATGGTACGGTCGAAAACAGACGCGGCTTGACCCAATTTGATATGGTGTTTGAGGGAAGGAAGTGATTGCGCATTCTTCCCTCCTCTTTAAAGCTGGAGTAAGATTAATTAATAGGGATTGTAAAATAAAAAGTAGATCCCTTATCCAATTCGCTTTCTACCCAAATTTTACCGTTATGCCTATAAATAATTTCGGCACTTAAATATAAGCCTATACCGAAACCGGAAATGGTATGATTTCCTTTTACTCGGTAGTATCGTTCAAAAAGCTTATTGGCGTCATCAGTATTAATGCCAATGCCCTCATCTTTAATTGCTACGATTACTTCTCCATTTTTAATTGCACAACTCACATCAATACGGCTTCCGTTTGCAGAATATTTGTGCGCGTTGCTAATAAGATTGGAAATCACATTCCCAATTTTATCTCTATCTGCAAAAACTTCTACATCGCAATTGTTGGCTAAGTTTACCAAATGAGTGGATTGAGAGATGTAAGTTTCATCGATTGCTTCTTTTAACAATTCATCCAATTTGAATGTGCTTTTTTCGATGAGTATTTTTCCTGATTCTAATCTGGATACATTTAAAAATCCATTAATCATGGTTGTCATTTTCCTTACCTGATTAGCGGCTTTATCGAGTGCATTTGCGGCATAGGCATCATCTGCCAGCTTCGCTTTGCGTTGCAATACTTGTACGAAACCGTTGATGGCGGTTAATGGGGTTTTCAATTCATGGCTTACCATGCCGATGAAGTCGTTTTTACGCAATTCGTCGAGTTTACGCTCTGTAATGTCCATGAATAAACCAGAGTATTCTAAAGGATTCCCTTCCTTATCTAAAAACACCCTTCCTGTTGCCCTAACCCATTTTTCCTCACCCGTAATGAGGTTGTTAATTAGATATTCGTTCTCACTTGGCGTGTAATTTTCCAAAGCATTGGTTAAAGCTTCGGTAAGCATTCCACGATATTTTGGATTGACGGCTTCCATAACTTTTTCCATCGTTGCGGGCTCATCTATTGCTATGCCGAGTGTTTCTTTGACAAATGGAGAGGCGGTAATTTCGATGGTTACCGGATTAATGCTCCAGGTACCCATCTTGCCCGTATCAATCGCTTGCCTTAGCTTTTCATCACTCTCTGATAGTTTATTAATGTATTGAATCAGGTCATCATGCGTTTGCGCAAGTTCTTCGTTAGTGGTTGCCAATTCTTCGTTTGAAAGGGCAAGGTCTTCATTTATGGCTTGTAATTCTTCTTGGTATAGCTTTCTTTCCGTAATATCGGAACTTACGGTTGCAAGCGCAATTACTTCGTTACTAAGTGCGTCTTTAATGAAAAAACCATTCCAATCAATCCAAAATGGAATTTCGGTTTGCTCATTCCAAAAGCGAATTTCATAACTTACGTTACCCTTGCTAATCAATTCTTCAAAAATATTTTCGGCTTGGGTTCTGTCTTCGGGATAGACACAATCCATCATGGTCCGATTGTTATAGGTTGCCCATCCAAGTTTGGACATGGCACTGGGATTCAAGTATTCGATATTGCCTTTCAAATCGGAAAGCCCGATAAATTCGGCACTGGCTTCTATAAGTGAGTTTAGGTTCTGGCGTTCTAGCTCGTATAATTTACGATCGGTAATATCTATGCACGAGCTGATGTAGCCAAGAAATGCCCCATCTGCCCTAAAGCGTGGCGAGCCTTTGGCCAATAGCCAATGGTAGTTGCCATCTTTAGCTAAAATTCTAAATTCTCCTGTAAATTCTTTTTGAGATTCTAATGCCGATAAATAGATGTTGATATAATTTTGGCGATCATCTGGATGCAACAAATCTGCCCAGCCGAAAGCCAATAAATCTTGCATTGATCTTGCGGTAAGCTCCGTCCAAGTGGAGTTGAAATAAGTGCCATTCCCCTGTTCATCGCCAACGGCAATAAAAATATCAGTGGCTTCTGCCATATTTTTAAAGCGCTCTTCACTTTCCATCAGTTCTTTTACCCTTGTTTCTACACGGTCTTCTAGTTCGCTATTTAAAACGGAAAGGGCTTCTTGGGTTTCTTGTAACTCTTCATTGGTTGCTACCAACTCTTCATTAGTTGCAGCAAGTTCTTCGTTAAGCGCCTGCTCTCTTTGCAGGGCGAGCGCTTTTTCTTGAGCCATTTCTATGGCTTCTTGCTTTAAGAAGCGTTCTGTCACATCTACTGCGGTATGTAATATGCAAATGGTTTCACCCGCATCATTTTTTATGGCTCGATATTCGAAATCGAAATAAAAAGTTTGAACTTTTCCGGCTATTTCTAAATCGGCGGCAGTATCTTTTCCGGAGATGATAAGTCCTTCATTCCACACCCGCCTGAACATTTCGACAAAAGGCTGGCCTTTTAGTTCTGGAAGGGCTTCCTCTAAAGATTTCCCAATCACGCTTTTATCTTTGCCCCATATTTCAAGCATTGCATTGTTAGCATTTTGAATAACCGCAGTTTCACCAACGTGTATTGCAGTAGCTGTAGGTGTTAAGTTAAAAACTTCGATTAGTTGTTCGTTACTTAGCAGATGGGGTGACTTACTCATTGAAACTAAATGGGATGTAAAACGTAAAGGTAAAAAATACTAAACCCACAACAAAAAAAGTTGCAATAGGTTTGCCTTTTGATTTAAGAATGACAGAAATTTGAAACGGATGAGATTTGATCTTAAGTACGCCGTTGATGGCCATAACTGAAGTATTTGCGATCAAAATGCTCGTTAAGAAATACTTGTAGATTGATTGAAAGTAACCAATACGGGGAAATTGTTGACGACTTTAAGTAAGCTTTTTTGAGAATATTAACTCAAAATTCCTTTTACCAATAAATTCCATTGCACTACTGAGAAGCCTAAAAAACTACCTGTTGCAACCGCTAAGTTTCTTGCTTTATCGATAAGATGATCGGCTTCTGTATTTGGAAGTTCGTTACGGCCATGCACTTCTGCTGAAACGGTTAACCCGTGCTTACGTACTATAAAATTAGATGTGGCTTCTGATTTGAAAAAATGGGTCGTTTCGTGTGCATTAGTTGCTGGTGCTGTATCGGGACGAGCACGCATAGTAAAAATATGGTCGGCGTTTTCTTGGTGGTTTTCCATGTGCTCTATCTTAACCCAATCGAAGCCTTTTCCGGCCTTAGTTCCAGGCCCGGGAACATCAATTCTTATAAAATCGCCTATTTGAGGGCCTCTTTGCACCTTGCTATTTGTTGCATCTACCAAACAAAAAGCACTTGCCTCTATTTTGCTGATGACATGCCAATTCGATACATCCAATAATCGGGCCTTGGCTAGATCAAAGCATTGTTGTGCCTCTTCATTTGTTGGAAACGTTCTAGATTCTTCTATATCAGATTGTTTTCCAACCTTTTGTTCAGGCAACAACGCTTTTACATTCATGGTATGTGATTTATTTCAACCTATTTGATTTGACTAATTTCTGCCAATTGTTTTTTTATAGCGGGTAATGATTTGCTTGAAAAGCTGCGAATTGATTTATCTTTTGATTTTGCACCTGCTTCGTAGAGCGCGATTAGGCCTTTATAGTTTCGAGTGGTGGCATTTATGTAAGCTTCGTCAAAGGCTTTGTCTGTGCGTTTATTGAGTGACTCTACTGATTGAGTTAAATCGCTGTCAGTCAGCACCATTTCGGTGTTGGCGCTGCTTTTGCTTATGGTTCCTGAATTGCCTGCCTCCCCTTGGTTTTGATTTCTCGATGTATCACGAAGATTTTCTGGGGCTGAATCTACCCGTCCATCTGGTCGTTGCCCTCCTTGTGGCTTAGTCATAGGCAAAGCAATGTTTTTAGTTTTGGCTAGTGCAATCAGTTCTTGATTTGACTTGCTGTACTGATCAATCATCATTTCCCCAATGGCTTTAAGTTTTGGGTTTGTAGCTTTTTTTGAGGCTAAGCCACCCATCTGAATGGCTTTCATTCCGTAAAGCACAGCCTGGTTAATGAATACATCCGGGGCGATGTTATCTTGATAGACAGGGTTAATTGAATACGCCTGAATGCTATTTTCGGTTGACTTAGCTCTTGCTGGTATTGTGCTGTACAATACGAATACAAAGAACACCGCTCGTGAGAAATAATTTTTCATAGGAAATCTATTAAATACTTATAGACAACCCGATTAAGCAAAGAAAGGTTTCGAGAAATTGAGCGAATTGGAAGTGATGGGGTTTTGGATCGTTTTTTATTTAATGAAAAGGTAAAGGAATTGACAAACCTTTAAGCATTTGTCTGTTTTGGAGATTAAATGCTTTCTAGGTTTGTTTTTTTAGTCAATCTCAATCCAAACTGGTGCATGGTCGCTTGTTTTCTCCCAGCCGCGAACGTCTAAATTTACTCCTGCAGACTTTAGTCGCTTATCTAGATGCGGACTCAACAAAAAATGGTCAATTCTCAATCCAGCATTCCGGCCATAAGCATTACGGAAATAATCAAAAAACGTATAAATCACTTCAGTTGGGTATAGTTTCCGAATGGCATCTGTCCAACCCTGATCTACCAAGGTTTTAAAGGCTTGCCTAACTTCTGGTCTAAACAAGGCATCATCTACCCAGCGTTCGGGTTTGTACACGTCTAGTTCTGTTGGCATTACGTTATAATCACCACAAATCACGGTCGGTAAATCGTAGCTCAATAATTTTGCAGCGTGTAATTGTAAGCGTTCGAACCAGCGCAGTTTGTACTCTAGTTTTGGGCCTGGGGCAGGGTTGCCATTAGGCAGGTACAAACAGCCTACCACAATTCCTTCTATCATGGCTTCGATGTATCGGCTGTGTTCATCATCTGGGTCGCCTGGCAATCCTCTCCTTAATTCTTTTATTTCCAGTCCACGTGCTAAAATAGCGACACCATTCCAGCTTTTCTGCCCAAGCCAAATGGCATTGTAGCCTGCATCTTTAATGGCCTGTTCCGGAAATTTTTCTTGCGGCGCTTTCAGCTCCTGCAAGCAAACCACATCGGGCTGGGCTTCTTCTAGCCAGCGCAAAAGCACAGGCAATCTTCCATTAACACCATTTACATTGTAAGTTGCTATTCTCATAATCTTTCCTATCCTTCAAATATCTAAATAAAATTTTTGCTTTGTTGTAAATCTTAACAAGTAACGGATTTATTTTGCTTGGAAATTTGCATTTCTATTGATGAAGAATACAGGAGAAAAATCCTAATTTTGATTGATGCAAATCCCTACCGCCACCCATAACTTTCCCATTTATCATTTAGAACCCGATGAAACTGGAAATCAACATTTTAGGGTTTATAACTTTACAGGCACGTTACCTCAGCAAACGGAATTGCTCATCCCTCATCGAAAAGATCATTTTTTAATTGTTTTGGTTCGGAAAGCAGGCACTCGCCAATGGATAGATCTCGAACCCTTCATCCTAAAAGACAATACCGTTTATTTTTCAGGACCAGAAAATATAATTGTTAAAGAAGAATTTAAGGAACTTTGGAGCACTGGCTTGGCTTTTACCAGTTCATTTGTCTCTTTACATGGTGGTGAAGCGCTGCTCAGTCTTCCACTTATTCAAAATGTTCAAAATGGTCATGAGCTTTTGCTTAGTGAGAAAGATTTGGGTTTTATCGAAGATTTATTGCTCAAAATTAATGCAGAATACCAGCAACCCAATGAATGGCAACAGCGTATGCTGATGGCCTACCTAAGCCTATTACTAACGTATTTGAGTAAACTCTATACCGAACAGTTCAAAGTTAGTGATTGTGTCGGTGATCAGATTATACTTAAAAAATTTCACGCAAAAATAGATGAGTGTTTTCAGCAATGCCATGAGGTGGGCGATTATGCTTCTATGTTAAATATTTCGGCAGGCCATTTAAGCGAGTTGGTTAAAACACAAAGTGGAAAACCGGCCATAAAGCACATTCACGACCGATTGGTATTGGAAGCTCGGCGTTTGTTGTTTCACACTGCAAAATCATCAAAAGAAATCGCTTATGATCTTGGCTTTTCAGATGCTTCTTATTTCAATCGCTTTTTTAAACGCGAAACCTCCACAACGCCCGCTGGATATCGAAACCAAATCCGTGAAATGTACCATTAAAACAGTTGGATGTGTTACCGCCAATAAAAATTGTGCAGGTAGCTTTGTATTATAAAAAAAAGACATGAAAACAGTATTAATAACAGGTGCTAACAAAAGCATTGGCTTTGAAACAGCCAGACAATTATTGGAAAAGGGATATTATGTGTATTTAGGTTGCCGCGATCTTAAAAAAGGAGAGGATGCGATTAAGCAGCTCCATGCCGAAGGTTTAACGCAGGTTGAAGCTATACAAATTGATGTGGATGATTTGGAATCAATTAAAAACGCCCGCAAAGTTTTGGGAGCAAAAATAAAGATTTTGGATGTGTTGATTAACAATGCAGGCATTGGAGGGGCGATGCCTCAAAATGCCTTAGAAACTGATATGAAGGTATTTACGGATGTCTTTCAAACCAATTTCTTTGGCGTAATAGCGGTAACGCAGGCGTTTTTCGATTTAATGAATGCCTCATTAGCACCAAGAATTGTGAATGTGACTTCGGGATTGGGTTCACTGGCCTTACATAATGACCCATCTTGGAAACATTTTGCAGTAAAGCCAACAGCTTATGTTGCATCAAAAGCTGCTCTAAATGCTTATACCATTGTTTTGGCCAATAATTTAAAGGATACCGCTTTCAAAGTGAATGCCGTTGATCCAGGCTATACCGCTACCGATTTCAATAACCATTCTGGCCCAGGTACCGTGCCAGATGCCGCAGCGCGGGTAGTTAAGGCCGCCCTTCTACCAGACGATGGGCCCAGTGGTCAATTCTATAGTGACGACAATGCGCCTGATACAGGAATAAGCCCTTGGTAAACGCGTATAAAAACCAATTCTAGCTTATTTCCTAGGATTGGTTTCCCATCTATATCTGAGCAAAGTTAACAACTCCGCAATTGTTAACAATTAAGCTAAACTTCTAGCCATCAATTGGGTTATATTATCAGAACATCAAAATAGAAGCTTATGAAAAAGTGCATCTATGTAGTTGAGGATAACCCAAGCATTCGGGAAATTATAGAGTTTTTGCTTACGGAAGAACTTTACGATGTGAGGACTTGCGTTGGCACCAAAGACTTTTGGCAAAAAATGCAGGAGCATATGCCCGATTTGGTGATCCTAGATATCATGCTGGGCGATGGCAATGGATTGGACATTTGCAACCAATTGAAGCACAGCATTAAAACCTATCAAATTCCGGTTATGATGATGTCTGCCAACAATCATTTGAATGATGTAAAATCCAAATGCGATGCAGAAGACTTCATCAACAAGCCTTTTGATTTGAATGATTTTGCCAATCGGGTGGAAAAATACGTATCAAATTAGATTCTTGTAACATTATCACAACTTAACCCAAACAAAATAGCAGATGATTATCTTCGCGGCATGAAGAAATACCTAAGCATTTTTGCTTTATTAATAGTTTCAATTATAATAATTTCTTGGGGTTTTAAAGGGCATAAAACCGTTGCTAGCATTGCGGATAGGCACTTGAGTGGGGAAGCAAAAGCTGCAGTTAAAGAATTGCTTGGCAACGAATCAATTCAAGATGCAAGTACTTGGGCAGATGAAATCCGAAATCAGCCAGAATATAAAAACACAGGGAATTGGCATTTCATCAACTTACCTCTTGGTTTAAACAAAGGGCAGCTTAAAGATTCGGTTGAACATCTTCAGGTGGAAAATTTGTTTCAGGCATACAATCTAAATCTTTCGCTATTGCAAAATCCCAATGAATCGAAGGCAAAGAAAATTGAGGCTTTGAAATTTATCATTCACTTGGTTGGTGATGTCCATCAACCGATGCACATTAGCCGGGCAGAAGATAAAGGCGGCAATACCATACAAGTACAGTTTATGGGTAAGGGTACAAATTTACACTCGCTTTGGGATAGTAAATTAATTGACTATCAAAACTTAAGCATTGAGCAAATGGCTGAAAACGACTCGGTTTCTCGCCGCCAAATTAGAAAATGGCAACGTGCAAAACCGATGGACTGGATTTTTGAAAGTTATCAAATTAGCAGTCAGATTTATGCTTCCACCCCATCGGGTAGTATTTTAACTGAAGACTATTATAAAGCCAATATCGGCATTGCAAACCAACGCATGGAAATGGCGGGTATTCGCTTGGCTGGTGTTTTAAACAAATTGTTTAAGCATGGCATATCATATTCTGAAAAAAATTAAATCCTGTTGAAAGGGGTGCATGGGTTAAATATAATGTGATGGAAAGATGCATTATTGAAATCACCAGCCCTCAAAATTCCCTATCTTTGCAGCATGAGCATCCCCGACATACAAAAACTTGAAGAATTCTTTGCGAAGGCCGAAAAACCCGAAATCCCATTGATGCTGAATCCGGCCACGCAGATTAATGATTATGAACACTTTTTGGAAAGTCATTTTACACCGCTTAAGCACAACCCCACGAGTAAGGTAAACCAACCATTGTTATGGAGGTTAAAGGCACTAAAACTTTTGATAGAATCTAACGCGTAATTTTCCGTTTCGGATTCTTTCCCTCGAAGCTCATAAGAAATGTAAGGCACGAAGTTCATGTTCGAAATGGCGCTCGTAACATCGTTTTTAGGCTGCAAAATGTTATTTGGCATTCTAAAAATCGACTATGGTTAAGACTTCAATTTGTTATCCACAATATCTGGGAATCAAACACCAAGGTTTGATGATTAAAGTGTTCAATGTTAATTTTATTCAAAAATGATGGTTGATATTGAACGTGCAGGAAGCAACAATTGACTGTTTAACGCGTCGATTTTTTCTGGTTGCAAATTCACCTGCTCATCGGATGTGGTAAGATAGCGTGTGCCTTTTTTATAGGCATGTAAGGTATTCATCCTCTCAATTTTTACTTGTTGTGCAACATAGCCATAGTTGATTGCAACAGTGACTAACTTTCCTGCCCCATCAACAAATGCAGCGGTTAGCAGATTTTTATCCTTTGATCTTGTTTTCGAATCCGTTTTGTTTTCTGTTGAGAGTCTTGTCATGCCCGGTTTAACAAAACGGCTAAAATGACCAAGAATCCAAAGGTTTTTTGTGGGTGTAAAATTTCCATTCTTAAAATCGGGATCTGGTTGCAAGGCGATGAGGTAATAGCGTGTATTCATGGTGGCACTACCAGGTTCGTAGGCATTCCAGAACTGCCAAGCCGTGGCATTGCCTACTGTTAAATCGGTATGAATAACTTTGGAAAGGAATAAGGCACAATCCATTGCCGTGCGATCGGTTTTTTGCCCTTCTTTAAAACCGTCTGCTAACATCGAATATTCTGATTGCCAGAAATGAATGTTATACTTTTTAACGGTATCGGCCAGGTGTTGGCGTGTGCTTAATAATTCGTCGTTATTGCCTTCGGTAAAGTAACTGTGCCCTGCAATGGTTTTTGAAACATGTTTTAAATTGCCTATATAAAATTGGCTTTTCTGACCAAAAAACTGCTGGATTTGGTTGGATGCCTTGCCAGAACCGTTGTACAAATAGTTTAACATTCCAGCTTCTGGAATGATAATTTTGCTCTTCAGCTTTGCTGTTTCAAACTGATCGTTTAATGCTTTGGTTATTTTGAAAATCTCGTCGTTTGTCCAAGGGCTTCCTTCCTGATCTGCCTCCATATACTTGCGCGACCAATCCCACTGAGGCTCATTAACCGGGCTTACATAATCGAAATGAAAACCCACTTCGTCGAAATGTTTGGTTACATTTGTTAAAAACCTGGCATAATCGATATATGAATCGGCTTTAAGATTCGATTGATAATCCTTTTCGGTTTTAAAACCAAGTCCGTTTTTGGTGTATTGTACTGGAGGTGAGTTCGAAAATGCAATTAGCGTTTCTACGCCGTAATCTTTGGCTTTTTGCAGAAAAAAGCGATAGCCTTCTTGTTTTGTCCAATCGTAAGTACCATCTGAGTTTAAAAATGAATCGGATCTTTTTCGGAAATCTTTGATTCCGCTTTTATCGCCTTGTTCTAATGTACCAGCGCCAATGTTAAATCTCCAAGCAGAGAGTGCGATGCCTAAAGGCTGCCCATTTTCATCGCTTTGCTTGCTGAAGAGCAGTTCTGCAATGCGTTCCTTTTTTTCAGTGGGCCAATATTTTCCGATACCTTCAGAAAACCAACAGCCTGATGAACCAATATTTTCGATTACCTGCATTTTCTTTTTGAAATCGACCTTGATGTAGATTACAGAATCTGGCTGCTGAGCTAAACCATTGAATGTTTGAATTATACATACAAAGAATAGGACGATTGATGTTTTCATTTAAGGGAGGAGATTTGATTTTAGAATCTTCTGTGGACAGAAAATTTTACCTTAAAAAATGCAGGGTGCATAAGCACCCTGCAACATTCTTTGGGATTTGAAGTACCATCTAGATTGGACACCAGGTGTTAGTCTTTTTTGCTTATAAAATCATAGCTTAATGTTACCTCTCACCGCAACTTTAAAATAGCAAACCAGACCCAAATCAGGAGATATATCGTCACCAGGGTTAAATATAATTCAAAAAATGCGATCCGATATTATTTTCGCCAAATATTTTTTGTAAAGAATTTATGCATACCAAAACCGAATCTTTTCCAAACCAATTCTCATCTTTTTTACAGAAAATACGTGCTGTAAACCAATGCATTATAATTACAAACCTAAAATTTGTAAATAACCTGTTCATTCAAGAAACAATTATTAAAAAATGAACAAAATGATTTTTTTCAAAAAAAACTATTCCAGTATATTTAACATCGAAAACCCCAAATCAAATCCTTATGAATGGCTCAAAAAGAGCAGCTTACAGTTGTGTGATTATTGATGATGACAAAGCAATGGTGCATATTTTAGAGCACTATGTTTCTTTAACGGAAAAGTTAGCGCTTAAATGTAGCTTTACTGACCCACTGGATGCCACGGCTGCTTTCTGGAAATTTGAGAAAGTAGATTTTCTTCTAATTGATATTGAAATGGGCGTTTCGGGTATTGATATTGCCAGAATGCTAAGGGAGAAGGTTGCCTACGTAATTTTTATAACTGCACATCGCAATTACGCTATGGATGCTTTTGCGGAGGGCGATCGCTTTTTGGTTAAGCCACTTAATTTCGATCAATTTTTAGAAACCATTAACAGCATTATAGCAAGAGATCGAAGCAAAAATTTATTGGGTAAAAAAAAACATTCATGAATCAAAAAAAGCAGTTTCATTAAACCTTCCGAGTTAATTCTTGTTTCTTTATAAATCCCTTAGTTATGGCAAATCAAGAAAACAAGAATACAGGCCTAGAAAATGGCAACGAAAGAAAAGATCAGGAACAACTTAATCAAAAAGCTTTAGGGAACGACGACATCCAGCCAAAGCCTGAAAACAACAACGATTTGCTCAATACGCCTAAAACTACAGGAACAGGATCGAACCCTGCTGGTGCAAGGCCCGATTCTCTCATTGTGCATGAAGATGAGGAAGGAGACAAACGCTACGAAAAGGGTGAATAGATTATAAAACGATATCGCTTATCGGGGCATCCTGACTCGAATCGTGCCCATATTGGGTATGTTCGTTATATGATGCCTTTAAATTTTCCAAATATTCTTTAAGGTTATCGATTTTGTCGTTAACCATTTCAACTTCATTTGCATTATGGTCTGCCGCGCCATCCATACTGTTCATTACTTCTAACGAATAGTCCATAAAGTCTTTAAGATTTTCGGATAGGAGTTGTTTTTTTTCAATCATCGCTTAATTTTTAGGAAGAACAATGTTGGGCTTAAATAGTTGAGAGAAAATTCAAATTTGTTTTTGTTTAGTTGAATCCGAACTGCGTAATTTATTTTATTTTCGCTCCTTAAAACAAAATACAATGTCGATTAGCAAAGCGAATGATAAAGATATACCACAATTACAAAAACTGATTAACAGCGCTTATCGTGGTGATGAATCAAAAAAAGGCTGGACGACCGAAGCTGAAATTTTGGGGGGCATTCGCATTGATGAGCAAACGCTTGAGGGCTATTTAGACCATGAAAAGGTATGCATCCTAAAGTATTGCGATGCAGATGGGGCAATTTTAGGAAGTGTTTATTTAGAAATTAAGCAACCAGAACTTTACCTAGGTTTGTTTGCAGTTTCGCCAAGCCATCAGGCGAAAGGTATTGGAAAGGCTTTATTGAAAGAAGCCGAGGCATTTGCTTTGGCTAATGGATGTAACCGGATTGCCATCACCGTAATTAGCAGTAGAACAGAACTGATCGCTTGGTACGAAAGACATGGATATATTGCAACTGGTAAATCGATTGCGTTTGAAGATATTGAAGGGCGTTTCGGCGAACCGAAACAGGAGCATATTGTGCTTATCGGAATGGAAAAACGCTTAGCTTAATTGAATTTGCTGATTTATCAGAACAATTCAAGTCTCTCTCCGCCCTTATCCATTAGGCAAAAAAAATGCAGCAAGAGATAATCTAACTGCATTTTGCTTTTGGAGCTTTTTGATTTATACTAGCGCGATTCTAACATCAACTGCGTTTACACCTTTTTTGCCATCTTGCAGCTCAAAAGTTACCTCATCGCCTTCTTTAATGTTGTGTACCAATCCTGAAGCATGTACAAAAACTTCTTCTCCTGTACTGCTTTTTATGAAACCAAAGCCCTTGGTTTCGTTGAAAAATTTTACTGTTCCGGTTTGCATTATCTTTTATTTTTCTCAAATATATAAAATGTGTTGCAACTCTAATCATATGGCATTGGAGAAGTACATTTAAAAACGCCATTAACAAATTTTTTACATCATCAAAAAGTATTTTGTAACCTTTCGAGATCGTCTGCTCGGTTGGATTTTGCAAAGCGAATGTCGTAACATTGGTTAAATGTGGCGAATGCCTTTAATGCAGTACTAAATTTTTCTATTAACTGTTTGTTGATTGGAACTTCTTCAAAATGAATGTTATGCACCATTAGCATCTTCTTTTTACGATCGGCTTTGGCATCCATCCTTGCAATGAAGGTATCGCCCGCTAAAATGGGCAAGGAAAAATATCCATATTTTCGTTTTGCTGCCGGAACAAAACACTCAATTTGATAATCAAAATCGAAAAATTCCCTCAGGCGATGGCGAAAAACATTCAGAATATCGAATGGAGAAAGTATAAATACTTCATTGGATATTTGCACGTCGGTCTTTTGCTCTCGAAGCATGTAATGTGGGCCTTTAAGGGCTTCTATCTGTACCTTTAAAACAGCGCCTTCTTCTACCATTTTTTGCAACTCGGTTTTTACCAAATTTCCTTTTATTCTTCTAGCCCGCCAAGCCATTTCTTTCACGGTGGCAATGCCCAATGCGCCCAAAGTTCTTTTGATGATAAAACGGGCAAACTCTATGTTGGTTGGCAGGGTCATGTCGGTATCTAAAGGCACCAGATTTAGTGGAACATCGTACCTTTTGTGGAACTTACTGTCGCGACTAATCATCAGCCTACCGTCGAAATATAATCGCTCTAAGGCAACTTTTGCGGGGCGCCAGTCCCACCATCCGGTACTTGCCTCTACCCTATCGTTTTCAAAATCGCCCACCCGTACGGCACCATCTCTTTCTACTTGATCCATTATCTGCTCCATCAAAAGGATTTCGGGCTTGCTAATTTCTTTCCGCTGGGTTTTAAATGCTTGTTTTATCGGCAATGAAAAGCGGAAATCTTCCATCGGCAAATAGCCAGCATCCGAGCTGAAATATTCAAATACATTCCCCTCTTCACATAGCGCTGACAACCAGCCAATTTCATAATCTGGAACTCTGGTATATAGCACATGATGATGGGCCCGCTCAACCACGTAATTGGTATCGAGCTGCACAAATCCCAAATGCTGGATCACCTTATTAACCGCTTCTATTCCATAACCAAACTGAGCCGGACTTGCCAAGCCTGCTGCATCTAAAATAATTTTTCTGGCCTGCGCCAGCGTTAGAGTAATCGCTTGCATTAAGCTAAAATATAAAATGCTTGTTAAAGTAATTGTAGCTTGAATCAAAATTTTTAAGCGACATGTGCTGGTAAATTGCTTGTGTAGAATCGCTAATCGTACGTAGAAGCTTCGGTGTGGATTGAAACACTAAAACCGATTAACTTAGACTAAAAAAGCCCAACGATCTTTTACATCGTTGGGCTTGTGGTAATTTTATTTACTTCGCACACGCGACAGGCGTGCGCCAGCTGGGGAAATTACCTAAATCTTGTATTTTCTCTGACATAAACTATATTCCGTTCATCATTAGTAATGTAAATGCCGAATCTCGTTAAAAGACTATCATTTTGATAAAACTTAACCGATTTTTGATTCGAATCTAGAATTATGGTTTGTCCAACCTTTATTTCTGGCGGAATGTAACCATATAATTCTGCATAGTTTTTTTTTACCCTATAAGGAAATAAAAAATCGGATTTTGAAAAGTCAATGTTTTCTACATTTGATTTCCCAACTTTAACCCTTACAATTCCAAAAGAATGATTAGTAGATTTATCGTAAGACACTACAGTCCCTGTAAGATAAACATGATTAATTAAAAGCTTATCAAGAGGCGCATTTTTCTTTGAGTCCATTTTAAACTTGATACAGATAAATAGACATATCATAATTACCAAGATAAGTATCTTTTTCATTTTTATGTTTACTTTAGTCCATTACCCACATAGTTCGCAATCGAAGATTCAATTGGCATCATCTTGTTCAGAATTCGACCAAAAACGCCTCTTTCTAAAGTCTGTTTGACATCATCTAAAGGTACGAATTCGGACGCCTGAAAACCTATTCACTCTGGATTCATGGACTCTAGCTGCAACACTTATACCTAAAGATATTCGTATTTCATTCTAAGCCTATTCTTATGTCCTTTTTGAGCCTTTATTTAACTTTATCCGAAAATAATAAACCCTTTGGACTTCGATTAAACAAAGCCCAACAATTTTTACATTGCTGGGCTTATGGTAATTCTATTCATTTCTCACCCGAGATACGCTTGAGACAGCTTAGGGAACGCTAGGAAATCTTCTTAAGGGAGAAAAGTCTCCCTTAAAAATGTCCAATTCATAAAAATTCTTATCGGCATCTAAGATTATAGATACAATTAAGAGCATTCCATCTTCGTCATAGAAGTCCTTATCCACGAGGACACCACCTGTGCGCCTATTATCTTCTCCATCTACCACAACTCTAAGGCTTCCCATTCCCCCATCATTCATTTCTTCGACGAAGATTTCTGGTAACTTAGAAACAATCCGTTTGCCTTCTTCTGTAATTTCGATCATATAGCTAATCAAATCAATTTCTTGTTGTTTAAGCTTTCTTTTAATCATTTTCTTGGTGGTTGCATTGTCCCAATATTTATTCTACCATTCGGAAGCTTTATGCCGCTATATTTTATAGTCACCCCATCGACCTTGACTACACCTTGAATTCTGACACTTGTTTTATACCTAGATGCTGGCTTCAGATCGTTCATTATCGCTGTTTTTACTTTTTTCAATATTTAACCCCGATTCGACCAAATATCTTGTTGCATGATTTAAATTGTTTCCAACTTCAGGAAATCCGAAATGAGGTTCAGCTTTAGGAAATGGCATGTTCACAAAGGCATGTAACCCTCTAACAATATTAGTCGTTACAACAACTGGGTCGCCCCACCTATCAGCTAATACCACTTTCGCAGCAGCATATGAATCAGCTACACTATGTGTTATTATAGATTTTACTAATGCGGCTTTAGTAGCCTCTCGTCTGTATGTATTGATACCCGCCCTATCAATTTGAGCCTCAGTAAGAACTTGGCTAAATTCACTTCGCCAGTAATTGTTCCAACCTTGTGAATCTGACTGACCAGTATTTGGCAAACTTGACCAATATGCATTTTGCCGAAATTCATTAAGACGATTCCAAGGTACCATAAAAAAATCATTCCTACCATCATCTGTATTGATTATAGTATTGCCGTGAGGGTCAACATACCTCGTAGAAAAGGCGTATGGCGATCTACCATCAGGATCAATAATTGATACAGGTTCATTTGTAGCATAATTAAATGGAGACCAATGCTGATACTTCTCCGCCAAGGGATCCACCACATTCCATCTGCCGATAATCGGATCATAAAACCTTGCTCCGTAATCATAATCCCCTAACTCCTCCTGAATCTCTTTCCCATTGTAAAGATATTTATTATTTCCAAAAACGGCAGATTTTCTAAGCCCAAAGCATAATAATTGTCTCGCTGTAAAACTTCTAATAACTGTGTGTTCGGATTTTTGTAAATCGATGCCCTCACATTGCCCAGATGGTCGCTCAGGTTGTATTCGTAGGTGTAGTTGCCGTTGCTGTTTCTTGCAATGCCCTCTTCAGTTTGTACAAAGTCTATAATGTTTCCGGTCTTGTACTGGATGCCATCCACATAATCAACCGTTCCAGCAGCGGACACCTTTTTGAGCTTCTTTCCCGTAGCATCGTAAGTATAGGATATACTCTGGCTTCCGGTAACTTGGCTTGGAAGATTGAGGTAATTATACTGTAAAGTGATTCCTTTCTGGCTGTCTGTTTTGAGGTTTCCGTTTACATCATAGGTGTACAAGCTGTTGGTAAAGCCCTTTATTCCCTTAAGCTTGTTCCCCTCATAGCCTGTATAATTGTTTGTGCTAAAGCCTTCGCGGGTCAGCTGGCGGCCTATACCTTTTTTGAGCTTGATATTTGACTTAACTCGAAAATACTAAATACATTAAACTTGGATTAATAAAGCCCAACGATCTGTAACATCGTTGGGCTTGTGGTAATTCTATTCATTTCGCTCACGAGACATGCGTGCGCCAGCTGAGTGGCTACCTGAGGATTTTACGGGATTCTATATAAATCTAAGTCGAAATGAACATTGTTTTCGCCAAAAACCTCATTATAATCATCCCCAAGGTGAACCCATGGAGTGCTATCTTCACTTCCTTCAGATAAAAATATAGCACACGAAAATTCACAATGGTATTTTTCAAATAACATATTAAAGAACTTGTACTTGAACTTTACTAACGTGATAAAGGAATCCATTTGGGATGAAAAGTCATCGTATTTTTGAAACCCAGGTGGTTCTATGATCCAGCCATTTTCTTTTGCTAGCTTAGACTCTGGAAGTTTACTATTTACCTTCTGTCCTTTAAAATATTGCTTGATTGGAATCACACCAATCTCCTTGGTTATTTCGTCGTGAGAAATATCTTCAAAATCCCATATTCCCAGTGTCAATATTATTTCATGCTTCTTCATATACAAAATTTACCAAAAAAAGAATTCAGGGAGTACTACTCTTGGGACAACTGGCATTTCCATTGGCGTAAAGGTAGGCAAGGGAGCAATAATCGGAGTAGGAAGTATAGCAGGTGCTAATGGACCTGTAAATCTATATTTTGTATTCCAAAATCCATTTAATGATAAGCTCATTTGATCCAAATGTTTCAAGTTAATTCCTATCGGCTCGCCTGATCCTTTTCCACCCTTGCGCATCTCATAGACATTACCATTTTTGTCTTTGTAGAGATCAAGTTTACCTCCTCCTTTACCTTTATCGCTATGATCCCATAAGCCGCTCTTTATCAATTGTTCAATCTCACCTTTTGATAGTTGCTTATACTGTTTTGGATCCTTTGGGTTTTGTACCCCAACCCCATCAATGTCTTTATCAGATAAATCTCCGGCAATATAATTTCGCTCATTTTCCTGCTCCGGATAGAGATTACTATTATCCTGATTGGTTGTTTCAAAACCATATACGCCCGCTAAAAAATTCTGCCATTCAATCTTAAAATCATTTACAAAATTCTGCCCTTCAATCGCCCTTTGGGAATCAGCTTGGGCTTGTTCTTCGAGTGTCAGAGTATGACTTTTATCTTCAGGGAGCATTCCATCTGGATCTACAAACCTTATCGGATTGTTAAAACTATAATTGTATGGACTAAATCTCCTTGATGCTTCCGCAAGCGGATCCACCACATTCCATCTACCAATAACCGGGTCATAAAACCTTGCTCCGTAATCGTATTGTTCGCCCAATTCTTCCTGTACCTCTTTGCCGTTGTACAGATATTTGTTGTCCAAGCCAACTGGCGATACCGACTTTCTCTTTCCAAAGGCATAATAATCATCTGCCTGAAGCTTTCTTACCGCTCCGTTGTAAATATCGAAAGTATATCGCACATTTCCAAGGTGGTCTGCAAGGTTGTAGTGGTAGCCATAGTTTCCGGCATTGTTTTGCGCTACGCCTTCCTCGGTGTGGATGATGTCGATCGTGTTGCCGTTGTACTCAATCCCATCTACATACTGCCTTATTGTGCCATTGCTGTTCTTGGTGAGTTTTTTGCCAGAAGCATCGTAGGTATAGGCTACCGATACGCCCGCCTTGTTGGCCGTTCTGGGGCATATATCGTTTTCGAGCTTGATATCTGACTTAACTCGAAAATACTAAACACATTATACTTAACTTAAAAAAGCCCAACGATTTTTTACATCGTTGGGCTTGTGATAATTCTATTCATTTCGCATACGCGACAGGCGTGCGCCAGCTGAGATTAAGTTATCTAATAATAAAAGATGTCAATAAAAAAAAGAATGATCCCAACTGTTAAATACACAATAAAAAAAGGATAATATCTTACAAATCTCTTTGATTTATTACGCTCAATTATACCCGTAATCTTTGTATGAAAAAATGCAAAAATTAAAAGATTATAACAACCAGTAAAAAAAACAGCTGCTTTCCAATTAAATGGAATTTGATTATTTATAAAATATATCCATCCGAAATTTACAATTAACAAAACAGTTAAACTAGATCCAATTTTATACTCTTTAGAATGATTCCCATCTGTTAACCAAAAAGATTCAACAAAATAATAAGAGTATACATTGAAAGAAATAATAAAGTCCTTAATTGTATTGATCATAAGTTTCTTTCATTTTTTTTGCTGTTACAATCATCGCTTTAGATTCCTCAACTTTATACCCTAATGAAATTGCTAGTTCAAAGTTAGATACCGCTTCTTTATGATGTCCTAACATTAAGCAGCTAAAACCTTTCTGAAGATAATAATATCCTTTTTGATTCAAAGGCTTTGAAAGTATAACACTATCTATTTTGGCATTTGCTAAAATAAATTTTTGTTGTTTGATAAGGGTATCAACCAATAAACTATCTTTATTCTCTTCGATACTGCTGATCGAACTCGATACTTTCTTATTGTTGTTCTCACTTTGGGAGCACGATACCATAAAAGCTAATAAAAGCGTCATAAATCCTATTTTTTTCATCGTTTGTCCTGATTCATTATCTCTCTCATCTTATTTAAATATTCATACATTCGCTTATTAGCTTGGCTTTCTCTTTTTATATAAACTTCGTCACCGCTTACCCTATACATATTTCTATTAAACAACATTTCTTTATTTTCCGCATTAGCCATTTCGCTTAGCCCTCTTAAAGTATTATTGTAGTAATAATGAACTCCTTGTAACGCAGTAAAACCAGTTCCAGAACCTACAAGTTTAGCACCTATTTGTTCTATTGCAAAACTTAAGACTTTTTCTTGTGCCTCTTTTCCATTTCTTGAATTCATCAGATCGACGACTTTTAAGGCTCCACCTGAGTATGGTGCAAATTTACACATCTTAGGATTAACTTCATTTATCAAATCAAAAGCTGTTTGAGCTTGACTAGCTGCATTTAAAGTAGGATTCGATTGTCCTGGGGCCAATATCGCATTATTTGGAGCTAAAGGTAATATATTATTTCTTGTATTATCTTGAGAAGTTGTAACAGGCCTTACCACTACGACACTAATATCATCCAACTGAATTACGTCTACATTAGGGTTGAATGGAGTAACTCCAGGAGCGGGTGGCACTAGTTGATTGGTTTTAACTGTATCTAAACCAAAGGGGTCCATATACGCAATAGGATTATCTAAAACATAATTATATGGATTACTATTGAAATGGAATTCTGCCAACGGATCCACCACGTTCCATCTACCGATAACCGGGTCATAGAATCTTGCTCCGTAATCATACTCCCCTAACTCCTCCTGAATCTCTTTCCCATTGTAAAGATATTTATTATTTCCAAAAACGGCAGATTTTCTAAGCCCAAAAGCATAATAATTGTCTCGCTGTAAAACTTCTAATAACTGTGTGTTCGGGTTTTTGTAAAATGATGCCCTCACATTGCCTAGATGGTCGCTCAGGTTGTATTCGTAAGTGTAGTTCCCGTTGCTGTTTCTGGCAATGCCCTCTTCAGTCTGTACACAGTCTATAATGTTTCCGGTCTTGTACTGGATGCCATCCACATAATCAACCGTTCCAGCAGCGGACACCTTTTTGAGCTTCTTTCCCGTAGCATCGTAGGTGTAGGATATGCTCTGGCTTCCGGTAACTTGGCTTGGAAGGTTGAGATAATTATATTGTAAAGTGTTTCCTTTCTGGCTGTCTGTTTTGAGGTTTCCGTTTACATCATAGGTGTACAAGCTGTTGGTAAAGCCCTTTATTTCCTTAAGCTTGTTCCCCTCATAGCCAGTATAATTGTTTGTGCCAAAGCCTTCGCGGGTCAACTGGCGGCTTATGCCTTTTTTGAGCCTTTTATTTGACTTAACTCGACAATACTAAACACATTAGACTTGGATTAAAAAAGCCCAACAATTTTTACATTGCTGGGCTTATGGTAATTCTATTCATTTCGCACACGCCACACGCGTGCGCAAGCTTAGGAGATAAAATCAGAAAAAAAGCAATACCACAACTGTTGAGATTACTGAATAAATAAAATATATCCAAAAGGCAGTTCGTCCAAATCGATACCAAAAATCACTTCTATTTTCAATCCTAGCAAAATAAATTTGTCGTCTCTTATACAAATAAAAAAAATCAAAAGCTAAAAGGCTAAGATAACAAACAATAGAAACTGGGACTACTTCTGACGCAATTGCCAATTTCTTGCCACCTGGATTAAAGAAAAGCCTTAGTATGACAATAATATTCCAGACTTGAAAAAAAGAAATCATCATCAAGGCTGAAAAGGATGGATCAGATTCGTTTCTGGTTTTTCGTATAAAATCGTTCATCCAATAATATATAGTTCTCATGAATTTTAATTTATCTTTGAGTATTAACCGCGGTATTGTCAGTCACCATTTTTGAAGGGTCGCGATAATTTTGTCCCGTGTAATGTGAATCATCAAAAGCAGTTTCCCCTAAAAACATTGCTCCATCAACAAGTAAATTTGTCCTTCCTAGATCCCCTTTTCGTTGTAAAGATATTCATTATTTCCAAGAACGGTAGATCTTCCCATTCAGAAAACAGACACCTTTTTGAGCTTCTTTCCCGTAGCATCGTAAGTATACGATATGCTTTGGCTTCCGGTAACTTGGCTTGGAAGGTTGAGGTAATTATACTGTAAAGTGATTCCTTTCTGGCTGTCTGTTTTGAGGTTTCCGTTTACATCATACGTGTACAGACTGTTGGTAAAGCCCTTTATTTCCTTAAGCTTGTTCCCCTCATAGCAAGTATAATTGTTTGTGCCAAAGCCTTCGCGGGTCAGCTGGGGGGCCTACCGTTTTTGAGACTAGTATTTGACTTATTTCGAAAATACTAAAACACCTTAAACTTGGACTAAAAAGGCCCAACGATTTTTTACATCGTTGGGCTTGTGGTAATGCTATTCATTGCGCACACGCGACACGCGTGCGCCAGCTGAGGTGTTCCTGGTAATTGACGCACTTATAAGAGATTTTAAAGCCAAAAAAGCTTATGCATCATAAAACAGCAAAGCCCAACGATTTTTTACATCGTTGGGCTTGTAGTAATTCTATTCATTTCCCACACGCGACACGCGTGCGCCGGCGAGGGGCCAGTACCGTATATAAATTACTTCTGACTCAAAGCCAATTCCTTATGTAATTTTTCTATAAAATTCGCTTCAAAATAAATTAATAGATCCTTTTTTTCAGCGTTGGTTAATTTATCAGTTTCACTTGTGCCTCCATAGTTATTATGGTAGGCATAGCAAATAAAAATCGCAGAGGAGCGTTCGCTATTCCAGTCTTTTTCATCGCCGTAATACCTTACTACATATTCATTATTTATACCACTACTTGCAATCTTTATAGTGAAGTAGGTAGTTCCATCGTTGTAGTTATCAAGGGTTTTCAAGCTATCCCTCATAATATTTGGATTATTTTCAATTAAGGCATTTACAGCTTTTTCTAAAATTGTCTTTGAGACTTTGAAATCATACTGCTTAAATGATCCATGGGTTCCAGCACTAATATTGCAAGAAGCTAAAATTGATGCTGTTAAAAAAAGAAAAATATATTTCATTATTTATTTTTATAAATTATTTTCAATGGAAGAAACACCTGCGTTTTAGGCAAGGCTATTATTCCAAGCCCAGCTCCCAAAATTAAAGCTTGAGCTCTTTGCTTAACACTTAACATCGGGTGTGCCGCTAAAAACAATTCTTGTCCTACAAAGGTCCAATCAGCGTTAATCACCTTTGGACTTGTTGCTAAACCTTTGATTCCGTTTATTCCAGCCTTATCATAATTGAGATCATGCCAAATTCCGGGGTATTCAACAATGTTAGTTGGTTGGTAAGAGTAATCATATTTTCCATTGTATTTCTTTGGATTGTCCCCGCCCGGGTAAGAAAGATCGCCAAGTAGTCCATACCACTGCTGATTCAAGGTCCTTGGGTCCAACGCTTCTGGGGTTAAATCTCCTTGTATGCGATGCCAAAACTTATTATAGGATTTGTGGTCAGTTACCCAATTATTGCCGCCATAAAAATCTTTTTGGCTGCTTATATTGAACCCTTCCATTAGTTTTCCTCCGTTACTTAATATTCCAGACCCTTCCGTTTTCATCTCCGCATCAAGAAAGCTTGATATTTGGGACATATTTGGCTTATTGTTCAGTGCAGATTCGGTTTGCATCATGGAAAGAAATCGTTCTATATCTTCTTTCTTATCTGTACTATAACCATTGGCGGTTCTTTCCCACAGTCCAAAAGGATCTGTATAATTAACTGGATTATTGAAACAATATCTGAATGGAGTTAGGTTTGGTGCCATTTCAGCAAGCATATCCGGAACATTCCATCTACCAATAATAGGATCATAAAACCTTGCTCCGTAATCATAATGTTCACCTAACTCATCCTGTACCTCTTTTCCGTTGTACAGGTATTTGTTGTCCAATCCAACTGGCGATACCGACCTTCTCTTTCCAAAGGCATAGTAATCATCTGCCTGAAGCCTTCTTACCGCTCCGTTGTAAATATCGAAAGTATATCGCACATTTCCAAGGTGATCTGTAAGGTTGTAGTGGTAACTGTAGTTTCCGCTATTGTTTTGCGCTACGCCTTCTTCGGTGTGGATAATGTCGATCGTGTTTCCATTGTACTCAATCCCATCTACATACTGCCTTATTGCGCCATTGCTGTTCTTGGTGAGTTTTTTACCAGAAGCATCGTAGGTATAGGCTACCAATACGCCCGCTTTGTTGGCCGTTGCGGGCAAGTTCAGGTAGTTGTAGGTGAGTGCCATCCCGTTCCGGCCATCCAAGGTGGCGTTCCCGTTGGCATCGTATTGGTAGTTCTGTGCCGTTACGCCAGCTACCGAGTTCAGCCTGTTACCTGTATAGCTATATTGGTTGGCACCTGTGTTGTCTCGGTTGAGGGTGTTGATGTTGCCCATCACATCGTAGGTGAGTTCCTCGCTCATTACAATGCCTGTGCTTATGCCCTTTTTGAGCCTGTTCAATCCATCATAGGTATAGGTATAAGTGTTTGGTAGTACTGCCCCTAGGCCCCATTTCTGGTCGACAATGTTACCATTGTACTGGGGCAGGGTGCCATTTGCATACCTCAGTTCCATCGAGAATTCCTTGCTCGTACTGCCCTTCATCCAGCCCCGCTCGTTGTAGGCAAAGCCCGTGTTCTGCATAAAGGTTGTCCCGTCGGTACCGTGCAGGTTCTTGCCCTTCAATTGGCCAAGCTCGTTGTAGTCCAGCTTGCTCAGGGTAACCTCATCCTGCCCGTTAATGCTTTCCATGGTGGCCAGTTTCCTGCCCGCATGGTCGTACTCGTAGCGGTTGGCTATCTTCGTCTCCGCTCCGTTCAAGGTCTGGGTGTGGGTCCTCAGGCTTGCCGTCAGTTCGCCTGCAAAGTTGTAGGTATTGTCGGTGATGTCCCTTCCGCCAAGGTGGTTCTCCGCGCGGGTCTGCACCGTTCTCCCTTCTTCATCGTAGTAGAACGTAGTGAGGAGCATGGTCCCCGTGCCGAGCGTAGTGATCTTGGTACCCGTCGGCAGTCCCTTTATCCTTGCCCCGTCCATCTGCCCGGCAGCTGCACCGCCCAGCGTATTGCCCGGAAAGGCATAATCGTCATAGTAGCTGATGGTTTGGTTGCTTGTGGCGGTCTGAGGAAAGGCGCTGTTGGTGTAGCCTATTGTGGTACCGTTGTCCCTGCTTTCCCAGAGCACACCCTGCCCGTTTACCGATGTCTGTAGGTTGTTTCTCGTATCGGGGCTGTTGTAGATTCCCGAATAAACCGTTCTGCCCAGTGCATCGTACTTGGTGAACAGCCACTGACCCTTTGTTTGCTGGTTGGCATCCTGGGTCAGCACTACCTGATCGAGCTTGTTGTACACCATGTATTCCCAGCCCTTGCCCGGGATCTTCTTTTCGATCAGCCGCTTTCTGCCATCGTAATGGTAACCATAGATATAGCGCAGGAAGGCCTCATCTGTCTCGATGAAGGAAGCCAGATTGGCATAGCCCGCGATCCCGTTCTCGTTTACCGCTGGCGGAAGTACATAATCCAAATTTCCGAGGTCATCGTAAACATAGTAGGTGCTTAGGCTTTTGGTGCCGGTTTCCCAGGTCCTCTTCAGCACGACCCTCCCCTCAAAGTCCTTGAACTCCTCGGTGGTTCCGGCCTTTCCGTCGGCAGTTTTCCAGTTTTCATCCTTGCTAACTGTTTTGTAGAGCTTCCCGGGTTGGTAAAAGGCGTTAAGGGAGGAAGCGCCGTTGGTTCCCACCGTCCAGAGCCTGACCTCGCCCGTGGCATTGGTTCCGTAGTCGGTCCTCACCACATGGCCCGTATCCACTCCTACCGATGGCTGCCAGATGATGCCCGGGGCACCCTGCTGCAGCACTCGATTGAGCGGACTGGCCTCGAACACCGTTTCGGAGAATGGCTTCGGCGTTTTTACCGCATCGCCCGTGCTGGTGTAAAAGGCTGGCTGGCCGATGCTCAACGCGTCTGCACGGTAGGCGCCGTTGTTGCCCGCCTCGGTGTAGGGCAGGTACTTGAAGCGCTCCCGACCGAGGGCATCGTAGGCCATGGGCTGGATGATGTCCTTGCCCGTTGGGCTGGCCTGTACCGAGATCGTCTGGATTGGACGTCCCAAGCCATCGAAATAGGCTATGGTCCGCATCTCCTCGCAGGCGCTCCTGGCATTGTCTATATTGCCACTGTTTACGCCTGCGGTCTTGAACACCCGGCTCATAATGTAGTTCTGGTTCGCACTGGGCGCAGCGCTCAAGGGGAAGCAGTTTACATAGCTTGTCCCGGTAAAGATGCGCAGCGTATTCCCCTCTGGAACGTAGAACCCATCCTTGAGGGTTACGCTCTTGCCTGCGGTAATCGTGCGCTGGCCCGAATAGGTGTTTAAAACAAGGTTCTGTGCACGTGCCGTGCCGAGCTGGACAGCCAGTGCCAGCGATATGGATAAAAATTTTGTGTATCTGTTCATGATCGAGCGCTTAGTTCTTATAATGGTAATCATTGCTTTTTACGATGTTGCCGTTTTGGTCCTTCACATACTTTAACCTTCCGAAGGCATCGTACTCGTAATAGGTGGTCATGCCCTTGGCATCGGTTTGGGAGGTCATCCCAACCAATGGCTTGTAGGTGTAGGTGCTGATTTGGGCATTGGGAAGGTTGATGTAAAGTTTTTTCAACTCCTCTCGCAACTGGGCATCACTGGCTGGGTTACTTAAAATAGCTTGATTTACGAACTGTTTTGCCGTATTGTAATCACTATTGGAAATTTTAGCTACTGGATATTTTTGGTTATATCCCCATAAGTAAACATCCTTTGGCTGGCCGTCTTTGTTCTGTTCTACAATTCTGCCATTAAAGCTATTGTAGAAGTAATCTGGAGTATAGCGACTATCTTTTGTGATTGTACTGTTTGAGTTGCCTGAAGGCTGAAAACTTGCTGATAAAGGTATCGTTAACTTGATGCTATTGATTGAATTTAAAAAAACGTTTGGAATTATGCTCCAACCAAGAGACTCCACTCTTGGCTGAATGCTAAAAGAGTTGAAATTTGCACTGGCCAACTTACCATTTACCCAAGAAGTTGTTTCAATGGGTGCATTGATAAATTGATCTTGCATCTCTAAAATTGGCTTAAATGCTGCATCAGCATTATTTTTTGCACTCAGGTGCGCATTTGCATAGACGTTAGACGGATCCATAAAATTAGTCCTCCTATAATCAACGTAATTTTTTCGTGCGTTAAGCAAGCAAATTCTTCTCTTAAACCAAGCTAATTTCTTACCTCCAGTTGTAATTCCTGATGTAGAAATTCTTTGTGAATAGATGGCATCACATGATTTACAGCTACTCTGATATGTATCCCAGCCATCCGACATAGATGTTGCAAAGGTTGGTATAAAGTCGAATACATATTTGAAATTCGTAGCTAAGTTGCTACCAGTGCTCTTTGTAGATGCTTTTCTGGTAACCGATCTGTGATAAGGACTAGTGTAAAACAAAGTATCGCTAGTGCTTAATTCTTTGAAGGTGTTTTTATCTATCAGCGTTTCGTTGGTAATGCTGTACTTTTTCCAATAGCCTCTCAGCTTATATTCTGTCATAGAGGTGATTAATCCACCTTGATTAGGCGCAATATTTCTTATAATTAATCCTGGGGTAAATACTTTAGTACTATCATAATCAAATTTATAATTCACACTTCGCAAGAGTTGCCCTTTGGCATCAAAATGTGTTTAAGCTTGTAGCTCACCCCTTTCAAAATTATATGGCAATGGCGCAGCGGGATAATTCGGTATTTTTGGATCGCAATAAGAAGATGAGGATAAATTACGGTACGCTACATCCTCAACATTGTTTTCGAATAGGCTTGAGCCAAAATAGCGATAAACGCTAGAACCGTTCAGATCTTGACTTACAGTTACCGTTTTATAACCGATATGGTTTCCTTGCACATTCTGCATCGGCAATGAACTTACCGGTGAAATGATGGCTGTAACTGGAGGTTGTGTCATACCAACTGGAGCGATATTTAAGCAACCGCCTATATACCGATTTGGACTATTGTCGGTTTCACTAGGTGTTACGGTTCCTAGGAGGCCAAGTAGGGTATTTCTAATTGCTGAGATATAATAAGGTCTGTCGTATAAAATACCTGATGATCTATTGGCATCATCATAACTGTAACGCTCTGTTATTGGTTGCTGTAATTCATTAGCAGGATTTTTGGTAATGGTTTTAATGCGTAAGCCCCCGACAATTGGATCTAAAACGGAATAGGGTTTAAATTTGCTGATTGTCAATGTCGCACCTTTTGTGGTGATGCTGTTATCTCTAAACATTTTGATGGTGTATGTGCCAGGAGGAATGTTTTTAACCATTGTGCTTGTTTTATTTGGATCAGCACCGCCAGATGCCACAACATTACCTTTTGAATCAATAATGCGATAACTGGCCAAACATAGGTTTGTATTGAAGCCACAATCCGTATTTGAAAACATCAATTCGTAGGCTTCATCGCCTGTAAAAGTCACATTAGGCCAGTCTAAAATATAACTTCCATTATAACCTACCCAATAACTATTAACATATTCTAAATTGTATCTCAAAGCATTAACTTTCGCTTGATTTGCCTCAAATTCAAAATTTGTGAAACCACCTGTAGGGTAGGTAACTTTTGTTAACGCTCCATTTTGCATGGCCGGCCAAGCCGAATCTCGATTTGCCCCATCTTTATTTATAATGGTGTAGGTATCTTTAGATAAAATAGGTAAAACATTGGTGTTTCTTGCTGCATTATAGAATCCCCAGTGATCAATCGCAAAGGATAGGCGTCTTGGTAGTACATTACTGAAATAATCAAATCTATAAGGCGGCAAAGCCTGTCCGTCGCTACCAACTTCAACAACGGACTCTAGCTTCAGCCTTTTTTTATCGGTTCCAATCTTAAGCCCATTAGTTAACAAAGTAGTTGGAAGTGGAACTGCGTTGGCTTCGTCTTCATTAAAATAACTGGTATTGAATTGCATTTTCTTTATAACCTGCTTATTAGCAGATACTACGATTTCTTTTAATGCCTTAGCCTCGGTGTTGGGTAATTCGATTTCTGGATTTGCACCTTCAAAATTGCCATTGGCCAAGTCTTGTCTGGCTTGCTCTGATGCGGTGAAAACAACATTCCCTTGAGAAGAAACGATTTCTGCTAATCTCACGCCTTTAACGTACATTCTAGAAAGCGAATACGGCCTTATACCGGAAGCATTGATGTTAGCAATATCATTCGTTACGGGAGGGAAATATGACCAAGAAAAAGTGCTAAAAGATTCAGCTTCATAAAACAGTTTAACTACATCTGATTGATCTGCTGATTCTATTTTATAGAGGTACCAGCTGGAATAAATTCTATCTAACGCTACTGATGTACCAAGCTCTGTTTGTACAGTAGGAAAAGACATTTCTATTGGCGGAACACCCTTTTCTATGCTACCAGTGGAGGGTTTGCCAAAAAAATACTTTGTGCCATCATTGGTTGTGATTGTGAAGCCCTGTATGTTTACGCTTTCACTTGTACCGACAGCGGTTCTTTGCCATACATAATCTATTTTCAAATCTTCATTTCCAGATACCAAAATTGGGCTTCTATCATCATTAAAATAGAACTGCCCAGTGTGTCCATTGAAGTTAAAAAAGAACAAATCCGGTTCAGCGTCTTCAGTCCCTTTGTAAACGGCATTATCATGTTCTCGGAAAGGATCGATATTACCATTAGGGTAGTTGTTATACAGACCGTAGTTGGCAAAATAACCATGTGCTCCATTTGCGGAGTTTGCGCCTTCATCGGCTATGCCCCTTATGGTTCTTGTAATTACCCCACCAGCATTTAAGGCCCAGCCTGTACCAACCCAGCTGGCTGTTTCTGCAACTTTAATTCCACCTGCATGGTAGCTCAAAGAAATGGGTAATTCAATTGAGCCCTCTTTTAGTGTGTATATGGGGATATTGATCTGTGGTATTCCGGTATGATAGTTAACAGGTACATCAACAAATTTACCCAAGGCCGCAGCATTGGGTGAGGCGATGCTAACTTTAGAATAATCGGTTTGGGCATTTATTTTTGTTGTAATGCCCAAAAATCCGATTACAAAGACTAGCAAAACATTAATCCTTATTTTTATCATATTTAATTTTTTAAGTATTTTTTCTGTTTTAGAATAATAGCGTCTCTTGGCGATAGGTTATTTTTTGGTCCTTTCTACAGCTTCAACTCTTTTTTTAAGTTGTTCATTCTCCTTTTTCATTTCAATCATATAAAGCGTAAGCTCCTCTACTTTTTGTAAGAGTTTCTTATTCATCTCGCCCAAATCAATGCCGTCTTTTTCAGCTTCTTTTGCCGACGGCATTTCTGGCAAGTGTTTATTGGTTTTAATGTAAGTTTCTAGTTGTTGGAGGGTGCTAACTTTATAGCCCTCTTCAAAAACATAGTCTGGCCAGTTAGCGGTTTCTACCTTAACTTCCTTTGCACGAATGTTGCCGTTTACAGCGAGTTTTTCTTTTGGTGTAGTGGTACCAATGCCAACGTTGCCCATTACATAATGATTTCCAGTTCCTTCAATTTTTAGATTGCCGGAGGTAGTCAAATCCATATCTGGAATTGTTGGAGCTGTGAAATCTTCTATCGCCGTTCCAATAGGTGATAAATTGATTTTGATTTGATTATGGCCAGTCAAATTATCTACACGGTCTTGCAGATAACTGATTTTCACCACGTACTGACTGTAATAAAAACAATCCACATAGATCGATCTCGAATAGTTAGGATAGCCGGCAAATTCAGTTCCTAAAGATATTGGATCCCCCAAAATCACTCTTGCAAGGTGTTTAATACCTTTACTTTCTACCAATGTGACCTTTGGTGAACCACTATTGGCGCCTTGCTGAAAGCCATTTTCAATAATATATTTTTGATAATCCGTTGAATAAGACTTCTGAAAAAGTTCTACAACGATAATTCCACCATTCTGCCAGTGATGTGAATTATAGGCTAGGTTGGCCACTTCATAACGTAACGCTGAAGGGCCATTTGCCCAAATTAAATTAATTGTACTGGTTTTTAAGAGGTTTTTGTCATCGTGAAACTGAGCAAAAGCTGAGTTTATTGAGAAGTAAAGACTGAGTAAAAAGAATAATTTCTTCATTTTTCTTGCGTTTTAATTTGAATTTATTTATTTCTTAGTTTGGCGTTTATGGCATCTAATTGAGCCTGATTAGCTTCTTTTTCTTTTAAGAATTGATTTTTTAATTCCACCATTTCTTTATCCTTCTGAATTAAATAAAGCGTCAACTCCTCTACTTTTTGTAAGAGTTTCTTATTCATTTCTCCCACATCAATGCCGTTCGTTTCAGCTTCTTTTGCCGATGGAATTTCTGGCAAGTGTTTGTTGGTTTTGATGTAAGTTTCTAGTTGTTGGAGGGAGCTAACTTTATAGCCATCTTCAAAAACATAGTCTGGCCAGTTAGCGGTTTCTACCTTAACTTCCTTTGCACGAATGTTGCCGTTTACGGAGAGTTTTTCTTTTGGTGTAGTGGTACCAATGCCCACATTGCCTGTGTAATCAATGGTCATCTTTATTTCTGGTGCTCCAGTGTTTGCCGTTGCGAAATACATATTACCAGATGCATTAGTAACAGAATTTAGGGCATTGCAAACGGCTATGTAAGCTAAGCCTTGATTTTGCGCAGACCCCTTTGAAATCCAAGTCAAAGTACCCGCAGAAGAACCTTGCAAAGTAGAATTTGTACTCAATACAAGATGTGCTTGGCTATGCATTCCGCTATTCGCGTTTAAAACTTCCAAGACTTTGTTATTACCTCCATGAAAGTAAGATGATGGTGCCGATGTTCCTATGCCAGAACTGCCATTCAACTCGGTTAAAACTTTAGACCAAGGCTGTGTAGCTGAATCGTTAGTCTTCCTGAAGTACAAATTCTGATCAAAAAAACTCCCAGCAAACTGCATGGCATAGTTGTTATCGTTGTTGGTATGTCTTACATCCAACAAATGCCACCAACCCGTTGCTCCACTAGGGTAATTTACAGGACTAAATGTTTGGAAAAAGCCAGATGTTGCTCCCGCGTTGCCCATTAAACCGGCATTGTCTCTCATTCCAGTTTGACAAAATGCTAATGTTGGAAAGGTTGCAAGAAATAGTAATGCTTTAATTTTCATGTTTTGATTATTTGATTATATGAGGGTTTCTAAATTTCATTTAAATGAGTTGGTGAACTAGAATTCTATTCCTGTCATCTCTAGTTGAAGGGTGAGGTCTTTCTGCTTTTCTTCCGCTCCATTTTCAATTTTAGAGGCAAGCTTTAAACTGGAAATCTGACCTATGTTCTTTGTTTTGTGTAAAGCATCCACCGTGGCTAAGAGCTCGAAATAGCCGCCCTTTAAAGTGAACTTTTGCTTAAAAATATGGAGCTTTATGGCCGTAGTATCGGTTTCTGCTTGGGGTTCTGCACTGTAGCTTAGCTTTACCCCTTTAGCTACCGTAATGCCAGATAGAGCCTGCCAAATTTGTGTCTCCCGATCTTCTTTCTTTACCTCATAGCGCTTTAGGGCCGTTTCGTAAAATTCATTTTCCCGCAGCGTTTGCGGCAATGTACTGTCCGTATCATCTACACTTTGCTGTTCATTTTGCAACTGATTGTGTAAACGAATGCTCTCCAGGGTGTTACTGAATGAGCATGTATAAGCGATATAAACTAGCGCCAGCATAGCCAGCCACAATAGGATATTCCTTTTTTTATCGTCGAGTTTTTGTATGAGCATCAATATTCGATTCTAAGCGTAAAGCGGAAGGTCTCGCGTTCTTGATCTTCCTCATATTTCAAGAGACTAACTTTTTTGACCCATTTTTTTTCTTTGAGGATATAAATCCAATTGTTTACCGCCATTAAATTGTCTGAGGATCCCAAAATGTCGATCAAGGTAGATTTGGACTGCTTTTCAAGCTTAGTTGGATTCCCATTAAATGAAAGTTCTGTCAATGCAAGCTGTTTAGGCATACTCCTACCAATTTCGTCTGCTAGGAAACTGTAGCTGTAGCCGCCATTCCAACCTAAGGCCTTCAACACAAGCTGATTTTCAGCCGTATTCTTTTTCAAAAGCTCGGTCTGGTTACCGCTAGAGGTTATGCGGCCCACTTTTAAAGCCAGTTCGGCATTGATAGAATTGAAATGGGTAAACAATAAAAAGCTGATGAGTAAGGAAATAAAAAGCGTAGCAAGAAAATACATAGCTCTTTTTTTGATGGCATTAGTAGCTGCAAATGATGCCCTCCGATTGTTCACAGCTCCTACATCGGCCAAAATCGGTTCGACATTGTCCAGCATCATCAATTGAAAGGCAACCGCATAGGATAGTACGCTCCGCTCGTCAATACGATTTCCAGCAAGATTTATTTTTTTGAATTCAGATTGAATAGCTTGAGCGGTATCACTTTTTATCCCTCTATTGGAAATGTTTACCAAATGGCCATCAAATGCAACTTCTCCTTCCTCCTTTTCAAACTGCGTAATCACGTGGCTTATCACCATTCCACCAAGGCTAAGGGCAAGTACATTTAAACCTGCAAGCTCCAAGCTTGTCAATAAAGCGTCTATACTTTCTTTACGTGTAATACTGATGGTTAACTCTTCCGCATGCGGGTAATGCTGGGCATAAAATTCAGCGCTTTCAATTGTTGGAAAGGCCATTTTAAAAGGTTCCGCAATATCTTGCTCAACGCTTAACGTTTTATGTATAATGCCTCTGCCCGTGAGTACCAGCGCAACAGGGTAATTTCTGGGCAACTTTTCTAGCACCTGCGCCAAAGATCCCTCCGCTATTTTTCCAACCTCAATATCAACAGTATTTCCATTTCGCTTAAGCAAACAAGACCTACAGCTGTATGCATTTTCACTTAAAAAGCGAATTTCAATCCCCAATATGGTATTTAATTGATTTCCAAGCATAAAAAATCAATATAGAATGGTCGGCTTGATGAAAACCACCGTTACTACTTTGTTGTTAGACTTTTCTTTACTGCTGAATAGCCATTTCAAAATCGGAATTCGAGAAAGCAGGGGAACGCCTGAACCACTCTCACTGGTTTCCGTGCGCTCCAGCCCGCCCAAAACAATCATATCTTCATTTTTAGCCCGGATAATGGAACTGAATTTACTGGTTGATTTTGGTGGTGGCGCGTTTAGTGGCGGATTGCCAATAAAATCTGAAATGTTCACATTGATGTTCAAGGTTACTTGATCGTCGCCAGACACGACCGGACGAATGTCAATTTCTAAATTGGCATTTACCTCAGTAAATTGCTCGGTAACCACGGTTTGTGCGTTTAATGATGGAATTACATTTTGGGTTTTTTGACTGTAGTAACGCGAGCTTCCGATGCTCAAACTGGCAGAGTGCCCATTTAAGGTAGAAAGTTTTGGTACCGACCTTATCTCCACATTGCTATTGGTTTCTAAGGCGCTAAGTTTAACATAGAAATTTGGGGTTACCCTGCCCAAATTAACGGCCCCATTTCTACCAATTTTGGAGAGCAAGCTATTTATGGAATTTGCCCCAAAGGTATAATCTATGCCGGGTAAGATCGTACCTCCTGTTTTTACACTATCAGAAACACCTGCCGTTATCCCTGTCTTTACCACTTTTCCTTTTCTAACATCAACAAGGGTAACCTCAATCAATACCATCGGCACTACGCGGTCTATTTGTTTAATAAAGGCTTCAATTTCATTAATCTGCGGGGCAGATCCAGATATCAAAAGGGTATTCTGCTCTCTAAATTCTCTAATTTCTACGTTGCGTTTCCATTCTTGAGGAATCATATTTTGTACCGTATCAAGAGATCGATGTTGCAATTGAATGATTCGGTTACTTCTCAAGCCCTCCAATTTCCGTTCTCCGATGAGATAAATCCCTGCCTCCCTTTTAAATGTATAATCGGTACCCTGAAGCAAGGCCGTAAGAAAACTTTCGTAATCGATATTGTTAAGCTTGGTGGTTACATTCCCCCTGATATCGGAATAAATAAAATAGTTTGCGCCAATTTCTGTAGAGGCAGATTTAATCAAATCAAGTATCGAGCTGTTAACGGCATCAATGCTTAGCAAACGTTCTCCCTTCCCATCTTTTTTACCAGAAAGATTAAAGTTTCCACTTCCACCTGATGATTGCCCAAAATTTCGATTGCTCTTTTTAACCGCGGTTGCATTGTCGCCATTCAAATAAAGTTCCTCATCTTCAGCAAGCGCTTCAAAAAGAAAAACACCATCATTGGTTTTCTTTAGCTTTAGGTTATTGGCATAAGCCATTTTCTCTAATGCGGTTTCAAACGGTGCAGATGCAATGTAAGCAGTTACCTGTTTAGCAATTAATGCGATTGGCACCACCACATTTTTTTGAGACAATTGGCTAATTTTTTTTGCTACCTGCCCCAAACTATCGTTATTCAATTCAAAGCCCAGATAATCGTTTGCTCCAGTATAAGTTACCCGAATTTGCTTTGAAGGCATAATTTGCGGTGCTACAGGCACTTTGGTGACCGATAATATTGAACCAATAAAATTGATGTCTAAATCATTCTCTTTTGCGATGAACAAGAGTACATTGAGCGCCGTTTCATTTCTAAAGTTGTTGTACACTTTAAAACTTAGCGAAGGATCGATGTTGATGTTTAGATTGGCTGCCTGTGCTAATGCCCTCAAAAATTCTTGTGCTGAAGCTCCAGACATAGAAAGCTGAACTTTCTGATTAAGACTAGGCACTGTAACGGCTAGGTTGTGTAGCCTTTCATCAATGGCATTAATCCTGTCGTTTAAGGTGCTTGTAGTTTGCCCAGAAACGCTCATAGAAAAGCTGATGAGCAGAAAAGCTACATAAAGTAGTTTGATTATTGCTTTATTTTTTTTCATTTAAATGGATAAGAGTAGTGGGTAAATTTCTTCGAGCGCTGTTTCTCCAGTAGCAAAAAGCTCAAAGGCATTATCAGTTAACATGCTGATTTGTTTATGTTTAAGAAGCTCATTGATTGACATATTCTCGGATTTGATTTCTGTTGAGAGTTCAGCATCTATCCCAATCACTTCGTAAACTGCTTTTCTTCCGGTATAGCCTGTGTAATAACATGCTTCGCAGCCTTTTGCAGTAAAGTGGCTAGGGATTGCTCTTGGCGCTACAAATTGTCTTGGATATAGCGAGGTTTGAAATGGCTGTTCTTGCTTGCAGCGTGGGCAAAGCAAACGTACCAAACGCTGGGCTACAGAAGTGTTCAGCGTACTGGCCACCAAAAAGCTCGGAATGCCCATGTCAATTAACCGACTCACCGTTCCCCAAGCTGAATTGGTGTGGATGGTAGAAAGCACCAGGTGACCGGTAAGCGCGGCCCTAATGGCCATGTTGGCCGTTTCAGGGTCTCTAATTTCTCCCACCATAATTACATCCGGATCCTGTCTTAGAAAAGTGCGAAGTGCAGATGCAAAACCAAGCCCAATGCTCTCTTTAAGTTGAACTTGGTTTACACCCTCCAACGTGTATTCAATTGGATCTTCTATGGTGAGGATGTTTCTGGTCGATTTATTTAAAAGTTTGAGCGTTGCATATAGCGTGGTGGTTTTACCCGAGCCTGTAGGCCCGCTTATGAGAATAATTCCATTTGGGCGTTGCACCCCTTCCATATACCGTTCCATATCGGATGGGGAAAGACCTAGCGTGGTCAAATCGATATTGGTGCTGTTGCTGCTCAGCAACCTCAACACAATCTTCTCTCCATGAAGGGTTGGAAGTACGGAAACCCTGATATCGAAGGCACTGTGCTTTGCAGAGCGGTATTGAATTCGACCGTCCTGTGGAAGCCTTTTCTCTGCGATATCCAAGTTGGCCATAATCTTGATTTTGTTCACCAAAGAGAGATAATCTGCACGAGCCACGCGGTAACGTTCAATCATCATCCCATCAATTCGGATACGAACTCTAGAGTTTTCCTCAAAGGCTTCGATATGAATATCGCTACTCTTTAACCTTCTGGCTTCGTCAATTAAAGTCGCTAAGAAATCGTCTCCCGCACTTAGTGATGATATTTTCTCTTGCCCAGCCCCTCCAGATGATTCGCTTAAATAATGGGTAGAGAGTAACCTTGTAATTTCCGCTTTAGAAACTGGCTTTAAAATGATGTTCCTGTTTAAAACTACACTTAGCTCATCTTCAAGCAGCTTCGCATCCAAATCTGTGTCGCACAAAAGCTCCAATAAGCCATCTTGTAACCTTGATGGAACAATTCTGTATTGGAGTGCGGTATCCTTTGAAATCTCGTGAAAAATATTTTGTTCTTCCATCCTTATCAAAGCTTTAGATATTTAAAAAACAGATATTCTGCTGATAAATTTGCTTTACCTAATGCATATTGAATGCAAGCGAAGACGATAAAGAAAATGGCTTGATAGCCAGCCAAGGGTATTTTTGCGTCAGGCCTTTTAAAAAATATCCTCAAAAAAACAACGATGAGGATTACCAAGAAAATGCTGACGATGTAGAAAAGCAAATAGCCCCAAAAAGAAAAGTAACTGGTGATGCACAGCAGAAATAAGAGATCTCCTAAGCCAAAATAGCCATCAAAAATATTCAACCATCTTTTATTCTTGATGGAAAAATAGAGCGAAATAGCCAACATCTGAAAAATGACAAATGTCGAATTTACCAATACACTTTCCATTAGCCCATACATGCCCGTTTCGCGATATTTAATTGCAGAAAGCGCTAATAAAAGCATAGGAAAGAGCCACCAATATACTGCGCGATACTTAAAGTCTTGATAGCTGATTCCGAAAAGTGAGAGAGTCGAAATAATCCAGAAAAAAATCATCAGTCTGCGGTAATTTCCTTGAGGTTTTTATCCTGATCAATCTGCCAAACATTGTAGGTTCCATCTCCGTCAAAATCGGCTACTGCAACGGCCTTTGCGGTAAACGTATTGTTGCTAGAAGCACTCACCGTAACCTTGTAGTTTGCTTTACCGTCTTTTCCGTCTGTAGATAGTTTTTCCTGTATAAAGCCAAGTTCAGCTAAGTCGCTAGTGTATTTGGAATGCTCATAGAAATAACCTTGTTCCAACTTAGCCAAATGTTCCAGCTGAAGTTTGGCTTCAGTGGTTTTTGCCTTTGTAATGAGCGGCATTAAATTAGGTAGGGCTAAAAGCACCAATATGCCTATGATAACCAGTACAATTAATATTTCGGTTAAGGTATAGGCGTTTATCTTTCCTTTTATGTTCGCTTTCATCTTTTCTGTAGTCATTTAATTTTATCCACGGCCCAATAAGGGCACATTTGCGCGAAACTGCACAGAAAAAAAAAGAATATAGAATATGTTTGACGAACGCTCGATTTTGCTTGACAACAGCATGTTTTTGCATGACGAAATAAAATCGACCTATCAAAAAAACACGAAAATTCAGAAATATTGTACCCTTAATCAGACAGACTGCTACTGTTCAAATTAATTATTTTTGGCTATTGATGTGTGGTATTGACCAGCAAAGCATTACAATTATTCATTTCGCACACGCGACACGCATGCGCCAGCTGAGAAGTTGCGATATTCGTAGTTAATCTTAAAAGAATCCTCAAATTCTAAAGCGGGATTATCATTGCCACAAAATAACCTATAAAAAACCATAAAATACCAGAATTCGGCGAGAAATCTCAATAGATTGGGCCCCGTAAAAATATAAGAATACTCAAAAAACAAAAAGCGGATGGAGATCTTATAACCTACCCATCCGCTAATCTTTTAATAGACCATTTTTAAGTCTACTTTTTCAGTGCCCTCTGATAAGATGCGGACTTTTTGTTTTCTCCTTATCTCTCAAATATAAATGACCTTTTTGAATTGTCATAAATTTGTCATGCGGAATCAGATATACTCGGTTTGTTTCTACTAAAACGCCTTCGGTTGCCTCCTGTACACATAGCTTGCTGTGTTTGGCCAACACTTCTGCCATCCTGCTCTTAAAATCGGCGGAAAGATGTTGCACCACAATATATGAAACCCCATCCAACGGTGTATGGTCGAAAAAGGTATTGATTTCCTCCAGACCGCCGGCTGATGCACCAATGGCTATAATGTACTCAGGGTCTTTCATTTTTATGTACGGTAATGGTTATGGCAAAATCAATCGTAGAAATTGATTCATACAGCACAATTATGCTGCTTAAAAGAAGTGGTAAAGGGATAATAATTAATTAAAGGTAGGTATTAATACCCGGTATGTATTATTTATACAAGTTAACATCCTTTGCACTGATTAACAAGCCTTTACCTTTACTTCGGGCTCTAAAATTAGAATAATACCTTTTCATATTTATGCGGAATACATCATACAGCAGCGTAAAGCCGAGCAGAGATGCAGGTATTAAAAACGACCTAAAACTGATGAAGGTAAAGAGATATGCACCGGATAGTGCACCAGCCATAAAGAACAGGATGATAGAAATCCGCAACTTAATTCTGGAAATCAGTTCGCCTTGTGCGGCATAATTGTCTGTTCTGAGTTGGGCCAACTCTATACCCAAATCGGTAAAAGTTCCGGTAAGGTGTGTGGTACGGACCACTGAGCCTGAAATTACGGAAACCAATGCATTCTGCATGCCCATAGCAAAGAGCAGGGTGCCTGCAAAAAAATTGGAAGAGAAATTTAAATAAGTTATCGATGCTGAAAATGCAGAAAATAGCAGGATTAGGGTTTCGAGTACAATGGGAATGGCAAAGGAGAACCTTGCATTATGCCCAATCTTGGTTACAATTATACTGCTTGAAAATGCTCCCGCTAAAAAAAGCATCATCCAGATGGCTACAGTTCGTGCTATAGCCCAGTCTTGTCTGGCTATGCCTTCTGCAAATAAAGCAGCATGCCCGGTAACATTAGTAGTTAGGGCCGAAAAACCCAAAAACCCTGCCGCATTTACAAAACCTGCAGTAAGGCTTAGTAACACAGCCAGTTTCAGGTTGTGCGCATAAGTTCTCTTCACTCCAAAATGTCTCAGCATGGTTTAAATTTCCTTTGTAGTTTATTGGGTAAGGTGGGGCGATTCGTTATGTACCAATAGCCATTTCTTACTTCCTAAATACCAGCGCTTTACTGTATTCGTAATTCATTCGTCCGATGTGGAGTACCGATATTTGCTGTGGGCATTCTACTTCGCAGGCTTCTGTATTAGAGCAATGCCCAAAACCTTCAGCATCCATTTGTGCAACCATATTAATTACACGGTCGGCAGATTCTAATTTACCCTGTGGTAACAGCACTAAATGCGATATTTTAGCCGAAGTAAACAGTGCGGCACTTGAGTTTTTACAGGTGGCCACACATGCACCGCAACCGATGCATGCCGCAGCATCAAAGGCTGCTTCCGTTACTTCGTGGGCTATGGGAATACTGTTTGATTCGGGTGCTTGGCCTGTTGATGCGGATATGTAACCGCCAGATTGGATAATGTGATCGAAAGCGGAGCGATCTATTTTTAAATCTCTCAAAACGGGAAAAGCAGCGGCTCGGAAAGGCTCAATGTAAACCGTTTCCCCATCTTTAAAGCTCCTCATGTGTAGCTGGCAAGTGGTTGTTCCGGTTAGTGGGCCATGTGCCCGTCCATTAATCATCATGCCGCAGGCACCACAAATGCCTTCCCTACAATCGTGATCGAATTCAATAACCCGCTCCCCTTTGCCAATTAGTCGCTCATTCAATAAATCAAGCATTTCTAAAAAAGACATATGTTCAGAAATCCCATCAACTTCATAGCTAACCAAATCTCCTTTGGCTTCCCTATCTTCCTGACGCCAGACCTTTAAATATAATTTCATTTTATTGTATTTTTATTAATGTTCAATAAGCCTTTCAACTATTTATAACTTCTAACGGTGAGCTGTACAGTCTCAAAAACCAAGGGTTCTTTATGGAGTTCGGGTGCTGTGCCTTTGCCTTTCCATTCCCAAGCCGAAACGAAACAGAAATCTTGGTCGTTGCGCACGGCTTCTCCATCGGATGTTTGATATTCTTCTCTAAAATGCGCACCGCATGATTCATCCCGTTGAAGGGCATCATGACACATCAGCTCACCCAGTTCCAGAAAATCAGAAACCCGTCCCGCCTTTTCAAGCTCCGCATTGATCTGCTCATCTCCTGTAATGTTGAGATCAGTATCGAATGATTTTTTAAGTGCCTTGATTTCAATAATCGCCGCCTCTAAACTTTCTTTGGTTCTGGAAAGTCCGCATTTATCGTAAAGCAATTTGCCCAATGTTTTATGAAAGTAATCTGCTGAAAGATGCCCTTTCCGATTTAAAAACTGATTTAATTCTGCTCTAACGTTATTTTCTGCAATGGCAAAGGCAACATGCTCGGTAGTTATCTTTTCTGTTTTCAACTCTCCCGACAAATAATTCGGAATGGTGTATGGTGCAATGAAATAGCCATCTACACAGGATTGAAGCAGCGAATTGGCGCCTAATCTATTGGCTCCATGATCTGAAAAATTAGCCTCACCCAAGGCAAAAAGTCCGGGGATGGTGGTCATTAAATCATAATTAACCCAGAGGCCACCCATGGTAAAGTGTGCCGCAGGCGAAATTAGCATGGGTTCTTTATAAGCATCTACACCATTAATTTTATCATACATCCGAAACAGGTTGCCGTATTTTTCTTCAATTTTATCCCTTCCCTGTTCTTTAATCGCCTTTGAAAAATCAAGGCAAACGGCATTTTTCATTGGACCTACCCCACAACCTGCGTCTATCCTTTCCTTTGCTGCCCGCGATGATATGTCTCTTGGTGATAGATTGCCAAAGGTTGGATACCTGCGTTCGAGGTAATAATCCCTTTCTTCTTCGGGAATATCATTCGGCACTCGGTCATCTCCTGCTTTTTTGGGCACCCAAATTCGCCCATCGTTACGTAGAGATTCAGACATTAACGTGAGTTTAGATTGCGTTTCGCCAATTTGTGGCAAACAGGTTGGATGAAATTGAATCCAACTTACTCCAGACATAAACGCTCCTTTTTTGTGTGCCCTCCAAATGGCAGAACTGTTGCAACCCATTGCGAGCGTAGAAAGGTAATACACTTTTCCATAGCCACCTGTGGCCAAAACCACCGCATGGGCGGCATGTCGTTCAATTGCGCCTGTTTCCAAGTTCCGGGCAATAATGCCTCGTGCTTTTCCTTCAACCAGAACCAAATCCAGCATTTCGTGGCGTGTATAAGTTTTTACTTTACCTGCCGATACCTGTCGCATCAACGCTTGGTAGGCACCAATCATAAGCTGTTGGCCAGTTTGGCCACGAGCATAAAAAGTTCTCGATACCTGCACGCCCCCGAAAGAGCGGTTGTTTAGATAACCCCCATACTCCCTGGCAAATGGCACGCCTTGCGCAACCGCTTGATCGATAAGCGCCAATGAACATTCGGCCAAACGATAAACATTGGCTTCGCGTGAGCGGAAATCGCCGCCCTTGATGGTATCGTAGAACATTCGATATACACTATCGCCGTCATTTTTATAATTCTTTGCTGCATTTACACCGCCTTGAGCTGCTACCGAATGTGCCCTTCGGGCGGAATCTTGAAAACAAAAGGATTTTACATTGTATCCCTGTTCTGCCAGAGTTGCGGCGCAAGACGAGCCTGCAAGCCCAGTACCTACAACAATAATATCGAGCTTTTTACGATTTGCAGGGTTAATAAGTTTTGAGCTGTCTTTATAATTGCTCCATTTATCGGCAAGGTTGCCAGATGGGATTTTTGCATCTATCATAGTGCGTTTAGGTTAAAGTAAATGTAAATGGGTATTAACATAAAGCCCAGGGTAATTGCTAGCGAATACATCCATCCAAAAACCCGAACCCATTTTGAGTATTTAGGATGATAAAGCCCTAGCGTTCTGGATGCACTGAAAAATCCATGTAGTAAATGAAACCCAAGTGCAATAAAAGAGAGTTCATAAATGATGATATACCAGCCCTGCTGAAACGATTGATTTACAATGGCATACAAATCTTTATTCCCTTTTGCATCGAGCGGCAGGTAACCAAACTTATACACGTACCAATAATCTTTAAAGTGGATAACCAAAAAAATCAAGATAATGGTTCCCAATATGCCCATGTTGCGGCTATTCCACGAACTCACCTCACTGCGCTTATCGTACACATATTTCTGTCCGCTAGCGGCTGCATTTTTATTGGTGATGATGAGCGCATAAATGGCATGTCCAATCAGTGAAAGATAGAGCACATAAGAGATTATATTGATCAGTATATTTCCCGACAGGAGATGCGAATACCAATTAAATTGCTCCCTTGCTTCTGATGCAGGCAACAAAAGTTGCAGGTTTCCCAACAGGTGTATGACCAGGAAAAAGCAGAGGAAAAGTCCTGTGGCGGCCATCACCAATTTATAGGTTAAGGTGGTTTGTTTCATCTATATTTTTATATTTTAGGTGTTGGATAGCTTTTTTTAAGTCGAAATAATTGCAAATTACGTCAGTCTTTTATCGCAGTTAAGCCAAATGTGTGGTTTACCAAAGACCGATAATTTTCCACCATGCACCTCCAACCAGAAACCAAACGAGTAGAAACAGCACACTCATAAAGAAACCCTGTTTCCACCAATCTTTTAAATCTACATAGGTGCTTCCGAAAAATATTGGTGCCGGACCATGTCCGTAATGTGTTAACGAACCCATTAATGAAGCACAAGCGCCCAGAAATATGGCCAACATGGTTCCTGGTACGCCAACTGCAATACCCACTGCCAAAAACACGGAATACATGGCGGCAACCTGAGCGGTGGCACTGGCAAACATGTAATGGCAATAAGAATACACCAATATGATGACTGGAAAGGCCAATTGCCAGCTTAAATGGGTCATTTGTCCGCCCACTAAGTGGCCAAACCATCCAATAAAGCCCAAAGAATTTAAGAAAGAGCCCATCATTACCAGAGATGAAAACCATACTATGGTATCCCACGCGCCTTTTTCTGATTTAACATCCTCCCAGGTGAGTACGCCACATAACAGCAAGATACACAGGCCGATTAATGCACCTGTTGTAGCATCTATTGAAAACAGGTTTCCGAAAATCCAAAGCACAAGCAAAATAAAAAATGTAGCAACCATTAACCATTCCTTAATGGTTATTGGACCCATTTCCTTTAATTGTTTAGCCGCAATAGCTGGAGCTTCTTTGGTTTCTTTAAGTTCTGGCGGAAAAACCTTATACAGAAATATAGGAACCAGCAGGAAGCACACTAAACCGGGTACCAGTGCAGCGATTGCCCAGCTTCCCCAAGTGATGGTTACGCCAAGATCTTTCGCAAATTTCTGTGCCATGGGGTTACTTGCCGTTGCGGTTAAGAACATAACCGAGGTAATCATATTTGCATTGTAACTGCTCAGAGTGAGAAACGCACCTATTTTTCGGTGGGTTTCCGCTTTCTCTGGGATAGAGCCCATATTTACAGCAATAGATTTCATAATCGGAAAAATAACCCCGCCTGCTCTGGCCGTATTGCTTGGAATTGCAGGAGCTAAAATTAGGTCGGCTGTATTTAATCCATAAGCCAAACCGAGTGGGCTTTTACCGAAGATTTTGATGAAACTGTATGCAATCCTCGTTCCGAGGCCAGTTTTGATAAATCCACGAGCGATAAAAAAGGCCAAACCAATTAACCATATTGTAGAGTTGCCAAAACCGCTTAAAGCGTTTAGAATGGATTTAGTAGGGTCGCCAGGGGCCAACACCTGCGTTGCCGCGCATAAGGTAATTCCGATAATGGCCATGGTACCCATAGTTGCCGCTTTGGAAATGATGCCCACAATTGTGGCTACAAAAATTGCGAGCAAATGCCAAGCATTGGGTTTCACCCCATCAGGTACAGGTATAAACCAGATAACCACACCAACCACAAGGGTGATGATGAGCGATGTAAAATTGATCTCTTTCATAATATTATTTTAAAAGCGTATTTGTAATTGAACATAGCCTAAGCTGTGGTTGTATGTGGTGCTTAAGGGCACTTCGTTTTTGAACCGATCTATCGCTACACCAAATTGAACGGCGGCATAAAAATCATCGGCAAAAATGAGAGATACGTTAGGAATTAGCGTTTGGCGTGGATTGCTCGCCAGCTTGTAGTTTTCATCAAAATATTCATATCTGCAAGAAAATTCTACCGCCCTTAGCCTACGGCTTTCGTGGTTGTAGCGCAGTGTCGGAAAGAAATAAAATCCCTGCATTTGGTATTCGCTTAAATCAGGGCGAAGCACCTGCTTATCGGCATTATAAGCCAAAAAGTTCGCGCCTGTTTTAAATTCGGCCATTAAAAGCAAATCGAATTTTTTGGACAATGGAATTTTAGCGGTAGCATCAACGCCATAAGCTTTTCCGATGCTGCTAGAAGCGATACTCCCCGAACCTGCGTTAACAACTATGGTACAGCCCTTTAGGAAGTCGGCTTCTAATCTTCCATACAGATTTTTGGTATTGTTGTCATCAGAAGACTGATTTTTGTTGTTGCCATTGTAAGCGCCCACGAAATAGCGGACTTTACCTCCGGGGATAACATTTCCCAAAAGGGAAATTCCGGTTTGAAAACTCTGCCAGCCGTTTTTCCCAAAGGCATAGTATTGATTGGAAAAATCTAATGTGCGGATAATGTCAACAGCCACTGCATCTTCTATCCCAAAAAACGGACGAAATTGACCTGCCTGAATGTGAAAATATTCATTGAGCGAGTATTTGATGTAGGCATTCTCCAGTACCTTATTGCTTGGGTCGCTGTTAAACTCAGCTAAATTGGCCAAAATATTGGCGGAAAAGTGATCGTTAATATCGCCTTTTACCATTACTCTAGCTCGTTTTACCAGAAAGGTGTTGGATATGGCTTTTGATGTGGCAGGATCGAAATGCTTTCCATTGATATCAACATTTTTATCTAAAGCAAGTACATAACGCGTTTGCAGAACCCCCGCAAAGCTTAATTTTCTTTTGTAGGCAGAATAGTTTTTGAGCGTATCAGTCAATCTGGTTCGGTCTTTTTGCTGCGCTTGGGCAGCAAGCGGACAAACCAGAAAGATGAACATGATGCATGGGTAGAGGTGTTTCACGATAGAGATTTCTTAAATTTTGAGATTATGATGGATTTTTTTTACGCCCCAATTGTTAAAATGGGCAGGTATTTTTTAGGTAGTAGCGTAAAGGTGCGAAAGCCAAGCTTAACCAGCCATGATCGTAATCAAGAGATGATGTGATGTGCATCAGCGGAAGCCCATTTACCAATAGCTTCAACTTGGGCAGAGCATTTTAAGCAATGTGTAGGGGTTGTGATTCAGCTTTAAAAATCAACATTGGAAAATCTAAATCTTTCGTTAGCTTTTCCGTATGGCTGCCTTTTAAAAGGTTTTTGAAAAAACTCTTCTCGCGATGAACCATCACCAGCAAATCCATGGGTGCTTTCGCCATAAGTTTGTTGAGTCCATCTACTGCATTTTGCTCATTTATTCGAATGAAATGAATGCCGGGATAGCCAAGCTCACTGCTAAAATCCAGAATCATCGCTTTCGTTTTCTGAGAAATATCATCGGCAATACTTGCTGGGGTAGAAATGTGTGCAATAAAAACCTCTGCTTTAAATGCGCTGGCCAAGGGAATGATCTGTTTCAGAAAAGCGCTATCTCCATGCGGATCGCTGAGATCGGAAGCAAAATAAATATTTTTAAAGGGTGCAATTTTAACTTTCGAGGGAACGAGTAAAAGAGGTACATCAACCGCCTCAATCATGGTGCGAACATGATTTCCGACGATAAAGCTTCCAAATCCTTCAGCATGTGTACCCATAACAACTAAATCTGCCAGGTCATCTGCTAGAAGTCCATTTACCACATCTTGAAGGTAGCCAGACTGCTTTACGATACCGATTTGTGGTTTTTTATCGTGAGATTCATCAATCTTTTTCAAATGCTCTTTTAATTTTTCGAGTTCGCTGCTGCTGGCTTCTTCCAATACGGATGATTCTTCCATTGGCCAAACTACCAAGCCCGCCTGTGGCATCTCTGCGGGGACGATAACGGCATTGCAGAGAATGAGATTGGCACCTATTTTTTTGGCAACTGAATAGGCATATTCTGCCGCATGTTTAGCGTGCAAGGAGAAATCGGTGAGCACCAATAAGTTTTCCATTGATTTAGATTTATAAGGATGTTTAGCAATGTTTCGTTCTACAGCTAGTAAAATTGAAGAATTTGGGCGCCATTTGGGGTGATAAAGGTCACCTTTGCAAATGTTCGTCATCAGTAATGAGGCAGTATCATCTTATTTACGTTTGAGGTCGCCAAATAATATTTTGCAAGAAAAAGCCCATTTCTCTTTAAATTCAAATCTGCGTGTGAATTTTGTATTGCCACTTTTGTGTCCTTTTGTGTCTTATATGGTTCAAAAAATTTGTCGCCCACACCTACTTTTCGTTTATGTTGCAGGCGCTTTAGTTGTTAAAAGGTATTGCTACCCTAAAGCAACGTTGTCTGCATCTAGACACACCAACAAACAGTTTAAAAAACATCAAGACGCAGGTTTCTAAATCAATATTTGGAAAGCAAAACCTGTATTTCATTTTAATGTTCGTCCTGCTCTCCGCTTTACTTCGTGCCCGCTCCGATCAGGTTTATTTACAGAGGGTTGTGCAAAAACATATTAAGGCGCCAAACGGGGCGTATGAGATTAATTTTGGGAGATTGTGTCAGGCATCGGCGAGGCTGTATCATCTTTCAATTTACGTTTGAGGTAGCCAAATAATATTTCACAACAAAAAGCCAATTGATTTTGAATTCAAATTCGCGTGTGAATTTTGTATCGCTACTGTTGTGCCCTTTTGTGTCTTATATAGCTCAAAAAAATTTTGTCTGCCTCACCTGCTTTTGGTTTATTAGCGGATAATTGTGTGTACCTTGTACAGGTTAGTAAAAAAAGGAAAATAACACGCTGCTAGATAGTTAGTTACGTATTTGAGAATCATCCCTCCTGTCCTTCACATAGCCTAAACAGTTAAATTATTTATCTGTTAATAAATTTATTTATGGAAAACACCGTATTGCTTAAAGCGATCATTGATAATGCAATAGACGGTCTAATTACCATAGATGATCATGGGATTATTGAATCCATTAACCCCTCCGCTTGTAAACTTTTTAATTATGGTGCCGAAGAAGTGGTTGGAAATAACATCTCGATGTTAATGCCTCAGCCCGACCGGGCAAGGCATGATGGTTATCTTTTCCAATATAAAAAAACTGGAACAGCGAGCATCATCGGAATTGGAAGGGAATTGGTGGGTTTGAAAAAAAACGGCAGTCAATTTCCTTTTAGGCTGGGTGTAAGTGAGGTTAAATATTCTGGGCGAATTATTTATGCGGGTTTCATACACGATTTAACGCGTGAAAAGGAGGCCGAGAGTAAGCTTCAGGATTATGCGGCTTTGCTTGAAGAACAGGTAGAGGAACGCACCTATTCGTTAAAATCTAGTGTAAAAGTGCTCCAAAAAACCCAAGATGAACTGAATCTGTCCTTAAATAAGGAAAAAGAACTCGGACAGCTTAAAAGTAGATTTGTTTCTATTGCCTCGCACGAATTTCGCACGCCTTTAAGCATGGTACAACTATCGGCATCGCTTATTGATCGATATGCCGAAAACCAAGACAGGGTAAGTATTGGAAAGCACGTAGTTAAAATTAAAGATGCTGTGATGAACATTACGGCTATTCTAAACGACTTTCTTTCACTTGAAAAGCTAGATTCGGGGATGGTTAAACCCAAACTGAGTTATTTTAACCTTGCAGAAATGGCTGAGGAGATTAGTGGAGAAATGCAAATTACCTTGAAAGGCAATCAGAAAATTATTTTTAAGCACAGGGGACCCGAAGAAATGATCCACTTGGATCAGAACCTCCTGAAAAATTGCATCATTATTCTTATCGACAACGCCATCAAATATTCGGGTGAGCACAGTGAAATTCAATTCTATACCAAAATAGACAAAAAGAACTGTACCATCAGAATTTGCGACAATGGCATCGGCATTCCCGATACCGACCACAAACACCTATTTGAAGCATTTTTTAGAGCAAACAACACCGGCAAAATTTCTGGAAATGGCCTTGGATTGAGCATTTTATCTCGATATACAGGCTTAATGAACGGAACCGTGAGCTTTAAAAGCAGGATTGATCGGGGAACCTTATTTACGCTCACTTTTCCAAAAACGTAATCACCATGAACAAAAGCGTACTGATTATTGAAGACCATGATGCCATTCGTGCAAATGTGGTGGAAATTCTAGAAATGGCTTGTTACAACGTATTTCAGGCCGAAAATGGAAAAATAGGCGTGGATATGGCTCTAAAAAATATCCCCGATATTATTTTATGCGACATTATGATGCCTGAGCTCGACGGCTACGGGGTGCTCTACATGCTGAATAAACATGTGGAAACTTCGGGCATTCCTTTTATTTTTTTAACAGCAAAAGCTGAACATGCCGACCTACGGAAGGGAATGGAACTGGGGGCTGATGATTATTTGATAAAACCTTTTGATGATATGGAGCTGTTGAATGCCATTGATATTCGCTTGAGAAAAAAGGCGGTGGCAGAACAAAAGCATAAAAGCAATTCTGACGATTTTAAAACTCTTGTGGCTAAAACAGATGGTTTGGCAGCGTTTAATAAAATTATTGAGGGCAAAAAGAGCAGGGAGTTTAAAAAAAATCAGGTTATCTACTATGAAGATGACCATGGCAAAGGGCTATACCTCATTACGCAAGGCAAAGTTAAAACCATTAAGCTGGCACAGGACGGACGTGAATTGATGACAGGTATGTACGGTGAAGGGGATTACATCGGGATAAACGCTGTACTTAGTGGTAGCACTTATGGCGACACCGCTACGACTATTGAAGATAGCTTGCTTTGCCTAATTCCTACCGAACAAATGGAAAGTGTTTTTAGCCTTTACCCCGAAGTAGCTAGAAATTTTATCCACCTCCTATCCAGAGATAACCGTGAAAAAGAAGAACAATTGCTGCAATTGGCTTATCATTCTGTAAGGAAGAAAATGGCTATTACTTTGGTTAAGTTGTATGAAAAAAATTTAAGCAATGATTCTTTTACCATTACCAGAGAAGATTTAGCGGCGATGGCTTGCATGGCTACCGAAACGGTTAGCCGTACCCTTTCTGATTTTAAAGACGAAAAACTGATCGACCGATCTGGAAGCCGGATTACGCTGCTTGATCTTACTGGCCTTATAAAAATGAAAAATTAAGTTTTTTAAAGCTTGACGAGCCCTCAATCTTGTTGATTTAAATTATTCTGGTGATTAGATTTTGCGTTTAGCAAGCATGTTATAATTCCAGCACTTCGGATTAATTCGCATTAAATAAAATTTTCTCTACCACACTTAGCACCCTTAGAATTACGTAGGCTTTAGATTTTTTAAGCAACCTGAAATGGAGATGTTGATCGGTTATTAGAAAATCAAGACTTACAACCGCTTCATGCAAGCTCTATTCTTACAAAATAAATTCTAATACTCCAAAACAACCATAAAGCGATGAGTACTCATCTGCTCAAGAAAATGGATATGATACACTGTAATGGGCAATTTCATGCCTATATTTTTTGGAGGTAAAATAAATAGAGGTGCTCTTATAAAAAGAAGGTTTTTACATAAATACATCGATTTACAATTACCACTCGATTTGTTCTTTTTTTCTTTAAATTTTACAGTAAAATTCATCATTTATGGAAATAATTTTGTTTTTCTAAAAAAATTTGCATTATTTGAAAAAAACAAAATCACATATATGAGTTTGCTGTCAAACAATCTTGATTTCGAAATATTAAAAAAATTGCAAGTCGATGGAAGAATTTCTTTTACCGATTTAGCCAAAGAACTCGATGTTTCAGTAAGCACAATACGAACTCGATATAACAATCTTGTTCAAGACGGCATTGTGAAGGTTTATGGGAGAATTAACCCCGAAAAAATGGAGCTTACTTCCTATGCCCGCATTTTATTATCTGTTAGACCAAAAACCCAAATTGATAATGTAATAGAAAAGCTAATGGCAATGCCAGAAATTAGCTTTCTAGCATCCGTTTCTGGCGAATTCGATATTGAAGTAAACACGATGTGTAAAGATAATAACCATTTACAAGAGCTTTTACACGAGAAAATCAATCATATAGATGGGGTTTACAACACCTTAACAAACTTCTATTTAAAAATCCACAAATTTTCTCCACCCGATTTAGATTATATTAAAAGTTGTATAGATAAAGATGACAAAAACGGATAAACTTTACGAAAGACGAAAAAATAGCGTACCAAATGCACTTGGAATTTTTAATCCTTCTAGTATTGTAGCGGCTAAAGGAGCAATAATTACCGATGCCGATGGAAGAGAACTTATAGATTTTGCTGGCGGAATTGGCGTAAATAACGCGGGCCATGGCGTACCAGAAATTATTGAAGCCATTCAAAAACAAGCTGAAAAATTTATTCACGCATCTTTTAACGTATCTATTTATGAAGAATATCTGGATTTAACTGAAAAACTTTGCGAATTACTTCCTCACGGCGGGCCAACAAAAGCAATGCTTACGCTTTCTGGGGCAGAATCTATAGAAAACGCCATAAAAATAGCCCGAGCAGTTACAGGCAAATCGGGCATTATTTGTTACGATGGTTCTTTTCATGGTAGAACTATGATGGCAATGACCTTAACTTCAAATGTAAAATATAAAGAAGGTGCCGGACCATATGCTCCTGAAGTATATCGCTTAGAATATCCTTACTACAAAGCGAGTATGGCTAATCGAATGACTCAAGATGAGTTTGACGATCTAATGATTATGAAATTGCACAAAACGTTTTCTTCAAACGTTTCGGTTTCTCAAACAGCGGCAATTATTTTAGAATTGGTGCAAGGCGAAGGAGGCTTTACTGTTGCATCAAAAAAATATGTGCAGTATTTAAGAAAATTTTGTACCGAAAACAATATCCTTTTAATTTTTGATGAAGTTCAGTCTGGTTTTGGTCGCACAGGCAAATGGGCTGCGTATGAGCACTATGAAGTTACGCCCGATTTATCTACATGGGCAAAATCTATGGGAGGTGGTATGCCAATCGGGGCGGTAATGGGCAAGCAAGAAATAATGGATGCCATTAAACCAGGCTTAATTGGCGGTACATATTTAGGTAACCCGCTTTGTGCAGTAGCATCATTAGCCAGTATAAATTTCATGCAAAAAAATAACATAAATGCAGCCGGCGAAAAAGTGGGAAAAACAGTAAAAGCGCATTTTGTTAAATGGCAAAGCACCTTTCCGAATCATATTACTGATGTCAGAGGCCTGGGTGCCATGCTTGCCATTGAGTTTTCAAATCCAAAAACCAAATTGCCCGATGGAGAAATAACAAAGAAAATTGTAAACAGGTGTTTGGAAAAAGGATTGATCGTTATTACATCTGGCACGTATGGTAACTGTATAAGAATTTTAAGCCCTTTATTTATTGAAGATGCCATACTCGAAAAAGGTTTATCAATACTTCAATCGGTAATAGAAGAAGAAATTCAAAAAGCTTCATAAGGTTTTCTAACAGATGTTCATTTTGAAATAGCAGTTTAAATGAAAAAACAGTACATAAACGGAAATTGGGTAGAAGGTATTGATGGCAATGTATGGGATTTGCAAAGCCCATCTACCGAAGAAATTTTAGCCAAAGTACCCTTCGGAAATGATAAAGATTGCAAACTAGCCATAGATGCTGCTTATGAAGCCTTTCCAACCTGGAAAAAAACTACGCCTTATTTTAGAGCCGAAATTTTAAAGAAAGCAGCAAATTTCATTAGAGAAAATGTTGAAAATTTTGCCATCGAAACCGCAAAAGAAACAGGCAAACCAATGCTCGAAGCGCGTGGCGAATGGCTTGTTTCTGCAAATTTATTCGAATGGTATGCCGAAGAAGGAAAACGAAACTATGGTCGCATTATCCCAACTAATCGTGCAGACAAGCGTTCATCTGTAATTTATCAGCCTGTTGGTGTGGTAGGTGTAATTACCGCATGGAATTTTCCGGCCTACAATCCCGCTCGTGCCGTTGCAGCCGCATTAGCTGCAGGCTGCACAGTAGTAATGCGAGGTTCGGAGTTTACCGCTTTTTCAAGTTTTAATATGGCCTTGGCATTGCATCAAGCAGGTATTCCTAATGGGGTTTATAATCTAATCAATTCCGAACCAATTTCTTCGGGCGCGGAGATGATCCAAAATCCGAAACTACATAAAATTAGTTTTACCGGAAGCACACGTGTTGGAAAAATTCTGATGGATGGTGCCTCAAAAACAGCAACAAAATTATCATTAGAACTTGGCGGCAATGCCCCGGTTATTATTGAAAACGATGTAGATGTTGCAACTGTAGCAAAACAAGCCGTAGTAGCAAAACTACGAAACTGCGGGCAGGTTTGTGTGGCACCACAGCGCTTTTATGTGCATACCAGTATTTTTAATGAATTTATTGCTGTAGTTAAAGAACAATTGGCTCAAATACAATTGGGTGTAAATGGTAATGCGGTTGATTTTATGGGGCCATTAATCAACAAAACTCAACAACTAAACACGCTATCTATCATAAACAAGGCTAAAGAGCAAGGGGCAACTTTGCACTATGGTGGACAAACACTCGAAAAAGGTTTTTTTGTGCAACCAACATTAATCGAAGCCAAACAAGAACAGGAGTTTATACAAACCGAATTTTTCGGACCAATTTTTTTAGCAATTCCCTTTGATACACAAGAACAAGTATTGCAATGGGCAAACCAAACCGAATATGGCTTGGCAGCTTATGTGTTTACAAACCACATTGCAAAAGCAAACTTTTATGCCGAAAACCTCGAATTTGGAATGATAGGCATTAACGAATGGGCACCTCATGGAACCGAACTTCCTTTTTCTGGCTGGAAACACAGCGGTATAGGGCATGAGTCTGGTAGCGAGGGCCTGAAAGAATATCTCGAACTAAAACTGATCAGCTATGGTGGCTTTTAATTTAATCATTTAATTTTTCAAATATTGCCTATGAGTTAGTATTAAAACAAAATCTTGAGTCATTCCCTACAGGTAGGCTGTCAGTGATCACTTTTTATCAAAGTCTTTTAGTCTTTTATAAAGAAACCTCACTACAACCCTCCTGCACTTTCTAACAACTTATAATTAACCAACCAAACTAATTTGTTATGGGAATTTACTCACTTATACCACCGCTAATTGTAATATTATTAGCAATTAAAACAAAATCATCACTAATTCCACTTGTTGCAGGCACCTTTGTCGGTTTCCTCATGCTGGCCTTCATTCATGTCGATCCGGTTACAGGCAACACCACTTTTGGTACACAAACCATTACCGTAACAGCAAAACAAATTGCAGAAGCGGGGTCAAAAGAAAAGGCATTGGAAGCTGCCACCGAAGCCGCAGCCGTTTACAAATTTCCAAACAATTTCATCAACGGAGTTTACAAAATTTTAATGCTGAACGAAAAAGGTGAAGGGCCGAATTTTAATGGCACCTACTATAATAGTTTACTGTGGGTATTAATCGTTTGCGGACTTTTTGGGCCATTTATTCAGCTGATGATTGCTTCTGGAGGAATTTCCGCCATTGGCGATAAACTAATTACCAAACTAAAAAACAGAAAACAAAGCTTATTGGCAACTTACTTTTTAGGTTTTGTTTTTTTTGTTGATGACTATTTAAATGCACTTTCAGTGGGTGCAACCATGCGAAATGTTACTGATAAATTTGGTGTACCTCGCGAAAAAATAGGATATATAATTGGTGCCGTTTGTGTACCTATTGCAGTGCTTTTCCCAATTTCAACTTGGACCGTTTACGTAGGCGGATTAATGAAAGATGGTGGTGGATATAGCGCAGATGCAGGCGAAATAGATGTTTTTATGGCAACTATACCATTCAGCATTTATGCATGGGTTGCCATGCTAGTGGCTTTGTTATACATTTTAAAAGTAATACCCGATTTCGGAGCTTTTAAAACTGCACAAAAACGTGTGGATGATGGTGGCTCAAATGCCGCTCCAAATTCCGAATCGTTAAGCATAGATATTAAAGAATACGTATTGCCAGAAAAAAAATCAGTATGGTCGTTCCTTGTGCCTATGATCGTTTTAGTAGTGGCAACGGTTTATTTTGATAAAGACGTTTACAAAGGAATTATGTGTGCCCTTACCGTGTTAATTGCTCAGTATTGGCTACTAAAAGTTATGCCTTTCAGTGCCATACTCGAACAATTTGAAGAGGGTTTCAAAACGATGACATTTGTTTTAGTCGTATTAATTGTAACGTATTTATTAAAAGAAGTAGGCGACCAAATGGGGCTTACCAAGTACGTAGTAGGTGGCATCAAAGCATTTCCAGTACAACTATTGCCTTTAATGATCTTCCTCGCCATCGGCGCCATTGCTATTGCTACAGGTTCGTCTTGGGGAGTGTACGCCGTAGTAACACCCATTGTTTTTGCTTTAGCTAAAGAAACAGGAATGAATCCAATGCTTGGTATGGGATCCTTAATATCTGCTGGAGTGATGGGTGCAAACATTTGCTTCTATTCCGATTCTCGAATTTTAACGGCATCTTCTACCGAAAGTAATATGACTGCCCAAGCCATTTCTCAATTGCCTTATGTTATTATTACTACCGTAATTACAGCCATTGTGTTTTTAATTTTAGGATTTACAATGTAATTATGGTACAATCGAGTTTTAAGCAATACACGATTCAAACCCCAAATGAATCTCATGCGGCGGGTATGGCTGCATTGCAAAAAGTAGTTTTCCCTACCCTTTCAGATAAGGAATTGATTTCAGAAAGCGATTATATTAGCTATTTAGCACTTTTCAAAGAAGGCCAACTTGTTGTGCTTGATGGTGATAAGATTATCGGAGCAAGTACAACTTTCCGATATAATTACCATCCCGGTTTTCACACCTTTTTAGAAATTACCGATAACATGTCGCTTTCGAAGCATGACCCAAATGGCGAATGGCTCTACGGTGTAGATGTATCAATTGAACCCAGTTATCAACGCCAAGGAATAGGTGGTGCTATTTATCAAATCAGACAGCAAATAGCAAAACAATTAGGATGCAAAGGGCAATTAACAGTGGGTATGACAAACGGATATGATTTGTGTAGAAACGAAATGACTATTGAAGAGTATTGCAAAAAATTAGAATTGGGCGAATTAAAAGACCCAACCGTTTCGGCACAAATAAAAAATGGTTTCCGCTGGATTGAACCTTTTTTCAACTATCTAGATGACCCTAAAAGCGGCAATGCAGGCATTTCAATTTATTGGCCAATAGACCCAAATATGACAATTGCCGATCTGTAGTTTATAACCATGCGCAAAAAAAATCGCCAAAATTTTTATTATGATATTTAAAAGCATCAATCCATATACATTAGAAACTTTTCTAGAACATCAACTGGATTCTGACAATCAGGTAGATCGCAAGTTGAGTTTAGCCAATAGTGCCTATTTAAAATGGAAAAGCACTCCCTTTGAGCATCGGTCCGAATGTTTAATGAAAGCAGCTTCTATTTTTAGAAGAGATAAAGAAATTGTTGCACAAATGATTACTGCCGAAATGGGCAAAATTATTGGTGAATCTCGTGCAGAAGTTGAAAAGTCGGCTTCTAATCTTGAATTTTATGCACAAAATGCTGCTTCATACCTAGAAGATACGGTGGTAGATATGGGTTTGTACAAGAGCGTAATTTCTTATGATGCGATAGGAACCGTGTTTGCCATTATGCCATGGAATTACCCTATTTGGCAAGTGCTTCGTTATGTTGCGCCATGCTTAATGTCTGGTAATACAACTATTTTAAAACACGCTCCAAATGTTTTAGGATGCGCAAAACTAATCGAAAAAATATTTTTAGAAGCAGGAATTCCTGAAGGCGTTTTTCAAAATGTTTTTATCGATGTGCCCCAAGTAGAAAGGGTAATTGCTCATGATAGTATTCAGCTAGTAACACTTACTGGTAGCGAAATGGCGGGTTCATCTGTGGCTAGTTTAGCAGGTAAGCATATCAAAAAATCAATACTTGAACTAGGTGGATCTGATGCTTTTATTGTTTTAGCCGATGCAAATATTGAAAAGGCCGTGCAGGTAGCCGTAAATTCAAGAATGATGAATGCTGGGCAAGCTTGTATTTGTGCCAAAAGATTTATTGTAGAAGAGGCTGTTTCAGAAGAGTTTACACAGCTGTTTCAACAAAAAATTAGTCAACTATCGCAAGGAAACCCTTTAGATGAAAACACCAATCTAGGTCCGTTGGCAAGAATCGATTTGGCAAACCAATTAAAAAATCAACTAAACGAATCCATAAATCAGGGCGCAAACTTAATTTTTGGAGGCAAGCAAGACAATTGCAATTTCACGCCAACACTAGTAACAAATGTATCCGAAAACAACCCTGTTTTTCAGCAAGAAAGCTTCGGGCCACTAGCAGCAATAACGAGTTGCAAAAACCAAACGGAAGCTGTTCAAATGGCAAATAATCATCGCTACGGACTTGCTACAGCCATTTGGACTGCTGACTTAGAAAAGGCTTACCAACTTGCCCGACAAATTGAAAGCGGAAACGTTTTCGTAAACTCCTTGGTTCGTTCAGATTCTCGAATTTCTTTTGGAGGTGTAAAAAAATCAGGTTACGGAAGAGAACTCGGAATATTGGGTATTAGAGAACTCACAAATGTAAAATCAATCATTATAGAAAATTAACTATGGCACATTCCTTATCCCTTTTAGGGTTGAAAAAGCATCTTAAAAAAGCCTTTTTTGAAATCAAAAATGAAAATCCAGAATTAATTAATCAGCTCATTGAAAGCAATTCTAGACGGAAATTTTTAAAAACAACAACACTCGCAATTTCAGGTATTGTAGTAGGTTCGTCGCTATCAAATTTTGCATGGGCCTCAAAAGATGAAAACAAATACGTTGCAATTTTAGGGGGCGGTATTGCAGGATTAACGGCAGCTTATGAACTTGAAAAATTAAATATACCTTACAAAATTTTTGAGGCAGATAATAGAGTTGGTGGCAGAATAAAAACGAAAAGAGACTTTGTTTTGGGCTTAACTACCGAGTGTGGTGGCGAATTTGTAGATACTACACATGAAGATTTACTCAGTTACTTGGAAGAATTTAACATTGAAAAAATTGATGTAAGAGTAGATAAACTACTAAAGGACACTTTTTTTTACGATGGAAAAATATACTCGGATGGAGAAGTGGTAGCGGCTTACAAAAAAATTCTTCCGAAAATTATTAACGATCAAATTCAATCTGAAAAGGACGAAAAATTTGCGGAAAAAATCGACTATACCTCTTTAGAGGTTTATTTGGCACAACTAAATGGTGATGAATGGTTTATTAAATGTTTGGAGAAAGCCTATGAAAGTGAGTATGGCGGAAATATTAGAGAACAATCGGCAACCAATTTCTTAAGTATGATGTTGCCCGAAGTAGGCAAAAATTTTGAAGTTTTTGGTATCAGTGATGAAGTATTAAAAATTAAAGGTGGCACACAAACTTTGGTTGAGGCTTTTGAAAAAAGGGTCAAAAACATCAACCTCAACCATAAACTGAAAAAAATAAGTCAACCTAATCAAAATTATGTTTTAGAATTTGAAAATGGTACATCGGTAGAGGCCCCTTATGTACTCTGCACCATTGCTTTTTCGGTATTGAAAAATATTGAAATTGACATTAAAAACATGACCGATACTAAAAAAAGCTGTATTCAGGATTTAGGTTACGGAACAAATATCAAGTATATTCAAAAATTTAACAACAAACCTTGGCGGCAAAACGGATATCAAGGATACTTGTTTAACAACGTAATTCACAATGGTTTTGATAGTAGTCAGTTGCAAAATGATACCATAAAAGAAAGCACTTATACCTTTTATTTTGGTGGTGACGATGCCATGAAATTTTGTAACAAAGAAAATTTCGAATCGCTTCGAACTAAATATTTAGATTATTTCGATACCGTTTATAAAGGAGCTAAAGCCGAAGCTTCTTCTGAAGCGAACAATTACCTACTAATCGATTGGCCAAACAATCCCTTAACAAAATGCAGTTATTCCTCATTTAAGCCAGGTCAATGGACACGCTATGGTGCGGAAGTTTCGAAACCCATTGGCAATTTGTTTTTTGCCGGCGAACATTGCTCTGATCAATTCCAAGGATTTATGAATGGTTCTATTCAAACCAGCAAAATTGCAGTTACAGCCATTATAAAAGCAATAAATAGTGATAGGTAATTATAAAATGTATCTACTATCAATCAACCACAAATGATAACTAATGAAACTATTAGACTTTAGAAAAAAAAGCATCTCAACTTCGGATGGAGCAGATGATGGTCATGAAAAAATGAACCGTACCTTAAGTGTTTTCGATCTTACACTTATGGGCGTTGCAGCAGTAATAGGTGCAGGAATTTTTTCCACAATTGGTGTAGCCTCTTTTAATGGTGGCCCTGGTGTATCCGTATTATTCATAATCATTGCTATTACCTGCGGTTTTTCGGCGCTATGTTATGCAGAGTTTGCCTCACGAGTACCGCAAAGTGGTTCGGCATATACCTACGCTTATGTGTCCTTTGGGGAAGTATTTGCATGGATAATTGGCTGGGCCCTAATTTTAGAATATGCCATTGGAAACATTGTTGTCGCTATTAGTTGGAGCGGCTATTTTAATAATTTGCTTAAAGGTGTAGGGTTAGAATTACCTTACTGGCTTTCTACTGGTTATTTTGCAGGTTTAGAAGATGTTGAAAGCATTACTAAACATGTAGCAAGCGGAGAAGTCTTAACCAGCCAAATGACTTATGTATTAAACGGTTTTAAAGAAGCACCCGACCTTTTTGGGCACAAACTATTAATAAATGTGCCTGCATTTTTAATTGTTGTACTCATTACTTGGGTAGCCTATATCGGAATGCAAGAAAGCAAAAAAGTATCAAACGCAATGGTGATTTTAAAAATGCTGGTAATTGCTTTGGTAATTGGCGTAGGATTTTTCTATATCGATACAAACAATTGGCTTCCAATTGGGCAAAACGGTACCCCTAGCTTTTTCCCTAACGGAATGGGAGGCGTTCTTATGGGAGTTTCGGCTGTGTTTTTTGCTTATATTGGTTTTGATGCAATTTCTACAACGGCAGAAGAATGTAAAAATCCACAACGCGATTTGCCAAGAGGAATGCTATATGCGTTACTAATTTGCACCGTTTTATATATTTTGATTTCCTTGGTTTTAACCGGTATGGTAAGCTATAAGGAATTAAAGGTAGATGATCCATTAGCTTATGTTTTTGAAGCCGTTGGCCAAAATTGGATTGGTTATATTATTTCAGTTTCTGCAGTTATTGCAACAACTTCGGTTTTGTTGGTTTTTCAACTCGGACAACCAAGAATTTGGATGAGCATGGGCCGCGATGGCCTTTTACCTAAACGTTTTGCTACCCTGCATCCTAAATATAAAACCCCCTCCTATTCTACAATAGTTACTGGAATATTGGTGGGAATTCCTACGCTTTTTATGCCATCCTCATTAGTAACAGATTTAACAAGCATCGGAACGCTGTTTGCATTCGTATTAGTGTGCCTGGGTGTTTTAGCCTTGCCAAAAATTAAAAAGGAAGCAAGTAAATATTCCATTCCTTATGTAAATTCTCGTTTTGTATTGCCAATTATTGTTGCTGTATTCTTATATGTTACTTGGGATAGATTAAAAGGTTCTGTTTTAAACATTGAAAACGAAAATTTTCACGAAGTTTTGTTTTTGCTTTTCACAGGAACTTTGATCACATTTTCCATTTTCGCTTCAATAAGAAAGTTCAATGCAATACCCATTTTAGGTGCACTTAGTTGCTTGTATTTAATGATTGAAATTCCTGCGTTGGGCTGGTTTGGTTTTTTTACATGGATGGCAATAGGTATAATAATCTATTTAAGTTATGGAATAAAATATAGCAAATACAAAAAAAATAAAAGAAATGATTTCACTTAAAACTCAAATTCCTGGACCAAAGTCTATTGAAATTTTAAACCGAAGAGCAAATGCGCTACCAAGTGGTTCTGCAAAAGCTACGGATATAGTCGTTCATTCTGCACAAGATGCGGTTGTTACCGATGTTGACGGAAATGTATTGCTCGACTTTGCAGGAGGAATAGGTATGCTAAACTTAGGCCACCGTCCAAAAGCTGTTATCGATGCCGTAAAAAATCAGCTCGATCATTATGTGCATTCTTGTAATATTGTTACCACTATTGAACCCTATGTAGCCCTAGCCGAAATGCTAAACAGCCTTTGTCCTGGAGATTTTTTAAAAAAAACACTAGTGGCAAATTCCGGTACCGAAGCTGTAGAAAATGCCGTTAATATTGCAAAATATCATACCGGCCGCAATGCTGTTATTTGTTTTGAAGGAGCCTATCATGGCAGAAGCACATTAACACTTTCATTAACAAGCAAATACGGTTTGTTTAAACGAGGTTTTGGTTCTTTTGTTTCCGATATTTACCGACTTCCTTTTCCAAACATCTACCGTCGCCCAGAACAAATGACGGAAGACGAATTTATCGATTATTCCATTAGCCAACTGCACAATGCCTTAATTACACAAGTAGATCCTTCGGCAGTTGCAGCCATTATTATTGAACCCGTTTTAGGTGAGGGCGGATTTATTCCTGTTCCTAAAAAGTTCTTAGAAGCGCTTAGAACCATTTGCGATACCCATGGGATAGTTTTTATTGCCGATGAAATTCAGGCCGGTGCGGGTAGAACAGGGAAATTTTTATCCATTGAACACAGTGGTGTAGTACCCGATTTGGTGTGTATGGCAAAATCTATTGGATCGGGTTTTCAAATTAGCGCCGTTACAGGAAAAGCCGAAATTATGGACAAACCCCATTTGGGTGGCTTAGGCGGTACTTATGGCGGGTCGCCTGTGGCATGCGTAGCGGCTATCGAAACCATTAAACAATTAACCTCGAAAGATTTTTTAAATAAGGCAACTCAAATGGGCGAAGTCATTTCTTCAACCTTGAATAATTGGGCAACTAAATACGAAAAGATTGGCGATGTGAGAGGCATTGGCGCGATGCAAATTATAGAATTTGTAAAAGATAAAAATACTAAAGAACCCGATCCCGATTTTACTTTAGCTGTAATTAAAGAAGCGGTTGCAAATGGTGTCATTCTTATTCGTGCAGGAGTTTACAGCAATTGCATTCGTCTTTTACCTCCAATTGTAATGACAAACGAACAACTGGTGGAAGGCTTGCAAGTAATTCAAAATGCGATTAAAAAGCTCTCTTAATTTTTTTACGAATAACCAGCTTAAAGCGCAATGTAACCGAGATAAATAGCTCGAAATCGCAGCGAATACATCAATTCTTTGCCCGAGATTAATTTCTAATCGCTCAAGTACCAGAAAAAATTAAATGCAAACACTCTATTTTAACGGATCCATTTTCACCAATTCGCAACCAGAATGGATTAACAATTTTGTGGTAGAAAACACAAATATTTCTGAAATCAATATTGAAAACATTGATTTTTCAAATTATGATCAGGTTGTTGATTTAAACGGAAAATTTGTTTTCCCTGGCTTTTGCGATGAACATATTCATATCTGGAAGGTCGGTAACCTGCTTACCTATATGCTCGATGTTAGAGGAGTGCAATCCATAAAGGAAATGCTCTCTAAAATTCAGAATTTCATTACTGAAAACCCAAACAACCAGTGGTATATCGTAAGGGGTTTTAACGAAGTTTCTTTTGAAGACAAAAGATTACCTACCGCAGAGGATTTAAACCAGTTGCAAACCGAAAAGCCTGTTTTTGTAATTCGTAGCTGTGCGCACATTGGCATTGCGAACACCAAAGCTATGGAAGTAGCCGGAATTTTTAAACAAAATAATATTGTACCCTCGGGTGGCGAAATGCGTTTGAATTCCGAAGGCAAACCAAACGGAATTTTTACAGAAACCGCTTTGGGTTTAATTACAAATCATTTTCCAAAATATACATACAACGAATACAAAAGTATGATTTTGAAAGCACAAGATTTGTTGTTAAGCTACGGAATTACTGCCGCAACCGATCCTGCTGTACATCCAGAACTTTTGGAAGCATATCATAAAATGAACCAAGAAGGATTGCTTAAGATTAGAATTAATGCGATCGCCATTAGGCTTCCCGACGGGCAAAACGAAGCATTGCCATTGCCTCAAAAATTCAAATCGGATTTTTTAATTGTAGATACGGTAAAATTCTTTTCAGATGGTGGATTAAGTGGCAAAACCGCAGCCATGACCAAACCATATCGAAATTCGGATTACTGCGGGGTGCTGCGCCTTGATTTTGAAACCTTTTATCCGCTTGCAAAAGAATCTATCGATGCGGGTTTTAAAATTGCAACCCATGCCATTGGCGACAAAGCCGTTAACATTTGTTTAGATGTATATGAAGCTATTCAGGGCGAAAACAAAGTGCCAAATAGAATTGAACACTTAGGTTTTTTGTCAGAAAAAAACGCAGAACAAATGAAAAAGCTCGGTACAGTTGCCGTTATGCAACCCGTCTTTATTAATGAATTAGGAGAAAATTTTATTGACGCTCTGGATCAAGATCGACTAAATTTTATATATCCCATAAAAAAAGTTATTGATCATGCAATTCCTTTAGCCTTTTCTACCGACGGCCCCGTGGTAAAACAATTAGATCCTTTTGTTGGAATAAATTCGGCTTGTAATCGAATTTCATCAAAAAACAATAACATCGGCAAAGACCAAGAAATTGATCGAAAAAGTGCCGTTACGGCCTATTTTTCTAACGAAATATTAAATAGAAATTTTAAAAATTCGAAAATAGAACCCGGTTACCATGCCGATTTCAACATTTTTGAAACCAATATCTTTCATCAAGATAGCAAGCTCACACAAACTTGTATTAACGGAAAACCAAACAATTATTAAAATGAATAAAACACTATTTATTGTTGCACTAACTTTACTAAGTTATCAAATTTGTTTTTCACAGGAAAAAACAACCGATTCAACAGCAACTGAATCAGTAAAAGGAACGTGGGATTTAAACCTCGATTTAGCTTCTCGATATATTTGGCGAGGCCAAGCATGGGGAGGCAATTATCCTGTAGCACAACTGTATGGAACCTACAATTTAACGGAAAAATTATCCTTAGGTTTTTGGGCAACGCATAACTTTCAAAAACAAAGTTTTGAAGAAAACGATTTTGGCGCCGAATATAGAGGCTATCAGGAAATCGATCTTGTTGCAAATTATGCATTTACAAATTACTTAACTACTTCACTTCAATATTATTATTGGCCAACAACTGAAAAAGTTGAAGGTGTTTCAAACAAATTATTCGATTTCGGAAATACAGGTGTAAGCACATTAGATTTAATGTTAATGTTCGATTTTTCTGAATATAAACTTCCACTATGGTTTACTTGGAGTACATTTATTGCAGGAAACGATTACAGATATAAAGATGAATTTGACGAAAAAGGCAAACAAAATTTCACCAGTTATGCCGAAGTAGGATATAATTTCGATTTACCTGCGAGCATTAAATTATCACCAGTTGTAGGAGCGGTATTTAATAACAAAGCTGCTTATTATACTTATGGTGATCCCGATAAAATTTCGTTTGTAAATATCGGTGCAAAAGCCTCGAAAGAGTTTAAGCTTTCCAAAAAATCAACGATGCCAATTTGGGTTTCCTATACACATAATGGAGCTTCACGCCAATTTGCAGTGCCAGAAACTACTAGATCAATAAAATCAAATTACGTTGTTTTTGGAGCAACTTTCAATTTAACCAATTAATCTGCGTTCGGGATCACAAGAATATCTTTTAAAAACTGGCTGATACCTTAAAATAAATTCAGGACGATATTTTAAAACCATCTTTTAAAATTCGTCTGTCCTGCTGAATTTATCGCAGCATTTTAATGGTTAATGAACTGCTTGATCTTTCTCCCTTTGGATTGAAAGCGAACTCGTTTTGATTAAAATAAGATTGTACAAAAAAGTGGCCCTAAATTTATTTTTACGGCCACTTTTTTAAATTTACACGAGGGTATATCATAGTTCAATTTAGGCATGTACTCGCCACATAATATTTTGCAACAAATAGCCCAATTGATTTTCAATTTAAATTTGTGTGTGAATTTTGCATCGCTACTTTTGTGTTCTCTTGGGTGTTTTATGGTTCAAAATAAAATTTTGTCTGCCACACTTACTTTTGGTTGTGATATGGCCTCGACGGATTGTTTATTCAGTATGACGGATGGTGTATTCCACAATGAGTTTATTATGCACATTACATACACCAGGAGCATTCCAAGCAATCCGTTCGGCTGTATCTCGTTGATAAAGTGAATGTACCTTTCCCATCAGCGTAACTTGGTTATTGAGAACAGAAACCTCAATTTCCTCATCATCTATGGCCCAGCTTCTTAAAAGTGCATTTTCGATTTCGGCTTTCTCAACATCATCTTCACTTTCAGAACGAATGCTTATGTTATTGGTAATCATCCTTACACCCGCCAGGTGGTGAATGGAACGCTCTGCCTCCTCTTTTTGGGCAAACCAATTTACTTTCCCATTTAAGGTAACGTAGCCATTCTCAACCAGAACGTTTATGCTATCTTTAATCAAGTTGGGACAAAATCGTAAGGCACTTAACACCTCTGCAGCTAGTGCTTCGTCTGTCTTCGCATCTTCATCGCCGAATTTCACGTCGATTTTTTCCGCTACCGCAAGTACCCCCGGTACTTTAGCTGCCACATATTCGGCTGTTCTTTTCTTCACATAACTATCAACCATACCAGATAAGGTTACGATACCTTCATTTGCTACTACTTCGATCTTTACGGCATAAAGTAGTGGCTCAGTTCTTAAAGCCTTCAGCACTTCATTTTTAAGGGTTTCATTGTGTGTCATCTGCTGTTGAATTATATCTGGTAAATAAACTTGCCGAAATAGCATATTGCTTGCTTCGCTAGCGCTTAAGAACGCTTGGAGTGTTAGTCATCCGTTAAAGGTCTCCCATTTCTTTTTCTATACAAATGATTTAAGTCATTCAAGATTAAGATATTCATCAACGGCTTTCTGGAGGTGCAGATTAAAAATCCTCCGTTCCAAAATCTGGATTCAAATTTCAACAATTTACGCAGTTTTCCTTTCCTGACACAGCTAATTTTCCATAAACCACCAAAGTTGTATAGATAAATCGTACGGTACCAAATGCTTAATACCGTACGATTATTTTGGAAGCGATTAACCTAGCTGCCTTACTTGGTTGGATTATTCACCAACCAAGCATGAGCAACTATTTAGTGTTTTAAATCGAATCTATCCAAATTCATTACCTTATTCCAGGCATGCACAAAATCGTGTACAAATTTCTCAGCGGCATCGCTACTCGCATACACCTCAGCAATAGCACGCAATTCTGCATGTGAGCCAAACACAAGATCTGCACGGGTAGCGGTCCATTTCGGCTGACCTGTTTTACGGTCGGTACCCAAATAAAGCTCCTCATCAGCTGAAGTAGATTTCCAAGCGGTACTCATATCCAATAAATTCACAAAGAAATCGTTCGTTAACAGTCCGGGGTTTTGGGTAAACACGCCATTTTTAGAACCATCAAAATTAATGTCCAACACGCGTAATCCACCTACCAAAACCGTCAGTTCAGGAGCCGTTAAATTCAGCAGTTGTGCCTTGTCTATCAACAATTCTTCTGTAAGCACCGATATTTTGGATTTTTTATAATTTCTAAAACCATCGGCAATCGGCTCCAAATAACCGAAAGATTCCACATCGGTTTGCGCTTGCGAAGCATCTGTACGACCTGGAGTAAAAGGAACGGTTAAGTTATGTCCAGCATCTCTTGCTGCTTTTTCTACGGCAGCTGCGCCAGCAAGCACAATTAAATCGGCCAATGATATTTTTTTACCATCACCCTGTGCTTTGTTAAATTGGTTTTGGATGCCCTCGAGAACGCTCAAAACTTTCTGTAATTGTGCAGGTTTATTTACCTCCCAATCCTTTTGCGGAGCCAACCTAATTCTGGCACCATTTGCCCCACCGCGCTTATCAGAACCTCTGAAAGATGAAGCCGACGCCCATGCGGTAGAAATTAGTTCTGATACGCTTAAACCCGATTCTAATACTTTAGATTTTAAAGCGCGAATATCTCCTTCATTAATCAAAGGATGATTTACAGCAGGAAGTGGATCTTGCCATAACAATTCTTCTTGTGGCACATCAGCACCTAGATAACGGGAAATTGGGCCCATATCTCTGTGCGTTAGTTTAAACCAAGCCCTTGAGAAAGCATCGGCAAAAGCATCAGGATTTTCGAGGAAATGCCTTGATATTTTCTCATACGCTGGATCAAATCTTAAAGATAAATCCGTTGTAAGCATGGTTGGCAAATGTTTTTTATTTGCATCAAAAGCATCTGGAATGATGGCATCTGCATTTTTAGCTTGCCATTGGTGCGCGCCACCAGGGCTCTTTGTTAACTCCCACTCAAACTCAAATAGGTTTTCAAAGAAGTTGTTGCTCCATTGGGTAGGTGTTTTAGTCCAAGTAACCTCCAATCCGCTCGTAATCGCATCAGCGCCTTTTCCTGAGGCATAACTATTGTTCCATCCAAAGCCTTGACTTTCAATACCCGCAGCTTCAGGTTCTTTACCAACATGATCTGCCGAGGCAGCTCCATGTGTTTTACCGAAGCTATGTCCGCCAGCAATTAAGGCAACGGTTTCTTCATCGTTCATGGCCATACGTGCAAAGGTATCTCTAATGTCTTTCGCAGCCAAAACAGGATCTGGATTTCCATCAGGCCCTTCTGGGTTTACATAAATTAATCCCATTTGCACGGCGGCAAGAGGTTTCTCAAGGTTACGCGTATGGGTATCGCCATCTGCATTGTCATCGCTTACTAAAACACCATCGCCCTCAACACCTGGCGAACCGTGGGCGTAACGAATGTCGCCACCCAACCAAGTTCTTTCCGAACCCCAGTAAACAGATTCGTCTGCTTCCCAAACATCTTCACGACCGCCTGCAAAGCCAAAGGTTTTAAAGCCCATGGATTCCAGCGCCATATTTCCAGCCAGAATCATTAAATCTGCCCAAGAAATTTTCCGCCCGTATTTTTGTTTAATTGGCCAAAGCAATCGTCTCGCTTTATCTAAACTTACGTTATCTGGCCAACTGTTTAACGGCGCAAAACGCTGTAAACCAGCCCCTGCACCTCCACGACCATCGCCAACACGGTAAGTTCCGGCACTGTGCCAGGCCATCCTTATAAACAAACCACCATAGTGACCGAAATCTGCGGGCCACCAATCCTGAGAATCCGTCATTAGGGCATGAAGGTCTGCTTTAACGGCTTCCAAATCCAAACTTTCGAAGGCTTCACGGTAATTAAAATCCAAATCAGGATTTGATAAAGGAGAGTTTTGTCTTAAAATATTCAGTTTTAACTGGTTGGGCCACCAATCTTTATTTCTTGTTCCACCACCAGCAACGTTCTGCTTTAGGCTAGGGTTATGAAAAGGGCATTTGCTGATATCATTTTCCATTTGATCCATAGTATAATAGGGTTATCGTTTTAAATTATTTCACTAGATAAAAATACCTTAAAAAGGCGAATAACCCTAATCATAAAACTTGATAAGCTTATAGCTAAAATCTATTGTGCACCTCTAGAGAGAGCTGACTCATTCAACAATCGTCCTTTCGACCGCAGTGGAGAAATCTTTTAAATGTGTTTTTGCTATTGGGTTCAAGGATCTCTCCATTCCGCTGCGCTCCAGTCGTGATGACGGTTAAAGGAGATGCGCTCCAGTGACAGTTACATAAGATGCGCTTTTCACGACTTGACAGATTTTACAAACAAAAAAACCCTGCCACATCGTATTGATGTAACAGGGAATTAATAGTAACTCTTATATTAAATTGGCTTACGGCTGACCACCGCCGCCCATTGCCCCATAAATTTGTCCGGTTGAGTAGCTTGCTCCATTATCGGCAAGCTGGACATAAATCGAAGCCAATTCGGCAGGCTGACCTGGTCTTCCCATCGGAGTAGCTTTACCAAATTCTTTCAGCTTTTCATCTGTTGCGCCTCCGCCTACTTGGAGCGGTGTCCAAATCGGACCAGGTGCTACACCATTTACCCTCACCCCTTTTGGTGCTAGAGACTTAGCAAGCGATCGTACCGTACTTGTATTTGCTGCCTTCGTTTGAGCGTAATCAAAAAGTTCTGGCGACGGATCAGTAGCCTGTTCAGATGTTGTTACAATAATGCTTGATCCAGGTTTTAAGTGAGGGATCGATGCCTTCAATAACCAAAATGGCCCGTATATGTTGGTTTTCATCGTCGCATCAAAATCTTCTGTACTAATGTCTAGTATTGAAGGCTTGGTTTGCTGTCTTGCCGCATTGCTTACCACAATATCTAGCCCTCCAAGTTTGCTTACGCTTTCTTCTACTAGGCGCTTGCAGAAAGATTCTTCACGAAGATCTCCCGGAATGGCATAGCCCTTTCTTCCAGCCTTGGTAATCAGCTCAATCACTTCTCTTGCATCCTGTTCTTCAGCAGGAAGGTAGTTGACTACCACATCGGCGCCTTCTCTGGCAAAAGCAATGGCAGCTGCTCTTCCCATACCCGAATCTCCTCCTGTAATTAATGCCTTTCTACCCATCAGCCTGCCAGATCCCTTGTAAGTCTGCTCGCCATGGTCTGGACGAGGGTCCATCTTGCTGGCTAAGCCAGGGAATGGCTGCTTTTGTGCTTTAAAAGGAGGTCGTGGATATTTTGTAGTCGGATCGATAAGTGCCATCGCCTCTTTTTCCGAAATTGATAAATTTTCTGCCGCGAAGCTGGGCGTTACGGCTAGACCCGCAATGCCTAAACCCAAACCAGCAACTGCTTGGCGTCTGGTAATTGTTTCTTTGTTTTCCATAGGTAATGTAGTTTTTGCAGGCATTGCCCACTTAATATGTACTATTTTACTACAGCAGAAAATGAAAAAATGTTTTGGAAAATAGAAAACATCTGCATTCCTATAAGGCGTGGGCTCTGTTGAGGGCGACGTAGAAACCAAATATCATTTTTATACAAGAAAAATCTATTCACTTAATCTCAAAAATGTCTCGATTGGATTCGAAATCATCCTACAACAAATTAGTAAAAGGCAAGATGATGCTGTTAATCAATTAATCGCGGGGCGCCTACTTACGAAAAAAGCCCAACAGCAGCTTAACTAGAGCAAATAAACCCAGGGCAACTAGCCCAACCAGCAATCCAATTAGAAATTCATAGATCATTGAGGGGATGTTAGGCATCAGCTCATGGAGAAAGTTCAGGTTATGCACAAAAATCCCGCCGGCCACTAAAATGAGCGCTACCGTTCCGAAAAAACTGAGCATCCGGATAACAAGCGGTAAGGCCTTAACCAATAGCGTACCCACCGAATTTACAATTCCCTTTCCATTTGATTTTTTTATCAAAGCATGTCCACCGTCATCCATTCTAACGATTAGGGCGACAATCCCATACACGCCTACCGTAGCCACCAAAGCAACAATGGAAACGGTTAAGATTTGAAGCAATAAATCTTGACCCGAAACACTGCCCAAAGCAATGATAACAATCTCAACAGAAAGTATAAAATCTGTTGTAATTGCAGATTTCACTTTTGATTGCTCCAGCGAAGCTTCATTTTCAGGCTGCTTTTCTTCTTTTACCTCAGCAACAGTTGCCGAAGGAAAAAAATATTCAACTACCTTTTCTACACCTTCATAAGCAAGGTAGCACCCGCCAAGTAAAAGAATAACTGTGATTGCAGCAGGAAAAAATGAACTCAGCAAGAGTGCGACGGGTACGATGATCAGTTTATTAATGAATGAGCCCTTAGTAATGGCCCACAATACGGGCAATTCTCTTGAGGAGAGAAATCCTGTTGCCTTTTCCGCATTTACGGCCAAGTCATCCCCTAGTATTCCCGCCGTTTTCTTTGTCGCCAGTTTGGCACTCACCGCCACATCATCCATTAAAGCTGCAATATCATCTAAAACTGCAAAAAAACCTGACGCCATATATTAATCTAATTATACTGTTTAATTGAATTTAAAATTTAAACTGCTGAACGGAAAGTAATCTATTGCACTCAAAAAACTTGTTGTTGAAACCCCATTCGCTACCTGATTACAAAGTATTTTGCTGCCAGCATTTACCTAAGCATCGATTTGGGCAATCTATATCCAAAACCTATCGCTGCCTATAACAGCCTTTAGTAGATTATGTTTTATCATACCAATTATTTTACTGAAATAAGCTCATAAGCACAAATAGGTAACGAAAGCCCTAAAACAATACAAGAATTTATGATAGAACGCTTTAGTAAAAATAGGAAGCATTTGTTTTCAATTGCAAAATTCTTCAAAACAAATTGGTAATTTAGAGCTCAACATCTCTAAATCAATAACATGAAAGCAACCTGGAACGGTCAAACATTGGCGGAAAGCAACGATACAATCGTGATTGAAAACAATCACTATTTCCCTGCTGAATCGATAAATAAAGCGTTTTTTAAGCCATCAAATAAACATACCACTTGCCCGTGGAAAGGTGAAGCATCTTATTATACCCTAGAAGTAGATGGCCAAAGAAATGAAGATGCAGCTTGGTATTATCCAAACCCGAAGGAAGCGGCTCATGAGATCAAGGGTTATATTGCTTTTTGGAAGGGCGTGAAGGTCGGATAAGATTATTTTCTATCTTTTGCTTTCTGTTCTTATTCAAGTTAGTTATTGCCCGCACGGTTGCCCTTGCTATGGTACCGATTATAAGGATTATTTGTAAACCACGCCGTTTATCTTCAATTTGGTCCAGTTGCCAGGAAAACCCTGCCCCTTGATGTACTTCACTTGAAAAGGGTGCCCTTTTAGGTTTGGATGATAAACCGCATCGAAAGAAAAAGTAATTTCTGAATCTGATTTCTGTATCACAGTCACCTCTTGGTCGGTGTCGGTACCGTCGCCAGTGGTAAAGAATTTGTCGCCAACCTTAGCATTGAAATCACCACGCACAGCCCTAAAAGCAGGATTTCTTGTGTCGCCGGCAATCAGTTTTCCCTGCTCATCAATACGTAAGAACGAAATGGCTACCCCATCTCCACCTATTAAAGAATAAAATTTATAAAAAAGCTTCCCACCAATAATCACGCTATCCTGAATCTCGGTGTAGTTTTCTTGGTTTGCATACCAAAGATTTCCAACCTGCATAGGAAGGTAGGAATCTACAGTCGGCTTGTTGGCAGGCATGGAGTCTTTTTTACAGCCATAAGCAATGGTAAGAGACAACATCACAAACAGGATTTGGGCAATTGAGGCGGTTTTTTTCATGGAGTTTTAATCGTTGTTTTCCTTAAAACGATTGCCAAACGACTAACGCTACAGCTTAAAGTTTCAATCACAAAGAAGATATGCAAAATTAATCGAATCTAGCGTTTCACCCCAACCGCAGCAAAGCATTAAGGAAGCACGAACTCCACGCTTCCATAAGTCATAATCTTTAACCCCGAGACTTGATGCGCTCCTGCTCTTCTGTTTTTTGTTTTCCGTTGCCTGCAGACTTGATTTTTTTATTCCCGAAATTATAATTTACCCCAATATAAACGCCCCTGCTTTCCCATTTTCTGGAATTTGTTTGGTTAAGATTGCTTAAAACCGCCGTTTGGGTCCATTTTTGGGTATTGAATATATCTCGCATGGCCAAACTGAGGTTCAGTCGATCGTTAAATATTGGCTTCTTGAGCGTAAAATCAACGCTGTAAATGGGCTTGGTTGCATAAATAGAAGATCGACTTGCATAATTGAACCAAGCACTTAGGCCAGCTTTCCAGCCCTCCCCCAAATCCACTGTGTTGCTGAGGTAACCGTTGAAACCATAACCACCCTGGTCAATAGCAGAAAGACCTGAGTAGGCCGATAAGTCTGCCTTATAGAATTGGTAATAGGGTTCTGCCGAAAAATATCCGCTCCAAGCTTTTAACAATTTGAAGGGCGTGGATAGGCTAAGGTTCAAGAAACTCCTCCTCCCTGCGTTGACAGGCGTTTCCAAGGTCTGATCTGCCTGCTGAGTCCGGATCACTTCAATCAGATCGGAAGTGGAACTGTAGCTCACTTTGATTTGCGTTTGCCCGTTAAAAGTATAATCCAGTTCGATACTTTGAGTAAACTGTGGCAAAAGAAGGGGGTTTCCTCTCGAAGCATAATAAAAATCGGTACGGTATAAATATGGGTTCTGGTCTTGAAAAGATGGCCTTCCCAAGCGCCTGCTGTAGGCAAGGCCGATGCTGCTTTTTTCATTCATCTGATATCTGGAAAAAAAAGTCGGAAAAACATTGAAGTAGGAACTATCAGGCCTATTTGTCCTGATCCCTGATTCATCTATTGAAATACCCTTCATGTCGGTAAATTCACCGCGAAGCCCAGCCTGAAAGTTAAATTTCCCAAAAGTTTGCTCAAGCGTAAAATAGGCAGCTGCTATTTTCTCTGTGTAGCGAAAATCATTAATCTGCAAAATTTCGCCAAAGTTGCTAGAAGTTTGTTTTCCGTTCAAAAGATTTGCTGTTCCACTGGATGAAAATTTCAGGCCCGATTCAAGATTCGCTTTACCTAATTTTTGAGTATAATCCGCTTTAATGGAAAACAAGTCTATGCCAGTCTGAGTGTCGTTCTCTGATTTTGAAGACTGCCCTGTGCCTGAAAAGATATTGTTTACATTGTTGCCCAAGCTCGACCAATAGCGAAGCCAATCGCCCTCTATGGAAAACTTTTCGCCTTTGATGCCCGTAAGCTGGTAGTTTAGGTTTACCCCGAACCGGTTTTCCGTTAAATTGGCAAGCGCGTTGGTGGAGAGCAGATCGGGATTGCTTCCAGAGACATTTGTACTGGCGTTCGACGGAAAATCATCCCAAGTGCGTTGGAAAGAGATAATGGTACCAATTTTACTCCTTTTACTCATTTTGAGCTCAATTCCAGAGCGAACCATCGTGTTGCTATAGCCTTGTCTTTCTGTTCCGAGTTGGCTTAATACCTTATCGGAAAGGATTCGATTGCTGGTTACCTTGGTAAACTGAAGGCTATTTTCGAGATTGGCGTTGAAAAAAGCAGTAAGTCCGTTCGATTTAAGATTCAGATTCACAGCATTGTCTTGCCTATAATGCTGCATTTTTTGATAGCCCGCCAATACATTTCCACTCAAACCATTAGCACCTGATTTTTTAAAAATTAGGTTGATAATCCCTGCATTTCCAGCGGCATCGTATTTGGAAGATGGGTTTGAAATCACCTCTATTGTTTTCAGGCTCGCACCAGAAGTCCCCTTGAGGAGAATTGACAGTTGCTGGGCATTAAGTGTTTGCATTCGGCCGTCTAGCAATACCTGCACCCCATTCTTTCCGCTAATTTTAACGTTGTCCTGCCCATCTACCGTTACCCCAGGAACCTGGCGTAGGAGTTCGAGCGCATTTAGGCCGGCAGCAGTTGGCAGGGATTCGACATTAAATAGAATTTTTCCGGTTTTGATTTGCACAGCGGGCACACTGCCTTTTATACTCACATCTTTAAGCAGGTAAGTTTTAACCGTATCAATTTTTTTCTCCGTGGCGGGAGGGCTTGGTTGTTGTGCCGTTGCAGACAAGCAGATTAACACAAGGGCGCAGAGGAATGATGGTCGTTTCATAATCGGTTTTTTCTTCAAAACTCCGAATAATCATAGCCCCCATCGCCTCAAATCACGATTTGAGACAACAACTATAGGTATCAGATTATAATCTGCTACTTTTCACATAAATCAAGATAGTCTTTTGGTGTTTTGCCAGTAAATTTTTTAAAGCTTCTATTAAAGGTCGCCTTTGAGTTAAACCCTGCGTCAAATGCAATGGCCAACAGTGTTTGGTTTTTGAAGGCTGGCAATGAAAGTCTTTCAATCACCGCATTAACACGATACTTATTAATATAATCGTTGAAGTTGAGTCCAAATTGTTGGTTAACCACACGGCTGAGTAGCACCTGATTGGTTCCTAATTTCTTTGCAACCTCACTTAAGGTAAGGTCCGAACGCTCAAAGAGCGTTTCCTTTTCCATAAGTGCCACAAGTTCGTTTCCCAAACCAATCATTTTCGCATCTGGCTTGGCGGGTGATGCAATCGAATTGTTTTCTTCGCGCGTCTCCACGATTGCTAAAGTTTTTTCTTCTTCAAAACCAGAAAGCAGGCTCGGATAGAACTGCAATTTATGCAATGGAAGATAAACGGCGTGAAAAGCATTGATGGCAATATAATAAACCACGATAGCAAAGCCGAGATAATAGTACCATGGACCGAAATACCGCATACGCTCGAAAAATTCAAAGTTCGCAAGGATCAATCTTACTACGGGTAGCACGCTCAGTAAGGCAAAGGCATACAGAAAGTTCCGTAGCCATTTCAAGCTTGCCTGATCTGCAAAGGAGGTTGCCATCGCCGTGTAACGCTTGTATTGATTGTAGTATCGTATTGCAAGGAATAGGTAAGCCAAAACGCTGAACGTAGATAGAAGGGTGTACCAATCTGCAAAATCGGCATCCTCACCCTCATTCGTAAAGTGGTAGCCTTTGTAATAAAGAATATCGATAAGGCTTGTTCCAATGGTGGCCATCAGATACATAAAGCCTGGCAAAAAATGTAACCAGTCCATCCCTTTTATTCGGAAACTATAGTTGAAAATGGATCTGGTGTAGAAATAAAGCAGCGGCCCGATAAAAAGGCTGTGCACAAAGGGAACGAAGAAAAGGACATCGCGGTAAGGCTGATTGTCGTACCAGCCAGCGAAGCCAACCATAAAAGGTACGATAAGCAAAGCAGCAATGAGCAAAAACCAGCCGACCAGCCGATCTGCATAGTTATCTTGATTTAAGCTTCTCTTAAAAAACAGAAATGAATAAACCAGTATGTGAAAGAAAAAAATCAACAGCAGGCAGCTCTGCAGGCCAAATTCGAAAAGCATAGGGCAATTTAGCGAAAAAATGGAAATTTGAATATACTTTGGAAGCGATTCAAAAATCTTGGAAAATACCACTTTAAGTGCATTCCATCATTACAACTCTCGAAATTCTTTTCTTTTAACTTCAGCTGATTTTGATCCGAATCGGCCCCTTAATCTTTTTCGTATCAATAGGATTGCCTTTCTGGGTAATCAGAACTTTCCCCTCATTCTGGAGTTTGATGGCCGCGTCAACGATCTCTTTCATATGCTTGCGCCAATCATCCGGAAACAACATCCTTGCAATTTCAGATGGACAGGTACTTTTTTCGGTCCCTCTTTGCCCAGCGACACCTAAAATGGTCTGTGAAATATCGGGAGAGTTTTGCATATCACGTTAACAAACGAAACCAGGCATTTGATTTTAATGGTGGGTGGATGAGGAAAGGCTAGTGTAGGCTAGTTCCCAATACAGAAAGTAAATTGATACTGATTAATAGACAGTTAAGATGATTTAGGTACAAAAAAGGTACAAAATACATTAATGATATTACTTCATTCTATTAAAGTAATCGTTAAATGTTTCCATTGGCAGATTATTTATAGACTCATTTACGAATTCGAGTCCAACATGACTTAATTCTCCAATCTTTTTAAATGGCCCCCATTCTTCGGGTTTGATAAATCTTCCTAAAACAAGATAGGTGTTTTCAAATTTAAAATCGAATGTGGACTTAAAATGAGATTCGTCCATTAAAACATTAACATTATTGTAATCGCTATGGGTTATCATTGCACCGATGAAATCTTTATCAGAATTCCCATCAATAAATATAATTGGGTGAAACCCATTATTTATATCGCAAATGTTAGCTTTTAATATATCCCCTGACTGAAATTGGCTTGAGTTCATAGGTTAATTGTCTTAAAAATTAATCGTTTAAAATTGTTCTATATCAACAACATTCTTATTCCCAAACCAACTTCTAACATTTGCTAAAGCATCATCTTCAATTTTAGATAACATTAAAACAACTAAATTTTCTTTGGCTCTTGAACACTCAACGTAAAAAAGATTACGAGTTCTTAACGACCTTTCAGGCTTTTCGTCACAATTATTAAAGAAATTATTAAAATTATATTCTTGCTTCCATTCAGTGTCATCAATCACAGTTAATACATTTCTATATTCATCTCCTTTTGTTCCATGTTTAGTTGAGAAAACTGTTTCATTTTGAATATGTTTCCAAAAGTTCATAATTTCACTATATGAAAGATTTATAAACGACTCATAAAAGGATTTGTCCTTTTCAATTTTTTCTTTGATTTCTGGATCAAAGCCTTCCAAATCTTGATAAATACGAGAAATAAATTCTTCATAATTTTTAGAATAAACAATCCCTTTTTGCAAAACAACATCCAATACTTCTTTCACTGTTTTATTGTTTCTATTATTGGATAAATCATCTAATATATCAGATATTTCTTTTTTCTTTGGATGCTGAAATTCATGTAAAGCAGTTCCATTTCTTCTTAAAAATCTAATCGCTTTATTATGATTATTTTCCAACCAGTAAGTCATCAGATGTTCTAAACCAATCTCCCTTTCTTGAGAAGTCTTTTTATCAATATATCCTGTAAACAACTTAATTAGAAAATGATTTCTATCTAAAAGTCGTTCTTTCGTTGATTGACCATATCGTTCAGAATAAATTTTATATAATTTCAAAAATCCAGCCCTATCTGCAATTCTACTGTTAGCTAACACTAAAATCTTATCTAAATTATTGCTACTGAAATCCCAGCCCAACCCAATCAATTTATGATTGACTTCCTCATAAAAATCATTTTTAAACTTTTTTAAGGAATCTTCAAACTCTCTAACCTTTTGTTTGGGTTCTTTTTCAGGATGATTTCCCCAATAAATAAATTTTATAGATCCGTCTACATCCCTTTTGGGTTCTTGTTTAATATTTGTTCTAAAGTTATTAAGTAGATCAACCACAGCTCTTGACGATCTATAATTTTCTTCTTTTTTGATTAACCTAAGTACTTTATTTTCTCCTTCATAATAATTTTCAAGACTTCCGATTCCAGTATCGTAAATTTTTTGATGAGAGTCGCCATAAAATCCAAGGATTATCTTGTCTTTATTACGCATTAATAAACAATCTATTAAAGCTTCAATTGTTTCTATTGAAGTATCCTGATACTCATCAATTAAAATATATGGAAATTTCTGAGCGATAATAGAGGTTAATAATGGATATTCTTTAAAAAGCATTTTTGACAACTCAATCACGTCGTCATGATGAAGTTCACCTTTTTCAAAATCACGAAAAGAAGAATCGTTGTAAAAAACTTCACTAACTAAATTAATCCGCTCATTCAGATTTTTAATGTATTTTGTTTCCTTACCTTTAGTTTCATCAATTTTTAATCTTATTTCATTAAGTTTACAAAGTTGAATTTTCAATTGCTTCTGAAACTGTTTGATAGACTGCCATAAGAACTCATGAATTGTAGAAACCTCAACTAAGTCATTATATTCAATCCGTTTAATGATTTCGTTTTTAGCAACATTCGTGTAAGTAATGCAAACTATATTTTGTTTTTTAGTATGTAATACCTCTCCTTTAGTTTCTATTAAATAATTCAGGGTTTGAATTAATGCATAAGTTTTTCCAGAACCTGCACCAGCCTCCACCACAAAGCTTGAATTAACTTCAATACATTGCTTTATTTGCTCAAATGCCTCCATCTTAATCAACTTTTACTGTTAATAAATGTTCGTTTTTTGACAACCATTCTAAACCTTCTTTTATGTACTTTGGCACTTTCCATTCAAGATTAGTTCCCTTTTCATCAAAAGTCATTAAATCAAATGTAAAATCTGTCTTTTGTTTTGAAGAAGGGTCTACATCAGATTGATCTCTACTTGTATCCATATAGATCAATTCATCTATGTTCTTCAACTTTTGAAAAGAAAAAGATTTATAAACCTCTTTTTCTATTTCATCTTCGATTAAATATTTACTTTTAAAAAATGTTTGATTACAATTAATTATGGCATTCTCTAGACTTCTTGGCACAAAATCTCCATCATCTTCTTTAATTTGAAAAGCTACTCTAATAATTTTAGATTCATCTAGTTTTTCATCAAAAGTCAAGGCCAATAATTCAGAAATTTTTGTTTTTTGAGGTAACCAGGTTGACAATGTTGAATTACTTGTGTTTGCCATCTCTTTTAGTACGTGACAAGATTTATTCGTCATTGCGTCCACAGAATCAATGTCAGTTATTACCAAAACCTTTGTATTTAAAAACTTAAAAAATTCTTTAAATTTATGGGTATATGCTCCTCCAACTTCAATTATGGATACATATTCATTTTCAAGTTGTTTAGCTACTTTTCTAATAAATAATGGCATTAATATTTTTTCTGTGATTCCCTCAACCATAATAACTTTATCTGCAAAAAACAAATCGCATTTATGCAGATTTAAATATTGTTTTAAAAATCGAAATGTATCTTTATCTGTTTCCTTATGCTTAAATTCATTAAAATCTTTTACCTCAACAATTGTTCTATCTTCTTTTTTATATTTATTGAAATATCGTATTCTTTCAAAGCTTCGTTTGACATTTAAACCTGCTTCGGCAATCATATGAGATGAATGAGTGCTAATAATTAATTGTACTTGAATACTATCCTCAATTAAAGCCTTAGAAATTGTTTCTCTTATTTGCTCTACAAAAACTTGTTGCATTTGGGGATGTAAATGCGCTTCAGGCTCTTCTATTAAAATTGTCAGAATTTCAGTTGCATTTTTTTCTTTGTTTTTTTTGAAATTTTCAATAAAGGCTACAATTTTTAAAACAAGAAATATTAGGTTGCTATAACCTAATCCATTGTAATTTTCTGGCAGTTCTATATCACCACTTTTGTAATAGTACTTTATGTTGTTTCGAATAATTGATTCAGGATCAAATTTTGATTTCAGTATGATCTCAGGAATATTAATATCCTTATCAATACCAAAAGACTTCAATTTCTCAAGAATTTTTTCAAGAACCTTTTCATACTTGCCATCTAAAACAGTAGAAACACTTTTCAGCGTATCTTTCAAACTTTCTACATCTGCATTATTATCTCCATGAATGTTTTGATAGTAGTCAGAAAATCCAAGTGCCAAAGATCTGTTTTTATCCATTTTTGTATCATCAAGTTTTCTTGATGCTTGGATTGTCTCAAAATTTATTACAGAAAGTATTTTCGTTAAAACATGATCTTCTATTAAGTTTTCACCACCAAAAACATGGAGTGTGTAGAAAGATGATATATTCTCATTTAACCACTCTATTAGTTCAACGTCCTTATTGGGTCTATTATGGAATGACCTAAACAAATTAATTGTTTCTTTAGGTTCGTATTTAAAAAGAATTGTAGCATCTGATTTCGTATCATCTAAATCGGAAATAAAATCACTTATATTAATTAAAGAATCTTTCACCTTATCATATTCAACTTGAATACTTAAAGTGATCTTAGGTATATCATTAATCAAAGACTTTTCAATTTCATCTTTTTTATCATCCTCAATTTCAACTAACAATTCATTTTGAAATTTTGCATCGCATAATTTAAAAACATCATGACTATTTAAAGAGAAATCATGAAATGATATCCTATTCTTGGTGTCAAAAAATAGATTTATAACTTCAAATAATGACGTTTTACCTGTGTTATTTTTTCCTACTATTAAGGTTATGTCATCTTCTATGTTGATTGTAATATTTTCCAGCAATCTAAAATTGGTGACAGTGAGTTGCGTTATTTTCATATTCCTATTTAGTTAGGTTTTTGTTGAATTTATATAATATTAAAGCCAGTTTATTGATTTTTCAAAAAACTAGACAGTTTTGAAGAATACGGTCTAAAAATCTTTTCTAGTTTTTCGATATTTATAGACATATAGGTTATCATTTCATGCCAATTATCTTTTTCAAAAATACTTACCCCATTCAACTGACATTTAATTCTTGCCGAAACCCGATCATCCATTCTCTCCCAAATCAATTCCTGCCCAAAAAGACTTTCAATTTCTATCTTGTGTTTAAAATAGAAATCAAATACTTTCTTGTTTTCGTCCTTCTCTCCTCTATTTATATAAATTTCAACTCTTGCATAGTTTTTCGAGATTACACTATTTATTCCAACCCCAGTGATGCCTATGCCAATTCCTATCCAGTTATCCTTGCTTGGTGACGAGTTTTTAAATAATAAATTCCGTTCGTTATTATATTTTATATACTCACTCCAAAAATCTAGGCGTATATGATGCCTTGACTTTAAAACTTCTTGTGAACTAATATCCTCCTGGGTTTTTTCTGCCATTCCAATAGTAAAATCTTCCGTTCCTTGGATTGGAAGTATTTGTTCTACAGTTAAAAACCAGTGTTCGCCTAATACAAAAGGAGTTGCCTTAAAGCATTGAATTCTAATTTTATAGTTCATCAACCATAACACCGTTGATGTGACTTCTTTCCTGAATTTGCCTGCAACCATAATGATGCGCTGACCTGCACCCATATTTAAGCTAATTTCTTCGTATTCTTTTTCAAAAAATTCAGCTAGTTTTTCTTCGGCACTATCGGTACTCAATGACTTTTTCAAATATTCTTGAAAGATGTTCCTAATTTGTTCTTTTGTCAAGCTAGAACAATATGATGCGTACTTTAATGCTTGCCATGTAACATCTCTTCCACTATCATCTAGTTTATTTTCTATAACTACAATTATACCCTGTTTATCTAAAGCTAATAAATCAAGTCTTTCGTTAGTATCATTAAAACCATTGAATTCTTTTTGAATGATTAATAAATCTTCTCCCAGTGCTTGAGGATTAGAGGCTATCCATTCTTGTAAATGATTACGTTCTTTAACTCCTAATTGGCTTAGTTTCTTCTCTTCTAATTTTTTTATACTGGTTTTATCGGGATTTATTAGATACATTTTATGAGCGTATTTAAATTTTATTTTAGGAGAAGTAATTTTTATTTTAGGATTTGAGGGTCAGTTAATTATAGCTATTCTCGACTATATCGATTTCTTCAGCAGTCAATTAAAAACTCTTCTTGATATTGGCCCTCTTTACTGCCACGAAGATTATTTTGGATAAATGTATTGTGAAAGTTGTTCTTGGATATATTCCATTGCAAAATCAATTTAAATTTATCTTGACTTTGTAGTTGTATAGTTATCATTGGTTTTTGAAATAATGACATAAAGCGTTAGTCGGGCGTATTTTAGTTTTAGCGTTTCCTAAAGTAGAAAGATTCTATGAAAACATTAAAATTATTTATCCACCTAATTTTTAACATCAGCTTTCGTATCATTATTTTTTGTTTCCATTTTTAAAACCACAAGAGTATTGCGACCTAAAAATGTTTACTAGTTTCTTATTTGATGCTGTTTTATGAAAACCTTTATAATATAGCGTACCGACTGATAAGCTACAAGTGACTATCAAAAGATGTTTTAAAGCCAATTTTTAGAAAACCAATTGACATACCTACCCACCCAATATAATTATAGCAAAAAGAAAAAATAACCTACAACAAATGAATAGCATTTGGATTTGACTTCCACACTTCGTAATCCCACGGATAGGCGCAATTGAATTTAACCGTCCCCTTATCTATAGCTGCTTGCGTTATTTAGTGTCAACCTACTTCCCAATACAAAACTTCGTAAAAATATTCTCAAGCAAATCGTCGGTAGTAACGGTGCCTGTAATTTCGCCTAAATAATGTAAGGCTTGTTTAATATCCATGGCTAAAAAATCAGAAGTAACGGGGTTGTCCACGTTCTGTAGAACACGTTGCAAAGCAGTTTCGGTTTGTTTTAAAGCTTCCACGTGCCTGATATTGGTGACCAAGGTTTCGTTGGTGTTAATATGGTGTAAATTAACCTGTTCCAACAAAGTCACTTTTAGTTCATCAATCCCAACTTTATCTTTAGCTGCAATAAATACCACACCTAGAGCTGTAAACGATTCACGTTGCTCAGAAGAGAGTAAATCGGCCTTATTCAATAAAATCAGATACGGAATTTCCAATTTCGCTAAACCCCTAATCTGTTCATCCAGTTCAGGTACCGTCTGCGAGGCATCTGCCATATAAATAATCAACTTGGCCAATTTCATTTTTTCGAGGGTACGTTCAACGCCCAAAGCCTCAATAATATCAGCCGTATCTCTAATGCCGGCCGTATCAATAAATCTAAAAACCACCCCACCAATATTCAATTCATCTTCGATGGTATCACGCGTGGTTCCGGCGATGTCAGATACAATGGCACGCTCCTCATTCAGCAAGGCATTTAACAAGGTCGATTTTCCCACATTAGGTTTACCCGCAATAACAATGGGCACCCCATTTTTAATCACATTCCCCAATTCGAAAGAAGAAATCAATCGCTGTAAAACATAATTTATTTTGGTTACGAGGTTTCTCAATTGATCGCGATTGGCAAATTCCACATCCTCCTCCGCAAAATCGAGTTCCAGTTCAATCATCGAGGCAAAATGAATCAATTGTTCACGCAAGCCCTTCAGCTCGTTCGCAAAACCACCTCGCATTTGCTGCAAGGCCACATCGTGCGAAGCCTTTGAATTTGAAGCAATTAAATCTGCCACTGCCTCTGCCTGACTTAAATCAAAAGCGCCATTTAAAAAAGCACGCAAAGTAAATTCGCCAGGTTTGGCGGCCCTTGCCCCTTTACCAATCAGTAGATTTATAATCTGTTGAATAATATAATTAGAACCATGACAAGAAATTTCGACCACATTTTCTTTCGTGTACGATTTTGGCGCAACAAACAAACCCGCCACAACTTCATCAATAAGCTGTTCGCCATCTTTTATTAAACCAAAATGCAAGGTGTGCGAAGCCTGCTTTTCCAAATCCTTTCCTACAAAAACTTCATTCGTTAATCGAATGGCGTCAGGTCCAGAAAGGCGGATTACGCCAATCGCCCCCGAACCCGGAGGCGTAGATAAAGCAATAATGGTTTCTTGAGTATTCATTTGTCTGTTCTAAAACTGCAAAAATAAGGCTAATCCACGGGTAAAACATGGGGTAGAAGTAATTTTATTTTTTAATTCGTCAGTTAAAAAATGGATTTCTTGCCCAACTGAACGCTCCTATTTAGGGTTTCTGAAAGTCACATCTTCCCATCATCATGCAAAAATTCAAGGGGATAAGAAAAATTTGTAAAGCAAGGTTCGGTGGGTATCGGTTGCTTCAGTCCCACTATCCGCTGTATCATTTGGCAGAAAAAGCCAAATGGATGCCGCTCCTATTGGGTTTAAAAAACCAACTACACCTAAATAGGTCGCTTTTCCAGGCCGAGGTCAATAAGAACATATCATGCAAGCTCAATTAAAACTTCCCTTGATTAATTTTATCTGTTCCGTGTATTCTGTGTTTCCGTGGCATAAATATTCAGTTTAAATGCTTTACTGCAGAAATACAAAAGTAGAGCGCATAATAATGGATTATAAAAAAATAATTTGGCCACTCCGGTGGGAAAATAAAAAATGATACGGTCTCCAGCCCGTCTGCGGCGGCCAGCCGACTAAATCTCAAAAACACAATTTCCCTTAAAAAAACGCCTCTATTAAAACATTTCCAAAATCACTATGTTTACAACAAGGAACTCTAAAACTAAATATGAATAATTTTCCTTTAACCGTAAAGAGATCAATCGAACTTCTGGGACTAATGGCACTGGTTACTGTAGTTGTAATCGGTCGCGATATTATCATGCCCATTCTTATGGCATTTTTTATCAGCATTATGCTGTTGCCCGTTTACCGTTTCTTAAAGAAAAAGAAATTCCCAGAAAGCCTTTCCATTATCCTTCCAATTATGCTCGTGGCGCTTTTCGTAGCCTTAATTGTTTGGTTTTTCTCCAACCAAATTGGAATTTTAGCAAAAGATTTTCCTCAAATAAAAGCCAATGTTACCCAACACATCAACTCCTTAAGCGATTGGATCAGTAGAATAACCCATTATAACGATAAACAGCAAAAAGCATTCATACAGGATAAAAGCGATGATTTGATGAATATGGGCACATCCCTTGCAGGTGGTGCCGCCGTAACCCTCAGTGGCGTATTCGTATTTATCGGACTACTCCCAATTTACATCTACTTAATGCTGTTTTACAAAGACATTTTATTGCGCTTCATCTTTATGTGGTTTACACCCAATCATCACCCAAAAGTGAAAGATGCCATTTATGAAACCGAATCGATTATAAAAAGTTACCTTATTGGTTTGCTAATTCAAATCACCTACATGACCATCTTGTTGGGCGGTATTTTAATGCTCATCGGCATAAAACATGCCTTACTAATCGGTGTAATTTTTGCAATCTTAAACTTAATCCCATACGTGGGGGCATTAATAGGCAACCTAATTGGAGTACTGTTAACCCTAACCTCCTCGCAAGAATTATGGCCCGTAATTACCGTTTTGGGCGTAATTGCCTTTGTTCAATTTTTAGACAATAACATTTTAATGCCTAGAATTGTAGGCTCTAAAGTAAAAATAAACGCCCTTTTTGCCATTCTTGGCGTATTTATTGGCGGCAGTGTCGCAGGCGTTTCTGGGATGTTCCTTGCACTACCGATTGTGGCTGTATTAAAAGTTATATTCGATCGCACCGAAATGTTTAAACAATGGGGTGCGTTGCTTGGCGATGAACGACCAGCCAAAAGCCCAATGAGTTTTGCAAGCTTCCGTAAAAAGAAACCCGTACCCGTAAAATCTGGTGTCGAAAAAACTGACTAGATATTGAGTCTAAAATACTATAAATAAATGAATTAACCTGCCTTCGGTTTAATTTACGAGGGGAAAAATAAGGCAATTCATAGGCCCGAAATAAATTCAGCAGGAACGATGTGCTTTAAAAGGTTTAGCAAGTCAAAATAAATTTCTCTGCCATAGCTAATTTGTTTCGTGACACACCCCTTTGTTAGTTTTGAGAGATACTTTTTTTATCCCCAACTCTCGTTATTTATGCCCCAAACGCCGTTTTTCCAGATAATAATGCCACAGCATCATCACCGCAACCGATCGGTAGGGCTTCCAATGCAAAGCCGTAAACAAAATATCCTCTTTGCTTGAAGAAGCATCTAATTTTTTCAATTGTTTTAGTGCATTTACTGCGGCAAGATCGCCTAGTGGAAACACATCCGTATGATGAAGAATGAAAATCAGATAAATATCCACCGTCCAATCGCCTATACCTTTTACCAGCTTAAGTTGATGCCGCACCTCATCATCATTCATCAATTCTAAAGCCTCAAGCGACAACTCGCCATGAACTAATTTTTCAGCCAGATGGCGAACATAAATGGTCTTTTGCCGACTGAAATAGCAAGCCCGTAAATCTTCATTACTTAAACTTAACAACCGTTCAGGAGTAATCAAGTCGATTTTCCCTCTAAGTTTGTTTAATGCAGCCAATGCCGAAGCCAGCGAAACCTGTTGCTCCAAAATAATATGAACCAGCGATTCGAAAGTGTTCGGCCGAGCCCAAAAAGGTGGGTAGCCATACCGATCCAAAATTAACTTCATATCTTCATCCAGTGCAGCAAGCTGATCGCAAATGGTATGAAACTGCCCTTGTTCAAATCTCTCAAACATACCTAACTTACTTATATAAAATGTCGTAAGCGAACTTCAAAATGGTTCCGAAAACGACAATCAAAAAGAAGATTCGAACAAATTTATTGCCTTTAAGCAAAGCGAGCTTAGTGCCAAAATAAGCCCCACCTAGGTTAAAAATAGCCATGGGTATGGCATATTGAAATAAGATATGGCCTGTAGAGCTGAAATAAATAATGGCGGCCAAGTTCGTAGCCATGTTCACTATTTTTGCATGTGCACTTGCACCAATAAAATCGAAGCCTAAAACTGCAATAAAAACAAGTATCAAAAAAGATCCTGTACCCGGCCCAATCAATCCATCGTAAAAGCCAATCAACAAACCAAAGGTTGCAGCCATTAACACCTGTTGCTTTAGGGTATGATTTTTAGCTTGATGAATGCCAAATTGTTTATTGAAATAAGTGTACAGTGCAACCAAAATCAACACCACCAAAATAATAGGCTTAATTACCGAATTGTCGATCCTGCTCACTAAGAATGCGCCCAACAGCGCGGTGCAAAAGGCCGCGCTTGCACAAGCAATCAATACCTTTAAATTAAATTTAACTTGCTTAGAATACTTAAATGCAGCTAAAGAAGTACCTGCTATGGAAGGTATTTTGGTTGTACCCAATAAGGTTGCCACGGGGTAATGCGGTAAAATTAATAAGGTGGCAGGCGTTTGCAATAAACCGCCACCACCTACAATGGCATCAATAAAACCAGCAGCAAAAGCCACTAGGCAAAGCAAAATCAATTCATTCACCATGGGTTAGTTAGTAAATCATTTGCTTTAAAAATAGATTTTGAAACCACCTAATTACATTCTTTCTGGAGAGGTAATGCCCAAAATGAGCATACCCGTATAAATCACATCAGCTGTTTTTTTACAGAGGTTTAAACGGAACTGTTTTTCCTCCCCATCTTCCGTTTTCACAATTGGCGGCACTTCATGGTAAAATTTATTGAAAAGCTTCGCCAGTTCGTATAAATAGTTGGCCAAACTCGCCGGACTGTAAGCCTTCGCCGCAATGGCAATTTCTGATGGATATTTGGCCAATAAAAGAATCATCTCCAACTCCACATCAGAAATACCTGAAAAATCTGCACTATTCACTGCAAATTTATATTCAGCTTTGCTTAACAGCGATTTAATTCGAGCATGTGTGTATTGGATGAATGGCCCTGTATTTCCCTGAAAATCAATACTTTCAGCAGGGTTAAACAATAACCTTTTCTTAGGCTCTACCTTTAGCAAAAAGTATTTTAAAGCACCTAAACCAATATTTTTATAAAGCTGTTCTTTATCTTCCGTTGTAAAGTCGTTAGTTTTACCAAGCTCCTCCGTTTTTTCACGGGCCGTAGTTACCATGCTTTCAATTAATTCATCGGCATCTACAACCGTCCCTTCTCGACTTTTCATTTTTCCGTTAGGCAAATCGACCATACCATAAGATAAATGATATAAACCTTTCGCCCAACTTTTGCCTAGTTTTTCTAAAATTAAGAAAAGCACTTTAAAGTGATAATCTTGCTCATTACCAACTACATAAATCGACTCATCCATGTTAAAATCGTCGTGTTTCATTTCCGCAGTACCTAAATCCTGAGTAATGTAAACCGAAGTTCCGTCGGCACGCAACACCAATTTTTGATCCAAGCCATCGGCTGTTAAGTCAATCCATACCGAGCCATCTTCCTTTTTAAAGAAAACACCCTTAGCCAAACCTTCATCAACCGTATCTTTCCCTAATAAATAGGTATTGCTTTCATAGTAAAACTTATCGAAATCAACGCCAAGGTTTTTATAAGTTACATTAAAGCCAGCATAAACCCATTCATTCATGGTTTTCCAAAGCGAAACCACCTCCTCATCACCCTGCTCCCATTTCAAAAGCATTTGTTGTGCCTCTTTAATCAGCGGAGCGTTTTTCTTCGCTTCATCTTCGGTTTGTCCTTCAGCCTTTAAAGCCTCAATTTCTTTCTTATATTCCTGATCAAAAATGACATAATATTTGCCCACCAAATGATCGCCCTTTAAACCCGAGCTTTCTGGTGTTTCGCCATTACCCCACTTTTGCCAAGCCAACATCGATTTACAAATGTGGATGCCCCGATCGTTCACTAAATTTACCTTTACCACATCGTAACCATAGGCCTTCAGTAGTTCAGAAACAGAATAACCCAATAAATTATTACGCACATGCCCAAGGTGAAGCGGTTTGTTGGTATTTGGTGAAGAATATTCTACCATTACCTTCTTGCCGTTTGAAGGGTAAACTCCAAAATCTGGACTTAAAATCTCATTATTAAACTGCTTGATGAAATAACTTTCGGCAATGCTCAAATTTAAAAAGCCTTTTACCACATTAAATTTGGTAACCTCTTCAACATGGCTTTGTAAGAATGTACCAATCTCATTTGCAGTTTGTTCGGGCGATTTTTTAGAGAACTTGGTAATTGGAAATACCACGATGGTTACCTGACCTTCAAATTCCTTACGGGTATCTTGTATATTGATTACACTTTCAGCAACTTCTTCCTTATAAAGCTCAAGGATGGCTTTCTGTGTTTCGGTAATAATAAAATTCATGCTGTAAAAATAGGGATTAAAGCGGAAAGCTGAAAGACAAAACCCAAAAGCATTTTGATACCGAATACGCACATCAGTTACTTGATACTCCACCAAATTCTAATAGCTTTGTAACAACTAAATATTCATGAGCGGACAAAATCAAAATTTCAAAGTCAACGTAAAGACCGAAATCGGTAGGTTGCGTAAATTGTTAATCCATAGTCCAGATAGTGGCTTGGGCAAGGTTGTACCCTCAAAAGCCCAAGATTGGCTTTTTGAAGATATTGTACATTTAGATACAATCCGCAAGGGGGAGTACGATTATTACATCAAATTATTAATGTATTTTCTCGATCCCGAAAAAATTAAGGGGAAATTGGCTAAAATCGATTCAGAAGAAGACAATCGTAACTTTTACAAACCCAACCATCCTGATTTCCACAACTCAAAGTCTGTCATAGAAATTCAGAATTTGTTGAGTGAAATGTTGGAGGATAAATCCATCCGGGAGAAGTTAGTCGCAGCAGTTTGTGCCATTGAGGGCTGCACGTATCAGGTTCAAATTGAGTTAACCAATACCGATCCGAAGCAATTGGCAGAAATTTTAATTTCAGGAACGCTGGCGAACGATACCATGATTTTTGCGCCCATCCCAAATTTAATTTTTACCCGAGATGTAGGCACCACCATTAACAATCACATTCTACTGAACAAACCCGCAAAAAAAGCCCGCGTACGCGAAACCCTTTTAATGCGCTATATTTTCTTCAACCACCCACTTTTTGAAGCGTATCAAAACAACATTTTGGAAATTCCAGATGTTACCATGCATTTCCTTCGCCCAGGCGATGAACCCGCTTTCAGCACCACTTTAGAAGGCGGTGATGTGATGATGGTAAGCCCCAACCACGTGCTCATCGGTTGCAGTGAAAGAACTTCAGAACATGGTGCAAATGAGGCCATTAAGTTACTTTTCGATCAGGATGTAGTAGAAAAGGTAACGGTAGTTAAAATTCCAAGTAAACGCGATTACATGCACCTTGATACAGTTTTTACGCAGGTTAAGCGCGATACATGGGTTATATTGAACTCTATAGCACATACACCAAAGTACAACCCTTACGAGCCAATAAACTTTTTAAAAGAACCCGATAAATTGGAAGCTACCACAGCCATTCAGTTTAACAAGTCGAACCCACAAGAGCCCAAACATTTTGAACATGTAGAAGCATTGTTGAACGACATTAGCCAAAATGATTTAAAGTGCACTGAGCCAACCAAAATTATTTATAGCGGCAACAATCAGTTTCCATACGATTCGAGAGAACAGTGGACGGACTCTTGCAACCTATTGGCCATTAAAGAAGGCGTTGTTTTAGGCTATGACCGAAACGACAAAACCGTAGATGCTTTTAAAGATGCTGGTTTTGATGTAGTTGATGTAAAAGATTTAATTCAGGATTTAGAAAGTGGCAAAGCAAATGCAGAAACCCTAACCGATACATTAATTTTGATGCCATCGGCAGAATTATCCAGGGCTCGCGGCGGATTCCATTGCATGAGCTTACCCATCTGTAGAGACGATTTATAAGTCGAAATGTAAAAGCAAATTCAGCATCACTCCATAATTCCGTGAAAACTGCATACTTTACATCAGCAACCTGTTAACGTACTTTACACTAGAAACAAAATGCTTGCTACTCAATACTTGCCACTCGATAATAGCTACTTGAAACTTGATACTTGATACTCTATGCTTGATACCCGATACTAAATGCTTGCTACTTGATACTCTACACCTGATACTCTACGCTTGATACCCGATACTTAATACTTAATACTTGATACTCTACACCTGATACTCTACGCTTGATACCCGATACTTAATACTTTATACTTAATACTCGACACTTGATACTCAATACTTGATACTTGATACTAAATACTCAATACTTAATACCCAACACCCGCAACAATGCAAACCACCAACCATATCTTAATGATCCGCCCTGTTGATTTTAAGTTCAATGAGCAAACGGCGGCAAACAATAAATTTCAAATCGCATCAACAGCTAGCGACGTACAAACGCAAGCTTTACAAGAATTTGATGCTTTTGCTGCTATGCTTCGTGCAAACGGCGTAGATGTAACAATAGTGGACGATACTTTGCAACCGGAAACTCCTGACTCAATTTTCCCTAACAATTGGGTTTCCTTCCATGAAGATGGCTCCGTTTTTCTATATCCTATGTTTTCAGAGAACAGAAGACTAGAGCGCAGAAGTGAAATTTTGGAAGAATTAAAAGGCAAATTTGAGGTTAACCACGTTAGCGACATCAGCTTCTACGAAAATCAGCATGCCTTTTTAGAAGGTACTGGGAGCATGGTTTTGGATCGCACAAACAAAATTGCCTATGCCTGTTTAAGCGTGCGCACCGATGAGGAAGTGTTGAATAACTTTTGCATGTTAACAGGCTATCAACCCGTTGCTTTTCAGGCAGTTGACAGTACCAATTTTCCTATCTACCATACCAACGTAATGATGTGCATTGGCGATAAATTTGCTGTTATTTGTTTAGATAGCATTAAAAACGAAGAAGAAAGACAACATGTGGCCTTAACGTTGGTGGATAGCGGAAAGCAGATTATAGAAATTACGCTCGAGCAAATGAATCGTTTCGCTGGCAATATGTTACAAGTTTCGAATGCGGATAATGAAAGCCTGTTGGTGATGTCGGAGCAAGCCTATTTATCCTTAACAGAAGAACAGATTAGTTCACTGGCTAAGTATTGCAGAATGATACATGCGCCACTTTACACCATCGAGAAAAATGGTGGCGGAAGCGCCAGATGTATGCTTGCCGAAATCCATTTGCCCTTGAAATAGTTAGGTGCTTTACTCGGAACAGCGCGTTATATTTTGGTAGAAAACAATTGCCTAAAAACTTTGTCTTAAACCCAAGCGTTTCCCAACAGTAAAAATATTTTGAATAAGGATTAATTCTCGATTTAAAATTACATTTTTGCAAAAATTATTTAAAAGTAAATGCAGAGTTACTCAGAATTTCTTGATCTAAGTGTTGGCTTTCCACAGGAAGGATTCGATGTTATAGATGATGAATTATATTTTCAGGATTTAAACCTGATGGAAATGATTGAAACCTATGGTACTCCCCTACGTTTCACGTACTTACCAATGGTGAGCAAGAAAATTCAACAAGCGAAGATTCTATTCCAAACTGCCATTTTAAAGAACAATTACCGTGGTGATTATAAATATTGCTACTGTACAAAAAGTTCTCACTTTAGACATATTGTTGAAGAAGCCCTAAAAAACAATATTCACTTAGAAACTTCTTCAGCATTTGATATGCCAATGGTTGACGCACTGGAGAAAAAAGGGCATTTAACAAAAGAAACAACCATCATTTGCAACGGCTTTAAAACCTATCAATACAAGCAATATATTATTGATATGCTGCATGATGGCTATAAAAACATCATCCCAGTACTTGATAATAAGGAGGAATTTAACCTTTTTGATGATGAGGTTGATATTGATACGCCATGTAATTTAGGGATCCGTATAGCGGCCGAGGAACAACCAGATTCTCAGTTCTATACCTCGCGTTTGGGCGTTCGTATGGAAGATATTATTGATTTCTACAATAACAAAATCGTTCATAATCCTAATTTCCGCGTAAAACTATTGCACTTCTTCATTAATTCAGGAATCACCGATTCGCCATATTATTGGAATGAGCTAGAAAAGTATGTAACGCTTTATTGTAAGTTCAAAAAAATCAATCCAGATTTAGATACTTTGGATATTGGTGGCGGAATGCCATTTAAAGATTCATTGGTTTTCGATTTCGATTACGAGTATATGGTAAACGAAATTGTAAAGCGGATTAAAGAAATCTGTGCCATCCACGATGTTATGGAGCCAGATATCATTACCGAATTTGGCAAATATACCGTTGCTGAAGCATCAGGAATTTTATATAAAGTTTTAGGCAGAAAACAACAAAACGACCGCGAGCGTTGGTTAATGCTAGATGGATCTTTCATCACCAACCTACCCGATGTTTGGGCACTAAATCAAAAATACATATTATTGCCAATTAACAATTGGGATGCTGAATATGAGCGTGTTAACTTAGGAGGAATCACCTGCGATGGTCAAGATTACTACAATCAAGAAGCACATATGAACAGTGTATTCATGCCGAAAACGCGTAAAGTTCAGTACCTTGGTTTCTTCCACACAGGCGCCTATCAAGAGGTGTTGAGTGGCTACGGAGGCATACATCACTGCTTATTGCCAAGTCCGAAACATGTATTAATTCGCAGAAACCGAGATGAAAGCTTCAATTTTGAGGTTTTTGGCGAGGAACAAAATAGTAAACAAGTGTTGAAGATTTTAGGCTACTAATTTAATTGGCCGTTTTTTAGCTTAGAATTAGCTAGAAAAGTCAATTCTGCATTAAATGATAAAATACCCTAGTTTTTTTAACCGGGGTATTTTTTTTATATTTGAGTATGGCTGATGAACAAAACAAATTGCTAGAAAGGATAACGATAATCGAAGGATTGATGGGTGGAAAGCCTACAATCAGAGGTAATCGCTTTACGGTAATTGACATCCTAGAGCTCCTATCTTCTGGAATGACAAATGAAGAAATTTTAGAGGAACATCCCATCCTCGAACGTGATGATATTAAAGCAGCTTTGCTTTTTAGCGCTAGACAACTCAGGGATGACTACATTTACGAATAATTGGGAATTTTGGTTAGACGAAAATATCTCCCCTATAATATCTAAATGGTTAATGGATGAAATCAAGATTAAATGCATTTCATTCCATCTACTAACGCTAAATCAAACGCCTGATTTGGAAGTTTACCATCTGGCCCGTAACAAAAAAAAAGTTATTATAATCTCTAAAGACGAGGATTACCGAGAACTGGTAGCTTGGAAAGGTGCGCCCCCTAAGTTAATCGCAATTAAATTCGGAAACTGTCCAAGCCGCCTATTCTGGGAAAAGCTTAAAACTGAAATTTACGATGCCATCGACAAACTAATCTATGGAGATTTAGATATATTTGACATAAAATAATATCATATGAAATTCGGACAAGTTGAAGATCCATCGATTATAGATTTCAAGCTCCCAAGTGATGCACCACAAACGGAAGCTATTTTAAAAGCCAATAAATCTAAACAAAACTTTCATGCATCCGTAGGCTGTGCAAAATGGAACAAAGCAGACCTCAAGGGCTTCTATCCAAAAGGCACGAAAGATGAACTCACCTACTATTCAACTCAGTTTAATTCAATTGAATTAAATGCCACTTTTTATGGCATGCCGAGCAGTGAGCAAGTGATTACCTGGACGCAAAAAACACCAGCTGATTTCAAATTTTTTCCAAAATTAACCAATACAGTTAGTCACTTTAAAAGACTAATTAACGTAAAAGAACCCGTTGAACAATTCTGCGATGCCATTAGTAATTTTGAAGATAAGCTAGGCATGGCCTTTCTACAGCTTCACGACAACTTTAAACCGAAAGATTTTGAAAGGCTTAAAATTGTAATAAATGAATTTCCAAAAGTAATTCCACTAGGGGTTGAAGTTAGAAATGCAGAATGGTTTTCAAACCCAACGATAGCAAACGAATTTGCAGAATTATTTGAGCAAAATGGCATTGCGAATATTATTGTAGATACCGCAGGAAGAAGAGATATGCTGCACATGCGTTTAACAACACCTACCGCATTTGTACGCTACGTTGGCGCAAACCATGAAAGTGATTACGCTCGATTAGACGAATGGGTAGATCGCATCGTTAAATGGAAAGAACAAGGTTTGCAAAACTTGTATTTCTTCGTACATCAAAATGTAGAGTTGGCTTCGCCTCTGCTTTCGGCCTATTTTATTGAAAAATTAAACAAAGCCACAGGAACAGACCTGAAAATTCCAGTAATGGGAAACCCACCAAGCTTATTTTAATTTTCATTTAGATTTCCGACGTTCCTCAATTGCAGGCTTGTCTGTACGTTATTTCTACCGTATTAAGCTATCGCCATTTCGACCGCAGTGGAGAAATCCTTGAACTTTGCTAATTTAAAGATCTCTCCGTTCCGCTGCGCTCCAGTCGAGATGACGGATTACAGAAAGTGCGCTCCAATCGAGCCGAACGGATTACCGACGCGTCATTTCTACCGTATTAAAGCGTTGTCATTTCGACCACAGTGGAGAAATCCTTGAACTTTGGAAGAAAAAACACAAAGCTCCACGGCAGAGAAAACATTTCTAGACCAAAATGATAGAATTAGCTAGAAATTCTCTTATAAATGGATTCAGTAGCTTTAGCCTCCTCTCCTTCAGGAGAAATATTATAAGCTGTAAAAACGATTTCATTCTGATTAATAATTTGTAGCTCAGTCTTCCATCCCCAAGGCAAATCTCCATATTCGGGACTACCATAACTGCCAACAATGGAAAATCCATCAGTCGAGGCATCACCAGTTGAAAGCATAATTTGAGTTCCCATGTGAAAACTATCAATCCAACTTGCAGTAAATTTCTGATATGGAATATCAAAACCAATAATCATTTTTCCTTCATAAAACTTACCATCTAAGGTACCCTGATAATCAAAGGAAATAAACCGTCCACCTAAAATGGAAGAAATTACAGCAGTTGAAGGAGATTCATCTGATAAGATATTTGGTTCAAACCAAGTTTTGGTATTGCCGGTCCAATTGCCGATCAAGTCCGATAGTCGCTTATGTGCACCATCAGTTAAAGATTGTTCAAATTTACTTTTAGCCATACTTCAAATTTATAATTTTTTTATCTCTTTAAAAATCAAGCAATAGGCTAATCGGTATTCACCATTTTTATCGCTAGTTTCAAGGATCTCCTCATTACGCTGCACTCCAGTCAAGAAGACGAATTGCTGATGGGTCATTTCCACCGTAGCGAAGAAATCTTTCAACTCTGGGGCATTAAAAATCCAAAGCCCTGCCGCCGAGAACATTTTAATCCTCAATCTTTCAGTCTTTGGACTTTCCCCTTTAGTCTTTGGTCTTCCACCTTTAGTCTTTCCCCTTTCCACCTTTAGTCTTTCCCCTTTCCACCTTTAGTCTTTCCCCTTTCCACCTTTGGTCTTTGGTCTTTCCCCTTTAGTCTTTCCACCTTTAGTCTTCCCCTTCCCCTTTTACTCTTTAAAAAAATCACTATCTTGTTTTATGCTAAAAAGTCTAGATTTAAGTCAGGTAATGGTTATCGATATCGAGACTGTTCCCCAATATTCATCCTTTCAAGACGTCCCACCCCACCTTCAACAACTTTGGGAGCTTAAAACCCACTACCAAAGAACTACAGATCAAAGCGCAGAAGAATTTTATGAAAGAGCAGGAATTTTAGCGGAGTTTGGCAAAATCATCTGCATCAGTCTGGGTGTGTTTAGCTATCAGGATAAAACCTATTCTTTAAGAGTCAAATCAATTTATGGTGATGATGAAAAACAAATCTTAACCCAATTTTCCGCGCTCTTAGAAAAACAATCCAGTAGTTTAATGTTTTGCGCACATAATGGGAAGGAGTTTGATTACCCCTACCTGTGCAGAAGGCTATTAGTCAATAGCATAGATATTCCCATACAACTAGAACTTACCGGCAAAAAGCCTTGGCAAGTAAATCACTTAGATACCATGGAGTTGTGGAAATTTGGCGACTATAAACATTACACCTCTTTAAATTTATTGGCAACAATATTAAACATTCCGACTCCAAAAGATGATATAGATGGCAGTCAAGTGAGGCAAGTGTATTATGAAGAAAGGAATTTAGACAGAATTGTAACCTATTGCCAAAAAGATGTAATAACTACCGCACAAGTGCTATTAAAGTTCAAAGGAATGGATATAATTTCGCCAGAAAACATTACAATTGTAGTCTGATGTTAAACGTAGAAGACTTAAGTATCGATTTCTTTAATCAGGAGGAGAAAACCTGGTTTAAAGCCGTAAAAAAAATTAGTTTTAAGGTTAAAGAAGGTACAGTTTTGGGCATTGTAGGCGAATCAGGCTCAGGTAAGTCAGTTACGTCATTTTCCATCATGCGCTTGCACGATGAAAAATCTGCCAAAATTAGCGGAGACATTGATTTCGAAAACATCAGTTTGCTTAACCTCAGTTCAAATGAAATCAGACAATTCAGGGGAAATCAGATTTCTATGATTTTTCAGGAACCAATGACATCTTTGAACCCCGTTTTCACCTGTGGCTACCAAGTAGCTGAAGCTATAATTTTGCATCAAAAAGTTAGTAAAGCAGAAGCAAAAAGACAAACCATTGCACTTTTTAACGAAGTGCAGCTGCCTAGGCCGGAAAAAATTTTCGAGAGCTATCCGCATCAAATTTCTGGCGGACAAAAGCAAAGGGTGATGATTGCAATGGCGCTAAGCTGCAATCCAAAACTTTTAATTGCCGATGAACCCACAACAGCACTAGATGTTACCGTGCAAAAAACCATTCTTCAGTTGCTCCTTAAGCTGAAAGAAGAAAGAAATATGGCGATGATTTTTATCTCACACGATTTGGGTGTGGTAAATGAGATTGCCGATGAAGTAGCGGTAATGTACAAAGGAGAGATTGTAGAACAAGGGTCTGCAAAAATGATTTTCGAAAACCCTCAACATCCCTATACAAAAGGTTTGCTGGCCTGTCGGCCCTCTCCTGCGCTTCAATTAAAAAAATTACCCGTGGTGGCCGACTTCCTAACAGGAAAAATTGATGATGCATCCGCACATCTTCAAGCTTCCAATCAGCTAACAGAAACTGAAATTCAGCTTAGAAGAAAAAAATTATACGATCAAGAACCATTGCTGCAAATTAAAAATCTGTGTAAATGGTACCCAATACATAACGGCTTTTTCGGCAAAACAACAGATTACGTTAAGGCTGTAGATCAGTTGAATTTTAATGTTTTTCCTGGAGAAACACTCGGTTTGGTTGGAGAATCGGGTTGTGGAAAAACCACATTAGGTAGAACAATTTTACGCTTAATTGAGCCCACTTCAGGTAGCATCGTTTTCAATGGGCAAGATATTACACATATCGGAAAACCAGCACTTAGGAAACTCAGAAAAGACATCCAAATCATTTTTCAAGATCCATATGCATCCCTAAACCCTAAACTTAGTATTGGCCAATCAATATTGGAACCACTTCAAGTGCACAATTTATTTGATAATGAAGCCGATAGAAAGAAAAGAGTGTTAGAATTACTTCAAAAGGTAGGACTAAAAGAAGAGCATTTCAATCGCTATCCACATGAGTTTAGTGGTGGGCAACGCCAAAGAGTGGTTATCGCAAGAGCGTTGGCTTTAGAGCCCAAATTTATCATCTGTGATGAGTCGGTTTCCGCTTTGGATGTTTCTGTACAAGCTCAAGTGCTCAATCTAATCCGCGATCTTCAAAGAGAGTTTGGCCTAACCTATATTTTCATTTCGCATGATTTGGCTGTGGTAAAGCATATTTCCGATCGGATTTTGGTAATGAATAAAGGGAAAATCGAAGAAGAAGGATTCTCCGAGCAAATATTTAACGCCCCAAAGGCAGCCTATACCAAAAAATTAATCGAGGCCATTCCAGGCAGTTAGCTCATGGTTTTAATTTGGCGTTTAATCATAGGTTAACTTCATGCTCAAGATACTTTTTACATGCCGATAACCCGCTATTTTACATCTTTTCTGTATCTTCGATAAATTCAGTTTAGCATATGGCAAAGAAAAAATCTGCAAATATAAAATTGGTTCTAAATCAATTGGTTAGTGATATATTTGAGAAAAATGATAATCAAGCGCTTAATTATAAGCAGGTATCTGCCAAGTTAAACCTGAATGATCAAGAATCAAGAGATACCATACTCGAAATTTTAAAAGATGGAAAAGCTTCTGGCGTTTATTTAGAACCAGAGAAAGGCAAATTCAAACTTAAAGATCTTCAAACCTTTATCATCGGCCACGTAGATATGACAGCAGACGGTTCTGCCTACATTATTCCAGATGATGAATTTGAGAAAGATATACGCGTAGCCCCTCGAAAACTTAAAAATGCCCTTCATGGAGATACCGTTAAAGTTTACGTATTTGCAAAAAAGAATGGCAGTAAACGAGATGGCGAAGTTATAGAAATCATTAAAAGAGCAAAATCCGATTTTACGGGAGTAATCAAAATATCCGATCGGTTTGCCTTTGTTATTGCAGATGATAAGAAAATGATGCACGACATCTTCGTGCCCCTGGCCGATATTCTTGACGCTAGAAACGGCCAACGTGTTCTGGTAAACTTAACAGACTGGCCAGAAGGGGCTAAAAACCCAATAGGTGTGGTAAAACATGTACTTGGCAATCAAGGTGAAAACAATACAGAAATGAATGCCATTTTGGCTCAGTATGGTTTTCCACTATCCTTTCCACCACAGGTAGAAAAAGAAGCCAATGCCATTCCGGAGGAGATCCCCGCAAAAGAAATTGTCAATCGCAAAGATTTCAGAAAAGTTTTAACTTTTACCATAGATCCGGCAGATGCAAAAGATTTTGATGATGCCATATCCTATCAAAAACTAGCCAACGGAAATCACGAAATCGGCGTACACATTGCCGATGTTTCTCATTACGTAATTCAAGGAACAGACTTAGATAAAGAGGCATACAGCAGGGCAACATCTGTTTATCTGGTAGATCGGGTAATTCCAATGCTACCAGAGAGACTGAGCAATGGTGTATGCTCACTTCGTCCGCACGAAGATAAACTTTGCTTTGCAGCCGTTTTCGAATTGGATGAACAAGCAAATATCGTAAATGAGTGGTACGGAAGAACAGTGATTCATTCTGACAGGCGATTCAGCTATGAAGAGGCGCAAGAAGTAATTGAATCCAAACAAGGCGATTACGCGAAAGAAATTGAAAAATTGAATGAACTCGCTTACATCCTTCGAGATCGTAAATTTAAAAATGGCGCAATAAGTTTTGAAAGCACCGAAGTAAAATTTAAGCTAGATGAGTTTGGAAAGCCAATAGGTGTTTACGTAAAAGAGCGTAAAGATGCCCATAAATTGATTGAAGATTACATGCTCCTAGCCAATAGAAAAGTAGCAGAATTTATAGCCAAAAAGGTCAAAGGAGAAAAGAAGTTAACATTTGTTTATCGAGTACACGATTCGCCAAACATGGAAACGCTAAACACATTTGCAACCTTTGCCTCGCGGTTTGGATACAAAATCAACACCAAATCAGACAAAGAAATAGCCAAATCCTTAAATTATTTAATGGCAGATGTAGAAGGTAAAAAAGAACAAAACATCTTGACGTCGTTAGCCATTCGTTCTATGGCAAAAGCCATTTACACTACAAAAAAGACCAGTCATTACGGTTTGGCATTTGAATATTACACCCATTTTACCTCTCCCATTCGCCGTTATCCAGATGTAATGGCACATCGTCTGCTACAAGGTTATTTGGATGGAGGTAAATCTGCTGATGCCGAATTTTATGAAGTGGCCTCTGCACATTCCTCAGCCATGGAAAAAAGAGCTGCTGAAGCAGAAAGAGCATCCATTAAATATAAACAAGCCGAATACCTCGAAAATAACATTGGCTCAAATTACAAAGGCATTATTTCTGGCGTTACAGAATGGGGAATGTATGTAGAAATAGAAGAAAACAAATGTGAAGGAATGATTCGCCTGAGAGATATTTCGGATGATTTCTATGTACTCGACGAGAAAAATTACTGCATTGTAGGTCAGAGAAAAAAGAAAAAATACCAATTGGGCGATGAGGTGATGATTCGCGTTAAAAAAGTAGATCTTTCTAAACGACAGATTGATTTCACCTTAATTCCAGATTAAATATTAAAACCAAATTGTGCGGATAAGCACATTGTTACGGCAACCATTTCATGCAAACAATAGAACAGCTCCAAAAACTTTTAGAAACTGCAATACAAAATCTTAAGTTCCCCGATCAGCCAAAACAGCTATACGATCCGATAACTTACATCATCAACCTTGGTGGAAAACGCATACGTCCACTTTTGGTGCTTATGGCTACCGAACTTTTCGGTAAAAACGCCAACGATTCAATCCATGCAGCTATGGCCGTAGAGGTTTTTCACAACTTCACTTTGGTACATGATGACATTATGGATAATGCCCCTTTGCGCAGAGGACAGGCAACCGTACACGAAAAATGGAGCACCAACACCGCAATTTTAAGTGGAGATGTGATGATGGTTGAAGCCAATAAAAATTTGGCAAAGGTTAATCCAATTTTCTTAAAAGATGTGTTAGATACCTTTAATGCAACAGCACAGGGCGTTTGCGAAGGCCAACAATTGGATATGGAATTTGAAGAACGGAGCGACGTAAGCATTAACGAATACATCAACATGATTCGCTTAAAAACTGCTGTATTGTTGGGTGGTGCACTAAAGTTGGGTGCAATTATTGCAGGTGCTTCAGAAAAAGATGCCGATTTGATTCATCAATTTGGAGAGAATATCGGCATTGCTTTCCAACTTCACGATGATATTTTAGATGTTTATGCCGATCCTGAAAAATTTGGCAAACAAGTGGGCGGAGACATTATTGCCAATAAAAAAACCTTCCTGTTACTAAAAGCATTCGAATTGGCTGATGAAGCTTCTAAAAAGCAGCTTCAAACGTGGACAGACTACAAAACTTTCGACAGCCAAGAAAAAGTAAGAGCCATTAGAGGTATTTATGACGAGTTAGATATCCAGAATATCGCTAAAGAAAGCATGAATAGCTATTTAAACAAGGCCTTAAAAGTATTTGATCAAATCAATGTTAGCCAAGATGCTAAATCGAATCTTTTGGCGCTAACTACCCAGTTAATGGCTAGAGAATATTAAAACACATCAAAAACTTAAAGCAGTTCTTTTTAAAACACCAATAAATTAACTAAGGGCAATTAGATTATTCTTCTTGCTCATTTTGAGCGTATTAGGCCATAAATAAGAGGTGTTTTCAGCAGCGTGTAAATCGGTATTACTCAACATAAATTTAAAGGCAAAAAAAAAGCTTTCTGAAATGAATCAGAAAGCTCTTTTTATAAATTTATTACTAATTATTCTGCTGGTGCAGCTTCTTCAGTAGTTTCTTCTTTTTTAGTTGCTTTTTTAGCAGGTGCTTTTTTAGCTGGAGCTTCTTCAGAAACAACATCTACCGCTACAGCTTCTTTTTTAGCAGCTGGTGCTTTTTTTACTGGTTCTGCAACAACTTCAGTTTCAACATAAGGAAGAATTGAAACGTAAGATTTGTTATCTGCTTTCTTTCTGAAAACTACAGTACCATCAACCAAAGCAAATAGAGTATGATCTTTACCAATACCTACACCTTTATCTGGATGATGTTTTGTACCACGTTGACGTACTAAAATGTTTCCTGCGATAGCTAACTGACCACCGAAAACTTTAATACCTAAACGCTTACTATGCGATTCACGTCCGTTTTTCGAACTACCGGCTCCTTTTTTGTGTGCCATGATTTTATATTTTTTTCAATCTCTAAAAAGAGAATGATTGGGTTAACAATTAATTATAGAGTGATGTCAGAAATCTGAATCTTGGTGAAAAACTGGCGATGACCATTTTTCTTTTTGTAACCTTTTCTACGTTTTTTGTGGAAAATAATTACTTTATCACCTTTTAAATGAGATACGATCTTAGCTGAAACTTTAGCACCTTTAACTGCAGGAGCCCCTACAGTGATTGCACCACCATTATCAACCAACAATACATTATCAAATTCAATACTAGCGCCTTCATCTCCTTGCAATCTGTGTACAAAAAGGTGCTGGTCTTTAGCAACTTTAAATTGCTGTCCTGCTATATTTACTATTGCGTACATTGTTTAAATATTAGTTTTATAATTTTTATTTAACGAGGTGCAAATATAGAATAAATACTCTTAACACACAAACACATATCGAAAATATTTTAAACTATAATTCTTCCCCATTAAATGCAGGCACATTCAAATCCATTTCTCCTAAAAACGAATTGAAAGCACCGCCATACAAAAATTACACCTCAATCGTAAGTTTGGTTGCTCGTTAAGCGTAAAATCTAACCATTGATAAATCTTATATCAAAAATTTAGATGATATAATTTTTCGGAAATGAACGCTCATTAATTCTTCGGGTTAAGCAGCCCTGCTCTACGCTTTTACTTCGTTCACTCCGTGCCCGCTCCGATCAGGTTTAATTAACGAAGGCACTAACGAGGTCATACTTAAATCTTAAATCAAAATGTGGATGATGTAATTTTAGGAAATGAACGCTCAGTAATTCTTCGGGTTAAGCAGCCCTGCTCTACGCTTTTACTTCGTTTCACTCCGTGCCCGCTCCTATTAGGTTTAATTAACGAAGGCACTAAGGAGGTCATACTTAAATCTTAAACCAAAATGTGGATGATGTAATTTTAGGAAATGAACGCTCAGTAATTCTTCGGGTTCAGCAGCCCTGCTCTACGCTTTTACTTCGTTTCACTCCGTGCCCGCCCCGATCAGGTTTATTTAACGAAGGCACTAAGGAGGTCATACTTAAATCTTAAACCAAAATGTGGATGATGTAATTTTTTGGAAATGAACGCTCAGTAATTCTTCGGGTTAAGCAGCCCTGCTCTACGCTTTTACTTCGTTTCACTCCGTGCCCGCTCCGATCAGGTTTAATTAACAAAGGCACTAACGAGGTCATACTTAAATCTTAAATCAAAATGTGGATGATATAATTTTTTTTGGAAATGAACGCTCAGTAATTCTTCGGGTTAAGCAGCCCTGCTCTCCTCTTTTACTTCGTTTCACTCCGTGCCCGCTTCGATCAGGTTTATTTAATGAAGGCAGTGCTCAAAAACTTGAAGATACATGCTGTCGGTTTCCAACACACCGGCCACGGCGAATGCGATCGAAATTGCTTGGGAAAATGGGCCAGCAGGCAAGTGGGGCCATTTCGAAGCCTCAGCTTCTATTTGCCACTTCTTTTTTCGGCTTGATTAATGGTTTCTTCAATAACCTTTCTCATTTGAACGGCAGCATCTAACAACTTTGGGTTACCATCAAAATCGCCATACAATATCACATGTTTAGATTTCTCTTTATAATTAAAAGTCATATCGTAACGCGGAACCGCCATTGATTTCGCACTTTTATTACCAATGGTATCTGGAAAGTTCCAAAGTCCAAGCTCATTAGCCTTACTGTGCATAAAAAGAATGTCATCACTTTTCAGGAAAACTGTTTTCTTAACCGTCGAATCTTTTGAGTTAATATATTGATAATCACCATTTTTAGAGTTATAGTGATTTTCTAAAGTATCCTTTACCCCCCAGCTAAATTGCATAGAAACAAAATCCTTTTTTCTAAACGGTGCGTTACGGATAATTGGCCGATAATAAATATAACAATAAATGATCATCGGAAGGATGATCGAAAGCGCTAAGAATATTTTTTTCCCTTTGTTTGACACGGAAATTGGTATTGAATATGTGAATGATATAAATTAATAATGCAAAGCTCAGAATTTTTTTCGAGCTTCTAAACATCCTAAAATCATATGTTTAATAAAGGCTAATCCATATTTAAAGGCGATTAGCTTTCTTTTAGCTCGCCCTCCCACTTGCTCACCACAGCCGTGGCAATGCTATTGCCCACAACGTTTGTTGCAGAGCGGCCCATATCCAAGAGTGGGTCAATGCCAATTAACAAAGCCAAGCCTGCCTCAGGAATATTGAAACTCGCAATTGTTCCAGCAATAACCACTAAAGATGCCCTTGGCACACCAGCGATACCTTTACTGGTGAGCATTAAAATCAAAAGCATAGATATTTGTTGTTCGAAACCTAAATGGATGCCATAAGCCTGCGCAATAAATAAAGAGGCAAAGGTCATATACATCATCGATCCATCCAAGTTAAAGGAGTAACCCAAGGGAAGAACAAAACTTACAATTTTATCTTTACAACCGAAACGCTCTAAAAGCATCATCGTTTTAGGATAGGCGGCCTCACTACTTGCTGTACTAAAGGCCAAAATAGCAGGCTCTTTCATGTCGTTTACCAAACGGAAAACACGCTTCTTTAAAATTAAGAAGCCCAAAAAGATCAGCAGAGCCCAAAGGATGGCTAAGCCAAAGTAAAACTCCCCTATAAAAATGGCATAGGTGTTCAGCACGTTAAGTCCTTGTTTGGCTACAATGGCTGTCATGGCACCAAAAACCGCCAGAGGTGCAAAATTCATTACATAACCGGTCATTTTCAAAATCACATGTGCAATTGCATCAAAAGCTTTGATTACCACTTGGCCTAAATCGCCAATGGCGGCAGTGGCTACCCCAAAGAAAAGAGAGAATACTACAATTTGCAAAATCTCATTAGTAGCCATTGATTCGGCAATACTTTTAGGAAAAACATGCGCAATAAAATCTTTAACACTCATGGATGCCCTTTGAATGCCAGTGTTAACCAATTGATCAGGAAGGGTCAGTTTCATGTGCTTACCAGGTTCGAATAAGTTTACCAAAATTAAACCCAACACCAACGACATTAACGACATGGCAAAAAACCAGCCCAAAGTTTTACCACCAATGCGCCCAACGGCCTTAATATCACCCACTTTAGCCACACCAACAACCAATGTTGTAAATACCAATGGCGCTACAATCATTTTAATTAAGCGTAAAAAAATATCGCTTAAAAGCGTAAAATATTCTAATTTCTTTTCGCGAATTTCTTCGTTCTCTCTTTTTATTTTAGAGGTGGCTTTCTTTTCGGCTTTAAGCTGCGTAAATGCAGCGGTAGTGGTATCGGTAGATTTTGCAATGCTTACTTCGATGCTTTTAACCTTAGCATCAGCATTTAAAATATTCTGATTGTAAACATCAATAGAATTAACGTTTAAAATATAGCCCAATGCAACACCTGCAATGAGTGCAATGAAAATAAAAAGCGTGAGTTTGTTTTTCTTCATAAAAGATAATAGTTTGTGGCCCTTTTAATTTGGTAAAACTACGATATTTACTTTGGCTAACAAATTTTGATTTTCGGATTGGCCATTCGGTTGTTTAATTGTTCGGTAAAGTACCAAATGTAGGGTGGATAATTTGGTTAATTTACGGGCATTCGGCTTAAGAGAGAAATAACAAACTAGGTTGTCCACAAACATAGGGTAATTTAAACCCCTAAACATGCAATAAAACGCTAACCATTAAACCTGGGTGAAGCGGTATCCCCCGATTCTTCATCGGGGATTTAGCGGAACACAGGACTGAAATCGGCAAAGGATTACAGAACCGTCAATTTCCAATGGATTGAACAGAATCTATGTAATTAGGATTGGATTACTTTTTGGTAGGCCACCAAACACGCAATAAAACGCTAACCATAAACCTGGGTGAAGCGGTATCCTCCGATTTTTCATCGGGGATTTAGCGGAACACAGGGCTGGAATCGGCAAAGGATTACAAAACCGTCAATTTCCAATGAATTGAACAGAATCTATGTAAATTAGGATTGGATTACTTTTTGGTAAGCCACCAAACACGCACTAAAATGCTAATCATAAACCTCGGTGAAGCGGTATCCTCCGATTTTTCATCGGGGATTTAGCGGAACACAGGACTGAAATCGGCAAAGGAATACAGAACCGTCAATTTCCAATGAATTGAACAGAATCTATGTAAATTAGGATTGGATTACTTTTTGGTAGGCCACCAAACACGCAATAAAACGCTAACCATAAACCTGGGTGAAGCGGTATCCTCCGATTTTTCATCGGGGATTTAGCGGAACACAGGGCTGAAATCGGCAAAGGATTACAGAACCGTAAATTTCCAATGAATTGAACAGAATCTATGTAAATCATACTTTGATTAATGTTTGATTAGCCACCAAACAGGCAGTAAAACGCTAACCATAAACCTGGGTGAAGCGGTATCCCCCGATTTTTCATCGGGGATTTAGCGGAAGACGGGGCTGAAATCGGCAAAGGATTACAGAACCGTAAATTTCCAATGAATTAAACAAAATCTATGTAAATTAGGATTGGATTACTGTTTGCTTAGCCACCAAACATGCAGTAAAACGCTAACCATAAACCTGGGTGAAGCGGTATCCCCCGATTTTTCATCGGGGATTTAGCGGAACACAGGGCTGAAATCGGCAAAGGATTAAAGAACCGTAAATTTCCAATGAATTGAACAGAATCTATGTAAATTAGGATTGGATTACTGTTTGCTTATCCACCAATCATAGGGTATTTTTTAGGCCAGCAAATTTATCCTATTTTTGAAATCTGCTGTAACAAAACTGCCTTTATAAAATCTAAAAAGCAACCTCAACAATTTAAATGGAACAAAAAGACAAGTTATTTAAGGAAATCTTCGATTCGAATTCCAAAAAAATATTCCATTTGTGTTATGGCTATACCGGCGATACTGATGCCGCCAACGATCTCTTACAAGAAACATTTTTAAAAGTTTGGCAAAATCTCGATAAGTTCAGAAACAAATCCCTCATCTCTACTTGGATTTACAGAATTGCCGTAAATACGTGTTTAACTTACTTGAGATCTGAAAAGCGACAAGCTAAAGATGAACTAACAGATAATATCATTGAGAATAAAATTGAAGAGTTTTCTGAAAAAAACGAACAGGTTGCGCTTTTATATACTTGTATTTCTAAACTTGAAGAAAACGACCGTTTGATTATTACCATGGTGCTCGACGAATTGCCCTACCACGAAATTGCTGACATTTCTGGTATCAGTGAGGGCAATTTAAGGGTAAAGATTCATCGCATTAAACAAAAATTAACAGAACTATATAACCAGTATGCAAGCGTTTGATCAAATACAGGAGTTGTGGCAAAAGCACGAGGTAGAAGTTAAGTTTTCTGCTGATGAAATGCTGCAACAGGCTAAGAAAGAGGTTAGTGGATTAAAGATTAAATCGGCTTTAAACATTGTGGGCATGCTGGCCTCATTTATTGCCATTGCAGGAGTGTGGTTATTTTACGAATACGAATCGTGGACCTCGCATGCAGGCTTTGTGATTTTCTTAGTGTCCATTTTATCTTCCACAATTATTCTATACCGCGATTATAAATTAATCTCCAGAAATGATTTTACGGTTCACCCTAAGGAATTTTTAGCTGGACTAAAAACTTATCAGGTTAATCGTTATCGTTTATACAATCAAATGTATTGGTTCTACACCACTGCCCTATCTTTAGGCTTCATTTTTACATTTATCGAAATACTGCCCAGATTAACATTGTTCCAACAGATTTTTGCTGTGGCACTTACCTTTCTTTGGATTTTATTCTGCTCTACCCTGTTAAGAACAGCCGTTATGAAACGTGAAAAGGAAAGAATTGCTTTGTTAATAGAAAAGTTTGAGCGCATAACAGATCAGATTTCTACAGGAGCGTAATTTTAGGCACGGTTTTTTCGTTACAAAAGTTAACATGAAAAAACTGCTTATCCCGATACTTTTCTTGCTGGCTTCGCCATCTACCGCCTTTAAACAAGACTTTACAGAACCTGTACAGTTAAATTGGGAAACGCACTATAAAGCCAAGGCCGACCAACGTTCTCCTTTTTTTGCACTTACCGCCATGACGTGGAAGTATAGCTACGAATCTACAACGTACCGCAACCGGGTGGTTATTAATCTCGAAAATGAAATTACGATTGATAAAGATAGATCGTGGGTAAAATTGGATAAAATAAGGGATCCCGACGTGAGTGCCAGCCTACTCCACCATGAGCAGGGTCATGCCAATATTCAATATATTTTGTTGTTGGAGGCAGATCGAGTATTAAAAAACAGAAATTACTCCTTAAAGACCTACAAAGCTCAAATTTCTGATTTGGCTAACCAAATTGGGAGTTTCTTTGACACCATGCAGAAAAACTATGATGAAGAAACTGAGCATGGCAGCAACCATAAAATGCAAGGCAGATGGGATGTAATTATTCAGGATAAAATGAACGAATCTAGAGCAGCACTTGCTGAGCTAAAAAAATAGTTTCGGAATAAAAATAATCCCCCCGACTGCTAATGCAAAAAACGCGGCAACTAAAACAGCTGCCGCAGCCAAATCTTTAACCATCTTTATTTTGGGGTGATGGGATGGAGATGCTACATCGGCAAGCTTTTCTATAGAAGTGTTAAAGATTTCTGCAACAAATACGGCAGAAATCACCGAAAGTATGGCAATCCACTCTAAACCAGATAGTTTTAAATATATAGATAATGCTATTGCAAATACCGCTGCTACTAAATGAATGCGACCATTGTGCTCGTTCAGAAAGAATACTTTCAACCCATTAAAAGCATATTTAAAACTCCTAATTCGATCTACTATTGAAAATCTTGGGTCTGCTTCGTTCATCCCTTTAATTACTCTGGTTTAATTTCACTCGTAGAGAAACTATTGCCGCTTAATTTATATTGGTAGGTTTTAACAATCTTCTTGGTGCTATCGGCAGGATCGGTTACCGGAAAGGAACGAAACAAATCGCCATTTTTGATAAAAAACTTGTCATTTCCCTCATAACCTTTTTTTTGAGTTGTACTTAGCGAAGGGAAGCCAATTTTATTGAAATTGTTTCCTGCGTATTCAAACACGTTCAAATCGTACACATTTTTTTTACTCAAAAGCTGTACGTAAAGCTCAGGGTTGCCGTCATTATCCAAATCCATATTCCAAACATCTGTCATGATGCCTTTACGTTCAACAGCAGTAGATTTAAAATTAGAATGTACAGAATCTGACATCAGAATTTGGTAACCACCAATAGAATCGACTCCCTTACCCCAGCTCAGCACTTCAAAATTCAATCCGGGTTTTACCTCTATATCTTTATAAAATCGAAAAGGGTTTTTCTCAACTTTGGTTGGTTCTACTTTTACTTCTTTTGGTTTCTCTTCTGTACAGGCAAAACAAAACAGCACCCCTGCTACTAACAAAAGATGCTGTAATGTATATTTCTTAGTTTTCATTTTGTGGAACATTTTGTTTGTCCCAAATTAGCGATTTAACGCTTTAAAACAAAAGATTTTATTTTTTAACCTCGGTTTTAACATCTGGCGCACCATTGTTTAGAAGGGTTTCAATAACCACACTTCTTCTTCCGCTAGGCACGATAACAATTGTTTTCAAAGTTCTCTTCTCTCCCTGCGGTACCGATACTTTAAATGGCGCCGAGTATAGGAAAGCATTTTCTGATGGGCGAGATTCATCCAACGAGTAATAAATTTTTGCACCAGCAACAGGTGCCTTTAAATCAATTGTAAATTCTCCGCCAGTAAGTGCTTTATCACTTTGCCCAATGGCTGTAGGCACCCAATAGTTGATGCCAGCTTTATCCATTTTGGCTAAATGGACTGGCAGGCGGTCTTCAGTAAAGTTTTTTAAATCTTTACGAGAAACCGGACTCCAAGCAATTTCTGACAATGCCAATAAACGTGGAAAGGCATGATTTTCAGCTTTTTCTGGGGTTTTAATATATTCTGTCCATAGGTTTGCTTGTACCCCAATAACGTGTTTGCCTTGCTCGGTGGTCAAAACTTTTGGAATTGGATCATAAGCATATACTTTTTGGTAAGGAGCAAAACCACCTATAGTTACCGGTTCATCAGGCGAATTGGATTGCTTATGATCGATGTACAAACCCATTGAACCCGGCGTCATAATTACATCGTGATTTTGTTGAGCCGCCGCTATACCTCCAGCTTCTCCCCTCCAACTCATAACAGTAGCGTTTGGCGCAAGGCCTCCTTCTAAGATTTCATCCCAACCAATAATTGAACGACCCTTTTCATTAAGATGCTTTTCTATCGTTTGGATAAAATAACTCTGTAACTCATGTTCATCTTTTAAGCCTTTTTCTTTCATTAAATTCTGACAAAAAGCAGATTCTTTCCAATAGGTTTTTGGGGCTTCATCGCCTCCGATGTGAATGTATTTGGACGGAAAGATCGAAATCACTTCATCCAATATATTTTCTAAAAATGTAAAGGTATTTTCTGACGGAACAAAAATATCATCAAATACGCCCCAGGTTTGTTGCACCTGCTTTCCCTTTTTGCTGCCCGCCCAAGCGGTTTTATCACTCACAAAAGTATCTCGATCGGGAAAGCAGCTCAATTCTGGATAAGATGCAATGGCAGCTGAAGCGTGACCTGGCAATTCTATTTCCGGAATTACCGTAATGTATCGCTCTGCCGCATATTTTACAATTTCTTTAGCTTCATTTTGAGTGTAGAAGCCTTTAACTTCGTTAAGATAGTTGCCTATTCCGGGATAATGACCGATGATGGTACCGTTTCGCGATGAGCCAACCGCAGTAAGTTTTGGGTATTTTTTAATTTCCAGCCTCCAGCCTTGGTCATCGGTTAAGTGCCAATGAAAGGTATTAATTTTGTAATAAGCCAATTGATCGATGTATTTCTTGATAAAAGAAATCGGGAAGAAATGACGGGAAACATCCAGCATGGTGCCACGGTATTTGAAACGTGGATAATCGGTAATGCTTACTGCTGGAATGTTGATTTTATCATTTACTTTTTCAGGCAACATTTGCATGGCGGATTGCACTGCATAAAACAATCCTGCTCCTTTACCCGTAAGTAAAATTTGGTTTGGGGTCACCTTAATGTTGTACCCTTCTTCAGGCAACTGATCTGCTCCAACAGATGTGATTACAATTGCTTTTTGATTGGCTTGTAAATCTCTCACTTCGCGTAACGAAAAGCCAGCTTTCGTTACAATAAACGCATTTAATAATTCGCTCATTTTTGCACCTTCAGCACCGGTAGCTTTTAATACTACGGTTTTATCGAGTACAAAATTCCCGTTGTTTTTGGTAATGGATACCGGTGCAGGAATAATGCCTAGATTTACATCGCTCTGCGCATAAGCGGATGTACTGATTAGGGCACAAATAAAAGTCGAAAGAATTTTGTTCATGTTTTAAAATTGGTTTAGGGATAATACTTGGGTTATTTATTACAATATAGAGATTAGAACCACTCCATTTATCTCACTTTTTCGTTACACTACCAATCAAACGTTCGGGTAGTATCTTTTTGGGGTATAGGATGTTATCGCTTTATTTTAAAATAGATTAATAAAGTTAAGGCAAAAAAAAAGAGAAACCATTTCTGATTCCTCCTTTTCAAAAGATAACAAAATCTTCTTATGCCTCTACAGGATGTTCTTTTGCAGCCAAATAGCGTTCAGCATCAAGCGCGGCCATACAGCCAGAACCCGCAGCAGTTACCGCTTGTCTGTAATACATATCTTGAACATCGCCACAGGCAAAAACACCTTCAATATTAGTTAAAGTAGAACCTGGCTTGGTTAACAGGTAACCTGTTTCATCCATATTTAGTTGCCCCTTAAAAATATCGGTGTTCGGTTTGTGGCCAATGGCAACAAAAAACCCTTCCACTGCAATCTCAGTTTCTTCATTGGTTTTATTGTTCAAAACCTTAACCGCTGTAACGTTCTTTCCGTTTCCTAAAATTTCTTGCGTTTCGGTATTGTAATGCACAATAATGTTTGGTGTGGCCAATACACGACTAACCATTGCTTTTGATGCTCTAAATTCGTCTCTACGCACCAATAGGTGTACCGTTTTACAAAGTTTAGCTAAATAGGTAGCTTCTTCTGCGGCAGTATCTCCTGCCCCAACAATGGCTACATCTTGTCCTTTAAAAAAGAAACCATCGCAAACTGCACAGGCTGAAACACCAAAACCATTATATTGTTGCTCACTTGGTAAACCCAGCCATTTGGCAGTTGCACCAGTTGCAATAATTACCGTATCAGCGGTGATGGTTTTAATTTCATCAACAACTACTTTGTGCGGTGTTGATGAAAAATCTACCGAACTGATGTAACCAAAGCGAATATCTGTACCGAAACGTTCGGCTTGCTTGCGGAAATCTTCCATCATTTCTGGCCCCATAATTCCTTCTGGGTAACCTGGAAAGTTCTCTACATCAGTGGTTTGGGTAAGTTGTCCGCCGGCTTGCATTCCGGTGTACATAATTGGTTTTAAATCAGCTCGGGCTGCATAAATGGCTGCAGTATAACCCGCTGGACCAGAGCCTATAATTAAACACTGAACGTGTTCGTTTTCTTGTGACATTATATCGTATGTTTGAAATTCATAAATTGGAGTACAAATTTAAGGCTTTAAATAATGATCAGCAAGTACGCATTGTCAACATAGTTTACTTATTAACAAATCTCTATAAATGTATCCAGTAACAACATTAGCATGAAATCGACTGTCTAGGTTTGGATCATGCCCACATTAAATTTTTTCGTTATTGGAGATTGATTAGCCGCTTCTATTCCCATAGAAATTACCTTTCTGGTTTCCAAAGGATCGATAATACCATCTACCCAAAGTCTTGCAGCTGCATAATATGGAGTGGTTTGGCTGTCGTACCGATCTGTAATTTCTTTTAAAAGTTCGGCTTCCTTTTCTGGTGTGATGATTTCGCCATTAGCTTTTAATGAAGCTTCTTGAATTTGTAATAATGTTTTTGCGGCCTGCGAACCGCCCATTACCGCAATTTTCGCAGATGGCCAAGCATAAATTAACCTTGGATCGTAAGCTTTTCCACACATGGCATAATTGCCTGCACCATAAGAGTTTCCGATTACAATGGTAAATTTCGGTACCACAGAGTTGGCAACTGCATTCACCATTTTGGCCCCATCTTTAATAATACCGCCGTGTTCGGAGCGGCTTCCTACCATAAATCCGGTAACATCTTGAAGAAATACCAATGGGATTTTCTTCTGGTTGCAATTCATTATAAATCGGGCAGCTTTATCGGCACTGTCAGAATATATTACGCCACCAAACTGCATCTCTCCTTTTTTGGATTTTACAACCTTACGTTGGTTGGCAACGATTCCGACAGCCCACCCGTCTATTCTACCCAAGCCGCAAATGATGCTCTGTCCGTAGCCTTTTTTATATTCTTCAAATTCAGAAGCATCAACCAAGCGATTGATGATGTCCATCATTTCATATTGCTTCTCCCTATTTTCGGGAAAGAGGCCATAAATTTCCGATTCTTTTTCTTTTGGTTTTACGGATGCTATCCGATCGAAACCGGCGTTTTGAGGAGCGCCCAACATGCTCATAATGTTGCGGATGCTATCTAAGCAGGCTTCATCATTTGGATGTTTATAATCGGTTACGCCAGATATTTCGCAGTGTGTAGATGCACCACCTAAAGTTTCGTTATCTACTTCTTCGCCAATGGCCGATTTAACCAAATATGAACCTGCTAAAAATACCGAACCCGTGCCTTCAACAATCATGGCTTCATCGCTCATAATTGGAAGGTATGCGCCGCCAGCAACACAGGCACCCATAATAGCCGAAATTTGAACTATGCCTTCTGACGACATTAAGGCGTTATTCCTAAACATTCTTCCAAAATGTTCTTTATCTGGAAATATTTCATCCTGCATGGGTAAATACACGCCAGCACTATCTACCAGATAAATTACAGGCAAACGGTTTTCCATAGCAATTTCTTGAGCGCGAAGATTCTTTTTGGCGGTCATAGGAAACCAAGCGCCAGCCTTTACAGTTGCATCGTTAGCAATAATCATACACTGCCTGCCACTCACATATCCAATTCCGCAAACCACCCCTGCCGATGGGCAACCGCCTTGTTCGGCGTACATTCCATCAGCGGTGAACGCCCCAACTTCCAAAAATTCAGATCCTGCATCAATCAGATATTCAATGCGTTCTCTAGCCAACAATTTGCCTTTCGCTTTTTGTTTGGCTGCATTTTTTTCACCTCCGCCTAAATGAATTTTTTTAAGCTTCGTTTTGAGCTCGTAAACCAGCTGTTTATTAATGTCTTCGTTTTTGTTGAATTCGATATTCATGCAGGCAATTTAAATTTATTTTTAGATAATATCGGTGAGACTGATTTGGTTTCTGGTATAGCAATCAACCAGTTTAGGTGACGAAAATGCGTTGATTTGCTTTATTCTTTAATAAAAATCTGGCATTTACGCAGTTAATACATTTAAAATAATAATTTTGAGTAAACCAAAACAATGGAGCTTACCATCAATATTCCTGCATTATTATTTCCAGCCATTAGTTTAATTATGCTGGCTTATACCAACAGATTTTTAGCTTTGGCTACCTTAGTGCGCAGTTTAAAAGCCAAGTATGAAGATGGAGAAAAAACATCCGGCTTGCACAAGCAAATCAAGAACTTGAGGTATCGTTTGAAATTGATCAAAAACATGCAGGCTTTTGGGGTGCTCAGCTTTGCAAGTTGTTTGTTTTGTATGTTTTTTATCTATCTAGAATGGCAAACCGTTGCCGAAATACTTTTTGCACTAAGCCTAATCTTTTTTATGATTTCGCTAATTATTTCATTAATTGAAATTCAGATTAGCACCACCGCGCTTGAACTCGAGTTAAGCACTTTGGAAGATTTGGAAGATCCTTCCATAGGTGGTTTTATTAAAAAGAAATTTAAAAAAGACTAGTATAAAATGATCAAAAGCCGATCTCGGCAAGGGATAGTTCTTTAACAAAAAAACTAGGCGGTAATAAAATGATATAAAAACACCACTTCGCCGTTAAATGCTGGTTTCTTTTGTCCTTCAATTTCCATTTCAATACCCATATTCACTTTGGTAACGCCACGAAGATTAATGATTGATGCTAATTTTGCTTTCAACCTTACACGGCTATTAACGGTTACAGGTTGCGCAAATCGCAAACTTTCTATGCCGTAATTAATTTCCATTTTTAGATTTTGGATATCAACAATTTCTTTCCATAGATAAGGAATTAAGGAGAGTGTTAAATAGCCATGGGCAATGGTTGCGCCAAATGGACCCTCATTTTTTGCTCTTTCTTCATCAACATGAATCCACTGGTGATCGAGGGTAGCATCTGCAAACTTATTAATCTGCTCTTGTGTAATAGTATGCCATGATGAAACGCCTAATTCTTTACCGAGATGTTGTTCAAATTCTGCGTGACTGGTAATAACTTGCATTTTTATAAATTATATTATTGCTTAACTGTTCTTTCTTAAATATTGTTTTTCTGGACGTAAACGATTGGTGCCTAGCTCAAGTTTCTGTCTCTAAACCAAACCTCATCGGGTATAGCAGAGAAACCATCCATTTTTTCGATTAAGGTTGTGGCCTCAGCTTCGTTAAACACAAGATCCCTGTTGGCAGGTTTTAGAAACCGACTTTGAACCATCATGTCCATTTGGGCGAACAATGGATCGTAAAAACCGTTTACGTTTAATACACCTATGGGTTTATTATGCAAGCCCAATTGAAGCCAGGTTAGCACTTCAAAAAACTCTTCCAACGTGCCAAAACCTCCAGGCAAAATAATGAAGCCATCACTTAAATCGGCCATTTTTTGTTTCCTTTGGTGCATGTTTTCGGTAATAATCATTTCGGTAACGCCTTTGTGTCCAACTTCCTTATCCATCAAAAATTGAGGAATTACGCCAGTTACCAATCCATTTAAAGCGAGTACGTCATCAGCCAAAACGCCCATAACACCTACGCTACCACCACCATAAACCAATCTGATTTCTTGATTAACAAGGGTTTCAGCGAGTTGTTTTATTGCATTTCGCAATTGTAAATCGCCGTTAAAGTTTGAGCCACAATACACACAAACCGACTTAAGCTTATTCATTCTGAGAAAAATTTATCGAAGTTAAGATTTTATCCTTTCCCAACAATTTTAAATTCTGCACAAAACTGTTACCGTTTCTTTTTTTATGGTTTATAACAGTATAACCATAGTTTATTTTAGTTTTTATTGATTTGATGATTTCGCTGTTCATCGGTTCATATGATGGTTATCTTGATCGAGGGAACCCTCACCTACAGTCAAGCAACCTATCAAAAGGCACAATTTTCATTTTTAATTGAAACCCAGCAAATCATTCACAGCAAGTAAAATAAAAATTTGAAAAGCAATTGCAGCAATACTTCGGTTGGGTTCGGTCCCGCTCTACCTCCAAGCGCTATGAAAAATAGCGGCTTTCCGCCTTATCGGGTTTAGTTTGCACTTGCCGTACATAAATTAACATATTGGGTGCAGCCTGTATTATAATTCAATTTTTGTTTAAGGTAGCCAAATAATACTTTGCAATAGAAATCAACAATGATTTTTAAAAGGCAAATTATGCTTGCGAATATTGCATCGCTACTTTTATGCCCTTTTGTTTCTTTTGTGGTTCAAAATAAAATTTTGTTTGCTATCATTATTTTGGTTTATGATACGGCCTCATCTGCTAAGACACCAAATTTCAGATTAATAGCGATGACATCGTCAAATTGTGCCCAAATTAACAGCCATCAAGAATAAAAAAAAGCGCCGAATACATCCGACGCCTTCTAACCAAATATAAGAGAGAAAAAAGATTAAATGTTAAAAAGAGAATCTCAAAGTTGCACCATAGGTTCTCGGATCTCCCAGTACCCCTGCGTACAAGCCGGAGTTACCTGCCGCCGCCTGTAACTGCTCATAATAGTTCCTGTTGCCGATATTTCTACTCCAAATAAACGCAGAGAACTTTTCTGATCTAAATCCCAATCGGGCATTGAATAAGCCATAACCCGATACATTTAAAACACTTGAAGGGGTGGCATTCGATGAATAATCAGACCGATAACTGGCATCGCCAGCGATAAAATATCTACCTGGTTTGGTAGCCAAACTACCTGGCGTACTAAATTCTGCGCCACCAGAAATATTCCATTTAGATATTCCAGGCAATCTTCCGCCAGATGCGTCCTTAAAAGCAACCTGCGTGGCCACATTATTTATAAGTTCAGTATGTCCTGTTTCCTCTAATGGAAGTGGTGCATTTGTAAAGGTTACATATTTTCCGTCCAAATAAGCCAATGCTGCATTTAAGGTTAAAAACCTTTCTAATTGGTAAGTTCCATCAATCTCCAGTCCCTTAACCTTTACTTTTTCTGCATTTGCAAGATAACCTCTGTTAACCCCCAATTGTGGTGATTGAACATTGGTTTGATAATCCTTAATATCTGTATTGAATGCGGTTACATTTAGTATAGCACCTTTAAATGGCTTTGTTTTTAAGCCCAATTCGTAATGCTCTACATATTCTGGTTTTACAACCGCTACAGATAAATCCGCCGCACCAGTTGAGGTTGTTGGCAAGCCCCCCACATTTACACCAACCGGTTTATAAGCCGTAGAAAATGTAGCATAGGCATTTATTTTCGGCGTTGGACGATAAGAAACTGTAAGATTTCCTGACAAGTTTTTATTATCAACATTGGTTGTAAATTGTTGATTGGAATAAACAGCGGCTTTAAGAGCAAGCAAGGCAGCATCTGTAGTTTGCAATCCTCCGTAAGTGGTTCTATCATAGTCAACATCTTTTTTATCATAAGTAAACCTTAACCCTGGTAAAACGTGTAAATGCTCAATTACCTCCCAATCTACCTGTCCGAATATAGCCGCACTGATTGATTTTATGGTTGAGTTGGTTTTTATTCCGAAGCCATCCAATAAACCTGGAGTAGAATAAGCCGCTTGTGCACCTGTGGCACTGGTTTGCACAAACCTCCATTGGTCTTTACCTACCTCTTCCGTTTGGTTTAATCCTTTCAAATTCTGCCCCAAAACAAACACGCCAATTACACCACTTAATTTTTCGCTTAAATTGCCAGCGTATCTAACCTCTTGCGAATACTGGTCGTGACGCGAATTACCTTGAGATTTTGTAAGCGCAGCAAGTTCAGAGAAATCTCGATCGTTGGTTGGATCCCAGTTCCAAAATCTCCATGCCGTGGTAGAAGTTAAGGTTCCATTGCCTATTTTATAATCCACATTTACAGATACACCACCAATAGATTGATTGTGCTTCCAAGGGGTATTGGTATTAATTTCTCTAGCGAAAGGATCAATTTTTGGTTGTTGGTAACCTAAGTCAGATATAATTCTCGCGTATTGACGGTAAGCACTTCTTTCTGTTGTGGTTACACCCGCAATAACTAAAGGATAACCCGCAGGGTGTTGAACACTCACATCACCACTAAGCAAAACTTTCAATCTATCAGAGGGGGTATAATACAATTGCCCTTTAAAACCCAAATTATTTTGTCCGCTGTACCTGCGCTCCTCTTTGGTGTTGTAAATGGTACCATCCCTCTGCGTGCCCGATAGCGAAATTTTTGCGGCAAGATTTTTAGCCAAACCACCAGAAACAGATGCCTTTGCTTGCAAGAAATTATAATTTCCTACGCTCATTTCTACTTTTGCCGTTGGCGTTTGAGTAGGTTTGGTGGTGGTGATGTTGAAAGCCCCAGCGGTAGTATTCTTTCCAAACAGCGTGCCCTGTGGGCCACGAATGACTTCAATTTGTTCAATATCAAGAAAATCAGTTGAGGTAGCTGCCGGACGAGCATGATACACTCCATCAACGTAAAAGCCAACTCCTGGGTCAATCCCATCATTGGTTAAACCGAAAGTAGAACCTAATCCTCTGATGTTAAGTGTGGTATTTCTTGCATTCGAAGCATATAATTGAACCGATGGAACCAATTCCTTTAGTCGATTAACATTAAACGCACCTGCATTTTCTGCGGCTTGCCCACCTATAACCGTTATCGGGATTGGCACATCTTGCAATACTTCCGAACGTCTCCTAGATGTTACTACGATTTCGTCTAACTGTGTATCTTCAACCAAAACCAATTCGATGGGTGTAGTCTGAAGTTTTAAGATTTGAAAATCCTGCGGTTTGTAGCCTACGTAGCTAATTCGAATATAAAATGGAGGTTGTTGTTTTGCATCAATGGTAAAAGCGCCGTTAGCATCGGTAACAGTGGCTATGGTTGTTCCCCTAACGGTTATGGTTGCACCCGGAATGGTGGTGTTGTTAGCGCCTTTCACTACGCCAGTTACCGTATTCTGAGCAAAAGCGGAACCCGCGAAAAGCAAGAATGAAAAGAAAATTGGTAAAATTTGTTTCATAATAAATTAAATGTGTTTGATTTAGATTTTTGCTGATGTTAACGATTGAGAGATGTCTTTATTAAAATATATAAACCCTATCGATTTAGTAGGCAAATATATTAAAAAAAAGCATTTGCCAAATTTTATTTTGTATAATTTATTTTGTTTCCCTCTAACCGACAATTATTTTACCGATAAGCTAAATCAAAAATCAAAATATTGAATTACCCGCTTCTAGAAGCCGCAGCACTAAAGCGCTGATAAAATCGTAGTTAAAATCTTTTTATTCACACAGTGCACCTTTGCAACAGATAAACTCCCAAAAAAAAACGAGGTTCTCCTTTCGGATGCCTCGTTTTTTCAAAATTCAATCTTGGATAATACTGACTGTGCGGACAGTTTATCGAGTATAATTTGGTGCTTCTTTAGTAATGGTAATATCATGTGGATGACTTTCGCGCATGCCAGCAGCTGTTATCTGTACAAATTGTGCTTCTTGTAAAGCTTCTATATTGGCCGCACCACAATAGCCCATGCTTGCACGCAACCCACCAATGTATTGGTACATAACCTCTGCCAAAGTACCTTTAAATGGCACTCTACCTACAATACCTTCAGGAACCAATTTCTTAATGTCATCTTCAACATCTTGGAAATAACGATCTTTCGAGCCCTGCTCCATGGCTTCAATAGAGCCCATTCCTCTGTATGATTTGAATTTACGTCCCTCGTAAATAATGGTTTCGCCTGGTGATTCTTCTACGCCTGCAAATAACGATCCTGCCATTACCGTGCTGGCTCCAGAGGCAATCGCCTTAGCAATATCGCCAGTATGTTTAATTCCACCATCGGCAATAACCGGAACACCAGTACCTTTTAAAGCCTTAGCACATTCGAAAACGGCATACAATTGTGGTACACCAACACCTGCAATAATTCGAGTAGTGCAGATGGAACCTGGCCCAATACCAACTTTAACCGCATCGGCACCTGCATCAGCTAAAAATTTAGCAGCTGCACCAGTTGCAATGTTCCCTACAATAACTTGTAAGTCAGGGTATTTTGCCTTAACTTCTTTCAATTTATCTACCACGCCTTTAGAGTGACCATGAGCAGTATCAATGGTAATTACATCCACCCCCGCATGTACAAGTGCATCAACACGTTGCAGCGTATCGGCAGTAACACCAACCGCAGCACCAACACGTAAACGCCCACGATCATCTTTACAAGCGGCTGGATAGTTCTTCACCTTTTGAATATCTTTAAAAGTGATTAAGCCACTCAAATAACCATCGGCACTAACCACTGGTAGTTTTTCGATTTTATAATTTTGTAAAATTTCTTCAGCTTGAATGAGGGTGGTACCTTCTGGGGCAATAATCAAATTTTCTTTGGTCATTACTTCAGCAATTGGTCTGCTCATATTTTTCTGGAAGCGTAAATCGCGATTGGTAATGATGCCCACCAATTTATTATCGCTGCTTACAACAGGTATGCCTCCTATTTTATGTTCCTTCATAATTTTGAAGGCATCAGCCACAACTGCATTTTCAAGCAACGTTACCGGATCTTGGATCATGCCACTTTCCGAGCGCTTAACCTTGCGCACTTCTTCGGCTTGTCTTTCAATCGTCATGTTTTTATGCAACATGCCCAAACCACCATTTTGTGCAATCGCAATGGCAAGCTCGGCTTCTGTTACGGTATCCATTGCAGCAGAAACCAATGGTACGTTAAGTTTTATTTTTTTGGTTAAAAATGAGGATGTATTGACTTCACGGGGTAGAATTTCAGAATAAGCAGGTACCAAAAGTACGTCGTCGTAAGTTAAACCTGTGGCAATAAATTTTGTGGAATCGAGTTGCATAGCAAATAAATTAGGATTTATTATTTGCCAGGCAAAGATAAGAAAACTTAGTCAAATTCTAAAATAGAATCGAACATGTATTTTAGATGTATGAACATTGCATTTCCAAATTAGCTTTTCTCGGCAAGCGAACTCATCAGCGTAGCCGAAGTGATTTTAAAACGATTGGTCAAGATTCGGCTTCATGACTTTAATTTTAAACAAGGGTGATTCACTAAATCAGGATTGGAAATTCATTTACGCTTAACTAGATGTTCTCCAGATACTTATAAGCATACGAGCAAAATTATATTGTGAATTTTCATTCTTAAAAGCTATAAAAATATCCACAATATTTTAAGGATATGATTTTTGTTTCTATCATTGTAACAAAAATAAAACAATTAAATGTATAAAAACGTTCTCAAAATTACCGTTTTGATGCTTTGCATCGGAATTGGAACATCAAATGCCCAAACCCAAAAATCCGTTAAACGAGAATTCAAATTTGGTAAAGTTCTACCTTCAGAATTTGAAACTAAGGCAACCGGCCCAGACTCTGCCGCATCTGCAATAAAGCTTTTCGATGTAGGCGATTGCTACTTCGAAGTGAGCCCTGTTACGAATGATTTTGTATATGTTTTCGAACGACATATTCGTTACAAAATTTTAAATAAGAATGGTTACGATTTTGCAAATTATACCATTACGCTTCAAAGGAGTAGTGGCTCTGAAAAAGAAGATTTGTACTACATGGATGGCGCTACTTATAATCTGGTAGATGGGAAAACTGTTGTTAGTAAACTCAATAAAGAAGCAAAGTTTTCTGAATCCTATGATAAGAATTTTACCTTCAAGAAATTTGCTTTACCGAATGTTAAAGAAGGATCGATCATTGAATTTAAGTATAAAATTAAATCAGACTTCATTTTCACCATTCAGAGTTGGAATTTTCAAGCAGATATCCCCACGCTTTGGTCGGAGTATAATGTCAGAATCCCAGAATACTTATCCTACAAGCATAATTTTAGCGGTTATTACCAAGTCGATCATCCAATTCATGAAACAAGCAATGCGAATTATGTTCCTGGTTTAAATTCTACCTGTGTTTACGACAAATATACAGTTGCCAATGTGCCGGCACTAAAAGATGAGCCTTTTGTAACCACCATGGATGATTACATCCCAAAAATACAGTTTGAGCTTACTGGCACACAGTTTCCAAACAGACCTTATGTTGACTATAATGGTTCGTGGGCCAAAATAATAGCCAACTTGATTGAGCGTGAGGATTTTGGTCATTTCATCAATAAAAACAGTTATGCAAAATCGGTTTTACCCAGTATATTAAAAGGCGAAAAGGATACATTAACCTGTTTAAAACTGATTTACAATTACGTTAAAAGCAATGTTAAATGGAACAATAGTTATGAGATTTGTGCTACCGGAACAAACCCAAAAACAGTATTTGAAAAGAAAACAGGCACCTCGGCAGATATCAATCTTTCTTTACTAAGTTTATTAAAAGAGGCAAAAATAGATGCCTATCCTGTTCTAGTCAGCACAAGATCACATGGCGAGCATCCAGGCTACCCCCTTATATCCGCATTTAACAATGTCGTTGTAGTTGCAAAGACTGGCCAGGATCTTCATTTTTTAGATGCAACAGATAAAGAATTACCCATCGATTTGATTGATGAAGAGAACTTAAGCCATAATGGTTTTTATGTGGATCTAAAAAGCGGCACTGGAAGTTGGATTTCTACAGAAACAACTATTCCTACTGAAAAGCTGTTCATTTATTCCTTAAATCTTAATAAAGAAAATAAACTAGTTGGAAAAATCAATCAATATTCAAAGGGTTATTCCGCACTTGCTCTAAGAGATCGGTACAGACACAGCGATAATGAAACCGAATTTCTAAAAAACTTTAAAAAAGACAAACCAGGCTTAGAGCTGTCAAATTACAAAATCGAGAATCTCGATAATTTAGATGAACTTTTAACAGAATCTATGGATGTTGTGATAGAAGATAATGTAGAAGAAGCTGGCAATCTTGTCTATTTTACGCCGCTCCTTTTTGAACGTACAAAGGAGAATCCTTTTAAACTAGAAGAACGCAAGTTTCCTGTAGATTTCGCCTATCCACACAAGGAAAGTTATAGAATCACACTGAATTTTCCTGATGACTATGAGATTGATAAATTACCAAAAGGAGGTATTTATAAACTGCCTGAAGATAAGGGTACATTTACAATCAATTATATAACCGAAGGAAAAGCATTGATGGTGAAGAGTACCATCAGCATAAACAAATCTTTATATACATCGGAAGAGTATTTTGATTTGAAGGCTCTTTTTAAGGCCATTGTAGAAAAGCAAGCAGAACAAGTTGTATTTAAAAAGAAAGCCTAATGAAATACTTTTTAAGTTTAGCAATAACTATACTAACCTATTTTAGTGCTTTTACACAAGGCGTTTACGATGCAAGCAAAATACCAGAAACCCTTACCAAAGACGCAAGTGCAGTAATTAGAAATGAAGAGCAATTTTTCGATATCACAGGCATAGGATCTGCACAATACGATTATACAATTGCCGTAACCATTTTAAATAAGGCTGGTGATGATTGGGCACAATTGGAAGAATTCTATGATAGGTTTTCGCCCATCAGCAACATTAAAGCAACGCTTTACGATGCTACAGGAAAAAAAGTGAAAGACTATAAATCTTCTGATATAAAAGATCGAATTTCATCAGATGGTTTTTCACTCCTGCAAGACAACCGTGTAAAGTTGTTAAAATTTGTAAGCAACACATATCCTTACACCATAGAATATAGTTTCACGCAAAATTTTAATGGAATAAAATCTATGCCATACTGGCAAGCAATAAAGGGTTTTGGTACGTCGACTGAAAAAACATCTTATACCATTCAAATAAATAAAGGGTATAACTTTCGCTACCTAACCAGTAAGAACCTAAAAACGGATTCTGTAGTTATAGGAGATAAAATTCAATACAAATGGATCAGTACCGATAATGCTGCAGTGCAAAGCGAACCGCTAAGCATTGGCTTGAGCAATATTTCTGATTGGGTTAAAGCCGCCCCAAACCAATTCGAATTTGATGGCGCATCCGGTAATCTTGATAATTGGAAAGATTTTGGCTCCTGGATTCACAATTTGAATACTGATGGCAATAGACTTCCAGAAGCCACTAAATTAGTGGTTCAAAACCTAATCAAAGACGCTAAAACACCCAAAGAGAAGATACGAATTCTTTACAATTACCTCCAACAAAATACGAGGTATGTAAGTGTACAATTGGGAATTGGTGGCTACAGACCCATTTTGGCGGAGAAGGTTGCAGAAGTAAATTATGGCGATTGTAAGGCTTTATCTAACTTTATGAAAGCGCTGCTTAATGAAGCTGGGATCCCAACTAATTTAATCATTATTGGAAGTGGAATGCCAAGTATGAATCCAAACTATTCGAGCATTAGCCAAGCCAACCACATGATCTTATGTGTACCATTAGAAAAAGATACGACATTTTTAGAATGTACCAGCCAATACAACCCCATGGGATTTATTGGTTACGACAATGCGGATAGGAATGTGTTAATGGTAACTTCAGAAGGTGGAAAAATTATCCATACACCAGTATATTCTGCCAAAGATAACTTTCAAATCAAAAAAACCAACATCAAGTTTAATGAGGATGAAACCGCCGAAATCGGAATTAAGACGACTTATGGCAATGCGCAATTTGAAAATATTTTTGGAATAACTTTGCAAGAACCAGCAGAACAGAGAAAGATCATCATTAGAAATACTAATATTCCGGGTGCCGAGCTCTTAACTTACAAATACGAACAAAAAGACAAAACACAACCTGTTATTAATGAAGAAATCAACTTTAAAAGCAACCAACTTTTAACAAAAGGTGGAGATAAGTTTTTTCTAACTTTGAATCAGACCAATCGCCAAGAAAGTGCACCATTAAAGATTGAAAATAGGAAAACGTATTTCTCTGTTCCATTCAGTTATACGGATGAAGACGAGATCACTTACACCTTACCAAAAGGATACACTTTAGAGTTTATTCCGAAAGATGTAACCATTACATCAGAGTTTGGAACTTACACAGCAAAGTTCTCCAGTAAAGATAATATGATAACTTATGTACGTAGTCAAAGCATGAACGACAAAAAATATCCGCCAGAAAAATACAACGACTACGTAGAGTTTAGAAAAAAAATCTATCAGGCAGATAAGCAAAAAGCCGTTCTCACAAAAACATTATAACAACCTGTACTAATATGATCACTGAAAACCAATATTTTGATGGCCAAGTAAAATCTTTAGGCTATGAAACAACTGAAGGGAAATCAACAATCGGCATTATCAACCCCGGAGAGTACGAATTCGGAACAGCAAACAAAGAAATTATGCAGGTAATAGAAGGAAAACTGACGATCCTACTTAAAGGTAAAACCGAATGGCAGGATATTGATGCAGGCCAATCCTTTGAGGTTTCGCCAAATTCCTCCTTCAAAGTAAAAACAGAAGTGCAAACCGCCTACCTGTGCCAATACAGATAGAAAAATCCCGCAGACTAAATCGTTTGCGGGATTTTTAGTAACATGAGGTTTGATAATTCAAGATTGCATTGCCACCGCCTTGGTTCGTGTCTTCACGAAACAATAAAGAGATTTTCACTTGATGCTACGTGCAGACACGTACTACAGTCTGGAATTTTAGATTTCGATATTTCTATTTTATTTCTTGCCAATAACCACTTCCACAAAATCATCCGCTTTTAAGTATTTCTGCGCAAGTGCTTGTATTTCTTTTGCCGTAATGCGCTTAACTGTCTGAATATATTTTTCATAGTAGTCGTAACCTAAGCCTGCAAAATGAATATTTTTAAATTTATCCGCATGCGAGAACACGTTTTCCAAACTTCCCAACATCGAGCCCAGCATATAGTTTCTAACTAAATTAAGTTCTTCCTCGCTTACCAATTCAGTTTTTAGAAGCTCAATTTCCTTGTAAATTTCAGTGAGTGCATTGGCGCACACATCGGCCCCTACTTCTGTAGCGATGAAGAAATACCCAGCATCCTGCAAAGCAGAAATACCCGAACCAATTCCATAGGTATATCCCTTGTCCTCCCTAATGTTATTCATTAGCCTCGAACCAAAGTAGCCACCCAAAACGCAGTTTAATATTTGTAGCCCGGCGAAATCTTCATGTTTACGATTTATGGCGATTTTACCTAATCTAATGGCCGATTGTAAAGCTTCAGGTTTTTCTTGATAAATAAATTGCTGTGTGGTTTGCGGAAAATCGAAATGGTTTTTAACGGCATCACTTGCCTCCCATTCATGACCAAAGTGATGGTTCAACAAGCCAAAACTTTCCTCATCAAATTTACCAGAAACAACAATTGTACAATTGTTTGGCGCGTAGGCTGCTTTAAAATAAGCGACTAAATCATCGCGTTTTATCGCATCGTAGTGTGCTGCCTTTATATCTGCACCATAAGCCGTATCGCCAAAAAGCGCCTTCGCAAATGCCTTGCGAGAAAGAATATCGTTCTTTTTTAAACTAACCTGTAACTTCTGCTTTTGGTTCTGAATGTAAATATCAATTTCAGTTTGCGGAAACTGACTATCCGATAAAACATCTTTTGCAATTGGCAATACAGATGCAAGATGTTTCTTGAGAGAATATAGCGTAACTGAGGATTGATCTTGCACATACTCAGTTTGAAAAAATGCCCCATAAAAATCAATCTGTTCAGCAATTTGCTTTGAAGTTAATTTTTGGGTTCCATTATTCAATAAGCTGCTTACGGCAACAGCCTGAAGCGGCTTATCAACATCATAGTTAACGTTGTTGAAGATAAACTCAATGCGGACGATATCTTGCTCGCCAGAATAAATGGTAAAAACGGGCACCCCGTTATCCAGTTTTTTTTCTGTAGGTTGGATAAAATTTATTGTCGATACCTGCTTAAAATCAGGCGCTTGTTGTCTGTTAAGCATTTCCGTCGGTTAAATAATAAAGTGTTGATGAAGAATTGTGGTGAAAGGTATCGTTAGAAATACGCTTAAGGTCTTCTGCGGTTACCTTCAAAAATTCTGTAGTCTCTTGATTTAGTAAATCAGCATTGCCTAACAATTCGTAATAGGCCAAATTCATGGCTTTATCCAACAAGCTCATTTCCGAAAACACCAACACAGATTCAACTTTGTTTTTAACTTTCGTCAGTTCAGTTTCTGATACCAGTTCTGATTTCAGCCGATCCAATTCAGCCCAAATTGCCTTTTCAGCAGTTTCAATAGAAATACCTTCTATCAATTTACCTTCAACAATAAATAGTCCTGGATCTATGCTACTCGAAATATAAGCATTAATGTCGCTAAAAAGCTGTTGCTCTTTTAATAAGCTATTATAAAGACGGGAAGATTGTCCACGAGAAAGAATGTCTGATAAAAGATCAAAAGCATAATAATCAGCATCTAATCTTCCAGGCATTTTAAACGCCATATAAATAGCATTAAGCGGAACACTGGCGGTAATTGTTTCGGTTCTAGCCTCAGTTTGTTTATCTTCCTGAACCAAATTCCTGATGTATTTTTCTCCAGCGGGAATAGGCTCAAACCACTTCTCTGCAAGTTTCTTTACATCCTCAGTTTTTACATTTCCACCAACAACTAAAATTGCATTTTGAGGCGTATAATGTTTTTTAAAGAAAGCCTTAACATCTTCTATCTTGGCATTTTCGATATGTGAAAGCTCTTTCCCGATGGTAGCCCAGCGGTAAGCATGTTTTTTAAACGCCAAGGGACGTAATTTCAACCATACATCGCCATAGGGCTGGTTGAGGTAGCGCTGCTTAAATTCTTCGCTCACCACATTTCTTTGAGTTTCTAAACTCTTTTCAGAAAAAGCCAAATTCAACATCCGATCGCTTTCAAGCCAAAAGGCCGTTTCTATGTTTTCTGATGGCAAGGTGATGTAATAATTGGTAATATCATTACTGGTAAAAGCATTATTTTCACCTCCAACACGTTGCAGAGGCTCGTCATAATTAGGAATGTTTACCGATCCACCGAACATTAAATGTTCAAATAAGTGGGCAAAACCAGTTTGTTCAGGATTCTCATCGCGAGCACCAACATCATATAAAATATTCAAAACGGCCATCGGTGTTGTGGCATCTTCATGCACCAAAACTTTCAAGCCATTAGCAAGCGTAAAACGATTAAAATCTACCATATTTATTTTTAGAAGTGTAAAGATATTAAAAATGACCTCACAGCCTAGAACGATTTGATTGAATCTAAACTTTTAATAATTCAGAGCCGTTTTTTTACAAAGCGCAAACCTAAGCCAACTAACCTTCACGCCCTTTTCCTTATATTTGTACTATGAATACAGCCGATTTACTGCAACGGGCATTACATTTCGAATTTTTAAGCCAAGAAGAAGGTGTTTACTTATATCACAATGCAGACACTGCATCATTGATGTTTGTAGCCAACGAATTGCGAAAAATTCAAGTCCCGAGTGGTAAAGTTACCTGGCAAATAGATCGCAACGTAAACACTACAAATGTTTGTATTGCAAACTGTAAATTCTGTAATTTTTTCCGCAGACCAGGGCACGAAGACAGTTACATCACCGATATTGAAACCTACAAAGTTAAAATTGAAGAAACCTTTCGTTTGGGAGGAGATCAGTTATTATTGCAGGGTGGTCACCACCCCGATCTTGGCCTTGCTTTTTATGCCGATTTATTTAAAAAATTAAAGGAATTATATCCAGATTTAAAACTGCATGCGCTAGGACCCCCAGAAATTGCACATGTTGCAAAACTAGAAGGCATAACCCACACAGAAGTACTAAAAGCACTAAAAGAAGCCGGTATGGACTCTTTACCAGGTGCCGGAGCCGAAATTTTGAATGATCGCGTAAGGCGCTTAATAAGTAAGGGCAAATGTGGCGGACAAGAATGGTTAGATGTAATGAGGGCTTGCCATCAATTAGACATTACCACTTCAGCAACCATGATGTTTGGACATGTAGAAACCATAGAAGAACGTTTTGAACATTTAGTGTGGATTCGCCAAGTACAGAGTGAAAAACCTGCCGATGCAAATGGTTTCTTAGCTTTTATTCCATGGCCTTTCCAAGATGATGGAACACTCTTAAAAAGATTACGCGGAATTAGCAATAATGTAACTGCCGATGAATACATCCGAATGATTGCATTAAGCAGAATCATGTTACCAAATATTAAAAACATACAAGCAAGTTGGTTAACAGTTGGTAAAGCAACAGCGCAACTTTGCTTACACGCAGGAGCAAATGATTTTGGATCAATTATGATTGAAGAGAATGTGGTTTCTGCCGCAGGTGCACCGCATCGTTTCACCGCAAATGGCATTCAGCAATCCATCAAAGCAGCAGGTTTTGAGCCGCAGCTACGTGGACAAAAATACAATTACCGCGATTTGCCCGAACATTTAGAAGAGCAAGTAATCACTTACTAAAGCTAATCGATACCGCATGGTTGGTAACGCGCCAACCAGCACCTGTTTTCCGTCTAAGTTTAAAGTCCAAACCATTTAACAAGGTCTAAAAAAAAGGACTTTTTTTTGGAAACGAACGCTCAGTAACGCTTTCAGTTAGGCAGTCCCGCTCTACACTATATCCCCAATAAAATTGGGGGATGCCGTTTCGCTCGGGTTTAGGAACAAAGTAAAGCCGTTAACACACCCAATATCAGTAGCCAACCAAGCAGGAATGTAAATTTATTAATCGCTTGCTATCGGGGCAGCAACCGTTAAAACCAAACCCGATAGTACGAATGCCAATTTTTTTCAAATTGGCAGCAGGGATAGCGGGGCTGATGTTTCAAATGGAACACAACACGCTCATTTCCAAATATTTTTAAATTTTAACCTGGATTTGGGATAATAATTCAATTTCCATCTAAATTTAAAGCCCAAACCATTTAACAAGGTTTAAAAAAGGCCATATTTTTTGGAAATGAACGCTCAGCAACGCTTTCAGTTAGGCAGTCCCGCTCTACACTATATCCCCAATAAAAAATTTGGGGGATGCCGTTATGCTCCGGTTTAGGAAAAAAATTAATCCCATTAACACATCCAATGTCAGTAGCCAACCAAGCAGGAATGTGAATTTATTAATCGCTTGCTATCGGGGCAGCAACCGTTAAAACCAAACCCGATAGTACGAATGCCAATTTTTTTCAAATTGGCAGCAGGGATAGCGGGGCTAATGTTTCAAATGGAACACAACACGCTCATTTCTAAATATTTTTTGATTCTAAACGGAATTTGCGATAATAATTCAATTTCCATCTAAATTTAAAGTCCAAGCCATTTAACAAGGTTTAAAAAAGGCCATATTTTTTGGAAATGAACGCTCAGCAACGCTTTCAGTTAGGCAGTCCCGCTCTACACTATATCCCCAATAAAAAATTTGGGGGATGCCGTTATGCTCCGGTTTAGGAAAAAAATTAATCCCATTAACACATCCAATGTCAGTAGCCAACCAAGCAGGAATGTGAATTTATTAATCGCTTGCTATCGGGGCAGCAACCGTTAAAACCAAACACGATAGTACGAATGCCAATTTTTTTCAAATTGGCAGCAGGGATAGCGGGGCTAATGTTTCAAATGGAACACAACACGCTCATTTCCAAATATTTTTAAATTTTAACCGGAATTTGGAATAATAATTCAATTTTTACATTTGAATTTTGAATGACCACTGTTATCACCTTTTGTGGTTCAAAATAATTAATTTGGTTTATCACACTCCATCCTGCCGGATATTGATCTGCTTGTGACAAAAAAAAAGGGAAACAAAACCTAAGTTTTGCCTCCCTACCTTAAACTAAACATTACCTAATAATGTAAATGTTTTTTTACTATGTTAATTTCTTACCAGCTTTGATAAATAAGTTGGCAATGTTTTTAACAGCTGCACCGGTTAAGAATTCATCAAAACATTCTGCCGCTTGAGATTGCGTAACTGAAGTTCCGTTGATTCCTGTAATTTGAATACCAGCTTGAGTTGTATTTTGTTCACCTGCATAAACCGCATCAACTGCTGCGATACCTGTATCGTTACCATTAGCTGAATAAGCAATCCAAGGTTTTAAACCACTTGCACCAGTTACATTTGCTGCAACCATTTGACGTAAGTGTGCTGCGTGACGAGCTTCTACTGAGTGAATTTGAAGTGCTGTAGTTAATACTGCATTACCTTTCAAAATTGGCGCCTGACCTTTATAAGCTCTTACACCTGTATCTTCAAAAGCTAAAGCTACTTTTAAGAAGGTTTGATAGTTGGTATCTACATCTGCAAAACCACCACCTGCTGTAAAATCGAAATCTGCATAAACGTAACCATCAGCACCAGTAATACCCAAAGCACCTTTTAACAAATCTACGTGTGCACGTTCGTGGTTACGGATTGTTGTAATGGCCGCTCTTGCAGGTCCATCAGGAATGTAAGTTGTATTGGCTAATGTTAAAGCTTTGTTATAGTAGTTCCATTCTAAATACTCAAGTGCTAAGGCAAAACCTAAAACATCGTTAACCGTACTTGGATTGGTTTGACCATAAGCTTTTTGGAACATGGAACCCATAGCTAATGGCAGTGCTGCTAAAGAAATTTTCTTACCAATGTTGTAAAAATCTTTCATTGCGTTACGTCGTGGACTTAATCTTTCATAGATCTCACCATCAACTTTTTCAATTTCTTCTAATATATTTACGATATTCATGATTGTAGATTTTAAAGGTTAATTACGTTAATTTTTGTTTTTACATATTTTCCAGCGATAGCTAAAACTTTATCAGGAGTAAGTGCTCCGTCAAGTCCGTTTGCATTAACTGCACCAAGTGGAGCTAAGCTTGCTAAATCAGCAAATGTTCCGTTAGAAATAATATCGCGGATATAAGCAGCGTGACGAGCTTCAACCGATACAATTTTACCTGCTAAAACTAAATAATCTGTACTTTTAATTCTTACACCTGCGCCATTGTAAGCCGCAACACCTAAATCTTCAAAAGCCATTGCAGCACCTAAAACGCTAGTAGCGTTTGTAAAATCAATAGAAGAGAAATCAACCTCTAAGCTTCCAATTGCAGCAGTACCCAGTGCATTTTTAAAAAACTCTCTGTGTGCAACTTCGTGAAACTGAATGTCTTGGAAGTAAGCTTTTTGTGCTGTAGTAAATGACGATGGTGGTGCAGAAGCAACTTTTACGTAAAATGCAGCCTCTAATTGCTCAAGTGCATAAGCGTAATTTAATACACCAAAATCATCTTTGAAATCTAAAGTTGCGCCCATACTTACGTCACCATAATTACGGTCTTTTTTACATCCTGCCGCCATCAACGCGATACCCGCAGCACTAGCTCCAGCAAACTGAAGAAATGATCTTCTGCCTAAGCTGCTGTTAAATAAACGTTCTTCTTGAAGTTCATCTTGTGTTATAAGTTCATTGTTTTTCATAATCCTTTATGTTTTATGGTTTTGATTTCGTTTGGTGATATATACGTGACATTTATAAACGCGGTTTTTTTCTTTTGCATTTTTTTTTATAAGCCGTTTTTAATACATTCACAAACCTTTACTATGACAACACTAAAAGCCGTTATTGTTGATGATGAAGAATTTGCACGTTCATCACTTTTTTTCTTACTACAACAGAATTGTCCTGAAGTAGAAATTACTGGTATAGCCCGATCTGTGGCGGAAGCAAAAGACATTTTAGCACACCATACCGTTAACCTCATTTTTTTGGATATTGCAATGCCTGGTGGAAATGGCTTCGAATTGGTTCCAGATGCGCAAAAACATAACGCAGCAGTTATCTTCACCACCGCCTACGATCAATATGCACTTAAAGCCATTAAGGCAAATGCGCTGGATTATTTATTGAAACCAATTGATATTGATGAGTTAAAAATTGCCGTTGAAAAGGTAAGCGAACACATTAAACTTTACCAAAACCAAAACGGTAAAGATGAGAGAATGACCAATCTAGCTTCGAGTTTAGGCAGTAGAAGCGAAATTAGAAAACTAACCCTCCCCTACGGACAAGGCTTTAAAATGATTGATGTTGACGACATCATCTACATCGAAGCCGATAGCAATTACTCTGTAGTGCATTTAAGCAACGCTGATAAAATTACTGTATCAAAAGTTTTAAGAGAGTTTGAAGAGCTTTTACCAACCGAACAATTTGTGCGGATCCATAAATCAAGCATCATAAATCTTAACCATCTGAAAGAATACAATTCGAAAAACGGATTGCAGGTTTTCTTAAAAAATGGGGAGAGCATTAATATCTCGAGAAGAAGAGCGAGCGACTTCTTTGAAAAAATTAAATCATTTACAAAAATAGGCAGTGACCACTAAAAGCCAACACAAATTTCAGCGCCAGCTCACCAACGCTTTAAAAATTGCGCTGGCAACATTTGTGCTTTTGATTGGCTTATTACCCAGTCTATATTCACAAACCACCTATCTCCCCCACTATACCTCTAAAAATGGCTTGGCAAGTAATAATTGTTATTACATTTTGCAGGATAAAAAAGGTTTCATCTGGATATCTACAGACAATGGCGTAAGCCGTTTCGATGGAACAAATTTTCAGAACTTTACCATAGAAGATGGGTTGCCCGATACCCAAATTCTCAAAATGACAGAAGACCACTCAGGAAGAATATGGTTTTTCTCCCTGAACGGCCAATTGAGCTTTCTACAAAATGGAAAGTTTTATAATCAAGAAAACAACAACCTATTAAAAAAACTCAATTTTAATACCGTAATTGTTTCATTTCTTCAAGATAAGGCTGGACGCCTCTGGCTCGGCACCAACTCCAACTTAATTGTTTGCTGGGATGGAAAATCAATCAAAAAGTATGTATCGCCCCATACTAAAAGTAAGTTTACAAATGCCTTTATTCACGAAGATGAGCAAGGAAACATATTTGTTTATAGCGATTTAACTGTCCAGAAATTTAATGGAAAGCACTTTAGCTTAATCAGCTCCCAGGTCGATCCAATATCTTATATGACGGCCTCTAATCAAGGGGACAAATCGCTGGTTTATCTGGATCGATCCGGTTTACAAGAATTTAAAAGAGGTGCTTCAAACACCTTAATATCCATCCCACAAAATTTGATCAAGAATATGTCTGGCTATTTTTACTACGACAATTCATCAAAAGAAGTTTGGTTAGCCAATGCAAATGGAGCCTTTGCACTAAATAAAAATGGCAAAACAGTGCAATATCTGCAAGATATTGCTGTAAATCAGGTTATAAAAGATGCCAATCAAAATATGTGGTTTGCCACCACGCAGGGCATTTACATGCTGCCCAACGTAAATTCGAGGCTATCCATTATTGATGCTGAATCTGGCTTAAGCAGCAACGTAATCAAAAGCATTACAAAAGATCATAAAAACAGACTTTGGCTCGGCACAGATGATGCGGTGATCGACATTTTGAGCATCAATAACTACCAAGTGGATGAAGTTGGGCTAGACGATTTCAAAAAATATAAAACCATCAAGCAAATTGCTTACGATCCGAAAAGGCAGGCAGTTTATTTTGCTTCTGATTATGGCATGGGCGTTTTCAATAACATTTACAAAAGCACCGCCGATGTTAAATATCTAAAAGAAGTAAACAATTCCATGTTCGTTATAAAGCATTTTAGCTTGAGCGAAAACAACAATCATTTGGCTTTGGCCCTTTCATCGGGTGTAGTATTTTTATCCGACAGAATTAACAAATTTGAATTTAACTCGCTTAAATATAAAGAGAAAGAAGATTTCTTTAAAGATCGCTCCTACCACGTTTTTTACGATAAAGCAGGTAATTTATGGTTTTCTAACATCAATGGTTTATCGCAGTTTTCTAACGGAAAACTCATCAAACATTTCGAAAAAAATCCCTTACTCACCAAAAGAATTAACGACATTCAGCAATTGCCAGATGGCACCTTAATTTTGGCCACTGATGGTTATGGCTTATTGTTTTATAAAGACAATAAAATTTCTAAACAAATTACCCAGAAAGAGGGCTTAACCAACAACATTTGTACAAAGCTTTTTATTAAAAATAATGAGATTTGGGTGTTAACCAATAAAGGGGTAAATAAAATTACCAACTACCCGAAACAACCAAGCGTAGCAAATTTTGATTACGGTAAAGACTTGTTAAGTGATGATATTAATAGTTTATTTATTGATGATAGCACCGCTTATTTTGGTACCAACAGGGGCTTAATTCTATTTAAGTACAACAATAAAAACATCAGCAGGAATTTGCCAAAGGTTTACGTTACTTCAATTATAAGAGATAACGAACGCCTGCCTATTGATAAGAATAACTTTACATTTGAAACCGGCAACAACATCATTCTATTTACTTTCAGCGCTGTAGATTTTACCACCAGCGATATTACCTACCGCTATCGTTTAAACGAAAATACCGCCTGGATAGAAACCAGAACTCGACGGCTTGATTTCTCTTCTTTACAACCGGGCGATTATAATTTCGAGGTAAGTGCCAAAAGCCAGAATGGAAATTGGGGTCCACCCGCCAAAATTTCGTTCACCATAAAAAAGCATTTTTGGCAAAGCCTTTGGTTCCTATCTATCTTAATTCTCCTGGTCGCTTATATTTTTTATAAGGTTGCCGTTTACATTACCAGAAAACAAAAAGATAAAGAACAAGAACAACTCTTGCTTAAAAATAAGGTATTGATGCTGGAACAACAGGCCCTTCAAGCCATGATGAATCCTCACTTTGTGTTCAATGTAATGAATTCCATTCAACATTACATCAATACCCAAAATACAACCTCAGCAAATAAAGTTTTAACCGGCTTCGCAAGGCTAATTCGTAAAAACTTAGAAATTTGCACCAAGAGCTACATCTCCTTAGAAGAAGAACTGGAATACCTAAACCTATACCTAAAACTCGAAAAAAATCGCTTTGGAGATAAACTAAAATACACGTTCTCTGTTGATGAAAATATCGACGAAGAAGATACCTTCATCCCATCTATGCTCCTACAGCCTTATGTAGAAAACGCGATATGGCATGGCATTATGCCGAAGGAAACGGGTGGGGTTATTCAAATCAATATCAAGTTGATAGATGAATTCTATTTGAATATAGAAATTATTGATGATGGAATTGGAATCGAAAATTCTTTGAGGAACAAAAAAGAATCTCACATTAGCAAAGGCATGCAATTAACCAAAGAAAGGTTAAACCTTTTAGGCCAGATTGGAGCAAAACCTATACACCTAGATGTTCGCCAAAACAGTATAAACGGTACAACCGTAACCATTTCTATCCCTCTAAAATAGAAAATTTACCGTTTACTCAATTATTAATACCACTCACTAAATAGAACTTACAAGCAATAAACTTTAGCGTTAAACTTGTACTAGAAATAAACGATAGTGTTTATCAAAACGTTCTTATAGAATTGATATAGATATTTAATAACCTAACCTAAAACTATATCTTAATTCAGGTTTCATTTGTGTGTTAAGAAGCGGTCTTGTTTTTAAAAGCGAGACCGCTTTTTTTATGCCCAAAAATTCTATTTTTGTACATGCTCCAAACCCAAATTAACCAACACGTAGAAGCGCTTATCTTTTCCTCAATTCAGAGTATCAGCGTTCAAGAAATTATATTGGCTTTGAATGCTGTTTTTGACGAGGAGATTGTAGAAAATCAGGTCTTCGAAAGCATTGATTATCTTCAAGAAAAATTCAGCGCCGAAGATTCGGCAATAGGATTAGTTGATCTAAATAACGGTTATCAGTTCTTAACTAAAAAGCAATACCACGAAACCGTTAATCAACTTCAATTGCATCGCTCCAAGAAAAAATTGAGCCAGGCAGCAATGGAAACTTTAGCCATCATCGCGTATCGCCAGCCCATTACCAAACTCGAAATTGAGCAGATAAGAGGCGTTAATTCTGATTATTCCGTTCAACGTTTATTGGAGAAAGAACTTATTAGCATAGATGGCAAAGCCGAAACACCAGGTCGACCGATTTTATACAGCACCAGTTCCTTATTTATGGATTACTTTGGTTTGAATAATTTAACTCAACTTCCGCAGCTAAAAGATATTGCTAAAGAGGAAAATACTGTGGGCGAAAACGCAGAATAATTAATTTTAATTAATTTGGAACCAGCTTGTTATTAAAAAAAGTTTTTTTGTATTTTTAAACTATAAAAGCAATTTTTATTTTTGTGTAATGAAAGCGCCAAAGAAAATCCCAGCAAAACCTACTACCAAAAAAGAGGTAGAAGATAATGATGAATTTGATGATGAGGACACGATTCCTAAGAATGCAAAAAAATCTGTTGACGATGACGACGATGATTTTGATTTACCATTGGACGACCTCGATAACTTCGATAATTTTGATGATGACGATGACGATTATTAATCTTTAAAATACTATATATTTGAAAAGCATCCGCCCAGCTGGGTAGGATGCTTTTTAATTTTAAAACTACCCATGCAAATTATACCCGTAAGCTCCCCATCATTAAAAAAGGATTTTTTAAATACACCAAAAATTCTTTACAAGAACGATCACAATTTTATCTGTCCGTTGGATAGTGAGGTAGAAAACGTTTTCGACCCCAACAAAAACAATTTCTTTAATCATGGAAAATGCACCAGATGGGTATTGAAAGATGAGCAAGGAAAACTTATTGGCCGTGTAGCCGCATTTATAAATGAGAAAAAAGCCTTTAACTACGAGCAGCCAACAGGTGGAATGGGATTTTTCGAATGCATAGATGATGAAAAGGCCGCTTTTTTACTGTTTGATACCGCTAAGGCATGGTTGGCAGAAAATGGTATGAAAGCAATGGATGGGCCCATAAATTTCGGAGAGAATGATTCTTTCTGGGGCTTATTGGTTGATGGATTTACCCCCCCATCATTCGGGATGAACTATAACTTCCCTTACTATCAGAAATTTTTTGAAGCTTACGGATTTGTAACTGAATACGAACAACTTACCAACCACATCAATTTAACCATTCCATTCCCAGAGCGATTTACAAAAATTGCCAATTGGGTAAGGAATAAACCCGGTTATACGTTTGAGTATTTCGACAAGAAAAACGCCGAGAAATACATAAACGACCTTATGGAAATTTATAACGACGGCTGGCAGGATTTTGAAAACTTTGTTCCTATTAAAAAAGAAACCCTGCAAGAGAGCTTTAAGAGTATGGAACCCATCATGGATGAGCACTTAATTCAATTTGCTTATTTTAATGGAGAACCAGCTTCTTTCGTGGTATTAATTCCTGATGCCAACCAAATGATTAAAGGCTTTGATGGAAAATTAGGCTTATTAGAAAAGTTAAAATTTGCCTATCGCCGCTGGGTTGGCGTTACACGGATGCGTGCCATTGTAATGGGCACAAAACCAAAATTTCAAAAACATGGCCTAGAATCGGTTCTCTTCATCCGATTAGGCGAATATGTTTTACCTAAAAACCAATATAAAGAACTGGAATTGAGTTGGGTAGGCGATTTTAATGAGCAAATGATTGCCATCCACAAAGCTACAGGCGCAACTTTTGGCAAAAAGCATTTAACCATGAGAAAGATTTTCTAAAAAAGAATATGGGGGATTACATCCCCAGCTTATCGTAAAGATCAATAACCTTTTTTCTAAGTTTATTGATCTCTTCATCTTTTTCGATAAGTTCTTTTTTTAGTGCAATAAGCTCATCACTAGATCCGATCTCTGCAACATGACCAGAAAATAATTGAGTTAATGGGATTTTGAAAACTTTTGAAATCTGCAATAACCTCGATACATTCAAATCGGTTTGACCCGTTTCTATCTTACAAAATGCAGGCGTCGAAATTTTAAGCATTTTAGCCGCATTGGCTTGACTCAAACCCAAAGCCACCCTACTCTGTTTAATTTGATCTCCGATGCTTTTCATCTTTGAAATAAGCCAAGGCTACCTAGGCAATTCAGAAGCCAATTCCGGCAAATCGAAACCCGCATAATTTCCAGAACTCATCATCAACAAATTTGTGTTCTGGTAATTTAAACTCAACAAATAGGCTTTCAACTTTGCCGCATCATTAAAAAATTTCAAGTTGGGATTAGAAAAAGCTTGTTGAACGTCGTCCTCACTAAAGGGCTCCATTCTTTTTTGCTCGAAAGATTTTATATCAATAAAAACAATGGCGTCATCGGCCTTATCCATTGCACCTGCATACTCTTTAAGAAAATCTTTATTCAAACTACTAAACGTATGCAGTTCGATACAAGCAACCAGCTTACGATCTGTAAATTGTGTTTTAACAGCATCAATTGTTGCCTTCAATTTCGAAGGGGAGTGTGCAAAATCTTTATAAACATTGGTTGAATCATCCGCAGAAATCACTTCTAGTCTCTTGGCTGCACCTGTAAAGGAGGATATTGCGGCGTTAAATTGTTCTTCAGAAATTTCAAGTTCCTTGCAAACCAACTTTGCCGCGTTCAAATTCATGAGGTTATGATCGCCAAAAACCTTTAGTTCGGTACGCTTTGGAAGCAAATAGGTGATACCCTTTTCAACCTCGTGCGCTGGAATGCCGTAGCCAATCTTTGTGATGTGCGCACTAGAATGACTAACAATTTCAGTCAAATCAGCATCTGCTTCACAATAAATTAAAGTACCCTCTTTTTCAATTGTATCAATAAACTTATCAAACTGAGCCGTGTAATCTGCGTATGTTGGAAAAACATTGATATGATCCCAGGCAATGCCACTAATTACCGCAACATTGGCTTTGTATAGATGGAATTTTGGTCTGCGGTCAATCGGCGAAGACAGATACTCATCTCCTTCAATAATCATTACAGGCGCCTCATGCGTAACTTTAACCATGGTTTCGAAACCGGCAAGCTGCGCCCCTACCAAATAATCAAAATCGCGATTATAAAAGTTAAGAACGTGCAAAATCATGCTCGTGATGGTCGTTTTACCATGACTACCGCCAATTACAACCCGAATTTTATCCCTGCTCTGCTCATAAATATATTCGGGGTAAGAATAGATTTTAACGCCCAATTCTTGTGCCTTTAGCAGTTCTGGATTATCAATTCTGGCGTGCATGCCTAAAATAATCGCATCCAAATCTTTCGTAATGCGATTTTCATCCCAACCCATCTCAGTGGGTAGCAAACCATACTTGTCCAATCTAGATTTTGCCGGCTCGAAAATGACATCATCTGAACCTGTAATCTGGTAACCTTTTTTATGTAGGGCAATAGCTAAGTTGTGCATTGCACTTCCACCTATCGCAATAAAATGTATGCGCATATTTTTAATTTTGAAAGATGATGGTAATGAGTGAACCCGATGCTTCAACAAGCACTTAAAGCTCATTCATTTAGTATTTTTCGAACTGAGCGGCAATCCAATCGCCATTTTGCTTATGATCGATGTAGCGGATTTCGTGCTTGGCACATTCTTCCGTAATCATGGCTAAATCTGGCGCCAAGTAGAAACCACTAAAGAAAATTTTTCCTTCAGATTTCAATACTTCTGCATAACGACCAATCTGATCCAAAAGAATATTACGGTTGATGTTGGCAAAAATTACATCAAATTCTTCATCTGGAATAACTTCTTTACTGCCACAAAGTGCTGTTAAATTTTCAACACCATTAAGCGCCGCGTTTTCGATGGTACTTTGATAACAAATATCATCGTAATCTATTGCAAGTAGCTTATTTGCACCAAACTTTGCCGCCAAGATGGCCAATATTCCAGTACCGCAACCCATGTCTAGAATATTTTTATCCTTCAAATCTGCCGCCAAAATGTACTGCATCATCATGGTGGTGGTTTGGTGATGCCCCGTACCAAAGGCCATTTTAGGATCGATAACGATTTCGTAGGGATAAGAAGGTTGTGGCTCGTGAAATGTTGCCCTTACATAGCAAACATCATCGATAATTAAAGGGCTAAAGTTTTTCTCCCATTCCGCATTCCAATTCTCGTCTGCAACGTCCATTAAAGAATATTCAGTCGTAAATTCTTCTGAATGAGCATCTAACAGATCAACAAGTGCTTTATCATCAAAGTTTTCCTTGATTACAAAAGCGGTAAATCCGTTCTCACTATCTTCAAAAGTATCGAAGCCCAAATCGGCAAGATCAGCAATCAGCAAATCCTGTTGATACGCTTCGATACTTTTAAATTTAAATATGGCTTTTATATACTGCATTTAGCTGTTTAATGCTTTAATAATATCTGTAAAATCACGAGATTTTAATGATGCACCACCAATTAAGCCGCCATCAATATCTTTCTGAGCAAATAAACTTGCTGCATTGCTCGGGTTGCAACTTCCACCGTATAAAATGGTGGTATCATCTGCCACATTGAAACCATAATTTGCTTCAATTTCACTGCGGATAAAGGCATGAATGTCTTGCGCTTGCTCTGGACTGGCCGTTAAACCCGTACCAATTGCCCAAACCGGCTCATAAGCAATAACTACCTTTCTAAAATCTTCTTCGGTTAAGCTGAAAATACCGTTAACCAATTGTTTTTTTAATACTTCGTAGTAACTTCCATTATTGCGCTCATCCAAAGTTTCGCCGATGCAGAAAATTGGTTTTAAATCATGTGCTAAAGCAGTTTTCGTTTTTGCAGCTAAAAGTTCATCGCTTTCTGCTTGATATTGCCTGCGTTCTGAGTGACCCAAGATAACGTATTCAACACCAACTGATTTGATCATTTTTGCAGAAATTTCGCCTGTATATGCACCGCTTTCCTTATCGTGAATATTTTGAGCGCCGATGGCTACGTCCGTACCACCAAGTTTGGCCAAGCTGTTTAAATGAATAAATGGAGCGCAAATTACAGCCAGCTGATCGCCCTTGCGTTCATCTTTCACCATATTTACGATTTCACTAAACAACGATACACCTTCGTTGTAATCTAAATTCATTTTCCAGTTACCTGCAACAATTTTTTTTCTCATTATATTTTAGTTTTGATATTATAAAGTTTGAACGTTGAATATTTGAGCCTTCACTCCATTTTAATGCCTGATATTAAAAGTGCCTGTGTTCCTGTGTCATCTCAAAAACTTGTGTTAAAATTTTTTTTTCCACATCATCAAAGGCTAGATCTCTTCTGGAGTAAACTTTTTCGGCGGTTTCGAACATCTTTTTTAAGCTGTAAACTTCGAAACCTTGAGCGCCTCCCCAAGCAAAATCTGGAATAAAATTTCTTGGAAAACCAGGACCGAAAATATTTGCACTCACTCCAGCTACGGTTCCGGTATTAAACATGGTGTTGATGCCACATTTGGAATGATCGGCCATAATTAACCCACAAAACTGCAATCCCGTTTTACGGAAGCTTCGCTTTTCATAATCCCAAAGCCTTACTTCAGCGTAGTTATTTTTCAAATTCGAATTGTTGCTATCAGCGCCAATGTTACACCATTGACCTAAAACCGCATTGCCTAAATAGCCTTCGTGCCCTTTTGAAGAGAAACCCCAAATTACTGCATTATTAATCTCACCCCCTACGCGACTGTGCGGGCCAATGGTTGTATTTGGATAAATTTTAGCGCCCATTTTAACAGAAGAATCTTCTCCTAAGGCAAAACTCCCCCTAATAATGCTCCCTTCCCAAACCTGAGCGTTTTTGCCTAAATATATGGGTCCCTGTAAACTATTAAAGATGGAGCATTCTGCTGTAGCCCCTTCTTCTACAAAAATATCATCGCCTAAAAACGTGTTTGTAGCACTCAATTTACCAGAGCTCCTCCCTTGGGTTAACAATGTGAAATCCTTTTTCAGCTCTGTACCGTTAAAAGTGAAAATGTCATTTGGGTAAACGATACGAGTAAAACCGCCTGAGTAATTGATAGGCTTGAAAGACTTTAGTTCTTCAGGATCAATTTTAACAGAACGATCTGAGCAATAGGCAATAAGCAAATCAGCTTGACATAAACGCTCTCCTGCTTTTAGGGCAGCAATTGCATTCAGTAAAGATTCATCTGGACAGATAGATCCATTGATGAAAAGCTGGGCATTTGCCTTTAGAGGGTATTTTTTTGAGAGATATTCTTGCGTTTGATAACCAAAATCGGCACCTAAATATTTCGCCCATTTTTCTGCAATCGTTAGAATACCAATGCGTAAATCGGCAACAGGCCTGGTAAAAGTAAGAGGACGTAATGATTCCCAACTAGAATCATCAAATAGATTGATTGTCATAAGCAACAAAAATAAAAAAAGTCCCGATGCTTTTGGCAAAGGGACTTCAAAAAATGCTTTTTTGTTGCTAAATTATTTCTTAGCGTAACGGTTTTTGAATTTATCGATACGTCCTGCTGTATCAACCAATTTCATTTTACCAGTATAAAAAGGGTGTGAAGTGTGAGAAATCTCCAATTTGTATAGAGGATATTCGTTACCATCTTCCCATTTAATAGTTTCTTTAGTATCTACGCAAGATTTTGTTAAAAAAGCATATTCGTTAGACATGTCTTTGAAAACAACTGGTCTGTAGCTAGTAGGGTGCAAATCTTTTTTCATTTGAATATTATTTTAGTTATGTGTGAAAGCATCAAGAACATTGGTTGCAATTTGCCTGGCAACAACGCTTATGATATTTCCTATTAGTCTTTCTAATTCTTTTTAAGAGGTGCAAATATCCTAATTTTATTTCTGAAATACAAGCGTAAAAAACAATTTTAAATTGTAAGATTTTTAAAACCTGTTGAAGAAGAAGCTTTTTTAAAACTATATTTATTTCTCCAAGCATCCTAACTCAACCATGAACAGAAGAAATTTTATAAAAAGCACCTCCACCGTAGGTTTAATAACCACTTTGGGCATTCCGGCGGGTGCAGCCATTATCGCTAACAACGAAGAAGAAAGCTCAGATGATTTCAACAATCCGTTCCAATTAAATGAGATTAGCATCAGCGAGTTACAGGAGTTGATGAAAAGTGGTAAGCAAAGCAGCCGATCGTTAACTAAAATGTATCTCGATCGGATTGAGAAAATAGATAAGAAAGGTCCAAAACTCAACTCAGTTATAGAACTGAATCCAGATGCCTTAGCAATCGCATCAAAAATGGATGCTGAAAGAGAAATTGGGAAAATAAGAGGTTTAATGCACGGCATCCCAGTTTTGATAAAAGACAATATTAACACCGCAGATAAAATGCAAACCACCGCTGGTTCCTTAGCGCTGGCTGGCAACATGGCTTCGGAAGATGCTTTTATCGTTAAAAAACTAAGAGAGGCAGGCGCGGTAATTCTTGGAAAAACCAATTTGAGTGAGTGGGCCAACTTCCGCTCTTCTCGCTCTTGCAGCGGATGGAGCAGCCGTGGTGGACAAACCAAAAACCCTTTTATTTTGGATAGAAGTCCGAGTGGGTCGAGCTCTGGTTCCGGTTCGTCCGTTTCTGCAAACCTATGTGCAATTGCAATTGGAACGGAAACCAATGGCTCGGTAACAGCGCCTTCATCATCAAATGGAATTGTGGGTTTAAAGCCAACAGTAGGTTTACTGAGTAGAAGTGGAATTATCCCAATTTCGAAAACCCAAGATACCGCAGGTCCGATGGGCAGAAATGTTGCCGATGTAGCTACCCTACTTTCTGTGTTAACGGGTGTCGATTCTGAAGATGAGATAACAAAAAATAGCCAAGGGAAAGCGCCACAAGACTACACCAAATATTTACAAACTGGTGCATTAAAAGGCAAACGAATTGGATTTGAAAAATCATTCTTATCTGGCCATGAAGGTGTTGTTGCATTGTATAAAAATGCAATTGAAAAATTTAAAGAGTTAGGCGCAGAAGTTGTTGAAATTGAACTTTTAAAAGAAATGCGCGTAATTGGCGCTGCCAGTTTTACCGTGTTGCAATGCGAGTTTAAAGATGGGCTTAATGCCTACCTTGAGAAAACAAATGCTAAAGTTAAAAACCTGACTGAAGTAATTGCTTACAACAAGACAAACGAAAGTACGGCAATGCCTTATTTCAAGCAGGAAACCCTAGAAAGTAGTGATAAAGCACCCGATTTAAACAGCACAGTTTATAAAGAAGCCTTAGTTAAAGTGCTTTCATCCAGAAAAATTATAACTGATTTAATGGCAAAGAACCAACTTGACGCAATAGCTGGAACCACATACGGTATCCCTTCTCCTATCGATTTGTTTAACGGCGATGCAGGTAATGGCTTTTATTTCTGTTCTCCGCCAGCCATGGCGGGTTTTCCGCACATTACCCTGCCAATGGGCAAAATTTATGAACTTCCAGTTGGCTTATCCATTATGGCCGGCGCCTATGAAGAACCAAAAATTATCGGCTTTGCCTATGCTTTTGAACAAGCAACTAAACATAGAACTGCACCGAAATTTTTAAAATTCTCAAATTTTTCAAGTGGAATTTAAGGCTTTCTAACTTATATTTGTTTCAACTAAACAAAACATATTATGAGAAATTTAAAGCTATTAATGAGCATGTTATGCCTGTTTTTTGTGTTAAGCGGCGCAAATGCTCAAACCCAAACAGACACCAAAATTGCCGAATGGGAACGGGCTAAAGCCTACACAAAAGAGTATCTTGATGCCATGCCAGAATCGGGTTATGCGCTGAAGCCAACTCCAGAAATGCGTTCGTTTGCAGAACAAATGTTGCACCTAACCGATGCAAACTATGGTTTTACGGCTACTGCTACAGGCGAAAAACCTCCCTATGGATTAGGTGAGGTGGAAAAAATTACAGACAAATCAAAAGCCAATGTAACCAAGGTGGTTATGGCGGGCTATGATTATGTAATTGATGCTTTGAAAAAATTAACCCCGGAGCAACTAAATGAAAAAGTTAAGTTTATGAATCGCTTTGAAATGACTAAAGACATGGTTTTTACGAAAGATTTCGAGCATCAAACTCATCACCGCGGACAGGCTACGGTTTATTTACGTTTAGCTGGTGTAAAACCACCGCAAGAAAAATTATTTTAATCTTGGCAAAATCCTCACAGCAAACCTACAATTGGGTTGTTGTGAGGAATTGCTATCTATCTGCCTGAATACTTCCTCCAAGTTTCGATTTTTGCCAATTGCCTTTCGATGTAAGCATCGGCAATAACTTCCGCGGAACTTCGCCCTTCTGATGTTTCTAAAAGTGCTTTCAACTTGTACTGATCTACATCGGCCTTGTATAAAATTTGAATCAATTTCGAAAAATCATGATCGACCAGATCAGCAAAGACATCAATGATTGCTTGCCTCAAACGTTCTTCCGAAAGATCTGCTTGGATATCGAAATCTTTATTGATGATTTTAATTAACGATTGATGATCATTCATTATACAAAGTTAGTTTAATCCTGAATTATTGAACAAACCCATAGCTTTACGACATAACTACTGCCTGCCCTTACTAAACCTGATAATAGCGGCAGCCCCAGCTTTTTCTGCTGGGCTATAGCGGTTAGCAGGACTACAGCACCGATGAAATACAGAACCGTTCATTTCCAAATTAGCCTAAAAAATTAACATCACATAACGTATTTGATGATGCTTGATAATAACATCAACATCTAGATTTTACGACATAACTACTGCCTGCCCTTACTAAACCTAATAATAGCGGCAGCCCCAGCTTTTTCTGCTGGGCTATAGCGGTTAGCAGGACTACAGCACAGATGAAATACAGAACCGTTCATTTCCAGATTAGCCTAAAAAATTAACATCACATAAAGTATTTGATGATGCTTGATAATACCATCAACATCTAGATTTTACGAAACAACTACTGCCTCCCCTTACTAAACCTGATAATAGCGGCAGCCCCAGCTTTTTCTGCTGGGCTATAGCGGTTAGCAGGACTACAGCACAGATGAAATACAGAACCGTTCATTTCTAAATCATGCTGAGGCTAATCATCAAACAAAGCAATGATGATTCGTGGTGAAGCCCCGAATAGGAACGCTTAAATCCACTTAATTTCTTGACAAATTTCGATTAAAACACCATTGGCATCTTTTGGATGGACGAAACAAACCATTTTATTATCGGCACCTTTCTTAGGCGAATCGTTAAGCAAAGTAAAACCCTCGCTATGCAAACGTTCCATCTCGGCTAAAATATCATCAACCAAGAAGGCTAGGTGATGAATACCTTCGCCTTTTTTCTCTATAAATTTAGCAATTGCACTATCAGCCGAAGTTGCCTGGAGGAGTTCTACTTTATTATCGCCAGTTTTAAAAAAAGCGGTATTCACAAATTCGGATGCAACTTCCTCTGTTTTATAGCAATCGGCGTTGAGGAGTTTCTGATAAAGATCTATTGAAGCGTTGAGGTCTTTTACGGCGATGCCGATGTGTTCTATCTTATTCATAGATTTAAGGTTATGTGAATGTAAAAATGCAGGTTTTAACTATAACCTCATAGCTATTAATTATAATTGTTAAATAAGTTTTTTTGTATCTTTGTATTGCAAATAACAGAACTGAAATGAAACAGCCGATATATTTAGATAATAATGCGACTACACCTCTTGATCCGAGAGTGTTGGAAGCAATGCTACCATATTTTACCGAGAAATTTGGAAACGCCGCAAGCCGTAATCACGCTTTTGGCTGGGTGGCCGAAGAGGGAGTTGATTATGCTCGTGAGCAAGTAGCCAAATTAATCGGCTGTACTGAAAAGGAAATTATATTTACATCTGGTGCTACTGAAGCCGATAACCTTGGTATTAAAGGAGTGTTTGAGATGTATAAAGAAAAAGGTAACCACATTATTACTGCGGTTACTGAACATAAAGCGGTATTGGATACTTGTAAACACCTTGAAAAAAATGGTGCTCGGGTAACTTATTTAGGTGTTAAAGCGGATGGTTTAATTGATTTAGCTGAATTGGAAGCTGCTATGACGCCTGAAACCATTTTAGTTTCCATTATGTATGGAAACAATGAAATTGGTGTAATCCAGCCGATAAAAGAAATTTCTGCCATTGCGCACAAACATGGCGCTTTATTTATGACGGATGCAACGCAGGCAGTAGGTAAAATTCCTGTTGATGTGAATGCGGATGGCATTGATTTAATGGCATTTACAGCACACAAAATGTACGGTCCGAAAGGCGTTGGTGCACTTTATGTACGCAGAAAAAACCCAAGAGTTAAAGTAACTTCACAAATGGATGGCGGTGGCCACGAACGTGGTATGCGTTCTGGTACTTTAAATGTTCCAGGTATTGTGGGTTTGGGAAAAGCTTGCGAGCTGTGCCGTTTAGAAATGGAAAGCGAATCTATTCGCTTATCTGGTTTGCGTGATCGGTTAGAATCGACCTTAAACAAAATGGAAGAAAGTTATGTTAATGGTAATACACAACATCGTTTACCGCACGTAGCCAATATTTCTTTCAAATACGTTGAGGGTGAGGGTTTAATGATGGCAATGAGCGATTTAGCAGTTTCTTCAGGTTCGGCTTGTACATCTGCCTCGTTAGAGCCATCTTACGTATTGAAAAGCTTAGGTTTATCTGATGATTTGGCACACTCTTCTATCCGCTACGGTTTAGGTAGGTTTACAACTGAGGAAGAAATTGATCAAGCTATTGCAGTTACTCAAAAAGCGGTTAATCACCTAAGAGAACTTTCTCCACTTTGGGAAATGTTTAAAGAAGGAATTGACTTGAGTAAAATTGAGTGGGCAGAACACTAAAATTAGTTTAAGTGGCGGATTTACAACATGTACATCCACAATACAATATAAATTTAATAATTTGCGATGGAAGCTAATCTGAAATCGTAAACCAAAAATCGAAAAATACCATGGCATATTCAGAAAAAGTAATTGACCATTACAATAACCCACGTAACGTAGGTACATTAAATAAAGACAGTAAATTTGTTGGTACAGGCTTAGTTGGCGCACCAGAGTGTGGCGATGTAATGCGTTTGCAAATTGAGGTTGGAGAAGATAACGTAATTACCGATGCTAAATTCAAAACTTTTGGTTGTGGTTCGGCAATTGCATCATCATCTTTAGCTACAGAATGGTTAAAAGGAAAAACAATTGACGAAGCTTTAACCATTGATAATATGGATATTGTTGAAGAATTGGCTTTACCTCCAGTAAAAATTCACTGCTCGGTGTTAGCAGAAGATGCAATTAAATCTGCCATTAACGATTATCGCGTTAAAAATGGTTTAGAAGCAATTGTATTAGAAAAATCTCACCACTAGTAGACGGGAGACTTGAGACAATAGACTTGAGACAATAGATGGGAGACGATAGAAAGAAGATGATAGATTTGAGGTGAAAGCTTTTATCTAGAGTACAAGTCTCATATCTCATATCTCATATCTCATATCTCACATCTATAACCTCAAATCTAATTACTAAAATCTAAAATACGATGATAACGATAACTGATAAAGCAAAAGAAAAAATAGATCATTTGATGCAAGATTCCGAGATGGGCTCTGACTATTTTCTACGAGTTTCTGTAAAAGGAGGTGGTTGCTCAGGCTTATCTTACAATTTGGATTTCGACAATGAGTCGAAAACTGGAGATCAGTTTTTTGAAGATAGAGGAATCAAAATTGCATTGGATATGAAATCCTTTCTGTACCTAGCCGGTACTGAACTGGATTTTACCGATGGCTTAAACGGAAAAGGATTCAACTTTGTGAATCCAAATGCCAGTCGAACTTGCGGTTGTGGCGAAAGTTTTTCTGTATAATTAAAGCATATTTTTTCAAAAGGTTCCATTTATGGGACCTTTTTTGCGTTTATAAGCAAATTTTCTCCACAAACACATTATTGAAGATTAAGGGCACAATCCTCCTGTAAAAATTAGAAATCGAAAGTTTTTGATTAGACGAGATTTAACCTATCAAAATTTATAGTAAAGCATCAATTTGCATTTTTAAACCAAAAAGCCTTATAATTGTTAACTATAACGAACACACCAACTAACGAGCATGCCATTAATTAACGAATTTTCAACTGTCCCTACCCTGTTGAGAAATGTTGTAAAAAACATCCACAAGCCAGAAGAAACTTTTCTAATTCATAAGCAAGGTGCCGAATGGACTGAAATTTCATATGAAGACACATTAAAAAGAGCTGATGCAGTGTCTGCCTTCTTTTTAGAAATGGGCATAAAGAAAGGCGATAGGCTAGGTTTAATGATTGAAAATTCACCAGAATATGTGTATTATGACCAAGGTATTCAGCAAATTGGGGTAATCAATGTATCCATCTATCCTACGCTTTCCGAGCAGGAAGTAGCCTACATCATTAATGATTCTGGAATAAAAGCCATTCTTGTTGGGAATAATTTTCTTTATCGCAAAATATTAAAAGTTGCCTCAAATTGCAGAGAACTTAAATACATTATACCTGCGTTTAAAGATTTTGAAAAAGTGACCATCCCGAGCGATGTTAAGGTTGAAGTGATTGCCTTCTCAGACATCCTTGCACTGAAGCATCAAATTACAGCTGCCGAAAAAGCAGACATTGAGCAATGCAGAAGTTTGGTATTACCGAGCGATGTATCTTCACTAATTTATACTTCAGGTACAACTGGCACTCCGAAAGGTGTTATGCTTACCCACAGCAATTTTGTGGAGAATGTTAAAGTTTGTTTACAACAGATTCCTGTAATCGATCAAACAGAAACATTTTTGTCTTTCTTACCCCTATCACATGTTTTTGAACGCACGGCAACCTACCATGTGTGTTGTGCACAAGGCTGTAAAATCGCATTTGCGCAAAGCCTAGAGTTATTGGCTAAAAATATGGGCGAGGTAAGACCAACAGTGATGAGCTGTGTACCGAGGTTATTGGAACGCATTCACGATAAAGCCATAAAATCAGGAACAGCAGGTGGAGGCACCAAAGCCAAAATATTTACATGGGCACTCGAAACCGGAAATAAATATCGCGTGGCAAAAGAGGCAGGCGAAAATCCTGGACTTTTACTATCTGCCAAAAAAGGAATTGCAGAAAAATTAGTTTTCAGTAAGATAAAGGAAAAAACTGGCGGACGATTGAAATTTATGATTTCTGGTGGAGCGGCATTGCCAAAAAATGTGGGCGAGTTTTTCGGAGATTTAGGCATTAAAATATTGGAGGGCTTTGGCTTGACAGAAACTTCGCCTGTGATGTCGGTTACCGAATACCACAGACAGGTTTATGGTACGGTTGGACGCGTTATACCGGGCATTGAAATTGGCATACAAGACGTAGAAAGCAAGCAAATTATAAACATTCAAACCCATGAAACTTTTAACGAAGAATTTCAGTGTGAAGAAGGAGAAGTAATTGTTCGCGGGCATTGTGTAATGAAAGGATACTTTAACAAACCCGCGGAGACCGCAGAGGCGATTGATAGAGATATGTGGTTTCATACCGGTGATATTGGTCGCTTTTACAAGGGAAATCTTCAAATAACCGATCGGCTAAAAAACATGATTGTAAATGCTTATGGCAAGAACGTTTATCCTACGCCGGTAGAGAACATCTATTTAAAAAGCCCTAAAATCGATCAGCTTTTTTTAATTGGAGATAAGCGTGAATTTATCACGGCGATCATCATTCCAAATAGAGAAACACTAGAAGAAACTTTTAACCTTAAGCCTTCTTTCTTCGAAGAAAATGATCCATTTATCCGCGAGCAGGAGATTATTGATTGGATTGAAAAAGACATTAAAAAAATCTCTAACGAATTGGCAAAATTCGAACGGATTAAAAACTTCAAAATTAAACGTAATCCTTTCAGTATAGATGAAGGGGAAATTACGCCAACGCTGAAAATTAAACGTCGAATTGTAGAAAAAAAATATGCAGATACCATCGACGAAATGTATGAAGAAGGTGTCGAAGCAGAATCTTAGTCTATTCTTGAGACGTTTTGAAATACTTCAATAGCTTGACTTTAGCTTAGGAAATATCAATCAAAGCAAAAAAGAACCAAGATGCTGAAATCAATTCAGCAGTTTGGATCAGTTTTAAAAGATTTCATAAGCTTAGGTTCTAAAATTTATTTTAGGGTGTTCGCCAATTATTAGAAATGTTTATTGATAGGTAAAATACCGAGTTTTAACATCGATTAAGATGCTGTGGTGATGTCGAATACGAGTTCAATACATTTATGATTGGTTTTAAAAGGCTGCATGCATACGGAGCATAACGCTAATTAGATGATATATTCAAGCCGATTAAAATTATACATTAACACAAAAATAAAACCCTGCAAAATCATTACTTTTGCAAAAAATACCTGAAATGAGTATAGGATTATCAGAACAAGAAATATTACGACGTGAGTCGTTAAAACAATTGCGTCAATTGGGCATCGAGCCTTATCCTGCAGAATCTTATGAGATTAACGTAAGTGCAGCAGATATTTTAGCAAACTACGAAAAAGATAAAACAGCCTATAAGACAGTTAGTTTAGCGGGTCGGATTATGGGCCGTAACATCATGGGCGCAGCTTCCTTTGCCGAAATTCAAGATGCTACCGGTCGTATCCAAGTATATTTAAAACGAGATGAAATTTGTCCGACTGAAGACAAAACTTTATACAATACGGTTTTCAAAAAGCTTTTAGATATTGGAGATTTTATTGGTGTGAAAGGTTATGTGTTCACCACTCAAACTGGCGAAATCTCCATTCACGTAACAGAATTTAAAATCCTTTCAAAATCTATTCGCCCATTACCGATTGTAAAAAGGGACGATGAAGGAAACGTTTATGATGGCTTCACTAATCCAGAATTGCGTTACAGAATGCGATATGTAGATTTAACGGTAAATCCAGACTATAAACAAATCTTCATCAAACGCAGCAAGGTGATTAACTCCATGCGTAATTATTTTGATGAGCAAGGCTGGATGGAAGTGGAAACACCAATCTTACAGCCCATTCATGGTGGTGCAGCAGCTCGTCCGTTTGCAACACATCACAATACGCTAGATATGCCGCTTTATTTGCGTATTGCAAATGAACTATATCTAAAAAGACTGATTGTAGCTGGTTTCGACGGGGTTTACGAATTCGGTAAAATGTTCCGTAATGAGGGTATGGATCGTACGCACAATCCGGAATACACTTCAATGGAAATATATGTAGCCTATAAAGATTATATCTGGATGATGGCTATGGTAGAAGAGTGTTTAGAAAAAGTGGCCATTGCAACAAATGGTTCGGCAGTGGTTAAGGTAGGCGACAACGATATTAATTTTGAGGGGCCATACGAAAAACTTACCATGTATGAATCGATTCAAAAATATACCGGGATTGATGTTTCGGCCATGACGGAGGAAGAACTCCTACAAACTTGCAAGGATTTAGGAATTGAAACAGATTCTACCATGGGGCGTGGGAAATTAGTTGATGAAATCTTTAGCGATAAGGTAGAAGCGAATTTAATCCAACCTACTTTTATTACCGATTACCCGATTGAAATGACTCCCCTAGCAAAAAAACACCGTTCGGTAGATGGTTTGGTAGAGCGATTTGAAATATTTGTAAACGGCAAAGAAATCGGAAATGCGTACTCAGAATTAAACGATCCAATTGACCAAAGAGAACGTTTTGAAGATCAATTGAAACTTGCAGATCGCGGTGATGCAGAGGCTATGGCAATGGACGATGATTTTGTTCGTGCTTTAGAGTACGGAATGCCGCCAACTTCTGGATTGGGTTTTGGTATCGACAGAATTGTGATGTTAATGACCAATCAAAGCACCATACAGGAAGTTTTATTCTTCCCACAAATGCGCCCGGAAAAGAAGAAAATTGAGTTGACTCCAGAAGAAACGGAATTGTACGCCCTTGTAAAAGAAGGTGAACAATATCTTCTTGGCGATGTTAAATCGAAACTAGCAGATTGGAGCAATAAAAAGTGGGATACTACGCTTAAAGGCTTAACAGGAAAAGGCATTTTAAAGGTTGCGAAAACCGACGATGGATTATTTCTATCCCATAAGTAGCCGAAACTTTTTGAAGAAGACTATTTTTAACAAAAGGATAACATAAACTTAAAAGGCTTGCTAACAATTGTTTAGCAAGCCTTTTCTATATTTACAGCAATCGATAATTTAAAAAGATTGACTTATGAATATTTCAAGTTTAGAAATCAATGAAAGAGAATACTGTATCAAGTTGAGCAAAGATGCTTTTGATCTATCTTTAGTTCATCAATTAATTAAAAGAATCCAGGCAGAAGCCTTTTTCTTCAAAAGAGCAGAAGCCGAAGAAGAGGATCTTTTGAGTAAACGAAACGTGAGAGAAGAATTAGAAGGATTTGATTATTTAGGAGATAAATAAATTTGATGCTCATGCTCTATCTTTAATTGGTGCAAGCATGTCCCAACCAATCATCCTACTTTAATCTACATCCAAAGTTCCTTCTACTGAATCATCCATGGTTCTTCCAGTAATAACAGAGGCAGCCATTTTCAAAAAGGCTACCGCGGTACCGTGTTTGGTATCCCAATAATAGCCTTCTGATGGAATTACTTTAATTAACGTAATATTTGGATCTTCCTTACCACCTTGAAACCAAGTTTTGATAAAAGGACTCCAAAGTTCATCAATTTTAGCTTGATCTCTACTGATTTCAGAAATGCCATAAATATTCACGAATCCAGAATGTGCACCAGCTTGGAAAAGTAAATGGGTGAAAGGGTCAGAAGCAATTTCTTCGTTTTTGTGACTGTCTTTCATGCTCATAAACCAAATATTACCCTCGTCATCAACCTGTTGTATGGCCATTGGCCGAACTGATAATGGAATACCTGTTTTGATATTGGTACAAAAAAAGCAACTTTCTGCTTTATCTGCCAATTCTCGAAGCTTTTTTACCGCTTCTGACCCGCCTAAATCTTGAATGTTATTTTCTTCTTGAGTATTGTTAGTACTGCCTTCTTGTGATGTTGCCATAAGTGTATAATTTTCTATAAACTACAATCCTAAAATCGATTTAGTTTTGGATTTAATAGATTATATTAATTAATCGATTAAAATCCATGTAGATAATTCCGAAAAAATCCTATTTTGCGACTCCTTCCCTATTTATATACATCCAATATTTAACTTAGAATCTGAGATTATTGTAGTCTAAAAATAGATGGCTGGAATAATAATCTATAAACTCTAGAAAGCTAGGTATAGGATATTATAAAAAATATAATTAATCTTTTTGTAAAACCTATAACTAAACCAATGGCTTAATAATCACATATCTGAAAAAAAAACTCTAAAATAAACCAAGCATATATGGACATAAAGGACATTGAAAAAACATATGAGCAGATGTCGGACAGTGAGTTGATTAGAATAACTACAACAAGTGCTCAAGGACTAAGACCAGAAGTATTCGGAATTATTGAAAATGAAATTAAGAAACGCAACCTCGATCTTAATATTTTAAATGGTGCTTTAGCGCAGAATATGGAGTATTCAATCGAAGAAATCGAACATTACTCTCAATTTCTAAGGAATTTGCCCTGTCCAATCTGCAATAATGAGACAGAAAAACTTAATGGAACATCTTCACATAAGGTGAAGAGTTTCATATTCGTGACGGTATCTGAAACTGAGCCAACTATTGCATGCCCAAACTGTTTGGACAAGACCAATAATAGTGCAATAATTTCTACTGCGTTATTTGGTTGGTGGGGTATTCCTTGGGGTATATTTAAAACACCTATCTATATTTATAGAAACTTTAGAGACAAGAAAGAAAATAGAATAGATTCTTCAAATAAAACTTTGCTTTCATTTACACTTTCAAACATTGGTAAAATTGAAGCCTATAAGGATGATAAAGGAAAGCTACAAGAAATTATAGAGCTGAAAAAATCTTAAATGCTACAAGAATTAAATCTATAAGCTCACATTTTTTGACAGCATACTAATAAACTTTCGCAAAGCAACTTACACGCCAAAGTATTACGAAATGATTTGATGGTGACATCGATTACTACGACAAAGATAGATTCAGTTGGAGGCCGAAAGAAAAGAGCTTGTTTCAGATCTCAAATAACTTATTGTTAATTTTGTCTCAATGATTAAGCAAAGAATTACTATCTATAACGAACTTGTTGTTGTTTGTCCATCATACCCATTTGATCTTTCATTTGTTTAATCTGATCGGCAAGGAGTTTATTTTTATCGGCTTTTTTGGCTTCTGCTAAATACATTGTGGCTTCACGTTTGTTGCGTTTTGCCATGGCAATACCCGCTAAGCTTAACTTAGCTAAGGCAACATTATGATCCATTTGCATGCCCAAGGCTAAAGATTTTTTGAAATATTTCTCGCTTTGCATAGGTGCAGTTCTGCTTTCAATCAATCCAACCAATAAGTTGTAATAACCATGTTGAAGTTTAATTAATTGAGTTTCGTAATTGGTAATCCTGTTTAAAAACATTTTGGCTTTAGGCATATTGTCTTTTCTTAAAAACCATTGCGCTAAAAGCATGTTCTCATTAAAGAAATAGGTTACAATAACAATGATACCTAAAAGTATAGCAATAATGCCCCAAGGCCAAAACCCGAAAATAAATAAAGCTACTGCGCCACCCAGTAAAGCAAACCCCGCAATTAATCTGATAATATTTGGCATAAATTTTAATCTAAATTATTTTTTTTTTGCAAATATCGTGTTTAAAAGGCAGAATTTAGATTTTAAAACAATAATTTCATTAAAAATTTACAACTCATAAATACAAACAATATCGAAATGAAAATTCTATTCTCCTTAACCTTAATTGTACTTGCTATGAATGTTTCTGCACAAGAAATGAATAAAAAAATCCACGACCAATCTCACAATAAAGACATTCTAATTAATGCTTGTACGCGAGAAGGAATTGTGAATTTTCCAGAATTCAAGGAAATGTACGATCCTATTTACGCTGCCTATACACCAGATGCAGCAACCTTAATCGAGCTGAAAAAACTGCTTAAAAAGGAAAAAATAAAAATTGTTTTTGGCACATGGTGTGGTGATAGCAAGGTAAACGTTCCCAACTTTTTTAAAGTATTGGATGCTTTGCATTTCAAGGAAAAGAATGTAGATATCATTGCAGTTGACGGAACAAAAAAAGCTGAAAATGGGATTATTGATGGCTTAAACATTCAAAGAGTCCCAACATTTATCATCTACGATAAAAAAGGGATCGAGCTTGGGAGAATAGTTGAAAGCCCTAAAACAACTTTAGAAGGAGACTTGTTAGCCATCTTAAAAAAGAAAGCTTAGTTACTTAAACAAAAAATATGTCAGCAGCATTAGAACCTGGTTGGTTAGCCGTTTTAGATGATGAGTTCGAAAAGGACTACATGAAAAATTTGAAGTCTTTTTTACAACAAGAAAAGCAAAATGGAAAAACTGTTTATCCAAAAGGCTCAGATATTTTCAATGCCTTAAATACAACCCCATTTGATGAAGTGAAAGTGGTCATCTTAGGTCAAGATCCATATCATGGTGTTGGTCAGGCACATGGATTATCATTTTCCGTACAAAAGGGTATAGCTACCCCGCCATCTTTAAAGAATATTTATAAAGAATTGGAAACCGATATTGAAGGTTTTACAACTCCAAATCATGGAAATTTAATTCATTGGGCAGAACAAGGTGTACTGTTATTAAATGCAACATTAACGGTTAGGGCATCGGAAGCCGGATCGCACCAAAACAGGGGTTGGGAAATCTTTACCGATGAAATTATAAAAGCGCTTTCAGAAAAACGTAAGCACCTGGTGTTTTTACTTTGGGGAAAATACGCACAGCAAAAAGCAAGCTTAATCGATCAGCAAAAGCATTACGTACTTACTGCCGCACACCCCTCTCCATTTTCTGCATACAACGGTTTTTTCGGATCTAAACATTTTTCGAAGGCAAACCAATTGTTGGTACAAAATAATTTAAGTCCGATAGATTGGAAATTGCCTAGCTAATGAATGCTTATTTTACTCCGAAACACCGGAAAATTTCTTAACATAAATAATATTCATTTCAATATCTTACCACTTGGAACACCTCAGTTAACCTTAGAGAAGCTTGCCTAACCAAACGTATAGCGCAATGATTTGCTTCTCATTTTTATAACCAAATAAACCAAAGTTATATCGTTAAAATCATCCCAAAAAGTTCAAAACTTTATTGATTTATATATGATTAACAAAACTTTTCTTGATAATTTAGAATACAAAGTAACAGGCGCTTGTATTGAAGTGCATCAATCACTTGGTCCGGGTTTGCTCGAAAGTGTTTATCAAAAATGCTTGATGAGAGAGTTACAACTAAGGAACATCAATTTCTCGGCAGAAGAACGCATAACGATTTCCTATAAAGATATTGTGCTAGACAGCGAATTGAGAGCAGACCTATTTATCGAAAATTGCATGGTGTTAGAACTGAAGTCGGTAGAAAGAATTTTACCTATTCACGAAGCCCAGATACTTACATACATGAAATTGTTGAAAGTACCCAAAGGGTTACTCATAAATTTCAATTGCACAAATATTGTTCAGAATGGGAAAAAAGCCTTTGCAAATGAATTGATGTTTCGGCTCAATCCATGGGCATAGGCCTTCACTTTGATTGCCACGATTGCATAAACGCATTGGCTGGAAGACTTTCAGTAATACGCATAAACCATCACTTGGCATCAACAACTTAGGTGTCTTAGGTAACTTAGTTGTGAAAAATAAAAAAGGTGAAAGATTAAGAAAGCATTTGGTGATAAAATTACACACGAATATATGAACCACCTTAGAAACCTCAGACACCTAAGCCTCTAAAGCCTAACAACTATCTAACTGCATCAAATAATTAGGAAGAAAAAATAAAGATATAATAAATTTAAACCCCTTAGCTACTGCAAATTGAATGTCCACAAAATACTTAGGTGTCTTAGGTACCTTAGGTGGTGAAAAATAAAAAAAGTGAAAGATAAGAAAGCATTTGATGCTGAAACTTGCTCACGCACATATGAACCACCTTAGAAACCTCAGACACCTAAGCTTCTAAAGCCTATCAACTATTTAACGAATTTAGGCTTAAAATAGACTTGAAAACAGTTTTAAAACTAGTACTCCAATGGAACGATTGGTTCTTTCTTAGTGGTTGACATAATCATCATGGTTTGGAAAGTCTTAACCACAGAAATCTTACTGATTTTATCCATGATTAATCGCTCGTAAGCTTTTATATCCTTAACATAAACCTTAAGCAAAAAATCTGCCTGACCGGTTACGTGATGGCATTCCGTAATTTCCTTAATTTGATTTACCTCGTCTAAAAAGATTTGGATCGTATTGTTTTTATGGAAATCGAGTTGAATTTGTATAAAGGTTTTAATTCCTAATCCAAGTTTTTCTTCATCAACAAGAGCATGATAGCTTTTTATATATCCCGCCATTTCCAGTTTGCGAACACGCTCTAAAGTTGGTGCTGGTGATAAGCCAATTTCTTGCGACAATAAAAGGTTGGTAATCCGACCATTTTCTTGTAAAATCCTTAAAATTTTAAAATCAATTTTATCTAATTCTGATGCCATATAAGTTCAAAGGTATTGAGAATACAAACATAACCAAATTATATTCTAAATTTTAACATAATTTATCATATAAATTTTAAAATAAAATTTTTAGATTTACCTAAAAATTAAATTAGATAAATATAAATGCAAAGTTTCACAGAGGAGAACTATCTTAAAGTTATTTATCACTTAGCGGAGAAAACAGAAACCGTTCAAACGAACGCTATTGCTGAACAAATTCAAACTAAGCCAGCATCCGTAACCGATATGATTAAAAAATTAGCCGAAAAGGGATTGGTCGATTATATTAAATATCAAGGGGTTAGTTTAACGGAAAAAGGGAAATCAGCTGCAATTGATATTGTGCGTAAACACCGCCTTTGGGAAGTATTTTTGGTAGATAAGCTTAATTTTAAATGGGACGAAGTGCATGATGTTGCAGAAGAATTAGAACACATCAAATCGGTGAGTTTGATTGAAAGGTTAGATGAGTTTTTGGGTTTTCCAAAATCCGACCCTCACGGGGATCCCATTCCAGATAAACACGGACGATTTGCAAAAACCCAGTTTATAAAACTGATAGACTTAAAGATTGGCGATTCTGGAACGATTACCGGCGTAAGCCAGCACAGTTCAGCATTTTTAAAACACTTGGAAAAATTAGGTCTAACCCTTGGCAAACAAATTCAAATTACTGATGTTACGGATTTCGATGGTTCAGTAGAAATTCTTTCTAGCGATAAACAAATCAATATTAGTAGAGAAGTGGCAAAACATATTTTAATAAGTAGTAATGGCAAAATCTGAATCGTTAAGTGAAGTACATCAGAGTGTAGCAACAGATAAAAGAAAAGGCTGGAAACGAATTTTATCCTTTATTGGGCCAGCCTACTTAATTAGCGTAGGTTACATGGATCCAGGAAACTGGGCAACAGATTTGGCGGGCGGAAGTAAATTTGGTTATCAACTGATTTGGGTTTTGTTGATGTCCAATCTAATCGCGCTTTTGCTTCAATCTTTAAGTGCCAGATTGGGTATCGTAAGAGGATTAGATTTAGCGCAAGCATCCAAACATGCTTATCCACGCTGGGCAAACATTCCATTATTTGGACTGGCGCAAACTGCCATCATAGCGTGCGATTTAGCCGAAATTATCGGAATGGCCATCGGCTTACAGTTGCTGTTTGGCTTACCCCTAATTTGGGGAATTTCCATTACCATTTTCGATACTATTTTACTTTTATTCTTGCTAAATAAAGGAATGAGAGCCATGGAAGGCTTTATCGTATCAATGGTTTTTATTGTTGGCATTTCTTTTTTAGTCGAAATGTTTATTGTAGAGCCGTCCTTGAAAGAAGTTGCGAGGGGATTTGAACCATCACTATTAAGTGGCGATGCCTTATACATTGCAATTGGAATCATCGGTGCTACCGTTATGCCGCATAACCTCTATCTCCATTCATCACTCGTACAAACCAGAAAAATAGAACGCACAACCAAAGGCATACAAGAGGCATTAAAATTTAATTTAATTGACACTACAGTTGCGCTTAATCTCGCATTCTTTGTAAATGCGGCCATTTTGATTTTAGCAGCGGCTGCGTTTTATAAAAATGGCCTACATGAAGTAGCAGAAATTCAGGATGCACATAAGCTATTGTCTAATATTTTTGGGAACATTGCCCCTGCCCTTTTTGCCATCGCCCTAATCGCTGCAGGTCAAAGTTCTACGGTTACAGGTACCCTTGCCGGACAAATTATTATGGAAGGCCACATTAACCTCAGGATTCAACCTTGGCTTAGGAGATTAATTACCCGCCTATTGGCGATTATACCTGCATTTTTTACCATTCTGCATTATGGCGATGATGCGCTTGGAGGACTATTGGTACTCAGTCAGGTGGTGCTTAGTTTACAACTAGGCTTTGCTATTATTCCACTGATTCACTTCACATCCGATAAAAAATTGATGAAAGATTTTGCCATTAAGTTATGGGTGAAGGTTTTGGCGTGGACAAGTGCACTCGGAATAATTGCGCTGAATGTTAAACTCGTTATTGAAGAAATTTCTGGCTGGACGAAGGAGGCTAACCATTGGTGGATTTATGTGATCATTTTCCCAGTCGTAATCCTGATTGTGCTCTTGTTGCTATATGTTTTCTTTCATCCAATTATTAATAAGCGAAACACTGAGCGACAAATGGTTCCACATGGCAATGCACTGGAAATTGAAAATATAGAAAAAGTGACATATGAGCGGATTGGCATCGCTGTTGATTTTTCGAAAAATGATAGAAACACGATTAGACATGCGCTGATTCAAGGTGGAAAAGATGCGCATTACTATTTAATCCATGTAGTTGAAACTGCCGCGGCGCGCTATCACGGAGATGTTGTTATGGACCATGAAACGCAAAGCGATGGGGAAAATCTCGAAAAATACAGGCAAAACCTAGCCGATTTAGGCTACAACTCTTCGGCATTTATAGGTTTTGGAGGAACTGCAAATGCCATTGCAAAAATTAGCAACTCGAATAAACTAGAATTATTGGTAATGGGTGCGCATGGGCATAAAGGACTTAAAGACCTCATTTTTGGTACAACAGTAGATTCGGTTAGGCACAAGGTAAACATGCCTGTTTTAATTATCAGGTAGTTACTTAAGCAGTTTCATAATTTTCTGAATACCACCATCACCACTGTTGTAGAGTAAAAGCTTATTATTGGTGGCGTAAAGGTACATTGCAGGGTATTTTGACGGAAGAAATGCAGGAATAAAAATTTTGTTTTTATCTTGAAGTACCATCACATTAGGTTTTGTATTGAGGCCTGGGGCATAAGATTTGAAAAATTGAGGGATGATGTACGCCTCATCAAGGGTGATCATGTAAATATTTACATCTTTAAATTTAGCAAAATTGGTGTTGAGCACTTTAGCTTCCCGTTGGCAATGTTCGCAGGTACAATCAAATAGAATAAACAAGTTCTTTTTTCCCTGTTTCAAATCCTTGTTTGCGAATGGTTTTCCATCAAGCTTGAAAAACGTAAATTGAGGCAAAAGTGTTGGCTGTTGTGCCTTTACTTGCAGGGATATAAAAAAAATGACAGCTAAAAGGATGTTTTTTAATTTCATTGCGGTGTTTTAAAGACTTCAAACTTAAATGAATAAATGATTAACCGGCAAATAAAAATGAGGTTTTACAAACAGATGAGCAAATCAGCTGTTAAATACTGCGTGTTGATTTAATTTTAAAATAATTATCACCCAATTTTTAAGATATTTGCACTCCGCATAAATTAACGGTTACTAAAAGCGCAGATCTGAATTTGATTTGCAGATAGGAATATAAATTTTGAAAAACGACATCAACATAAAAAATAAAAGAGCTTATTTCGACTATAATTTAATTGATAAATATGTAGCAGGAATAGCCCTTTTGGGAACGGAAATTAAAGCAATTAGGCAAGGTAAAGCCAACATGACGGATGCTTTCTGCATGTTTATCGGTGGAAACCTGTACGTTAGAAACCTTCACATTTCGGAATATAGCCACAGTTCCTTTTATCACCACGACATCAAGAGAGATCGCGCACTATTGCTTCAGAAAAAAGAGATCAGAAAACTTAAACTTAAAGGAGAAGAGAAAGGTTACACCATTGTTCCGTTACGCATCTTCATTAACGAACGTGGCTTCGCAAAAATGGAAATTTCATTGGCACAGGGTAAAAAAGAATTTGATAAACGCGACAGCTTGAAAGACAAGGACGTTAAACGCGAAATGGACAGGGCCATGAAAAGGTAATCGCCTTGCAGCCAATTAATACACATGAACTATCAATCTATTGCGTTTTGGGTAGCTTTAAGTTACCAAGCCTGATCGCCAACTAAAGGCACAAACCTAAAGGTATCTAAAACAATTTTTTCATAATCTGTATCGCTCACACGTATTACAGTAACCATTTTCTGGGTTTTCTCGTCCCCCACCGGAATTACTAAAATTCCACCGATTTTTAATTGTTTGAGCAATATTTCCGGAACTAACGGAGCACCTGCCGTTACAATAATTTTATCGTATGGGGCATGCTCTGCAATACCTTTTGATCCATCACCACAATAAAATGTTGGCCTGTAACCCATTCCAGGTAAAACTTGTATGGTTCGATTAAAAATATTTTCCTGCCTTTCTATGGTAAATACATTTGCGCCGAGTTCCATCAAAATGCAGGTTTGATAGCCAGAGCCAGTACCGATTTCCAAAACCTTATCGCCCTTTTTTATGTGCAACAATTCACTTTGGTAGGCAACGGTATATGGCTGAGAAATGGTTTGTCCATCACCTATGGGGAAAGCAATGTCTTTGTATGCTTGATTCCAAAAAGTTTCATCAAAAAAGAAATGGCGAGGAACTTTGCCAATTGCTTTCAATACATTTTCATCTTCGATACCGCGACTACTTAACAGCTCTACAAGCTTTTTTCTCGCACCACGTTCTCGGTAATTATCAACAAATTTATAGGCCATGAAGTCTCAAAATTAGCGTTTTTAAATCGTGAAACAATCTTAAAATTTTGTTTGGTCTGTAAGTAACAGTAAATCAAAACTAAAAAATATTCTAATTTCATTTATGCTTACAAAGATATTTTGCAAGTTAGTAAGGAATTATTTCTACTTTTGAGATTGAATGAAAATTACATCAAAAATATCCTTATCAATGAAGAAAATATTACTTGGCCTCGTTCTTTTGTGTACTTCTTATACCGTGTTTGCCCAATCCAGCGCCGACTATAACTATACCATTGGCTTACGTGCATTTACTTTAATGCAATTGCCAAAAGTAATGAACCAAACTAATACCCAAGACTATTCTAAAGCATATGGAAATGGCTTGATGTTTAAATTTAATGATAATCAAATCAGTTACCGCATTAGCGGAAATTATTACAGAAGTGATAAGGAATTCGACAATACCTGTGCGTCATGCGAGATTGGAAAAGGAAAGGTAACGGATTATTCATTCAAAATTGGTTTCGAAAAAAACTTCAATTACTCTAGAGTGCAACCTTACTTTGGCTTTGACTTAGGCTATCGCTCAAACCGTTTTACAGGAACCATCACACCAAGAAACTCACTCGTGGCCAGTACAGAGCAAACCGTTGATGCCACCAAAAACGGTTTGGTATTGACACCAGTTTTGGGCATAAAAGTTAATGTAAATTCATTCATTAACGCGTTTGCAGAGAGCAATTTAGATTTTTACTATTCCTACGAAAAACAGGATCTTACGCAACCAAATGGCGTTGCCAGAACGGTTACCACTTATAGGAAATGGGAATATCTTTTAAACCCTGTTTCTATTGGGATTCAATTTAGCTTAAACGAAAAAAATTAGTACGGATCTACGTCAATCTGAATCATTACGCTTTTAAATTCCTTGATGGAATTGAATTCTGTAATGGTATCTTTTAGTACGTTTTTCACCTTTTGAATGGCGGTATGTTTATCGGCTTTTATAATGATTTGTTTGATGTAGAGGTTTCTAACTCTACTTACCAAAGGTTGCTCTGGCCCTAAAACACGTGCCCCAAATTTGGCTTTCAGTGTATTTGCAAGCATTGTAGCTGCAAGATCTAAAACGTTAGCATCTTTATGTTTAACCGATAAAAAGATCATTTTTGTAAATGGCGGATAAAGAAATTTCTCCCTTTCAGCAATTTCATCGTTATACATCCCAACATAATCGTTGTTTACAACTTGCTTAATAATACGATTTTCGGCATCATAGGTTTGAATGCAAACATTACCTTGATCTGCACGTCGGCCTGCCCGGCCTGCAACTTGCGCAAGCAATTGAAAACTTCTTTCATATGCTCTGAAATCTGGATAACCCAATAAAGTATCGGCATTGATTACGCCGATTAAGTTTAGGTTTTCAAAATCCAAACCTTTTGCAACCATCTGCGTACCAATTAAAATATCGGTCTTTTTATCTTGAAAATCGGTTAAAATTTGTTGGAGTCCGTTTCTGGTTCTAGTGGTATCCATATCCAACCTGGCAATCGTTACCTCTGGATAGAGCAGTTTTAGTTCTTCCTCAATTCTCTCGGTGCCAAAACCTTTCTGCTCAACATGTACAGATCCACAGGCGGGACAAATGTTAACGCTACTTTGCTGGTAACCGCAGTAGTGACAATGGAGCTTTCCGCTGCTTTTATGATAAGTAAGACTGACATCGCAGTTGATGCATTTGGGTGTATAGCCACAAGTTGCACAGATTAAAATGGTTGCATAGCCTCTCCTATTTTGGAAAAGCACAATTTGTTCCTTTTTCGAAAGTGCTAAATCTATATCTTTAATTAGTACGCTAGAGAAATACGAAACCATCTTTTTCTGCTTCGTTTCTTCGGAAATGCTTACTACCTGCTGGTTGGGTAGTTGAACACCACCGAAACGTTCTTTCATTTCTACCAATCCGTACTTCCCTTGTAAGGCATTGTAATAGCTTTCTAAGGAAGGGGTTGCAGAACCAAGTACAACTTTTGCCTGATGTAAATGGGCCAAATAAATGGCGGAATCGCGAGCTTGGTACCGTGGAGCGGGATCATATTGTTTATAAGATGGTTCATGCTCTTCATCTATAATAATCAGTTTTAAATGCTGGAAGGGCAAAAACACTGCCGATCGAGCGCCCAGAATTACTTTATAAGCACCATTTCTAACTTTGTTCCAAATTTCTACCCGCTCACTGTTGTTAAATTTAGAATGATAAACCCCAATAGAATTGCCAAAATATAGCTTAATCCGTTCAACAATTTGGGTAGTTAATGCAATTTCTGGTAATAGAAATAAAACCTGCCCATCTGTATTCTGAATGATTTCTTCAATTAATTTAATGTAAACCTGAGTTTTACCCGAGGCCGTGACCCCATGAAGCAGTGTTACATCCTTTTCGGCAAAAAAGTGCTTAATTTTTTCATAAGCTTTTTGTTGCTCATCATTTAAAGTGAAATGCACATTAAAATCATCGTCGTGGCTTGCCAGTCGGCTAACAGGTCGTTTCATCACCACAAAAACCTCTTTATCCGTTAGCGCCTTTAAGGCAGCAGGACCACAATTGCTTTCTTCTAAAAGTTGCTCTTTAGAAATTGGCAAGCCTGCCTTTTGTAGCTTCAAATAGGCTAGCAAAGCATCCAGCTGTTTTGGAGCCCGATCCAGAATCGAAAAAAGTTGCTTTAGATTTTCCTCTTCCGCGTAAAACTCATTTAAAAGGATGTAGGATTTTAGCAGAGGTTTGTATTTCTGAACAACTTCCTCGGCCACCAAAACCAGCTCCTTATCGAGTAAATGATTGATTATCGGGTAAACCGTTTTTTGACCAAGTAATTTCGATACATCATTTACAGTTAGTTTGTGCTGTTTTTTTAGTGCAGCAATAATAATCTCCTCTTTCTCTGTAAGTTCTGTAGTTTCATTAAAATCATCGCGTAGAATAAGAATGGTTTCACTAGCTAATTTTAAGCTTGCGGGTAAAGCTGCCGCCATTACATCGCCTTCATTGCACATGTAATATTGCGTCATCCATTCCCAAAATTTTAATTGTGTTGGGGTAATTACAGGCTCAGAATCAATTACATCGATAATGTATTTCGCTTCGTAAATTGTTGGTGGAAGCGTAGTAATTGCACTTATTAGCGCGGTATAAATTTTATGCTTACCGAATTGAACAACCACACGCTTACCCACCTGAATTTGATGATTTAGATCAAAAGGTACCCGATATGTGTAGTTTTTAGCCAAGGATAAAGGCAAAACAACTTCTACAAAAAGTGTTTCTCTTTCTGTGAATATATCAGCTTCAAATGTGTTCATTATTTATCTTTAATGGCAGCAAAAAACAACATAATCCATCCAAGCACAAACAAAAGTCCGCCAATTGGCGTAACTGGGCCTATAAATTCAGTAAAGCCAATGTTTGTTAAGCTACGGGTTGCCAACAAATATAATGAACCTGAGAATAAAACGATACCAAAGGTAAAACAGAAATATGCAATATTAATAAGCTTGTTCCTATATCTGGCAAAGGTTGAAAGATAGAGCAGGGCAAATGTATGATAGAACTGATAATCAACACCTTTTTGCCAAATTTCTAAGGATGGCCCGTCAACTAAACTTTTTAAACCATGAGCCCCAAAAGCTCCAAGTAAAACAGCAACAGCACCAAAAAAAGAAGCAGTAAGGATAATACGTTTATTCATAATCTTTTGCTTATAGCAATCGCTAAATTAATAAATTGACGAAGAACTTCTTACTAATCGATGTAATAAATTAAATTTGTTGCACAGACACATGAAAAGAATCATTATTTTATTGACAGGGTTGGTGATAGGCGTGGCAACATTGGCTTATGTTTATTTTTCAAGATTAAGTAATGAGAACAATGCTAAAGACCTGGCTTTGCAATCTGCAACTAACAATGCCGCTTTGCTTTTCTCTTTTCAAAACGACAAGAGTTTTTACCAAATTATTGAAGGGCAAGGTTTGCTCCAGCAGGTATTGGGCATAGAAAAAACCAATCTATTAAGACAACTTAAAACCCTGATTATAGACGACAAGAGCTTGAACGCCTTTATTAAAGATCAGGAGGTTTACATCAGTGTTTTACCCGACACAAATAAAAGCCTTAACTTTCTATTAACCATCCAAATACAACCGCGGCAATCGATTCAAGATTTTTATGGACAAATAAAAAGCAGATCTACGCCGGTAAAGGGTTTGAGCAATGCTTATTCTGTAAAGTTAAATGACAGTTTATCTCTATTTGTTGGGCTTCAAAATCAAGTGATTACCGCCTCCACTTCACTCAAATTAATTAAGGATGCTTCCATTAGGTTAGCAGAAAACCCTTTTACTGATTATATAAAAGCCAATAACGTACTCAATAAGAATGTGCTGGCCCACATATACATCAACTTTAATCAGGCACCGCTGTTGCTCAAAAATATCATCGCTGGAAATATAAATGGAGAAATTTCAATATTTAATAAACAAAACAGCTTTGCAGCTCTAAATTATAATTTCAGCAAAGAGAAAATCCTGTTTAATGGTTATACTGAATTAAAGGACGAAGACAATTATCTAAAGACATTCGAAAATATTGCTCCCCAAAACAGTACCCTCAACAATATACTTCCGGATAATACAGCAAACTATGTTTTATATGCTTTTGATAATTACGGTAGTTGGGCTAAGAAACTGAGCGTTTGGCAAGAGAACAGAAAAAAAGAGGTAGATACCAAAAAGGTTGTAACACAGGTAAAAACAAATTTTAGGGTAGATTTAAACCAGATTTTTCCGGTTTATTCCAAAAATCAGTTTATCGTATTTCAACTTAGCACCACCGAAAAACTTGCTGCAATTGCCTTAAGCGATGGGGAGAAAGTAAAACAACTTTTACTGGATGTAAGTGCCGATTATAATGAAGACATTCGCTTGTTCAAATCGTCGGATATATTGTTTAGCTTTTATGGAGAACCTTTTAAGAAATTCGGGCGACCATATTATGCTATTATTGATAATACGCTGGTTTTAGCCAATAATGCAAGTACAATACAAGCCTTTTTGAGTGATTATAGAAACAATAGACTTCTAATCCAAAATGCTGGATATCAAGATGCGCTGAATCAAATTTCTAGCACATCCAATGTAAGTTATTACATTGGCACAAAAAATTCTACAGATATTTTTAGAAATAACATTTTATCCCCTTACTACAAGCATTTGAGCGCTAATGAGGGTTTAAAAACCTTTGACACTTTTTATTATCAAATGAGTGCAGATAAAGGAAAATTCATCACTAACTTACTTTTAAACAAATATTTAAAACCAGAAATACCAGATTCTTTAAATATCCGTTTATAGACCAAACCAAACAAAAAACAATATACATGAAGAAACTTTTACTCGCCTTTGTGGCAGTAATCAGCTTTACAGCTGTAAGCGCACAGCAATATGCCTTATTTGGGACAAAAACCATGTTCGATGCTTTTGAAAATCCATCTCAAAAATCGTTCACGCTCGATTCTTCCAGAAAATTTTCATCTAATTTCTTTTTGCCAAACTTTGGCTTTAATGCCGCCAATAAAGGAAGTGCCGAGTACATCATCAGAAAACTTACACAAGAAGGGGTAAATGATACCAGAACTTTGCCTGTTGGAACTGGACAGATGAACCATTTCTTTGAAAACAGCAACATCTATGTGGCTACCTTTCGTCTTTTTAAATCCTACAAATATCAAAAAGAAATGGGTTTTGCATGGCAAATTAGATCCGATGCTCAGATTGATTACCCCAATGATGCCATTGCTATTTTCGATAGTTATACCCGTTTTCCAGCGCTTACAGAACTTAACGATGTTTTAAATGTTAAGGGATACCAACAAACCTACCATCAATTTAGCTTTACCTATCGAGAGAATTACAATAAAAAACTAGCTTTCGGCGTAAAAGCAAGCTTGTTAAGTGGAATTCTTTATAATAAACTATCGGTTTCGGATTCTTATTTGTACATAAACCCCGAAACCAATTCACTCGATATTGGCTTAGCGGGCGTTTACTCTGCCAACTTTACAGATACTCAGGAAATTGATAAAAAAACATTCTTTCCTACCTTTAAAAACCCAGGGCTTTCCATAAGTTTTGGAACCAACTATACAACAAAAAAAGGATTATTTTTAATGGCCAACATTAAAGATCTTGGCTTTATTTGGTGGAGAAACAACACAACCAAAACAACAGCAAACACGTTTAAAACGATAAACAATATTGCATTCAATCAGGGCAATACCAATCAAGAAATAAAGGATATTTTTCTTTTGTCAGAGCAGGGAAGCAAATTTTTAGCACCTACAAATGCAAAAATAGATGTTTACCTCTCTAAAAGCTATGGTTTTTACAAACCAGCGCTGGCGGTGTCAAAAAATCTTTTTTATAAAGGTGGCGATGTTGCTTTTATAAATACATTTAATTACAATGATTTCTCGGGAAGCGTTACTCCCCTTTACAACCTCAATAACATATTTATGGTGGGTTTACAAGCTAAATATCAAACCCCGAACTTCGAAATGTTTTTAGGAACGGATAATCTTTTATCAACGGCAAGCCAAGTAAATGGTATCATTAAGAACGACGCGAACATTGGTTCGGGTCCGAATGGAGGTTCCTTTTATATGGGCATAGGCATCAAATTCGGCGATGTAGTGAATCATCCTCAGTTTAGTGATGTAATGCCAGGCATTAACGATAACGAGGGCGGGAGCTTCTTTAAAAAATTGTTTTCTATTTTTAGCAGAAAGTAACGTGCAGATGTGTTTAAGCTTTAGCCTTTTTGGGTTGAGTTACAACAAAGTCTTTTAAATAAAAAGGCTCGAAGTAGGCAACATTTTCGAAACTACCATTTTTGAAGGCCTTTTCGGCAAGTAACGACATGTAACTTGCCGAATTGAAGTTCCCCTCAGAAAAGGCTGCATTTGTGTGTGTTATGGCTTCCTTACATTTAGCAGAACCATCTCCAATAAAAGTTATTTTTTGCTGATGGAGAAAATCCGCAAAGCTTTGCTCATCGATAATTTTGGCTGTGGTTGATTCGAGCGTATTTAGATTTCTATCGAAAATGGTCGTATAAACCTCCATCCTACGAGCATCAATCATGGGGCAAACCAAGCCCTCATAATCCGGGTTTTGGATTAAAAATCCGGCAGCCATCATTTCTAATGTTTCGATGGCGATTAAGGGGCAATCAAGCGCATAGCATAATCCCTTTGCGGTTGATACGCCTATGCGTAACCCGGTATAAGAACCGGGGCCTTTACTTACTGCAATGGCATCTAAATCGCTTAAGGCTAACCCAGCCATTTTAACTACTTCTTCGATAAAAATCGTAAGTCTGCTTGCATGTAAATTCTGCCCTACTTCTTCTTTTAAGGCAACGGTTTTTCCATCAACGGACACTGCCACCGAACATACTGAAGTTGCTGATTCTATCTGAAGTATTTTAGCCATAAGGCAAAGATAAGCTTAAAGCAGAAAGGTTAAAAGCCAATTAGGCGGAATTTTTGTCTGCACTAAGGAACCGGATCGTGACCATGCTTACCCCAAGGGTGGCAGCGACCGATACGCTTCAAAGCCATCCAACCTCCTTTAAAAGGCCCATACTTTCTAATTGCTTCGATACCGTACTGTGAGCATGTTGGTGTAAACCTGCAATTTGCACCCAACATAGGCGAAATTGCATATTGGTAAATGCGAATTAATCCCAAAAAAAACCAGCCGAAAATTTTATTGATGACTTTCATTTGGTTGGATTAAGTTCTGAAATCGTTTGAAGGTTGCGATTAGTTTTTTTTGAATAAACTCAAAATCGTACTTTTCCTTCCCAACAAATTGAATGGAAAACAGCAGTAAGCCTTTCCCTGCTGGTAATTGGCTATAAAACTTTTCTTGTTTGTTTAGGCGGTAGGCTTCGCGAATGCGCCGCTTGAGTAAATTGCGATCAACCGCTCTTTTGTATCTCTTTTTTGGAACATTGATCACTACTTGTGCCTGTACATCAGCAGTTTCATCAATAAAGAGGTAAGAAACCCGAAATGGGTATAATAAAAAAGAAGAACCGTTTTTAAACAGCAGATCTAAATGTTTTCTGCTGCATAACCGTTCTTCTTTCCTGAATGTGTACATATATTTTTGATTGATAATTGCAGAATTTGATCTGCCGATTCCGATTGCTCGGAAAAGCAATCAAAAATTATGCTTTATGCTTGCGTTCGTCAGAAACTGTTAATCTTTTTCTTCCTTTAGCACGACGTGATGCTAATACTCGTCTGCCGTTAGCTGTTGCCATTCTTTCGCGGAAGCCGTGTTTGTTTCTTCTCTTTCTTTGCGAAGGTTGGTATGTTCTTTTCATGACTGTATATTATCTATTATAATTTCAAAATTAAGAGGTGCAAATATAAAGCGATTTCTCTACAATTGCAAGAGTGTTTTGTTTTTATTTTTACTATTTGAAAAGCAAATGTAGTAATTCTTTTCAGAATTTTGGCATCTGATGGAGACTGAGGGGATCAACGAGCAAGCCGCCGAACGAAATTGTAGCCTTTGAATCGGATTTCAAATAAACCAACTCAGGCCTACAAACCCAATGCGGCCTTCAACTTCACATAGCCCGTTTTACTTACCGGCAACCAAATATCTGATTTGAGTAATACAACATAACTATCCTTCTCCTTAAGTTCTATTTTAGTTACCTGCGCCAGGTTTATGATGTACGAACGATGAATACGGATAAACTGTCCGGCATCTAATGTCTGCTCGAAGAAGGCCATCGTTTTGTTTTTGTAATAATTACCCTCCACCGTGCTAAGTTTAACGTAATCATCATCTGCTTCGAGGTAGTTTATTTCAGCAATTGGGATGATCTTAATCACACCGTCTTTTTTAACCACCACCCTACTGTTTTGAGCAGGGGTTAACGCCGCCGCACTTAATATAGCATCATTATTATCTGCTTGGCTAAGTTTCGCAGGAAGCCTTTTTATTGCGGCATCAAAGCGACTTTTATCAATCGGTTTAAGAAGGTAATCTACTGCATTAACTTCGAAGGCTTTAATGGCATACTCATCAAATGCGGTGGTAAAAATAACCGCTGGCTTCTCCTCTACCAGTTCCAGCATTTCAAATCCACTTATTTTAGGCATCTGAATATCCAAGAAAATTAAATCGGGTTTGTGTAAAGTAATTGCTTTTAAGCCTTCAAAACCATCGCAACACTCCGCTACTACCTCTATTTCTGGATAATCTGAAAGGTAGTGTTTTACAACATCTCTGGCTAAAGGCTCATCATCAATTAGTATGGTCCTGATCATTTTTTTGTGGAATTTTTAGAGTGGTAATATATAAATTATTTGCCTCAATTTCAGTTTGCAATAAATGTGGGTTAGCAAATAAAAGATATAATCGCCGCTTAATTGAAGTTAAGCCGAAGCCAGTTCCACCGGTCGCTTTCATTTCTGGATCGAAAGGGTTTTCTACTCGAAGCTTTAAAAGCTGCTCATCTACAGTTACATCTACCTTTATGGTAATTTTTGAGGAGGTATTGTATAAACCAAACTTAATGGCATTTTCTACAATGGGTTGCAATAACGTGCCAGGCAAACGTAAGTTCAAGGTATCATCCGCTACGTTAACTTCGATGTTAAGGCGGTGGCTAAATCGAACTTTCTCAATATCTAAATACAACTGGATGTACTCCATTTCTTCTTCTACCGAAACCCACAATTCATCATCCCGCTTTAAGGTACCCCGTAAAAAGGAGGCCAACTTGGTAATCATCACGCCCGCCTCTTTTGAGTTTACCATCGTAAGGGCAAATACCGAATTTAAGCTGTTAAATAAAAAATGAGGTTGTAATTGATGTCTGAGCTTGTTTAATTCAGCTTCTTTTGCCAAACCTTTCGCGGCAGAAAGTCTCTCTTGTGTTTCAGATTGTTCCTCTAGCCTATACCATAAAATATTTGCCAAAGCACACCAGCCTAAGCACATGAAAGAAATCAATCCCCGAAAGGGAAATGAGAAATTGTAAAAGTCGATGTAGTCTTTATAATCAACAAAAATGTACTGCATCGTATATTTCGCCAGGTAGATGATTACAAAGGTGAGCGCCAGTGTTACGATTAATACGTATAAGATCCTTTCGTTTTTTGGTTGATAATAGCCCAGCATGTTGCTGATGCTGATGCAGGCCAATGCCAAAAGAAAATTATTGACGAAACTATCTGTAAAAGAAATTGACCATGAATAGTTTACAAAATAATGCAAACCAATGGCACACAGAAAAACCCAAACGATGATGAAGGCTAATGATGTTTTCTGTATTTTAGGGATGGTTAAAGGTCTGGTAATCAAAGCTGTTTAGTTAGTTTTGGTAAACAATTTTCTTTGGCGTTCTAAAAACTTCTAATTTCGATACCGCCAAACATGGCTGTACCATCTAATACTAAGGTTTTATGTATCTCTCCGTTTGGCATCATGTGTGCTCTTTTGTCTTCTACACTTCCAAACAAGGCGGTAACATTTGATTTGATGGCCCAATTTTGCGGAACAACCAATTTTATTCCACCAAACACAGCAGTAACATCTAGCGAAACAGTATCCACAAAATCAGTTTGGGTCAGGTTGATATCTGCACCACCAAAAACTGCAGTAATATCCCCTCCCTGAAAATCTTTCGAATAAACGATTTGATGACTACCGCCAAAAACTGCCGTTACATCAAGAACATCGTTATTCATCATATTTTTTTCTTTGCCTTTAAATGTTGAGGGTTCATCAGTTTCCGCCAATTGATCATTGAAATTAGCCTTGAATTTCTTCTTTTCGAAATTGGATTTGGGCCTAAGAATTAGAAATGCGCCAACGATTACCAAGCCAAAACCCAGTGCATATTTAGAGATATCAACATCAAGACCGGGGATGCGTTGGAGCGTGTTGTAAATACCAACCAAGAGTACCACTAACCAGCCTATGCCCTTAAAATTTCTCCTTAAACCAAGAAACAAACCCAGTACAATTAAAAAGGTGTGCCAGCTAAATATCCACCTCGGAATATCTAATCCGATATTATTGAGTAGAAAAGCCAATCCGATGATGACAATTATTGCTCCGCTCCATACCCGACCAGAGTTTTTGTTTATATTATTTAGATTTTCCATTTGCATTTATATTGATAATCAAAAGTATTTATAAAAATTAAGCGGTTAAACGGAGAACCTTTAAGAAATGGTTAAAACACGGTAAGCGTAGTCATTTCATCGGTGAAATTTATTTTCTTATTTTGAGGGCATGAAAATCCTTGTTTTAATGGTCGCATTTATGCTGCCGAGTATAGTTTATGCCCAAAATATAAATACCACTTTTAAGGTTTACGATGTAAAAAAGCAAAAAACCATCTCATTGGATGATATTGTATTAGACGTTGAAAAAGCGGATGTTTTATTTTTTGGAGAAGAGCATAACGATTCCATCGGGCATATTTTGGAGGCAGAACTATTTAAAAAACTGAATGAAAAATATCCTAAACAGATTGCCCTAAGTCTCGAAATGTTTCATACTGATGTTCAGCCCATTGTAAATGAATACCTAGCGGGTGTAATCTCAGAGAAAAACTTTATCAAAGAAAGCAGGGCATGGGGAAACTATATAGATTATCGCCCAGCGGTTGAATATGCAAAACTAAATCAGCTACAGGTAATTGCCGCAAATGCTGCCGCCCGATATAGTAATGCGGTAACGGTGAGCGGTTTAGGGGCACTAAACAACTTTCCTGAAACTTCCAAGGCATTTTTACCGCCTCTCCCAATAGACACTGCAACAGGTAGATACAACGAAAAGTTTATTGAAACTTTGGGCGGGCATAACATGGGCACAATGAAAGTTTATCAAACCCAAAATTTTTGGGATGCTACTATGGCTTGGTCAATTGCAAAGTTTGCAAAAGCGCATAAAGGAATCAAAATTTTGCAACTAAACGGCCGTTTTCATAGCGACGAAAAACTGGGCACATTGGCAAAGCTTAAAATGTACGCGCCTAAGTTAAAAATTTTAAATATTTCTTCATTTTCTGACGAAAGTCTTGAAAAACCAGATTGGGAAAAATTCAAAATTTTAGGCGATTATATCATTTTAACAAAGCCGAAAAGCAAAAAAAGTGAGTAAGAGAGGCTGCATCATAGTTCAATTCACGTCTGAGGTCGCTAAATAATATTTTACAACAAAAAGCCCAATTGATTTTAAATTCAAATTTGCGTGTGAATTTTCTATCGCTCCTGGTGTGTCTTATACGGTTCAAAATAAAATTTTGTTTGCCACACTTATTTGTGGTTTATGACACAGCCTCTTCCAAATATTATGCCTTAGTTTTAAGCAAATCTCTTATTTCTGTTAGAAGGATTTCTTCTTTTGTTGGTGCAGGAGGAGCAGTAGGAGCTGCTACTTCTTTTTTCTTCATGTTATTTACCACTTTGATGATGATAAACAGCACCAAGGCAACAATAATAAATGTGATAACCTGAGATAAGAAGTTACCATACTTAATAGCCGTTCCAGGTATGACCAGTTTAGTCAAATCTTCCAACTTGGCAGCCTTTAGCGCGGGGCCCAGTACGGCTGGAGTGATAATATCCTCTACTAATGAACTTACAATTTTACCAAATGCGGCTCCAATAATAACACCGACTGCTAAATCGATAACATTGCCTTTTACGGCAAAATCTTTAAATTCTTTTACAAATCCCATAATTGAACGAAGTTTAGAATGATTTATTTACTAAAGTAGCAAACATTAAAGTTATTACAAACGTTTTAGCAAAAATTTAAATCAGCCATTAAGTCAGCATTTATGCTATTCTGGAAAATATCTGAGATGATTTGTTTATTTTTGCTCCAATTCTTTTATACATAATATGCTAAAGCAACATTTACAACAAAAATTATTACAGAAGTTATCGCCTCAACAAATACAATTTATAAAGTTGTTGCAAGTACCGACTGTTGCCTTAGATACCCGTGTAAAAGAAGAATTAGAAGATAATCCGGCACTCGAAGATCCGAGTTTAATGACGGCAGATGAGCCTAAAGGCGAGTATGACGATTTAAATGATGGGCCAGATGATTACGAAAAATCGTCGGAAGAAACGAGCATAGATGAGTTTAATGTAGATGATTATCTACAGGATGACAATACCAACGATTACAGCACCAATTACAATAATGGCGATGATGATGATGAGAAAAAAGAAACCCCAATTGCGATTGAGAGTACTTTTTTCGAAAGTTTGCAAGAACAGCTCGATTTAGTTCCATTATCCGATCAGGATTTTATCATTGGTAAACAAATTATTGGAAGTTTAGATGATGATGGTTATTTACGTCGTCCGCTAGGCTCGATGATTGATGATTTGGCCTTCTCTCAGAACGTAATTGTTGAGGAAGAGGATGTGGTTGAAATGTTGCGTTTGATACAGAGTTTTGATCCTCCGGGAATTGGCGCAAGAGATTTGAAAGAGTGCTTGGTGATTCAGTTAAAGCGCAAAGATGCCAATAACCCAATTATTGTGAAAGCCATGAATGTGGTTGAAAATTATTTGGATGAATTTACCCGAAAACATTACGATAAATTAGAAAAAAGCCTAGGCTTAGATAGCGAAGAACTTAAGGAGGTGGTTAATGAAATATTGCGCTTAAACCCTAAACCGGGTGATGCCAATCAAATAACAACCAAGCAAATGCAAATTATTCCTGATTTTCACATCAGCAATAATGATGGAATTTTAACACTCACGCTAAATTCTAAAAATGCACCAGAACTGAAAGTAAGTCGCTCTTATCAAGAAATGTTTGAGCACTATGATAAAGCCTCATCAAAAGATAAAAAACTTAAGGAGGCGGTTCAGTTTGTGAAGCAAAAGCTAGATTCGGCAAAATGGTTTATTGACGCCATAAAACAAAGACAGCAAACCTTACTTAAAACCATGAATGCGATTATGCACTATCAGTATGAGTATTTTCTCACTGCTGATGAGCGCAAAATGCGCCCGATGATTTTGAAAGACATAGCTGATAAAATCGATATGGATATTTCAACCGTATCGAGGGTGGCCAACTCCAAATACGTACAAACCGAATTTGGAACTTTCTTATTGAAATCTTTCTTCTCTGAAGCCATTCAAACCGAAAATGGCGAGGAAGTATCCAACAAGGAAGTGAAAAAAATTCTTGAAGATTGCATTGGAAACGAAGATAAACGCAGACCCTTGGCTGATGAAAAACTAACTGATATTTTGAAAGAAAGAGGTTACAACATCGCCAGACGAACGGTTGCGAAATATCGCGAACAAATGAATATTCCGGTAGCACGTTTAAGAAAAGAATTATAACGTTAAACGGCTTCTATTGATTAATCCATAAAATTTGAATCGGTTTTACCACATTTTGATGTAAGACGGAACTTTGTAGATGTTGTTTAGCAATAAACCTAAAACAATCTCATGACTACCGTTGCTTACCTGATTTAATTCGGATGTGGTAAAATCGTATGAGTAAGTAAGATTGACCATTTTACCGATGTTAAATCCGGCCATTGCAGCAAAGGAATCACCTTTACGATAACTTCCACCAAGCCACACCTTATCTTTAAAAGCAAATTTCATATTTAAATCTACCGATGCAGGTGTTGGAGAGGCAAATTTGACCATAAATGAAGGGATGGCTGCAATCTCATTATCTACATAGAATTTATAACCAGCAGTTGCAAAGATATGGGGAATTTCTTTTCCCTGATTATAAGAAGCATCTCCAGTGAAGCTTAATTTTTGAGGTAAAATTTGCTGTGCTGACAAACCAGCAAACAAGCGAGCACCATAGAGCCACAACCCAACACTTACATCGGGTTTAATTTGTGTTACCAAGGCTCTTGATAAAATAGGCTCGTTTGGGTTTTCGAACGTAAGTGCATTTACATCTAGGCTAATTCTAGAAATCCCTGCTGCAACACCTACTGATAGGTTAAAATTATTACTTAGTTGTAAATGATAAGCATAAGTTAAATTTGCATCTAACCGTGATATTGGACCGGTTTTATCGAGTACGCCTGTAACCCCCATGCCATGATGAGATGGAGAGGAAGTGTAATTTTGAGTATAATTTCGATCCATTGGATTTCCAGTTTGCTCAGGAAAGGAGGTTAAGGCATTGCTCCAGAGCTGATTATCGCCAAGCGCCCAGTTCGCAGAAACAAAAGATGTTTGTGGAGCATCAGAAATTCCGGCCCATTGCTTACGATAGCCCGCTTTAAAATCAACATAATTTTCTATGCCAGACAATGCAGGATTAAGCAAATACTGGTTAAATATATATTGCGTGTATTGTGGCTTTTGTTGAGAAAAGCCAGTTATTGAGAGAATAGTGAGGGATAATAGTAAAATTAATTTTTTCAATTTTATCTGATTATAGTGAGCGGTCCTGTTACTGATTTACGTCCATTTCTGGGATTAATGACAAAATAATAAACTCCCACAGGTAAAGATACATTTTGGAAATTACCATCAAAAGGAATTTTATAACCATTACTAAAGAACACCCTTGTTCCTAGTCTGTTGAAAATTTCAACAGTGGCATTCGGGTAGCTGTCTAGATATTGGATGTTCCATACATCATTAATATTATCGCCATTTGGCGAGAAAGAATTTGGCGGAGTTAAAGCCTGCAAAACTTTTATGGTAATGGTTGAAGTAGCCGTACAACCCTGATCAGTAGAAACGACGAGTGTATATTCGGTGTCTTTTACTGGTGAGGCTACTGGATTCAAAACCCGATCGCTACTTAGCCCCAAAGCTGGTGTCCATTTATAAGTTAGGTTATCGCCTTCGGCAGATGCCTGAATGGTTGTTTCGCCACCAGATAGAATATAGGTGGTGAATCCGGCATTGGCCCTTGGAGATTTATAAACCACTATCGTTTGGCTGATAGAGGCTGGGCAGCCATTATCAGCCGTAAAGGTATAAGTAATGGTATGTGTGCCTATATTTACTTTTTTAGGATCGAACTTCCCAGTAGCATCAATGCCTTCGCCAGTATAAACGCCCTTCCCTAAAATACCGGACGTTTCCCTTGCTTGATTGATGATTACATCGCCATCAGCCTGACAAACGGAAGCAAGCTCCGTAAACTCTAACTGAGGTGTGGGTTTAATCGTGATCTCTGCATCTTTGATCTTAAAACAGGTTTCTCCAGAGTAAGCTACCAATCTAATGGTGTATTTTTTATCCGTTAAACCTCCAAATGACGGGTAGCTTAATCGAATATCATCACTTGTAGGATAATTAATGGTGATAAAATCTCCCGGCGCATTAAGAAAGTCCTTGTAAATATAAATTTTGGTAATCTTTCCAAAAAATGCATTGGATGTATTATTGATGACCACATCCGCGCTGCTGCATAGATTCGCCTCGTTTTGGATGGTGAATTCGGCATTCTCTACTGCTCCATTCACCGTAAAGTCTTGATTTTTAGTTGAAATGCAACCATTTGCATTGGAAATTTCTAATGTTACTTTATAGGTGCCTGCTACCGAATAATTGTGCTTACCATCCTTAGTCGTGCTGGTATTCGGGTTGGATGGGGTTGAATTGACAGCATCACCGAAAGTCCACTTGTAGGTAAAGGCACCATTACCACCCGTGGCGTCAACAGATTTATTTACAAAAAGGGCAAAAGCATCATTCAAGCATATATCAGGGATCGAAAAATCTGCGGAAGGTAAATTGGTAATGGTAATGCTAGCGCTTACTACATTACTCACGCAATCACGTGCCGAAGTTGTTGTTAAAGAGATGGTGTAAGTACCTGGCGTGGCGTACTGATGCGCAAACGCTGCAGGTGTTGTTTGATCTACAGGCGGCGTTCCATCGCCAAAATCCCAATGCCAATTTATGATGGTATTGGGCGTTTTTGCACTGCTGATTGTAGATTGATCTGTAATCAATACATCTGTATTTATACAACTTATTGCTGGGGCACTAAAGGCAGAAACAGGCAATGGATAAATGCTTACCACAGTAACTGGTGTTGGATCTGAATAGCAGCCTGTTCCCGATTTAACAGATAGCGTTACGTTATAATCTCCCTCTTCATCGTATTGATGTTTTGGGTTTTGCTCTGTTGATGTTTTACCATCACCAAAATCCCAAAACCAATTGGTTATCCCGAAATCGGGATTATTTGATGTACTTTGATCGGTAAAAGTAACATCAGATTTGGCGCAACTTGTGGGCGAAACTGTAAATTTAGCAGTAGGCAAATCGTAAATGGTAAACACATAATTCGTGACCAAATCTCCGCTCACGCAATTAGATGCATTGTTGGGGACATGCGCCACCACACCCAAATGATATTCGCCTGTTATTGTGTAGGTTTTATTGGCTGGGTAACGATAAATGTAGGTTTTCTGTCCGTTTGTGGTTTTAACTTCGGGAACAGGGTTTAGTGTAATCACATCTGGCTCCCCATCTAAACTCCAAGTAATTTTATCAGGTTGATAGGGTAAATTAATCTTAAAATCGACTTCAGTACCGATACAACCATTTGGATATTCCTCTTTTTTTGCTTCATTAACAACCGTTAAATAATTGTTAGAGGATAAGTTTGTTCCGGCAGAATACGAATAAGATTCTGCCTGGCCAAAGCCGTAGGCAATTGCATTGAATCCTTCATCGGCTGTGAGTGTTAAACTATTAGAGCTTACCGGAATTTGTGCATAGGCATAGGTAGGATTACTGGTTAGTGGTTTCCAAGCCACAACTGGCGCTACACCATTTATTTTGAAAGTGCCAGTTTTATTTGCACGGATTAAGATGTTAAGATACCGAACCGCAATGGCTTGTAGTGAGGAAGAAAACACGGTGACCGCTTTAATGTTAAACTCAATTGGATTTAGAATAACCATTTCCGGATCGCCAATTAAATTTGTTCCATTCACCGAGGAGCAGCCTTGGGTTAATGAATACTGCGCAACACTAATTAATTTATCAGAGGTGATAAAAGTTGGTTCGACTAAAATTGTGCTTTCGTAGAATTCTCCCTTTTTAAGCGTAATTGTTTGTCCGGCGAAATTGACAATCGTATTATCGTCTTGTGCCAAGATTCTTAAGATATACCGTCTATCAATAAAAGGAACAACGCCATAATTTCTACCCCAGCTTACCGTTGGATAAAGTTGTTGGTACAATGGATCTTGAGAGCCAGTACAGGCAATCATCACAACGGAGGTGCCAGAAAAAGCGGCAAAACGCTTACACGATGATGTTGCTGGATCAGATTCTACATAAACCCCAGTTAAATCTGCATTTCCTGTGCCTACATATTCGTAAACATCACCGGCATTAGCAAGCGTAATCGTTTTTACAGTTCCCGTTTTTTCATGTATGAGTAAGGTTGTGTTTGCTTCTGCCGCCACCAATGCAAGAAAATTATTTCCTCCTGTCGATTGCGTGTAGTTCATCGAATAATAGGTTTGCCCAAGTGTTTCAAATGGCAAAATCAATGAAGCGGCTGATCTTGCACCCGCATATATATGGGTATAGGCCGATACTTTCGGTTTTCCATCTGTAACCTTAATATGTATTCCCCTGTTAATCAGATTGATATTGGCTTCACCCAAACTTATATAGGCCGCATTGCGATCAACATCAAACTGAACAGCTGTATTTGCAGGGATGGCTTTGGTAGCCGTGTATGTTCCGCAGCTTACGGTTACTTCGGTATCAAATTTTGAAGTTACAAAAACGGCAAGATTTGCAAGTGTTGACGGGCTATTCGGAACATGGGTTGGAAAAACAGCCCAAAAATCTGTTCCTTCATTTGAAATATTTTGACCAAATACGCGAGTGGTAATGGATACAAATAGAATAAAAATAAAGATTAAGACCTTATTCATTTCTTGTTTGTATTGTTTGGGGAATATTGCATTTCATCAAAATCGGAATGCAATATACTATTTATGAAATACAACAAAAAACAAGTTGCTATAAATTAACCATTTAAATTCAAAAAAATGAGTTTGGTGTAAAATTCACAGGGGTTGATGTAAAAAAATATTTACAAAGACTTTGTCAAGATACAAGTTTATTCAGATTTCAGACAAGACATCTGAAAACTAGATGGGATGTTCCAAATCAATTTTTATTTACCATCATCGTCAGACTGATCTCCGCTTCCGAATTTCTTGGAAAAGTCTTCCGCTTTTTCGTCGGCAGCAACATCATTATGATCTGTTGGTTCTAAATTCTCATCCAATCGATCGTTCCAATCGTTAATGCCTTTAGCAGGGTTTTCCACTTTTAAATTAGAATTTTCTTGTTTAATCGTTTCGGCGTTCTCTTTGGCATCCATAATTTTAGATTTAATTCAAATTAACAACAGCTGGAATGGGATAAAGTTTGTAGGCATTTTATTTGCCATTGGGTTCGTCCTTACCTTCTTTAAAAGATCTAACACTTTTACCAATTCCCCGCATAAGTTCCGGCAATTTTTTACCACCAAAAATTAATATAATAACGGCTCCAACTAAAATGATTTCTAAAACTGACATGGCTCTTCTTTTTTACAATATACGCCAAATAAATAATATGGTTTTATTTCATCAGGCAACTAATACTTTTAAGGTTCTATCTTTTACTTTGGGAACTGCCCCATGCCGCATAAATTCGGCAAATCCACGAAGTTGCTTGATTGATTTTATGGCTTCATAGCCTGCAAAATTACTTCTTATCTTATTGAGCAGCATGGTATCCGTTTTAAAAAGGTCGCTTTGAGTTAAAACACCCTTTTGGATTAAATCCTTAATCAACTCGGCCATTTTGCCATTTGCATATAAATAAATGGGAAGCTTAAAAACTTCGTTATTCAGTTTTTTGAAAGATTGATTAATCCAATCGGCATCAACTTCATTTGTAACCGCAATTTTTCCATCCTTTAGTTTTATAGAATTTAAAAATTCCCGAGCACGTTGCCTGGAAATTATGCCTGCATACACGCCATCTCTAAGCGTATAATCTAGTCGATCTGCACAGAGCAATGGCAAAGGTTGTTCAAGGATGCTAAATCTGCCTGAGACAATTTGATCAATTGTATATCCATGATGAATTAAAACCTGCGGAATTTCGGAATTTGAAAGCACTTCATCAAAGATCTGTTCATGGTAGTTTTCATCTACATTGTCAAAAACATAATCGCCCACGTGAGAAAATGCCGTATGCGAAACATCGTGTAACAACCCTGCAATTTGCTCTAGCTCTGAGCCGCCAAGCATTCGTATCAACATCATCACACCAATTGCATGCTCCAATCGAGAATGACAAATATCTGGATTTACCAAATAAATTGCTCCACTTTGATGTACGCCAGCTAAGCGTTTTAATGCATCTGTATTTAACAAATCGTGAAAGACTTTTGGCACTTGCATATTGCCGTATAAAAAATCGTTTAGCTGTACCATATCCCCTAATTTATTCCATTTAACGTTACACAAACTTACTAATATTTTTAGTAATTAGTTCGGTTATTTTTCAACAAAAGCATTCAAAATCGAATACGAACGACTTGTAAATAAACTTTCAAATATTTTGAAAATGATTATTACAATGCAATGATTGATAAAACATACACAAGCAAAACCAAGTTTGTAAATTGTCCGTTATTAATAAAAAAAGAATCAAAATGGCAACGGCTCAACAAATTAGAACTGCATATCTCGATTATGTTTTAACACATAATGAGAAACCAAAAACTGTTTACAGTTTTGTTAAGAAATTGAAAATTACAGAGGCTGATTTTTACCAGTTTTTTTCTTCCTTTGAAAGTATTGAGAAAACAATCTGGTTTGAGCTTACTCACGATACTATTAATAAGGTTAAAGAGCAAGAGGTTTGGAACCAATACACTTCCAGAGAAAAGATGCTTTCTTTCTTTTATAGTTATTTAGAAAACCTTAAAAACGAACGAAGCTTTATTATTTACAGCTTAAAGCATTTTAAAGGCAAATTTTCTACTCCTGATGTGCTTGCTGGTGTTAAACCAATTTTCGAAAACTTTGCCGAAGATATTATAAATGAAGGACTTGAAAGCGGCGAATTGGCCGAGCGTAGGTTTTTAAGTAAGCGATACAAAGATGCCCTTTGGATTCAGTTTGCCTTTATCGTTAATTTTTGGGTTAATGATGAGAGCGAGGCTTTTGAGAAAAGCGATGAGGCTATAGAAAAAGGCATCAATGTAACTTTTGATCTTTTCCAACACTCTCCTATTGATAATTTACTGGAGTACGGAAAATTTTTGTCTAGAAATGGAAAATTTAAAGAGAGAATGGGGTTTTAAAATTTAATGAAAGCACAAGAGAGTATTCCAACAACAAAAGTAGAGCGTTCGGCGAAATTTGTAAAAACAGGTTTTCAAATCGGCGGAAATTACATTAAACATTATTCTAAAAAGCTTTTTAATCCAGATTTGGACAGAGCGCAGCTGAATGAAGATAATGCCACTGACATTTATAAATCGTTAAGTGAGTTAAAGGGCAGTGCACTTAAAATTGCTCAAATGCTGAGCATGGATAAAAACATCCTGCCAAAATCCTACGTTGATAAGTTTACACAATCGCAATACAATGCGCCGCCTTTATCTGGGCCGCTAATTGTTAGAACTTTTACCAAGAACTTCGGAAAAACACCCGAAAACATTTACGACAGCTTCAATCTCGTTTCCAGCAATGCGGCTTCTATCGGACAGGTGCATCAAGCCACCTTAAACGGAAAAAAATTAGCCGTCAAAATTCAATATCCTGGTGTTGGCGATAGCATTTCATCTGATTTAAAATTGGTTAAGCCTTTTGCCTTTCGCTTGCTTGGCATGTCAGAAAAGGAATTAAATATTTACATCAAAGAGGTTGAAGAGCGATTGCTGGAAGAAACAGATTACGAGTTGGAGGTTAAACGATCTATCGAGTTTTCTGAGGCTTGTAGCAATCTCGATCATGTTGTGTTTCCGAGATATTACCCAGAGCTATCGGGTAAGCGGATTATAACAATGGATTGGATTGATGGTTTGCATTTGAAAGAGTTTTTAAAAACAAATCCTTCACAAGAATTGAGGAATAAAATCGGACAGGCATTGTGGGATTTCTACAATTTTCAGCAGCATGAGTTAAGGGCTGTACATGCCGATCCACATCCAGGCAACTTTATGATTACGCCAGAGGAGAACTTAGGTGTAATCGATTTTGGCTGTATAAAAGAAATGCCTGATGATTTTTATTACCCTTTTTTCTCGCTAATATCTACTGATGTTATTAATGATCGGGATAAAACGATAGATGCTTTTAGAAAACTGGATATGATCCATAAGGAAGATACCCCAGCACAAATAGAGTTCTATTATAAATCGTACAGAGAAATGATTGAGCTTTTTGCTAAACCTTACATCAGCAAATCTTTCGATTTTAGTAAGCCAGAATTTTTTGAGCAGTTGTATGCTTATGGAGAAAAAATATCAAAAATGCCTGAATTTAAACAAGCTAGAGGTGTTAAACACTTTATTTATGTAAACCGAACCAACTTTGGGTTATATACGATATTACATGAGCTAAACGCCACTGTAAACACCGATACGTTTAAACCGACTTTAGAGAAAGCGGTTTAAACGTTTTTCTTAACTACATCAACCATGTGATCGATATCAAAAGGTTTCTCTATGTAATCATCAGCATTGCAGTCTTCGGCCTGCTGTGGTAATTTGTTTGATGTAGAGGTTAATACGGCAGGAATATCTTCAGTTTCAGGGTCAGATTTTAATTCGTTAATAATTTCTGATCCTTTTTTTGTGCCTTTAATATGGTCGTCAATAACGATGATATCGGGTTCAATCTCATCTATATTTTCTATCGGTTCGGTTGTTAATGATGCGGTAACATCAAATCCCTCCTCATCCAAAACTTGATCCATAATGTCTAGGATGTCTTTGTTATCCTGAACAAGAACAACTTTTTTCTTCATAAGATTTTATAGGGCTAATAATCTTTAAAGATAATAAAAAGTACGTTCTGAAAATACATCTCTAATTTTTTTACAAACCTAATATAATTAAAGGCTTAGCGTAGGTATGTTCAGTTAAGGTGCTTCAACTTTCAGTACAAGGCTAAAAGAGATGAAATTTTGCTGTTCCGTATATTCTGTGTTTCAGTGGCAAATATTGAGTTTAAATAATCTTCATCGACGTTTTACAAATGAGAGACAAAATTGAAAGGACGAATTTTAAAAAATATTTTTGTACGCCCGCATTTTCATTAAAACCAAAACCCTGCTATCATCATCTTCAGCATTTCTTCAGAATCAATTTGTACATTAGCGCAAATCCAAACAATTAATGAACCAAATATTTAAGGGCAGATACTCAATTCTATTGGGTTTCTTAATTTATTTCATCGTATTTTCTTTCATCATCCGAACAATTTTATTTGTTTCTGCAGCGCAAAAGGCAGAATTTCAATTTTTAGAGGTTATGAGATTTTACCTGGTTGGGTTTCTTTTCGACTTGGGCACTGGATTAATCCTAACCACCCTTTACTCCATATATCTGTTGGTAATCCCTCATCGCTTTTATGTTAAAAAGTGGAATCGCGTTTTAACACTTTCTATATTTTTTCTATTCTTAGTCATTACCCTTTTTTCTTTCTTTGCTGAACTTACGTTTTGGCAAGAATTTGAGAGCCGATTTAATTTTATTGCGGTAGATTATCTCATCTATACCTATGAGGTGATTCATAACATTAACGAATCTTATCCTTTACCCCTACTGGTTGGCGGAATCTTGTTAATTGCTTTAGGCCTTACTTATCTTTTTTATAAACTCAAAATTTTCAGCAGCAGTTTTAAAAGCCATAATCGATTTAAAAACAGATTGTTATATGCTACTTTAACCGTTGTACCGGCATTGCTTTTTTTATTCATTGTTAAAAATAACTGGGCAGAACAGGGTAATAATCGATATACAAATGAACTTAGTAAAGCGGGTATCTATTCTTTCTTCGCTGCCTTTAAAAACAACGAATTAAACTACCACGATTTTTACAGCTTAATTGCCAACAAAGATGCTTTTGCATTGGTTAGGAAAGAACTTACCGAAAGCAATTCGAGCTTCAAAAATGATCGCTTTTCTATTTTAAGAAACTTAAAAGGAACAGATTCTGCCTATAAACCTAACGTAATTACGATTACAGTGGAAAGTTTAAGTGCCGATTTTTTGGCGCATTATGGCAATACACAAAACATTACGCCAAGGCTTGATTCTTTTGCCAACCACAGCGTTTTCTTTAGCAATATGTATGCAACCGGAACCCGGACCGTTAGAGGCATGGAAGCTCTAACGTTGGGCATCCCGCCTACGCCAGGAAGCAGTATAGTTAGGCGCATGGATAATGAGCACCTCTACACTGTTGGGCATGTATTTGAGGAAAAGGGCTATGTGAACACTTTTTTTTATGGTGGTGATGGATATTTTGATAACATGAATCATTTCTTCGGCAATAATGGTTACAACATTGTTGATCGGGGAAGAAAGTTATTGAATGAAACTTACGATGGTACCAGAACCTTAATATCAGACGATGCAGTTACTTTCGAAAATGCATGGGGAATTTGCGATGGGGATATTTTTAATGTGGTCATTAAAGATGCGGATGAGAAATATAAAAAAGGTCAGTTGTTTAACAATTTTATTATGACTACCTCCAACCACCGACCCTTTACTTTCCCAAATAACAAGATAGATATTCCTTCTGGCAGCAGAGAGGGTGCTGTTAAATATACCGATTTTGCCATTGGGCAGTTTATAGATCAGATTAAAAAGAAACCTTGGTTTAAAAACACGGTAATCATCATCGTTGCTGACCATTGCGCCAGCAGTGCTGGTAAGAACGAAATTGATATTTCTAAGTATCAAATTCCCTGTATGATCTTAAATTTGAAAAACACCGAAAATAGGAACATTTCAAAAATGACTTCTCAAATTGATTTGTTCCCTACCTTGTGGAGTTTATTGGGTTGGAATTATACCAGTGAATTTTATGGGAAAAATGTACTGGATCAGAAATATGAATCACGGGTTTTTTTAGGCACTTACCAGAAATTGGTTTACATGAAAGGCGATAGTTTGGTTATTTTGAGTCCGCATAGAAAGATTGACACCTACCTGTATAACAAAAGTAAAAACGAACAGAAACCCTTTGCTTTACCAAAGAAAATTGTAAATCAGGGTATTGCGAATTATCAAACTGCTTTCGATTTGTTTAGAGATGGTAAACTAAGGTACAAATAGACTGAATTGTTTAATTTTTCGAATGCCGTTGAAAACTAAAAGCAAATCAACATCCATTAAGGTGCTGAAATAAATTCAGCATTAAAGAAAACCCCGCAGCTTATAGAAACTGCGAGGTTATATTTTTTAGGGGGGGGGTATGAAGGTTTTCTACAATTGTTTTTGAAGTTCCCTTTCAATCAAATCCACATCAATGGGTTTAATTTCTTTGGGTTTCTTCTCCGTAACGTATTTAACGCCAACTCTTAAAGCTTTTAAGCCCGAAACACCTTGCAACTCATCCAATTCCAAAAGTTCTAAATCATCGTTTAGCAAACCTTGATCTTGCATGTAGGTGATGTATTCCATGTATTCTTTTGCTTCTTCGGCATTGAAGTAAACCATAGAAATTTTATGGGGTTGTGTTAAACGCTCATTTTTGTTTTTGATTAAAACTTTATCAATGCGCTTTTTAACTACCTCATAACGAATATTATACGCTCCTTCCACATCAAATCTACGCTCATCGTTTCTAAAGCTAATATCAATTGCATTAGAGTGGATAAATATCAAATGTGTGGTTTCTAATGGTCTTGGCATTTCGCCTATTAAGCCTTTAGACAGGCGAGCAATCTCTACCATGGATGTTAATTGCCATAAGCGGATGTTTTTTAAATACATCAAATCGAATGGCTTATCTGGTGCAATTTCTTGACCGATATAAATGTCGTACTCTACACCATCTGTTCTAAACTTGGCAAAATAACAAGGATAAGAGCTTTGAAGATTTTGCTGAGCGGTTTCTAAATACTGACTCACTTCGGTGTTGATCAACTGCATAGAAACTTCCAGTTGACGTCTATTTTTGAAACCATCGCCCGTTTCAGGAACAATAACTTCAAAATATTTTTCAATGATGTCGGCAGTTTTTGGATAATTCCCTTTTATGATGGATAAAAATGGGTAAACTTCTGACTCTAAAAACTCTTTTAGTAAATTTTCTTCGTTTGATGATGCAAAATCACAGATGCGTTTAATCCAATCCTTACAATTGAACAACAACTTATCGGTTAGCTCTAAATAAACATGCTTGCGAATGGCTTTTAAAGTCGAGATAAGGCTGTTCAGCTGAATTTCCATATCGTCTTTCAAGGCCTTATTACGCTCGACGGTTGAGTTACGAATATCAATAGCCCCAAATAATGGGTACATGTGTTTAAAGGTAACGGTTTCTATCTCCTTTAATTTATGGTAGCTTTTATTTTTGTTTTGCTGAAGGAAATGCCAAATGGCTTCGTTAAACTTCCATTCTACAGAGGGTTGAAGCGCAGTGAATTTATCCATCAAAACTTCGTCCATTTTGGCATCAAATTCTTCTATGCTGTACTGAAAAAGTTGGCCGATAAGTGGCATTGCGGGACGCAACCTGGATAATAATTTATCATCAACCAAAACTTCTTTGCTCGAATATACTTCTAAAACACCCGCTAATTGAGTATTGTAATAAACTGGCAATACCGAATAAGAACAAACACCTGCTGCTTTTAACACGCGTAAAAACGGGTCTTTATCAATTTGATCGTCGTTAATAGAACTGACAAAAATGGCTCTTGGGTTTTCTTTATACTTATCTACCAGTGAATAGAATACCTCTTCTTCCAAATTGGATGCCTTTGCCGAATTGATGAGCATGCTTTGAGAAAACTCTTTATTGTCAAATACCAGCTTTTTGTTAACGGTTAAAAATGGCATTAAACCAAATTCTAGGTTTCCATTTCCACCCAATGTTTTTAGGGCTTGTATAACATGGGTATAGGCTTCGGTTTGATAATTATGGTTAACCAAGGCATCTCTAATGCCATCAATTGCATGTTGAAGGGTAACATCGGTAATCGAAATTACGCTGAAACCTTCAAAGAGGAAGTTTGATAGTGGCAAAACTTCTGTTAAATATTCTAACTCTGAATTGTCTTGGAAATGCTGACCAAGCTCTTCAAAATTAATTTCAGGCAAATCGCCTTTGTGTAAAATTTCTACAAATTTAGTATCGGTTTGGATGTTATAGTACGAAGTTAACTTAGTTTCGGTATCGATATGGGCATAGATGATCTCGTTTTTTAATACGGAACTGAAATTATAGAAACGACCTAAAATTAGGTTATAAATAAATTTCAACTGCTTTTTTTCTACGGGCTCGTTATCTTTTGATACTTTGTTTTTAGGATCGTGATCTTTAAAAAAGTTGTAAAATGCGTTTGTACTAAAGAAAATCTGATCGGGAATTGGCGTACTCAGGGCCCAATAAAGATCATCTTCATTTGCCATCAAAGGGGTTAGAATGGTAAAAATTAATTCTAATGTATCTTGATATTTCGATAATTCTTCTGCCGGAATGTTGCCTAGAAGCGCTTCATTTTTCTCAATTTTTTCTAACAAAAACCTATAAAACTCTGATTTTACAGATTGCTCGGTTTTCAATCTGGTTTTGAGGTATTCAACAAGTGGGCGGAATGACAGATTGGATTCCACCTGGCAATGAATACATTCGTTTTTATTAATCTGTATTACATTGGTGTTCATTGTATTTGTTTATTATGGGATGTGAATTATAGGGTGAATATGCTTACTGGATGATTATTCTACAAAGATACATACAGGTTAAAATAAAATTAGTCTGATAAACGTAATACTTGGATAATCTCTCTATAAGTATGTTACACAAATTTAGTACCTAAAATTTATAGAAACGTATGGATACCAACCATCTGTGGAGTGTCCCATAACAAATCGCACAACTGTGAGTGATGCCGGAGCGAAATACACCCCCCCACCTACTCCATGGTGCCAAGTGGTAGAGGCTTCATCCCGTTTCCAAACTCTCCCTACATCATAAAAACCCAATAAGCCAACTTGTCCGGGTAAGATATAACTGACCAAATCGCCTATTTTAGCCCTCAGTTCTAAATTGTTGTAGAACATATGCTCTCCTGCAAACCTAAATTGGCGATAGCCTAGCAAATTCCCCTGCCCACCAAGATAAAGCGCTTGGTAAAAGGCTGGTTTTCCAACGGTTACCCCTCCTCCAAAACGATCTGCCAAGATAAATGCTTTCCTACCATCTAAGTTTTTATACAGCGAAATGCTGGCGGTTAATTGTCCGAATGAATTTGAATATTTATTGATGCCTTTGTAACCGACCAATTTAAAATCGACATAACTGCCAAGTGTTGGTAGTAAGTCGTTGTCGCGGGTGTTGTTGGTAAAGTTTACAATAGCACCGGCAAACATCTTCTCATTATCAATGGTTAAACTATCTGATGAGTGGAGTTGTGCTGTGTTTCTAATGAAGCGACCGTTATTATCATCTGCATCGAGCTTATAGTATTGTAAAGATGGCCCGAAACTGAAGGTTGATTTCGGTCTTCTCCAACGCATTAAGGGGTCTATTTGATAGAGGTTGAATCTTGTTCTGTAGTATCTAATTTCATCGCCATGCTCATCGAAGCGGGTATCGTTACCCAAACCAAAAAAGTTTTGTGTATTGTTGGGTGCATAGGCATCGGCTTTCAAAATAAAATCGCCTTTACCCAATGCCTTGAGCCACTCGCCTCTGTAGTTAAACCTAAATGCTGAGGTAGAAAATGAATGCAGAAATGAAACGGTTTGCGAATTGCCATACGGTTGTTTCCTAAAGCCTGGGTTGGTTTGCTTGTACACCAAGCCCAATAATAATCCATCATCGTTATTGAAACCTGCATTTAAGTTTAATGAGGCTCTCTTATACATGTCTTTTGGAATGTAGCTGAAGTTTGAGGTATCGTTAGAGATGATCTTTCTCACCCGATCTGCATCCTCACCTTTATAAGTAGCCTTATCTTTTCGTCCATAGAGCGTTACAGAGGCATTGCTGTTTTCAAAATCATAATATTTGGTGCCTTTGCCGCCAATAATGCGCAATTTAATTTTTGAGGTTTTGTTGTTCAAAATTAAACTATCGTTGCCATTGTGCATGTAAACACGAATTTCTTTGGTTATCTTCGGATCGAAAACGCGATTGTACAGCTCTTCTTTGATGTTTCCTTCTTTGGATATTTTATTGATTTTGATGGCCATACCATTATCGGGCGCATCAGCAATGTGTATCAATTCATTTTTATTGGTTACTTCTATATCTACAATGCGATTGAAGAAATGATAGTAATCGTTCATCAGTTTTGGCAACATCTCAATCCTTGTTCTCATTTGAGCCAAAAGCTCATCGTGATGAAGCGAATAACTAGGCTCTGGGAGTTTTTTCAATGCTTTTTCGAATACTGCATCGTTATAATTCGCACAGAAATCTTTTATAATCTCATCCCATTCTTTTTCATCAATGTCGGCTGTCCAACGGCTGCTGAGTTCTCTTCCTTCCCACAAAAACCAATCGATATTTTGAATTTTACGTTCGTAGCCTTGCATCATTGGCAGTAGCGAAGAGCTTTGGGTAAAACGTTGTAATTTACCGTCTGACCGGAAGAAAACTTGATCTCGATCTCTTGGAATTGGGCTGTAACGGGAGCCTCCATCTTTTTTGGTTTCTTTCCATCGCCATTGATCTTCGTGCCTATCCCAATCTCCGAGCAATACATCCAAGGCTCTGGCGCGAAGCCAAGCTGGCCCATCTAGTGTGTTGTCGTTATCATCAGTTAGTTTTTTATCCATTTTTGGCGAGCTATCCGATTCGCCTGTGGGTTCTCTTTCTTCTAAAAGACAAAGGGTATTTGCAAAAGCGGGTTCAAATTCGCCTAAATTATCATCTGGCGATACCCAACCAATAATTGGGTTGGTATGTGGCACTCCGCCTGCTTTTGCTAATTCTGGAACCACTAAGGCAGAAAATGGATGTTGGGCAGACATGTTGTCCTTAATGATGTCTTTAGCAAAGGTTTCTCGCAATTGTGCGGGCAGAAGCACTTCGGGAAACTTTTCTACGCTTCGAAGCACGTATTCCTTGCCGTTTTTATCTTCTAAACGAAGCGAACGTGATTGATTACCTCCTCCGCGTTGGGTGGCTTTTAACCCTCCAAAAAGTTTAGATATCCTTAAAACGGGAACGGTGGTTTTCTGTGCATATTCTTTACGGTAATTTTCGCCAAATATATATCTGTGGAAACGGCCTACACTATCGTATTCGGGTTTTATTCTGATGGTTATGCTGTCGGCTAAAATTGGCTTATCTCGGTTTCTCGCCTTTTGAGTGATGGTTTCGAATTTTTTGGTGTAGCTGAAAACGCGTTGCACGCCAGAGTCGGCATAAATATAATACTCGTAGCGCATATCATTGTTCATCAACTGATCTGCAACCACATAGCCTTGCTGCATTTCGTGGAATAGGGAATTTTTACCTTCCTTGTTGGGCGAAACCTTTGATCCAGAACCACTTACAATTTGGAGTTGTTTGCTTTTTATTAATTGCAAACCATGTTCGTGCCCGGATACATAGGTAACATTTGGGTAATCGCCAAAAACACCATTTACAGATTTGATGAGATCTTTATAGGCAGGATGGTTTAAATCTTCAGGACTGAGTAAGGTTGACCTTAAAATTGGATATACCGAGCCTAAAACAGGCAATGGGATGTATAAATTTTTGTTTAAGGAAGTTAATGGAAACAGGTGATTGCGAAGATTGAAGTATCCACCGTGTGGCCCGTAACTTTGAAACGGGTGATGCGAAGCCAACAAAATAACTTTGCCTTTATTTTGTTCTAGGAGGTCTTCCATTTTTACTAAAACCTCGTCCTTGGTATTGCAATCGCATTCGCCATTTGGATTTTGTTTGTTATAGGGGAACAACCACCATTCGCTATCGTACGCGATGATGGTTAATTTATCGGTAAGTTGGATGGCAACGGGATCTGGACAACCATTTTGGGGTATCAATTTAAGCAATGGATCGTTTTGCGCTTTTAAAAAATCATCTTGTGCTTTAATTTTAGCCAATCCTTTTGGTCCTGATTTATCCCAATCGTGGTTACCCGGAATAAAATAAACCGCAGCGCCCATTTTGCGCATTGGCTCGAACTGCGATTGAAGGATTTTTTTAGTATCCTCCTCTTCTAAACTGCCTGGCAAGCCCATCCCTGTGGGGTAAATGTTATCGCCGAGATAAACTACTGTCGTTTTTTTAGGGATGATTTGTTTGGCGGCATTTTTTAAATCCTGCATTTGTGCAGTATTCATTTCGCCTGCATCGCCGAATAAAATTACTCGGTACTTAACATCTTTTTGTGCCGATGCAGTGAAAAAAAATAATAGTAAAATTGAAAATAGGGTAAAATTTTTAATCATAGCAGGGCATTTATCAATGATCGTAAAGCTAATTTACGGTTTCTTATTTTTAAACATTAAAATATTTCCGGCGGCTAATGTTCCGCCTTCGTTTGAGATGTAAAGGTTGTTATTGTTATCGAATGCAATACCTTCGGGTTGGTTAAATAAACTTCCATTTAATGGGTAAGTTGCTTTAACTTTAAAGTTTTCATCGGTTACCACCAATAGTTTATTTACGGAAGAAAGGATGTACCACTCGTTGGTTTTCAAGTTTTTAGCTAAGGCTGATGGGCGGAATCTGGTTTTATCGCTTCCTGCTGATGCAGCAATATCTTTATGTGATAAACCAAATGTTCCGCTTGCTTTGAAGCTGCCGTCTGCCGCAAAACTAAAGGCGTAAATGCTTGATTCTTTTGCTTTTGAATCGCCTTTACTGTCTTTGGTTAAGATGTAAATTAAGCCTGTTTTTTCATCTGCTGCTAAGCCTTCATATTCTGCTTTTGGTACCAAATCTTTGGTTTTAATTACATTTCCGGCTTCTGGTTTATTGATTTCGGAAATTGGGAAGGTGTGCAGCTCGCCGTTGCTTTTTAGTACCACGACGTGGTTTTTGATGATGGTTACATCTTCATAATCGCCTTTACCTCCAAATTTTGTGAACTTCGATTTCTTATCGCTTAAGCCCAAATGAAATACATCCCCATCTTCATCTTGTATGGCAAAAACTTCTTTCGCATCTCCATTGTGAAACACGATGCCTGATATTTCAAAAAGATTTTGTGGCATGTTGTATTTTACAGGATTTTCCAAATCATACGGCAAATCGCCTTTTGGTTGCAGCGAGTTTGAGGCAGTATCTTCATTCTTGTCTTTATGTTCTGCATTTACACAAGAAATACCGAAAAAAGCAATAGCCGTTAATACAAATAGTAAGGATATGGTGATTTTTGTAATTTTCATAAGGTGTTAAATTTTGTTTTTTAGATACTGATAAATTTCCTTTTGAGATTGAAAAGGAACTTTTCCTTTTTTTACAGGGATATTTTCCATTTGCTCGTTTATAATAACAGCTTGGATGTTATCCTGTTTTTGGATATTCATAATTTCTAAAATTTCGGCTTTAATGCGCTCATCATAAATGGGAAAGCATACTTCTATTCGGCGGTAAATGTTTCTGTTCATCCAATCTGCCGAGCCTAAATACACCTCTTCTTTGCCTAAATTATGAAAGACGAAAATTCGGCCATGCTCTAAATAACGATCGACAATTCTGGTTATGCGAATGTTCTCGCTCATGCCCTTTACGCCTGGAATTAACCTGCAAATGCTTCGAACAATCATTTCAATTTTTACGCCTGCCTCTGATGCCTCGTAAAGTTTGTTGATTAAAACTTTTTCTTCGAGGTTGTTCATTTTAATGGTAATGTGTGCCGGCTTACCTGCTTTGGCATGTTCAATTTCTCGATCGATTAGATTGATAAATGCTGACTGAAGATTAAACTGTGCGACCAAGAGGTGTTGGAATTTGATTAAATCGGCGGAGGTGGGCTTTACCCTCTTTCGCAGAAAAATGAATAGCAACTCCACTTCGCGAAGCATATCTTTATTGGCCGTCATTAAAATATGATCGGTATAAAATGCTGCTGTACTTTCGTTAAAATTTCCTGTGGCAAAGAGGCCAACATTGCGGGTTCTATCTCCAATTTTTCTTTTAACGAGGGCTACTTTTGCATGTACTTTTAGTGCGGTTACGCTGTAAATAATTTCTACACCTACGGCCTTCATTTTTTTTGCCCACTTAATGTTGTTGGCTTCATCAAATCGGGCTTTTAATTCGACCAAAACGGAAACTTTTTTGCCATTTTTGGCTGCGCTGATTAGGGCGTTTACAATTTTAGAATCGCTGGCTACACGGTAAAGGGTTACACAAATTTCTTCTACGCTTTCATCAATTGCGGCTTCATTAAAGAAACGCAAAATGCTATCGTAACTTTGGTAAGGCGTATGGATGATGATGTCGTTTTTATAAATCTCTTCGGTTAGGGTTCCTCCTATTGCATCGGTATTGCATATTTTCGACCATTTATCGTTTGATAGATTAGGAACATTTACTGGAAATGCCATCAAATCTTTAAGATTATGGTATTGCCCACCTTCTACCATATTCGCTTTCTTTAAATTGAAAAGCTTTTTAAGTAGATCTAGAATGGGTGCTGGGATGCCTGGTTGATGCAGGAAACGGGTTGCCAAGCCGAAATCTCTTTTGAGGAGTTGCTTCTCTAACTGATCGGATAGGTTACCCGAATATTCGTCTTTTAAATCAATCTCCGCATCTCTAGTTACCTTAAAACTAAAGCAGCCTAACACTTCATCGTGAGGAAAAACCTGATGCAGGTGGTGGCGCAAAATATCGTCTAGAAAAACAATAAAGGTTTGCTTATCCTGCTCAATTTTTAAAAAGCGTGGGAGCTCGTTCGATGGAATATTTAAAATGACCACCTTATTTTTTGATCCATTTTTAAGGTTGATTAAAAAATAAAGCTCGTTATTGGATGGGAAGAAATCTGTTTTTTCATCTACATACACAGGTTGCAAAAATGCCATTACCTGACTTAAAAAGTATCGGTTTACTTCTTCTTCAATCTCTTCGGGAAATGGCTCTGCATAAATCAGGTTGATGTGGTTCTGCTTGAGCTGTGGAATGATATCGGTTTTTAGGACTTGCCCATAGCGCTGTTGCTGACTGGCAATGAGCTGATTGGCGGTAACCAACAGATCATCAGCGATTTGTATATCGTTATTGTCTTTATTGCTCAGCTTCTGCAAGGCTAAAAGAACTGGCATCCGCACGCGGTAAAATTCATCTAGATTGGATGAAAAAATAGACAGAAATTTTATTCGCTCCAATAAGGGAACGGTATTTGTTTCGGCTTCGGCCAAAATTCGTTCGTTAAATTTTAACCAGCTTAAATCTCTGTTAAAAAGGGATGTTGCAATCATTTGGGTGATTAAAGTTTACCGTAAACGGCGTATGCGATAACAAATGCAAATACGGCTGCTATTAAACCAAACATAAAAATATTGTAGGCTAAACGGATGAGCTTGTATTTTCTCCCCAAAACAACGCCCTGCGAGTACACATCGGTTATTAATGTTCCATACAAGAAATCTTTATCGTTCATTACCTTAACCATGCCATCGGTATAGCTTGGCAAACTCATTTTATAAAAGTTACCGAAGAAAAGCAGGTTTACTTTTTTGTTGTCCATATCTTCTTGGGTAAATTCTCCCTTTGGGATGGATGGACGGGTTGACAATATAGATACCACCACACAGGTTAAACTTACCATTAGGAGGATAAAGGTTGGGATAATAAGGTTCCCATGATCTTCTAACCGCCTTAAAAGCAAACTTACGATTAAGGACAACATAATGGAGTTAACGGTGATGAGGATGTGTGCTTTGTTATCGGCCATATCGCTCAGGCGCTGGTTGTTTGCCGATGTAATCCTGAACATGGTTTCTATGCCTTTATCGGGTCTGCTATCTTTAGATTTTTTATTGCCGTTTTTTACCACTTCTGGGGCAAAGTTTTTGGGTTCTGCAATCTCTGTGGCGATTACTTCTTGTGAGGTTAGCTTGCTTTTAAGCTTTTCGATGTTTTTCTGTTTCTGATCGTTAAGCAATAATGCGGCATAATCGGTATGGTAATGGTGCGACTCCATAAATTGGATGTCTTTCTTGCGCCATTCTTTTTTATTGATGTCTTTTTTATAAATCTGCTCTACTTCTTTGTGCATCAATTTGCCTTTTTCTCTAAAATCTGACAGTCCTAAATGAAAAAGGTCTGCATCGCATAAAATTTTATCGAGCTGGGTATTTGGCTTTTGTGGGATTTTGGTGCTCAAGATGGCTTCGCTTACGCTTTTTCTAATTTCTGCGTTCACTTTGTGCTTGCTTAGGTACTCTTCTGCCAGTTCTGCGCCTTTTGCTTCGTGGTTTAGCGCGTCTTCAAAGTATCCGGTATCGTGAAAATAGGCCGCAACGGTAACTACAAAGAAATCTTCTTCGCTAAGTTGATAGTGATTGGCAATTTGCTGTGCTGCGTTAACTACTTCTTTGGTGTGTTTATAGTTGTGGTAAACCAATCGTGGATCGCTGTGGGTATCGAAGTATTGGCTTACGTGTTGCTCTACATCTTCTTGGAGTTGCTTATAATTCATGAGCATATGTGTTGAAAATGTTTGGGGTAATGGGGAATGATGTCATTTTGAATCTAATCTGAGGATAATTTTCTGATTGAGGTTAAAATTAAGCTAAATTTCATAAAATATTAAGCACATCTTGCATCAATCAGTTTATACGCTACTATTTTACTTTTGAGTTATGTGTTGGCTTGTATGCTGACTGTGGTTTTAATTGCCTGAAAAACTTATTATTTCTGCTCCTTTATTTTGTTTTAACGATAAACAATGAAAGGGCAAATAGGTTTATGCTGTGCCAAATTAAATTTGATTTAACTTATAATCTATTGAAAATGAGTTATTATTTATATTTATTTAATTTTTAGGGCAAATCTTTTTCGAAATTTGAATGCAAATTTGTAACATTGCACTCGCAAAAAACAAATGTTTTTTCCGGGGCCTATAGCTCAGTTGGTTAGAGTAGAAGACTCATAATCTTTTGGTCGCTGGTTCGAGCCCAGCTGGGCCCACAAACCCTTCAGTGAAAACTGGAGGGTTTTTTTGTGGATTTTAATTTTTGATTGATGGTAGTTTTTTGGCTGATGGGTATAAGTTAGAAAAACTTAATGGTTGAGGTGATTTATTAGTTAAAATTAGTTTTTTGAGAACATTTAATTTGAACCCCCTAAGTTGTGTAAGGTATGAAAGGCGGGGCTCTTAGATTTTTTCTTAATTAAGAATGTCTAATTTCATTTAGCAGGGAGCGCATACTTGTAAATTATAGCGTTTTTTCCTTCGCTTATGCAGTAGTATGACTTTCCATCTGGAGTAAAACCAATGGCCTCCCCTTGTCGCTCTAGTGTGTAGGGTAGTTTTGTGGGCGTCCGTTTTAAGGTTTCAGCAATTGGTTCGTTTCCCTTTCTTAACCAATAATACACAGTCGTATAAGTTTTTATGATGATTTGCTGCCCATCACGGGAGATATCACCTGCAACAATATACTTCAGCAAACCTTTGCCTGGAAGAAAAAGACCGCCTTGCTTTTTCATGGTAACGGTATCATTTTTTTTAAACTTTAGTGATGCCGAATAAATGCCAACTGTATCTTGTCGTTTGGATATGATGAGAAGCTCATTCGTAATGGGATCAACCATCAGTGTTTCGGCATCTTGCGGTCCATTTGGATATTTTAGATGGATTGCTTCTCCTACGATTTGCATCTTCTTGGTAAAGTTGCTCGGCTCTGGCAATCTATATACGGTAACATAAGGACGATTAGAGGCGTTGTCTCCGATGTCGCCTAAATAGATATAACTCTTATTTTTTATTGGGCCAGGGCCAGCAGCGATGTCTTCGCAATCGGCAACGCCAAGTTGTTTTATCGATGGATCGCCCTTAAAGTATATTGTAGATACCAAATTGCCTTTGGCATCCATGGCAAAGATGCGCGAGGTGTCTCCGCTATCGTTATGTACGTAAAAAAGGTTGTTTTTAGAGATCACCAAGCCTGAGATTTCGCTGAGTTCTGCCGGAATAACTTTGGTTACGGTATTCTGCGCATCTGCACCTTTAAGAAAGCATAGCATCATAAAAATAGGTGCTACAATTCTGGATGGCGTTAATACGCGTAATCTATTTTTTTTGATGCTCATGGTGTTTCTAAGGGGTTGATTTCCAATGACGAATTTGAACATCCTTTTCCAAACTATCAAGATAATTGATAAAAAGACAGCATTTAAAAAGACGGAATTGCAAATCCCGATTAGCAGATTTGGTGGAGATAGGCAATCTCGTCCATAGAGCTGTGGATCGCAATCCACTGATATAAGTATTTATGAAGGATTAAAAATCCTTAGTTCCCAAGACGGGATTACAAATCCCGACTAGCAAAAGCTGGTCGAGATTTGCAATCCACTAACACAATCATTTATGAAGGATTAAAAATCCTTAGTTCCCAAGACGGGATTGCAAATCCCGACTAGCAAAAGCTGGTCGAGATTTGCAATCTCGTCCGTAGAGCTGTGGATTTGCAATCCACTAATACAATCATTTATGAAGGATTAAAAATCCTTAGTTCCCAAGACGGGATTGCAAATCCCGACTGGCAGATTGGTCGAGGTTGGCAATCTCGTCCATAGAGCTGTGGATCGCAATCCACTGATATAAGTATTTATGAAGGATTAAAAATCCTTAGTTCCCAAGACGGGATTACAAATCCCGAATAGCAAAAGCTGGTCGAGATTTGCAATCTCGTCCTTAGAGCTGTGGATTTGCAATCCACTGATACAATCATTTATAAAGGATTAAAAATCCTTAGTTCCCAAGACGGGATTACAAATCCCGAATAGCAGATTGGTCGAGATTTGCAATCTCGTCCATAGAGCTGTGGATTTGCAATCCACTGATACAAGTATTTATGAAGGATTAAAAATCCTTAGTTCCCAAGACGGGATTGCAAATCCCGACTAGCAAAAGCTGGACGAGATTTGCAATCTCGTCCGTAGAGCTGTGGATTTGCAATCCACTGATACAATCATTTATGAAGGATTAAAAATCCTTAGTTCCCAAGACGGGATTGCAAATCCCGACTAGCAAAAAATCTCGTCCATAGAGCTGTGGATTTGCAATCCACTGGTACAATCATTTATAAAGGATTAAAAATCCTTAGTTCCCAAGACGGTCTTGCAAATCCCGACTAGCTTGAGGGATTGCAAATACCGACTAGCAGAATTTACAAATCCTCGTCCGTATTCAAAGGCAATAACAAATCGGAATCGTTGTTTGGTTTTTTTAAGGTTGAAACCGCATTAACGCGTTTGCTCACCATTTCTCGTTTCATTAACTCTTGCGGGAACGTATCGAGCACAGTAAGCTTGGTATTAAGCGGTAAAGTTTTGCTCAACCAAATTTCTTCTTCGGCTTTGGTTAAAATTACGGACATGCGTTTTTTAGCATGTATTTCTGCAACCAGAGGGTTAGCCTCGGTTGTTAAAATGCCGTAGGTACGGAATTTCTCTTTCGTTTCAGGATCAACCCATTGCGACCATAAACCTGCGAAACAGAATAACTTTCTGTCTTTTACGGTAAAGCGGTAAGGTTGCTTATCGCCTACCCCAAGTTCTTTCCATTCGTAAAAGCTATCGGCCATAACCAAACAGGTTTTATGATTGACCAAAAGTGGCCGCCAGAGCTTGCTTTCCATTGCCGTTTCGCTTTTAATGTTCCAAGTGTCGCGCGTTAGCTTTAAGCTATCGGCAAAGTAAGGTACAATACCAAAAGTCATCTGCTGGATGATGTCAGGCTCATCCGCAGTAATTACTAATCCTTTCTGTGTAATGGCGAGGTTATAGTTTGGGGTCCACTCACCTTGAATTTGGTGTGGATGGCTTTTTAGGATTTCCTTTTCTTCGGCTGTTAATGTATATCTGGCGCACATGTTTTACATTTAATGGATAACACGCCAACCAGTGCTATAGTTTTACGGCTTGCCTTTAGGCTTAGGTTTATCGTTAATTTGGTTAAGGGTTGATGCTTCCTTTAATAAGTACTGTTTAATTAATTCGATTAATGCTTCCATCTTATTTAACTTTTATAATGTCGTTCCAATTGGTTGTATAGCTGGGTCTTAGAAATTCTCGCTTCATCGTCCATTCTTGCGCTTTACCTTCGCCAGCCATTCTTAAGGTTCCTGAGCCATAGTGTAAATTAAGTCGATCTAATACTTTCGATACCTGATCGTGTTTTACGCCCTTAAATGCCGTAAAAATATTCAGCTGTACTTCGGTTTCTGGAAGCAAGCCTGTGGCGGTAACTTCTACCTTTTGAAAGAGATAACCGCGGAGGTAAATTTTTTTTAAGCCGAACAATGCGGTGTTTACGAGATTGACCGTGTTGTTAACCGGATGGGCTAAGGGGATGGTAATGGCTGGGTAGGCTTGCAAAGCTTCGGGACCAAATTTGTTGGTTAACAAACGAACCGAAATTACACTGGCACAGAGCTTTTCGCGTCGGAGTTTAACGCCTAAGCGTGCTGCATAACTTGATGTGGCTTCTTTAAGTTGGTTGTAATCTGTGGTCAATTTTCCGAAGGCTCTGCTGGTGCACATGCCTTTTTTTGGATCGAGTACGGTTTTTAGCGGAATGCAACTTTCGCCCCAAAGTTCTCGCCACATTCTTAAGCCCACAATGGTCATGTTGCTCTGCACCCAATCCATAGGCAAGGCTCTAAACTGTGCGGCTGTTTCTATTCCGCCTTTAATCAGTTTGTGCGCAAACTGCCTACCCACGCCCCATAAATCTTCTACAGGGTAATCGCTAAGGGCATTTGCAATTTGTGCTTCGGTTTGAAGCACCATTACGCCATTGTGTTTTTTTGAGGTTTTATTTGCCACCTTGGCCAGCACTTTGGTTGGGGCTATGCCCACGCTAATGGGAATCCCAGTATTTTTAATTACGGTTTCTCTAATCTCCTTTCCATACTCGTATAAATTATCGAAACCACTTAAACCCAGAAAGCATTCGTCTATGCTGTACACCTCCACATCGGGGGTAAACCGTGCCAAATTAGTCATTACCCTTGCGCTAATGTCTCCGTAGAGGGTATAGTGACTGCTGAATACGGCAATCTTGTGCTTCTCAATTTCTGATTTAATTTTGAAAAACGGTGCGCCCATTGCAATACCACATGCCTTCGCCTCGTTGCTACGGGCAATTACACAGCCATCATTATTGCTCAACACCACTACCGGAAGGCCGTTGTACTGTGGTTCGAAGAGCCTGTGGCAGCTTGCATAGAAATTATTACAATCGGCCAGTGCGAACATGGTTCTGATTTGAATGGGGTAAACAGGTCCATGTAACTGCTCCAAATACGGTGATGTTTTTACCTGTAATGTTCATGCAGGCGTCCATCCCATCGTTAATGCACAGATAAGTATGGGCACCATTTACAAGAAGCTTTCGGGTAAGCCATTCATCATCTACGCAGCAAACGATTAACATACCAGATTTTACTTGGATAGATTTATCTACAATGATGATGCTGCCTTTCATAATGCCGAAATACCTCATGTGATCGTCGTCGGCTTCAAAATAAAAAGTGTTTGTTGGATCGCTCACAATCCGCTGTGCAATATGCAATCTTCTTTGTTTGTAATCCTCTGCGGGAGATATGAAGCCTGAAACACGGCCTGGATTGTCAAGCGTATCAAGTACATTATTTTTGGGTATCTCTAGTTCTCTAATCATAACAGGGTTGAATTATAGATCAAAAATACTAAAAATATTAGCAAAATAAAGAGATGTGGATACTTTGCTTACAACCAAAGCTAATAGGCTGTTAATGATGAATTTAATAATCTTTATTTTTGTTTATAACTTGTTTTAAAAGATGGCAAATAGCTCAAATCTTATCTGTATGTGATTGATATTTTAGTTGACCTTTCACTACATGCCGATTAAAATATGTGTAAGGATATCAAAACTTGATGGCTGGTAGAGCGACCGCTAGGGAAAAATTCTGATGCCATTTATTTAAATAAAAAAATACAACCTGCGTAAAAAATTATTTATTTTGTAGAAAATTAACCCTTTCAAACAAACTCAAACGCTCCAGATGATCGATAGCATATAAAGGCTAATATCGTTTCCGTAAAACGAATGTATAAATCGGCTCGAAATTAAGGCTATTTAATACCAAACAACTTCCCTATCTTCTATGAAATCAATGACAGAAACTAAGGCGCTGCTCGAATCGTCTAATTATTTTTATATCATTATCGCCGGTATGGATGGAAATTACGCTTATGTAAATCCACACTATGCTGAACAATTCTCTTACATATCTGACGACTTCGTGGGCCAACCCTATCACGTTACGATGCACGAAGACGACCGCCAAACCTGTCAGGAGGTATCCATAAAATGCTTTGAAAACCCAGGTCACCTTTACCCGGCTACAATCCGCAAGCACGATGGTAAAGGAGGTTATCTTTATACCCAATGGGAGTACAAGGCCATTTTTGATGATGCGGGGCAACCACTCGGTATTTTTTGCTTAGGTTACAACATCACCCAATTTGTGTCCGATCGCGAGCATCTGGAAGGTGCAATCAATAAAATTGAGCAAACAAATTCTCTTTTGAACAAAATTTCCTATCAGCAAGCCCATTTAATTCGTGCTCCCTTAACCAACATCCTTGCCCTTACCGAGATATTGGAGAAACGCTCTGATAGCGAGGAGTTAAAATCAATATGTACGATGATTGTAGAAAGTGCAATTAAGCTTGATGGCGTGGTAAAAGGGATTGTAGATGACATTGGCACCGGCCAAGAAAATAAATCCTAATCAAAAATGGCTTCGACAAAACAACAGGCGCAAAAGTAGTGTTCTATTGATGTTAGTTGTCTTATCTATAACCCTCAAATTTGTCGAAGCCAATTGAAAAAGATTTATAAAATCATGATTATTGATGATGATAATATCGCACTCTTTTTACATTCAACCATATTAAACGATTATGGCATGGTAACCGAACCTGAGGTATTCAATTCGGCACTGCCGGCGCTAAAACATTTCGAAAAAGATGATGACAATGTGGCTAACCTCATATTCTTAGACATTAACATGCCGGTAATGAATGGATGGTCGTTTTTAGAAGCGATAAAAGATCATGCTAATGACAACAATACAAAAGTGGTTATTGTAACTTCATCTACAGAAGCTAGCGAAAGAGAAAAAGCAAACGCTTACAGCTTGGTTAAAGGTTTCTGCACCAAGCCACTTAACGAACAGCAATTGATTAAACTTCAAGCTGATGCTCAACTGGCACCTTTTTTCCGCCTCTAGGTTTTAACATTTCTATTCAGCTTAAAAAAAATTGCGTTTATGGATGTTATGGGCCATCTTGTTGCACCACATCTAATCATACGAAACGTGAATATAACCGATCGGTGAAGTTTAATCTAAATTTTGTAGCAGGCATTATTTTCGATGCGATTGTAATCGAAATTTATTCTCCGCTATCTGATAATGCAATTAAAATGGCTCCCCCGAGCATCACGGTTCCTCCAACTACAATTTGCCAGGTAAGTTTTTCTTTCAAAAAAATTACAGAGAGCACAATTGCCACCACCAACGACATGCGCTCGATGGTAGCCACGTATGAAGCAGGCCCCATACTCAATGCCTTATAAGAAAACAAGGTTGAAAGCGTAGTAAACACACCAGCTGAAAGTAGAAAAATCCATGCGTTTTTTTCTATCCCTCTCCACGATTCAAAGTTTCCTTGATACAGCACTACTGCCCAGGTAATGAATACAATAAGCAGCGCCTGAATGGCAAATGCTAAACTAGGATCTACATTTTTTAATCCAGCTTTTGTTAATACGATAACAAGTGCAGCAGATATTGCCGCAAGCACCGCCCATAAAATCCACATATATTTTTCTTTTTATATATAACATTAAAACCGCCCAAAGGATTGTAACAAAGAACATGAGCCTTGAAATGGAGCAAATTAATGCCGATTAAGATGCGCTAAACCGTACGGATAGTGTTTATTGCTGGTACCCATTCGTGTTTGCCACAGCGCGTACATTGCTGTTTACTTTCCAGCTCCTCCACATTTCCACAGCGGGTACAGGCATACAAACCCTTTTGTGCAATATGCTCCGACCTAAGACTATAGGGCTTAGGGAATATGGGAAGCCCTTGCTTGGTTTCTTTCACATCATAGTATAAAAAACTCACTTGGCCGTTGGTTTCTAGCACGGCTATTCTAACCTGCCCCAAGTGCTCAATATTCTGCACGCGCATCTCCGCAAAAAATTCATCCTTTGCAAAGTTGGAATCGCCCGCTTCCGAAAGACTAAATTTACCTTCTTCTATGATGTACATCGGTTCACCTTCCAGTAAACGTTCTACTTTTTCGCTCTTTGATGTGAGATAGGTAATTAACCTGTAAACCATTAAGATAACCGCAAATACCACCAATGCCGGCAATATCGCAACATCTTGATTAAACATCGGGTCGCCCGCGGCCGAGCCCAGCGCAATGATAATGGCAACCTCAAATATACTTAACTGACGCACACCTTTCTTGCCTGTGGAGCGGAGAAATAATAGCACTAACACGAACATGATTACAGTTCTAATTACAATCTCTAAGGTTAGCGAAAGATCAAGGTCGTTTAAAAAGATGGTGGTCCATTCGGGTTTATTCATTTTCCTTTTTTATAAACCAACACTAGAAAAAGAAAATTGTTGTACTTGGTTAGAGCATATCGGCAAATAGTTTCGAATAATAGTGCTTTTCGACTAAACCTTTTGCCCCTATAAATAACATTTTTATACATTTTGAGGGAAGGAATTGGCCCACAATTGATTACCTAGCTGATTTACTGGTAAAAAACGCACCTACCTGTAAAGCTTACGTTTTTATCACATGGATTGGAAAACACAACATGAAGGATATGATTGGCGAAAAATTAAACAATCGCAAGATTTCGGAGTTAATAAAGGTAAAGATCAATTATACTCCACCTACAATATGAAAATCGGCATTATCGCTCATTTAAAACATCCAATAAAAACACCCTTTGCAGGTGGCTTAGAAGTCTTCACCCATCAAATTACAACATTATTAGTCGAACAAGGGCATGAAGTGCTACTATTTGCCAGTTCCAAATCAGACGAAACCCTGCCTGTACATGCTATTCTATCGGATGACGATTATGATGAGGATAGCGGATTCAGGATTAAGAGAAAAGATCTTCCTTCAGAATATATTGCAGAACATCATGCTTATTTCAAACTGATGAACTCGATTGATGATTTTGGGTTCGACGTTATTTTTAACAACTCCCTTCACTATATTCCAATTACAATGGCAAATACCATAAAAACGCCAATGTTAACGGTTCTGCATACCCCACCATTTTACGAACTCGGTTTAGCCATTCAAGCCGAACGTAAACACCCGGTAATAAATTACGTAACCGTTTCGGAGCAAAGTGCCATTAATTGGAAACATTTAATTGAAAGTTGCCCTGTAATACCGAATGGAATTATGATTGACGATTGGACAAGCAGTTTGCATCCAAATGAAGAGTGTTATGCAGTATGGTTTGGAAGAATACACCCTGATAAAGGTTTGCACTTCGCTATTGAAGCTTGCAAAAAAGCGGGCATCAAATTAAAAGTTGCAGGCGGAATTGCAGATCGCGATTATCATAGACATAAAATTCTTCCATTGGTTGATGAAAATGTCGAATTCCTAGGACTCTTAAATCAAAAGGAATTGAATAAACTAATTTGCGGCGCACGCGTTTGCGTAATTACCCCTTGTTGGCAAGAACCTTTCGGTTTAGTGGTGGCTGAAGCCATGGCATGCGGTACGCCAATTGCTGGCTTTAAAATGGGTGCTCTTCCAGAATTAATCGATGAATTTTCGGGGATATTGGTTGATTTTAAAGATTCAACAGCCTTAGCCGAAGCCATTAATAAATCGCAATTATTGGACAGAAAAAAGGTGGCAGCGGCTGCACAACAATACGACATCAAAAAAATGACAGCTAGATACGAGCAACTGCTTGAACAAGTAGCGAATAAACAAATGGCCATGACCGCATCCTAATGATTGAGATAGAACAACAATATACAAGCAAAACCTACCTTTTGGAGGGCCTTAGAGAAACCCTAAAGGAAATTGAGGCGCATGCTGCTGCATCAGAACATGATCCAGAGGGACTAAAAAAAGAGTTTCAATGGCTTAAAAAGAGTGGCCTGTTGGCTGTAGTATTGCCTGGAGAACCATTGGATTTTAATTTCCCCAATATGACTGCAATGCTCGAGCTATTGAAAGAGGTAGGTAAAGCAAACCTTTCGGTGGGGCGAATTTTTGAAGGACACATTAATACGTTGTATTTGATTCATCTTTATGCCAGCCCCGAGCAACGCACCAAGTGGTACGATGGCGTTAGAGACCATGGGCATCTCTTTGGCGTATGGAACACCCAAGCCCAAAATGGCATCGTGTTTTTAAAGAATGAAGAGCAATTCCAAATACAGGGAAGCAAAACCTTCTGCTCTGGCGTGGGTATAGTTGACCGTGCACTGGTTACCGGAAATATAGATAGCGAGGATAGAAAAGGCTGGCAAATGAGCATTGTTGATATGTCTAAAATTGGCATTGATAGAGTCGATCAAGACAGTTGGAAACCATTGGGCATGAAGGCATCAAGAAGTTATACAGTTGATTTTTCTGGCTATGTAATTGATGCATCAGACTTTATATCTCCGCCAGGAACATACCTCACACAGCCTTACTTTAGTGGTGGAGCCATTCGATTTGCTGCCGTGCACCTTGGTGGTGCGGAAGCCGTTGCCGAGCATACCATTACCTATTTAAAGGAGTTGGGCAGGACCGAAGATCCAATTCAGCGAATGAGAATTGCTAAAATAATGATGCAATTGGTTTCTGGCAGGCTTTGGTTGGAAAAAGCTGGACACAATTACGATGAATGGTCCAACACAAGCGGGGAAAGTGAAAAACTTATTGCCTTTGCAAATATGACAAGGGTAAGCATTGAAGATATCTGTTTGCAGATTATGGACGAAAGCAATAAGTGCGTGGGTGCTAGAGGACTTATGGCGCCCTACCAACTGGAACGCATTTTTAGAGATCTTACTTTCTATCTCCGCCAGCCGGCACCAGATGCCACCCGATTAAACGTAGCCGATTTTTTCATCAAACAAAAGAAAACCTATGGATTCGGCATTTAAGATAGAAAGCTTCGAGCAGTCTGCTAAAGAAATCAGTGTGTCAGATTTAAAATCCATAAATCGATGCTTAGTATTGGTTCCGCATCCTGACGATGAATCATTGGCTTGCGCAGGCTTAATTGCGAAACTAAATAAGCAGGGGGCGCAGGTGAAATTTATTTTAACCACAGATGGTAGCCAATCGCATCCAAATTCAAAGTTGTATCCCGCACAAAGATTGGCGAAGCTCCGCGAAGAAGAACTCAAGGAAGCCATTACTCTATTGGGATTGAGCCCCAATACCATAAGCTTTTACAAAGGTCGAGATTCTGCATTGCCAGCCCGCGGTGAAGATGGCTTTGAAAATTTGGTATCCCGTTTGGCTACAGATTTGGATGGATTTAAACCCGATTTGGTGTTGGTGCCTTACGAGCTCGACCCACATCGCGATCACCGTGCAACTTGGCAAATGCTGATGGCGGCATTAGAACGGGGAAATGTTAACCGACCAAGAATTTGGGAATATCCAATATGGCTTTACGAACTTGCCGATGAAAGGGATTTACCCAAACTCGGAAATGACGAACTAAAGTACCTGAACATCGCATCAGAAATTGAATTAAAAAAGAAATGCATTAATGCGCATAGCTCTCAAACCACAAAATTGATTGACGATGATCCGACTGGATTTATATTAAGTGAAAAAATGATCGCCAATTTTACTACAGGGCGAGAATATTTCATGGAAAGAGGCAAGATCAATCCCAATGCAAGCCTCTCCGAAGATTATTTTGAGACGCTTTATAGCAGTAACATCGATCCTTGGAACTTTGAAAAAAGTGAATACGAACGCGAAAAATATGCTACATCCATACAGGCAATCCCACAAAGACAGTATGAAATGGGTTTGGAAATCGGCTGTTCGATAGGTATTTTCACCAATATGATTCAGGCGCTTTGTAGCAAGCTCATCGCGATGGACATTAGCGGCACCGCTTTGCAAGAAGCGAAAATCCGCTTGGCAAATCAAAATCATGTGGAATTTAGGCTTGGTGGCATTCCTCAAAATTTTCCTTCAGAACACTTCGATTTGATGGTGATGAGTGAAGTTGGCTATTATCTATCCATGGACGATTTGATGGTGACCAAAAATTTGATTGAAAAACAATTGAATGCAGGCGGAATTTTACTTTTGGTACACTGGACGCACTTTGTAGTGGATTATCCTTTATCTGGTGATGAAGTACACGCCTGTTTTTTAAATTCTTCTTTAAAACATTTAAATGGCTCCCGAACGCCAGATTACCGAATAGATGTTTTCCAAAAATAATTACGAAATGGCTACCTCCATTGCATTTTACATCCACCACCATGGTTCTGGTCATTTAATGAGGGCTTTGCAAATTGTTAAAGCCCTGGGTGATGTTCCAATAATCTTGATGGGAAGTGGACTATCAAATGTTAAAGATTTGCCCGTAAATGTATCGATTGTGCATTTACCATTTGATACAGCCCAAAATGATGATGAACAATTGGTTTTGGAAGACACATCCATGGGTTTTCATTACGCTCCAATTGGTGTAAAGGGAATTAGAGAAAGAGCGGCAATGATGACGGCCATTTTTCGAGAAGCTTATCCATTAATTTTAGTGGTAGATGTTTCGGTAGAAGTTGCGTTGCTCGCACGCCTCTCAGGAATTCCGACAATCATCATGCGTCAGCATGGTAAACGCGACGACCTACCCCATGTATTGGCCTACCGCAGTGCGGAACTGCTGGTTGCCCCATTTTCCGAATCGATGTACCAGGGCCAGAAAGACGAAAACTATCAAAAAACCTTTTTTACGGGTGGCTTTTCGAGGTTTGACCAGCTGGGGCCTACGGATAAAACTGATGGAAAAACGGTTTCAATCTTAATTGGCAAAGGTGGCACTTCATTTAACTTATCTGTTATAGAATATATCGCAAAATGTTGCCCATCTTATCGCTTTCATGTAATCGGACTGCAAGCAAGTCAAGATTTGGGGCTGAACAATGTTGTTTTCCACGGACAAACGACAAAGCCAATTGAGTTGATGAATGCATCTGATTTGATTATTGGCAACACGGGTCATAATACGGTTATGGAAGTAGCCACATTAAATAAGCGCTTTATTGGCGTACCCGAAAATCGCCCATTTGATGAGCAGGTGTGTAAAGGAGAAGCTATTCGCCACCTTTCTGGTATTGCGATTTTATCTCCTGATGAACTTTTATCTGCAAATTGGTTCGGCTTAATAACGGAATTAAAAGCGAAAAAGGTAAACTGGGAAGAAACCATAAACCCAAAGGCATTGGAAGAGCTGGCTCAAGTGATTTTGACTACAGCGCAAAAGCTATTTTCGGGGCATTAATCTTTAACGGCCTGTTCAATTTGCAAGGGTTTCGGAAGTCTCAGCACCTCGATTTTATCAGGCTTCCTGATCACCAACCCCATTTCTTCAAATTTATTAATCCAACCCTCCATAGGCCAGATTTTCCATTTTTGGTAAAAGCATTCAGCATTGGAAATGATATCCCTAAAATGATTTAAGGGTGGCGAATAGCTTGGATGATGCTGGTGAAATGCAAGTGCATCAATTGTTTTTAATGGGATTTGTACGGCCCTCGCCTTGAAAGCAAAATCGGTATCCTCACCGCCGTAGCCTATAAAATCTTCATCAAAACCTCCAATTGAATTAAAGATTGATTTGCTACAGGCGAAATTAAGCGACCAAAACAATTCATAGGGAAGAGGATTTACACCCGCCCGAATGGGATCGGGCCTGCTTAAAGCAATGAGTTGTTTTAAAAATTGAGGATGCTCATCGGCGTTATTCTGCAAATATCTAACTTGGCCAACCAACAAACTTTCTGATTGCTTGGCAGATGCATAATTAGCGATTAGGTTGGCATCTGCGATACAGTCAACATCCAAGAAAATCAACAAATCTCCACTCGCCTCTTTTGCCGCACGGTTACGCGCAGAAGCAAGCGGTAGCGTACCTGTGTGGTTAAGCCGAATGGTTTTAACTTGAAATGGTAACACTTCAATTGCGCAGGGCTCTTGGTTCATGAACACCACAATAACTTCATGGGGTGGCGTTGTGCTTTGTTTTAATCCCTCTACAAAATTACGGAAGGCCTTTTCCCTCCCGCTCACCAACGTTAAAACCGAAATAAGTAATTTGTCCATCCTACCCTGCCATAGCGCCAGTGCCCTGTAATAATTCACCTTCCAGTTTCCTTAAACGGGGCGTGCTTTTCTGATTAAAATGCATCCGCATGGTTTTGATGGCCGAGTCGATAGATTCTAATGCCAATGCCGGGTGATCGAGTTGTAAGAGCAATTGATCAACCTTTTCCCAAAGCGATTCAAAATACACGCTTTCATCAAAAACCTTAAGTAATTCGCTATCGTTTACCTTTGCCCAGCTTGCCAACCTTGTAATATTTATCATGGAACATCCACCAGTACTTGCAAGTTTCCAAATGCTTCGTAAACGATTTTTAAATTCAAATTTAAACATCAGTGTAGCCAACGATTCTACCTTTTGCTGTTCGCTTCTCAAACTCATATCAGACCATTGCTGTAACTGAACGGAGAATCCGAATTCTACACGCCCCTCTAACCTCCCTGATGTATAAATGCGAACCTTTGGCGAGTGGCGAATTTTGGCATCAATTCTATTCAATGCTTTCCTAAATTCTTCATCTTCCAGATATGGGATAACGGGTAATCGTCCAGCTTTATCATAAATTTCGCAAGTAACCGCCAAACTTGGCCCATAACATTGAAAATGGCGTGGCCACGGATCGGTTTCTCTGGGATCGATAACAGATTCTAACCGCGTTTTTAAGAAACGATAGGTTACATCTCTTAAATGCTGGCGCTTGCTAATTGCAGGTGTGTTTTTGGGTAAAATTCGACCACCGATAACATCTGCACCGCCATCAATTTCAGATGTGATATGATGCACCCAATCTGGAGCAACCTCACTATCTGCATCTGTAGATACAATGATTCCTTTTGCGCCAGCAACGCTCATCAACCTACGATAAGCGGCATCCATTAGCAAACGTCTTGCAGTACCGATGTGTGCATATGGCGCTTCAAGCTGAATGCATGCAGCAAAAAGATTAAAATCAGGATGCTGTTTTTTATATTCCATGCAAATTGCATAGGTGCTATCGCTGCAATTATTAGCCAAAACCAACACTTCGTAGGTAGAAGCATTAATGGGCATACCCTGTTCATCTACCTGCATCCGCAAGGCATCAAGCGCCTGAACGATGAAGTCAGCTTCGTTTTTTGCCGGCACAATAACGGATAGGCGTAGTGAAGTATTCGGTTCTGAGCAAAAAAGATGGTCAGCCTGAATGGGTAAATTTTGATTCATAGGTTTTGATTGAGTTGGCGTTACAGTTTCAGCTAGAGTATAATCTTTTTGATAAATGATGTGTGATTGAGCGTCATATCAACAACACTACATTTTGATTATTTGTTTAGCCTATTTATTCATTAAGAATTTATGCCATCTCCTTAAGACTGAATGTAGAATCTCCATCAGCGAAGCCAATGCCAAGATTACCGACCATGATACACCTATAAGTTTTAAAGTTTTTGGAGACACGCTCACTTTCATTAAGAAATTAATATAGTTTTGGTAAAAAACAAGTTTATGCTTATTGTAGAGAGTTTTGAGGAATATGAGTCGTATTTGGGCAAGCAACTTGGTATTTCCCAATGGCATAAAATTGACCAGGAACAGATCAATAGATTTGCTGATGCGACTTTAGATCATCAATGGATTCATGTAGATAAGACTAAAGCGGAAAACGAAGGTCCGTTTAAATCTACAATTGCCCATGGCTATCTAACCTTGTCGCTCATTCCGTACTTATGGAAGCAGATTGCAGACATTCGCAATACCAAAATGGAAATCAACTATGGCATAGAATATTTTAAATTTGGCCAGCCTGTTTTGGTCGATCACGAAGTTCAACTTAAGGCCAAACTCATTTCTATTACTAACTTAAGAGGCATTACTAAAGTGGTTATCGAATCTATTTTATGCATTAAAGATCAGCCAAAGCCGGCATACACTGGCGAGGTGGTTTTTCTGTATCACTTTAACTAGTTAGAGATTTAGAGATTTAATAAAAACATCTTTGAATGATTTCTTAGATAATATCGAAAGAATCCCTCAGTGATCCGTCTCCTCTACTGGAGCGAAGCGGAATGGAGAGATCCTTGAAATTACCAAAGTTCAAGGATTTCTCCACTACGGTCGAAATGAACGTCCCTTTAATACGGTCGCAAGAACCCCTCAGCAATCCGTCTTCTCGACTGGAGCGCAGCGGAATGGAGAGATCCTTGAAGCTAAAAACAAAAATCCGGGTGTTGGTCGGGAAATGTTTTCTCTACCTTTGAGCTGTGGATTCTTAATTCCAACAAACAAATCCAACCTAATGCTGACTAATTTAACGTCCAAACTGCATCTACAAAATAGCCTTTAGCATCAGAGAAATGTGTAAGCACATTAAAACCTGACGATTTTGCCAATTGCTCAATTTCTTTTAAAGAATACTTTTGAGAAATTTCCATAAAGATATATTCATTTGCCGCAAAGCTGATGCGTTCCTTTTGGCCGATTTTTACCTCTTGATTTTTCAAACTAATAAGATAGCTTTTGCAAGCGCCGGTTTCAGGATCGTAAGAAGCATAGTGTTCAAAACCATCCAAATCAAAATCGCCCTCCAACTCCCTGTTAATGCGTTGTAACAGATTCAAGTTAAAAGAACTTGTTATCCCTGCCTCATCATCATAAGCGGCTAAAATTTGCTGTGGATTTTTCTTTAAATCGAAGCCAACAATAAGCATATCGCCTTTCGAAAGCAGATTTCTAAGGTCGATGCAAAAATCGCGGGCTTCATCTACATTCATATTCCCAATGTTTGCCCCCATAAACAACATTACTTTTCGGCGACTAGAAATTTCAGTTGCCCGTTTAAGCATCGCAAAATAATCTCCATTTAAGCCTTGTAAATTTAGTGTTGGGAGTTTCAAAGGCAGATTTTCTTCCAAATCTGCTATGACGTGTTCAGAAATATCAATTGGAAAATAGGTAAAATCATGCTTTTGCTCGATTAACGCTTTAAGTAGATGTACGGATTTTGTTGCATCACCCGCTCCAAGTTCAATTAAATCAAATGGGTCGCCTGGTGCGGTAATCACCTTCGCCAATTGGGCAGTTTGATTGGAAAGAATATCCATTTCCGCATCGGTTAGGTAATATTCTTCCATATTCATAATCTGTTGGAAGATGTAATCGCCTTTTTCATCGTAAAAATATTTGGACTGCATAAACTTCGGTTCAGATTTTAAGCCGATTAATGTTTCTTCCAAAAATTGTGTTTTGTTTGTTGTTGTTGTTTCAGTGGTAATCGTGCTCATAAAATTTGATTATTTAACCAAGCGAATGCCTGTGAATTGCCACCTTAGGGGTGGATGAAAAAAATTGCGATACGTAATGCGACTGTGATTTTCGGGTGTAGCTACAGATGCACCACGCAAAACCTTCTGATTAACCATAAATTTTCCATTGTATTCGCCGATTGCTCCCGGCGCTTTACTAAAACCTGGATAAGGTAAATATGCGCTTTCTGTCCACTCCCACCGTTGCCCCCAATTGAAGTGCTTTGCCGCAATTTCCCATTCAAATTCTGTTGGTAATCTCATACCCTTCCAGCTTGCAAAAGCATAGGCTTCGTAATAGCTTACATGGGCTAAGGCTTGGTTCGGGTTTAACTTTTCTAAACCTGCAAAAGTATAATTATGCCACGCTCCATCAATATTATGCCAATACATAGGTGAAACTACATGATTGGTTTTCACCCAGTCCCAACCTTCTGCATGCCAATAGTTAAAGTTCTGATAGCCACCTGCATCAATAAATTCTAAATATTCGGCATTGGTAATCAAAGTTGTGCTTATGGAAAAAGCGTTCAGATAAACCTTATGCCTGTTAAGTTCGTTATCAAAATGGAAATCGTTTCCTTGATAACCAATTTCATAAACTCCCTCTTCAATGTTAATAAAACCGACTTCTGGTTTAAGTAAATCTACTTCCTTCCAATTTGTATCGTAAGCAGGGAAAAGTGGATTGTTGCCTAAAATGTATTTAATATCTGTAATTAGAAGTTCCTGATGTTGCTGTTCATGATTAAAACCCAATAAAATTAGTTCTATCAGAGTGGCATCAATGTCGGAATTTAAAAATTTAGTCATGGCTTCATCCACGTATGCCCGGTATCGATACACATCGGCTACGCTTGGTCGGCTTAAATTTCCCCGATCGGTACGAATCACGCGATTGCCTACAGTTTCATAATAGCTATTGAAAACGTAATTGTAATTTTCATCAAATTCTTGATAGGCTGGCGCGTGTGGTTTAAGAATGAAAGTTTCGAAAAACCAAGTGGTGTGCCCCAAATGCCATTTCGGCGGACTTACATCCACAATTGGCTGAACCACATAATCTTCAGTGGCTAATGGCGCACAAATTTTTTCGGAATATTTCCTGATCTGAGTGTATTGTTCGGCCAGATTCATTAATTTTTATCTTGATAGTTTGCTAGGTCTGTAATGGTATTAACATTTAAGGCTTTTGATTGTTTTTGCCTCATCATAAGCGCATAAGAATTGTTAAATCCTATCGGCTTTAACCATTTTATTTTGAATTTGTTTGCAAATTCTCGGCTTACGTAATTGTAGGTTCGGTCTTTATCGTGTGCAATTTCTTTTGATAATTTCGGATTTGGCTGCAAGAGCACTAAAAGCCCCGTTCCGGTGTATTCCGGATAGAAATCAATTTGGTCGTTCACCAAAGCATCAAAGCAAATTTTTGTACCGCCTAAACCTGTTTTGGTAGAAACGCCATAAGCCGTATTGCCCTGAATCAACATGCTGTACATTTCTGCTAAAATATATTGCTCTCCAAAAATTTTAGAACCAATTCTCACCGTACCTTCTTTGCCATTTCTTGGCGCTTTGTACAAGTTGTTACGAACCAAAAAATCTTTTGCCACACGTTCTGGTGCCTGATGAAGATAATCAGTTCGATAATTTAAATCGGTCATAATCGAATCGGTAATCTTTCCGGATAAGAGATTGAGCACCTTTTCCAATTCGGGAAACTTATTTAAAGAGCTTGTGCGTACAATTGGTGCCGCGTAGTAGGGCGGAAAAATTCCCTTGTCATCTTTTAAAATTGTTAGGTCAAAGGCTTTCAATCTGCCGTCTGTTGAGTAACCGCTAATCACATCAAGTTCTTTTGCATAAGCCGCCTTGTACATTACAGCATCGCTAATCACAATGGTATGGATTTTAAGTCCGTATTCAGATTTCAATCCCAAATCTCCATCTTGCCTACCCATAAATTCGGGCGTAAAACCTGCGGTTAGTTTCGAGCCATATGCCGAAGGTAAAATGTAAAATATACTTAACACAATAATCAGCAAAGGAAAAACATAGAGCACTTTTTTGAGCTTTTTAAAATCGAGTTTCTGGATGATGGATAAAAGAAAATCCAAGATCACGGCCAACAGCGCTGCCGGGATTGCACCTGCTAAAATCATATTGGTGTTATTTAAGGATATACCTCCAAAAATAAATTCGCCCAATCCACCCGCAGCAATGTACGATGCCAAAGTAGCTACCCCCACATTAATTACAGTTGCGGTGCGAATGCCAGCAAGAATTACGGGCATAGCCAAGGGCAATTCTACTTTGAATAAAATTTGCATTTTGCTCATGCCAAGCGCTCTTGCCGATTCAATAATGTGCCGATCTATCCCGATAATGCCCGTATAAGTATTTCTGATGATGGGCAGCAGGGCATAAATTAATAGCGCTACAATGGCTGGCTTCGCGCCAATGCCTAATACAGGAATCATAAAACCCAATAATGCAATGCTCGGTATGGTTTGCAAAATGCCTGCCAAGCCCAAAATGCTACTGGATAACTTTCGTTTTCGGGCAATTAAAATGCCTAAGGGAAGACCGATGATAATGGCAAATAACAAGGAAATAAAGGTTAAACCCAGATGCTGTAAAGTTTGATTAAACAGTTTATCGGATTGCTCATGCATGAAGCTCCATAAACTTTGCTGTTGCTCATTCATGGGCCTTATGGTATTTATATTGATTAAAGGCTTGTGTTAATTGCTGAAAATCAATCGTTTTATGTTCGCTTTGTATATTTGCGACTTGAATTTTGCCTGATTCTACCTTGCGGATGCTTTCCATTGCATCCCAAATGCTTGGGTTCAATTGGTCTGCCTTTTCTGTTTCTAAACTTTGTTGTTTGGGTAAGAAATCCCACAAATCGTTAATCTTAATCACTTTAAACTCGAGCGCCAAACGCTGCCCATCTAAAAATTTTCTTGCAAAATCATTTGTGGGATGGTACAGTAATTCTTTGGGTGTGCCTATTTGAACAATTTCGCCCTTATCCATCAAGCAAATGCGATCGGCGAGTTCAAACGCTTCCTGAACATCGTGCGTAACCATCACAATGGTTTTTCTCTTTAATTCTTCTAAGGCTTTAAATTCTGCTTGAATGCTCGATCGGGTTACATTATCAAGGGCACCAAAGGGTTCATCCATTAAAAGTACCGCCGGATCTGTAACCAAGGCGCGGGCCAAACCCACCCTTTGTTGTTGCCCCCCACTTAACTCATGCGGAAACATGGTTAAGCACTGTTTTGGCAAGTGTAGTTTTTCAACCAATTCTGTAATCCGTTGATTGGTTTTTATAGCATCCCATTTCAATAATTTAGGTACAACGGCAATATTTTCGGATACGTTATAATGCGGAAAAAGACCGATATTTTGCATCACATAGCCAATGCCTCGACGTAAAATTTCGGGGTTTTGGTGGGTGATGTTTTGACCGCCGATTATGATTTCGCCAGCATCGGGTTCAATTAGGCGATTAATCATTTTAAGCGTTGTTGTTTTACCACAACCGCTGGTGCCTAGCAATACCAAATTTTCCTTTTCGTTAACTTTAAAAGAAATTTGTTTCACAGCCTGTGTGTGCCCAAAACTTTTACTAACGCCTTTTAGTTCAATCATTTGTTTGGTTAATCTTCTATTTTCATAAATAGATTGTTTAACGATTCGGAATAGGTTGGATGCGCAAATACACAGTACCTAATCCGATCATACGTAATTCCGCCTTCGATAGCCAATTGGAGCACCGACATAATTTCGCCACCTTCTGGCGCAAGAATAGAGGCACCCAATATTTTTTTTGTATCTGGATCTACAATGGCCTTCATCACACCCAAAGTTTCATTGGTTTCTATCCCTCTTGCCACTTGCGACATTGGAAGTTTAGCCACTTTATATTTAATTCCTTTTTCTTTCGCTTCGTTTTCCGATAGTCCGATTCGCCCCAATTGTGGGTCGGTAAACATACAGTAAGGCACTGGCCTATTGGAAATGCTGTAATTTGTTTTTTCGATTAAGTTACGATAAACTATGGTGTAATCGTTGTAGGCAATATGGGTAAAAGCTGGTCCACCTTTAACATCGCCCAAGGCGAAAACGCCATCAACATTGGTTTCTAGTTTCTTATTTACAACAATGTAGCCTTTTTCATCGGTTTTTATTCCCGCCAAATCCAAACCTAATTTTTCGGTTTGAGGTGCCCTACCTGTGGCAATTAGTACATGACTGCATATTATTTTATCGCTTTTTGTTCCAGATTTTACATCAATAATCAGATGATTTTTCTTTTCACTTTCGATGTGTGCAATGTGAGTTTCGGTTAAAATGTCGATGCCCTCTCCTTTTAAAATTTCACTCAATTCATCCGAAATATCTTCATCTTCGCGAGACATGATGCGTTTAGATTTTTCGATGATGGTTACTTTACTTCCAAAACGGCGGAACATTTGGCCAAATTCTAAACCAATGTAATTACCGCCTAAAACCACTAAATGTTCGGGAATTTCTTCTAAATCGAGAATACTGGTTGAGGTTAGGTAATCTACTGATTCGAGGCCATCTACCTCTGGAATAACGGTTTTAGCACCTGTATCAATAAAAATCCAATCTGCAGTGAGTTTTTCTTCGGTACCATCCTGTGCGGTAACCGTAATTTCTTTAGGGGCCGAAAATCTGGCTTCGCCGAAAATAATTTTGAGGCCCTTTGTAGTTTCTAAGCCTTTTTGCGCACCGTTTCTAAATGAGTTAACGATTTCATCTTTACGTCCTTTTATTTTCTTTAAATTAACCTTAATTTGTCCAATCTCTACACCCAATTCATTAGCCTTTCTGGCTTGATATACGGCACGGGCACAGGCAACCATGGCCTTTGTTGGGGTACAACCCACATTTATGCAGGTACCACCGATATTATTTTTTTCAATTATTGCAGTTTTCTTTCCGGCTTGTGCTAGTTTTTTAGCTAGGGGAACTCCAGCCTGACCTGAACCGATTATAATGGCATCAAAGTGTTTCATATTTTGTTATAGTAAGGTAACCGAAAATAACGGAAATCAAAAATATAACAGCAAGATAATGCCAATGTTTGATGTGAAGACAACTTAAGCTCAAACTTAACTAAATGATAACCCAGAATGAAACTAACTTTGATTATTGGGTTTTCGGGCGAGTTTTTTCTCGCGAAGAATAATCTCGTTTATGGCATTTAAAAATTCGGCGAAAAGCACTGGCTTAACGAGATATTTATCACAGTCAACTGTAAAGGCATCGAGTGCATATTCTGGATAACTGGTTACGAATATTAAATATTTAACCTTATTGCGTAGCACTTTTGCCACGTCTATTCCAGAAATATCCATCCTAATATCAAGAAATAGGAAATCGATTAAATCACGCTCAGCGATTTGATTGATGGCTTCTTTTGGGTCGGTAAATGTGTATGTTATCTCTAATTTATCAATTTTAGAAATGTAATTGCTCAGGATATCAACAGTCATTCGGTCATCATCAATAACTGCACATCTATATTTGGGTGAGGTTGAGGCTTTCATCTATTCGGTTATATGCTGCCAAAAAGCAAAGCGCGAGCCAAGAACCGCAAAACAACTTATAAGAATCCTTAATTGGCTCAATAGCTAGGGAGAATCGATTTTATCATCTTGGCCGACCTTTAAACAAGTCTTTCAAATGCCTTTGATAACATGGCTTAATTGTTAACGCCAACATTATAATTCTTGAGCATCTTTTTCAGCAAAATTCTGGCAACATGGATTTTGGTTTTCACCGTACCCAATGGGATTTTCATTTCATCTGCAATTTCATGGTATTTGTAACCCTCAAAATATCGGGTAAAACAAATTCTGCCATCTTCGGGCAAAAGTGAAAGTGCCTTTTGGATGTCTTCCATCATAAACTTATTCGTACCCTTATTGATGGTTGCGCTTTGAAAAAGCTGTACCGACGTGAGTTCTTCACCTTGAGTAACCACCTCATTTTTACGCTTAACTTTATGATAATGATTTAGGAAAGTGTTTTTTAGAATGGTAAAAAGCCAAGCCCTTACATTACTGCCCAACTCAAATTTATTGGAAAAGCGAAATGCTTTCATAAAGGTATCTTGCACTAAGTCTGCTGCATCATCTTCATCTTTGGTATAAGCAAAAGCACGATCAAAAAGAGATTGTTTGTACTGATAGATGTCCAGTTTAAAGTTTAAGCTTTCCATAGGTATATTCTTTTGATTGAATACCTAACAACTACTAAACTGTTTTAGTTAAGGGAGAAATACCCGTTTTTTTACGGAATATTTTTTCATCCTAAAAAAGGGGCAAAAAACGGGGGTATTTTGAATAGAAATTTACTGAATGTAACCATTTCTCATGGCAAAACGGATTAAGGAGACTGAGTTTTTTGTCCCGGTTTTGTTAATCAATGCCTCTCTTTGACTCTCTACCGTTCGCCTGCTAAGGTAAAGCTGATTGGCAATTTCTTGGTTGGTTAAACCATCGGCTATAAGCTTAAGTACGTTAATTTCGCGCTCCGAGAAATCGATGTGATGGTTCGAATTTTCGGATAATCTGCCCAAATATTTATTAAATCTTTCGAGTATAGATATGCACAAATTGGACGATAAATAGCGTTTGCCCTTCATAACATGTTGCAGGCAAAACAGCAATTCATCCGCTTCAACATTCTTGGTTAAGTAACCAAAAGCCCCTGAAACAAAAGCATTTGAAGCATATTTATCTTCTTCTAAAATGGAAAGTAAAACCACTTTTGTTTCATTTCCTTTTTCCTTTAACGCTTTGATTAAACTTAGCCCATCCATCTCCGGCATCACCACATCTGATAAAATAATGTCAGCTTCTACACCCTCATCCAAAACCCTTAAAACTTCGAAGCCATTTTCTACTTCTGCTACTACTTTTATGCCCTCAAATTTTTCTAAAAGTGCGTGTAACGAAGTACGAATAATGTGGTGGTCATCCACTAGGATAATTTTAATCATAACCCAAATTTAATTACGGATTTTTGAATATTAAAATGCCTACTTTGGAAGCTCGATGTAAAAGGTGGTTCCGGTGCCAACTTTACTCTTAAACCAAATTTTCCCTCGGTGTAAATCAACAATTGCTTTAATAATTCGCATTCCGAAACCGCCACTTTCTTCTCCCTTTAAACCGGGTCTGAGTGCTTCTTGAATTCGATCGAAAAGTCCATCTTGTACTTCTTCCGGAATACCAATACCATTATCTGCCACAGATATAATTACCGAATTGGGATGTTCTTCGATGTGAACGTGGATGGCTCCATTATCATCTGTAAATTTTAATGAATTGGAGATTAGATTGTTAATCACCTGAAGAAATTTCATGCTGTCCACATGAATGTAAATTTTATCCGCAGAAGTAGTAAAGCTAAATTGTTTGGTATCGCTCAATCTAGATCTTTTGTAAAACCGAACCACATCCCTAAGTTCCCAAACCAAATCGGCCCGCTCTTTTCCAATTTCTATCTCCGCTGATTTTAAGAACTCCTTATTAATCATGCTTCTAACCAAAAGTAAGTTTCTGGAGCACATATCCTTAATAAATTCTAGCGAGTTCATCATGTAGCGATCGCCTGTTTGGGCTATGCCATCTTCCATTGATGACGCCGCTAAACTCATCATGCCAAGGGGTTCTTTAAGGTCGTGAGCCAATACTTCTAAGGTGATGTTTTTTCGGGCGTTAATTTGCTCAATATGAATTTTGTTGTGGCGCATTACGGTTATATCTTCTACCGTACCTACTAAAACGAGCTTATGATCCGCAGCAATTGGCGCAACATTTACACGTACATATTTTTCTCTATTGATTTCATGTAGTAAACGAAATTCATATTTTTTTGAAATTCCATCTGTTAAACATTCTTCGTAACAGCTAATCACATGCTCTACATCTTCGGGGTGAATTTTTGCGAGCAGGGATTGCGCTTTATACTTAAAATCAATTGTTTGCGTTTCAAATATCCTTGAAAAGGCATCGTTAACGTATTCAAATTGCTTTATAGAATGGTTGTAAATAAAATATCCATCATTGGAAAGTTCACCTAGCTTATAAAAGAGGTCGTTGCTAAATTCAGACATGTTTATTTGTTTTGGTTAAGATGATTTTATACTCACTCATGCAAAACAGGAAACTGTTTAAAAGGTTTGAGAATTTTTATGAAAACACGGTGCTTATTTTATAACGAGAGATGGGCCCAAGAAAGGTATCTTTTGAATAAGCATCAATTTTTGCACATCATTTTTATCTATTTGCTATTGAATTATAGCTCACGAAACATTCGAAAACACATATTTTCGCCACAAAATCGCACAACACACAGAATTGATGAATTTAATTACCGCTAACTTCAATTGCTTTTTACATTGTATTTGTAGAGCGATAAGGGCTTTTTTGTGGAGGGGATGAGGATATCTATCACCTAAAAAGCCCGATGAAATTTCCATCGGGCTAATGAATAAAAAGTTTATTATAAATTATTTAAGACGCTGTTATGTAGTCATTAGTTCCTACTCCTTGAGCATCTAGCCAGTTATTGATATAAGTGGCAACCTCTTCCCATCCTGGCTCGTTGCAAATGAAATGACTTCTGTTAGGAAACTCTTGTATTTCAGTTACACTGGCTACATCTGTATAGGCTTTTGCATTTTTCTCATTTAAATCGGCCGGACAAATTTTATCTTGCTCGCCAGCAATAAACAATAAGGGCACATGTGGCAACTCTACATCCAGTTGTGCCGAACTTCCCATACAATCTCTAAACACATTTCTACTATCGTGAGTAGCCGTTTCATCAAATGCTAATTTAGCCTCTGCTTCTGATAAGGTATTCGCAAATGCACCTTGGAAGGTTTCTTCATCCATATAAATGGGCTCATCTCCTTTTAGCGGATTGGCGATGGTTGCTGCATTTTTAACAAACGACCAATCGAAGGTTACCATTCCATTTGGCGCAACGGAACTGATTGCAACGCCAAGCTTCGCTAATCCCCTATTCACCAACAATTGCACAATTAAGCCGCCAACTGAGTGTCCAATTACAATTGGTTTCTCTGGGAGTTTATAAATAAGTGTTTCTATCGATGTGATAATGGTATCCAATTCAAGATCGCCCAAACCAAGTGGAACTTGTTCTCTTAAAACTGAAGGCTCGCCTTCGTGTAATGGCCATGCGGGTGCAATAACTTCATAACCTTTGCTTTCAAAAAATGCAATCCAGTTCTTCCAACTTTTAGGATTCTGGAACATGCCGTGTATCAGTACAATTGTGTTTTTCATAATTGGTGTTTTATGTAAATAATACCCAGTTAGCCGAAAGTTTGTTTCCAAAATTCGTATCGAAAGCACAACAGAATGGAATATGCCAATTGCCGAATTTCAACTTAAACAAAATTAAAAATGTAAAACAAAATCCCGCATTTGTATGTTAATGATACATTAATCCGCTACGATGAAAAATTTTAACCAAACGAAAGAAGAAATAATTTTAATCTCTGAAGAAACAGATCGAAATTATTGGACTACCAGATTAGGCGTTACCGCAGAGACCTTGAAATCGGCAATAAGGGCTACTAAAAGCATTACACTCCACCACATAACCGCCTACCTAAATCAGCAAAACAGCAGTCAGTTTGCCTAATTTTCATTTTTTTATCAGCCACATCAACAATACGTAACTTATTGAACCACAGCAGTTACGATATATCTTACATCAAAATCAATCCACACCAGGCTTGATTTTTCTTTTAATACTTACCTATTGATTCAATTTTAGGCAATTTGAGGTCTAATCAAAATACTTCAAACCTTTTCTAAAAATAGATGGTTGTCCATATACATCTTAAAATAAATATTATGGCAACTACCACAAAAAAAACAAATACCAAAACTGCTGCAACTAAAGCCACCCCAGCTGCAAAAGCAGCAACAAAATCTACAGCTACTACAAAATCGACTGCTCCTAAGCCTCAAAACGAAACGGGCAAAATGGAAGATTCTGAGTTTCACAAGTTTTTTGTTGATGAACTTAAAGACATTTATTGGGCTGAAAAGCATTTATCTAAAGCTTTACCTAAAATGAAAAAGGCTGCAACTAGCCCAGAATTGGCAGCTGCATTTGATAAACATACTGCAGAAACAGAAAGCCACATCGATACCTTAGAGCAAATTTTCTCTTTATTGGAAGAAAAAGCGGTGGCTAAAAAATGTGATGCCATGGCAGGTTTGCTAGAAGAAGCCAATGGAATAATTGAGGAAACTGAAGAAGGCACAATGATTCGCGATGCGGGATTAATTTTAGCGGCTCAAAAAGTAGAACATTATGAAATTGCAACCTATGGAACGCTGAAGGTTTTTGCTGAAAACATGGGCCATACAGAAGTGGCTGATCTTTTGAGTCAAACCCTTGAAAACGAAAAAGCAACTGATGTTGCCTTAACCGAAATTGCAGAAGGTTTTGTAAACCAAGACGCTGCTGCGGAATAAACAGCAAATTAAGGGGCGTTTGGGTGAAAATAGGATATCTTTTAAAACCCAAAAGCCTCTGTACTAATTTATGACGACGCCGAACCGAATTTAGGTTAATGTATATGTATGGGAGAACTAAACGGTTCTTCCATACATTTCTGTTTGTGCCCGCAACCAAGCACTTAATACCGAGCTGATTTCATTGCGCTTTAGTTTCCACAACCAGTTCCCCTCATTCGTTCCCGGCACATTCATTCTGGCAGTTTCATCCAAATTCAGTAAATCCTGTATTGGAACAATGGCAACCTCGGCTATGGAAGCATAGCAGGTTTTAAGAATCATTTTAGCCAAATTGTCTTCTGTAGCCGCTATACCCAAATAATCCGATACCCGCTTTCGGGTTTCTGAATCAATTTCAGTTTTAAACCATCCCAATACGGTATTGTTATCATGAGTGCCCGAATAGGCGATGCATTTTGTTGATTGATAATTGTGCGGGATATGAGTTGAAGAGGCAATATCTGCCCCAAAAGAAAATTGAAGCACTTTCATCCCAGGCAATTCAAATTTTGCCCTCAGCTCTTCCACATCATCCGTAATTTCTCCCAAATCTTCTGCAATAAATGGCAATTGGCCCAAGTTTTCTTTGATAATATCGAAAAATGAAGTACCCGGACCTTCAATCCACTTTCCATAAGTAGCATCTTCAGCCTCTGCTGGTACCGCCCAATATGATGAGAAGGCCCTAAAATGGTCCAAACGAATAATATCGAAAAGCGTTATGTTCTTTTTTAAACGGTTAACCCACCAAGAAAAGCCATCCTTTTTCATGGTTTCCCAATTAAAAATTGGCATTCCCCACAGTTGCCCTTTTTCATTAAAATAATCTGGCGGAACGCCTGCAACCATTACTTTATTCAAATGATCATCCAGCAAAAAGTTGCCCGGCTGCGACCAAACTTCGACGGAATCGTAATCCAAGTAAAAAGGCAAATCGCCAACAATTTGAATATGTCTCCTATTTGCATAATCCTTTAATTTATTCCACTGGCGATAAAAAATAAATTGCCGCCATTTCATTTCTTCAATCTCTTTATGATGCTCCTTTTCAAAATCAGCCAGCGTTTTTGGATGTCGCCTTTTGAATGCTTCAGGCCAATTGTACCACTCTAGATTATTAAATCGTTGCTTGATGGAGCTGTACACAGAGAAATCATCCAACCAATCGCTAGCTGTAATGCAAAAAGAGGTATATTCTTTAACCAATTCATCATTAGTTAATTGGAGAAAATTTTGATAAGCCTTTGTTAACAGATTATCTTTTGCTTTTTCAACTTGTTCAAAATCAACGGAAGACTTTTCTGGAATGTGAAAAGTTGAAAGATCAGCATCCGTCAGCAATCCATCCTCCACTAAACTTTCCGGACTAATGAGCAAGTCATTTCCAGCCATTGCAGAATTGCTTGAATAGGGCGAATGGCCGTTTTCTGATTTTGTTGGATTAAGCGGTAAAATTTGCCAATATTTTTGCCTGCATTGATGGAGGAAATCAACAAACTCAAAAGCATTACGCCCAAAATCTCCAATTCCGAAGGTGGAAGGCAGACAACTGATGTGCATTAATATGCCCGCAGAACGTTTGTTATTTTTTGGTGTAAGCTTTAAAATGGCTACAGGAAAGCTCGCAAAAATTTCGCCCACAGGGATAGCTTGATTTACAAGCTCTTTATGTGCATGTTTTTCTGCAAGTAAGTCTTCCCAATTAAATGCGGCTTCAACAGGGAGGATGATTTCAGTATCTGCCCAATCTATTGTTTGAGGTGTTGTATTTGCCGACTTGCAAAGCTGCGCCATTCCAAGCGGTATGGCAGAGATAATCCAACTTTGTTGATGCTTTCTTCCATAGGCAATTACATGCTTTGCATATTTTCCTTTTACCTTTAGGGGAATATAAGCGCCCTTTTCAAAAACATCACGGTTAGATTTTCTAACTTCAATTAATTTCTTGGTTAGCCAAAGTTTTATCTTACCCGAAAAGCGATCGCCCCAAAGTTTTTGATTTGAGCCATTTTCAATTTCATCCAAATACTTGGCCCTGAGTGCATAATTTACAGGCCTCCTGTTATCTGGGTCAACTAAGCTCAAATCCCAAAGTTCGGTTCCCTGATAAACATCTGGAATACCCGGACAAGTAAATTTCAAGGCGACTTGAGCCAAACTATTCACCACCGAATAGTCGGAAATTTCTTGCAAAAATACCTTAATTTTTATCCAGCTATCCTGCTTGTCGCTTAGAATGGTCTGAGAAAATTTGTTCAATTCTTCCTCATACTTTTCATTGGGTTCTGCCCAATCTGATCTTTTCTTAGCCTCTCTAAGTGCTTTTTGAATAAATTGTTCAAAGCGATTTTCAAAATCGTCACCATCGGTTCCCTCAAAAGGTAAAGCACCAATTAGCGTTTGAATAATTAGGTATAGATCGTTTGGATGAAGCCACTTAAATGAGGGCTGTGCGACTTGCAATGCCCCGACAAACTGCATTAAATCATCCACCAATGCCGTCCATTCTGTTGGCAAATCGCTTAACACATTTAACCTTGCCCTTACATCTTCCCCTTTTTTGGTGTCGTGGGTAGAGCTCCCATTTAAGCTTAACGGCCAGTGCTCCTGTCGTTTGCTCATTTTATCGTGGAATTCTGAAGTCGAAATTCCAAATGCATCTGGCGCATCGCCCACCTCATTATGCCCAATGAAACGATTGTAGGTAAACATCACCGTATCTTCAACGCCTTTCGCCATCAAGGGGCCTGTAAATTGCATGCAGCGCTGGTAAAATTGCCCAATTTTAGCATTTAATTTTTGATCGCCATCAAGGGGCTTTTTAAGCAATAACTCTTGAAGTTGGCCAGCCGCCTTAGCTAAGTTTTTATCTTTAAGTATTGGATGGAAAAGTTGCTCAACGCGTTTTGCATCTTCCGCACTTAATGGAAAACTGTGATTGTAATACCGATAAACGGGCATTTGAATCAGCATTTCTGCCAAAGCCAGCTTTAAATGAACCAATTCAGCCTTCGAAACTTCAATGATTTCCAAAGACATCAGCAGCGAAAATAGATTGTCCAATTCGCCATGCATGTGCTCAAATAAAATGGCCTTTTTCTTTTCGTAAATGAGCGCTTGTGGATTTAATTTTTTGCCTATAACCTGCTGATACAAATTGTCAAACGGCTTTTTCGCTGCCGTATTGGTAAGCAAATTGTTCTCCATAGCCAAAAACTCGTAGCCTGTAGTGCCTTGTGCCTGCCAATCGCTCGGCATTTCTTCGCCATCTTCTAAAATCTTTTCAACAACAATATAAACATCCTCACCCACTGCTTTCCTAAGTCGATCTAGGTATTGTTTCGGATCATAAAGCCCATCAACGTGGTCAATCCTTAGGCCTTGAAAAATACCCTTTTCTACCAGTTCAAAAATATATTGATGATAAAGGTCAAAAGATTCTTGGTTTTGGATATTAAGACAAATTAAGCTGTTAACCGTAAAAAACCGACGATAGTTTATATTGCTATTGGTTTCTTGCCAATTGCATAAACGATAGTGCTGTGCCTGCGCCAATTCGATTAGAAAATCCGGATCCTGATTATATGTTTTTAAGTCTCCTTTTTTTAGTTTTTTAGTCGTTTCGCCATTAAGTGGCCAACATGCATCACCGCTCTTTAACACAAATTTTCCATCCCCTTCATCCAATTGCAGCGCATGATGTTTTATGGCATCTTCTAAATCTTCACCCAAAAACGGAACCATTAGTTTTCCATCGGCTTGGTTAAAATTTACATCGAAAAAAGAAGCAAAATCCGATTTCGGGCCATTTTCCAAAACATCCATCAACCACTTATTATCAAAATGGAATGCCATGTGGTTGGGCACAATATCCTGTAGCCAAGAAATTCCAGCCTCTTTAAGTTTTTTGGAAATTTTTAAAAGTTGCTTTTCTGTCCCAATCTCCGGATTAATTTTTAAGGGATTAACCACATCATATCCATGTGTACTGCCTGGAATGGCTTCAAAAATCGGCGATGCATAAAGCGTATCAATCCCCAAGTTAGCGAGGTAAGGAATAATCTCTTCAAACGAATTGAAGTTGAAATCTTTATGGAATTGGATTCGATAGGTAGTGCTCGGCTTAAACATGGTCGCAAATAAATATAAGGATGGATTCTGGTGAAATTATAATGTTGCCTTCTGGCGATATTGTTTTTAAATCTGACGTGGGTCCGTTCCACGATGTTGAAGAAGAATCTAACAGTAAAGACCAATCTTTGGAATATTCTGGCACGATGGTGTGTTGCTCTTGATTGGAAAAATTCATCAAACAAATCATTTTTTGACTTGTATACCAACGGGTTAGTAAAACACATTGTTGATTACTCAAAGCCTCAGCCTTTACATTATCCCTATTAAGGTCTGCTAAAATTGGATTGGTTTTTCTCAAGGAAATGAGGTGTTTGTAATACGTAAATAGGCTATTGTGTTGGCCCGTATCTAACCTGTTCCAGTCCAATTTGGAATGGTTGAAAGTTGTTTCACTTTGTGGATCAGGCGTATCCTCTTCATGGTGAAAGGCGGCGAATTCTGCTTTTCTACCCTTTCTAACCGCAGCAATTAAATCCTTATCGCTGTGACTAATGAAAAATTGGAAAGGATTGGTTTCCGCCCATTCTTCACCCATAAAAATTAAAGGTATAAATGGGCTGCAAAATACGGCTCCTGCCAGCAATTTTAACATTTCAAAACTAACTAAGGTGCTGGTTCTTTCGCCCAGCATTCGGTTACCAATCTGATCGTGGTTTTGAGAAAAAACCACAAATTGCTTGCCCCCGTTACCATTTGCGGGCTTTCCAAAATGCTTTTTACGATGGGGAGAAAATTGTCCATCGTAAACGTAAGCATCATTGTAAGATTTAGCTAAATGCGCTACCCCACTAAAATCTGCATAATAACCATGGGGCTTTTGCCCAGCCGATACCCTTAAAGCGTGGTGAAATTCGTCAATCCATTGGCCATCCATTCCATAACCACCTTTATTTTGTGGATTAATGTATTGGTTATCATTCAAGTCGAGCTCAACAATCAGCTCATATTTTTTACCTTTTAATTCAGCAAGTTTTGAAACGCTTGATTTTATTTCCGATAAGATATGTACCTCGCCAAAATCTTGAATGGCATGAACAGCATCCAACCTAAGGGCGTCAATATGGAAATCTCTAAACCACATTAAAGCGTTCTCTATAAAATAGTTTCTCACGCCATGGGCACCTGCATCATCAAAATTGATGGCTGATCCCCACGGGGTTTGATGTTTATCTGTAAAATAGGGTCCAAATTCAGCAAAGTAATTGCCTTCTGGCCCAAAATGATTATAAACAACATCTAGTATGACAGCTAAGCCTTTTTTATGGCATGCATTTACTAAATGTTGCAAGGCTAGAGGCCCACCATAAGTATTTTGAACAGCGAAAGGGAAAACACCATCGTATCCCCAGTTGCGATTACCCGGAAACTGAGCAATGGGCATCAGTTCGATTGCCGTAATGCCAAGCCCTAGCAGGTAATCCAATTTACTTTCAATCGATTCGAAATCTCCATTTGGTGTAAAGGTTCCGGTATGTAGTTCGTAAATGATGAAATCCTGCAAATCAAGTCCAACCCAGCCATCATCCGTCCAATTAAAACCTTTTAAATCAAATGCTTTGGAGTTTCCAGCCACGCCATCATATTGAAATAACGAAGCGGGATCAGGAAGGTTCAACACTTTTTCTGCTGGGTCTGTAAAACCTCCATCCGCCTTGCAAATTTCAAAGTGATACATATCTAATGGTTTAATTAAGCTCGTTTGCAAAAACCAATAACCTAAATCCATCTTTTTCATGATTAAAGGCAACTTCGAATCGTTTACCCAAACAGAAACTGCTGTAGCAGGCGGTGCCCACAGCCAGATTTCAGCGCTGCCATCATCATTAAAATTTACACCTATTTTTCTTTCGAGAATATCTACTACCATTATACACCTTACATTGCTATTTGAGAACAATAAAACAATCTATTGGTTTCCAGAAAGATTAAATGGGTGAAAGGATTGGCTGCTCTGGTTTGGGTTAAAAAGATTTTTCCCTCCCCCATGCCAACAGCTTTTTCGACAAAAAATGTATTTCTTTTAGCGCTAATTAGTGTACAATTATTAAAATCTTTACCACGTAGAAAGAGCAAAATGAATTGCGTATAAATACCCAATATCAAACATAACAGAATTATTATACTTTACTGATTTTCCATCCCACGTGCCTTAAAGCCTACTTAACCGTAATTAATCGAGTATTTTACACATTAACTTTTTTTTGGAATGGTACAGCGTTTGATAAAATTTCGGCGTCACCCCTAACCTATAAACATCATGACTCAGATTGAATTTAACAACATGGTTAACAGCCACTCCACATCATTAAAAATGCATGCGTTAAATTTTACGAAGGATGCAGAAGATGCTAATGATTTGGTACAAGACACAATGCTTAAAGCGATTCGCTTTTATAACAATTTTGAAGAGGGCACTAATTTTAAAGGCTGGTTGTTTGTAATCATGAAGAACACCTTCATCAACAACTACCGTAAAATAGCCAAATCAAAAACCCTGATTACCCAGGAAGAAGATATTTCTTCCACAAATTTAATGTATAGTGCCGAAAAGAATGGTTCGATTAGTAAAATGATTGTTGATGACATTCAAAAAGCGCTAAATCACTTACCCGACGTTTACAGTGTTCCTTTTGTTAAGTATTTTGAAGGATTTAAATACCACGAAATTGCCGATGAACTTGGAATCCCGCTTGGTACTGTAAAAACCAGAATCCACGTGGCGAGAGAAATGCTGAAGAAATACCTAAAAACCTATTCTAAACTTGAAGAAGTTAGGTAACAAAAACCAAATTAAGAGGCTCAAATTGAGCCTTTTTTATTTCCCCATTTTTTGTAAATCACGTTTAACGCTCCTATCCGGTTTCTGCCTACATCAACCCAAAGAAATATCTTACAATGATTGCAGCTAAAAGGAATGAATTTGCGCTTGCCATCTACCCATGTTAAAAATTTTGAATCAGAAGAAAAACATATTCTTTTTAAGAGTATAAAAATCTGATAATTAGCGGGTTTCGTAATTATTATATCTATTAATTAATAATTATTGCCTCATGATTATCAAACATAGTAGCTCAATCAAAGAACTCGAATCCATTAAGATTGGAGATAAGGTAAAAGATGAATACGGAAAAGAAGGCTTTGTTGAAGAAATCGAAATCCTGAAATATAGAGAAAGCAACCAGTACTATTTTAAGCTAAAAAACCGAGGAACAATATTGGTTTTAAAATAAAAAAGGGCAGGAATTTTATCCTACCCTTTGTCATTTTTTCTATATCGCTCTCAATCCTGATAAGCTTGTAATAAACTTAGGCAATACATTTAGAAATGTATGGGTTTGAACAAACTGAACAATGATTAGTTTATGCGCTTAAAACAGTAACTTTTACAGCCTCTACACCAAGCTTGGTTTGCTCAACATCAAATTGAACAATGTTATTGGATTCGATCTGATCAACTACCCCATGAGCATAAACTCTCAACTCGAAATAACCATTTGAAGAGGTTATAAATCCGAAACCTTTCTCCTTATCATAAAATTTTACCGTTCCTAGTTTCATTTCAATTAGATTTATTATTTAAACATAAAAAAAATCGGATTGTTTTATAAAAAAAATAGATGTAGCTACCTCATTAATAGATTATTGCCTATTTCTTTAAGATTAAAATTTACCCATTTCCGAAATTTTAAGGCAATTTTTCAATTAAGGATACTCCGAAAACTTTACGCGAAAAAAATGATCAGAAAGCATTTAAAATATTCTATAGCGAAAAGGAGTATAATGACTGAAATGAATGGCCAACAAATAGAAATGCAAAGCGCATCTTCAAAATGTTAGTTACTAACAGATTGTGCAAAATTATTGTGCAAAACAAAACCAATAAAATCATAAATTGTTGAATATAAAAATAGAGATAAAAAAGTCCTGTGAGCGGGAGATCCGCGTTGGGCAGGCACACCATAAAAACACGAAATCCCAGCCTTTTTTAAGCCGGGATTTCTTTTTTAATGAGGGTTTAAATCTACTTAGTTCGATAATGATGAAAACTCTTCCGCACTCAATTCAATTTCCGAAGCCTTCATGTTTTCCTCTAAATGCACAATAGATTTTGTTCCGGGTATTAATAAAATATTGGCCGATCGTTTAAGCAACCATGCCAATGCGATTTGAGCAACTGTTGCTTGATGCTTTTCGGCAATCTGTTTAATTTTATCTTCCAATTTTGCAGGACCAGAAGCCAATGGAAACCACGGGATAAAAGCAAGACCTTCCTCCGCCGTAAAATCTAAAACATTTTCCCATTGCCTATTGGCTAAATTGTACATATTCTGAACCGATACGATTGGCAAAATATTCTGTACCTGCTTAATTTGTTCTATAGTCACTTCTGATAACCCTACATAACGAATCTTACCAGCTTTAACCGCTTCAACAACTGGAGCTAAAGTTTCTTCCACATTAACCTTTGGATCAATGCGGTGTAATTGCCACAAATCGATGGTTTCAACCTTCAAACGCTGCAAGCTGCCTTCAATGTTTTGCCTTATAAAATCTGGCGTACCGTTGGGCACCCAATTGTTGGGGCCTGGCCGGTTAAAGCCACCCTTTGTTGCAACTACAATGTTTTCTTTGTATGGATAAAGGGCATCGGCAATAAGTGTTTCATTAAACTGTGGCCCATAAGCCTCGGCAGTATCGATAAAGTTAACACCATGTTCTACAGCTTTTTGCAATACTTTTTTCGCATTTTCTCTATCAGCAACCTCACCAAAAACACCCGTTCCTGTTAATTGCATTGCACCATATCCTAATCGATTGATTTCTAATTCGCCTAGTTTAAAGGTTAATGATGTATTTCCCATAATATGTCTTGAGTAAAATAAAATTGATTAATTCTATTTCATTAACGCCCTTGTAAAAGTAATGTTTGCCGAAAATTTTTTATGATAATTGAAAAACACTTTCATACAGCTCGGAATCGGCAAAAGCGAATAGTCAAAATGGAAATTGCAGGCTGATAATGGGCCATATCAAAATTGAAAAGCCAATCATAGCATGAAGGTTGCTTTTAAATAGAGCTCCGGAAGGAATTGAAGGATAATTTTTTTAAACGAAGCTGAAATTACCCAGCATTTTTACCGCCAAAAATTACACAAAAAACACTAAAACCGCTTAGTATGAAAACTACGCCTAAAACAAAATTAACTGTATCGCCCATATCCTAATGTAGGCATAAATGTCATCCAATTCTAATTATTTTATTTTGCTTTAGACACAATATTTTAAGAAGATTACTTTAATTAATCGCTGAGGCCATTTTTCATCATAATAATGTAATCTTTACCCCTTTGAGTTGTGCGAATTACGAAAACGGACGACAAAGTTTGCTAGGGTATAAACCGCAAACTATCAAAATTCGGACTTCCAAAAAACCAAATTTTAAATAGGAACGAATAAGGTGTAAACTTAGATGTTCTAATCTTCGTACCGATAAAGGATCATGTTAGAGTGAAACCTGAGAAATCTGCTTCTTTCTCCGCCGAACTCTAACCTTTGGCGCTGCCGTAATGTTTTTAGCAACCCTACCTCGCTTGGTAATAGCCACATCAAATAAAACCGAACTTCCGATATACAAACCTTTTACTTTGCATTCAACAATATCAAAGTAAATGCTTTGCTCTACCATGAACTGAGAAATCAGGCCAAAGCCTCGCTGCTTATTGTAAGCTGTGATTACGCCTTCCATACTGTTTTAATTAGGGATTAGATATATAAATGTATAAAAAACTGAATTTTGCGACTACGAGAGTAGATTACACATTCAAATTAATAGATGTTGACAATAGATAAGGGGATATTCATTAAAGAAAATAAACACCCCACCACGAGCTGACGAAGCGATCCTTGTTTCACTTAACTCGATCTCAAAGTTTTAATATAAGCGGTTATTACCCACGTTATAGCAAACTCAAGAACGGGGATTCTTAAAACGAAACTTATTCTACTATAAAACGTTGTCTTAATATTGCTTCAAATAATCTAATCAAAATGAAAAAATTGGGTAAAAACAGTTCTGAGAAAGACTTAGATAATGTTAAAGAAGGCGATGCCATTAAAGATGACACCGGAAAACAAGGCGAAGTAGAAGATATTGAGGTGTTAAAACGCAAACACGAAAAACAATACTACTATAAATTAAAAAATGATGGTACCATTCTCATCTTAAAATAATAGCCTCAACATACTTACAGCTCTATATCTACTTATTTTCAAGTAATTACCTATATTTAAACGAAATAGTAAAACGTTTTAACAAACCCTTTACCTTATGAGAAAACCATTTACCTATCTTTTAATCATAGGCCTTTTTGCGCTCGCAACCAGCTTCATAAATAGTGCACATCAACAACAAAACACGGCTTTTTCTCTTAAGATTGATACCCTGGCAACCAACCTCATTGTGCCTTGGCAAATTACTTTTTTGCCCGATAAATCGATGTTGTTCACTGAACGGCCCGGACAGATAAGGCTGTACAGAAACGGCAAACTTTTAGATAAGCCAATTTTTAACGTTAACGATATTAAAGCCGAATCAAAAACAGGTTTATTGGGTATGGTTATTCACCCCGATTTTATAAGAAATCACTTTATTTATTTAGCCCATAATTATGCAGAGCATAACGGCTTATGGTTAAAAGTAATACGATATGAATATAAAAACGATACGCTAATCCATCCTAAAATTTTAATTCAGGGCATTCCTGCAGCTCGAAACCATACGGGTTGCAGACTCGTTTTTGGCCCCGATAAAAAACTATATATCACTACTGGGGATGCCGACCAACCCGCGCTTGCACAGGATTTAAAAGCTTACAACGGTAAAATCCTTCGCATCAATTACGATGGCAGCATCCCCACCGACAATCCCTTTGTTAAGAATGATACCGCCCACAAAGAAATTTGGTCTTACGGACATAGAAATCCACAGGGACTTACTTTCCAACCAGGCACAAACCATTTATACGAAACCGAACATGGCCCCACAGGTGGCGATGAAGTTAATGTAATAGAGAAAGGTGCAAATTACGGTTGGCCAATCATTCATCATCAAAATATCAAAGCAGGAATGAAGGCGCCACTTTTTGAATACACACCTTCTATAGGCCCATCAGAAGCATTATTTTATACTGGCAAAGCATTTCCTGCTTTAGAAGGAAATTTGTTAGTTGCATGTTTACGAGGCGAATCTATACTAAGCATCTCCTTAAACAAGCAAAATGACCAGGAAATCTTTCTCAAAAAACAATTTGGAAGAATCCGATCGCTGGTGGTTGGGCCTGATGGATTTATTTACCTGTCCACATCTAATTTTGATTTACCTGAAAGCAAAGGCGAACGCCCCTATGATATGATTTTGAGGTTGCGCCCATCTACCGATAAAACAACTACAATGGCACAGCAAATCACTTCGAACATTAAGAACACTTTGGTTACAAACACACCTCAAAATCTTTTCAAACAACTGTGTGCCTCTTGCCATGGCGATAAACTTCAAGGAACTGAAGTGGTTAAATCGTTAATCGGTGGCAAATTCACCTACGGTTCAGACAAAAAATCAATCGTAAAAACCATAACAAATGGGGTTGTTGCAAAGGGAATGCCCGCATGGAACGGAGCGATTAGCAAAAAAGAGATTGAAGGATTAGCCGATTACATCATTACAGCCACAAAATAAGGCCTATGTTTGCAATGCATAAGGCGATAGCTGCAATAATTTTTCGAGTTAGAAAACAATCTCTATATTTATCAAGTCACATACATAACCAAATAGATGAAAACATTTTTTACCCTGTCGATTTCGTTTCTTGCCATAACTTTCTTATACGCAACCACCCTAAATAGCAATCGCTATACCCAAAAGAAAATAGCACTAAAAAGTGAATCCCGAATAGACACGCCAGACCAAGATCGGTTTGTAAGTGTGAAGTTAGTACAGGGTGAATTTACTGAACCTACAGAACTTACCGTTTTGCCTAATTTAGACATCCTTGTAGCGCAACGCCGCGGCGAGATTATGCTCTATAAAAACCAAACTAAAAAACTTTCCTTAGCTGGAAAACTCGATGTTTACTTTAAAACCAATACCCCAGATGTAAATGCAGAAGAAGGTTTATTGGGCATGGCGGCAGATCCAAAATTCGCCATAAACAAGTTTATCTACCTCTTTTACAGTCCTTTTGACAAATCAGTAAACCGTTTATCGCGTTTTAAAATGGTTAACGATAAAATAGACAAGGCATCAGAAAAAATTATCCTTCAATTTTATTCTCAAAGAGAAATTTGTTGTCATACAGGCGGTTCAATAGCTTTTGGGGCCGATAATCTTTTATATGTTTCTACCGGCGATAACTCCACCCCTTTCGATGTTCCCAAACAACAATATGTAAATAATGGTTACGCTCCGCTCGATAATAGGAAAGGTTTAGAACAATACGATGCCAGACGATCAGCCGGAAATACGAACGATTTAAGAGGAAAAATCTTGAGAATAAAGTTAAAGGACGACGGAACGTACAGCATACCAGATGGTAATCTTTTCCCCAAAAATGATCCAAAAGCAAAGCCGGAGATTTATGTGATGGGTAACAGAAATCCATATCGAATTTCTGTAGATCAAAAAACAGGCTATTTATATTGGGGCGAGGTGGGACCCGATGCATCGAACGACGATGCAGCACGTGGACCACGAGGTTATGATGAAGTAAATCAGGCACGTAAAGCAGGCAATTTTGGATGGCCTTATTTCATTGGCAATAACTATCCATACCGGGCTTACGATTATACCAACGGGCAAAATGGAAACCCTTTTGATCCAGCCGGTGCGACAAACAATTCCCCAAACAATACCGGCTTAGGTGTTGTACCCCCTGCCCAACCCGCATTTATTTGGTATCCTTATGGCGAATCGAAAGAATTCCCTCAAGTAGGTTCTGGTGGCAGAACGGCTATGGCAGGCCCTGTATATTATGCAAAGCCAGGTGTATCGCCCTATCCGGCCTACTACAACGGAAAATTAATTATTTATGAGTGGATTCGGGGATGGGTAAAAGCGATAACCATGTCGCCACAAGGCGATTACATTAGCATGGAGCCTATGCTTTCCAAAATTTCTTTAGCGGCACCAATAGATATGGAACTTGGGCCAGATGGCAAATTGTATATTCTAGAATATGGAAAAGGATGGTTCTCTAAAAATCCAGATGCCGGAATTACCAGAATAGATTATTTAAAAGGCAACCGACCTCCAAAGATTGAAAGCTTGGAAATTGCCAAAACAAGCGGCCTATTGCCCTATAAACTTACAGCAAAAGTTAAAGCGGTAGATCCTGATGGAGACGCATTAACCTATATTTGGAACCTAGGTAACGGAATTAAGAAAACCACAACAAGCCCCGAATTGACCAATACTTATACAGTTGCGGGCGAATATCCAGTAAGTGTTACCGTTTCAGACAAAAGCAAGGCTTCAGCAAAAAGTCAAACCATTCCAGTATTCGCTGGCAATGAGCAGCCAAATGTCGATATCGTTTTAAGTGGCAATAAAAGTTTTTGGTTTCCCAATAAAGCGATTGATTACCAAGTATTAATTAGTGATAAAGGAGCATCAATAAATAACCAAAGGGTTTATATCTCCAATACTTATACTGAAGGAATGGACTTAGCAGGGGCGCAATTGGGTCATCAGCAGGCCGCTCAAACCCTTATTGGTAAAACCTTAATGCTGAAATCTGATTGCAGCACATGCCATAAAATATCAACAACCTCCATAGGCCCAGCTTTCGAAAAAGTGTCTTCTAAATATCAAGGCGATCCAAACGCGGTAGATTATTTGGCAAATAAAGTGCTCAAAGGTAGTTCTGGCGTTTGGGGAGAAATTCCAATGCCTGCCCATCCAGCAATGAAAGAAGCTGAAGTGAAAAAAATTACAGAGTGGATCATGACCTTGAGCAATAAAGAAGTAGTAGCCTCTTTACCAACATCTGGCAAAATAACACCAAGCGGCACGGTCGATAAAAAGAAATCTGTGTTAAACCTAAAAGCCACCTATACCGATGCCGGCACAGCCAAGCTAAAGCCTTTAACCACAACCAATTCCGTAAATCTAAAAAGCAATCAAATCGATGCCACTGATCTCAAAAACATAAAAGGATTTGAAACAAAAGAAGTGTCAGGCGCTGATGCATTGGCCATGACCGCAAACGAAGGCCATTTCAGTTTAAATAAGATTGATTTAACCAAACTCAGCGGATTCAAATTTAATTTCGGCAATAACAGCAATTATGAAATTGAAGTTCGATTAGATCGGTTAGATGGAGAACTTTTAGGCAAGTCTGAGTCAAAAAGCACGGTAAGCATCCAACCAGTTACTGATGGTAAATTTCATACGGTGTATTTTATTTTTAAAGCAAGCAGCGGAGAGAAGCCAATAATCCAATCTCTTCTTGTAGAATCACTTTAATAGCCATAAAAATGCCTTGCGGAAATGATCTGCGAGGCATTTTTATGTAAAAAACACAAATTTAATACGCCACCTTCACTTAGCAATAATATCTTTGCACCATATTATAATCCTTTATGCAACACATCAAAAACATCATTTTTGATTACGGAAACGTAATATTCGATATAGATTTTAAAATTGCCCAAGCTTCTTTCCAAAAATTAGGCATTGCAGATATCGAGAATTTCTTTGCACATAAAGCGCACAATCAACTATTTGATGATTTTGAAACCGCTGCCATTTCGCCTGCAGAATTTAGAGCCGGAATTAGAAAAGCCGCCAACAATCCCGATTTAACTGATGCTCAAATTGATGAAGCCTGGAACAGCTTGTTAATTGGCACCATTCAAGAAAACCATGATGTTTTATTAAAAGTAAAGGCCAATTATCGCACTTTTCTATTAAGTAATAACAACGAAATCCACTACAATTGGATTATCAATTACCTAAAAACAACTTTCCAAATTAATAACTACGATGCCTATTTCGAGAAAGCTTATTTCTCTCAACACATGAAATTGCGCAAACCCAACACCAATATTTTTGAGCAGGTTTTAAACGAAAATAACTTAAACCCAGCCGAAACTTTATTTATTGATGATAGTCCGCAGCACATAGAAGGCGCTAAAAAAGTTGGCCTAAACACCTTATTAATGACAGAAAAACCTGCTCAACTAGAAGCATTCTTAAAAGCGCACGGAATTCTGTAAATTTACCTATGTCAGAAAAAAAAATTAAGTCACTAAAGGAATTTTATCCTTACTATTTAACAGAACATACCAATACAACCTCGCGAATTTTACATTTTATTGGTACTGGCTTGGTTGCGCTTGCATTTTTTACAGGCTTCTTATTTCACAATTGGCATTTTTTCTTGGCAATGCCCGTTTTAGGTTATGGTTTTGCATGGGTTGGGCATTTCTTCTTCGAAAAAAACAAACCAGCCACATTTAAATATCCCGGTTACAGCTTAGCCAGCGATTTTATCCTATTTTACGACTTATTAACCGGGAAGCAGGGCTTTTCAGTGAAGAAATAAGGTTTGCTAAATTTTATAAGTTATTGATAAACAGATGATTATAACTAATTAACTATTAGCTTTATTATGGCATAATTCAAAAAAATTTGAAAATGAACGTTCAGTATTTCATTTGAAACACCAGTCCCGCTATCCTGCTGCCAATTTGAAGAAAATTGGCATTCGTACTATCGGGTTTATTTTGAAAGGTCAGTGCTATAGCGCAGGGGATATTCATAGCGTCTTTAGTGGGCAACTCACCAATAAATTAACAAACTCAACGCATTCCTTTAAACACATTTGAAAAACAGACCCCTGTTTATAAACCCTATGGAAACGGTAGCCCGAGCTTTGTCAGCGAGGCTTTAGTGTACAGAGGGACTGTAAGATTGGAAGAATTACAGAACGTTTGTTTCCAAATAAAAAATTATAATTTAAATAGTAGTTGTGCGTAAATAATTGCACCAATCAGCTACGGAATGAGAGAACTGTCGCCATCGGTCGGTTTCCCAGCGCCCAATATCATAAACACATTTGAAAAATAGACTCCTGTTTATAAACCCTATGGAAACGGTAGCCCGAGCTTTTCAGCGAGGCTTTAGTGTACAGAGGGACTGTCGGATTGGAAGAATTACAGAACGTTCCTTTCCAAACAAAAAATTATAATTTAAATAGTAGTTGTGCGTAAATAATTGCACCAATCAGCTACGGAATGAGAGAACTGTCGCCATCGGTCGGTTTCCCAGCGCCCAATATCATTAACACATTTGAAAAACAGACCTCTGTTTATAAACCCTATGGAAACGGTAGCCCGAGCTTTTTCAGCGAGGCTTTAGTGTACAGAGGGACTGTCGGATTGGAAGAATTACAGAACGTTCATTTCCAAATAAAATATAATGCTTAAGTTGATGAATTAACGCAAGTTGCTCGTGCACGAATCTTTACAGGATGCAAGAATTACAGAACCTTCGTTTCCAAACAAAAAATTATAATTTAAATAGTAACTGTGCGTAAAGAGTTGGCGCGCCCCCAAATACACCAACCATGCTTCTGCGAATTAAAGTTTCCTACGTTTTAACTCTCGTTCGATTAAGCCCAGCTCTCTCCCAGTCTGTCCGGCAACGGATGTATTCTCCTGTGCACGTCTGAATAAATACGGCATAACCGCTTTTATTGGGCCATAAGGAACATATTTCGCTACATTATAGCTCGCATCGGCAAGGTTAAAACTTAAGTTATCACTCATCCCCAAAAGTTGAGCAAAATATACATGCGGATGGTTATGAGGAACTTTTTTCTCGTCCAAAAGGTAAGTTAACAAACGACTACTGTCTTCATTATGAGTGCCGGCAACGATGGCAATTTCCTCAATATGATCTACACAATAACGTAACGATTGGTTGTAATCGTAATCGGTAGCCTCCTTATCTTTCTGAATAGGTGATGGATAGCCCATTTCCAAAGCTCGTTTACGCTCCTTTTCCATGTATGCCCCACGAACCATTTTAACACCCAAAATAAAACCATCGGCCTTTGCAATTAAATGATCTGCCTTCATATCGGCTAGCTTATCGTGGCGGTACATTTGATAGGTGTTGTAAACGATTATGCCTTCGCGGTTAAATTTACGCATCATATCCAAAGCCAGCTCATCAATGGTATTTTGAATCCATGTTTCTTCCGCATCAATCATAATTGGTACCTTTTTATCAAAGGCTGTTCTACAAATCATTTCACAACGGAGCTTTACCTTTTCAAACTCAGCCTTTTCTACGTCAGAAAGATGCTGTTTGGCATCTAACTTTTGCAATAAGGCAAACCGACCTATCCCTGTAATCTTGAAAACCGTAATGGGAATGTTCGCATCGCCATCGGCCCTTAAAATGGTGCGGATGATTTCCTCGCAAGTTTCATCAAACACCTGCTCCTCCTCTTCACCCTCAACAGAATAATCTAAAATAGTACCCACACCACCCTTTGCCAATTGATTTACCGCTTTATCGCACTCTGCAATGGTTTCGCCACCACAAAACTGCTGAAAAATGGTAGCCTTAATTGCACCTTGAATGGGCAGGCCAATATTTAAAAAAAAGTTAGTGATTGCAGGGCCGACTTGAGTTAAGAAATTATTTCCAATCATTTTAAAAAGCCAATAAGCTTTTTTAAGTTCTGCATTGGTTTTTTGGCGGAAAGCAACTTCAGTATTATCAAAGTTGGGTTGTTTATTGGGGGATAATTCCATTTATGAAATGTTTAATAAGTCAGACGGATGCAAAATTATAAAAAGCATCGATTGTTAAAACCAAAAAGCTGTAAATAATTGTATTTTTGCAACAAAATGATACAATTCAAATTAGAGGGCGAATTTATTCCATTAATCCAACTGCTAAAAGCAACAGGCTTAGTTGGAAGTGGTGGCGATGCCCAAACCGCCGTAGAAGATGGTGAAGTAAAATGTAATGGCGAAGTGGAGTTCCGTAAGCGCTATAAAGTTAGAATTGGCGATATCATCACATTCGGACAAGATAAAATTGAAGTAATTTAATGGAAACCTTAACCAGCGCTGGCCATAGCCTATATTTTGAAAGCGGTTTAGAAGCACTTAAAACCCTTTTAGAAAGCAATACCTACAGCAAAGTATTTATCCTTGCTGATGAACATACAAGCGAAATCTGTCTGCCTGTTTTTCAAGCCTTGATGGACGATTTTTCTGACTTTGATTTGATAGAAACCTCTGCCGGAGAAGAAAATAAGAATATCGATTTTTGCATCGGCATTTGGAAAACGCTGTTGGATTTCGAAGCAGACCGTAAAAGCTTATTGATTAACCTTGGTGGAGGCGTAATTACCGATATGGGTGGTTTTATTGCATCAACCTATAAAAGAGGCATCGATTTTATAAACGTACCCACAACACTACTCTCTCAAGTAGATGCATCGGTAGGCGGTAAAACCGGAATTGATATCGATAACGTTAAAAACATGGTGGGCACATTTACCTTACCACAAATGGTTTTCATCGAAACCGAGTTTTTAAAAACCTTACCACAACGAGAGCTTCTATCTGGCTTTGCCGAAATGATTAAGCATGGTTTAATTTACGATAAAGCCTATTACGAAAAGCTTAAAGCAAGTAACTATTTAACACCAACCGCAGCAGATATTTACCGATCAGTAGAGATTAAAAACGAAGTGGTAACGATTGATCCGCATGAGAAAAACCTCAGAAAGATTTTAAATTTCGGTCACACCATCGGTCATGCCATAGAAGGATACTCCTTAGCCAATGATGAAAATCCGTTAACGCATGGAGAAGCAATTGCCATTGGATTTATCTGTGAAGCAGCACTTTCCATCAAAAACAGCACTTTAACAAAAGAAGAACTGAAAGACATTAGCGACTACCTTTTATTGCTATATCCGAAATATCACATTAAAAAAGACAGTTTTGATGCGTTGTTGGAGTTAATGCAAAGCGATAAAAAAAATGAGGATGGCAACATCTTATTTTCACTTTTAGAAAGCACGGGCAAATGCACGTTTAACTGCCGTGTAACAAACGCCGATATTTTAAGCAGTTTGGATTATTATAACAGTTTATAAAATGAAATATACCGGAAGCGATATTTCTGTAGGAGCACTATTTGGGTTTGTAATTGTTTTAACCTTGGTTGAAATGTATTTCAGCTATGCACACGATAGAAAATTATACACCAAAAAAGATACCTGGACCAATATTTACCTCATGGTTACCGCCATTGTAATTAACCTGGGGATGAAAACCGCAACCTTCTTTTTACTGGAATATTGCTACCAATTTCGTTTGTTCCAAATTTCCAATATTTGGATTTACTGGACAGTTTTGATTCTTGCGCAAGATTTTCTGTATTGGTTTTTGCATACCGTTGGGCATTACGTACGGTTTTTTTGGGCCATGCACGTTACCCACCACTCGTCAGAACATTTTAATTTAACCACCGGCTTTCGCTCAACCGTTTTTGAACCCCTTTACCGCGTGTTCTTTTATTTGCCATTGGCATTTATGGGCTTTACGGCAATGGATATCTTGTTTGCCTATTTGGTTACGCAGATTTATGGTAACTTGGTGCACACCCAATACCAAATAAAATTTCCCAAATGGTATGAGTATGTTTTCGTTACACCATCACACCACCGTGTTCACCATGCCAGCAATGTACGCTATCTGGATAAGAACATGGGTATGGTTTTAATCCTTTGGGACAGATGGTTTGGCACTTTCCAAGCAGAATTACCAGAAGATGAAGTAAAGTATGGTTTAACTACACAACCTAAAGATACTGGACCGTTAAACATCATTTTCCACGAATTTATAGCCTTAACCGCCGATGTTAAAAAAGCACCAACCTTTATGGATAAAGTGCGGTACATCTTAAATCCTCCCGGATGGAGCCATGATGGAAGCACCAAAATTGCAAAAATTATGCAACGAGAATTGCATGAGGCCGAGCAATTGGGAAAGCAAAAATCATCCAATTTAGAAAATGAGGCAACGCAATTACGCTCGATGGCCTAAAACAAAATTTTAGATTTTGGTAGCGAGATGTTTGAGGAAAATGCATTGACGTTTCCCGATCTAACTTTCAAAGATTTACCAGCTTCGAACAATCTAATCTACAATCAGAAAGCAATTCATACCCGTTTGTGAAACGGTCTAAATCAAAGAGAATTTAATTCTATCAAATTTATTTTCATTTTCTTTTTGACAAATTAAATTTTGTTATTACATTTGGCTCAACAAAAAAAGAAATGCAAAATAAAAACACATATTACAGCTTTGGTTACTTTTACTATTTTAGTAAGAACCGGGGCTAATATGCAAAAAGATATATAAAAAATATTAAAATGTATAAGAAAGTCCCGGCAAATAGCTGGGACTTTTTTTTGTTTAAGGCAAAAATGGAAACAAAAAAACGAGTAGCAATTCAAGGCATTAAAGCATCTTTTCACGAAGAGGCGGCTTATAAATTCTTCGGGAAGGAGATTGAGGCCGTTGAATGCAATTCTTTCAAAGAAACTTGCGATAAGCTTGAAAAAAACGAAGCTGACTTTGTAGTTATGGCAATCGAAAATTCTATTGCCGGCAGTTTGCTACCAAACTACACGCTGATTCGCGATTATGGCTTCTCGGTAGTTGGAGAGGTATATTTGCCTATTCAACTGCATTTAATGGCGCTGCCTGGGGTTAAATTTGAAGACATTAAAATTGTAACCTCCCACCCCATCGCCATTCGCCAGTGTATCGATTTTTTTTACGATTATCCGCACATTAAAATTGTTGAAAGTAACGATACTGCTGCTTGCGCTAAGCGCATTCAAGAAGAAAAGCTTACCGACACAATGGCCATTGCAAATAGTTTAGCCGCAGAGCTTTACGGTTTAAATATTTTAGAAAGACGTGTTGAATCCAACAAGAAAAACTTCACCCGTTTCCTCATCCTCAAAAAGGATAAAACAGATGAAGGCAAGAAAATTAATAAAGCCTCAATTTGTTTTCAAGTTGGCCACAAAGCGGGCTCGTTGGCAACGGTGTTAAATATCTTTGCAGAACAAGAAGTAAGCTTAACAAAAATACAATCTATGCCTGTATTGGGTAAAAGAAACGAATATTACTTTTACGTGGATTTAGAATGGCCAAGTACAGAAAAGTATGACAAGGCCGTAAGAAAGGCGTTAAAATACACCTCGAATTTTAATATCCTCGGAGAATATCAAAAAAACGATAAAGTTTAAAAAAAAAGGAATCCGACGTTTGGAATCCAAAAAAAAATTAACAGAACAATAAAATAATTAAAATATAACTCCAGACTTTCCACAAGGACGCTGGACCTTAAAACACCTCAATATCATGAAACTTAATTTAAACATCCAACCTTTAAACACTTGGTTGAACATTAACAATGAGCCTTTAATCATTTCAGGACCATGCAGCGCAGAAACCGAAGAACAATTATTAACAACAGCGCATTTATTGGCCGCAACAGGTAAAGTATCTGTTTTAAGAGCCGGAATTTGGAAACCACGTACCCGTCCGGGAGAGTTTGAAGGTATCGGAAGTATAGGTTTAGAATGGTTAAAACGTGCAAAAGCAGAAACAGGTTTACCTACTGCCGTTGAAGTTGCAAATGCAAAACATGTTGAAGAAGCTTTAGCTGCTGGTGTAGATATTCTTTGGATTGGTGCACGCTCCACCGTTAATCCGTTCACTGTGCAAGAAATTGCAGATGCTTTAAAAGGACATGATGTTCCGGTTTTAATTAAAAACCCTGTAAATCCTGATTTACAATTGTGGATTGGCGCCATAGAACGTATAAACGGTGCTGGAATTACTAAAATTGGTGCAATTCACCGTGGTTTCTCCTCTTTTGAGAAAAGCTCTTTCCGTAATGAGCCAATGTGGGAACTTGCCATTCAATTGAAAACATTATGCCCTGAGTTGCCAATTATCAATGATCCAAGTCATATTTGTGGTAACCGCGAATTGATCCCTTACATCTCTCAAAAAGCATTAGACTTAGATATGCAAGGCTTGATGATCGAATCTCACGTAGATCCTTCAGTTGCCTGGACAGATGCAAAACAACAAGTTACACCAGCTGCATTAGCCGAATTGGTAGATCGTTTAACCGTTCGCGAACCTGAATCTACCAACGAAGCTTTCGTAGATAAATTGGCTGATTTACGTAAATCAATTGATAAAATCGATGACATCTTATTGCAGAAATTAGGTGAGCGTATGGCCATTGTAGAAAAAATTGGCGAATTCAAGCGCGACAATCAAGTAACCATTTTGCAAGTTAACCGTTGGGATGCCATCATTAAAAAAGGTCATGCCTTTGCAAAAGCTTTAAAATTAGATTTAAACTTTACAGAGAAATTCTTAGAATTGGTGCACGGAGAATCCATTCGTAAGCAAACTGAAATTATGAATGCGGGTAAAGTGGCTCAAGGTATAGCTGCTGAACAACACCAAGAAGTGAATAAATAAGTTTAGGATTGGTCGTTTTGATGTTGAGCATAAAAAGTTCAGCGCTAACGACAAATCCTTTACACCAGCGCATTGCGAGGTAAAAAGGCGGGCTTAATATAATCTGGGTTCAATTTTAACACCCAAATAATTAAGAATAAAGCAATAAAACATCATTAGGATGCTGAAATAAATTCAGCATGACTGACAAATTATAAAAGATAGCTATAAGGCGTTGTCACCCTGAATTTATTTCAGGGTCTTTTTGGTTTTAAAAGATCGTTTGTAAGCCCGAACTCACATGACGGAAAAGACGTAAACACTACTTTTCCCTCGCAATGCTGATTTAAAATATAAACGTATTGTAGATACGAATGCTCATGGAAACCTTTAAAATGCAAATCGCTTTTTTGGTCAACGTGGTAAGCATTTGAAAACAACGCATTTAAGCATAAATAAATAATATAATGTCGAAAAACGCCTTAGTTTCTTTTAAAGGAAATAAGAATATTCATACGGAAATCCAACTTACCGGTTCTAAAAGTGAATGCAATAGAGCGCTGATAATTAGTGCTTTAAGCAAAAACTTAGTCAAGGTAGAAAATCTATCCAATGCTGCCGATACGGTTACTTTAAACGGAATTCTGAATAAGTTAGGGGTATGGAGCGATGAAACTGGAGAAAGTTCTGAACCGCAAACACAAGATTCTACACTGGTAGATGTTGGTCCGGCGGGTACAGCTATGCGCTTCTTATCAGCCTACTTATCTGCAAAAAACGGCAACTTTTTGTTAACCGGAACAGAAAGAATGAAACAACGCCCCATCGGAATTCTTGCAGAAGCATTGAAAACCATTGGTGCAGATATTTCTTACGCAGAAAATGAAGGTTTTCCACCTTTAAACATCATTGGGCCACTACACCAAAAAACCTCACAAGTTAAAATTAAAGGCGATGTAAGCAGTCAATACATTTCAGCATTGCTGATGATCGCGCCTATACTTCCACAAGGATTAACGTTGCAAATTGAAGGTGAATTAACCTCAAAACCTTATGTTGATATGACTTTGGACATGCTTGCTGAGGTTGGCATCAGCCATGCTTGGGAAGGCAATTCCATTACCATTGCAGCACAGCCATTTAAAATAGGAACATTAGTTGTAGAGCCAGATTGGAGTGCAGCGTCTTATTGGTATAGCATTGCCGCCTTGGCAGAAGAAGCAGAAATTAGCTTGCCCGCTTTAAAAGATAAAAGTCTTCAAGGCGATAGCCAGATTCAAAAAATCATGAAGATTTTTGGCATTGCAACAAGCAAAACTGAAAACGGAATCTCGATCAGCAATTTAGGCTTGTCTTTAGAAACCAATCAAATTTTAGATTTGAAAACATGTCCTGATTTAGCCCAAACGGTAATTGTTATTGCTGCTGCCTTAGGTAAAAACATGGCTTTTACGGGCTTAGAAACCTTAAAAATCAAGGAAACAGACCGCATTGCCGCTTTACAAAACGAATTGGCAAAAATCGGTGTCACTTTAACAGAAGAAAACCTGATTTATACGCTGAATACAGATGAGCTTCATTTCCCAGATAAAATTACGATTGCCACGTATGAAGATCACCGCATGGCTATGGCTTTCGCTCCACTAGCATTGCTGATAAATGAAGTAGAGATTGAAGAAATGCAGGTGGTAGAAAAATCTTATCCTTATTTTTGGGAAGATTTGAAAAAAGCAGGTTTCGACGTAAAAGAACTGTAAAACGAAGCATCCAAATGTTAAACAAAAGAAATAAGATCAATATCTCATATCTCAAGCATTTTATGTCTCATATCTTCCATCTAATATCTCATATCTAAAATCTCAAGTCTCACATCTAAAATCTATAATCCAACAAAAAACATGGCAGGCAACTCATTCGGACAACTATTTCGCATCACCACTTTTGGAGAATCTCATGGTATAGCCATCGGTGTAATTATTGATGGATGCCCGGCACAATTAGACATCGACATCGATTTTATTCAGTCAGAATTGGATAAGCGTAAGCCAGGTCAATCTAAAATTACTACCCAAAGAAAAGAAAGTGATACTGTTCAAATTTTATCGGGTGTTTTTGAAGGGAAAAGTACTGGTACACCAATTGCACTTTTGATTCCGAACGAAGATCAGCGATCTAAAGATTATGGCCATAATGTAGATGTGTATCGCCCGAGTCATGCCGATTACGTTTACGACGCCAAATATGGCATTCGCGATCATCGTGGCGGAGGTCGATCATCAGCCAGAGAAACCGCAGCACGCGTTGCCGCCGGAGCAGTTGCCAAATTATTGCTTAAACAGCATGGTATTGAAGTTTTTGCCCATGTAACCTCAGTTGGAAAAATTGATGCACCAAATTTAGAAACCAACGATCTAAGCGCCCTGCTTCAAATTAGAGAAGAAAATATTGTACGTTGTGCTGATCCTGCAACAGCGCATGAAATGATTGAATTTATTGATGCCGTGCGTAAAGATGGCGATACCGTGGGTGGTAAAATATCATGCATTGTAAAAGGTTGCCCAGCTGGTTTGGGCGAACCTGTTTTTGATAAGTTGCACGCAGATTTAGGAAAAGCCATGCTGAGTATCAACGCAGTACATGGTTTTGAATATGGCTCAGGCTTTGCCGGAAGCGAATTACTAGGCTCGCAACACAACGATATTCCTCAACCAAAAGCAGCCGATTCGAAAGTTTTTCAAACCAGAACGAATTTTGCAGGTGGCATACTTGGAGGCATTTCAAATGGAATGGACATTACTTTTAAAGTTGCTTTTAAACCTGTTGCCACCATTATGCATAACCAACAAACCATTAATGCAGCAGGTGAAGCTTCTGAAATTAAAGGAAAAGGCCGCCACGACCCATGTGTTGTGCCAAGAGCGGTTGTTATTGTAGAGGCTATGGCTGCGCTGGTTTTAGCTGATCAGTTTTTAAGGAATAAAGTAAGTATTGTTTAAATATAAAGCTTCACCCATGATCAAAATACTCCCTATTTTATTGGTTTTATGTAGTTTAAACTCATTTGCACAAAGCTACGCGGAGCAAATTGCCAAACATCGTGAAAATTATAAGCAGGATTTCATTAAAGAATCCTACTCTCCTTTAAAAGAAAAAGACCTAAAGAACTTGAATTTCTATGATGCAGATAGCACCTATAAAATTGAGGCTAAAGTCGAAATTTTGAAAAATGAAAAGATATTTAAAATGCCTACCTACGATGGCACTAGCAAAGAATTTTCTCGCTATGCCAGGGTAGCTTTCAACTTAAATGGAAAAGATTATCAGCTTACTTTATATAAGAGCATTGCATTGGCGAACAATCCTTTATACAAAGACTTATTATTCCTTCCTTTTACAGATGAAACCAATAATAAAGAGACTTATGGGGGCGGCAGATATATCGATTTGAAAATGAGTGATATCAAAAACGAAACCATAGAAATCGATTTCAATAAGGCCTACAATCCCTACTGTGCTTACAGTGGTGGGTATAGGTGTCCGGTTCCTCCAGAAGAAAATGACTTACAAATTCAAATTTTAGCTGGAGAAAAACTTTATACAGGAGAAAAAAAGCATTAAATTTATATAAATGCGATCAACTCATGTCAATTATTGTTTACAAAAAGGTTAAAAATACCTTTTTTAGTTAAAGTTTAAACCTTTATCTTTAATTCCTGTATTATCAGTACCCTTTATAAAACAGTTCCTAAATGATGTATAGTTGTTTAATAGTAGATGACAACGAGATCGAAAGAGATGCCATTGAAATGCACCTCAAGAAAATCTCGTCTCTACAAATTGTTGCCGTGTGTACCAACGGAATAGAAGCAGCAGAATTTTTGAATAAAAACGATGTTGATATCGTCTTTTCTGATATTGATATGCCTGAACTCTCGGGGATGTCTTTACTCAAAACATTAAAAAAACACCCTCAGTTTATATTTATCACTTCACATAGCCACTACGCCGCAGAAAGTTTTAATCTTGATGCAATCGACTTTATTGTAAAGCCTGCAACTTTCGAAAGACTATTAAAAGCCGCAAATAAGGCCATCGAATACATCGATTTAAAAAATTTGGTAGGAAAAGAGGTTATTGAAGAACCCACTCCGTCCAATTCGGATGATTTCTTTTTCTTTAGAGAAACCAAAGGGATTAGCAAACTGAAATACCATGATGTAATTTATATTGAAAGCATGGGCGATTTCTCTAAAATCTACACCGGTCTGGATAAGCATGTTGTATTGGTGAGTTTAAAGAATTTAGAAAAACAGTTGCCATCTTCCATGTTTAGAAGAGTACATAAGCAGTACATCATCAATATCGACCACATTACTACCTTAACCAACCACGAAGTACATTTGGATTTCAATTTTACGGTACCCATAAGTTCTTCCAACAGACAAGAGTTGTTAGAAAAATCTATCGAGAAAAAAACGCTCTCTAGATTTATGAAATAACTTTATGCTTTGATTCGCTTGACTTTGGATTTTCTCTTAAAGAAATGATAAACTGGCTTCCTTGTTTATAAGCTGCATTAACGGCTATTTTGCCATCCATTAAACTGATAAAGGTTCTGCATAATAATAGTCCTAAACCTGTACCTTTTTCTTTGTTGGTGCCTAAGGTGCTCACTCCAGAACCAAGATAGCCTGGCTTGTTAAAATGATTAATCTGTGCTGGCGACATGCCCACGCCTGTATCAGAAACTTTAACATTCAAGTAGCCGTTGGCGCGTTCTGTATCAATGGTTACGCTGCCCCCATTCGGTGTAAACTTAATGGCGTTGCTAATTAAATTTCTTAAAACCAGCGAGAGCATGTTTAAATCGGCGCTGCAATAAGTATCTTTTTCGATGTGATTGTTTACGATGATGTTCTTCTGCGAGGCGTGCTGCTTAAGGGTGTTAATTACCTCATCAGCAGTTTCCTGCACGTTTAACTCTTCCAAATATGGATTAAATCCCTGCATTTGGCTTGCTGCCCAATTCAGCAGGTTTTCCATCATGGTAGAGGTGTAGGTTAAATTATTCTTGAGGGAAGCCGCATAACGACTTAATTTTTCCTGCTCTATATTTCCATCCTCCAACATTTGGATAAAGGAAATGAGCGAGTTAACAGGCGTGCGCATATCGTGGCTCACCACACTAAAAATACGATCCTTAACCCTACTCAACTGCTCCAATTCGCGTTTTTGCAGATTAATAATTTTATTTAATCGCGTGGTTTTTCGCTGATTGAAGAATATGATAACCGCCGTTAAAAGCACCAATGTAATGCCTACCGTTAAAAAGATTTTCACCTTCCAATCGAACCTAATTTGCTGCTCTTGACTGCTGATTTTTTTATTAGAAATGATGGCCTGAAGTTGAGCACTTATGGAATCGCTTTTTTGGAGCTTCTTTGCGTTTTCCAACTCGTGTTTCTTCGTCAAATAATTAATTCTTTGCAAATCCTTATCCCGATCGCTGATTGCAAGTTCCTGCTTTCGCAGAATTAAAAGTTGTTGCTGTTGTTTGGCCAATAAGAATTGCCTTTGAAGTTCTCCATCCGTTATCTTTTGCCTCAATAAGTAGTCCTTTTCCTTCACACCAAAATCAATCCTCATTTGCTGGCGGGTAATTTCCTTTTCCTTATCTTCATTGAAAATCTGATCTTTAATCTCGACATATTGCTTGTAATAAGCTAAAGATCGATCAAAATCGCCCAATTCTTCGTAAGCCTCACTCAAGGCATAGGCAGAGTTCTTTTGGTTCTCAAAAAACTTATTTTCTTCGGCAACCTTGAAACTGTTGCTCAGCAAAACAACAGCATTATCATAGTCTTTTTGTTTTTTGTAAAAGTCGCCCAAGGCATACAGGCTTTCTGAATAATTGATTTTATTATCGGCCGTTTTGCTAATCTGAATGGCCTTTTGATAAGATTTTAAGGCGAGATTTTTATCGCCCATTTCGGCATACACATCCCCAATAGACTTGATCGACTCCGCCACAATACCCTGATCGTCAATATCTTCACCACCTTTTAATGATTTATTAAAATAGTCTAAGGCAATGGTTAGCCTTTGGTTTGGGGGGATTCCAATTTTAATCTGTTCTTCTTTTGATGCTGTAAAATAAGCCAAGCCCATACTTAGATGGACTACTGCTGTGCCCCTGCTTTTATCGCCCTCTTTTAAATATACGGTAAGTGCCTTTTTTAAATATTCTAATGATTTTGCTTCTTGATGTAAATCTTGATAAACCCCTGCAATATTGGTGAAGCAATTCGCCAAATCTTCCTCATCACCATATTTTTGGTAAAGCTCTAAAGCTTTCTGATTCATACCCAAGGATTTCGCATAATCAGGAATTTCCATGTACAGCGCACCTAAGCTTAAATAGCAGCCAGCAACCTGATTTTGATCTTTTAAAGCCGTAGCTTCTTTAATGGCATCAAAATAATTTTCCTCTGCCTTTTGATACTTATTAAAGCCATGATTGAATAGGCCTCTGCGGTAATAGGCATTAAAGGAATATCTTCTCAGGTTTAATTTCTGCGCCAGTTCAATGGTTTCGTCCACATACTCATCCACCTTTTCAAAGTTCCGCATTTTCATGTACTGCCGATACACTTTTGTTAAGATGATTAGCTTGGTTGAATCTGATTTGGTATTGTTCTGATTCAAGAGTAAAAGTGCATCCAGCTCTTTTTGTTGCTGCTGAGTTTGAGAAAAGCAATACGATGAAACGAAAAATACCAGACATAACAAAATGCTAACCCTTTTTGTAATTAGGGTTAACAGCTCATTTGATTGAGAGATTGTACAATATTTTAGTTGGTTAAACACAAAAAAATGAATAACTAATCAATATCGACCTTAAAATTTTGGGTACAGAGAATTACATCTCTCTTTTTGGGATGGTTATAGAGCATAGCGGGACAGAGTTTAAGGATAATTAAATAAAAGTAAGATAAAATTGTCATTACTACACAACAAGATTCATACATTTTGATAAAATTTATCCACTCACCATCAATGAAAATCTTCGGAAAATGACGCCTTAGTGTATGTTTTCTTCGATAAAGCATTTTTAGCGAGCCAAAACATCAATACATGCACTTCCAACTGCCGATGACATTGAAAGCCGCTATTTTTCATATCGTTTGGAGGAAAAGGTCTGTCTTCAGAAGTGAATAAAGCGGACAAAATTTTATTTTGGACCATCTAGGACACCAAAGGGCAGAAAAGTAGTGAAACAAATCTCAGGCGCAAAAGATGAGTTTTAAATCCCTGTGCTTTTTGTTGCAAAAGGCTATTTTGGCGACGTAAGACGTAAATTAAGACATCATACAGCCGCCAATTCACATTTTTTTTTAAAAGATGCTTGGGTATTTTGATGGATTGGCATCGTGCATCATTTTGTATATGGTTTCAATCACATCATCTACGGATGGTTTACTGAAATAATCTCCATCAGACCCAAAAGGTGGGCGATGTGCCTTTGCTGTTAATGTTTCCGGCTGACCATCAAGCAGAAAATACCCTTTTTGTTTTTCTAAAATTTGTTGCAAAATATATGCTGAAGCCCCACCAGGTACATCTTCATCAACCACTAAAAGCTTGTTTGTTTTGGCTAAAGATGTTGCGCAAACGTTTGTTTTATCGAAAGGCAAAAGTGTTTGAGGATCAATAATTTCCACCGAGATACCCATTGTTGCCAATTCTTCTGCTGCTTCTTGAATAATTCTAAGTGTAGAACCATAAGATACCACCGTAATGTCGGTACCTTCCTCTAGCACTTCAGCTTGACCCAATGGAACTGTGAAACTACCCACATTATTAGGCAGCTTTTCCTTTAAACGGTATCCATTTAAACATTCAATTACCACAGCAGGTTCATCTGCTCTGAAAAGCGTATTGTACATTCCAGCAGCCTGAGTCATGTTACGTGGTACACATAAATGCAAGCCTCTTAAAGAACCCAAAAGCATGCTAATTGGCGAGCCTGAATGCCAAACGCCTTCTAAACGGTGACCCCTGGTACGCACAATAACCGGTGCTTTTTGAATGCCTTTCGTTCTATACGATAGCGAAGCCAAATCATCGCTTAGCACATTCAAGGCAAAAATTAAATAATCTAGGTATTGAATTTCGGCAATTGGTTTTAAACCTCGCATGGCTAGGCCAATCCCTTGCCCCATAATGGTCATCTCACGAATTCCAGTATCGGTAATTCTTAATTCCCCAAATTTCGCCTGTAAACCGGCAAAACCTTGGTTAACATCCCCAATATTCCCCAAATCTTCCCCAAATGCCACAAGTCGTTGATCTCTTGCAAAATTTTCGTTGAAACAAGCGTTTAAAACTTCACGCCCATCAACCATTTTTGAAAGATGATTGTATTCTGCTTCAACAACTGCAATTTGATCGGGACTTTCTTTCCCGCCGGTATGCAGTTTTGAATTATATCTTTCGAAATTTAATTCGGTTTGTTTTTTATACCAAGCCAAAAATGCATCTCGCTCTGGAGAACTTACCTTAGCGGATAAACGAATGGCTTTGCGTGCCGCTGTAAATACTTCTCTGCGCTGTGCATCTGCGGTAGAGGCTAAGGCGGCACTTACTTTTGATAATTCTGGTTGGTGTTTTGCCAAACCATTTACAAAATCGATTACTTGCTTTTGTTCTGGTTTAATGCTATCCAAAAACTCATTCCAAGCTTCTTTTTGAGCATTTCTAACAAAAATCTTTGCATTTTTTTCTATTTCGGCAATTTCATCTTCGGTTACGATAGCCGATTCTAACATCCACTCCCGCATTTTTAAAATACAATCGTGTTCGGTTTCCCAAGCCAAGCGATCTTTTGATTTATAACGCTCGTGAGAGCCCGAAGTAGAATGACCTTGGGGCTGAGTAAGCTCTGTAACATGAATTAAAACAGGTACATGCTCGTCTCTACAAACCTTTATTGCATTCTCGTAAACTTCGCAAAGGGCCGGATAATCCCAACCTTTAACCTTGTAAATTTCATATCCCAAATGCTCAGCATCGCGTTGGAAGCCCTTTAGCACTTCAGAAATATCTTCTTTGGTGGTTTGGTATTTTGCAGGAACGGAAATCCCATAGGCATCATCCCAAATGGAAATGGCCATCGGAATTTGTAAAACACCCGCGGCATTTATGGCTTCGAAAAATACCCCTTCGGATGTAGATGCATTGCCGATTGTACCAAAGGCCACTTCATTGCCTTGTACGGAGAAGTTTTTTAAATAATCGAGTTCTTTATTATTTCTAAAAAGCTTAGAAGCATACGCCAAGCCAACTAAACGAGCCATTTGTCCGCCTGTTGGAGATATATCTGATGAACAATTTTTAATTTGCGTTAAATCGTTCCAGCTTCCATCTTCATTGATCGATTTTGTAGCAAAATGGCAATTCATTTGTCGCCCGGCCGAAAAGGGATCTGCTCCTTCGGTTGGGTTTGCATAAAGCTGGGCAAAAAACTCTTTGATGGTGGAGATGCCCGTTGCAAAGGCAAAGGTTTGATCACGATAGTATCCAGAACGCCAATCGCCATTTTTAAAAGCCTTAGCCATAGCGATTTGTGGTACTTCTTTACCATCTCCAAAGATGCCAAACTTCGCCTTACCTGTTAACACTTCTCTCCGCCCTAAAACACTTGCTTGCCTACTCTCGTAAGCAATTTTGTAGTCGTTTATAACAATTGATTTAAAATCGTTAAAACTTAATTCAGAAGCATCAATAGAATTGGTTATCAGTTTTTCATTCTGCATCGTAATCAAATATTGGTTGCGGCAAATATATACAAAATTAAAAGTTTGCCTTTATCCTTAATTGTAAAATTATATATGGGTTAGCAAATTATTATTAGAATGGTTTTATTTTCCTCTGGAAGCTGAAAAAAATAAAATTGGAATACTTTTTGTTTCCATCTTAAAACATTAAATTTGTTTTATAAAATTTATAAACACCATCAAACACATAAAATGATGAAAAAGATCTTAGTATTATTCGCTTTTGTATTGGGTTTCGGTATTGCTGCTAATGCACAAACTAAACCTGCAGAATTTAAATTTGAAGCTGAAACACATGATTTCGGTAAAATTGTAATGGGTAAACCTGTTACTTACGATTTTAAATACACCAACGTTGGCGAAGAGCCCTTAATTATCAGCAAAGCTGAAGGTAGCTGTGGCTGTACAGTTCCTAAATATACCAATACTCCATTGAAAAAAGGAGAAACTGGTGTAATTTCGGTAACCTTTAACGCAGCGGCTGGTCCATCTGCCTTTTCTAAAACTGTAACCATTACTTCTAATGCTAAAACACCTGTTAAAGTCCTTTACATTAAAGGTGAAACGGTAGCCGCATCATCAAAGTAATATTTTAGTTGATAATATTTAAAAAGTCCCGATTTTCATCGGGACTTTTTTATTTTTGTGGCATGCCAAAAATTTCACAAAAAGGCTTGCAGATGCCTGCATCGCCAATCAGAAAGTTAACCCCCTTTGCAGATCAAGCTAAACAAGACGGAAAGAAGGTTTTTCACTTAAATATCGGTCAACCTGATATTGAAACACCGGAAGGAATGCTAAATGCAATTAAAAATATCGACTTTAATGTTTGGGCCTATACCCCATCAGAAGGTACCCTAGCTTACCGTACAAAACTTACCGAATACTACAACAAACTGGGTTACAACATTAAGCCAGAAAATATTTTGGTTACCGTTGGTGGATCAGAAGCGATTACCATTGCCATGCAAACCTGTGTAAATGAGGGCGATGAAATTATCATTCCTGAGCCTTTTTACGCCAATTACAATGGCTTTGCATGCATGAGTAATGTTGTGGTGAAACCCATTCTATCATACATCGAAAATGGTTTTGCATTGCCTCCAATTGCAGAGTTTGAAAAATTAATTACGGAGAAAACCAAAGCCATCATCATCTGTAACCCAAATAACCCGACTGGCTATTTATACTCTAAAGAGGAATTGGAAGCCTTAAAAACGCTTTGCCTGAAATACGATCTTTTCTTGTTTTCGGATGAGGCATATCGGGAATTTTGTTACGATGGGCGGGAATTTATTTCCCCAATGCACATGGAAGGCTTAGATGAAAATGTGGTGATTATGGATACCGTTTCTAAACGTTACAGTGCTTGTGGTGCTCGTTTGGGCTGTTTAATTACCAAAAATAAGGAAGTGATTGCTTCGGGTTTAAAGTTTGCTCAAGCCCGGTTAAGTCCTGGAATGGTAGAGCAAATTGCAGGTACCGCCGCTGTGGACACGCCCGACATTTATTTTGAAAAAGTAAATAAGGAATATACTTTAAGACGTGATACCTTAGTTGGCAGATTGAATAAAATTGAGGGTGTGTTTTGTCCAAATCCGGGTGGTGCATTTTACGTAGTGGCTAAATTCCCGATTGATGATGCAGACAAATTTTGTCAGTGGATTTTGGAAGACTTTAATTACAACAATCAAACGGTTATGATGGCACCCGCAACTGGTTTTTATTCGACCCCTGGCTCTGGTAAAAATGAAGTGAGAATGGCTTATGTGCTCAACATAGATGATTTAAATACCGCAATGGATTGCCTCGAAGTGGCCTTAAAGCAATACCCAGGCAGAACAGTTTAAATAATTATTAATTTTATTTTAAAGGGAAGGATTGAAAAATCGTTCCCTTTTTTTTGTGGGCTGGGGAAGAGTAATTAGTTAAATCAACACATCTGGCGCAAGGATTCGCTTGGGCCTGTGGGTATTATTTATGGCAATCAAAGAGATCACATCAGCACAATCGGACGCTTGCGCTAGAGGAATAGTGGAGCCTTATGGATAGGCTCGTGGGTACATGGATTTTTTTGGCTGGTGTACAAATTTATTACATTTAGTTATCTTTTATTATTCTTGGATATACCTCAAATATTCGTTTAAACTAAAATAACCGCCATATTTACTATGACGGTTATTCGATGGTGGAGCCGAAGGGAGTCGAACCCTTGTCCAGTTGTGAGATAAATTATACCTTCTACATGCTTATTTTTCAATTGATTTTAGGGAAATAAACGGGCTGAAAACCGACCTTATTTAAATCCTTAGATACTTGATCTCACCTTGCGTCGTATCTCCACGAAGGCCAGCTTTGTTATTTCGATGCCCCAGATTCTAGCCTAACAATGCAGCAACTAGAGGGACAAAAGCTAATTAGTTCTAAACTAAGCAGCTAAGGCGTAAGTATTTTCGCCAACTAAAATGTGAACGTTCACTTTAAGTGCTCTCCGTACAACGCACTGCATGCTAACATAACTTTCGCCACCCCGTCAAATCCAAGAACGGCCCCAGCAAAAGTTTTCAAACTACAGTAGAAATCATAGCCTGAAGCCACAAAGATACAAATATCTAGCCAAATTTGTGCGAAGAATAGGTTTTGTTGGGGTAAAAAAATAAGAAAGCCTTTCAATCCTGATAAGGCTTTCTTAGTTGTCTATCCCTATATGAATAGGAAATCAAATTTAACCAGATCAATTAACTTATTCTGGGTATGAACAAACTGAACAGACAAAACGGCCTGTTCATATTTGGATTATAGATCTGAATAATCTGTAGGATAAATAAACAGCGTAACATTTTTTGACACATTATGCTGATACTGAGGCAATCCGCTTATTTTTTTATACTCTGCTCCAAATGCAGCCCAGTGTTTATCCCGATCTTCTTTATTGTTAAAGGTGGTTAGGTACATTAAATTTGGCGAATGACTACCCGAAATCACCTGACCGTAAAAAACGGCGTTGAAGTTTAAATTGGTAAAAATGCTGATTTCGGCATCGTTAAACATCCCGATTTTATTGAGCGATAAATTTTCGGTTGCAGCTTCGTAACTCCTTAATTCATAAACCCTTTCGTTTTTAGATGAGGTTAATTGCGGAAGTGCTGGCTCGGGCATTGCACTAAAGGCTTTTAATAAAATAGTTTCGATTCTGTTGTATGGCGCATTGTTATAGGCTGCGTTTAAATAAGATTTTCCCTGCTCCAAATAGCTTTGATCTTTAGCTAGCGCTTCATCTAATTTCAAAAAAGTATCAAACTTTTTAAATGGGATAAAAACATAAATCAATTGCTCGGCGGTATCTTTTGCAATTGGCTTAAACACTCCAATGTTGGCTATTCCTGCACGATGTAGGGCGGGCAAATAGGCGTCCTTTAAATAGCCATCTACCGTACTTTCTTGCGCCTGACCTTTAATGTGATAGATTTTTAATTGATAATAATATGGCGTTTTAGCATCTGATTTACTAGAACTTACCATTATAAGTACAAGAATAGATAATGCGAATTTGATAAAGGTAGCTTTCACGATTAAGTTTTTGAATGAATTAAAGAATGACTGAATTAGAGAATGAGTGAATGAATGAGTGACTGAATGAATGAGTGAGTGAATGACCGAATGAATGAGTGAGTGAATGACTGAATGAATGAATGAATGAGTGGAGGAGAGAATTAGCTAATTGGATAATTTGTTAATGTGCTAATGTATTGATTTAATCATTAAATAATTTGTTAATGTGATGCTTTGTCAATTAGCTAATTATTACCTCATTAATTAGGCGCTTTACCAATTGTCTGATTATCAACGTATTGATTAGGCGCTTTGCCAATTAGCTAATTACCACATTATCTCATTAGCTAATTGGTAGATCACAATGGCTCATTAGCTAATTAATAACCTCATTAATTAGGCGCTTTGCCAATTAGCTAATTAACACATTATCTCATTAGCTAATTGGTAGATCACATTGGCTCATTAGCTAATTAATAACCTCATTGATAAGGCGCTTCGCCAATTAGCTAATTATCACATTACTTCATTAGCTAATTGAATAAAGCTAGTTGATAAACCTAATTAACCCACTCCCATCGCATACAGAATAATATTGACGCCAAATTTAGTGTTGTCTTCTGCTAAGAAACGCTTATTTTTAAAATCATAGTCCCATTCGCATCCATAATCCTTATTGCTGTATAAAACCGCTATCCTATTGTTTATGGTGATGGCTTTTAAGTAATCGTGTACCAAATCATCGCCCCAACCATTAAGCTCGAATGATGTAGTGGGTGGTCCTTTTTCGAACTTAAAAAAAGAATTGTAGATGGCGTGACTATTGGGGATTTTCTTCAAAGCCTGTGCACCAAAAAGATTGCTCATTTGCGTTTCAAACGAACGGGCAAACAAACCATCTACATCGTGATTACAATCGTCAACAAAAACGAAGCCGCCATTATGCACATAGGTTTTAAAATTATTGGCCTCTTGCTTACTAAACTGAACGAGTTTATGACCACTTAAGTAGCAAAATGGATATTTAAAAATGTCGTTGGTGCTTAAATCCACAATCTTTTCTTCTTCATCCAAAGGGATGGTGGTGTACTCTAAAAGGGAATTCAGCAAATTGGAGGGCATCCGTTGGTCGGTATCCCAATCTCCAGAATTATATTTTATTCTCGCAAAAGTAAACTTAGATCTTTGCATCGTTCTAAAATAGCGCCAATTTTCATTAATTCAGATTTTAAAGTTACATATCTTGTAAATTTTTTGATATTGTTTAAACGCAAGGGCAAAAATAATGGCAATATGACCTATATTGAGGCACAATAAGTTCAAATCAAAAAAATAATTGTATTGGAGACTTCAGAAAGCAACATAAAAAATTTAATTGGCAAATTAAGTGCGTTAAAAAGCGAAATCCAGAAAGTAATCGTCGGCCAAGACCTCATTATTGAAGAAATGCTAATAGCCTTAATGGCTGGTGGACATTGCTTATTGGAGGGTGTGCCCGGCTTAGCTAAAACGCTGATGGTTAGAACAATGTCGCAAGCCTTAGATTTATCTTTTAGAAGAATTCAATTTACTCCCGATTTAATGCCGACTGATATTGTGGGTACGGAGATTTTAGAAGAAGACCACGTTACAGGCAAACGCTTTTTCAAATTTAACAAAGGACCTTTGTTTGCCAATATTGTACTTGCTGATGAGGTGAACAGAACCCCTCCAAAAACACAATCGGCACTTTTAGAAGCCATGCAAGAATTTGAGGTAACTTACGGAGGACAAACCTACCCGCTCGATCGTCCGTTTTTTATTTTGGCTACACAAAACCCTATAGAACAGGCAGGTACCTATCCCCTGCCAGAGGCGCAACTCGATCGTTTTCTCTTGTACATTAAAATAGGTTACCCCACGGCTGTTGAAGAAGCACAGATTTTGAGTAGTACCACAGGAGCCAAAAAAGCGGTTGTAAATCCGATTATTGGCGCCGAAGAGATTAAACAGCTACAAACGCTTACGCGTGAGGTAAGTATCAGCGATGATTTGATTAGCTATGTCAGCGAATTTATCCGTGCCACCAGACCAGATACCACAACCGTTCCATTTGTAAAGGAATGGGTTCGATGGGGTGCCGGACCGAGAGCTGGCCAAGCCTTAATTTTAACCGCAAAGGCAAGAGCACTTTTTCACGGAAGGTACGCGGTGATGATGGAAGATTTACAAATCATGGCCTACCCAGTTTTGAGACATCGCGTTTTAATGAACTTCAAGGCTGAGGCAGAAAATGTATCGTCTGATCAGGTTACGGATGAATTAGTGAAAGCGATTGCAAGACCCAAAACAAACATTTAATGAGTAAACTACTCGATCCTAAAATATTAATGGCGATTAAAGACCTTAATCTATCGGCGAAAACTACGATAGATGGCTTTATGAATGGCATTAATAAAAGTACCGTAAAAGGTGCTGGGTTAGAGTTTAGTCAATATAGAAGCTATCAACCGGGCGACGATTTACGTTCTCTCGATTGGAAAATGTTTGCCCGATCTGATCGATATTACATTCGAGAATCGGAAGTAGAAACCAATATTTCGATTCGGTTTTTAGTGGATGCCAGTGCATCTATGAATCATAGTGATGGCGATGTAACCAAAATTGAATATTCAAGATATTTAACAGCATGCCTAGCCTATTTGGCTAATTTGCAGGGCGATGCCATTGGTCTGTACATTTTTAAAAATGCCGAACTGTTTTCCATGGCGGCCAAACAGGATTATCAACACTTGGCAAGACTGTTCTTTCAATTGGAACAAATTAAACCGGAAGGAAAGTTTACAAAACCCATTCATTATAAAGAGATTTTTGCCGGTACACAAAAAAGAGAGTTGCTTGTTTTCGTAACCGATCTTTATCAAACCGATAACGAAATTTTCAATTTGTTGGATACCTTAAATACATTGAGGCACGAAATTGTAGTGTTCCATGTGGTATCGAGAAATGAAATGGAGTTAGATTTTAAAGGCTATACTGCTTTTGAAGATTTGGAAACGGGTGAAACGATACAAATCGACTTAGCAAAGGCCCGAACTGATTATAAAAACAAGCTCAATCTATATCTGGAAGACACCCGAATAAAGATGCTTGACAGGAGAATCTATTATAGAATGGTTTTTACAAATGAGCCTTTGGATGAGGCTTTGAGAGATTTTTTAAAACAAAGAAATAAGCAAAGAATTTAAGTTGCAGTTATTATATCCCATTGGTTTACTGGCACTTGCAGGTTTAATTATTCCTGTAGTTGTCCATCTATGGAGTATAAAACAAGGCAAAACCCTAAAAATTGGCAGTGTAGCCTTGCTGGGCGAAAGCGCCACATCGAGCGCTAAAAGCTTAAAGATAACCGATTTACTCTTGTTCTTTTTAAGGTGTTTAATCCTCATTTTAATTGCCTTTGTTTTGGCGCAGCCCTACCTCAAAAAAAGGATCAACATCAATAAAGATTCTGGCTGGATTTTAGTACAAAAAAATCAGTTTAATGAGGTTTACAAATCCAACAAAAAAACAGTCGATTCGCTTTTAAAACTTGGTTTTGAGCTACATAATTTCGATATGGGCTTTACTCAATTCCAACTGACAGACAGCCTGTTACAAGCTAAACCACAAAGCAATTTAAGCTATACATCGCTTTTTAATCAACTGAACAAGCAAGTACCCACCGGTTCATCGGTTTACCTTTTTGCCGATCATCAACTTAAGCATTTCGATAGTAATTTACCCAAACCAAACTTTAAGTTAATTTGGAAAGAAACAGCACATACCGATACCCTAAAAACCTGGCAGAAAAGCTTTTTGGGCAGAAATTACGATGCAAAATCAACACCTAGCCAAACAAGTTATGTAATACAAGAATCGCAAAACTTGCCGCCCATGTCTGTGCTGATTTTTGATCCTGAAGGGGCTGATTCTAAATATATAAGGGCAGGTTTAAACGCAATAAGTGATTTTACCAAACGAAAAATAGAAATCAGGAATTGGAATAGTCCTGTGCAAACCAAAGCTGATGTTGGCTTTTGGCTATCCGATCAGCCTATTGCCGAATTGAATTTAAGCAGGCTGAAAGATAGCGCCCGTGTGCTCAGTTATCAAAAGGGTAAAATTATCACTCAACACACAACATTGCTTTTAAATCAAAGCCAAAGTCAACCTATAGAATTAAGAAAAAGAATTGCGCTGGATAAAATAAGGGGTGCGCACATTTGGTCGGATGGTTTTGGGCAAGCCATTTTGATACTGGAAAACCAAAAACCTAGAAAGCAATTTCATTTTTACAGTCGTTTTAACCCACAATGGACAGATTTGATTTGGAACGAGCAATTTGTAAAAGCTTTGATTCCGATTGTTTTAAGCAACCAAGATGTAGCATATTTTGGTTTTGAAGATCACGCGCTCGATCAAAGGGTTATACATAAAACGCAATTTAATGCACCAAAAATCGGTCAATCAGGGCCCTACAATAAAATCGAAAATGAAAATTTGGATCACATCATCTGGTGTATTGCGTTTTTAGCATTAATGGTCGAACGAATTTTATCATTCAGAAAAAAACAAATATAAATGATGTTAAAAACTGAAGGAAGGAATTGGATTGAGCGCTTTAGATGGAAGTGGATTGCCCTTTATTTTGCGCAGATTGCTTTTCTAAGTTTGGCTATCGCCTTTATTTTATTGATTATCATTGCCCTATGCTACCCTTATACATTCGAAATTTGGCATCTAATTCTCGCATTTAGCGCTGTGTTGATTTGTTTTGTATTGCTCAAACCAACTTGGAAAATTAACAGCGCAGATGTCGCAAAATACCTGAATACGAAGTTTGTACAATTAGAAGAGAGTGCCGAACTGTTCTTAAAACCAAAATCTGAACTTACTTTGCTGGAACAGCTCCAGGTCGAAAAAATCAATCAACATTTACCAATTCCAGGAAGCCTAAACGAAGCTTGGAAAAAGTTGGCGCTTTGCCTTGCCTTCCTATTGATCACACTTGGAGGGGTTGTTTTGATGGACAAATATTATTGGTATGAGCAAGTTATTGAAGATATCTTTCCAACCCCAAGTAAAGCAAATCAAATTAAAGAAGTGATCCTTCCCGAAATTGAAAGTTGTCAGCTTCGCATTGCGCCGCCGAGTTACACCAGAAGAGCAGAAAGAACCCAAAAACAATTTACACTTAAAGCAGAAACGGGAGCTAAAATATCTTGGAGCATTAAAACCAATGGTTCAGTCAAAAAACTCAGAATCATTTTTAATGATAAGAATGCCTGGAACTTAAGCACTTCCGATCATCTAAACTGGAATTTCAGTAGAGTAATCTCGCAATCTGGCTTTTATCAATTGGAATTGAATGGAAAAAAATCCGACCTCTACCAAATGGAAGTAATTCCCGATTTTCCTGTTCGCATCAAAATTACTCAACCTAAACCCCACACCACCATTGATATTGGACAGGCAGCTAGAGTAATTTTAGATGTTACACTAACTGATGATTATGGAATTAGCGAAACGTACATTTCGGCCACGATGGCTAGTGGAAAGGGCGAAGGGGTAAGTTTTACTGAAAAAAAATTAAACTTTGGTGTTGAGGTGAATAACAAAACCAACATCAAGCTGAATAAGCTAATCGACTTAAAATCGTTGGGTATGAAGCCCGGCGATGAACTTTACTTTTTCGTCCAGGCGAAAGATAATCATGGCCAATCGAGCCGATCGGATGTTTATTTTGTGTCTATTGTTGACACAACGGAGTTAATGAGCATGGCTGGAATGACGAATGGGGTGAATCTGGTTCCAGAGTATTTTAGAAGCCAAAGGCAGATCATTATTGATACGGAGAAACTGTTGAAGGAACAGGGATCGCTATCTCCGGCAGAATTTAAAAACAGAAGCAATACGCTCGGAATAGATCAAAAGCTGTTGAGGTTAAGATATGGTCAGTTTTTGGGTGAAGAATCGGAAACCGAAATTGGTGGCGACCATGAACATGAAGAAGGTGACAGGCACGAGGAGGAGAAATTTGGGGATGCACAGGCCATTGCAGATAAATACTCGCATAAACATGATGTTGCAGAAGATGCCACCTTTTTTGAACCCGAAATGAAAGCGCAATTAAAGGCAGTTTTAGCAGAAATGTGGACTTCTGAATTGCGCCTAAGAACGTACAAACCACAAGAAGCTTTGCCTTTTGAGTATAAGGCCCTGCGTTTACTCAAAGATTTGCAACAAAAATCAAGAGCTTATGTGGCAAAAACAACGGTTAAAACTTCAAAATTGAAATTAGAAAAGCGGTTAACTGGCGAGCTGGATAAAATTACCGAACCGGTTCAAAACGCTACATTTGAACAAAAAAACCGTTCTATTGATGATTTAAAGATTCTGCTATCCGTTTTAGAAAATAAAAAAACAGGAAAATCATTTAGTTTAGGCGAGCGGCAATTGTTACGCGATGGCGAAAAGCAGTTAATCGTTCTTGCTTCCAGTCAACCCCTATCCTATTTAGCGGCTTTAAAAAGTTTACGCAAGATAAGCACATCCAATGTGGCTAATTTGAAAGATGTTGAATCCGTGCAGAAAGCCATTCAGAAATTAATTGGATTTGAACCCCTCAAACCACAGGCGAAAGTGGCTGGGCCAGACGTAAATTTATACAGGAGTTATTTTAATCATCTTAAAAATGCAGGCCGATAAGTATGGAATTTAAGCTCATCATTACCCTTCTTTCCCTTGCATTTGCGGCATTTTTGGTGTTTAAAGAAATTCGCCGTGCAGATAAAGCGAGATTGACTTGGAGATTGATATCATCGGTATTAATGGTGGCAAGTTTTGCGCTTTTAATCCTTCCCATTACCTATTCCGTAAAAAAAGAAGAACCTGCCTATGAGATGAACCTTTTAACGCCAGGGGTTTCAATAGATTCAGTTTCAGCCATTAAGGGGCCTAAGTTTGATTTGGATTCGAGTCTATTTCCGAGTAAAAGAAATTTAAAAATCAACCATATTCCTGATTTAGCGTACTTTTTAAAGGCGCATCCGGAAATTAAAAAGGTTAATGTTTACGGCGATGGCCTTGAAGACGCACAATTACAGGCTTTATCAAATTATCAACGCTCTTTCCATCCATCCGCCAACCCAACTGGTGTTATTGCTGCTAACTGGCCTAAAAAACTGAACGCTTCTGAAGATTTAACGGTGCAAGGTGCTTACAACAATCAAACAAATCAGTCCGTTTGGCTAAAGTTGCGCGGTTTAGGTGCTAATTTAGATTCTGTAGAGGTGATGCCAAATGCCAAGATTAATTTTTCCCTCCAAACCAAGCCAAAGCAGAGTGGGAAAGCGGTTTATCAGCTCATCTCCTTGCAGAAAAGTGATACGCTATCTGCTGATCCTATTCCTTTTGAAGTAGTGAAAAAGCAAGCCATCAGGGTTTTAATATTGGCCTCTTTTCCTGATTTTGAATATAAATTTATTAAAAAATGGCTGTTCGAAAACGGATATCCTGTTGCGTTTAGAAGCCAAATTAGTAAGAATAAATTCAGTACCGATTTTTTGAATACTAAGGCTACTAACCTCAATCAAATTAATCAGTCGATGCTGAAAAATATTGATGTGGTTGTTATCGATGATCAAGAACTTACATCCATTTCCTCATCGGATAAAGCCGCAATATACGGTGCTGTGAATAACGGAATGGGATTAATTGTGAGGGTTACAAATGCTAAGGCCGATGGAACCAAACAAAGCTTCGGTTCATACGAAGTTCTTCCTTCAACTGAAAAACCAGCTGGATTAAAATCTACCGACGGTTTTAAATTCAATAGCCTGCCCTTTACCCAAACTCTTTTCTTGAAATTAGCCGGAAATCATCAACCCATCATCACAGATGAACCTGGAAAAGTTGTTGTAAACAGCCAAATAAGTGGAATGGGTAAAATTTTAACTTCTTCTATTTCATCCACTTACCAATGGCAGTTGGGCGGCAAGCCAGCAGATTATGGGGAGTTTTGGTCGATGTTGTTTGCTAAATCTTCAAGAAAGAAAATTGAAAATCAATCTATCGAGATTCAACCGCAATTCCCATCGGTTAATGAAAAACTCAGAATAATTGTTGATTTAGCCAATCAAAAATTGCCCAAATTGACAATAGATGGTACTGACATATCTCCTAGGCAAAACATAGAACTTCCTTTTGAATGGGATGGTTTCTACTGGCCAAAGCGTTCGGGTTGGGCAAATGCTACAATTAATCAAGAGTCCTCATCCATTTACATCTATCAAAAATCAGATTGGTTAAGTGTAAAATCTATGTTGAAGCAATCCAAAAATTTCAATTTCATCAAAAATCAAGAGCGCAAGAACTGGAAATCATCTAAAATTGAATATTCAGCTGAAGAAGAAATTTCTAAATGGTGGTTTTTGCTGTTGTTTTTGGCTACCTCGGCATTTCTTTGGTACGAATTGAGGGTTTTAGCGAACAAATAAGCAATTGAAACTAAAATGTTATAAACACTAAGCCTTTCGCTTTAAAAAGTTCGCTATATTGGGTTGTTAAATCACCTAAACCGAACCAATTGAAAAGAAAAGACTTCCTCTACCTATCCGGAATGGGTATGGGCGCTTTGATGCTACCAGACTTCTCTGCGTTTGCAAATCCAATCGACCCACTACAAGCCCTAGATCGAGTAGATGTAAAAATCAAAAAAGAACTGGCTGATGTTGCACTAAACGCAGCTAAATCTAAAGGCGCAACCTATGTTGATGTACGCATTGGCAGATATTTAAACCAATTCGTAGCCACGCGAGAAAAACGTGTTCAAGGCGTAGCCAACACCGAATCTTATGGTGTCGGAATTCGCGTTTTGGCAAATGGATGTTGGGGTTTTGCGGCCACCAATAAGGTAACCAAAGAAGACATTGCCAAAGCTGCAGAGCAAGCCGTTGCCGTTGCAAAAGCAAATTCTAAAATTCAGGGCGAGCCCGTTCAACTGGCGCCACAAAAAGGATTTGGCGAAGTAAGCTGGAAAACGCCTATTGAAATTAACGCTTTTGAAGTACCGGTTAAAGAAAAGGTAGATCTTTTGCTCAATGTAAATAATGTGGCCATGCAAAATGGTGCTAATTTTGTAAATTCTGTGCTCTTTGCTGTTAACGAGCAAAAATATTTCGCATCAACCGATGGTTCATACATCGATCAGGACGTTCATCGCATTTATCCAAACTTCAACGTAACCAGAATTGATAAAGAATCGGGCAAGTTTAAAACCCGTAACTCTTTAAGTTCGCCAATGGGAATGGGTTACGAATACATGAATGCCCGCCCAGAAGATAAAGTTGCAGGTATTGTTACGCGGTATAAAGGCCGATACGACATGCTGGAAGATGCAAAGGCGGCTGCAATTGTTGCTGGCGAGAAAGTGAAAGCAAAATCTGTTGAGCCTGGAAAGTACGATCTCGTTTTAGATCCTTCTCACCTTTGGTTAACCATTCACGAGTCTGTTGGGCACCCTACCGAATTGGATCGCGTTCTGGGTTATGAGGCAAACTATGCAGGTACGAGTTTCCTAACACTAGATAAATGGGAATCGAAAAAATTCAAATTTGGAAGCGATAAAGTAAACATCGTAGCCGATAAAACTCAGGTGGGTTCTTTAGGCGCGGTTGGATATGATGATGAAGGTGTGAAATGTAAAAAATGGGATTTGATTAAAGAAGGTGTTCTGGTAAATTATCAGGCCATTCGCGATCAGGCGCACATTATTGGCTTAACAGAATCGCAAGGTTGCTGTTACTCGCAAGGCTGGGATGATGTTCAGTTTCAGCGCATGCCAAATGTTTCATTACAACCGGGAAAAGAAAAATTAAGTGTGGATGATATGATTAAAAACGTAGAAAAGGGCATTTACATCATCGGTGATGGCAGTTTTTCAATCGATCAGCAACGTTACAATTTCCAGTTCGGCGGTCAAATTTTCTACGAAATTAAAGAGGGGAAAATTGTAGGTATGCTGAATGATGTGGCTTACCAAAGCAATACACAAGAGTTTTGGAACAGCTGTACAGCGGTTTGCGATGAAAGCGATTATCGTTTGGGCGGTTCATTTAATGACGGAAAAGGTCAGCCCGCACAAAGCAGTGCCGTTTCTCATGGAAGCTCAACAACAAGATTTAATGGAGTTAATGTTATCAACACAGCAAGAAAAATATAATTATGGCCATATTAAGTAAAGAAGAAGCCCAGGCAATACTCAAAAAAGTTCTCAGTTTTTCCAAAGCAGATTTCTGTGAGGTAAGTTTAAATGGCTCTGATGGAGGAAATATTCGCTATGCACGCAATGCCGTTTCAACTGCAGGGCAAATCAGCGTAATGAGTCTTGGTGTGAGTTCTACCTTCGGCAAAAAAACAGGTTCGGCAACCATAAACGAGTTTGATGATGCCTCCCTTCAAAAAGTGGTAAAAAGAGCAGAAGAACTGGCGATGCTGGCTCCAGAAAATCCAGAGTTTATGCCACCTTTGGGCCCACAAACCTTCCCAGAATCTACCACTTACAATGCAAATACTGCCGCTATGACGCCTGATACCAGAGCCGAAATGGTGGGCAAAAGCTTAAGTGTATCAAAAGCGGCAAATTTAGATGCGGCTGGCTTTTTAGAAAATTCTACCCGATTTAATTCAATCATGAATTCGAAAGGTTTATTTGCGTACAACAAGGGCACCAATGTTTCTTTTTCGGTTACCGTAAGAAATAAGCAAGGTACTGGATCGGGCTATGTTGAGCAAGATTTTAACGATTTATCCAAAATGGATACGCTTGCCTTGAGCAAAATTGCTGCAAGTAAAGCCAATGGATCTGCCGGTGCAAAAGCAATTGAACCCGGAAAATATACTGTTATTTTAGAACCCTTAGCCGCAAGCGATATGCTGGGCAATATGTTCAGAGGCTTTGATGCACGCAGCGCAGATGAAGGCCGAAGCTTTATGAGTAAAAAAGGCGGTGGTACACGCTTAGGCGAACAACTGTTCTCAGAAAATGTAAACATTTACTCCGATCCGCTTAATTTAGACATCCCTTCTGCACCTTGGAATGGGGACGGATTGCCTATTAAAAGAACCCAATGGGTTAAAGATGGCGTGGTTAAAAACCTGTCCTATTCGAGATATTGGGCAGCACAAAAAGGTGTAGAACCTGTGCCTTTTAGTAGAAGCATCGTGGTAGAGGGTGGAACACAGAGCCTTGAAGACCTTATCAAAAGCACAGAAAGAGGCATATTGGTTACCCGTTTCTGGTACATCCGATCGGTTGATCCTCAAACTTTACTCCTAACCGGACTTACCCGTGATGGTACTTTTTACATCGAAAACGGTGAGATTAAATTCCCAATTAAAAATTTCAGGTTTAATGAAAGTCCTGTAATTATGCTAAACAATGTAGAAGCATTGGGCAAACCGGTAAGAACTGGAAGCGGAATGATTCCTCCAATGAAAATTAGAGATTTCACCTTTACTTCTTTATCAGACGCGATATAATTAAATCATTAAATCCATCAAAATAGCGTTGACAAATTCCAGCCAAAATCGTGAATTTGTCAGCGCTTATTACATTACGATATTTTTTACCATCAAATTTCCGAAAATTGAGAAGAAGGGATTTTTTATTTATGACGGGTGTTGGCGTTGGTGCCTCAATGCTCGAAAGCGTACCTGTTTTTGGTCGATTAATTTCAGTAGAGGAAGCTTTAACACCAGTTGATGTTGCGCTTAAAAAGAAAATGGCAGATGTTGCCTTAAATGCAGCAAAATCTAAGGGGGCAACCTATGCCGATGTTCGAATTGGAAGATATTTGAACCAAGTAATTGCAACCAAAGAAAAACGTGTTGAAAATGTGGCCAATGCAGAATCATACGGCTTGGGGGTTCGCGTGCTGGCATTTGGTTCTTGGGGTTTTGCCGCCACCAATAACCTAGATAACGATAGCATTGCCAAAGCGGCCGCTATGGCTGTTGCCATTGCAAAAGGCAATTCAAAAATCATGAGCGAGCCCGTTCAACTTGCCCCACAAAAGGGTTATGGAGAAGTAAGCTGGAAAACACCGCTCGAAAAAAATGCGTTTGAAGTACCCATTACCGAAAAAGTTGAGTTACTGCTCAACGTAAATAACGAGGCTTTAAAGGGTGGCGCTAAATACATCAATTCGAATCTGTTTATGGTAAATGAGCAAAAATATTTTGCCTCTACAGATGGTTCATACATTGATCAAGACATTCACCGCATTTGGCCAACATTTACCGTAACCAAAATTGATGCCGCTGGCGGGAAATTTGAAACCCGAAATGCGCTAAGTGCCCCTATGGGTATGGGCTACGAATACCTGAGCCCAAAAGACGATGAAAAAATTAAAGGCGGTCCCGTTACCATGTACAAAAAACGTTATGATATTTTTGAAGATGTTAAGGAAGCAACCGCCCATATTGATGAGAAACTGAAAGCAAAACCTGTTCAGCCTGGCAAATACGATTTAATTTTAGATCCTACTCACCTCTTCCTCACCATCCACGAATCAGTTGGTCATCCTACAGAACTGGATCGAGTGTTGGGTTACGAAGCCAACTACGCCGGAACAAGTTTCCTTACACTGGATAAATGGGAATCGAAAAAGTTTAATTTCGGAAGTAAAAACGTAAATATCCTAGCCGATAAAACTGAAGTGGGCTCTCTTGGCGCCGTTGGTTATGATGATGAAGGCGTTAAATGTGGCAATTGGGATATCATAAAAGATGGCATCCTCGTTAATTATCAAACCATTAGAGATCAAGCCCATATCATCGGATTGAAAGAATCGCAAGCCTGTTGTTATGCTGATAGTTGGGATAGTATTCAATTTCAAAGAATGCCAAATGTATCGCTTGCCCCAGGTAAAGTTGCTTTAACAGCAGCAGATATGGTCAAAAATGTAGAGAAGGGAATTTACATGTTCGGCCGTAATTCCTACTCAATCGATCAGCAACGCTATAATTTTCAATTCAGTTCTCAACTGGCCTACGAAATTAAAGAGGGTAAAATAGTTGGCATGGTAAAAGATGCGGCCTACCAAGCTAATACTCAAGAATTTTGGAATTCCTGCACGCAACTTTGCGACAAAAGTGATTACCGTTTAGGTGGAACATTTTCTGATGGGAAAGGGCAACCAAGTCAAGTTAGTGCGGTATCTCACGGCAGCGCAACCTCTAGATTTGATGGTGTAAGTGTAATTAATACGGGTAGAAAACTGGGTTAATCCATGTAAGAATTGCTCAGGTAGATTTTTGAGCAATTCTTAAATAAGACTCTCTAAGCAAATGTGCAGCAGGTTGAATATCTGCTTCACTTTTGATGTAGAAACTGATCCAACCAGATTTTTCAAATACATGATGTTGTTCTGCCTTTCCTTCCAAAATTAGATTGTTTTTAGTCTCACGATCAAATAAAATATCTAAAATCCCGTTGCTGTGAACATGGCCAATTTCATTTTTGTGAAAGTTAAATTGGGTTCCGCCAAATTTGTGCAAGGAAATATCTACACCTTCCCAACTCAAAACAATATCCTCTAACGAATCAAGCAAAATTAGTTTTTTAGGTTCAAAAATATACTGCCAAAGCTTTATTCCGCTGTCGAAGATTAAAGCTGTTAATGGGATGCTTTTAATGAAGCCAAGTTTTTTAACTACAAAAGAAAACATTATTGCTCGCTCAGTTCTTTAATATGATCCATAACCCTTAAATGAACATTTCTAGTGATGCTCTCTGCCCAAACATCGTAATACCAAATGGGAAATACCCGAAGTTTATACCAGCTATTGCCAATAAGTGTGGTCGTTCCATTGCCATTGTCTTTTAGCAAAAACTGACCGCGTTTAATGTCTATATGCCCCATAATTTCTGGATCTTGCGGCTGAGCAACAATATCAAACGTTAAATTTTTGTTCACATCAAAGGCTACTATTTTTTCATCGAACGTATAGCCGTTACTAAATATGCATTTTCGCCCAGCCCCGTTATGGTAACCAGTTACAGTAGTTTGCTTTGGACTTGGCATACCAATTTTGAATAACCAATATTGATTTGGCGCGTTGATTTTTTCGAAAGCGACTACATTTTTCCAGATGGTGGAAGCGGGTGCATTGATAATTATCTCATCAGATACCATGTTTTCATAGTGATGATCGGAAATGGAATCAACAACAAAAACCATAAAGAGTAGAGAGACAATACTTACATTTAGGGTTTGATTCTTTTTCCTAAACATCATCTTACCGATAAAGGAACCCGTAATCACAAAAACGAGAATCAGTGGAGACACAATAATTAAGCAAATCACGCCCTCCCCTAAAAATAGATAGCTCAGCGCAATGGCAAGTAAACTGTTGATTACAGCATAGCCAACAATTGTTTTGGTTTTTAATTTATAGTCGCGCCAAAACCAAGCGCTGATGATCCCCATCAGCATTGGCAGGATTACGAATTGTGAGTACACCAATACCCCTGTTTTTTCTACATGCAATGATCTGTTTATAGCGATAATTGCAAGAATGATGAGATTGGAAATGATAAAGCCTAAAACTTTATTGGATTTAGATGATGGATTCATAGCACTTATTTTAAGTTCAGCCCAAAAATACGCAATAAATTATTAAACTTTCAATAATTACTGAAAATATAATTTAACTATTAAATTACATCTACTCTATACCTTTTGCATTGGTTTTAATGGTGTACAGAGCTTTCGAAGCCGTAATAAACAAAACATCTCGATCTTTCCCTCCAAAGCAAACATTTCCACACCATTCTTCCGGTACATCGATATGACCAATTTTGTCGCCTGTAGCAGTATAAATTGTAACGCCCTTTCCAGTTACGTAAATATTCCCCTCGCTATCTAAAGTCATCCCATCCGAATGCTGAGGCAATACAACCCTTTTATTGCTCAAGCTTGCATCTGCATTAATGGTATAACAATACGTTTGATTTGCACCCATATCTGCCACATATAAAAACTTCCCATCGGGTGTGCCCACAATGCCGTTTGGTTTAACTACATCAACAGCCACAATTCTGGCCTCTTTTTTTCCTTTCGGAAGATAATAAACCAATTGTCTCTCCAATTCTGGTTGCTTTCTTGTCCAGTAATCCCTTTGGTAATATGGATCAGTAAAATAAATCCCTCCTTTGGCATCCAACCAAATATCATTAGGTCCATTTACTTTTTTACCCTCATAATCAGAGAATAACACCTTAACTTTTTTGTGTTTATCAATAGACCAGATTTCATTATGCTCATCGGCACAAACAATTAACTTGCCCTTTTTGTCAAAATAAGTGCCGTTGGCGCGACCCGCTTTATCCATGTATAAGCTGAGTTTCCCATTCGTATCGTATTTCCAGATCTTATCATTCGGCTGATCGGTAAAGAATACGTTCCCCTGTTGATCAACCGATGCACCCTCTGTAAACTTAAACTGCGAAGAAATAAGCTTCAGGCTATCTTGCACAAAAATTGGTTTTTGGGTTAATTGCCCAAAGGAATAAATTGTCTGAATGAGTAGTGAAAAAAGAATAAGATATTTTTTCATGGATTTGATTTGTGAATACACCATATAAATTAATCGCCTATAATGGATTACCAATGATTTTTGAGAGATTTAGCTTACCCTTTTGCCTTTAAGCAACATGCCCAAGGCATCATTCAAAGTTCCAGCTTTCTGTACCTCACCTTCGTTTACAAAATAAATTTCATCCGCATTTTCGATGGTATTTAAACGATGGGCAATAATTACCAAAGTAGTTTCTTTAGAGAGCTTATTCAATATGCTACTCAGCAACTGCTCTGTTATGGTATCAATGTTTGCAGTGGCTTCATCCAAAATCAACAGTTCTGGATTTCGCAAAACGGCTCGCATAAAGGCAATAAGCTGTTTCTGCCCCAAACTTATTCCATCCGAATTTGAAGTAACAGGTGTTTTTAAACCTTGATCGAAGATGGCCAAAAGTGCATTCAGATTAGCATCCTCTATAATTTTTTCTAAAGCTTCATCACTCACATTGGCGTATTGGCTATTTCCATACAAAATGTTGTCTTTAACTGTTCCGGTAAATAGAAATGGCTCTTGCAAAATAAAACCTATTTTTTGAGTCCGTTCGGCAGCGCTGAAGGAGCGAATATCTTTCCCATTAAGCAAAACCGTGCCTTTTGTTGCATCGTACAAACGAGATATAAGAGATGCTGTAGTGGTTTTACCTCCCCCTGTCGGGCCGATTAGAGCATAGGTTTTACCCTTCTCAAATTTCAAATTAATATTGTGTAGAATTTCTTTCGAATCATCATAAGAGAAATGAACATTTTTAAATTCCAACAATGCATCTGAAGTTTCTGCGGTATTGGCCTCAATTTGATTTAAATCAGTTTCTAAAAGTAAAATTTGCGAAATTCTGTCCCAACTTGCCATAGCCACCTGGAAACTTGTCCACAGTGCAGCCAGTTGACGTAAAGGGTTATAAAAATTTGTGGCATAGGATACATAACTCACCAATAAACCAATGGAAAACTCGCCGATAGAAATTAAATGAATGCCGTAAAGCAAAACAATCAATTGGGCCATGCTCGAAAACATGCCATAAACCGGCACAAAAATGTTATTGGATAAGCCAGCCCCTATTGCGGTACGATAATTTTCTTTATTGGCTTGGTCAAAGCGTTTCCTAAAATAATCGCGCCTATTGAAGGCAATAATGACCTTAAAATTGTTAAGACTTTCCTGTACTTCGGCACTTAGCGCACCAACACTTTTTAAATTGATTGCATTTTTCCGTTTAACCCATGGGGACAAGATAACCGTAAACAAAACAATCAATACTGCTGGCGATAGTGCGGCAGCACCTAAATCTATATTTATGCTTAATAGAAAAATTCCTGCACCAATCATAGTCACAATACTGCCAATGAATTGCATTAAGGATTGAGAGAAAAACTGATTCAGTTTATCCGTATCATTATTAATTCTCGAAATTAAATCGCCTGCCTTGTTTTGATTGAAAAAGGAAACAGGAAACTCTTGAAGTTTGTTGAAGATGGCATTTCTTAGGGTAAACAACATTCGTTGACCAACGCCTCCCATCATTTTGGTTTGAATATAACCCGTTACCATTGCCAACATATAAACTGCAAGTAAAAGACCACCAAAAACCAGCACCCCATGAAATTGCTTGGTTCGAATGTAGGCATCAACCGTGTGACCAACAATGAGTGGGCCAACCAGTAAAAGGCCGGAATTGATTAGAATAGCAATCAAGGCCAGCCAAAGGTTCTTCCTTTCTGCCGAAATCATTCTAAGCAAGCGTTTTAGTGCTTTAAGGGTAGATTGCTTTTCCTGCTTGGCAGTAAGCTGGTTAAGATTGTAATTCATAATTGCTTGTGCTCTGCTGTGAATTGTAAATCTGAACATATTCTGGGCTGCTTGCGAGCAACTCGGTGTGTGTTCCTTCTGCGATAACTTCGCCCTGCATTAATAATACAACTTTATCATAATGCTCAACAGATGCTATTTTTTGGGTAATGGATAATAAGGTTAAACCGGGATAATTCTCTTGGATATTAGCCAGTATTCTTTTTTCGGTATTGGCATCCACTCGGGCAGTGAAATCATCCAGCAATAAAATTTTTGGATTTACCGCCAAGGCCCTCGCCAACATAATGCGTTGTTTTTGTCCGCCAGAAAGGCTGCTTCCTCTTTCCGAAACAATGGTATTGAGTTTTTCGGGCAGGGCATCTACAAAATCCCTAAGTTCTGCCGTTTCAATGGCTTTGGCTAACGATTCATCCGTTACCGTATCGCTAAAGGCAATATTTTCCCGAATACTCATGTTAAAAATAATGCTATCCTGAAATACAAAGCCCACCTGTTGGTGAAAATTTTCTTGATTGTACTCGTTAATCCGCCGTTCATCAAACAGAACCTCGCCACTGTTGGGCTCAATTAAACCTGTTAAAATATACAGCAACTGTGTTTTACCTGCCGCCGTCGGACCAATTACGGCCGTTTTCGTTCCACCCATGGCCGAGAACGAAACATTTTTTAAGACGGGCTTTTGGCCAAAACTAAGCGACACATCCTTTACATCGATGTTGCCCTTTAAAGAATTAGTTAAGGTACCAGGATGCTTAATTTTTGGTGCATTTAATACACCCTCAATTCTTTGGTAAGAAGCCGTGGCCTGTGCAATTACGTTACTCATAAAGCCAATAACCAGAATCGGGAAAACAATTAGGGATAAGTAACTACTAAAAGCTGTAAATTCTCCCAAAGTCATGCTATCGTTTATAACAAAATGACCACCTAAAACCAAGATACTTAAGCTCGACAAATTGGCCACGAAAATAATAATCGGGATAAGTCCGGCAAAAAGGCGCAAAATAGATAATCCTAAATCTCTGGCTTTAGAATTGGCATCAATAAACTTATTATACTCAAGCTGTTGCGAGTTGATTACACGAATTAAGGCTGAACCCAGAATGCTTTCGCTAATAACCTTGTTTAACCAATCGATAACTTCCCTGCTTTTTGTAAAAAGCACCCTAACCTTGCTTAAAACATAGTAAAATGCCCCTCCAATAATCGGAACAATTGCAATTACACAAAGTGCAAGTTTCCAATTGATCATTAAAAGTAGGACGCTTGCTCCAACAATTAAAAAAATGGATGATGCAATGGAAACAATGGCCTGAGATACAAACATCTTAATCGAATCTGCATCAGAGGTTAAATTGGTAAGCAATTTTGAAGGGTTCGCCTCTAATACATACGCATGGCTTTGCCTTGAAATCTGGTCAGAAAGTTTTGTTCTCAAATCTTTAGCCACCCTTTCGGAGGCATAAGTTTGCACCACACTTTGCAAATACGTAAAAATAAAAATGAGCACAATGGCAAGCGCAAATTTGATTAAAATCGGCTCAATTTTGAAAGTGCCAGCGGTATAAGTATCAATTCCTTCGGCTATAATTTTGGGTAACAATAGGTTGATACCGTTACTGAGTAAAGCAAAAAAAATGAGCAGAAATATCAATCCTCTGTACTGAGAAAGCAAACTGAATATACTGGGTTTTTTGGCCTTTTTGGGTTTTTCCATGCGGATAAAATTCCTTTAATGTAATTCCAAATTTAACTCAATTATTCAAATATTTGTTTTTGTTGCAATAATTAAATGCATAGGCCGCTAATAATTAATAAACACACCTACTCCGGTTAAATTGCTAACTTTGCAAAAAACAAAAGCCATTGAAGAAAATGGTTAACCATCACAAAATGATTGAAATAGGAAAATACAACGTACTCAGAATTTTAAGCAAAACAGAAGCTGGATTAAATTTAACCGATGGCGATAAGCTGGTGATTTTACCTTACCAATATGTACCCGCTGGCGTAGAAATTGGCGATAACATTAAAGTTTTTGTTTTTGTACAAAAAGATGGCCGCTTAACAGGTACAACACAAAAGGCTTATGCAGAGGTGGGCGATTTTGCTTTCTTAAAAGTTGTTTCTGATGGCGACGATGGTGTTTTTATGGATTTAGGTATCGATAAAGATGTGTATGTGCCTACTCGCGAGCAGAAAAGACCGATGCAAAAAGGGTACAAATATGTAGTTTACTTGTATTTAGATGAAACCAACGATCGTTTGTTGGCCTCCTCAAAATTATACGATTTTGTTGAAGAAGAGGGTTTTGATTTTGAGGAAGGTGATGAAGTAAGTTTATTAATTACGGAAGAAACCGATTTAGGTTATAATGCCATCATTAATAATACTTTTATCGGACTGCTATACAACAACGAGGTTTTTGATAATATTCAACCGGGAGAAATTCGTAAAGGGTGGATTAAGAAAATTAGAGTGGAAGGTAAAATAGATTTGACTTTACAACCAAGTGGTTATGGTCATATCTTGGATTCGAAAGTGATGATTATGAACGAACTAAAAAAAAACAATGGCTTAATAGAATTGGGCGATAAAAGTACCCCCGAAGAAATTTACCACCGTTTCCAAATCAGCAAAAGCGCGTTCAAAAAAACCATCGGTTCGCTGTATAAAGAGCGTCTAATTAGCATCTCAGATACAGACATTAAGCTTCTTACTGATGACGAAGCCGAGTAAATAGATTAATCTGCTACGGAAATACAGAACTCTTTTAAATTTGATGTGTTTTCGTAGCAAAAGCTTTCTTTTAAAAATAATCTTCGAGCGCAGTTTTTGAGAAAAGTTGTGGAGCGAAATTTACCAGATACAACTCCTTTTTTGCACGCGTAATCGCTGTGTACAACCAACGGAGAAAATCCAAATCAATCATTTCTTCTGTTAAATACCCTTGATCGGCGAAAACTGCGTCCCATTGCCCGCCCTGTGCTTTATGGCAAGTTACGGCATAGGCAAACTTAATTTGCAGGGCATTGTAAAATGGATCTTGTTTGATGGCCAACATTCTCTGGCGCTTGTTGGCAATGTGGCTGTAATCTTCATCCAAGCCATCAAAAAGCTTTTTATTTTGTTCGTAAGGGAGATTTGCAGTTTCCAAATTAAGTGTATCTAAAAGCACCTTACAACTAATTTGCCCAGCAGCAGGAAAGTCCATAAACTCTAAAGTGGCATCAGCGAAGCGAAAGCCATAACGCTCTTCCTCGCCACGCACCCGAATCACTTTCGCCATATCGCCATTGGCAATAAACGCCGTTTCTTCGTTTTCTGGAAGCCAAAAGTAATTGTTGCGCACCACCATAATCTGGTCTCCACCCGTTAATTCTTCCTCACGGTAAAGCAATCGAGCCCTAATTTGCTGATTGTAAACATTAGCCGATTTATTCGATCTGCACACCACCAAAGTATTTTCCATGCCAAATTTGCGGTAAGCATATTCTAAACCTTCTACCAAGCGGGCCCCAGCCATATTGTAAATATCCGTGTAGTTTTTGGTTAAGAACTTGGGCATCGGGTGCTCAGGGTTTTTAGAAATTTGATTCCTTAACATAGTTGCATTGGCCAAAATGCCCGACTTTTTTTCCTGCCGAACCACCTCTTTAAGTTCTACCGAGGTTACCGATAGCGCAAACTTATCTTTAATGTATTTTTCGTTTAAGGCAGGGCTTTCTAAACTTCCCACCGGAGGAAGTTGAGCGGTATCTCCAACAAAAAGTAAAAAGCAATTTTTGCCATTGTACACAAATTCGAGTAAATCTCGAAGAATGGATGATCCCGTTTCATTAAATTCATCGGCAATCATCGAAGCCTCATCAATAATGAAGAGGGTATGCTCGGCTAAGTTTGGGGCAATCTGAAATTGTAATTCGGGCGAGGTAGATGAACGTTTGCGGTAAATTTTTTTATGAATGGTTAAGGCCTTACGAAAAGAATACTGACTCATCACCTTCGCCGCACGACCAGTTGGCGCCAATAATTCGCTCCGCAAACCGAAACGGCCTAAAACTTTTACCAAGGCGGCTACTGAGGTGGTTTTACCCGTTCCAGCATAGCCCTTCAAAATAAAACATCGGTCCTCATCTTGTTCCTGCAAAAAAACCGACATCCGCTGACAAAACAGCAATTGCTCTTTTGTAGGTGTGTGTTGGTACGCTTGTGCAATAAGTTGAGTTTTATCGATGTACATGAACTACGGAATGATTGGCTTAATGATAATTCGAAAACGGATTTTCTGAAAAAAATAGTATTTAGCCCAACAACATTCGGTTTACGTTGAGGGAAAATTGGCTTTTAAGGTAGATAAATTTACAAGAGCAAAGTTTCGATTCTGTGGGCCATAACCATGTTTTGCTGCTTGCTCCAACTAAAAATGGTAAAATGACCATCTTGCGAAGCAACCAATCCAATCGCTTGATGTTGATCGTTTACGAACTGCGCCACAGAAAAATGCCTTGTACCACCTAATTGGCCCGGAAATAAAATTTTATCTTCTCCACCAACAATTGGTTCTGAAAAAGCGATTTGATCGACGGTTGGTTTGCCTTTTGCCCGTCCAATCTTCGCACCAAAGGCAAGTAAATCAAACTGGTCGTTTATGATGGTGGCGCCATCTACAGCAGTTAAGCCTGCTAAATGTTCAACCTCTCGACGTAATGCGCCCTGCGAAAAAATTTCACTTTGATTGCCACTTTGTTTGGCTAAGTTAGATAAACCGCAAAAAGGAGGCTCTACTAAATAAGTAATTGGGTGAATGATAGATTCTTCCCAATTCTGATCATCTTTTGGAACAATCAGCAAGGCCCCACCTCTCCCATGCCCACGCATGGAAACCGAAAATTGGATTAAAATATTAATTGGATCGTTCCAACTGGCTAAAACAGTCAAATCTAAAAGTGCCTTTAAAATTGGCGGACAATCGCGGTTTTTGCAACTGGTATCATCAACAATTCTGATTTGTTCGCCCTTTAAAACGGCTACATTGGTATATTTTCCTATCCCATAAATGCGCCTATGTTTAATTACGATGAGTCCTGGCTCGGAAACATCTACTACAAAGCAAAAATTTGGAATATTCAAAGTTGTGCCCCAGATGTACAATTCGCCATCCTCTTCCCAAACCCCTAAATGAATACCAGAACGTTCTATTCCGGGCGCTATTTTGGTAAGCGTATTGGCATTTAAAGCTAATTTATGGGCAAACATTAAAGGTTTAGATGTTTGCGATGGCGGCAAAAATGCAATGGAAATTCTGGGCGAATGCCCTTCTTCTTTTCGCAAACTGCTCCAAAAAGCAACATCAATTATAGCCTCGATTGTTTTTTTCTCTGGTTGAGTTGCCAAATCTACCTCACCTTGTGCCACCGCATTTTCATGCAGTTTTACAAAATGTTCCTCTATTGTACCTGCAATTGTGTTTGCAGCTTTATAAGTAGGTTTATAGCTCATGTTTCGAATTTAAGGCGAATATTTTAAATTTCGGATAAGTGGAAGGTTTGATTTTGGTAAAAAGATTTTGACTACAACATCGGATTGTGATCAATGGGCCTAAAGTGGCGAAAAACGATTGATATTAGAACTCCTTTAATTTCTTTGTCAATAATGACCAAAAAACTCTATTTTTGTTTCAATGAGTAAAAACAGCCTTTTGTTAGTCGATCCGAATTTTAAAGCTGAATTATCGGTGAACTGCCATCTGTTGTTAAAAATAACAAACGATAGCTTTTCTTATGCGGTATTAAGTAATGATAATGAGGAGATTAATGTCATTTTTGACAAACAAGGCTGTGCAGATGTTGAGCAAGCTCTCAAAACAGCTTTTGAAACAGATGCCTATTTAGCACTCAATTACAGCAGTATAAAAGTTGCCGTCCATACCAGCAGTTTTGTTTTTATTCCAGATGAGTGGTTTGATGCAGACAAGCTAGCGGTTTACTCCAAGTATTTAGATACAGAAGGCAAAATTTACACTAAACACAATAGCGCTTTAGGCTTTAATACCATATTTTCGTTAGGTGAGCAGATACAACAACAACTACCAGAACACGCTAATGTTTATCCTCAATCTGCCCCTCTCTTAGCATTATCCAATCATCTGGAAAATGATTCACTGCTAATCGATTTTACTTCTGTGTCTTTTAACGTACTATATTTAAAAGATAACAAAGTACAATTCCAAAATCATTATCCATCAGAAACGGCAGAAGAATTTAATTACTTCCTCCTCCTCATTATCGAACAACTGGAACTTACCGAAAATATTCCCGTTTACTTACAAGGTATCATTAATGAAGATGATGATTACTACAATTGCCTATTAAAATACTTCAATCAGCTTTATTTTTTCCTTCCAACTCAAAAACAGAATAGCGAATTACTGGCCGATATGCCAAAACATTATTTCAGCAGTTTGCTTGCTTTAGATTTATGCGAATAATTGGAGGAAAACTAAAGGGTATCCGTTTACAACCCCCTGCTAATTTGCCGGTTAGACCAACCACCGATATGGCAAAGGAAGCGCTTTTCAATATTTTAAACAACCAATACGACATCGAAAATTGCACGGTGCTCGATTTATTCTGTGGTACAGGCAATCTTACATTCGAATTTGCATCACGCGGAGCGGAAAGTATTTTAGCCATCGATCAGGATTATGGTTGTGTAAATTGGGTTAAAAATGCCACAAAGCAATATAACTTCGATCAAATAGATGTTCGCAAGGGTGATGTTTTCAAATTGTTAAAGCAAATGACGGGCGCTTACGATTTAATTTTTGCCGATCCGCCTTATAATCTCCCAAATATTCCGCAAATTCCAATTATGGTTTTAGAGCAAAAACTACTTAAACCGAATGGTTTATTGATTGTTGAACATCAAAGCCACATGAAAATGAACAATCAAATTGGCTTCACCGAAACCCGAAAATACGGTAATTCATCGTTTAGCTTTTTCGAGTTCCCTTAAATAAATTTGGCGAAAATGCCGGTTTCGGTTAGCACAGGAAGTTTTAGGATAACCAGTTTACAAATCGCGACGCTTCACTAAAACTAATTCATTTCGAACCCAATTATCCAAAGAAATATCCAATTCGGATGGTAAATTTCAAGTTTTAACTATATTTGAATATGAAAATAGCGCTTTTTCCAGGTTCTTTTGATCCCATTACCATTGCCCACGTCAACATTCTACAACGTGCAACTCCCCTTTTTGATAAAATTGTGGTTGGCATTGGTTTAAACAGTGCTAAACAGAATTTTTTAAGTGCAGACCAGCGCTTGCAAATTTTAGAAACCGTTTTTAAGGGTTATAAAAACATCGAAATTCAAACTTACGAAGGTTTAACAGTGGATTTTTGTCGCAAAATAAACGCAACCTACATGGTGCGTGGGATCCGCTCTGCATCTGATTTTGAATATGAAAGAGCAATTGCACAAATTAACCAAACCATGATGCCTGAAGTAGAAACCATTTTACTTTTGAGCAAGCCAGAATATTCTGCAATCAGCTCTACCATTGTTAGGGATATTTTAAGAAACCATGGCGATGTAAGTCCATTTGTACCCAAAGAAGCACTAAGCTTTTTGTAACCGATTTAAAAATGCTCATCAACTTTGGTAAAACCGAAAAACTGCTCAATTACTATGAGGATCAGTTTACGCCCTGCGATCAATGTGGCGAAACTGAAGTGACGTATAGAATTGTCCAAAATTATTTTTATGTTCTCAACATTCCCATCCTTCCAGAAGAAAAATTTACGTCGATGAATTGCACCAACTGTGGTTACAACCATAGTAAGGTGATGAGTGAAAATGCCAAAATGTATGAGAAACTATCGCCAACTCCAATATATCTTTATACAGGTTCGATAATATTAGCGATAACTTTTCTATTGTTTCTGGGAATGAGTTTATACACTGCTTTATTCAGTTCTTAATCAAGAACTGAAGATTAATTATTTTTTTTCGTAACGTTTCGCAAAATCGATTACTTATGGTGTAAATTAACTCCATTATGAAAAGTAACTTGATCAATATTTTTACGGCAGCCAGTTCCATTACCTCAATTTCAAATTAGTTTCTGCTCACTTAGTAATCGAATGCTATAAATGAATACAACTGAGCAATCATTTCTTACGCTAATTAATCAACATAAGGCGATTATACATAAAATTTCAAGGATGTATATGCATGGTGATGAAGAACGGCGGGATCTATTTCAGGAAATTGTATTGCAGTTGTGGAAAGCCTATCCAACTTTTAAAGGACACAGCAAATTTACCACATGGATGTATCGTGTGGCTCTAAATACCGCTTTGGTTTATTTTAAAAAGGAAATTCGCAAGGTTGATAAATCGCCATTAGAGGATGGCATTGATTTAATTGACGAAAGTGATGGTGCAGATAAAGAAGAAAGGCTCGCTTACCTGTACAAAGCCGTTCAAGAATTAAACGCAGTAGAAAAAGCATTAATATTTTTATTTCTAGAAGATCAATCGCATAGAGAAATTGCTGAAAATTTAGGCATTAGTGAGGTAAATGCGAGGGTACGGCTAAGCAGAACCAAAGATAAATTACAATCCATTATAAAGAAAAACGGTTATGAATTTTGATAGTTTAAAAAATGACTGGAACGCTAAAGATGTTGAAGAGACAAACATCTCTCCAGATTTGCTAAAAATAAAGGAAGCGCGTACACCAATTGATATCATTAGAAGAAAAATGAAACATGAATTTAATTATCAAGTGGTCGCATTGATTATCTTGGCATTACTCCCATACTTATTAAATTTTTCTCCAAATATGAAATTGATGTATTTGGCATTTTATGCCATTACCTGTGGGTTTACAGCCTATTACTTTTTAAAATTCTATCGGTTTTACAAAAATTCTTATGATATGAGCATGGACAGTAGAAAAAGCATCCTCTGGTTTTATTATGAGATGAAACTGAACATCGAACTTTACAAAGCATTAACTTACATCATTGCATTTATTGGCGTAGCCTTTATTTCGGCTTATCTATTTGTAGAACAGGAATCGATATTTGTTAAAATCGCAACCAAACTCTCTCCAGTTTACATTCTTTTAAACTGTTTCGCCACCATTTTAATCATCGGCGCAATTACCGAATTGTGGGCATGGTATTATTATGGTAAGTATTTGAAAAGGGTAAAAAATATAGTGGATGAACTGGATTTCGAAAGTTAGCGAAATCCAGTTCCATTTAGGTAGTTCAAACAAAGAACCTCAAATGGCCATTGCCTTACAATAAGCCACCAACTCGCATAACATCCATGATAGACGGGAAGGTGTTTTTGATCACTTTGGAAAGATGATTTTTATCTAACCAAACGGCTTCATCAATACCTTCTTCTTTTTGAGGGATAAGTTTTGGCTCACCTTTGACTTTCATTTTGTACCAGTTTGTTTTTTTGATAACCAATTTGGAACCATTTGGATAAACGTGGTAGGTTTTGCACAGCTTTTTTTCGCGTTTGGCAACTTTAATTCCACACTCTTCCTCTACCTCCCGAACGGCCGTTTCTTTCATATTTTCGCCGTCTTCCAGCTTGCCTTTTGGTAAATCCCACTTTTTATTTCTAAAAATGAACAAGTAGTTTCCATTTACACTCTCTACCAAGCCACCAGCTGCTTTAATTACCTCACAATCTTTTTTAAGCTTCTTAAAGGTTTCTTCAGGTTTTTTAGTTATAAAAATGTAGCTTTTCTTCGACCCGTTTTTTAATTTTTTGTAAAAAGTTTGCAAATCAAAATCCTGAATTTCAAGTTGTTGTATTTTTTCTTTCTGCTCTGGTAAAACATCTGCGATAAACAAGGTGTTATCGTTAATATAAATTCTGTAATTTTGGGCCATGTATAATAAAAGTGATATTGAATTAAAGGTAGCGGAATTTTTATTACAAATAAAAGCAATTAAATTACAACCTAATAATCCTTTTACTTGGGCTTCGGGTTGGAAGTCACCCATTTATTGCGATAATCGAATCACCCTATCCCATCCACAAGTTAGAACATTCATCCGTCAAAAATTAGCTCAACTGATTCAAGAAGAATTTGGCTCGGTAGATGTAATTGCAGGTGTTGCAACTGCTGGTATTCCTCAAGGTGTTTTGGTGGCACAAGAATTGGGTTTGCCATTTATTTATGTAAGATCAAAAGCTAAAGAACACGGAACTGGTAGCTTAATAGAAGGCGAAGTTGTAGAAGGACAACGCGTTGTTGTAATCGAAGACTTAATTTCTACAGGGAAAAGCAGTTTGCAAGCGGTAGATGCTTTGCGCAAAGCAGGTTTATCTGTAGCGGGTTTAGCTGCAATTTTTACCTATGGCTTTGAACAAGCTGATGAAAATTTCGCGGCTGCAAAATGTCGCTTCCAAACCTTATCAAGTTATGGCGCATTAATTGATTATGCCGCAGAACACAGCATTATTGCTAAAAGCGAAATGGAATTGTTGAGTAAATGGCGTTTAAATCCAGCAGAATGGGGTCAGGGTCAGGCATTAACGTCCGAATCCTAAATCAATAAAAACAACACTTAAAAACCTAAATAGATAATGACGATTATTGAAAGCGCCGTAGAAGTTAATAAACCTGCACATGAGGTTTATGCTTTTCTCTCCAATATGAACAATCATCAACAATTGATGCCAGAAAATATTTACAACTGGGAATCTACGGAAGATGAAGCCCGATTTACCATCCAAAACATGGCAAAATTGGCAATCAAAATCTCTAATCGCATCGAAAATAAAGAAATTGTTGCCATTCCAACCGAAAAGGCACCATTTGACTTAGAATTGAAGTGGACTGTTGAAGACAATGGAAATGGTACCACAACCGCAAAACACATTATTTCTGCAGATTTAAACATGATGATGAAGATGCTAGCCTCTGGGCCTCTTCAAAAACTTGCAGATCATCAAACTGAAAAATTGAAAGAAGTGCTTGGCTAATTGAGATTTTCTAACACATACAAGATACCACAGGGCTAAGACAATTTCTTAGCCTTTTTTTATTTGGTAAAATTTCTACTGTCTTACTTTCAAAGGGATATAATTTTAATAACTTAGTTTCTGTAATCCCTAAACTATGAAATTTGATTTTCTGAAAGCCTGCGCCTTAGTATTTTGCCTATCTCCTGTTTCGGGTGCACTTGCCCAAGCTTTTAACCTAAGCAACTTAAAAACAGAATATCTTCAAAACCCAATCGGGATAGATAACCCGGCACCACGTTTCACCTGGCAAATGCAAAGCACTAAAAATGGCGCCAAACAAACTTCATTTCGAATTTTAGTGGATACAGATTCTACAGCACTCACCAAAGCAGATGGAAGCTTATGGAATACAGGTTGGTTAAAATCAGAAAAACAACTGATAACTTATTCGGGCCAATCACTAAAACCTTTTACTAAATATTTTTGGCGGGTGGAGATTGCGGATGAGCACAAGAAAAAGTCAAACCAATTTTATATAACAAGTTTTGAAACTGGGATGATGGATATGGCAAATTGGCAAGGCGCATGGATATCTGATAATGAAAATGAGAAATTGAAACCTGCTCCTTATTTCAGAAATACATTTACAACAGAGAAAAAAATTAAATCGGCTAGGGCTTATATTGCCGCAGGTGGATTATATGAACTGTCCATCAACGGAGAAAAAGTAGGAAACCATCGCATGGATCCCATGTACACCAGATTTGATCGTCGTACACTTTATGTAAGTTACGATGTAACTAAAAATTTGGTGGATGGCAAGAATGCAATTGGTGTATTATTGGGTAACGGTTGGTACAATCATCAATCTAACGCCGTTTGGGATTTCGATAAAGCTCCATGGCGCAACCGCCCCACATTTTGTTTAGACCTTCGTATTACCTACGATGACGGCACGGTCGAAACCATTAAATCAGGCAAAAACTGGAAAACAGCATTGAGTCCGATTGTTTTCAATAGCATTTACACTGCCGAACATTATGATGCCAGATTAGAAAAAGATGGCTGGAATACAGCAAATTACGATGATTCTAAGTGGAAAAATGTGATTTATCGTTCTGCGCCTTCCAAAAATATCGTAACGCAGGCGCTCCATCCCATCCGTAACGTTGAAGAAATTGCCAGCAAAAGTTTAAAGAAATTTAATGATACCAATTACCTATTCGATTTGGGTAGAAATATTTCAGGGGTAAGTAAAATCACGGTCAAAGGTCCAGCAGGAACCATCATCAAATTGAAACATGGTGAACGTTTATACGGCAACGGACACGTTGATATTTCAAATATTGATGCGCACTATCGTCCAACAGATAATACAGACCCATTTCAAACAGATATTTTAATTTTAAACGGAAAAGGCGAACAAACTTTTATGCCTCATTTCAATTATAAGGGTTTTCAATATGTAGAAGTAAACAGTAGTGCGCCAGTGCAGTTGAGTCAAAAAAATCTAGTTGGCTACTTTATGCACAGTGATGTACCTGTTTCAGGAAATATCAACTCCTCTGAACCCATCATCAACAAAATTTACTCCGCCACCAACAACTCATACCTCTCAAACTTGTTTGGTTACCCTACTGATTGTCCGCAAAGAGAGAAAAACGGTTGGACAGGCGATGCACAAATCGCAATTGAAACCGGTCTTTATGGTTTTGATGGAATTACCATTTACGAAAAATGGCTTGCCGATCACCGAGATGAACAACAACCGAATGGCGTACTTCCATCAATTATTCCAACAGATGGTTGGGGCTACGAATGGGGAAATGGACCAGATTGGACCAGTACAATTGCCATTATCCCTTGGAATATTTATCTATTTTATGGTGATGACAAACTCTTGGCCGATTGTTATGAAAACATTCGTAAATATGTGAATCATATAGATGAAACCTACCCTAGCGGCTTAACCACTTGGGGTTTAGGTGATTGGATTCCCGTTAAATCTAAATCTCCGGTCGAATTGACCTCAACTTGTTACTATTATGCGGATGTCGTAATTCTAGCAAAAGCAGCCAAAATTTTAGGTAAAACTGCCGATTTCGAAAAATACACGATTCTTGCTCAGAAAATTAAAGATGCTTTTAACGCAAAGTATTTCAATAAACAAACCGGAATTTATGCCTCGGGTGTACAAACCGAAATGAGTGTTCCGCTGTATTGGAAAATTGTTCCTGAAGAATCAATCGCTGTAGTTGCAAGCAATTTAGCAAAAAAGGTAGAAGCAGATGGCTTCCATCTAGATGTTGGATTATTAGGCACAAAAGCCATTTTAAATGCATTATCCGAAAATGGTTACAGTGACGTTGCCTACAAAGTTGCCGCCCAAAAAACTTATCCAAGCTGGGGTTGGTGGATGGAAAATGGTGCAACAACCCTGTACGAAAATTGGCCCATCGATGCAAAATCAGACATCTCGATGAATCACATCATGTTCGGCGAAATTGGTGCTTGGTTATATAAATCTCCAGGTGGCATCAAGCCAGATCCTGAAAAAACTGGTTTCAAGAATGTGATTCTAGCCCCACATTTTGTGAAAGGACTCGGTCAATTTGAAGCTAAGCATACAGGCCCTTATGGAGAAATTATATCATCTTGGATCCGAAATGGGAATGAAATTTCCTATAAAGTTGTTGTACCGCCAAATTCCACTGCATCCCTAATGCTTCCGCAAGAGGAAAACCTAAAAGTTTATCTAAATGGCAAAGTCATCACGGAGGGTGTAGCGCAGTTAGCATCTGGCACCTATACTTTTGATTGGAAGTAAATCGAAAACAGCAAAATCTTGTCTCCTATCAAAAGCCAGCTTTTGTTATTTGCAAAAGCACAATTCTGAGATAAGATTGAACTGCACTAGAATTCAAAGCTTTCATGGCTGTTCGCTGATTTGATCATATTTTGTATTTTGGTTTATCTTTTTAACCAAATTACTTTATGCCAAACACTTACACCCGCTTACACATCCACCTTGTTTTCGCAGTTAAATACCGTAAATCTGTAATTTTAGCCGATTGGGAAGATCGGTTACATCAATACATTACAGGTATTGTTCAAAATAATGGGCATAAAATGCTGGCCATTAATTCCGTTCCGGATCACCTGCACATGTTCATCGGTTTAAATCCGAATCAGTCAATATCCGATTTAATGAGATTGGTAAAGGGCGATAGTTCTGAATTTGTAAATGCTCAGGGCTTCACGAAACATAAATTTCGATGGCAAGAAGGTTATGGCGCTTTCAGCAATAGCCATTCCCAAATTGATGCCGTAGTTCGATATATTTTAAACCAAAAACAACATCATAAAAAGAAAAACTTTAAAACTGAATATTTAGCAATCCTACGTGATAATAAAATCAAATATGACGAAAAATATGTCTTCAAAGATTTAATCGATACTTAAATGGGTAGCCCCTACGGGGCATAAAAAAACCAACACCATCAAAATACATTTTACCAAATGCATTTTTCTACAAATGGGTAGCCCCGATGGGGCATTCTATGCAACTGGTTGTAAAACAAACATAATTGATGTTTTGCAAAATAAACGTTAGGCATAAGGCTGCCCATTTGTAAGCCCCAACAAACGATCGTAAAACATGCGCCGTAGGTGCTACCCATTTGTAACCCCCAACAAACCATGTCGCAAACCATGCGCCCGAGGTGCTACCCATCTGTACCCTCCCACAAACGATCGTAGAACATGCGCCGTAGGCGCTACCCATTTACGCCAGACAAAATTTCATGATAATCCATTAGCTTACAGACAATTAGTCTTAAAATAAATTAAGATGCAGACAAAATTTCCGATACAAAATCAAAATTTAACATGGCATCTGTTTTGAGCTAAAAGGAATATGAACTTCAACAATTTTACAATAAAAGCCCAGGAAGCAATTCAGCAGGCTTCTGAAATAGCGCAAGGCAATCAGCAACAAGCTATTGAAACAGCACACCTACTTAAAGGTTTGCTTACTGTTGATGAGAATGTGGTTTCTTATGTTTTGAAGAAACTAAACGTTAACCTAAATTCTTTAAACCAAAATCTAGATGCAGAAATTGCCAAATTCCCGAAAGTAAGCGGAAGCAATGTCTATCTGTCATCCAATACCAATAGTGTATTACAGAAAGCACAAACTTTTTTAAAAGAATTTAAAGATGAATTTGTGTCAGTTGAACACTTGCTACTTGGAATACTAAGCGTTAACGACAGCACATCGAAACTTTTAAAAGAACAAGGTGTCAACGAAAAAGATCTAAAAAAAGCGATAACCGAATTACGTGGCGATAATCGCGTAACCGACCAAAATGCGGAAGCAACCTACCAAGCGCTAAGCAAATATGCCCGTAATTTAAACGAATATGCAGAAAGTGGTAAACTAGATCCAGTAATCGGTCGCGATGAAGAAATTCGTCGGGTAATTCAAATCTTATCACGTAGAACAAAAAACAACCCAATTTTAATCGGTGAGCCGGGCGTGGGTAAAACCGCTATAGCAGAAGGTATTGCATTCAGAATTATAAAAGGCGACGTACCAGAAAATTTAAAAAGCAAAGTAGTGTATTCGCTTGATATGGGCTCGTTAATTGCCGGTGCAAAATATAAGGGTGAGTTTGAAGAGCGTTTGAAAGCAGTGGTAAAAGAAGTAACCCAAAGTGATGGAGAAATTATCCTTTTCATTGATGAAATACACACATTAGTAGGTGCAGGTGGTGGCGAAGGCGCAATGGATGCTGCTAATATTTTAAAACCAGCCTTGGCGCGTGGCGAGCTACGTGCAATTGGCGCCACTACGCTAGATGAATACCAAAAATATTTAGAAAAAGACAAAGCCTTAGAGCGTCGTTTCCAAAAGGTAATGGTTAATGAGCCCGATACTCAAGATGCGATTTCAATTTTACGTGGATTAAAAGAACGCTACGAAACGCATCACAAAGTAAGGATTAAAGATGAAGCCATTATTGCGGCTGTAGAGATGAGTCAACGCTACATTGCCGATCGTTTCTTACCCGATAAGGCAATTGACTTGATGGATGAAGCGGCGTCTAAACTGCGTATGGAAATGGACAGTGTGCCAGAAAACGTTGATGCACTCGATCGTGAAATTATGCGATTAGAAATTGAACGTGAGGCCATTAAACGTGAAAAGGACGATAAAAAAGTTAAAGATTTATCAGAAGAAATTGCCAATTTATCTGCCGAGCGCGATGAATTAAAAGCGAAGTGGCAAGGCGAAAAAGATCTTGTAGATAACATTAACAATCAGCTAGAGCAAATAGAACACTATAAACTCGAAGCAGAACAGGCCGAGCGTGCAGGAGATTATGGCAAGGTTGCCGAAATCCGCTACGGAAAAATTAAGGAGGCGCAAGACACCTTTGAGCAACTAAAAGCGCAGCTAGAAAGTCAGCAAAGCGATAGCAGAATGCTTAAAGAAGAAGTTACTGCTGACGATATTGCCGGCGTTGTTGGCAGGTGGACTGGAATTCCGGTTACGAAATTGATTGCTAGCGAACGCGAAAAACTACTCAACTTGGAATCAGAACTTCACCAACGTGTTGCCGGACAAGATGAAGCCATCGAAGCCATTTCTGATGCCATTCGTCGATCGCGTGCTGGCTTGCAAGATAAGCGTAAGCCAATCGGTTCTTTCATTTTCTTGGGTACAACTGGAGTTGGTAAAACAGAGCTGGCAAAGGCATTAGCAGAATTTTTGTTCAACGATGAAAATGCGCTGACGAGAATTGATATGAGTGAATATCAAGAAAGACATGCCGTTTCTCGCCTAATTGGAGCGCCTCCAGGATATGTTGGTTATGACGAGGGCGGACAACTCACCGAAGCCGTAAGACGCAAACCCTATTCTGTTGTATTGCTTGATGAGATTGAAAAAGCCCATCCAGATGTATTTAACATCTTGTTGCAAGTATTAGATGATGGCCGCTTAACGGATAATAAGGGCAGAACAGTTAATTTCAAGAATACAATCATCATCATGACTTCCAATATTGGTGCACACCTAATTCAAGATAACTTCAAAGATTTGAGTGATGAAAACCGAGATGAGGTCATCGCCAAAACTAAAAACGAGCTGTTTGAAGTACTAAAACAGACCATTCGTCCGGAATTTTTAAACCGTATTGATGAGCTGATTATGTTTACGCCATTAAATCGAAGCGAAATTCGAAACATAGTAAGCTTACAATTTAAACAAGTACAGCAAACACTCGCCGAAATGGGTATCGAAATGGATGCCAGTGATGAAGCTTTAGATTGGTTGGCACAGTTGGGTTACGACCCACAGTTTGGCGCGCGACCTTTAAAAAGAGTTATTCAAAAAAGAATTCTGAACGAACTCTCTAAAGAGATACTGGCGGGCAAAATAGACAAAGACAGCAAAATAAAGCTGGATATGTTCGATCATAATTTTGTGTTCGTAAACCAAAAATAAGCGTAAGCAAATCAAACCAAATCCTGCGGAATAACCTTCCGCAGGATTTCTTTTTTAAGATCTGATTATCAGAACATTAAAATAAAGAATAAGATTTCGTAAACGTTATTTTTTTTGTTTTTTGTGGCAATAATCTTTATTATTGATTACACACAAAAAATGAAAAATGAAACCAAAATTAACCATCATGGCCGCTTTATGCGCCATCGGTTTGGGCGCGCATGCTCAAACCGACAAAGGCTCCGGCTTCTTGGGGCTTAATCTAAGCTTTGGAACCGAAAAGCAAAAAGACTACAGCAGTAGCATTAACAACTTTACTTTTACAACCAAAGGCGCCTATTTTTTACAAGATAACTTTGCCATAGGCTTAGATCTTTCATTTAACTTATCAAAACTTAGAGGCGTTCACTACACCGAATGGAACAGCGAGTATGGTGTCTATCAAGATACCTATGGTTCTAAAGAACTGAATATTGGGCTATCGCCATTTGTAAGAAAATACCTCAACATAAAATCCTTTTTAAAATTTTATGCACAAGCCAACATCCTATTTCAAATTAACAGCACCAAAATTATTGACAATGAAGACTATTTAATTGGCTATAATAATCGCCTAAAAGGGTACGGCGTGAGCTTAAGTCCAGGCTTTGCTTTTTTTCCAAGCGAAAAATTTGCAATTGAATTCTCTTTTCCCATGGTAAGCTATTTTCATCAAAATTATTATGATGAATTTTCAGCCTATAACTATCAACAACAACATAATTTCAAGCTTGCCTTGGAGAACTTCACGCCATCTATCGGGGTGAGTTTCCATTTATAAAATGAATTGTGTGCACGAATAATCAGTAACTCAAAAATTACAAAACTATTCATATAGTTAATTGATTTTTTTATCTATCATTGAATACACAAAAAAAACACACAAATGAAAAAACAATTATTATTAACTGCTATGGCAGTGCTATGCCTTTCTGTGGCTGGTTTTTCACAAACCAAAGGAACAAATGCTTTAAGTTTCGGGGTAAATGTTACAACCGATAAAACCAATGAAAATTTACCTACTGAAAGCACAACAAAAAACAGCTCATTTTCTTTAGGTTATGGTTATTTTATTCAAGATAACAGCAAAATTGGAGTAGAATTGAGCTATGGAACGAATAAATACAACTTTTCCGGGACAGCCCAAGAGACCAAAAGTTATGGCGGTAATGTAAGTTATCAAAGGTATTTCCCTCTCTTTAAAACTTTATTTGCTTACGCCGGCGGAAAAGCGGCTTATACGTATGGCAAATTAGAAGAAAGCAATACACAAAGTATTTCAAATCAGGATTATACCTCTAATCAATATGCTGTTGGAGCCTATGGTGGCATAACCTGGTTTTTATCCAAAAGATTTGCACTCGAAACGAATTTATTATCAGCTGATATCCTGTACAGCGAAATAAATCAATCAACTACCAATACAACTTCAACCTTTTACACCAACAAAAGAACCACATTCAATTTCAAAAGCGAAGGTTTCATCAACAACCTAGGCTTTAAAATATATGTTCTATTCTAAATAAAATCCGCTCCAAAAAAAAGAGTCTGTATCATCAAATACACTGCCCCCAAAAAGTTAGACACTATTTGGGGGCATTTTTATGGTTAAATACAAAAAACACAAGGCCGAATTTAAACTGAAGCTGGTTAGAGAGCATCAACGTGGGAAATCGGTCAACGGATTA
>NZ_QGNZ01000010.1 GCF_003173595.1 Pedobacter yonginensis
TGTGGAGAATAACGGAGTCGAACCGTTGACCTCCTGCGTGCAAGGCAGGCGCTCTAGCCAGCTGAGCTAATCCCCCAAAAGGATGTTCATAATTGGTAGTCCCGTCCAGATTTGAACTGGAGACCCCTACATTATCAGTGTAGTGCTCTAACCAGGCTGAGCTACGGGACTTCTCGCTTGCGGTCGCCGGCGTCCGCGGTTAGTATATTACCGCTACCGCTTCCGTTGCTACCTCAGCTTGGTGCCGTTATGCATGCCTGTTCAGGACGCACACCGTTTTCCTCTGGGTGTTTCTTTTTTGTTTCTTTAATATAAGAGTATCATGTTGCGAAGCGGGTAGACGGTGCTGCTCCAGAAAGGAGGTATTCCAGCCGCACCTTCCGGTACGGCTACCTTGTTACGACTTAGCCCCAGTTATCGGTTTTACCCTAGGACGCTCCTTGCGGTTACATACTTTAGGTACCCCCAACTTCCATGGCTTGACGGGCGGTGTGTACAAGGCCCGGGAACGTATTCACCGCGTCATTGCTGATACGCGATTACTAGCGAATCCAACTTCATGGGGTCGAGTTGCAGACCCCAATCCGAACTGTGAACGGCTTTGTGAGATTCGCATACCGTTGCCGGCTAGCTGCCCTCTGTACCGTCCATTGTAGCACGTGTGTAGCCCCGGACGTAAGGGCCATGATGACTTGACGTCGTCCCCTCCTTCCTCTCTGTTTGCACAGGCAGTCTGTTTAGAGTCCCCAC
>NZ_QGNZ01000011.1 GCF_003173595.1 Pedobacter yonginensis
CTCTGAGAGCCAAGGCATCCCCCGTGTACTCTTCTTTACTTTCTTCTACCTGTACGCCTTTTGCGCCGTACGGTATGCTTTTTTCGCTCTTGTCATGATGTCTCATACCACAGATCGCATCGCTGCTGCCTGCGGTGAGCACAAACACAACAGTCGCCTATTGTTGTTTGCTCTTCTTTTTTAACTTCTTCCAATATGTCAAAGAACTTTCCAAGGATGGGCAGAGGGTATAAGGTCACGGGGTTCATCGCCCGATCCCAAGCCTTTGGCCTGAATCCTGTTAGTCAAAAACCGCGGTCTCGAACCGTTCCATGTACCAGGACATTATCCCGTACAAGTGCCCCATGGCGTTTTCCTCAATCTTGATGTCAATGTGCCCGATCGATCCCGATCGGTGGCGTTTGATGTATTTCCCGAAAGCTTCCGGCTAATTAACCTTGGTCTTCCAGCTTATGTGGAGAATAACGGAGTCGAACCGTTGACCTCCTGCGTGCAAGGCAGGCGCTCTAGCCAGCTGAGCTAATCCCCCAAAAGGATGTTCATAATTGGTAGTCCCGTCCAGATTTGAACTGGAGACCCC
>NZ_QGNZ01000012.1 GCF_003173595.1 Pedobacter yonginensis
AGACAAACTTGCTTAGCAGAACAAGAATTGCTTCGAGTCACCGCCATAACGTTTCCGCAACCGAGATCTCAGCCAACAGCTTATTCACCTTTGCGAACAATGCATATATCATGCAAAGACGAGAGGATCACAAGTGCCGGCTTTTGTGTTCACGATTTCCCCAACGAAGGAGAAGCCGCGAACAATATTTTAAGCAAAGCTTAGCAATTCCTTTCTGATAGGTACGCAACACAGGCCCCGGATCAAGTCAACGAGCATAAATATGCTCGTGAACCAACTGAGAAGGATAGTTGGTCTGTAGTTGGCTGCGCGAGCAGGGAGCCTACAAACACTAGCTATCCAATTACCACTCATGCACCGAACGTTCAATTGCCCCACTCACATCAATCTATCCAAACACTCTTCCGATGTAATCAGAAGAGCCGATGGAAGACGGATGAAACCAAGGCAAGTCCGTCA
>NZ_QGNZ01000013.1 GCF_003173595.1 Pedobacter yonginensis
AACAGTTTTTTTAAAAAAATCAAATGCTAAAACTAATTTTGCGACTAAGTAGTTTTTTTTTCATTCCTTCAAAAGATTACATCTTTTGTGGGGAGGAAGTTGACCACATTCTAAATGCAAGGCGGAAAGAAAGCCAGACGTCAGCTAACCATAGAGCCCTTCTTCGTGCCATATGTCGACCAAAAAATCAACCATCTCAGATAGTGGGATTCGCTGTGGAAAACGCTCACTTGTTGACAAGAGATCATCATATGTTGCGGACCAACTTATCACTGGCTCTTGAGGGGCCTTTCTCGGAACTTCTGCCTGATGTCCAACCCATTGTCTTCTCATCTCAGTCCATTCTTTAGCAGCATGGTTGATAAATGATGTATCTACCCCATTTTCCATTAATGTTTTAGAATCGTTGACTATCGAGTTGGGAATAGAAGAGATATGCGCTT
>NZ_QGNZ01000014.1 GCF_003173595.1 Pedobacter yonginensis
GGGGTCTCCAGTTCAAATCTGGACGGGACTACCAATTATGAACATCCTTTTGGGGGATTAGCTCAGCTGGCTAGAGCGCCTGCCTTGCACGCAGGAGGTCAACGGTTCGACTCCGTTATTCTCCACACAAGCTGAGGGACGAGGGCCAATGGGCCGGAGGAACAAAGCTGAAAGCTTAAAGACTAAAGCTGGAAGACCAAGGTTAATTAGCCGGAAGCTTTCGGGAAGCACATTGAACGCCACCGATCGGGATCGATCGGGCACATTGACATCAAGATTGAGGAAAACGCCATGGGGCACTTGTACGGGATATTGTCCTGGTACATGGAACGGTTCGAGACCGCGGTTTTTGACTAACAGGATTCAGGCCAAAGGCTTGGGATCGGGCGATGAACCCCGTGACCTTATACCCTCTGCCCATCCTTGGAAAGTTCTTTGAC
>NZ_QGNZ01000007.1 GCF_003173595.1 Pedobacter yonginensis
AGCAGCGATGCGATCTGTGGTATGAGACATCATGACAAGAGCGAAAAAAGCATACCGTACGGCGCAAAAGGCGTACAGGTAGAAGAAAGTAAAGAAGAGTACACGGGGGATGCCTTGGCTCTCAGAGGCGATGAAGGACGTGATAAGCTGCGATAAGCGCCGGGGATCTGCAAATATGAGCTGATCCGGCGATTTCCGAATGGGGCAACCCGGCATGTTGAAGACATGTCACCAATATGGAGCAAACCTGCCGAACTGAAACATCTAAGTAAGCAGAGGAAGAGAAAATAACAATGATTTCCTGAGTAGTGGCGAGCGAAAGGGAAAGAGCCCAAACCATCCATGTTACGGCATAGGTGGGGTTGTAGGACTGCAACGTGGCATCAAGGAACAGAAGTGGAACGGGATGGGAATCCCGGCGATACAAGGTGACAGCCCTGTACACGTATAGAACCTTGGCCTAGCAGTATCCTGAGTACCGCGAGGTCGGAGACGCCTTGTGGGAATCTGCCGGCACCATCCGGTAAGGCTAAATACTCCTGAGAGACCGATAGTGAACCAGTACCGTGAGGGAAAGGTGAAAAGAACCCCGAACAGGGGAGTGAAATAGAACCTGAAACCGTGTACTTACAAGCGGTCGGAGCGTCCAGGTGGCGTGACGGCGTGCCTTTTGCATAATGAGCCTACGAGTTACTCTTTCCTGGCAAGGTTAAGTGCTTCAGGCACGGATCCGAAGCGAAAGCGAGTCTGAATAGGGCGTATAGTCAGGGGAGGTAGACGCGAAACCTTGTGATCTACCCATGGACAGGTTGAAGGTGCGGTAACACGTACTGGAGGACCGAACCGATAAACGTTGAAAAGTTTCCGGATGATCTGTGGGTAGGGGTGAAAGGCTAATCAAACTGGGAAATAGCTCGTACTCCCCGAAATGTTTTTAGGAACAGCGTCGGTATAGAGTTACATAGAGGTAGAGCTACTGATTGGGTGCGGGGGAGTCAAATCCTACCAAATCCAGACAAACTCCGAATGCTATGTAATATGACCGGCAGTGAGGCCCGGGGTGCTAAGGTCACGGGCCGAGAGGGAAAGAACCCAGACCATCAGCTAAGGTCCCCAAGTTACAGTTAAGTTGAACTAACGAGGTCCGATTGCACAGACAGCTAGGATGTTGGCTTGGAAGCAGCCATTCATTTAAAGAGTGCGTAACAGCTCACTAGTCGAGCGATCGGGCATGGATAATAAACGGGCATTAAATTGTACACCGAAGCTATGGGATTGAAATATATCGGTAGGGGAGCATTCCATGTGCGGCGAAGGTATCTGGTAATGGGTGCTGGAGCGCATGGAAAAGCAAATGTAGGCATAAGTAACGATAAGGCGGGAGAGAAACCCGCCCACCGAAAGGATAAGGTTTCCTGATCAACGCTAATCGGATCAGGGTCAGTCGGGACCTAAGGAGAACCCGAAGGGGAAATTCGATGGACAACTGGTTAATATTCCAGTACTTTTTATAACTGCGATGTGGGGACGGAGTAGTGACACTGCCGCGATCTGACGGAATAGATCGTTGAAGACTGTAGGTATTGGAACGGTAGGCAAATCCGCCGATCCAGCTGAGCGTCGATAGTACCGCGAGCCCTCGGGTGAGCGGATAGCGCAGGTAATCAGACTTCCAAGAAAAACCGCTAAGCTCCAGGTTATAAAAACCCGTACCGCAAACCGACACAGGTATCCGGGAAGAGGATTCTAAGGTGCTCGAGTGAATCATGGCTAAGGAACTCGGCAAAATGGCCCTGTAACTTCGGGAGAAGGGGCGCTGGTAGCAATATCAGCCGCAGTGAAAAGGCCCAGGCGACTGTTTAACAAAAACACATGGCTTTGCAAAATCGAAAGATGAGGTATAAGGCCTGACACCTGCCCGGTGCTGGAAGGTTAAGAGGGGATGTCATCCGCAAGGAGAAGCATTGAATCGAAGCCCCAGTAAACGGCGGCCGTAACTATAACGGTCCTAAGGTAGCGAAATTCCTTGTCGGGTAAGTTCCGACCTGCACGAATGGTGTAACGATCTGGGCGCTGTCTCAGCCATGAGCTCGGTGAAATTGTGGTCCCGGTGAAGACGCCGGGTACCCGCAACGGGACGGAAAGACCCCATGCACCTTCACTACAGTTTAACATTGACACTGGCTACAGGATGTGTAGGATAGGTGGGAGGCTTTGAAGCGGCGTCGCTAGGCGTCGTGGAGCCAACGTTGAAATACCACCCTTTCTGTATTCGGTGTCTAATCCCGCTAAGCGGGAGACATTGTTTGATGGGTAGTTTGACTGGGGTGGTCGCCTCCAAAAAGGTAACGGAGGCTTTCAAAGGTAAGCTCAGTACGCTTGGTAACCGTACGCGGAGTGCAATAGCATAAGCTTGCTTGACTGTGAGACAGACAAGTCGATCAGGGTCGAAAGACGGATATAGTGATCCGGTGGTTCTGCATGGAAGGGCCATCGCTCAAAGGATAAAAGGTACGCTGGGGATAACAGGCTGATCTCCCCCAAGAGCTCATATCGACGGGGAGGTTTGGCACCTCGATGTCGGCTCGTCACATCCTGGGGCTGGAGAAGGTCCCAAGGGTTCGGCTGTTCGCCGATTAAAGTGGCACGCGAGCTGGGTTCAGAACGTCGCGAGACAGTTCGGTCCCTATCTGTTGTGGGCGTAGGAATTTTGAGTGGGGCTGACCTTAGTACGAGAGGACCGGGTTGGACCAGCCTCTAGTGAATCTGTTGTTCCGCCAGGGGCATTGCAGAGTAGCTACGCTGGGAATAGATAAGCGCTGAAAGCATCTAAGTGCGAAACTAGCCACGAGATGAGAATTCCATATAGGACCGTAGAAGACTACTACGTTGATAGGCTACAGATGTAAAGGTGGCGACACCACAGTCGAGTAGTACTAATCATCCGAGGCTTTCAAGGCAACAACATCGTTGTTTGTTCTTCTAACATAACTTCTTTCAATAATATGTCATTTAGGCCAATGGTTGCAGGACCGGGGGCATGGCGGACCATTTCCGCCCTGAGACCCA
>NZ_QGNZ01000008.1 GCF_003173595.1 Pedobacter yonginensis
TACACTGCCCCCAAAAAGTTAGACACTATTTGGGGGCATTTTTATGGTTAAATACAAAAAACACAAGGCCGAATTTAAACTGAAGCTGGTTAGAGAGCATCAACGTGGGAAATCGGTCAACGGATTATCGAATCAATGGGGCATCTCCACGTCGCAAATCAGAAAATGGATTGACCAATACAATGCATTAGGTGTACAGGGCTTATTGCGAAGATCCTATCAACAATATACCAAGGAATTTAAGTTAACGGTCGTTCAAGCTTATCTTAAGAAAGAATTATCTTTGAGGGACTGCTGTTTACATTTTCATATCCCTTCCATTGGCATAGTTAGTTCTTGGGTAAAAATTCATGAGAGTTTGGGGGTGGATGGCTTAAATGCTCAACAGAGAGGCCGTAAAACGATGAAAGAAAAGAAGCCAAAAAAAACAACCACTAAAACGTTGACCAGGCTTGAGGAGCTTGAAAAGGAGAATCTATATTTAAGAGCGGAGAATGAGTTGCTAAAAAAGCTCGAAGCCTTAGCTCAAAAGAAAGAAACGCTGCAAAAGAAAAAGCGTTAGCCATTGAGGAGTTAAGGCATAAATATCCATTAGAGTTGTTATTGGATATACTAAAAATGGCCAGAAGTAGTTACTATTACCACTTAAAAACAAAATCAGTATTAAGAAAACATGATGTCGCCCAAGATCAAATAAAAAAGATCTATCATCGTCATAAAGGAAGGTATGGTTATAGAAGGATTACTCTGGAAATGAAGAATGAAGGTTGTATCATCAATCACAAAACAGTCTCAAAGCTGATGGGTACATTAGGGCTGAAATCATTGATCAGGAGAAAGAAATACAGATCCTATAAGGGTGAGTTAGGTAAAATTGCACCCAATTTATTGAATCGCGATTTTAATTCAGCACAACCTTGCCAGAAGTGGGCCACCGACATTACAGAATTCAAAGTGGGGGATAAAAAACTGTATCTATCTCCAATCATAGAATTATTTAACGGGGAAATCCTCAGCTATAACTTATCTGAGTCTCCAAATTTTGAACAGGTAACCCTTATGTTGAAAGATGCATTCAAAAAGATAAATAGGAACACAAACCTGATTTTACACTCTGATCAGGGATGGCAATATCAGATGAAAGAATATCAGCGAATGCTGAAAAAGAAAGGCATTAGGCAGAGCATGTCCAGAAAGGGTAACTGCCTGGATAATGCCATTATTGAGAATTTCTTTGGCATCATAAAATCGGAACTATTCTATATTAATAAGTACAGTGAAATCAATGAACTTAAACAGGATATAAAAAATTACATTGAATACTATAATAACGATCGAATAAAACTCAATCTAAAAGGGATGAGCCCGATAAAATATCGAGCTCATCACATTAATAATTAATTTCTAATTTCGTCCAACTTTTGGGGTGCACTTCA
>NZ_QGNZ01000009.1 GCF_003173595.1 Pedobacter yonginensis
TGACGTGCTGGCAACTAAACATAGGGGTTGCGCTCGTTGCGGGACTTAACCCAACACCTCACGGCACGAGCTGACGACAGCCATGCAGCACCTAGTTTCGTGTCCTTGCGGACGGTAGCATCTCTGCTACCTTCACTAACTTTCAAGCCCGGGTAAGGTTCCTCGCGTATCATCGAATTAAACCACATGCTCCTCCGCTTGTGCGGGCCCCCGTCAATTCCTTTGAGTTTCAATCTTGCGACCGTACTCCCCAGGTGGAACACTTAACGCTTTCGCTTAGCCGCTGACTGTGTATCGCCAACAGCGAGTGTTCATCGTTTAGGGCGTGGACTACCAGGGTATCTAATCCTGTTTGATCCCCACGCTTTCGTGCCTCAGCGTCAATCAGACCATAGTAAGCTGCCTTCGCAATCGGTGTTCTGAGACATATCTATGCATTTCACCGCTACTTGTCTCATTCCGCCTACCTCTAGTCTATTCAAGCCCGTCAGTATCAAGGGCACTGCGATAGTTGAGCTACCGTCTTTCACCCCTGACTTAACAGGCCGCCTACGCACCCTTTAAACCCAATAAATCCGGATAACGCTTGGATCCTCCGTATTACCGCGGCTGCTGGCACGGAGTTAGCCGATCCTTATTCTTCCGGTACATTCAGCTATCTACACGTAGATAGGTTTATTCCCGGATAAAAGCAGTTTACAACCCATAGGGCAGTCTTCCTGCACGCGGCATGGCTGGTTCAGAGTTGCCTCCATTGACCAATATTCCTTACTGCTGCCTCCCGTAGGAGTCTGGTCCGTGTCTCAGTACCAGTGTGGGGGGCCATCCTCTCAGATCCCCTAGTCATCGTCGCCTTGGTGGGCCGTTACCCCGCCAACTAGCTAATGACACGCATGCCCATCCTCATCCCATGAATGTTTGATCATTGTACAATGCCGTACTGTGATTTTATGCGGTATTAATCCGGATTTCTCCGGGCTATCCCCCAGATGAAGGTAGGTTGCATACGCGTTACGCACCCGTGCGCCACTTTCTCAAGGAGCAAGCCCCTTGATATCGTTCGACTTGCATGTATTAGGCCTGCCGCTAGCGTTCATCCTGAGCCAGGATCAAACTCTCCATTGTAAAATGTTCTGTATTGATTCTGACCAGTTCTTAACCATGTTAAAAATGGTCTTCTTTTTTTGTGTCTGTTAGACACCGTCTTTAAAATAAAGCAGGGTACTCTGTACTTGAATAGTACTTCATTACCACCGCTACGCTACATTGACATCTCTTTTAAGAACTTCTCGGCATCGCCTCGCGGCGGCCTCTTTTTTATATCTTCATCGCTGGCCTTG
>NZ_QGNZ01000002.1 GCF_003173595.1 Pedobacter yonginensis
GAGCGTCGGCACGCGCCTCGGTATCTCTTTTATCCCCTTCCCGACATCCGCCGTTCCGGTCTTTTTTTCCCTTCCTTTCGGTTGGGAGTGCAAAGGTAGGAATCTTTTCCGAACTTCCAAATAAAATATCTTTATTTTTTCGTTCCGCTTCTTCCAGCCACATGCCTTCAATCTCGCCCCCTCTCAAGGGCCTCCCGTTCCTTCCGAACCGGGTTGCAAAGGTAAGAACTTTTTCCCCTTCTCCAAGAACTATTTGAAAATAATTCTTGATCTTTCCCAGCCTCTCTTCCTTCCTGCCGTTTCCTCCGAAGCGGGATGCAAAAGTAGAAAAAAATATCGCCAGTGCAAACTCATTCTTACTTTTTCTTGAAGCAAAACCGTAAGTGTATGATTTACACTAAGAAAAAAAATAAATGAATTGATTAAGGAAGGAATAATGAGCAGATCTTTCCGTTTTCTATTTTGCTTTAGTGCTGCTAAACCTTAAATTTTAGCACAGAAAGATTTAAATAAACCCGATCGAAATGGAAAACCCGCAAGGCGAAGCATGAGCCGAGGATTTGAAATGAAGAGCGGGGCCGCCATTAATAGCAGCACAAGCCCTGCTTTTCTAATTTTAATATTGCCCTGTGCTAAGGAGAACGAGCGTACAAGCTTCAATTGGTTCGATACCATGTTGATCTAATAACTTTTCTAATTCGTAGTTTTCTGTGCCGGGATTGAAAATTACGCGTTTTGGCTTAGTATCGATTATGTAATTATGATATTGTTCTTGAAGTGCTGCACCTATATATAAGGTTATGGTATCTATATCGTTGTGAATAATTTCGGGTTTCTCGATTTCAGAACCCGCTACCTCACCTTTTTTTATACCTACATTAACGATTTCATGGTTGAAACGTTTTAACATATGTGCTGCCTTATATGAATATCTTGACGGATCTAGCGATGCACCGATTATAAGGGTCTTTTTCATACTCATGATTTTGGAAGTTAAAATTTTGATAAGAGTGCTATTTGACCAGCGTGATAGGCATGGTGCTGTATGAGTCCATTTAGGAGTTCGATATTGGTAACGCCTGTACCTAGAGCCAGGTTTCTCTCATCATTGGTATGATCCTGCCATTGATTTTCGGTTATGACTTCGCACTGCCGAATGAGCTCTTCGTTGGCCACTTTAAAATTGAAAATAATTTTTTCCCATGCCTTTGGCGTTTTTTCTTGCGGCATGGGCCAATCGCCTAAGGCCGGTTCTGAAGCTAAATTACCCAATAGCCTAGAAGTAACTTCTTCTGTCCAGCTGGTGAGGTGCATGGCAATTTCGGCAATGGAATGGGCATTTGGTATAAAATGTTCGAAAGCATTTTCTGGCTTAACATTATTTAGGGTTTGCATAACATGATTGCCATGCCAAGCATCTCCATTAAAAGCTTTTTGAAGTTCGTTCGTAATTTTAAACATAGATTAGTAACAATATCAGCTTTATAAAGTTTGTTAACTGCCTGCCAAAATCGCATTTGCACAGTTTATCCCATCAATTGCGGCAGAAACGATTCCGCCGGCGTACCCTGCTCCTTCGGCACATGGGTACAAGCCACTTATTTGGGGGTGCTGAAAGGTTTCTTTATTTCTTGGGATTCGCACCGGTGAGGAGGTTCGGCTTTCTACGCCAACCAATATGGCTTCATTGGTGTAGTATCCCCTAATTTTCTTGCCAAATAAAGGAAGTGCTGCTTTAAGGCTTTCGGATACAAAATCGGGCAAGATATTATCGAGCATAACGCTCTTTGTACCTGGCAGATAGGAGTTTTTTGGTAAATCGATAGAGAGTTTATTGTTTACAAAATCCATCATACGTTGTGCAGGAGCCACAAGGTTACCACCACCAGCCTCAAATGCAAGCCTTTCGATCTCTGATTGAAAGTTTAACATTCGAAGTGGGTCATAACCCTGAACGTCATCTAAAGTAACCTGAACAACAGTACCTGAATTTGCATAGGGGTTATTTCGCTTGGAGGGCGACCAACCGTTTACTACAATTTCTTTTTCTCCGGTTGCGCATGGCGCGATAATGCCCCCTGGACACATGCAAAATGAGAACACGCCGCGAGCCCCCACTTGCTCTACCAAACTATAATAGGCTGGAGGTAAAAATTCTGATCGAATATCACAATGATATTGAGCCGAATCGATTATTTCTTGTGGATGCTCGATGCGTACGCCCAATGCAAATGGCTTGGCTTCGATTAATATATTTTTTTTATTGAGCAACTCATACACATCTCTGGCGGAATGACCCGTAGCCAGAATGATGTGATTGGCAGACAGTTGATCTTTAAAATTGATTTCGATCCCTTTTACTTGACCAAACTCGATTAGGATGTCGGTCATTTGGCTATCAAACATCACCTCTCCACCAGCGTTTAAGATGGTATCTTTAATGGATGTGATGATTTGAGGTAGTTTATTTGTACCAATATGGGGGCGGGCATCAATTAAAATATCTTGCTCGGCACCATGATCTACAAAAACCTGAAGGACTTTATTAATATCGCCGCGTTTATTTGAACGGGTATAAAGTTTCCCATCCGAATAGGTACCTGCTCCCCCCTCTCCGTAACAATAATTGGACTCTGTATTCACCAAACCTTGCTTATTGATGGCCGCCAAATCTCTTCTGCGTTGTTTTACATCCTTTCCTCTTTCGATAATTATAGGCTTCAGTCCATTTTCGATGCATTGTAATGCTGCAAATAAACCTGCGGGGCCAGCACCGATAATAAGAACTGGCTTAGCATCACTAACATTTTTATAATTAACTCGATGAATTTCTAGAATGCGTTCTTCATCAATATACGCCCGAACCTGTAAACGAAAGATGACTTTACGCGATCGGGCATCGATAGAGCGCTTCAGAATTTCGTAATCTTTAATTCTATTTTCGGATAGCTTTAAACCATCTGCTAGCTTCTGTTTGATTACCTCAAATTGCTCTATCTGATTTGGGAGCAAAGTAATTTCGATTTCTTTTTGCATAGTTCGTCAGGTTTTTATCCCGAATGCTACAAAGGTACATCCAAAATTATAAAAATGGTAATTTATGCTTGGCTCAGTACAAACTGGCAGAGATTGACAGAAAATGTAACAAAGGCATACATTTTGATATCTAATTTGTAAATTGACCATAATTCAATTTGAATAACATTAAACCAATTTATAGAAATGAAAAAATTAGTATTCGGAATTTTAGCTGCAGTTATTGCAGTGACCACTTTAAGTTCATGCGGTTATAATAGCATGGTTAAGCTTGATGAAAATGTAAAATCTAAATGGGGAACAGTACAAACTCAATACCAACGTAGGGCAGATCTGATTCCAAACCTGGTAAGTACAGTAAAAGGTGCGGCGAAATTTGAGCAAGGAACCTTAACCGCAGTGGTGGATGCAAGAGCAAAAGCAACACAGATGACTGTTAAAGCCGATGATTTGAGTCCTGAAAATATTCAAAAGTTTCAAGCTGCACAAGGGCAGTTAAGTCAGGCATTGGGCAAATTGTTATCGATAACTGAAGCTTATCCAGAATTAAGAGCTACACAACAGTTCAGCGATTTGTCAGCTCAACTAGAAAGTACTGAGAATAGAATTACAGTTGCACGTAAGGATTTTAATGACGCCGTTCAAGAATACAACGGAAAAATAAGATCATTTCCAAACAACTTAACTGCCGGAATGTTCGGATTTAAAGCTAAAGGCTATTTTGAAGCCGATGCAGCTGCAAAAGACGCACCAAAGGTAGAGTTTTAATATTCTTACAATACAATTTAAGGGTAATGGTGTTTATGCATATGAACATTTATTACCCTTTTTACTTCATACAAAATAAGACATGTCGTTATTTTCAGAAATTGAACAAGATAAAGTAACTAAAGCCATTTCGGATGCTGAAAAAGCAACATCTGGCGAAATTAGAATTGCCATTGATAAACATTGTCCGGGCGACCCTTATGAAAGAGCAATAGAGTATTTCGCCAAACTGGATATGGATAAAACTGCACAACGCAATGGCGTTTTAATTTATTTGGCACATGCCGATCATAAATTCGCAATTATTGGTGATGCTGGAATTAACAAGGTGGTACCTGAAAATTTCTGGGAAACCACCAAAATAGCTATGACTGCTCATTTTGCCAAGGGCGATTTGGCAGATGGTATTGTAGCAGGTGTATCATTAGCTGGCGAAAAATTGGCCTTGTTTTTTCCTTATCAAACTGGAGATATTAATGAGTTGCCAAATGATATTGTTTATATGGATAATCAAGATAACAAATAATCAATGAAGAAATTATTTCTCTTATCGTTTTTCAGCTTAATTTTCGCATTTGCTTTTGCGCAAGATTTCCCTGAGAAACCAGGCACCCTGGTTAACGATTATTCGGGTGTACTCTCAGCAACTCAAAAACAATCTTTAGAAAGCAAACTTGTTGCTTTTGATGATTCAACTTCTACACAAATTTCTATTGCTATAGTAAAATCTGTTGGTGATTACGACATTAATGAATACGCGGTTGAGCTGGGTAGAAAATGGGGCGTTGGCCAAAGTGGCAAAAACAACGGAATTATGATTGTTGTGGCAGTTGGCGATCGAAAAATATCCATTCAAACAGGCTACGGTGTTGAAGGTGCATTGCCTGATGTGTACGCCAAAAGAATTATAGAAAATGATATTAAACCGCTTTTTAAAGCGGGTGATTATTATGGCGGACTTGATGCAGGTACAACATCTATCATCAAATATACCAAAGGGGAGTACAAAAACGACAACCCAAAAACATCTGCCAGTAAAAAAGGTGGCGGAGGCAGCATTGCCATAATCATAATCATTATTATAGTGATTATCATATTTATGAGAAAGGGCGGAGGTGGAAATAGCGAAGTTATCGGCGGTAGAGGTGCATCAAATGCCTTATTCTGGGCTATGCTTTTCGGTAGTGGCGGCGGCCGTGGTGGAAACAGTGGTTGGGGAAGTGGCGGCTTCGGCGGTGGATCATCTGGCGGCGGAGGCGGATTTGGTGGTTTTGGCGGCGGAAGCTTCGGTGGTGGCGGCTCTAGCGGAAGTTGGTAGCTATCATTCGTTTTGCGCTTGGAAATGGTTGTTTGTGAAAACCTTTTGTTTCAATTTTAAAATTTTAGAAAAGCCATTGTGTATAGAAAAGATTTAATTACTGCCGAAATTCAAAAATTGGCTCAGGTGTTGGCCAGAATAATGGGCTTAAAATTAGAAGGGAAATTAGAAGAAGCCCAATCTGTTTTTAATGAAACCATGCAGGCTAGTTTTGGGTTAACCGTTGAAATAATGCAAGCCGAGGATCCTTTTGTTTTTGAAAAATGGCTGAACGAGCATGATCTTTCTCCAGAAAAACTCGACTCCTTGAGTGAGTTTTTGTATTATGAACTGGGTGTAAGTGAGGAAATAAATCAACTTATTGCCCCAAAACTGAATCTCATTTATCAACGATTGGCAGATCAGCATAAAATTGTTCATCTGGTAAATTTACATCGTCAGAAAAACATCCAGCAGTATTTAAATTAGCTGATAAAATTAAGAGGAAATGATTATAGAGAAGTGGCGTAAACTAGCCTCGAAATATTTAGTACGAGAAAAATGGGCAACTTTAAGGGTAGATACCTGCGAACTCCAAGGTGGTACCATTAAAGACGATTATTATGTTTTAGAATATCCAAATTGGGTAAACGCAGTTGCCTTAACAGAAAGCAATAAAATCATTTTGGTTAGGCAATATCGGCATGCGGCTGATATTATTTCATTGGAAGTTCCTGGTGGTGTGATAGATGGCGATGAAGAACCTGAATTTGCGATTAAACGCGAGCTTTTAGAAGAAACGGGGCATAGTTTTAAAACCTGCAAGTTGGTTGCAGAACTTTATCCAAATCCGGCCACTGCCAACAATAGAACATTTACTTACGTACTTACAGGTGGCACAAAAACTCACGAACAACATTTGGATGAACATGAAATTTTAAATGTTGAAGAATACACCGTTGAGGAGGTTAGAGATTTGATCAAAGAGAATAAAATTGCGCAGGCTTTGCATGTTGCTGCTTTACTTTATGGCTTGGCCGAATTAGACAAGCAGTAATACCATTTATAAAACGCGCCTAGCGACGAATAACTAATCACTTACCCATCAAAAGAAAAGCCCTGATTCAAAAAATCAGGGCTTTTAGTTTATAAAGATTTAAGATGAACGGTTAGTGGTATCGCTTTTTACTTCCACAACCGAATGCTCATTTTAGCTCATTTTTAACTTCTTCTGTATATCGTGTACGTAAGCTTTAAACTTCTTATCTGTGTCGATTAAATCTTCTACCGTTTGGCAAGCATAAATTACTGTACTGTGATCGCGACCGCCAAAGAAAGCACCAATCGTTTTTAATGACGACTTTGTATGGCTTTTGGAAAGGTACATCGAAATTTGACGGGCTTGAACAATCTCTCTCTTACGAGTTTGTGATTTAACCATATCAACTGGTACCTCAAAATATTCGCAAACCAATTTTTGAATGTATTCCATCGAAATCTCTTTTGAAGTATTTTTGATGAAGTTTTTCAGCATTTGCTTGGCCAAGTTTAAGTCGATTTCCTTTTTGTTCAAAGTAGCTTGAGCAAGTAATGAAACCATTGCGCCTTCCAACTCACGCACGTTATTATCAATGTTGTGGGCAACATATTCTACAACTTCCCCAGGTAACTCAATACCATCGGCATACATTTTCTTTCTTAGGATGGCAATACGGGTTTCCAAATCTGGAATTTGCAAGTCTGCAGATAAACCCCATTTAAAACGACTTAATAAGCGCTCTTCTAATCCTGCTAAATCTTTTGGTGCTTTATCAGATGTTAAAATAACCTGTTTTCCTGATTGGTGTAGATGGTTAAAAATATGGAAGAAAATATCCTGTGTTTTTTCTTTACCCGCAAAGTTGTGTACATCATCCATGATGATGACGTCCATTGCCTGATAAAAATTAACGAAATCGTTAATGGTGTTGTTTTTTAAGGAATCAACAAATTGTTGACAGAATTTCTCACAGCTTACATAAATTACCAGCTTATCTGGCATGCTGCGTTTAATTTCATTACCAATAGCTTGGGCTAAGTGCGTTTTGCCTAAACCTACCCCACCGTAAATCATTAAGGGATTGAAAGAAGTACCACCAGGTTTAGCGGCAACAGCATAACCTGCAGAGCGTGCTAAACGATTGCAGTCTCCTTCAATATAGTTTTCAAAAGTATAGTTAGAGTTTAATTGTGGATCTACGTTTAGTTTTTTTAATCCAGGTATAATGAATGGGTTTTTAATATCCTTGTTAATGGAAACCGGAATTGGCATGGATTGAATCTTAGCTTCTGCTCCATTTCCGTTTGACGGCATATTAGTGGTATACGGGTTACCGCTGTTAGATGATTTATCAACAACGATATTGTATTCCAACCGGCCATCCTCTCCGAGTTGTTTTTTTACTGTTTTACGTAATAAGCCTACATAGTGCTCTTCAAGCCATTCGTAAAAGAATAAACTCGGTACTTGAATGGTTAGAACCTTACCTTCCAATTTAAGGGCTGTTATTGGCTCGAACCAAGTTTTAAAACTTTGATTCGGGATGTTATCCTTAATAATTTGAAGACAGTTCTTCCACACTTCTGTACAAGTTTTTTCCATTGCGATTTCTATAATTTATTGGTTTTCAGTGCCGATTCGAATTTACGGGATGGTCCGTATCGGGAGTACGAATATTGACAAAATTATCAACATTTTAAACAAAAATTTCAAATAATTTGTAACTCATTCATAAGCAACTGCCTACCTCGTTTAACCTGAATTTTTAGTGTGGATAACTATTTATTAACATCATTTTAATATTCTCCGAAGGTATTTCGAAGTACATCGGCTATTTCGCCAAGGGTTGCATAATGCTCAACAGCATCAATAATTAGCGGCATTAGGTTAATATCTGCCTTAGCAGCTTCTCCTAACCGTTTCAAGGCATTTTCTACCGCTTCGTTATTTCGTGTTGCCTTTAAATCGTTCAGTTTTTCTGTTTGCAGTAAGCGAATGGAATCATCAACATTAAATACATCATTAATACCCTCTTGTTGCTGTGTAAACTTATTCACACCAACTAAAATCTGATCTCCATTTTCAATCTCTGTTTGATAACGGTAGGCAGCGTTGGCAATCTCATTTTGCATATAATCACTTTCTATTGCGTTAACCGATCCTCCCATGGCATCTATCTTATCAATATATGCCCAGGCTGCTTTTTCTACTTCATCAGTGAGATTCTCCACAAAAAAAGACCCCGCTAAAGGATCAACCGTATCCGTTACACCACTTTCAAAGGCAATAATTTGCTGGGTACGGAGTGCAATTTTTGCTGCAGATTCGGTAGGCAGGGAAAGTGCTTCATCATAACCGTTGGTATGTAAAGATTGGGTTCCGCCTAAAACCGCAGCCATCGCTTGATTGGTTACTCGAATGACGTTATTTAAAGGTTGTTGTGCAGTTAAGGTGGAGCCACCTGTTTGGGTATGGAAACGCAGCATTTGAGCTTTCTCATCCGTGGCGCCTAAATCTTTAGTGATTTTAGCCCACATCCGTCTGGCTGCTCTAAATTTCGCAATTTCTTCAAAGAAGTTGTTGTGGCAATTAAAGAAAAAAGATAATCTTTTTGCAAAAACATTGATATCTAAACCTTTATCAATGGCGGCCTTTAAATACGTTTTACCATTGGCCAGTGTAAATGCCAATTCCTGCACTGCGGTAGAGCCTGCTTCGCGAATATGGTAGCCAGAAATGGATATCGTATTCCACTTTGGTACCTCTTGGCTACAATACTCGAAGATATCGGTAATTAAACGCATGGAAGGCTTTGGAGGGTAGATATACGTCCCTCTTGCGGCGTACTCTTTTAAAATATCGTTTTGAATCGTTCCAGAAATTTGTTTCAAATCGGCGCCTTGCTTTTTTGCCAATGCAATGTACATCGCCAATAAAATCGCCGCGGTGGCATTAATTGTCATAGAGGTTGTAATGTCTTTCAGCGCGATGCCATCAAACAAAATCTCAATGTCCTTTAACGAATCTATAGCAACACCAACTTTGCCTACTTCTCCATCAGCCATTTCATGATCAGAATCGTAACCAATTTGAGTGGGTAAATCAAAAGCAACCGACAAACCGGTTGTACCTTGAGCCAATAAGTAGTGATAACGTTTATTGGATTCTTCTGCTGTAGAGAAACCAGCATATTGGCGCATCGTCCATAACCGACCGCGATACATATCCTTCTGAATGCCCCTAGTAAATGGAAATTCACCTGGCTTTTCTTCCATTGGTGTTGCCGAGGTGTAGCACGCTTTTATTTCAATGCCCGAAGTGGTGGTGTGTTTCTTGTTGCTCATGGTTATTTGGTCAATTATTTACTCATTTGTTGGTCTGCAACTTAATGGAAGAGGAAATGCAGATTAAAAATGATCAGTTAAAAGAGTTTCTGAATATCTTTTTTTACCAACTCTATCGTCAAATCATAAGGGTTTTCATCAATACTGGCCATGTGCTGCAAAATGGCTTTGCTCAACTCTATCCCATTGGCTTCAGCGGGCAATCCTTGCACAGCATTGTTAATCATAGCAATGGTATCGTCTTTCAACTTACGCACCACATTCCAAGTCACACTATCTACATAGAGTTGTTGGGTAATGTTATGTTGATATTCTGATCGCACCTCATTTAAAATACCAGCCTGCAAAGCAGCAATTCCGATTCCTTGTTGATGAAGCCGAACCAACAGGTTTGCCGGATTAATCCTATCTGTAAAAATTATCAACCTTTCATGGGCTTGTAAACGCAGGGGCAATAAATGAGCTCTGCTTTCTTTGTTGAGCTCTATGTTTTTTAAGCTAAAGAAACGATGAGTATCATTCTTCAATAAATAATAGATTGCAAAGAGCGCCAAGAAAACACCTGCAAATAAGATGGCAACATTAATCAGGATTTGTTCGATATTCATTTGTATTGTTTAATTACGGTAATATTAACGAGTAGATAAAAGCAAAAATGTGCATTATTATTTATATTTGTAAGAGTTAAAATTTAAATAACATGAGTACTACAGTTGATACAGCATTTGCACCAGTTACTTTTTCAGAAGGAGCAGCAAAAGAGTTATATAAATTAAAGGATCAGCAAGAGATTGGCGATGATTACGGATTACGTGTAGGCGTAGAAGGCGGTGGATGTGCGGGTATGAATTACATATTAGGCTTCGACCAAAGAAAGGATGGCGACCAAGAATATTTCATCGACGGAATTAAAGTTTTCATGAACAAGGCTCACCAAATGTACCTTATGGGCATGATGATCGATTGGCAAGATGGCTTAAACTCTCGCGGTTTTACCTTCGTAAATCCCAATGCAACCAGCACTTGTGGCTGTGGCACCAGTTTTTCTGCATAAAGAAAATAATATTGTAACATATCTTATAGTCCCTTTGTCTAAACATCGGGACTTTTTTTATTTTTATAGGATATGTAAGTTTCAGCGACGAAAATCAGCTGAAAACTACACTTTTCATACCAACGCTTAAATGAATTACAGAGAAAACATCAGGCTTGCGCTAGAATCTATCAAGGGCAACAGACTTCGTACCATGTTAACTGCTTTAATTATTGCCATTGGCTTAATGGCATTGGTGGGTATTTTAACTACGCTTGATGCTGTAAAGAAAAGTATGACTGAGGCGTTTAGTAGCATGGGGGCTAATTCGTTTACCATCAGAAATCGTGGTACGGGAATTAGAATTGGTGGGCAAGGAAAAAGGCCAAAACCTTTTAAAGCAATTCGATATGAGGATGCCGTTAAATTTAAGGATAGCCTAAACACCCCGGCAACAGTTGCAGTAAGCGTTTTTGCAAGCAGTGGTTCTACTGTAAAGTTTGGTAGTTTAAAAACCAATCCGAATATTAATGTTCAAGGTATTGATGAAAATGGCTTGGCCTCGCAAGGATTAAATCTATCTGAAGGCAGAAACTTCAGTGTTTCTGAAATTCAACTCGGAAGTAATGTTTGTATCGTTGGTGGAGAAATTGTAGAAAAACTTTTTAAGGGGGCAGACCCAATGGACAAGCTGATTAATGTGGGCAATAATCGCTTTAAAATTGTAGGTGTTTTAGTGAAGAAGGGATCGAGTATGGGCTTTAGTGGAGATAGAGCGGTATATGTGCCACTATCCAAAGCGAAACAGATTAACGCAAATGCAAATCCATCTTATACCATAACGGTAATGGTTCCGAGTAACGATATACAGGATAATGTTATAGGTGAATCGACCGCTTTATTTAGAAATATCCGTAAAGTTAAGGTTGGTGAAACCAATAATTTTGAGATTACTAAAAGTGATGCTATTGCGCAAACCTTGTTCGAAAATTTGGCATTTGTAGCCATTGGTGGTGTAGCCATTGGAATTATTACCTTATTTGGGGCTTCTATTGGCTTGATGAACATTATGTTGGTATCAGTTACCGAACGCACCAGAGAAATTGGTATCCGCAAAGCGATTGGCGCAAACCCTCAAGTTATTCGTCGCCAATTTTTAATTGAGGCAGTGGTTATATGTCTAATGGGCGGAGCGCTCGGTATATTTTTAGGTATTTTACTCGGAAACTTAATATCGCTCACCATGGGTGGCTCATTCATTATTCCCTGGTTATTTATCTTGGGCGGTTTTGTCTTGTGTGTACTCGTGGGAATTGGCTCTGGTTACTACCCTGCAAAAAAAGCATCTAAACTAGACCCCGTAGAAGCGCTGAGGTACGAGTAAGGAAAAAGAGATGGCAAATTGGCTAAGCCTAATCGAAGAAAAACTTTCCGTGACTTCCCTGTTTCCGCGGCGAAATTATGATGGCAACCGAAATAGAAGCCAAAAAGCTGCCGTGCTTTCCGTGTTTCGTAAACAAAATTGCAAAAATTAGCTATAGCAAAGTATTACTGAGCTGATGCATCGTGAGTAATTGGTGCATCCCAGCAGTGGTTAAGCTTTCTTCCAACGCAGCTGCATGTTTCAAGTGGTGCATATCGCTTCCTATAAAATCTACCAAATGATTTTCAACCATCTCTTCTGCAATCTTGCTTGCCCCTGCTCCATAATAACCCGTTAAGGCAACAGAATTTAATTGAAGCAAACAGCCGGTTTCTCTTATCTCCTGGTAATTTTCTATCGAATTATGAAAATACGGATAACGCTCTGGATGGGCCAAAACTGGTTTATATCCAGCATCCTGCATAATTTTTATAAAATCGAATACGTTTTGTGGGGTATTGATGTACGATAGTTCGAAAAGCAAATACTGATTCCCAAATGTGAGCACTTCTTTTTGCCGAACTTTTTTTTCTAAAGTTTCATCCAAATAGTATTCGGCTGCTGCATTTACTTCTAAATCAAGTTGAATATCTTGTAAACCTTTTCTTAAAACATCAAGCGCTTTATTGATTGTATCTGGTGTATTACGGTAATAATCAGCCATGATGTGTGGCGTAGCGATTAGTTTTTTAAAGCCAAGCGCTTGAAATTTTTTCGCTAGTAGTAATGCATCGTTCAGAGATTGTGCGCCATCATCAATCCCAGGCAATATATGCGAATGCATATCGGTTCCAATAGTTGAGAAATTAAATTCGGGTAATATTTTTTTCTTTTTAAATAATCCGAACATAACGATAGGATCTTGGCTTAACTTATTTCCTTCGGCAAATTAGATGCCTCAGCTTCGTGGGCTAATTTAGATGAATAAATCCTCTCTAACAAATGATTTAGATTTTCTGAAAGATCAAATTGCAAATCTTCATGAAGTTTTTTAAACTTATTTATGGTAACAGAAACGGTTTTGATGTAATAGGTAGCAAATAAAAAACTAAAATCCCGATAGCCAAAGACGGATCTTTTGTATTCTATCGGGATGATATTTAATATGTATATTTTTAATTCTACTTCTCCTAAAACATCTTTGGTAACTTTATAAAAGTGATTGACGGAAGTAATCATTTTCCTCACTTTAACTAGAGCTTCCTTAGCATTTAGTTTTTTAAGCGCTGCAATTTGAGCTTCTGCCTCAGATTTGATTTTTTCTTTTCTATCTTCTAAATCAATTTCGCTCTCCAACAATTTGTAATGAAGGTGTTCTGTGAGCACTTTATCTTTAGCAATTAGCCTTAACAACAACTTATCCTTTTCTTTGACAGGAAGATCTGTTATGGCCACTTTTAAATCCTTATGCTCGGCTAACTTCATTTAGAAGGGATTCGCTTTGATGTATTTTTCCCATTCCCATGCCGATTTCATCATTTCTTCAATGCCTAATTCTGCTTCCCAGCCCAGGACATCTTTTGATTTTTGAACATCACCATACACCTTTTCTACATCACCACTTCTTCTCTCTCCAACTTTATAGTCAAGCTTCTCTCCAGTGGTTTTTTCAAATGCAGAGATAATTTCGAGAACCGAAGAGCCTTTTCCGGTGCCGATGTTGAAAACTTCATAATTGCTTTCGGCTTTCTTATCTTCCAAGCGCTTAACAGCAGCCACGTGAGCCTTTGCTAAGTCAACTACATGGATATAATCTCTAACAGCAGATCCATCAACGGTATCGTAATCATTTCCATAAACGGTAATTGGTCCGCGTTTACCAATTGCAGATTGTGTAATGAAAGGTACAAGATTTGCAGGTACACCATTTGGTAATTCACCAATTAGTGCGCTTTCATGTGCGCCAACCGGATTGAAGTAACGTAGCGCTATCACATTTAAATCAGGCGTTACTGACGTAGTTTCTTGCAAGATTTCTTCTGCAATCTGTTTGGTATTTCCATAAGGAGATTCGGCCTTCTTGATGGGTGCCGATTCAGTTACAGGTAAAGCATCTGGCTGGCCATAAACCGTACAGGATGAAGAAAATACAAAATCTATCTTTTTATTGAAAGACGTAAGCAGGTTAATCAGACTATAAAAGTTATTCTTATAGTATTTTAGAGGTTGAGCTACAGACTCCCCAACGGCCTTGTACGCTGCAAAGTGGATAATTCCTGTAATATCTGAATGTTGCTCGGCAAAGGCCTGAACGGCAACATAACTCTGAAGATCTATTTCATGGAAATCGAACCACTTTCCAGTAATTGCATGGAGCTGTGTTAGAATTTTAATGTTTGAATTAGAAAGATTATCAACAATAACCACGTCATAACCTGCATTGTGAAGTTCTACAACGGTATGAGAACCAATGTAACCCGAACCACCTGTAACTAATATTTTCGACATCTTAACGATTAAATGTTGTAAAGTCTTTGTGTTCAATCTTCGCCAAAGCGTCTTGTGGTAAAGATTTAAAGTATTCGTAAGTAATTTTCAAACCTTCTGCCCGACCAACTTTGGGCTCCCAATTCAATAAGGCTTTAGCTTTGGTGATATCTGGTCTTCTTTGTTTAGGATCATCTTGAGGAAGTTCCTTATACACGATTTTTTGAGATGTACCTGTAAGTTTGATGATCTCTTCACAAAACTGCTTGATTGTAATCTCATCTGGATTTCCTATGTTGACAGGTTGAGCATAATCAGACATCAATAAACGGTAAATACCTTCAATCAAATCGTCAACATAACAGAATGATCTCGTTTGACTTCCGTCTCCGAAAACCGTTAAATCTTCCCCTCTTAACGCTTGTCCGATAAATGCAGGAAGTACCCTTCCATCGTTCAGGCGCATTCTAGGGCCATAGGTATTAAAAATTCTGATGATTCTTGTTTCCACACCATGAAAAGTATGATATGCCATTGTTATAGCCTCTTGAAAACGTTTTGCTTCATCATAAACTCCACGCGGACCTACCGGGTTTACGTTACCCCAGTATTCTTCTGGTTGTGGATTTACACTTGGATCTCCATATACTTCAGATGTGGATGCAATCAACATCCTAGCACCTTTTGCTCTAGCCAAACCCAGTAAATTGTGTGTACCTAACGATCCAACTTTTAAGGTTTGAATCGGGATTTTTAAATAATCGATTGGACTTGCTGGAGAGGCGAAGTGAAGAATATAATCCAACTGGCCTGGAATATGAACAAATTTAGAAACATCATGATTATAAAACTCGAAGTTCTCTAAACTAAAAAGATGCTCGATATTGGCTAAATCTCCTGTAATTAGATTATCCATGCCAATAACATGGTAATCTTCTTTGATAAATCGATCGCACAAGTGTGAGCCCAAAAAGCCCGCTGCCCCGGTAATCAGTATTCTTTTACGTTCCATCTTAATCTATTAGTTTTCTTCCAATACTGTTGTAGTAATATCCCAAATCAATCATTTTTTGTAAATCGTAAAGGTTACGTCCGTCAAAAATGACTTTATTTTTCAAAATCCCTTCAATTTTAGCAAAATCTGGGTTGCGGAATACAGACCATTCTGTTGCAATTAAAAGTGCATCTGCCCCCTCTAATGCTTCATATTGGTTTTGTGCATATTTTACTTTATCGCCTATAACGCCTTTTACGTTCTCCATCCCTTCTGGATCGAAGACGGTAACCGTTGCGCCATGGTTAACCAAGGCGTCAATAATATAAAGTGCTGGTGCTTCGCGGATATCATCTGTTTCTGGCTTAAATGCCAAACCCCAAAGCGCAAAATGTTTACCTTGAATTTCGTTTTTATAATATTTCAGAACTTTATCTACGATAATGGTTTTTTGTCTTTCGTTAACTTCCATTACCGATTTAAGGATTTGAAAATCGTAAGTATTTTCATCCGCGGCCATTACCAATGCCTGCACATCCTTTGGAAAGCATGAACCACCATATCCAATTCCAGGAAAAAGGAAACGTTTCCCGATACGGTCATCTGATCCGATACCTTTTCTTACTGCATCTACATCTGCCCCAACAAGTTCGCAAAGGTTTGCAATCTCATTCATGAAGGTGATTTTAGTAGCAAGAAACGAATTGGCTGCATATTTCGTAAGTTCAGAAGAACGTTCATCCATAAACAGAATAGGATTTCCTTGACGTACGTAAGGGCCGTACAATTCTGTCATGAGTTTTTTAGCACGTTCACTTGTTGTGCCTAATACAACGCGATCTGGTTTCATAAAATCCTCAACAGCTACACCTTCACGTAAAAATTCTGGATTTGAAACCACATCAACTTCTATCGAAGTGTTGGCAGCAAAAACAGCTCTAACTTTATCTGCTGTACCAACAGGTACGGTAGATTTGTTTACGATGATTTTGTATTCTGTAATTAGTTTTGAAATATCTTTAGCTGCGCCTAAAATGTACGAAAGATCTGCAGCCCCATCTCCTCCTGGAGGCGTTGGAAGTGCCATAAAAATAATTTGTGCATCTTTAACTGCATCTGCAAGATTGGTTGTGAACGTTAACCTACCCTGTTCAATGTTTCTGTGAAACAGTAAATCAAGACCAGGTTCGTAAATTGGCACTTCGCCATTCTGCATCTTTTTTACTTTTGCATCGTTAATATCAACGCAAATGACATCGTTTCCTGTTTCCGACAGGCATGTTCCTGTTACTAAACCAACGTATCCTGTACCAACTACGGCTATTTTCATATATTTAATTAGGGAGTTTTAAATATTTTCGTTTTATCTTGCGACGAAGATAATAAATTACATTCAATGCTTGTGCTTTACTCCTTAGGAATTAGATTATACTACGCAATTATTTGCTTTTTATCAATTTTCAATACCAAAGCCTCACTTTTTGTTAATGGAAGAAAGAATCTTTTAAACAAAATTGCAAAAAAAGTAAACTCAAAAGAAAAGCACATCTGGTTTCACTTTGCCTCTTTAGGGGAATTTGAGCAGGGCCGACCCGTTTTGGAAGAAATCAAGAACAAATTCCCTAATAAACAGCTAGTTGTAACTTTTTTTTCTCCCTCTGGCTATGAAATTAGAAAAGATTATGCGCTTGCGGATGTTTTCTATTTACCTATTGATACCGCACGTAATGCACGGCGATTTGTAAATCTAATCAATCCAGAAATGGCCATTTTTACCAAGTATGAATTTTGGTACTTCTATTTTATGGAACTTAAAGGTAGGGAGATACCATTGTATCTAATTTCCGGAATTTTTAGAGAAAACCAAATCTTCTTTAAATGGTATGGAGGATTTTATCGTAAGATGCTGAAATGTGTAAGCTATTTCTTTGTGCAAAATGAACAAAGCATTAAACTGCTGAATTCGATTGGCATAGAGAATTGTGTGCTTAGTGGAGATACCAGATTTGATCGAGTGTATCAAAATACAAAATCTGTAAAATCACTTCCCGAAATTGAAAGGTTTATTGGCAATGCTCCAACCATAATCTGCGGAAGCACTTGGCCTGAAGATGAAAAGACATTATCAACTTTGCCTGCGCAATATCCCAGTTGGAAATTTATCATCGCCCCGCATGAAATTGATAGCCAACATATTGAAAGTATAGAAAAACAATTTTCTAATATTGCCCTGAAATTTTCTACTTTAAATCCAGATAACCATGTGAATGCCCAAGTCCTTATTATCGACAATATTGGGATGCTTTCCTCATTATATCAATATGGCCAATTGGCTTATATTGGCGGTGGTTTCGGAAATGGAATTCACAATACTTTAGAAGCTGCTGCTTTTGGATTACCGGTAATTTTTGGGCCAAAGTACCAGAAGTTTCAAGAAGCTAAAGACCTCATTGCTTTAGGTTCTGCAAAAAGCATTTCCACCGTAGAGGAACTAGCCTTGGCTTTTGAAGATTTTAAAGAAAATCAATTCGCATCCGAGCAGGCAAAGAAGTATGTTGAAGATAAAAAGGGCTCAACTGACCAAATCATTAAAATGATTACGAAAGCTGGCCAGAATTAAAAATATCGTTTATAATTTCAGGAATACTCTGATTGATTTCTACCTGAACAACATCATTTTCTCCATTTTTGGGTTCTTCTAAAGCATCAAACTGACTCTGCAATAAACCCTTTGGCATATAATGGCCTTGTCGCAGTGCCAATCTCAATTCTATCAAATCAAAACTTCCTTTCAAATAGATAAATATTAGTTGTTCATTCTCTAATCTGATAACATCACGATATGATTTCTTCAGCGCTGAACAGGCAATAACGCATTTGTGATTATGAGCCACCTCCTTTTTGCCAACTTGAGCAACGAGCTTAAGCCAATCCAGCCGATCTGCATCGGTTAATGGAATACCTGATGCCATTTTATCGATGTTTCGTTGACTATGAAGATGATCTCCATCAACAAATCGAGCATTCATCCTCTGGGCAATGGCCTCACCGATAACCGTTTTACCACTACCAGATACACCCATTATGATGATTAACCCCACCATTCAGATTATTTTACCATGCCCACTAATGCTTCAATGAATACGGGACTATCATTTAAACTCTCTACCAACTGAACGTGTTCTCCACCCAATTCCCTAAATTCTTCGTGGTATTCTACCGTAATTTCATACAAAGTTTCCAAACAATCGGCAACAAAAGCCGGACTGAAAACCAAAAGCCTTTTCTTCCCCTCGCCTGCAAGTTTCTTCAAAACATCTGTCGTGTAGGGCTGTACCCAAGGCTCTTTCCCTAACCTAGACTGAAAGCAAACGGTATAATTTTCTCGTGATAAATTGAGTTCTTTGGCGATTAATCTGGCCGTATCATGTCCCTGAGCGGAATAGCAAAATTTATTGGTATCATTTAAGGTTTGGCAACAATCGGCATTTTTTAGACAATAACTACCTGTGTGATCGCATTTTAACAATTGCCTTTCTGGTAAACCATGGAAACTAAACAGAACATGATCATAACTTGCTATATCATGCTTTCTGGCATTTTCAGCAAAAACCTTAATCATTAACTCATTGTCGTGAAAAGAGTTAACAAACGAAATTGGCGGCACTGTTTGCCATTTACTAACCAATTCCATTACCATTTGCATTACAGAACCTGTGCTTGCCGATGCATATTGCGGAAACATTGGAATAACCTGTATGCTTTCTACCAAACCTGCTTTTAAGTTTGCTAACGCTGATGCAATTGAAGGATTTTGGTAACGCATGGCCAATTCTACATGATATTCGTCGCCGAGTCTTTCTTGAAGCATTTTCGCCTGAATTTGGCTATAAAACAAAAGCGGAGAACCGTTTTCACTCCAGATCTCTTTATATAATTTAGCTGTTTTTGGGCTTCGGAATGGAACAATAATGCCCTTTACTAAAAGCGTACGGTTAAAGGCAGGAATATCAATTACCCTTTCATCCATTAAAAATTGATCTAAATATTTTTTAACATCAGATACTGCAGGACTATCAGGTGTACCTAAATTGACCAGTAAAATTCCTTTTTTGCTCATTTAAATTTAAAGAATATGTTTTGGATGGTAAATATCGGCTTTTTATTGTTTTATACATACCCCAAAAGGATTTGAGCAGACATTTTTTAGTCAAATTTAATTCAAGTATCATTACACTTGGAACCTTGATTTAAAGAGTTCTCCTTTCAGGAGAAAAACTAACTTTTTGTTTTATGCAATTGCCACCAGGGCATATTAGGTTTTTGATGATGCTCTAAATGATAACCAAAAAAATAACAGGTTATAAAGGCCACAAAGTGATTTTTTTGAATGGTAGAGGATTGATATTCGTTATCATGCTCTCCTTTATGTGGCAAATAAGTACCAAAGTAAAAAAGTTGAAAGGTGCTCATTAATGAAGGTAGAACCCAAAACAGCAACAAATTTGTTTGATCAACCCAAATTTTTAACACATTAAAGGCCACAGCCATAATGAGAAGCTGAATAACATTTACATAATTGAGCATAAAGCTTAAATACCAACGCCAAAAGCCATGATTTGCATAATCCGGATCTTCAGCCGTATGGACATGCTTATGGTGTTTGTGGTGCTTAGTGAACAGGGTGCTGTAAAAAAAGCCTGCGTAAAGAAACACTGCAACAGACCCGAAAAAATTGTTGAGTGATTTGTTAATTGAAATTGTGCCATGCATAGCATCGTGTGCTGTTATAAACAAACCCGTATATAAATGCATTTGCACAAAAATGAGGAGATAAACAAGCGGGTTAGTCCAACTAAAATCCCACGTTAAAAGAAAATAAAGTGTAGTAAACCAACATATTAGCACTGTAGATGCAACGATGATGCCTGTATATTGATTTCTAATTTCCAAATTGAAGCTTTTAATTAATTAGGTAAAATTTAAACCAATGAAAGCGAAAATTGATTTGAAAAAGCAAATGCTAATACTGCTCCAATGCAACTTTAACTTTTTCCATCAACCACATTGGTGTAGAGGTTGCACCGCAAATTCCAACTTTATCATTTTCGGCAAACCATGATTGATCTATGTCTTCCACATTGGAAACGAAGTAGGAATTCTCGTTGTGTTTTTTGCAAACGTCGTAAAGTACCCTCCCATTGGATGATTTTTTACCTGAAACAAAAATGATCTTATCAAAGTCGGCAACAAATTTTTCCAACTCATCATACCGGTTAGAAACCTGTCTGCAAATGGTATCGTTTGCCTTTACCTCATACCCACGACCTAATAATTCATCTTTTATGTGGTAAAATTTATCTGTACTCTTGGTGGTTTGGCTGTACAAAGTAAATTTAGCAGGCAAGTCAACGGCATCCAGTTCGGCTAAATCTTGAAATACGATCGCTTTTCCATCGGTTTGTCCTTGTAAGCCAATTACTTCAGCATGACCATGTTTACCAAAAATTAAAATTTGTTCATTGTCATCATGAGAGTTCTTGATGCGATTTTGCAGTTTCAAAACCACCGGGCACGATGCATCGATTAAGATCAGATTGTTTTCTAAAGCAAGCTGATAAGTAGATGGTGCCTCGCCGTGTGCTCTAATTAAAACTTTTTCGTTTTTAAGGTTTTTTAAAACCTCGTGATCGATAATTTTTAAACCTCTTGCGGTTAACCTTTCTACCTCTTCATCATTATGTACAATATCACCCAAACAATATAAATAGCCTTCCTGATCTAAAATATCTTCGGCCATTTCTATAGCGTAAACTACACCAAAGCAAAAGCCCGATGATTTATCTATGGTGACTTGTAAATTATAACTCATTGCAACAAAATTAAGCAAAAATATTTGTTCGCGTTGTCATGTATAAGACAACAAAAAATATAAACTGAGCCACAAACATCGAAATTCCGATATATTTTTGCTGCTTTAAGCCCAAAGCATAGTAAAATTTAAGTAAGATAACCGATACGATAAACCAGGCGATGTAATTTTGAAGGGGAATGGTATGCCAATCCCAATGCCAATAATCAAATTTCATGGCTACGGGTTCTAGAAAGAAATCAAATGTCACCAAACAAATTGCGCCCAAAGCAGAAGCCAAAATACTATTCCTAATTTTCAGGGTTTTCATCATCTGGCCAATACTGAAAATCAAAATCACCCAGTTTACGCCCATTAGTAGCGGCACCGCAGCAATTTTATAGCCTAAAGTATCTCCGTAATAATAACTTCCAAAAATCTTTCCAGTATGAATGCCCAAAACTTCGACCAAAAACCCACAAAGAAAAACGCCCGAAACAAATAATAAAAGCCTTTTAATATCGCCATTGTAAGAAAAAACAATAACCGCGAACATCAAAAGTAAATGAAATGGAACCAACCTCATAAAATAGGGTTGCGCAACTGGGATTAAGAAACCCAATAAACCAACCAAATGAAAAACGATAATTACAGCAACTGCTATTTTTTTAACTTTTAAATCTGTTTGATCGTTCTGCCCTTCCATGTGCCGGTTTTAAAAATGTATTTTTTTATAGAGATTAATGAAATAATTAAGAAGAATAACATTTGCAACGGATGCAAAATCAAATTCATCAGAACGTTTTGTCCGGATAAAAATGAAATCATTATTCTACCTAATACAATTAATGTAATCGGTAATACAAGTAAAGTAATATTAAAGTTCAAAATTAATATTACTGGACCTATAATTACCAAAAGCAAGTAAAGTAATAATATTATAATGTTATTACCAAAACCCGCGAGTAAATTTTTACTAAATCCGTTTAAGCTTTCCTCCAAATTTTTGTACATTCTACAGTAAATCATGCCATTGGCCAGTAAAGCTTCAGCATTATTTTTTTCAAGCTTAACCTGTTTCATAATTTCTACATCCTCCACAACTTGGTTTTTTACCCGTTCGTGCCATAGGTTTGCGCTATAATTTGAGGCATTAAAAAACATACATTGTCCGCTTGCGGCAGAAAATGCAGGATTAGCCGAAAGTTTGACCAACCGGAGGGGCAGCAAATTCAACAGGATAAAATGCATTAAAGGAACAGTAAGTTTTTCTCCAATGCTAAGCATTTGTTGATTGGTAAAAAGACTTAGCAAAGCCAGCTTACCTTGCTCCATTCGGTTAATCAAACTGTTTATTAAGCCACGCTGGATGGATTCATCTGCATCAATGAAAAGAAGATATTTACCTGATGCCATTTGGCTAAGTTGATGACATGCAAAGTTTTTACCTAGCCAACCAGCCAGAAGTTGCTCACCTTTTACAACCTTAAATTGGGCATTATGATCGCAGAATTGTTGTGCAATAGCGAAGGTCTCATCTGTACTACCGTCATCCAAAACCACAACCTCATAATTGGCATAGTCTTGATTTTTAATAGATTGCAGCAATGAGAGTATGTTATCAGCTTCATTTCTAGCCGGAATAAGAATGGAAACTTTGTCTTGATGGTGCTTTATGGATCTGGGAAGTTTCGGATTAGACAGAAAATTAAAAACGGTAACCGAAAACCGAATGACTAAAAAAATAAGTACTGCGTAAATAAAAATGGTCATTCGGTAATTTCTGTTTGTTTCATAAGGGCGTTATCATAATGCTTGTTGTAAGCACTTTTTAACAATTGTAAACTGATATACTCTTCGTTTTCCCAATTTTGAAGATAGGTGTAAGCCGAAGCTTTTCTTTTCCCAAAATAATCGATAAAAGTTGCGGCAAAAACAATATTGATTCTTTTTTGACTTGAATTAATCATTTGCATTACACCTTTTTCAAAATTAATACTTTTAACATGGTTGGAATAGAGCTTGCCTTGTGGAAATACCAAAACCAAATTCTGCGGATCATCCAACAAATTACCCGCATAATTTAAGGTGTCTAGCACATCTTTTCCCCTATGCTCTGCGGCGAAAGCACCAAGATATTTTAAAAAGCCAACCTTTTTGTAGTTTTCAGCATTCACCAAAACATGAAAGTTTTTTTTAAACACCTTTTTATTGATGAAGAATAGGAGAAAACCATCCCACCAGCTAAAATGATTGGCCAAAATAAGCACGGATGAATCTGTCTTGAGGCTAACCTGATCGTAGTTGAAAAGACAAAAATCCTTTTTAATAATGTATTGAATGTACCAGGAAAAAAAGCCGTGGATGATTGTATTTTTTCGTGGTTGATACATAGCGGGAAATTGCAAAAAATTAGGATCATTTGCAACTATTGGGTTTGAGTGAGGCTAACTTAAATAAACACGATCTTCTTCACCCTCAACATCCATCACTACATCAACATGTTCTTTTAAAACCGTTGCTAATTCTATCCCTACAAAATCAGTGGCGATGGGGAAAATTTTATGGCTTCGATCTACCAGCACCACTGTTCTAATTTTTTTATGGGGTGTGTTTAAGAAAACGCCCAAGCCATACGCCAATGTTTTTCCGCTGTTTAACACATCATCCACCAGAATGATGACTTTGTTTTTCCAATGGCTTTCGTCCAAATCGGTTGAAGCGATAAGTTTACTGCTTTCCCTTTCCAAATCAATTCGAAGCAGGGTAACTTTTAAAGCACTTATTTTTTTCAGCACTTTTTCAATTCGTAGAGCCAGTTTATAACCACGATCCCAAATGCCAGCAAGTACAACTTCTTTCTCATTTAGATTATCTTCTAAAATTTGATAAGCAATACGATCTATTTTCTGTTGAATTTGCTTTTTATTGAGGATAAGTAATTGCGATGTGGCCATTTGTAAAAAGGATTGAATACAAAAAGAACGATTTTAAGGATGAAATTCAAACTATTTGAAAAATAAATTACGCCGCTTGCAACGTTTTTGCATTGATGGCGTCTAATCTATAACCTAAACACAAAATCATGAAAAATCTAATCAAATCGTTCGCCCTACTATTCATAATTGCAAGCGGTTTTATGGCAGGCGCACAGGAAACTAAAAATGTTTCTGTTAAAAACTTCAGTCGCATTGGAATAAGCAGCGGGATCGATTTATATTTAACGCAAGGCAATAGCGAAAGTGTAAGCATTAAAACAGATGCAGAAACCATGAAAGATGTTGTTGTTCAACAAAATGGAAACCAGCTAACCATCAAATTTAAGGATGGCGTAAATTGGGGCGGTCTATTTAAAAATCAGGTGATTAAAGTTTACGTAAACTATAAAACCTTGTCGGCTTTAGCTGCATCTGGTGGATCTGATGTTTACACTCAAAATACAATTAAAGTAAGTAAACTCGCCATTCAATCTTCGGGTGGTTCAGATTTAAAAATGAATATCATTTGTACCGATCTTTCAATCCAATCAAGCGGAGGAAGTGATTTAGATTTATCAGGAAGAGCAGAAAATATGACTTTACAATCTAGCGGAGGGAGTGATGTTAATGCTTTTGACCTAACTACGCAATACGCAAAAGTATCAGCCTCAGGCGGATCGGATGTTAATGTATATGTAGAAAAGGGATTAGAAGCCAGTGCAAGTGGTGGTGGCGACGTAAATTATAAAGGCAATGCCTCGCTTAAAAAAACATCCAGCTCTAAAAGTGGCGATGTTAATCATGTAAGGTAAAAAACTAAGATTTATTTTAAGAAATGCTGTTTTGTAAATCCAAAACAGCATTTTTTTATCACGTAGCTTTCTCTAACCCTTAGTTTTATAGGGGTAATAAATGAAGTTAGCCCCTTCTGGTACGATTACGAAAACACACATAAAATTTTCGGGCTTTTTATAAACTTTTAAGAAAGGCTCATACTTTTCTTTATTGATGATGCCCTTCTCTACAAACTCCTCTAAAGTAGATGCCTGAATGGTCCAGTCGGTGTTCAATTCTTCTTTATTCAAAATAATTTCACCAATACTAACCTCGTGTTGATGTGCGATAAAAATTGGATGGGCAGAAATTCCCTCCACCATAATTTCTATTGCAACTTCTTTAATGGCATCAGCATAAAATTCTAGGTCCTTCTCTAAACTAACCAGCGGACTTTGCTGTTTTTGTGGGACTCCACTATCTTCTGGTGTGGCATTTAATAATTCTTCTCTGTCCATTTTTGTTTAATTTTGAAACATTGAAATGAGATGATTGCAAGTTGAGCAACAACACTCTTAATTCAAGCCCTTCAATTTTAATAAAACTACATTTTCTACGTGTTGCGTATGCGGGAACATATCCACAGGCTTAATGCGCACAACATCATATTTTTCGTTCAACAATTCTAAATCCCGTGCTTGTGTAGCCGCGTTACAGCTTACATAAACGATTTTTTCAGCTTCCGTTTCTAATAATCGCTTAACTACATCGGCATGCATACCTGCCCTCGGTGGATCGGTGATGACCACATCAGGCTTGCCATGTGCAAGGATAAATTCTGAGGTTAAAATATCTTTCATGTCTCCAGCATAAAAGAGGGTATTGTTAATGCCATTTAACGCTGAATTGAATTTAGCATCTTCAATAGCGGTTGGAACATATTCTACACCAACAACTTGTTTAACATCTTTGGCTATAAAATTCGCAATTGTTCCTGCCCCAGTATATAAATCATAAACCAGTTCATCCCCTTTAAACCCAGCAAAATCACGTGTGATTTTATAAAGCTCGAAAGCTTGTTCAGAATTGGTTTGATAGAAGGACTTGACACCTATTTTGAAACGGATACCATCCATTTCCTCGAAAATATGATCGCGACCTGCAAAAGTGATCACTTCCTGATCGAAAATGGTATCATTCTTTTTCTGATTGATGATGTATAAAAGTGAAGTAATTTGCGGAAATTCAGTTTTCAAGTAATCCATCAAATCATCTACTTGTTTTTGCTCTGGATAGGCAAAAATCACTGCCACCATAACTTCACCAGTGGTAGAGGTACGGATAATGAGATTACGCAAAACCCCTTCATGGTTTCTTAAATCATAAAAAGACAATCCATGTTGGAGCGCATACGCACGCACCGAATTTCTAATGGAATTTGAAGGTTCATCTTGCAAATAGCAATGTTCTATATCCAAAATTTTATCAAATCGCAATGGAACATGAAAACCCAAGGCATTCATATCAAAATCTTCATCTCGCTCAACATCAGCGCGTTCCAACCAACGTTTATTGGAAAAGGTAAATTCAAGCTTGTTGCGGTAATATCTGTTCTTTGCCGAGCCAAGAATGGGTTCGGCAGATGTGGTATCGATTTTACCCAAACGCTGTAAGGCGGCTTCGACATTTTTCTGCTTAAATTTTAATTGAGCATCGTAACCCATATGTTGCCACTTACAACCACCACAAGTACCAAAATGTGGACAAAATGGATCGGTTCTTAAATCAGATTTTTCGTGCAGGGTCTCTATTATCGCCTCTGCAAAGTTCTTTTTCTTTTTGGTTAACTTCACATCAACCACATCACCAGGAACGGCTTTATCCACGAAAATAACCAACTCATCGGCTTTACCAACGCCCTTGCCTTCTTCTGCAATATCAATTATTTGTACGTTCGGAATTATGGTGACCGTACCAGATTTTCTTCTACTCATTATGGATCAAAGATAAGCGTTAATGTTGAAAGACTAAAGGGGGAAAGACTAAAGACCAAAGGTGCAAAAGACTAAAGACTAAAGGGGAAAGACCAAAGGGGGAAAGACCGAAGCAGAGAAACCAAAACTTTTGTTTCTTTTGTATCTTTTGTGGTTAATTCGTAAGTTATATTTTGAAAATAATTAGACAATAAATTGTTATGCGAGCAGGGAATGCCCACCAGCTAAAACTTCGATTTTAAAAATTATCTTCCAAAAAATTTAAATGCTGCGCCCCAAAAGCCGTCTAACCAGTTAAAATTTAGGTCAAATTTTTCATCTACTTGTACTGAAAACTCTAATATTTCTTTGCTCATGATAAAAAACCCATCTATTTAAGCAATAATACAAAATTCATACCGAAAACCGAAACGGTATATATTAATTTTACATCAATTGGTGGATTAGATTTTAATATTATTGTGAACTAACAAAAAACCCTGATGTTCAGATTGTTATTGGAATAATAAATTTAAAACTGTAACTTAATATATCAGTTCACATAAAAAGGAGGTTCATCATGAACGTGATCCGTAAAATTGAACATTGGGGAGATGTTCATCATGCAAAATGGCTAGATTTTCTCCGAATTATTCTCGGCCTCATTATTTTCGCAAAAGGTATTTCTTTCATCAGCGATACCTCGGTACTCCAAAATTTAATTACACAAAACAATGTTTTTGGCTTTTCTAGCGTAATGATTACCGTTGGGATTCATTTAGTTGCCTTTGCACATTTGGTTGGTGGGCTATTAATTGTGCTGGGTTTAGTTACCCGATTTGCCGTAGTGATCCAGATCCCAATTCTATTATTCGCTGTTTTCTTCATCAATTTAACACCTGGTTTCTCACTGCCCAATTCAGAATTATGGCTATCGGTGCTAGTTTTGTTTTTACTCATTTTGTTTTGGGTAATAGGCTCAGGTCCGCTTTCGGTTGATGAAGGCCTAAAAAATAAATCTGGAAAGCGATACGATTAAACCAGATTGATTATTCTTAGTATCTTTCGTCATTATATTTTGTAAATGAAAACGAAGATACTTTTTACACTGCTTTTAGCGGGATTGGGGGCTTACGCTCAACACCCAAGCGAACCATATTTCAACTTAACCAGATCTGGTTTTAAGGAGAAAAACGCCTTTCAAACCACGGCATTTGTAGAGCAATATTTTCGTGTTCCGGGCAATACCGGTTTCAATGCTAGTATCCACTTTGTAGAAAACATTTTAAAAAAAGCCGGATTTGTAGAACAGAAGGAAAATGAATCAGCATCGGCCTTAACCTACCGTATTGAGAAGAGGCCAATGAAGAATAACACGTGGGAGCCCGTTCAAGCGAACATCGATATTATTGGCGAATCGACTCCTTTAATTACCTTCAACACCAACCGCAATATGATTCCCATTAATTGCGTTTCTACCCCTGCATCTGGCGTGACGGCAGAAGTGGTTTACATCGAAAAAATTGTGCCCGCTGAGCTCGAAAAAATGGATTTGAAAGGAAAAATCCTATTTTCAGAAAACAACCCAGCAAGATTGCTGGCAATTGCAGTTAAGAGCGGTGCCGTTGGTATTTTAGGTTACTCCATGCCCAAATATACCCAGCCAGAAAAACATCAAACATCTATCCAATTTGGTAGTATGAAAGCCAACAGCGAAGTTTGGACTTTACTCTTATCTTACGCCGCGAAGGAAAAATTAAAAGCCAAGTGCTTAAAAGGAGCAACCAAACTAAAGGTGAATATCGAAACCAAAATTTATCCATCAGAAGAACTTACTATCGTAGCAAACGTGAGAGGTAATCTGAAACCTGATGAACGATTTGTTTTTAGTGCACATGTGCAAGAGCCTGGTGCAAACGACAATGCAAGTGGCGTTGGAACTTTGGCAGAAATGGCCCGCCTCACCGCAGAACTCTATAAATCGAAGAAAATTGTTCCTCAACGTACACTTACGTTTTTATGGGGCGATGAAATTGTTTCGACCAGACGTTACATTACGGAAGATACGCTTCGAGCGAAGGGAATTTTATGGGGCATGAGTTTGGATATGGTTGGAGAAGACACTCAAAAAACTGGAGGGTCTTTTCTAATAGAAAAAATGCCCGATCCTTCCGCAATCTGGACGAGAGGTACCGATAAACACACTGAATGGGGCGCAGGCGATGTTACCGAAAAGGATCTTTTCCCCCATTATTTTAATGATGTTATATTCGATATTTGCAAAGCACAAGGGCAATTTGCCAATTGGGCTGTAAACTATAACCCATTTGAGGGTGGCAGCGACCATACTCCCTTTCTTCAAAATAAAATTCCGGGTTTATTGATGTGGCATTTTACAGATGTTTTTTATCATACCGATAACGACAGACTAGATAAGGTTTCGCCCACTGAAATGAAAAACGTAGGCATTAGCGGTTTAACCGCTGCCTATACGCTAATTTCTGCGAATGAAAACACCGCTTTAGCCACAGTAAGCCAAGTAAAAAACGATGCATTGGTTAGACTTAAAAAAGAATTTGATTTGAGCAAAAAAGCAATAGCAGCAGGGAAACCCGCAACAGAAGAGCAACACATCCTAGAGGTATGGACTAAATGGTATGTAGATGCATTGGCCACCATTGCAACCATGCCCGTTAAAAAGGAAACTTCCAAAGTAAGCTCTGCCATTAAGCTGGCAAGTGCCGAAATTGAAAAGCAAAAAATGAGCTACTTAAGTGATCTGAAATAGTAAACTTGTTTCATTGCCCTGACTTTCGGGATAATTTGAACTCGTTTATTTATCTTATTTTAGCGCCATGCCCAAACCCAAAGCCATAATTATCGGAGCCGGAATTGCTGGAATAGCCGCTGCAATTCGGATGGCAATAAAAGGCTTTGATGTTGATGTGTTTGAATCGAATGCCTATCCTGGCGGGAAGCTTGCAGAAATTAATGCCGAAGGTTTTAGGTTTGATGCAGGCCCAAGTCTTTTCACAATGCCCCAATATGTGGATGAACTTTTTAAATTGGCAGGCAAAAATCCATCTGATTATTTTAAATACGAAAAATTAGATGAGATCTGCAGGTATTTCTATGAAGATGGCCTCGAAATTACAGCAAGCGCCGATTTAAACAAATTTGCGCATGAGGTGGAAACAAAAACGAATTCTACTGCTCAAGAGGTAAACACATTATTAAAAAAAAGTGAAACCATTTATGAAGTAACAAATCGGGTGTTTCTGGAACGCAGTCTTCATAAAATTAAAAGCTATCTCCATTGGGATACGTTAAAATCGGTATTTCGATTTGGCCAGATTGATGCCTTTAGAACCCAAAGCCAAGCTAATCAGGCATTTTTTAAGGATAAAAGAATTGCACAGCTATTCAATCGCTATGCCACTTACAATGGTTCGAACCCTTATCAAGCACCGGCAACGCTAAACGTAATACCACATTTTGAATACCATTTTGGTGCATTTTTGCCGAAAAAGGGCATGTATAGCATCACAACTTCTTTAGTGAAATTGGCGGAAGATTTGGGTGTTCATTTCCATTACAATAAGAAAGTTGCAGAAATCCATTATAAAGCACAGGGCGGAAAACAGCAAGTTGAGGGAATTACCTGTAATGGGGAATTCATAAATGCCAACATTGTCATCTCGAATTTAGACATCTGGTTTACCTACAAAAACCTTTTGAAGAATTTTGCCGCACCAAAAAAACTTTTACAACAAGAACGAAGCAGTTCTGCTTTGATATTTTACTGGGGAATAAAAGGGATTCATCCAGAGTTGGGCTTACATAACATTCTTTTTGCCGAAGATTATAAGGCTGAATTTGACTGTATCTGGAAAGAAAAAAGCATTTATAAGGATCCAACCATTTACGTTAACATTACATCAAAACACATTGAAAATGACGCCCCAGAGGGATGCGAAAATTGGTTCGTAATGATTAACGTACCCGCCAACAACGGGCAAAATTGGGATGCATTGATTGCCCAAGCCAGAAAAGATATTTTGAACAAATTTAATAGGATTTTAAAAAAAGACATCTCTAACGCCATTGTTTTCGAGCAGATTTTAGATCCCAGAAGTATCGAAACTAAAACCGGTTCGTATCAGGGATCTCTGTATGGGAATAGCTCTAATAACCAATTTGCTGCTTTTTTAAGACACGCCAACTTCAGCTCGAAGATAAACAACCTCTACTTTTGCGGCGGAAGTGTACATCCGGGTGGAGGCATTCCACTGGCATTGCTTTCGGCTAAAATCATCGATCAGGATTTTTAAGATTAAAAAGAACCATTTAGTGAGGACTAATCCTTACATCAAACTGAGCAAGTTTGGCTTTAAAAAGAATAAATTTGCTAAATAAGATTATCAACTTATATTTCGATAATATGAATTTTCACACCCGTAAATGGATAAAACCCGAAGACCTTAACCCCAATGGTGGATTATTTGGCGGAAGCCTTTTAAAATGGATTGATGAGGAAGCGGCAATTTATGCAATTGTTCAACTAGAAAATCCAAAAGTTGTAACCAAATATATGTCTGAAATTAATTTTGTAAGCTCTGGTAAACTCGGCGACATTATTGAAATGGGCATCACGGCTACTGCCTTTGGTACAACATCCATCACCATGTGCTGCGAGGTTAGAAATAAAATCACCCGAAAAAGCATTTTAACCATTGATAAGATTGTGTTTGTAAACATCAATGATTATGGCGACCCAACCCCACATGGAAAAACAAAAATTAAATACATTGAAGAGCAATTTGACCAAGAAGACGAAAAATCTTAAGGTTATTGCTGCAATTTACTTTCCAATTGTTCGGCATCTAAATCAAATGCGTTAACCACAACTTTGGCTTGAGTATAAAAAGGATTGCGTTCCAGAAGTTTTACTTTGATAAATTCTAAAAGCTGCTCATCATCCATATTGGCAATTAACGGCCTTTTATGTCTGTTATGCAGTCTCGATACCAATTGCGCGGGCTCCATTTGAAGATAAACTGTTTCTCCGTTTGCATTCATCCATTGCATGTTATCGAAAAAGCAGGGCAAGCCGCCGCCTGTAGCCACCACGCAAGTTTCTGGATAAGGATAGGTTTTAAGCATTTCGCGCTCAAAATTTCTAAATCCATCCTCGCCAAATTCAGCAAAATATTCCGCAATGGTTTTCCCGCTCTTTGAAACAATTTCTGCATCAAGATCAATTACTGGGCAATTTAATCGATGTGCTAATTGTTTTGCCTTTGTGCTTTTACCGCAGCCCATAAAGCCAATTAAGAAAACTTTCATAATTGATGTTCTCGTTTTAAAATAATGTAATCCGTAACGGGTGGGAAAATTTCATCCAGCTTTAAAAGGCTTGCAATTTGCCCCCTGTGGTAAGTGGAATGATTGAATACATGAAACAAAATATCCTGAACCGTATTGGTGTATTCGCCTGTAGCGTTTTTGTAGGTTATTTCCTCGTCCATCGAAATGGTATTCAGAATTTCTGCAAACAAATTAAAGTTTTCTTGGGCAATTTTCTCAAAACAGCCTACTTCTAAGTTTTCCCAAACCCCTTGTTGTACGGGCCTGTCCAAAATTCTATGTGCCCAAACATGTTGTGCATTTAAAACATGGCTAAAAAGCGAAATCGCTTTTGCAGATACCCTTTGATTCTGCTGAAAAATTTCAATCAATTTTCCATCTGCAACTTTGGTATATTGTAAAATTTCCCTGAACATGTTAAGCCAGTTTTACCCTAGGATCTACGTAGGCATATAAAATATCAACCAGAATATTAATAACCACGAATACGAATGCAATGAATAATATGGAGCCCATTACCACCGGAAAGTCAGACATCTCTAAAGCGTTAACCGTTGTTCTACCTAATCCATTGTATCCGAATATATACTCTACAAAAAATGAACCTGCAAGTAAGGAAGCAAACCAACCAGAAATGGCTGTAATTACAGGATTCATAGCATTTTTTAGCGCATGTTTATAGATGATGGCATTTCTACCCAAACCCTTCGCTCGGGCAGTACGGATGTAATCTTGAGCCAAAACATCGAGCATGGCGCTTCTGGTTAATTGAACAATGATGGCCAAAGGTCTCAATCCTAACGTAGTCATAGGTAGCCACAAATTTCTGATCGTTAATATTTCACCGCGAAAAGGATCATAACTGTATAAGCTTCCACTCATTTTTAGTCCGGTATAATTGCTCAAAACAAAGCCGAAAAGCCAAGCAATGATGATTCCAGCAAAAAAAGAGGGTGCGGAGATACCTAAAATAGCAAATGCGTTTGATGCTTTATCAATCCAACTGTCTTTATAAACCGCAGAAATAACCCCTAAAAAAACCCCAATTAAGGTAGCAAATATCATAGCCGTTAGGGCGAGGATAAAGGTATTTGGAACGGTTTCTGAAAGAATAGCAGTAACATCTCTTTTGGTTTGGTAGGAACTTCTTAAGTATGGCCATTTTAAAACTAAGGCCTTGTCATTTAAAGAAATCAGTTTGGCGTAATGGTATTTATTTTGTGTGGTACTATCATCATCCAAAACACTAATTGGCGATAAATCATTCACATACAAAACAAATTGCATAGGCTTAGATTTGTCCAATCCAAACTCTTTACGAACAGCTTCAAGCGACTGTACATCGGCTCTTTGCCCCATCGTCATTCTCGCAGGATCTCCCGGTAAGATATTGAAAAGCACAAAAACAACCAACACCACTCCGGCCATAACCAGCAGTCCGTACAAAAGTTTTTTAAGTGCGTAACCAATCATTTATTTACTAAAATATTTTTTCGATAACTGATCGAAGGTTGGAACGTTATGAAAGTGCCATTTGTTAATCACTACGCCATTTTTGAGTAACATCACCCCTGGATTTGCCCTCACCATACTTTTTAAAGGAACGGCATCTGCGTAAAACACCTCAGAAAAAAGATTATTTTTTTTGATGAAGGCTTCAGCATCTTGAGCGGAATTAGATGTTAATAGCACGCTCCTGATGTTAAACTGCTGGGTTGCATTAAGCGCAAGCGCATTTAAATTTCCAATAACATTTTGGTTGGCATCTTTTAGGCTATAAGCCACAAAAACAAAATTATAATAAGGGTTCTCGATAATCTCTTTTGTATAATCTGTACCCGATGCGTCGGTAATAATTAAATCTTTTATTTTGGGTTCGAAGCCCTTTTTAACCAAACGTTTACTCGGCTCACCTACAATTTCCCAATTGTTATCTCTCCAGATTTCTGTTTTCAGGTACACCTTATCGCTCATGTCTTTTTCTTCCTGAGTTTTTTTATTTTTAAGGTGATACATGATTTCAAACTCATCTGGTTTTTCACCCGGAGGGATAACCATTAAAGATGGAATGTGTGCACCAACCTTGTAAGGAAGAAAATCGATAATTGGCAAAAAGTTATAAGTGTATAGTCCGAAAACTAATGAGACAATTGTTATGGTGATGGCAATGTTTTTTTGCGCTAGGGCGTGATTGGTAAGGGGTTGAATGAAATCTTTCTTGACGAAAATATAAACAATCAATACCAATAAGATTAAATCTTTACCAAATGATTGCCAAGGTGTTAATGGAATCGCATCGCCGAAGCAGCCGCAGCTGGTAACTACTTTAAAGGCCGCTGAGATAAACGTGAGCAGGGTAAAGAAAATGATTAAAACCAACAATCCCCAAGCAACTTTCTTGCTCCAAAAGCCTAATAAAAGCAATGCACCCAGAATAATTTCTAAACTGCAGAGAAAAATGGCAATACCTGTTGCAATGCCGTTAAGAAAATCCATATGGAAAACTTCAAAATATTCTTGAAGTTTATAACCAAAACCTAGCGGATCGTTCGCTTTGATTAAGCCAGAAAAGATAAATAGCGCTCCAACAAAAATTCTTGCAAAGCTTAAAAGTTTATTCCTCATTTATGATTTGACACCTAATTTAATTAATGCAAAAACTGAATAATTCAACATGTCTTGATAATTGGCCTTAACCCCCTCCGAAGCCAGCGTTTGCCCCTCATTATCTTCAATTTGTTTAACTCTAAAAATCTTCATCAAAATCAGATCCGTTAACGAACTGATTCTCATATCTCGCCAAGCTTCTCCATAGTCGTGATTTTTGGCAAACATTAAATCTTTGGTTTCTGAAACCTTCTCTTCAAACTGTTTCTCTACAACTTCGTAGGGTATTTCATGGCTATCGCTATCTGAAAGTTGTAATTGTATCATAGCGATAACGCAATAGTTTACAATACCGATATATTCTGAAGTAATGTTCTCGCCTACTTTGCTCACCTTTTTCTCTTCCAACGTGCGGATGCGTTGTGCTTTGATAAAGATTTGGTCGGTGATGGATCTTAATCGTAAGATACGCCAAGCAGTGCCATAATCTTTGGTTTTTTTCAAAAATAATGATCTGCAAACCGCAATCACTTCATCAAATTCTGTAGAGGTATTTGTTTGTGCCAAAGCCAATAATTATTTAGTTTTTAGTGTATTTTTGTATCGAAAAAACAAAAGCTAAAGATACATTTTTAAAGCGAAACTCAAATCCCGAACGGGTTTATTATGGCAGAAAAAACCTTTTTTGAACCAAAAAAAAGCCTGAATGTTCATGGCAAACTGATTGATTTGAGTCAGCCAAAAGTTATGGGGATTTTAAACATGACCCCAGATTCCTTTTACAGCAACAGCAGAACAAATTCCATTGATCAAGCGCTAAAAAAGACTGAACAATTTTTAAATGAAGGTGCCTCCTTTATAGATATTGGTGGTTACTCCTCCCGACCGGGCGCTACAGACATTTCTGAAGATGAAGAACTGCAAAGGTTACTACCTATTATTGAAAAGCTTGCGCAGGTTTTCCCCGAACTGATGATTTCTGTAGATACTTTTAGAGCTAAAGTTGCTGAAGCAAGTATCCATGCAGGCGCACATTTGATTAATGATATTTCTGCTGGAGATCTTGATGAGGGCATGTTTGAAACGGTTGCTCGCCTGCGCGTGCCCTACATCATCATGCACATGCAGGGCAATCCGCAAAACATGCAACATCAGCCCTTTTACAAAAACATAGTGCTCGATGTAATTGATGATTTAGCTAAAAAGTTGGCCAAATTAAAAGCATTGCACATACACGATGTAATCATCGATCCTGGATTTGGCTTTGGGAAAACGACAGAACACAATTACGAGCTTTTGAATCATTTGGAGGATTTTAAAATCTTTAAACTGCCAGTTTTAGTGGGTGTATCACGAAAAGGAATGATTCATAAGGTATTGGGCACATCTGCAAACGAAGCATTAAACGGAACCACCGTATTGAATACCATCGCCTTGCAAAAAGGAACATCGATTTTGAGGGTGCATGATGTAAAAGAAGCCGTTGAGTGTATAAAACTGATCGCTTGTTTAAATAACTGATGGTTTAATAAAGAAATCAACTACACATTCACTAAATTGTACGGCTTATCCTACTTTGCCAATCGATTTAAGGAATAATAAAGCAAATTCTGGGGTTTAAACTGCAAAGCATTAAACAAACATTTCTTATCTTGCCCTTAATGAAAGGTTTTGATTTCGATTTTTTAAAAATTACAGTTACCGATGTTGTAGATATTGTGCTGGTGGCACTGTTAATCTACTATGTTTACACCTTAATTCGCAATACCCTTGCCGTAAATTTATTGGTGGGCATGTTCATCATCGCAGTATTTTACTGGGTTGTGAAAATGTTGCACATGGAATTGCTAACGGCAATCATAGAAAAATTTATGAGTGTGGGTATTATCGCGCTCATTATCATCTTCCAGCAAGAAATACGCAGGTTTTTACTGTTGATTGGAAAAAATGCCTTTCTCCAAAAAAACAAAGCGTGGTGGGGTTATTTGTTTGGCAGAAAGGAAATAGAAAGAAATAATCTTGCCCGCATAAAGCCGATTATTGATGCTTGTAAAAGCATGAAAAAAACCCGCACTGGGGCTTTAATGGTTTTCGTGAAGTTTTACGATGAGCAGTTTTTTGCCAATAGTTGCGAGGTAGTGGATGCAAAAATCTCAAAGCGATTACTGGAAAGCATATTTCAAAAAAATAGCCCTTTGCATGATGGTGCGGTAGTGATTTCTGAAAACAAAATAAAAAGTGCAAGCTGTATTTTACCTTTAACCGATAACGACAAACTTCCTTCGCAGTTTGGGTTGAGGCATAGGGCGGGGATTGGTGTTTCTGAAACAACTGATGCCGTAGCAGTAATTATTTCGGAAGAAACTGGAGAAATTTCCTATGCCAAACAAGGCAGGGTAAGAATGAATGTTTCTTTTGGAGAGTTGGAGAAGCTGCTTAACAAAGACTTTTAAGCAGGGCTAATCAATAGATTTTGAAGATTACATTGATCTTAATCCTAAAATCTCAATCAATGTAATCTATTTATTGGAATAGTGGCTTAGCAATATTGCTCAAATGCACCAATCAGGTTATCAGCAATCATTTGTGCTGGCCTGCCTTCAATTTGATGACGTTCAATCATATGTACCAACTTACCATCTTTAAATAAGGCCATTGCTGGTGATGATGGAGGGAAAGGCATCATATAATTTCTAGCTTGATCTACAGCTTCTTTTTCCATACCTGCAAAAACAGTAACCAATTTATCAGGATGTTTTTCGTGAGCTGCTGCTGCTCTTGCCGCCGGACGAGCATTTGCTGCTGCACAACCGCATACTGAGTTTACCACAACTAAAACCGTTCCTTCACCTCTTATAGCTTGATCAACCTCTTGTGCGTTTTTTAATTCTTCAAAACCTACGTTGGTTAATTCCTTACGCATTGGTTCAACTAAATATTCTGGATACATTATCGTGTTTTTTTATTTACAATTTGAATGGTACAAAAATAAGAAAATCGAATGGCACAGTGCCATTCGATTTATATTTTAAAGGTAAAATTAATTATTGTAAGCCTTTCTCTCTCAACAACTCTTTCATTGTTTCTGGATCTTTTAATGCTGCCCATCCGAAAATAACAATCATGGCAATTAAACAGATGATGTACAGAAGACTTAAAATTGTTCCAATGATACCGCACACCTTACCTGCTTTAGTATTTTTATAAGATGAGATCGAATATGCGTTTGGATTTAGATTATATTTTTTGATGTCACTACCCGCTAAAACCCAGGCAATAATGCCGAAAATCAGTCCTAATCCATAACAGCAACAAGCTGGAATAGACAATATCCCTAATATCAAAGCTATTGTAGCATTTGGTAAGTTGGGTTGGCCAAAACCGCCAAATTGTTGGAATGGGGGTGCTGGTTGGAATGGTGGTGGTGTACCAGGATTGTTGTACACAGGTTCATTTGCCAGATCTTCTCTTTTGGAAAGATCTATCGGTTCATTTTGTTGAGGGGTTTCTTGTTCTTCAGACATAGTTGATTTAGATCAATTGGTGATTGTATATTTTGTAAATGTAGTTGATTAAGATAATTGATGCAATACCAATAAAAGCGATTTTTATTAAAGATGCCCCAAATTTAAAATCTACTTTGAGGTGTATAATGCTAAATAATACAATTAAAATAAGTGGTACCGTTGCCGGGTAGAGTTTGAAAGAATCTAAAAAATTGCCTCTTAAAAGCGCCAATACAGAACGCTGTAAGCCACAGCCTGGACAATCAATCCCAAAATAAAATTTGAGTGGGCAACTTAATAAATGATGACCCACCCAATCTAAAAAGTTGTTATGCTGGTGATCCATCTACATTTCCCATAATCTTTATCTGGCTATCTTTCCAGGTTTTGTATTTTTCTAAATCTTTAAGTACCTGTTTATAAACCAAATTTAAGATAAAAATATCATCAATAAAACCCAAAACTGGAACAAAATCTGGCACAACATCAATCGGAGAAAGAAAATAAATTAGGCCTCCTAAAATGGCGACGATAGATCCCTTTGGAATTTCAGTATAATCTCCATTTACATAATCTTTGGAGATGGCGAAAAGCATCACCAACTTAGACCACACCCCTTCTAGCTCACCTTTATTGGTAACGGCTTTGCCCAAAGCGTCTTTAATGGTGTTTGCTGCTTTAGTTTTGTCGCCGAGGATAACGTTCGCCCTGCTCTGAGATTTTTTAAAAAAATCCAATATCTTTTGCCTATTCAATTTCATATTTATTGTACAGCAAATTACCGACCAAAAGCGTCGTAATTATCTTCTGCATATTTTACAAAACGATCAATAAGTTTAATGTTTTTGCTTTCTATCGCGGTTAAGTCCTTATCAACATTACTTGCCACAGGCACATACCATTCTACCGGATCAAAAAATTGTCTGTAGGTATTTTTTTTAAATGCATAACCATGCCTTGCAAATATGGTATTCTTGATTATTTGTAAATCTAATTTCCTTAAATTTTTTAAATCCTTTTCTTTCAGAATTGTGGTGGATGCATTTAATTTAAAAATCTGCTCGGATGCACTTCGATAATACGAATTTCCAAGGGTATCAATTGTACCATTTTCGAGCGTATCATATTGCTCAACATTTTTCGAATCATTCCAATCCACATATTCCGATTCGGAAGGCAACATCAAATTTGGGTTGTAAACGAATTGTTTTTTCAGCAATTTGTAGTTTTTGGACGGCCAATGTAAATCCGTTTTATAAGCACTCCATGTTCCTTTTAAAGTATCATGGTCAAACTCCATCACAAAACGGCCATCATACTGGTGTGAACCGGGCTCATCTAAAACTAGCGTAATTCTATTACCATCGCTCGATAATTTACCCAACAACGGGCGACTGTTGCCTGAAACAACGCTTTGAGCGATAACGGTATCTTGGGTAATTTTTTTAATGATGATGTTCAACTTACTTGGTGCATCATCCATATCACCTTCATATTCCGCTGCGTCAGTTTCTAAAAAATCGCCTACCCAAAAGCCATATAATTCCTTATGAATTTCTGTTTGGGCTTTGGATGTTTTGGAATGACTTCCAGATGTAGATTTTTTGGTATTCTTACAAGACAATAAAAAAAGGGAGATTAGAACGATTAAAGTTGTTTTCTTCATTAAATGATTTTTGTTTTGATGAGCCACTCGGCAATTAATAAGTTTGGTATCCAGCCCAACCAAGCAATTATTTGATAAACATCCATTGGTGCTGGATGAAACAAATATACCAAAATTACTTTCCACAGGCGTAAGGTGATTGCAGAAGTTGTTAAGGCAAAGCTTCTGTACATGAACTGTTTATGTAGAATTATATTCTTTTTCAGGATTGATAATACGGCTTTCAGTGTGAAATAAAACCAGAGAATCCCTAAAATAATGAATGAAGTTTTGGCCATCAATCCACCATTTGCGAACCATCCAATATAAATGCCCGATGGTGCGGCGAACAACAACACAACACTAACGTATAAGTAGCCCAAGCTTCGGTGTATTTTGGGAGATTGTTGTAATATCTTGGGATTAAATTGGGTAAACCCCGCTAACAAAACAAAAATGGCGCTATACACATGCGTATAGAAAATCGGCAAATAGGCTTTAATGCCCGAAACCTCGGTTTGTTTAATTTGCAAAAAGGAAGCATCATCATTAAAAGGAATGTACCGCATGGTAATTTGAACCATGAGCACAAAGAAATACGTAAAAAATAACAACCAGATAAGGCTTTTATAGTTTAGGTTTTTCATGGTCTGGTATAAATCTTTTTGATGGCGCTTAGAAATTGGGGATTTTACCTTGCATTCTTAATGATCAATCAGTTAAGAGAGTTAAGAAGCTTTCATCATTTCGAGAATATCATCAATGTATTTGCGCTCATTAGCTAAGCGAGGTACTTTATGCTGTCCGCCCAATTTATCTTTCGCTTTTAGCCAATTGTAAAAAGTATTTGAGGGCGCATTATGCACCTTAGGTCTGCACAAGGCCATATCTTTAAAACGTTTGGCATCATAATCAGAATTTACCTCACGCAAGGTTTTGTCCATCACATCGATAAACTTCTCAAAGTCGTTTGGTTGTTTATCAAACTCGATAATCCACTCGTGCCCACCTGCCTTTTGGCCTTTAAAGTAAATTGGCCCAGCGGTGTAATCTTTAATTTCGGCGCCTGTTTCGGCACAAGCTTTGGCCAGCGCTTGCTCTGCATTATCGATAATTACTTCTTCCCCAAAAGCATTTATAAAATGCTTGGTTCGGCCTGTTATCTTAATTCGGTAAGGAGATAGTGAAGTAAATTGAATGGTATCTCCAATCATGTAGCGCCACAAACCACCATTGGTAGAAATTACAATCGCATAATTCTTATTCAACTCTACCTCGCCTAGTAAAAGTGCTTTAGGATTTTCATCGGCTATATTTTCCATCGGCACAAATTCATAGAAAATGCCGTAATCCAACATCAATAGCATTTCTTCTGAATTGTCTTGATCTTGAATTCCGAAGAAGCCTTCGGATGCATTATAAGTTTCCAAATAATACATATCATTGGATGGTATGAGTTGCTTAAATTGCTCTCTGTAAGGTGCAAAATTTACCGCACCATGAACGTACAGTTCTAAATTGGGCCAAACTTCTAAAAGGTTTTTCTTTCCTGTAATTTCCAGAACTTTCTTTGCCAAAACAATCGTCCATGTGGGTACGCCAGAAATACTGGTTACATTTTCGTGGATGGTGGCTTCGGCCATTCTATCCATTTTAATTTCGTAATTATCCATCAATGCGATTGACATATCTGGAGTACGATAAAACTCGGCCCAAATGGGTAAATTTTTAATCAGCACAGCTGATAAATCACCATAAAAACAATCTTCGTTGAGCTGGTTAACCTGATGACTTCCACCCAACACCAAACCCTTACCTGTAAACATCTGGTTATCAGGCCGATTATTGCAGTAGATAGAGAGCATATCCTTCCCGCCCTTAAAGTGGCATTCTTCTAAAGATTCTTCGGAAACGGGGATAAACTTGCTTCGATCACTCGTAGTGCCAGATGATTTTGCAAACCACTTAATATCAGACGGCCACAGAATGTTTTGTTCTCCGTTAAGCATTCTCTCAATGTAGGGCTTTAGCGTATCGTAGTTTTGAATGGGAATACGTTCTTGATATTGTTGAATGGTTAGGATGGATTTATAATCATACAACCTCCCCCATTCGGTATTTTCAGCGCTATCGATTAAGCTGTGAAACCACTCCTGCTGAACGTCGTGTGGGTATTTCATAAAAAGCTCAATCTGATGAATGCGCTTTTTCATTAACCACGTAAAAATAGAATTTACAAATGCCATACGCTTAAGGGAGAATTAAAAATTCTTACGTTTTAACACGAAGTTAGCACCTAGATAAACTTTTCTAACCATTTCATTTTCGGCCAAAACTTCAGGTACCCCTTGTTCTAAAATTTTTCCTTCAAAAAGCAAATAAGCTCTATCGGTAATGGAAAGGGTTTCTTGTACGTTATGGTCGGTAATTAAAATACCAATATTTTTGTGCTTCAACTTAGCCACAATGCTTTGAATTTCCTCAACCGCGATTGGATCTACGCCAGCAAAGGGTTCATCCAAAAGGATAAAGTTTGGATTTGCAGCTAATGCCCGAGCAATTTCTGTCCTACGACGCTCTCCGCCAGAAAGTAAATCGCCGCGATTTTTGCGTACTTTGTGTAAGCTAAACTCGTTAATCAGCTCTTCTAACTTATCTCGCTGTTCTTCCTTGGTCATGCTGCTCATTTCCAAGATGGCTAAAATGTTATCTTCAACGGTAAGTTTTCTAAATACAGATGCTTCTTGAGCCAAATAACCAATACCTTTCTGTGCCCGGCGATACATCGCATCTTCGGTAATGTCTTCATCCTCTAGGTAAATACGACCTTCATTGGGCTTAATCAAGCCCACAATCATATAAAATGATGTTGTTTTACCTGCTCCATTTGGACCTAATAGCCCAACAATCTCTCCTTGACTTACGTTAAAGGAAACATCATTTACAACAGTACGTTGCTTATATTTTTTAACCAGATTTTCGGCTCTTAAAATCATTCTATTTACAGGTTTTGATTTACGATTTACGTTAAACGCAAATCAAATTTTTATTCATATATCACTCTTAACTGCATCAACGTTCCTCAAGTGAGATATTGAAACGAAGGCAAGCAAGACAATATTTTAATTCACTTTTATGCCTTTGATATTTAATTGCAAGCGCTTTTTATCTCTCCACACATTTTCTTCTATGGTATAACAAACAGAAAACGGAACTTTTGGTTGCAAAAGATTTTCATATTCTGCCAAACCAAAGGCGATGCCCTCAAAAATAGGCGAATTTTGTTGTTTTATGTTAACTTTTAAATGATTTGCCCCAACTACCATAGCATGCTGGGCCAAGTACACGTTATGGGTAACAAAAACTGGCGCCATGTTCTCTGGTCCGAAAGGCCCCATTTGAGCAAGCACACGATGAAATTTTCCATCAATTTGAGCAAGTTCAATTTCTGCATCTATCTTAATCATTGGGGTTAAAAGTTCTTCGGTTATGCTTGCAGATACAATTTCTTCAAATTTTGTTGCTAGTGCCTCTACATTGTGCTGTTGCATGGTTAACCCCGCAGCAAATTTGTGCCCACCGTACTGATCCAATAAATCGGCGCAGCCACTTAACGCTTCATATAAATCGAAGCCCACCACGGATCGGCACGAACCCGCTACTACGCCATTTGATTTGGTAAGCACAATAGTTGGACGATAATATTTTTCAGTTAAACGTGAGGCCACAATACCAATTACGCCTTTATGCCAATTTTCATTAAAAACAACGGTTGTTTTTTTATTTATAAGCACTTCACTCTCTCCAATTAAGGCTAATGCTTCTTTGGTAATGTCCTGATCGTAGGTTTTACGTTCGGTATTTTTCAAGTTTATGGATTCGCTTTGCTCAGCAGAATTTCCATCTACCTGGCAGAGCAACATGGCCACCGCATGTTTTGCATGATCTATTCGCCCCGCGGCATTAATCCGTGGCCCCAAAGTAAACACCACATCAGTAAGTGTATAAGTTTCTTTTTTACCCGACACTTCCATTAAGGCTCGCAAGCCTTCACATGGATTATTATTTAATTTTTTTAAACCATGATAAGCCAGAATTCTGTTTTCTCCAACAACGGGCACAATATCTGCAGCAATACTCACCATTACTAAATCAAGATATTGCAAAAAGGTATCTTTGGGCAAATGATGCTTTTGAGCATAAGCTTGGGCGAGTTTGAAACCAATGCCACAGCCTGCCAATTCTTTAAAAGGGTATTCACAGTCGCTGCGTTTAGGATCTAGCACAGCAACAGCGTTTGGCAAGTTATCGCCCGGTAGGTGGTGATCGCAAATGATAAAATCGATTTCAAATGTATTTGCATAAGCAATTTTATCTATCGATTTTATACCGCAATCTAAAGCAATAACTAATGAAAATTCGTTATCGCGGGCATAATCTATACCCGCTGTTGAAATTCCGTAACCTTCTAAGTATCGATCAGGAATATAATATTCTATGTTTTCGGTAAACTGAGCAAAAAAACTGTATGCCAGTGCTACTGAGGTTGTTCCATCTACATCGTAATCGCCATAAATCAGTATCTTTTCATGAGAAGTTAAGGCTCTTTCAATTCTTTCAATTGCCAAATCCATATCCTTCATTAAAAAAGGATTATGAAGATGATCTAAATTTGGCCTAAAAAAATCCTTTGCTTGATCATAATTGCAAACATTTCTTTGCACCAATATTTTAGCAAGTGAACGATCTATATTGAGTTGGTTAGCTATTGTTGTTATGGTATCATCATTGCAATTTGATGCCTGTACCCATCTTTTTTCCATTATCTTTGTTTCCGAACAGTAAATATACATTTTAATTTTAATCCTCTGCACAGTGCAAGTTCATACCTTATTTGAAGGAACCTATTCTGTTGATGCAACGAAAAAATTTGTTCCTTTTGATTCAACAATTCATAATTTTAAAGACAGGCCAGCTTCTCTTTTTATTAATGTTCAACCTTTTTTGGTGGAGCTAAAAAATGATTTGATTCTATTTGACACTGGCTTGGGCTTTAGCGATGAACAGGGCGAATTAATTTTACATAAAAACATCCGCAATGCGGGATTTGACCCCACAGATGTAAGCAAGGTATTGATGTCGCATTTACATTACGACCATTCGGGGGGTATGATTTATAAACACGCAAACGGCAAGTTAGAACTCAGTTTTCCAGATGCCGAATACGTAATCAATCGTGGAGAATGGGAAACCGCATTTAGCAGTACATCATCTTCTTATCACACCGATATTTTTGAGCACCTGCAACGCAATGCCCAATTGAAATTTATTGAGGGTGATGGAAGTTTGGATGAATCCATAGCTTTCGAATTTACAGGCGCACATTGCCCAAATCATCAAGTATTTTTATTAACCGAAAATAGTCAGAAGGTTTTCTTCGGAGGGGATGTTTTACCAGAACCAGAAGAACTCGTAAAGAACTTTATTGCCAAATACGATTTCGACGGACGTAAAGCAATGGAACTTAGAAAAGAATTTGGCAAAAGGGCTGCCGCAGAAAACTGGGAATGTTTATTTTATCATGGTAAAAGCGCTGCAACTGGGTTCGTAGATGCCGTTGAAGGCGGTTTCAAAATCAGGTAGTATCAAGATAAATTTTTGCGAATAAACATTTTGCTTTTGATTGTTACATCATAAAAAAAGGTTTGCCCTACTAGAGCAAACCTTCCAAAATTCCGATTGGGAATAAATTATTTTTTAGCAACCAATTTTACTGCAAGTTCGAATTCATCGTAAATTGCTTTGTCGCCAATGCTTTCGAAGAACGATTTTGAACCATATTTAATGTCATATTTCGTTCTATCTACTACAATTTTAGAAGCAGTTGCTGTTACTGTTCCATCAGCACCTACCGCTACTGTTGCAGGGAAAGTTAATGGTTTAGTAATGCCTTTGATGGTTAAGTTACCTGTAACCGTTACGTTTGCACCAGAACCAGTAACTTTAGTAATTACAAAGTTCGAAGTTGGGAATTTCTCAGAACCAAAGAAATCATCTGCTTTTAAGTGTCCTTCTAGTTTTGCGCTACCATCAGCATCTTTGATAGAAGTCATATCCACGATGAAACCACCACCTGTAATGCTTTTACCATTAACGTTTAATGTACCTGATTTTAAAGCAATTGTTCCGTTGTGCGATCCTGTTACTTTTTTACCAACCCATGTAATGCTAGATTTTGTAACATCTACATTATAAGTTACTGGTTTAGTAGGGTTTTTAAAAGCTGACAATGATACTACTGCCACTAATAAAAAAATTGAGCTAATTTTTAATTTCATTTTCAAGTTGTTTAATTTAATAATACAAAGATAGGATTAACACTGGCCCTTTGTTATTGACCTATGTTAACTTTTTCAAAAATAATCGGTTTTATTTAATTTCTCTCTATTGACTGCAAATCTATGAGCATGGTTTAATTGTTATCTTTCTTTCAAGAAGAAATTCAGAAACGTGCGTACACAAAAAATCTGCAAGCTTTATGAAGTTGACTTCACAAACTTGCAGATTGATATTTAATTAAGTGACTTGATTGACCGAAACCCTAGCAAGGGCAAATCGACAGTTTAAGGCACTATCTCTTCCAAATAACTTTCTACTGGTGGACAAGCACATATTAATGAGCGATCTCCATGACTATCGTTTACACGACCTACGGAAGGCCAGAACTTACGCTCTAACACGTAAGGAAGCGGAAATGCGGCCTTTTGACGACTGTAAGGGTGCTCCCATTCGTTAGCCGTAATTACAGAAACCGTATGAGGTGCATTTTTTAATGGATTATCAATTCTGTCCAGAATACCTGTTTCTACATCCTTAATTTCATTTTTGATCGCAATAAGTGCATCACAGAAACGATCTAATTCATGCTTAGGCTCCGATTCTGTTGGCTCAACCATTAAGGTGCCCGCTACCGGGAAAGAAACCGTTGGGGCGTGGAAACCGTAATCCATTAATCTTTTGGCAATATCAGTTACCTCTATACCAAACGCTTTAAATGAACGGCAATCAAGAATCATCTCGTGTGCACAACGACCATTGGCACCTGAATAAAGCACCGGATAGTGTTGCTCTAAACGAGCTTTTATGTAGTTGGCATTTAAAATTGCGTATTTGGTTGCGTTGGTTAAGCCTTCAGCCCCCATCATGGCGATGTAAGCGTGAGAAATAATCAAGATTGATGCAGAGCCCCAAGGCGCTGATGACACAGCTGAAATCGATTTGCCTTTGTCGATATCAATCACGGAGTGACCAGGAAGATAAGGTACTAAATGCTTTGCAACACCAATTGGACCCATACCAGGGCCACCGCCACCGTGAGGGATACAGAAGGTTTTGTGCAGGTTTAAGTGGCAAACATCTGCACCAATATTGGCCGGACTTGTTAAACCAACTTGAGCATTCATATTTGCACCGTCCATATAAACCTGTCCGCCATTGGCATGGATGGTTTCACAGATTTCGATAATGCTTTCTTCAAACACACCGTGAGTTGATGGATAGGTTACCATTAAACACGATAAATTATCTTTATGCAATTCTGCTTTTGCTTTTAAATCTTCGACATCGATATTACCGTTTTCTAACGATTTAACGACAACGATTTTCATATCAGCCATAGCTGCCGATGCAGGATTTGTACCATGTGCTGATGCAGGAATTAAGGCAACGTTACGATGAAAATCGCCTCTATCGTGATGATAAGCTCTAATTACCATTAAACCTGCATACTCACCCTGGGCACCTGCGTTGGGCTGTAAACTCATGGCTGCAAAGCCTGTAATTTCACTTAACCATTTATCAAGTTCGTTAAAAACAGAATAATAACCCAATACCTGATCGGCTGGGGCAAATGGGTGTATGCGACCGAAGTGAGACCAAGTTACTGGAATCATTTCTGCGGTTGCGTTTAATTTCATGGTGCAACTTCCCAAAGCAATCATCGAGTGGCAAAGTGATAAATCTTTTGCTTCTAATGATTTAATGTAGCGCAACATTTCATGTTCTGAATGATGCGAATTAAACACTTGGTGCGTTAAATACGCAGAAGTACGTTGTAATTCGGCAGGAATAACCGTTTCTACACGTTCTACCACCTCAACCTGATCTGCCGCAACAGCCTTAACTTTGGCAAAGATTTTGGCAATCAGCGCCACATCTTCAAAAGTTGTGGTTTCATCAACAGAAATGGTTACAATACTACCCGTATAGTTTAAATTAATTTCGTTATCAATGCAGCCCGACTTAATGCCCCCTTTTAAATCGCCCAATTCGAAGCGAATGGTGTCAAAGTAAACTGAGCTTAATTGTTCGAAACCTAAGTTTTTTAAGGTATTGGCTAAACTAATTGCCAAGCCATGGGTGCGTTCAGCAATGGCTTTTAAGCCTTTTGGCCCGTGATAAGCAGCATAGAAGCCAGCCATAATCGCCAATAAGGCCTGTGCTGTACAGATGTTGGATGTTGCTTTATCTCTACGGATGTGTTGCTCACGAGTTTGCAAAGCCATACGTAAGGCATAATCTCCATGACTATCGATGGTTACCCCAATAATACGACCTGGAATTGAGCGTTTGTATTCGTCTTTAGTTGCAAAAAATGCCGCATGTGGGCCGCCGAAACCCATCGGAATACCGAAACGTTGCGTAGTACCTACTACAACATCTGCGCCCCATTCTCCCGGAGGAGTTAATAAGGTTAAACTTAAAATATCAGCAGCGACGGTTAATTTTATATTTTGTTGATGCAATTCTGCAGCAAAGTTTTTATAATCGAAAACTTCTCCATTACCTGCCGGATATTGAACGATTGCACCAAAGAAATCTGCTGAAGCATCGAAATCTAAATGGCTACCAATTACAATCTCAATACCGTAAGGATTAGCCCGTGTTTTTAAAATATCTATCGTTTGAGGAAAAACCAATTCAGATACAAAATATTTTTTCGCAGCTTGGTTTTTTCTGGTGCTGTATTGCATAAACATCGCTTCTGCCGCAGCTGTTCCTTCATCTAGTAATGAAGCATTGGCAATTTCCATTCCGGTCAAGTCAATCACCATGGTTTGGAAATTTAACAGCGCTTGCAAACGGCCTTGTGCAATCTCTGCCTGATACGGCGTGTATTGCGTGTACCACCCTGGGTTTTCGAAAACATTGCGCAAGATAACGCCAGGTGTAATCGTGTCATAATAGCCTTGTCCGATAAAGCTTTTGAAAACCTTATTCAACAAAGAAGTTTGTTTCAAAGCAGCAAGATATTCTGTTTCCGATTTCGCTGCAGGCAAATCTAAAGGCTGTTTTAACCTAATTGTTGCCGGTACAGTTTGTTCAATCAATTCATCAATAGAATTTACGCCAACGGTTTGCAACATTGCCTCAGTATCTTCCTGATTTGGCGCAATATGTCGGTTTTGAAACTCTTCTTTGTAGTGGATGTCTAAGCTCATGCGGTGTGAATAATAAGATGCCGCAAAGGTAGGAAATTACCAACGCTTTTTTGCCATAAAAGACTGTAAAAAACATGTGGAGGTTGGCACTTTGATTGTCGATTTTACTACCGAATTACAATTGGGCAAAATCAAACATTTGCATCGGTCTTCATCTATGATAAATTGGCTTAATTTTGAACTTTCCAACCTTCATCTTTACTCAATTTAAGTTTATACGTTTTGGTAATGAAGTTGCTATTTTCATTTGCATTCTTATCAAATGGAGAAAAATCAGTATTTACTTTTTTTAATGATACGGTTACTTTTGCGGTGCTCGAATTAACCTGAGAAAAATCTACTGGCTTTTCATCTGATAAAAGATATTCGACAACCTTAACCGTTGCTTTGTCGTTCTCTTGTTTTAAAACCAGCGGACTCGCCTTTTCTGTTAATGTAATTTGATAAACGAAACTACTGTCTTTGGATAAAAATTTCTTTTTTGCCTCTTTTAAAGTGATTGAAACCAGACCTTTATCTTCCAATGTACGGTACTTACCCAACTCCACTTTATCACTTGTACTGCTAAATTTCATTTCGCCAAAATCAAAGCGTGCCGTTTTATATTCAGGATTGGCTTTAAGAAAATCGGTAATCACTTCGCCTGCCTCGCTTTGGTTGATGGTAGTTTTGTTTTTACAGGCTACAAGGCCAATCAAAATAAACGTTAGAATATAGAAAGAGAATTTTTTCATTGGAGTAGTTTATGCTTTTTTAAAGATATTTATTTTTCTGATATGTTACACTGCCGAACCTTATTTATAAACAATTTCTGCCGATTCCTTAAGCCTGCTGCTTAGTGTTCATTTTCAAATATTTGAGATTTGGGATAACCATTGCAGATAAAATTATGGTTACACCTACCCATCTTAAAAAAGACACCTGTTCTTGCAACACAAAGCCAGCCATCATTACCGCTACAGGTAATTCTGCCGCGCTCAAAATAGAACTTAATGCCGTTCCAATTCGCGGTACACCTTCTGCATAAAACAAGGGTGGAATTACCGTGCCAAAAACAGCAATTATTAATCCCCATTTTAAGAGTGAACCATTGAGCGATCCATCAAAAAGAAAAGTTGGTGGAAACAATAGGAAGATTAACAAACAAGCACCCGTTATCATAAGAGCACTTTTTTGTAGTGGAGGATATTCGGTTCCTAATCTTCCATTCAACAACAAAAAACCTGCATAGGAAATTGCAGCCAATAGGCCGAAGCCGATGCCTTTTAAACTCATGGTTTGGATGCTGGTTTCTGCCATTCCACTTGCTAGAATAGTACCACCTAAAACCAAAATGATGGCTAAGAACTGTAAACCAGACGGTTGCTTTTTAAAAATGATGTACTCCATTAAAATGCTCATCCAAATAAACTGCATCAACAAAATAATGGCTACAGAGTTTGGTACCAACTTCACACATTGGTAGTAAAATACGCTGACTAAACCCGTACAGGTTCCCGCCAAAATCATTTTCCACCAAGGGGTTTTAATGATGGTTTCTTTCGATTTATAACGCGTTGTTCTGGTTTGAAAAAAAAATAAAACCCATAAAATTACAGCACCAAAAAAGGCTTGGGCGCCGGTTACATCCCCCAGGGTATAACCATCATGGTAAGCCAGCTTTACAAAGGTAGATAGGATGCCGAAACTACAGGCACCAAAAAAAACAAGAAGAATTCCTTTCAACATTCAAATAGAGTCAAGTGTAGGGCGCATTACAACAAACAATTAGATTGGCAGCTTAAGTTTGATCGCCTAATGTGCATTAGCATTACTCAAACATCTGCTTCGGTTTAGTTAAGTTGTTGCAAATATTTTTGAATGGTGGTTTCTAAGCCCAAATAGAGTGCATCACTAATTAGCGCATGCCCAATGGAAACCTCCAATAAACCCGGAATACCTTGAGCGAAGTAATGCAGATTATGCAAATCTAAATCATGCCCCGCATTTATACCTAAGCCCAAACGATTGGCGTGGTGGGCAGCGGCGATGTAGTTTACAATGGCTTTTTCTCGATCGGCAAAGTAGTTCTGGGCATAAGCTTCCGTATAAAGTTCGATTCTATCAGTACCGGTTTCTGCCGCGCCTTCAATCATTTCCACTACGGGATCAACAAAAATTGAAACTCTTATGCCTTCCTTTTGAAAAACGAAAACCATTTCCTTTAAATAGTCTTTATGCTTTCGGGTATCCCAACCATGGTTGGAGGTAATTTGGCCTTCAGCATCGGGCACCAAAGTAACTTGTGCTGGCTTGTTTGCCAATACTAAATCGACAAATTTATCTTCCTTGCAATTGCCTTCAATGTTAAACTCGGTAGCAATAACCGCTTTTAGATCGTAAACATCCTGATAACGAATATGGCGTTCGTCAGGGCGTGGATGCACCGTAATGCCTTGTGCTCCAAAACGTTCACAATCCAATGCAACCTTAACTAAATCAGGATTATTACCGCCCCTGCTGTTGCGAAGCGTAGCAATTTTATTGATGTTAACCGATAATTTTGTCATTCGACAAAGATAAGGCTTTTGGCTTTGTTAATCTGAAACCCTAAATAAATTTTAATTTTTTACTCATATTTGGAAAAAACATTATTGAAGTTGAAAGACCAAATTATTTACAAAATTTTAATTGCTGTAATCATTGCAGTAAGTGCATTGGCCTTGTTTGGTGGAATTATGGAGCCCGATTCTGCGCTCTATGCCTCTATTGCCAAAAGCATGGTATTGAGAAATGATTACGTTAACCTTTACGTTCGTGGTGCAGATTGGCTAGATAAACCACATTTAACTTTTTGGTTGGCTGCTCTATTTTTTAAGATTTTTGGGATCTCTACCTTTGCCTATAAACTGCCCTCGTTCTTGTTCGGTTTGCTTGGTGCTTGGTATATTTATAAACTGGCCAAGGATATTTACAATGAAAAAATTGGGCTACTGAGTTCGTTAATTTTTTTAAGTGCCCTACATATACTGATTTCTACATTTGATGTGCGCGCAGAAGTGTACATCACCACCTTCACCTTTGCTGCAATTTATCATTATTATAAGGCACATCAAGGTTCTTTCTGGCATATCATAATAGGCTCGTTATCTGCAGCATGTGCCATTATGATAAAGGGTATTTTTGTTTTGATTCCAGTTTTTGGTGGCTTTATTTTATACTGGCTCTTAACCAAGCAATTTAAGCAACTCTTAAAACCCAAATGGTGGTTGGCGGTTTTGCTGATTTTGATTTTCATTATTCCAGAACTTTATACCTTATACGTGCAATTTGATCTCCATCCAGAAAAGGTAATGTTTGGACGAACGGGTGTTTCCGGAATTAAATTTTTCTTTTGGGACAGTCAGTTTGGGCGATTTTTTAATACGGGGCCAATAAAAGGAAGAGGAGATGTTTCCTTTTTCTTACACACTACCCTTTGGGCATTTTTACCTTGGTCGGTTCTGTTTTATGCGGCAGTGCTTAGCTTATTCAAAAAGAAAAACAGGGTTGTTTTACCGAAAGAAAGTATTTTTATTTGGCTGAGTGCAGGCATAACCTTCCTTTTATTTTCACTTTCGAAGTTTCAATTGCCGCACTACATTTTAATTATTTTGCCTCAGTTTGCAATAATCACAGCGCTTTACCTCAATCGGTTGGGAGGGAGAAGTTTAAATGTGTTTTTTTACATACAAAGTGTACTGGCCATTTTATTTGTGCTCGCTATTATTGGCATTAATTACTACGCACAATTCAAATTTACCATTCTTGCACCCGTTGTAGCTGTAGCAACTTTAATTATGCTATCGTTTCGATTGCCGAATCTCAAAAACTTAATCGTTAGAAGTGTAGCCTCAGCAGCTTTAGTGATGATTTTTCTTTCCTGCTTTTTTTACCCCACGTTGCTTAAATATGAATCTGGCAGGGAAGCTGGAAATTGGCTAAAGGAGCATTACCCAAATGCAAAAGCATCGGTGCTAATGTATCCCGATTCTTATTCTTTTGATTTTTATGCTAAGGGAGAGGCAAAATATTTTTGGAACTATGAGGCGCTAAAGAAATCCAAAAGCGACCCGAACTTAGTTGTTTACGTTTCTGAAACTGAACTAAAAACATTAAAGACCGAATATCATGCAGAAGTACTGAAATCATTTGATTACTACCACCTTACAAAACTTACGGGAAAGTTTTTAAATGCCAAAAAACGTCCACAGGTTTTGGAGCGTTTTTATTTGATTAAAATACATTAGTATGGATTTGATCTTACGTATTCTAAAATTCGGGTTAACTGGCCTATTCGGAATGGCTATCGATTTCGGTGCAACTTGGCTTTTTAAAGAAAAAATTAAGGTAAACAAGTATGTGGCCAATGCCATTGGCTTTAGCCTTGCCGTAACCAACAACTATTTAATCAACAGAATCTGGACTTTCCAAAGCACCAACGCACATTGGGGAACTGAATTTAGCAAATTTTTAGTGGTTAGTTTAATTGGTTTAGGTCTAAACACAATTATAATCTACTTATTTCACCAACGTAAAAATGGGGCCAACTTTTACGTAGCCAAATTTTTTGCCATTATAATTGTGTTTGTTTGGAATTTCTTGGCCAATATGCTATTTACCTTTAAGTAGCGTTTTTACCAATAAAATAGAATACAATAAGCCAAATTATTCCTTTAATTAGGAAGAATAAGAACCCCACTACGCCTACCCGCCTAAACCACAGTTTTAACTTTTCTTTGTCCATTGAGCCGTTTGGTAAAGATAAATGATTTGCGCTTAATTAGAAAGGTTTTAAATAAGGAATTGAATTACTTTTTCATCATAATCTTCAAGCGAGATAATCTATTGACGGCCTCATCGGCAATGAATTTGTGAACCTTGTAGTCATGATAGCGTGCATTCATACAAAGGCCGAATAACCAATTATAGAGTTGAAAGGCCGAATCGCCCAACTCCGCTCTAACCAAGTTAATAGTCGCTGTGTGTTTACTTGGCTTATTTTTGGTGCCTTTGTAATCACCATTATAATATTCATCAAAAGTGTTGTAAACAAAACCAGCTATTATTTTTGGAAACACCTCATATTGAACTAAATGTAACGCCGAATAGAACGCGGTAGTTACAACCCAATCGCAATAATCTCCGTGGGAGTGAAGGAAATTACATGCATCTTCATTATGTTTTGCATGTGCTTTTTTATCCATTAGCAACAGGTTTCATTAGCCCAAAAAAGCCATCAGCTAATAAGGCATCGTTGTTAAGGCCTCCATCATTATAAGTTATAGAAAATGATATGCGATAATCGTCAGATCTACTTTGTTTTTCTATTGAGTGCGTTATTGAATAAACCTGCAACAATTTGTCGTCCAAAAAGGTAGCGATTGGAACAGTCAGTATCACAGATAAGGCATTAGGTCGTTCCAGTTTAATAAACGCTCCGTTAACCCTTAACTCTAATTTACGAAATTGAGAAATTACTTCTTTGATGTAATTAATTGTGTTAGCTATATTGGTTTTTAGTCTTAATTCAAACTGTTTCCTGTCATCAATTCCTCGCTCCGACCAACCAGTTTGATAAGCACTAAGCATTTCATCGACATCATTCTTCAATGAATCTTCTAAATTGTCAATATTAAAATCTTGATTATTATTCACGATAATTACCGGCACTAACTAATGCTATAGATAACAGACTATATTTCAGCTTCTTTAACTCTTACAAATGTAAACCTTAAATTTCTCAAAAGCAAATCAAAGGGAGACTACAAAAGCTGATCAAAAATAAAAAACCTATTTTTTTGAAGGCACCAATTTAATCTCTTTGGCTTTAAAGCGATTGTTTACAATTTCACCAGATACCTCTGCTTTGCTAACAGCATTGCAAAAACCATGCTCGCCGTGGGCATCGCCAAAATCATCAATATTTTTTCCGTCAACGAAATAAGGCTTACCATCAATTTTAACGGCCAGCTCACAATCTTTTCCCTTCATTTTAAATTGACATTCACCACAAGCAATTTCGACAACTTGCTTATTAACTACCTTTGTTGCGGCTACTTTTTTAGATGTTGTTTGGGCGTGTGCTCCGTATGCGAATACGCAAAAAAACAAAGCTAATACTAGATTTTTCATGTTTCAAATAATTAAATATGATGCGTGTTTTTTACCAAAAACCTCGAAGTGTTTGGTATAAAAAACATAAACAAATTTAGCTTTTTTGATTCACAAATGCTTCAACCCATTTCTAATAAATAGAGAATTGTTCTTAAGATCGTTGTGGAGAAAACAATAAAGGGCATGTAGTTTTACCTTGAAAAGGTTTTGGAAATGAACGCATGGTATTTCATCGGAACCACCTGCCCCGCTTGCCCTGCTGCCAATTTGAAAAAAATTGGCATTCGTTTAATCGGGTTTATGTTTTGCGGTTTCTACAAAAAATCAAGATGATACAGGGCATAAAATAAATTGGGATTTCTTAATATTGCCCTTGTACCTAAACCCTATGGAAGCGGTAGCCCGAGCTTTTCAGCGAGGCTATAGCGGACAGAGGGACTGAAGAATTGGAAGCATTACTGAACGTACGTTTCCAAATAAATGTCTTTGATACGGCATTGTGGGTGTGTAAATTAACCGCAAAGACGGTTATTGCTAAATAATTGATTGTAAACCGGTTAATAACCCCCAGAATATATTACAATTATGCTACTGTATGTTTTTTCTTTTTAGGAAAAACGAGGGACGCCACGATGCTAATGACCAAAATGCTTAGAATCACAATCAGAGAGTGTTCGGTTGTGAAACCCCATTTTTCTAAATACACATGGGCAAGCATTTTAACACCAATAAAACTTAACAAAACGGCTAGGCCTGTTTTTAAATAATGGAATTTATGGATAATGTTAACCAATAAAAAGAACATGGAGCGGAGGCCCATGATGGCAAAAATATTGGAGAAGAATACGATGTATGGATCTTTTGTGACGGCGAAAATAGCCGGAATGGAATCTACCGCAAAAAGTAAATCGGTAAATTCTACAATCAGCAACACCAAAAATAATGGGGTTACCATTCGCTTAGCATTAATTTTTACAAAGAATTGCTTGCCTTCGTATTTAGGATGAATGGCAAATATTTTAGATGCCCATTTAACCACCGGGTGATTTTCCGGATCGATCTTATCATCGCCATCTTTGCTAAAAAACATTTTAACGCCTGTAAACACCAAGAAGGCTCCGAATATGTAAAGAATCCATGCAAACTTTGCTATTAATGCTGCACCGACGAAAATAAAAATGAATCGCATCACAATTGCGCCAAGAATGCCCCAAAATAATACGCGATGGTAATATTTTTCTTCTACTGCGAATGCCGAAAAAATAAGCACGATAACGAAAATATTATCAATTGAAAGTGCATATTCGATTACATAGCCTGTTAAAAACTCTAAACCCAGGTTTTGCTTGTAGAGCGTTAAACTTTCTGGAAAATTATTGGGGATAAGCGTGATGTTATGCCGATGCTTTACTACAATTTCTTTTAGATGGGCGAAATCTTTAATGCCATGCAGTTGATGCCCTTCGGTTAGGAGAATGAAATAAAACCCGATGGCCATTGCCACCATAATTAAACTCATGATACCAGCTTGTTTTAAGCTTACAACATGCTCTTTTCTGCTAAAGAGACCTAAATCTAAAGCAAGTATAAGGGCAATAAATAAGAGGAAGCCTATGCTAAAGATTAATTCGTTATTCATTATTTTTTTCTTTCGGTAGTGTAAAGTACGAGTTGTTCTAATCCCGTTCTTGCTTCTCCGGCTTCAAATTGGTGTAAAATATCAAAGGCATCTTTTTGGTATTCCTGCATTTTTTGGTTGGCATAAAATACGCCTTCCATTCGGTTAACAAAATCGATAATCTGCTGAATTTTAACTGGATCATCTTGATGGTTTTTAACCAAGTTGATGATTTGTTTTCTTTCTGCCTTTTCGGCTTTGTTCAGGGCATAAATTAATGGTAAGGTTACTTTTTTCTCCTTGATATCTATACCCAATGGTTTACCTACATCATCGGTGCCAAAATCGAAAGTATCATCTTTAATTTGAAAGGCGATACCAACTTTTTCTCCGAATAAGCGCATTTGCTCTATTGTTGCATCATCTGCGCCTGCCGAAGCGGCACCTGCTGCACAACAAGATGCGATTAATGAAGCTGTTTTCTGTCTGATTACATCAAAATAAAGATCTTCGGAAATATCCATCCGCCTAACTTTCTCAATTTGCAAAAGTTCTCCCTCACTCATCTGTTTAACAGCTTCTGATACAATTTGTAACAAACGATGTTCATTATTGTTTACCGAAAGCAACAAACCTTTTGCTAAAAGATAATCGCCAACTAAAACAGCTATTTTATTTTTCCATAATGCATTGATGGAAAAGAAACCACGGCGTTCATATGCATTATCCACAACATCATCATGCACTAATGTGGCGGTGTGTAAAAGTTCGACCAAGGCTGCTCCTCTATGTGTAGATTCGGTGATGCCACCGCAAAGCTTTGCCGCAAAAAACACGAACATTGGTCGCATTTGCTTGCCCTTCTGCTTAACAATATAATGGGTAATTCGATCTAGCAAGGGCGCATCGCTGTGCATAGATTCTTTAAAGGTTTTTTCAAACGCTTTAATGTCAGTTGCTATAGGCTTTTTTATTTGTTCGATTCCCGGCATTATTGGAAAAAAATTGATTGCAAACTTAGGTTAAATTCCTATAAAACTTTACATTTAATAAAAACATTGCATTGAAAAAACGCTACAAAATATTAATAGGCTTATCTGTTTTAATTGTTGGCGCGTATTTCTCTGGGCCGAGGCCAAAGAAACCCCTTTACAGCGAAGAACTAACGAATGTTCCGGATTTAAAAGACTTGGATAATTATGTTAGAACCAAAGAAAGTGCGCATAAGTTAAAGCCCGATAACGAAGCTGAAATTGTGTGGGCGGATGCCGATCACCACCAAACTGAATATGCAATTGTGTATTTACATGGCTTTTCTGCATCGAAAATGGAAGGAAATCCTGTTCACTTAAACCTTGCTAAAAAGCTTAAAGCCAATTTATATTTATCACGCCTAGCCGACCACGGCCTTGACACCATTGCGCCCATGCAATATTTTACTGCTGAGCGACTTTGGGAAACCAGTAAAGAGGCTTACGCCATCGGCAAAAAGCTGGGTAAAAAGGTCATTCTGGTGGGCACTTCAACGGGTGGAACCGTCGCGTTGAAATTGGCGGCAACCTTTCCCGACATTCACAGCTTAATTTTACTTTCGCCCAATGTAGCCATAAATGATAAAAACGCTTGGTTGTTAAACGACCCATGGGGCTTGCAGATTGCCCGAAAAGTGGTGGGTAGTGAGGAACGTGTAATACTTGGTAAAAGCGAGGAAGCGAAAAAATACTGGTACACAAACTACCGACTTGAAGCTTTGGTAGAGCTACAGGAGTTTTTAGAAAGCACCATGATCAAAAGTACCTTTCAAAAAGTAAAACAACCGGTTTTGATGCTCTACTTTTATAAAAATGAATTGGAGCAAGATCCTGTGGTACGGGTGGATGCGATGCTGAAAATGTTCAATCAGCTGGGTACTCCAAATGATTTAAAACAGAAAATATCTATTCCAAACGCAGGGAACCATGTTTTGGGATCTTACCTAACGTCTAAAGATTTAAAAAGTGTTGAAACTGCCATTGATGGATTTGCACGACGATACAACCTCATTTCAACTGGAAATGAATAACAACACGGCCTTAATAACCTTATACCATTTATACTTTACAGAATGAAGCCAATATTTAAAGAGTTACTTTGGTTGTTTTTGCCGCTATTGATGATAATTGGGGGGTATATATGGTTGGGGGAACTAAGCCTAGAAATTAACCTGTTTGATAGCTATTTGGTTATTTCACCAACACCTTGCGTTTTTCTCTTATATGTTGGAATGGTTTTCGTCATTTATTTGATAAAGGAAACTAAACATCATTATCAAAGAAAGGCTCAGAATTTAATCACAATATTTTCAGGGCTAATCTTAACCATCATATGTACCCTCATTAATGGATTTATATATACATTCCTTTTTAACAGCTGGACCGTATATCCACCTCTAAGTGGCTTAAATGAACCACCCGAAAAGATTATAAATTTCCATAAACTAATCGGCCTAACAATTGGGGTAGGTTTCCAAATCATCATAATTCTTTTCTTAATTAATTTGGCCTATAATTGGGGAAAAGCTATCAAGAAATCAAATGGATAAAGCTATTTTCAAAAGTAACCGAAGCATCTTTTTCAGTTCTGTGGTAGTCATTACGGTAGTAGGTCTTCTAGCAATATGTGTTATCCAATTGATCACCCTGAATGGAAATATTTTAGGAATTATTCCTATGCAAATCATTTGTTGGTTATGTATTGGCTTTCTTCTCTCGATATTTTTCAATACCCATTATAAAATTTACAAGAGTTATTTGTTTTACAGAAGTGGTCCTATTAACGGAAAAATAGAGATCAGTAACATTAGAGAAATCATTATTGGCCAAAAATTTATCATTGGGTTTAAGCCTGCAACGGGCAACAATGGTTTAGTAATTAAATATAACCGATGGGATGAAATTTACATTTCGCCTGATAGCAACGAGGGATTAATTAAGTTAATTTTAGAAATAAATCCCGCGGTGATACTGACGGATTTGCGAACTTAAAACCAGGCCATAATATTTTTAACAATCATTTCGGCGTGTATTCTGGAGTTTTCGATAAAAAGCTTATGCGTATCCAAACCTCCGCAAACTACGCCTGCCAGGTATAAGCCTTTAACATTGGTCTCCATGGTTTCTTCGTTATACACAGGGCAAAGATTTTCGGGCAATTCAATGCCAAATTTTCTCAGCATCGCAAAATCGGGTTGGTAGCCTGTCATGGCAATCACAAAATCATTGGGGATGGTTTTTATGCCCTCGGGTGTTTTGATATCGACTTCGCCCTCCCTAATTTCAACCAATTCTGAATTAAAATGTGCGGTAACTTCTCCTTCTTTAATTCTATTTTGAATATCGGGGCGAACCCAATATTTAACGTGTGGCCCAAGTTCTGCACTACGCACCACCATAGTTACATTTGCCCCTTTTCGATAAGTTTCTAAAGCGGCATCCACCCCAGAATTGTTTGCCCCAACAACCACCACATTTTGAAAGGCATATAAATGTGGATCTTTATAATAATGGGTAACTTTTGGTAAATCTTCGCCTGGTACGTTCATTAACAAAGGAACATCATAAAAACCTGTTGAGACAATTACATTTTTAGCGGTGTAACTTGTTTTTGAGCTGGAGATTTCAAAAAAACCATCATCCTTTTTTATCACTTGATTCACACGCTCAAACAAATGAATGTTTAAATCAAAGGTTTCTGCCACTCGGCGATAGTATTCTACAGCTTCGTTTCTGTTTGGCTTAGGACTTATGGTTACAAATGGAAGTCCGCCAATTTCAAGTTTTTGAGAAGTTGAAAAGAAAGTCATGAACACAGGATAATTGAATAAGCTGTTTACCAACGCGCCCTTTTCTACAATAACATATGATAGTTTGGCTTTTTGAGCTTCGATAGCACAGGCCATTCCGATTGGGCCTGCACCAATGATTAACACATCGTAGTGATTGCTGTTATTCTTCTGTTCTATCATTTTTAAATATTAGGGAATTGATATTTTAAGCTTATTACATTTCTTGATTAATGCAACTTAAACCTTCATCGCTTTGCTTGGGCAGGCAAAGTCAGTTCTTTTTAATCCAGTATTTTTAATTGCCCCGTAACCCCCAGCAATATCAATTACATTTTCTACGCCACGCGATTTTAGAATACTCGCCGCAATCATAGAACGATAGCCACCAGCGCAATGGATATAGTAGGTAGCCTTTGGATTAATTTCACCTGTCCATTCGTTTATAAAATCTAAAGGACGGCTTAAAGTAAAATCCAAATGTTCAGATTCATATTCTCCAGGTTTGCGCACATCTATTGCGATAATTTCACTTTCATGAGCTGCCTTTTCAAATTCTTCTGCAGAGATAGATTCAATTGTGTCGATTTCTTTGCCTGCATCTGTCCACCTTTCAAAACCTCCCTCCAAGTAGCCTATGGTGCTGTCGTAACCCACTCTGGTTAGCCTAGTTATGGTTTCTTCCGCCTTACCTTCATCGGTAATGAGCAAAATGGGCTGTTGTAAATCTGTAATCAATGCACCAACCCATGGGGCAAATTGCCCGTTCAAACCAATGTTTATGGAGTTGGGTATAAAGCCCTTTGCAAACACCTGTGGATCGCGAGTGTCCAACATAATTGCGCCGGTATGATTTGCGGTATCTTCAAAAGCTTGTGGCGTTAGTGCGTTCAAACCTTTTTCATAAACCTCTTCTATACTTTCTACACCTCCTTTGTTTATAGCTGCATTCTTCGCAAAATATTGAGGTGGAGGCATAATTCCATCCGTTACTTCGGCTATAAATTGTTCTTTTGTGGCTGCTTTTAGGGCGTAATTAACTTCCTTTTGATGCCCTAAAGTATCGAAAGTTTCTTTACTCATGCTTTTGCCACATGCTGAACCCGCACCGTGTGCAGGATAAACAATTACATCATTTGATAAGGGTTTAATTTTATCGTTTAATGAATCGTAAAGCATTCCGGCCAAATCTTGCATGGTTAAATTACCTTTTTGAGCCAAATCTGGTCGGCCAACATCGCCAATAAAAAGGGTATCGCCGCTAAAAATACAGTGATCTTTACCATGCTCATCGGTTAATAAATAAGTGGTAGATTCTAAAGTATGACCGGGCGTATGTAGTGCGGTTATAGTTAAGTTGCCAATTTTAAATTGCTCGCCATCTTTTGCAATGTGCGATTTAAATTCAGTTTTTGCCGTTGGTCCGTAAATGATTTCAGCACCAGATTTCTCTGCCAAATCTACGTGTCCAGAAACAAAATCGGCATGGAAATGGGTTTCAAAAATATATTTAATTGTGGCTCCTGCCTTTTCTGCTTTCTTTAAATATGTAGAAACTTCTCTAAGTGGGTCTATAATAGCCGCTTCTCCATTACTTTCTATGTAATATGCTGCCTCTGCTAAACAACCTGTATATATCTGTTCTATTTTCATATTTTATTTATTGGTGTTTGAAGTATTAAGGGACGAGAATGGAGTTAAGGTTTTAAGTATCAAGTTTCCAGTATCAAATCACAAGTATCAAGTCATAAGTATCAAGTCACAAGTATTAAGTCACAAGTATTAAGTCACAAGTATTAAGTATCAAGTCATAAGCCATAAATCCTAAGTATCAAGTCACAAGTATTGAGTATCAAGTCGTGAGTTTTTTTTTGTCGGTAACAAGATTTGAGTTTTTACGATCGATAATTAAAGACTTTTAAACCTATTCTTTTACTTAACCTTAAATATTCCATTAATAGCATCAAGCAAAAATAAGGCTAAATACGAATAACCGAAATGATGACAGTCATAATTGCAGAAGTTTTACTTATGGGCTGCTGGGCCTTTTTGCATCCGTAAGTGGTGGAACATTTCTGATGAGTACAGAAAAACACGATACAGTCGTTTAGAATGGTCGCTTTGCTGCTCCAGGAACTCCTAAAAAAGGATTGCGGTTTATTGCCCCAAAGGGATTGCTTTAATCTTTGGTAAGTTCGCCGCGAAGCGACTCTTCCATTAACTGACGATTTTCTTCATGACTTAAACCTAAACCCATTACAAACATGAGCTTCGTTACCGTTGCTTCGAAAGTAAGATCGTAACCACTTAAAACGCCCATTTTTTGCAACTCTCTGCTGGTTTCGTAACGCCCTAGCTGAACTGAACCTTTTTTACATTGAGAAATATCGATAATAATTTTACCGTTAAGTATGGCTTGCCTCAAACTATCTAAAAACCATTGTGCAGTGGTGGTATTGCCAGAGCCAAAGGTTTCTAATATAATGGCATCCACTTTTGAATCGGTTATGGCCTGAACGGCTTGTGGTGTAATACCCGGATATAATTTGAGCACCCCGATGTTGGAATTGAAATTGGTGTGGATGGTTAACTTGCCAACACTTGGTTTAAGGATATAATTGCGATGAAACTGAAGATGAACCCCAGCTTCAGCCAAAACCGGATAATTTGGAGAACGGAAAGCTTCAAATTTTTCGCTATTGTATTTAATTGAGCGGTTACCCCTAAACAATTGCGCATCAAAATAAATGCACACTTCTGGAAACAAAGCCTTACCGTCTTCTTTCGTTGCGGCAATTTCCAAAGCTGTAATTAAATTTTCCTTTGCATCGGTTCTAATTTCACCAATGGGCAATTGTGATCCTGTTAACACTACGGGCTTGGTCAAGTTTTCCAACATAAAACTTAATGCCGAGGCTGTGAAGGCCATCGTATCTGAACCATGAAGGATTACAAAGCCATCATACAGATCGTATTTATTGTAAACAAGTTCTGCTAGCGTTTTCCAAATTTCTGGATCCATGTTGGACGAATCCAGAACTGGATTAAAGGAATGAACATCTAAATGATAATCCAAACGCGCTAATTCCGGCACGTTTTCTTTAATCTGCTCGAAATCAAAAGGGACTAACATTCCATTGCTGGGGTCATTAACCATACCAATGGTGCCACCGGTATAAATTATAAGGATTTTGGTCATTTGGTTGGTAAAGTTGCTCACCGCAAAAGAACACAAAAGATTTGTATTTTTTGGCGCTTTTTACCACAAAGCTCTTGGATTTTGCGCTAAAACCGCCGAAAATCTGAGAAAAGGGTGAGAAACTAACTTTAAATCCCAAAAATCTTTTTAGAATTTTCGGTCGTTACGTTTGCAATTTCCTCTACAGATACATCATAAATATCCGCTAGTTTCTCGGCAATGTAAATAAGGTAGCTGCTTTCATTTGGTTTACCTCTAAAGGGTACTGGCGCCAAATATGGCGAATCGGTTTCCAATACTAAATTGGCTAAGGGTATTTCAGAAAGTACAACATCCAAACCTGCCTTTTTGTAGGTAACCACACCTCCAATGCCTAAATAAAAATTAAGATCGATGGCTTGCTTGGCTTGCTCAGCATTCCCTGTAAAACAATGGAAAATACCTCGGAGCTTCTCATCACGCTCGCTTTCTAATAACTCAAAAACTTCATCAAAAGCTTCTCGGCAGTGGATAACAATGGGCAAGCCCAGCTTTTTCGCCCAACCTATTTGTTTTCTGAAAGCATCCTGCTGAATTTCTAATGTAGTTTTATCCCAATACAAGTCAATTCCGATTTCCCCTATTGCATAAATTTTCCGATTTGAAATACTGCTGTAAATCTCGTCAAGATGAGATAAATAATCTTCCTTCACATCGCATGGATGCAGGCCAGCCATAGCAAAACAATTTGCAGGGTATTTAGCCACCAAATCATCAATCATGGCTATCGATTTGACATCCACATTGGGCAAAAACAGGCGATTCACATCGTTTTCAAAACAACGCTCCATGAGTTGCGCTTGTTTTTCAGCATCTTGCTCGTAGTATAAATGGGTATGGGTATCGGTGAAAATCATTTTTAATCGTTCAATTTAAACAGGTTAGGCTGATCTATTTCACAACCTTTTTTGCCTTTTTAGGTTTTTTATCGCTTACTTTTTCCTCTTCGGGAGCTGGATGAAGTTGCATTTCTTTTTTCAGGAATTTTCCTGTTAAGCTTATCGGATTTTGGATTAAACCCTCTGGCGTGCCTTCAAAAAGAATTCTTCCACCGCCTGCGCCGCCTTCTTCTCCCAAATCAATTACCCAATCGGCCACTTTAACCACATCCAAATTATGCTCGATAACCAAAATGGTGTTCCCTTTTTCAACCAACTCTTGCAATACGCCCAAAAGCACATTGATATCTTCAAAATGAAGGCCTGTTGTAGGCTCATCTAAAATATAGAAGGTTTTGCCTGTATCTTTTTTAGAAAGTTCTGTAGCCAACTTAACACGTTGTGCCTCTCCCCCAGATAAAGTAACTGAAGACTGCCCCAAGGTGATGTAGCCTAAACCTACATCCTTTAAAGTTTTAATTTTACGATAGATGATCGGGATGTTTTCAAAGAAAACACAAGCATCTTCAATGCTCAAATCTAAAACGTCACTAATTGATTTTCCACGGAAACGGACTTCTAAAGTCTCTCGATTGTATCTTTTACCGCCACATTCTTCGCAGCGCACCTGCACATCGGGTAAGAAATTCATCTCAATAACTTTCATTCCGCCGCCTTGGCAAGTTTCACATCTACCACCTTTTACATTAAAAGAGAACCGACCAGGTTTATAGCCCCGGATTTTCGCCTCAGGCAATTGAACAAATAGGTTTCTAATGTCTGAGAAAACACCTGTATAAGTTGATGGATTTGAACGTGGAGTTCGACCAATTGGTGCCTGATCAATTTCGATAACCTTATCAATCTCTTTTAAGCCAGTAATTTTCTCGTACGGAAGTGGTGTTTTTTTCGCTCTAAAAAAATGATGATTCAAAATTGGATATAAAGTCTCGGTAATCAAACTCGATTTACCTGAACCAGACACACCCGTTACGGCGATAAATTTACCAAGTGGAAAATCTACAGAAACTTCTTTTAAATTGTGACCTGTAGCTTTGGTGATGGATAATTTATGTCCATTACCTTTTCTACGCACCTTTGGAGTTTCAATACTTCTCTTTCCGTTTAGGTAATCGGCCGTTAAAGTTTTCGATTTCAGAATTTGGCTTGCTGTACCCTCAGCAACGATTTGTCCGCCATGAATGCCTGCACCAGGACCAACATCAATAACCCAGTCGGCTTCCAAAATCATATCCTTATCGTGCTCTACCACCAAAACGGTGTTCCCCAAATCCCGAAGATTTTTTAAAGCATTGATTAACCGCTCGTTATCACGTTGGTGCAAGCCAATACTTGGCTCGTCTAAAATGTACATTACATTCATCAACTGCGAACCAATTTGGGTTGCCAAACGGATGCGTTGTGCCTCGCCCCCAGAAAGTGTTCGTGCGGTTCTATCTAAAGTTAAATAAGTTAAACCCACATCCGTTAAGAAACCGATTCGCGCTCTTATCTCTTTTAAAATTTCTTTGGCAATGATATTTTGGCGCTCAGAAAGTCGCTCATCTACTTTCTCAAACCAAGTATGTAAATTGGTAATGTCCATGGAGGCCAGATCGAAAATATTTTTTCCATCAACCTTAAAATGTAAGCTTTCTTTTTTTAATCGGGCACCATGACACTCTGGACAGGTTTTCAATTTTCGGAAAGCCTCCATATCATCCACCGCACTTTCCGATCTTTTCTCGTTCTGCTCTTCCAACATTTTAATGATTCCATCAAAAGTAATGTTGTAATTCTGAACGTTCCATTTATTATATTCTACCTCAACTTTAATTAAATCTTGAGAACCATTGAGGATAATATCTATCACTTCGTCGCTCAGTTTTTCAATTGGAGTGGATAAAGAGAAGCTATATTTTTTTGCTAAAGCCTTTAAAACCTGAAACATCCAGGTATCGCGGTACTCGCCAAGTGGCGCCAAACCTCCGTTTAAAATGCTCAGTTTTGGATTCGGCATAACCGATTCCTTGTCCACTACAAAAATATAACCCAAACCATCACAACGTTCGCAGGCACCGTAAGGCGAATTGAATGAAAAGCTGTTGGGCTGAGGCTCATCGTATGAAATACCAGTGGTTGGGCACATTAAAAATTTACTAAAATGGGCTACGTTATTATCTTTATCGCTAATTTTAATTACGCCCTTTCCCATTTTCATGGCCGTTTGCACGGAATCTAAAAGTCGTTTTTTGTCTTTATCATCAACAATCAAGCGATCGATAACAACTTCAATATCATGGATTTTATAACGATCTACCTGCATTTTGGCGGTAATGTCCTTAATTTCTCCATCCACACGAACCTTTACATAACCTTGTTTTCTAATTTGCTCAAAAAGCTCGCGGTAGTGCCCTTTTCTTCCTTTAACAACAGGCGCCAGAATATTTACAGCAGCTCCATCAAATTTGTTAAAGATGTTTTGCAGAATTTGGTCTTCACTCATGCGCTCCATTTTCTCGCCAGTATTGTACGAGTATGCATCGGCAACACGGGCGTAAAGCAAACGCATAAAATCGTAAATTTCGGTAATGGTACCTACCGTAGAACGTGGGTTTTTACTCGTTGTTTTTTGCTCAATGGCAATAACAGGACTTAAGCCAGAAACTTTATCAACATCTGGGCGTTCCATACCACCCATAAATTGCCTGCTGTAGGCGCTAAACGTTTCCATGTATCTACGCTGACCTTCGGCATAGATGGTATCAAAAGCCAGAGAAGATTTCCCGCTACCACTTAAACCAGTAATTACAACCAGCTGGTTTCGAGGGAAACTCACATCAATATTTTTTAAATTATGTACCCTTGCGCCGTAAACTTCTACTTCTTTCTGCTCCCCAAGGTCGATAGATTTTTTGCTCATATTTTATTGAAAATTGGATGGAATTTTAGCTCAAAACAGGCCCAAATTCCAATCTGCAAAAATGCTAAAAATTTTATCAAAAAGAAAGTGTAATTCAATCTGTATTCAGGTTTAATTGTCATAATGTCTACTTCTATTTCTCAGGAAACCAGAGGACAAACCAAAACGCATATACCCATAATGATCTTGAAAATAGATATTGTAATTATCCTCCCCATAATAGCCAACCGCAGCCATTAAGAATACATTATTCATAAACGGAAGGCTGTAATTAAAGTTTACTTCTGCGTTTAGCCGCTTGCCAATATTCACGATATTTTTTGATGGAATTTGGTTTACCGCATAAGACAGTTCTGTATTTAAACGCCAGGTTTCTTTTTCGGTTTTAACTTTTGGTTTGTTTCGTGCATTTTTTTCAACTTCATCGTACTTTCTCCAAGAGAAATTGTAGAGGACTCTTGTAAAGCCGAAACCTAAATCGAGTGCTGGCTCATAACGAAAAAACTTAAACCATTGCAAACCAATACGTTGATTAAATGAATAATAGCTCCCATTTGCGTTGAAGGCAGTTAAATGGCCAAAACGATATGATGCTGTTAAATAGTTAGCATTGAAATTCCCAGATATGGTATTTACAGAGCCATCGGGATTGATTGCGGCTTGATCTTGTCCGTTAGAATGGTGCGTGAAAGCCAGTTCGGCATATTTGTAATTTTCTGGGTTTGCATTAAGTCTGGCATATAAAACACCCCCAAGGCGATAGCTTGGAGTACGCACACCCGCAGAAAATTCGTTTCGAACACGCACGGTAAAATCAGGAATAATGGAAAAAGCAACGGGCGATTTATAGGTACCCAACAACATATAGGTTGTGGTTAACCTTCCGTTTATTACATACTTCGTAGGTGCCCCAATTTCTCCTGCCGGAGCCGTGTAAGATAAATCTGAATTTTCTTTATAAAGATTAATGTATTCCTTATTGGCAAACGCTCTTTTTGTGACGACAGAATCTAAATTATTTTGCGCAAGAACCGGCAACGTAAGGACTGTAACTACTAAAAACAATAAAGATTTTTTCATGCTTACATTAACGTTGATTCGCAAACAACAGTTTTATGTTTTTAGGAAATATTTATAGCCTCAATTTTGTAGGGAAACATTTTTATATTTACAATTCAACAAAGAATCATCATCAACGAATTAGAACAAATATGCAAAACATAAATAAAATAAGTTTTGAAAACGCGTTTCGTTTGTTTGAATCAGATGACATTAATAAAATCGATGTTGGCACAACGAAGGGTTTACAGCAAATCCACCAATATCTTTTTAACGGTTTGTATAATTTCGCTGGGCAAATACGCGTAAAAAATATATCAAAAGGCGGATTTAGATTTGCAACAACATTATATCTAAAAGAAATTTTAGAAAAAATTGAGCAAATGCCAGAAAACAATTTCGAAGAAATTATTGCCAAATATGTTGAGATGAATATAGCTCACCCTTTCATGGATGGCAATGGCAGAACCATGCGCATCTGGTTGGACATGATTTTAAAGAAAAGTCTCAAAAAAGTAATCGATTGGCAGCATGTAGATAAAACACTTTATTTACAAGGGATGGAAAGAAGCCCGATTAACGATTTGGAATTGAGAACTTTATTGGGCGCTAATCTAACTAATGACATCAACAATAGGGAAATCATTTTTAAAGGGATAGAGCAATCTTATTATTATGAGGGATACACGAAAGAAGACTAACTAAGTTCTCTATCACTTCCCGAGCTGGTAGATAATTTAAATCCACTCTATCGTTGTTCCATTTTCTGTAGGATGACCCGTACAAGCCAAAACTCTCCCCCGCTCCAACTCATCATCCGTTAGCACCTCATTGTAATCCATCCGAACGCTGCCTTTTGTGCAATTGGCTACACAAGTGCTGCAAACACCACCACGACAACTGTAGGGAAGTTTGATTTTGTGTTCAAGCGCTACATCCAATATGCGTTTAGGCCAAGGCACATCAAGGTTGTAAACTTCGCCCTTAAAATTTAAAACAACCGAATAGGTGTTCTTATCCACCACCTTTTCCGAGCTGTCGTCTTCATCTACCTCATCTTCAGGCAGAACGAAAGTTTCTCGTTTAATTTGAGAAATGTCAAAGCCCATTCCCAGTAATGTAATTCTGCATAGGTCCATGTAGATAATTGGCCCACAGGTATAAAAGAGCGCCTCCGTACGCTCAAATTTCAAATATTCCTTAAGAATTTTTTCTATGTAAAACTTATTGAGTCTGGCTGTGAGCAAATTTTTACTGTTGCTAAAAATCCAGATGATGTTTAATCGATTGGGGTATTCTGCTTGCCATTTTGTAAGTTCATCATAAAACAAGGCATCCTCCTTTGATCGGTTGCTGTAAACCAAGGTAATGATAGATTGTTCTTCGGCAACCAGAGCGGTTTTTAAAATGGAGAATAAAGGAGTTATCCCTACGCCAGCGGCAAACAAGAACAAATCACGATGAACATCCTTATTTGGGCGATAACTGAAAATACCTTGTGGCTCCAAAGCGGAAAGCACATCGCCTACTCCCGTTTTATGATGAAGAAACCGAGAAATTTCCCCATTCTCTACCCTTTTAACCGTAATGGCAAGTGGTTCGTTAACATCTGGTGAGCTATTAAATGAATACGATCTTCTAATTTCTTTGTGTTTACCCTCGAAAACTAACGAAACAAACTGTCCGGCTAAATATGTTGGGTAAGGCGTTCCAATTTCTTCAAACTGAAAAGTTAAGTTATCCCCAGGTTGATTAATAATTTTATCGATTCGCAATTTGAACATGTACAAAGAAAAGGATTAAAGGGGAAAGGGCAAAGACTAAAGGGGAAAGACTAAAGGGGAAAGGGCAAAGACCAAAGGGGAAAGACTAAAGCGGAAAGCACAAAGGAGAAAGACTAAAGTGGAAAGACTAAAGCGGAAAGACCAAAGGGGAAAGACTAAAGGAGAAAGAAACTTTTGTATTCTTTTGTTTCTTTTGTGGTAAAAAAACACGTTAAACTTAGAAATAAACAAAATTCGAGCGTGTAAAAAAAAGCGTCCAAACTTTACGTTAGGACGCCTTACCAAATGCTTTGTCTTTATTTTAATTGTTATTCAGCGTTGTAGGCCAATAACTGTTTCGGTTTATCGTAACCGTAACGTACAGGGTGCTCCATAATCTGTTTCATGGAAATTAATTTATAAACGTAGCCACCCGTTTCGCGGTTCAGCTTCATTTTATAGTAATTATCCTGATTTTGATTATTGATTTGCTTGCGAAGTCGGCCGTCGCCAACATTGTATGCCGCAGCAACCAATGTCCAGCTTTCTAAACCTTTATACATTTCTTTAATGTATTTGCAAGCTGCGATAGTTGATTTACGCAGATTGTAACGATCGTCTCTACCACCGCCAACTTTTAATCCGTACATACGGGCAGTACCTGGCATAAATTGCCAAATTCCGGCTGCGCCTTTTGGAGAAACTCCGCCTTGCATACCCGATTCTACCAGTGCAACGTATTTAAAATCGTTTGGAATTCCATAAGCTGCCAAAATAGGTTCGATAATTGGAAACCATTCTGCTGCTTTTCTATGTAAACGATGGGTTTGCAGGTTATCATAAGAATGTGCTGCAAGGATTTTTTTCATTTTACGTTCAACTCTTTTATCGCCTAAAGGCAAGGTTTCTTTCGCAAAATTTAACTGGGCCATTAAAGAAACAGGTTCTACTTTTGAGCTTACAGTTGGGGGTATTGTAGTGTTTAATTTTTCTTCTTTTAAAAGACTTTTTTGTGCTAAGGGCATTTGGTAAGCGAACACTTTTGCCATCATAAATAATGCTGCCATTACTACAAATGGTACTATGTGTTTCTTTAACATCTTCCTCCTTTTTTTGGTGAACTTATATAAAAACGTTGGCAAAGGTAAAAAATAATAAGCACATTATCAAATAGTTACGAATTTAGGCTCGAAAATCAGTCTCTAAAGTGCTTTAAACGTGGATTTTAAATTTTGATTTTAACTCCGAATTTTCTATTTTAGAGGCTATTTTTTGACTCAATTTTTAAGCGCTCAATAATTGTATTGTTCATCAATTTTGCCTAAATTTGCAACCCGCATTTTAGGATGTGATTAAAAGCGTATCATGATAAATAAAAACAACAGGAACAGTCGGGATGACAAGTCCAAACCGGGCAGCCGGAAAACAGAAGGCAGAAGCAGTTCTGCTGGGTCTGACAGAAAAAGATCAGACGAAAAAGACAGTAAATTCAAAAAATCATCCGACTCAAGAGAAGGCTTCAGACCTAGAAGCTCAGACAACAAAGATTTCAAATCAAAATCATTCGGAGACCGAAAAGATTCAAGACCAAGAACCAGCGGACGTGACTTCAAATCGAAAGATGAAGAACCGAAAGGCTTTAAATTTGGTGATCGTGAATTCAAATCAAGAGATTCAAATTCAAAACCAGAAGAACGTAGTTACAAGCCAAGAGAAGGTGGATCGAGAGATTATAAACCAAGAACTGGCGAGAGAGATTTTAAATCAAGAGAAGGCGGATCTAGGGACTACAAGCCGAGAACAGGAGATAGAGATTTTAAATCGAGAGATGCTAAAAGTGGAGATCGCGATTTTAAACCGAGAACAGGAGATAGGGATTTTAAACCAAGAGAAGGTGGATCAAGAGATTACAAACCAAGAACGGGAGAACGCGATTTTAAATCTAAGGATGGAGATTCGAGAGATTTTAAACCGAGAACAGGTGGATACAAAGATTTCAAATCAAGAGGAAAATCAGACGACTTTAAGCCAAGCGCTGGAAGCTCAAGAGATGTAAAACCTAGAGAGGGTGCCGATAGCAGACCTTTTAGAAATCGTGAAGAAAACCAACCAAGAGATACTGAGTTCAATCGCCCAGAAAGAACTGTAATTGCTCCAGGTCGTAGATCAACAAATGAAGATAAAGGCCTAATCCGCCTAAATAGATATATTTCAAATGCAGGTATTTGCTCTCGCCGCAAGGCAGATGAATTAATTGCTGCCGGCATTATTACCGTAAATGGCGAAGCCGTTACAGAATTAGGGCATAAGGTTGACCCAGCAAAAGATTTAGTACGCTATAACGGCGAACTGCTTAAACGCGAGAAAAAGGTTTATGTGTTATTAAATAAACCTAAAGATTACATCACTACTACGGATGACCCACAAGAACGCCGTACGGTTATGCAATTGGTTGATAAAGCCAGCCGCGAACGCATTTATCCAGTTGGCCGGTTAGATCGTAACACTACAGGTTTATTGCTAATGACCAACGATGGAGATTTAGCCGATAAACTATCCCATCCGAAAAACGGAATCACCAAAATTTATAATATTGAATTAGATAAATCTTTATCGCAAGGTGATTTGAATAAAATTGCTTTCGGTTTAGAACTAGAAGATGGTTTGATTAAACCGGATAACATTTCTTATGTTACAGGCGGTACCAAAAAAGAAATTGGCATTCAAATCCACAGCGGTAAGAACAGAATTGTTCGCCGTATTTTCGAACACTTGGGCTACACAGTAGAAAAACTCGATCGTGTTGTTTATGGCAACCTAACTAAAAAGGATTTACCAAGAGGAAGATGGCGCTATCTTGAAGAGCATGAGCTGATTCAGATTAAGCATCTAATTAAATAAAACACAAGGGGCAATCAATTGATTAGCCCCTTTTTTATACCCATTCAACTCAGCTATGAATGATATGCTTGTTAAACGAGATTTGGCTATACCTTAAATAGTTGTAACGAGCCTAGTCAAATTGTTTTTGGTAAGTGCCATCTCCTTTAAAAAATAATTTATTTAACGCTGATGTTTTTCCCATATTTGCTATTCAGCAACAAGTATTTATGAAAAAGTATTTCTTAACCCTACTCACCTTAACCTTATCTGCATTGGCATTTTCGCAACAAAGTAACTATAACCTGCTCATCGGCACCTACACTAGCGGAGGTAAAAGCGAGGGGATTTATGCTTATAATTTCAACACGCAAACTGCGAAAACGAAATTGAAAACCGTAACTAAAGGTGTGGAAAACCCTAGTTATCTGGCAATTTCGCCAGATGGGAAATTTGCTTATGCCGTTAATGAAACCGGAAATGCAAGCTCCGTTAGCGCATTCAAATACAATCCTGTTTCTGGCGCATTAATTTTTTTAAACAAGGTAAATAGTGAAGGCAATGACCCCTGCTACATTACAGTAGATGATAAAAATGTAATTGTTGCGAATTATAGCGGTGGTAGTTTGGCGGTATTTAATCGCAAAGCAGATGGCTCAATAACGGATGCCGTTCAGGTAATTAAACACAGTGGGAAAAGCATCGATCCAAAAGGAAGGCAAGAATCTGCTCATGTTCACATGACTAAATTTACCCCAGATCATCAATATTTAATATCCAATGATTTGGGCGAGGATCAGGTTTACATTTACAAATATAACCCAGCAAATAAAACAGACATTTTGAGTTTAAAAAATGTGCTTAAAACAAATGCTGGAACGGGTCCGAGACACATCACCTTCTCTCCTAACGGAAAATTTGCTTATTTGGCTCACGAATTTAATGGGTCTGTAACCGCTTTCTCATACTCCAGCGGAAGCTTGAAAAAGATTCAGGAGATTGGAACCGTTGCAAAAAATTTTGAAGGGAAAATAGATGGTGCAGATATTCATGTTTCGGCAGATGGCAAATTTCTCTATGAAAGCAACCGCGGGGATGCAAATACAATAACCGTATTTTCCATTTCACCGAAAGGCCTACTGAAACTTGTAGAGCGGGTAAGTACTTTGGGAAAAGGGCCGAGGAATTTTTCTATTGACCCAAGCGGAAGGTTTTTATTAGTGGCACATCAATATACGGATGAAGTTGTCATCTTCAATCGAAATAAACTAACAGGGAGATTAACAGACAGCGGAGAAAGAATTAAGGTGGGCGCCCCCGTTTGCTTAGTTTTTACTAGATAAGATAAATTCTAGTTAGAGTTGTTAATTCGCAGTAAATCGAAGGATTGGAGGTGATGTCGAACAGATCTTCTACATTCGTTCTCACCTATACGAAACAATTACAACTATTTTGTGGTACGTGGAGACACGTACCATGGCCGCTGAACGTAGCTACAGGCATCCAAGCAAAAAAAATCCTAATCAGAATATTTTCAAATGAACTGCCTTGGTTCGTGGCTTCACGAAACAATAAACACATTCTCGCCTTGTACTCCGTCAAGAGCCATACCATACCTGCTTACTACAGCAAACTGCATTTACCCAAACCATTGCAGTGGTCGGAATATTTTCAATTCCAATGTAAAAGACCTGCTTTTTTGAGCAGGTCTTTCAAATATTTTAAGCGGTTTCAGCCACTCTAGCTACATTTCTATACGGAAATTCGCTACAATTATTTTCACTTTGTGGTAGGTGGAGACACGTACCATGGCCGCTGAAGGTAGCTACAGGCATCCAAGCAAAAAAATCCTGATCAGAATAATTTTCAAATGAACCGCCTTGGTTCGTGTCTTCACGAAACAATAAAAACATTCTCGCCTTGTACTACATCGAGATACATACCATACCGCCTTACTACAGCAAACTGCATTTACCCAAACCATTGCAGTGGTCGGAGTATTTTCAATTCCAATAAAAAAGACCTGCTTTTTTGAGCAGGTCTTTCAAATATTTTAAGCTGTTTCAGCCACTCTAGCAACATTTCTATACGGAAATTCGCTAAAAATATGCCTTCTGGCAAAACGGCCTGGCGAATCTGCATTCACTAATTTCACATAAATCGCTCTCGGAACATCGAAGTATTCATAGCTGCTTCCATCAAAAAAAGTAACATTAAGTACTTGCTGTTTAAATTCGAAATCCTGAATGTTAGAATTGGTAATGGTTTGAGTATAAGTCTCAAGATTTTGTTCACGGGTTTCTGGTGCAATGCTCACTAAAAAATGATATGCCTCGATGATCTCTTTACTTCTTGCTTCTGCATCCAAACGCTCTTCTTCTTGCTGAAATTTATCTGGGTGACAGTCTTTCATCAATGTGCGGTAAACTGTTTTAAGCTCTTTTAGTTCAGCATTTTTATCAACGTTCAAAAGCTTTCTGTAATCAACTATTTTCTTCATCTGGCAATCTTTTTTTTTAATTTGATGATCAGATTGCAATTGTTATGTGCTCATAATGAGCTCACAATCTTTTCAAGGCCGCAAAGATACGATTTATAATCATTTGATTTTGAGAAAGTTTCAAATTTAATATTATGGTAATGTGGCATCTATTTTTAAAATAAAAGATGCCATATCATAATTCATCTGGCCTTTGAGGTTGCCAAATTATATTCTTGTAAACGATTAACTTTGTTGCTAAAATTACTTTTGATTAATGAAACTGCCTGTTTATGAATTCGATAACTTTTAATATCCTGGCTGAAGTGATTTTTCGATAACCTGCTTATAATATTCAACGTAAGATGGTAAAATCTTCTTCAAATCGAAATCTTTAGCTCTTTCATAAGCATTGTCTTTAAATTGCTTAAGCGTTTCGTCGTCTTTTAGTATTTCTATCGCATGCGCTGCCATTCCATCCACATCGCCAACATCATCTAAAAATCCACAGAACCCATGAACGTTAAGTTCTGGCAAACCACCTGCATTGGTGGAAATAACTGGAACTTTACAAGCCATTGCCTCTAAAGCTGCTAGTCCGAAACTTTCTGATTCAGATGGAATTAAAAATAAATCAGATACGGATAGAATTTCTTCAATTGCATCTTGCTTACCCAGAAAGCGAACACTATCGCAAATATTTAAGGTACGGCAAAGTTGTTCATCGTAAGCACGCTCTGGCCCATCTCCTACCATTAATAATTTGGAAGGAATTACAGATTGTACTTTTTCGAAAATTCTAATTACATCGGCAGTTCTTTTCACCTTACGGAAATTACTGGTATGAATTAAAATTCGTTCGTTGTTGGGCGCTATCGCTTTCTTAAAGTGATCTTTAGCTTGTAAACTAAAACGGTTAAAATCTATAAAATTTGGTATAACCTTTATGTCTTTTGTGATTTCAAAGTGGTTATACGTATCATCTTTCAAATCTTGAGATACGGTTGTTACGCCATCACTTTGATTTATAGAAAAGGTAACAACAGGTTTGTAGGTTGGGTCTTTCCCCACCAAGGTGATGTCTGTTCCGTGTAAGGTAGTAACCACGGGAATGTGAATGCCGTAACTTGCGAGGATCTGTTTTGCCATAAAAGCCGCAGATGCATGTGGAATAGCATAATGCACATGCAAAACATCCAGTTGCTCAAAACGTACAACATCTACCAATTTACTCGCCAACGCCGATTCGTAGGGCGCGTAATCAAACAAAGGATAGTCTCTAACCGACACTTCATGATAAAATAAGTTGGCGGAGAAAAAATCTAACCGGGCAGGTTGGCTATAGGTAATAAAGTGAACTTGGTGACCTTCGTTAGCAAGTGCCTTACCAAGTTCTGTTGCAACTACTCCACTACCGCCAAAGGTGGGGTAGCAAACAATTCCTATCTTCATTTATAAATGTATTGTTGTTACGCAAATGTAGCCCATTTATATCTAATTTACGTGTAAGGCAATTGCAATAAAAACCATGATGGATTTGGATTGAAAAAACTTTAATCAACAGATATTTTCTTCCATCAATAAAACTTGTTTGAATTGAAGTATTTCTTCATAAAAATTGATGGTTAAACCCAATTTTGGTTTTGTTACAACAAGTTGTTCAAGTACATCAACATAGCCATTCTTCAATCTTTCTGGTATGGATCTTACCTCAACTATGATTTGATCGTCAATTACAAAATCTGCAGAAAATTGTTGATCCATAATCAACCCGTTAAAGTTTAAGCCAAATCTCTTTTCTCTCTCAAAAGACATTCTTCTTGATTTTAATCGCTTGCTAAATGCTTCTTTGTAGGAAGAGTCGTCGAAACCACTGCCTAGAGATTTGTGCACGTCCATCGCAATTTCTATAATCTCATTGCAAGCCGCACTTAAGGGATATCGATTGAGTGATGTTTGATGTAACATTGCCTGATTAATTGTGTTGTGAGATTAATAAAGAATTTTCACATATCCTTAGGCTATAAGGTTGAGCAAATACAGAGAGCGGTGCTAAAACTGAGATTAGGATAACGATCAAGTTCTTAATATAATCCAACTGCAGATTACAATTCAATTAATATGCCTGTTAAAAAAAGGCTTTTAACAACAACATTAGATGGGTGGGATTACTACGGGAATTAATTTGTAGAAATTCGGGGAAATATAACCCCGTTGTTATGATTTTAAATTCCTCATTTCTTCTTTGATTACCAAAAACAATTCATTCGGGCGTTGTGTGCCAATGAAATATTCTAATCCATCTCGATCTGTTAAAACCACTGCATCTTTACCTGAGGAGTAAAAGCGGATGGTACCTTTGGTATGGAGATTATAAACGGGGTTATTAAAAAAATATCGACTATAGGTGGCTTTTCGAACATCAACAATACTGTTTAAGTCTATTTTAACACGCTTAGTTGTCCATAAACCATCTAAGATTAAACTCTTGTTATCCACCACAATTTTGTATTGTATAAGGAAAAGCAACAGCATTGAAACGCCGATAATTCCGAAACCGACAACCAAAAATAAATCTTGCGTATTGTCTCGGTCGCGTTCATAAACATAGGCAGCAAAGCAAAAGGCCGCCATAATAAGCCTAATGAAAATGCGAACATAATCACGACCAATGTATTGTTTTTCGATATACGCGTATCTGCTTTCCACTTAATTTATTTTGAGTTCGAATATAGCAACTTTTTTTGTTGTGGCTGTTAATTTATAACGGTTATCCTGACGCATTCCGGCAATCCAAACCACATCGCCATTTCCGTTTATTAAAATGGGCGTACTTGTTTTTAAATGAAGTGGTACTTTTTCATCAATAAAAAAATCACTCACCTTCTTAAAATTCCTCATTCCCAAGGGAATAAACTTATCTCCATTTTGCCAATTTCTAAGAATTAAAGGATAGATTAGTTTATTTAAATCTACAAAGGCTTTTTGCTTATTCGACTCATATTTTAACTCCTCTGTAAAAGTTTGCGCAATTTGGAGCGCTCCGAAACTGATGGTTTTTGTAACGGGGTGAAAGAATTGATTTTCAATAACATCGGCATGTTTTTCTACTATTACCAGGTTATTTCTATTAATAATGGCTTGATGACTTGCACTAAAAAATTGTGTACCGCTAAGGCTTTTCAAACTAGAAATTACCTCGGCAATCAGGCTTTCTGTAAATCCGTAGGGCTTTAAGAGTTCGAACAAAAGTAATTTCTGCGGGTTCAATTTTGCGATTTTATGTAAGGAAATGTAAATTCCATCGCCTTTTTTTACCACAATTTTTTCTTCTATTTTTTTAACTCTTAAGGCTAAAAACTGCTCTATCTCTGCAAATCGAGCAATATTTTCAGTAAAGGTTTTTTCCAGGTTAGGATTAATTTCCTGAAGATGCGGAACCACTTCCAATCTAATTTTATTACGGGTATAGTTGGTGCTTAAATTTGAACTGTCTTCAACATAGCTGATATCATTTTCATCAACCAATTGGTCAATTTCTTGGCGATTTAAGAATAGCATGGGCCTGATTAATCGCGCTCGCTTTGGTAAAATGCCATGCAAGCCGCTTATTCCAGTTCCTCGTGTTAAATTAATCAATACGGTTTCTACAGCATCGTTTTGGTGCTGGGCTAGCGCAATGAAATCGTAGTTTTCCTCGTTTCTAATTTCTTCAAACCATTGGTAACGCAATGAACGGGCAGCCATTTGGGTTGAAACTTTATTTTCTTGGGCATATTTTTTTGTATCAAATTGCGTTACATAAAAAGGCAAGTTTAGGCTGGCGGCTAGCATCTTTACAAAATTCTCGTCTCGCTGTGCTTCATCTGCCCTTAAATTGAAATTACAATGCGCTACGCCTACTTCAACTCCAATTGCTTTAAAAAGATGCAACATTAATACCGAATCTTTACCGCCACTTACGGCCAAAAGAATTCTGTTACCTGGGCTAAAAAGCTTATTTTGGTCAATAAAATCTTGAAATTGCGTTAAAGGTAACATCCCCAAAAATATTTAATTTTAACTGGTATTCCGAACGTTCGGAACAAAAAACTAACTTTGTAGAGTGCAAAAAATATTTGTCTTTTTATTTTTATTGATTTGCCCCGCAATTTTATTCGGTCAGCAAAAAGCTTCAATTATTAAAATCGTATCCTTCGAGCAAATCACAGGCGCTCCAAAAGCAAAGGTGTCTTATCTGCGGAAGCCGGTTTTCCAACAAGATAATGCTACTTTAAGTTGCGATAGTGCTGTGTATTATAGCGAACGAAACTACTTTGAAGCCTACAATAACGTACATATTACTCAGCTCACCACCAACATTTATTCTGATCAGCTTCAGTATGACGGTAATAAAAAACATGCGCATTTAACCGGAAATGTTAGAATGGAGGATCCCACCTCTATTTTAACAACCAACATTCTGGATTACAATACTTTAAGCAAAATCGGAACCTATACCAGCGGCGGTAAAATCGTCAATCAGCAGGTTACGCTTACCAGTAAAAATGGTTACTATTTTAGCACCAGCAGCGATGCCTACTTCAGGTACAATGTTGTGGTGGTTACTCCTCAGGTAGTCATTAAATCGGATACACTTCGCTACAACACCCAAACCAAATGGACTTATTTTTATGGCCCAACAAATATTAAAGGTAAAGACGATAATCTCTACACCGAAAATGGCGCCTATAACACCATGACGGAAGATGCTTACTTCGGAAAGAAAAATCTATACACACAAGGTACTCGATCGTTAAAAGGCGACAGCTTATACTATTTTGGTAAAATTGGTTATGGTAAGGCTGTTAAAAACATTGTCTTTTCAGATTCGAAAGATAAGCTCAAAATGTTTGGCGATTTAGGCTACTACTACAAAAAAGATCAGCGGACTTTAGTAACCAGAAATGCTTATTTGGGTATTGGAACGGAAGATTCCATTATGGTGAAAAACAAGAAAAAACCCGATAGTTTGTGGCTCGGGGCCGACACGCTTGAAACCCAAATGGTTTTACAAAAAACTTTGAAATTAATTCCAAAAATTTCGATTAAGGCCGATAACCAAGTTGGAGAAGATGATGAAGATGGGGGAGCAAAGGATAAGAAATCGACCGGAAAAGATAAAATTGCCCCACAAAAACGCGGCAACGCGCCAGATAAATCTAGCCAAGTTGATAAGGCTATCGATCCAAAAAGTACCAGAAAAAATAGAAAGGGAAGTAAATCAGACGATCTTAAAGCTGTGCCCGACAGCTTGAAATTGAAGAGCGATTCGCTTTCCAAGTCTTTATCCATTAAAGCAGATAGTTCACTTACCGCCACCATTTTAAAGACAAAGGCAGATTCGATTGCGAAAACCTTGCCCAAAATTAAAACAGACAGTTTACAGAAGAAAATTGTTGCCAAAGCTGCGGCAATTTCGAAAACGCTGCCAAAAGGCAATGTAGATAGCGTGGCCAAAACCGTTAATAAGCAAGCCCTAAAAAATGGAGTAAATTCTGTGCTGTCCAAATTAAAAACAGATAGTTTAAAAAATGATACGGCTAAGTTTAATCCAGCAGATACGGTGCAGGCTAGGGTGATTAGGGCTTACCACGGCGTAAAAATTTTCAAAAGTAATATCCAAGCTAAAACGGATAGTCTTTTCTACACCAGTGCAGACTCAACCTTACGCTGTTTTATCAATCCAATAATCTGGTCTGAAGGTTCTCAACAAATTGGCGATACCATTTATGTGCAGTTTAAAAAGAATAAGCTGAATAATCTTCAAGCCATTCGCAATGCGTTTTTAGTAAACACGCCTAAAGATTCACTTCGTTTTAATCAAATAAAGGGACGTTTAATGACTGGATTTTTTAGCGATGGCAAACTTAAAAACCTGTACGTTGATGGAAATGCAGAAAGTATTTATTACACGCAAGATGACAGTACAAAGGTTTACAAAGAGATGAATCAGACGCTGAGCAGTCGGATTAAGTTTATTTTTAAGGATAATGATATTGATGATATTGTTTACATAAAAGGCGTAGAAGGTGCCCTTAATCCTGAGGTTAAAGTTGCTAAAGACAATGTACTGAAAGGCTTTTCTTGGAAACCTACTGAAAGACCAAAATCAAAAAAAGATGCCATTGGCTCATCAGGCAAGGCTAAGCCAAAACCAAAGGCGAAACCTAAAGCTCCGCTTGCAAGTAATACGAAAGCTATAAAAGCTCCATCGCCGATAGCAACACCTGCTCAAGAAGTTTTAAAGAATGATTTAATTAAAAAAGCAGAAGCAACTAAACAGACGTTAAAAATCGATAGTTCTAAGCTTGACATTAAGCCTATCTTACCCAAGAAAGATTCTTTAGAGAAAATACTGAAAGGGATTGATAAACAATAAGGTACTGGCTTTTCTTCCTAATCATAGAAAGTGGGCCTGCCTTTTGGTTGTTTTTTTTCCGCTCAACCGCTGTGGTACCTGCCCCACTTACGAGCATACGAGAGATATGTTATTGTTTCGTGAAGAGGCGGATCAAGGCAATGGTTTGAGTAAAGAGCCTAAATAGCAAAGGAAATGTACGGAATTTAATGAGTTTCCTTTAAAAAATCAATCATCTTGGCAAGTGCAATTGCTCTATGACTGATTCTATTCTTTTCATCCATACTCATTTCCGCAAAGGTGATGTCATATCCGTTTGGCTGGAAAATAGGATCGTAACCAAAGCCCATTTTACCACTTAACTCCTCTCGAATGGTTCCTTCTACAAGCCCTTCAAATAAATGATTTTTACCATTTTGCATTAAAGAGATTACCGTTTTAAACCTGGCCTTACGATTGCTATTCCCTTCAAGTTTTTCTAAAACCAGATTCATGTTTTCTAAACTGTCTCTACTGCCTGAGTATCGTGCAGAATAAACGCCAGGCTCATTGTTTAAAGCCTCAATTTCTAAACCACTGTCGTCAGCAAAGCAATCTAAGTTATAATGTGCTACCACGTAACTGCTTTTAAGGGTGGCATTCCCGGCAAAGGTGCCGGAGGTTTCTGGGATATCCGCAAAACAGCCAATATCCTCCAAATTTAAAACTTCATATTGTCCTTTTAGGGCAGAACGGATTTCTTCTGTTTTATGTTGATTGTTTGTTGCAAAAACAAGTTTTTTCATTGAATTGAATTTCGAAGGCTTCAATTTACTATTGATGTTATTTTAATTTTTTAAGGTGTGTCCAAAGGGATATTTTGGCCTCTTGGTCAATTTCAAGATCATCAAGGTTTGGCGCAAAGATAAGCTTAGTAGATTGGTGTTGGATAATTTCATTCTGCCAAGTAACATTCAACTTTAGGCTATCGGCATTTACGCCGAAGGAAAGCATCACCTGTGGCTTAAAAAACTGATGAAGAGTTGTAAAATCGGCACCGAGATGATTTGCATAATTAACGAGGGCAAAATCTGGCGTTGTAAGTTCGATGGCCTTTACAATTTTACGAAGCAAATCTCTACCCCGTTCGGTACTCACATCGTTCAATGTATCGTGAACCAAAATTAAAACTGATTTTTGATTTCCGCCTAAATATTTGAACACTATTGGTGTAGCAGGCTCTTCCACAATCTGCGGTAAATCAGCAGGTTTGGGGTAATCTTTGGGCTCACTAGATGGGATATTATCCTTAATTACAGGATTTTGGACTGGCTCCGGTGATGGTTTGGCTGCATTTATAGGAGTGGATTCTTCTATAAAAACAGGCTTTTGGATAACTTCAGGCGCTATATTCACACTGTTATCTTCAACCAGAAAAACATCTTCAGTAAAAAATAAACGTAAAGCGTTCTCATTGTTGGTAACCTGGTTTTCCATTCGTATTTTTGCAGTATAATAATATCTGTTAAAATTAGTTAAATATCTTATAATAGCGTCGCTAATTGTTACTTTTATCCCTTAAAATTTACAGATTCCTCTACGTGAGAAAAGCTTGCTGTGTTATCGTTTTTAGCTTTATTTACAGCCTATCGTTTGGGCAAAACGTTGCTGTTATAAATGGCAAACCTTTAAGTAGCAAAGAGTTTCTATGGGCCTATAAAAAAAGCCATAATGGAAGCACCACAGCCGATTTTAACAGCTTGGCAGCTTATTTGAATTTGTATGTGAACTTTAAATTGAAGGTTTTAGATGCTCGCGAGATGGGGTTGGATAAAAACCCGAGCTATCAAGAAGAAATTAAAACTTATGAAACGGCGCTCTCTACCCATAAAAAGGTAAGTAACAGTGGAAAAGAGCATGATTATTTGGTAAATGAATATAGAGAAGGTGTTTTGATGTTTAATGTTTCTGAGCAGAAAATTTGGAGTAAAGCACAGGATGATGAACAGGCGATAATCGATTTTTACAATAAGAACCAACAAAACTACAATAAACCTTTAGGCGAGGTAAAAGGCCAAGTAATTGCCGATTACCAACAATCATTGGAAGAAAATTGGCTAAAGAGCCTAAAACAAAAGTATCAGATCAAAATTAACGATAACGAATTGAGGAAACTGGCAAAACAGTAAATTGATGCATATCCTAAAATCTGATCAATAATATTAAATTTGCATAATACATTAAATAGAATGAAGAAAGTTTTTTTAGTAGCAACCGCTTTAATTTGCTTGTTTTTGAATAGTTATGCCCAGCCGGGGAAGCATAACATCGATAAAGTTGCTGCTGTAGTGGGTAATAACATTATCTTACTCTCAGATTTAAATCAACAATACACGCAATATCTGTATCAAGGAAATCCAGCTAATCCAGAAATTAAGTGCAAAATTTTACAAAATACCTTAACCCAAAAATTACTTAAACAACAAGCAGAGATTGACTCTGTTATGGTTGAAGATGGGCAGGTAGATGATGAGGTGAATAAAAGAATGCGTTATAGCATGCAACGTGCTGGTGGACAAGAGCGTTTAGAGCAATTCTTAAATAAATCTCTGCTCCAATATAAAGACGAGATCAGACCATCTGTAAAAGATGAACTTATTGCACAAAAAATGCAGGCAAAAATTACAGAAAACATTAACGTTACGCCAATGGAAGTAGAAAAGTATTTCAAAACGCTTGGCGATAGCATTCCAGAATTTAATACTGAAGTTGAAGTTGGTGAAGTAATCTTAAATCCTCAATTAACACGTGCTGAAAAACAGAGGTTTCGCGATAAAATTGAAGCCTTACGTTTAAGGGTAAAAGGTGGCGATGATTTTGGCGTTTTGGCTAAAACTTATTCAGAAGATCCAGGATCATCTGCTGATGGTGGCGATTTAGGTTTCTTTGATCGAAGCACTATGGCAAAAGAATTTACGGCTTGGGCTTTTAAACTTAAAGCGGGCGAAATGTCGCCAGTTTTCGAAACCGAATTTGGATTCCATATCTTACAAGTAATTGAGCGCCGTGGAGAGCAGGTGCATGCACGCCATATTTTAATCAGACCGGCTACCACTCCAGAAAGTTTGGTGCGACTAAAATCACATGCCGACAGTATTTACAACAACTTAATGGCAAAAAAGATCTCATTTGCTGCTGCCGCAAACTTATATTCGGATAATAAAGAAACTAAATTTAATGGTGGTATGATGCTTAATGCCGAAAACGTACAAGCAAGAAGTACTTTTATCCCGGTTGATAAGTTAGACCCTACTGTGTTTTTAGTAATTGATACCATGAAGGTTGGTGGCATAGCCAAACCAGATTTATTCTCTTCTCCAGATGGAAAACAAGGATATCGTATTTTATATTTGAAATCCAAAATTCCACCGCATAAAGCCAACTTAGCTCAAGATTTTCCAAAAATCAGAGATGCCGCACAAAGTGATAAAATTAATCGTACTTTAAGCGAGTGGTTTGAAAAACGTCGTGAAAGCACTTACATTAAAATTGACGACGAATTTAATACCTGCGATGAATTAAAAATTTGGACTAAAACTACAGCCGCAAAATAACACGAATGCAATACAAGAACGAAGTAGAAGCTGTTGATGCACTTCATCAATCTTTCAACAAAATAAAAGCTGAAATCAGTAAAGTTGTAGTTGGGCAGGATGATATCATTAAATCTGTTTTAATCGCTATTTTTAGCAACGGACATTGCCTATTGGTTGGTGTGCCGGGCTTAGCTAAAACGCTTCTTGTTCAAACTGTTGCGTCTGTTCTTGATTTAGATTTTAACCGCATTCAGTTTACACCTGATTTGATGCCAAGCGACATTATTGGTGCTGAAATTTTAGGAGAAGATAGGCACTTTAAGTTTATTAAAGGTCCTGTTTTTTCAAATATCATTCTTGCTGACGAGATTAACCGTACCCCTCCGAAAACCCAAGCCGCTTTGCTTGAGGCCATGCAGGAGAAATCGGTAACGGCAGCTGGGCAAACCCATACACTGCCTAAACCTTTCTTTGTTTTGGCAACTCAAAATCCAATCGAGCAAGAGGGTACTTACCCTTTACCAGAAGCTCAATTGGATCGTTTCATGTTTAACATCCAGCTCAATTATCCTGCCTTTGCAGATGAGTTGAACATTGTAAAAAACACCACAAGCAACAAAACCATTCAATTGGAGAAAATCATCCATGCAGATGATATTCAATATTTCCAAAAGCTTATTCGCGATATTCCGGTGACGGATAATGTTTTGGAATATGCGGTTAAACTGGCTTCTAAAACCCGTCCGAACAGCCAATTCGCTACGGATGCAGTAAACAAATACATTAGCTGGGGTGCTGGTCCAAGAGCTTCTCAATTTTTGGTTTTGGGCGCCAAATGCCACGCAGCCGTTACTGGTAAATATGCACCAGATATCGAAGATGTACAGGCTGTTGCTGAAGCCATCTTGCGCCATCGTATTGTGCGAAACTACCGTGCTGAAGCAGAAGGTTTATCGATAGAAAAAATCGTTAAGGACTTGCTTTAGTCCTCCTCATTCCTCCCTAAATATTTAATTTAACAACCGTCACAGGGCATGATTGAAAATATTATGTTCCAGTTTTATTTATATTTTTAAAATGAATTAAATTTTAACAAAAAAACATTTAACGCAACATGGAACAGAAGTACCCAAATCTCCTACAGAGGTTACAATCAACATTTATAGATACGTTATTGATCATCCTTTTGATGGTCATTTTTTCAAATCTCTTAGATCGTTTCGAAAATGTACCCGATTGGATTAGAATTGCATTATTTATTTCCATCTTTTTCGCTTATGAACCACTGTTACTCACATTTGGTTGCACGCTAGGTAATTATGTTAAGGGCATAAGAGTGCGGAAATATTCCAATCCGACTGAAAAGATAAATATATTTCAGGCCTTAGTAAGATATCCCTTTAAGGCGGTACTGGGCTGGGTTTCATTTCTGACCATACATACAAATGAGGAGCGGAGAGCCATCCATGATTTGGTTTCGGGAAGCGTAATGATCAAACTATAAGGTTCTTGGGTTAAATTTCATCCAACAGTACGGAGAAAACGTCAAATCAAACTTTTAATTTTAAACTTTGTTAGTATCTTTATTGCGATTTTAAAGGACAAATTTTTAACTCAAAATATTTAGATATGTCAGGTCACGACACACACGCACCAGTTCAACAAACAAAAGGCATTTGGGCATTACCATTAACGGCTTGGATTATTGTTTTAATCCTTCTTGTGGTTTTCACCAGACCAATTTTACCACATGCAGAAGAATCTACATCACACGAAAAAACTGAGGCTAAGCATACTGCACCTGCTGAAGAAGCCCATCACTAATTAAATTAATTAGTATTATAGAAGGAATGCGCTGAATAATTCAGCGCATTCCTTTTTTTTTTATTTCAGTTGCCCCATCAAGTTTGGATAATCGGTGATTACTCCATCAACGCCCAAACTCATAAAATATTTAATTTCTTTAAGGGTATTTACTGTCCAAGGGATAATTTTAACCCCCATTTCATGGCAACGATCTACCAAACCCTTCCCTACCAAAACTGAATATGGGCTGTAAATGGTTGGTTTAAACCCCAGTTTATCAATATAATCTTCGAAAGGTTCTTTTTCATCAATTAACAATGAGGTTTGTATTTTGGGATACTTCTCGTGCAGGTATTGCAAAGTACGCATATCAAAAGATTGTATGATTACCCGTTTGGAAATCTTTTTCGCATTGACAATGTCCATAATCAAATCCACAAATTCAGCGGGTTCTGGCTGAAATTCGTTATCACCATTTTTGATGGTCTTGGTTTCGATGCTGTAAACAGGCTTAGTTAATTTATGCTCCTTTGCATAGGCCTCCACTGCATCAATGGTTTCTGTAAGTAATGGCTTGTAGGCCTTAAACTTCATCTGACCAGGAAAGCGTGCATGAACCTTACTGCCTACATCAAACTTTTTTACTTCATCATAATCCATTTTATAGATGTTGTATTTCTTCTGATCCTTAAAGCTGATTGCTTTACCATTTGGCATCAAAGAAATTTCATTGTTAAAATATGGCTCTTGCGACAACACAACCTGTTTATCTTTAGAGATTACGGCATCCATTTCTAAGGTGTTTACGCCTAAATCTAAGGCTTTTAACATCCCTTCGATTGTGTTTTCAGGCATAATACCCCTTGCTCCTGCTTTTCCTTGCACATCAAACTTCTGCTTTTGTGCCGAAACCTGAATGGAACATAAAATAATTGTGGAGAGCGTAAGTAATCGTTTTAACATAAAATTCGTTTTAGGAATGCTGTAAAATTAGGAAATTTCACTTCAAAAAAGGTTTAAACGAAAAAAGGGCAGCTCTATTACGAGTGCCCTTCTTTTCATTTTCACATTATAATTATCTTTCTGCCGGAACAAAAGCCTGTACAATTAGGTTCCAAGTATGATCTGCGGCTTTTTCGTAAACAAAAACATAGTTGAAACTTTCTCTTAAATCGGCTTTATAATCAATGGTTGCAACACCATAAGTGTAGGCTAAATCGCCACCAATCGCTTTATCAACACCATTCGTTTTTAAGTTGATTTTGCTAATCATTCCGTTAAAATATGAAATGATTTTCCCTTTGCCATTTATGGCATCGTTACCTGGAAAAAGCAATCTTGCATCTTCGGTTAAAAAGCCTCCAAAAGCGGCAATTCCGTGAGTTTTTAAAAGGGTATTTAAGGTTTTTTCTGTAGTTAAGATAATGTCTTTACCTGCTTTAACTTCTTTTTCATTTAAGAATTTAGGGGCGACATGATCTTTAGGCTCAACAAACTGGCTAGTTACTTTACCCAATGGTTTGTTGCTGTTCGTACCTAAATCGATAGCCAATTTCCATTTTCCATTTTCTACTTTCCAAATGGATAAATACTGACCATATTTCTTGTCGTCTTCTCCCATAATGTATGGGCCTGTAGTGAATCCTATATCGCCACTACGCGATACTTTAGCCAAATTCGGCTCCCAAGTTACATCATTCATGCCTTTGGCTTGATTTGAATAAAAACTTTTCGCGTTTACGGGATTGGGTCTGAAAACCAAGGCACTGTTTAAAGCATATTCTAAGTAAGCGTTCTTATCGCCATTTTTCGCAAGTGATTTAGCGAAATCCTTTTCGGCATTCACTAAAGATTTTGTGGTTCCATCGCTTTTTTGTGCATAGGCGCTTAATGATAAGGCAATAGCTATGGTAGTAGATAATAATTGTTTCATTGTGGTTTAGATATATAATTTGGCTAAGATAAAATTTTCCTGAATTCCTGTCTTTAAAAGTAATTAACAATTGCACATTTTGAGTGAATCTCGATACGGCCATCGTATAGAGAAAGTCTATTGCTATATTACTTTTCTCTATAGATGGTTTCCAAAACAGTTTGCCCTGTTGCTTTTAGTGTATTTTTATCAATATTACTGAGGTTATCCAATTGGGTGTGCCAATTCATATAAAAACCGCTATTGTCATTGTAATGGATAATATCTACGGATGGGATGGCTGCTTTATTCATCCACACATGGTCATCAACAATCCTTCCACTGGGTAAAGTGACAAAATATGAAGGATAGCCGATTTCATTGCCAATATCCCAAATCTTTTTAGCTACATCGGGCGCGGATTGACGAGAAATTTCATCTTGAGCAAATTGGGCACTTCCCCCGCCAACCATATCTAAATTGATGCCATAAAGCGCTTTATAGCCTTTTTTGACCGCTTCTTTCGACCAATATTGTGATCCTAAACACCACGTTTGCTCGTCTGGACTTTCATCGTTTGCTTTGCCATAATCTTCTAAATCCCACAAAACGAAATCGACTCCTACATTGGGTTGCTTTTGTTGGATTTGACGCGCCATTTCTAAAATAACGGCCACCCCACTACCTCCATCATTTGCGGCATCGAATGGCTTGTTGTGGAATGCAGGATTTGGATCTTGATCGGAAAATGGACGTGCATCCCAATGTGCAGTAACTAGGATTCTATTCGTTTTTTCTGAATTAAAGCTTGCTAAAATATTTTTGAGTTGGTAAACTTTACCATCGTATGTGGTGGTTTTTGAGCCTTGCATTTGCACAGCTGCACCGAACGATTTGAGCTTTGCAACCAGGTAATCTGCACATTTTTGATGCGCCAAGGTTCCGGGTATGCGTGGACCAAAATCGACCTGTGCCTTAACATAGGCGTAGGCACTATCGGCATTAAAATCTGGCGATGCCAATTTAATTTCTTGACTGCTATCTTCGTTTGAAACCTGTTTATCGTTTCTACACGCCTGAAAACTAAGTAAGGCAAGCGCAATAATAGTTATTCCTAATCTATTCATTTTAAAGGGAATGGTTAATTTAGGCTTTACTCCAAGTGGTGCCTTCTTTACCATCTTTTAATTGTATTCCTAATTCTTGCAAACCGATTCGGATTTTATCAGATGTTGCATAATCTTTATTTTCTTTGGCTTCTTTACGCAATTCGATAACCATTTCTAAAACGCTATTGAGCTCTAAATTTCCGCTTTCCTCATCTTTTAAGCCCAAAATATCGAAAACGAAATCATTTATTAATGCTTTCAGTTTCTCTAATGCGTCAGCAGAAATTTTACCTTTGCCATCGTAAACGGTATTTATGATTCTAACGGCTTCAAACAATTCGGCAATTAACACCGGACTATTAAAATCGTCGTTCATTGCGTTAATGCACTTTTCTTTTATTGCATCTATATCAAATTCGTTCTGATCGGAAACCGATAATTTTTCCAATAAGTTTACCGCAGCCATTAACCTTCTGAAGCCTTTTTCTGAGGCATCTAAGGCATCGTTAGAAAAATCTAGCGTACTGCGGTAATGGGCTTGCAACATAAAAAACTTCACCGTCATCGGGCTATAGCCCTTTTTTAACAGTGGATGGTCTCCTGTAAATAATTCTAAAGGGAGAAATCCATTACCTGCCGATTTTGACATCCGCGTACCATTTACGGTAAGCATATTGGTATGCATCCAATAACGGGCAGGCTGATGGTGACTGCATGCTTCTGATTGAGCAATTTCGTTGGTATGGTGTGTGGCGGCTAAATCCATTCCCCCACCATGAATGTCGAATTCGGCACCCAAATATTTTGCACTCATTGCCGAGCATTCGATATGCCAACCTGGAAAACCCATGCCCCAGGGCGACTGCCATTGCATTAAGGTTTCTGGTTTTGCTTTAATCCATAAGGCAAAATCTAAACGGCCTTTTTTATCATCTTGTCCGCCAAGTTCTCTTGTATTGGCCAGCATATCTTCCAAATTGCGATTGGTTAATATGGTGTAGTTGTATTTTTCGCTGTATTTTTCTACGTCAAAATAAACATTACCATCTACTTCATAACCATAGCCATTGGCTATGATGATTTTAATCATTTCGATTTGTTCGATGATGTGCCCCGTGGCTGTAGGCTCGATGCTTGGTGGCAAGGTATTGAGCATCCGCATTACATCGTGGAAACCCAATGTGTATTTTTGTACAATCTCCATGGGCTCCAGCTGCTCCAACTTTGCTCTTTTGGCAAATTTATCATCCCCTTCATCCCGATCGCCCTCTAAATGCCCTGCATCGGTTATGTTGCGTACGTAACGTACTTTATAGCCCGAATATTTAAGGTATCTAAAAATTAAATCGAAAGACATAAACGTGCGACAGTTGCCCAAGTGCACATCGCTATAAACGGTTGGACCACATACATACATCCCAACATTGGGTGCGTTTAGAGGTTGAAAAAGTTCTTTTTTACGAGAAAGCGTGTTATAAAGCTGTAAGCCAGTATTCATATTGCAAATGTAATATTTACCATCGGAAAGTTTCAGCAATGGTTAAGGGTTTAATTTTTGAATGTGGTTAATTGACAATTATTTCATCAAAAACAAGGTTCGGGGTATTTAAAGTTTATTTTAAAGCTATAAATAAAAATCCCGCATTGTTGTTAAACAGATGCGGGATGTATATAGGATGATTTAGCGATTCTAATTTTTCAGCTTTGCTTTAAAAACTTTCTCCAATTTTTCCAGTTTTGGTAAAATCACCAATCTGCAATAGGGTGCATTACCATTTTTGAGGTAGTAATTTTGATGGTAATTTTCAGCAACGTAAAATGGCTTAGCTGATTCTATCGCCGTGACCACTTTTTTACCATAGGCATTGGTTTTGTTTAAATCGGTCTTATACTTTTCGGCTAAAGCTTTTTGCTCTGGTGTGTGATAGAAAATCACCGATCGGTATTGCGTTCCGCTATCGGCACCTTGACGATTTAATGTTGTTGGATCGTGGCTTTTCCAAAAAACTTCTAATAAATCGGAATAGGTAATCTCCATTGGGTTATAGGTAATTTCTAAAACCTCGGCATGGCCGGTTAAACCTGTACAAACTTCTTCGTAAGTCGGTTTCTCCAACTGTCCACCTTCATAACCTGATTTAACAGATACCACGCCTTTCAATTTTTGAAATATGGCTTCGGTGCACCAAAAACAACCCATACCAAAGGTTGCCTTCTCGGTTTTTTTGCCTTGCGCATTGGCTGAATTTATGGCCAATACGGCAAGTAAAATTAAAATGATTTTTTTCATGTTGTGTGTTGATTTTTGACTGTCCCTGATTCTGAATACTCGAGGTTCAATTCTACTATATTACGAAATAAAATCTCCTAAAGTTTGTGAGGACTTAATAATGGATTTTGCATGACAATCTAACATTTCTTGTGTTTTGCTGTTAGTGTTAATAACTTAAAGTATTGATTTATAATTTAATGAAAATCAAAATTTTGTTTGGAATGCACTTATTAACAATTCTTTTTTAAATTCGTACTACATAAAAATTCAAAAAACATGTCTACACCCTATATCCCTTGTTTAGATTTAGGTTCGTACATCAACGGATCGGAAGAAGAACGCAAAAAATTTTCTGATGAACTTGGAAGAGCCTTTAATGATTCTGGTTTTGTTACGATCACCAATCATGGTTTAAGTCAGGATTTGATAGAAAAACTTTACGAAAATATAAAAGCGGCTTTTGCGCTTCCTTTAGAAACGAAAAGAAAATATGAAAAGCCTGAACTTGCCGGACAACGTGGATATACAAGTGCTGGCAAAGAAACCGCAAAGGGGGCTAAAACTCCCGATTTAAAAGAATTTTGGCAAATTGGACAGGAAGTTACGGATGGCGATCCAGTTAAAAATGAATATCCTGACAATGAGATTTTGGAAGAACTCCCTGAATTTAATGCGGTTACGGGTAGCATTTACAAGAAACTAGAAGAAAATGGAACGCATTTATTACGTGCCATTGCAACTTACTTAGAATTACCGATTAACTATTTCGATAAGCATGTGCACAATGGAAATTCCATTTTACGCGGAATCCATTATTTCCCTATCGAAAATCCTGAAATTATTCCGGATGATGCGGTGCGTGCTGGTGCTCATGAAGACATTAACTTAATTACCTTGTTAATTGGTGCCAGTGCCGATGGCTTAGAGGTGTTAACCAGAAGCAATGAATGGTTGCCGATTAAAGCGCATCATACGGATATTGTGGTAAATGTGGGCGATATGTTGCAACGTTTAACCAATAACAAACTAAAATCGACCACCCACCGTGTGGTTAATCCGCCTCGCGAATTGATGAAAACTTCTCGTTTCTCGGTTCCGTTTTTCTTGCATCCGCGTAGCGATATGGACTTAACCAGTTTACCATCTACAATTGATGCTGAACACCCTAAGCTTTACAGCGATATGACTGCCGGCGAATACCTTGACGAAAGGTTAAGGGAAATTGGTTTAAAAAAATAAATACGCCATTGATTGGCATTTTCTCTTTCTGTATTTAGAATAAGCGTCGGCCAAAAACCGATGCTTTTTTTTTGGACTCAAAAATTATGGGGCTTTCAATCATAATTATATATTTGAGTATTCTCCTTATTCCTTTATACATCCTGTTATCATGTTAAGTTATGACTCCAGAACTTTATCAGGGAATATTTTCGGTTTTTAATGCGATTTATCCGCTCAGTTGTACACGCTGAAAAAGCCAACATCTTATCAATAATATTGAATACGTGATTAAAACAGCTTAGATTAGCTAATTCATCTCAAACATCACTATCTTCAATTTCTAATTTACTTATGAAAAACATTTTATTAACCGCATATCTAACGCTCCTACTTTCTTCTTTTGCTTGTGCACAGAAGCAGGATATAAAAGACTTGTACTTCGATTATCTTCAGGTAAGGATGGATGCAGATGAAAAACCAGAGGCGAAAGCAAAGGCCATTGCTTTGTTACAGCGTTCATCAGAACTTAGCAAAACTCAACTTGGAAATGTGAACTATCATTTGGGTAGGTTATATGAGGAAGATGGTGAGATTGAAAAATCGGTTCCGTATTATGAAGAATCGATTAAAATTACTCCTGGATATTATGTTCCCTACCGTGCATTGGGTTTTATGTACTATAAAAAATGTAAAGATTTAGCGCAAAAGTTAACCACAATTAATCAATCTGGAACTGGAACGGCAGGAAATAAAGCTTCTGAAGAATTTAAATCGCTAAGCTTGAAAACGGCCAAATATTTAGAAAAGTCGCAAGCTTGTGATCCTGATGTTGAAACGCTTGGTATGATTAAAGCACTGTACAAAAACATAAAAGATGATCGTGCTTTGGCGACACTTAATGATAGGTTGAAAGCATTAAGTGCAGATTGTGTTACCTTGCTAGAGGATTAAATTTAAGGGGCTTCCAAGCTGTAATTTTATTAAAAATTAGCGCTTTTCGGGTCTTTAACCCATCATCTTAAATGGAGCTCAGCGGAATGGAGAGATCCTTGAACCCAATAATAAGAATCTCCTTAAAAGATTTTTCCACTGCGGTCGAAAGGACGATGGTCTAATCCGGCACCGCTCTGGAGCGCAGCGGAATTGCATTTTTAATTTAAAACCCCGCCAGGTGGTTGAGCTTATGCACTCAGCATACTAACGAGGTTTATATTGCAGTAAAGCTAATTTACCCAAATGTGTTCCTTATTTTCTAGAATCATCAATCGCTTTGTTTACAACATCTTGAATGCGACCTCTTATTTTCAAATTGGACAATTTCTCGGTTACGGTTGGGTTCACACGGTTCGATAAAAATATATAAACCAATCCTCTCGATGGATCTACCCAAACACAAGTTCCTGTGTATCCTGTATGTCCGTAAGTTTGCGGTGAGGCTAAATTAGATGGATAATGTTTGGTGCTATCTGGATCCCAACGGTCGAAGCCTAAACCTCTGCGACTTACATTGGATTGTTTGGAAGTGAACATATCAACTGTTGAGGTTTTAAAATACTCTTCACCGCCGTAAGTGCCGCGATTCAAAAGCATTTGATAGAATATGGCCATATCATTACTGCTTGCAAATAAGCCTGCATGTCCAGATACTCCACCTGCTAGTGCTGCGCCTTGATCGTGTACAAAGCCGACTAATAGCGTTTTTCTAAAATAGGTATCGTTTTCTGTTGGGATAATTTGATCTTGCTTAAACCGATTTCTTGGCAAGAAGCCTGCGGTTTGCATGCCTAGTGGTTTATAAAAATTCTCGTAAGCATATTGGTTTAAGGGCACTTCGCTAATGTGCTCTACAATATCTTTCATTACATACATGCTGATGTCGCTATACACATATTGCCCACGGGTTTTAATTGGTGAGTTGAGCATTTTTGGCCACATAAAATCTTTGAAAAAGCCCTTCTTTATGAAATAGTTGTCTGCAACCTTTGTTGGAAAGGCTGCTGAAGAATCGCGACTATAATCGCCTGTTTTAATGTAATTATGAAAAGGAATGTAAGGAATGAAACCCGCTTGATGCAACATCACCTCTCTTACTTGAATGTTATTCATCGGTGTGGTACGTGCCTTCGGAATGTAAGCGCCAATATTAGTGTCAAGCTTCAATTTTTGTTCTTCGAAAAGACGCATCACCGAAGGGGTAGTTGCCGTGACTTTGGTTATCGATGCCAAGTCGAAAATATCAGTAACTTTATCTGGGATATTATCATCGTAGGTATGGTTTCCGTAGGCTTTATTAAAAATTACTTTGCCATCTTTTGCCACCAATACCACCAAACCCGGGGTAGCTTTTTGGGAAATGGCTTCGGCAGCAATGGCATCAATCTCTTTGAGGTTATTGGAGTTTATTCCAGCATCTTCTGGTACGGTATATTTTAATCTGGTTGCTGTTGTTATAAAACCCGAACCAGCGGTATAGCGCCCAGAAAGGTTGTTTTTAAGTTTGTTGGTGGCGGGAATCCCCCCGAAAATGTATTGTGGAATTACTGCAGCTGCATCGGCATTGTTTTGTGCGGTCCAAATTAGAGGCGAGTTTAAAGCATCTAGCGATTTTAAAGCATTACCATTTCCAAAAAATGCAACAATAACTTCTTTGCTTTTACTAATGCTGTTTATAAAATTAACATACTTTTCTTTGCTCACGTTTTGATCGTCAACCGAGATGATTATCGTACTAAAGTATTTCAGTTCATCTTCTAAATCGTTCAGATTAAGGCTGTCTTTATAAGAATCAGCAGAGAAAGAGGTAATTTTATCGTATTTATTGGCCAGGCTATCAAAAGTGGCGCTGTAGGCAAAACTTAAACTTACAGAGGCAATATTCTTTTTATCGAGCTTTGTTAGCGGAATTGTAGCATCTTGGTTATTGAGTAAAACTGTATTTTGTGTGATGGCATTGGTTATGGATAGTTTTTTCTCGTTGCTTACATGTTCTTGAGCACAGGCCAATAAACATAAAACATTAAAGAAACTTGCGGCAGCCAGAATTAATAATCTATTTCGCTTCATATACTTTTTCTCCGTTCAGGTAGGTTTTTAATACTTTGGTTTTTAATAGGTTTTGTGGGGTCGATTTTAAAATGTCGTGATCTAAAATTACGAAATCGGCGAGTTTGCCAACTTCTAAACTTCCTTTTTCTTTTTCCTCAAAATTTGCTTTGGCCGCCCAAATGGTCATCCCACGAAGTGCTTCCTCAGGTGTAAGTGCATTTTCTTTCTGGAATCCGTTTTTAGGGAAACCGCTAGCATCTTGACGAACCGTTGCTGCATAAAACGTTAATAAAGGATTAATGTTTTCTACAGGAAAATCAGTGCCGAGTGGAATCCAACCGTTCTGCTTTAATAATTGCTTGTAGGCGTAGGCATCTTTTAATCGGGCTTGCCCCAATCGCTGTCCTGCCCAATACATATCAGACGTGGCATGTGTTGGCTGTACAGATGGAATGATGCTTGCTTTTCCAAATAAATCGAAATCATTTTTGTTGAGCACCTGTGCGTGTTCAATCCGCCAACGCTTATCGTTTTTGCCTTTTAATACCTTGTTGTAAATGTTTAGGATTACGCGGTTGGCAGAATCGCCAATGGCGTGAGTGCACATTTGAAAACCGCCAGAAGCAATTTTTGCGGCCACATCTTCGTAATGTTTAATGTTTTTTAACAGAAAACCGCTTTTGTTCGGCATATCAGTATATGGATGCAATAAGCAGGCTCCACGAGAACCCAAAGCTCCATCTGCGTACACCTTAAAAGCCCGAACATTTAGGCGGGGCGTTTTTATTGCTCCTCTACTAAAAAGATAATCGTAGTTTTCTGCGTTATCGGAGAGCATAATGTACAAGCGCATTTTAAGCTTATTTTCCTTTTGAAGTTTCTCTACAAATTCTACTGCCCTCCAATCTAAACCGCAATCATCAATCGTGGTTAAACCTGCGGCGAAACAATTTGCCTGCGCATCGCTAAATATTTTTTCTGCCAATTTCGCATCGGGAGATGGAATTTTACTTTCTACCAAAGCCACGGCATTATCAATTAAAACCCCGGTTAGTTTTCCGTTTTGTGTGAGCATATCGCCACCAACTAAATTTTCGGCTTGCTTGATGCCCGCATCATCTAATGCTTTTTGATTTGCAATTGCCGCATGTCCATCAATTCTATTTAAAAAAACAGGGCGATTAGGAAACAGGGCCGTGAGTTGTTCGTTGGTTGGGAAAGCTTTGTTTGTCCAATCGTTTTGATCCCATCCATTTCCGATTAACCAACCATCTGGATGGGCTTTTGCAAAATCGATTAGGCGTTTTAAAACTTCATCCCAAGATTTTGTTTCTCTTAAATCTGCGGCTTGAAGGCTTTGTCCATAACCATAAAAATGTGCATGGGCATCAATAAACCCAGGGTAAACGGCCTTACCAGCTGCATCAATCTCTTCTTTAGCTGAATATTCGCCTTTAATGTCGTCGGTTTTACCCAGTGCCAAAATTTTTCCATTTTGTACCGCGAAAGCTTCAACCGTATCAAATGCAGTGTTCACTGTGTAAACTTTGGCGTTGTAAACGATTGTATCTACTTGTTTTTTATTGCTGCAAGAAGCGAGTGTGGCAACAACAGCTAGGGCGGTTAAAAAGGATTTCATGTTGATAAAGATAGAAAAATGTACTTACTCGTGTTTGTAAATTCGACTTTACATTAGAATGGGTTACAGATTAATCACTTGCCAATTATTAGCGTCATTTATGTGTTGAGTTTTAAACAAAGCCCATTCTTTAAGCTTATTTTACATAATTTAGCACATTCACTTTGCCATAATACATGACTGATATTATCCACCTATTGCCTGATGCTGTTGCCAATCAAATTGCTGCAGGAGAAGTTGTTCAAAGACCTGCTTCTGCTGTAAAAGAGTTGCTAGAAAATTCAATTGATGCAGGTGCAGATAAAATTCAATTGGTGATTAAAGATGCTGGTAAGGCGCTCATTCAGATCATCGACAATGGTTGTGGTATGAGTGTTACCGATGCCAGAATGTGTTTTGAGCGCCATGCAACCTCTAAAGTAAAAAAAGCCGAAGATTTGTTTGCCATCCGCACCATGGGTTTTCGGGGCGAGGCGATGGCTTCTATCGCCGCAATTGCTCAGGTAGAAATGAAAACCCGTAGGCATGAAGATGAAATCGGAACCTGCATCACCATCGAGGGTGCCCAGGTCACCGCTCAAGAACCTGTTGCTACATCGCCGGGAACACAAATTGCAATCAAGAATCTATTTTTCAATACTCCAGCAAGGAGAAATTTTCTGAAAAGTAATCCGGTAGAAATGCGTCATATCATCGATGAATTTCAGCGGGTTGCGCTTGCCCATCCAAATGTGTTTTTTAGCCTGCACCACGATGGTTTGGAAATTTTCAACCTCCCAAAAGGTAATTTGAAGCAAAGAATTGTTCATCTTTTTGGCAACAACTACAACGAACGTTTGGTGCCGGTTGAAGAAGAAACGACCATCATCAACTTAAAAGGCTATATCGGTAAGCCTGCTTTTGCCAAGAAAACTCGAGGCGAGCAGTTCTTTTTTGTAAACAATCGTTTTATAAAAGATCCTTATTTAAACCATGCGGTAAGCTCGGCTTTTGAAGATTTATTGCCTGATGACAGCTATCCGCTTTACGTTTTGTTTATCGAAATTGATCCGGCTAAAATTGATGTGAACGTTCACCCGACTAAAACTGAAATCAAGTATTTAGATGAAAAGTCCATTTATGCGATTTTAAAATCGGCTGTAAAGCGATCCATTGGGCGTTATAACATTTCGCCAACCTTGGATTTTGACCAGGAAACAGGTTTCAGTAACATGATTACGCAGAAGGCGGTTGAAGATATTGTTCCGCCAAGTATCAATTTCAATCCAGATTTTAATCCTTTCGCTACCGATAAAAGTTCTACTTCTGGATATTCATCTTCCAGCAGAAATTACGAGGCCAAGCCGAGTGCCAAAAATTGGGGCTCGCTTTATGAAATTACGCAAGAGCCTGTAGCAGAGCAAACTTCTTTTTATACGGATGACGCCATTACAGAAACCAAGCAGAAGCAATATATGCAATTGCACAATCGTTATATTGTTTCGCAGATTAAATCGGGTTTAATGGTTATCGATCAGCAAATGGCACATGAAAGAATCCTTTACGAACGTTTTGTCGTACATCTTGAAGATCGAAAAGGAGCATCGCAACAAAGTTTGTTTCCTCAAACCATTACACTCAATGCCAACGATTTTGAGTTGGCCAAGAGCCTATTGGATGATATTAAAAGCCTAGGCTTTGATGTAAGAGAATTTGGCAAAAACACTTTAGTTGTTGAAGGAATTCCTGTTGATTTGGGCAGCACTAATGTAAATGAAACCCAATTGTTTGAACAGTTAATTGAGGGTTTTAAAAACTCGCAACAAGAATTAAAATTAAGTAAACGCGATAGCTTAGCTAGAAGTTTGGCCAAAAACAGCAGCATTAAAGCGGGTAAAACTTTAAGTCAGGAAGAAATCAATACATTAATTGATGAACTTTTTGCCTGTAAAACCCCTAACTTTAGCGTTACCGGAAAGCCAATTATACAAACCATTACCCTAGCCGAGCTGGATAAAAAGTTTGAAAAGTAAGCTTAAAACACATTACAACCACAATAAATGAACAACATACATTTACCACCAGTAGTTAAAAACCTGCTGATTATTAATATTTTATTTTTTATTGCAACATTGGTTTTCCATCCTAATGGAGGTTATCCACTGGTAGATTGGTTTGCGGTTTATTATTTTGGCTCGGAAAAATTTAGACTTTGGCAACCGATTACTTATATGTTTATGCATAGTCCAGTTGATTATTTCCATATCATATTTAACATGTTTGCGTTATATAGCTTTGGAAGTGTGCTAGAAACTAAATGGGGCGCCAAAAAGTTTTTAATTTTTTATTTCGTTACCGGTTTGGGTGCATTGGCACTGCAATGGGCGGTTCAAACTTATGAGATTTACAACACAGTTGGTCATTTAATTTCCAATATTTCCACTTACGTACCAAAAACTAAAGCGGAGTATAACTTGCTATCTGAAATTTATTTTAGCCCAATGCTCGGTGCTTCTGGTGCTATATTTGGCTTGTTGGTTGCCTTTGGTATGCTGTATCCAAATGCAGAATTACTCATCATGTTTATACCAATTCCCGTTAAGGCAAAATATATCATCCCAATTTATATTTTAATTGAATTATTTTTAGGTGTTAATCAATTCGAAGGAGACTCGGTAGCCCATTATGCTCACCTAGGTGGAGCCTTAATCGGGTTTATTTTGGTTAAAATTTGGAAAGACAAGAACGATACATTTTATACGCTTTATGAATAATAACTTCTTTAAAGATTTAATTTACAAAGTATTCCGTTCGGGTAACCCACCATTTTTCTACATCGGGTTAAATACCATCGTGTTTTTATTGGTTGCTATAACCGCTGTTATATTTTACCTTGGTGGTCGGGTTTTAAGTACTGAAATACTCATACAAGATTTTGTTGCCCTACCGGTAGCCTTATCAGAATTACCTGCCCGTTTTTATACGGTGGTTACGTATATGTTTTTTCATGCTGGCATTTTTCATATTTTCTTCAACATGCTCGGATTGTATTGGTTCGGGAGCATCTTTATGAATTTTTTAAAAAGCCGGCAGTTTCATTTTGTTTACCTAGCAGGTGGTATTTTTGGGGGCTTATTTGCTGTTGCGGCATTAAACGTTTTCCCTGTTTTTAGCGCCAGCTTATCAAACGCTACCATTATTGGCGCATCTGCCGCTGTGATGGCCATTATCACCGCAACCGCTACTCTAGTTCCAAACTATACCATCATGCTGCTGCTGATAGGTGAGGTAAAAATTAAGTGGATTGCAATTGCTTATTTCGCTTTAGATTTTATTACCATCGGATCGGGTAATGAGGGTGGAAATTTCTCGCATATTGGTGGTGCAATTTTAGGTTTCGTTTTCATCAAAAGCCTTCAAAATGGAAATGATTGGAGTAAGATATTTGAACGCAAACCTAAAATGAGGGTGGTAAAAAACGAAAAACCTATTAAAAAAGAAAGCTTCAAAGGCGTTTCTCAACAAGAAATAGATGCGATTCTAGATAAGATATCTACATCAGGTTATGATACTTTGACAGCAACAGAAAAAGAAAAATTATTCAAGGCAAGTAAAGATTAATGGCAAAACAGAAATACACTTTCATTGATAAAATAATCTTGCCAATTGCAATTATATTGGCTATTTCTCTTTTTATCGGGACTTTGGCGGCTGGTGTTGACCCTCGAAAAAACATTCTCGTTGCCTTTTTTGGTTTGGCCTATCCCTTTATGCTTTTCTTTAATGTTATTTTCTTGCTGTGGTGGGCTTTAAGAAAAAAATGGCTGTTGGTGCTAGTTACATTCTTCATCATTGCCATCGGCTATAAAACCGTTTATTCTACTTTTGGATTTGGTGGTGATACTGGAAGCGCAGAAAAAGTGGAGGGAAGCGTTCGCGTAATGACTTACAATGTGCACAGTTTTAAACTTTTTGGAGAAGATAATACCCGTTCTGACAAAGAGAAAATGCTACAAGTAGTAAAAGATCAAAATCCTGACATCATTTGCTTCCAAGAATTTTACACCCGCTACAAGGGAGACTTTAATACTATTGATAGCTTAAAGCGCCTGCTGAATACCAAATATTACTATTTTAGACCGGCGAACAAAAATGATTATGAAGCCTTTGGTTTAGCCATCTTTTCAAAATATCCAATTAAAAATAAAGGCGATATTCTTTTTCAAGCCAATGGCGATAACATGAGCATCTACACCGATGTGGATATTAATGGTAAGCTATTGCGGGTTTTTAATGTGCATTTTCAGTCCATTAGTTTTCAGCCGCAAGATTATCAATTTATAGATCAGCTAACGAAAAAAACGCGGGGAAAACTCTTTGCATCGAAACGGATTTTAAGCATGTTAAAATATGCATTTGAAGAGCGGAGTGGCCAAGTAGATATTATGAAAACCGAAATGGCGAATTGTAAAATCCCTTATTTTATTGCTGGCGATTTTAATGATACCCCTGCATCATACGTGGTTAATCAGATAACAAAAGGTTTAAATAATACCTTTACTATTAAAGGCTCCGGCTTTGGAAAAACCTATAACGGCAAATTTCCAAACTTCCAAATTGATTACATTGCATGTACCAAAGATTTAGAAGTATTAAATTACAACATTACTCAAGCCAAACTATCCGATCATTTTCCTGTAAGAAGTGATTTGAAATTCAAAACTCCATAACCTTCGGTTACTTTCTTACCATACATCAACAAACACCTGTAAGTTAATGGTGATATTTGCTTCATAAATTTTGAAATTAATATCACGAACATGAGTTTAATAGATGCCCTTAACTGGCGTTATGCCACTAAAAAAATGAATGGTCAGCCTGTTGACCAGGAAAAAGTTGATCAAATTATCCACGCAGCCCAATTGGCACCAACTTCATCTGGCTTACAGCCATTTAAAGTTATCGTAGTAACCAATCAAGAGCTTAAAGAAAAAATTGCACCAATTGCTTACAATCAATCTCAAGTTATTGACTCATCTCACTTGTTGATTTTTGCTGCTCAAGAAAATTATTCTGAAGAAGGCATCGATGGTGTTTTCAATAGAATGAATTCAGAGCGTGGATTGCCTTTAAACACTACAGATGATTACAAGGCACAATTAAAAAAAACGATCTTATCCAAATCAGCCGAAGAAAACTTTGAACATGCAGCTCGTCAGGCGTATATCGCTTTTGGTATTGCCATTGCAGAAGCCGCTGTGCTTAAAGTTGATGCCACTCCAATGGAAGGTTTCGATGGGCCTTCTTTAGATCAACTTCTTGGCCTAAAGGAAAAAGGTTTAAAAAGTGTTACTTTATTGCCATTAGGCTATAGAGACGAGGCTAACGATTGGTTGGCAAACCTTAAAAAAGTGCGCAAACCGCTTAATGAGTTCCTAATCGAATTTAAATAACATCAAGGCTAGTCGAATTGCTAAGGGAGAAAACCGAAGCAAAACAACAGCCATTAGGATGCTGAAACACATTCAGAATGACGGTGGAGCTTTAAAAGACTTTTATAGAAAGTCGTGATGAATTTATTTTAGGATCTTAGATTTTTTAAAAGGTATTTACATCCCAATGTACCATTTTGAAACGGGCCAATTTATTGGTCCGTTTTGCTTTAATGCCGGGGCCTTCTTTCGTGTCTTCGCGAAACAATAGATAGGTCTTAAATAATGGTACATAATAACTGGTACCATGGCGGATGGGTAGTTGATCCCCACTAAAAGAGAGGCGGTATCATAAACCAAAATAATGACAGCAAGCAAAACTTTATTTTTAAATGGGCATAAAAGTAACAATGCAATATTTACAAACGCAATTAAACTTTTAAAAATGATTGTGACTTTTGAAATGCTACCCTAGGTTATGTAAAAAAATGTTAAACATGGGTACATTTTAGGTGCTCTATTTTTAATTGGATATATTTACATCTTCAGTATTTAATTTCCAGTTCATGAAGATTTTTAGAATATCGCTTATCATATTTACGCTTGTATCTGTACTAAACTTCTCCTCTTCGGCTCAAACCGATACCATCAGTATCAACTCGCTTATTACAAAAACCAACAAAGTTTTAAACGATTACCCTGCCGAGAAAATCTATCTTCATTTTGATAAACCTTACTACGCAGTTGCTGATACCGTTTGGTTTAAGGCTTATGTTACCGAAAATCAGAACTTCTTATCGGGCATAAGTAAAATTATTTATGTTGATGTTATTAACCAACAAGACTCTTTAATCCAGACCCTAAAATTACCTATTGTGGGTGGTATGGCTTATGGCAACTTCCCCTTAGATCAAATAAACTACAAACAGGGCAATTACCACATCAGAGCTTATACTTTATGGATGCTGAATTTCGAAAGTCCGGCCTTTTTTAATAAAACCTTTTTTATTGGTGAGGCCATTGATAAAGAACTAAAAACACAAATTTCTTACAAAAATACATCAACGGATAAGCAGGAAAAAATAGATGCCAGAGTTCAGTTTAAGGATGCAAACAATAAACCTTACGCCAACAAAAATGTAACCTGGCAAGTGGTAACCAGCTATACCGTTATTGCCAAAGGCCGAGGTACCACTGATGCAAATGGTTTCTTAACCATTGCCATGAGTGCCGCCCAAAAAGCCGAGTATCAATTACAAAAAGGCGAATTGGTAACAACGATCAATACCACCGACAAAGATGTTGCAACGACCAGTTTTAGGCTCAAAAATGCCATCATCAGTAAAGATTTTCAATTTTTCCCCGAAGGCGGAAATTTAATTGCAGGCCTAACAACTAAAGTTGCTTTTAAAGCCCTAAAAAGCGATGGACTTGGAATAGCTGCCAAAGGAACAGTTACGGATAATGATGGCAAGCAAGTGGCCAACTTTTCGGCGCAACACTTGGGCATGGGTTCTTTCCAACTCTTAGCTGAGGCGGGCAAAACCTATAAGGCCAGTGTTACCTATTCTGATGGTTCAACGCAAAATTATAACCTACCTCCTGTTACTGAAAATGGAATCGGCATTAACATAGATAATAGCAATCCAGATCATATTGCGGTTAAAATAGCCTCAAATGATGGCTTCTTTCAACAAAATCAAGGTAAGAAATTCTATTTGATTGCTCAAAGCAAGGGCGTAATTTGTTATGGCGCACAAACTGCATTATCAAATAAAGAATACAGCACCACCATTCTAAAATCTAAATTCCCGGCAGGCATAGCCCAGTTTACCTTATTTGCCGAAAACGGTAAGCCGCTAAGCGAACGAATTGTATTTGTGCAACAAAAAACTGGTTTAACGTTAGGGGTAACGAGTCCGCTAGCAACTTATGGGATTAAGAAAAAAGTAAAAATTAATCTAACTGCCAAGAAAGATGGTGCTCCGGTAGAAGGCAATTTCTCTGTCTCTGTAATCGATGAAACTAAAGTACCTTTTAATGATGATGCCTCGACTACAATTTTAACGGGTTTGTTATTGAGCAGCGATGTTAAGGGTTACATAGAAAAGCCTAACTATTATTTCAATACACCTGATGCAAAAAAAGTTGCCGATTTGGACGTGCTTTTGCTCACACAGGGGTATCGCACGTTTTCTTATTCTGATATTTTAGCCAACAAAACTCCTAAGATAGATTTCCTACCCGAGCAAGGGATTCAAATTTCTGGGATCCTGCGAATGGCAAATGGCATCCCAGTTAGAAAGGGTGCACTGTTGCTTACCATCCCTGATAAACGCTTTAATTTAGAGGGGACTACAGATCCAGTTGGAAATTTTAAATTCCAGAACTTGGTTTTTAATGATTCATCAAAAGTAACCATTTCGGCAAAATACAATGTAAATTACAAAGCTATGGTATTGAGTCTTACTGGTTCTCCTGTTCCATCAATTACCGGAAATTTTAGTGCAGCCGATGAAGTTTTGAATATCGATAGCGCATTAAATACCTATTTGGATAATAGCAAAAAACAGTATGCTTATTTGCACACCCTTAAAGATGTAACCATTAAAGCGGCGGCCGTGCCAAAGGTTAGCCATAAAGATTATCCAGCATTATCGGGCTTAAGCCAAGTGGCAGATCATGAAATCTCAGGAGATCGTTTACAGGGATGTAACTTGCTGATTAATTGTTTATCAACCATGTTGCCAGGCGTTACCTTTATGGATAATATTTTTTATGTAACCCGAGATTATAATGCCGGTGGAAGAGTGCCGATGGGTATTTTTATCAATGGAATGAACGTAGATGCAAACCAAATTAGCACTTTGAATCCGAATGAAATTGAGTCGATAGAAGTTTTTTTAAGAGATGAATTGGGCTTGGTGAACAGAGCAAATAACATTAACGGTGTAATTGTAATCAACCAGAAAAAAGCACCTAAGGGAACTAAGATTTCCAAATCGCAGCTTTTGGATATGTTGCCGAAGAATTACGAGGTTAGCTTTTCGCCACAAGGTTATAATAAAGAAAAACAATTCTATTCTCCAAAATACGACGCACCTGCAAGCACAAATAGAAGCGATTTAAGAACCACAATTTATTGGAATCCAAAGGTTGTAACCGATGTAACAGGAAATTCATCATTTGAATTCTATAATGCGGATGGACGCGGACAATATAAAGTTATTGTAGAGGGTATTGATGCGAGTGGAAATTTAGGAAGATCTATTTTTAGATATACCGTTAAGTAAATCAATAGGATGTATTTTTTGGGTTTGGTGGGCTAGGCTTTGGGCGGATTATAAATCCGCAGGTCAATGGTCGAGAAAACATTTCTCGACCAGCTTGTTATTGATGCAAGCGGAAATTTGGGGAGATCTATCTTTAGATATACCGTTAAGTAAATCAATAGAATGTATTTTTCGTGGTACCCTGGGATAGGCTTTGGGCGGATTACAAATCCGCAGGTCAATGGTCGAGAAAACATTTCTCGACCAGCTAGAAACTAAAATCAAAAAACTCAATGGTTGAGAAAACAATTCTCGACCAGCTTCAAACTAAAATCAAAAAGCATATTTAAATGATTCCCAACTACGATGGAAAGGACAATTGTTGAGCGTGTCATCTCTTTCGGGGCGCATCTTCCGTAACCCTCATCTCGACTGCAGAGCAGCGGAACGGAGAGAACTTTAAATTAGCAATTCAAGGATTTAACCATTATTGTGGAAATGACAACCCTTTACTAAGGTAAAATCAGGATTAAGAGATCCGTCCTCTCGCCTATCTAACCTAATTTTAATCTACTTGATGAGGTAATTTCTGATCGTTTAAACCCGCTACAATATTTTTAACGATCACTTCTGCCATGGCACTTTTGGTCTCTTTGGTAGCAGAGCCAATGTGAGGCAATACCGCTACATTCTCCATATTTAGCAATGGGTTATCAGCATGCATAGGTTCTGGATTGGTAACATCTAAACCAGCGCCCCAAATCAAACCAGATTCCAAAGCCTCAATCAAATCCGCTTCATTATGAATACCACCTCTCGCCGTATTTACAAAAATAGATTCTGGTTTCATCTGTTTAAATACCTTCATATTAAATTTACCTTTTGTTTCATTTGTTAAGGCTGTATGAACGGACAACACATCACTTTGAGCAATGAGCTCTTCAAAGGATACATATATAGCACCTATCGCCTTTTCTGCATCGCGGTTCTGGCTCCTATTGTGGTAAATCACGTCCATTTGGTAAGCACCAATGCATTTTTTCGCCATTTCCAAGCCAATGTTGCCCATGCCAAAAATGCCAAGTGTTTTGCCCTTTAGTTCTATTCCAAGTTCTGGTGTAGGCTCATAATTTTTCCATTGGCCTTTAACAATTTTTTTATGCAAGTAAAATGCCTTCCTAGAAACGGCCAACATTAACAAAAAAGCAGTATCGGCTGTAGCCCCGCTGAGAACGCCAGGCGTGTTGCCAATTGCAATGTTCAATTTTTTCGCTTCTATTACATCTACTTGGTCAAAACCAACAGAATGTAAAGCAATCACTTTTAGATGTTTACAGGCGTTTAAAAAATCTGCATTCAATTTGTTTGGACCAACGCTAATTAAACCGTCTTGATTTTGGCAAGCTTCAATCAACTCATTGGCAGTTATTTGGCGTTTCTCTTTCCACTGTGTAATTTCGATGTTATGTTCTCCCAATTGTTTTAAGCCAATTGGTGCAATATTTCCGCTGATAAATACTTTCATCTTGAATTAACAATGTAATTTTCGAGGTGTTTTAAATGATTTGAGATGAAATAAGGTTATTCAATTGTACGCCTAAGGCACGGTGATATTTATCTTTTGAAAAGTATGTGCGCTAAAATATCCTAAAGAATTGTTTGATATATTTGATGTTGGATTAGCGGGTGTAGTACCTTGATTTGGACCACGGCCAGATTGCTGACTAAGCGCATACCAATAATCGAAGATATTGCTGTCAATGCACTCCATTTCTACACTAATTTTATCACCTGTTTTTAATCCAGTGTCGTTATCATCATCTTCCGAATAGTACAATTGTGTGCGTAGTTTATTTCCATTGGTTAGGCGATCATTACTCACATAAATACGCTTAGAAAATGAATTGTTCACGTATAAATTAAAGTGATAAAAGTTTGTTTCGTTGGCCGGATCTACCAAGTAAGCCGCAGCAATTTTACGCTCATTGCCAAAAAAAGAATTTACCGTTACCCCCACAGAATCTAGCTTAACGTTATTGGGCATTTTGGAACTTGCAGTATAGGTTTTTCCCTCTACAGTTACCGTAAGAGTATAGGTATTGCCCGGAATGCCCCGCATGGCCTGGACATAAACCCCAGGAGATTTCTCAATGTAAGTATATCTACTGCCCTTATCGTCTGTAACCATAACAACAGCCCCAGAAACATTTGGAAAGATGCTTTTATCACTGTAACCTACTGTTTTACTGATTAATACCTGCTGATCTGCAAGTTTATCCGTAATCTTTCCTTCAATTACAATTTGTGCTTCAGCGTTGTTGGTATCTACTTCAATAATTTTTTTGCAAGAGATAAAGCAGCAACTTAAAATGGAAAAATATATGATAATTTTTTTCATGTCTAGTTAAAATTTAAAATTCCAAGTAATGGAAGGAATTATACCAAATAAGGAGGTTTGCTCGGCAACCGTTCTACTCGGATCGTTCGGGTCGTTAATAAATTCTATTGAATATGGATTTTTACGACCCAATGCATTATAAACGCCAAAATTCCAACTAGATTGGAATCTGCCCCTATTTTTACCTTCAAGCGTAGCACTCAAATCCAAACGCATATTGTAAGGCATTCTGCCTGCGTTTCTTTCGGTATAGTAATAAGCCGTTTGATTGTTAATGACATATTTCCCTGCTGGAAAAGTAACTGCATTCCCTGTACTGTAAATAAAGCTTGATGAAAATGTCCAGCGCTTGTTCAAGTTATAAATCCCAACAACCGATATATCGTGTGTCCGATCTTGCCTTGCCGGAAAGTAATTACCATTATTGAGTTCTGTAAACTTACGTTCCGTTCTGGATAGCGTGTAACCCACCCATCCGTTAAGTTTACCGAATTTCTTTTTAAAAAATAATTCCAAGCCGTACGCTCTGCCCGAACCGTAAAGTAATTCAGACTCTACATTTGAATTGGCCAACAACTGTGCGGCATTTTTATAATCGATTTGATTTTGAAGCCATTTATAATACACCTCACCCGAAAATTCATAATTGTTTTCATCCAAATTCTTGAAATAACCTAAAGCCACCTGGTCAGCAATTTCTGGTTTAATGTTGTTGCTACTCAATACATATTGATCTGTTGGTGAGCTAGATGTGGCATTAGTTAAAATGTGGATATTTTGTGTGTTTCGGTTATATGATGCCTTTACTGAATTCTGCTCGTTAAACAAATAACTGACCGAAAAACGAGGTTCTAAATTGAAATAGTTTTTATAAAATTTCCCGCTTGCGACATTTTCTGTCGAAATGATGTTTCCAGATGGGTCGTATTGACTAAAATTACCAGGACCTAATAAAGAAAAAGCCGCTAAACGAATGCCATATAAAAAGTTTAGTTTATCGGTTACGGCCCATTCATCAGATACATAGGCGGCCGTTTCCAACCCATAACGCTTTTCTTGTGTTAAGGAGTTTACTTGCGATTCTTGACTGGTGGTGATGTCAATTGGCGATATGCGATGATGTGTGGCATTTAAACCGAAACGAAGTGCATGCTTATTGCTGAAATATTGGAAGTCTTCTTTAAAGTTAAAATCGCGCACTAAAGAGGTCGCCTTAAAATTGGTTACATCATTTAACAGGCGAACGGTGTAGTTGTAATTGTTGTAAATAAGCGAGGTATTGGAAAACAATCGGTCACTAAATATGTGGTTTAAACGGATGGTGGTGGTTACATTTCCCCAATTATTTTCGAATAAATCTTTAACGCCAATATTATCTTTACCAAAATAACCTGAGATGTAAATGGTGTTCTTATCGTTAATTTTGTAATTCGCTTTCGCGTTAATGTCGTAAAAGTTTAAGGTACTGCCGTTGATGGATGAATCTGGTGATGCCCTTAAAAATAGATCAATATAGGTTCGGCGGAAACTAACCATGAACGAGCCTCTATCTTTTACAATTGGTCCTTCAGCCTTTAATCTCGAAGCAATTAAACCGATGCCACCCTGAAACTTAAATTCTTTATTGTTCCCATCATCCATTTTCACATCCAATACCGAAGATAATCTTCCGCCATATTGGGCAGGCATTCCACCTTTATACAAGCTCACATCTTTAATGGCATCTGCATTAAAAGTAGAGAAGAAGCCCAATAAATGTGAAGAATTGTACACAACAGCCTCATCTAAAATGATTAAGTTTTGATCGGCTGCACCCCCACGTACGTAAAAGCCTGTATTGCCTTCACCCCCTGATTTTACCCCTGGAAGCAACTGAATGGTTTTTAAAATATCTTTTTCACCCAATAAAACCGGGATGCTGTTGAGCGATTTCATATCTACCCGCTCCAACCCCATTTGCGCGCTTTTTACATTTTCGTTTTTGCGATTATTGGCGCTTATGGTAACCTCTGCCAAATCATTAACAGATTTAAGTTCCTCGTTTAGTTTGGTGTCTTTATTTAAATTGATGGTTTTGGTAATTGGAAGATAGCCGGTATAACTTACCGTTAAGGTATAAGCTCCTTCTGTTTGGGTAATTGCAAAATAACCATAGCCATTGGTTAATGTACCCGCAGCGGTTGCACCTGTAACTTTTACCGTTGCTCCAATTAAGGTTTCCCCGGTTGCTGCATCGCGGATGGTACCGCTTAAGGTATATTTATTCTGAGCCGAAGCTGTATTGAAAAGAAAAGGGACAAGAAAAAATGCTAAGTAATATTTTATTGGCATACCAGTTAAAAATCTATTTACGAGTTGGTTGCCAAATGTACAAAATACAAATCCTTTTATTTCAATACGTTTAAATCTTAACATATATAGAACACTGCCCTCTCTTCACAATGTGTTGAAAGGCTGGGCGTAGCGTACACCTTTACTACTTTGGGACGCTATTGCAGAAAACCACCGCTATTTTTTAATCAAGTATGGTTCAACGGCCTTTTTCCAAATGGCGTAACCCTCCGCGTTCATATGCAACTGATCTCCCACAAACAATTCAGGTCTTAAGTTTCCATCTTTGGTAAGCATAAGTGGAAATATATTGATGAAAACGGTATTCTGTTCGCCAGCCAAAAATTCCTTAATCAATAGGTTTGAGGCCACAGCCTTATCCTGGAATTTGGCTCTGCTGGGGCTCGGCTTAATGGAAATGTAGGCAATTGGCACATTTGGGAGTTTAGCTCTAATACCTTTGAAAAGTCTAACGGTTCTATTTAAAACGCTATCGGCGTTGGTTTTTTCATCTGGCAAATCATTTTCCCCTACATAGATTACAATTTGACGCGGTTGGTAAGGAAACACCAAATCATTCAAATAAAAAGTAATATCATTCGTAACTGCACCTCCAATTCCTCTATTTAATGCATTGTATTTTGCAAAAACCTGTGTTAAATCATCCCACTTTCGTATGGATGAGCTACCAATAAACAAAACCGGATTTACGGGTGGCTTAAACATTTGATCGTAACGCTTGATGGTTTGTACATCATCCCAATAATTGGGCTTGCTTTGTGCAAACGAGCTGACAAAGATTGCTTGCAAAAATATAATGATTACGAAATACTTTTTCATTTTTGTATGGTGTTAGTGGCAACAATATAATCGCTAATCTAAATATTGGTGGGTTAAAAAACCGACTAAATATTCAATTTCTGCGGTAAAGCGCTCAAATAGTTGTTGTTGTTTCAAATCCTCCAAGGTTTCCACCTTCTCTATCTCGGCTGCAATTTTAGAAAGGGTGGTTAAACCTGCCGAAACAGAAGTTCCGTAAACTTTGTGTCCAAGCAAATTTACACTTTCTAAATTTTGACTAGAGATGTCTGTTTCCAACAGCGCTATCGATTCTTGTAACTGTCCGATGGTAAGGGTAACAATTTTTTTCAATTTCTCGGCATTTTGCCCATAGTAACTCCGCAATCTGTTGGGATCGAAGTGTTTGTCATTACCCTCTTGAATGTCGATTACTGTTGCTAATACATCATCTTTTTTAAGCAACCATTTATTGAGAATTTGTTCAACAGTATCTTCCAAAATAGGCTTCGAAATAAAATCGTCCATTCCGGCATCCAGGCATTTCTCTTTCTCGCCCATTACATTACCCGCGGTGATGGCAATAATTGGCGTATTTTTCAAGTCTATTTTTCGGAGCTCTCTAGTGGTCTCATAGCCATTCATTACCGGCATTTGAATGTCCATAAAAATTAAATCCGGGGCCTCCAAAGCAAATAATTTTAAGCCCTCCAAACCATTTTTCGCTTCTATGATAGTATTTCCCGGAGAAATGTTATCAATCAATGTTTTGGTTAAAAACCGGTTAACCTCATTATCCTCAACAATCATAATTTTGCAAGGACTAGCTTCTGCGCTGAGCAAGGTTTCATCCTTTTCATCCGCAACAACTTCTGCATTTGTTTGATGAAGCTTACTTAAAATGCGGTAAATGTCGGGCATTTTAATCGGCTTTACCAAACGATGATGCACCAATAAATCCTGACAAGATTTTATTAATGTTCCATCATCAGATGAGCTGTGTAGCAGAATAATTGGTTGTTTTTCATGGGTGTTAAAGAAACTGTTTCTTATTTTAGAAATGGTTTCCAAACCATCCATGTAAGGCATATGGTAATCCATCAAAATGGCATCATAACGTTTGCCCTCCGATAAAAATTGGAGTGCCTCGAAACCACTTTTGGCCTCATCGGTTTTTATGTTTTTTAACAAAAGAATCTGATTTAAAATGGTTCTATTATTGTCGTTATCATCAACAATCAACACACTTTTAATGCTGTCTAAATTTTGCCATTCAATTTCTGGTCCATCTTCGGCTTTCAACAAAACATCAAAATAGAAGGTACTACCAACATCTGGCGTACTTTTCAACTTCAATCGACTGTCCATCATCCGCAACAGTTTGTTGGATATGGTTAAGCCTAAGCCAGTACCACCGTATTTTTTGGTTGTAGATGAATCTTCTTGGGCAAAGGCTTCAAATATTTTCTCTTGTTTATCAGGCTTAATTCCAATTCCGGTATCGCGAATGCTAAATCTCAGTAAATTGTTCTCTTCATCCTGACTAAGCGATTCTATCTTCAGCTCAATTTCCCCTGTTTCTGTAAATTTAGATGCGTTACCCAAAAGGTTAATCAAAATCTGCTTTAAACGAACTGCATCTGCCCAAACAAAACGAGGTAAATCTGGCGCAATATTCAACAACATTTCTAGGTTTTTAGCCTGAATTTGATAGGTAGTAATGTCTGTTGCCTGCGATGCAATTTCATACAGATCGCACTTGTCAATGTCGAGTTCAAATTTGCCAGCTTCTATTTTAGAAAAATCTAAAATATCGTTGATAATGCTGAGCAAAGCATTGGCCGACTGATTAACAATGGTTAAGTATTGTAGTTGCGTTTCGTTTAGCTTTGTTTTTAAAACCAGATCGGTAAAGCCAATTACACCGTTTAGCGGTGTACGAATTTCATGACTCATATTAGCCAAAAATTCTGATTTTGCTACATTGGCCTGATCGGCCTGAATTTTCGCGTTTTTTAGTTCTTCGCGTTGGTTAACCAATGGAGAAATATCTTGCGTAAACATCATCATTCCGCCTATATGTCCATCCAGTTGATACCATGGACGCATTTCCCAAGTGATGTAGTGATTGAGACCCGTTTCTGGGTTTGTAAAAACGTCTTCTTCTCTGCGGTCAACTTTTCCAGCAAGAATTTTTTTGTGCCTTAGTTTTCTGCCTTCATCTAAATTGGGAAAAACATCATAATGGGAAACGCCGATTACGTTCCTTGATTTGAGATCATAATCTTCCAACCATTTTTGGCTAACTGCCAAATAAGTCATATCGTTATCCAACATGGCCACCGCAGCCGGAGTATGCTCTATAAATGCCAATAATCTAGCCTTTTCTAAGGCTAAATTTCTTTCAGTTTCTTTTCTTTGAGTAATATCTGTTGAGATACCTAAGTAGCCAATCACCTTACCTTCCTCATCCTTTATGGCGGTGGCATCAACAGAAACGGTTAATCTCGATTGATCCTTTTTTACAAATGTCCAATCTTTTTTCTCGATTTTACTCTTATTTGCATAGCCCACTAAAATATCAAAGCCCTCTACCGTATAGCCAAGTTCTTGGCTCAGTTTGTTTCCATAAGCCAAAATCTCTGCCTGATCGTGAATAATGGCTGGGGTATATTTTCCAATCATTTCCTTACAATCGTAACCGAGCATTTTTTCGGCGCCTTTGTTAAAAACAGTTATTATTCCATCAACATCGGTGGCAATAATGGCAATTTCAGATGCTGCATTTAAAACGTCATCCAGTAATTTTTTAGCTTCGTTTCTGGCAATATCTGCTTTTTTATACTCATCAATGTCCTGAAAGGTACCGAAAGTACGTACGCATTTACCATCCACGAATTCGCAATTTCCTAAAGATCGAACCCACAGCTCTTTGCCTTTAGCCGTAACTACTTGTAACTCTAAATCCCAACCTCCACCATTTGAAAGCGCATCATTTAAGGCTTCAATTATCTTATTTCTACTATCTCCTGCTTTATAAAAATTAATTGCAGTGTTTAATTCAGGTGTATAATCTGGTTCAACCTCATGTATATTTTTCGTCATAGAGGTCCAGTAAAGTTTATTCTTTACTAAATCCAACTCCCAACCCCCAACTCGGGCAACGGTATTGGTTTGCTCCAAAACATCCTTTGTATGTTTCAGATCGATTTCCAAATTGTATTGATCGGTAATATCAACTGCATTTCCTATCACATACTCATCTCCATTTATATCTTGCTCTAACACATTGGAGAACATCCAGATACGCTTTGCCCCCTCCTTAGTATGTGTAATCATTTGGCCCTTTACGTAGCCAACGTTTTTAATTTGCTTTAAATAAGCGTGCAAAAAATCATGGCGTTCTTCGGGTACAATATCATATAGTCCCTTCGTATCCAAATCATCTTTTGTATAGCCCAAAATTTTGGCTCCAGCGCTATTTACCGATATAAAATTCCCTTGCAAATCGTGGGTACACATCAAGCCTTGAGAGTTCTCAAAAAAGGTTTTAAACTTTTGCTCGCTGGTTAATAAGAGTTGCTGCTGCTCTATTTCTACAGAAATATCACGACCGATGGCAAAGATGTTGTTGGTTCCTTCTTCAATGGTGGCCACCCAGTGTACAGTTTTATAATCGGTATTTTTTGTTCTAAAACGATGTGTAAAGCTGATGCCTGTATTTTGTTTCTGAAGAATGTTTAATTTACGCTTGGTTAGCGATGTATCATCCGGGTGAATGTAGTCGTAAAAAGATTTGCCTAAAATTTTATCATGTTTCCAACCCAGAACTTTTTCAAAACTTGGATTTATTTTTTTCAGTCTTCCATCTATTCCGGCAACACAAATTAAATCATCAGACAACTCAAAAAGCTTGGCAAAATTTTTAAATTCTTCCTTTTCGCGTCGCTCAACAATTAAAGAAATGGCTTCATCGGCCAACATCTTTAAGGCACTTTTTTGCTTTTGGGTTAAAATTTTTGTCGCACCATCCGCCACACACAAAGAGCCTATGGCAAAACCTTTCGGATCAATTAACGGGTAACCTGCATAAAATTTAACACTCGGATCGCCAGAAACAAACGGATTGTCTTTAAAACGATCATCCTTTGAAGTATCTTCCACCTCCAGCAATTTATCGTCTAAAATTGTGTAGTTACAAAACGCTAGGTCGCGATCTATCTCAGATAATTCCATCCCAACCTTCGACTTAAACCATTGTCGGTCTTCATCAATCAAGGTAATTAAAGAAATGTCTGTTTCGCAAATTATGGAAGCAAGTTGCGTAATTCGATCAAATTCTATCTCACTTAACGAATCTAGTACTTCATAGCCTCTTAGTGCGGCTAATCTATCTACTTCATTTTTATTCATTTACTCAGTAATATTAAAATAATAGGGACAATTCTTCTAAGATCATGGATAAAAAACAGACAACATTATGCTCTATCTATTGATAAATGCATGAGAAGTGATGATTAAAATTCTCTTTTAAGAATACTGCAATTAACTACAAATTTAATTAAATAAAAAAAGGTTGATGAACAAATCCAACAACCTATATAAAAACGAAATTTATTGCCCTTTAGTTTTTTGTTAGCAGATTACATATGCTTTCAGTTAACCGCTTAACTTTCAGATAATTTTTATCAGAACTTCCAGCTTTGTTTAATGCAATTTCCAAATGTCCGCTTGAAGCTTTTAAATTAAATTTGTCTGCCCCATCTAGGTTGATTAGCAAATCTAAGTTTTCATTTAAGGGCAAATTTGTATGTAAAACGCTGTCTAAATACTTTTCGAGTTTTCCTGTCTTTTCTTTTGGGTAATCTGCTTTGAAGATCAACTTTGAAGGCGAATCCATGGTTGATACCGATAAATGGTCTCTGTTTATGTTACAGCCAATGCTTAGTGCTATAACTAAAGTTACGATGTAATAGCATAATTTATTCATTTTGATATGTTTAGTTTAAGGTTAGTTAGTGCCAGCAAACATGGCCGCGGTTCGTGTCTTCCCAAAATGCAAGAACAATCCTGCGTAATAGTAATTTCTACCGCCTCGGTTCGTGTCTCCACGAAACGCAAGAAAAAGCGTTGTAATACTAAATTTCATTTATTTTTTGTTTGGAAATGTATGGTTCTGTGCTACTTGGCCGATTGCAGCCCTGTCTTCCGCTAAATCCCCGATAGAAAAAATCGGGGGATAACGCTCCAACCAGGTTTAAAATGAACGTCTTGTTAAGCTACCGCCGCTGTGAGGGTGCATCACAATTCGTTTTGCAATTGCATTCGCCAAATAAGCTTTCGCAAGAGCTATCATTATGGTTTTAAAGAACTAATTCTTGCACATTAATTTTGTCTTTTGGCTTACTTGTCTTAGGTGTCTTAGCTGTCTTAGGTGGTTCAAATTAAAATTAATTAATTGAAAATGTATGGTGAGGCGCCTCTACCGCCTCGGTTCGTGTCTTCACGAAACGTAAGAAAACATATTTGGCTAGAGATTAATTACCTCCAGCCCGATTTTTAATATCATCGGTAGCCGTATTTCTCGTTCTGGCCGATTTTACATTTTGGTTTCCGAAGCTATAACTTACGCTGAAGTTTGCCCGTCTGCTGGTGTATCGGTTTACCACATTCATGTTAATGTTTTGATAAACCAACTTGCCCTCCCATCTATTTGTCAGCAAAATGTCATCCATATTTAAACGTAGTTTAAGTTTTTTATTCATCATGCTTTTTTGGATTCCCGCGTTTAAAGCACCCTGATAAATTGTAGTCTGCTCAACCCCCGAAATTCGTGGCGAATCTAACCAATAACTCACCTCTACTACAAAATTGTTGGGCAAAGTAAACGAACTCGAACTATATAAATTTATGGCTACTTTGCCCGCATTGTACGCTGCACCCTCTATGTTTCCATCCTCAAACTTATTGTAGTAAACACTAACATTATTCTGTACATTCCACCATTTGGCAATTTTAACCGGCACATTTAAGTCGGCAGAATAATTTTGGAATCGCCCCAAATTCTGGCGGATTACGCTGATGATTCGAGTAGCATCATCTTGCTTGCTAATTTGCGTAATCATGTCTCGCGTATCAGAGTAATTTAAACTCAGCGATGTCTCCTTATAACTGTAGCTGATTTCATAATGCGTTGTAAATTGAGGTTTTAGATAAGGATTTCCCTGATCCACAGCCAATGGATCCATGTAAAAAACGAAAGGATTTAATTGCTGGTAATTTGGTCGATCTACCCGCCGACCAAAGGAATAACGGATATTGTTATTTTCATTCAATTTTTGATTTACAAAAATCGTTGGAAACAAGGAAAGGTAATTCCGATCAACCTCCTTATTATCCGTAACCGAATTTCCATTAGAATGGGTTTGCTCTGCTCTTAAACCCAATTGTATTTGCCACACTTTCCACTCCTTTGAAAAATTAACATAAGCAGCATTAATATTTTCTTTGTAAACAAAGTTATTCGATTTACCTAAATCGTTTTGCCAAACACCACCTAAAAATTGTTCTGATAGGAAATCATTATTGGTAACCACGTAACTGCTTTTCAAGCCCGTTTCTATCTTCAAGGTTTTAGATAGCGGCCAGGTGAAGTCTGTTTTAGCCGCATAAACATCAATTTTAGCATCGGTATTGTTTCTCAAATTGGTTTGGTTGGTTGCCCCGCCCGAAGCATTTAAGTAGTTGGCCAAGAAATTCTCATCCTTTTTATTACTGAATCCAGAATAATCCGCGTCAAAAGTTAGGCTTTTCCCATCCTTGTTATAATCGTGCTTAATATTAAAGTTTGCTGTTAAGTTACTCGCTGGCGAATTTGAATTGGCATCTTGCAAAATATAGCTCAAGTTAGATGCCCCATTTTGAATGGCATTAATATTGGTATTGCTGAAATTAGTTAAGGTGGTATTCACCGTATTTGCATCCACCATCACTCCAAAAACTGTTTTTTCTGAGGCATAATAATCTGCACCTCCCTTGGCCTGAAAACCTAGCCCTTTGTTCTTGCGATCGAAATTTTGAGTTAATGAACTGGCCACACCGTTTGATAAAGTTGTTCTATCTAAAAATGTATTATTGAAATTAGATTTACGTGCAACCGTACCATTTCCAAAGATGTTCCATTTGCCTGCCCGATGATTTAGATTTAAGTTTAAACCAGCACGGTATAAATCGCTAGGCGAATCTGGCATAAAGCCTTGGCCACCATTAAATGAAACCGTGCCATTTGTTCCAAAAGCCTTGTTTCTTTTTAATTTGATGTTGATGATTCCCGCATTTCCAGCGGCATCATACTTCGCCGATGGGTTGGTAATCAACTCAATAGTAGCAATTTGTTCACTACTCATGTTGCTCAACAAGGTGGTCACATCTGCCCCAGAAAGATAGCTGGTTTTACCATCAATCATCACCATCACGCCGGTTTTATTATTTAACTTAATCTGGTCATTTTGTCGGTCAATTTTTACACCAGGCGCTTTTTCCAAAACCTCTAAAGCCGTACTTCCCGAAGCATTAATACTGTTCTCTACATTTAAAACGGTTTTATCAATTTGGTGTTCAATGAACGGTTTTTTACCCGATATGCTCACCTCTTTAAGTTGTTTGGTACTGGTTTCAATGGCAATGGCATCTAAAACCAAATTCTGATTTACCGAAAACTTAGCCGTTTTTTTGTTTTTATAACCAACCATAGAAACTGATAGGATATATTCTCCGTTCTTAATTTCATCGAAAGTGTAGGTTCCATCTAGGCTGGTTGCCATGCGCTTAACTAAAGCCGTATCCGGAAAGCTAAGCAATTTGATTACGGCAAAGGGCACAACCACAGCTTTTTCATCCACAACTTTGCCCGAAATTTTACTTAATTTTTGGGCAAAAGAAGCCCCACATACCAAAAGGCATGCAATTAGCACTAATAATTTTTTCATGATGTTTTCAGTAATGCCGGCTAGGGCGTTTATAGGTTTTTGTTATTCTTCAGTAATGCCTAACTCTGTTTTAACTTCTTTAATTCTATTCGAAACAGAATCTTGATAAATTGAATCTGTGGAATTGGTTTTTCGAAGGATTTCCAAATTGCGCAGCTCCTGCCTAAGTCTTTTGTTCTTAATGGCTTCTTCTTTTAACTGCGCCACACATTTCAATCCATCTTCAGTCATAACCCAAACGCTGTAATCGTTTTTATCATTTTCTAAATCGCGACAATCCCAAGTACCATAATTGTTGATGTACCTGTAAGCATCTTCTTTTAAAATTAATCGAGTTCCAACGGGTACCTCAAGGTTTAGCCAAACTTCTTGATTCCTCCAAATCGTACCTTTCCTCAATTGGAAACGCGGACTAAAAACGATAGATGAATCTCTTGTAAAATATTTGTAGTCGATACTTCGAGCGTTTTGCAAGGCCTGAGAGAAGGTTTTTCCTTGCGATTCATATTTCTGCACCAATCTACTGTTGCCATTTTCACTTTTTTCAATGTTGATGCGAATGTTATTGTGCGCAACAAAAGGTCCGTTTTCAAAATCTTCAGTAACAATTTGCCTGCGCTCGCTGGCATCAATATGGTAGGTAATGCTATCTTCTTTACTAAAATATTTGCTCCTGTCGATATCAATCACATAGGTTTTATACGCTTTCAAATCAGCCGTTTGAGTTAATTCGGCATGCTGTTTAAATTCTGTTGAAATTTTAGCCGCCTGATAACCGGTTGTTGCTACACCAACCAACCAAATAATTAACAAAGCAAAAGAAAGTGTTTTATTAATAGCCTGTTTATTAAAGGCAACTCGGATAGAAAACAGAACCAGCGCTAAAATTGGAATAAACAAAACGATAAATGCACCCAATAAAATTACTCCCCTAGCGCTATCATTAACAATAGAAAAAGGAAAATATTCGTAAATGCTTTCATCCCAAAAGCCTTGGAAAGCTGCAAAGCCAACAATTAACGAAAGCAAAAACAAAACTCCAAAAACAATGATTACACCAGCGATGACTTTAAAAATAACCTTTCCCGTGCCGCCAATAAAGCGACCAAGCCATTCAAAAAATTCGCCAATAAAAATCCCGAATCGGGCAAATAAAGGCTGTGCGTGTTTATTTACTTCAGATAAACGCTCCTTTACGGCTTGCAATTCTTCATCCAAATTTTTCTGAAAACCCTGTAAGTTTGCAGGCTCGCCCTTCATTTCCATTTTTTCAATTCGCGATTTTGCCTTCGGCATAATTACCCAAAGAATCGCATACACCAAGATACCTGCACCACCAATAAAGCTGATCAGCAACAAGGCCAATCTAATCCACTTCGCTTCCGTGTTAACGTAATGCGCTATGCCGGCACAAACCCCTGCAATCACACGATCGTCCATGTCGCGATATAGTTTTTTGCCCGCATAAGCCTGTTGGTAGGTGCTATTCGCAATCGGCTCTGCTTCTTCTGGCTCCTCTGCAGAATCGAAATCCTGCACACGTCCCATTAGTCCAATTACCGAATTTACATTGCTCGCATCTACGACTTGCTTTTTCTGTTCTTCCAGTTGCTCGCTAAGCAACTCAGCAATTCTGTTCTCGATGTCTGTTACAATTTCCAAATCATCTGCATGGTTTGCAAAATGCTGTTTAACTTCAAATAAATAAGCTTTTAAGAGTTCGTATGCACTTTCCTCAATGTGAATGATGGTGTTGCCTATATTTATGATGATGGTCTTTTCCATTTCCTTTTTACTAAAATTTATGAATTGGCTCCTTTTTGTGAAACACCTACAGCATAAGCCAACTCCTGCCAGGTTTGATCTAATTGAGATAAAATACCTCTACCTACTTCGGTTAGGGTATAGTATTTACGCGGTGGGCCCGAGGTAGATTCTACCCAGTTGTAGCTTAACAAACCATTGTTTTTAAGCCGCGTTAATAAAGGATATAATGTGCCCTCAACCACCAACAACTTTGCCGACCTTAACTCGGCAATAATATCAGAGGCATAAATTTCTCCTCTCGAGATGATTGATAAAACACAATATTCCAGAATCCCCTTCCGCATTTGTGTTTGCGTATTTTCTGCTATCATAAAACAAAGATATATGTTTTGTACAATACTATGCAATACATAGTACTAAAATAAATTAATAAACTTAATTAAACACTTGTATATCAACTATTTAAAATTTATCATGAAAATTCTAAACGACTATAAAATCTTAAATTCGGGTAAATTTCATCTATTTTGGAAAGCAAGGTTCAGTAATTCTTGGCAATTTTAGTCCTGCTTTACCTCCAAGCCCAATGAAAAATTGGGGCTTTCCGTTCACTCAGGTTTAGAACACGAAAGTCCACACATAAATGCAATCTTATCCGTTAAATCTCACGCCGTGCTTGGTGTTCTTAAACAACACAATGTGAAAAAAATAGCCTTGGGTCGGTGTCGTACCTAAATAAGTTCAAACGCCTTCCGTCCTAGTGTGTTCACTACTAATAATAGATAATTGAAAGAGAATGCCATCTGTGCTCATCAACCAAAAGGCTGTTTGTATAATTTATTGCAGATTATTTACTACAAACGCTATAGAATTAATATATTTTAATAATTTTGCCTCATTCCTATCTTATTTTCATGAAAAAATCAATTGCGAGCATAGTTGCAGAAGCAAACCAAAGCGGTGAAGGCACGCTTAAAAGAACCTTAGGACCAATTAACCTCATTTTAATTGGTGTAGGTTTAACCTTAGGCGCTGGTTTATTTTCCATTACTGGTTTGGCGGCCGCAAATCACTCTGGGCCAGCGGTAACCTTGTCTTTTGTAATTGCAGCCTTAGGATGTGGTTTCGCAGCATTATGTTATGCAGAGTTTGCATCCATGATTCCCGTTGCAGGTAGTGCATATACCTACTCTTATGCCACCATGGGCGAACTCTTCGCCTGGATTATAGGTTGGGATTTGGTGCTCGAATATTCAGTGGGTTGCGCAACAGTTGCCATTTCATGGTCGCAATATTTAACCAAATTTTTGGGCAGCTTGGGCCTTTACCTGCCGCCGCAACTTACCCTTTCTCCATTTGAAACGGCAAAACTTGCTGATGGCTCTACCGTAAACGGCATTATAAATATCCCTGCTGCACTGGTTGTGGTACTTATGACCGCCATTCTGATTAGAGGCACAAAAGGCTCGGCTATTGTTAATGGAATTATCGTTTTCTTAAAAGTTGGTGTGGTATTGGTTTTTATCGCCTTAGGTTGGCAATATATAGATCCTGCAAATTACCATCCCTATATCCCAGAAAACACAGGCACATTTGGCCAGTTTGGCTGGAGCGGCGTTTTACGTGGTGCCGGTTTGGTATTTTTTGTGTTCATCGGTTTTGATGCCGTAGCAGCATCTGCTCAAGAAACCAAAAACCCCGCCAGAGATTTACCTATCGGAATTATTGGCTCTCTCTTAGTGTGTACCATTTTATTCGGTTTATTTGGACACGTAATGACGGGCTTAGCCAATTATAAGGAATTTGCGAACAGTGGTGCACCTGTTGCCATCGCAATAGAAAAAACGCCATACGCCTGGTTAAGCCAAGCCATCATCTTAGCGATTCTGATTGGTTATACATCTGTTATTCTCATCGACTTAATGGCACAATCCAGAATGTTCTATTCCATCAGTAAGGACGGCTTATTGCCAAAAATGTTTTCAGATGTGCACTCAAAGTTTAAAACACCTTGGAAATCAAATATCATTTTATGTATTTTCATTGCCCTTTTTGCGGCCTTTGTACCCATGAATGTGGTAGGTGAAATGACTAGCATTGGAACCTTATTGGCATTCTTGATGGTTTGTGTAGGCATATTAATTTTGCGCAAAACAGATCCTGAAGCGAAACGCCCATTCAGAGTTCCCTGGGTTCCGGTAATACCCATATTGGGGATATTAACCTGTATTGCCATGATGGTTTTCCTGCCTTGGGAAACTTGGTTGAGACTGGCCGTATGGTTATTGATTGGCTTGGCCATATACTTTTGGTATGGCAAAAAAAACAGCAAGCTGAACGACGGAAGGTAAAATTTCTTACGGTAATTTACTGTTAATTAAACAGATACGTCGTTTCCAATCGTCGGCTTTTGACTACAGACTGATTATCAAACACATGGACAAACTGGTATTTATAACCGTATAAATATCAGTTATTTAACAAAAAGTAAAAGTTATCCACAAATAAACATTTTTTTATTTTTTTGGCTTGGGATTTGTCTTAAGTATATCATCTACTTAAAACATTTACCTATGATTATTAAATTAGACACCTCCCTTTTCAGACTTGCCAGACCAAAAACAGAAAGCAATAGAATCGCATCTAAACCGCTAACAAAAGCACAATGGATTAATGCAGATCGAATTGTAATGGCAATCTTGTTTATTGTAACCATTGCTGGGGCAATTTTATTTTAGAACCAAAACGTTTAAAAAAAATAAAGCTCAAAAGCATCACTGCTGCAAACCCTAAAATGGTTATGCATTGCTATTAATGGGTTTATCATGCTTTCTTATAAACAGATGCTCTAATAAAACCTCCGAAGTATCTAGATTCATCAATAAGCGTATATTTACTCCCTTCGAAATACGGTTTAGTTTCTATAAGTTGTGAGGCCTCCACAATTGATAAAAGCTTAAAAAACCGATACATCGCTTTCAACAAAAACAGCTTCCACCATTGCCCGCTTGCGGTGCCCACACAAAAATCTACGAATAGCCATAGTCCACAAGGTTTTAAAAAGCCAGATAACTTTTCAAAAACAAATTCGACTCGTTCTTTCGAGAAATTATCGAACAGGAAAGGCGTTAGTATGGCATCAAATAAAATTGATGAATCAAATTCTTCAATGCCTTGATTGACAATTTGAACTTCGTTATCTCCAAAATTTCTTTGTTTAGAAAGCGCCACCATTTTTGCTGAAATTTCCACATAAACAATTTTCAATCCCTTCGGACTAAGTTTCGAAATTTCTTCCAGAATCCAACCTGTTCCCCCGCCAACAACTAATATAGACCCATTTTTTGGCAGATATTTTAACTGATTTATTTGGGCGTTCACCTGCGATTTAAAAAACACCAACCGACTCATAAAATCGTATTGATTGGCTATTTTATCGTAATTGTTAAGCAATTTATAGGTGTTTAAATTTGTAAATCATTAATAGGATATGGAGTTAAGCATTGCACCCTATTGTACAAACTGCATTCCAATAATTCCGCAAATGGCCTTAAATAAAATTAATCCATCAATAACCATTAAATAGTATAAAATATTCTTCCTTTTATGCATAGAATAAGCTAAATACATGGTTAGCATAAATGGCAATACATTAAACAAAACCTGCGGTAAGCCAAAACCCTTAAAGTATCCAAATACGGCAAGCGAAACCAATCCAACAACAAGTAATGGAATTAAAATGTTAAAAATTGTCCTGCGTAAACCATAACGTACCACAAATGTTCTAAGCTGTTTATTGCTATCGGTGGGATAATCCTTAATGTCGAAAATGATGGCGTTAACGGTACAAAACATCCAGTTTTTAATAAATAACCAAGCCCATAATACCGAATCGTGATAACCAATTCCAGTTTCTATCTTAAGCATAATAAGTGGCAAAACATTAGCACAGCAAGCCCATACAAAACCGATTACAAATGCTTTAAGCCACCCTGTGTTCCGTAAATTAAACTTTAAGAAGGATTTAGGCAATAGGCCATAATATAGTGCCCCAGCAACAACAATAATTATAATTGCTATCCAATAATTTAAAGGAAGTTGTAAAAAATTATCAAAGTTTTGATAGAGTAAGCTCAACGCCAGCACCACACAAAGCGTAAACAGAATAGCCTGACTCCAATTTATAAACTTTTTATGTTTAAAATACCATTGATTTCTTGGATTGTTAACCGAAGCACTTGTTGATACCCGATTATAGGCATAGGTATAATATATTGTGGGAGCCAAAAAAAGTAAAAGGAAATAATTTAACGAATTATAAGGCAAACGCAATTGCTGTGTAGCTTCTATAGTCAATGCCACAGCCAACAAACCAACAAAATAGTTCCCAAAAAAAATAAATCGGATAATCTTATTCAGCATTTACTTCATTAAAATTTCGATACCAATTTCGGATATAAAATCGAATTGCGAGACATCTTTTGTCCACCTAAATCCCCTTAATCAGCTTCATCTGTGTAATCTGCGGCAACAAATCTGCCTCATCTGCGGGAAAAAATTTAAGCCCTGTCAAAACAAAAACAAGTTAATCTTCCTAAATCCCCTTAATCAGCTTCATCTGTGTAATCTGCGGAAAAAATCTGCCTAATCTGCGGGAAAAAAATTTAGGCCCTGTCAAAACAAAAAACAAGTTAATCCACCTAAATCCCCTTAATCGGCTTCATCTGTGTAAACTGCGGAAAAAATCTGCCTAATCTGCGGGAAAAAATTTAAGCCCTGTCAAAACAAAAACAAGTTAATCTACCTAAATCCCTTAATCGGCTTCATCTGCGTAATCTGTGGAAAAAATCTGCATAATCTGCGGGAAAAATCTGCCTAATCTGCGGGAAAAAATTTAAGCCCTGTCAAAAAGAAACAAGTAAGTCCACCTAAATCCCCTTAATCAGCTTCATCTGTGTAATCTGCGGGAAAAATCTGCCTAATCTGCGGGAAAAAATTAAACGTTTTACCTCAAAACAACCTGATCTGCGCAATTGACATCCCTCCTAATGATCAAACTCACCAATATGCTTAGCCGATTCCTCATCAGAAATCACCTTTCTAACTTTCTTCCTATCCAACCACAAAACCAATGCAGGCAATAAAGTTAAATTAAAGATAAGGGCTACGAACAACGTAATTGATAGCAGTAAACCCAAAATAACAGTTCCGCCAAAGGTAGATGCCGTAAAAATTCCAAATCCGAAGAATAAAATTAGGGCAATATGTGTCATACTCACTCCTGTTTCCGTAATCGTATCGGTAATTACTTTCGGAACGCTAAAGTTGGTTAGGTTTAATTCCTGCTGATAACGGGTGAGGAAATATATAGTTTGATCGGAAGCCAATCCAAATGCGATGGTAAAAATTAAGATGGTTGATGGCTTTAATGAAATTCCGAAATAACCCATAATGCCAGCTGTTATAATTAACGGAACGATATTGGGCAATAGAGATATAAACATGATGCCTAAACTCTTAAACTGTGCCAGGCGAAGTAGGGAGATTAAGATGATGGCTAAGCCAATACTTTCGAACAAATGCTTCAACATATAATCGGTTCCTTTGGAGAAGATTACGCTCGAACCTGTTAATTCCACATCAAATTTAGACGGCGGCAAAATACTGTCAATTCGCGGTTTAAGTTCCTTCATAATGGCATCCAAACGTTTAGATCCAACATCTGCCATCTGAAAGCTGATTCTGGTACTTTGATTGTCTTTGCCTACAAAACTGGTTAGTAAACTGGCATTTCCCTTACCGCCGTTGGCAATGTAAGCCAGAATAAAGTTTTTTTCCAGGTTATCAGGTAATCTAAAAAAAGTAGAATCGTTGTTATAGAATGCCTGTGTGGCATATTTTAAGCCCATATTTACCGAAATTGAACGGGAGAATTCGGGATAAGCTGAAATCATTTTTTCCATTTTCTCCATTCGTTTAAGGTTCGTTAAATTGAAAACACCATTTTTCTTTTTGGTATCAACACTAACCTCAAGTGGCAAAATGCCTTCAAAATTTTTCTCGAAAAACTTTAAATCAGTTAAAATTTCAGAATTTTTCGGAAGGTCATCAACCACATATCCATTAACGTTTATCTTTAAAACGCCGATGAAAGCAATAATGGCGATGATGATTGTTGCGACATAAATTAACACACTCTTTCGCTGCACAAGAGCATCTGTTTTGACCAGCAACTTGTGCAAGAACCCTTCTTCTACATGCGTTTGCGCTTTGAGTTTTGGTGCAGGCAGATAGCTAAAGATAATTGGAATTAAACATAAGCACATTAACCAAGTAATCATTACATTAATAGAAGCCACACTTCCAAATTGCATTAGCAACTCACTGCCTGTAAAGTACAATACGCCGAAGCCAATTGCAGCCGTAATGTTCGCAATCAAAGTTGTAACAGCGATTCGTTCTATGGTTAAACTTAAAGCCCTTTCTTTATCGCCATGTTTTCTTAACTCATTTTGATATTTGTTAAGCAACAAAATACTATTCGGAATACCGATAATTACAATGAGCGGGGGAATTAGTCCGGTTAAAATGGTTAACTCAAACCCAAATAAAACAAGTGTGCCGATACTCCAAATCACCCCCATTACCACCACCAAAATCGGGAAGAATACCGCATAAAACTTTTTAAAGAATATGAGTAAAATAATGGCAGAAACCAAAATGGATAAACCTAAGAAAAGTACAAACTCGTTACTTACCAACTTACTAACCGCAGTACGAATGTAAGGTAAACCAGAAATATGAACTTGTATTTTGGTAGCAGACTGAAAGTCTTTGGCTTTTTGTTCAATCTGCTTTAAAATTGGGTTTCGTTCGGCCGTATTTAGAATTTTAGTATCAAAGGTAATGGCCATCAAGGTCGCATTCTGCCTATTGTAAACTAAACCTTCGAAAAATAGGGTATTGTATACGGTATTTTTAATGGAATCCATTTCTGAATCCGATTTAACCAAGCCATTTGGAATGGCTTTAAGCGTAAACTTCTGCTCTACAGTGTCTTTCTCTAGCTGGAAAATTCTTCCTGATGACAAAACCTGCTTAATTCCTTTAAGCTTTTGAATCTCATTTGAAAGTTGAACCCATTGATTGTAAACCTCTTTTTTAAAAATATCTGGCGATTGGATGCCAACAACCATTACACTTCCATCCTCACCAAACTGCTTTTTAAAGGCATTGTATTTTACAAAGGCACTATCTGTTACGGGTAGAATTTTGCTCCCTGTGTATGATAATTTCACATTCTTGGCTTGGTAGGCCATGAATATGGTGCCTAATAAGAAAAATACGATGATCGCGATACGGTTCTGAAGAATAAATCTCGATAGCTTAACCCACATGTGCAGCTTAGTTTTAGTAATAATATTTAAGGGCAAAACTAATCTTATTTATAAATGGTGATTACTTTTTACGCATTTAAATTTGCACAAATAACATACTTTTGAAAAAATTGTTTTAATAAGAATGCTACACAAGGTTAGGGGAATTGTTTTAAAGACAACCAATTACAGCGAAAGCAGCGTAATTGTACAGGTTTTAACAGATAAATTTGGGATGCAATCTTATCTAATTAATGGGGTTAAAAAACCAAAGGCGAAGATTAAGTTAAACATGCTACAATCTTTACATCTATTGGATATGGTGGTTTACCACAAAATAAACACCAATATTCAACGGGTATCCGAAGCAAGACAAACACCCGTTTTCAAATCCATCCCCTATGATATTGTTAAAAGCAGTATTGTAATTTTTCTTAATGAAGTCCTATACAAGAGCATCCGACAACAATCTGCGGATGATAGTCTATTTGATTACATTTACAACTCTATTGCTTGGTTTGATGAATGCGAAGAATTTAATCCAAACTTCCACTTATCATTTTTATTAAAGCTCACCCGATTTTTAGGCTTTTCGCCAAATGATCAAAGAAGAAACGATCAGGTTTATTTCGATTTGCAAGAAGGAGAATTTGTTTCAAGACCACCCATTCATGTCAATTACCTAGAGTTGGATGATGCTTTAGGGTTCATTTCATTATTTAACACCCCATTGGAAAAAATTTATGAACTAAAGTTTACCAATAGCCAAAGGCGGTTTTTATTAGATAAGATATTGGTATTCTATACCTTACATACGGCCTCATTTGGAGAAGTGCAATCGCATAAAATTTTAGAAAGCCTATTAAGCTGAAAAAAAATAAAAAAGATTTGCGAAACAAGATTATAGCGCTATATTTGCATTCCCAAAAGGAGAAAGGGAAATTAGCTCAGCTGGTTCAGAGCACCTCGTTTACACCGAGGGGGTCGGGGGTTCGAACCCCTCATTTCCCACGAAAGCCTTTTAGTTTTAACTAGAAGGCTTTTTTATATCATACATAGTCCTTATCAAAAGGGAAATTAGCTCAGCTGGTTCAGAGCACCTCGTTTACACCGAGGGGGTCGGGGGTTCGAACCCCTCATTTCCCACCAAAAAAAAGCCTTTCAGGAAACTGAGAGGCTTTGGTTTTTTTAGGGTATTTTTAAACTCAATTCAATCTATTCTGTTGCTGGCTTCTTTTCTTCTTCATCAACAGGGACTTCTACCGTTGGATCGGTAATAATTTCAGCCTTACCCTCGCCATCGCTCTTCGCAAATAAAATTGGGTACAACAGCCATAATGCACCAATGATAATCAATACGCCGGCAAGCATCTCAAAATATATGCTTCCCTTCACTTCGTTGGCATCAAGAATTTTATAGGCTATAAAAGAAAGCACGCCCAATACTAAAAGTAAAACTGCTTTCTGCAACTTGAGGAGCTTGATCATAGGATTTTCTTTTTTAATGTAATGATATGGAATAAAACAAAGATTAATCCTATAAGTTCTAAAAGACCACAAAAATAAAAACCATACAGCACAAAATCTCGGCTGGCGGTATTCATCACAGCAAAAATTGGGAGCGCAACTACTGCTACAATCATCAATGTAAGCCCAATATTAAATAATTTCATAGCAAAAGTATTTATGCCAAAACTACCGAAATTCAGCCATTTTTTTTAACTTTGCATCCTTAATTTTTTGAGGTACTTGATTGATGTATAGCGAATTTAAACAATTAGACCTTGCCAAAATAGGGCAAGAAATACTGGATTTTTGGAAAAAAGAAAACATCTTTGAAAAAAGCATTTCTTCACGTTCAAAAGCCAACCCGTTTACTTTTTACGAAGGTCCGCCCTCTGCCAATGGTATGCCAGGGATTCACCATGTGATGGCTCGTGCTATTAAAGATATTTTTTGCCGTTACAAAACAATTAAGGGTTATCAAGTTAAAAGAAAAGCGGGCTGGGATACGCATGGCTTACCCGTAGAACTAGGAACTGAAAAAGAGCTAGGCATTACCAAAGAAGATATAGGTAAAACAATCTCTATAGAAGACTACAACGAAGCCTGCAAAAAAACGGTTATGCGCTACACAGATGTGTGGAACGACTTGACCGAACAGATGGGCTACTGGGTGGACATGGACGACCCATACATTACCTACAAATCGAAATATATGGAATCGGTTTGGTGGCTTTTAAAACAGATTTACGATAAAGGATTAATTTACAAAGGCTATACCATACAACCTTACTCGCCAAAAGCTGGAACCGGATTAAGCTCGCATGAGGTGAATCAACCTGGCGCATACCGCGATGTGACCGACACAACAATTGTCGCTCAATTTAAAGCCTTAAAAGATACACTTCCAAGCTTTTTGAAAGAATTTGGCGATATCTATCTCTTGGCATGGACCACCACACCTTGGACTTTACCATCAAACACCGCATTAACAGTTGGACCAAAAATCGATTACGTTTTGGTTAAAACTTTTAATCAATATACTTTCTTGCCAACGCAAGTAATTTTGGCTAAAAACCTGGTTGGAAAACAGTTCAGCAAAATTTTCTTCGAAAGCAATGAGGAGCAAGACTTTACCAATTTCAAGGCTGGCGATAAAAAAATTCCGTTCAAAATCCTTTCAGAATGTAAAGGAACTGAATTGGTTGGCATTAAATATGAGCAGCTCTTAACCTATGCTTTACCTTACACTAACCCAGAAAATGCATTCCGTGTAATTTCAGGCGATTTTGTTACCACTGAAGATGGAACAGGTATCGTTCATACTGCACCAACTTTCGGCGCAGATGATGCGAAGGTGGCCAAAGAAGCCGTTCCTGAAATTCCACCGATGTTGGTGTTGGATGATCATGACATTCTTGTGCCACTTGTAGATTTACAGGGTAAGTTTACTAAACATGTAGGGCCATTTGCCGGAAAATACGTTAAAAATGAATATTATAACGCTGGCGAAGCGCCTGAAAAATCGGTTGATGTAGAAATTGCCATTTTATTAAAGGAAGAAAACAAAGCTTTTAAAGTAGAGAAATACGTTCACAGCTATCCGCACAGTTGGAGAACAGATGAACCACTTTTATATTATCCGTTAGATTCTTGGTTTATTAAAGTAACTGATGTTAAAGACAGAATGTTCGACCTTAATGAAACCATCAATTGGAAACCAAAATCTACTGGTGAAGGTCGCTTCGGAAATTGGTTAAAAAATGCAAACGATTGGAATTTATCGCGTTCGCGTTATTGGGGTATTCCACTTCCAATCTGGAGAACTGAAGATAAAAAGGAAGAGATATTAATCGGTTCTGTTGAAGAACTTTACAAGGAAATTGAAAAATCAATATCAGCTGGCTTTCAGAAAGAAAATCCATTTAAAGGATTCGAAATCGGAAACATGTCTGAAGAAAACTACGACTTGATTGATCTGCACAAAAATGTAGTGGATCAAATCACTTTAGTTTCTCCATCAGGCAAACCTATGAATCGCGAAAGTGATTTAATTGATGTTTGGTTTGATTCGGGAGCCATGCCCTATGCCCAATGGCATTATCCTTTTGAAAATAAAGAGAGTATTGATGGAAATGAGGACTTTCCAGCAGATTTTATTGCAGAGGGCGTAGATCAAACTCGTGGTTGGTTTTATACCCTCCATGCCATCTCTACTTTGGTATTTGATAAAGTTGCCTACAAAAATGTAGTTTCAAATGGATTGGTATTGGATAAAAACGGGCAGAAAATGTCTAAACGTTTAGGCAATGCCGCAGATCCATTCAAAACCATACAAGAGTATGGTGCCGATGCAACGCGTTGGTACATGATTTCTAATGCAAACCCTTGGGACAATTTAAAATTCGACATTGAAGGGATTGCCGAAGTTCGTCGTAAATTTTTTGGCACCCTGTACAACACCTATGCATTTTTTGCATTATACGCCAACATCGATAAATTTGAAATCGATAAAAATAATTTAAGCAAGGTTGAAGACAGAACCGAACTAGACCGTTGGATCTTGTCGTTACTGCAAACCTTAATTAACGAAGTGGATGAAAGCTACAACAGTTATGAGCCAACAAAAGCTACGCGAGCAATACAAGCCTTTGTAGATGAACATTTAAGCAACTGGTACATTAGGTTAAGTCGTCGTCGTTTCTGGAAGGGCGAAATGACCGATGATAAACGTGCTGCCTACGAAACGCTATATACTTGTTTAGAAACCTTAGCCCAAGTGATGAGTCCGGTGGCGCCTTTCTTCGCCGATTGGTTGTACAAAAACTTAACTGTTAACGATACTCATGCGGAACAATCCGTTCACTTAACTTTATGGTCCGCTGCCGATGAAAGTTTAATTGATATCGATTTGAACGAACGCATGGTGTATGCTCAAGATATTTCATCGATGGTTTTGTCATTGCGTAAAAAATCGAGTATTAATGTTCGTCAGCCCCTAGAAAAAATCCTAATCCCTTCATTGAACGGCGATTTTGAGCAAAAAATTTCGAAAGTGGCCGATTACATTTTAAGTGAAACAAATGTAAAGCATATCGAGTTTATAACGGACACGCATGGAATCGTTAAGAAAAAGCTCAAACCTAACTTCAAATCCTTAGGTAAAAAGGTAGGCAGAGATATGAGTTTGGTAAAAGAAGCTTTAGAAAATGCAGACCAAGACGCCATTCAACGTTTAGAAAACACCGGTTCGCTAATTGTACCTGGAAATAATGGTGCTGAATACACTATCGATTTGAATGACGATGTTGAAGTTTTTGCTGAAGACATTCCAGGCTGGCAAGTAACCAATCTTGGAAATTTAACCGTTGCATTAGATGTAACCATTTCCGATGAATTAAAACAAGAAGGCATTTCTAGAGAGTTGGTAAACAGAATTCAGAACTTACGTAAAGAATTGAATTTTGAAGTGACAGATCGAATTAAAGTTAGGTTACAAAATGATAACTTAGTAGCTGATGCAGTTATTAAGAACAAAGCATACATTTGCGCCGAAATACTTGCCGACGAATTTGAGTTGACAAACGAAATTGAAAATGCAAACAAAATCGTAATAGATGAGGTTGAATTAAATATCTCGGTAATTAAACTATAAAGAAATCCATAAATTAAAAAATTATATAAAGAACATGGAAAACAGCAACAAAACACGCTACTCAGACAGTGAACTACAAGAATTTAAAGAATTAATTCAAGATAAATTGCGCAGTTCTAAAGAAGAACTGAGCGCGCTAACAATGTCATTAAGCAATCCAAATGCGAATGGAACAGAAGATACCTCTGGTGCTTACAAAACATTAGAAGATGGCTCTGCAACAATGGAAAAGGAGCAAATCAATCAATTGGCTGCCCGCCAGAAAAAATTTATCGATAACCTGGAAAATGCATTGGTTCGCATCGAAAACAAAACTTATGGCATTTGTCGCGAAACAGGGAAATTGATCCCAAAAGAACGTTTACGTGCAGTACCACACGCAACATTGAGCATGGAAGCTAAATTAAAGCAGAGTTAATGAAAGGCCATACAAAACCTTTAATTCTAATCTTTTTGGTTTTATTGGCTGATCAGCTGGTAAAAACTTGGGTTAAAACGCATATGTATCTTGGCCAAGAGTTCAATATTATTGGTAAGTGGTTTATCATCCACTTTACAGAAAATAATGGAATGGCTTTTGGAATGGAGTTTGGTGGTGAGTTTGGCAAACTGGCTTTATCTTTATTCCGCATTGCAGCAGTGGCAGGGATTGGTTACGGTTTACACTATTTGGTTAAGCATAAATATCACAGAGGGTTAATCCTAAACGTTTCATTAATCTTTGCAGGCGCGTTAGGTAACATCATTGATTCGGTGTTTTATGGTAAGATATACGGCTACGAAAGTTGGTTTCATGGTCGCGTGGTGGATATGTTTTATTTTCCGATTGCCGAGGGGCATTTCCCATCTTGGATTCCAATTTGGGGCGGTGATGAATTTGTCTTCTTCAGACCTGTTTTTAACCTTGCTGATGCCGCGATTTCAGTTGGAGTGATCCTTATCCTAATCTTCCAGAAAAATTACTTTAAGGAAGATGTAAAAGATGAAGTAAGTATCAATAGTGAGATTGTTGAAGAATAAGCAATTGCCATTCTCGGCTTAAGCACTTGAATAAAATATCAGCCCATTTCTTAATTGAAATGGGCTTTTTTATTGGTTTATAGGAAATTGCACAATTGCACTGAAGTAAAATTAGGTAGCATTATCCCCGATGGTTCATCACCAATCTGTAAACCACAAGCAAATGAGGTAACCAACAAAATAAGCCAATAAATCAAATACTGAAAAATAAGTACCAAGAACCGTACTCCAAAATTTATCATCCTGCAAACCCAACCAATTTACATAATGAATGGCTTGCAAACCTTCAATGATAAAGGAAAAGATTAAAACGCCTAAAGCGAGCATTTTAAAATTGGTATTTAAGAAAGTCCGTAAAAAAGCATAAATCAAAATCACCACCAAAACATCACCACCAAATGGGCGGATGTAATCGTCATGCAGATATTTTGCAATCAGAATTTCGATGATAAAAATCACCAAAAACAGCAACAAGAATTTGGTATTGAACGTGAATTTCATATTCAATAATACAAAAAAAAAGCCTTGACAAAATGCCAAGGCTGTGTTAAGTATATTTACAGCGTTAAACGCCTAAAAGTAATCTAGCTGGATCTTCTAACAACTGTTTTACGCGAACCAAGAAACCTACAGATTCACGTCCATCGATAATTCTATGATCGTAAGATAAGGCAACGTACATCATCGGACGAATTACAACCTCACCCTTTTCTGCAACAGGACGCTCTACAATGTTATGCATACCTAAAATAGCCGATTGTGGTGCATTGATAATCGGTGTAGACATCATTGAACCGAACACCCCACCGTTGGTGATGGTGAAAGTTCCGCCAGTCATTTCCTCAATTGTTAATTTGCTATCGCGTGCTTTCAAGGCTAACTCCAAAACTGATTTTTCAATTTGAGCTAAAGTCATGCTTTCTGCATTGCGAATAACTGGAACAACTAAGCCTTTTGGAGCAGAAACGGCAATAGAGATATCAGCAAAGTTGTTGTAAACCAATTCTTCACCCTCAATACGACCATTAACAGCAGGGAAATCTTTTAAGGCTTCGGTAACTGCTTTGGTAAAAAAGCTCATGAAACCCAAACCAACTCCAAATTTCTCTTTAAATTGATCTTTATATTTTCCGCGTAAATCCATGATTGGCTTCATATTAACCTCATTAAAGGTGGTTAACATGGCGGTTTCATTTTTAACAGCAACCAAACGCTTTGCAACGGTTCTACGCAATGGCGACATTTTCTCGCGACGCTCGCTACGGCTTCCCGCCGGAGCTGCTTCTGCAGCTGGAGTGCTTGCTTTAGGGGCTTCTGGTTTTTTTCCGGCTTCAGCTTTTACAGCATCATCTTTGGTAATTCTACCATCAATACCTGTACCTTTTACGGCAGCACTATCAATACCTTTTTCGGCAAGAATTTTGCCCGCAGCAGGAGAAGGCGTACCGCTTGCATAACTGTCGCCAGATTTCTCTGCAACAGGTGCTGAAGTTTTTTCTTCAGCCACAACTGGTTTTTCTTCAGCTTTTGGAGCATCAGCCTTTGCAGGGGCTGCGCCACCATCTTCAATTTTACAAACTACTGCACCAATGGCTAAAGTATCGCCTTCAGCAGCAATTGTTTTTAAAGTTCCAGCTTGTTCTGCGGTTAATTCGAATGTGGCTTTGTCTGATTCTAACTCGGCAATAACCTCATCCATTTCAACAACATCGCCATCGTTTTTTATCCAACGGGATAAAACAACTTCGGTTATCGACTCACCAACTGGTGGAACTTTTATCTCTAAACTCATAATGTTTAATATGTCTTTACTAGATTCTAAATATTTTATATCAACTCAATCATTAAATCCGATTAAGAAATAGCATTTGCTTTTTGATGCTATATTAATCGGCCTCAGCTAATTTTTTGCTTGCTTTTTTAGTGGCGTCTTTCAACTCCTCTTTTTTCACAGGCACCTCTAGTGCTTTGGCTAAAATATAAGCTTGTTGATTGGCATGTTGTTTTGCAAATCCTGTAGCCGTACTGCTGCTTTCTCTTCTAGAAATTACATCAATGCCTTTTAAGGCTGTTTTATACAATTTACGGAATAGATATGGCCATGCGCCCATGTTTTCTGGTTCTTCTTGTACCCAGAAAATTTCATCTGCATTTTTGTATTTTATCTTGATGGCTTCCATTTGATCGACAGGTGTAGGATACAATTGCTCAACACGTACAATTGCAACATGTTTAACTTTATCGGCCTGTTGTTTCTCTAGCAACTCGTAATAAATTTTACCACTACAGAAAACGATTCTGTTTACATCTGCAACTTTAACATTTACATCGTCAATAACCTCTTTGAAACCACCATCTGTAAACTCCTCTAATTTAGAAACACATGCTGGATGACGCAATAGGCTTTTTGGAGTAAATACAATTAACGGCTTACGGAAATCGCGTTTAAACTGTCTGCGTAAAACATGGAAAAAGTTTGCCGGCGTAGTACAGTTGGTTACTTGCATGTTATAATCGGCGCAAAGCTCCATAAAACGCTCAATACGTGCTGAAGAGTGCTCAGGACCTTGACCTTCATAACCGTGTGGCAATAACATCACCAAACCGTTTTCACGTTGCCATTTTGTTTCGGCACTTGCAATGTATTGATCTACAACAATTTGTGCTCCATTAAAGAAATCGCCAAATTGTGCTTCCCAAATGGTTAATGCATTTGGGTTGGCCATTGCATAACCATATTCAAAGCCTAAAACACCGTATTCTGATAAGTGAGAATTGTAAATATCAAATGGGGCTTGCTGATCTGAAATATTAGCCAATGGCACATATTCTTCTTCGCTATCTTCTAAAGTTAAAACAGCATGGCGGTGCGAGAAAGTTCCCCTCTCTACATCTTGCCCACTTAAACGAACACGTTTACCTTCTGATAGTAAAGTACCATAAGCCAATTGTTCGCCCATTGCCCAATCGAAAACTTTGGTTTCATTAACCATCTTGGTTCGCTCGGCAAATAGTTTCTCTATTTTCTTAAAAAACTTTTTATTGGCTGGCAAAGTTGTAATGCGTTTACCAATTTCTAACAGGGTAGATTTTTTTACTGCGGTAACTGGCGAAGTTTCGAAATCTTTTGGAGTAGCCATACGCAAATCTGCCCAGGCGCCACCGAATTTAACTTCGGCATTACCCGCTACATATTCTTTAGCTTCGTTTAAACGTTCTTGCAAAATACCCCGGAAATCTTTTTCCATTTCTTTTGCCAAGCCTGCCTCCAATTTACCCTCTTTGGTTAATTGTTCTATATATAATTCCCTTGGGTTAGGGTGTTTTTCTATGGTTTTGTACAATAAAGGTTGGGTGAATTTTGGCTCATCCGATTCATTGTGTCCAAATCTACGATAACAAAGGATATCAATAAACACGTCGTTTTTGTATTTCTGACGATATTCCATCGCTAAATTAATGGCATAAACCAACGCTTCAGGATCATCGCCATTTACGTGGAAAACGGGCGATAAAGTTACCTTGGCAATATCCGTACAATAAGTACTGGTACGTGCATCTTTGTAATTTGTTGTGAAGCCGATTTGATTGTTAATAACCAAGTGGATGGTTCCACCGGTTTTATAGCCATCCAAGCCTGCCATTTGAATTACTTCATACACAATACCTTGTCCAGCTACCGATGCATCGCCATGAATCAAAATTGGAGCTAAACGACTGTTATCACCGCCATATTTGAAATCGATTTTAGAGCGGCTCATGCCCTCAACAACGCCATCAACAGTTTCTAAGTGAGAAGGATTTGGACATAAACTTAAGTGAACGCTTTTTCCTGCATTTGTGGTTACATCGGTTGAGTAACCCAAATGATATTTTACATCGCCACCAAAAGGGGTTTCTGGATTATAGCTTTTGCCTTCAAACTCTGCAAAAATATCTTTGTAGGTTTTTTGCATGATATTGGCCAATACGTTTAAACGACCACGGTGTGCCATACCAATTACAAACTCCTCGATGCCCAGCTCTGCTCCTTTTTCAATTACAGAATCTAAAGCAGGTATTAAAGCTTCCGCTCCTTCTAAAGAGAAACGTTTTTGACCTAAGAACTTTGTACCTAAGAAATTTTCAAAGCTTACTGCTTCATTTAATTTTCTTAAAATGCGTTTTTTCTCCTCGATAGAAAAGTTTGGGGTATTACGTGCACTTTCCATTTTTTGTTGAATCCAATTCAACACTTCTGGCGTACGTAAAAATTTATATTCTGCTCCGATGGAGTGTGCGTAGGTTTGTTTTAAAAAGGCAACGATATCTTTCAGCTTTGCTGCACCGATACCAATTTCTACTCCAGAGTTAAAAACAGTTTCCAAATCTGCATCTGATAAACCGAAATTATCTAAATCTAATGTAGGTAAATGTTTACGTCTTTCGCGTACTGGATTGGTGTGCGTAAATAGGTGACCACGAGTACGATATCCGTCAATCAAATTTAAAACACTAACCTCTTTTAAAAATTGTTCTGGAGTTTCTGCAGTTACTGTTGGTGCTTCTGATCCTCTTCCGAAATCAAAACCCTCAAAAAATTTCCGCCAACCAAATTCAACCGACTCTGGGTCTTGCTGATAAGACTGATATAAAGACTCTATATATTCGGCGTTTGCGCCGTTAAGATAAGATAAACTACCCATTATTAACTGTTTACTATAAGCATTACAAAATTAGAATTTTACCTTATATAAATGGCAAAAATCTCGATTAAAAATAGAATGATTGAAATTGGAATAATTAATATCGGGAATGATTAAAATGTGCAAAATCAGATCGTTAAAAAAGGCCGCCTTTTGATTCCTCCCATTTAAAAAATTAACCACTTTTTAAGAAGCCCAAGTTAAGGCATAGTTCCCTTTTGGATCGAGATTTTTAATATTCTTATCCAAATCGAATACATTTTTAGTTTTTTGGTCGTTACCAACACCAGCCATATTTGCCCAATTGCCCCAATTACTGGCTGGATTATAATCGATTAGCTTTTCTTCAAAATAAGCAGCTCCATAAATCCAACTCACCTCTAAATTGTTTATTAGATATAAAGCAGCAGTTTGGCGAGCAATGTTAGAAATGTAACCAGTTTGGTTCAACTCCGTCATTACAGCATCCACCACAGCAAAACCCGTTTGCGCATTTTTCCACTTATTAAAATTTTCCTTTTCGTTCTCTACATCAACCGGGCCTTGACTTCCGAAACCATCGGGAGTAAAAAATGTGTTGCCGTATTTTTTAAACATAAAGCGGAAATAATCTCTCCAAAGCAAGCCCAACAAAATATGATTAAACATGGCCTTGGTATTAGGCGTAGTTTCCATTTTTTTGATTTCCCAATATACTTTACGAGGAGATAAACAACCCATAGCCAGCCAGGCAGAAAGTTTCGATGCCAAAATTAAATTCTTGGCTGTAGCAGCCTGTTGCATGGCTAAAATAACTTTGTGAAGATGCGCTATTCCACAGGATTCGCCACCTGCAAATTCGAAATCGCATCGTTGGTCTTTAAGGTGGGCAACCAATCCAAAATCTTCTAAAGTTGATAAAGTTCCCCAATCTATTACCTCTGCAACGTTAACTCGATCTGGCGCTAAAAAACAAGGCTTAATGATCGAATCTCGTTCAATTTTCTTTTTAAACTGATTAAATGCATCTGGAATATCTTTAATTGGGAAGGGTAAGTCTTCTTTATTGTATAAAGTATGACCGATGAAGTGTTTCAGATTAACGCGAAGTTTCCATAGTGCATTTTCTAGCATTGCCGAAATGTGGGTTTCCTCACTCGCTACCTCACGATGGTGATAAACCTCTGTAATTTCGTATTCCTGAACCAGTTGCGGAATAATTTCTTCGGGATGGCCTTTAGCGATTAATAAGTTACCACCAATTTGTTTTAAGGAATTTCTTAAAGCCGCTACACTTTCCAAGATAAACTGTCCTCTGATATTTCCGGTTTTTAAAGTGTGGTATTTGGTTTCGCCAAATAGCCGCGGATCAAGAATATAAACAGGCAAAATTATATCCGATTTCGCAATTGCCTCCACAAGCATTTCATTATCATGCAAGCGAAGATCATTTCTAAACCAGACTAAAATTTTTTTGGACATTCCTTACCTAATTAAGAGTAATATGAGCGCTATACAAAAATATCTTATTTTTCTGTTGCCACAAAAACATGCGAAATTCTTTACAAATACTCAACAAAAGCAAATTGACTTATGGAATAGTAGAAATCTGCACATCCTCTATTAAAAATTAACGATACCATAATAAGAAAAAAACATGAAACACTTGCTAACACTTTTACTATTCCCAATCAGTTTATGTGCACAACAACAAATTAAAACCAAGGCCTCACTAGAAAGTGTTACCGTTTACAATAATGGTGCACAATTGAGCCATATTGGAAAGGTAAATTTGCCAGCGGGCACCTCAGAAATTGTAATTAACAATATATCTGGACGTGTGAATGAAAACTCGATCCAAGTTGGGGTTTCAACTGGTGTAACCATATTATCGGTTCAGTTTAATAAAGATTTCTTAAATACAGAAGCCGCCAATCCTGAAATTAAAAGATTAACGGATAGTGTTAAAATCATTTCTAACGAGTTGATTAAAACCAAAAATGCCAAAACCATCGAAGAACAAACTCTGGTTTTGCTAGATGAGAATAGAAAATCGGGCGGCACAAACTCTGGAACAAATGTTACCGAATTGATTAAACTTGCCGATTATTACCGCACTAAAAATGCGGAAGTAAGAGCTGCCATTGCTACCTTAAGCCTAACTGAAGACAAGCAAAACCAAAAATTAAGTGCCTTACAACAACAAATTGCCGAGCTCAGGAATAACCCTAACCAACAACTTGGCCAGTTGGTGTTGCAATTGATGGCAAAAGAAAATATAGATGCACAATATAACGTAACATACATTACACCAAACGCAAATTGGGCAGCCAGTTACGACATTAAATCCACAAACATTTCCAATCCCTTAGGCCTGGTTTACAAAGCTGCGATTACCCAAAATACAGGTTTAGATTGGAAAAAAGTTAAGCTTGCGTTATCAACCGGCAATCCAAATTATAACATTACAGCACCCATATTAAATCCTTGGTTCGTATCAACCTCACAACCGCAAATCCGTATTAGAGGCACATCATCATTTCCTGGTGAACAAAAAAATAGCTTAAACGAAGTACTGGTCGTGGGCTACGGGAGCGCGAAAAAAGAGCGCTTTACTGGGGCGGTATCTACCGTAAACAATTACACTTCTGTTAACGAATCTCAGCTCGGTGTAACTTTTAATATCGATATCCCTTATGATGTAAATAGCGATAACAAACCACACACGGTTTCTTTCAAAGAATACCAAGTACCTGTAAAATACAAATATTATGCGGCTCCTAGGTTGAGCACCGATGCCTATTTATTGGCGGATGTAATCGATTGGGAAAAATTAAATCTACAGGCGGGCGATGCTAACATTATTTTCGAAGGCACTTATACCGGGAAGTCTTACATCAACCCAGCAAACATTCAAGATACCCTGAGTTTAAGTATGGGGAAAGATAAAAAAATCATCATAACCAAAGAGAAACAACAAGATTTTAGCAGCACAAAATTTGTTGGAACAAACAAAAAACAAGTGTTTACTTATCTAATCAAAATCAGGAATACGAAAAAAGAAAGCATAGATTTAACCTTGAAAGATCAATACCCACTATCAACCGAAAGTGATATTGAAATAGAACTTCTAGAAGCTAATGGTGCTGAAGTAAACAAAGATAATGGAATGCTTTCTTGGCAATTAAAAATTGCGCCAAACGAAACCAAAATAATTAAGCTAAGTTATTCAGTTAAAGCACCAAAAAATAAGGTTATTGCGGGATTATAGCGAAGGCATTTTGCGGAAATGATAAGACAATAGCGTTTATATTTTTTGGAAATGAACGTTAGTGAATCGTCGGGGGCAGCAGTCCCGCTCCCGCTTCTGCCCCAATGAAAAATTGGGGCATCTCGCTTCGATCCCTTAGGGGCAGAAAGATTGATGCTTTTGGCTTGTTATATCAGTCCATTCAATTTAAACCCGACAGTAGCGGCAGCCCCGAGTTTTTCACGAGGGCTATAGCGTATGGCGGGACTGCTGTTCGCCAAGAAGTACAGACCGTTCATTTCCAAATCATCATTAACATGCTTTACCTATTCAATTCCTTAAAGCGAAGGCACTTTGCGGAAATGATAAGACGAAAGCGTTTATATTTTTTGGAAATGAACGTTGGTGAATAGTCGGGGGGCAGCAGCCCCGCTCCCGCCTTCTGCCCCAATGAAAAATTGGGGCATCTCGCTTTGATCCCTTAGGGGCAGAAAGATTGATGCTTTTGGCTTGTTATATCAGTCCATTCAATTTAAACCCGACAGTAGCGGCAGCCCCGAGTTTTTCACGAGGGCTATAGCGAATGGCGGGACTGCTGTTCGCCAAGAAGTAAAGACCGCTCATTTCCAAATCATCATGAAAATTTTTGCATTCCATTCGTAAACAAGTAAATATTTGAGGATGAATCCATTTTTAATTGGTGCTTTCTGCCAAACCAACACGGACTTACTAATTTTGTTGTGAGCAGTGCAAAAACCCTTTTGTATCTTTAGTGTTTTAAAACCATGGTAAAAAAGATTCTGATTACTGGGGCAACCGGACTTGTAGGCAAAGCACTCAAAAAACAATTGGTTAAACAAGGCTACGAAGTGAATACGCTGTCGAGAAAGAAAACTGGCGAGCCAAATACTTTTTTTTGGGACGTGTATAAGGGTACTATTGATGAGGCTTGCTTAAACGGTGTAGATTCGATTATCCACCTAGCTGGCGAGCCTGTTGTAGATAAAAAATGGACAGAAGAACGTAAACAGCAGATTATTGATAGCCGTGTAAAATCGACTCAATTACTTTTTAAAACCATTAGATCAAAACCCGATCATCAAGTAAAATCATTCGTTTCTGCATCTGCGGTAGGTTTTTACGGCGATTGTGGCGACGAAATTTTAACGGAAGAAACGCCGAATGGCTATGGCTTTTTAGCAGAATGCTGTAAGCTTTGGGAAGATGCCGTTGATGAGGGTAAAAAATTGAGTTTAAGGGTTGTGAAACTCCGCACCGGAATTGTATTGAGCAGAGCCGGGGGTGCACTGCCACAATTGGATCTTCCGGTTCGTTTTTTTGCGGGTTCTGCAATTGGAACGGGGAAACAATGGACACCTTGGTTGCACCTCGATGATATGGTAGGCATGTACATTTTCGCAGTAGAAAACTTAAATACAGCTGGCAGCTATAATGCTTGCGCACCTTTTCCAGTAACCAATTATGGCTTAACTAAAGCCATTGCTAAGCAGCTTCATCGTCCTTTTTGGCCCGTTAAAGTACCAAAGTTTGCCCTACACGCCTTAATGGGCGATAGGGCTGATGCCGTTCTAATGAGTAGTAATACCTCTGCTCAAAAGTTACTAAACGCTGGTTTCAAATTCAAGTTTACACAGGTTGAAGACGCCTTAAAAGATTTATACGCATAGGAATTAAGGCAAATAAAATTTATATTAAGAAGTATTTATGCACGTTGAAAAATTGAAGTCCAATTCAGAAAATTTAGGAGTTAATATTTGTTGGTTGAGGAGAGATTTGCGTTTAGAAGATAACGCCGCACTTTATCATGCATTAAAAAGCGACAAGCCCGTACTGGTACTTTTTATTTTCGACAAAAATATTTTAGATAAACTTCAAAAAGATGATGCACGGGTAACCTTTATCCATCAAACCATTGAGGCTTTAAAGGCAGATCTTCGCAAACATGGTTCGGATATGTTGGTTAAGTATGGCGAACCAGAAAAGGTTTGGCCAGAAATTTTAAAGGGTTATGAGGTTAAAGAGGTTTATACCAACCACGATTACGAACCTTATGCTCGCGAACGCGACGATAACATGGCTGAATTTTTAAGCAGCGAGAAAATTGCTTTCAAAACCTTTAAGGACCAGGTTATATTTGAAAAGGGCGAAATTTTAAAAGCGGATAAAACGCCTTACACTGTTTTTACACCTTTTTACAAACAGTGGCATGCAAAGCTTAACGATTTTTATATAAAACCTTATCCTACAACGAAATATTTCAAAAATCTTACTAAAAGCAAGCATTTAAATCTGCCGACTTTAAAGGATATGGGCTTTGAAAAAAGCAAAATGGAATTTCCAAAAATTAGTTATAAAAGTAAGTTGGATGATTATGCCAAGGAGCGAGATTTTCCTGCATTGGATGCTACCACCCATATTGGCTTACATTTAAGGTTTGGAACGCTAAGTATCCGCAAAGCTGTAAAAGATGCCATTGATGCGAAATCAAACGTGTGGCTGTCTGAACTTGCCTGGAGAGAATTTTACATGACCATTTTGTGGCACTTTCCTTATGCAGCCTTCGACTCTTTTAAAAAGCAATATGACAAGATTAAGTGGCGCAATAATGAGGAAGAGTTTAAAGCTTGGTGCACGGGGAACACAGGCTATCCAATTGTTGATGCTGGCATGAGGCAATTAAACGAAACTGGATGGATGCACAATAGGGTGAGAATGGTTGTTGGAAGTTTCTTATCTAAGCATTTGTTAATTGATTGGCGATGGGGCGAAAATTATTTTGCTTCAAAGCTTTTAGACTACGAAATGGCGAGTAACGTTGGTGGCTGGCAATGGGCTGCAGGATCTGGAAATGATGCCGCACCTTATTTCAGAGTTTTTAACCCGGAACTTCAAACCAAAAAATTTGATCCAAAGTTTGAGTATATTAAGAAATGGGTTCCAGAGTTTGGTACAAAAAAATATGCCCAACCAATAGTTGAGCATACTTTTGCAAGAGAACGAGTTTTAAAAGCTTTTAAGGAGGCTTTGTCTAATTCGTAGCACTTACAATTTCAATGTCGAAATCTAATGTTGTATTTGCAGGGATTACGCTTACACCTGATGATGAATCTATACTTCCAGAAGGGCCATAAGCCAAAGCTGATGGAATAAAAAGTCTAACCTTGGCACCTGGGGCAAAGTTTTTCAAAATGCCCCAACCTTTTATTACATCATTCAATGTTGTAGAAAAGGTTCCATCTGAAGAGGAATCAAACGTAGTTCCACTTAAAAACCTTCCTGTATATTTTACAACTAATGTTGTTTGGTCATTAATCACTGTGCCTGGTGTACCCGGACTGGTAACTACATAATAAATCCCCGTAGCTTGGTCCTTTGTAGCCGTAATTTTATTTGCTGTTAAGTAGGTTTGAATGTAGTAATCATCCAATTGCCATTGTTTTCTATACGTAAGCGTGGTGATGTAGGTATCCAAAATGGCATTTGAGGGTACATTTATAGCTGAGGAACCGTTTTTACCATAGGCAAGGTGCGATGGGATTAGGATACGAACTTTAGCGCCATACTTCAATCCGTTTAGTGCCTTACCCCATGTACCATTAAACGTATTACTCATGTAACCAAAATAAGTTCCACTTACTCCATATGTTGAAGTAGAATTATATACAGTTCCATCGGTAATCGATTTTTCTTGGTAGCTAAAGAAAACCGAGTCTCTATTTGCAAAAACATCGCCTGTACCACCATCTATAACTTGGTAGTAAGAGCCAGAACCATCTGATTTCATTACAGAGCCAAGATTGTTTGCTTTAATATAGGCCTGAATCGCAGCTTCATCAACGCTTTCAATACTTTCATACTCCTTTTTACAAGAGCTGAAAATGGTTGTAGCCAATAATAGGGCAGCCAGACTTATTTTAGAAAAATTGTTCATTGTTTATTATTGTGCGTTTGTTAACTGTATATTAAAATCTAAAACCGAATTGGCCGGAACAGGTCCTACCGCTCTACTTCCGTATCCTAAAGCCGGTGGAATAATTAATCTAATCTCACCGCCTTTTTGAATTTTGGGAATGCCAATTTTCCAACCTTCGATTAGATCTCCTAATCTAAATGTGTTCTCTTTGCCTCCACCATTATCAATCACCGTTCCATCAAGTAATTTACCTTCGTAAATAATGGTAATGTTTGTATTCGAATTGATGTTGGTAGTTCCAGAACCGGGTTTAATGATTTGATAGTATAAGCCTGATGGATCTTTTACAGCATTAATCTTATTCTGTTGAATATAGTTTGAAATCTGCGTATCTACATCTTCTTCTTTTTTACAAGAAGATAACGCCAGAACAAACAAAAGAAGTATTGAGAAATATTTAAACTTAACCATTATCCGCAAAAATAAGCTTTTAATACGGATGCCACAATTTTTAACCAATTTTAACACATAGCAAACAAGACTAAAGGGTGGGAAAAGACCAAAGGAGAAAGGTGAAAGACTAAAGGGCGCAAAAATACCAAAGGAGAAAGGTGAAAGACTAACGATTCGCAATGAACCATAAAGGATACAAAAGAAACAACAGTTTTGGTGCTTCTGCTTTGGCCTTTCACCTTTAGTCTGTCAGCTTTTTGCTTTCACAAAAGAAACAAAAAAGATAAAAGTATTGCGTCTTCCCACTTCGGTCTTCGGTCTTTCAACTTTAGTCTTTCACCTTTATTAAAAAATATACTTATTGGCTTCGATTAATTGTTGTGCGACTCTTTGTCTGGCCTCTTTAACGTTAAATGGCTCCACTTTGGTAAAACGGCGTAGTCCAACCAACATCATGCGTTGTTCGTCGCCTTCGGCAAATGCCCAAAGTGCTTCTTTACCAGCCTTTGCAATACCATCAACGGCCTCAACCATGTAAATTCTTAACAAATCCAATTGACCAGCCGATGTTTCCTCGCCTTTTGTTGCAACTAATTTTTCTGTTCTAAGCAAGGCTGATTCAAAAACGTACACATAACCTGCCATATCAGCTATGTTCATTAAAATTTCTTGCTCTTTGCTTAAGGTCATCATAAGTTTCTGAACCGCAGCGCCTGCAACCATCAACGTAGCCTTCTTCAAATTGGCTAAAACTTTTTTCTCGGCAGCGAATAAGGTGGTGTCTTCTTCTCCAAAATCAGGGATACTCATCAATTCGGCAGCCACAGCAGTAGCTGGCCCCATTAAATCCAATTCCCCTTTCATTGCGCGTTTAAGCATCATATCAACGGTTAACAAACGGTTAATCTCATTTGTACCTTCAAAAATGCGGTTAATTCGAGCATCGCGATAAGCCCTGTCCATTGGTGCATCGGCGCTGAAACCCATACCTCCATAAATTTGAACGCCCTCATCAACGGTGTAATCAAGCGCTTCAGAACCCCAAACTTTTAAAATGGCGCACTCCACTGCGAATTGTTCAACAGATTTCAATCGTGCCTTGCCAGATTCCATTCCGCCTGCCACCAATTGGTCGTAAGTGTCATCTATGTTTTGTCCTGCACGATAATTTGCTGCATCTACGGCGTACAGTTTGGCGGCAATTTCTGCTATTTTAAAACGGATGGCTCCATATTTAGAAATCGGGCGACCAAACTGAATTCTCTCATTGGAATAATTGATTGCGGTACTTAAAGTTGCTTTTGAGGCCCCAATAGCTGCGGCCGATAATTTAATACGACCTATATTTAGAATGTTTACTGCGATTTTGAAACCATTTTCTCTTTCGCTCAACATGTTTTCAACCGGAACTTCACAGTCGTTAAAAAACACCTGACGAGTTGATGATCCCTTGATGCCCATTTTATGTTCTTCTGGGTTCATGGTAATGCCGCCAAAATCTTTTTCTACGATAAATGCAGTCAAGTTTTTATCGTCATCTATCTTTGCAAAAACGATGAAGATATCTGCAAAACCACCATTGGTGATCCACATTTTTTGTCCAGTGATGATGTAATGTTTTCCATCGTCGCTTAGTTTCGCTTTTGTCTTTCCTGAATTGGCATCAGAGCCCGAGTTTGGTTCGGTTAAGCAATAGGCAGCTTTCCATTCTCCAGAGCCTAATTTGGGTATGTATTTGGCTTTCTGTTCTTCATTTCCATAATAAAGAATCGGCAAAGTTCCGATTCCAGTATGTGCTGATAGGGCTACCGCAAACGAATGTCCTGCACCTACAACATCGGCAACCAACATAGATGTGTTGAAGTTTTTACCGAAACCTCCGTATTCTTCGGGTACAGAAACGCCCAAAATTCCTAATTCACCAGCCTTCGTTAAAAGGTTTGGCATCAATTCAGGGTCTTCCTGCTTATCAATTTTATCTAAGTTAGGATAAACCTCTGCTTCCAAAAAATCGCGACAGGTTTGTGCAATCATTTGTTGCTCTTCATCAAATTCTTCAGGAATAAATACATCCTTGTACGTGGTTTCTTTAATTAAGAACTCTCCACCTTTAATTGTCTTTTTTTCAGTTGTTTCCATTGTTATAGTATCTAGTAGCGAGTATCAAGACAAAGCTCAACCTGATTTTCGCTAGGATTAAGTTTTAAATATTTATGTGCACACAAAAGCGAGTATCAAATGATAGAAATGTTTTAAAATTTGATATTTCTAATTGATATCTTATCCCTTTTTTCAAATGCGAATTGTTTCAAACATTCATACTTTTTGATAAGGCATGCACCATTTTTTGAATTTCGATTGTTCTCTGAATCAAATCGGCTGATTGCTCGTCATTCAACAATTTTAGTTGGTTCGATATAATCAATTGCGTTTCTAATTCAAAAGCCGAACCTTGACTGATGTTTAAAAAATATTTGAATTGAGCACTGCTGCCCCTTCCACATCCTTCAGCAATATTTGAAGAGATTGAAACCGAACATCTCTTCATTTGCGAAATTAAACCAAACTTCTCGTCAGCTGGAAGCGTTGATACAGCCTTATAAACTTCAACCGCTAATTCAATCGACTTTTGCCAGACCTTTAAATCCTTAAAGTTGTGCATACACTAGTTTTAAAATTGAGTAAATATTTGAGATGAATTCTTTTGGGGATGATTTTTATCCTATCGGTCTTCAAACTTGATACTTGATACTCACTTAAACTAATCTATAAAAGCTCAAAAATCCCTGCTGCGCCTTGGCCGGTTCCTACGCACATCGTAACCATGCCATATTTTTTATTTTGTCTTTTCAATTCATTCATCATTTGTACGGTAAGTTTAGCCCCTGTACAGCCTAGAGGATGACCTAAAGCGATGGCACCTCCATTTACATTGATGATATCCGGATTTAAATTTAACGTTCTGACAATGGCTAGAGATTGTGATGCGAAAGCCTCATTTAATTCAATTAAATCGATATCATCTTGTTTTAGTCCTGCTTGTTTCAGGGCTTTCGGAATGGCTTCAATCGGACCAATTCCCATAATTCTTGGGGGTACCCCTGCCACGCCATAACTTACCAATCTCGCTATCGGCTCTACGTTTAATTCTTTCATCTTCTTCTCAGAAACTACCAAAACAAAGGCGGCTCCATCAGACGTTTGAGACGAGTTACCCGCAGTTACGCTTCCAACAGCATCGAAAACAGGTTTCAATTTTGCTAATTTTTCTAAAGTGGTATCTGCACGAGGTCCTTCATCTGTATCTACAACGTAAGAACGGGTTTTCTTCTTCAGGTTATCATCCAAATAATTTTCATTAATGGTAATCGGCAAAACACCATCTTTTAGATGACCATTTTTAATGGCATGAATTGCCTTTTCATGAGATTTTAGTGAAAATGCATCTTGATCTTCACGACTAACCTTGTACTCTTTCGCAACCGCTTCGGCCGTTAGGCCCATGCCCCAGTACCAATCGGGATTATTCTTAGCTACCTCCGCATTGGGTACCAATTTCCACCCACCGAAAGGCATTCCACTCATCACTTCTACTCCCCCTGCAATAATACAATCGGCCATGCCAGCCTTAATTTTTGCCACCGCGGTTGCAATGGTATCTAAACCAGATGCACAATAACGGTTAACGGTAACACCCGGAACTTTATCGGTATCCAAACCCATTAGCGAAATCATACGGGCGATATTTAAACCCTGCTCCGCCTCTGGTGTAGCATTACCCACCATTACATCATCAATTTGTTCCTTATCTAAGTTTGGAACAGATGCAACCAATGCTCTAATCACTTCTGCAGCCAAATCATCAGCTCTTGTAAAACGGAATACGCCACGAGGTGCTTTACCTACTGCTGTACGATATCCGGCTATAATATATGCTTCCATGTTTTAAGATTTGAGATTTGAGACAATGCTTCGAGATTTGCCCGAAACAGATTGTCCAAATCGTAATGTTTATTTTTTTATTTGAGACTTAAGATGTGAGATTAGAGACTTGAGATGTGAGACTGGAGATAGGAGAAAAGAGATTGGTGACCTGACAAGCTCTGTCATCTAATCTCTAACCTCTCATATCTAACTTCTCATATCTAATATCTAACCTCTCATATCCCAACTCTCTCACCTCTATTCCCTAGTTTCTTAATGGCTTACCTTTTGTTATAATTGATTGAATTCTTTCCAGCGATTTTCGTTCCCCAGCAAGTGACAAAAAGGCTTCTCTTTCTAAATCCAACAAATATTGTTCGCTTACTTCTGTTGGAGAGGATAAATCACCTCCACACATTACGTAACCTAACTTTTCGGAGATTTTTTTATCGTGTTCGGAAATAAAATGCCCCGCATACATGCTGTTTGCACCTGCATAAACAATTCCTAAACCTTGCTTGCCCAATACTTTAATGTCAGTACGTTGAACTGGTTTTGTATATCCAGCATCGGCAAGTTCAATTGCTTTTGCTTTCGCATCAGCCAACAATCGGTTGCGGTTCATTGAAATCGAAAATTTGTCCTTTTGAAGGTAACCCAACTCATACGCTTCATAGCCTGATGTAGAAACTTTCGCCATACCAATGGTTAAGAAACGTTCTTTCAAAGCATTTTGAACGATTTGATCATCTTTATATTCATCAGAAGCTCTTAAGGCAAACTCTTTTGTGCCGCCTCCGCCTGGGATTACCCCTACACCAAACTCAACCAAACCCATATACGTTTCGGCAGAAAGCTGAACATGATCGGCGTGTAAACTAAATTCGCAACCACCACCTAATGTTAAATTGTGTGGCGCAACTACCACTGGAATTGATGAGTAACGAATGCGCATAGATGTGTTTTGGAACATGCGAATCGCCATATTCAATTCATCCCATTCCTGCTCAACGGCCATCATAAAAATCATCCCAACATTTGCGCCCGCAGAGAAATTAGCGCCATCATTGCCGATAACTAAGCCACGATAGTCTTTCTCAGCCATGTCAATTGCTTTGTTGATTCCAGAAATTACATCCCCACCGATTGTGTTCATTTTGGTGTGGAACTCTACACTTAAGATGCCATCGCCTAAATCAATAATAGATACACCCGAGTTTTTCCAAAGCGTTTTGTTTTCGCGAATGTTATCTAAAATGATAAAATCATCTGTTCCTGGTAAAGCCTTATAGGATTTTGAGGGAATGTCATAATACTTTTTAATGCCATCCTCAACTTTATAAAATGAGGTATTTCCAGCATCAAGCATTTCATGTACCCAAGCCGCAGCTTTGTTTCCATATTGGTCCATCCCTTCGAGGGCTTCTTTAACGCCAACGGCATCCCAAAGTTCAAATGGGCCTAGTTCCCAGCCAAACCCTGCTCGCATGGCATCGTCTATACGATATAATTCATCAGATATTTCTGGAATTCTATCGGATACATATTCGAACAAACCAAATGAAGAATGACGGAAAAGCTCACCTGCTTTGTCTTTCCCCTTGGCAAAAATCTTCATCCTATCGCGAAGATTTTCAACCGGCTTGGTCATTTCTAAAGTGGCCGATTTTACTTTTTGCTGTGGCTTGTACTCTAAAGTTTTTAAATCAAGCGCAAGAATTTCCGTTTTACCATCAGCCGTTTTTGTTTTTTTATAGAAGCCCTGCTTGGTTTTATCACCTAGCCATTTCTGCTCTTCCATTTTCTTTACATAGGCTGGAAGTTGAAATAAATCATGCGCCTTATCCTCCGGACAATTATCATAAAGCCCTTTGGCAACCTTAATCATGGTATCTAAACCAACCACATCCGATGTGCGGAAAGTTGCCGATTTTGGCCTGCCCAAAGCTGGACCAGTAAACTTATCTACTTCTTCTACAGTTAAATCTAGTTTTTCAACCAAATGCAAAAGTGCCATGATGGAATAAACACCTACACGATTTGCAATAAAAGCTGGCGTATCTTTGCAGAGCACCGTAGTTTTACCTAAAAATTTATCACCATAATGCATCAAGAAATCAACAATTTCTGGCTTGGTGTGTGGCGTTGGTATTACTTCTAATAATTTTAAGTAACGTGGCGGATTGAAAAAGTGTGTTCCGCAGAAATGCGCTTTAAAATCATCACTTCTTCCTTCAGCCATAAGATGAATGGGAATACCGGAAGTATTTGAAGTAATTAATGTACCTGGTTTGCGGAATTGCTCAACCTGCTCAAAAACTTTCTTTTTGATGTCCAGATTTTCGACTACTACTTCAATCACCCAATCAAAGCCTGAAATCTTCGACATATCATCATCGAAGTTTCCTGTTTTAATTTTATTCAATACTTTTTTAGAATAAACTGGGGATGGATTTGTTTTTACAGCAGTTTGCAAGGCGGTATTTACAATTCGATTTTTCACCGCAGGGTGATCCAATGTTAATCCTTTTGCTTGTTCATCTGGATTCAAATCTTTTGGGGCAATATCCAACAACAAAACCTCTACACCAATATTGGCGAAGTGGCAGGCGATACGCGAACCCATAATACCTGAGCCTAAAACAGCAACTTTATTTATGCTTCTTTTCATGTTAATCAACGGTATATGCTACAGTTATATCATTTAGTTTTATCAATAGATTTATGAAAGTCTCCTTTTCTTTTTTGGAGAAATGCTCGTCGAGATACTCATTAAATTTGCGAACAACACCTTTGGCTAAATGTTTCTTTTCTTTACCAAAATCGGTCAGAAAAACCTTAACAGATCTTTTATCTCCAACCGAAGTTTCGCGATAAATTAACCTAGCCTCTTCCATGTTGTTTAACATGCGAGATAAGCTGGTGGCTTTAACACCAAGCAACGCTGCAAGATTCGAAACAGCTGTACCATCAACATCATCAATATTAATTAACATATAACCAATCGCCTGGGTGATCCCAAAACTTGATGCCATTTGATTATATTTATTAAACATATTTTGCCAGGCAAACTTTACGTGGTAATCTAATGTTTGTTGTTGCTTCATTTGGTTAATTTTATTATGCTTGCATAACAAAGCTAACGAATGTATTTTGTTAATGCAAGCAGAAATTAATTATTTTTTGTCACAAAAAAAGCGTCCTGATTTTCATCAGGACGCTTTCTATTAAAACTAAGTTAGATTAGTAAATTGTAAATTCTACACGACGGTTTTGTTGACGACCAGCTGCAGTTTTGTTTGTTGCAATTGGTTGACCCATTCCATAACCTGTAGCTTCTATACGAGATGCATTAGCGCCTTGAGAAACTAAATATGCTTTCACTGATTCTGCTCTATCTTTTGATAAACGTAAGTTTAATTCTTTAGAACCTGTGTTATCTGTATGACCAGCTAATTTTAAGCTGAAGTTTTTCTCGATTAATAATGCTGCAACTCTATTTAAAGATGCGAAAGATTTAGAACGAATAGTAGCTTTACCTAAATCGAACTCTAAATTTTTAATGGCTTCTTTAACAACTGCACGATCTGCTTCAGTAACGATTACTTTCTCTGTAATTTGTGGAGCTGGCACTTTTAATGGACAACCAGAACCATCAACCACTGTACCTGCTGGTGTACCAGGGCATTTATCTAATTTATCAGCAACACCGTCACCATCAGCATCAGCTAATAAGTTGTTTAAATCTGAACGCAATTTTGCATTTTCAGCTTTTTGAGCATCTAAGTCTGATTTTAATGCGTTAGCCGTATTTTTCGCAGCTAAAGCTTCATCATAAGTGGCTGCAACTGGATTGTGGAAAGCCAATTGTTTTCCGCTTCCAAGTGCAAATTCTAAACCTGCATAAGCATAGTTATATTTATCGTTTGATCCTCTGTAGTAACCATCTAAGTTATCACCATCAACAAAGTTGATTGTCCAACCTAAATCAAAGTTTACCGCGTCAGAAATTTTAAATTTAGCACCCAGGCCAACCGGAATAATTAATTCGCTAATGTTTTTACCACCTGCGTAATCTACTGTACCTGCAGCAGTTGTAATGGTTGGTTTGTAACCTGCTAAACCTGCACCTGCTGAAGCATAAAGTTGTAATGCATTTTCTTTCTTAAACATATCGATGTTAAACATATTAACAACTGCGCTTAAGGTTCCAGAATATTCTAACTGAGTATCAAATGATCTTACTGGTGAATTGTTGGTTACTCCGCTTTCGAAAGCTTCTGTATTATCACCTTTCAATTTCCCTCTAACTCCGTCTAAACGTAAAGAGAAATAAGGTGTAAATTGTTTTTTGATGTAAAGACCATAGCCTAAACTAGATTTGTTGTTGCTAAAATCGTTTTTACCGCCCAGTGGAGATAATGGTGTAAGTACACCGGCATTAACACCGATTGACCATGTTCTTAAACTGGTTGTGCTTGATGCCATTGGCTCTTGAGCTTGAGCTACTGATCCAATAAATAAACCAGCAATTGCTACTGGTAATGCTTTGAATAATTTTGATTTCATAATTTCTAAATAACGTTAAATAAGCGTTTGACCATTCTATGCAATCGCCATACCAAAACTATGATTTGATCAAAAAATTACTTTATTAAAGGATTAATAGCCAATGGCCTTATCATCGCCACGCGGGTCAGCACCACCTTGATAATAGCCCCATTTGGTTTTTAATATCGCATCAACACGGCCAATTGGCCCTCTCGGGCTAATTACATAGCCTTTAGATTTTAACTTCTGTGTAGTCAAACTATCCAAAGCGTCTTTTTCTACATACACTTCATCTGGTAGCCACTGATGATGAAATTTTTTCGCCGATACAGCAGATTGCATCGACATATCAAAATCGATTACATTAATAATGGTTTGCAAAACCGAAGTGATAATGGTTGAACCACCTGGGGTACCCACAACCATGAACAATTTTCCGTCTTTTTCTACAATACTTGGTGTCATGGAGCTTAGCATTCTTTTATTCGGTGCAATTGCATTGGCTTCACCTCCAACTAAACCATACATATTTGGGGCGCCAGGTTTTACAGAAAAGTCGTCCATTTCATTATTTAAGAGGAAGCCCGCACCTTTTACGGCTACCAAAGCTCCATAAGAACCATTTAACGTTGTGGTGATGGACACAGCATTTCCGGCTCTGTCCACAATAGAGAAATGGGTGGTTTCTTCGTGCTCCTTGCCTTTAACTTCGCCAGCAAAGATTGCACTGCTTGGAGTTGCAGCGTTCCAGTTAAAATTAGCCATTCTATTTTTATTGTATTCGGGCTTGGTGAGTTCCATTTGCGGAACGGCATAAAAATCAGGATCGCCCAAGTGCGTAGCGCGATCTGCATACACTCTTCTTTCGGCTTCTACGATCACCTGTACTGTTGAATCGGCATTATGACCCCATTTTCTTAATGGAAAAGGTTCTACCGATTGAAGCAGTTGAACGAGGGCAATCCCACCGCTCGATGTTGGGGGCATAGTGACAATTTTATAACCTCTATACTGACCTATAATTGCTTTTCGCCATGTGGCGCGGTAATTCTTTAAATCGGCTTTGGTGATTAACCCTTTGCCACGTTGCATTTCAGCTACAATTGAATCGGCAACGGCACCTTCATAAAACCCTGCTCTGCCTTTTTCCTGAATCAATTTGAGTGTATTGGCGAGCTCTTTCTGTACCAATACATCATTTTCTTGCCAAGGACTCTCCAAATTTACGAATGCCGTACCGTTGGGATTGAACTGCATAAATTTTTGGTGGAGACCGTTTAATTCGCTTGCTTGTCTTTTGGTAATTTTAAATCCATTCTGGGCAAGTTCGATAGCGGGCTGTAAAACCTGCGCCCAAGTTAGTTTGCCGTATTTTTTGTGGGCTTCCACCATCCCATCAACCGAACCTGGTACACCGGCAGCCAAATCACCATATAAACTTTTGTCCACTATCGGATGACCTGCTGAATCCAAATACATATCACGGTTAGCAGCTTGTGCGGCCTTTTCCCTAAAATCGAGCGTATTTACTTCTCCGCTTGCAGCGCGATAAACTATGAAACCACCGCCGCCAATATTTCCTGCATTAGGATAAACAACGGCTAGGGCAAATTGAACGGCAACTGCTGCATCTATTGCATTGCCTCCTTTTTTTAAGATTTCTATGCCAACTTCTGAGGCGGCTGGATGGGCTGAAACCACCATCCCATTTCTAAATTCGTTACTGTTGTTTTTACCCAATTGCCCGCTTGCACAAGCTGAGCATAATAAAACGATAAAAAGGTAAGCTGATATTACTTTATAATTAGTTCGATGCCTTGTAGTTCTCTGCATCCTTGTATATCTTTTCAATGATTTCGTTATTTTTTTCTGTAATTACTTTTCTTTTTAAACTTAATTTAGGTGTAAGCTCTCCCCCATCAATGCTCCATTCTTTTGGCAATAAGGCAAAACGCTTAACTTGTTCCCATTTACCAAAACCCACACTTGCAGCTTCAATTACCTCAGTATATTTCGTTAAAACCTGCTCGTTTTTTATAATTTCTTCATTAGTAGTGTATGGAATGCCTTTTCTACCCGCCCATGTTTTTAGTGTTTCGAAATTAGGAACAATCAGGGCAGAAGGGAATTTTCTATTCTCTCCCAAAACCATAATCTGCTCGATAAATATAGATTCTTTGTATTTATTTTCAAGCATTTGTGGCGCAATGTATTTTCCGCCTGCGGTTTTAAACATTTCTTTTTTACGATCTGTAATTCTTAGAAAGCGCCCATCTACCAATTCACCTATATCGCCAGTGTGGAACCAGCCTTCACGATCAATGGCTTCATCTGTTAAATCTTGACGATTATAATAGCCTTTCATCACTTGGTGGCCGCGAGTTAAAACTTCACCATCTTCGGCAATTTTTACTTCCACACCTTTAATCACCTCGCCAACAGAGCCAAACATCGTTCCACCGAAGTGATTTACCGTAATTACAGGCGAGGTTTCGGTTAATCCGTATCCTTCAAACACAGGCATTCCTGCTGCCCAAAAAATTCTTGCCAATCGTGGATTTAGTGCTGCACCCCCAGAAACAATAACTACAATCTCGCCTCCTAAAGCTTCCTGCCATTTTTTGAAAACCAGTTTCCTTGCAATACCCAATTTAAAATTATACCAAGGGCCAGCATCGGTTGTATATTTTTCGGCCAATGCAACCGACCAAAAGAAAATCCCTTTTTTAATTCCAGTTAGAGATTTTCCCTTTTCCATTATTTTATCGTACACCTTTTCTAAAAGACGAGGAACGGTTGAAAAAGCATTTGGCTTAACTTGCTGAATATCTGCAACTATGGTATCCATACTTTCTGCATAATACACCGCCGTGTGATTAAAGAGGTACAAATAGATAATCATGCGCTCGAAAATATGCGAAAGCGGTAAAAAGCTCAATCCTTTGCTTACGCCTTCGGGCATTACCACGGCCGAGTTTACAAAGTTTGAAACTAAATTGTGGTGTGTTAACATCACGCCTTTCGGGGTGCCAGTTGTACCAGATGTGTATATTAAAGTCAGAATATCTTCCGGCTTTACCTTGTCACGGTATTCATCAAGATTGATTTCGGCACTGGACTTACCCTCTTCTAATAAGGTACTCCAGTGCGCGGTACCTTGTATTTCATTAAAACCATAAATTTTTATCGCTGGATTTACAGCTTCTACACAAGGTTTAACCTTTTTGTAAATTTCCTCGTCTGCAACAAAAATTATTGCGATTTCGGCATCCTTTAAAATAAATTGAATATCGTTTTCTGCTAGCGTTGGATACAATGGAATTTGATAGGCACCAATTTGGTTGGCCGCAAAATCGGCAATATTCCATTCTGGCCTGTTGTGAGACATCACCGCCACCCGACCGCCTTTGCCAATGCCTTGTTTGACTAATCCTCGGCTTAAATCGTCAACCGTGTTGCAAAAATCTTGTGTACTGTAATTTATCCACTTTCCTTTAATTTTTCCGCTGATGAATTCTGCTTTGGGTTGCTCAAGGCTAAATTTTAAGAGATCGAAAACCCGTTTAATTGATGCAGCCATATAATTTATAATATTTGGTTAAGTTAAAAAAATCAAACATAAAGACGTAAACAATATGTTTTTTGTGATTAGAAATTCTATTTAAGCCTACGATAGCTTTGCTAAAATTTCATCATGTAAATATTTAAATAAACTTAGCAATTACAAAATTACTATGCAAGCATTGTTTTTATCTAATCTGTTTTTTACCCAAAAAACATAAACGGCACAAATGTTGTTTAATTGCAACCTTAATAATTCATCCTTAAAATTACAAATTATGAAAAAATTATTCTTTACTATTTTTGGTTGCGTAGCCTTATTCGCGATGACTGCAACGACTGTTAAAGCTCAAAATTACAAAACTGGTTTAGGCTTGGGTATCGATTTTGGTGATGGAGCAACCTTAGTTGGCCCATCTGTTAGACATCATTTCAGCAGAAATGCAGCTTTACAAGGCGAAGTTTTGTTCGGTGGAAATTCTACGATTTTACAAGCTTTCTTACAGTACAACGCTCCAATTCCTGGTGCTAAAGGACTTGATTGGTACCTTGGTGGTGGTCCATCTGTACAACTTTACGATGGTGGATCTAGCTTTTATTTAGTGCCGATGGTAGGTTTAGACTATAAATTTAGCGGTGCACCTTTGGCATTGGCTTTAGATTGGAGACCAAGATTATACATTGGCAGCAATGATAGCGACTTTAATGCTGGCCGATTTGGCTTAGGCTTTAGATATACCTTTTAATTTGGTACGAAGCATTTATAAAAAAACCGTGAACAATTTGCTCACGGTTTTTTTATGCCTTTTAAATAAACATTATTTAGTTGTCCTCTTTACAAACACTTTGATGTGTGCCCTCCGTCATGCTTCAAAACCATCCGTCATGCTGAATTTATTTCAGCACCTTAACGAGCATTCAAAATGCTTTGGCCTTTCTCCTGTACGGCTAAAGCCGAAAACAGGTTATTTACCTGTCCATTTTTGAAAAACAGCTTTCTGTGCTGGACTAGCGTTTTCATTTATGGTTGCTTTCAAACGCACACTTGGGTTTGCTTTTAGGGTTAACAATAGCTCGCGATCAATTCCATCACGCTTAATTTTAACTTTCAACACCTCTCCAATATTCTTTTTGGCCACAACTGGCAGTACATCTAATGAAATTAGAGGGCTTCTTAACCTGATGTTGGAGAGGGCATCATTAACCGTTACATCATCTAAAGAGATAATTTCATCGTTTACATTTAAGCCATCAACCCAAGCGGCCGAATTTCTTGTAACTGAAGTAACCATTAAACCGCTGTTGCTTAACTGACCACTTGCACCTGTTACAGGTTTTCCTGGCGTTGCGTTTTCTGTAGAAACATCTACACCAGCATAGCCAAAATATTTACCGTATTCGGCATCATCTACCCCATTAATGTATTTAGCCCAAAAATTGGTGAAATTAATACCAGAAATTTTTTCCACCATAGCCTTAAATTCTGCATCGGTATAACCTCTTTTCAAGGTTTTGCATTGTAAATACATGGCTTTCATTACATCATCGAGGCTTTTTGTACCTTTACTGGCGTTGATGATTTCCAAATCCATCATAATTCCAATTACCTCGCCTTTGTTATAATACGAAATGGAATTGTTTTTAGAGTTTTCATTTGGGCGATAGCCAATAATCCAAGCGTCGTAACTCGATGCTGAGGCAGACTGGTATTTAGCACCTGGTGTGTTTAGTACAACAGCTATAGCTCCCGCCAAATCATTTACAAAAGTGTTGGCATCATTAAAGCCAGCACGATGCATATATTTGTTTTCGTAATATGAGGTAAAACCTTCAGCCACCCACAAATTGGTGGTGTAATTCTCGTTATCATAATCAAACGGACCCAAGGCCACCGGACGCAAGCGTTTAACATTCCATAAATGATGGTACTCGTGAGCAACCAAGCCTAAAAAGCCTTTATAACCTGCTTCTGTATTGTAGGCGTTTCTGGTTGCACCTAAGGTTGTAGAGTTTAAATGCTCTAAACCGCCACCGCCACGAGAAAAGTTGTGTACAATAAATAAATAGTATTTGTTCGGGTTTTCACCATAAACTGCGGTTTCTTGCTCCACAATTTTGGCCATATCTACCTTTAGTTTTTCTTTATCATAATTACCACCACCGTACATGGCTACTTCGTGGCGTACACCAGAAGCGGTAAATTCGAAAACATCTTGGTTGCCGACTTCAATCGGGCTATCATATAAAATATCGAAATCAGTTGCTTTATAGGTAAAGTTTTCGCCAGCTACCGGAGTTAATCCGGTTGATACCTTGCTCCAAGTTTTAAATGGAACAATTTTAACGGTACTGGGTGATTTAATCATTCCATCTGGGTGCATGAATATACCCGTTGGCGATAAGAAAGCATGGGAATCATCAATGAAAGGTGTACGTACAGAAATTTCGAAAGCATATACACGGTAATTGATTTGGATATTTGTTGCTTTAGCAGAAAAGATTCTCCAAGTATTTTTCCTAACTTTTTCTACCCTTACAGTTTTGCCGGCAGCGGTAGCTTTAAATTCTTCCACACTTTTTTCAAATTCGCGCACCAAGTAAGAACCTGGGGTCCAAACTGGCATTTTTACATCCACGAAATCTTTAACTAAACCAGAAATATTCATCTGTATTTCGGCATAATGTGCCTGTGGTTCTTTAAAGGAAACCTCGAAACCTATTTTTACTTGCGCCTTAGCTGCCATAATACTCGTTAGTAATAAAACTAAACTTAAAACTGATTTTTTATTAAACATATGGATGGTGTTTTGCAACAAATTTATAGTTTCTTATCATCGTTTAAAATTTTAATGGCAATTGAGCTATAAATTTTACCTAAACCCTGTTGATACGGAAGTTTTCACAATAAGGCCAATATGTGGTGCAACATAGTCTTGAGCGCTTGTTGATTTAGTAACATCCTTAATACAACGAATTTAAGCTTAAACTAATTGGATATTTTTACCAACCAATTTTCGAACATTTGTTCTATATTAATGTTCTCAACAGTTATACACACACACCAATACATGAAGAAAAGGTATATTTTTTACATCATTTTAGCTTTAGGGCTAGCTTATTTAGTTTATTATCGCATTAGTGCGAACAAGAAAATAGAAGGGAAAGGCGGAGGAGCATCTGCAGGCAAAGGTGGAAAAGGCGGCAAAGATGGCAAATCGGCTCCATTAATAGTTGATGGAATCGTGGTAAAACCTGTTTCATTTGATAACGATTTGGAAATTACCGGTGCCATTGATGCAAATGAATCTGTAATCCTTAAAAGTGAAGTGTCAGGCCTAGTTACCGGAATTTTTTTCAAAGAAGGTTCGACAGTAAGTAAAGGGACTGTTTTGGTAAAAGTTAACGACCTTGACATACAGGCGCAACTGCAAGAAGCATTAACCAAGCAACGCCTATCTGGCACCAATGAAAACCGAGCGAAACAGCTCTTAGCCAAAGGCGCTATCAGTCAGGAAGAGTACGATACTTCTTTGGCAGACTTAAAATCTTTGCAGGCGCAATCGCAATTAATTAGAGCGCAATTGGCTAAAACAACCATACGTGCACCGTTTACTGGGCGTATAGGTTTGAGAAATATTTCGGCCGGAACTTATTTAACCCCGGCTACGACCATTGCAAACTTGGTAAGTACAAACCCCATAAAAGTTACCTTTTCGGTACCAGAAAAATATGCGGGTGAAATTAAGGTTGGCTCAGAAATCACATTTACTACTGATGGATCTTCGAAAGAAAATACCGGAAAAGTATATGCCATTGAGCCTGGAATTAATGCAACAACCAGAACCTTACAAATTCGGGCGCTGGCACCAAATTCAAACAATGCTTTGTTACCTGGATCTTTCGCTAAAATAAAACTGGCATTAAGTACTTTAAATAATGCCATTCTAATCCCTAATGAAGCCGTTGTTCCCGTTTTGAAAGGAAAAATTGTTTACATCCAAAAAAATGGAAAAGCACAGGAAGTTAAAGTTGAGGCAGGCACACGTACAGCTGAAAATATTGTAATTACATCTGGATTGAAAGCTGGCGATACCGTTTTAACAACTGGATCGATGGCATTGAAAAAAGACGCTCCGGTAAAAGTTAATTTGGTTAAACAATAAGTATGAGTATTTCCACTACCAGTATAAAGAGACCGGTTCTTGCTATTGTTATGAACCTAATGATTGTCCTGTTTGGGGTAATCGGTTATAACTTTTTGGGCGTACGCGAGTATCCGTCTATTGACCCAACCGTTGTATCTGTAAGAACCTCCTATCCTGGAGCCAATTCAGACATCATCGAATCACAAATTACCGAACCATTAGAAAAATCCATTAACTCTATCGATGGGATTCGGAACATTTCATCATCTAGTAACCAAGGTACGAGTAACATTACCATTGAGTTTAATCTCGATAAAAACATAGAAGAGGCCGCCAACGATGTACGTGATAAAGTTTCGCAAGCGGCAAGAACCTTACCGAAAGATATTGATGGTTTGCCAACGGTAAGTAAGGCAGATGCCAACTCCGATGCCATTTTATCGATGACCATTCAAAGCGATAAAAGAAACACGCTTGAATTGAGTGATTTTGCCGAAAACGTTATTGCCGACCGAATTCAAACTATACCAGGGGTAAGTAGCGTACAAATTCAAGGCCAAAGGAAATATGCCATGCGAATTTGGATGGACCCCAATAAGTTAAGTGCTTATGGACTAACCTCGCAAGATATTGTTACCGCCTTAGATAATGAAAATGTGGAGTTGCCATCAGGAAAAATTACTGGGGCCACAACCGAGCTTACGGTTAAAACTTTGGGTAAATTAACCAACGAATCGCAGTTTAATAACCTCATTCTAAAAACAGACAGTAACCAAGTTATCAAATTAAAAGATGTAGGTTATGCCGTTCTAGGGCCTGAAAACGAGGAAACGATTTTAAGAGAGTCGGGCAGACCCATGGTGGCTGTTGCCATTATACCGCAGCCAGGCGCCAACTATCTGGATATTAGCAACGAATTTTATAAGCGTTTTGATAAGTTGAAGGCAGATATTCCGCAGGATATTAAACTTAAAGTTGCATTAGATACCACTTTATTTATTAAACGTTCGGTAACTGAGGTGGCAGAAACCATCGGTCTATCTCTCATACTGGTTATTTTAATTATCTATTTATTTTTTAGAGACTGGGCAATTGCTTTCCGTCCGCTGATTGATATTCCTGTTTCTTTAATCTTCACCTTCTTTATTATGTACGCTTTTGGATTTTCCATTAACGTATTAAGCTTACTTGCCATTGTTTTGGCCACAGGTTTGGTGGTTGATGATGGGATTGTGGTAACAGAAAACATATTTAAGAAAGTTGAAGAAGGTATGTCGCCATTTGAGGCTGCAATTAAAGGCTCAAATGAGATTTTCTTTGCCGTAATTTCCATTTCCATTACGCTTGCAGCGGTATTCCTCCCAGTAATATTTTTACAAGGATTTGTTGGGCGATTGTTTAGAGAATTTGGGGTGGTAATTGGTGCGGCCGTTTTAATATCGGCTTTTGTATCGCTTACCTTAACGCCAATGCTTAATGCCTATTTAATGAAAAAAGGTGGCCATAAGCCATCAAAATTTTACAATTGGACGGAGCCTTATTTTGTTAAGCTGAACGATGGTTATGAAACCAATCTAAATAAGTTTTTAGATAGACGATGGTTATCTATCCCGATTATCTTGGTTTGTATGGGTTTAATTTTTCTTTTCTGGAAAATCCTTCCTAAAGAAACTGCGCCTTACGATGATAGAAGTGCCATCAACATCAATGTAACCACACCAGAAGGGGCATCATTTGCTTACACGGATAAATTCATCATGAAATTGAATCAATTGGTTATTGATTCAGTTCCAGAAAAAAACGTAAACATCACCATTACCTCCCCAGGCTTTGGCGGTTCGGGATCTGTAAACTCTGGTTTTTTGCGTATGGGTTTAGTCAATCCAGAAGACCGAGACAGAACGCAACAGCAAATTGCCGATCAGTTAACCAGACTCACAAAAAAATTCACCGAAGGAAAAACGATTGTAAATCAGCAACCTACAATTTCTGTTGGTCGTAGAGGTGGCTTGCCGATAAGTTACATCATTCAGGCACAAAATTTTGAAAAACTGAGAGAGAAGGTGCCATTGTTTATGGAAGCGGTTTCTAAAGACCCAACTTTCACTACTTCTGATGTGAACTTGAAGTTTAACAAACCAGAAATTAATCTCACCATCGATCGTGATAAGGCAAAAAATCTAGGTGTTTCTATTGCGTCAATTGCACAAACCTTAAATCTTGGCCTTAGTGGGCAACGTTTTTCTTATTTCTTTATGAATGGAAAGCAATATCAGGTTATTGGGCAGTTTGATCGGGGCGATAGAAAAGACCCATTGGATTTAAGTTCGGTATATGTGAGAAATGATAGCGGAGAGCTGGTACAGCTGGATAATTTGGTTACGGCGAAGGAAGAAAGCAGTCCGCCACAACTCTACCGAAATAACCGTTTCATAGCCGCTACGGTTTCTGCTGGTTTAGCTCCAGGGAAAAGTATTGGCGAAGGTATCGATGCTATGGATGCCATTGCTAAAAAGGTTTTGGATGAAAGCTTCTCTACCGATTTGAGTGGAGAATCGAGAGATTTTAAAGAAAGCTCATCGAACACATTTTTCGCCTTTGGATTGGCTTTGCTATTGGTTTATCTAATTTTATCTGCACAATTTGAAAGTTTTAAAGATCCAATCATCATTATTTTAACTGTACCCATGGCGGTCGCAGGGGCATTCTTATCGCTCTGGTTATGTGGTCAAAGTTGGAATATCTTTAGTCAAATTGGTACCATTATGCTCATCGGTTTGGTAACTAAAAACGGTATCTTAATTGTAGAATTTGCCAACCAGCTCAAGGAGAAGGGCATTCCAATTCCAGAAGCCATACGCGAGGCTTCAGTTTCTCGCTTACGCCCAATTTTAATGACAAGTTTGGCCATTGCAATTGGCGCTTTACCCATTGCTTTGGCATTGGGTGCGGCTGCAAAAAGCAGAATGAGTATGGGAACTGTTATTGTTGGTGGTACGTTATTTTCTTTAATTTTAACCCTTTTTGTAATTCCGGCAATATATTCGTATTGGGCAAAACCATACAAGCCAAACAAAGACTTAAAAGAAGCTGATCGTTATGAACACGAAGCATTGGAGGGATCAAAATAAATAACATGAGCAGAAGATTAAATCTATTAATATTATTGCTGAGTTTAAGTTCGTTTTCGGCCTTTGCCCAAGAGAAGCTCAGTTTGCAAGATGCGATAAGCATTGCGCTCCAAAATAACTACGACATCAAAATCAGTAAAAACAATATCGATATTGCGAAAAATAATGCAACCATTGGTAACGCAGGAATGCTGCCAAATGTTGCTGCCAATTACACCAATGGGGGAAGTATTCAAAACACCAGACAAACGCCCGTAACTGGTGAAGATCGGGTGATTAGGGGTGCTAAAAGTACAAATAATAGCCTGGGGGCCGATTTAAACTGGACCATTTTTGATGGTTTTACCATGTTTGCCAACTATGACCGGTTAAAGGAATTGGAAAAACAGGGTGAAATAAACGCTCGATTAACAATCTTAACCACAGTTTCTGATGTAATTACCGCCTATTACGATGTAGTGAGACAGCAACAATTGGTAATTGCTGCAGATAGCGCAATGGACGTTTCTGTGTTGAGAACACAAATTGCCAAAACCAAACTGGAACTGGGTAGAGGTTCTAAGCTTGATGTGCTAACGGCTCAGGTAGATTACAATACGGATACATCCAATTATTTACAAACCAAAAACGCTTTAAAGGTTGCCAAAGTTCGATTAAACCAATTGATGGTAAGAGAGATCAGTACCGACTTTAATGTTGTAAACGAAATTGGGGTAGATGATGGCTTGATTTATAGCCAGCTTGCTGAAGTTGCCGAAAAACAAAACCCGAATGTTCAAAACGCCTTTATTAATCAGAGGATAGCCGCATTGACCTTAAAATCCATTCGTGGGTCGAGGTACCCAGCAGTTAGCTTAAATTCAGGGTACAGCCGAGCAAACAGTACCAGTCCGACGGGTTTTAACCAGAAATTTGCGGCTAACGGTTTTACTTACGGCGTAACGGCAAGCTTAAATCTTTTTAATGGTTTTTTACAAAGACAACAAGAGCGTAATGCTAAAATTGATATTGATAATTCGCTACTGAATTTGAACAAAACCAAGCTCGACGTTAATGCGCAACTACTTTCTGCTTATCAAAACTACAGTACTTATCTGGATTTGGTAAAGCTTGAGCAAACCAATGTAAATATTGCGAAAGAAAACTTAGATATTACCCTTGCTAAATACCGTTTGGGAAGCATAGCACCTTTAGAATTGAGAGAAGCACAAAGAAATGCTATTGATGCCCAAAATCGCTTCATTGAAATGCAATACCAAGCCAAATTAGCAGAAACAACGCTTAAAGAAATTAGCGGAAATATAAACTTAACCAATTAATTTTTATATTTAGTCCATGATACTTGTTGCAGATAGCGGTTCATCCAAAACCGATTGGATGGGTTATTTCAATGGTGAAACCATTACATTTAATACGCCTGGTATAAACCCTTATTTTTTAAGTGAGCAGGAAATAACTAAACTGATTTCGAAGAATGAAACGGTTATGGAATTTGCCTTAGAGGTGAAGGAGATTTATTTCTTTGGTGCAGGATGTTCATCGCCCGATAAACATGAGGTGGTATCGAACGGGCTTTCTGCAGTTTTTTCAAATGCTTTTATTTCTGTCGATCATGATTTACTCGGCTCAGTTTATGCAACTTGTGGCGATGCAGAGGGTTTGAATTGCATTTTGGGTACAGGCTCAAACATCTGTTATTTTGACGGTGAAAAAATTCACGATGGACACCACGGCCTAGGTTATGTTTTAGGAGATGAAGGTTCGGGCACTTTTTTCGGAAAAAAGGTTTTGCTGAGTTACCTGTATAAAAAAATGCCTTCAGATTTGGTAGCCGAGTTTAAAAAAACTTTCGCAACAGAAAAGGAGCAAATCATTACCAATGTATATCAAAAACCTTTTCCAAATATTTATCTCGCCAGCTTTAGCCGTTTCATGGCCAATCATAAAAGCCATCCATTTATTCAAAATATTTTAAAAACAGGCTTTCAGGAATTTGTAGATACCAATGTTAAGGACTATTCAAGGCACAAAAAGGTTCCGTGTCATTTTGTAGGTTCTATAGCTTATTATTATCAGGATGAATTGAAGCAAGTTTTGGCCGAAAATGGTATAGAAGCGGGCAAAATTTTGCAAAAACCAATAGAAGAACTTTTCAATTTTATTTTGCTAAAAGAAGGCGTTGTAAAGCAAGCCATTTAAACTACCCAACATTTTACGATAAATATAAATTTATTGTTAAAATATTCTTAAGATTGTAAACATAACCGTGCGAAGTAGTGTTATAAATAAACAACACACAAAATTGCACAGAACATATGAAGAGAATACTGGTAGTTGATGATGATATTGAGGTTTTAGAAACCATACAATTGATTTTAGAAATAGGTGGTTTTAAAGTGTCTGCACTTAGCGATGGCGAAGAAGTTTTTAATCGCATTGAAACCTTTAAACCCGATTTACTTTTATTGGATATTTCACTTGGCCATATTGATGGGCGTGTATTGTGCGAGCAACTAAAATCAATAGAAAGTACTTCTCAAATTCCAATTTTATTAATTTCTGGTTTGTACGATCCTAAAGATTTCACCACATTAAATTATGGACAGGATGATTTCTTATCAAAACCTTTTCAAATGGATGTACTATTGAAGAAGATTAGTAAAATTCTTTCGTTAGAACAGGATGAAACTTATTTAATGAACTAACTAAAAATCAGCAAAATATACAGCCAATACTCATTTAGGGTGTTGGCTTTTTTTATTTGCCCTGATTTATGGTTTCACAGTGCTTTTTGTTTTTTGTTATGTGGTTCGTGAAGACACGAACCACGGCGGGGTGAAACTTATTTAATGAACTAACTAAAAATCAGCAAAATATACAGCCAATACTCATTTAGGGTGTTGGCTTTTTTATTTGCCCTGATTCGTGGTTTCACAGTGCTTTTTTTGTCTTTTGTTATGTGGTTCGTGAAGACACAAACCACGGCGGGATGGTTTGCCATTGCCTTGCGTCGCTGTGCACTGGCCTTAGTAAAATAAACCAGATTGAAACGGCAGCCCCCGATTTTTTCTATAGGGGCTACAGTGAAAAGCTGGACGAACATTAATAGATGCACTGCCCCTGCTTTACAAATTATTTTCAGCACAAGTTTTATATTTATTTCCTTATTCATGAACACACAAACCACGGCGGGATGGTTTGCATTTGCCTGCTTCGCGGTGCACTAGCCTTAGTAAAATAAACCAGATTGAAACGGCAGCCCCCGATTTTTTCTATCGGGGCTACAGTGTAAAGCTGGACGAACCTTAATAGATCCACTGCCCCTGCTTTACAAATTATTTCCAGCATAAGTTTTATACCCTTTTCGTTGTTAATGAACATACAAACTACAGCGAGTATTTGTGAATACACCTACCAAAACGAAAGATGAGTAATTGAAAAGTCTCTGTCAATTTGTCAAATAAGCGGCTTTGGAACAAGCCTTGTTATGCAGGTTATAGATTAAACAATTTATTTACACATATGAGCATACAAGAAAAAGGAAACATCTCGATACATACCGAGAACATTTTCCCGATAATTAAGAAGTTTTTATACTCTGATAACGAAATTTTTCTTCGTGAATTGGTTTCTAACGCTGTAGATGCGGTTCAGAAAATTAAAAGACTAGGTTCATTAGGTCAGTTTAACGGAGAAGTTGGGCAACCTTTGGTGCAAGTTGCGGTTGATAAGGAAGCTAAAACCATTACCATTAGCGATAATGGTTTGGGTATGACTGCCGAAGAAATAAAAAAATACATCAACCAGGTTGCATTTTCTGGCGCAAGTGAGTTTGTTGAGAAATTTAAAGATGCCAAAGATGCCAATGAAATTATTGGTAAATTTGGTTTAGGCTTTTACTCGGCCTTTATGGTTTCAGATTTAGTGGAAATTCAAACTTTATCTTACCAAGATGGTGCAGAACCTGCCCGTTGGATTTGTGATGGTAGTACAGAATTTGAAATTACTGAAGGCACCAAAACTACCCGTGGTACGGATATTATTTTACATGTAAATAAAGATTCGGAAGAGTTTTTGGAAGAATCGAAGTTGCAAGAAATTCTTGATAAATACGCAAAATTCTTACCTGTGCCGATTAAATTTGGTACGAAAACCGAATCTGTAGAGGATGGTGAAGATGAAGAGGGAAAGAAAAAATACAAAGATGTAGAGGTTGATAATATCATCAATACAACAAATCCAATTTGGGCAAAAGCGCCTGCAGATTTGTCAGACGAAGATTACCTAAATTTTTACCGCGAGCTGTATCCGTTTAGTGAAGAGCCATTATTTTGGATTCACCTAAATGTTGATTATCCATTTAACTTAACTGGTGTATTGTATTTCCCTAAGTTGAAAAACGACTTTGAATTGCAACGCAATAAAATTAAGCTTTACTCTCGCCAAGTATTTATTACTGATGAGGTTAAGGATATTGTGCCAGAATTTTTAATGTTATTGCACGGGGTGATTGATTCTCCAGATATTCCATTAAACGTATCGCGTAGTTTCTTACAGGCCGATAGTAACGTTAAGAAAATAAACAATTACATTACCAAAAAAGTTGCTGATAAACTAGGCGAACTGTTTGTTAAAGACCGTAAAAGCTTTGAAGACAAGTGGAAAGACATTGGTATGTTTGTGAAGTACGGCATGATTAGCGAAGATAAATTTTATGATAAAGCTAAAGATTTTGCCTTAGTAGGAAACACGAAAAATGAACTTTTCACCTTGCCAGAGTATAAAGAGAAAGTTTCGCCTTTACAAACTGATAAAAACGGACGAGTAGTTTATTTGTACACCAATGATGCGGCTAAACAGGATGCTTTTATCCAATCGGCTAATAAAAAAGAGTACGATGTTTTGGTGTTGGATTCGCCAATAGACAATCATTTTATCAATCAATTGGAGCAGAAGTTGGAAAAAACATCGATTAAACGTGTTGACTCTAGCGTGGCGGACAAATTAATTGAAAAAGATGAGCAAAACGAACATGTTTTAAATGAAGAGCAGGTTAAGGAAGTAACGACCATCTTCGAGAAAGCGATTACAAAACCGGGAATGCAGGTAGAGGTTGTGGCTTTACACCCTGAGGAGTTACCGGTTACCATTACCATGGATGAATTTATGCGCCGCATGAAAGATATGGCGGCAATGGGTGGCGGAATGGGCTTTTACGGCCAAATGCCCGACAATTACAAAGTTGCCATTAATGGAAATCACAAGTTGGTGAGCAAAATTTTGAAAGCTGAAGGCGAAGAGCAAAGTAACTTGGCTAAACAAGCAATAGATTTAGCTTTATTGGCTCAAGGCATGTTAACGGGTGCAGAATTAACCGCATTTGTAAGCAGAAGCGTAGCGTTAATTTAATTTCTCTGCATTGGTTTGGTGTATTCACGAACCAATAAAAAACCCCTCAAATTTATTTTTGAGGGGTTTTTCTATATTAGGTTAGATAAAGTCTAGCTTGCTATCTGATCATCCTTCGCTTCAACTTTGAAATAATCTTTATGTTCTTCGATCATTTTAGCAATGGTTGCAGCTTTGGTATCGGTAATTTTAAATTCAAACAATGGCTCTGAATTTTTTTTACTGTTTACCATTTTCTCTGTGTAAAAACGGTAAACTAAGCCATTGGTTAATAAACCATATTTGGCTTTTGTTTTACGGAAATATTTAGATAAGCGAGACTGCTGAATATCAAGGCTTTCGTTGTGGTGTTTACACTCTACTAAGATAGTAGGTTCGCCATCTTTCATTATTGTATAATCTACTTTTTTACTTTTCTTGATGCCAAAATCCAAAACGGCTTCTGATTGAACCTCTGAAGGGTCAAAACCTAAGATTTGAATAAATGGCATAACTAAAGCGTTCCGAGTAGAATCCTCTGTTTGAACGGTTGGGAGCATTTTCTTAATTCTCACGGCAAATTGGCTTATTTCGTCTTTAAGTTCCATGATTATTATATTTAATATTGATCTGTTTAATCTATTCTTATTTGCTTATTCAAAAAATACAAGTTGTTTTATCCCAGTATTGTATGGCCTGTCTTAATTTTTTTACAACAGGCTACACAACATTGGGGCAGGTAGATGTTTTTTTTTAATTGTACAATTTTACTTTTAGGCTCGATTGTGCAATCATTTGTTTTTGGCAAACAGTGTAAAGTTTAGTAAAAACAACTAATTGAAGTATTTTTTTACATCAACCTTAGGAATTTTTACACCAACCTGTGGTGATTATTAGACAAACCAGATTGAAGATTTTTTCTAACACCTAGTTGAAGAGATTCTTTTTTTATTTAACTTGCGTTGAAATCATTCCAAACATACATATTTAATTAAGAACATGAATCTAAAATGCGTTGTTATTGACGATGAACAACATGCGATTGAGGTGTTAACTGACCACATAGCGGAAATGCCAGGTTTGAATTTGTTTAAAACCTTTACAAGTCCGATACAGGCGTTAACTGAAATAAGTACAGACGATGAAATCGACTTGTTGTTCATGGATATTGATATGCCTGGAATTAACGGGATAGAGTTGGCTAAAAACATTAGGGAAAAAGCAAAGTACCTGATATTTACGACAGCTCACCCTGATTATGCGCTTCAGGCTTTTGATGTTCAATCCGATCAATACTTACTTAAACCGATTTCGTTTGCAAAGTTTGCACTCGGTATTGACAGAATCTTGAAGAAAGAGGCTAATAATTCTAAAAATGCGACAAAAGATGCCGATCAGGTGGCTGCCTTATATATTAAAGGCGATCACAAATATGCGTTTTCTAATATCGCTATTGATGAGATTTTATACATCAAGGCGTTGCAAAACTATATTCAGATCATTACTAAAGGCGAAACGCATACGACCTACCTTACACTAAAAGAGATTGAAAAGGCTTTAGAAACACATGCATTTATTCGCGTGAATAAATCAAACATTGTTGCTAAGTCGGCAATAAAGAAAGTTGATGGTAATATTATTCGTTTGGTTAATAACGAGATGATTCAGATTGGAGAGGGCTACAAAGAGGCATTCTTCGCTTACGTTCAGAATAGCTTGTTAAAATCTAACAGAAGCCAGTAGCATTTAAGATTTGTATGGAGTAGCTTCGGTTACAAGTGTCTGATTTGAATCAGATGCTGTTTTTGTGCCAAAGTTATTTAATGATTTTTGAGAATAAGAATCTTTTGGAACGAGAGAGGTTTGGACAAAGGGTAAATCCCTGCGCTTAAGAATTAAAAGCTAAGAGCAAATGTTCCTAAAGTTACTTGAGTTTGGCTTTGATCAGAAATTGGGTTCGTAACAAAGTTATTTTGATACTTTACACTTTTGTAAACAAATACAGTTTTTTTAGATAGCTTGCTATTTTTAGTTTTCATAATTCTTAAAATTAAAGCTAGTTACTAAATTATTGCAAATGTTCCTAGAGTTACCTGAGTTTGGCTTTGATCAGAAATTGGGTTGGTAGCAAAGTTGCTTTGATCTTTGATGCTTTTGTAAACAAAGATGGTTTTTTTTGCAAGTTTAATGTTTTGAGATTTCATAGTATCGACGGGCGGAGCTAATTATTAGATTGCAAATGTTCCTAAAGTTACCTGAGTTTGGCTTTGATCAGAAATTGGGTTGGTAACAAAGTTATTTTGGTCTTTAACGCTTTTGTAAACGAAGATCGTTTTTTTAGAAAGTTTAATATTTTGAGTTTTCATATTATTAGTAGAGTGAAGCTAGTAATTAAATTGCAAATGTTCCTAAAGTAACTTGAGTTTGACTTTGATCAGAAATTGGGTTGGTAACAAAGCTATTTTGTTCTTTAACGCTTTTGTAAACGAAGATCGTTTTTTTAGAAAGTTTGATGTTTTGAGTTTTCATGATATTGATAGATTGAAGCTAGTAATTAAATTGCAAATGTTCCTAAAGTTACTTGAGTTTGGCTTTGGTCTGATACTGGATTTGTTCTTTCGAAATCGAAGTTGTTTTGATCTTTGATGCTTTTGAAAACGAAGATGGTTTTTTTAGCGATTTTGATATTTTGAGTTGTCATGAGTTTAAAACTTAATGGTTACTAAATAAATTATACTGCGAATGTGCCTAAGGTTACTTGAGTTTGACTTTGATCAGAAATTGGATTGGTTCTTTCAAAATCGAAGTTGTTTTGATCTTTAACACTTTTGAAAACGAATACAGTTTTTTTGGCAAGTTTGATGTTTTGAGTTGTCATGATTATTATAATTGAAAGGTTAATGTTTAAATTAAATTGCGAATGTTCCTAAGGTTACTTGAGTTTGGCTTTGATCAGAAACTGGGTTTGTTCTTTCGTAACCGAAGTTGTTTTGATCTTTAACGCTTTTGTAAATGAATAAAGTTTTTTTTGCAAGTTTGTTAGTGTATTCAGCTTTCATTGTAATTATTTTAAAATTTTTAATTCGTTGTTGTTATCTGATGTAAAGGTGCAACTCCTAAATACCTACTACCATTTTTTTACACAAACACCTAGTTTTAGAAGATAAAAGGCCTAATAAAATAGATAAAAAGCAATAAAATGAAAATTTCTACTCTCAGTAATTTCTTTAAACAGTATAGACTTCACTTCCTTATTTGGGGTATTTATATTATTTATGAGTCTGTTATTTTGTCGTTAGCCTCGCTGAAGTTCAGACCTCTTGGGGTTTACGTATTAATATACTTCACGAACATACTCTCCTTCTATGTATATGCTTATTTGCTTAATAAGGTACTCAATATAAAATCTCGTTTTAGCGCATTGGGAATTCCCCTACTGATTATCTTGGTAAGTGGCTTTTATGTCTTCTTAAGCTTTGGCCTAGGCATTTTATTTGTAAAACTTGGCTTTTTCGAATCGACCAGGCCAATGAATTTAGATCACGAATTTATCTTTAGCTGCATTTTTAGAGCCTTATATTACATTGGAATTGCTACAGGTTATGTTTACCTCATAAAATCATTAGAAGAGCGGAAGAAAGTAGAACAACTTGAAAGACAAAGTTTAGTTACTCAGATTGAAAAGCAAGCATTGGAAAACGATTTGGTTCAATCGCAAAATAATTTCTTAAGGAGCCAAATTAATCCACATTTCTTATTCAATACGCTGAATTTCATCTACAACGATGCGCGTAAAAAAGCTCCAATGGCGGCTGATGCCATTATGAACTTATCTGAAATGATGCGTTATGCCTTGAAACGCCCGGAGGCTTCGGAATTGGTGCCACTAAGTGAGGAGATTGAGCAAATTGAGCACCTGATTAACCTACACAAACTGCGTACGGCCAATTTACTTAACGTAGAATTACAAATTAATGGCGATTTATTTGGTCTTCGCTTTCCGCCTTTAATTATGCTAACCTTGGTTGAGAACATTTTTAAACATGGAAATATCGCACATTCTACCCAACCTGCTATTATTTCGGTTGATTATCATGGCAACCACTTAAATATAAAAACCATTAATATGGTTAATGATGTAAAGAGTAAAAAAGTAGAAAGCCATCATGTAGGTATAGAAAATATCCAAAAACGACTAAATAATTTTTATAAAGACAACTTCGAGTTTAAATATTACACCGATCAGCAGAACAGATACATTACCGAAATTAATGTTACTGTGGTTAATTTGATGGCTAATTTGAACATTAATTAAAGGCATTGGGTTTAACTTATAAGGGGAATAGATCCATTAAGATGCTGAAATAAATTCAGCATCACGGATTGTTTATTCAGCGTGGGGATTGTTTATTTAGCATGAGGGATGGGCGTAAGGTAGCGTTACCCCGAATTATTTCAGGCTCATAGTTCCTTTTTTTGAGCATGATAGAAGGTTAAGATATTGTTTATTCAGCATGAGGGATTACTTATTCAGCATGAAGGATGGGCGTAAGGTATCGTTACTCCGACTTATTTCGGTACTTGCAATTGCCTAAGTGCAATAAACCCGGGCGGCACGGAAATCCTTTTACCAAATCCCTTTTTCAGGGATTTGCAGTAAAAGATTGGAGTAAGCACGGGGCTATGGTAGCCGATTAGCACTGAATTTGATTTTCAATTAAAAAAACAAGAACCCCTATCATAATTCATTTTCATTTGAGATTGTCAAATAATTTGAAGCTACACCTGCTTCGCTCGGTTTAAACGCTAAGGAGCAAGATCAAATCGAATTGATTTGCATTAACGTGCTCAAATAAATTTAGCATGAGGGATGGGTTTAATTTTAATTGGCCATTGCGTTTCTGCGTTGAACATCTTTCAACAGGTAATAATACATAACCATTTCGTGGGTGCGCTGATCTTTATTAAACAGGCGATTAACGTGCATGTGCATTAAATCGCTAAACAAGCTCATTCTTTTATTTGGCTCTGCCTGCTTTAAAACGGCTACGAAAGATTGCGAAAATAGCTCAAAATGGCTTGCCTGATCGGGACTTAACTCCATAGATGCTCCCTTGCGATACAATTGATATTGGGTGTTTAGTTTTTTAAAGTCGGTAGCATCGAGGTTATGCTCATTGTTATAGGAATCTGAAAATAGCTTAATCATTTTAGCGAAATCCTTTGTATCGAATATTTCAGCTTGATTAATTTTATCTGCCACATCCGAACACAATTTATATTTGGTAAAAGCATCTGGTTGGGCTTGCAAAAGCGAGATTACATAATTGCTGTCTGCTCCGAAATGAGTTTCTACTTGTGCAATTAAATCATTTCCGTAGCGTTGTGTTTCGCGTTTATAGGTTCTAATTTGAAAATCGGATACGAGGCCAACTTTTAAATCATCATCTAAATAATTAGAAAGAGCGGTTGTTAATGCTTGCCCTTGGCCTACATCGTGTAGCAAGAGCCTTAACCTTAAATGATTTCCATTTTCGTTGTAGCGGATGAAAAACCACGATTTAATGTCTTGCTCGTGGGTTTCTAAAAAGTAACTGATTACACCAATCAGCATTTCATCCGACCGTTGCTGGTGGCAATAAATTTCGAAATAAAGCCACTCGCTGCCCGGCGGAAAGTATTGTTGAACGTGTGTTGATGCTGAGTTTTCTACCAAATTGGCTGGGGCATAAATTTGGCTTTCTTGATAGAGATTGAGTATAAATTGGGCTAAATATGGTTTACCATCTTCATCAACCACTGGGCTACTTTCTGGCAAAATTACCTCTTCCAAGTACACGCTCTTTTGTTTTTGCATGTATTGTATCAATGCGTTGATATCCTCATCGTTGGCTAAGTTAAAACATAAGGTTTGATCGGAAGCGCCGGCTTTAAAACAATTTGATACACCCAGATTTGTAAGATAAGTTCGGCATTGTGCTAATGTAAGTTGTTCATTTTTAGCTGGAAAGATGGCTTCTTTTTTTACACGCCATTTTGCCCTACTTAAGGAGATATTATGAAAATGTAGTGGTGGATAGTAATCCAAATTTGGGAATATGGCATCTAAGGGGATATTCAAATTGCTTGCGATTTCTTGATGTTGTAAATCGCAGAGCAAACGAAAGATAGAAAGATCTGAGCGGCTGTAGTTATATGCCGATGCCATTTTCGGCACCATTCTTTTATTCAGTTTTTTTGATCGAAGTATTATTTCTGATCCTCTAACAGAAATCATTATGTCGTTTAACAACAGAGGCTCGGCTGATGTATCGTAATTTAAAATAGAAAGCTGCTGCCCATAAATTATCTTTCTTCTGTTGATGTTATCTACCGTGGCCTCGACCATGTAGGCCACATCAAAAAACAAAACATCCGGATTTGCTTTTTGCTCTATTTCTGCTATTAACTTACTGTGCTGCTCTACTTCGGCATTTGCCATTGTAAACCGACCACTTAAGCCGTTTGCTGTTATGCCCCCAACCTGATCTACACATAATTGATCATCGGCTATCGACATTAACATACTGAAGGTATTGGGCAATTTAGCAGGTTTTTCGCTCAGTTTAAACGCCAGTTTGTTTAGGTAAATTGGCTTCCCTTGTTCAAAGGATTCTTGATTTAGGGTTTTGCCCAATGTGGATTTTAGGTTTTCTCCCTCTTTAGTTTTTTCAGCTTGCTTGTTGCTAAATTGAGCTACAAAATCATCGCTTTGATCGGCTTGCTCCAATTCATCGTATCCAACGCCCATTTCCGGATCAAGTGCAATTAAAAGCGAAACCTCTTTTTGCTCGAACTTTTTCTTAAATCTATTTTTAAATTTCTGAAGGGCTTCTTTTTCGTTGTTGGGTATGATTTGCTGTAACAGTTGGATTAAACTGGGTACATGTTGCAACAATCTTTCTTCTATTTGCCCAGCTTTGGCTTTGCGTTCTGCTATGATATATCTTGGCAACCCTGTATCGGAAAAACCAATTCTTTTAAAATAATCTTCGCCTAATATATTTGGATCGTGATCTGTAAACAGGAGTTGAAGATCGCGCATATCTGCAAGAAGATTTAGAAAGGATTGGTGCTCATCTTCTTGAATACCCATTGTTTGTTCCAATTCTTGTACACTGATGGGCTTTAAACAGGCTTCTAAAACCTTTTGCACAAATACATCTTGATTAATTTCTGCCAGTTCGAATAATCCATCGGTACAGGCAATGTAGCGCAAGCTGTTGGAAGTTGGGTAGTAACTACTGTTGCTAAACAATAAACAATTTTTGGCAAGCAGTTCTGCTACGGAGTAGGATACATTATTTTTTTGAGGCCAATCGATAAACGAATGTTCTTGTTGGTGGGCTTCAATTAGGATTTTATCGGCATTAAATTTTACCGCATTTTTTAGCAGGCTAAAACTTGCAAACGTACCATATGGTGTTGAGCGAAATTTTGCTCGGTTGAAATATTTCCAAATGGTAAAAACAATTTTTGGTGGTAGGTTTGGTATTTCATCGGCCTTTACATCTTTAATGGTCTCGTAAAATGCTTCCGACGAGATGGATATGGCTTGTTTAAGTTCATCCCAACAGGCCGAAATATCTGATTGATACGAGAATTTTGGTGTTCTGAAAATGGCAGTTGGGTGTATATTGATATTCATAAATTTGTTTGATAAGCGGAAATTACAAAGATTAAATTTAATTCTGTTATTTGCCAATAGCAAAAAAAGCCATCCCCCTAAAGGAATGGCTAACCAAAACAACTGAATAATTTCTATTTTTTTGTAACCTTAAACTCTGTGCGCCTGTTTTTGGCTCTACCTTCCGGGTTATCTTTTCCTTTTTTAAGGGTATTGGGTGCGATGGGCATTTTCTCGCCGTAGCCTTTTGATGTCATACGTGAGGCGGATATGCCTTTGGTTACTAAATAATCTACACAAGACTGTGCTCTTTTTTCGGATAATTCCTGATTGTACTCCTCCTTACCCACATCATCCGTATGGGCGCCTAATTCGATTTCCATTTCGGCATTATCTTCCATAATGGTGGCCAAGGCATCCAAAACCTTTTTCGAGGGTTCGGTTAAATCTGCACGATCAAATTCGTAATACACGTTATCCAATACGATGGGAATATTGATTTTGAATGGGCTAATGCAGTAATCTTTATGGATTAAAGTATCGGCCTTGGCCAACTCTTCGAAAGGATAATTTTTGGTGATGGAGAAATAATTATCTTTTGCAAAAGCCAATTTTATTGGTCGTTTTCGATCTACTTTAAAACTATACATACCGGATGCATTTGTTCTGATTCTTTGATCACCCTCGTAATTACTAAGCGTTACGGTTGCATCGGCCATGGGTTTGTTGGTTTTACAATCGTTAAGTACGCCACTAAGGGTAAAGTATTCTTTTTTAACTTCGAAAATTTCTAAACAGCAGGATGATTCTCGATCTGAGCTGATGTACCCGCGGTTTCCTTGGGCATCTATCGGGGTAAAATAAACATCGTCTTTAGATGAATTGAAAGGATAACCCATATTTTTGGGTTTCGACCAAGTGATTAAATCGCCTTCTGACTCGAAGAAATCCAATCCACCCAAACCAATTCTTCCATCGGTACTAAATAATAGCTTTTTGGTTACCACATTATAGTATGGTGCCCTTTCGTCATCTTCTGAATTGATGGTTTCGCCTAAGTTAACAGGCTGCCCTAATGATCCATCATTCCGAATAACGCAATACCACAAATCGAACTTCCCAAATCCTCCGCTTCGATCAGATGAAAATAGCAGAAACTTTCCATCGCTGGTTACAAAAGGTTGCATGGCATTAAAATCTTTGCTATTTACCTGTAAGCCTAAGGGCTGAGGGTCTGACCAATTATTGCCCGATTTTTTTGAACTGTATATGGCGTATTTTTCTTTGTCGCGCCAAGCGGTAAAGTAAACGGTGTTTCCATCTGGGCTAAAAGTTGTCGCAGCAACTTCCATATCTTTTGGTAGGTTAATACCCATCATTTTTACCGAAATTTCTCCCTCAACAGCACTATTTTTTGCGCTATAAATATTGTTGATGAATGGATTTGCTTTAGTTGAAACTTGAACCTGTCCATTTTCTGTTTTCACAATATCTTTTTTACCGGCAATGGAAATGGGTCTTGACGATGTGAAATAGATTTCGTTATTGAATCTATATGGCGCATAGTTAGATCCTAAGCCATTAACTTTGTTGGGCATTTTGTTAATTTGCTCCATTCTGGGGAAACGCATTTCTTCAATTGCAAATTTGCTTGAAAGAATTGCCTTCTGAGCATCTTTAGCTAAAACATCGCCGTTATTTTTCTGAATAAATTTTTCATAAGCGGCAATGGCTTCGTTGAATTTTCGGTTAGCCCTCAGGCTTTCGGCATACCAAAAAAGTGCTTTTCTATATCTGGTATTGGTAAAGGTTATGGCGATGCCGTAATATTTTTCTGCTTCAGAAAATTCCTTATACATCCGACTAGATTCTGCCAAATTGTAAATAGCGCCTTCGTAATCTTCTATCACTTTATCATCGCTAGTGGCTTTACGTTCTTTACCATAGGGCAAAATGGCCTGGGTACTGTCGCTGGTAATTTTTAAGGCCTTTTTATAAAAGGTAGATGCGGCATAGTAATCCTTATTTTCGAAATATGTATCAGCAACTTTTTTATAGTTTACCACAAACTGTGCGTTTGCCAAACTGCTATATGCTACCAATAAAATGATTAAAATTTTTCTCATCTCTATCGATTTATTTATTTGATGATTGTTTTTGTTACCTCTTATATTGAACTATAATCGTGGGCAAAAGAAGTTTGGTCCAATAATTCCATTTCTGCCAATAAGCGATATGGAAAGTTCCAAACCTCCGTTGCTATTAGAAGCACGCTGAAAAGTGGAGGTATTTACATCGTAACTTAATCCAAAAACCATGTTCTTTAATTGCAGGCCCACAAAAGCGATAGCTGCATCTTTAACCCGATAATTGCCTCCGAACAGGATATTGGATGAATTATTTACGTTTAGCTGGGCATAAGCACCCACAGAAACTTCATTTGTATTGCCTTGATACATCACTAATGCATTTGGCACAATATCCAACAATTCGGATGCGCGCACCCTTGCCCCGCCATGTGCTGTAAACCGAATTGGCGTTTTACCGTTGTAACCTGTAAAGCGTTCTGTTGGTCGGTTTAAATGTGCCGCACTAACACCTGCGAAGATATTTACACTTTGATTTGGATTGCCATCAAAAAACATAACCCCTGCGTTTACATCGGGCACAAAAGATGAGGTTGATGAGAAGGTTTCCCCACTCATCATGCCGCCATCATAACCTGTAATCGGGTTGAACTGATTACCGAAACGAGCCTGAGAGAAATCAAAACTTCTATTTACAAAACCGGCTTGCAAGCCGAAACTAAACATCTGCAATCCCTCCACACCAAACCTTAATCGATATGAACCCGAAACCAAGGCGCTTAAATAATTAAAATCCAATTCACCGGCTCTTTGATTGAGGATGGTTACCCCAAAAGCAAAGTTTTTAATGGGTGCCAAATCAAATGACGCCCCTCCTGTTAAAAAAGAACTGTTTAGCGCAGCCCATTGCTGTTTAAAATTTACCGATGCTCGATAATCGCCATCAATTACACCTGTTAATGCTGGGTTTAGCCAAAGTGGATAGGCATAATATTGTGAGAAATGTGGATCTGTTTGTGCAATTGATTTCGATGCGCATAGCACTATGCCGATTATAATTGCATATATTTTTAAAGCCGATAGTATTTTCATGGTTTGTAGTTTTTCGATTTATAAATTAATCCGATCGTGGTTATCTTATTAAGGTTACTGTCCCCTTTTTCATCACACTTGTACCATCTGCAAATTTCACATCAACGATGTACACATACACACCTACAGGTTGATTAACGCCTTTGAAGGTTCCATCCCATCCATTTGCTACGTTATCTGATTGATAAATTAACTGTCCCCACTGGGTGTAAATGGTCATTCGGGCACTGGCGATGGTATTTCCATAAATTAGGAAGAGGTCGTTCTTTCCATCATTATTCGGCGTGAAAATATTTGGGATGTAAATCTCATTGCCCAGCGGGTTAGTGGCCTTGCCTGTAAAAGGTGCAGAATTTGCACTGGTTTGACAGTCAATTTGACCCTTTGCCCGAACAATCAAGGTTACACTCTGATCTGGTTTTAAGCCTGAAACTAAAAAGGTTGTACCTGCAGAGCCTGATGTTGGGGCTTGCCAACTTAAGCCGTTATCTGTTGATACTTCATAAGCGATTGCGCCTGATATTGCTGGCCATCCGAACGTGATGCTATTGGATGTTATTGCTTGAACGGACACTACTGGCCTATCCAACACTGGCAACACATTAACGGTTACTGCGGTTCTTGTTGGACTCGAACAACCGCCTAAGGCAACGCTTTCTACATAATAGGTTGTGGTGCTTGTTAAAGTTGGCGTGGTAAAAGTTACACCTTCTGCTAAAAATGCCCCACCAGAACTCGAAGCATACCATCTGTAAATCAGGTTGGCTAAAGGATTGTTCACGGTCAATATGGCTGTACTGCCTGAGCAGATTGGACTACTATTAACCGTTACTGAGCTTGGTGCAACAGGTACCGGTAGTGGCGAAACATTTACTGCTGTTCGTGATGTTGAGATACAAGAACCAGACGCCCCCTCTACGTAGTAGGTTACATTTGCTGTTATGGCTGGAGTGGTAAATGTTGTGCCAGTAGCCACTAATGTTCCTCCTGTAGCGGTTGTGTACCAGTTGTAAACAACCCCCGATTGTGGAGTGGACACGATTAAAATTGTCGAACTGCCTGTGCAGGTACTTACATTATTTGCTGAAACCGCTGGTACATTAGGCCTTGGATTAACGACTACCGTAACCTGAACTCTAGCGCTAGCCGTATTACAACCTGTTGCGTTAACTGCATTTACATAATAAGCTTTGGTTGCACTTAATGCAGGCGTAGTATAAGTTGTTCCAGTAAATAGCAAATTACCTCCTGTTGCTGCATCATACCATTCGTAGGTTATGCCTGCTTGTGGGTTTTGGATGGAGAGTGATGTAGCCTCGCCAGCGCAGATGTTGGTGCCTGTTGTTGATACAATAGGGTTTGATGGCAAGGCATTGACTGTAACACTTACCACTTTTGCATTACCTGGTGCATTTTCACATTTATTATCCCCTTTCACGGTAACGTAGTATGTGGTATTTACACTTAAGTTTGGCGTTACAAATGTTGCGCCTATAAACGATACATTGGTTAATGCAGCATCGGTGTACCAGGTAAATACAGGGTTGGTAACAGTTGGCGAACTGGCAGTTAAAGTGGTTGATGATCCGGCACAAATTACGGCATTATTGGCAATAATATCAGTTGTAGAGGCCAATGGATTAACCGTTACCGTTACCACCTTAGCGTTTGCTGGAGTGTTTTCGCACTTATTTGCACCCCTAACCGTTACGTAATAATTTGTAGTGGTGGTAACTGGAACCGTAAATGTTGGCCCTGTAAACACAACGTTTGTTAATGAAGCATCGCTATACCAAGTGAAGATTGGCTGTGTTACCGTTAAGCTTGATGCCATTAATACCGCTGAAGTGCCCGAACAGATTTGAGCATTGTTTAGGGTAATATCGGCCGCTGTGGCAAAGGCCTTAACTGTTACCGTTACAACTTTTGCATTGCTTGGCGCATTTTCACATTTATTATCGCCTTTTACCGTAACGTAGTATGTTGTGCTTACATTAAGAATTGGTGTATTAAACGTTACACCAACAAAGGCTACAGTGGTTAAGCTTGCATCACTGTACCAAGTAAATACTGGATTATTAACCGTTGAGCTTGAAGCGGATAAAACTGTTGATGAACCTTGGCAAATGGTTGTATTTCCACTTGCGGAGATGTCAGCATCTGTTGCTGAAGGATTAACCGTGACGGTGATTGCCTTAGCCGTAGCACTCGTATTTTCGCATCGGTTATCTCCTTTTACAGTTACATAATAGGTTGTGTTGGAAGATAAAACAGGGGTTGAAAATATTGACCCAACGTAAGCTACAGTGGTTAAGCCTGCATCACTGTACCAGGTAAATATTGGATTGATCACCGTAGTTGAGCTGGCGGTAAGCGTTACAGATGAACCTCCACACAATGTTGTGGCTCCCGATAAATTAATGTCTGAAGCCCCAGCAACAGGATTTATTGAGATGGTTACTTCTGCTGCATTACCAGCCGTATTGGCGCATTTATTGGATCCGTTAACGGTAACATAGTATTTAGTGGTTGCTGAAATTGCCGGCGTTGTATATACTGGGCCTGTAAATACAGTTGTTGTTAAGGCTGCATCGCTATACCAAGTAAATATTGGATTGTTAACTGTTGTACTGCTTGCTGTAAGTACAGCGACTCCCGATGTGCACAATGACGTATTTCCATTGATGGAAACATCTGATGCAGTTGCGGATGGGTTAACGGTAATCGAAATTTTTGTGCGCGCAGGATTTGTACAACTTGTGCCGCCAGCATTTACCGCTTCTACGTAATAATCATATATTCCGGGCGCTAGTGAAGCTGAAGTGGTGAAACTGCTATTGTTACTTACCAACAAATTTCCGGCCGTTGGCGCATCGTACCAATTATAAACTACACCACTACTGGCTTGAACACTTAATGTTGCAGGGGTGCCAATACAAGTTGTTAATGGGTTTCCTAGAGTAGGAACTGGTGGGGCTGGCGGGGCCACAACAGTTATTGTAATTACCGCTCCAGCCGTTTCGCAACCATTTGCGGTTGCTGTAACGGTGTAGTTATAACTTCCTGCGGCTAAACTCGCATCCGTTGTAAAGGTTGGCCCATCTTTACCCGCTTGGTAAGTTGTACCCAGATACCATTTATAGTTAAGGTTAGCTTGAGGGTTTTGAACACTTAATACGGCGGATGTTCCTTCACAAATATTGTTCACCGAGGCTTGAACCGTTGGAACAGGAATTGTTCTTTGGGCATAATTTAGATTTACAGAAGTTAATGCACCTAAAAGCCCTGAATTCAATCGAAGTTCAACTCCATCAAATTTTGCTGATGGAACAAAAGTTAATATTGCCCCGCTCCCATCACTTAATAAGTTTACACCGATTAATGGATTGTTTAAGCTCATTCCGTCATTGTTGCTCACCGCACCTTGAAAGGTAGTTACCACTAAACTTGGTAAAACTGAAAGTGATAACAACTTTCCAGGAGAGGTGATGCTTACTCTTAATGTATCTCCAACATTTGATAATCCTCCGGTAAAGCCAAGTTGTTGATAAACAGATCCACCAACAAACCCAACCGGAATGATTAAGCTAGACCCTGTATTCACATCATTATCTATTGCCAAGCCTGGATTAATAACCGATGCACCTATAGTACCAGCTGTTGCGCCTGTTGCTAGAGAAACGGTAGCCGCACCACATGGCGTAGGAACAGGGGTTCCATTTGGAATTACGGTTACAACAACCGAAGCTCTAGCATTTGTAGAACAACCACCTATTGTAGCTTCTATATAATAGGTTGTCGTACTCGATAGTTGTGGCGTTACAAAAGTATCGCCAGTAAACAATGAAGTGGTTGAAGTTGGACTATCATACCAGTTAAAAACAACCCCAGCGGTTGTAGAGGTGGCTTTTAATACGGCTACCGAACCACTGTTAATGGTAACCGCCGCTGGCGTAATCACTGGTGTATCTAAACCACCACCAGTTTGAATTGTGGCAGTTGCCCTAGCTGTGGAAACGCCGCAGCTATTGGTGGCCTCAACCGAATATGTTGTGTTTCCCGCAGCAATGTTGCTTATGGTAAAGGTGTCGCCATCTTTTCCTGCTTGATATACATTTGCTGCATCGTACCATTTATATACTATTCCTGCAACAGGGTTTTTTACCTGAAGTACTACGGTTTGACCTGCACAGGTTGAAACGTTTGGCGATAATAATTCTGGAGCTGCTGGTAGTGGATTAGCGGTTACGTTAACCACCGTTTTAGCACTCAGGCATCCAGATGCAGAAAGTGCAGCAACAAAATATTTCGTGTTCGCGGTTAATGTTGGGGTTGTGAAACTTACTCCATCTTTACCAGTTAAGTAAGTTCCAGAAGCATCAAACCATTGATACGTAAATCCTGCGGCTGGATTGCTTACTTCTAATAAAGCGGTATTACCGATGCAACCAGCAACATTTGCAGAAACCACTGTTGGGGCAACCAAAACACGTTGAGCATAGTTCAAATTGATTGAACTTAAGGCACCTACCACACCAGAATTTAATCGTAGTTCCACACCATCAAATGGTACTGTTGGAACGAAGGTGATTAACGCTTGCGTATTCCCGTTCAATAATTGAACATTCAGGAGCGTGTTGTTGAGAAATCTCGAATCTGCATTGCTCGTTGTTCCGTTAAAGGTAGTTACCTGAGCATTGCCCAAAAGAGCCAGAGAAAGTAATCTACCTGGCGATGAAACCAATACTTTTACCGTATCGCCAACTCTTGAAAGCGAACCAAAACCCAAATATTGATATACCGAAGCACCCAAAGCACCAACAGGCATAACTAATGATGATGCGGTTTGCGTATCTGTATCAATGGCTAAACCTGCATTAAACACACCCGCTAATAATGCCACCCCAGTTACTCCGTTGGCTTGTGAAATTGCAGCTTCACATGGAACAGGATTTGGCGTGATGGTTCCATCTACCGTAATGGTGATTTGAACTCTGTTAGCAGATGTACACCCATTGGAAGAAACCGACTCTACAAAATAAGTTGTGGTAGAGGTTAATGGTGGCGTTACATAAGTAGATCCTGTAAAAACCGAACTGGTAGAAGTAGCTGAAGTGTACCAATTAAAGGTAAGCCCTGCTTCTGAAGAAGTGGCGGTTAAAATTGCCGATTGCCCCGCACTTACGTTTGATGCCGATGCACTAACCATTGGCAAAGTCGGACGTGGATTAACCGTCACTGTCGCCACCGCACGAGTTGCACTTATACAAGTGCCTTGACTGCCCTCAACATAATAGTTTGTTGTTGCGGTGAGCGCTGGGGTAATAAACGTAGCTCCTGAAAACAAAAGTGTTCCTCCTGTAGCCGCATCATACCAGTTATAGGTTGTTGCTGGGTCGGGGTTATTAATGGATAGCGTAGTTGTAGCGCCTTCGCATGCACTTACAATTGGCGCCAATACAGGAACTGAGAGCACAGGTGTTACCGTTACAGTTACCGGGATGCGCGAGGCGTTTGCGCAGCCAGCTCTGCTCACTTCGATATAATAAGTTGTAGTTGTAGTTAAGGCTGGCGTGGTATATGAAGGGCCGTTGACTAATAAAGTCCCACCCGTAGGTGCATTATACCAATTCAAAGTTGTACCCCCATTTGCAGTTGCCGTTAATGTAGCGGTACTTCCCGAACAAATGGTTTGCGATCCTGCCGTGAAAGTTGGATCGGGATAAATTACGCTTGCACCATAAACATCTAAACTTGAAACTGCCGAAGCTAAACCATTAATTCGGACTTCAACACGATCGTAAGCACCGCCCGCAACCAATGTGGCCGCAAACCGACTTCCACCCAAAACCTGAAGATTTAATACTGATGAGTTTAATTGAACAGTCCGAACAACGTTATTTCCATTCAAAACATTTATAGTTATTCCACTAAGTACACCTAAGTCTAACAATCCAGATGGCAAACCTAAGTTTAAACGAATACTATCTGTTGCCAGTCCGATGGATGGAAAGTTGAGCTGTTGGTACCCTGCCGAACCTACACCAACGGCTAAAGTGATTCTTGTGAAGTTATTCGGATCTGCATCAATAGCATTTCCGGCATTGCTTACGCCACATAAAAGGCAGATGCCTGTAATGCCGCTGCTTTGGCTATTTGCTGTATTACAGGCGGTACTACCACCGCCATTAATTACCGTTACAGTTACCGGAACGCGACTTACACTTACACAGCCATTTGCAGTTATTGTTTCTACAAAGTAAGTGGTTGTGGTTGTTAATGTGGGGGTTGTAAAGCTTGCCCCTGTTGCCAATTGTGTTCCACCTGTTGCAGCATCAAACCATTTGATGGAATTTCCGGTATCTGTTGTTGCAGATAATGTAGTGCTTTGCCCGTTATTGATTATCTGGTTGTTTGTAGTAACCACCGCTAGATTTGCAGCAGGATTTATAGAAACCGTAACCGCAGTGCGGGCGCTTACTGCCGTTCCAGAAACAGCCTCAACATAAAAAACAGTTTGTGCATTAACTACTGGGCTTGTGAACACACCTGTATTATTTGTGGCAAGAGGATTATTTCCTGTAGATGAATACCAATTATAAGTTACACCTGCTTGCAAATTACTCACACTTAAGGTGGCTGAGCTGCCTGGACAAACCGTTGCTGCGGCTACAACAGGTGCATTAACCGTTACATTGATGCTATAATCGGTATTGATTTTATTGCCGTTCGCATCTGTTGCTGTTAAGGAAACAATATAGGTTCCACCCAAGGTTGGTGTGCCTGTAATTTCTCTAGTTGTGGTATTAAAATTTAATCCCGGAGGAAGATTTGTCGCTAAATAAGTATATGGCGCTGTTCCACCAGCTACCGCGGGTAAGGTTTGGGTTGGGTATGAGGTTCCAACAACACCATTTGCTAAGGTAGCAGGAGGTAATGACAATACCCCGTTTACCTTTAGCGGGTAGGTATTACTCGCCGTTCTGCCTTCGCTGTCTGTAACCGTCACGAAAACTGAATAATTACCTGCTTGGCTTGGTGTGCCAGTAATTGCTCTTGTTACAGGATCGAATGTTAATCCCGGCGGAAGATTTGTAGCAACGTAAGTATATGGTCCAACGCCACCTATTGCCGCAGGCGTGGTTTGAGTTGGATAAGCAACGCCTACATTTCCATCTGCTAAACTTGCATTTGGTAAGGATAGCGGATCGGTAATGGTAATGGAATAATTGGTTGTGACCGTTTTACCTGTGTTATCCGTAACCGTTACTGGAATGATAAATGTTCCAGCCAGCGTTGGCGTACCCGTAATTTCCCTCGTTGTAGGGTTGAACGATAAGCCCGCTGGCAAGCCAGTTGCCGAATAAGTGTATGGCAAGGTACCACCTGTTGCGATGGGAATAATTTGCGTAGTGTAGCTTGTTCCAGTGGTACCAGCAACTAGCGTAGCCGATGGCAATACCAAAGGATCGGTAATTTTAAGGGAGAAATTAGATGTAATTGTATTTCCGTTTGCATCAGTTACCGTAACTGGAATGGTATAATTACCGCTCTGAGTTGCTGTTCCGGTGATTTCCCGAGTTGTCGGATTGAAAAGTAAACCCGGGGGAAGTGCACTTGCCGAATAAATATAAGGTTCAGTTCCACCAGTTGCCAATGGAATGATCTGTGTTGGATACTGTGATCCAGTAATCCCATCAGGCAATGCCCCTGCTGTTAGCGCCAAAGTTTCGGCAACAATCAAAGTATAGTTAACAGTAGCTGTACAGTTTTTAGCATCGGTGGCGGTAACAGAAAAAGTATAAGTACCTGCTGCCGTTGTGGTACCCGAAATTAAACCACTATTGGATAGGCTTAAACCGGGGGGCAAACTGCTTCCATTTGTTAATCCATAACTATAAGCTGGAGTGCCGCCAGTGGCAACATCCAACTGTTTGGAGTAAGCAAATCCACTTGTTGCATTATTTAAGGTTGTTGTATTAAAAACAATTGCAGGATTTACGCTTACCATTACAGGTACCCGAAATGATTCAGCTGTACAACCCAGTTTACGGGCAGCAACATAACAGGTTGTGTTGCTTGTTAATAGAGGTGTATTGAAAGTGCCATTATAGGCAACGGTTGCTAAAGGAACTCCTCCGTCTGCTGCTGCATACCATAAAAGCTCATTTGTAATTAATGTGGTGGCCGTTAAAGCGGCAGAGCTGTTATAACAAGTTGTTACTAGATCACTGGCTGGTAAGGTAAAAGTCGGCCGGCCTGCAGATCTGGAGATTCCATATACCTGTATGGTTTGCGTTAAATTCGCATTCAATAGAGAAGATAGTGACACCCTAATCCGATCGAATGGCACACCGGGTGAAAAAGGGATGTTCGCAATTTGTCCTCCATTTAGTAATCCCAACAAATCAAGCCCCAACAAGTTAGCTGCCGATTGAGTATATACCTCAGTATTCCCATTATACGCGGTAACCCTGATGTTGTTTAAAACTCCAGCATTTAGCAAAGCTGAAGAAACGCTTAATCTTAAGTTAAAATCATCACCCGCATCTGATAAGGTATTGTAATAAAAATTCTGCCCAATAGATCCTGCAACACCTAACGCGCCTAAGCTTATGCGAGAAAATGTGGCCGGATTGGCATCAATTGCATTTTCTGGGTTGGTTACTCCTGCACCTCCAAGCCCTAAAGCATCTACCGTTAAACCTGTTCCATCAAAACTGGTAAAGGCAGCCTGGGCACAAACATCCGATCCTGAATTATAGAATGCGTAAAACACCTTAGTATTGTTGGCTGTGCTTACCAATAGTGATGCTGTTCTATCTCTTACGTAAATTCTATCATATACTTGGCTAGGCGTAATGGCAACATAAAAGTATCCATTGGCATCTTTTACCAAACGCAGGTTATTGTTAGAAAAAGCAGCAGAACTTGTTCCACTTAAAACCGTTGTACCAGTAGAGTTTCGTGCACCTATTTCAAATGTGTGGTCGCCCAAAGCAACATTGCCAACCACATTAGCCAGCAACCCGCCCAAATTACCTCCCAAAAGGGCATTTAGCACATCAGCATTAAAATCAATTCGAACGTAGGAAGTTTTTCCAGCTGGAACATCAGTAGGAAATTTTATTTCCAACTCACCACTATAAGCTGAAATGCCTAACGCTGCACCGCCATAAGACTTTACCGTTGCAAAGGTGGCATTATCGGGGCTTAAAGCATTATTGGCATTTTCTACTGTAAGGGTATTGTAGCAGGGTTGAAGATTTAATAAGCCGCAGCCTGTTAAAGATGAAACTGCGTTTGGGCTAACAGAACTAACCGTATTTGCATAAACTTTTGTTTGTGCATACGAATTTGATCTGATAAGCGTTAAAAAGATAACAACTGCAATAAAGTAAATACTGCAAATAATCCTTTTCAGAGATGGAGAGGTAAAATGTTTCATCATGTCAAGCATTTATATAGGTGATGCGTTGTGAAGTGCACAAGGTGTAAAGGCTATATTGTACACTTACATGACAAATCTACATTTACCCTAATGATGAATTTTATCCATTACTATTCATTCTATTTTTTCAAGTCTCCGTTCATTTCATTCATAGAATTGTTTCTTACCAAATTTGTTTCGCTGATTGTGAAATTATGATGACATTAGCATAAGTCATCTATCTATATTTAATGAAAACTAACGAGCTCCTTATAGAACTCAGGAAGTTTGTGCTTATCAAGTCAGGATTGAGGAATATCGACCCGGGGCATTGTAAGATAATTTCTGAGTATGTTTTTCAAGAAACTAAAAATTACGTCAGTGAAACAACTATTAAGCGTTTTTTTGGTTTTGCAAACACCTTACACAAATTTTCGTTATTTACCTTAAACAGCCTATCTCAATATATTGGCTATTCAAACTGGGAATCCTTTTGCTTGGATAAAGAAGGCGACATTGCTGATGTTCAAAGCGTTTGGCAGGATTTAAAACTTAAAACCCATGCCATTACCGAAATATCATTAATCGCCAAAAAAAATAATTCAGGTGTTCCTTTCAATACCACGGCCAGCAGAAGCTTCTTCTTTCCAGATTTTGATTACTTCCTAAAAAACAACTATCAGTTTACAACCATCAGTGCACAACCGGGGCATGGAAAATCCATCTTGATTGCACATATCGTAGAACACTTTTTCCATTCAGAAAACGCTTTATATAAGAACGACATCGTTCTACTCGTTAACTCGGCCAGTATTAACGCCATTATACAAAACGGACTGAGCCTTAAAGATTGGTTTTTAAAGGAATTTAAGTTCGGTAACGTTAGCGAACTCATTAGCTATTTCAAAAAAAATCCAGATAAAAGAGAAGGACGATTTGTTTTAATACTTGATGGAATTGATGAATACTTGCTAAAAAGCAGCTACTTTAAGGTTTTTACTGACTTTTTATACGGCATCGAAGAAAACAACTTTTTCAAGGTAGCCATCGGTTTAAGATCCAATACCTGGGTAAATCTTCAGCCTGTTATTACGGGCTCGGCTTTCTTAACTAAAACTTGGTATGAAGGTTTGTTTTATGATTCGGAAATTTTGAGTAATGTCCCTTTTTTAAATACGGATGAAATTCTTCACTCTTTAAGCCAAATTGAAGGCAAAATAATGACGAAGAACGACATCAACCCGTCGCTTCTAGAACAATTCAAAACGCCATTTTGGCTACAGGTATATTATAAAATTAAGCATGAAAATGAACTATTAGACCTTAAAAACCCATTATTAAGATATGAACTCATTCACTATTTTTTAGAGAAAAAAATATTTCTGGCAAAAAACAGCACCGAGAAGATATTCATCCTTAAAAAAATTAGCGATGCCATATCAGAAGGCAATAAGGGCCTTAGAGTTGCGAAAGAGAAAATTCTAAGCTATGCCACAATCTATCCAGAAATCTATCAAGAACTTATTTTAAGCGGAATAATTGTTGAAGAGAAAAGATTTACCACCGCCATACCAACAGAAATTGTTCGATTTTTGAATAACGATATTTATACCTACTTTATTTTTATCCAGCTCACCGAAAAATTTGACTACAAGCCTGACAAATCATTTTTTGAATACATCCATAAAACATATACAAACACCCTCCTCAGAGAACACATTCTAAATTGGACCATAAGATTTTGCATCAACAGAAACGAAGTTGAAGTACTAAAAAATATCTTAAAGCTGCCTTTTTCTAATGAGGAGAAGAATAAATCGTTTGATTTCATCTGTTATGTAGCCAAATATGAACTCAGCAAACCTACATCTAACTTTAATAAACAAACGATCGGATCAGAATTTATAGATATTATGGCTATGGGTAGAACCATGAGCACGCTATATAAAGAAACGATTAAAACCATATCGGATAAGGTACTGAATGAAGATGCACAAATCATGCTTCATATTATCGAATGCAACATCAACCTAATTGATATTGACAAAGGCGCATTAATGAATACCATGCACCTCCTAAAACGCAATTACAAACGCCTAAACGAACTTTTCCCGATTAATCCCTATGATTTAATTTTATACTTTTATAATAATTTGGTTGGTAAACCGAGCGAAAGCAAAACTTTAGAACAAAAGATTATTAAGCTTTGCCACGTAATAGATAAAAGCCCTGCCCAACGTAATGAAGATTTAACTACAGCAGAACTGCTAACGTTTAGATTGGTTTTGATTACCTTGTTTTCTCAGAAAAATTATGCCGAATCACACAGATTCACCATGGCCATCTTAAGCAAATATCCGAATATATTTTACATTAGGCATTCGGTGTTCTCGCCGTTCTTGCTCATTCACTTAGGACAAACCTATTTAAAGCTCAACTACTTTAAAAAAGCACAGCGTATCATTCAATTCCTTGATAAGATTATTAGTAGTGAATATACTTATTTCACCAATTTCATCATCACTTCTTTCAGTGTTTTTAAAGCCAATTTCTACAACTACACGCACAATTACGATCAAGCTTTAATTGAAGTAAATAATGGATTAAAAGTTGCTTCGGCACACGATTTCAAAATGTTCGAAGTTGCACTATTGCTCATCAAAATAGATGCTTTAAAGCATACTGATGCTAATGAAGAAGTTTCAAATGTAATCAAAGAGTTGTTGCATTTCCTATCTGTAAATAAAATAGCAATGCCAGATTATGCCAATTTGAATGGAGGAGAGTTTGACCACACGTTCAAAATCCTAAAATCTTACAGAAAGCATCAATAAAAGAGGCTGTATAATTATTTCAATAGATTTAGCGAACCAAATTAAGTTTTGAACCACCTTGGCGACCTAAAAACACCCAAAACAAAAGCAATTAAATATTCCTTCGATTAAATTTTCCTGTTCAGTGTACCTGATTAGTGGCTAGAATATAAACCTAAATAATCGTTTCAAATGTTTCACCTCATAATGTATCAGAGCAGAATATAAATATTCAGTAGCGAGAATGCCCTTAAAACCTTATTGATATTTGTTCCGAGAAAGTCTTTAGTCCCTCAGCTCCAAATGAGTTATAATACAGCCTTTATTTATAATTTTATTTAATCAGATTGTACAATTCGTCTAATTTCGGCGACAGCACAATTTCAATTCTTCTATTTTTACTTCTGCCCTCTGCGCTGGCATTAGAACCCAATGGTTGAAACTCGCCCTTTCCAGTAGCGGTCATTCTAACACTTTGTACTTTCTCGTTTTCAGTTAAATAGCGAACAACAGATGTGGCTCTGAGCACGCTCAAATCCCAGTTATCTTTAATCTGACCTAAATTATTGATCTTTTGGTTATCGGTATGCCCTTCAACTGCAATATTGATTTCTGGTTGCTGCTTTAACACATTGGCTAAAGAAGCCAAGGCTTGCTTACCTTTTTCATCAATAACGATACTTCCTGATGGGAATAGCAATTTATCTGTTAAGGAAACATAAACTTTACCATTCTTAATTTCTACGGTTAAACCATTTTTAGTAAAACCCAGCAAAGCTTGTTGAAGTTTCTCTTTAAGCGCATTTGTAGCTTCATCACGTTTGCGTAAAACCTCCTCAACCTCCTTTAACCGTTTTTCCCTTGCGGCTAAGTCGCCAGAAAGTTTGGTAATTTCCGAAGAAGAATTGTTTTTAAGCCTTTTGTAATTTGCATCCATATCATTGTAATCTTTCTGCAACTCACGGAGTTCCTCCGCCATCATTGAAGTATCCTTTTTCAACTTGGAAACTTCACCTTCAAGATTTTCAATTTTAACCAAGCCTTCATTAAAAGCCGTGTATAAAGAATCTTTTGTGCCCAATAATGCTTTATATTTTTTGGGCGAAAGAATTACGCAGGATGAAACTGATGAAATAAGGAGAAGTAATGCAAAAGCTAAAAAGGTATTTTTCATAGTGTAATTTCGAAGTTTTTGAATCAGCAAAAATCCTTTCGGATTTAAAACTGGTTCATTTGTTGGTTATTGATTAATTGCGTTTCGTAAAAATACAACTAATGGTTGTACCGTTTGAAAAGAACTTATTAACTTATTAATGAGATTTGGCTTAAAAAATTCTGCATCACTCAGCGCCATCGTGGCTTCAAAGCTTTTCAACTTCAAAAATTCTATGTTAGGATCTGTAGGGTCATATCCCTTTGGGGCGTTTTTTAAAGAATTGCCCACACCAAGCTTAAAATTATCTTTAAAATCTTTATTGTTGATGATTTCCTTAAAATCTTCAACATTGTAATCTATTTCTTGGCGAATGAGTTTTAAGTGGGGTGCCTCCGGCATCCAATATCCGCCTGCAAGGAAACTGCTTCCGGGTTGGATGTGAAGATAATAGCCCGGTTCGTTACTTCCCTTTTTAGTAGAAAACCAAATGCCGAAATTAGTTTTGTAAGGGTCTTTATTTTTGCTAAAGCGCACATCGCGATAAATACGCATCAAACTTTTCTTTGGATCGGCTTCTGCGGAAAGTGCCGGATCTACCTTTGCCAATTCTGGAATTATTGAAGCCACTAATGCTAGAACATCAGTTTTCGCCTCTTCATATCTTGATTTATTTTCTGCAAACCATTCGCGATTATTATTTTCTGCAACTTCTTTAATAAAATTGAGGGTTTCTTTTTTTAACATACGGATATGAATTGTATAATGGGTTAATCATAAGTTAACCGATATTGAAATTTAAAAAATTGAAATTATTGATCGTAGTAAGGCTTGTATTTGATATTTGGAGATAACACATGCAGCAGAATTATTCGGGAATATCGGTAATTGAATGGATAGAATAAAAAACAGCCCGCAAATATTACGATTAAATAGGTCCAAAAGGTGTTGTCCTCAAGCGGTCCACAAATTAGATAAGTTATAAAACTTGCGATAAGCATCTCAATTACATTCATGGCATAGCTCACATACATGGCCGCATAAAAATAACCGGGTTCAATTTCTATTCGTTGCGCACAATGACCACAAATTTCTTTGGTGTGCTGAATGTTCCAACCATACATACTGCCTGTAAATATATTTCCTCTTCGGCAATGTGGACATTTTGCATGTGCTATGGCATAAAGCTTTGAGGTTTTACCTGCCATGCTAGTTTAGGTTAAAGGGTTCGTTCTTCATGTTGAGATGAACGTTCTTCTTGCGGTATTTTTTATACCAAATTACACCTACAACCATCGCCATTAAATAAGGAATAGCCAATAGATATAAAACACCAGTATTTAATCCAGCAGAAACGGTATTGCCGTTTTTTACGCCCTGCTCAGCATTGATACTGCACATGGCGCACTGCGCATTAACTTCGCTAGAAACAGCAAGAGTTAAAGCAAATAGAAATAAGACAAAAATAATTTTCCTCTTCATTATTACAAATATACTGATTTAACTAAAGGAGCGGTTTAAAATTAATGTCATAAAAAAAAACCTGAAAATCTTTCTAGGCTTTTATTTAAGTGGACATTAGGGTATATCCAAAAACTAGGCTAGTAAGGTGGTTGGTGGTTTAACACGGATTGTCACGGATGGAGAAACCGTATCGTTATCGGATTTATTTAAAATTCACCTTGATCAGTTACCTTAATAGATATAATATGGCGATATCATTAAGTAAACAACTACACCCGTAACTGCTACATATAACCAAAGTGGAAAGGTGATTTTAGCAATCTTTTTATGTTTGTCAAAGCGTTGCGCCAATGCCCTAACATAAGTAACCAATACCAAAGGTATTATGGCTATTGACAACAAGATATGAGTTAAGAGAATAAAAAAATAAGCATATTTAATCGCACCTTCACCACCAAATTTAGTAGATGGCGTGGTCATGTGGTAAGCGATATACATCACCAAAAACAACAAAGAGCAACCTATTGCACTTTTCATTAAGTTTTGATGCAGTTGAATCTTCCCATTTTTTATCGCCCATACGGCGATGACTAACAAAATAGCTGTTAAACCGTTTATGGTTGCATAAATTGGCGGCAAGAGAGGCAGTGGCTTAGCATCAATGCCTAAATCCTTTAACTTAATTACGAATAATAAAGCTACTGCAACAGGTATGAAAATGGAGAGAACTATAATCCATTTACTGTATTTCTTTTCTATTGGCGTATTCATATCCTTAACTAAAACAACTACAATGTGTTTATTTTTATTGCTAATTACCGACCATCCTTTAAATTGCGCAAATCTTCTGCTACCAACACCTTAATTTCGTCGGTTAACTTGGCTTGTGCATCTGCATTGGTGGCTTCATAATAACCCCTAATTCTATGTTGATTATCTAAAAGAATCATTTGGTTACTGTAGATAAATTTAGATCCATTAGTTTCCTCGCTATGAATCACATCAAGCATTAAATCCTTCCTAATAAACGGGTAAACGCTTGTTGTATCGCCAGTAAGTAAATCCCATTTGCCAGCTTGGGCTTTGATCAAACGAGCATAACTAGAAATTTTATCTCGGTCGGTTGGATCAACCGATAGGCTAATGAATTTGATCAACCCATTTTTTTGATACTCTTCTACAAGTGCATTAACACTTTTTGCTACATCCTTAATTGGCGAGCCCGTATAGAATAAATTAAGAACGACAATTTTATTTTCGTAAGATTTCCAGTTAACAGCATCTGAGTTCTGATTAATCAGCTTAAAATCTCGAACAGTATGATAAATCGTATCTGGAATTTTTTTCCCTTTTACGCTATGGAACGTAGAAGCAACTTTCTTCTCGCCGTAAATTGGTAGGCTTTTATACCTGTTTTTTGCGAAGTGCGGCAATAAGTAAAAAAACAAAAATCCCGGTACAGCAAGTATGCTTACCAGGATTAGCGTTTTCGATATCGAAAATGATTTCATTAAAAGTTTTGGCTGTGGTGGAAAATAAATCCACCTTCAGTTAACATTAATACGATAAAGTATATAATGAAAACAAATGAAACTGTTAAGGCCAGCTGCAAACCTAGCTTTTCATATTTTAAGTGCATAAAATAAGCAACAATATAAAATGCTTTCAATAAGGTTAAAATGATATAAACATAGTTACCAATTTGCTGTGTCATAAATCCCTTAGGAATTAAAACCAATGCAATGATGAATTCAATAACTGTGATTAATAATAATATTCCGAATACTTTCCAGATTTTGCCTTTCGATAAACCTGCGTGTTCTTCGTGTCCGTGCTCTTCTGGGCTATGTACGTTATGTTCTGACATGATAATATTTTTAGATAATGATAAGTTAAACTAAATAGAAGAATGTGAATACAAACACCCAAACTAAATCTACAAAGTGCCAGTATAAACCAACTTTCTCCACCATTAGGTAATGTCCTTTTCTCTCGAAAGTACCGTTAATGGTCATAATTAAGATGATGATATTGATTAATACACCCGTAAATACGTGGAAACCGTGAAAACCAGTGATTGTAAAAAACAAATTGGCAAATTGTTGTGCTGCCACTAAAGAAACTGGACCGTTAAAGAATTGCTTTAATTCTTCAGCAGATGGAATCTCTCCCCATCCGAATCCTTCGTGAAACAAGTGCGTCCATTCTATTGCTTGACAGCCTAAGAACATGAAACCACCAATAATGGTTGCAATCATCCAGCCAATAACTTCTTTTTTAGAACGTCTGTGTCCAGCTTCTACAGCCAATACCATCGTTACAGAACTCATAATCAAAATGAATGTCATGATACCAACGAATACCAAAGGAGCACCGTGTTCTACAACGCCAGGGATTGATTGAAAAACTTTATCTGGAGCTGGCCAGGTTAATTTAGAAAAACGCTGAGCGCCATAATAAATCAAAAGTGATGAAAAGGTAAAAGCATCTGATAAAAGGAAAAACCACATCATTATTTTACCATATTCTACCGACCAGGGAGAACGACCACCATTCCATGGTCCGGTTTTAACTTGATCTAATTGTGATACTGTATTCATTTGGAAATAGTATAATAGTTTGTTAACAAATTTAACGGTTCAAAAGTAAAAAAACATACAGATATATCCATAATATATCTATAAAATGCCAAAAAATAGAAGCAATCTCCATACGGAATTGACTCTTAACAAGCGGAATATTTTTATAGCTACCAACTAACGTGCTGATAATTAATGCAACACCTGCAATAATATGCAATAAGTGCATTCCAGAAACAATGTAAATAAAGGAGATCGCTGCGTTGTTACCCACTAAGGTAGCACCCGTTTTAACCATACTGCCCCATGCATTAAACTGCATAAAACCAAAACTAATGGCCAAAACAACGGTTATCCAAAGCATCCTTCTTTGCAAGCTAAAGTTTAATTTGCGTAGTGCTCTAGAAGCCAACATCAGCGTTATGCTACTCGCGATGATGACCAAGCTGCTATAAATAAAGGCATCAGGTAAAACCAAGCCGTGTCCCTTACCTTTAGAAGCTGCGAAAACCAAATAATAACTGGTAAAACCACCAAACATGATGGTGGATGATACCACAAACAGCCAGACGATAAATTTTCTGGGTTTTGGATCAAAGGTATCTTGAATATTTGCCATTGCTAAAATCATAAATTATTTCGCGATAAAATTTAATAATAAGCCCAACTGCACTGCTGGGATGTAAAAAAATGAACAGAACATTACACGTTTCGCATCCACTAGCTGTCTGTTCAATAAAAGTTTAAATGCCAACCAGCTAAAAATAACCCCCGCAATTATTGATAATGCGGCGATATAATAACCACCAAAACCATAAAAGGTTGGCAACAAGCTTACAGGTATTAATATCAATGTGCTCAAAAATGTCATTAAAGCGGTTATTTTATCCCGTTTCTTTGTCGGTAGCAATCTGAAACCTGCCTTCTTATAGTCATCATCCAAAACCCAGGCAATTGCCCAGAAATGCGGAAATTGCCACACAAATTGAATCAGAAATAATATTCCAGCGATGTAATAATCAATCTCATGAAACATTTCTGCCTTCAAACTACCAAATGCAGCCAAATACCCAATAAGTGGAGGCAATGCCCCTGGTATGGCTCCAACAAAAACTGCAATTGGAGATTTTCTTTTTAACGGGGTATAAGCAAAAGCGTACAATAAGATAGAAAATACTGAAAGTAATCCTGTTTCCAGATTAAGCTTACCCAGTAACCATGTTCCTAAGAAAGCCATAAATACCCCTAAAATTAACCCCTGTCCAGTTGTCATTCTACCCGCTGGCATTGGGCGATCTTTGGTTCGAGCCATCAACTTATCCAAGTCTTTCTCAATAATTTCATTAAAACAATTCGCTGCGGCTGTAACTAAAAAACCTCCAGCAATTAAAATAAGCCAGTTCCCCCAATCAATAGAAGGAATATTACCTCTTCCAACTTGCATTTTTTGACCAATCAAAAAAGAGATCGATGCAGAAAATACAACGGTAAAGCTCAGTCTGAACTTCACTAGCTTAGAAAAATCAGAAATAAATTGTTTCAATTCCCTTTATATTATTGCTTATAAGTACTTGTTCGATAAACCAACAGGTACAAATAAAATTGTAAACTAAATAACAGCGTAGAAAACAAAATATGTAAAGCTTGCGCCGCCGGTGGAAAAGCTATGTATGCCAATGCAAAACCACTTAATAATTGGATGAGGAGCGTAATCAATATAAACCTTGCTGTTAATAATGGTGCTGCCTTTCCACTAAACCGATCAATCACCATTTTATAAACGATGGCATTTGAGATGATAACCAAAATTGCCAGATCTCTATGGTAAGAAAAAATACTGCCTACCTTCGTAATCCAAACTGACCTGCTACCATACAGGAAGGATTTTGCTATCACATCAATCGATTCCCTTACTTCGGTACCCACAATAATTTGAGCGATACTTAACAATACGGTAAAGAACAAAAATCCCTTAAGCCACAATATCCGATACATAATCACTGAAGGCGCCTTATGTAACTGCTTTGCGTAATTATAAGTGTAAATGGATATGCCTAAAATAACCAGTGCCAGCAGCATATGTACGGTTACAATCCACTGGGCCAAATTGGTTGATACCACAACTGAACCCAACCACGCTTGGTAGCCAACTACCAAAATGTTAATGATGCTGAGCACAACTATTCTTTTAGCTGTTTTTTTATAAGCAAAAGAATAAACTGCGGTAAGCAACAACAGTATCCCAACTAATGCACCCAGTAACCGGTTCACATATTCCGTCCATGTTTTTGCCGGGTTGAATTCTTCTGGTACCGTAATGCTCTTGTCTTTTCTGATACTGTCTGCTAAAGCAACTTTACCCATACTTTCTAAGTATTTTGCAAAGCGCTCATTCTTTTTTATCCTGCCCGCTACATATTTCTCCTTGTAATTAGCAGGGAGTTCGGATGCACTTGTTGGCGGAATATACCGATCAAAGCACTTCGGCCAATCAGGGCATCCCATGCCAGAACCCGTACTGCGAACAATACCTCCTGCTAAAATAACCAATAGTGTAACTATTATGGTTATCAGATTTATCCTAATGAAACGTTGTTCTGATCTACTGATCATATATCTTAAAGATGAAAAAGGGGTATCTGGATAAGCAGAAACTTAATCAGATACCCCTTCTTAGTTTTGTTAAGCTTTTAAACTAGCCCTTATTTTCTACAACTGGATTGGCGATTTCCCAATCTTGTTGTATTTTCTCTGCTTCAGCATTTCCTTCAAAATCGTGAGGCAAGTTTGAGCTCATGGTTTGAGAGAAAGGAACTGTTTGAGGAATAAAGTCAGCATCATGACCAGGTTTGCTATAATCATATGGCCATCTGTAAACGGTTGGGATTTCTCCTGGCCAGTTTCCATGTAAATGTTCTACAGGAGCTGTCCATTCTAATGTATTTGATTCCCATGGATTTTGAGGTGCAACTTTTCCTTTGAAAATAGAATAGAAGAAGTTAAATAAGAATGCTACCTGCGCCAATGCTGCCAAAATAGCTGCCCATGTTACAAAAACATTTACAGTTAACCATTTTTTCATGAATTCAAATTCAGTGAAAGCATAATAACGGCGAGGCACACCATCTAAACCTAAAAAGTGTAATGGGAAGAATACCAAATAAGCGGCTATAAATGTTAACCAGAAATGTAGATATCCAAGTTTTGCGTTCATCATTTTTCCAAACATTTTTGGAAACCAGTGATAAACACCCGCAAGCATACCAAAAATAGCTGCTGATCCCATTACCAAGTGGAAGTGGGCAACAACAAAGTAAGTATCATGTAAGTTAATATCCAATGAAGCGTTACCTAAGAAAATACCGGTTAAACCTCCTGAAATAAAGAACGATACCAAACCAATTGCAAACAACATTGCTGGAGTGAAACGGATATTACCACGCCATAATGTAGCTAGGTAGTTGAACGTTTTTACCGCTGATGGAACAGCAATAATCAAAGTTGTTATCATAAACACACCACCCAACAACGGATTCATACCCGTTACAAACATATGGTGACCCCATACGATGAAGGATAGTACGGTAATACCAATTAATGAGTAAACCATTGCATGGTAACCAAATATTGGCTTACGTGAGTTTACTGAAATTACTTCTGATGAGATCCCCAATGCTGGCATAATTACAATATATACCTCAGGGTGACCTAAGAACCAAAATAAGTGTTGCCATAAAATCGGAGAACCACCTTCGTTAGGTAAAATGGTAGTACCCATAACGATATCAGACAAGTAGAAACTCGTTCCGAAACTACGGTCAAATACCAATAAAACTACACCAGCAACCAATACTGGGAAAGATAATATACCTAGGATAGCCGTTAAGAAGAATGCCCAAATGGTTAATGGCATTTTCCAAAGATCCATACCTTTGGTACGCATGTTTAATATTGTACTTACGTAATTGATACCACCCATTAATGAAGATGCTACGAAAAGCACCATACTCACTAACCATAGCGTCATACCTAAGCCTGAACCTGGTATTGCTGTTGGTAATGCAGATAGCGGAGGATAAACTGTCCAACCACCAGATGCAGGTCCGGTTTGAATGAAGAATGATGACATCATAACCACACAGGCCATAAAGAAAAACCAGTATGAAAGCATGTTCAAGAATGGCGATGCCATATCTCTTGCACCAATCTGCAATGGTATGAGTAGGTTACTAAATGTACCACTTAATCCAGCTGTTAATACAAAGAATACCATGATGGTACCATGAATCGTAACCAATGCCAGATAAAAATCTGATTTGATACGACCACCTTCTGCCCATTTACCTAAGAAAGTTTCTAGGAATGGAAAATTCTTATCAGGCCATGCTAACTGGATACGGAATAATATGGATAAGCCCATGGCAATAACAGCCATGATGATACCTGTAATTAGGAATTGCTTAGCAATCATCTTGTGGTCCATACTGAAGATGTACTTTGAAATCAAAGTCTCCTTATGGTGTCCATGATCAGCGTGATCGTGATTGTGTTCGTCGTGTAATGCTATTGTTGACATAATTCTTTCGCTCTGCATTAATATTATTTATTTAAAGCCATTTGGTTAGTTTTTACGGCTGCTGTATCCTTAGCTGCTGTATCTGCAACCGATTTGATTGGTGCAGGTGCCACTGGCAAATTAAATTGTTTTCTTAAATCGTCATTTAAGTAGGTTTTCTGTTTAGCTAACCATTCTTCGTATTCCTTTTCAGAAACTACACGAACATCCTTCTGCATGTTGTAGTGACCAGCACCGCAAATTTTTGCACAAAAGAAAAGGAACTTGAAGTTAGGATCGTTCGTTTCCTCTTGCATTTGAGCAGTAGTTTTCGTTGGTGTGAATTCGAAAATGGTTTGCATACCAGGCACAGTATTCAATTGAACTCTGAAATGTGGCATGTAAAAACTGTGGATTACATCTTTACTATTCAAAATCAACTTAATCGGCTTATTAACTGGAATGACCATTTCATCAGCCAATAAATCGTCGCGAGATTTTAAATCACTAAAATCGATACCTAACGTATTACTAGCTGTAGTTAACTTATAGTTTCTATGACCTACAATACCATCAGCTCCTGGGTAACGAATAGACCATTTAAACTGCTCAGACGTTACTTCAATTTGAAGTGGCTTATGATTTGGATCTTCAGGTTTGAAGAAGATTGATCTCCAAGTTAAGAATCCCATCAATACCAATACGGTTAAAACCAATGCAGGAACAATAGTCCAGATTTTTTCGATCGTGTTATTGTGTGGATAGTAGTAAGCTTTTCTTTTTGCAGAATATTTGTAGATGTAAGAAAATCCAAATAACAAAATGTGTGTTGCAATGAAAACGATGGTTGTAATGATCAATGTTAAATTGAACATATCATCAATACGCTTTCCGTGAACAGAGGCAGCATCTGGAAGCAACATGGCCCCATGAACTGTATATTCCCAATACACACCATATAAACCTAAAACTAAGAATAATGCAAACAAACTAGAATTTACTCTATTCCAGTTAATTCCACCCTCTTTGCCTTGCGCCTCACGGCTCAATTCATAAACCTTTAGGGCTTTACCCACAATTGCTATGAATAAACAAACTGCAAGGAAAACCAGAATATAAAATATAACTGATTTATAAACCTCGCCCATATCAACCTTAGGTGCCGCCGCTGCTGCTGCATCTTGTGCAAATGCTCTGGTGTTTGCAAAAACAGTAAGTAATACTGCTAAAGCTGCGGTCGTTTTATTCGTGATAAACTTTCTTAAACTCATTTTCTTAAAAGTAGTACGCCGTACTTCTATTATAATAATAATTAAATATTTGCCCTTATGTAGTCACCAATTAAAGCTGGTGATGCAAACTTTCTTGTAATAATGGGTGATTCTTCGCTATTAACGGCTTTTTACTAAGCGAAGTTAAAACCGTAAAGGTAAACAATCCTACAAAACCTATTGCTGTACCAATTTCTACAATTCCGAAACCATTGTGTCCGTCTTCAACTGCACCCGGCATAATCATTTGGTAGTAATCTACCCAGTGACCTAACAATACCACAATTGCAACGAACAAAAGCTTCTTATCTGTTCTCTTATTATCTCTGTCCATTAATAATAGTACTGGAGCAAGGAAATTCATTGCAAGGTTTAAGAAGAACCAAAATTTGTAATACTCGAAACGCTTATAGAAATAAACAGTTTCTTCAGGCATGTTTGCATAATAGATTAATAAGAACTGTGCAAACCAAACGTAAGTCCAGAAAATAGAGAAACCAAATATGAACTGACCCAAGTTATGCAAGTGACTGTTATTAACCCATTGCATGTAACCTGCTCTTCTTAACAAAATTAAGATGATCGCTATTGTTGCTAAACTACTTACCCACATTGCTGCGAAGTTATACCAACCAAACATGGTTGAGAACCAGTGAGCTTCTAATGACATCACTGTATCAAAAGCAAAAATTGGTGTAGTGAAACCGTAGATTACTAAAAAGATACAAGCGTTTTTAAAGCTCTTTCTGTAAGAATTTAATCCTCCAGCTAAATCCTCATTGTATGAATACTTAACGAAAAGCATAGAGAAGATGCTATACACACCTAAAAACACAACCTGACGGCCTAAAAAGAAAGGAACGTTCAAGAATACGGATTTACCAGCAATAATTGCATCGTAATTAGGGCTGTTTACATCTGTTAAACCATCTGCATGCCAGTGGTGGTATAAGTTATGTGTGTATAAACCTGCTGAAATAATAACAACAAGGATAATTGCAGCAATAGGCAATGTTTTTGCCATAGCCTGTGGTACGCGTAAGATTGATGCAGACCATCCTGCTTGAGCTACATATTGAACAGCTAGGAAAAATGTACCCGACATACAAACGCATGCAAAGTAATATCCCATAAGTAACAGGTTGGCAAAAGTACGCTCATGCATTACCTTATCGCCAGCTAAGAAACCGTAAGCAATAGCAGCGATACCTAAAACGATACCTACTATGCTTAAAGTTTTTACTTTTCCTGTAAACTCAAATTGTTCACTAAAATTAATATTGTGAGTTCCCATTTATATTCTGTTTACTTATTGTCCTTTTTGTACCTGTAATTGTTTAACATACATCACAACTTTCCAACGATCCGTTGGAGTAATTTGCGAAGCATGCGAACCCATGTTATTTACACCATAAGTTATCGTGTGGTAGATTTTTCCATCATTCAAATCAGCCATTGCGCCGCCTCTTGATGAACTGCCTTCGTAATAGGAAGGAACACCACTAAATTTCTCAATTTTAACTAAATGTCCTTGTCCATCACCTTTATCACCATGACAAGGGCTGCAGAATACAGTAAACAAGTGTTTACCATCTGCAAGGTTTAGTGTATCTACAGGTAATGGATTAACCATGCTTACACCTGCTGCTTCATATCCTTCTTTTGTATTTGGATATTCATCATACTCTGTAAAACCTACTGGTTTTGTGTGTGCAGGTGGTACCTGTGCAGTTTTACCATCTTTAAAATTCTTATTCGGTTGATCTGGATTGTAAGCAATCGGATCATACATATTCCTGGCATATTCTAACCCAGTACTACGTTTATCTTTACATGCTGAGAATGTAGCTACAAAAGCAATAGCTAAAAGCGCAGTGTAAACAAATTTATTCCTATTCATAGCTAATGTACTTCCTTTCATTATACTTTACTTCTAAAGCACCAGCGTTTTTTAATAATTGATCAATTACGGTATGCTCAGCGTTTTCTTTTGCATCAACTGCAATAACAAAGCGATCATCGGTTGCACGAAGATCCATTACTCTTGGAGCTCTTCCTGGAAATAAATGTGTTGAAGCATAGTAAGTTAAAACCATACCGAAAGCACAAAATAACACCGTTAACTCGAACATTATCGGAATAAAATCCGGCAATGCGAATGATGGCTTACCACCAATGTTTACTCTCCAATCGATAACTGCGCAAAAATAAATTAATGCGAAGGCTGCACAGGTTCCTGTAATACCAAAGCAGAATGCTGCAATATCAATTCTTGATCTTTTAACGCCCAATTTGGCTTCTATTCCGTGTATAGGCATTGGAGTATATACATCATGAATACTGATGTTATTTTCCTGAAGCTTCTCGATGCCGTGCATCATTTCATCAGGATCACCAAAACTGCCTAAAATATATTTGATATCACTCATTGTTATATTTTTGCGTAATCTTCTTGTTTAACACTATCAAATTTCTCTAAAGATTCTATGTACTCTGCTACATATTCTTTATTCTCATGACCTTCTTTAATTTGCTTCATCTTAGCTTGCTCACTTGCAGATTTTAATAATAATTTAACCTCAGCAATAGCGATAGATGGTAATACCCTTAAGAATAATAAGAACAAAGTAAAGAATAAACCAATTGAACCAACAAATACACTTACATCAACCCAAGTTGGATAAAACATTGCCCAGCTTGAAGGAATATAATCACGGTGTAGTGAAGTAACGATAATTACAAATCGCTCAAACCACATACCCACGTTTACCACAATTGATAAAATCCATGTTGCTCTGATGCTCAAACGAATCTTCTTGAACCAAAGCAATTGTGGAGAGATTACGTTACAAGTCATCATCATCCAGTATGCCCACCAGTAAGGACCCGTTGAACGATTGATAAATGCGTATTGCTCATACTCTGAACCAGAATACCATGCAATGAAGAACTCAGTTAAATAAGCTACACCTACAATTGAACCAGTTAAGATGATGATTTTATTCATCGACTCGATGTGGAACATGGTGATGTAGTTTTCAAGACCCAATACTTTACGTGCTACCAATAACAAGGTTAACACCATTGCAAAGCCTGAGAAAATCGCACCAGCAACGAAGTAAGGAGGGAAAATTGTAGTGTGCCATCCCGGTATTACCGATGTTGCAAAGTCCATTGATACAATAGTGTGTACCGAAAGTACTAGTGGTGTTGATATACCTGCAAGGATTAAAGACACCGCTTCGAAACGTTGCCATGTTTTAACGCTTCCGTTCCATCCAAAAGAGAAGATAGAATAGATTTTTCTGCGCGTACCTACTGCACGGTCTCTAATGGTTGCAATATCTGGTAACAATCCTGTGTACCAAAACAATAATGATACTGAGAAGTATGTAGAGATTGCAAACATATCCCAAACTAATGGTGAGTTAAAGTTTACCCAAAGTGATCCAAACTGATTTGGAAGCGGTAGTACCCAATAAGCCAACCAAGGACGGCCCATGTGAGAAACAACATAAGTTGCCGCACAAATAACGGCGAATATCGTCATCGCTTCTGCCGATCGGTTAATGGAGTTACGCCAGTTTTGACGGAAAAGTAATAGTACAGCTGAAATTAACGTTCCAGCGTGACCAATACCAACCCACCATACGAAACCGGTGATATCCCATGCCCATCCAACTGTTTTATTTAAACCCCATGCTCCGATACCATTCCAGAAAGTATAGCTTACCGCTACAACCCAAAGTAAAGCACCTAATGAGGCAAAAGTGAACCCGATCCACCAAGCTTTGTTTGGCTTATTCTCTACCGGGCCTAAAATATCATCCGTAATTTTTGCATACGTGATGTTATCTCCGGTAATTAATGGTTCTCTAAGTATTGATTCGTTATGTCCTGACATAATTTGTATTTTCTTTATACTAAAGCTTACGCTTGTACTGTTGTATCTGTATTTCTAATTTTTGTCATGTATCCGATACCTGGTTTCACGTTGATTTCTTCTAATACGTAATAGATACGCTCAGAACGCAATGCTTTAGAAACTTCAGAGTTTGGATCGTTTGAATCACCAAATATGATTGCATTTGCTGAACAAGCTTCTTGACAAGCCATTTTAATATCGCCATCTTTTAATGGGCGTTTCTCTATTTTGGCTTTCAATTTACCTGCCTGTATACGTTGGATACACATAGAGCATTTCTCCATAACACCACGTGAACGTGCAGTTACGTCAGGATTTAAAACCAATTGAGTAAACTCGTTATTCAAATAGTTATCGAAACGAGAATCGTTCCAGTAGTTAAACCAGTTGAAACGACGTACTTTATACGGACAGTTATTCGCACAGTAACGCGTACCTACGCAACGGTTGTAAGCCATGTGGTTTAAACCATCTGATGAGTGTACAGTTGCCAATACCGGACAAACAGTTTCGCAAGGTGCGTGATCACAATGTTGACACAACATTGGCTGATGAACAACAGAAACATGATCTAAATCTTCCAACTTAGCAATTTCTTTTTCTCTCGTTACATCACCTTCCGCAGTTTCGTAGCTGTAATAACGATCGATACGAATCCAGTGCATTTCACGACGACGACGAACCTCATCACGACCTACAACAGGAATATTGTTTTCTACGTTACAAGCAACAATACAAGAACCACAACCTGTACAAGCATTCAAATCGATTGCCATAACCCAGTTGTTACCTGGTTTTTCGTATTGATCCCAAAGATCATAGTTTTTATGTCCTTCTTCGCCCTTACCTGTACCAGCTGCAGGATCGTTTAAGAACTCTTTGAAAGAAGCCTCACGGATTACGTTACGACCTTCAAAAGAGTGGTGTGTTTGTGTTTGTGCCAATTCATAATGCCCTCCTGTTGGAGTAAGCGTTACTGTAGTGGCATATTGCATTGTTCCGTTTACAAAAGAAACAAAAGGGAAAGCATTTTTACCCACGTCGTTACCCGCTTTACCAACTTTGGTACGGCCATAACCTAAGGCAATAGAAACAGTGCCTTGTGCTTGTCCTGGTTGAATAAGAACAGGTAAATCAATCGAATATCCGTTATTGCCTTTTACAGTAACAACATCAGATTCTTTAATATTTAATTTCTCAGCATACTTTGGAGCGATGGCTACAAAGTTATCCCAAGTTACTTTAGAAACTGGATCAGGAAGCTCTTGTAAGAAAGCGTTATTTGCATTTTTACCATCACGCATTGGAACGTTTTCGTAAACCTGCAACTCTACATCTTTTGCTAAAGCTTTGCTGCTATTAATGATTGAGGTGGCCACTGCGGCTAGAGACAAACTGAAGGCATATGTACCTGCAGGTTTTGCAGCTATTGAAACCACTCCTTTTTCTAGTACCTCATCCCACTTAATCCCTAAAGCTGGCAACATTTTGGTTTCCCAATTGGTGCGCACAAACTGATAGTAATCTTTAACAGGCGCATCAGCCCAAACGAGTAAACTTTCTTCTGCTTGGCGGCTATTGAAAACTGGGTTGATGGTTGGCTGTACGATAGAGTAATATCCTTCGTAAGCATTTGCATCACCCCACGATTCTAAATAGTTATGATTGATTGCCACAACATCACAAAGTGAGGCCGTTTCATCTGCACGATCTGCGAATGAAATTTTTGCTGGTACTTTCGCTAAAGCATCTGCAAATTTCTTACCATCAATTGAATCGTATGCTGGGTTGCTATTCAAGAATAAAACAGCACCAACTTCACGACGGCTCATCTCAGCTACTAAACCATTAAATTCAGCATCATTTCCTGCGTATAAATAGCAAGGGTTATCTAAATCGATGGTTGTACCATAACTTCCAATAGCGGCGTTAATGGCATTTACTAAAATTTGAGTAGAAACATCATTAGAACCACACACAACAAGGCCTTTACCTTTGTTTTGCAATAATTCTTTTGCTACTAACTTAATTACTTTATCTGCGGTAGTGTTGTTGCCTAATGTTCCACCAGGTAAAGCACTTCCCGTAATTGCATTGTATAGGGCAATTAACGCTGGACCTTGTTCTGATAATTTTACCGGAACACGTGTATCAGCATTCGTACCTGTTAAGCTCATTCCACTTTCAAATTGAATGTGGCGGCTCATTTTTTTATTTTCTAACGATTTATAGTTACGGTTAGCTGTATATTGAGAGGTAAACTCCTCACCGCTAATCCAAGTCCCTAAGAAATCGGCAGCAAAACTTACGATTAAATCAGCCTTGTTGAAATTGTATTTTGGTAAAACGGCTTTACCAAAACTGTTCTGGTTGGCTTGAATTATACCTGTGTAAGAAACCGCATCATATTGAACCAGTTTAGTTGCAGGGTATTTCGCAATGAAACCTGCAATTACTGCATTTGTAGATGGACTATTTACTGTTGATGAAACAATACGGATTTTTTTACCAGATGCTTGTGCTTTAGCCAACTCTGATTTTACAAAACCATCAATTTCAGCCCAAGTGCTTTCTTTGGTTTTAAGTAGAGGTGCTTTTAATTTAGATACATCGTACAAATCTAAAACAGAAGCTTGCGCTCTTGCATCTGTACCCAGATTAAATTCTCCAGCATTTGGATTTGGCTCAATTTTAATTGGGCGTCCCTCTCTTGTTTTAACTAAAACACTCTGGCCATTAAAGCTAGAAGTATAGTAGTTAGGAATACCTGGGGTTACTTCTTCAGGTTTTACCAAATACGGGATAGATTTTTTTAACGGGGTACTTTGGCATGCCGCCAAAGTTACAGCACCTAAACCAAAGCCTAACGCCTTTAAAAAGTCGCGGCGTGGGGTAACGGTACTTAACCCTGCTTCATTTAAAACATCTTCTATTGGAAGTGGCTCGGCGAATTCGTTTTTGTTATTTTTAACAAAATCGGGTGTATTGTTATACTCCTCTAAGCCTTTCCAGTATTTTTTATTGCTTTCCATTTAAGCTATATTACTGTTTATCGAACGTTCTTACTAAACTCTAATCTATTAATAGTGGCACTTACCACACTCTAAACCACCCAATAACGCTGGTGTAATTTTCTCGCCTTTTTTAATTTTCTCATGCGATTCGATAACCTTAGCGTAGAAAGCATTATTTTTTTGACCAGAAATATCTGTTTCTTTATGGCAGTTGATACACCATTTCATGGTTAATGGAGAATATTGATAAATTTCTTCCATTGTATTAACCGGACCATGACATGCGAAACACACAGGCTCTGTTGGTTGTAATCCTTTTGCTTTACGAATTGCATCTTCTGCAACAACAACGTGTTGAGAGTGATTGAAGTAAGCAAAATCAGGAAGATTGTGTACACGTACCCACTCCATTGGTTTTGATTTACTTTCGTCGTATTTCTGAGTTTCAGGATCGTAACCTAAAGCATTGTAAATTTTCTTAATCTCAGGCGAAATCTGTCCCTCATATTTATCTCTTGCTTGTACTGCTTTATGGCAGTTCATACAAACATTTAACGATGGAATAGATGCGTTTTTAGATTTGAATGCACCAGAGTGACAGTATTGACAATCGATTTGATTGATACCGGCGTGTAACTCATGCGAGAATTTAATTGGTTGTACTGGCTGATAGCCTGTATGTACCCCTGTATTCCACATGCCCATCCAACCGAAAGATCCTAAGCAGATAATTAAACACAAGATGAAGAACATCACAAATTTCTTGTTTTTGAACATCTTGCGAACACCAACTTTCAAAGGCACATCTTCTTCAATCTGAATACCTTGTTTTTGTAAGATTAAGCGCTCAAGCAATTTACTTGCGCGACCTAAAATCACCAAAATCACAACTGCGATTAATACAATGGCAATAATACCAACTAGCGATAAACCAGAAACATCTTCTTTAGCTGTGGCATTTGCATCGGTTGCTCCAGGAGTACCTGGCGCAGCAGCAGGAGCTTTTGGCTCACCTTCTTTGATATAGGCTAAAATGCTTTTAACTTTTGCCTCATCCAATTCTGGAAAAGAAGTCATGGCAATTTTACCATTTTCATTGTACAGCTTTACCGCAGCAGGATCACCCGCAGCGATTAAACCTTGTGAGTTCGGAATCCACTTCAATAAGAACGACTCTGGATGACGATCACTAACACCCGTTAAGGCCGGACCTATCAATTTCGCATCTAATGCGTGGCACGAAGAACATTTAGCTTTAAAAAGCGTTCTTCCTTCTTTAGCATCTTGCGCACTAACGGTTGATACCGCTATAACGGAAATGGCTGAAAACAAGAATAACGACTTCCAAACGCTTTTTAAAATCATCGAGATATCTCTCATAATGAACACTTTATACTTATTTAATTTACTTTTTGTTGTGAAATTGATGCCTGAGTTGAAATAACCCCATCAAAACTTGAACAAAAGTATAACTTATTAATAAATCCCATGACATAATACTGACTGGAAATACAATTTATAATCATTCTAAACAAATGCTGATTCAGGCCCCTCAGGCTATAAAAATGGCCATTTTGATCTAAATCTAAAATGGCCACCCTATTCAAGTTAAGTGTTGGAAGTTTTCAATTTGCATTTATTACTTGCAATTGTGTTAATAAACTCCCAAATGTTAAATACTTATTGTTTTAATATCCAAGCAAACATAAGTGGCGCTACAATTGTCGCATCACTTTCTACAATAAACTTTGGTGTATGGATATCTAGCTTGCCCCAAGTAATTTTTTCGTTTGGTACAGCGCCAGAATATGAACCGTATGATGTTGTTGAATCAGAAATTTGGCAGAAATAACTCCAGAAAGGAATGTTCTCCATTTCCATATCCTGATAGAGCATAGGTACCACGCAGATTGGGAAATCGCCAGCAATACCTCCACCAATTTGAAAGAAACCAATGCCCTTACCACCACTGTTTGCAATGTACCAATCGGCCAACCAACCCATATATTCAATACCACCTTTTACAGTGGTTGCGGTTAACTCCTTTTTCATTACGTAAGAAGCGAAGATATTTCCCATGGTAGAATCTTCCCATCCTGGAACCACAATTGGCAAATTCTTTTCTGCAGCGGCAAGCATCCAAGAGTTTTTAGGGTCAATTTCATAATATTGCTCCAAATCTCCACTTAAAAGCATTTTGTACATAAATTCATGTGGAAAATAACGCTCGCCGGCCTGTTCTGCATCCATCCATATTTTATGAATGTGCTTTTGTAAACGACGGAAGGCTTCCTCTTCTGGAATACATGTATCTGTAACACGGTTATAATGGTTTTCTAAAAGATCCCATTCGTCCTGTGGACTTAAATCGCGGTAATTGGGTACGCGTTTGTAATGTGAGTGGGCAACCAGATTCATAATATCTTCTTCCAAGTTGGCTCCTGTACAAGAGATGATTGAAACTTTATCCTGACGGATCATTTCTGCAAGTGAGATGCCTAACTCTGCAGTACTCATTGCACCTGCAAGTGTAATCATCATTTTACCACCTTCATCCAAATGCGTTTCGTAACCCTTTGCTGCATCCATCATAGCCGCCGCATTAAAATGGAGGTAATTACGCTCCATAAACTGAGATATTGGTCCTCTTGTATTGCTCATTTTATTTGTATTGTTTTGCGGCAAAAATAGGCATTTAGCCCGAAAGCTGAAAACATAAACCACTTTCAGGTCATATAAGTTAATCGAATTCTTCAATCTAGAACCTCCCAATACCTAATAAATAACCCATTTGAACATGCTGAATTAGGTTTATGGATTTTCGAAGAAGAACTCACTGCACAGCAACACTAATTATTTATTCAAGAAATTGCTTTTCTTTGCGCCATGAAAAGAAGTTTCGCTTTCCTTATACTTTTGCTTGTTTCTTTGCCAGGCATGGCCCAAATGAAACTGATTAAAAAAATGCTTTCAAATGAAAAAGACACTACCAGAAAAGCCAGCTTTCTTCCCATTCCCTCACTCGGATACGCCCAAGAAACTGGCTTTGAATTTGGCGTTGGGGCAATTTATTCGTACTATACCGACCGGGAAGATACCTTAACCAGAAGCTCTAATTTCTCTTTAAACGCTACCTATTCTACCAAAAAAACTTACAACATTACTTTGAAAGGCGACGCTTGGTCGCCCGGCAATAAGTATCATTTTATTGGTGACGTTCGCGTTAAAAAAATGCCATTCAATTTCTATGGAATTGGCAATAACACCCTCAAAACTGATGAGGACAAGCTCGTAATGAACCAATTTAAAGCCCAGTTTGATGCCGAAAAAAGTTTCCTGAAAAATGCCTATACGGGTGCATCTGTTGGTTTTGAGCATTACAAATTTGCCGATCAAACAACAGGTGGAATATTCTCAAACAACGCAACAATTTTGGATAAGGATGGTGGCAGTGTAGCCTACCTAGGCTTAAGTCAAAGTTACGATACCCGAAACTCAAACAACTACCCAACCAAGGGCTTTTTCGGTAGAATTACTTACCAGTATGCCCCTCACCTTTTCGATGCAGAAAGCTTTACTGGAAGTCAGATTAAAGTTGATATAAGAAATTTCTGGAGTGTGAATAAAAAAATCGTTATCGGGGTTCAAGGCATTTATTACACTATACAAGGGACTAAAACACCTTTCTATCTATTGCAACAATTGGGTAACGACCAAATTATGCGGGGTTACTATGGCGGTAGGTACCGTGATGAAAACTTAATGGCCTCGCAAGCTGAGCTTCGTTATCGGTTTATAAATCGTTTCGGAATTGTTGCTTTTGCTGGTGTTGGAAAGGTTTTCAACAACGGGAATTTTGATTTTAACAGCTTAAAACCCAACTATGGTGTTGGCGGTCGGTATTTCTTCGATACGGCCAAAGGATTAAGCGTACGGATAGATTATGGTGTAGGGGAGAAGTTAGCTAACGAAAAACGCCAGAGCGGATTTTATATCAGTTTAGCAGAGGCCTTTTAATCCTGAAACCACCGAGTATTTAGTGGTTCATGAAACATCAACAAAATGTTAAATCAGAATAAAATTTAATTTTTGGAACGAACGGGCAGCGCTTTTTGGCGAATGAAGCCTCGCCATTCGCTGTAGCCCTCGTGAAAAACTCGGGGCTGCCGCTGCTGTCGAGTTTATAATTTACGGCCTGTTCCTTACAAGTTTGTGTTCCTCTTGCCGCATCACATCCAATTTTTGGTGGCTAGTGAAACATCAACAACATGCTCAACAAAATGCTAAATCAGAATAAAATTGAATTTTTGGAACTATAAGGAAATTTATGTTTTGCCAAAAGCACTACACTTTGTACCTAAACCCGATCAAAGCGAAATGCCGATTTTCTCGGCAGAAGCGGGAGCGGGACTGAAAGCCGCCAAACGAGCGGAACTGCTCATTTCCAAAAAAAGATTCAGAATTTTCGGTAAATTTCATTTATCAGGAAATGAACGGACAGCGCTTCTTGGCGCATGAAGCCCCGCCATTCGCTGTAGCCCTCGTGAAAAACTCGGGGCTGCCGCTGCTGTCGAGTTTATAATTTACGGCCTGTTCCTAACAAGTTTGTGTTCCTCTTGCCGCATCGGCTCCCATATTTGGTGGCTAGTGAAACATCAACAAAATGCTAAACCAGAATAAAAATTTAATTTTTCGGAAATGAACGGGTTAGCAATGCTTGGCAAATGAAGCCTCGCCATTCGCTGTAGCCCTCGTGAAAAACTCGGGGCTGCCGCTGCTGTCGAGTTTATAATTTACGGCCTGTTCCTTACAAGTTTGTGTTCCTCTTGCCGCATCGGCTCCAATATTTGGTGGCTAGTGAAACATCAACAAAATACTAAATCAGAATAAAATTTAATTTTTCGGAAATGAACGGGTTAGCAATGCTTGGCAAATGAAGCCTCGCCATTCGCTGTAGCCCTCGTGAAAAACTCGGGGCTGCCGCTACTGTCGAGTTTATAATTTACGGCCTGTTCCTAACAATTTTGTGTTCCTCTTGCCGCATCGGCCCGCATATTTGGTAATGCACCAAACGTTAAACAAGCTAGATCATATCGTTTCGGCAACAAACCGACCGATAAAAGAAAATTGGCACTAACTATAAGGAAATTTATGTTTTCCCAAAAGCACTACACTGTGTGCCTAAACCCGATCAAAGCGAGATGCCGATTTTCTCGGCAGAAGCGGGAGCGGGACTGAAAGCCGCCAAACGAGCGGAACTGCTCATTTCCAAAAAAAGATGCAGGATTTCATGCTGATAAAATACCAATGGCACAAGACGCTATTACGGGAAAACAACAATCGGTAGTTAAAACAAATCACAGGCTATTTACTCATTCCGGCCAATGCGTTTATAGTTAAGGCTACAATTACGGTATTAAAAATGAAAGAGATCATACTGTGTAGCAAGGCAAGTCTGCGCAATCTCCGTGAAGATATTTCTACATCCGACACTTGAAAAGTCATCCCTAAAACAAAAGAAAAATATGCAAAATCGATAAAATCGGGGGCACGTTCTCCAGGGAAATCTAAGCCACCACCCTTCTTAGTATCATCAACGGTGTCTCTATCGCCATAATACAAATGTGCATAACGCATGGTAAAGGTGGTGTGCACTAAAAACCAAGAGAGAAACATGCCTAATAGGGCAATGGTTAAATCTAGGGCTTTGACATTTTTATCTAGCAACAAAAGTATTACGGCAAGTAGCCCAGCGAAAGTTGAAACTAAGACTACGGCAAAAATTTCGGTTCGGGTTTCATCTTGTAACTTGGCCTTCAAATGCGTTTGCGAGGCGCCTGTATGAAAAAACATGTACCAGTGGGTGGATATTAGGGCCAAACAGGAAGCGTCCCAACCGAGCATGATGTGTGTTAAAGTTTCTAATTTTAAAAAAAATGCGCCTAAATAAACAACCATTCCAAAAGCGAAACTTAAGAGCAAAATTTTGGCGGCAGAAAGCTTCTGGAAGTTACTGAGTTTAGGCCTTAATTCCATATTAAAATTTCAATTTAAAATGCTCTTTTGCTTGTCCCTTTTTAAAATAAACCAATCCAATCCAAAATAAATCTATGGTTACGGTTACATCAGGTTGATTTTTAATTTCTGCCCAGGCTTCTTTCATACCTTCACTCCAGTAAATATCATCAAAAATAAGCAATGAATTTTCGGTAACTTTTGGCAAACACCATTTAAAGTAATTCAGGGTAGCCTCTTTGCGGTGATTTCCATCAATGTAAACAAAATCTAAGGTTGGTTGCTTGGCAATTACATCAGGTAGGATGGAATCGAAATTACCAACATGCAATTCTATGTTATTCAAATTGAGTGCGGTGAAATTGTTTTTAGCAACGTTAGCAGTTTCTGGGCAACCTTCTATAGTGATTATATCGGCATTGGGGTTTGCTTTTGAGAGATAGGCCGTTGTTATGCCTAAACAGGTTCCTAACTCAATGGCAGTTTTGGCTTTTGTGTGTTTTGCCAGGCGGTAAATGAGTTTTGCTAAACGCGGACTTTTCAATGCATTTTTTGCGATCTGACTTACCTTTTTGGTTTTGTTTTTATTTAGGTGAGAACCTGCTCCGAGGTCTGTAACGGTGATTATGGAATCGTCATTAAAAAGTTTTTTTCGCTGAAGTTCGATGTTTTTGTATTCGGATTTGTCTGTAAAATCGTAAATTACCTCATCAGCTAATTGATAAACAAATGGTGAATGCGTTCCGTGTCTGCTTTTAGCTGTTAAACGGTGTTTTAAAAAATCTGTAATAAATTGAATTATCATATATTGCAAAAGTAATTAAACGCCGCAAACGTATGTATGTTTTATGGAAAATATAGCAGAGATCAGTGCTTTAGTTAAATTGCTTGATGATCCGGATGAGGAAGTATATCAACATGTAGAGAAAAAGCTTCTTGAGTATGGTGGCGAGGTAATTCACTTTTTAGAAAACGCATGGGAACAATCCTTTGATGGACTTTTACAAGAACGGATTGAGAATATTGTCCATCAAATTCAGTTTAACACAGTTAAAGAGGATTTAAACTTATGGTATTTAAGTGGTGCTTTTGATTTGTTGCAAGGCGCCATGATTATTAACCGTTACCAATATCCAGATTTAGATGAGCAAAAGATCATCAATCAGATAGAGGAAATTAAACGTGATATTTGGCTGGGTTTACAATATGAAATGAGCTCAGTTGAAAAGGTTAAACTCATCAACCACGTTTTATACCAACAATACGGCTTTGGTGGGAATACCAAAAACCATCACGATCCGCAAAACTCGTATCTCAATCAGGTTTTAGAGAGCAAGAAAGGGAACCAGATTTCTTTAGCCATTATTTATTCTACCTTGGCTCAAAAGTTGGATTTACCTGTTTATGGAATAAACTTGCCCCAACACTTTATTTTGGGCTATATTGATGATAGCAAGCAAGAAGGCTCAGAATATGGGGTTCTTTTTTACATCAATGCCTTTAATAGAGGGAACATTTTCGGCAAACATGATGTTGATCAATTCCTTCGTCAGCTAAATTTAGAGTCGTTACCAGAATATTACAGGCCATGCAGCAATACCGACATTATCAGGAGGGTAATTAGAAACTTAATCTCTGCGTATGAAAATGCAGGAGCTACAGAGAAAGTTTCCGAGTTAAACGAACTCCAAAATATCTTGGCGGAATCTAATCAAGAATAAAAAGCTTTTTTGCTACAGAGCGTCATATTTGCTGAACAGTGTGCGTCTTAAATGTCTTTTTCAGTATATAACACTAAAAAAGGGTGATTTTTTTGAAGAAAAAATCACCCTTTCTCATTATCAATCGCATTGTATGCCGGAATACCATTGTATTCAAAATTTACTTGAATTAAATTGCAATTGCTGTTGGGAAACAAATGCTTGGATTATTGCTTTCCCACAACCTACAACAACATACCTATTTATCAAGTTACAGCATACACGCTTAATTATTAATGATTTTTTGTTATCCGCTAAGCTTAAGAAAAATCATTCTATAAAAATATCGTAATCTCCTGATTAATAAATGATTATGAGTGATGATTCAAAACTCACAGTAAATTCTAATTTCCAAAAATCTCATAGTGCACAAAAAACTAACTCAAAACGTTAAGTTTCTTTCTGAAAAGTGGCTGTTTAAAAATCAGTCAAATTTACATGCATAGCTTTATACAATAGATATGAAACATAAAGAGGGTGTTTGCAAACACAAACACCCTCTAACTATGCCATTTTATGCATTAATGGTTACTTAGCTTCTCGAACAATTGTTATTGTACCTCGGACTTGTTTTTTATTATCATCTAATTGTAGTAGATAGAAATAAACGTCTTCATTTAATGGCGTACCATTATAGGTACCATCCCAATTGTTTTTGTAGCTATGCGCTTTGAAAACTAAAGTACCTGAACGGTTGTAAATGCTAACCGTATTGTTTGGATACTTTTCGATATCAGCGATGATCCAAGCATCGTTCTTTCCATCGCCATTTGGTGTAATCATGGCTGCACGCGACTGATTAACGTCATCAGCATAAGTAACGCTTGGCGCTGTATTGGCTATACTAGCCAACTGAGGCTGACTTCCCTGGTTAGCAATTGCAGCTGCAGATGTCTTACTTACGACAATTGTTCCTTTCAAAGTCGCTAAAGCACAATCATTAGTAGTACTTACCGTATAGGTAAATATACCGGTGTTTTTTGGTGCTCCAGAGATGGTCAATGCACCTTCATCGTAAACAGCAATTAAACCACTTGGCAAATCAATTACGGTTGCACCTGTTGCACTACCACCTATTGTATAAACAATCGGTGTGATTGCCGTATTGATAGTTGCTGTTGTACTTACATCACCACTAGTTAAGGTTAATGCACGGATAAAAGTCCAGTTGATGTTATTACCTCCATCTACACCCGAGAATTTGTTCTCTGATGCAGAGCCGTTTCCAGCTATTGCATCTCTTAGATGAACGGATTTTAAATCGAAGTTCTTCATCGTAGATTTTAATGTATATCGACTACCCTCGATATCTGACCTCAATTCTGTAGGTTGGCATGGAGTGCCATCAGCTGTCAACACACCGTCTATTACAAAGGTTCCTGCTGGTTTAAATTTATTTGAGGCAGAAGCTTGTAAAGTAAGGTTATTAAACCTCAAATTTAAAGCATCGAATGTAAAATCTGCAAACTCTACCTTTACATCTCTAAACGAAAGCAAGGCAGGCGAGAAAGTTTTTATAAAACCTAACTTATATCCCAAGAAGTTTACATCATTATAAACGATATCTATATCATCGCTAGTAACACTAAAGTAACGAGTATTGATGGTAGAGTTGGTTGTTTTATAATTGAATGCTCTATTATGTAAAGAGCGATAATTATCGGTAATTATTTTAGAACCTGATATATCGAATCTACTATTAGGGTTACTGTCCTCAACTACAGCCACTAATTCAACCAGACCCTTACCGTCTGAAGTCATGGTATGCCCATTAGAATAAAATTGACCAGACATTTGTCTTAAGCTGCTAAAGGTAATGTCATCGAGTAAATCGAAACGCCCATTGTAGAAGTATAAATAAGTATCAGGAAGTTCAGCACCATTTGTTTTAATGGTCTGACCATTAGCCGCTAGGCTACTACCACGCATGTTGGTGTTGCCTTTATGTAGGTATAACATCCCTTTAGCCAATTCTAAGTTGCCATAGATGTTTAGATTTAAACTATAGTCGCCTAAAAATTGTGGTTCCTTCGTTGCGGCATCAGCGTTCCAAGTCATACTTCTGCAATTTGCATCAGCAATTAGGGTTACTTTAGAATCCACCACAGAGAATGAATTACCGTCAAAGAACACATCATCATTTTCAGTAGGAACTTCACCAGAAGCTGGGCCTCCACTGATAGCACTCCAGTGCGAGCCATCGCTCCAATTACCGCTGTTTCCAACCCAATAGAAGGCTCTAGGCGAAACTGTGATCGATCCGCTTGCTGTCTCACTCGTACAGCCACCCTCCGTTGTTACTTTAAAATTATATGTTCCATTTGATTGCGGTGTTCCACTAATCGTAAATTTACCAGCTTTGTAAACTCCATTTACTCCTGCAGGCAAACCTGTAACGGTTGCGCTAAAGGCATTCTCTATAGTATAAGTTATGTTTTTTATTGGAGAATAAACTAAGAGCACCTGATTTGCTTCGCCACTCGTCAGACTTATCGATGAATTTGGATCTACAACTATAGTTCCTTTTAAACCCTCTGTTGAACAGCCTCCTGTGGTGACAACTACAAAATCGAATGTACCGACTGTTCGTGGCACACCACTGATGATAAATCTACCAGGTCTGTATTGGCCTTGTACGCCGTCTGGCAAACCACTTACACTTACACCAGTGGCATTAGTTACGGTATAAACTAACTGTGAAATTTCAGTATTGACACAAACTGTTTGAGAAGCTGGTCCGCTGTTCACTGGGTTTAATGAAATGGTTGCATTTTTTGTAACGGTAAGTGTACCAGTTAACTCAAATGTTCTACATCCACCCGCGTTAACTACTGTGAAATCGAATACACCACTTGCTGTTGGTGTACCACTAATGGTAAATTTACCATCGCTGTAAACCCCACTTACGCCTACTGGCAAACCACTAACTTTTGCCCCCGGGGCATCACTTACCGAATAAACAATTGGTGCAATTGCCGTATTGTTGCAAACAGTTTGAAATGGTTCGCCACTGCTCAGGGTTAGCTTCGCATTTGGTTTCACAACGATTATTCCCTTCGAACTCGCTGATGAACAGCCACCTGTCGAACTCACGATATATTCGAATGTACCGAGCGATCTTGCTATACCAGCGATAACGAATTGACCATCACTGTAGGCTCCAGTTAACCCTTCTGGTAAGCCACTTACGCTAGCGCCAGTGGCATTGCCTACGGCGTAAGTGATTCGTGTAATTGTACTATTGATGCAAACCCCTTGATTGCTTGTTGTAGGGTCACTAATCAATGATAAATTTGCTCTTTTTAATACAGTAATTGTGCCTGTTGAGCTCACTGTTGAACAGTCGCCACTAGCATTTAATACATATTTAAAGCTACCGCTTGAGGTTGGAGTTCCACTGATGGTAAATGTTCCTTCACTGTAAACACCATTTATCCCAGCTGGCAAACCACTTACGGTTGCACTTGTAACATTACTTAAGCTATAAAGAATCGGCGTCATTCCTGTATTGTTACAAACAGACTGAGACGCAGAGCTACTGTTCAGTGTTATCCTTGCATTTGGTTTCACATTGATTGTACCTGTTAAACTCGCCGATGAACAGCCGCCGATGGTGCTTACTGTATAAGTGAATGAGCCGCTTGATGTTGGCGTGCCAATTATGGTTATTGTACCCTTGCTGAAAGCACCGGTTACTCCTGCTGGCAAACCGGTTACGGTTGCACTGTTGGCATTGCTTATGCTATAAATAATACCGCTTATCGCTCTATTAACACATAGGGTTTGAGCGGTTGTTGCGACCGCAGTGTTTAATGTTAATGTTGCAATTGGTGAAACATTAAGTGTTCCTTTCAGGCTAGCGGATGAACAACCACCGGTAGTGCTTACAGTATAATCAAACTTACCGCTTGATGTAGGTATGCCATTGATGGTAAAATCACCCTCACTGTAAACTCCAGTTACGCCTAATGGCAAACCACTTACAGTTGCTCCTGTTGCACTACCGCCTACCTTATAAACAATATTAGCAATTGTGCTATTGATACATGCTGTTTGAGTGCTCGCACCACTGTTGAGTGTTAAGGTTGCATTTGGCGTAACATCAATGGTTCCTGTCAAACTTGCTGAAGAACAGCCGCCGATAGTATTTACTAGATAAGTGGATGTACCACTTGATGTTGGTGTTCCGCTGATGGTTAGTTTACCTGCGATTAAAACACCTCTTACTCCCGCAGGCAAACCAGTTACGGTTGCGCTTGTTGCATTGCTTAAGCTATAGATGATGTTGTTTATCGCCTTATTGACACATACTATTTGAGCGCTTGTTTCAACCGCACTGTTTAAGGTTAAGCTTGCATTTGGCGTAACATTGATTGTTCCTGTTAGGCTAGCTGATGAACAGCCGCCTATAGTGCTCACCGAATAAGTGAAGGAACCGCTTGATGTAGGTGTACCACTGATGGCCAGGGTACCTTTAGATGCATCATATATGCTGGTTATGCCTTCTGGCAAACCAGTTACCGTAGCCCCTGCGGCATTGCTTGCGGTGTAGGTGATGCTGTTTATCGCTTTATTGATACACACTGTTTGAGAGGCCGTGCCATTGCTGAGTGCTAATGTGGCATTTGTTGTAACATCGATTTTCCCTGTCAAACTTGCTGAAGAACAGCCGCCTGTTGTAGTTACTGTATAACGGAAGGTACCGCTTGATGTTGGTGTGCCACTAATTGTGAAATTGCCAGCACTATATACCCCCTTAACTCCCGCTGGTAAGCCAATTACTGTCGCACCTGAAGCATTGCTTACCGAATAGGTTACAGTTTCTATTGGCGTTTTGACGCACACCACTTGATCGGCTAATCCATTAGTCAAGGTTAGTAAATCGGCATTAACGGTTATCTTACCGGTAGCCGTTGCCCCTAAACAGCCTCCTGAGGCAGTTATCACATAATCGAATGTACCACTTGTCGCTGGTGTACCACTAATAGTCAGAACACCTCGCAAAGCATCGTAAGTGCTGGCTAAGCCATTTGGCAAACCAGTTACGATTGCACCAGTGCCATTGCTTAAGGTATAGATGATGTTACTTATCGGTTTATTGACACACACTGTTTGGGAAGCCGCCCCCATGCTCAGTGATAATGTCGTATTTGGTGTGATGTTAATATTTCCAGTCAAACTCGCAGATGAACAGCCTCCTATCGTGCTTACTGTATAAGGGAAAGCACCGCTTGAAGTTGGCGTGCCACTGATGGTTAACGTAGCTTTAGATGCATCATAAATGCCTGCGACACCATCTGGCAAACCTGTTACGGTTGCAGCCGTTGCATTGCTCAAGCTATAGGTGATGTTATTTATCGCTCTATTGATACAAACCGTTTGTGAGGCCGATCCGACGCTCAGTGATAATGCCGCACTTGGTGTAACATTAATTGTTCCTTTCAAACTTGCTGATGAGCACCCACCTGTGGTGAGGACTGTATAAGCAAAACTACCGCTTGATGTTGGTGTGCCACTAATGGTGAAATTATCCGCAGTATAAACACCTTGTACGCCCGCCGGCAAACCAGTTACCCTTACGCCTGTGGCATTGCTTACTGAATAAACAATCGGGCTAACCGACGTATTCACGCAAACGATTTGAGAGGCAGTGCCACTCGCTAAGGTTATGAAATCGGCGTTAACCGTTATGTTACCTGTAGCGCTAGCAGATTTACAACCACCCGTTGTGACTATTGCGTAATCAAATGTGCCTCTTGCAGTTGGCGTGCCACTTATCGTGAACTTACCCGCATTAAAAACACCCTTAACTCCTGCTGGTAAACCACTTATGCTTGCACCAGTGGCATTGCTTATTGAATAAGAAATTGGGGCAATCGCCTTATTGATACAAACCACTTGAGAAGCTGAGGTACTGGTTAAAGTGATTAGATCGGCATTAACCGTTATCTTACCTGTAGCTTGAGAACAGCCCGCAGACGTGGTTACCATATAATCGAATGTACCGCTTGCTGTTGGCGTTCCGCTTATGGTGAAATTGCCATTACTAAATAGGCCTTTTAGCCCTTCTGGTAAACCAGTTACGGTTGCACTAGTGGAGTTGCTTACCAAATAGCTTATCGTTTTAATTGGCGTATTGATACAAACGGTTTGAGAAGCCGTGCCACTGGTCAAGGTTAACAGCTCGTTGTTAACTGTAATATTTCCGGTTGTTGTAGTTGTTGAACAACCATTTGTAGCGGTTACCGTATAAGTGAATGAACCGCTTGATATTGGTGTACCGCTAATGGTCAAGTTATCTCCAGTATAAACTCCTTTTACGCCAACAGGCAAGTTACTTACACTCGCTGTTATGGCACTGCTTACATTATAAGTTATCGGCGTTATAGCCTTGTTAATACAAGTAGTTGTGCTTGCACTGCTGCTGCTAAGAGCTAAAACTGGATTTGCATTATCAAATTTTGCGTTGGTTACATTACCCAAGCTAGAGCCATTGAATACGTTGAGTATTGAACCTACGACGTTTACATCTGTTAAATTAGCAGAAACGATGGTAAAAGGTGAAGCGTCTTTTTTAAGATTGGTTTGCAAACCTGGGATAGAACTTTGAATACGAACTTGATTGCCACAAGCAGATTTGGGCGTATTGATGGCATTCAGAATGCTGAAAGTTGCACCAGCAGTAAATGTGTAAGTATCGCCTTCTGTAAGGTAATAATTCTGAGTGATAGAACTTGTGGATGTACCTTGCTCAATCTTAGCGTTACTAGCAAAGCTAACGTCAAGGAAAGAGGCACTTGTTGAAGTTGAAATCAAATTGGCAGTACCCGTTTTGGCGGTAAAACTCACATCGCCATAAGCAATTGCCGTAGTATTTACATTATTATCACCTTGAACAGTACTGAATAATCCGTCAGGTGCAGTTATCCTAATTAGTGAATTCTCAACTCTGAAACTGGTTAAATTTAGTCTAGTTAAATTCCATGCATTTTGATCAGTAAGTTCAATAGTAGAATTGGAAATGTTTAGCGCGCGAGACGTACCAATAGGGAAAGAATTGCTCTTAAAAGCACTTGCTTTTAAAAGTTTGCCATTGGTATTTAAGGTACCGGCATTATGATTGATTATGGTTGAATATCCGGCTGTTTGTCCACATCTAAAGTCATCTTGAAGAGTATAGCTTCCAGATCCTGAAAAAGTTATGCTCTTAGAATCGAAGATACAGATTGTACCAGATGTAATGGTATGACTCGAAGTACCTGAAAAATTCAAATTCGAAAGGATTCTGCTGGCACCAGTAAAATTCGCACTTCCAGTAATGTTTAAGGTTCCATTATACAAAATGGCTTCAAATTTTGGATCATCAAAAGTAATATTTCTGCAAGTACCCCCCTTCGCAACGTTTATTTCATAACCAGCAATACGACCAAATGAACCTGAATTAAATACCACATCATCTTCATCCGTAGGGATACGACCTGCTGAGGTACCCTTGCTGGTGAAGCTCCAATGCTCGGGATCATTCCAATTTCCACCACCTCCAATCCAAAACATCGTTTTTCCCACTAATGCCTTCTTAACAAATGAGGCACTCGATCGATTTTTGCTCAAATGTGCCTTTGAGGGGGCTTTCAAATTGCTTTTAACAACGAAACTAGAATTGCCATTCCAATGATAATTGGCTGCCTTTGAAAAGGAGGCAACACACATTAGAAAGGCAATAATCATGAGGGTTTTACCCAAGCGGATAATGTCATTCATAAACTAATAATGGTTTTTAATTACGTATTATTACTCATACATAAATATGTTTTTTATATAAGTTAAACATACATATATATAATATAACTTTTGCAATTATATAAAATAAAGACTACTACACCAAACTTTTTTATTAATCATTTTTATAAGTTAAATCATACAAAAATGACCGATATGGCCTCATATACTAATAAAACGTTTTAGATAGGGGAAAAAATCTTGCTATTGTCATTGTTAAGAATTTGACAGAGCTAAATAAATGAGCTATTTTAAGCTATACAAATTGAGTAAATTTTATTATACTTTATTATTGCTTTTAAGAACTACAATTTTTAAATGGAATCACCTGCGAAATTGAGGTTCAATCAACATACAAAGCAAAGAATGACAGGGTGGTTTACATCTGTTCAGCCATTTAAGGAATTACATTGAGTCATTTTTTCATGTTTCCCAGTTAGACACAGATTTTTAGAAGCAATTGTACCAAAAAAAGAGGGTGCCTGTAAACACAGACACCCTCTTGTCATTCCATTTTTATACCTGAAGGGCTACCTGGTATCTCGAACAACCGTAACCGTACCTTTGATGCGGTCTTTAGTTCCATCTAATTCTATTACATAGAAATAAGCATCTTCATTCAACGGGATACCATTATGTGTTCCGTCCCAAGTGTTTTTGTAGTTGCGCATTTTGAAGACCAAGGTACCCGAACGGTTGTAAATGTTGACCGTGTTGTTTGGATGGGACTCGATGTTGCCCACAATCCAGGTATCGTTCCTTCCATCGCCATTAGGCGTAACCACTGCGGCTGGTGAAATCGTATCGTCGACAGGGCTACCGATGCTTGCTGTAGCATCGACCATACCAACCGATTGACGCTGGCCTGGCTGGTAACCGATTGGTGCGGCTGGCTTCATAACAACGCTAACAGTTCCCGTTAAGCTCACTGATGAACAGCCGCCCGTGGTGCTTACCATATAATCGAACCTACCAATGGATGTTGGTGTACCACTGATGGTCAGGGCCTCTCCAACGAAAACTCCTGTTACACCAGCTGGCAAACCGGTTACGGTTGCGCCCGTGGCGTTACTACTTATTGTGTAGACAATTCGTGAAATCGGCGTATTTACGGTAACCGTGGTACTTGCACTGCCAGTGGTTAAGGATAAGGTTGGCGTATAAGTCCAATTGCTGTTGTTGCCTCCATTTGCCCCGGCAAACTTGTTCTCCGATGGCCGTCCATTTCCGGCTATGGCATCTCTTAAATAAACAGATTTTAAATTGAAGTTCTTTAAGATGGATGTCAAGGTGTATTGAACACCGTCTGTGCTTGACCGCAACTCTGTAGGTGCGCATGGCGTACCATCTGCTGTCAATACACCATCTATGGTAAAAGTTCCTCCAGCCTTGAATGTATTTACAGATGAGGCCTTTAGATTCAAGTTGTTAAGCCTCATGTTCGAGCCCTTCGAAGCTTCAGGGTTGTCTACAGTTGAGGTTTCTGCAATGATAGATGCATTCGAGCTAAAGCTAACATCGTGGTAAGAGGTGCCAAGCGCGTTAGAGATTAAGCTGGAAGTACCAGATTGTGCGGTAAAAGTCACGTCGTTATAAACAATCTTTGATGCATTAAGCTCGCTGTTGTTCAAGATAGTTTTGAATCTAGCATCTGGTGCGGTTAATCTAATCAAAGACCCAACTGTATTGAAAGCGGTCAGGTTTAATCCATCCAAGTACCAGTCCTGCCCGTTAAGTTCGATGGTAGAATTGGAAATATTTAGCTCACGGGCCCTATCTGCCGTTAAAGGGAAACTTTGGAAATTGCTTGTCGTTACGAGTTTCCCATTGGTATTCAAGGTGCCTGCCTTATGATAAACTGTAGTGGTATAACCAGGCGTTTGCCCGCTTTTAAAGTCGTCGCCTAAGGTATAAGAGCCTGTTCCGGCAAAAGTAATTTCTCTGGAATCATAAATGCAGGCGTTGCCCGATTTTATGGTGTGCTTAGCGCTTCCCGAATAATAAAGGTCACAGAGGACTCTTTGCGCTCCCGTAAAGTTCGAACTACCAGCAATATACAGCGTGCCATTGCCGAATATCGCCTCATTAAATGGATCTTTTACCGTAATGTTTTTACAATATGCTGCTTTGCCGATGTTTATCTCGTTGCTCAAAGGCCCAACAGATGAGCCATCAAATACCACGTCATCTGCGGCCGTAGGAATAGCCCCAGAAGCTGCGCCCCCACTGCTCAAGCTCCAATGGTTGCCATCGTTCCAATCGCCACCGCCTTTTATCCAATAGTAGGTATTGCCAATGATGGTAATCGTTCCCTGCAGGCTTGCGGATGAACAGCCATCCAGTGTAGTCACCGTATAGCCAAAGGTACCTGATGACGTTGGTGCACCACTAATCACCAATGTACCTGTACGGTTAGAAGCTGTTACCCCTGCCGGCAAGCCCGATACGCTTGCACTCGTTGCATTGCCTATGGCATAGGTTATGTTGGTTATTGAATTATTGATAGGAACCGTTTGAGAGGCCTCGCCACTGCTTAAGGTCAATGTTGCATTTGGCGCAACAGTAATTGTTCCCGCTAAGCTCACTGGTGAGCAACTGCCCGTGGTGCTTACAATGTAATCAAATATACCGCTTTCTGTCGGCGTGCCGCTAATGGTCAGGTTACCTGATGCGTACGCGCCGGCTACTCCCGTTGGCAGGCCCGTTACGGTTGCGCCATTAGCATCGCTTACGCTATAGCTGATGCTGTTTATGCCATTGTTGATGCAAACGGTCTGAGCAATTGTCCCATCCGCACTATTTAGGGCCAAGGTTGCATTTGGGGCAACATCGATTGTTCCCGTCAAGCTTGTGGATGAACAATTGCCCGTGGCGCTCACCGTATAGGTGAATTTACCGCTTGAGCTTGGTGTGCCGCTAATGGTTAGTTTACCCGGTGCGTAAAAGCCCTTTACCCCTGTTGGCAGATCTCTTACGGTTGCTCCCGTAGCATTGCCTACGCTATAGCTGATGCTTCTTATGCCATTATTGATGCATACGGTTTGAGCATCTGTTCCCCCCGAACTGTTCAGGGTTAATGTTGCATTTGGGCTGACATTGATGGTTCCCGTCAAACTTGTCGATAAGCATCTACCTGTAGCCTTTACCGTGTAGGTGAACTTACCGGTTGATGTTGGTGTGCCGCTAATGGTTAGCTTACCTGATGTGTAAACGCCCTTTACTCCTGCCGGCAAACCGGTTACGGTTGCTCCCGTAGCATCGCCCACGATATAGCTGATGCTGTTTATGCCGTTATTGATGCAAACGATTTGGGCATTCGTTCCCCCCGAACTGCTCAGGGTTAACCTTGCATTTGGGGTGACATCGATTGTTCCCGTCAAGCTCGTTGGCGAACAGCTGCCTGTGGCCTTTACCGTGTAGGTAAATTTACCGCTTTCTGTCGGCGTACCGCTAATGGTTAGTTTACCCAGCGTGTAAACGCCCTTTACTCCTGCTGGCAAACCGGTTACGGTTGCTCCCGTAGCATCGCTTACACTATAGCTTATGCTGCCTATGCCCTTATTGACACATATGGCTTGAGCAATTGTTCCGATCCCACTGTTTAGGGTTATTGTTGCATTCGGGGCGACATCGATCGTTCCCGTCAAGCTTGTTGATAAGCAGCTGCCCGTAGTGCTGATCATGTAAGTGAATTTACCGCTTTCTGTCGGCGTACCGCTAATGGTTAGGTTACCTAGCGTGTAATCGCCTTTTACTCCTGCTGGCAAACCTGTTACGGTTGCGCCTGTGGCACCTGCTATCGTGTAGAGGATCGGTATGATGGCGGAATTCTTGCAAACGGTTTGGGCATTTGTTCCCCCCGAACCGTTCAAGGTTATTGTTGCATTTGGGGTGACATCGATTGTTCCCGTCAAGCTTGTGGATGAACAATTGCCCGTGGCGCTTACCGAGTAAGTGAATTTGCCGCCCTCTGTAGGCGTACCGCTAATGGTCAGGTTACCTGGTGTGTAAGTCCCTTTTACTCCTGCTGGCAAACCCGTTACGGTTGCGCCATTAGCATCGCCTACGCTGTAGCTGATGCTGTTCATGCCATTGTTGATGCAAACGGTTTGGGCATTTGTTCCCTCCGCACTGTTCAGGGCCAAGCTTGCATTTGGGGTGACATCGATTGTTCCCGTCAAGCTTGTGGATGAACAATTGCCCGTGGTGCTCACCGTGTAGGTGAATTTACCGCTTGATGTTGGTGTGCCGCTAATGGTTAGGTTACCCGGTGCGTAAAAGCCTTTTACCCCTGTTGGCAGATCTCTTACGGTTGCTCCCGTAGCATTGCCTACGCTATAGCTGATGCTGTTTATGCCATTATCGATGCATACGGTTTGGGCATTTGTCCCCCCCGAACTGTTCAGGGTTAATGTTGCATTTGGGGTGACATCGATGGTTCCCGTCAAACTCGTTGATAAGCATCTACCTGTAGCCTTTACCGTGTAAGTGAACTTACCGGTTGATGTTGGTGTGCCGCTAATGGTTAGCTTACCTGATGTGTAAACGCCCTTTACCCCTGCCGGCAAACCGGTTACGGTTGCTCCCATAGCATCGCCCACGATATAGCTGATGCTGCTTATGCCATTATTGATGCAAACGGTTTGGGCATCTGTTCCCCCCGAACTGTTCAAGGTTAACCTAGCATTTGGGGTGACATCGATCGTTCCCGTCAAGCTTGTGGACGAACAGCTGCCTGTGGCCTTTACCGTGTAGGTAAATTTACCGCTTTCTGTCGGCGTACCGCTAATGGTTAGTTTACCCAGCGTGTAATCGCCCCTTACTCCTGCTGGCAAACCGGTTACGGTTGCTCCCGTAGCATCGCTTACACCATAGCTGATGCTGCTTATGCCCTTATTGACGCATATGGCTTGAGCAATTGTTCCAACCCCACTGTTCAGGGTTAGTGTTGCATTAGGGGTGACATCGATCGTTCCCGTCAAGCTTGTGGATAAGCAGCTGCCCGTGGCACTGATCATGTAAGTGAATTTACCGCCTTCTGTCGGCGTACCGCTAATGGTTAGGTTACCTAGCGTGTAATCGCCTTTTACTCCTGCTGGCAAACCTGTTACGGTTGCTCCTGTGGCACCTGCTATCGTGTAGAGGATTGGTATGATGGCGGAATTCTTGCAAACGATTTGGGCATTTGTTCCCCCCGAACCGTTCAAGGTTATTGTTGCATTTGGGGTGACATCAATTGTTCCCGTCAAGCTTGTGGATGAACAAGTACCCGTGGCCCTTACCGCGTAAGTGAATTTACCGCTTTCTGTTGGCCTACCGCTGATGGTTAGTTTACCTAGCGTGTAATCGCCCCTTACTCCTGCTGGCAAACCGGTTACGGTTGCTCCAGTAGCATCGCCTACGATATAGCTGATGCTGCTTATGCCATTGTTGATGCAAACAGTTTGAGCATCTGTTCCCCCCGAACTGTTCAAGGTCAAGCTTGCATTTGGGGTGACAGTGATCGTGCCCGTTTGGCTAGCCGATGAACAACTGCCCGTGGTGCTTACCTTATAACCAAAGGTACCGCTTGATGTTGGTGTACCACTGATGGTGAATTTACCTGCATTGTAAACGCCGGTTAAACCACTTGACAGGCCCGTTACGCTTGCTCCCGTAGCATCGCCTACACTATAGCTGATCATGCTTATGCCATTATTGATGCAAACAGTTTGAGCATTTGGTCCATCCGAACTGTTAAAGGTTAATGTTGCATTTGGGGTGACAGTGATCGTGCCCGTTTGGCTAGCCGATGAACAACTGCCCGTGGTGCTTACCTTATAACCAAAGGTACCGCTTGATGTTGGTGTACCGCTGATGGTGAATTTGCCTGCATTGTAAACGCCGGTTAAACCACTTGGCAGGCCCGTTACGCTTGCGCCTATGGCACCTCCTATCGTATAAACGATTGGCGTAATGTCCGTATTGTAGCAAACTGTGGTACTTGCACTGGCACTGTTTAAAGATATGGATACTGGAACATTTGTCCAATTGGTGTTGTTCCCTCCATCAACGCCTGAAAATTTATTTTCTGACGCGATGCCATTACCTGCTTTGGCGTCACTTAAGATTACATTTTTTAGATCGAAGTTTTTCAGGGTAGATGCTAAGGTATATTGGCTACCTCGCGTCAACGAGCGAAATTCTGTAGACGAACATGCTGCACCATTTGCGCTTAGCACACCGTCTATAGTATATAATCCCCCCGCAAGGAATTTATTTATCGAGGAAGCTTTTAAATTAAGGTTGTTAAACCTAACATTGGCAATATTGAATGTAAAATCTGACGATTGCACATCTACGTTTCTGAATGTAAGTGAACCTTTTACACCTGGTAGAGATGCAATGGAGCTGGTATTTCCTGTTATTTGCAAATCATTGTAAGCAACAGGCACATCGAAACCAGGGACTGCAAAAGTATCTTTAACCTTAATTGTACTGTTAGTGGTTTTATAGTTTGTTTCGCTGTTGTGCGCAGCAGTATACCTCCCTGTGGATATGATAGAAGATGATATATCGAAGAATGCCTTAGAATTATCCCCCCTTATCTCTGCATTTAATGTAGTAAAACCAACTAAATTATTTGGGCCGAAATTTGTTATGTTATGTCCATTGGTATAAAATTGACCAGATGTTTGAATTAAATTAGCTGAAGATAAATCGTCAGCCAGGTCAAAACGACCATTTACCAGCTGCAAGTTCGAAGAAGGAATCCATACTTTGTTTGTTTTAAGGGTTTGGGCATTGGCAACAAAACTGCTACCCACCATTCGCGTACTACCAAGAAAATCATAAGTCATATCCTTGGCCAATTCCATACTGCCATAGATGTTTAAGTTAAGATTACTCTGACCAGTGAGTTTCGGCGTTTTCAATCCCGCACCAGCATTCCAGATCATGCTTCTGCAACTTGCATCAGCATTTATGTTTACAGTTTGGTTGGTGCCTGAAAAAGATCTATCATCAAAATACACATCATCTAGTGCTGTAGGTACAAGCCCTGATCCTGCTCCCCCGCTAGTGTAGCTCCAATGGGCACCATCATTCCAATTGCCGCTGCCCCCTACCCAATAAAGGAATCCGTTAGTAACATTAATCGTTCCCCCCAAACTCACTGATGCACAGGCACCCGTGGTGCTGACGGTATAATTGAATCTACCCCTTGATGTTGGGGTACCGCTGATGGTTAAATTGCCATTTGTATAAAGGGTGGTTAGACCATTTGGCAAACCTTGTACTGTTACGCCTGTAGAATTGCTCACGTTATAAACAATGGGTTGAATTGGCGTGTTGCTAGAAATTGTTGTATTGTCATTGCCACTGGCTAAAGTGATGGTAGCTTTTTGATTTTTAAGAGGCGTATAAGTCCAATTGGTATTGTTACCGCCATCACTGCCTGAAAATTTATTTTCTGCCGCGGAGCCGTTACCTGCTTTGGTATTACATAAAATTACATTTTTTAAATCGAAATTTTTCTGGGTAGATGTTAAGGTATATTGTCCAGTTGATCTTAACGATCGAAGCACGGTGGGCGCACAGGCTTCACCATCGGCCGTTAGCACGCCATCAATTGTAAAGCTACCATCTACCTTAAAGTCATTTACTGAGGAAGCTTTTAAATTAAGGTTGTTAAACCTCATGTTTGAAAGATAGAACAGACAAGTTGATGATTGCACATCGACGTTTCTAAATGTGACTAAATTTGCTGAAGTGTAGCCCGAAATCAAGGGATTATCTCCTCTTAACTGCAAATCGTTGTAAAAAACTGGGTCATTTTCAGCAGAAATAACAAAGTTCCGAACAATTATAGTACTATTATTAGTGCGATAGTAGTTTTGGCTGCTGTGTGCAGCCACATAGGCATCTACCGCTATAGTAGAACCCTCAATATTGAAATACGCATTGAAATTATCGCCCCTAGCTCTTGCATCTAGGACAAGAGCACTAGAACAACTTATGTTGTGGGCGTTAGAATAAAATTGACCAGAAAATTGTTCAAAGTTATATACAGACATATCGTCGAATAAATCAAAACGACCGTTATACAACTGAAAAGCTGAGCTAGAGATACTTACGCCATTTGTTTTAATGGTTTGGGCATTGGCATCGAAACTGTTACCCAACATACGGGTCTTTCCGGCAAAACCAAAAGTCATGGACTTAGCCAATTCCATACTGCCATAGATGTTTAAGTTAAGATTACTCTGACCAGCGAGTTTCGGTGTATTCAATCCCGCACCAGCATTCCAGATCATGCTTCTGCAATTTGCATCAGCAGTTATGTTTACGGTTTGATTGGGGCTTGAAAAAGATCTATCGTCAAAATACACATCACTTAAGAATGTAGGCACAAGCCACGCCGGCGATCCTCCGCTAGTTATGCTCCAATGTGAACCATCATTCCAATTGCCACTTCCCCCTATCCAATATAGGGGTAAAATTACAATTGGCCTTTTAGAGCTAGATACGGGACTTGATCTATCGCCGACATTAGCGCTCAAAGGTTTTTTTAAATTACTTTGAACAACAACACTGGAATCAGCATTCCAATGATGGTAGGTTGCTTTTGAAAAAAAGGTAACACACATCAAAAAGACAATAATGAGCAAAGATTTACTTAGATGGCTAATGGCATTCATAACAGAAAACAGTATTAATTAGTATTATTAATATTACAAAACTACAGTTTAGTAAGATTAATTAATACAATCGTATATTATATTTTTTACAATTATAAATAATAAAAGATACCATTCAAATTTTTTTTATATAAATATTTTGGATGAAAATTCATTTAAAAACACCTGTAACACCTAAAATAGCTATAAATCGTTTTAGTCAAATTGAAGAGATGCAACTAAATCTAGATATGGGATTTAATCAACGAAAAGGAGTAACCGACACAAAATCTGTAGTTTTTATTATACTACAAAGACTTTGAACCATAGATAGGTAATCAAGAATTAAATTTTAAGATCATTCGTCTTTCTCGCATATCCACGATTCACAAAATAATTCTGTTATGATTTGTACAGCCGGCTGTAAGTAAACTGATTAGAGCGAGCACGGAGTGAAACGATTAAAGCGGAGCGCAGGACGAACATTAAAATGGAACACAGGTTTTGCTTTCCAGATATTGATTTAAGGTTTTGATGTTTTTACTGTTTGTTAGTGTGTCCAGATACAGATAACGGGGGTTTAGGACAACGAAAATATCTTTTACATGACTAAGACCTTGACATAAATTGAGGGTGACAATACCTCATGAAGATCTTTTACAACTAATCTTAGTCGCCCCATTTGGCGCCTACGCATGTTTTTGCACAGCCCGCTGTAAATAAACCTGATCGGAGCGGGCACGGAGTGAAACGGAGTAAAGCGGAGAGCAGGACGAACATTAATATGAAATACAGGCTTTGCTTTCCAAATATTGATTTACAAACCTGTTGTTTTGACGTTTTTAACTGTTTTTTCGTGCATACAGATACAGATTACATGAGTTCGGGATAACGAAAATCTTTTACATGACTAAGACCCTGAAATAAATTGAGGGTGACAATACCTCATGAAGATCTTTTACAACTAATCTTAGTCGCCCCATTTGGCGCCTACGCATGTTTTTGCACAGCCCGCTGTAAATAAACCTGATCGGAGCGGGCACGGAGTGAAACGGAGTAAAGTGGAGAGCAGGACGAACATTAATATGAAATACAGGCTTTGCTTTCCAAATATTGATTTACAAACCTGTTGTTTTGACGTTTTTAACTGTTTTTTCGTGCATACAGATACAGATTACATGAGTTCGGGATAACGAAAATCTTTTACATGACTAAGACCCTGAAATAAATTGAGGGTGACAATACCTGGTGAAAAACTAATCTTAGTCGCCCCATTTGGCGCCTACGCATGTTTTTGCACAGCCCGCTGTAAATAAACCTGATCGGAGCGGGCACGGAGTGAAACGGAGTAAAGCGGAGAGCAGGACGAACATTAATATGAAATACAGGCTTTGCTTTCCAAATATTGATTTAAAAACTTGGTGTTTTGACGTTTTTAACTGTTTTTTCGTGCACACAGATAACATGAGTTCGGGATAACGATAACATATTTTAATGACTAAGACCCTGAAATAAATTCAGGGTGACGATACCCTAAAACAATCCGTCATGCTGAATTGATTTCAGCATCTTAGTAGATATTAAAGTTTTTCTTTCTTCATCCAAGCGGCTAAAAGATTAAACCAATCTACATCTGAAGTTTTATTAATCAAACCAAATCCATGCCCACCATTTTCGTATAAATATAAATCTGTGGGTACATTTTTACTTTTTAAAGCTTGGTTTAGCGAGATGCTATTTTGCACAGGTACGGTTTGATCGTCTTTGGCATGAACTAAAAAAGTTGGTGGTGTTTTAGCTGTTACATTTTTATCGGCAGAGAAATAATGCTTTAAACTGTCTGGAGGATTTGGACCCAAGAGATTTTTCATCGTTCCGGTATGAACAGACTGTTCGAAACTGATAACAGGGTAAATAAGGGCTGCAAAACTTGGCCGTAAGTTGAGCTGGTCTGGGTTAGCAATTTTGGAATCGTTGTAGTGCGTAATTAATGTAGAGGCAAAATGACCTCCGGCAGAGAAACCCATAATGCCAACTTTCTGCGACTTAATATTATATTTTTTGGCATTCTTTTTTACCAGATAAATGGCTTGCTGAGCATCTTGTAAACAGGCATACATTTTATCTACCATGATTTGATCGCTGGGCAGGCGATATTTGAGTACAAAGGCGGTAACCCCAATCGCGTTAAACCGTTTGGCAACATCTATTCCTTCATGACTAAAAGCCAAAGCCCCATAGCCGCCCCCAGGGCAAATAATAACTGCGGTGCCTGTTGATCGTTCTTTCGGCGCTTGGAACACCATTAAAGTTGGTACAGAAACCTTTGTAATACTTAGCGTTCCATTTGAACGGGTTTCGGTATTTTCTTTATAATCTGAGGGTGTTGGTTTTGCTCCAGGAATGCCACTGGAATATAAGGGAATAATTTCTTGCGCTTGCGAAAGGGTTGCCATAATTAAAAACAGTGTTGAAAATAAGATTGATTTTGCCATGTTTAAATCTTTTAAAATTCCATTAAATATGCTTTCAAAAATTCGTTGATATCACCATCGAGCACCGCTTGTGGATTCGAAGTTTGATAATTTGTGCGGTGATCTTTTACCCTACGATCATCCAAAACATAACTCCTAATTTGCGAGCCCCATTCGATTTTCTTCTTTGAACCCTCTACCGCAGCAATCGCATCATTGCGTTTACGTTCTTCAATTTCATACAACTGCGATTTTAACAAACGAATTGCGTTTTCTTTATTTTGAAGTTGCGAACGCGACTCTTGATTTTTGATGATGATACCGGATGGTTTGTGATACAATCGAACAGCTGTTTCTACTTTATTTACGTTTTGGCCACCAGCACCGCCTGCTCTAAAGGTTTCGAACTCTATATCGGCAGGGTTAATATCAATCTGTATGGTTTCATCAACCAAAGGATACACATAAACCGATGCAAAAGAAGTATGCCGACGAGCATTCGAATCAAAAGGGGAAATGCGAACCAAACGATGAACGCCATTTTCACCTTTTAAGTAACCGTATGAAAAATCGCCATCGAATTGAAGTGTTACGGATTTTATACCCGCAATCTCCCCTTCCTGACTATCTTGTTCAGTAATTTTGTATCCGTTTTTTTCGCCCCACATCATATACATGCGCATCAGCATGTATGCCCAATCGCAACTTTCCGTTCCGCCAGCTCCTGCTGTAATTTGCATCACTGCCGAAAGTTGGTCTTCTTTATTCCGGAGCATATTTTTCAATTCTAGCTCCTCAACAGCTGCTTTGCTCATTTCGAATTGATCATTTAATTCTTCTTCTGAAGCATCGCCAGATTGGTAAAAATCGAACATCACAACCGCATCCTCAACCGAATTATCGGTGTTGGTGAAAGCGTCCGTCCATTTTTTCTTCGAACTAATTTCCGCTAAAATTCTCTCTGCTTTTTTTGGATCGTCCCAGAAATCGGGCGCCATGGTTAATTTTTCCTCTTCGCGAATGGCGTAGAGTAGCTCATCAACGTCAAAGATGCCTCCTCAGAGACGTAATTCTGTCTCTTAAATCCTGCAATTGCTCTTTTGTCATAAAGCAAATATAGTAATGATTATAGCATTTTAACCTTCATGCTCAATCTTAAACCTCGAAAAAAATTCGGTGTATTTTAATCGTTACAAGTAATCGTTACATTCGTTAATATCACACAAAATCGATTTAGTTTGGGTTAAAAATGAGTTAAATGTGAACAAAAATTTTCAAATAACTAATAAATTAGTAATTTCATCCCTAATAAAACAGTTTATTGAAAACTCGATTTGATGCAAAATTCGAACGAAATTTCTCTTGGCTGTTTGAAATTTTAACCAATCATCCATCTTATCAATGCTCAAAACAACCCTCTCCTCTCTTTTTGTATGCATTCTATTTGCATGCAATGTACAAGCCCAAACCAGTAAAGTTGATAGTTCTGAAATGGTAACCCTCCGAATTGATCCGGATAACGCTCGCGGTGCTGCTGTTTCTCAAATTTTCGATGAAGTAAAGTTTATACCGCTAGAAACGACAAAAGAAAGCTTATTTGGATCGATAAGCCAACTTCGAACCACAAAAGATTGTTATGTAATTTATGATTATGATACCAAATCTGTGCTGATTTTTAATAAGGATGGGAAGTATAGGGCAAAAGTTAACAGCAGTAAGGTTGTTGCTGATGCAGATGAGAAAGACAAGCAAGTTTTTTATGGATTCCAACTAATTAAGAACAAAGATGAAGCTTTAATTCGTGTATCATCTGGCAAAAATCATTTCTTTTTTGATTTGGATGGAAAGTTGGTTAAAAAAGCTGCGGTAGGTAAAAGAACTGCGGAAGACAGATACATAAAATTTGCCGACAGCATCACAACCATAGCCCCATTTCACGTTTCTAAGAATGGCAAAGACAGCACCAATTATGAAATCGCAATCTTAAACAACAAAAAAGAAGTGGCGCTTTACTTCCCATTCGAATCTGATCGATTTGAGAAAGATCAATACATTGGTGGCGGCAATCCCCTTACTGATTATGGTGTTGACAATGAGATATTTTATGTGCGGTATTACGAGTACAATTTATATAAAATTAGGCCCAAATCAGTTTCTCTATCTTATCGCATACTTTTCCCTGCAAGCATTTCCCTGCCTAAAGGCTTTATGGAAATGACGGAGTACAGAAAAAAGCGGATAGAGTATTTCGAGAAAAACCCCACACAAATTGTAAACATAAGCAACCCTTACCTAGTTGGCGATAACCTATTTTTCAAAACCAATAATTGGGGTTGGAGTCAAGATAAAAAGAATGCCCTGGTTTACAATCTAAAAAATGGCGATTTAACTTCAATCAAAAATCTAGATCCCGATGAACGATCTCAGTTTTTACCTGTAACAGACGGGGGAACGTTCTACGATTTTACAAATAACGGTTTTCACACCTTTGAGGATGGTTATCTATACACCAGCTATTCTGCGCTTGCGCTTTTTACTTTTAAAGACTTAAATGCGGGGAAAGATAAAAAGTACGACACAGTGTTAACTAAGTTTTTTGAAACCCAAAACAAAAAAAGCAACCCAATCATCATCCAATTAAAACCTAAAAAAAACTAAAGCGCGCTCATGCTCAAATTTCTTAAATTGCTTTTTGCAATCTCTTTTGCAATGGCTTTAAATAGTGCTTCGGCGCAACAAAGTAAACCTGTTCTTCCTGGCGCAGCTAAAGGCATTTTGCGCGATACTGCACACAACTACGCCCTAAAATCAGCTACGGTTTCGATATATAAATCATCAGATAGCAGTTTAATCAGTTATCAAATCAGCAACAACTATGGTGAATTTAGCTTTAAAAATCTACCCGTTGGGGTGTCTTTAAGATTAGATGCCAGCCACGTAGGTTATCAATCTCTCAGAAAGAAATTTACCATTCCCAGCGATAAAAATTTTATTGATTTGGGCACCTTAATTATTAATCCGAAAGATAACAACCTGGAGGAGGTAACCGTAACCATTCCACCCATTAGCATGAATGGCGACACGCTCGAATTTAATGCAGCGGCATTTAAGTTGGATAGCAATGCCGTTGTGGAAGATCTGCTCAGAAAAATACCCAATGTTACGCTTTGGGGAGACGGCCAAATTACCGTTAACGGCAGAGAAGTTAAAAGTGTATTGGTAAATGGGAAACCGTTTTTTGGTGGAGATGCAAAGGTAGCTACTCAAAATATTGCGAAAAATGCTTTGGATAAAATTCAAGTTTACAATACCGTTAAGGATAAAAATAACCCTTTAGATTCTACATTAACGGTAAATTTGAAATTAAAGAAAGGGAAGGAACTTGGCTTTTTTGGGAAGATTGGTGGTGGCTATGGAACAGATAATCGATACGAAGCCGATGCAAGTTTCAATGTTTTTTCTCCAAAAATGCAACTGGCCATTGTGGGGGCAAGCAATAACATCAACAAATCGCTCAATGATGTAAATACGCTCATCAACAACAGCACTTTTAAGGGGGTGGGCACAAACGTAGAGTATCAATCTGATTTTAGCGCAACAGGCATTAACCAACCCAATGCCGGTGGGGTAAAATTTACCTATAACTTTGTAGAGAAGCCTACATGGGAAAATAGGAATACGGTCACTTCAAGTTATTTTATCCAAAATACCAATAATGATTATGTGAGCAATACCGAAACCACAACATCCATCAATACAACTGATAAAATTTTTGAGCAGAACAGCAATACAAGTTCCAATGTAAACAATAGACAAAATTTTGATGCGAGGTATGATTTAACCAAAAAAAACAAGGCCTTAAACTTGAACCACACCTTCTCTAGAAATAAAGGGGAGAATACTAACCAAACCTTTAGAAATGCTTTAAACACGCAAAATGTACTAACCAGCACCAACAATACATTGAATCAGAACAGCTTTGATAATACGAGATTTAGTTTTCAGGCAGATTTCCGTTTGTCGCAAAATTACATGAAGCCGAAACAGTTGATAAAAGGTTTGAACTTAAACTATGGAATTACGGTAAACGATAATGAAAATACCAGATCAAACCTAACAAACTTTACTTCGTTTACAAACGCAGCATCGAACAGAAAATTTGATAGGCGCTATGAAACCACATATAACTCCACTAACCAACAAATCAGAGTCGAACTACCCAACTTAAAATCATTATTTTTTGGAAACAATGATATAGGTGGGATTGAATTTCAATTGTCAAACACCATCAGTCTAGATCATATAAAAAATGATAATCGTGTTCAGGATTTAAACCCAAGTAATAATACTTACGTTAACAACGCCTATTTAACCAACCATGTAGAAACCAATCTTATAGAACAAACACCCGGACTAACCATCAGTAAGAATTTTTACAAAAACCTTTCCAATCGATACAACAAGAACCTAAGTTTAAATTTCGCACCAAAGCAAAAATTCATCCGACAAGAAAACAAGTCTCAAAAATCGTTTCAAAATATCACGAGAAACTATCAGCAGTTTATGCCCGATGCTTACATTAACTACTCGGACAATCAGTATGGCGAATATTATAAAAGTTATACCCTAAGCTACAACACTAAAGTTAGAGTGCCATCTTTAGATCAATTGGCTCCGTTAACAGACAGCACAAATTTATATTCCTTGCAAAGGGGAAATGTTAACTTACAGGAAGCTGTAGATCGGGAGCTTAGCTTAAGCATAAATCACTTTGACCAAACCAACAAGAATACACTAAACTATAATTTGAGCATGACGCTTGGCTTCACAAAAAACCAAATTGTGGATAGCACCTTTATTGATGACCAAAACAGAAGAACTAATTTTTTAACCAACGCAGGCGGCAATCGCTATCAAAATCTTTATGGTAATTTGCGTAAGGCTTATAAGTTTAAAACTTCAGAGCTCCAATTCAATGTAAATTCCCAAATAAGCAATTCAAAAACACCAGGTTATACCAATTCGTTGTTTGCCTTTTCAAAAAACTTTAATACCAACACTACCCTAACTATTAATTATACTTACAAAAGTTACCTCGCACTTGCCGTAGGCCAAACCTACGGAACGTATCGATCGAAACAAGAGGCGTTTAATACTGAATATAGTGGCGTAAATAAGGTTAGTACTTTAAGTTCAAGCTATAATGTAACCAAGAAATTTACGCTCAACACCAACATCAGCTTCAACCAAAGTTCTTCCTCTAATTCGGATGATATTAACTTTACCATTTGGAATGCAAATGCTGTTTATCGGCTTTTAAAGGGTAACAATGCAGAATTTAAACTATCTGCACTAGATATTCTCCATCAAAACACGAGTATAGTGAATTATGGAAGCGGAAATAGTTTTACAATAGGTTCCCGGAACGTATTACAACAATATTTTATGGCTACCTTTTCTTATTACCCAAGGCAGTTTGGAAAGAAAGCGCCAGTGAAAAAATAAGAAAACGGCGGCTTTCTAGCCACTGAAACACAAAATACACGGAACAGATGAATTTAATCAACCGGTTTTTAATTGGTGTTTGGGTGATATGCAATTAAATTGCCTAGCGGATTTAAAATTTAATTTTTTTACGATTTGCCGTCTTCAAACCGAGTTAGAATAAACTTTTGCTTATTTCTTCATGGCCATGTAATCCAGTGTTAGGTTAGATAAAAGCTTAACCCCTAAAACAAACCCACTTTCATCCAAATAAAAATCGGGGGTATGGTGCGATGGGGCTTTTAAAGGATCTGCTCCTTTGGGCATCCCCCCAAGAAACACAAATAAGCCCGGTACCTTTTCTTGAAAAAACGAGAAATCTTCTGCGCCAGTAACAGGAGGTTTCAACTTTACATAATCTGCGCCCGCCGTAGCCCGCATGCTTGGCAACATTTTTTCGGTTAAGGCGATATTGTTAAACGTTACAGGGTAATGGTTGCTGTACGGAATTTTAACTTCGGCGGTTGCACCATTGGCTTCGGCCGTTTTGGTTACAATGGTTTTAATTCTATCGATAAACATCGCCTCATCTTCCTTGCTAAAATTTCTAACCGTACCCAGCATCTCTACTTTTTCGGGAATGATGTTTGAACGCACACCGCCGTTAATCGCCCCAATGGTTACCACACCAGGGTTTTCTGTCACATTTAAATTTCTACTTACAATGGTTTGCAAATTATTGATAATTTGAGCTGAAGTAACGATTGGATCAATGCTGCTCCAAGGATATGCACCATGCGCTTGTCTGCCCGTTACCGTAATTTTCATGTCGTTTACAGCCGCCATCGTTCCTCCGGGGCGATAGGTTACTGTTCCTACTTCGGTTTGCGAATTGATGTGAAGTCCAAAAATGACATCAACCTTAGGATTTTCCAGCACGCCCTCTTTTACCATTAAAGCCGCCCCACCCTCTTCACCTGCAGAAACCCCTTCTTCAGCAGGTTGAAAAATAAACTTCACGGTGCCTTGTATGTCTTTTTGCATGGAAGCAAGCACTTCTGCCACGCCCATGAGAATGGCAACGTGACTATCGTGTCCACAAGCATGCATCACGCCCACAGTTTGCCCATTATATTGCGCCTTTACCTTCGACGCGAAAGGCACATCAACCCTTTCCGTAACTGGCAAGCCATCCATATCTGCACGTAAAGCAACAACAGGCCCAGGTTTACCGCCCTTCAGAATACCAACCACACCTGTTTTGGCAACCCCAGTTGTTACTTTTATCCCTAACGCCTCTAAATGTTTGGCTATAATACCGGCAGTTCTCACTTCATTGTTTCCCAGTTCTGGATGTTCGTGAAAATCTCTGCGCCATGAAATTACTTTTTGTTCAATTGCATCTGCTTTCTTGGCAACAGTCGCTCTTTGCTCAGATTTTTGGGCAAATGCAGCTAAAGAGGTGAATGAAAAAAGCAATAAGTAGATTTTTTTCATAAAGAATTGATTTGGGATTAATTAACATCCTAATCTAGTTAATTTTATGGAAAAGAATAGTCGTATTAAATAAGAAAAATAAACGTTCCATTAGCATTTCTTCGCTCGGCTTAAATTGAACTAAAATTATACCCAAGCAATGAGGTGAACAAAGGGTTAACTAATTAACAATTCTAATTTTTGAACCTAAAAAAACGATTTTAAATTTTTGCTTTCTTACTTTTACAAAAAAACAAAAGACTATGTTACCAAAAATTAATTTTACAGAAACTGAAGCCTATAAATATTTGGCTGATCATTTCATAGATATCAATCAAAAAAGCATTGCCTCCCTTTTTGCAGAAGATGCCGATAGATTTAGCAAGTTTTCGGTTTTTTTTGAGGACATTTTATTAGACTACAGTAAAAATAGAATTAGTGATGAAACCTTAGCCTTGTTAATGCAATTGGCCCGCGAATGCAAACTAGACGAGGCCATTAAAGCCATGTACAATGGCGATAAAATTAATGAAACCGAAGACCGCTCCGTTCTGCACATCACCTTAAGAAATCTAAGCGGCACACCCGTTCTGGTTGACGGCAAAGACGTAATGCCTGAGGTGAATGCTGTGCTGGCCAAAATGGAGAAATTTAGCAATAGTATCATTAGTGGCGAGTGGAAAGGCTACACCGGCAAAGCCATTACCGATGTTGTAAATATTGGTATTGGGGGATCAGATTTAGGTCCAGTAATGGTTACCGAAGCATTAAAACATTATAAAAATCACCTAAACATCCACTTCGTTTCTAACATAGATGGTACGCACATTGCCGAAACGCTTAAACATTTAGATGCAGAAACTACTTTATTTTTAGTGGCTTCCAAAACTTTTACTACGCAAGAAACCATGACGAACGCACATTCTGCACGCTCTTGGTTTTTAGAAAAAGGTGGTAAAGAGAATGATATTGCCAAGCACTTTGCGGCCTTATCAACCAATGCAAAAGATGTAGCTGCCTTTGGAATCGACACCGAAAACATGTTCGAATTTTGGGATTGGGTTGGTGGTCGTTATTCTTTATGGAGCGCAATCGGATTATCCATTTCGTTAAGCATCGGCTTTGATAACTTCAAACAACTTTTAGCCGGGGCGCATGCAACAGACAATCACTTCAAAACGGCGGAATTTGAAAGCAATATTCCAGTGATTTTAGGCCTACTGGGTGTTTGGTACATCAATTTCTACAATGCAGAAACGCAAGTAATACTCCCTTACGATCAATATCTACATCGTTTCTCTGCTTATTTTCAACAAGGCGACATGGAAAGTAATGGTAAGCATGTAGATAGAAATGGCAATGAAGTGGATTATGAAACAGGTCCAATTATTTGGGGTGAGCCAGGAACAAATGGACAACATGCTTTCTATCAATTGATTCATCAAGGCACGAGGATTATTCCGGCAGACTTTATCGCCCCTGCTCAAAGTTTAAATCCACTTGGAGAACACCATGAAATTTTGTTGTCCAACTTCTTTGCACAAACGGAAGCATTAATGAATGGCAAAAGTGAGGAAGAAGTTTCAGCAGAACTGAAAAAGGAGGGTAAAACAGACGCAGAAATTAAAAAACTTGCACCATTTAAGGTATTTGAAGGAAACAGACCCACAAATTCCATCCTACTTAAAAAAATAACGCCGTACAGCTTGGGCAGCTTAGTGGCCATGTACGAGCATAAAATATTTGTTCAAGGCATCATTTGGAACATCTTTAGCTTTGACCAATGGGGTGTGGAATTGGGTAAGCAACTAGCTAAAAAAATCCTACCCGAATTAAAAGGTAATGAAGAAATTTCTAGCCATGATGGTTCCACCAACGGACTCATCAACCAATACAAGGCGTGGCGATAAGATACAAAACATTTTAACACGAAAATCCTGCTCAATTCATTTTGAGCAGGATTTTTTGTTTTTGAGACCTACACTAATTTATTTCCAATGCGATAAGCAACCATCATACAGAAGCACACGTAATCAACTTTGAATTCATTGGAAATTCAATTTTAGAAAATCTTTGCTGTTGCGAAATCATCCTTTTATAAAATTTACGGGCTTTAAAAATTAATCGGGCGCAACAGGCAGGTTTTTATAAATAGGATATAAAAATTCTAAAACACTCTGGTTATGAATAAAAAAAAGCAAATTTTAGTTATCCTTTTTGCGGCATTTCTTCTCATGCTTTGCATCTCCGTAAATGCTCAAAGCTTTACATCAAGCAATTTAAGAACCTCCTTCTTTTCTTCAACACCCATCGAGGATATAAAAGCGGCCAGCAACAAAACCGTTGCCGCGCTCATTTCAAAAACAGGCGATTTTGCATTTCAAGTACCCATTAAAAGTTTTGAGTTTGAAAAAAAATTGATGCAGGAACACTTCAATGAAAACTATCTGGAAAGCGACAAATACCCTACAGCATATTTCAAGGGAACGGTAGATCCAAACATCAATTGGGCAAAAGATGGCGAATACAGCGTGATGGCAAAAGGCACCCTAACCGTTCATGGGGTGAGCAAAGTGAGAAGTATCCCTGCAAAAATTACGATAAAAAATGGATCTGTAACAATCTCATCTAGTTTTGATGTGGCGTGTGTAGATCACAATATCGAAATCCCTACGCTTGTTTTTACCAAGATTGCTAAAATAATAGCTGTAAAAGTTAATGGAACCCTCAACTTAAAGCCTTAAATACATGTTAAAAATCTCTACTTTACTAGGTTTTGCTGTTTTAATAAGCGGCAATGTTTATGCTCAGTCTGCCGATTCATTGTTAAAAACGATGACCGACACCACAAAAATAAAAGTGCTGAATCCCACTTTTAAATCCACACGGATTGTACTTTCACAATCTACCGAAACCCAAAAGAAGCACGATCTGGATATGCGCATTCGCCATCATTTTGGCGATATAGGTGGAGAATTTGGTAGTGCGCATACGCTTTATGGTTTAGATGTGGCATCAGATCTTTTTATTGGATTCGATTATGGCATTACCGATCGCTTAACAGTAAGTATTGGAAGGAGCAAGCACAACGAACTTTATAATGGATTTCTGAAATATAAGCTATTGGAACAAGAAGGAGGAAATTCTGGCAACATCCCGCTCAATATTACTTTACTGGCACAAATGGGTTGGATAGCCAGAGAACCTTTTACAACAACAGAATTTGAAACCTATGCCAATCGTTTCAGCTACTTTTTACAACCCATCTTCTCTAGAAAAATTACTCAGCGCCTTTCTTTACAGGTGGCGCCATCGGTATTACTCAGAAAAAACACAACTGAGGCGAGAGACCCAGAAAGCTTGTTCAGCATCGGCTTTGCCGGAAGGTTAAAATTAACCAAAAGATTATCTTTTGTAGCCGATTACACATGGGTGAATGGCATCAATCGGCCAACAGATTTGTTTCAGAAATTTTATAATCCCTTAGGCCTTGGTTTGGAAATAGAAACTGGCGGACATGTGTTCTCGCTCAACTTTATGAACGCTGAATTTATTTCAGAGAATAGTTTTATTCCAGACACTAAAAAATCTTGGAAACATGGGGGTGTTCGATTTGGATTTACCATTTCAAGAAACTTCACTTTGTTCAAATCGAAAGATAAAGATCTTCAATCTAAAATATACTAACAAAACAGAAATTATGGAACGTAACGAATTTATTAAATCTTTGGGCTTAGGAATAGCCCTAGTTTGCACAGGATCGTGTTTAGCTGGTTGCGGTAAAAAAGGCGATGACCCATCTCCTAGCACCCCAGGCGGCGGTGGCGTACCTGCTGGAACCACAGCAAGTGTAGATCTTGGAACTCAACTGCTAACAGTGGGTGCATCTATAGTGGTAAGTGGAATATTGTTTATTCGAACAGCGACTGGAAATGCGACTACATCTTTTGCGGCCACCCAAGCCGTATGCCCGCACCAAGGTGGATCGTTAAGCTTCATCCAAGCCAGCAACTTTATCCAGTGCAGTTTGCATGCTTCAAGATATACAACCACAGGTAGCATTTTAGCCCAACCTAACGATGGTGGAACAACAAGCGCACTAAGAACATATCCATTAACACTTACAGGCACAACACTTTCTGCCACAGCATAGTAATTTGTTTTTATTAGGGGTTAGGCGGTATCATTTTATGGTATCGCCTTTTTTACTTTGGCTGAATTATTGATTACATTTAGGTATAAAAAATTTTTGAGTTGCCGTATTTTATGGAATCCGACAGGCTAGCACATCATTAAGTTGTTATTTCATTAAAAATATTAATCATGAAAAATTTAAAATCCCTATTGAGCATTGCCATATTAGCTTTAGCTACCCAAGCCTTTGCTCAAACCAATAAAGAAACTACCGCAAAAATTGTTGCTGAAAAAAACTATACTTTTATTGCCAATACAGCCATCCCAATGGCGAATAACGACATTAACAATGTTTTATCACAATTGCAAGGCGGACAAGGTGGTGGTTTAATTAATCTTACTGGCTCTCAGTATGACGTTAAGGTTAATAAAGATAGCGTAATTGCTTATCTGCCTTTTTACGGTCGTTCGTTTAACGCCCCATACAACCCATCTGAGGGCGGGATCAAGTTTACCTCAAAGGATTTTACTTATACAGAATCAAAGTCGAAAAAAGGATCCTATACCATTCAAATTAACACGAAAGATGTTAAGAGAGAAAATTACCGCTTTACCATTAACATTTCTGCGAATGGATATGCTTCATTGATAGCCAGTAGCGTTAATAAGCAACCCATAACTTTCAACGGTTATTTGAGCGAACCTAAAAAAAATGACTAAAGTTGTTTAAGGATTCTAAATTTCAAGTTTTCGAAACCTCAAGATCCGCTGCGCTCCAGTCGAAAAGACGGATTACTTAGGCGCCATTTCGACCGTATTAAGGGATCGTCCTTTCGACCGCAGCGGAGAAATCATTTAAAGATGTTTGCGTTCTTTCTTTAAAAAATCTTCCCGTCCCCGCTCCAATCGGGAGGACGCACCTTTTTTGTATCGAGCTTACTTTTTAATCAATTTGATTTCGAAAATGTGTGGCCATTTTTTTCCGGTAACAAAAAGTCTTCTAGTTGCCTTATCGTAAGCAATACCATTTAACACATTATTTCCAATGGCATCTTCCGTTTTAAAATAGCCTTCGGGCAGCAGTCCTGATAAATCAATTCTAGCTTCAACAGCACCTGAGGTGGCATCGATAATTAAAATATCATTTGTAGTGTACACATTGGCATAAATTTTCCCATCAATAAGTTCCAATTCGTTCAAATCTTTGATTGCGCCTTTATTATCGAACACATCAATTGAACCAACAGGCTGATAAGTATTTTTATCTAAGAAAAATATGGTGCCAGAACCATCTGTGTTCAACACTTTATTTCCATCAAAATACAAACCCCAACCCTCCTGTGTACCGTGGGTATAAGGAAACTCTCCGATTTTTTTCAAGGTAGCTTTATCATACACAAAACCCACTTTTTCGCGATAGGTGAGTTGGATGATTTTATCGCCAATTACAGTTATGCCCTCGCCAAAGTATTGCTTATCCAAATCTGCCTTTTGAACAATTTTTCCTGTGGTGGGTTCTACTTTCCTCAAGCTCGAATGGCCATAATCACCAGCACTTTCGTAGAAATATCCATCGTGATATTCCAAACCCTCTACATACGATGAAGTATCGTGAGGCAAACTTTTAATAATTTTATAGCCATATTGGATGGGCTCAATGTTTGACAGAATGTTGATATTAGTGGTTAAATCATCTGATTTTCCCTCTCCAAACACTTTTGCTGTAATGAGGTGATTACCCAACTTCAATCCTGCCGTTTTTAGCTTTAAAATAGAGGTATCTTGCTTGGTTTCTAATTTTACGGTATCCAACAGGTAAACAACAGAATCTACTTTACGGTCGGTTCCAAACTGCACCTTAACCTCTATTTCATTACCCGATGGTACATTTAAGCCAATAATTGGCGAAACAATGCTTCTGTACGTTACAGATGGAGCATCTTTACAGGAACTTATACCTGCAACCAAAATTGTAATAAAAAATAGGTTTTTAATCTTCTGGCCAAAAAGCATCTTCGATATGATTTAATGTATAACTTTTATTTTTTGTGAATGTAATTGCAATAATATCAAAACGAACATCATTTTGATGATTCATCATTTCAATATAGGCGGCGGAGGCAAGCTCCATTTGTTTCTGCTTTGCTTTATGAACAAAATCTTCTGGCTGTCCAAAAGCGATTGAACTTCTGGCTTTTACTTCAACAAAAACCATAATGCCGTTCATATAGGCGATTAAATCCAGCTCAGCCTTACCATGTACCCAATTCTCGTCTAAAATTTCGTAGCCATTATCTTCCAGATATTGTTTGGCAATTCCTTCGCCTGCTTTACCTAGCTCGTTGTGAATGGCCACTTTAAACTATTTTACAATGACTGAACCCAGAAATTTAGAAATTTCCCTCTCTACACCTTTAATAACCCCATAACGTTGCATCAAAATCATCTGGTTATCCATATCTTTTTCATCTTTAATTTCTTTCAACAAATTAGATAAAATTTTATCAACCTTATGTTTTTTAAGATGAAAAATGCCTCCAAGTATGGTTGCCTTTAAGTGCATAGATTCATCTTTCACATAAATTTGATGCTTGTTTAACCAATTTTCGCTCAATGCATATTCTGAGGTAGAAAGGGTAATGGCTAAATCTGCAATGTCGCGATCTTCATTTTTAATAAAATGATTTGCAGTTGGCAATCGTCCGTTATCAATTTCAGATTTATAATAATCTACTATTCTTTTGCAGAGCGCATTTTCGAAATCAACATCAGCCAAATTCTGCATAATGAAGGAACCGATGTACATATCATCAATGTTATCCCAATTCACAAATTCATGACCATAGGCCAATAATAAACGCACCACTTCTCTTTCCTGATGATCTTCTGCCAGCGACTGCACCTGCGTTTCACCAGGCCCAGCAGCATCATCCCATAGGTTATCTGGCGGACCTAATGGCTCAGGGGCATTTGATGAATGCGCGTAATTATTGGTTTGACTTGCCCTCTGGTTGCTTTCGAAAGTTTTTTTACTTTTTGCAGAACGCATTTTGTTCAGTTCTGTCAGCAAAATTCTCTCCTCAATTTCAAGCAAGCTACTGCACTCGCGAATAAAAACAGAAGCCTTAATTTGATCGGGAATTTTAGCGATACTTTCAACAATATCACGAATGATTCCTGCTCTTTTTATTGGATCATCGCCTGCATCTTTTAGCAAAACATTGGCTTTATACAAAATAAAGTCTTTTCTATTCTGCTCTAAATAGGTTTTAAAAGCCCCTGCACCAACGTGGTGCATATACGAATCTGGATCGTGCCCATCAGGGAAAGAAACAATTTTAACGTTGAGCCCTTCCTCCAAAATCATATCCAAACCACGCAAAGATGCCTTAATACCAGCGGCATCTCCATCGAATAAAATGGTTACGTTTTGCGTAAAACGACCGATTAACTTAATTTGCTCTACTGTGAGCGATGTTCCAGAAGAAGCCACTACATTTTCTATTCCGGCTTGATGAACCGAAAGTACATCGGCATATCCTTCAGCCAGATAGCAATTATCCGATTCTCGAATGGCTTTTTTCGCATGGAATAAGCCATAGAGCACATTGGATTTATGGTAGATCTCGCTCTCTGGAGAGTTTACATACTTCGGAACATTTTTATCGGTTTTAAGTGTTCTACCCCCAAAACCAATAATTCTGCCTGTAAAATTATGGATCGGAAACATCACCCTACCTCTAAACCGATCGTAGATTTTACCTTTCTCGTTTTTGATGGATAGACCTGTGGCTTCTAAAAACTCGATGTTATGACCTGCATTTATGGCACTCTGGGTCATGGCGTCCCAAACATCAGGCGAGTAGCCGACTTCAAATTTTTTGAGGATGTCTTCTCTAAAACCGCGCTCCTTAAAATAACTAAGACCAATTCCCTTTCCCTCGTCGGTTTCCCAAAGTTGCTTTACAAAAAATGCTGCGGCGTATTGCGATACGATATAAAGACTTTCCTTTGCGCTTTGTGCTTCGGCTGCCTGAGGGCTAAGTTCTGTCTCCTCAACCTCAATATTGTATTTGTTGGCTAAAAACTTAAGGGCTTCTGGGTACGAATATTTCTCGTGATCCATGATAAAGCGCACAGAATCTCCCCCTTTGCCACAACCAAAACATTTATAAATACCTTTGGTTACCGAAACGTGAAACGACGGTGTTTTTTCGCCATGAAAAGGACAATTGCCAATGAGGCTGGTTCCGCGTTTTTTTAAGTGTACAAAATCCCCCACTACCTCCTCAATTCGGGCGGTATCCATGATTTTATCTATCGTTTCGCGGTTGATCAAGTTTTATATCGTTTACGAGATTAAGCAGTTATGCCATCTACATTTGTTTTTATCCACTCATGAGCGCACAATTGTTCATCCATTATTGCATCTAGCGAAACTATTTTACCAATGGCAATAGTTGATCTGCCACCAACTTATTTCCAGTTTCGTTTAAATGTACCCTATCAACGGTTAATATTCCTTTTTCTTTATCTTCAGGATTGTTTTTTGCTTCATATTCTGTAAAGATTTTTCTTAAATCGCAAACCGGAAGATTGTTTTTTGCTGCCAATTCTCTGATACCCGCAGCATACTTATTCAAATCTGCGTCAAGCTCATTAGTGCCATCTTTTTTCTCGCCCACAACCGATGGGGTAACCAAAACTACTTTACTGCCTACGCCTTGAATTTTGTTAATTAATGCCTGATAGAATTTCAAATATTTATCATAATCGGTTCCGGTATGTGACGATTGCTTGTGCCAAACATCATTTATGCCTACATAAATCACAACTAAGTCTGGCTTTTTATTCAGTACATCATCTTCCAGGCGTAAGTACAAATCATACACCTTATTGCCGCCAATTCCGGCTCCAATAACATTGTATTTTGTAGAGTCTAAGGATTTTTTAATTAAGGTAACATATCCATTTTTAGAAACGCCTTGTTGCGTAATCGAATCGCCAAAGAATATGATTCGTTTTGGTTTAAATGTCATTGAGGTTAATACGATTAAGCAAATACAAAGTAAAATGCTGGTTTTGAATAGGATTTTCATAATGGGTTATATATTGGTTAGAATTACTGTTTATCTGTCTATTTAAAATCTAAATTCTGGAAATCGAAACTAAAATTGCTTAATGGAGAGATGCCTTCTGTCTTATAGAAAGCTGCCTATCCAAATCAACCAAAAATATTGATTTTTTACGTGTTATTTATGCGAATTATTTACCCTTTTCGAGTTTGTAATCTTTATGAACGATTAGGAAACTTGCTCGTTCTTCCTTTTTGAAAGGATAATCCCAATTGCCTTGGTAAGTAATTTTTGTTGGCAGTTTATCATCACCAAAATACCCCATTTCAATATTCATTTGCACATCGAAATCAAAAAGCATGTTGCTGTACTTCATATCCACGTATCGACCTAAAATATTAAAATTACGCTTATCAAAAATGGTAACCAACTCTTTAATCATGATGCCATCTTTTGTCCAACTGCTCAAATCGGGCTTAACCGAAACTTTGAAGCGATATACCGGAATGGAATCTAGGTAGGTACCACTGGTGAAACCATAATCGTAATATTGGCGCATGTTTGCTGAAAAGATCTCGGTTTTACTGCCAATAAAAGGCACTTTAACGGGCCTACCCGGATTAAAGATCAGCGTTTTTAATTTATCCTTATAACTTTCATTTGTACCGCCTTTTCCATCACCTGATGGTGCATTTGGCACAAAATCGGTATTGTAGGCATTCATAAAAATATAGTCGAACATCTCCACGGTGTAGAGCTGATACTTTCCATTCTTTTTATAGATTTTTCCAGTGTCTTGCTTCAACAGATATTCCATTTTATAAGGCCCTTGGTTGTTGTGGCGTATTTTGCGATAAATTTTACCATCAACCTTGTTCTTTTTATCGTAGGTGTAAATTCGATTTTCGGCAATGAAAGTGTATCGTTTCATATCTCTAAAAGATTGATAAAACGAGGTATCGTTTACGATGCGATTGATAAATGTTTCGATGTTTAGGCGCTCCGCTTTAATATTTACAGCCGAATCAAGCGTAATCGTTTTTATCGTGTCGGGGTTAAATCGAGGGATTTCCTGCCCATAACTGTTGTAAAATAGAGCGATTGAAACGAAAAATAAAAATAATTTCTTCATGCTTGATTGTGTTGACAAAAACGATGCCCATTTATAATGTAGTGCAGAAATGGGTAGGCGATAGCCCACTATATTTACTCGATGCGCCTTATTTAATTTCCGAGCTGCTTCAGGGCGATATAAGCCATTAAACCTGTTGATATTTTCAGTGCATCTTCATCTACATCAAACCTTGGCGTATGAACAGAATATTGGGTTTCTTTGGCGGTATTGCCAGTACCCAACCTGTAAAAACAGGCATCAGTAACCTGAGAGTAGAATGAGAAATCTTCCGCTGCCATCCAAATATCCAAATCAATTACGTTTTCTTTACCTAAAAAATCTTCTGCAAAGGATCTTGCGTTGGCGGTTAACTTTTCTTCGTTAATGAGAAATGGATAACCCCTGTGGATATCAAAATCACAGCTTCCGCCCATGCTTTCTGCCATGCCTTCAGCCATTTTTTTCATGCGTTTATGCGCTTCGGCTCTCCAGTTTTCATCCAAAGTTCTAAATGTTCCTTCAATTTTAACTTCATTTGGGATAATATTGGTTGCGCCATTTGCGGTAACTTTTCCAAAGGATAAAACAGAAGGTAAACGTGGATCGGCATTACGACTTACAATTTGCTGCAAAGCGACAATAATGTGCGATGCGATTAAAACAGGGTCGATATTTTGGTGTGGTTGTGCGCCATGCCCACCTTTTCCAGTTACGGTAACGTACAGCTCATCGGTAGAAGCCATGTAAATACCCGAACGAAAACCTACTTTCCCCGTTTCTATTAAAGGCATAACGTGCTGACCGACAATATAATCTGGTTTTGGGTTTTCTAAAACACCTTCCTTAATCATAATGCTCGCCCCACCGGGAAGTAATTCTTCTGCGGGTTGGAAAATCAGTTTTATGGTTCCGCCAAATTCGTCTTTTAATTGATTCAAGATGAAAGCAGTACCTAGAAGGGAGGAAGTATGAACATCGTGCCCACAGGCGTGCATTACGCCATGATTTTTGGAAGCATAGGGTTTATCGTTTGCCTCATGGATGGGAAGGGCGTCCATATCAGCACGTAAAGCAATAACGTTATCGGATGGTAGCTTTCCTTTGATTAAGCCCACAACACCAGTATTTGCACAATCTGTAAATTCAATTCCCCATTTGGCTAATTTGTCTTTCACAAACAAGGAAGTTTGAAATTCTTTGAATGACAGTTCGGGATTGGCATGAATATGTTGACGATAGCCAACTACATCATTAAAAATGCTGTTCGCTAATTCTTGAATTTTATTTTTGATCATCAGAAGCAGTTTCTAAGGTTGGCGCATTAATTTTTTCCCTAAATATAAATAAAGTGGGGAAAGTTGGGCGAAGCTCGTTGATTAAACGTTGAGCTTCCAATCTGGTACGAAAATCGCCAACACGCACGTAATAATTTGGCTCTTTATAAACGATATAGGTATTCAATTTTGGATAGCTTCCTTTAAATCGCGCTTGTTGGTTAAACACCTCACGCCGATCGGAGCCATAAAAAATTTGTACTCTATAGCCATAGCCCGAAACGATGGGCTTGTTCGATTTGACCACATCGCCCCCGGTTTTATAAACTTCTAGGCGCTTAGCAATTAAACTATCAATTTTTGGATCTTTTATCTCCGTTACTTCCCCCTTTTGTGCAAACGATGCTTTAAATAAAAGTAAACAGCCAATAAAAGTAAATAGTATTTTCATGTATGATTAACGCTGGGCATTCGGAAATTGTTTAACAACAATGGAACCGAAAATATGTGCAAAAATCGACATTCTTTATGGGTTGTGCAAATGGTTATTATCCAGAGCAGATTTTTTCGATTTCTTGGCGCTTGCGAGGGCGGAAGAAGCATACCGTTTTGAAAATCGGTTCAAATTGAAGAACGTGGATGATTCGCCCAAAGGCTGAAAATTGGGATCTTTGAGGCAAAATGAAATTAAAGCTACAACAACACAAAGGCCAAGTTCCTTACGAAACCTGACCTTTAGAATTATAACCATTAAAGGGATTTTTATTGTGCCTTTTTAGGCTCCAATGTAAATTCGTAAACTTTTGGATCGTATTTCATCATTGCTCCAGTAGCTGCATCTATAGCAAAACCTGGCCAAAATAATACATTTACAATGCCAACTGCGTTGAAAGCGGTTTTGGGCTGAAATGTTTTTGTTTCGTAACCATCTAGTTTTAAACTGATGGTTTGTCCGCTAAAACCTTTCTTAAGTGATACAGCCATAGGCGTAACACCTGTTTTTACTCCGTCTACTTCAATAGTTGCAGCTGGTGGGTTTGAGTTAATTTGAACGGTTTGACTGGTTCCCGTAAAAATAGTGGCGCAGCTTGATAGCAGCAATGTCGCTGATACAGCAACAGTGTTCATTACTTTTTTCATTTGTGTGTTTTTTGTGTGTGTTCTTACTCTTATGGCTTTTCAGTTACGCCCCGTTTTTTATGGTTTCTGGTCTCCATTTTAAATTGTTACATCATTAAAAAACTGCCTACCAGTTTCAAATTGATTTATTAAACATTTTCAAGAAATTTTTAAATTTCTATTTCGCTAAAATAGAAGTTATATCTAAAAGTAAAAATTTTGTTGCAAAAAAAACCACATCGATTGATGTGGCTTTAGCAAATAAGATTGGGCAATGGCTAGCTACAGGTTTGCGCCGTGACAGTTTTTGTATTTCTTACCACTACCGCATGGGCATGGTTCGTTACGGCCAACTGTTGCTTCTTTACGAACCGGTTGTTGCGGTACTGCTTCGCGTGTATCTCCAAATTCAACTCCTGGCTCCTCTCTACCAAATTCTTGTTTGGTGGTTTGTAGCTTAGGTTGTTTTTTCGGCGCTGGTGCTTCTCTTACATCTTCTGGTTCTTGTTGTACAGGAATACCACCTTTATATAAGAAACTCACAACCTCTTTATTTACAGCATTTAACATGTTTTTAAACAAGTTGAAAGCTTCCATTTTATAAATTACCAATGGATCTTTTTGTTCGTAAACTGCATTCTGAACCGATTGTTTCAAATCATCCATTTCACGCAAATGCTCTTTCCAGCTGTCATCAATTAAAGCTAAAACAATTGTTTTCTCGAATGATCGAACAACCTCTTTTCCTTTATTGTCAATGGCTTTCTTTAAATCAACAGCAACCTGAATTCCACGAATACCATCTGTGAATGGAACAACAATTTGCTCAATCTGCTGACCGCGTTCTTCGTAAACTTGAGTTAAAACAGGCAATGATTGTTGAATAATGGATTCTGATTTGCGCGCATAAAATACTTCGGCTTCTTCGAATAAACGTTCTGTAAGCGTTGCGATGTTTGATGATGAAAACTCTTTCTCAGTAATCGCTGTATCTATCGAGAAGTTTTTAATTACTTCAAGTTTAAAACCATCGTAATTAGCTTCTTCTTTATATTCTGTAACGATATCTTCAGCAACATCAAACACCATATTGTTCATGTCCACATCCAAACGTTCGCCGAATAAAGCGTTTTTACGCTTCGCATAAATAACGGTACGTTGAGAATTCATAACATCATCGTATTCCAATAAACGCTTACGAATACCGAAGTTGTTTTCTTCAACTTTCTTTTGGGCACGCTCGATGGATTTGGTAATCATAGAGTGTTGAATCACTTCACCATCTTCAATTCCCATACGCACCATAATGCTTGAGATTCTTTCAGAACCAAACAAACGCATTAAGTTATCCTCCAATGAAACGAAGAATTGTGATGAACCTGGATCGCCCTGACGACCTGCACGACCTCGCAACTGTCTGTCAACACGACGAGATTCGTGCCGCTCAGTACCTACGATGGCCAAACCTCCTGCTTCTTTAACGCCTGCACCCAATTTTATATCGGTACCACGACCAGCCATGTTGGTTGCAATGGTAACGGTGCCTGCTTGTCCGGCTTCGGCAACAATATCCGCCTCTTTCTGGTGCATTTTAGCGTTTAATACGTTGTGCTTAATTCCGCGGAGTTTAAGCATACGGCTTAACAATTCAGAAATCTCAACTGAAGTGGTACCCACCAAAACTGGGCGACCTGCCTCTGTTAATTTCACAATTTCATCGGCTACTGCATTGTATTTCTCCCGAACCGTACGGTAAACGTAATCTTGCTCATCTTTTCTAGAGATATTTCTGTTGGTTGGAATTTCAACTACATCTAATTTATAGATAGACCAAAACTCGCCTGCTTCTGTTGTTGCAGTACCAGTCATACCACAAAGCTTATGGTACATACGGAAGTAATTTTGCAGGGTTACTGTAGCATAGGTTTGAGTTGCATCCTCAACCTTTACATTTTCTTTGGCCTCAATGGCTTGGTGTAAGCCGTCAGAATAACGACGACCATCCATAATACGACCTGTTTGCTCATCAACAATTTTTATCTTGCCTTCATCAATGATGTATTCTACATCGATTTCGAATAAGGTATAGGCTTTTAATAGTTGATTTACAGAATGGATACGTTCTGCTTTAACCGAATAATCGCGCATTAAAGCATCTTTTTGAACTACTTTTTCCTCTAAAGGCAAATCAGATTTCTCTAAATCAGCCACTTCAGTACCCACATCAGGCAATACAAAGAAATGAGGATCTTCTCCCGATTGGGTAATTAATTCAATCCCTTTTTCAGTTAATTCTACCTGATTATTTTTTTCGTCGATATAGAAGAACAACTCCGAATCTACCTTAGGCATATTCTTAGATTGATCTGCCATGTAGTAATTTTCGGTTTTTAATAACAAACCACGAACACCACTTTCGCTTAAAAATTTAATTAAGGCCTTATTTTTTGGCAAACCACGATAAGCACGTAATAGTGCTAAACCACCTTCACCTTCTTCGGTTCCGGTATTGCCCGCGTTGATCAGTTTTTTGGCTTCGTTTAATGCTGAAGAAACATATGCTTTTTGAGCGTTAACCAAACGTTCGATACGTGGTTTCAACTCATAAAATTCGTGTTCATCGCCACGAGGAATAGGACCAGAAATAATTAATGGTGTACGGGCATCATCAATTAATACTGAATCGACCTCATCCACCATTGCAAAGTGCAATTTACGTTGCACCAATTGATCTGGCGTTTGCGACATATTGTCACGCAGGTAATCAAAACCAAATTCGTTGTTGGTACCGTAGGTAATATCAGCGGCATAAGCTTTTCTTCTTTCTTCAGAATTTGGCTCATGTTTATCAATACAATCTACACTTAAACCATGGAATTCGAATAGTGGGCCATTCCATTCACTATCACGACGAGCTAGATAATCATTCACCGTAACAATGTGTACACCTTGACCAGCAAGGGCATTCAAATAAGCAGGCAATGTACTTACCAAGGTTTTACCCTCACCAGTAGCCATTTCGGCAATTTTACCACTGTGCAAAACAATACCACCAATTAACTGCACATCGTAATGCACCATATTCCACGAAACTTCCGTTCCGGCGGCATCCCATTTATTTGCCCATTGTGCTTTATCGCCAACAATTTTTACATTGTTTTTTCTTGCCGCATAATCCTTATCAAACTGAGTAGCGGTCACTTCCAAATAGTCGTTTTCGCTTAATCTGCGTGAAGTTTCTTTTACAACGGCAAAAGCCTCCGGCAAAATTTCCAAAAGCACTTTTTCCAGTTCTGCATCACGCTCTTTGCCCAATGCATCTACTTGATCATAAAGGGCTGTTTTTTGGTGAAGATCTAAATCATCACCCTCAGCATCGTTTTTTAAAGCCGCAATTTTAGCATCAATATCTGCTAAAAAAGTGGAAATTTTTTCTTTGAATTCTATTGTTTTACCACGTAATTCATCATTGCTCAGGGCAGATAATTTACTGTAGTGTTCGTTTATTTTAACTACCAAGGGCTGTATGCTCTTGATATCTCTTTCTGATTTACTTCCGAAAACCTTCGCTAAAAATCCTAACATTATATTTTAATCGTATTTATTGTAAAAAATGGTGTGTTTTAACAAGCAAGCCATGTTATGGCTTAAGCCATTTTGGCATTGTTGCTTTATTATGGATATAAATCTTTCACTAAAGATTTACAAAATGAATTGGAAAAGATAGCTAGGGACTGTTATTCTTCGGTTTTTTCCTGATTGTTAAATCAGTGATTAGCTGATTAACACTAATATATTTTGCAACTTTAAAAGGGCTTTGGGTTCCAATTAAAGCAAGACTGCTGTAGGATAATAAATAAGGGTTGTGTTGCTCATTAAGCTGAAAAGAGGCATTATCAGCTGCGCCAGCGGTAATTTTGTGCTCGTTACAATATTCAGTCAACATCCTTAGCCCTTCAACACGTTCGGCTTTTGCCAAATGTGTTAAGCTAAAAAATACAAGCGATATGGTAACTAGGTGTTTCATTAATAGCCGCAAAGCTAGTTTTAATCTTTTATAAAACGAAATTAAGGGCCTGCAAAAAGCATACCTCTATTTCTAGCGCCCACAAATTAGCCCTAACTATTTAAAAACAACCTCGGTTGCACCGTAACCAAATTTTTCTTTTTGAGCATCCATGTACGTTTTTACGTGTGGATTTTTACTAATCATTTTATGAATCTTATCCCTCAATGTTCCATTTCCAGAACCATGAATGAAAACCATTTTATCGAAGTGATGCACCACTGCGGCATCCATAGCGGTTTGAAAATGATTCAGTTGGATTTGCAACATCTCATCAGCTTCTAAAAAATGATGATCGTCGCGAAGTTTTTCGATATGTAAATCTATTTCCTTTGCAGGTACATCAACCGTTTTTTTCTGCTCTGCGCCCCTAAAAAAGCTTTCCTTTAATTTTTGAGCATCAATTAAAGGTACCTGATCATCTAGGCGAATGAGCCAGCCTTTCTGCTTAGCACCTGGAAGTTCTTTAAGTTCGCCACTAAAATCTTTCGCTCTAAACTTTTTGCGTATCACCAAAGGTTCTATCGGTTTAACATCAGCCTTGCTGTACACTAAAATCTGGAAATTGAACTCAGGCCATAAATCTAAATCCGGTAAAGAAGCGGAGTAAACCAGCTCAGTGGCTTGGGCTTCTAAAACACCATAAAAAGCGCCGGCATATTTGTCCTTTCGCGCTGTATTTAAGGTAACCAGCAAAACATTTGGACTTTGGTTTTGCAAATGGAAATGAACCACATTGCCGGCCTTATTATCGTTTGCAACAGCAAGATAAATTCCATTTTCGATGGTATTGATGCTGGGTACATTTACTTGAATGGGTTTTGGAGCATCTACTGCTTCTGCTGTATGCCCATGCCCGTGCACGGAGGTTAAATTACTCAACGCAACCGGAATTTCAAAGCCATCTTCATCCGTTACGCCCAAAGTTTGGCCATCAATTATTTTGGTTACATAGCCTTCACGTTTTTCATCAACAAAACGAACAAAATCACCTAATTTAAATTTCATAACCCTAAATCCTCTAAACGGGATTTCTCCATTCTATATTTTAAGCAACATGCAAAAAACAAACTCATTAATTCTTCAATCCAAAGCTAATGCCTAGTATCATTGCCGTGATAAATGCTCAAATAGCTTTCATATCTCGATACAGCAATATCGCCATTGTTAACCGCTTCTAAAACGGCACAACCAGGTTCGTTAACATGCCTGCAATTATTAAAGCGGCAACTGTGAGAGGTTTTAAAAATTTCTGGGAAAAAATGACCAAGCTCTTCCTTTTCGATATCGATTACACCCAATTCTCTAATGCCCGGCGTATCTACAATGAAACCGCCTTGTGGCAGTTCAAACATCTCGGCAAAGGTGGTGGTGTGCTGGCCCTTATCGCTCCAATCCGAAACTTCTCCTGTTCTTAAATCTCTATCGGGCAAAAGTGCATTAATTAAACTCGATTTTCCCACGCCAGAATGCCCAGAAATTAAGGTAATCTTATTGGCAATTAAATCTTGAATTATTGGGATATTGATGCCTTTTAATGCAGAAACCTCATAACAAGGATAGCCAATGGCTTGATATATTTCTTTAAAATCTTGCAGAATTTCTAAACCTTCTTTACTAAATAAATCTAGTTTGTTAAACACTAAAACAGCGGGCACATCATAAGCTTCTGCGGTAACTAAAAACCGATCGATAAAACCCAATGAGGTTCGAGGTGAAGCCAGCGTAACCAGCAAAATCGCCATATCCAAGTTTGCGGCCAAAATTTGCGCTTGCTTACTTAAATTTATAGACTTGCGGATGATGTAGTTTTTTCTTGGCAACAGTTGGTTAATCACTCCAGTAATCCCATCACGTTCCAAATCGAATTTCACTTGGTCTCCAACCGCAATAGGATTGGTGGTTTGGATCCCCTTCATTCTGAATTTCCCAACAATGCGGCAGTCATAGCGGTCGCCATCATCAGCCAAAACACTATACCAACTCCCGGTAGATTTAATTACTAAGCCCTGCATATTTGAAACAAAGGTATAAAAAGGATAGAAGATGTAGGCGCTAAAAATAGCAGGCTTTTTTCAATCAATATTTGGAAAGCAAAACCTGTGTTTCATCTTAAAGATTCAAAGCACAGCGACTGGGCTTAAAAATATTTCGGTACGTGCAATACCAACCGATAGGCAAACACCCACCTTAACTAAACCTGACAGACGCGGAAATACTTTTTGCAGTACAAACTTACATGTATGTGTTACGATTGCAGTGTAAACATTACTTGCATTCACTTTACCCAAAAAGATTGTAGCAAATGGCAGGATTGCTGCTGCCGAAGAGTTACTGAAGCATCTTTTCTAATATCTATGTACGCCTCAGTTTGAGTTCATGATCACGAGCATAAATTACACATTTGGCTAAATCAGTTTTCGGTTCAGAAAATGTGGCTATTTCATCTGATTAAACGTTTTATTAAAATATTTTCAAATAAATTTCAAAATTGTTTGCATTTAAGAAAAATAATCTGCTACTTTACGGTGTAGAAAATACACTAAGAAATGAATTTTAACACTTCAATTATTACAACGATTATTATTACCACCGGTATAAACCAGCGGGGCTAATTTGTTGTAAATTGAAAAAATATAAAACACCAAAAGCGTCCCGACAAAAATCGGGGCGCTTTTTTTTTAACTCCAAACTAAATGAAAGTACTAAAATTCGGCGGCACATCCGTAGGTTCGGCCGAGAACATTAAAACGCTACTGCGCATAGTAGCCCAAGAAAAATTACAGAGCAATCCGGTAGTTGTATTATCGGCAATGAGTGGCGTAACCAATTTGCTTACCGATATGGCCGAAAAGGCAGAACGGGGCGAAGATTACGATGCATCTTTAAAAGAAATTGAAGCCAAACACTTCGCCGTAATTCGCACCCTACTTCCGGCCGGCGCTCAAAACCCAGTATTTACACGTTTGAAAATCTTTTTTAATGAGTTAGAAGATTTATTACAGGCGGTTACCAACTTACGCGAGTTGAGCCTGCAGACCAAAGATCAAATTTTAAGCTATGGCGAGCGTTGCTCATCTTTCATGATTGCACACATTGCGGCACAGCAATTTCCAGAAGCCTTGTATGTTAATGGTGCAGAATTGATAAAAACAGATAACAATTTCGGACAGGCAAGGGTTGATACGGAGCTTACCGAAATGTTGATTAAAAATTTCTACCAAGAAAATAAAAGTAAAGTGCTTTTTGTTACTGGCTTTATTGCTAGCAATGCAAATGGTAGAGTAACCACTTTAGGGCGTGGAGGAAGCGATTACACCGCGGCTGTATGGGGAGCGGCTTTAAATGCGGAGGAGATTGAAATTTGGACGGATGTTAATGGAATGATGACTGCCGACCCACGTATTGTCAAAAAGGCTTTCTCTTTACCCGAACTGAGTTATACTGAGGCCATGGAATTGAGTTATTTTGGGGCGAAGGTTATTTATCCACCAACGATGATTCCCGCCTTTATGAAGAAAATTCCGATTGTAATTAAAAATACTTTCGAGCCTGACTTTGCTGGAACTTACATCAAAAGTGACGTTAAAACATCGAGTTTGCCTATAAAAGGCATTTCTTCGATTGACCACATTAGCATCATCAATTTGACTGGAAGTGGAATGGTGGGCAAGGCGGGTTTTAGCGGGAGATTGTTTTCTTTACTTTCTCGCGAACAAATTAATGTAGTACTGATTACCCAATCTTCTTCAGAGCATAGCATTACCTTTGCGGTGAAACCTACTGATGCCGGGCAGGCCATTGCTTTAATTAAAAAAGAGTTCGAATTAGAATTGGATGCCAATAAACTGGCTTTACCAGAAGTTGAAAATAATTTAGCGGTTTTGGCCATTGTTGGCGAAAACATGAAGCATACGCCGGGCATGAGCGGTAGATTGTTTAACGCATTAGGCAGAAATGGTATAAACGTTAGGGCCATTGCTCAAGGATCTTCAGAATACAATATTTCGGTAATTATCGGTGCTGGCGATTTATCAAAAGCCGTAAATGCCGTCCATGATGCCTTTTTTACCGATTTGAAAAGAACACTAAACATTTTCTGTTTAGGTACAGGTAACATCGGCAAAACCTTATTCAATCAGTTGAAAGAGCAAATGCCTTTTTTGGCGGCCAACAACGATTTACAAGTTAAAGTTGCAGGCATTAGTAACACCAGAAAAATGATTTTCAAAGCGGAGGGCCTATCACTTGATGAATGGGAATCGGAATTGGAAAAAGATGGCGAAACAGCAGACTTGGCCGGCTTTGTTGAAAAGATGAAGCAGATGAATTTGCCAAACTGTGTTTTTGTGGATAATACCGCAGCAGAAGCGCCAATTGAATTTTATCAAGGCATTTTTGAAAGCAGCATTTCTGTGGTTACTTGCAATAAAAAAGGCAATTCGGCTGATTTTGCTCAATACAAATCATTTAAAGATACGGCCCGTAAATTTGGGGTAGATTTTTATTATGAAACCAACGTAGGCGCAGGGCTACCAATTATCCGTACGCTTAGAGAATTAATGATGAGTGGGGACAAAGTTGCACGTATTGAGGCCATTTTATCAGGAACTATTTCTTACATTTTCAACAACTTTAAAGGTGATGCAGGATTTTACGAAACCGTGAAAGAGGCACAAGAACTGGGCTACACTGAACCCGATCCGCGTGATGACTTAAACGGAAAAGATTTTATGCGTAAAATGTTGATTTTGGCTAGAGATGCAGGCTATCCTTTAGAAGCATCGGACGTTAAGATTGACAACATTTTGCCAGAAGCTTGTTTAAATGCCACTTCGGTTGAAGACTTTTACACTGAATTGCAGAAAAATGCAGCCTATTTTGAAGACTTAAAAACCACAGCCGCTAACGATGGAAAAGTACTGCGTTACATTGGTAAGTTAGAAAATGGAACCGTAGAAATCAGTTTGCAAATGGTTGATGATAGTCATCCGTTCTTTATGCTTTCAGGCAGTGATAACATCATTTCTTTTACAACAGACAGGTATAAGTCTCGTCCATTGGTGGTTAAAGGACCAGGTGCAGGCGCTGAAGTTACCGCAGCTGGAGTTTTTGCAGATATTATAAACGTAGGCTCCTTAAGCTAAAAAAGAAAGCCAATTATACAATCCATATTACGCGCCCAATAAAAGCTTGGGAAAAATTAGAGATAAAATGTCAAACAACATAAGTCCAAAAGAAGAGGTTTTAAACCTCAAAAAGAACGATACAAAAACACCACTAAAGGTTATCCGCGTGTTTGCACCGGCAACAGTTGCCAACGTGGTTTGCGGTTTCGATGTGTTGGGCTTCGCAGTAAATGAACCTGGAGATGAAGTTGAAATGCGCTTAACCGAAATACCAGGGGTAGTGATTAAAAAAATTACTGGCGATGATGGAAAATTGCCCTTAGATGCAGCCAAGAACACGGTAAGCGCAAGTGTACAGCATTATTTAAAGCATGTTAACCGCTTAGATGTAGGGGTTGAAATTGAATTGCACAAGAAAATGCCAATTGGCAGCGGGTTGGGTTCGAGTTCTGCGAGCACGGTTGCGGGTTTGTTTGCCATCAACAAATTAATGGGCGATTTATTAAGTCCGAAGGAGTTGGTTCCCTTTGCCATGAAAGGTGAAGAATTGGCTTGTGGCTATGGGCATGCAGATAATGTAGCACCGGCAATTTTAGGTGGCTTCGTCTTGGTGAGAAGTTATGATCCATTGGATGTAATTTCATTACCAACACCTGTAGGCATGTTTGCTGCAATTGTTTACCCAGAGGTGGATGTGCCAACAAAAGATGCCCGCCAAATGATTCGAAGCAAAGTGTTTTTAAAAGACGCCGTTACACAATGGGGTAATGTTGCTGGCTTAGTGAGTGGCTTGTTTATGAATGACTTTGATTTAATTGGCCGAAGCATGAAAGATGTTTTGGTTGAACCTACCCGATCAATCTTAATTCCTGGGTTCGAAGAAATGCGAGCCATAGCGATGGAAAATGGTGCAATTGGCTTTGGTATTTCTGGTTCAGGGCCATCGGTTTTTTCTTTAACAAAGGATGAAGAGAGCGCAAAACGCATCACTAAAGCACAACAACAACTTTTACATAAATTAAATATTAACAGCAAAGCCTATGTTTCTTCAGTAAATGCTGAAGGGCCAAGAGTACTTTAAGATAGGTTTACGACCGACGTTTCAGCGCGCTTTAAATAATCAAGTGCGATAAACTAAACCATCGAAATCTTGAACTTTATTACCTTAACAATGAAACTATATTCAACCAACAATAAAGATTTACGTGTATCCTTTAAAGAAGCTGTTTTTAACAGCATGCCACAGGATAAAGGCTTATACATGCCTGTAGAAATACCAGCTTTAGATTCAGATTTTATCGAGAATATTGAAAAATACAGCCTACCGGAAATTGCTTACCAAGTGGCCGCAACTTTGCTAAAAGACGAGATTCCGGTGGAAGATTTGAAGGCCATTATTGAAGATGCCATTAACTTCGAAGCGCCTGCCGTAAAGTTAGACGACCACACTTTCGTTTTGGAATTATTTCACGGACCTTCCCTAGCTTTTAAAGATTTTGGTGCTCGTTTTATGAGTAGGGTGATGGCTTATTTTTTGAAAGATGGCGAACAGTTATTAGATGTTTTAGTAGCTACCTCTGGCGATACTGGTGGTGCCGTTGCACTGGGCTTTCTTGGTGTACCAAATACCAGAGTTACCATTCTTTATCCAGAAGGAAAAGTTAGCCCTATACAAGAATTACAATTAACCACCAACGGTGCAAACATCAGAGCTGTAGAAGTGAAGGGTACTTTTGATGATTGCCAAGCACTGGTTAAACAAGCTTTTGCAGATGATGAATTGAATACCAAATTCCGACTAACATCTGCAAATTCGATTAATATTTCGAGATTAATTCCGCAAACATTCTATTATTTTAACACCTATGCACAACTAAAAAAGCAAGGATTTAAAGATGTGATTTTTTCCGTACCAAGTGGAAATTTCGGAAATATCGGGGCAGGTTTATTGGCCTACAAATTAGGATTACCTGTTAAACAATTTATTGCGGCAACAAATGTAAACGATACCGTTCCTCGTTTCTTACAATCGGGTATTTACGAAACCAAACCATCTACCCAAACCTACTCAAATGCAATGGATGTGGGTGCGCCTAGCAATTGGGTGCGGATTATGGATTTGTTTAGCGGCAACGTAGATGAACTCAAAAAAGTAGTGACCTCTTATCGCTTTGATGATGAAGAAACACTTAACGGAATTAAAGCGATTGACTCCAAATTCGATTATGTTGCTTGTCCGCACACGGCTATTGCTTACCTAGCGATTGAAAAATTCAGAAACGAAAATCCAGATGATCAGAGTGCCGCTGTATTTCTTTCAACGGCCCATGCCTGCAAATTTCCAGATATTTTCCCTACTAACATTGCCGATAAAATTGAAATTCCGGTACAACTTAAAGCTTTAGAAAGTAAAGCAAAACATGCAGATCAATTGAGTGTAGATTTTGAATCGTTTAAAATTTATTTATTGAATGGTTGAGGTGGATTGAAAATCCCCATTTTCTTAGGTCGAGAAAACATTTCTCGACCAACCTAATTAACAATTAGCTAGTCGGGATTTGCAATCCCGACTTAAGAACTAAGGATTTGTAATCCTTTATTGTATTAGAAATTCACAGTTCCACAGTCTAGAAAACAATTCTAGATCAACTTAATTATCAAAAGCTAGTCGGGATTCGTAATCCCGACTTAAGAACTAAGGATTTGTAATCTTTTATTGGATTAAAAATCCACAGTTCCACGGTCGAGAAAACATTTCTCGACCAACCTAATTAACAAAAGCTAGTCGGGATTTGTAATCCCGACTTAAGAACTAAGGATTTGTAATCCTTTATTGCATTATAAATCCACAGTTCCACGGTCTAGAAAACAATTCTAGATCAACTTAATTAACAAAAGCTAGTCGGGATTTGCAATCCCGACTTATGAACTAAGGATTTGTAATCCTTTAATGAATTATAGATCCACAGTTCAACGGTCGAGAAAACATTTCTCGACCAACTCAATTAACAAATAGCTAGTCGGGATTTGGAATCCCGACTTAAGAACTAAGGATTTGTAATCCTTTAATGAATCCCCTATTCAAGATCACATCAACACCGTACAAAGACCAATATTTTAAACATTAATATGGCTTTCAAATACAATGTGACGGAACAAAATGATCTTTATTTCGTAACCATTACAGTAGTGGGTTGGATCGATGCCTTTACGCGAAAGGAACTTTCTTATGTGATAATTGACAGCTTAAAGTTTTGTCAAGAAAAGAAAGGATTGATCCTATATTCATGGTGTTTGATGCCTAGCCATCTACACATGATTGTGAGCGCCAAGGAAGGCAATAGACTTTCAGATATCATTAGAGACTTCAAGAAATTCACCTCAAAGCGGATTATTTCTACCCTAAAAGAAATCAATGAAAGCAGGGATTGGTTGTTGGACAAATTTTCCTTTGCTGCAAAAACACATAGTAAAAGTAAAGAATTTAAATTTTGGCAAGATGGTTTTCATCCCATTGCACTTTATTCAAATGAATTCAAAGATCAAAAATTAGATTATATCCACTACAATCCTGTTGAAGCGGGTATTGTAGCAGAACCCGAACATTATCTCAACAGCTCTGCAATTAATTATTCAGGTGGTTTGGGGTTAATCGATATTGTATTTTTATAGTAGAGTAGTTGAAGAATTATATGTGGATTAAAAAAATGCACAGACCTACGGTTAACAAAAGCTAGTCGGGATTTGCAATTCCGGCTTAAAAACTAAGGATTTGTAATCTTTTATTGGATTAAAAATCCACAGTTCCACGGTCGAGAAAACATTTCTCGACCAACGTAATTAACAAAAAGCTAGTCGCGATTTGCAATCCCGACTTAAGAACTAAGGATTTGTAATCCTTTATTGCATTATAAATCCACAGTTCCAAGGTCGAGAAAACATTTCTCGACCAACTTCATTAATAAAAAGCTAGTCGGGATTTGCAATCCCGGCTTAAGAGCTAAGGATTTGAAATCCTTCATTGGATTAGAAATCCAAAGTTCCACGGTCGAGAAAACATTTCTCGACCAACCTAATTAAAAATTAGCTAGTCGGGATTTGCAATCCCGGCTTAAGAACTAAGGATTTGTAATCCTTTATTGCATTATAAATCCACAGTTCCACGGTCGAGAAAACATTTCTCGACCAACCTAATTAACAAAAGCTAGTCGGAATATGCAATTCTTAAAATATCGCCTTTGCGATCCTTTTGGTTTGTTCTGGCCTGCCCATGGTGTAAAAATGCAATACTGGCGCACCAAAATCTATCAACTCCTTACATTGCTTAATCATTGCTTCAGTTCCGATTTCTTTAGCTTCTGCATTGCTTTTCGCATGAGATAGAGCATCTGTGAGTTCGTCCGGCAAATCTATATGGAAAATCTTAGGCAGAACGTTTAGTTGCGTAAGGGTACTTATCGGTTTTAAGCCTGGTATAATCGGAACATTAATATCATTCTCTCTACATTTTTTAACAAAGTCGAAATACTTCTGATTATCGAAAAACATTTGAGTAACAATAAACTCTGCGCCCATATCAACCTTCTGCTTCAAGTATTTGAAGTCGGCATTTAAATTTGGAGCCTCAAAATGCTTTTCAGGATAGCCTGCCACACCAATACAGAAATCACTTTTAAAGGTTTCGATATCTTCATGTAAAAATTTACCATCATTGTGGTTTTTGATGTGCTGAATCAAATCCGTTGCATAGCAATGTCCGCCCTTTGTCGGGATAAATGAATGGTCTGCCGCACGGGCATCGCCCCGTAAAGCCAATACATTGTCGATTCCTAGAAACTGCAAATCTATCAAGGCATTTTCGGTTTCCTCTTTGGTGAAACCGCCACAAATCAAATGGGGTACGGCATCAATTTTATATTTATGGATAATTGCAGCGCAAATGGCTATTGTACCAGGCCGTTTACGGTAAGAAACTTTTTGCAACAGTCCGTTTTCTTGTTCTTTATAAATGTAATCCTCCCTTAAAGATGTTACATCAATAAATGGTGGATTAAACTCCAATAGAGGATCAATGGCATCATAAATCCATTGGATGCTTTGCCCCTTAATTGGCGGTAAAAGTTCAAAAGAGAATAAGGTTTTACCCTTTGCGTTAATGATATGGTCTGTAATCTTCATGCTTAATTTTAGTCTGCTATGCTGATGCGAGAAACACCTTTAAAAACACAGCTATTTTGTTTGTTGCCTACGTTAACATTTTATGCCTTACTAATAAATTCCGAATAGAAATTAATAAGCCAAATTTGGACTTAGCCACCTTTCTACCTCCTCTATCGTCATGTTTTTACGAGCGGCATAATCTTCAATTTGATCCTTTGTAATTTTGCCTAAACCAAAATACCTCGAATCGGGATGAGCGAAATAAAAGCCACTTACCGCAGCTGTAGGATACATGGCGTAACTTTCAGTTAAATGTAAGCCGATTTCCTGTTCAGCATTGAGCAATTGAAATAAAGTGCCTTTTTCGGTGTGTTCAGGGCAAGCTGGATAACCTGGCGCCGGACGAATACCTGCATATTCTTCTTTAATTAATGCAGAATTATCTAAATTCTCATCTTTTGCATAACCCCAATATTCCTTACGCACCCGCTCATGCATCCTTTCAGCAAAGGCTTCTGCTAAGCGATCGGCCAATGCTTTTGCCATAATACTGTTATAATCATCATGATTTGCTTCAAACTCATTCACCAATTCATCTATCCCAATACCTGTCGTTACAGCAAAACCGCCAAAGTAATCTTGAACACCGCTTTCTTTAGGCGCAATAAAATCAGATAGTGCGTAGTAAGGCTGGCCATCTACTTTTTCGGCCTGTTGGCGAAGGGTGTGAATAACAACCCGATTCAATTCTTCAGAATCACCATCTCCAACCTGTAGTTCGATATCATCGCCAATGGCATTTGCAGGCCAAAAACCAATAACGCCCCTTGCCGTCAATAATTTTTCATCTAAAATACGTTTCAATAAAACTTGAGCATCATGGAAGAGTTTTTTAGCTTCATCACCCACGTTTTTATCATCAAATATTTTAGGATAACTACCACGGAGTTCCCAGGTGTGGAAAAACGGTGTCCAATCTATGTAAGGTACTAACTCCTCTAAAGGATAATTGTCAAAAACTTTTGTCCCTGTAAACTGAGGAACTGTTAGGTTTTCTTTAAAATCAATTTTAAACTTATTTGCTCTGGCGTCTTCAAGCGTTTTAAAACGTTTGTCAGAGCGTTTATTCAAGTGTGCCTCTCTGGCCTTATCATATTCAGCCCTAATGCCAGCAACATATTCGTCCTTAGTTTCAGGATTCATCAAAGTGCTGCAAACCGTTACACTTCTTGATGCATCCAAAACATGAATAGCGGGTCCAGAATAGTTTGGCGCAACCTTTACCGCTGCATGAATGCGAGACGTTGTGGCTCCGCCTATAATTAATGGAATGGTAAAACCCTCTCGCTCCATTTCTTTCGCGAAGTGAACCATTTCATCTAGAGATGGGGTAATTAAGCCACTTAAACCGATGATATCGGCGTTAATTTCTTTGGCTTTCTTAATGATTTCCTGTGCCGGAACCATTACACCCATATCTACAATTTCGAAATTATTACAGGCCAATACCACGCCTACAATGTTTTTACCAATATCGTGTACATCACCTTTTACAGTAGCCATTAAAACTTTACCTGCTGATGAGCTTTGATCTTGATCGGGATTATCCAATTTTTCTTGTTCGATGAAAGGCAATAGATAAGCTACCGCCTTTTTCATCACTCGGGCCGACTTTACCACTTGAGGCAAGAACATTTTACCTGCTCCGAACAAGTCGCCAACGATGTTCATTCCATCCATTAAGGGCCCCTCAATAACCTGAATTGGACGAGCATATTTTTGACGGGCTTCTTCAACATCATCATCTAAATACTCAACAATTCCTTTCACAAGCGAATGCGATAGTCGGTCTTCAACTGTACCTTTCCGCCATTCCTCATCGCGAACAATTTCTTTGCCTTTGCTTTTTATCGTGTCAGCATATTCTACCAGGCGTTCAGTGGCATCTTCTCGGCGATTAAGCAACACATCTTCTACCCTTTCGAGTAACTCTGGCGGAATTTCTTGATACACTTCCAACATCCCGGCGTTCACAATGCCCATATCTAAACCCGCCTGAATGGCATGATATAAGAATGCAGAGTGCATGGCTTCGCGGACGGTATTGTTTCCTCTAAATGAGAAAGATATATTGGAAACACCCCCACTAACTTTGGCGTATGGTAAGTTTTCTTTAATCCACCTTGTGGCATTTATAAAATCTACAGCGTAATTGTTGTGCTCTTCTAAACCTGTTGCCACAGTTAAAATATTCGGATCGAAGATAATGTCCTCAGCAGGGAAACCAATTTCATGCACTAGAATATCGTAACTTCTTTTACAAATTTCTTTTCTCCGTTCGTAGTTATCGGCCTGTCCCTGCTCATCAAAGGCCATTACCACAACCGCAGCGCCGTATTGCATAATTTTCTTTGCACTCTCGCGAAATTTGTTTTCGCCTTCCTTTAAAGAAATGGAGTTTACAATGCCTTTGCCCTGCAAACATTTCAAGCCATTTTCAATAACCGACCATTTTGAGGAATCGACCATGATGGGAAGTTTCGCAATGTCTGGCTCAGAAGCAATTAGATTCAAAAACTTGGTCATGGCCGCTTCCGAATCCAACATACCTTCGTCCATATTTACATCGATGATCTGAGCGCCACCTTCCACTTGCTGTAAGGCAACCGCCAATGCCGCTTCATAATCGCCCCCCAAAATTAACTTAGAAAATTTAGGTGAACCTGTGATGTTGGTTCTTTCGCCAATATTAACAAAAATGCTTTCTGGAGTAATGGTAACGGGCTCTAAACCACTTAAGCGCATAAACGGCTCTATTTGTGGGATTTTTCTTGGACTAGCTTTTCGAGCATTTTTGGCAATACAGCCAATGTGCTCTGGTGTTGTACCACAACAACCGCCTACAATATTTACAAAGCCTGATGAAATAAAATCATCAACCAAATGAGCGGTTTCATGAGGTTGTTCATCATAAGCACCAAATTCGTTTGGTAAGCCCGCATTTGGATAGGCTGATACATAACAACCCGCCTTTGCAGCCAGCTCCTCAATATGCGGACGCATTTCTTTTGCACCCAAAGCGCAGTTAAAACCGATACTCAAAGGGTTAGCATGCCTTACAGAATTTAAAAAAGCTTCTGCGGTTTGCCCTGAAAGTGTTCTTCCTGAAGCATCGGTAATGGTACCAGAAATCATAATTTCTAGTTTTCTACCAATAATTTCTTCGTATTTTTTGATCGCAACAATAGCAACCTTGGCATTTAGGGTATCGAAGATGGTTTCAATTAAAAGCACATCAGAACCACCATCAACCAACCCGCGCACTTGTTCATAGTAGGCGGCCTCCAACTCATCAAAGTAAACGGCTCTGTAACCAGGATCATTTACATTCGGCGACATAGAAAGTGTTCGGTTTGTTGGACCAATGGCACCTGCCACAAAGCATTTGCGATCTGGATGAGCAGCCATAAATTCGCTAACCGCCTCTTTTGCTACTCTCGCCCCTTCAAAACTCATTTCGTATGACAAATCTTCCATTTGGTAATCGGCCATGGAAATGCGTTGCGTACTGAAAGTATTGGTTTCGATAATATCTGCACCAGCATTCAAATACTCCAAATGGATGGCCTTTATAATATCCGGGCGGGTTATGTTTAAGAGGTCGTTATTCCCCTTTACATCGCAAGGATGGTTAGCAAAACGTTCCCCTCTAAAATCTGCTTCTGATAAAGTATAACGTTGAATCATGGTGCCCATGGCCCCATCAATTACTAAAATACGTTTTTCTAATTCTTCTCTAATGCTCATTTGTTGTTGTTAGTACCAAAAACCTTAAATCGAATATCAAAATGCCCTAATATTCTACTAATGGTAAATGATGCGCAAAATATACAGACTAAATTTGTCTCGATATTTATGCTTTATACCTGATGTTTAAAAGGCTTATTTAAAAAGTGGCACGTAAGCGATACCCTAAACTTATCTGTTCCGCACCAACAATAATCAGTACGAATAGAATTTAGCACCTTGTTGGCACAGGTTGCTAAGACATCTTTGGGTCTAATCCCTCCGTCTTTCTTAATAAGCACACAAAAATGCAACAAAGCAACATCAATTCCAAAAATTATCGGGCAACTGCCAAATAAAATTACAAAGGCCATGCAATTATGCACGGCCTTAAGAATATTGTTCTGTTTATGAAATTATTTTCTGTTTCCGAATATGCGAAGCAAAAAGATAAAGATGTTTAGGAAATCTAAATACAATGATAAAGCAGCAACAATCGAAGTTTTCTTAGCATCAACAGATAATACCTGATCTCCACTTGCTTCAATTCCTTCTCCAATTCTTTTGATTTTCTGAACATCATAAGCGGTTAAAGCGGTAAATATAGCCACCCCTGCATAGGCCAATAGCAAATTAAAACCTTCACTTTGGATAAAATAATTAATTAGGGTTGCCACAACAAGCCCAATAACCCCAACCATTAAAATAGTGCCGAACTTACTTAAATCTACATTGGTAGTGTATCCCATTACAGCCATAATTCCGAAAATACCAGTTGCGCCAGCAAAACAACTTACTACAGAGCTTGATGTATATGCCCAAAGTATGAAACTTAAGCTTACACCTGTTAAGGCAGCATAAAGCACAAACAAGGCAACCAATGCTACATAAGAAAGCCTGCTCAAGCCGAAACTAATTGTCATAACAAGACCAAGTGGAGCAAACATGGCAATGTAACCGAAAATGGTTGTGCTCACTTTTCCAGTTTCTGGGTTTACTACCCTCAAATACTGCATCAATTCTAAATTTGTACCAAAAAGGTATGCGGCAAGGGTTGATAAGCCTAGCGCTACAAACATCCATGTAAAAACGCTTGCGAAGAATTTTTTTGAAACCGATCCCTCCTCTACGAAAACACTATTCTTTTGATATTGAAAATTTTGTTGTTCCATTTTAATTTGTGTATGTATAATAATATAAAAATAAGGCTTTAATTCAATCTTTTTGTCAGTTGCTCTTCAACTTTTTTAAAGAATTGTAAAGGCTTTAAAGTTCGCCAAGGCATTTCATCAAAAGCTCCCCCGAAGTTTATAAAATAATCGATATTGTTATCCTTAAACTCTCGAATCACATGCTCGCTAAAGTTGATGCCGGCAATCCATCCTTCTTCCACTTCTTGAAACCATTCTTCATAGTAACTGTCATCAGAAGCATGAAAATTTAAAACATTTTCGCCAATAAGGATAAACTTGTTAATGCCCTCATCCATCATCAGTTCCAAAATATCGCGCTTCAACAACATAATATCGTTATTAATGGCATCATTCCATTCTCCAATAAATTCTATTATGGCATAACTTCTGTCGTAATCGGCAAACAATACTTTCATATAAAGCGTGTTCGAACCAAATTCATCCCATTGCGGGTGTAACAAGAAGTTGTATATCTGCTTATCGAAATAAAGCTCCGAATATTCGGTATTATAAAATGGCGAACGCTCATCTTCTGCCGAAATATATTCATCTCTCCACTGATAATAAGGCTCTATTTCGTGCATTGGTAAATTTTAATTTTGATTGAACGTTTTGAAAGCGCAAATGTTTCAAATGTTGGTGATTATACGCATTGCTACAGTTGATCTTATTTATTACTGAGGTTGTTTTTGCCCAGCGGCAACGGCTTTTCGAACACTTCCGTACTGCGTTAACAATTCGGCAGCTTCGTTGTAATCAATCTTCAATTCATTGGCAACCATTTGCACACCGCGATCAACCAACTTGTGATTTGTTAACTGCATATCAACCATTTTATTGCCAACTACACGTCCCAATTGCACCATTACCGTGGTACTCAGCATGTTTAGAACCAGTTTTTGAGCCGTTCCAGATTTCATCCGTGTAGAACCGGTAATAAATTCAGGACCAACAACCACTTCAACCGGAAAATCAGATTCTGCAGCAATCGGACCACCCGTATTGCAAACAATGCATCCTGTTAAAACACCCATTTTACGAGCGGTATTTAAACCACCAATTACGTAAGGTGTGGTGCCAGATGCGGCTAAGCCTACTAAGCAATCCTTTTCATTAATGTTAAACTCTTGCAAATCTTTCCAAGCTTGTTCTGCATCATCTTCGGCAAACTCTACAGCTTTTCTTATGGCGGTATCACCGCCAGCAATTATGCCCACTACCCAATCGAAGGGTACACCATAAGTTGGAGGACATTCAGAGGCATCTACAACGCCCAAACGGCCACTTGTTCCTGCACCAATATAAAAAAGACGACCGCCTTTTTTCATTCTTTCGGCAACTGCCGAAGTTAATTTTTCTATCTGAGGCAAAGATTTTTCAACTGCGAAAGCCACAGTTTTATCTTCGTTATTAATGCCCTGCAAAACTTCCATTACCGACATTTGATCAATGTGGTTATAGTTGGATTCGTGCTCGGTTACTCTGTCCATAAATTTAATTTTGATAAAATTCGGTAAATTCTTTCTAAAAACTGGCTTAAAAATTCAAAAATATATGTTCAAATGCGAAAGTTGTAAATCGCAAACTTAATTTATAATAAAAATTATAAACAAAAGACAGTTAAATTGAGTTAAAAAATTAACCAACCCGCTAATTTTCATAAATTTGTAGCAACGCTGATGAAGAAAAATACCCGTAACAATCTATTGATATCCCTGAGCTATTCTATCATTTTAATAGCAGGAATGGTATTGGGTATAAAATTTATCAAAGATCAAGGTTACGGCGTTCAAAAAAACTCAAAACTTGCCGATAACAATTCCGAAAAACTCGATGAAATTCTTCACATCATCAATCGGAATTATGTTGATGACATCAATACCGATTCGCTACAGAATTTGCCTATCGATAGCGTGCTTCACCAACTCGATCCGCATAGCGTTTATCTTCCGCCATCTGATGCGCAAGATATGACCGATAACCTAGAAGGAAATTTTGAAGGCGTGGGCATTGAATACTATATGCTTAACGATACCATGATGGTTACCGGAGTGGTTAAAGATGGCCCAGCATATCAAGCCGGAATTAAACTTGGCGATAAAATTTTGAGTATAGATTCTACTTACGTAAGTGGAAGAAATTTGCCCAAAGAACAACTCACCGGCCGCTTTAAAGGCAAAGCAGGAAGCGGTGTAAGTGTGCTATTAACCAGAGCCGGACTTAGCCAACCAAGCAGACTGATGGTTACCAGAGGCAAAGTAAACATCAGCAGTATTGATGCTTATTACATGATGAACAGCGAAACAGGCTACGTACGCATTAGTAAGTTTGGTGCCAACACCGATGAAGATTTCGCCCTTGCAGCCAATAACCTAAAGGCTAGAGGGATGAAAAAACTTATTCTAGACTTACGCGATAACGGTGGTGGCTATTTTACCGCAGCAACAGGTTTGGCAGATCAGTTTCTGCCCGAAAATAAACTCATTGTGTACACCCAAGGCAAGCACGAACCCCGCACCGATTACTTTTCTACCGGTAACGGCGCTTTCCAGCAAGGCAAACTAGCCGTATTAATTAACGAAAATACCGCCTCGGCCAGCGAAATTGTTGCCGGTGCCATACAAGATTTAGGCAGGGGAATTATCGTGGGTCGCCGATCGTTTGGCAAAGGCTTGGTACAAGAACAATTTGCTTTTGGCGATGGCTCTGCACTAAACCTTACCATCGCCAGATACTATACCCCATCAGGCAGAAGCATACAAAAATCATATAAAAAAGGTTATGATGCATACAAGCATGAGCTTGATGAACGAATGAGCGATGGCGAACTTACCGGTGATCGAACATCCTTTCAGGATTCTATTGAAAAGGCAGAAGGTGTTAACGTTACATCAACAAAAAAATTCAGAACGAGTGGTGGCATCCAACCCGATATTTTTGTAAAACTAGATACCACCGGCTACAATAGATTTTATGCCAACTTAGTCAGCAAGAAAATTCTCTCCGATTTTGTTTTCAATGTGTTAACCAACAGATACAGTGCAAGTTTTGTAGAACAAAACATCAACATCTTTAACATTAACGATAATGATTTTAGAGATTTTATCGGTTTCATCCAACGTAAAAACGTACCCATTGATCGGATGCAGCTTTATAGTTCCAAATCAGTTATTCAAAATGATTTGAAAGCCTTACTATGTCGTTACTACTTAGGCGATGTTGGGTATTACAGAGCTGTCAATCAGAATGATAACGCAGTAAAACAAGCCTTGGCAAACCTACAATAACCTTATTATTGGTGAGGCGACAACCATAAAATACGCACTTTTGTGGCTCATTAAATAAACAATAGCTTAGTTTTTTTGGAAATGAACGTTCAGTAATACGACCAACCCGACAGCCCTGCTTTCCGTTATATCCCTGATGAAAAATCAGGGATGCCACTTCAATCACGTTTATGAACAAGGGTAAGCACAATAAGTTCTAGCCTATCAAAAAACTAAACGCCTTAAATCCTTTTTTGGAAATGAACGTTCAATAATACGATCAACCCGACAGCCCTGCTTTCCGTTATATCCCTGATGAAAAATCAGGGATGCCACTTCAATCACGTTTATGAACATGGGTAAGTACAATAAGTTCTAGCCTATCAAAAAACTAAATAGCTTAAATCCTTTTTTGGAAATGAACGTTCAGTAATGCTACCAACCCGACAGCCCTGCTTTCCGTTATATCCCTGATGAAAAATCAGGGATGCCACTTCAATCACATTTATGAACAAGGGTATGTACAATAAGTATTCGCTATGCTCATGCTTGGTAGCCTATTAAAAAATTAAAAGGCAATTTTTGCGTATTAATTTTGTACCGCTACTTTTGTGACCTTTTGTGCCATATGTAGTTCAAAATAAAATTTTGTAAGCTCTACGTAATTTACGATATACCCCCAATAGAGATAGTGTGATAAGCGCATAAAAAATAACGCTCAAAAAGTAAAACTCTTAGTAAGTTATTCGGTTATCTAATAAAATGCTGCTCAACATGATAGAAACCGAAAGACTCTTATTAAAGCCACTAACTCACGATCAACTTTTAAAATTCATTAAAGACGATCATTCTCTGGAAAAAGAGTTTAAAATATTACCGACTAAAAAAAGCATCTCACCCACCCTACAAAAGGCCCTAAAAGAAACCATTTTACCCAATGTTTGCGATCAAGATAAAGACTACTTATACAACACCCTGTGGACAATCATCTCCAAACCGGATGACAAAATAGTTGGTGATATTTGCTTTGTGGGCGAGCCCGACCCGAACGGTGAAATTGAAATTGGCTATGGCACCTACGAGGAATTTCGGGGCAAGGGGTACATGACTGAAGCAGTGGGCAGAATAGTGGAATGGGCTAAAGAACAGCCAAAAGTTAAATCCATCTTTGCCTCCACAGCTAAAGAAAACATTGCTTCTTATTCTATTTTAGAGAAAAACAATTTTGTGCAAATTGGAGAAGTAGATGATATGCTGAGCTGGAACATTAAAATTAAATAACTAACAAGACTATAATTCAATTTCAAATAAACTTAAACTAATGCCCTCGTAATGTTTCGGTAAACCTTCCGTTTCGGTTAGGGTTACAAGGCCTACATAATTAAAACCGCATGAGGTGTAATAGTGCAAAAGCTTTTCATTATCGGCCCAGGTATCCATGCGGATGTATTTAATCGCATGTTTTGAAGCATAACCTTTAGCCCATTTAATAATCTCTTTTACAAAGGCATAACCCCGAAAATTAGGGTGCGTAACAATACGGTGGATGTAGATCGAATCCCGATCGCGATTGCCCCAAATTAATTTATCATTAAAGGTTACGGCAAAAACACAAGCCACCACCCCATCAACAAGAATTTTATACTGCCTATTTTCTGAAACTTCTTGGCTAACCAATTCTAAGCTAAAGCCTTGCCAATGTTTATTGAATACCTTTTTTTGGTGTGCTATAGCTAAATCGTAAAACTCGAAAATGGTATCAATATCACAGCTTTGGCTATTTTGTACTTGAATTTGCATGGCGCAAAGGTAAAGAGGTTTTTGGAGATTGAACAGTAAAATTTAGTTGCCCAATCAATCTATATGAAATGATTTCCTTAAAAGAAAAGGGCTTGTCATTCTAGTGAAAGCAAGCCCTTTGTAATGATATTGAAGATTTAACAATCGCCTTTACGGGCGTAATCTGTCATATTATTTTTGTCTGAAATAAATTTGAATTGGAGAACCAGAAAAATCAAAGTTTTCTCTCAACTTATTCTCAATGAAACGTTTATACGGATCTTTAATATACTGTGGCAAGTTGCAGAAAAATGCAAACATGGGCGAAGTCGCGTTAATTTGAGTGATGTATTTAATTTTAATGTGCTTTCCTTTTAGTGCTGGAGGTGGAAATTTCTCAATTAGCGGCAACATTACATCATTCAATTTTGATGTAGGTATCTTTTTGCTACGGTTTTTATAAACTTCTAAAGCGGTTTCGATTGCCTTAAAAATACGTTGCTTGTTTAATACGGAGGTGAAAATGATCGGCACATCTGTAAAAGGGCGAATACGCTCGTGAATTTGCTCTTCGAAAGCTTTCATGGTTTGCGTATTTTTCTCAATTAAATCCCATTTGTTAACTAAGATTACAATACCTTTTTTGTTTTTCTCTGCAAGGTGGAAGATATTAATATCCTGACTTTCAATTCCTTCTTGGGCATCAATCATTAACACCACCACATCTGCTTCTTCTAAAGCTTTGATGGTACGCATAACGGAATAAAACTCAAGATTTTCCTTAACCTTGGTTTTTTTACGCAATCCGGCGGTATCAATCAGCATAAATTCATGACCAAATTGGTTGTAATGAATTTTTATAGAATCGCGGGTTGTACCTGCATTTGCGGTTACAATGTTGCGTTCTTTACCAATTAAAGCATTTACTAAAGATGATTTACCTACATTCGGGCGACCAGCGATGGTTATCTTAGGCAACTGGTTTTCTTCTTCTGGAACATCTTCGAAATTTTTGATGATTTCATCCAATAGTTCTCCAGTTCCCGAACCCGTCATTGAAGATAATGGATACACTTCGCCCAAACCGAAACCGTAAAAAGTGCTAATTTCGCTATGTAGAGCGGTGTTATCTACTTTGTTTGCCGTTACAAATACCGGCTTGTTGCTTCTACGCAAAACCTGTGCAATATCATCATCCAAATCGGTAATGCCTGTAGTTACATCAACCATAAAGATCAATACACTGGCTTCTTCAATGGCAATCATTACCTGCTCACGGATGGCGGCCTCGTACACATCTTCTGAATTGGCTACATAACCTCCGGTATCAATTACTGTAAACTGCTTGTCGGTCCACTCGCCAACACCGTAATGTCTGTCGCGGGTTACGCCACTTAAATCATCTACAATTGCTTTGCGACTTTCGGTTAATCTATTAAAGAGGGTGCTCTTGCCTACGTTTGGCCTGCCTACGATGGCTATAATGTTACTCATGATCTGTGTTATTGATAGTTAATGGCTTATAGTTAATGGTCGGGATATCTAGGCGTTCTGCATAAATGATTTGGCTATCAGCCATTGACTATCAACTACTAACCGATTTCTTTCGGGCTGCAAAGGTACGCTTAATTATCGTAACCAAAGCTCTTTAGGTAGTTCTTTTTGCTTCTCCAATCCGGAATCACCTTTACGAATAACTCAAGAAACACTTTTTTATCCAAAAATTTCTCGATCTCGGTACGGGCTTCGGTGCCTACTTTCTTAAGCATACTACCACCTGTGCCAATTAAAATGTTTTTTTGCGAATCGCGTTCTACCACAATTTCAGCACTGATGCGAATCATATCGCCTTTGCCATGTTTAAGTTGTTCTTCTTTAAAACTTTTAACAATTACCTCGGTGCTGTAAGGGATTTCTTTCTGATAATTTAAGAAGATTTTTTCGCGAATAATCTCCGAAACGAAGAAGCGCTCAGAGCGATCGGTATAATCTTCTTTATCGTAGTAAGCTGGATGTTCTGGCAATAAATCGAGCACCAAATCCATAATTCCATCTAAATTGTGATTATGCAGTGCAGAAATGGCGTGGATGGAAACTGGTTTTAGCTTTTCTTGCCAATAGGCAATCTTTTCATCAACCTGTTCTTGTAGGGCTTTATCTATCTTATTGATGAGTACAATGGTGGGAATATCTCGGTTTAAAATTTTCTCCAAAACATCCTCTTCGTCATGCTCTTCATTAATGTCCGTTACAAATAAAAGTACGTCGGCATCGGTTAAAGATCCGTTAACAAAACTCATCATACTCTCCTGTAAGCTGTATTTTGGCTTGATTATGCCCGGAGTATCAGAAAAAACGATCTGATAATCTTCTTCATTTACGATGCCCAAAATACGGTGTCTTGTGGTTTGAGCCTTAGGAGTTATAATGCTAAGTCGCTCGCCTACAAGCACATTCATGAGGGTTGATTTACCTACATTTGGTTTACCTATTATACTAACAAAACCTGCTTTATGCGCCATTAAAATATTTTTTAAAAAAAATTTGCAGTACAAAGAAACGAATTATATCTTTGCATTCCAATTCGGAAACAGAGTTAAGGATTTAATTCAAGCGAAAAAACGAGTTGATATAGAGTGCGGGGTGGAGCAGTTGGTAGCTCGTCGGGCTCATAACCCGAAGGTCGCACGTTCGAGTCGTGTCCCCGCTACCAAGTAGATTGATGAAGATAGATTTTGTGAACCAGATTTGAAAAAATTGAAGTTCTAGAATCTTAACTCTAAAATTTAATGGCCCGTTCGTCTAGGGGTGAGGACGCCAGATTTTCATTCTGGAAACAGGGGTTCGATTCCCCTACGGGCTACAGAAAATTTATAAAAGAACCTGCAAATATTTAATTTGCAGGTTTTTTGCGTTTAGATGTTATTTTATAAATAGGTCGAATTTCTGAATGGTCTTCAAAATAATAGAAATGAATTAATTAACCTACTTTTTAGAGTTCAACCCTAATTCTATAAAAGAACGAGAGTGTTCGAAAAAGAATTGATAACCGATTACTTAGGCTTCATTTCTATTTCTACAACATTTTGGAACACTGATTTATCCTTTTGCAAAGCATAATTTCTACAATAAGGTTAGCCGTTAGATTGTAATAACGAGTTTTATTCCTCGTTGATTTGTTGTGGTTTTAGGATGCGTTTTCCTGTACGTTTTTTCAATTCCAAAAATCTTAATTTTCTAGCGATGCCATGTCGATTACAAAGCGATATTTTACATCGCCCTTTGCCAGACGTCCAAAAGCTGTATTCACTTCTTGAATGTTGATGATTTCACTTTCAGCAGTAATGTTATGCTTAAAGCAGAAGTCGAGCATCTCTTGTGTTTCGGCAATGCCACCGATGTTTGAGCCCGCAAAGCTCCTTCTTCCCATCACTACATTAAATGCCCCTATTTCGAGTGGTTCTGGTGGAAGGCCCACCAATACCACGCTTCCATCATGCCTTAAAAGATTGAGATAAGTATTAACATCGTGCTTTGCAGAAACGGTATCAAGAATGAAATGAAGTTTGCGATTATATTTAGCCATTTGCTCGCTATCGGCCGAAAGCACTGCCTCGTCGGCACCTAAACGTTTAGCATCAGCTACCTTTTCGGAAGATGTGGTGAACACCACCACCTCAGCACCCATTGCCTTTGCAATCTTGATGGCCAAATGACCCAGTCCCCCAATGCCAAGCACACCAACCTTCTTACCAAGGCCCGCTTGCCAATGCTTTAATGGAGAATATACCGTAATGCCCGCACAAAGCAGTGGTGCCGCAGCTGCCAAATTTTCAAAAGAGGGCATACGCAAAACATACTTCTCGTTGCATACATACGCTTTGGAGAAACCTCCGAATGTTGTACCACCCAGATCGTGATCTAAGCTATTGAAAGAAAAGGTTACCCCATCGTCACAGAACTGCTCGATGCCATCTTCGCAATATTCACAATGCCCGCAGCTGTACACAATACAACCTATACCCGCAAGATCACCAACCTTGAAATCCTTTACGTGATCGCCAACTGCTGTAATCCTACCCAAAATCTCATGTCCTGGAACAATAGGGAACATCGTTCCACCAAAGTCGTTTTTGATCTGGTGAAGGTCTGAGTGACAGATCCCGCAGAAAAGGATTTCCATTTCAACATCGTTTGGCTTAACGACTCTACGATTGATATTCATCTCTGCCAATGGCTGTTCGGCTGGTGCAGTACCATATGCTTTTATTTGCTTGATTTCCATATTCTTATTTTGCTGGTAAAATTTCATTTAAACAATTGATAGCATTCAGGGTACGTGGATAGCCAACATAAGGCAATAGCTGAGTCATCAGATTAATTAGTGTTTGCCTATTATTTCCTACTTTAATATTGCCGCTGATATGACCTTTGATCTGGCTTTCTGTTCCGCCCAAGGCAATAAGAAAAGATAGTGTAACCATTTCCCTTGTTTTCACATCTAGACCATTCCTTGTTATGTAGTCTCCGAAACAGTTTGCAGACAGATATTCCTGAATGTGCAATAAATCCTTTGGTGAGCTTTTATACATCTCGTTTACACGGTTGCCTACGATTTCCTTTTGTTTGGCCATTCCCTTCTCCATACGAGTTGCGGGAGAGGTGGTAGCCTGGCTTTCCAATGGTAATTCAATATTTTTCGCAACAAATATTTCATTCGTTGCACCGATAAAATCGATCACCTTTGAGATGCCTACATATGGCACAGACTGATAGAGCACCTCCTTAATCTCAACAGGTGTAACGCCCACATTCAATGCCGCTTCAACAAACATTTTATATTCGGTTAGCGCTTGACTACCGATTGTAGAGGCCATGATTATCAGCACACGTATTTTTGTTTCCATTTTATCGTGGGCAATTACCTGGTCGAATGCAAAATTGTCAAACACCTGGATCAACTCAGGATCGGTCTGCGCTGCTTTAGAAACATAGTTAGGCCAAAGCTCTTCGTGATTTTTATGGGCAGTTTCGGTTATTCCCAACTTCGATGAACCCTTAATGGCTGATGCTTGGTAACGGTTATAATCTTCATCACTAACCGGATTTAACCATTCGGTCTTGTCCTTTTCATAATCCGGAACAAGGGCGATGTGCCGCATCAAACTGCCATGTGATGCGCCATGCCAGTGTACAGCATTTTTTGGAATTTTCACTACATCTCCTTTTTGTATGAGTTGGATTGATTTTCCTTTTTCCTGGTAATACCCCGTTCCTTCGATTACAAATAGAATTTGTCCGCTAGCATGGGTATGCCAGTTGGTCCTTGCTTTGGGCTCAAACGTTACCGTCCCGATATTTACATCATAACCTTCATCAGGCTTTACGTTCATGTTCACCCAAACCGTTCCGGTAAAATTCTGTGCTGGCGCAGCTACACCCTTATCGATAAATGAATTCATCTTATTAATTCTTTTCTGTTCAACCTGCGCATCAGCTGTGGTTGCATCTAATAAAAGGGATGCAACCAGCAACAGCGCGGGCTTCATTTGTTTAAGTACTTTCATTATTTCAATGTTTTCATATCAATCACGTAACGAAACTTTACTTTTCCATCCAACACATTTTTATAGGCATTTTCTACAGCTGTTGCTGTTGCCGGAATGATTTCTACTTCCGGATAGATATTGTTGGCGGCCGAATAATCCAACATCTCTTGTGTTTCTTTAATACCTCCAATTTGTGAACCAAATACCTTTCGGTTGCCTTGCCAGATCAGTTTATCAATAGGAATGTTAGGCATTACTGCATAAGGTGGAAGTCCAACAATCCCCATCTGCCCATCAATCTTCAGCATCTTGAGGTAGGTGTTCGGTTCGTAGCTTGCAGGAATGGTGCTGAGCACGAAATTCAATGAATTATCTAGTCCTTTTAACTGGGCAGAATCATTTACGTTTACATAGCGAATAGCTCCCATTCGCTTCGCATCTTTCCTTTTATCTTCTGTAATATCAAAAACAGTAACCTCTGCTCCTAGTTTTACCGCATATTGGACGGCCATGTGGCCTAACCCGCCAAACCCTGCAACACCTACCTTGTCGCCCTTTTTCACGCCTGCATAACGGATTGGCGAATAAGTGGTAATGCCCGCACATAAAAGTGGTGCTACCTTTTTAAGGTCGGCAGTTGCTGGGATTTTAATGGCAAAGCCTTCGGTCAGCGTAATGTTGTTCGAATAGCCGCCTTGAGTGGTTTCATTGTTATGGAACTGGTCTTTGTCATGATAGGTGAGCACCACATCTTTGCAATACTGTTCTAACCCTGCCTTGCAGTATTCACATTGACCACAAGAGTTTACCATGCAGCCAACCCCTGCAAGGTCGCCAACCTTGAACTTGGTAACATTTTTACCTATGGCAACTACCTTCCCTGCGATTTCATGTCCGGGAACCATCGGAAATTCTTCCTTTCCCCAATCGCCTTTTACATGGTGGATGTCGCTGTGGCAAATACTGGCATAAAGTATATCGATCTGGATATCGTTATCGCCAACTGCATGCCGCTGGAATTCAAAAGGCTTAAATTTTCCACCGATCGCAACTACGGCAAGGCCTTTTGCTGGAAGGGTTTTTTGTTGTGCAGATGCCGCAGTAAAAAGGGAGAGCGTAAGTAGTGTAATCAAATTGAGTGTCCGTTTCATAATTTTGCTTTTTTATGTAATTATTAATTTGTGATTAGGGCTTACTGATGCCCAGGTTTTCATTTTTATGCAGTTCTGGATTTTGAACAAGGGTTGCCACAAATGCAGCAATGCTTTTTCTGGATATAGCCGAACCTTTTTCGGGAGTGCCCTTTTCTGTCAATGTATAGTTCACTTCATTGCTATTGGTAAACCAATCTGGCCTTAGTATCGTAAAATCTAATCCAGATGCTTCAATTACATCTGCCAATTTCCTGTAAGGAACCAGAACTGATTTCAACGGTGTTTCATAAATACCAATGGAACTTATAGCAATTATTCGCTTTGCTTTGGCTTCATTCATTGCCTTTACAATGTTCTTTGTCATGGCCTCTAAGTTACCTGCAAGGTTTACATACACAATATCCTGTCCTTCAACTGCATCTTTCAGATTGGTATAATCCATTACATCTCCTTGCACTATCTTAGCGCTGGTGGTTTCTTTCGTTATATTGCTTATGTTTCTTGCCAAAAGGGTTAGATGTATATCATCCAGTTTTTGTAGGGCATCTACTACAAATTTCGCTAGACTTCCTGTGGCACCTACAATCAATACATTTTTCATATTTTTATTTATTTACCTACTCTGTTCATCAAATGCTCCGGATATCTAGCACCAACAATTTCAATCTGAAGTAATGATTTTTCAATCTCCGCTAGCTCACTTGGAGAAAGTGAAATAGTTGCTCCACCGATATTTTCCCTTAAACGGTGCAGTTTCGTAGTTCCTGGAATTGGGGCAATAAACGGTTTTTGGGCCAGTAGCCAAGCAAGTGCAAGCTGTGCTGGGGTCGCTTCTTTTTCTTTTGCTATAGCTTTCAACAGCTCAACCAATACCTGATTTGCCTTTCTGTTTTCCTCCGTGAAACGGGGAACGATATTCCTGAAATCTGTTGGGTCGAACTTTGTTTCTTCGTTAATTGCCCCAGTTAGGAAGCCCTTGCCTAATGGACTGAATGGCACAAGACCAATTCCCAGTTCTTCAAGCGTTGGAAGAATTTCCTTTTCAACTTCGCGAAAAAACAGGGAGTATTCGCTTTGCAGTGCCGCAACTGGTTCCACCGCATGAGCTTTACGAATAGTTTCAACACCAGCTTCCGAAAGCCCCCAATGTCTGATCTTGCCCTCTTTTATTAGGTCTTGAATTGTTCCTGCAACATCTTCTATTGGCACATTCAAATCAACACGATGTTGATAAAAAAGGTCGATATAATCTGTATTTAAAAACCTTAAGGAATTTTCTGCAACCTGCCTTATTCTTTCAGGGCGACTATCTTGTCCTTTGCTCGAATCACCCTCGGTAAACCCAAATTTCGTTGCAATAACGACTTTATCTCTGAACGGTTGCACGGCTTTCCCCAAAAGTAGTTCGTTGCCTCCTTGGCTATAGGCTTCTGCGGTATCGAAAAATGTAATGCCAAGTTCATAGGCATTTCTAATCAGTTCAATAGCTTCTTTTTCACCGGTTGCCGGTCCGTAACCAAATGTTAACCCCATGCAGCCTAAACCCAATGCGGAAACTTCCAGTCCGCCATTTCCTAATTTCCTTCTTTCCATTTTCTTTCGTTTTTAATGTATGATCTAGTATATAGGGGCACCAGCTTCCACTCCCCCATTTTTATGGTATAAACTTCTGTATAAATGAGCTTATAGATGCGCCCATCGTTTACTGTAAACCAGGCTTTTCCTACCGATACTGGCATATCGCCATACACTTCAACACGATGTTCTTGTGGTTTAACTTTGTTGTAAATGAATGTCTTTGCCCTGAGTTGCAAAATCCATTCGGACTTGCTGGTCATGCGTCCGGTAAGGTGGGTGAATTCTAGTCCATCATCAAACAGGTCAGCGACCCTATCAATTTGCCCAAAAGTTTTCCGTCTAAACTTTTCAAGGGATAGCTCCAAGATTTGCTCTTTTAAATTGATTGTTTTATTCATTTATTGAGAAAGCTAGTTTCTGTTTGATATGCTCAATGTTATCGATAATACAAAGTTGGACATAGCCCATAAACAAATTGTTATACAGATTACTGCATGTTATACCATTATCACTGATTTAGATTTTTCAAGGACATAAACACTATCTGCGTTTGTATATTTGAGGTAGATAAATGGAAATGAAATGGAAAAATTGCTCAAAATCGACAATGTAGGACAATTCAGCGCTATGAATAACAATGAAACCCTGCACCCACTGGTAAATATCGTTGACCTATCTAAGGCTGACAAAAGAGAGAACCGCAAGTCTAATTATGGTTTTTATGCTGTTTTTCTAAAGGAAATAAAATGCGGCGATCTTCATTACGGCTGTAATTATTACGACTACGAGGAGGGCACCTTGGTCTTTGTGGGGCCTGGACAAATAATTGGCGTAGAAAATAGTGGTGAGATGTACCAGCCAAAAGGCTCTGCGCTTGTTTTTCACCAGGACCTAATCAAGGGAACATCACTTGGCCGACACATCGCTGATTATAACTTTTTTTCTTATCAAGTGCATGAAGCACTCCATCTTTCTGAAAGCGAAAGAAAATTAATTTATGATTGCTATGAGAAGATCAGACAGGAATTGGGCCGTTCCATTGATAAGCATAGCCGCACATTGATTGTAAGTAATATCGAGCTCCTGCTCAATTACTGCGTTCGCTTTTATGATCGCCAGTTCATTACCCGTGAAAATGCAAACAAGGGCGTCCTTCAAAAGTTTGAAGAACTACTTAATGGCTATTTTAGCTCAGAAAAGCCCAGGGAAATCGGCCTCCCGTCTGTTGCGTATTGTGCAAATCAACTCAACTTATCGGCAAATTATTTTGGCGATCTCATCAAGAAAGAAACCGGAAAATCTGCACAGGAATACATCCAATTAAAACTGATGGATATTGCCAAAGAGAAAATGTTTGACACTAGCAAGTCCGTTAGTGAGATTGCGTACGAATTAGGATTTAAATATCCCCAGCATTTCAGCCGGTCGTTTAAGCAACATGTTGGGTATTCTCCCAATGAATATCGTAGCTTGAATTAGTAATACAGCTACTTAAAACGAACCTCCCCATACCCAAAATTCCATTAAAGAGTCCGAACAAATCCCATTCCTGAACAGAAAGTTAAAACCTATAGATCAATAATCTGTAGGTTTTTTTGTTTTATCTATTTAAAATTTCTTCTATACTACCAAAACACATTTTCTTAGTGATATTTCGCACAGAAACCACATATAACTTAACCTTTCAGCTCAGAAAAAGTTAAATACACTAAAAATCAAACGATTTGCATATTTTTTTGTTTAAAACGTATTATTTAATTTCACTTTCAGCTTGTAATTGTTTTATTTTGTAATGCTCTTAACGGATTACTGATTAAACTCACCGAAAAGGGACTTAAAGATATCCGAAAATTATTATTTATGCCTAAACTTTTTATTGGAGGACTTGCTGAGAACATTCAGGAAATGGATTTGGCGATATTTGTGAGTTTGCATGGTCGCGTGGATACAATAAAAGTGGTAAGAGACCGAGCCACAGGTAAATGCAAAGGTTACGCATTTCTAGAAATTCCAGATCTGGCAGACGCGAAAAACATCATTTCTATGCTTAATGGAGAAACTTTTAAGGGCAACGTAGTTACCATTAAAATCAACCCAGATACACCTGTAGTCACTAAACCAATAGCTAAAAACAACGACACCTTTAAAAAGAAACGACCAAGGGTTTCTAAAAGTTAAAAACCATTTAAAATGCAACCGTTAACTCAATTGAGGTTTATTTAAGCCCCAAGATACTAAAGCACACCCTGAATTTATTTCAGTTTCTATTTCGTTTTAAAAGCTATTATTGTAATCCCGAAGCTAGGTCAACTTAGTTAAATTATCAATCAACATTCCGAAATACTGCGGTGCGCTGTTCCCATAAACCAAATACTCGTTTCGGTTTTTGCTCCCGAAAGATACAAAAGGTGTATTGGAAAACCTTTTCGTTTTACCAATACACTAAATTAGGGCAAATGCTTAAGCCTCAGCGGCTTCCGAAGGAAATTCAATTTTAAGCATAGAAATCACTGTATTTACGGTTTCATCTACATTTTTGATGGCGCCTTCTAAAGATGGATCATTAATTTGCTCGCTTCCGAAACCTTCTATATCTCGAATTACGCGTTGTATGGTGGTCATATTTAAATGATCTATACTCGATTTTAATTTGTGGGCAACTGAGCCCATTTGCTGCAAGTTGTGGTTTTGGTAGGCTTCTTTAAGCTCATTTACCATTGGTGGCATTTGCTCACAGAACATATCGACCATTTTTTTCACAAAATCTTCTCTCCCCTTACTGATTACACGCAGAGAGGATAAATTATATAAAGGTTCTTCCATTTTAACTCCTTCTTCTAGTTGAGTATCCTCATCTTTATTAATCCACTTATCTATTGTTTTTAAGAACGTTTCCTCGTCAATTGGTTTGGTAATGTAATCGTTCATCCCCGCAGCAATGCACTTCTCCCTTTCGCCTTTTATGGCCGATGCTGTAAGGGCAATAATCGGAATTTGATTACCCATTTCGCGCAAACGCCTGGTGGTTTCGTAACCATTCATAATTGGCATTTGAATATCCATTAAAACCACATCAAACTGATCATTAGCAATCATATCCAGCGCCATTAAACCATTTTCTGCTACCATTACCGTTGCACCAAAATCTAAAAGTAAAATAGAGGCAACTAGGCGATTTAAATCGTTGTCATCGGTAATTAAAACTTTTCTACCCTGTAGAAATTCCTCGCTGAATTCGGTTACCACTTTCTCTGGCATATCTTCGGCAACACCCTTTGGTAGTTCCAAAATAAATGAAATGGTGGTTCCTACGTTTTTAACGCTATCTACAAAAATCTCACCACCCATTTGTTTAATTAGGTTTTTACAAATGCTCATCCCTAAGCCTGTACCCCCATATTTACGGCTTACCGATTCGTACTCCTGACTAAACTTATCAAACAAGTGTGCAACAAAGGATTCTTCCATCCCAATACCGGTATCCTTTACAGAAACCTCGATCACTTGAGAGTGGAGCCTATCGGTAATTACTTTGCAACTTAAATCAACAGATCCCTTTTCGGTGAACTTAACGGCATTGGTCATTAAATTGAGCAACACCTGATTGATGCGGTATGGATCGCCAATTAATACCGGTGCAATTTTACCATCGAAATAGTAATTATTTAAATCTAAGCCCTTTTGTTCGCCCTTGTGTGTAATTACCTGCATCGAGTTTTGAAGCACATCTATCAAATTAAAGCCGATGTTTTCTAAACTCAGTTTACCCGCATCAATTTTTGAAAGATCCAACACATCATTGATGATAACCAACAGACTTTTTGAGGCTTTTTGTATCGTTTCGAGATAAAATTCTTGCTCGGTACCCAATTCAGTTTTGGCCAATTGGTTGGTCATACTCATTATTGCATTCATCGGAGTACGCATTTCGTGGCTCATATTTGCCAAAAATGTTTCCTTTGTGGCCGCCAAATGCTCAGCCTCATTTCGTGCTGCAATTAGTTCTATTTCTTGTAGCTTTTGGTCAGTAATATCGAGGTGAATGCCGATAGAACCTACGAGTTCTGATTTATCATTATAGCGGGGTGCACCACTTACCAACCACCATTTCTTTTCGCCATTTTTGTTTTTGGTTTCTACTTCGTAGGCATCTGCAACGCCTTCTTGGCGCTGTTTTATTTTATCCTGTTCCAGGTAGTCCTGCTCTGGTGATAAAAACATTTCGCTGGCCTTTTTCCCAATTAACTCGGGAATGGTATAACCACACATGTGGCAAAAACTGTTGTTGGCGTAGGTAATGTATCCATCGTTATCTACCTCAACCATACCCAGTTTCATATTGGCTAAAATACTTCGGTACTTTTCTTCGTTCACCCGTAACGATTCCTCCACTGTCTTCCGCTCAGTTATATCGGCCATAAAGCCTGTAAATACCTTGGCATTATCCTGGCTGGTGTATGAGTAAGCCGAGTGCACGGCATACCATCTGGTATCTAAACCCGGAATTGTAATTTCCGACTCATCGTAAAAGGGCTCTAATGTATTTCGGCTGTGTTGCTGTTTGCGATCTATCCGAGCCTGATCTATAGGGGAAATATATTTACCTTCCCAAAATTCTTTTGCAGAGATGCCAAATACACGCTCAACCGCTGGACTTATATATCGTAACCCATCTGTGCCATCTTCTCTATATTCGTATTCGTAAATTACCCCTGGAATATTCTCCGAAAGCGATCTAAATTGCCTTACGTGCTGCTCCAGTTCGAGCTCTGTTTTTTTAATCGGTGTAATATCTGTATGGGTACCCACAATTCTAAGGGGCCTCCCGTTATCATCTTTTTCGATCACTACACCTCGATCCAATACCCATTTTACATCTCCATCTTTTTGAATGATGCGGTATTCTTCGTTGTGTGAATCTATTAAGCCACGTTTATATTTTTTAAAATTTTGAAAAAGCAGGTGAAAATCTTCCTTATGCACTTTATCCCACCAAACAATCTCGTTGGCCTCCATTTCTTCGTCAGAATAGCCCCAAAACTCATTATTGGTTTTAGAAAACAGGGTTTTTCCAGTCCTGAAATCGTGTTCCCACACATTACCTATTTTTTCTAAAGCCAACCTAAAGCGGTTTTCAGATTCTTTTAAAAGCTCTTGGGCTTCTTTTTCTTTAGTAAAATCTTCTATCAGTGCAAAAAAGCCAGTAAGCTCACCAGATTGATTATGAATGGGTTGCCCTTTTATACGAGCCCAATAGGGTTTCCCAGATTTAGAGTAGTTGTAAATATCTGCATTAAACGCCTCCCCTTTTGTTATCTGGGTGTTTAAATACTTTAGCGTTTCTCGATCTGTTTTTTCACCATTAAGCAAATCCTCAGGTTTCTGGCCGAGTGCTTCTTCAAAAGTATAACCCGTCATCTCGGTAAAGCTTTTGTTTACCCAGGTTATTCTATCCTCTTTATCGGTGATGATGATGGTATTGATATTGATTTCTGCAATTCTAGAAAGGGTTCTTAATTGATCTTCCTTACTTCTGGTGGCAACGGGAGCATTTTCTGATGCCGCCATATCGTAAGATGTTCCAGTAAAAAGAATCTGATCACTCCCTTCCAAATATTCAATATTACCGTTGATGGTATATCCGCTGCTGTGTTTTACTCTGAGGTTTAAAGATTGGCTATTGAGAGATTTAAGAAAATCAAAGCTCAGAACATCATCAGTTGCCTTATCTAAAACAAAGTGTTCTGAAAATGAACTTGCGACGCATTTTTCACAAATCTTCTCTATTTCAACGCCACAATCTTCAATAATTAAATTTTGATCAATAAGAATGTACAACGGAAACAATCGGTTGAGTTGTTTTTTGCTGAACGAAAATTGGGATGTACTCATTTTTTTAAGGGATAATTTAATTTTCAGAACCTAAATTCTGAGGAGCGATTAATTTTAGTCGATGATCTATATTGTTAAGTAGACCAATTCTCAAAACAGTCAAAATAGCCGATTTTGGTCTTCCTTTCAAAGATATTTCATCTCAAAGAATAATGATTAAAGATAGAAGTTTAAAATTTAAAAATGTAAGGAACTACGTTTTTAACAATTTTTTACATACAACTGTGTAAACTTAATCATCAACACCATCAAATGATTTTTAATGAAGTAAGTGATTTGAGCCAGTAGAGCTATCATTTACATAAAAACGGAAAAGAATTGTGAATTATTCTAAAATCAATTTGTAATTAGGTCAGCTTTTTTTTTTATAATTGCACTAATCATCACCTATTTAATCATAAAAAAGCTGTTCAAAGGAATGAATTTGCATGTTAAATGTTTCTCCAACCAAAGAAATGTAATGCAATTATTTGAACAGACACTCGAAAATGGGTTTTGGTAAAAAAAAATTACTGAGACGTGTAAATCAATCTAGATTCTAAAATTACAAGCAGAAACCCCATTAAAATTTTCTATCCGATTGAGAATCAAGATTTAATTTGATGCAAATAAACAAGAATAGATAATTTATTAATAAAATAGTAATCATAAAAGTAACATTCGGGCATTTGAGAATATTACCTTTATAAATCGCTCTGAGTTGTTTTTACGTATTAAGAGCAAGAGTTTAAATCACCCTATTAAAATGAATTTATCCAGTACCCGTACAATTAACATCCTTATTGTTGAAGACGATGTGTTTATGCAGGCCATACTCGAAGAGATATTAAGCACTTCATACCTGATCGAAATCAGATCTAATGGAATGGATGCTTTAGCCTATATGCAAAACGGAAACATCCCTGATTTGGTTATCGCCGATTTGAATACTCCAAAATTAAGCGGCTTAGAGCTTATCCAACAGGTTAAGGTTAGTGATTTTTTCAATTCTGTTCCTATCATCATATTATCGGGCGAAGAAAGTTCTGATAAAAGGATAAAATGCTTAGATGCTGGGGCTGATGATTTTGTGGTTAAACCATTTAATCCGGCAGAGCTGGAAGCGAGAATACGAGTGGTTTTAAGGCGTATGGGCAAAATGAGTGCTTAATTATATGGTTGAAGAAATTAATGCTGAAACTAAAAAACCGATAATTGCACTTATAGGATTTGACGATACTTCTGCTGAGGTATTTGAACAATGCAATTTCGGGGATAGAATATTAGTTCGTTTCGATAATGGAATGAAAATGGCTACATCATGGAATGATGAAGGGCTTAATATTGCGGCTATAATCTCTTACAGCGAAATCATGGCCCCTGCTGGCTTATCGCTTATAGAAACCCTTAATAAAAAAGAACACCCAGTAGTTCCATTTTTTCTGGTTGTAAATTATTTCAATCCTAATCTTCGGGTACTTGCGCTATCCGCAGGTATATCTGATGTATTTAGGCTTCCCCTGAAAATGAAGCGTGTAGAAAAACGCATCAATTTTTTAATCGACAATTGGGATAACCTTAAAGGCAACATCAAATCGGATGTGCCTCCAATTAAAAATATTGGTTTCGCAAAGCGGGTTTTTGATGTGTTTTTTGCCGGTATGGCACTAATTGTACTTGCCCCACTTTTTGTAATCATCTACATCTTAATTAAGCTAGAATCAAAAGGACCTGTATTTTATTATTCTTTACGGGCTGGAACGGGATTTAGGGTTTTTAGATTTTACAAATTCAGATCGATGTTTGTGAACGCCGACCAAAGAATTAAAGATTTAAAACACCTTAACCAATATGATATTGATGCGGGCGTTGATACCGTTGAAGAAATAAGTAACCACACTCTATGCTCAAAATGTGCAGCTGAAGGCAAATGCCAATACCCGCTATATGCCGATAACATTCAATGGTGTGAGAAAGATTTTATTAGCAATAAAAACGCTAATGCAGGGGCTGCATTCTTTAAAATTAAGAACGATCCTCGTATTACTAAGGTGGGTAATTTTATCAGAAATACGAGTATTGATGAGCTTCCGCAGCTTTGGAACGTAATTATTGGTGATATGAGTATTGTAGGCAACCGTCCGTTGCCGCTTTATGAAGCTGAAAAGTTAACTACCGATAAATATGTGCTTCGCTTTGCGGCACCCGCCGGAATTACGGGCTTATGGCAGGTAGAAAAACGTGGTAAAGGCGATATGAGTGAAGATGAAAGACTGATGCTAGACAATACTTATGCTAAAAATCAAAGTTTTTCGAACGACATTAAGCTGATTTTAAAAACCATTCCGGCTTTGCTTCAAAAGGAAAGTGTTTAGCATTTAATTCGATAAATTATTTTTGAAATAAATATCTAATAATATACAATTAATAGTTTGTTTAATAAACAAATAATAGTACCTTTGCACTCCTTCAAACGATAAGATTTAAAGGAAAAACGGCGTAAACTGCCGCTTAAAGCATGAAAATTCGAAAGAGTTGATTTGCGGAGACGAAAAGTTTAACATAGAGTGCGGGGTGGAGCAGTTGGTAGCTCGTCGGGCTCATAACCCGAAGGTCGCACGTTCGAGTCGTGTCCCCGCTACCAAATCAATTGATGGTGGTAAATTTAATACTGGAAACAATGTTAAGTTCAAATCACATTACAAAGATTGACTTGGCCCGCTCGTCTACCGGTTAGGACGCCAGATTTTCATTCTGGAAATAGGGGTTCGATTCCCCTGCGGGCTACTGGGATTTTAACCCAAAAATACGAAAACGCTGTAAATCATCATTTACGGCGTTTTTTTTTCGCACTCATTTGTGATTTATAGGTACAAAGGGCTATTTGAACTGGATATTCTTATTTATGCCCTCCGTTAAAGGCCCGACCAAAAAGAAAGAGCTGTTCGCTTTTAAACTCTTTTTGTGTTTTGGGCAATGTAATACTAATCGCATGCGTTAGCGGATCATCAAAGTACTCCTGCTCGTAAACAAAGCGATAGCCATCCTCTTTTTCGATATATCCAGCTAAACGCCCATTACAATAAACCGCTCCCCTCTGCATTATTCAGTCTGTTTTACTACTACGCGAATATCAAGACCCAAAATTTCAAAAAGCTTACTCAAGGTTAGCAATGAGGGATTTCCTTTTCCTGACTCTATTTGTTGAATGGTTTTCATATTCACTTCGCTCATTTCCGACAAATCTTCCTGCCGCAACCGCAGCATCAAACGCCTTTCATTGACAATCCGTCCAATTTCTATAAGATCCATCAGTATTATAATACTTATTTTGATCAAATCTAACGTTATCTATGGAAATTTACAACAAAAGCGAATTATAATTCTTATTTCGGTAATATTTTGTTTATGGTCTTATTTTTAGGTCATTTAAGAATTATAATACCGATTTTGGCTATGAAAATAAAAAAGAAGGCAATTCTCGTAAGTGAAAATTGCCTTCGTTAATCCTAAACGATGTTCGCTGTAAACTATTATTTGGCCGATGAAAGGTCAAATTGAGTAATGATACAGCCCTTACTGAAAGGATCTTTCTTCTTAATATCCAGGGTTCTGATACATTTTAGCTGGATCTAATTTAACTTCATCAAAAGGAATCGGATAAAAACGATCTTTTAAAGTAACGTTTGATAATTTCGCGATGCCGTAAGAAGCTTGTGGTTTGGATTTGAGATAAGTTACCAACTCGGCTGCCGTAAAGTTCCTAATCAAATCGAACCACCTATGGTGTTCAAAGGCCAATTCAACACGTCGCTCATGCAAAATAGCAAGTTTTAAAGTTGGAAAGTTAGCGGCGTAGGTTGCGTTTAACTTTGCTACGGCATACAGCGGCATTCCTGCTCTTGCTCTCACCATATCTAAATATTGGATGGCTACTGCATCATTGCCTTGCAACATGTTCACTTCTGCAAGCATTAAAATTACATCTGCATAACGCATCAAAATCCAGTCGTTGCCACCATAACCATTATTGGTTGCCGCAGAACTTGCATCGCGAAACTTGGTAATAAACCAATCCTTAACAATTGGGTCGTTAGCATATTTAATGGAATAATCTTTTCTTAAATCGGCTGTTTCATATTCGTTTACCAAATCGAGCTTCACATTACCCCCAATTCCTGTCGATACTTTCAAAGAATTTATGGTTTCGCCTTTTGCCTGATTGTTAGCGGCGATGCTTGAGCTATAGCTGATATCGCCTTGTTTATTTGAGATTACAAAAAGCGCTTCTTTATTGGTGGTTTTTTTAGATACGTCAAACACATCGGCATATGGAATTTCGGTCAATGCGCCGAAAGTGCGTAAGTTATAAGCAGCCAACAAATAGGTATTGGCATTAGTTAGGTTTTCGGCCTTATTATTTGGCAAAGTTGCCGCCATAGTAAGGTAAACTTTCCCTAAATATGCATTTATAGCCGCTTTTGATGCTCGCCCACTTCCAGAAACGGGTTGAAAGTTTGGCAATGAACTGTTTAATCCATCTTTCAAATCAGCTACAATTAAATTATATACATCTGCCTCTGGTACGCGAAAAGTGTTTTCTGTTACTTCTCCCGGTGTGCTTAATGGTTTGGTTACCAATGGAACCGGCCCCCATTTCCGAACCAGTTCGAAATACATGATAGCCCTGATGAATTTAGCCTCGGCACTATAGTTGGCTTTATTAGCCGCATTGGCGAAAGTTACTTGATCAATATTCGCTAAAATTACATTGCTTCTGGTGATGGATTGATACAAGGCTAACCAGTGGCTCTTTAAATATGAATTGCTGGGTAGTAGTGAGAAATCGTTAAACTGAAAAGGCTCGCCGGCATTACTTTGATTGTCATTTCGTCCGGCATCATCAGAACGTTCATCGCTAAACAAGCCACTGTTCTCTCCCACGGTGTTCGAACTTCTAAGCGATTGATACGCACCATTAACGGCTAATAAAACATCGTTCTCTGTTTTGAAATAATTTTCTACCGCAATTGCATTTGGATTGTTTTGATTCAAAAAATCCTTTTTACAAGCGCCCAAGCTTAAAACAAGGCTTAAGACTGCTATTTTATAAATATTTTTTTTCATTTCCGTAATTCTAAAAAGTAAGTTTAACACCAACGTTGTAAGCTCTGGCCAATGGATAGTTTCCATAATCTACGCCTGGCGCAAGGTTATTGCCAGCGCTGTAATCTACCTCTGGATTATAGCCTTTATAATCGGTGATAGTAAAGGCATTGTCAACGCTTGCATAAAGACGGATGTTACTCACCTTCAATGTATTGGCTAACGATTTAGGAAAACTGTATCCTAATGTAATGTTGGTACATCTGAAATAAGAACCATCTTGAATGTAGAAGCTTGATAAACGCGTACTGTTACTCTGCGTACCCGCTCTTGATGCCCGATAAACCAAACCAGATCCTGGATTCGCTTCATTGCGGTAACGATTTGCCACATCGGCATATTGATTGCCCGATCCTTCCATGTTATACAAATAGTAATCCTGCCCATCCAATACTTGGTTACCGTAAGAGCCATTAAATGAAGCTCGTAAATCGAATGTTTTATAAGAGGTATTTAATGCAAATCCATACGTAAATTTAGCGTATGGTGTGCCGATTACGGTTTTATCTGCATCGTTAACAATTCCATTTCCATCGGTATCTTGGAAATATAAATCGCCAACTTTTAACGGATTGGTTGACGCCGCTGAAGGGGCTACTTTTCCTAAATTATCTGGAGTAACTCTTCCCAACACCTTAAATCCATAAAACATACCAATCGATTGCCCTTCTTGTGTAATGTGGGTAATGTAAGAGCGTTCTGCACCAGCGGTGAAGATGGTACTTGCTCCACCCATGTTTAATACTTTGTTTCGGTTTACGGCAATATTTCCGCTTAGGCCAAAAGTGAAGTTTTCATTCTGGATAATTCTACCATCTACCTGTAAATCAAAACCTTTGTTCCGAACTTTACTATCAGCCAGATTGGTTAAAATGGATGAGGTACCCGATACCGCAGAAATGGGCTGATTGAATAATAAGTTGTAAGAATAACTTAAATAATAGTTGGCGATAATGGAAACCCGGTTTTTAAACAAAGTAATGTCTGTTCCGAAATTATATTGCGATGTTGATTCCCATCCAAGTCCTTGATCTTGTATAGCATTAGGCCAAATGGCTGTGGCAATTGCATTACCAATTACAACACCACCTGGCGAACTCAGTTCTTGAGCCGTTCTATAATTTGGGATGTTGTTGTTTCCACTTAAACCCCAACTGGCTCTGATTTTAACTTTTGATTGCTCGCCCAAGAAATTGTTGTAAAAATCTTCGTCAGATAAATTCCATCCCGCAGCAACTGATGGGAAGTTCCCATACTTATTTAATGGGCCAAATCTTGATGAACCATCTCTACGGAAAGATCCGGTTAAGAAATATTTACCTGCATAATTGTAACTGAAACGACCAAAATAAGAAAGCAAGGTATTTACAGATTTACCTGTTCTGGAGTTATCTAAAGTAAAAAACCCAGCATCTGCCCCTTTATCTGTAATTTCTCCAATGTAATCATTCTGGAAACCCGTGGCCGAAACCCGAATCTGGTCGCTGGTTGTTTTTTGTGCCGAATAACCTCCTAAAACATCAAGGCTGTGTTTGCCAAACGTTTTGTTGTAGTTTAAGGTAAATTCAGCCAACTGATCTACCTGACTTAAGGTTTGAGCGATTGCATTTGCGGCCGTTATTGAGGCAGTAGAATACGGTGGATTATTACCGTTACTTAAGCTGGTTGGTAAATAATAATCGTATTTTTCATTGTACGTTTGGGTACCTAAATTTGCCTTAAATGATAAACCATCGATAATTTTGTAGGTGGCGTTTGCATTATACGAACTTCTATTGCCTTTTCTGGTGATTTTTAGTTGTTCTACCGTTGCCAAAGGATTCTCTGGATTTTGAACCCCAAAAGCGGAAGCAATAGCGCCCATTCCAAATTGAATGGGGTTGCCATTTGCATCGCGAGCTGGAAGATAGGGTAGATAAAGTAATGCAGACATCATCGGACTCAAATTATAACGTCCTTCCTGCACTTCTCTATTGGTATTTTGGGTATAAGATACGTTTGCGCCAACATGCAATCGCTCACTTACATTACCATCTACGTTTGCTCTAAAATTGATAACCTTTTGATTGGTATTGCTTACTATCCCATCATTATCCTGAAAACCACCGCTTAAGAAATATTTGATGTCTTTATTACCTCCTGAAAAGGAAAGATTATGGCGTTGAAAAGCGGCATTGCGATACAACTCATCTTGCCAATCGGTATTGTAGGCAGCAGGAATAGCCGTTTGGGTACTGAAGTTATAAAGATCGGTTGGAATGCTTACACTAGATCCGTTACCAACATTTGTGATACGGGTAGCATTGTTATCTCCAAACATAGAATCGTTCCATGTTTTACCTGCATTTACCCATAAATCTTTATAGGCGTTATTGCGTCCATCAATTAACAATTGAATAAATTGATTTGCATCTAAAAGTTTAATCTTTTTTGCCAATTGCGAAACTCCGCCTTGAACATCATATTCAAAACGACCTTGACCATCTTTTCCTCTTTTTGTGGTGATTAAAACTACGCCTCCCGATGCTCTGGAACCATAAATTGCTGCTGAGGCTGCATCTTTCAAAATGTCGATGGTTTCAATATCTTCGGGATTGATGGCCACATTATTTCCTGCCGGATAACCATCAATAACGTATAAAGGATCTGAACTGGCGTTAATTGACCCAACCCCTCTAACTCTAATTTTTGTACCCGAATAAGGAGCACCACTGGTTTGCGAAACCTGCACTCCTGCTACCTTACCCACCAAGGCCTGCCCAACTGTTGGTGAGGTTAAATTCAGTTCGCTTGCTTTAACACTACTAATTGCGCCCGTTACATCAGATTTTCTGATTTTTTGATACCCGATTGCAACCACCTCATTTAAGGTATTGCTGTTTTCTTTTAAAACTATGTTGAGTGTTTGGCGCCCGTTTACCGAAACTTCCTGACTGTCGAAACCGATAAACGAGAATATCAAGACAGCCCCATCTTCAACTGATATTGAAAATTTACCATTACCATCGGTTACGGTTGCCTTTTTGGTTTTCTTCTCGTAAACATTTACGCCTGGCAATGGCTGCCCGTTTTGATCTGAAACGGTACCATTTACGGTAACTACAGCCTTATTGTTACTTACCAGATGCTTAACTGGTTTAGGTTTCATGGCCATTATTGTGGTATTACAAATTGCAATTAATCCTAAGGGCAATAGCAATTTCCTGCATGTACTTTTCATACCTGCGGTTAAAATTGATGTCATCTTTTTGTTTTTAGTAATGTTTTAAATGTGATTGTACTGTTTTTAAAAGGCATGTATCGTTCGGATCTACATAGGCTCTAATTAAATGTTATACTGTTGTTTGGGTATTTTTGAATTGCCCAAATGTAGATGTGTACTTTTAACACTATGTATCTTTAGCGTTAACTCTATAAAAAATTTTTGATGGGCTTAAAAGTTGGGGTTACAACAGCATAGGTTAAGAAAACAATAGACTGTTTTAAGATATTTAGTCTGTTGGTTTAACTGCATAAGCTGGCCTTTCCCATTTCTGCGAAGGCAAAAAAGAAGTGGATGCGAAAATACTATTGATTGGGCCTTCTGAATGAAAACCGTGCGACTTCTATGGAAATAAAATATTGTAATTTGGATTATACAATAGGAATTGTGGTATAAGATGAGCTGAAACTTGCTAAAATTTAGCGGCTCATCTCATTTAACACGATTGGCTTTCTAAAAACCTGAACAGGAATTTAGAAAGTGTAGAAGGATAATGACTTAATTATGCGGTTTTATCGAGTTCTTGTAGATAAGCTTCAAATGCAATTTCAAAGTCTGATTTTTCTACATAAATGGCACCAATGCCTTTGGGCACTGAGTTAAGCTGAGTAAATAGCGTTAAGCGATTCGATTGCTTGTTGATATCGAAAACATTTAACAATTCTCTGAATTTTGATGGACTTAATTTGAGTAACATATTGGTATTTTTTAAAAAAATTAATGTTAAAACTCTAATCATTACAATACGCTTCCCCCACTTGATGATTGCCCTTAACTTTTGTTGGCACAACCTCTCCGCTTTCTAAGTATAGCTTGTACAATGGCTGACCATCAACAGGCGAAGTTTCTGTGCTTATGGCCGTAATTACGCCACAAAACTTTTTCTTACAACTAGAAAAACAGATCACGAAGACAAATAGGGTTAGAAGTACTTTTTTCATAGGTACAGATGAATAGCCAAATTTAATACCAAAAATTAACAAAGCCTAGTGAAACCTGTATGATTAATCATATTTTTATCCACAATTTTATAAAGTTATCAACAGACTACCAGCCAGTTACGGGCTAATTAATTGGATATTTATAATAGCAAGTGCTAAATGGAGTATTCCGTTTTTGTTTAAATTATTTTGTAGAAATGATTAGTTTTGCCATCAATTTTGAACAAAATGAATAATCGATCTAAAAAGAAAAAACTATCTTCGTATTGTAAACCATTGATAATCTGAGTGTGAAAAAATAGATTTTATACCTGTTTTTCGCCAATCCCACATCTATCCTTATTGCTAAACATTCCAAATTTACATGAAAACAAAAATACTGATCGTCGACGATGATGAGATGACCCTTTTAATTCATCGAGAAGTGCTTAAAGGCAGCGAATTCTCTTTTGGTGCCAAATATTTTAATGCGGCTAAACCTGCGCTAAAATTTATCGAAAAAAACTTATCATACGAACTATCTTTTTTAATCCTGCTAGATCTTGAAATGCCCGGAATGGATGGTTGGCAGCTACTCGATCATTTGCAAATAAGTCCGTATAAAAACAATATTTATGTGGTTCTGGTTACCGCATCCGAAAACGAGGAGGATAAAAAGCGGGCAGCAGAATACGAAGAGGTACACGGTTTTATAACTAAACCCTTTGTAATTGACCATTTTAAAATGCTGAAAGGAATTAAAAAGGTGATCGATTCTTTCTGATAAACGGAAATCCGAGGGGTAGATACGAGAAAATAGATGTGAGATACGAGAAACTAGATAGGAGAAACTAGATGTGAGATACGAGAGATTAGACGGCTAATCTTTCCCCTCTCACGTCTCACCTCTCAAATCTTAAATCTCACGTCTCGCCTCTCAAATCTCACGTCTCAAATCTCCAATCTCAAATCTCAAGTCTCACCTCTATAAACATTTTTCAATGCTAGAGTATCGGTAATCTTAACTCGATGTTGTAATCATTTTTCCCTTCTTTTATCTCTAAGGTAAAATTACTGCCGTAATGGTGCGCCAACCTTTTTCTAATGTTCACTACCCCTATCCCGCTCGAAAGTTCTTTAGGCCCTGTTTTCTTTTTGTTGCTGGCATTAAAATAAATAAGCCCATCCAGCTCAGAAATACTTAAAATGATGTAAACTGGGTTGAGTTTATCGGTACAATCGCCATGCTTGAGTATGTTTTCTACCATGGTAATTAGCACCAAGGGAATAATGCGCACGTTTTTGGTATCGCCTTTCACATCAAAATCCAATTGCAGTTTGTTGTTAAAGCGGAGCTGATTGATTTTAATGACGTTTCTAATGTGCGCCAATTCATGATCCAAAAGGGCCGTTTTATCATCTTTATCAATTTCTAAAGAGTAGCGCATAATTTCACTCAAAATCATGATGCCCTCAGAAAGTTCAGCCGATAGCGTTAAAGATTTTGCGTAGAAAAAGTTTAAGGTATTGTTTAAAAAGTGTGGATTTATTTGCGCCCGCAAAAAGGCATATTCTGCCTCGTGCTTCTCTCGCTCCATTAAGCGCAATTGTTTTTGTTGCTTAATGTTTTCCGTGGCATAGTAATAACTAAAAGCAAAGAGCGCATATTTTATAAAAATCCAAATGAGCAAAACCGAATAGTTCCAAATGCTCATTATGGGTGGTGGATCACCATTCATTCTAAAATGAGGCCTAATTAAATATCCTGTAACATACCAATGCAGGCATGAAAATGCATAAACTAAAAATATACCTATTGATAATGGAACAATTTTTAGTGGGGAGGCAAATTTTCTAAATAAAAGGATACACAGATATACAGTACAAATATTCGGGAACTCGGAGAAGAAAATATCCGGTATGCTAAAAAAAAAGGTTTCAGGCTCGGCCACAAACTCCAATAACCCACCTAAAAGCATATAAGGTAACCAAAAGATGAGGTGGTAAACTATAAGCTTGTATTTAGACTGCATTACTTTTCCTTATAAGTTTTTACGTAATCAACCCAATTTTCTATTTTCTCAGAAAGTTCAACGTCAGGTTTAATACCCGTATTATCCAATGGATTATTTATACTATATATAGATTTACCTGCTGGATAAACTAATGTATAAAAATCACATGGTAGCTTCGAGGTTATAACTTCCAAATAATCAACCATCCCTGCACTAGCGGTGCCAAATATTTTGCATTTTGTACTTTGTTTGGCTTGTAATAAAAAGAGCTCTGCCGCGCTTGCCGTATTCTTATTAATCAAAAAAGATACTCGTTCTGGATTCTTGGCAATTGACTCAAATTTGATAGTGTCAACAGGGTATAAATCATAAAGTTCTCCTTCATGTTTTTTTAGCTCTATTAAAGTTTCATCCAAAGCTTTTTGAATACTGTCAGATACGCCAGGATATTTAATTGAATAGCCATCCTTAATATTATCTGGTGTAGCCAGTACCATACCGCCAGCGGTTAGAATAGGATTGGTATAAATATAAGGCATTAGGCTTTCATACACATATACCGAACCTCCACCATTGTCCCGTAAATCAATGATTAGATGTTTCGTATTTTCTAAAATGGATTTATTTTGCTTTACAATACTATCGACTTGATTTATGTATGCCATTGATTCAAATGATGGAAACGTAAATAAGGCGGTTTCAGGGTCTATAATTCTAAATTTTGGAGATAAATCCGAATTACCCAGAACTATTTCTTTTGGTTTTAGCGTGCCTCTAACCCATTTACCAAAGAAATCAAAATCTAGAGTATCTGAACTATACTTTAATTTTGGATAATTTATTGAATGATCCCCAGCTCTAAAAAAAACGGTCCTATACCTGTTATCCTTCTTTAATAGTCTAAATTTTACTTGTTGAGGCATCCACCTCGAACTATCTGCTTTCAGCACAAAAGCAAGGAATTCTTTGTTTTTTTTAGTTCTGTCCCTTACAACTCCAACTTGATACACTCCAAAACTCCAAACACCTTCAATGGGGTCAAGGTATTTTTTCTCATATTTTAGGTATAATTTGAATTTATTTTGTGTCCAAGATGTTTTTTCTTCTTTTGAAAAAAATTGCCTGATGGAATCAGGGGATATAGCATCGAAATCAATCCACATGTTAACATGCTTATCCTTAAATAGTGCCAGCCACTCTCTGCTCAATGACAAACATTCATAGGGATTAGAATGGCTTGCAATTCTAGCTAAACTATCTGTTTTTTTTTGAAAGCCACTCCTATTTAGTGCAGTTATTTTATCTGCATATCCAGGGTAGTTGTTTTTAATTCTATCTACCATCGAATGAAAATTATCCGAACAATTGCAGTTTTGTGCCTCTACAACACTAGATATCGTCAGAAAAAAAATTAATAGTTTGAAGTAATTCATCTTAAATAAGAATTTTGTTAGGTTATGGAACCCATGTTTATTACACTAAGATTAATTACCGAAGGTTTTCATTGTAAAATTTTTACATATCGGTGTGCCTGACAAAGGCTTCACACCTCCACCCCCACTATTAATTTGGTTCATTTCGTCTTTAGTTAATTCTTTTACTACATTTTTTTTGAAAACAAACGCGGTTTTCTTTTCTAATTTTTTAGTTTTCATAAAATTATATTTTTAGTTGTTTATAGCTGCAAGTTGTAAATAAAAAAAATATCTACCAAAAACGATACACCAAACGGCCGATTGTACGTACGAAACCACTAGATTGTAGGGACGAACGCCAAATTAACCCATTAAAAATTTTGGTTTTGAGTGGAAATTTTCCTGTTTACCATCATTTTATTTTTTTATGGAAAAAGCCAAAAAAACCTAAAAAAAGACCCGTTCGTACTTACAAAAAGGCATTTCGTGTATCGTTTTTTGAGAATTAAAATTTAAGCGCAATACTTGCATCATGTTTGGCCAACAGTGGTGGCACCCGAAAAACCAGTAAAGAGTAGGGAGATTTAAAAAATTTAAATTTAATTACATGAAAAATTTAGAGTTAGAAAATTTTGGCGTGCAAGAAATGAATGCCAAAGAAATGCAAATAGCAAACGGAGGTGCCGGTGGCGGTATGATTAAGAAGGTATTAGGTTACATAGGGGGTGCAATTTCAGATTGTGCTCATGGATTTGTAGAGGGTTTTTTAGAAGGTACACGTTAAACTAAGAAAATAGTATGAAAACAGAAGAAGTAGAATTAGGTCTTGAAAATTTATCGCCACAAGAGATGGCGGAAATTGACGGAGGACGAAGCATATTTGGATGGATAGGTTATGGTGTGGGCGAATTTGTTGGCTTAGCATCATGGGTTGGGGCAGGTCTTGCAGGATGTAGCGACTAAATCCAAAACATAGTAACCATATGAGAATATTTTACTCATATGGTTACAATATGTGATCTTGTGTATTGCTAGTACAAAACCACCTGTAAAATAACAATAATAATAACAAATCTGATGTCACAACTCCATCCAACTTTTAGTAAACCAATCAATAAAACTTTCAAAAATAATATCAAAACCTTACGTGTTTTTGCTCTCTCTATGCTTGTTTTGCTATTGATAAATTTTATTTATGATAAAACACAATTGTATTTTGCAACACCGTTAGCAATCAACCCGATTGATAATGAAAATTTAGTTTATAAAATCGTTGTTGGATGTTTAGTTGCTCCAATATTGGAGACTTTTTTCTTTCAAGTATTACCGAATATCGTGCTGACAAATCTAAAGATTAGAAATGATTTCCTTTTAATCGGCTTACCTGCATTTTTTTTTGGGTTAGATCACTACTATAATATTTTGTATTTATTATGTGCGTTCTTTGCGGGCATTATTTTTAATTACTTATACATTACAGGAAAAAGAAATGCCAATAATGCTTTTTTTTATGTTTTCTTTCTTCATTGTATTTATAATTGTTACGCATATTTATTGTAACCCTAAACTTAGCTCTTAGGCAAATCATGTTTTTAAAAGTAATTGATTACTAGGCTAATACAGATACTAAATTGAAATAAATTAATGACACCTATCAAATCGTATATATAATTTACTAGGCATCTATTTACCTCTATTGTAAAATTCCTTCCACATAGCATAACAGATAGGTCAAACAGACAATACATTTTCTAAATAATGAGATAACTTAATTTCATGAGACACATTTTATACTTTTTATTTATTTGGTTCTTAGTTAACACATTATTGGGCGGTTTGGCGTATGGCGTGGTATTTCTTACCCAACACCTCTCTGTTGCTGAAGTATTGAACTTGTTGGATAAAAAAATTGCATACATATTTGCTTGTCAAGTCCTAAGCTTAATAGCAACCCTTATTACTGTTTACGTTTTTCTGCGAGATGAGGCTAAGTCTACAATCATAGATTTAGGATTAAAATTCTATTCTGTGAAAAATCTTTTACAGGGTTTTGCTTTTGGAACAATCCCCATCCTTCTAGTTGCATTCACTCTTTATTTTAGAAAGGAAATCGAATATCAAAGTCATCCATTTAATCCTGCACATATAATTTTATATATTGTCATATTAATAATAGGTGCAGCTAATGAAGAGATATTGGCAAGAGGCTATATTTTAAATCATTTATTGAAGACGAGAAGCAATCTTAAATCTTTGCTCTATTCAGCAATCCTATTTGCATTGTTCCACATTAGTAATGATAACCTTACTTTAATACCATTCATTAACATCTTATTATCAGGAATATTTCTAGGTGTTTTCTATATTTATTTTAGAAATTTGTGGTTTTCAATTGCCGCTCACTTTGCATGGAATTATTTTCAAGGCCCAATTTTAGGAAGCCCAGTTAGTGGGTTAAAAACGGATAGCATTTTTAAACAAATACCTGCTGGTAGTGAAATTTTAAGTGGAGGCAATTTCGGATTTGAAGCCTCTTTAATATGCACGATAGTGCTTATCATCTCAATTGCTGTACTTTATTTGTTTTGTTTAAAACATAAGAATAGCTTCCACTCCAATGCAATTTAATCTAATTCTTTTATTGTCTCAGATGATTCAACGGGATAATTTAAGCTCTTTCAAATAATTACAAATGATCTCCAATTTTTTCAAAAATCCAAATATTCAATTTAAAAACGATGACGCTGTTAAAGATGCGCTCAAGGAATTGTTTGCAGTTTTTTGGTATTGTTTGTTGTTTTCGGGCATTAGTTTGTTGGTAGTTTCTTTAATTGACTTTGTTATAAAATTAAACCATCAATTTTCGTTTATGGATGCTATAGATCATGCTCAACAGTAGGCCTCTACAAGGAGAAGTTTCGTGTTCTTTATCGTGGTGGCACCCATAGCAGAAGAATTAATTTTTAGGCTTCCCCTAAAGGTAAAAAGGCTAAATATATTCGTTGCACTTGTTATGGCTTACGGTATATTTTATTTATCACATAAAAGTGTTGCAACGCTATTTAGCCTAGCTGAAGTTTTAAAGGCTATTACTTTCATTTTAATTTGTTTAGAAATTCTATACTGCTTAAAGGATGAGTTTTTTAACGCCATTTCTACCCGGTATTTTAGTCTGTATTTTTATGCGCTTACCATAACCTTTGGTTTGCTTCACGTAAGAAACTACATAGATTTGGTGCCTAGCAATTTGGTTTTATTGGCGCCGATATTTGCCATACCTCAAATTATTGCTGGTTTTTTCCTGGGCTATTTCAGGCTAAAAAGGGGGCTGTTTTGGAGTATTTTATTGCACGCAGTGATTAATACACCAACAACCCTATTTTATTTTGTTAAGCATTAGAATGATTAAGTTTGCAGGCGAATGGCAGAACTTAAGCTTTATGTACCCAAAAAATCTGATTACCCTGCCCTAATTATCTTATGGGAGGCTTCGGTGCGGGCAACACACCATTTTTTATCTGAAAGTGATATTCAATCTTACAAATCATTAATTTTTAATCAATATCTGCATCAAGTTGAATTATTCAGCTTGAAGATAGAAGATGAAATAATTGGTTTTATGGGTTTAGCTGATGATGTTTTACAAATGCTTTTTATTCAGCCAAATTTTAGGGCTAAGGGTGTGGGTAAACAGTTAATTCGATATGCAATTGAGCATAAAAACATCACCAAAGTTGATGTGAACGAACAAAATTTACAGGCAGTTGGGTTCTATACACATTTAGGTTTCCAAGTTACCAATCGTTATGAAAACGATGCTGCTGGTAAGCCATACCCCATTTTATCAATGGAATTGAGAAAAGGTAGGCGCTGCAAGATTGTATATAATCAATTAGTCAAGCGGCTTTTTAACTTTAAAAAGGGTAAAAAATAGTGGTTCTGTAAACATTTCATGAAAATTACCTGAGTTTGGATGGTGCCAAGCCAAATGCCTTTTTAAAGGCAAAAGAAAAATGAGATAAATCTTTAAAACCAACTTCTAAATATACATCGGTTGATTTCCAACCCTTTTCTTTAATTAAATAGTAGGCATCATTTAATCGCTTTTGCTGTAACCACTTATTGGGAGACATGTTGTAAATTTTCTCAAAATCTCTTTTAAATGTAGCCAAACTCCTCCCGGTTAAATATGCAAAGCGGTTATTATCCACATTAAATTTATAGTGTGCATTCATGTAAGCTTCTAAATCAATTTTTCCGGGCTCGGTAAAATCGAACAAAACGTTCTTCAACTCCGGATTGGTTTGCAGCAAAATCATAACAGCCTCCTTAACTTTTAAATTGGTTAACATGCTATTCAATTCATTTACACCATCTAGGTAAGGCTGCAATGAGTCTATATAATTGGTAAAAAGCACATTGGGTTGTAACAGCATAGAATTCAATTCAGGTGCTGGATGATCCATCGTTAATTTGAATTCCTCACTAATGCTGCGTAGCGTTTCCTGATCTATGGATATAGAGATGGATTGGTAATCTCCTCCATCAACAGGTGGATATTTGGTATATCTGGCCAATTGATTTCGTCTAAAAAACCTAAAATCTCCTGATTTGAAAGCAAATTTTTGCCCTGCAATAAACATTTCAGAGACTCCAGAAATAAGGTAGCCAAAGTTGTGACTTTCTATAAACTGTTCTCCCTCACTACTTTTATGCGCGTAACAGGAATACAAGATTTTTGGCCGTTTTTCTACTTTCTGCATGTAAATCAAATTTATAAAATAATTGCTAACACCATTAGAAGCCGTTCATATCTGAACACATGATGCCAACTAATCTTTCTAGGATTTAAATTTCAGGGTGTATCATAACCAATTAAGTATAGCAGACAAAATTTTGTTTTGAAGCTAAGGCAAAAATTAGCGATACAAAATTCTCACGCAAATTGAATTTAAAATCATTATGCGCTTTGTTGCGAAATGATTTGGCACCTCTGCAGTAAATTGATTGATGATACACCCTTGCTCGTTTAATTCTTGGTAAAGGATTTGCCCAAGGCTGTATCTAAGAAATTGGTCGCCTCGTTGTGATCGGTTGAAAGACTTACCTCCATCCATTTTTCCATCTCTTCAGTTCTGCTGGCATCAGCGTGTTTCAACATGCCAATGGCTTCGCTTCCTAAAACCAAATGCAATGGAGGCTCTGGATGCTTTACCAAATCAATCATTGCTTGGGCAGCTTTATCTGGATCGCCTGTCGGGATGAAATTTCCGCTCTGGAAAAATTCACTTCGCTGTTCGACTAAAGGATAGCCGGATATTTTTGGTGCATAGGTCATGGATTCTCCAGCCCAATCGGTTCGGAAACCACCTGGTTCTACACTGGTGACTAAAATACCAAGATCTTTAACCTCCTTTGCCAAGGATTCGGTAAATCCCGTTAGGCCAAACTTAGCCGCTTGATAAATGCTTACACCGGCATTTCCTACACGCCCGCCTATGGAGCTGATTTGCAAAATCCGACCAGATGCTTGCTTACGCATGTGGGGCAAAACGGCTCTTGTAATCTCAATGGGGGCATACAAATTCGTTTCTAACTGACTGCGAACCTGCTCATCTGTAAAGGCTTCGGCAGCACCAACAATTCCGAAACCAGCATTGTTAACCAAAACATCTATTTTGCCAAAATGGCTAATGGAGGTTTCAACAGCTGAGTATATTTGTTTGTGATCGGTAACTTCTAAGGTAATTGGCAATATTTGAGTTGGATATTGTTCTACCAAATCCTGTAAAGCATTTATGTTTCTGGCAGTTGCCGCTACTTGATCTCCCTGGGCCAATACTGCCTCTGTTAGGCTGCGACCTAATCCGCGGGCGCTGCCTGTAATAAACCAAACTTTTTTCATCTTTTTTTTATTTTTTGTTTAATCAAAGGTAGGTGCAGATTGCGCTTGGCGTTTTGTTTAAAAGCTCAAACTTATTTGTCCACCGGCTCATTACAATAATTTCGATGAACATTTTGTAGGATTAGAATGTTGTAAATGATTATCAACTCAAAACAATTACTATGGCTAAGGAAAAAACTAAAGGCAAAAAGAAAAAGGATAAAAAGAAAAGCAAGGGCAAGAAAAAAAATAAGCTGGGTGTTAAAAATTCGCTAGTAAACAATATTAATGCCCGTAAAAAGAAAGGGAAGTCTCGTTCGAAAAAGAAATCGAAAATTAGTAAAAAGGCCTATAAAAAAATGCAAAAAGGTTGGAAAAAGTAATTTAACTGATTGATTTTTAAGCAATAATTCGAGATAGATTATATGGTAACTAAAAGATAGCAGTATCTAAAAGGATAGCATTATTCTTTAAGAAACCTTTGTACTTTTGGGAATGGGATTTAGAAAAAAACATTTAGACAAATCTGCCTGCACCGCCAGCATGACCGCTGTTAAGGATGCTTTATACGTATTAAATGGCAAGTGGAAGCTTCCTTTAATTGTGAGTTTACAGGAGGGGCCATTGCGTTTTAACGAAATACAAAAAGCGCTGGAAGACATTACTCCAAAAATCCTATCAAAAGAATTAAAGGAATTGGAACTCAATGAATTTGTGGTTAGAAAAGTTTTTCCAACCAAACCTGTTACCGTTACTTACGAGTTAACGCCATATAGCGAAACGCTTGATGATGTAATTACCGAGCTTAGAAATTGGGGCTTGCAACATCGAGAAAGATTGGTAGCGAGCAGGCGTTCGGAACCTCTTGTGGTAGAGTCGTAAACGATTATGGCCATATGCATCAATGTTTAAGCATCCAAACGTTTAACTTTAAAAAGTTTAAATGCCTTATTTACATGAATATCTGTAATATCGGCTATCTTTGCAGAAATAAAAAGTAAATGGCAGTATTACATAAAAAAGAAGAAAAGATTCAGGCAACGTTGGGCAGGTTGCCGAAAAAATATACTCACGAACAATTTATAGAAATGTTTATCAAACTTTATTCTAAGGATTGGGGCAAAATTAAATCGGCATATATTAAACAATCTCAGGATAAAGAACGCGGTACAATTATCAATATGCCCAAACCAGAAGTTTATCTTCAACAAATTTTAGCAAATTACCTTCAACAAGCAGATGCGCCTAAAGTGGTAACACCTGAAATTGCTCCAGTTATTGAGGCGAAAGAAGAAGTTGCTGAGGTAAAAAAAGCTAAAGCACCTGTTAAGAAAAAAGTTGCCGAAGCAGAAACGCCAGCTGCTGAAGCCACAAAGGTAAAAGCAACGGCAACCAAAAAAGCAAAGGCTTTAGAAGAGCCTGTGGCTGAGGTAAAAAAGCCCAAAGCACCTGCTAAGAAAAAAGTAGAAAAAGATGCTGAAGAAACAGCAGAAGTTAAGAAACCGAAAGCTGCAGCCAAAAAGCCAGCTGCAAAAAAATAAAAAAATTAGCCCGCCCATAATAAAACATTCATTTAGGTGTTTATATATGTGAGAGCGTTAATTTAGATGACGGGGATAGGTCGGTATGATTTATCCCCGTTCTTTTTAAAATCAATTTCCGATCACATTGGGTGTATTTATAAATCTTAACACCTGCGTGAGGCACCTACTAAGCACTTAAACCTTAACTGAATACCCCAAAGCATGAGTTTGCAATGCCCGCAATCGTTAGGTTAAAAACCTACGTATAGGCCAATATGTAGTGCACTTTGTGAGTGTTTTAGGCTTGGCGAGCCATCCACCATTCGGCAAATATTACGTTATTTCCCAATTTTAACCCGAACCAATAAAAAAATTTCAAGCGTACATAATAAAATGCCTTTTTAGGTGTTTATATATACGAGAGCGTTAATTTAGATGACGGGGATAGGTCGTAATGATTTATCCCCGTTCTTTTTTTTACCATTTTGCAGCATAACAGTACCCTTTTTTGAATTAAATTCGTCAATAAAAAAAGCCACTGATTTCTCAGCGGCTTAACAATTAAACTAACCTATTGAATTGGCGCTGTAAATGCTGACCAATTTTTATCTAATTATTTTTCAATCATTTTATAGTAACGAACATAATCTACGTCCATTTTTTGAGGCCAAATAGAGGCATCTACTCCTTGTGCCCCACCCCAATCGCCACCTACGGCAATGTTTAGTAAAAGGTGAAAACGCTTATCGAAGGGCCAAACTTTATAACCTGTGCCTTCATTGGCGAAATCAAATACCTTCACATCGTCATAATAACCACGAATGGCGTAAGGTGTCCAATCTACCCGGTAAAGGTGAAAAGCAGTACTGGCGCCGTCGATTTTTTTGGTGATGGTTTTTTGAGTGTTTATTTTAAAATAGTAAGCTTCGCTATGCGTGCTGAAATGGACATTATCCTGGTCGTAACCAACATGTTCCATAATATCAATTTCGCCAGATTTTGGCCAATCTCCGTAAGCTCTGTCTGTAGGCAACATCCAAATTGCCGGCCAAGTACCTTTCCCTGATGGAAGTTTTGCCTTAATTTCAAAACGGCCGTATAGGGCATCTAATTTCCCTCTGGTTACCATTCGCGATGATGTATAAGCCATACCGCCCATATTTTCTTTTTTGGCTGTTATGGTTAAAAGGCCATTTGCAACACTTGCGTTATTGGTGGTGTTGGTGTAATATTCTAATTCGTTGTTTCCCCAACCGCCGCCGCCGGTGTCGTAATCCCAATTGGAACTTAACGGTGCACCAGTATTGGTAAATTCATCGCTCCAGGTGGGAGTTGCCTCAAATGTCCAACCTTTATCTACGGGCGTAGTAACTACAGGGGGAACATAAACTGGTCCTTCTTCACCTCCTGATCCTTTAGAGCATCCACTTAAACCTACAACCGCAATTGCAAGGACTGCAAAAACTTCTTTTTTAAAACACTTCACAAAATCTATCATCTTTTAACGTTTTTAAAAGAGCAGTTTAGAAATTTAAGCTTCCTAAACTGCTCGGTATTTTAGAGCGTCTTTTTACTATTTAAACTCAAAATCATCTATATAAAATATGCCCGGATTTGGATGGCCTTCACCACCTAATTGAACAACAATTTTATCATATAAAGTTTGACTTGCTGAAGCAGAATAATCAAACTCTAATTGTACCCATGTATTGTATTGCGCTGGTGTAATGGTTTTCACAATCTCGATTTGAGTGGTGTAAGCATTACCGCCCAACAAAGAGTTTTGTAGTTTAACCGAAACCGTTGGCGCAACCTTGGTAAAATCATTGGCACCAGGAATAAACACTTTTAGCCTGATTTTATTTTTCGCAGCTAAATCAAAACGATATGGAAGCGTAATGTTTAGGTTTCCATATTGCCCATCCGGACCTGTTCTTTTCTCATAATAAGCTACTTTAGATGAGGTATTTAGCGGGAATTTAGAAGGATTATCATAATTACGGATGTAATCCATGTTTTCTGCCACCCATGCCATACCACTTGCCGCTTGGAAATCATCAGCCAAATTAGCAGCCTGTATTGGTTTTTGAACAGGAGGTACAACTGGTCTTACGTAACCTTTTCTAATCAGTTTTAAATACCATGCATTACCTGCGTTCGATTTATCTAAGCATCTTAAGTACATCTCATCTGCCGTAAGTGATAAGATTTGATATGAAGAAACGCCTAAATAGTAAGAGATAAAACCATTGTTGCTGATGTTGATGTATTTAACACCGTTCACATCGTTTAAAATCCAGGTTAAATTGGTTGGAGGTGTATAATTTACGGTTGGATCGTTTCCACCGGTAGGGCCACCAATTCCTGGAGCGTTTGATGCATTTGCAAAAGTGGTTCCATTGTTCGCGTAAGTATATTTAAGCGAAGAAGCACCCATTGCAAAGGTCATTTCATCATCGTAAAAACCGGTTCCTGTTTTTTCATTCGGGCCGGCTTGATACCAATCTGGTCCTTGAGAAGTGATTGGTCCTACACCCAAATGCCCAGGTTGAGTTTGATCGATTACCCATACTTTACCCGCAGGGTTTGACAATCCTCCTGAAAGCAAGGTGTAAGCAGGATCGCTTAACATACTGGTATTTGTATTGGCAATAACCAACGTTTTGGTTGTAGATACGGAACCGCCATCGGCTAAAATGGTTAATTTGATGGTGTACGTTCCGGCGATTGGGTAAGATGATTGTACATCATTTCCATCCGCTGTTGCACCGTTGCCAAAATCCCAATGGGCATTAATCCCATTATACAAGCTTTTAAAGTTGATGATATTTGGATTATTAGCTGTGGGTGTTGTGGTAAACTGGATTTCTGCAGCCGTTGGAGGCGTGCCGATATCTTTAACCGTTTCGCTTTTTTTACAAGAAACGATTATGCTAAACACTAAGCCCAAACTAAGCAGGACTGATGTTTTTATGGTGTTTTTAAATAATTTCATTTCAGTACGGATTAATTGTAACCTGGATTTTGTTTAATACCACCTTTGGTAACTTCAATTTCGTTTAGTGGAATAGGTAAGTATTCGCTCTTGCCTGCTTTGAAGCCCGAAGCGCCCAAAACAGCAACTGCTTTACCCGTACGAACCAAATCAAAGAAACGGTGACCTTCTGTAGCCAACTCTAGCCTGCGCTCTGCATAAACATTATCAAGTGTAGCTGGAATAGAGGGTAATCCAACCCTGGCTCTAACTGCATCTAGCAATTCTTTAGCACGGGCAGCGCTACCGCCACTTCTTAACAATGCTTCAGCTTGCATTAAATAAGTATCGGCCAAACGGATTTCAATTTCATTAATCGGCCAGTTTTGTTCTGCAACACCACTTGCCGAGCGAAATGCTTTTAAAGGCGCGTACTTTTTAATGAAATAATCGGTGTTTTGATAGCGGGCATTGTATGTAGCACCAGCGGCTTTTAATGCAGCGCCATCTATGATTGTGGCTGCAAAACGTGGATCAGTTTTCATAACGTTAACTAAATCCAAGGTTACTGGGCAGAAGCCCCAACCACTAGAGTAGGTATCGCCATTGTAGCTATCCATTCCGATAAATTGCGTACCAACGTTTCCTTCACCACCATTAATGTAACCCCAATCTGTCCATGCAGCGTTATTAGAGTGCGGAATCTCTAAAATTGATTCGGCATTAAATTTATTTGCCGGATTAAAAATATCAGCATAATTAGGCAATAATGAATAGCCATAAGGGTTGCCTACACGGTTTACATCTTCAAAAATTGTTGCGGCCTCGGCCATTTTAGCATTATCGTTTTGATACAATAAAACCTTTGCCAACTGTGCTTTTGCGGCACCTTGAGAAATCCTGCCTTTTTCTGCATCAGAAATGGTATTCGGCAAACTCGGACCTGCTTCTCTCAAATCTTTCTCTATCTGAGCGTAAATTTGTGCAGGCGTAGATTGTACCTGCGCATAAAGTTCGCTCGTTGACAAAACTTTTGTGATTAATGGCACATTGCCAAAAAAGCGTACTAAATCGAAATAGAAATAAGCCCTTAAAAATTTAGCCTCGGCTGTTACCCGCGATTTGAATGCTGCGCTAAGTGTGGTCGATTTTTCGATTTTACTCAAAATTAGGTTTGCACGATTAATTCCGCTGAAGTTCTTGTTCCACAATCCAACCTGTGGACCCAAACTAGAATTCATGTTAAAATTATCATAAGCCACCCAGTTTGGCTGATCGGAAGCATTACTTCCACCCGCGAAACAATCATCAGAAGCTGCACTTAACAAAGGCATTTTCATGGTATAACCTCCCGTTGTTCCCCATTGGGTAACATCATAAACGGCAAGGATACCTTGCATTACTTCTTTTTCATTTTGATAAAAGTTATCTTCCAGAGCAGTTCCTCTTGGGGTAAGCTCCAGATAATCCTTTTTACATGATACAAAAATTAGCATAACTGCAACTATTGCAATTGCACTTTTAATGTTTTTACTTCTCATCATTTCCATTTTTAAAAACCAACATTTAGGCCAGCAAAGAATGTTCTTGCTTGTGGATAGAAACCACGATCAACACCATAACTTCCGCCTCCAATTTCAGGATCGTATCCAGTATATTTTGTAAAGGTTACCAAGTTGTTTGCCATCACATAAAATCTTACTTTATCCAAACCTGCTTTTTTGATAAGGTTTTTTGGAAGTGAATATCCAACTTGTAAAGTCTTGATTCTGAAGTAAGATCCACTTTCTAAAAACAGGCTAGATACACGGCTATAGTTTTGATTGGTATCATCTAAAGTAACCCTAGGGATGGTATTACTTGTACCCTCTCCTGTCCATCTGTTTAAAATTGAAGTGGTATAATTTGCGGTTGGCAAATCGAATCTTCTTAGTGCGTTAAAAATTTGGTTACCTGCAACGCCTTGACCTAACACAATCAAATCGAAACCTTTATAGGCCAAATTGAATGTCATACCGTAAGTAAAATCTGGCGTTGGGTTACCGATGATTTCTCTATCATCGTTGTTAATTTGTCCGTCTCCGTTCAAATCAACGAACTTAATGTCACCAGGTTTTGCATTTGGCTGAATTAACGTACCACCTGCATTTTTGTAATTGTTAATTTGTGCTTGATTTTGGAATAAGCCATCGCTTCTGTATCCATAAAATGATCCAATTGCATAGCCAACTTTGGTACGCGTAATTTCAAGCGATTGTGGTGTAACCGTTTGGCCACCCAAGTATTCTTTGTCATCGCCCAAGAAATCGATGTTATTTTTAACAAAAGCACCGTTTGCATTCACTTTTAAAGAGAACTCCCCGAATCTTTTCGTGTAACCCAATTCCAACTCGAAACCTTTGTTTGATAAATCGGCAATATTACCAATTGGCCCAGCGTTACCCACGTAGCCCGGAACTGCAATTTGCAACAACATACCTGTTGTTTTTTTCTTGTACCAATCTGCGGTTAATGTGAAGTTGCCAAAAAGGTTCATATCTACACCAATATCCGTTGATGAAGTTTGTTCCCACTTCAAATCTGGATTTGATAAGGCATCTGGACTTACCCCATTGTTTAAGCCTGCTGAAGTACCTAAAGTATAGTTTCTGCCGCCACTTACGGTTGATAAATATCTGAAATCTCCGATGTTATCATTGCCCACAACTCCATAAGATCCTCTAAATTTAACGAAAGTTACATAGTCGTTTTTAGGAAAGAAATCTTCTCTACTGGCTACCCATCCTACTGATCCAGAAGGGAAGTATCCAAATTTATTATTTGGCCCAAAACGAGATGAACCATCCCTACGAATAATACCTGTAAACAGATATTTCTCATCATAGTTATAGGTTAAACGGGCAAAGGCCGAGTTTAGGGTATTTAAATATTCGCCTCCGTAAAACACATCATTCGCTCTCGAAACTGGAAATTGTAATGAAGCATCTTTAATGTTGGTTACTGGAATTCCCTCTTTGGTTCCACCTTGAGTTTCGCCTCTATTTTTTTGGAATGAATACCCAATTAAACCCGTGAAGTTATGCTTAGCAATTTGCTTGTTGTAACTGATGGTGTTTTCTAAAGAGTAAAACAAACCTCTGTTCGAGTTTCTGTTGTACGACGTAATGGTGGTTTGATTAATCGAGTTTAAGTAATAGATTGGTGTAAAACCTTCACTTCCCCAAAAAGCTAAATCTACACCACCTTGCGATCTAACTTTTAATCCTTTTATAATTTCAGCCTCAACAAATGCGTTAGCCACAACTTTATCCGACCAGCCATTGCCTTGTGCAACCTGTAGTGCAGCAACAGGGTTTAGGATTTCTGATTGTGCGTAAGGAGAAATTCCATAAGGAAAACCTGCTTCGTTTCTTACAACCGGGTTACCGATGTATGGAGCAGCGCCATATTTTGCTGGATCTGTTTCTACAATTGGCGTAATGGGATCAATATTGATCGCTCTATTTAATGGCGAACCGTATTCTGTGTTAGTACCAACACCTACAGAATTTGTACGTGTGTAACCAATGGTTTGGCCAAATTTAATGGCCTTAGTTAATTGATGCTCTGAGTTAAAACGTGCGGTAAATCTTTTATATTGAGAGTTACTTGTAGCTACAATTCCGTCCTGATCAAAATAACCAAAAGAGCTATAGTAAGTAGATTTTTCGTTTCCACCGCTAATGCTCAATTCGTGGTTTTGAATGCGTGCATCATTATTAAAAACCGCAGCTTGCCAATCTGTTCCAACGCCATATTGAGCTGGATTTGGAAATCTTGGTGTAGTTAAGCCAGGTGTTTTGGCATATTCTGCTTCGTTATAAATGGTAGCATACTGCGTTGCGTTTAATAAATCTAGTTTTCTAGATGGCGCCTGAGTACCCAAATAAGTATTATAGTTTACACTCATTCGGCCATTTTTATTTCCTTTTTTAGTGGTGATGATGATTACCCCATTTGCAGCTCTAGCACCGTATATGGCTCCAGATGCAGCATCCTTTAAAACCTCTATCGATTCGATATCGGCTTGATTTAGGTAATCGATTCCACCGCCAACTTGCACACCATCAACAATATACAAAGCTTCGCTATTGTTAATTGAAGTTGTACCACGAATACGCAAGGTTGCACCTTCACCTGGTTGACCAGATGAGGTTGTAATCGTTAAACCCGACGTTCTACCTTGTAAAGATTGTTCCACACGAACAACAGGCATGTTTTCTAAATCAGTTGCTTTAACCTGAGAAATTGCGCCAGTTACCACGCTTTTCTTTTGTGTACCATATCCAATTACAACAGCATCGGCCAATAAGCCTGCTTGCGGTGCCAATTGAATGGTTAATTCTCCTGTAGCAGTTGCTTTTACTTCTTTATTTTCGTAACCGATAAAAGAAACCACGAGTGTTGCGTTATCCTCAACAGTTTTTAAAACGAAAATACCGTTGGCATCCGTTACCGCACCTTGGTTAGATCCTTTTACTTTTACGCTGGCGCCAATCATTGGAGCCCCGTTTTCATCAACCACTTTTCCGCGGATATCAATATAAGCTCTTAACAATAGTGGTGAGCCATCCACAGATTTACGATGAATAATAATGGTGTTGTTTTTTATGGTGTAACCAAGAGGTTGTTCGCTAAAGATTTGTCTTAAAGCCTCTTTAATGTCGGTATTTTTAATGTCGATAGTTACAGGTTTGGCTTCTCTTAAAAGCTCAGTATTGTATAAAAAACTATAGCCAATGCTTTTGTTTAACTTTCGAAAAACTTTAAGTAAGGCTGTATTTTTTTCTGAAAGCGTTACGTTTTGTGCTCGTGCTCCGTAACTGATTTGAAGAAAGGTGGTGATTAATAAGACAAAAGTCAATTTCATAATCAACAATATTTTAAACAGGCGACCCTTAGGTTGGGGCAACCATTCGGTATAAAAATTCATATATTTGGTTATTAGGTTTAGAATAGTTGTATCTCACAATTTTACGATTAGAATAAAGCCTTAATTTTATGGTCGGGAGCGTTGCCGCGCTTCCGATTTTTTTAGTTAAGCTTTATTCCAAAACATCTTTTTAGGATGATTAAAGTATAGGTTTAAGGCATAACTAAAATCCTCCTTTCTTCAATTTTAAAATGAACGTCGCCTGTAGTTTGCAGCGTTTCCAACACCTCATTAACGCTGTTGAAACGAGATATACGACCTCCAAAAAGTTTATTTATTTTCGCTCCGCGGTATTCAATATCTACGTTATACCAACGCGAAATTTTATTCATAATGGTTTCTAAGTTTTCATCATTGAAACTGAAAAAGCCATCTTTCCAAGTTACTGCCTCCTCGGCATCTACATCTTTAATGATAATTGAAGGTGATGATGCACTGATAATAGATTGCTGACCAGGTCTTAATAAATTTGAGGTTGAAGCGCTTGTATTTGCCACCCGAACACTTCCTTCGAGCAGGGTGGTTTTACTTGAAGGCTCATCGCTGTATGCATTAATGTTAAAATGCGTTCCCAGCACCTCTACCTCTTGGTTTCGGTTTGCGCCTAAATTACTCTTAACTTTAAACGGAACACGATTGCCTGCTTTGCTAAGCAACTTGGCTACTTCAAAATAAGCCTCACCTTTCAACTCAACCACTCTACTGCTTTGATTAAAAACTGCGGGATACTTTAAAGATGATTCTGCATTTAACCAAACCCTTGTGCCATCAGGCAAATTAACCTGATACTGTCCTCCACGTGGAGTTTCTATGATGTTAAATAAATTTTGTGTTTTCGAAGTAGATAAGGCAGCAACTGTGTAAATCAGCTCGCCATTTTCTGTTTTGGTAATGTTAATACCAGCCTGTTTTGCAATAATTCCATTGCTGGCATCTGTTAACGAAATCTTTGAACCATCTGCCAGCGTTAATGTTGCCTTATTTCCACCAGGTTTAATGGCTTTAGAGGTGATTTTGCTGAGATTCTCGTCGGCAGGGATTTGTTTTTGAATTTGGTTTTTAATTACAAAGCCAACGAACAAAAGAACCACTGCCGCCGAAGCAACTTTTAACCATAAAGCATATCTTGTTCTTGTTTTTAATTCGGTCTGCTCTTCAATGGCATTCCAGATTTGATTTTTGGCATCAATTAAATCGGCATGATTTAAGTCAGAATCTTTAGTGGAAAGCTCGGCTAAGTGCCACGACTCTACCAATGCTTTTTCTTGCTCAGTACACAGTCCGTCGCTATATTTTTGTAAAAGTTTTTCAACTTCTGCTTTATTCATCACTACAATATATTTGGCTAATTAGATACATGTAGGTTAAGCAAGGGCTAGGTAGTAGAGGGAATGAAAATAATTTTTATTTTTTTTATTTTATCTACTGCATTCAAAAGTTTACCGCCATCTGCATGCTGGTTGAGAAATGCTTTCTCGAACTTTGAGCTGTGGATTTTTAATCCACCCAAAAATTACTTCCAACCCAACATCAAATATTTTTTGGAAATGAACGGCTCGGTGGTTCTTGGCCGATGACAGTCCTGTTTTCCGCTAAATCCCCGATAGAAAAATCGGGGGATACCGCTTATGCTGGTCGAGAAATGTTTTCTCGCCTTTGAGCTGTGGATTTTTAATCCACCTAAAATTTACTTCCAACGCAACATCAAATATTTTTTGGAAATGAGCGGCTCGGTGGTTCTTGGCCGAATACAGCCCTGTTTTCCGCTAAATCCCCGATAGAAAAAATCGGGGGATACCGCTTATGCTGGTCGAGAAATGTTTTCTCGATCTTTGAGCTGTGGATTTTTAATCCACCTAAAATTTACTTCCAACGCAACATCAAATATTTTTTGGAAATGAGCGGCTCGGTGGTTCTTGGCCGAATACAGCCCTGTTTTCCGCTAAATCCCCGATAGAAAAAATCGGGGGATACCGCTTCAACCAGGTTTAAAATTTGCGGTTAAATAAACGCACCATTCGATATGAATCTAATTAAAACGAAATATAACCTTATGCTGGTCGAGAAATGTTTTCTCGATCTTGGAGCTGTGGATTTTTAATCCACCTGAAATTTACTTCCAACGCACATCAAATATTTTTCGGAAATGAACGGCTCGGTGGTTCTTGGCCGATTACGGCCCTGTTTTCCGCTAAATCCCCGATAGAAAAAATCGGGGGATACCGCTCCAATCAGGTTTAAAATTTGCGGTTAAGTAAACGCACCATTCGATATGAATCTAATTAAAATGAAATATAACCTTATGCTGGTCGAGAAATGTTTTCTCGACCTTTGAGCTGTGGATTTTTAATCCACCTAAAATTTACTTCCAACGCAACATCAAGTATTTTTTGGAAATGAACGGATCGGTGGTTCTTGCCCGATTATAGTCCTGTTTTCAAGTGTAGAATTTAGGACTGAGTACATGTATCATTCGAAATGAATCTAATTAAAACGAAATATAACCTTATGCTGGTCGAGAAATGCTTTCTCGACCTTTGAACTGTGGATTTTTAATCCACCTAAAATTTACTTCCAACGCAACATCAAATATTTTTTGGGAATGAAGGGTTCGGTGGTTCTTGGCCAATCTGACACCCACCGGATAGATAAATTGCATTAGGCTAACGTGCTCTTAAGAAATGAAAAAAACTACTGCAAGAATCAAAAAAGAAGTTAATTTCAATCGCAACACTTTGAGTGCATTACTCATTTGTTTTTTAACGGTTTTATCAGACAGGTGAAGTAATTGGGCAATTTCCTTTTGAGACAAATGCTGTTGACGGCTCATTTCAAAAATCTGCCGCATTTTAGGAGGCAATAAGCTCACTTCTTTTTCAATTAAAGAGGCAAATTCCTTTTCCCTGATGTAGTTATCGGTAATACAATCACCGCGATCTACAAATTTTTCAAGCGATTGTAGGTAATTAGACTTGGATTTATTTTTATCCAACCAATCGAAAATTTTATACCGAACAGCAGTGTATAAATAGGCAGATAATTGCGATTTAATTTTAATGTTCGGATTGCTCCAGAGATAAACAAAAACTTCCTGAACAATGTCACGAGCATCTTCCCGATCAGAAACCAACTTGCAGGCGTAAATGTAAAGCAAACCATTAAATCGCTCGTAAATTTCTTCAAAAGCATACCTGTCCCCGTCTTGCATGAGAGAGAAAAGATCGTTATCAGCTAATGATTTATAGGTTGACATTTGGTTAGAATGATTAAACGAATGTAAGAAATAGTTTAAATTAAATCCTAACTAAATTTTAATATAAAAGTAATTTTAAAACGTTTTAAAAACGCGTATAACCCATTTCACACGCCATTGTAAACTTCCAATTTATAATTGGAATATCGGGAAAAGTCGATATACATTTGCATCATGGATCAAGTAGAAGTATTTAAAGCCCTATCTAATAAAACCCGTTTACAAATTTTAAACTGGCTAAAATCGCCAGCCCAGCACTTTCCCGACCAACAAAATGCTGACTTTGAAAATGTGGGGGTTTGCGTTGGGCAGATTCAAATGAAAAGCGGCTTGTCTCAAAGTACCATTTCCGAATACCTTTCCATTTTACAAAGGGCGGAGCTAATTAACTCTACTCGGGTTGGACAATGGACTTATTACAAACGTAATGAGGCAGGCTTTAAAGCACTCGAAAAATTAATTAATCAAGAATTATAAAATAGAATACAATATGAACACAGATAGCTTATTTAAACCCTTTAGTTTAAAAACATTACACACCAAAAATAGAATTGTAATGGCACCAATGACGAGATCTTTCTCTCCAAATGGGATCCCAACCGATGATGTTGCTGCCTATTATGCAAAACGAGCAGAAGGCGAAGTTGGCTTAATTCTATCAGAAGGTACGGTAATTAACAGACCATCTTCTTCTGCAGACCCAAACATTCCGCATTTTTATGGCGAACAGGCTTTAGCCGGATGGAAAAAGGTAATTAATGATGTTCACACAGCAGGCGGCCAAATGGGCCCGCAAATTTGGCATCAAGGCATATCAGCAAACCATGCATCTGGTTGGTTACCAAGCACACCTTTTGAGGGCCCATCAAGCCTAAATAGCCCTGGCTTTGAAAACGGAGTTCCAATGACAGATGTAGCTATTGCAGATACCATTGCGGCATTTGGACAAGCCGCTGCAGATGCAAAAGCGTTAGGGTTTGATACCGTTGAAATTCATGGTGCACACCAATATTTAATTGATCAGTTTTTCTGGGATGCCACAAATAATCGTACCGATATTTACGGTGGTAAAACCTTGGCAGAACGTACCCGTTTCGCTGTTGAGGTAATTAAGGAAGTGCGTAAACGAGTTGGCGAAGATTTCGCTTTGATTATCCGCCTATCTCAATTCAAGCCAGCAGCTTACGACTTTAAATTGGCTAAAAACGAAAATGAGATGGAACAATGGTTAACCCCAATGGCCGAAGCTGGAATCGATATTTTCCACTGCTCGCAACGTCGCTTTTGGGAACCAGAGTTTGAAACATCAGATTTAAACTTTGCAGGTTGGGCTAAAAAATTAACAGGCAAGGCTACAATCTCTGTAGGTTCTGTTGGCTTAGATGGCGATTTCTTCGGCGCCTTTGCGGGACAAAGTTCTCAACCCAGCTCCTTGGATGAATTGGTACACAGAATGGATCGTGGCGATTTTGATCTGGTAGCCGTTGGCAGACCACTTTTAGCCGATCCAAATTGGGTAGAAAAAATTAAAAATAACCGCACAAGCGAGTTAAAGGGTTTCACTAAAGAAGCTTTGGCTGAATTAGTTTAATTTCCTTTATCCAACTACAAGCAGTGCATCGAAATGCCTCCAAAAAAGCTAAACACTTTTAGGGGGCATTTTTTGCTTCCGAGCCCCTTGTTTTACTGGGCGATAAAGTTGACTGAAACCAACCCGTCTGTTAAAATTTCAGCACTCCAATCTGCCAATAATCGTACATTTTCATTAAATTGTCCTCAGAAAAGCAATCCCAAAATCATGTCGAATATTAAACTTATTATCGAAGAAAGACCTGCAAATATTGGCAATTTTATGGTGGGTAGATTGTTGCCCTTCCGCGAAAAAAGAATGGTTGGTCCTTTCGCTTTTATCGATCACATGGGGCCAGCAGCAATGAAAGATCATCAAAACCTCGATGTACCTCCCCACCCACACATTGGGCTTTCTACCCTAACCTTTTTATTTGAAGGCGAGATAACGCATAAAGACAGCCTAGGTTCTGATGTCGTTATCAAACCCGGTCAAGTAAATTGGATGACTTCTGGAAGCGGCATCGTGCATTCAGAACGAACACCAGATTACCTTCGCCATACTGATAAAATGCTACATGGCTTGCAGATTTGGGTGGCACTTCCAAAAAATCTCGAGCAAATGGATCCTTCATTTTTTCATGCCGATGAAGCAGAAATTCCGAGTTGGACCGAGAATGACGTAAATTTTAAACTCATGGCTGGTGAGGCTTTTGGCCGAAAATCGCCAGTTCCGGTTTATAGCCCCTTATATTTTCTAGAGTTAAAAAGCACCAATCGACAAAAAATTAACATAGGCAATAATCTTTTCGGGGAAAGTGCATTGTACATTTTGGAGGGCGCGATTGAAAGCGACGGTCATTTATACGAACCCAAATTAATTTTAATTGCAAATGACGCAAGGCTTTGTGAATTTACCATGCACGAGAACACAACCATTTATATTTTTGGTGGCGATGCCTTTCCAGAAGAGCGATTTATTTATTGGAATTTTGTTGCATCCGATAGAGTATTAATCGAAAATGCGAAGACCAAATGGCTAGAGCAAACTTTTAAACCCGTTCCTGGAGAAACTGATTTTGTGCCGCTACCAAATCAAAATGCACCTAAGCATTAAAACTAGCTTACTTTCAGTTCTTCTTAAACAAATTTATATTCAACGAAACAGCTAGCCCTGTAGATGACAATTTCGAGTTTCCATAACCAATATCAGTTAACGGAATTTTCATAAATGGCCTTGCGCTAATGCTTAGGTTGTTGTTTATCTTGTGCTGAAACTCTATTCCAACATTTGCGATGCCTAAATAATGCTGGTTTTGATTTTTCACCTCATAATCTAACGGCTTCTGATATTCATCTGCGTAGGTATAACTGTATTTTTCTTTCAGCATTAAATAACTGGATAATCCTGTACTTACCGTAATTGAATTTCTATTATTATCAAATACTTTATAATTTACGTTTAAAGGAACATCAATTACATCGCAGTTTGCATGTACATTGGTTGGATTTTCCTTAAAAACGTAGCTAGAATTGGGTCTGTATAAGCTAAAATCAGAATCGTAAATCTTTTTTGCATAGCCTGCGCCCGATGTTATGCTTAGTCTTTTGGTTAAGAATAAGGTTAACTCTGCACCTAAACTTGCACTTAAATTACTTTTGCCTGATGCTTGTACGCTGGTAAGATCTGGTGCAGCCAATATACTTAACACCAATCTCGGTTTAGTTTTGGAAACAGGATCAAATGCCTTATCAATCCTAGTGCGCTTAATATTTGTTACCAGCACTTGATTTTTAAACTGAACAGGATTAACTGAGGAAAGTAAAATCGAATTGTAGGACAAGCTGGCCAATGAACTTCCAGATTTAATCTCAGTCGATAATGCTAATTCATCCTCATTTAGAGTTTTGTTAAAATCTTTACCAAAAGCTGGCTGAGGGTTCAAATTGGATATACCCTCAACGCCAAAGGGGGCTAAATTTTGTTTTTCAGCAATGCTTGTATTCTTTACCGAATCATTTGCCTGCCCTCCCGAGTCTTTTGGATTTGAAGGATTAATTTTTTCACGATCAGCAGTTTTCTTACCCTTAACCTCAACCACAAGCTTTTGCTTGCCATGATCATCATCATTTCGCATAATGAAGAATACAACAATGATCATTGCAGCAACACCAGCTACTGCCGCAAACCAAATTGGTGCCATCCTTCTTTTTGTATTGGGATGGAGTTTTTGTTCTAGATCCTCCCAATCCAAATCATTAAAAGGAATATTTGGACTTCCCAGTCCCTCCTTAAATAATTTATCTATATCTCTTCCCGCTCTCATTACATATTGGGGTTTAATCTAACCTGAATAAAATTCTGGTCGGTTTCTGTTGGCGATGTCCTCACCAAATAAGTTTTCTGATCAATTGCTTTTAACATTTCCTGTAACTTCTGTCGAGCCTTAAATAAATTAGACTTCGATGTGCCGATGGATATTTTCAACATTTCACCGATCTCTTCGTGCGTGTATCCATCAATTGCATACAGGTTAAACACTGTTCTGTATGCAGGGCTTAAATTTTGAACCAATGCGAGTAAATCATGATAGGCCAGCTGATCGTAAACAGAACTTTCGTGTGCAACATTGTCGTGGTCGTTCACATCAGCATGATCGGCAAACTTTAGGTTAGCTCGATAATAATCAATGGCTGTATTGGTTACAATCCGACCTAACCATGGCAAAAACGCCTTGGTAGATTCGTATTTAGAGATGTTTTTGAAAGCTTTAAAAAATGCATCATTTAAAATCCCAGCAGCATCCAACCGATTATTCGCATAGCGTAAACAAATGCCCATAGCAAAGCTATAGAAATGCTTATAGAGTGCCTTTTGACTCCCTCGTTCATTTCTAATACAGCCCTGAATATGCTTTTCTACAATATGTTCACTATCGCGATTAGTGGTCACTAGTTCTCCTTTCAAAACACATTACGGTAAGGTTAAAATAAAGGTTGCCTAAGATTTGTTTATTTGTTTGGTTTTAACTGATGGGAACCTTCTGATAAAAATTTTAAAGCCAAGCAACCCTTAACATACTGCCTGCGTAATACAAACAATAATAGATTAACGATTACAAAAAATTTATACTAATCTACTTAAAAGAAACCGAATGGCAATAAGGCGTAATACTTTGATATTTAACGCTTTTAGGAGAAAAAGATATTAGAATCTGTAGGATAGGAACCAATGCGAAATGCTTCAACAACATTTACAGTTGAGGACTAAGCAGCATAATAACAAAAAGGTTGAGTTAGGCGGGTAGAGAAGTCGGTTGGTTTTAGCCAGCCGGCTTTTTTTAAACTTCTAAAAGGGCTTGTCTAATTTTTTCGGCTGCTTCAGCCAATTCTTCATCAGTAGGTTTTAATTTTTCCTTACTAAAATTCATATCACTCACGTTATTCATGGGTATTAGGTGAATGTGTGCATGTGGCACCTCTAAGCCAATTACTGAAACACCCACTTTTTTACAAGGAAAAGCCACTTTTAAGCCTTTAGCCACAATTTTAGCAAACATCCAAAGACCTACATACAAATCTTCTTCCATATCGAAGATGTAGTCATTTTCAATTTTGGGGATTACCAAAACATGTCCGGCGGTTAATGGTTGTACATCTAAAAAAGCTAAATATTCAACGGTTTCAGCCACAACATGCGCGCTAATTTCTCCTGCAACAATTTTCGAAAATATAGTCATTTGAGGTGTATGAGTTTAAGGCGAAAGGTTTTAAATTGTTTTGTACAACCTTTCGCCTAATAATTATCTAGATATTTCTAAAACTTCGAATTGCATTTTTCCAGCCGGCACTTCAATTTCGGCAAACTCTCCAACTGATTTTCCCAACAAACCTTGTGCAATTGGCGATTTAACAGATATTTTACCCGTCTTTAAGTCTGCTTCAGTTTCTGCAACCAATTGATAAGTCATGATTGCGCCGTTCTTCACATTTTTTATTTTAACTATCGATAAGGCAAGCACTTTCGATAAATCCATTTTCGATTCATCAATCAAGCGTGCATTCGCTAAGGTGTTCTTTAATTTGGCAATTTTTGCTTCATGCAAACCCTGTGCTTCCTTCGCCGCATCGTATTCTGCGTTTTCCGATAAATCACCTTTATCCCTCGCCTCTGCAATTGCTTTAGATATAAGCTGACGGCCAGTGGTTGTTAAGTAATGTACTTCCTCTTTTAATTTATCTAACCCCTCTTGGGTGTAGTATGTTACCTCTGTCATTGCTCCATTAATTTTTATTCAAACTCTATAAAAAACAAACAAGACTACATAGTTGGTTTGCTACATAGTCTTGCTTCAATTATAACGAAGATAAAATGTGGAAATTACAAAAGCAAATAAAAGAACAGGATTTTTATGATTTAAGTGTTTTAAAAACCATAAAGCGTATTAATTGGGTGTAATTAGGGCGATCCAATGCTCAAATTAATCCTCTTCATAGCGCAAAATATTTACAGCCACATTCAAATTTCATCCATTATTTTTAGCTTAGCTAAAATTATCCAGACAAGAAATGAAAAAGATATTTTCAATTGCCCTAATCTCCTATTTTGGGCTCCAAGTGGTTTCTGCACAAGAGCTCTACATGCCACGAAATATTAAGGCCGCCTACGAAAAAGGAACCCGAGCTATGGATGGCAAACCTGGTCCCAACTATTGGCAAAACCATGGTCGCTATAACATGGATATTAAAGTGGATGCCGAAACGAAGGTGGTAAGCGGCCAAGAAGAAATTTTATACAGCAACAACAGTCCCGACACATTAAGAAACCTAGCCATTCGCTTTGTAAACAATTTACATAAACCCACAGCACCACGTGGTGGAAGCGTAAGCCCAGACTTCTTGACATCTGGTTTGAATATCTCCTCATTTTCTGTTGATGGGGAGACGTACAAGGTGGATAGCAAAAACTGGGGGACGGTTGGAAGTGTGCGACTCAAAAAACCTTTGGCGCCCAAATCTAAAATCTCTGTTAAAATAGAATGGGATTATCCATTATCAAAAGAAAGTGGGCGAGAAGGTCAGATTGACCCTAATTCCTTCTTTGTGGCCTATAGCTACCCTCGTATCTCGGTTTACGATGATTACAACGGCTGGGACAGAATTCCGCATACTGACCGAGCTGAATTTTATAATGATTTTAACGACTATGTTTTCTCTGTCAAAGCACCCAAAAACTATGTGGTGTATGCAACCGGCGATTTTCTAAATCCAGATGAGGTTTTACAACCAGAAATTGCTGCCAGGCTAAAAAAATCTTACAATAGTGATGAAGTTATTCATATTGCAAATGAGCAGGAATTGAAGGACGGAAAAGTAACCGCACAAAAAGAGTGGAATACTTGGAAATTCGCAGTTGATCACGTCACAGATGTTTGCTTTGCTATGAGCAACCATTACGTTTGGGATGGTGGAAGCGTAATTGTAGATGCTAAAGCTAACCGTAGAGCAAGTGCGCAAGCTGCTTACAATCCTACAACCGGTAAAGACTTTATTAATTCAGTAAAAAATAACATTTATGCATTGGCTTGGTTTTCAAACAATTGGCCAGGTGTTCCTTATCCGTTCTCTAAAAGTATTGCTTTCCAAGGCTTTGCCGACATGGAATACCCGATGATGGTGAACGACTCTAATTTTGGCGACCCCGTATTTGCCCAGCTGGTTCAAGACCATGAAGTTGCACACACCTACTTTCCGTTTTACATGGGTATAAACGAAACCCGTTATGCCTACATGGATGAAGGTTGGGCAACTACTTTCGAATACTTAATTGGCATTGCCGAACATGGAAAGGATGCGGCAGATAAATTTTATAAAAACTTTAGGGTTAACCAATACATTAATGATAAATCTGCAGAAGAAGACCAGCCAGTTATTTCTATGTCCGATCAGGTTTCTGGAGCTGGTTACGGAAATAATTCTTACGGTAAAGCCTCCCTGTCTTATTTGGCTTTAAAAGATATGCTCGGCGATGAATTGTTTAAGAAGGCATTGCACAACTATATGAGCAACTGGAATGGAAAGCATCCTATTCCTTGGGATTATTTCAACTCTATGAGTGCAGGTTCGGGTAAAAACTTGAATTGGTTCTTCAAAAACTGGTTTTTCACCAATAACTACATTGATTTGGCCATCGATCAGGCAACCGTATCTAAAGGGAAATATGTTTTAAAAATTAAAAACACAGGAGGTTTTGCCATTCCATTTAACGTTCTGATTACCTATGAGGACGGTAAAACAGATTTGATTCATAAAAGCCCAGAGGTTTGGCAGGGCACAGAAAAAGAAATTACCTTAACCGTTAACACCACTAAAAAGGTAAAGTCAGCGGTATTGGATGGTGGTATTTTTATGGATGCCACCCCAAAAGACAATGTTTGGGCAGCAAAATAAAGCGGCAAGGCCTTGCAAATTTTAATCGAGTAAAAACAATCACTCTTTAACATAGGCGATTGCTTTTACTCAAATTTGTTTTATGATTTTAACTGTTCTCAGCCTTACAAGTCGGCTCATGTTTTACAGGAAAGTTTAGAGAATTTGCAATGAAACACATTTTATTGGCTTCTGTATGTAAAGATTCTGCCAGTTCATAATGCAGCTTGTCGGCAATTAAAACCTGTGGATGCAAGGTAACCTCTTTGAACTTGCCACTACCGTCAGCCAATTCCTCCATAGTTCCAACGGCCTCATCTTTATAATCAATAACAACAATTTCATTTTTCGAGCATAAGTGCAAATACCAAAGCATGTGGCAACTTGAAATGGAGGCTAATAGCAAATCTTCAGGATTGTATTTAGATTTATCGCCCAGAAATGCAGAATCAGATGAACCTGAAATATCGGCTTTTCCTTTTACTGAAATTACATAATCCCGATCGTAGGAACGGTAATCCATTGTGCCAGAGCCTTTATTGCCTGTCCAAATTACGGTAGTGGTATATTGATGATCTTTCGGCATAATACAAATTGGTTAGAATGTATTGCCAATTTAAGAAATAAAATCTTCGTTTTAAGGATTATTTAGCCTCAAAATTTGAGTTCAAAATAATCAGTCTCGTTTATAAATTTAAACCCCTCAACTTTTCTGCCAGTACTTCAGAAATTTTCCGGTAGCTATCAAATGTCCAGCCGCCCACGTGTGGGGTTAAGATTATTTGATCGTTCGTTTTTAATTCATTGTACCAGTTTTGCTCTTCTAAAGCAGGAAATTTTTCTGTTTGAAGCACATCTAAGCCTGCTCCTAAAATTTTTCCAGATTTTATGGCGTTTAAAACTGCCGATACATGAACGATCTCGCCGCGTGCGGTATTGATAAAGAAGATTGGTTTTTTAAAATGGAAAAAATATTCGTCATCAACCATAAGTTTAGTTTCGGCAGTTAAGGGGATGTGCAAACTAAGTACATCGCTGTACTTCACAATCTCTTCCATACTCACTTCCCGGGCAAAGGCATCGCTGAAACCCGTTTTGTATTTATCATAAGCCATAACATCAACCTCAAAACCAGCAAGTTTTTTGGCAAAGCTCTGCCCCATAAAACCATAGCCAATAATGCCCACTTTTTTACCCTTCAATTCGTAGCCGCGATTACCTTCACGATCCCAAATTCCATTTCTAATTTCTACATCCGCCTTTCGAAAGTTATTCATAAGAGACAATAACAAACCTATAGCATGTTCACCAACTGCATCGCAATTGCCTTCAGGGGCATTAATTAACTGGATATTCCTTTCAGAAGCAATCTTATCGTCAATATTATCTAAACCCGCACCAGCACGGGCAACGAATTTTAAATTTGGAGCCGCATCGAAAATCTCTCCATCAATTCTGAATTTGGTTCTAACCGCAATGCCCATATAATCCTTGATCTTTTCTAAGGTTTGCTCACGGGTAATTGAGGGTTCATCATCCACCTCATAACCCATACTTACTGCTTGTTCTTTAAAGCTAGGATGAAGGTCATCAACAATTAATATTTTTTTACTCATGATAAGGCAAAAGTAACATTTTAAGATTTTGCTTGCATCCTTATTTTAGCAAAGCAAGTAATTGTTTCAATTAACTTTACATAAGCCACAGAAGTGAACTGTAAACGAGCAATTAAACCACAAAAATATTACCCGAATATGGCTGTAATAAAATAGTTACGGGTCCTTTTTTAAACTAAGTTGCCGTTACTTTGTCTCCCTTTAACAAAACACATAAAAATTTAATTTTTTAATGAGACTATTACAATCAAGAACAATACAAATTACCCTTTTATTTTTAAGTATTTCCTTTTCTTTATTTGCACAAACTGGCGGAAAGGCCAAAATTACCGGAATTTTAAAAGACGCGAAAACACAGGAAACCATTCCTTTTGCATCAGCAGTTTTAATTAACAAAACCACAAAAGCAAATGTAAAAGTTGCGCAAACCGATTTAAATGGCGCATTTGTAATGACAGATCTTCCGGCAGGAACGTTTACATTTAAAATTAGCTTTGTGGGTTATCAAACCATGGTTAGAGATAATGTGGTGATTAGTCCAACAACTGGAACGTTAAATTTTGGCGATATTAAAATGAATACGGCCAAAGGAAACGTACTGAGCGAAGTTACCGTAACCGCACAAAAGGCAACCATGCAAATGGGAATCGATAAGAAAGTTTTTTCTGTAGATCAAAGTTTGGTAAGTGAAGGTGGTTCGGCAGGAGATTTGCTTCAAAACGTACCTTCGGTATCCACCGATATTGATGGTAATGTAAGCTTAAGAGGCTCGGCGGGTGTAAGGGTTTTAATTGATGGGAAACCATCATTAATTGCAGGTGGAAACGTTGCACAAATTTTGGCCTCTATCCCAGCAAGCTCAATCGAAAGCGTAGAGGTTATCACCAACCCATCAGCTAAATACGACGCTGAAGGACAGTCAGGTATCATAAACATTGTATTGAAGAAAAACACCAAATTGGGTTTTAATGGCTCAGTTGCCCTTACTGCTGGTAATCGTGACAACTACAACGGCAATACCAATTTGAGCTTTCAAAACAGTAAAGTAAACCTGTATGGAAACTACAGTTACCGTTATGGCAATCGCTTAGGTGGCGGCTTTCAAGACATTACCTATAAAAACACCTTGAGCTCTACTGCTTTCGCCAATCAGAATACATCTTCAACATCATTAGATAAAGGCCATAACGCGAAGGCAGGCTTAGATTATTACCTAGCTGAAAAAAGTGTGATTAGTTTATCAGGAAGTTTCAACTCTAGAGAGAATGACCGCAATGAATTGCTAAACATCAGACAATTAAGCAGCAACCTAAGCCCAGTTTTATTAAGCAATAGAAATAACATAAATTCTGGTGATGGAAGCAGTTACGATTTGAATTTAGATTTTGTTCAAAAATTTAAAAAACCTAAAGAAGAACTGACTTTTAACTTTGGCTATTCTTACGGAACAAACAATAACGATCAAACGTACAACACCAATTTCACCAACTTAAATGGCACCAGTGTTAATTTAAACCCAAGCTTGCAACGTACTTTTAATACCGGAGACAATACAAACTATAACATTCAAGCAGATTATACGCTTCCGGTGGGTAAGGCAGGCAAGGTAGAGGCAGGATACCGTAGTCAAATTCGATTGGGCAATAACGACCAATACGCAGATTCGATCTTAACCACCACAAATGTGTACGTTCAGAATAATAAGTTAATCAACAATTTTGATAGTAAAGATCAGGTGCATGCCTTATACTTAAATTATCAAAATCAGATTAAAGATTTTGGCTACCAAATTGGTTTAAGAGCAGAAGATGCTCGCTTAGACACCTATTTGGAAGGCTATACAAACAATGTACTTACCCCAGCTAACGGACAAATTCGCTACAAAAGATTATATCCAAGTGTATTTTTAACGCAAAAACTCAAAGGCGATCAACAGGTTCAATTGAGTTATACGCGTCGAGTTAACCGCCCAAGACCATGGGATACCAATCCATTTTTAGATGTTTCAGACCCGTTAAATTACAGAGGGGGTAATCCAAATCTATTGCCAGAAGATGTGCACTCCTTTGAGTTGGGCTATAGCAAATACTGGAAAAAAGTAACCTTAACTTCGAGTTTATACTTCCGTCAAACCAACGATGTAATTCAGAGGGTTAGAAGCGTGCCCAATTCTGCAGGAATCATAATTTCAACCCCGCAAAACTTAACCCAGCAAATTAACAGCGGTTTAGAGTTAATTGGCCGTTTCGATTTAATTAAAGCCCTAAGCTTTACCACCAACGTTAACTTATACCAAAGTAAATTTGATGGCGATGCAAGATATAACATTGCCGATAGAAGTGGTTTTAGTTGGAACGCCAACCTAACTGGAAACTTAACCGTAGCCAAAAATGTATCGCTACAAGTTCGTGGAGATTACCGGGCACCAGAAGTAATGGCGCAAGGCAAACGAAATGCCATGTACGGAATTGATGGTGGCGCAAAATACGATTTCCCAAACAAGAAAGCTTCTCTTAGCTTCAACGTGAGAGATGTTTTCAACACAAGAAGATGGAGCATGACTACCGATGATAATTTCACGTACATCGATTTTCAACGCCAAATGCAAGGCACAATGGGAAATTTAACCTTCTCCTACCGCTTCGGAAAAACAACATTTAATAATGTTAAAAAACAGAAAAAAGACGATCAGCAAGATAACAGACCTGACGAAGGTTCATTTTAAATCAAATAGGCGCTTAATCATATTTTTAAGCGCCTATTTTAAACAGCCAAGTATTGAAACCGCTCCTAAAATTTTGTCTTACAGGGATAATTTTGCTCAACAGCCTTTTGCTGGTTGCTGCTGAGAAGGGCGTTATTAGCGGGCGCGTTGTAGAAGAAGTTGGTGGCTTATCCATCCCCTCGGCTGTAATTTCGGTTTATGTAGATGGAATAGAGCAACTCTTAATTACCTCATCTACTGATGAAGATGGTCGATTCAGCATCAAAAATTTAAAACCCGGGAACTACCACATTAAGGTTAGTTTTGTGGGCTATGCACCGCTCGTTGTAAATGGTATTGTATTAACAGACAAAGATTTCGACAAAAATTTAGGTGCGCTCAAGCTCTCATCCGATCAAAATTCTCTTCAAGAAGTAACCATTACCGTTCAAAAACCCCCTATTGAATTTGGAGCAGATGGCGTTACCTACAATGTGGGCTCATCGCTTTTAGCCGAAGGCAGTACCGCTACAGATGTATTAAAAAATGTGCCTTTGGTACAGGTTGATATTGATGGGAATGCAACTATAGCTGGAAAACGAAACACCAGAATTTTTATAGATGGAAAACCCTCTGATTACATGACTTCCAACATTTCAGATTTACTCAATGTCCTTCCATCAGATGCAATTGAGAAAATTGAGGTGTTAACCAATCCGCCTTCAAAATACAGTGGCGATGGAGAGGGCATCATCAACATCGTAATGAAAAAGGGGTTCAAAGTTGGCTTTAATGGAAACATTGGAGTTTCTGGAGGCTTGCAAGGCAATGGAAACACCAATGCAAATGCATCTTACAGAGGCAAATCGTTTGCTATTAATGGAAGTGCTGCCTACCGATATAACATTGGTAAAGGCAATAGCCACAACTATCGCGAAAACTTTTTCCCAGATACAACTTTTTACTACGACCAATATGGAGGTTTCAAAAACAATAACACAGGCGGGAATTTTAGGTTGGGTTTCGATTGGACCATTTCCCCAAAACAAAGCTTAAGGTTATCTACCAATTACAACAACAACAATTCAACCTCAAACTCAACCACCGATCTTCATTATTTGAGTGAGGAGCTGATTGAAAAGCGACTTAGAAACCAATTGAATACTGGTGATGGTAAAAGCAATAACTTCGTTTTCAATATCGATTACGATCTGCAAACCGATACCAGTGGGGGAAAGTTATCGCTCAGCGCAACGGTGAATAACAATAACAACCTCGATTTTAGAGATTACAGCACCATTTTCGCCCAGCCCAGCACCTCCATCCCATCATTACAGCAAAACAATAATGATACTGGGAATAATGGTGTTACCCTAAATCTGGATTATGAAAAGCCTGTTTTTAAAAAGAGAGATCGGGTAGAACTCGGCTTAGCCTACAACTACAGAAAGAATGATAATGATTTGTTAATTCAAAATTTCAATTTCAATACACAACAGTTTATCACCAACATTAAACTTTCCAATCAGTTTTTATACAATGAAAACATTGCTGCGGCTTACGCATCTTACAATTACCGTAATGTGGGCTGGGGTGTTAAAACGGGTATCCGTGCAGAGCTTACCGATGTGGCTTTCGATTTATCGAATGGCCAGAATTATCAGGTAAAACCATACTTAAGTTTATTTCCGAACCTATCACTAAATCGTTTTTTTAGAAAGCGGTACAGTGTTGGTGCAACTTATAGCATTCGTGTTAACCGGCCAAGAGAGAATACTTTAAACCCTCAGGTTAACAACGTAGATACCCTAAACATCTCTTACGGTAACCCAAACCTATCGCCTTCCTACACGCATCAAATTGAGGTTAACTTTGGCGCTTTTGGTCAAAAATGGTCGTTTAATCCAAGGCTTTCCTATTCTACCAGTCAAGGCGTAATTGAGCGTTTTCGAACGGTAACCTTAATCCCTGGTACCAGCACGGCCAGAGCCGAAAGTACATTTGATAATGTAGGCACCAACAACTCGCTGGCTTTAATTTTAGTTGGCAATTACCGCCCAACTAATAAAATTTCGGCCAATAGTAACCTAAGCATTATTCAAAGCAACTACACATCAAAATTAAACAGCTCCTTAAATAGAGATGGTTTAAGCTTTAGGGCGGCGGTGGGGCTTTCTATGCAATTGCCCTTAAAAACAGCCTTCGAATCGAACCTAAACTATGCAAACAACACCAATGCCCAAGGCAGAAATAAAGGCTCAATGACTTCAAATTTTTCTGCAAGGAAGCTATTTTTCAATAACCGATTAAATTTCAGAGTAACCATTAATGATGTTTTCGGAAACAGAAGCAATACTTTTTATAATGAAGGGCAGAATTTCAGGTTGGAGAATTTCTCTACCAACAACACTCAAAATTTCACATTTAGCTTAAATTACCGTTTCACCAAAATAACCGTAAATAAAATACCTCCTCCGCCATCAGTTAAGCCACAATAAATGCTCGCGCTTAAATATTTATATTGCACTATGAATGAAACAAACCCTTGGAAAACTTTAGAGAGCCAAGTCAAGTACGATAACAATTGGATTAAACTTACCGAACATCAGGTAATTAACCCTTCTGGTGGAAATGGCATTTATGGCGTGGTACATTTTAAAAACTATGCCATCGGCATTTTACCTCTAGATCAAGACTACAACACCTGGTTGGTTGGTCAGTATCGCTACGCTTTAGATTGCTACAGCTGGGAGATTCCAGAAGGTGGCGGACCATTGAATGAAGAGCCTATAGAAAGTGCCAGAAGAGAGCTTTTAGAAGAAACGGGCATGAGTGCAAAAAACTGGTTGGAGATTCAACGCATGCATCTTTCCAATTCCGTTAGCGATGAATTATCAATCATCTATCTGGCAACAGATTTAATTCAAGGCATTGCAATGCCCGAAGAAACAGAACAACTAATTGTAAAGAAAGTCCCTTTCGAAGAAGCCTATCAAATGGTTTTAAAAGGAGACATTACCGACTCCATGAGCGTTGCAGCCATATTAAAAGCAAAGCTAATGATCGCCGAAAAATTGATTTGAGGATATTTACAAGGCATGTAGTTCTTCGCATTCAAAAATCAGCATTATTCATATCTTTGTTCCCAATTTTGAAACCAACCCAATGAGCAAATTTTTCGGATATATTTTAAGCGCTGTTTTTTATATTTTTTTTGGCTTATTTCTGTGCATTTTTCATCCCATACAGTGGCTGTGCTTTAAACTTTTTGGTTACAAGGCGCACAAAATTTCGGTTGATGTGCTTAACTTTTTCCTAACGTACTGCCAAATTATTCTGTTTAATTCCATCAGTTTCAAAAACGAATACGATTTACCCACCAACAGACCGATTATCTTTGCGGCTAACCACCAAAGCATGTACGATATTCCCTCCCTAATTTGGTTTTTGAGAAAATACCACGCAAAGTTTATCTCTAAAATTGAGCTCACGAAAGGGATCCCTTCAATATCCATTAATTTAAGGTTAGGGGGTGGCGCAAACATCAACAGAAAAGACAACAAGCAAGCCATTTCTGAAATTATTAAGCTGGGTAGAAGGATGAAGGACAACAACTGGAGTACAGTTATCTTTCCCGAAGGTACAAGAGCTAAAGATGGTCAGGTAAAAACATTTCAATTTGGCGGCATTGCAACGTTACTCAAAACTGCCCCGAATGCACTAATCGTTCCGGTAGCCATAGAAAATTCTTGGAAAATTGTCCGTTTTGGAATGTTTCCGCTAACCACAGGTCATGCAATTAGATGGACAATTTTAAAACCGATTGAGCCCGCAGAGAAAAATGCAAATGACATTACGCTAGAAGTGGAAACCGAAATTAGAAAAGTATTGGGGCAAAACCTTTAGCTGGTTTGCCAAGGGAACACGGAAGGCACAGCAGTTTTATCAATTAAATTATGAAAGTCAAAACTACAGGCTAAGGGCATTCTAATAATTAATATTAAAACAGGAATTTGTATCCCTTTACTATTGTGTTTAGATTTCTTAGGCTGTTCAAAAATATTTATTTCCTAAACCTACATCCTACCTAATTACCCAGCTCTATAAATCACTTGATTGGCCCTGTTAGATGTTTTTATTGCCAATCACCCTGAAAAACTCGTCACGGTAAGTATCTCCAACCGGAATAATCTTTTTATTTATGGTAATGCGACTGCGTTCTATGCTTTCAATTTTATCAATGGCAACAATGTACGATTTATGCACCCGTATAAACTGACTCGGAGGTAAAGCTTCTTCCATTTTTTTCATGCTTTGCAAGGTAATCACACGCTCATCTTTGGTAAAAATGGAAATATAATCCTTCAAGCCCTCAATAAAAAGAATATCATGCAGATAAATTTTTTGAATCTTATGTTCAGTTTTAACGAAGATAAAATCCTGAACTGGATTTGGTGGACTTGAAAATGCCGCTGGCGTAATAATGGGTTGGGCAACACTGGCTGGTGCTTCTAACGGTTTAATTTGATTGTGCACTTTTTCTACCGCCTTGTAAAAGCGATCAAATGCAATTGGCTTTAAAAGGTAATCAGATACATTTAAATCATAACTTTCTAAGGCATACTGCGGGTAGGCTGTTGTTAAAATGTAATGGCACTTGTTGCCCGCAATTTTCAAAAACTGTATACCCGTAAGCTCAGGCATCTGGATATCCAAAAACACCAAATTAATGCCACCACCTTGAACAATTTGTAAAGCTTCGATTGGGTTTTCGCATCTTTTAACCATCGTTAAAAAAGGTACTTTAGAAATATAATCTTCTAAAATATCAAGCGCTAAAGGCTCATCATCAACAACAATACAGTTTAAGGTCATTTTCGGTAGCTATTAATTTTAAATTTCTTTTGATGTAAAATGCTATTCTTCTAAGCAAATTATATGTCAATCATCAACTCACAAGTGTAATGGGTAGCCGAATTTACAACATTTAATTTATATCTATCAGGATAAACCAGTTGCAATCGGCGTTCAACATTGGTTAAACCCACCCCACCTTGGGCATCTTTATTTTGCTGGCTTTTTTTGTTAATTACGCTAAAATGTAAAATCTTCTGGTTGGCAATTATGTTAATTTTCACAGGCTCTGCCGGATCGTTCACCACCCCATGTTTAAATGCATTCTCCACAAAAGAAATCAGCATTAAGGGTACAATCTTCTGATTGTCAATTTCGCCATTCAAACTCAGCTCAACAAAAGCACCATCTTTAAATCTAATCTTTTGTAATTCAATGTAATTGGTTAAATAATCTACTTCCTTACTCAACGCAACCGTAGGTGTATTGCTCTCATAAATCATGTAGCGCATAATTTCCGAAAGCTTCATAATGGCATCAGCCGTTTTATCCGATTTCTGATATGCCAGCGAATAAATGTTATTTAACGAATTGAACAAAAAGTGCGGGTTTAATTGCGATTTCAAAAACTGCAACTCCATTTCCCTACGCTCGCTTTCTAAATTTCTTTGAATACGCTCGTTAGAAAACCAGTCGATGGTAAACTTGATGATGCAACTACAAATCAGGAAAAAACCAGCAGAAAACACACTGTTAATGGCAAACTGGTTTACGGTAAATTCGTGTTCTTTACCATTCATGGTGTAGGTTAACAACTCTGCCGGATTAAGCACAGCAATAACGGTTTTTATAAAAGTACCACCAATAATAAGCAAGAAAAAAGAGATGATATATAGCCAATATTTTTTCCGCTTCTTAATTAAACTCGGAATTAGAAATATATAGTTGATATAAAATAAAGACACGTTAATAATACCCAACACCCCGAACGAGAGAAAGTAATCTTTCAAAGAATGCTTACCCTTTTCAAAGAAAACTACCACAGTAATAAATAATAATATTAGCACCCAAAAAATGGTATGCAATATTAATGGACCTTTACTTTTCTTCATAATGTGTACTTATAACTGCGCATTAAACACCGCAATCGATTAGGGAAGCAAAATAAATAAACTTCTCTGCTTTAGATAACACAATCTACCAACGGGCATTATTTTTCTACCAACGGCCCAAAGGGCAAATTTTATCGACGAACGCCCAAAATGGCTGTTTATCTAGAATCTTGAACACTTGGTATAATAGATTTTAGCAACAACTTTTTCTTCAGTTCCTTTGAATCAACAAAACGAAAACAAAATGAAAAAGTTAGCAAACACCTCTCCATTCTTACTATTATTATTACCAGTATTTATGATGATTATATTAACCCTTACCGTTAATACAAATCAAAACACTAACGGCGAAATCGTTGTAAAGCCAGCCAAAACCCCAACATCTATTGTTAAGGCCATATTCAAATAAAACCAATGGGTAATTACGCTATCGAAACCGTTGGTTTAAACTTCAACTTTGGCAACCAAGCCATAGTAAAAGATTTATCGCTCCAAGTGCCCAAAGGAAGTATATACGGCTTTCTAGGTCCCAATGGAGCAGGAAAAACCACAACCATAAAAATTCTATTAAACCTGCTCAAATCCTCAAACGATCAGGTTTTTATTTTTGGTAAGGAAATCAACCATAACCGCATTGCCAGCTTAAAAAGAATTGGTGCATTGGTAGAACAACCTGCCATTTATGGGCACTTAACCGGTAAAGAAAACCTAATAAACAGGTGCATTTTATTGGGCATTAACAAAAGCAAAGCCGATGAAATGCTATCCCTTGTTGGCTTAAGCGATGCATCAAACAAAAAAGCATCAAAATACTCTTTAGGTATGAAACAACGTTTGGGCATTGCACTTGCACTTGTTTCAGATCCAGAATTGTTACTATTAGATGAACCAACCAATGGCCTCGATCCAAATGGAATCATCGAAGTGCGAAACCTCATGATCGATCTGGCCACAAAACACAATAAAACCATATTAGTTTCCAGCCACTTACTTGCCGAAATAGAACGCACAGCTACCCATGTAGGCATTATAAACAAAGGCCGTTTGCTGTTCCAAGGCACTATAAATGAATTACATTTGTTAAGCAAGCCCATGCTCGAAATAGAAGTGAGCAAAACAAGCGATGCAGCAGCTTTCTTAACCCAAGCAGGGTACGAAATTTTGGAAATTACAGATAAAAAAATAATCGTTCCCTTTACCTCCCCAGAAGATAGTGGCGCCTTAAACACGCTACTCATCCAAAAAGGTTTTACGGTAAGCAGCCTTTATCTTCAGAAAAAAGATCTAGAAAACCTATTCTTAGACATTACAAAAAACAACTAAAATGCGCTCCTTAACCATCTCCTTAGTATCCGAATTTTACAAATCCAGAAAAACACTCGCCTTTTGGGCAGCCATCATATTGCCATTCGTAATCTGTGCATTAGTAGCTTTTGGCTTTTATACAAGCTCAGATAAGGTGCTCAAAATGCACTACCTACCTATTATGCTGTGGCTACGCTACTTAGGCGCCGCGCTCGGGGTTATGGGTGTTTTAATCTTACCATTTTACGTCATTTTCATGGCTTTTTCAGTTAATAATATCGAGCATAAAAACGATACCTGGAAAACACTTTTCGCGCAGCCATTAAATAAGTTTTCCATTTATGCCGCCAAATATTTATACGCCGTAATCTTAATATTTGTTTGCCTGTTCCTTTTTGCCGCCTTCACGTTTGTATTCGGGCATCTGTTGCAGGCCTTAGTGCCCAAATACAATTTTAATCAGTACGATCCTTCTTTGGTTCTAGTTAAATTTTACGCCAAACTCTTCCTAGCATCATTAGGTATTCTATCCATTCAATTTATATTAAGCCTACTTTGGGGCGATTTTTTAAAACCCATGGGCATTGGCTTCATCGGAACAATCATGGGCATCATAACGGGCAATGTAGGTTGGAAATATGCCTATTTAATTCCTTACAGTCACCCATCATTGGTTTTAAACAGCAGTACAGCCGCCAGAAAATTATCCGATCCTTCTGATTTCCCAATCTTTACACAAGAAATTTACACCAGCTTAATTTACGCTTTGGTATTATTTGTCATTGGCTATTTCATCGTAACTAAAAAAAGTATAAAATAAACCGTCTTTAAAATTCGAAAAGCAATACCTGCCTTTCATTTTAACGGCAGCCCTTCTTTACACTACAAGTCCGCACCATAAAAAATGGTTTGCGGGCTTTTCGTTTCAATAAGGTTTAGCTAAATAAAAGCCCTACAACAAAAAAACCGCCCAAAGCGATAAACGCAACAAAGTTTCGATGTAAAAATCTCATTGTAAATCATTTTAAGTCAAGTTAAAGCGTATTTTTAAATCAAATCAAACCGACTTATAAAAAAACTATGATTAAAAGATTTACACTAACCGCTTTAGCCTTTGGCTACTGCCTCTCTGCCTTTGCACAAGACACACCCGATGCTGCCGCAGTACAGAAAATCAGAAAAGAAGGCTTAGAAAATTCCAAAGCCATGAATATCGCCTTTAACTTAACAGATGTTAATGGCCCCCGTTTATCCAACTCGCCAGGCTTAAAAAAAGCACAAGAGTGGGCAGTTAAACAACTTACCGAGTGGGGATTAAAAAACGCACATTTAGAAGCTTGGGGCACTTTTGGCAAAGGCTGGCAAATTGATAAATACTATGCAGCAACCACACTTCCGTATTACCATGCAATTATTGCTTCACCCAAAGCTTGGACACCTGGCACAAATGGCCCTATAAAATCTGAAGTCATTTTAATCAAAGCGGATAGTGTATCAGATTTGGCGAAATACAAAGGCAAACTATCAGGCAAAATCATTATGTTAGATCAAGGTACGCCATTAACCAGTGGTACGCGACCAGATTTTTCTCGCTATGCAGATACAACCTTAGCCCAAATGGCTGCGGCTAAAGCTGGTGCGCCAGCAAGGCAACGCCCAGCCGGTGGCCCTATGGCAGATCGAATGGCCCAAATGATGAAAATGCGAGAAGTTAGAGCAGCCATCAGCGCCATGCTGTTAGAAGAAAAAGTAGGCCTAATTTTAACCTATGCCCGTGGCGGACAAGGTACTTTTTTCACAAGCAATGGCGCCTCTTATGCCTTAGATGCTAAACCTGTATCCCCAGAGTTAGAAGTTTCAGCAGAAGACTTTTTACACATTCAGCGCTTGCTTCGGGCAGGAAAAGCAGTAGAGCTAGAAGCCGATATTAAAACCTCATTTTACGATCAAGACCCACAAGGCTACAATGTTATCGCAGAAATTCCCGGAACGGATAAAAAATTGAAAGACGAGGTGGTGATGATTGGCGGTCACTTCGATTCGTGGCATGCGGCAACTGGTGCAACAGATAATGCAGCTGGCTCTACCGTAATGATGGAAGCCATGCGGATTTTGAAAGCAATTGATTTTAAACCAAAACGCACCATCCGAATTGCCCTTTGGAGCTCAGAAGAACAAGGTTTATTTGGATCGAGAGGCTATGTAGCAAAACATTACGGCGACCCAAAAACGATGGTTTTAACACCCGATCAGAAAAAAATCTCAGCCTACTACAATCTAGATAACGGCACGGGAAAAATCCGAGGCGTTTATTTACAAGGAAATGAAGCCGCAGGGCCCATATTTCAGAGCTGGTTAACACCATTTAACGATCTAGGCGCAACAACCATTACCATAAACAATACAGGTGGAACGGATCATCAAGCATTTGATGCCGTTGGAATCCCAGGTTTCCAATTTATTCAAGATCCAGCAGATTACAACACCCGCACACACCACAGCAACATGGATACCTACGATAGGTTAGTAGAAGATGATTTAAAACAAGCGGCAACCATTATTGCATCCTTTGTGTACAATACCTCACAACGCGAAGCACAAATTCCAAGAAAAGAATTGCCTACGCCAGCACCGGCAAGACCTTAATACCCACAATACCTATCAAAAACAAAAGCCTGCCATTAGATAGTGGCAGGCTTAATTGCGGTTGAGAGATAGAGGCGTTAAATAATAATATTTTCTAGAAGGACAGAACTCTCTTTTTAAATGCCCAAACAATTAACTGATACGAATTTTTCAGATCTAGCCTTTTCACCATATTCCTACGGTGGGTATTTACGGTATGTTCGCTTATAAAAAGCATTTCACCAATTTCTTTGCTATTGTAACCGAGCGATAGAAGTTTAACAATCTCTATCTCTCTATCACTTATAGAGTTTTGACGATCAGAAACTAAAATCGTGTTCATCATTTTTAATGATTTGGAATGTACAGAATTCATCATAACGAATCATTTTAAACTGGACCAATAGGTTAGACAATTATTTTAATGTAATTCATAGGGAGATGTTTCCTTTAATTACAATCCAAAAGTAATTGCCAGCATCTTTAAAAAACAGCGCAATTAGCCCTAATTAAAAGGGTGTTTTTACGGTATAGAAAATAAAGCAGAGCTATTGCCAATACTTTAATTATTCACGAGTTTTATAAAAATTATCCCAAACAAATATGAACGATGACAAAAATCCTGGAAGTATTCCAGTAGAAGTAGCCAGACAAATGGTTGATGCCTACACCCGGTACAATAAAGAACATCCGAGCGATGCCTATACAAAAGCCGTTTGGTTTCCGCTAGAACAAATAGAACGCATTTACACCACATTAAAAGAACAAAACGCGGATGGTTTACGCGTTTATTTTGGACAATACACCAAAGAAACCGTTGCAGATTTACCAGATGATTACATCGGTAGAAATACCGTAATTTTTGTACCTACAACACAAGGTAAAGGTTATGGCGGAGAAGTTCACGACGACGATTTAAGTGTAGATCCCGAAAATAAAGGTGAAATTTGTCCACATTCTTGCGATGGAACCGCGCTGTAAAAATGATTAAGATCATATCTCCTTCCACTTGCGTAGAGCTTATCTGCTTAATCGTTGCAATTATCTTTTTAGCAAAAGACAAAAGTTTGTTTTGGAAAATCGCAATTGTGTATATGGCAATTACTTTTTCTACTGAAACAATTGCATCCATAATCAGTAAAGTGTTCCACCATTATAATGTATGGCTCTATAATCTTTATATATTAGTTGAACTTTGTTTTGTAAGTTTCGGCCTTTATAAATTTCTGAAGGAATATACTAACCCCAAACCGATTATTCTAGTCGGTTCGGGGTTAATGCTTTTATCATATAGTTACGATTTGTACAGTCACGGAATAACAGAATTAAACACCATTACCATCAATGTATCAGCCATAATATTTGTTATTTACAGTTTATATTACTTTCTGTTGCTCTTAAAAGACCAGAATTTTATTCAATTAAAATATCACCCCCAATTTTGGTGGGTGGTTGGTGTGCTTTTTTACTATTTCGGAGGAACGGTTATTAACTTGTTTGATGAGGTTTTGTTTGATAAAGTCAGCACAAATAATCACTTAAGATGGTATATTTATGTCCTTCTTAATGTACTTTTATATAGTTTTTGGTCATATTCCTTTATATGCAGAGCCCGGCAACGCAGGTTACATCTTTAATAATTTTAGCAACGCTTATTTTTCTGTTGATGCCTGTATTCTTGATTCTGTACATCAGGCTCTACAATAAGCATAAGAGAAATCATGTAATCGAAAAGGAGAACATGAAACAGCAATTTGATGCCGAAATTTTGAAAACCCTCGTCGAAGTTCAAGATCAAACCATGCAGAGCATCGCCACAGAATTACACGATAATGTGGGCCAATTGCTCAGCTTAACCTCCCTTACCCTTAACTCCATAAATTTAACCGATCAAGAAAAGGCCGGAAAAAAAATAGAAAATTCACTTTCCCTGCTCAGTAAATCTATTAAAGAACTTAGAGAATTGGCCAAGTTATTACATGGCGAACAAATGGTAGAACATGGCATTGGCCACGCCATCGATCAAGAAATAAGTTGGCTAAGCAAAACCGGAGCCTACGAACTTAAAGTTTCGAATGATCTGTTTGATATACAAGTATCATCGCCTGATAAAGATTTAATTATTTTACGTTTACTGCAAGAAATTATAAACAACATCATTAAGCATGCACAGGCTACAACCATTCAAATAGATACTTATTTTAGTGATAACAAGCTTTTCTTAAAAGTTAAAGAAAATGGAGTAGGCTTTAATTACGACGAAACCAAAGCAAAAAAAACAGGCATGGGCTTAAACTCAATCCACAAAAGAATAGACATGATTAATGGGAAATTAGACTTAGATTCGTCACCTCAAATTGGAACAACAATATTAATCGAAATCCCCTATCCATAATTATGCAGCTGCCCACTATACCCATTGCCATTGTTGATGACCATACACTTTTCCGTTCTGGATTAGCCAGTCTTTTAGAAGAATTTGATGAAATTGAGGTGGTTTTTGAAGCGACCAATGGAGTTGATTTACAGCATAAAATAAATAAAAATCCAGAGGTAAAACTCGTTCTGATGGATATCAATATGCCCATTATGGATGGTTACATTGCAACTAAATGGATAAAAGACAATCATCCAAAAGTTCATGTACTCGCTTTAAGTATGTTTGAGGATGAAAAAGCCATCATCGGGATGCTAAAAGCAGGAGCTGTTGGTTATATGCTAAAAGAATCTACCCCTACAGATTTACTTACCGCCATTAAAACTATTGTAGCAAAAGGATTTTTTGTAAATGAAATGGTTTCGGGTAGGCTCTTAGTCGCACTTAAAGATGGAGATACCAAACCATTATTCACAGCAAGAGAATTGTCTTTCCTCCAATTCTGCAGTAGCGATTTAACCTATAAGGAAATTGCCGATCTGATGAACGTAAGCCCTAGAACTGTTGACAACTACCGCGAATCGCTTTTTGCGAAGCTCAATATCAAATCGAGAACAGGACTTGTCGTGTACGGCATCAAGAACAACCTCATTACCATTTAATTATTTCCATTTTTTGTTAAAATAAATCACAATAAATTTGCGTAACTAACTGATTAGTTTTAACTTTAATTTAAGGCAAAAATTTTGCCCCAGTCCTTATTATTAAAGTTATCATGAAAATTAAAGATTTAACAAAAGCCGAAGAGCAGATTATGCAAGTCTTATGGCAGTTGGAAAAAGCATTTGTAAAAGAAGTAATTGACGAATTACCCATCCCAAAACCAGCTTACAACACCGTGTCAACCATTATCAGAATCCTAGAAACCAAAGGATTTATCGGTCATGAGGCTATGGGCAAAGCCCATCAGTATTACCCCTTAGTTAGCAGAGAAGAATACAAACGCCACGCAACAGAAAAACTGCTTGGCAATTATTTCGAAAACTCAGTAGAAAGCATGTTCTCATTTTTTGTGAAAGAAGAAAAGCTTGATTTAAGTGATGTTGATGAAATCCTAAAAATGATTAACAAAATTAAACACAAGCCAAAATGAGTTTTGCACACTATCTCCTACAGGTAAACATATACTTAATTGTTTTTTACGGCTTTTATAAGTTGCTATTAGATAAAGAAACCTACTTCACATTAAACCGTTTTTACCTTGTTGCTGCGGGCGTACTATCTTTGGTGATCCCATTTATTCGTTTAGAATGGCTAACTGAACAAAAAGCTGCACAACAAGTTTATGCATCTGTTAATTGGGATGAAGTGTTGGCGAAAGCAACCATAGCAACAGAAAGCAATTCTGGCTTCGGTTGGGCCAGCATTTTGGTTTCTATCTATTGTGCAGGTATAATGTTTTTTCTTGGAAAGTTAGTGTACAACTTAGTTGTTGTTAAAATTTTAATAAAAAATGCAAAATCTGGCTCGGCCTTTTCATTCTTTAGCAGTAAAATCATAGACAAAGAACTTCCTCAAATGGATGTGATCGACATTCATGAGGAAGCTCACATTAAGCAATGGCATACCTTAGATATTTTATTCTTTGAACTCTTGGGTATTTTAACTTGGTTAAATCCGATTATTTATTTTTATAAAAGAGCCATTAAAAATATTCACGAGTTTTTAGCTGATGAAAAGGCGGCCGAATTTCAAGGCGACAAATCAGAATACGCATTGTTAATTTTAAGCAAATCTTTCGGCGTTTCGCCCAATAGTTTAACCAATGGTTTCTTCGATAAATCATTGATTAAAAAGAGAATATTCATGCTTCACAAAGAGCCCTCTAAAAAAATAGCCGTTTTAAAGTATGGAATCTTTATCCCGTTATTTGCAATTCTGATCGTATTCTCCTCCGCAACAATTCGGAAAAATGAGGAACTAATCTCCATTACAGATCAAATCGCTATAGAAGAGCCCATAGCATTGGTGCAAAATATGGTTTCTGAACCAGAAGCCAAGGCTGATTCTGCTGCATCTAAAACTGCGGTTGAGGGCGAAACAAATCATCAATGGAAAGATTTTTATAATTTTTTATCTCAAAACATCAACTACCCAGCAGAAGCCAAAGAAAGCGATCTTCAGGGCAATACACAGATCAAGTTTACCGTAACAAATGGGAAAATAAATAATTTAAGCAATAGCATAGATTTAGGTAAAGGCTGCGATGAAGAAGTAATCAAAGCCGTTTCGGCCTACAAAGGTTTCAAAACAGTACCAAATGGAAAATACACACTTAAAGTATCATTTGCTATTATTGGTGCAGACAGTAAATTAGAAAACAATAACATAAAATCAATTGATGGCTACCAAGACTTAAGTAATCTATCGGTGACCGCTTACAGTAAGCCAACGCCCAAAACCGAAAACGGCGATGAAAAGGTTTACGACTTTGTTTCCATAGAAAAGCAGCCCGAATTTCCAGGGGGCATAACAAAATTCTACGAATATTTAGGTAAATCGATTAAATACCCAGAATTGGCGGTCGAAAATAATATTCAGGGCAAGGTTTTTTTAAGCTTTAACGTTGAAAAAAACGGAGATCTATCGGACATTCAAATCACGCGGGGCTTAGGCAGCGGAACAGATGAAGAAGCGATACGAGTACTTTCAGAAAGTCCAAAATGGTATCCAGGCATTCAAAACGGCAAGCCAGTAAGAGTTAAATACAACATCAACGTAAATTTTAAGCTCGCAACGGAGAAACCAATAAGTACAGAAAAAACGGATGCAAAAGTTTCATTAAGATTTGATGGAACACCCATTAACAGTTCAACGGCACCGCTTATTGTAGTTGATGGCGTTAAGCTTTCAAGCAATACCTCATTAAGCACGATAAACCCAAACGATATAGAATCTATAGCCGTACTTAAAAATCAAGTAGCCACCAATTCTTATGGGCTGAGCGCAAAAAATGGCGTAATTCTAGTTACAACTAAACAAGCAAAGGCAAACTTATTCAAAAAATTAGAAAGTAAAGATTTCGTAATTGATAAGCCTTTTGACCAAAGCATTAAATAAATCATCAACCTTAACATCATCCTATGAACAAATTATTCTTTATAACCAGCATATTTTTTGGCTTTGCACTCAGTGTTTCAGCACAAAAACAAGACAGCATTAAAATCGAAAGAATCACATTTAAAGAAACAAACCCCCTATCAATTAAAGAACCACTGGTGATCATTGATGGCAACAAGCAGTACATTAGGGGTACATCTTCTTTCAAAGGTTTAGATCCAAACACCATCGAATCCGTAACCATTTTGAAAGACAGTTCGGCAGTGGCGCAATATGGCACAGATGGTTTTGCAGGAGTAATCATTATTAAAACTAAAGAAGGTAAAGGACCCGTGGAACCCATCACGCCTAAAACCCTGCCAAGTTCCAAAATTGATGGCAAGGAGTTGGGTATCAGCCTGAGAAAACAGAATCCGACAGTTCTGCTCAAAAGGGATTCTAAAAGCATATCTTTGTTCGCCGATTCCTTATCAATAGCAAAACCACTATACATTATTGACGGCAAAGAGACTGCAGAAGCAGATTTTAAATTAATTAATCAAGAAAACATTGCCTCTATTGAAGTATTAAAAGATGCCTCCTCAAAAACGCTGTATGGTGAAAAAGCAAAGAATGGCGTAATTATCATCACAACCAAAAAAGCTAAAACTGCACCAAAAAAGAATTAATGAATAGCTTAAAAATTTGAATCAACGCCAATGAACGTTGGCTCGTACTTTAATTATTAGGCCTTTGCATAACAAACGAATGCATCTGCCGCAATTCATAACTAAACACCCCTTAAATCCCTAAATAATCTAATCTTAACACTCATTTGCTTGTTCTTCTTGAACTCGCTTTTACATGCACAGAACCAAAAATCAGATAGCAAAACCAAATCGGACAGGATGACTGAAAGTGCCAAATCTAAGTCACCATCAGCAGATTCTGATAATAATGCAATAGTTGATTTTGTTAAAATTGAAAAGCAACCCCAGTTTCCGGGTGGTATGCAGGCTTTCTATCAATATTTAGGTCAGCATATTAAATACCCAAAAGAAGCTGCGAAAAATAAAATTCAAGGGAAAGTATTTCTCACCTTTATTGTAGAAAAAGATGGTGCGCTAACTCATGTTGAAGTAACTCGGGGTGTCAGTCCTGAAATAGATGCAGAAGCATTAAGGGTAATCTCATCATCACCAAAGTGGAATCCTGGAATGCAAGACGGATTACCCGTTCGGGTGAAATACAATATTAACGTTAACTTCAATCTCCGTTAAGAGAAATTTCCAACTCACCATCTTCTACCAATCAACACCTTTACAATAGCATAAAATATCATGTAAAAAACCACAAAACCCCAGCTAAATAGTCGGGGTTTTATGATTTCTCTCCTGTCTCGGAAGTCTAAATTTATAAAATCTTTAATGTATATGCAAATTTTACAGAATAAAATTTCCAATATCGGAATATTTTAATATGCCAACATAAGATTTTTAACACTTTCGCAAACTTTTATTTTGCGTTAAATTCGCCTATCAAACTTTCGATTGAAAATAATTAACTTTCGTATGTTTTCAAATGGATCATTAGTGATGAGTCTTTGTACTTTTTAATCTAAAAATGCCGTTAAAATATTTCAGTTTCTAAACAAAAAAAGCCCTCACAAAGTGAAGGCTTAAGAACCCAAGTTTTAACCTGGATGCACAGTATATTTTTAAACCGTTTCTTCTGAAATGAACTTTGCTGATGCGAAATCACGATTCATACGGGCAATGTTCTCTAAAGAAATTCCTTTAGGGCATTCCGCCTCGCAAGCACCTGTATTAGTACAGTTACCAAAGCCTTCGGAATCCATTTGCGCTACCATGCTCTGTACGCGACGGTAACGTTCTGGCTGCCCTTGAGGCAATAATGCCAGTTGTGAAATCTTCGCAGAAACGAAAAGCATTGCTGAGGCATTTTTACAAGTTGCCACACAAGCACCGCAACCAATACAAGCAGCAGCTTCAAAAGCCGCATCAGCCTGCATTTTTGGAATAGGCAAACTGTTTGCATCTTGAGCATTACCTGTGTTTACAGAAATAAAACCACCAGCTGCAATAACCCTGTCAAATGCAGAACGATCTACAGCTAAATCTTTAACAACTGGAAAAGCAGCAGCTCTCCAAGGTTCAACCACAATGGTATCGCCATCTTTGAAAGATCGCATGTGCAATTGGCAGGTTGTAACCAAATCCTTAGGCCCATGCGGACGACCATTAATAAACATCGAACACATTCCGCAAATTCCCTCACGACAATCGTGATCGAATACTACTGGCTCTTCACCTTTGTTAATCAACTGCTCATTCAACACATCGAACATCTCCAAAAAGGACATATCTGGTGAAATATCAGTTACTTTATAATCAACCAAAGCACCTGCGGTTTTGTTATTTTTTTGACGCCAAACTTTTAGCGTTAAGTTCATATTTCCTGTACTCATGATATTGAGATTTTGGACATTAGATTTGAGATGTGAGGCTTAGATTTAAGATTTGAGGATTTTCGGGCATCGCCCATTCTCCTATCTTCAATCTGGTTTCTCATATCTACCCTCTCACATCTATTTATAACTTCTTTGTGCTACTTTAATATTTTCAAACTTCAACTCTTCTTTATGAAGCTCGAAGTTTACCCCTTCTTTAAATTCCCAAGCTGCAACGTATGCATAGTTTACATCATCACGTAAAGCTTCACCTTCTTCTGTTTGGTATTCTTCACGGAAATGACCACCACAACTCTCGTTACGGTTTAAAGCATCAATACACATCAATTCGCCTAGTTCTATAAAGTCTGCAACGCGGCCTGCCTTTTCTAGTTCTGTGTTTAATTCATCACTTGTTCCAGGAACACGAACATCTCTCCAGAATTCAGCTCTTAATGCTCTAATTTCTTCAATAGCTTGTTTTAATCCTTGCTCACTACGAGACATTCCACATTTATCCCACATAATTAAACCTAGGCGTTTGTGGAAATGATCTACAGATTTGGTGCCTTTGATATTGATTAATGTATCCAAAATGCCTTTTGCCTTAGCTTCAGCTTCAACAAACGCAGGATGATCTGTTGGGATTGCTTTTACCGAAATTTCTTTTGATAAATAAGCTCCAATGGTGTACGGTAGAACAAAATAACCGTCAGCTAAACCTTGCATTAATGCCGATGCACCTAAACGGTTGGCGCCATGATCTGAGAAGTTGGCCTCACCAGTACAATATAAGCCTGGTACAGATGTCATTAAGTTATAATCAACCCAAAGTCCGCCCATGGTATAGTGAACCGCTGGATAAATACGCATTGGAGTTTCGTAAGGGTTTTCTCCAGTAATTTGCGCGTACATATCGAAGAGATTACCGTATTTTTCTTTGATTACCGCAGTACCCAAACGCATACAGGTTTCTTTATCGGGATTATGATTACCCGCTTTTGAAGCCTCGATTTTACCATAGCGTTCTGTATTGGCTTTGAAATCTAAATAAACGGCAAGCTTAGAAGCACCTACCCCATATCCTGCATCGCAACGCTCTTTGGCCGCTCTAGAAGCCACATCACGTGGAACCAAATTACCAAAAGCAGGGTAACGACGCTCTAAATAATAATCTCTTTCATCCTCTGGAATATCGGTTGGTTTGCGGTTATCATCTTTCTTTTTAGGCACCCAAATACGTCCATCGTTACGCAATGACTCTGACATTAGGGTTAATTTTGATTGATGATCACCAGAAACTGGGATACAAGTTGGGTGAATTTGAGTATAACAAGGATTGGCGAAGTAAGCACCTTGTTTGTGCGCTTTCCAGGCTGCAGTAACATTACTTCCCATTGCATTGGTAGAAAGATAAAATACGTTTCCATAACCACCTGTTCCTAAAACTACCGCGTGACCGAAGTGACGTTCCAGTTGTCCTGTAATTAAGTTACGTGCAATAATACCACGAGCCTTACCATCGATTTTAACCACCTCAAGCATTTCATGTCGTGTGTACATTTCTACCTTACCCATACCAATTTGGCGTTCTAAAGCAGAATATGCACCTAACAATAATTGCTGACCAGTTTGACCCGCAGCGTAAAATGTACGTTGAACCTGTGTACCACCGAATGATCGGTTATCCAACAAACCACCATATTCACGAGCTAAAGGAACACCCTGAGCCACGCATTGATCTATAATATTGGTACTCACCTCTGCCAAGCGATGCACGTTGGCTTCGCGAGCACGGTAATCACCACCTTTAATGGTATCGTAAAATAAGCGGTAAGTGCTATCACCATCATTTTGATAGTTTTTTGCTGCATTGATACCCCCTTGAGCAGCGATTGAGTGCGCCCTACGAGGTGAATCTTGAAAACAAAAACACTTTACCTTGTAACCCATTTCGGCTAAAGTAGCTGCCGCCGAAGCGCCCGCCAAACCTGAGCCTACTACAATTACTTCTATACTTCTTTTATTGGATGGATTAACCAAAGCCACAGATGACTTAAATTTGGTCCATTTTTGGGTTAATTCGCCTTCCGGTATATTTGAATTAATATCTGACATATCTTTCGTGCTTAAAATTATTTAATTAAACCTGCGTAAACTGCAATTGGCATTGCCGCAAATAGCAATGAAATGATAATTGAATACCAAACCCCAACATTTTTAATTATACCGTTATATTTAGAGTGATTCCAACCCATTGTTTGAAATGCAGATGCAAAACCATGCAATAAATGGTAACATAAAGAAATCATAGCTAGGATATAAACACCTACTCTAACTGGATCTTGAAATTTCACTTTCATTACACCGTAAAGATTTTCGTGACCGTTTACATCAACGGTTGGAATCCCAGTAAAGCGAGAAACTACCCAAAAGTCTTTTAAGTGAACCACCAAGAAAATAAGCAATAGTGTGCCTAATAAGCCCATTGAACGGCTATACCATTTACTATTTGCCTTGCCATCATTAACAGCATACTTAACTGGCCTTGCTTTTTGATTTTGCAATGTTAAACGCAACGCTTGAAAAATGTGAACCAACAAACCAATGAATAGAACATATTCACCAGCCCTGATGATCCAATTTGTTGCCATAAAATGTGCACCAATGTTAAACTTTAAGCCATCGTCATCTAAAAAGATTAACGCGTTAATGCCACAGTGTACAATTAAAAAAAGTATCAGGAACAAACCTGTAATACCCATTATGAATTTCTTCCCAATAGAAGAAGAAAAAGCATTTCCGAAACCACTCATTTGATTAGGATTTATATCTATATTTCTTGCAAAAGTATTTAATTATAGCTTTAATTTATAAAGCATTATGACAAAACGCCCATAAAGTATTTATTTAGAAACATTCTAAAGCTAAGTCGCAAAAAATCGAAAGTTTTTGGATTATTTATAGTTTCATTTGGGCTCGAATAAGCTCGAATCAGCCTTGGGAAGCTTGCTGTTTGTCGCTTTGAAATTGATTATACACATTTCACACTTTTGGGTTTTATTTGGCATTAAAAATGATTCTGCTATCTAATTTCCAATAAAGGATGTTGAAATGATTGATACCATAGTTAATTTCAAAATTATGGGCATAAAAAAAGTCCCGATTTGTACCGGGACTTTTTACGATTTATGTGTTCGAGTTTTCTTAAGCTACTTTAACATTTACCGCGTTTAGGCCTTTTCTTCCTTCTTCTACGTCGTAGGTTACAGAATCATTCTCACGAATGTTGTCGATTAAGCCTGAAGCATGAACAAAGATTTCGCTATCGCCGTTTGATGGAGTGATAAATCCAAAACCTTTAGTTTCATTAAAAAATTTTACTGTTCCTTGTTGCATTATATTGTATTTAATTTCTTCAAAGGTACGCTTAAATACCTATAAATCAATTTTTTATTTTTTTTACTTCAATTATTATTTGAATATACTGATTCATTGCACTTTAAGTGCCTTTTTAAGTGAATCACCCGTCCACTTAAATGCTCACTTACGGCTTATTTTGATGGAAAAACGTTTTAAAAGAATACGCATTGCTTACCTTTTCTGCCCAAAAATGGCATGTAAGCACACCATAAAAGGGGTCATTTTTGTGAATGGGTTAATCTCGAGGCAGCCTGAAGATTATAGGTCTTTCAGCCTTTATTCCGAACGGACATTAGCTCAACACCAACGCGTTTTGCTCTTGATAGTTGACCATAACATCATTTTTCATTTTAACGATAAAGGTCTCATTGACATGACTTCTGTTATCATAACTTAAAATAAGCAAATCATCAACAATTTCGTGCAAAACTAATTTTGGGCTGGTATAATTTAAGCTCACCACATGCGCAGCCTTGTTTAATAAATCAGAAGCATAAATTTCCAACTCTGCAAAATCAAATAAAATAGCATTCCCGTCCTCATCTTGGAGTGTAGGCATCTGATTTTCTAGAGCTTCAATCGTATTCATTACGCAATACTGCAATTTATGATGTAACGAATTGGCTCTTGTATTCGCTTTAACCATATCTGAAAAAGTATGAAGAGTGGCGTTTAAACTGTATATCTTTGATTTTTTTTGAAATTCCCGATACGTATCATGATAGATTCTCCTTTGAAAATCGCTCGTGCACATAAAATTAAAATATTGTTTAGAGCTAAGGTTAATGTACGCTAATGCCATAATTGGTTGTAGGTTGATTATTCAAAATCAAGCATCGATTAACACTGATCATCAATAAATTGCTAAACTAAATATTGTTCATGAAAAATAGATGAACAATGTTATGATGGCATAGAGTGATTTTAGGACGAAGGGTTTAATATGCAACAGCTCCCACCTTTTTTAAAGGTGCCCCAATTGAATTCACACCACTAGAACAAGTTTAAAACGATTTGATTGAAACTTTATTGGCTCCTAGGATTGTCGTATTACCATTCCTAACGTTATCCAAATCATATGCAAAAAAAATGCTCCCTAAATTTGGGAGCATCTTTGAATTTTTCACTTGTTAAGCTATTGAACCGGGAAATTAAAATTGTAAGTTCCTTGTTCATCTACACCAGCAATTCTGATGATGTTGTTTCTTGTTTGTGGCAATGCTTTTTGCACATCTGCAACACTGTTCACGCTTACACCATTCACTTTCGTAATGATTAATCCTTTCGGGATTCCATAGTTATCAAATGCTTTACCAGCAGTTACGCCCGTTACCACAACACCATTGGTGATGCCAAATTTTGATTTTTGAGCTGGAGAAACTGGAGCAAAGGTTGCGCCCAGCTTTGAAATCTCTACCGCTTTTGAAGCATTATTGTTAGCCACTAAGCCTACGCTTGCTTCGCCTTTTAAGGTTACAGTATAATCTTTAAGCGCACCATCTCTTAAAACGGTAAGTTTCACTTTATCGCCTGGGTTTAAACGACCAACTTTCTCTTGTAAATCTGGAGAGTCATAAATGGTAGTGCCATCTACTTTTTTGATGATATCGCCAGCTTTTAATCCGGCTGCCTCAGCACCACCACCTGCAACAACATCATTAACATAAAGTCCGTTAATTTCGCTCGTTTTAATTTCTTCCGGATTATCTGCACTTAAAGGAACAAAGTTTACGCCGATGTAACCTCTCTTAACAGATCCATATTTCATGAAATCATCAACAATTTTTCTGGCTAAATTTACCGGAATTGCAAAACCATAACCTTGATTGTAACCACTTTGTGAGGCAATTGCAGAGTTAATTCCAATTAATTCGCCGTTTGCATTCACCAAAGCACCACCACTATTACCAGGGTTAATTGCCGCATCCGTTTGGATGAAAGCCTCGATACTGGTATTTGGTGCTTGTTGTGGTCTTTTACCGGTACGACGATATTCATCATACTCCTCTTCGGTTAATTGGTTGCCTTGTTCACGTCCGATAATTCCAATGCTGCGGGCTTTTGCGCTCACAATACCAGCAGTAACGGTAGTGTTCAAATCTAATGGATAACCAACGGCTAAAACCCACTCACCCACTTGCACATTATCTGAGTTTCCCATTTTTACAACCGGTAAACCTGTTGCATTTACTTTAATCAAAGCCAAATCTGTATTTGGATCGCGACCAATTACTTTCGCTTCAACCTTGCGTCTATCGGTTAAAATAACTTCTACTTTATCTGCATTTTCAACTACGTGGTTGTTAGTTACGATATAACCATCCTGACTGATAATGACCCCAGAACCCGATGCGGCTCTAGGCTGGCGTTGTGCCTGTCGACCACCGCCGCCAAAAAAGTCTTCAAACATATCAAAGGGAGAAGAACCGCCTTGTCCCTTGCTTGATGCTGCATAAGTTGTTTTAATGTGTACCACACCTGGGGCAACTGCCGCAGCAGCTTGAGTAAAATCTGCCTCACCTGCAGATGAAACTTTTAATGGGTTATTGGCAAAATACAATTCTTGTTTTTCAGAAATTGTTCCGCCTAATTGGTTACGCTCGAAAAGCTTGTAACCTCCAATGGCAGCTGCACCACCTATAAATGCAGCCAAAACTGTGATTCCTAATATTTTTTTCATGTGTTAATTATTTATTTAATAAAGGTCGCGAGAGCATTGTGTTCATCTTTGATTTAAGCAGAATGCCCCAGCAGTTTTTATCTGCTTAAATTCTTTTCGTTAGTTTATTCAAATTTAATACCATATAAACGATATTTGTACAATTAAAGCACCTGGTTTTTGTTAAAAAATGTTAAAACAAAAAAACACATTGGCTCTGGTTGCTTTTACATTTCAAATATTGCATTTAAAAATGAAGCTTTCATGAAAATTAATTTCTTTAAATACCAAGGCGCTGGAAACGATTTTATTTTAATTGATCATACGGCCAGTCCGCTAAAAGACATTGATAATGAACTGATTGAACAGCTCTGCGATAGAAGATTTGGGATTGGAGCCGATGGATTAATGTTTGTTACCCAGCATGAACAATACGATTTTGAGATGCATTATTTTAATGCCGATGGCCGATTGGGCAGCATGTGCGGTAATGGGGGGCGCTGTATTGTTGCCTTCGCTAAACATCTGGGTATCATAAACAAGGAAACAAACTTTTTGGCAGTTGATGGCCCACACTATGCCAGAATTTCAGAAAATGGCGAATGGGTTGATCTCCAGATGATTGATGTTGACCTGATAACCAACGATGGAGATGCGTTCGTTTTAAATACGGGCTCGCCGCATTACGTTAGCCTACAAAAAGATTTAAAGAATTTTGATGTTTACCACACGGGTAAAGCCATTCGCTATAACGAAACCTACAATGAAAAAGGCATAAACGTAAATTTTGTAGAAGACCTAGGCGACCATTTATTTGTGCGCACTTACGAACGTGGTGTTGAGGATGAAACTTATGCCTGCGGTACAGGCGTTACCGCCGTAGCCATGGCTATGGCAAAACATAAAAACCAAACAGGGCACCTCAAAACCGATATCAAAGTGTTGGGGGGCGACATTAAAATCGAATTTGATTACGATGGCGAAAAATTTACAAACGTATTTTTATGTGGGCCCGCCAAATTGGTTTTTGAAGGCCAAGTAGGATAAAATTTTAAATCAATGCACTTACGTGCTGAGTTAAAGCCACAAAATCAGCAACCGTTAACTGCTCAGCTCTTTTCTCAAAGTAAATATGCTCGTCCATTTTATCGCGTGGCATAACAGCAGACAAGGCATTCCGCAAGGTTTTTCGCCGTTGGTTAAAGCCTGCTTTTACAACACGCCAAAACAGTTTTTCATCGCAGTCTAAATGTTCAATATCGTTACGGGTTAAACGAATCACTGCCGAATTAACCTTTGGTGGTGGATTAAAAGTACCCGGTTTTACCGTAAACAAATATTCAATTTTATAATACGCTTGTAGGAAAACACTTAAAATACCATACTCCTTGGTGCCAGATGGTGAAGCGCAACGCTGGGCAACTTCCTTTTGAAACATCCCAACCATCTCAACAACTTTGTTTCGATTGTCTAAAATTTTGAATAGAATTTGAGATGAAATGTTGTAAGGGAAGTTTCCAATAATGGCAAATTGATCTGGAAAAATCGCGTCGAAATCTAATTTCAAAAAATCGCCGTTAATTAGGCGCTCGCCCAATTGCGGGTATTTCTCATTTAGAAAATGAAAGGATTCCGTATCGATATCAATTAAATAGGTTTCTAAATCTTGGCGTTGCAACAAAAAATCAGATAAAATTCCCATACCAGGCCCAACTTCTAAAACCTGTTTGTACTTGTCGGTACTCACCAAACTTTCTACAATGCGGTTGGCAATGCCTTTATCGGTTAAGAAATGCTGACCTAAATGTTTCTTCGCTTTAACTAAACTCATCTTTAAAATTTATTGGCCGCTGAACACCTAAGGCATGGAAAAATCAGAAAAACAATTTTTTCTTCTTCAAGCTGTGTTTTGCAGACTAACTCTATTACACAAAATAACTAATTTTTATCCGTTAAGCACCTGTTTAATCGAAAATCGGCAATTTGGGTTAACTAAGCTTAGCTTAAAATTTATTTGTCCACGGAAACGCAGAAGGCACGGAAAATTAAAAAACAATTGTGTTCTCCCGATAAAAGCTGGGTTATGGAAAATAAACTTTTGCTACAAAACAACTAATTTTTATCCGTTAAGCACCTGTTTAATCGAAAATCAGTAATTTGCGCTAAAATTTTCCAGGAATTATGAGCAATAAACTTAAAATTGGCATCAGTATAGGCGACGTAAACGGCATAGGTTTAGAGGTAATTATCAAAACATTATCTAATCCTGCCATCCTAAATTATTGTACGCCTATTGTTTATGGCCACACCAAGGTTTCTTCCTTCCACAGAAAAGCAAATAACCTTGGCGATTTTAGTTTCAACGTAATTAACCATGCCAACCAAGCACAGCTTAAAAAGGCAAACATGATTAATTGCTGGGAAGAAGACGTAAAAATAGAACTAGGAAAAATAACTGAAACAGGTGGTAAATATGCACTACTATCTTTGGAACGTGCAACTGCCGATCTTGTAAATGGCGATATAGATGCCCTAGTTACTGCGCCAATAAATAAACACAACATCCAATCAGAAACGTTCGCGTTTCCTGGCCATACCGAATATCTACAAGAAAAAAGCGGTAGTAAAGATGTACTGATGTTCTTGATCAGCGAAAATTTACGTGTAGGTGTGGTTACGGGGCATATTCCTGTTAAAGATGTACCAACGGCCATTACCAAAGAAAAAATAGTAAGCAAGTTAAAGCTCATTAACGAAAGCTTGAAAAAAGATTTCTGGATTGAAAAACCAAAAATTGCAGTTCTGGGTTTAAACCCTCATGCCAGCGATAATGGTTTATTGGGAACAGAAGAAGCAGATATTATCACTCCAGCCATTCAAGAAGCTTATGATAAAGGCATCATTTGTTTTGGTCCGTACCCAGCAGATGGTTTCTTTGGCAATGGCAGTTATAAAAAATTCGATGCCGTTTTAGCCATGTACCACGATCAAGGGTTAATTCCTTTTAAAACGTTGGCATTTCACAATGGCGTTAACTATACCGCTGGCCTAAAGTTCGTTCGTACCTCTCCAGATCATGGAACAGGTTATGACATTGCAGGTAAAGATTTGGCAGATTCAACTTCATTTACCGAGGCATTATTTTCGGCCATTCACATTGTAAGAAACCGCAGAGAACAAGAAGATTTGCTAAGCAACCAGTTACGCGGCGGCGGAAAAGTGGTAGAAACGCAATTCGACATTAAAGATGATGCTTCCTAAACTTGGTATGTAGCAAAACCCACATGAACTTTATCTTTTTTCTTAGAAAAGCAAGGTTCTGCATTTCATCGGCTACGAAAGTCCTGCTTTCCCTACAAGCCCAATGAAAGATTGGGTCTTTTCGTCCAATCAGGTTTAAATCGGTTAAAACAGCGCATCGTTGTCTTTGGTACATCCAAATGGCTTCATAATAACCAATTTTCCCACATTGTTGAACTTTTGTAATGCTTGACCATTTAAGCTGAGTTTGGTAGGCAAAAACACTAATTCTCAACCCATTGCAAAATTGCATTGGCTTTGCCATAACCATCGCCAGCACATAACTTCTCAATATTTTACACAAACAGATAAATACTCAATATCTTTATATGGTTTTTGCAATAGCCCCCTTAGATGGAATTATGGGTTTAGTCAATCACTCAAACAAACTAATATCACAATATGAATACACTTTTGCCTATTATAAAGCCAGCAGATTTAATAGCTTTAAGTCAATCTCAAGATTTTGTAATTATCGATGCCAGTGCGGGTTCAAAATCGCGATATGAAAAAGAACATTTAAAAGGGTCCCTTTTTGCAGATGTAAATGATGATTTAGCCAATATTGGGGATTTTGCCAAGGGCGGAAGGCACCCTTTACCAACATTAAATCAATTTGCAAAGGTTTTACAGCGATTTGGGATTGCTAAAAGCAGCCATATTATCGTTTATGATGACAAAAACGGAGGCAATGCCGCCGCCAGACTATGGTGGATGCTCAGGGCTATCGGTCATAAAAAAGTGCAGGTAATTGATGGTGGATTTGATGCAGCGGTTAAGGCAGGTTTCCCTACAAGTAATGCACGGGAAATTGCAAAAGTAGTTGGCCCGTATGAAATCAGCGATTGGAGTTTACCACTTGCGGATATAGATGAAGTTGAACAAGTTGCCAAAAGGGAGGAATATATTGTTATTGATGTGCGAGATGCGAATCGATTTGCAGGTTTAACCGAACCAATAGATTTAATTGCAGGCCACATTCCGGGCGCAAGAAATATTCCCTTCACCGAAAATCTTGATGGAGCAGGTTCGTTTCTGGCACCAGAGATTTTAAAGCATAAGTATTTAAAAGCGCTGGGGAACGTTAAGCCAGAAAATGTGATTGTACATTGTGGATCGGGCATTACCGCTTGCCATACTCTACTCGCAATGGACTACGCAGGATTACCCATTCCGAAACTTTACGTTGGGTCGTGGAGCGAATGGAGCAGAAACAACAAACAAATGGTTTTGGCAAAATAATCAATCCTGATTTTGTAGGCAGAATGGTGATGATTGAGATCCTAAACTTTAAAATAACAATAACACCAAGATTTTCAAAATTTTAGAATTTAAGGCTTTGCTGCGAAATACCAGAAATTGAAAGCCAACAATTTTTAAAAAACATTTTTAATCTAATTATTTTATCCCTACATTTGCAGGCTAAAATTTTACAGTACTTTGAACCCATTAAAACAATTTTCATTACCGTTTACCGGCTTAAAATTGGGCACTCATCAGTTTGACTATGAGCTAGATGACACCTTTTTTAACGCTTTTGAGTACTCGCTAATTAAAAGTGGGAATTTAAAAGTAGATCTGGAACTTGAAAAACAAGAGACCATGATGCTTTTAAAATTTAAAGTAATTGGAACAGTAAATTTAGATTGCGATAAATGCTTAGCTGAATTTCCTCTACCTATTAATTTGTACGAGAGACAAATTGTAAAGTTTGCAGAAGACGAATTGGAAAGTGATGATGATGAAATTATCTCGCTAAGCCGTAAAGAAACTGCAATTGATGTATCTGGCCCCCTATACGAAATGATTAACGTAGCAGTGCCTTATATTAAAAACTGTGAGCAGGCTGGTAAGGATTGCGACCAAGAAATGATTGATCGACTAGAAAAACTATCAATCGAAAAGCAACACGAAGAAAATGAACAAAATAGCGACCCACGTTGGGAAGCACTTAATAAGTTAAAAAAATAATTAGATTATATACCAATGGCACATCCAAAACGGAAAATCTCGAAACAGAGAAAAAATAAAAGAAGAACGCACTATAAAGCTGTGACTCCTTCTTTGGCAACATGCTCGGCAACAGGTGCTATCCACGTACCACACCGTGCTTACAACGTTGATGGTAACCTATACTATAACGGTAAATTGGTTATCGAAAATACTCAAATCGGGTAATTTTCTTAAAAAATTGTTTGTGTTTTCAGCGGCTTTAGTCATACCTTAGTCAACTGAAAAATTCAGGATTACACCTGAACTAACACAAACAGATTTTTTCTATGAAAATAGGCCTCGACATAATGGGCGGAGACTATGCTCCCAAAGCAATTGTTTTGGGAGCAATAGCAGCTCATCAATCGCTAAACGCTGGTGAACAGTTAGTTCTCATCGGCGATACCGAACAGATTAAACCCATTCTAGCAGAACAAGGTTTCAATCCGGATCATTTTGAATACGTTCATACTGATGAAGTAATTGGTATGGGCGAACACCCCACCAAAGCAATCGTTCAGAAACCGAATTCGAGCATAGCCGTTGGTTTCAATCTTTTAAAAGAAGGTAAAATCGATTCTTTCGCAAGTGCCGGTAACTCTGGTGCAATGTTGGTTGGCGCAGTTTTTAGCGTTAAAACCATTCCGGGCATTATCCGCCCATGTTTATGTACAATACTTCCAAAAATTAAAGGTGGCACAGGCTTATTGCTTGATGTTGGCGCAAATGCAGATTGTAAACCCGATATACTACTTCAGTTTGGAGTTTTGGGCAGTTTGTATGCCGAAAATTTATTGCAAATAAATACACCTAAAGTTGCGTTAATGAATATAGGTGAAGAAGATGAAAAGGGTAATATGCTGAGTATGGCGACCTTTCCTTTAATGAAAGAGACGCGTTTGTTCAACTTTGTGGGTAATGTGGAAGGCCGAGATCTATTTAATGATAAAGCTGATGTTATTGTTTGCGATGGATTTACAGGGAATGTGATGCTTAAACTGGCAGAATCATTCTATGTGTTAACCATAAAAAAAGGTATGAAAGACGAATTTTTTGATCGTTTCAACTACGAACAATATGGCGGAAGTCCGGTTTTAGGTGTAAATGCTCCTGTGGTAATTGGTCATGGTATTTCTAGCCCATTAGCGGTTAAAAACATGGTTTTACAATCAAGAGAAATGATTACGACCAATTTGGTTGAAAAGATTAGAATTGCATTTAAATAATTTATTAAAATGAGTAAAATTCACGCTGCTATAACGGCAGTAAATGGTTACGTTCCAGACTATGTGCTTACAAACGCTGAGTTAGAAACCATGGTTGATACTTCTGATGAATGGATAACCAGTAGGACAGGGATTAAAGAACGCAGAATTTTAAAGGGAGAAGGCTTAGGCACTTCAGATATGGCTGTTCATGCTGTAAATGGTTTGCTTAAAAAGAGAGGTATTGATGCAAAGGAAATTGAACTGATTATCTTTTGCACCACTACTCCAGATTTTACTTTCCCTGCAACCGCAAACGTTTTAGCTGATAAGATTGGCGCAACAAACGCTTGGGGTTACGATTTACAGGCGGCATGTTCGGGCTTTATATTCGGCTTGTCAACGGGTGCATCTTTTATCGAATCTGGCAGGCATAAAAAAGTATTGGTTGTTGGTGGCGATAAAATGTCATCTATTATCAATTACGAAGATCGTACAACTTGCATTATTTTTGGTGATGGTTGCGGATGTGCATTGTTAGAACCAAATGAAGAAGGCCTTGGTGTTTTAGATTCCATTTTAAGAACGGATGGTTCCGGAAGAGATTTTCTAGGCATGAAAGCTGGTGGATCAGTAATGCCAGCAACCCACGAAACAATCGATGCCAGATTGCACTATGCACATCAAGAAGGGCCTACCGTGTTTAAATTTGCGGTAACCAACATGGCTGATGTAGCTGCCGAGATTATGGAACGCAACAGCTTAACCGCTGAAGATGTAGCATGGTTGGTGCCGCACCAAGCCAATAAACGTATTATTGATGCAACTGCAAACCGCATGGGTGTAACAACCGATAAGGTGATGATTAACATAGAACGTTATGGCAACACAACCAATGGAACTATTCCGTTATGTTTGTGGGAGTGGGAAAGCAGATTGAAAAAAGGAGATAACATTGTATTAGCTGCCTTTGGTGGTGGTTTCACATGGGGATCAGTTTACCTCAAATGGGCTTATGATACTAAATAGTTTGAAGAATTGGTTTGGCTCAAAGTGATTAGCAATGAGCGCCCTCCCCTTATCAAAAACTTAAATTAAATAAAACAAAAAAAGTATAACTTAGTTAATTCATTAACACTATTTTTTACATAACTAGCTTAAAAAATGGATATCAAACAAATACAGGAACTGATTAAATTTGTTTCTCGATCTGGTGTAAACGAAGTTGCTATCGAGCAAGAAAACTTTAAAATCACCATTAAAACAAACCAAGCACCTACAGTTGTGCACGCTACAGTACCACAAGCTCCGCTTATTCAAGCAGCGGCTCCGGTTGCTACGGCGCCTACCGCACCAGTTGCTACACCAGCTGTTCCTGCAGCAGAAGATACGTCGAACTACATTACGGTTAAATCGCCAATGATTGGTACTTTTTACCGTTCAGCTGGACCAGATAAACCAATGTTTGTAAACGTTGGAGATGAAATTGGTACAGGTAAAGTGGTTTGTATCATCGAAGCGATGAAGCTTTTCAACGAAATTGAAAGTGAAGTATCTGGTCGTATTGTGAAAATATTGGTAGATAACGCGTCGCCAGTAGAATATGATCAACCGTTATTTTTAGTTGAACCTATTTAGTAAACCGTCTTATTGCGCCAAGGTTTTGTGCTAAACAAACCGATTAACATATAGATAGTTGGTATCTTACCAGCAATCGCAGTGTAAATGGTTTTTAGAAACATGAATCATGGCATTTACAATTGTTTCGAATAGAAACAAAGACGAAAACGAAAAAATCATGTTTAAAAAAATACTAATTGCCAACAGGGGTGAAATCGCTTTGCGTATTATTCGTACCTGTAAGGAAATGGGCATCAAAACGGTTGCTGTTTATTCTACCGCAGATCGCGAAAGTTTACACGTACGTTTTGCTGATGAGGCTGTTTGTATTGGCCCTCCACCAAGTAAAGATTCTTATTTAAATATTCCCAATATTATTTCAGCAGCAGAGTTAACAAACGCTGATGCCATCCATCCAGGTTACGGCTTTTTATCTGAAAATGCTAAGTTTTCAAACATCTGCCGTGAGTATGGAATTAAATTTATCGGTGCAACACCAGAGCAAATTAACGGAATGGGCGATAAAGCTTCGGCTAAAGAAACCATGAAAATTGCTGGTGTACCAACCATCCCAGGGTCAGAAGGCTTGCTAGAAAGTGTTAAGGAAGGTATCACCATTGCGAACGAGATGGGTTACCCAGTTATTCTAAAGGCTACAGCAGGTGGTGGTGGTAGAGGTATGCGTGTGGTATGGAAAGATGAAGATTTCGAAAATGCATGGGATAGCGCTCGCCAAGAATCTGGTGCAGCATTTGGAAATGACGGTTTATATTTAGAGAAATACATCGAAGATCCACGCCATATTGAAATCCAAATCATTGGAGATCAATTCGGTAAGGCCTGCCACTTATCAGAGCGCGACTGTTCTATACAACGTCGCCACCAAAAATTGGTTGAAGAATCTCCATCTCCTTTTATGACCGATGAACTTCGTGTTAGAATGGGTGAAGCGGCGATTAAAGGTGCAATGGCCGTAAATTATGAGGGTGCAGGTACAATCGAGTTTTTGGTTGATAAACACCGCAACTTCTACTTCATGGAAATGAATACCCGAATTCAGGTAGAGCATCCAGTTACTGAAGAAGTAATTAATTTTGATTTAATTAAAGAACAAATTAAGGTTGCTGCCGGGATTCCAATATCAGGCAAAAATTATTTCCCTGATATGCACGCGATTGAATGCCGGATAAATGCAGAAGATCCTGCAAATAATTTCCGTCCATCACCAGGCAAAATTACCAATTTCCACTCTCCAGGCGGGCATGGTGTTCGGGTTGATACTCATGTGTATGCAGGTTATCAAATCCCATCCAACTACGATTCGATGATTGCCAAGTTAATTTGTGTTGCACAAACAAGAGAAGAGGCGATTTGTACCATGGAACGTGCACTTGGCGAATTCGTAATTGAAGGCGTTAAAACAACGATACCATTCCATCTACAACTCATGAAAGACCCTAACTTTAGGGCAGGAAATTTCACTACGAAATTCATGGAGACGTTTGAATTTGTTGAGAAGATATAAATTCAAAAAAGCAATATAAAAAGAGGTCAAATTATAAAATTTGACCTCTTTTTTTTTGTCAAAATCTAAAACCTCAAATATTTAAAATCGATACACCAACATAATTTTTTGTGTGGCTTAAGAATTAATAAGCTAATTTGTAGCGTTTTACACTTGCCCCACGTTTTAGAATAAAAATCAACTGAATATGAAAAAAAATCTAATTAACGCCTTATTGCTTCTTCTTGTTGTTGGCTTATTTACGCAATGTAAAAAAGATGAATATGAACTGATTCAAATTGTAAAGATGATATCGGTTAAAGAAATGAGGGCCTTACCTGTTGGAATATCCAAAGCAATTGAAGTAAAAAAAACCGGCAAAATATATCTTTACAAGGATTATCTTTTTATTAACGAACCTAATGAGGGCATTCACATCTACAACAATTCAAACCCCAATGCTCCTATAAATGTAGCCTTTCTTAAAATCCCTGGAAACATAGATTTGGCCGTTCACAACAACATTCTCTATGCAGATAGTTTTATCGACTTGTTGGCTTTTGATTTATCTAGCATAAACAACATCAAACAAGTAAAAAGGGTTAACGATGTTTTTCAACAGCAGTATTCCGTAGGGGCAGAAAAGTATCTATACATTACTAAAGACACGTTGGTAAAAAAAGAAACCTATCGCAAAAACATGATATATTACGATGCATACAGCAGCTCTAACAACTCAAGTGCAAGCACCTCGGGGCAAGGTGGCTCTATGGCAAGGTTTACGCTGATGAATGATTATTTATATACTGTTGGCATGAATAATTTAAGTTTGTTTGATATTAAGGCCGCAGCCAATCCACTTTTTGTAAAGACAATCAATTTGGCTGGGGGTGTAGAAACGATTTTCCCTTATGAAAATAAGCTGTTTATTGGCACAAATTCTGGCATGCATATTTTCAGTACAGCAGATGCCTCAAATCCAGTAAAACTATCCACCTACAGCCACATTTTTGCCTGCGATCCTGTTGTTGTACAAGGTAAATATGCCTATGTTACATTACGCACTGGAAATAATTGCCGACAGGCAAGCAATCAATTAGAGGTTGTGGATATTGAAGATCCAACTCAGCCAAAACAAATTGCGGTGTACGCTATGCAAAATCCACACGGCCTAAGTGTAAGTGGCGATAATTTATTTCTATGTGAAGGGAATTTTGGAATAAAAAGTTTTAACATCATTAACCCATATAAAATTGGCGATAACTTGTTGCAAACCTTAAGCAATGTTAAAAGTTTTGATGTAATTGCAGGGCCTAAATCCCTAATTGTAACGGGCGCAGATGGAATCTACCAATTTAATGCTGCCGATCCTAAAAATTTAAGGCAGTTAAGTATAATTAAAGTACAAATGTAGGATTTGGATTTAAAAATCTGGAACAGTTTAGCCTTCAAATGGTTCTAACATTTTAATCGATAATTTGCATTCTGTTGAGCGGTTTTTTTCAGCTAATTCTCATAATGAGCTAAACTATTTCTATATTTAACACGTACATACCATTCTATTCAAATAGAATGGTATTTTTGTTTTCAACATGAGCGACACTAAAAAAACATCCCTTTTACAAGCGATCGGGAATAAAGGAACAACCCTTGAGGCAGAAATGTCTTTTTTCGATCACCTAGACGTACTTCGTAAACATTTAATTAGAGCAGTTATAGCCATCGGGGTATTTACCGGTATCGCCTTCTATTTTAATGAAGAAATTTTAGATAAAGTAATTTTCGGCCCAAAAAAACCTGATTTTTGGACGTATAGAATGATGTGTAGGCTTGTAGAGCACTTCCCATCATTGGGTAAGGATATGTGTATCACTAAAATTAATGGTGAAATTATCAATACCGAAATGGCTGGGCAATTTAACTTACAACTAAATGTTTGCGTAATGTGTGGCATTGTTGCGGGCTTCCCTTATTTGCTTTGGGAAATCTGGCGTTTTATAAAGCCAGCTTTGCATGAGAACGAGCGCAAATCGGCAAGTGGTTTTGTTTTCTTTGCTTCAGTGCTTTTCGTAGTTGGGATATTGTTCGGTTATTTCGTAGTTTGCCCTTTATCGGTAAACTTTTTAACCGGATATACCGTAAGTGAAGAAATTAAAAACACTTTTACAGTCGATTCTTATCTATCATCTGTTTCTACTTTAACTTTAGGTACAGGCATCATATTCGAACTTCCTGTAATTATTTTCATCCTTTCTAAACTGGGGCTGATGACGCCAAAATTGATGAGATCAAGTAGAAGATATGCCGCAGTAATAATTTTAATTATAGCTGCAATTGTAACGCCAACACCAGATATCATGACGATGTTGATTGTGGCCACTCCACTTTTCTTACTTTATGAATTAAGTATTTTTGTGTCAGCCTATATCGAGAGGAAAAAGAAAAAATCTGAAGCGGCTTTCTATGCTAACTAACAAAAACATTACGAATAGATTTCATAATTCTCTATAAATTTGGCCATGTCTGATACGAAAATAAAAATTGCTATTGGTTCAGATCACGCAGGGTTTGAGTACAAGGAAGTTTTAAAGAATTTCCTTAATGATTATGAAGTTAAGGACTTTGGAACCCTTTCTCTTGATTCGGTAGATTATCCAGATTTTGCTCATCCAGTGGCTTCGGCAGTGGAAAAGGGTGAGTTTGATTATGGGATTTTACTATGCGGATCGGCAAATGGAGTTGCCATCACCGCCAACAAACATCAAAATATACGTGCAGGATTATGCTGGGAAAATGAGGTTGCATCTTTAGTACGTAAACATAATGACGCGAATGTTTTGTGTATCCCTGCCAGATTTGTATCAGAAGAACTTGCAAAAGAAATTACAACCACTTTTTTAAATACGTCCTTCGAAGGAGGTCGTCATCAAAACAGAGTGGATAAAATATCTTGCTAAAAAACACTAACACAAAAACTATTTATAAAATAATGAATAAAAAAATCCTTTCCCTAGGCTTGGCATCCATACTTAGTGCTGGTTGTTTCGCCCAAATTAAACCACTTGTAGCCAATAAGGATGCAATTAGGTTTAGTAAAGCCATTAACCCAATTGACGGTCGCAAACATTTATCCATTTTAGCTTCCGATGAGTACGAAGGTCGTGAGACGGGAACAAAAGGCGCATGGATGGCTGCAGATTACATCCGCAATTACTTTAAATCAATCGGATTGAAAGGCCCTGTAAATGGCGATTATTTCCAAAAAATCGATCTGGCAAATTATAGTGTGAGCGAAAGTATGTTTACGATTAATGGCCAGCCAAAACAAGCTTATAAAGATTTTGTAATCTTGAGCAATTCTGTTGGTTTAAACGGTTTCACTTTTAGTGCAAATGATGTAGTGTTTGTGGGTTATGGTTTAACAAAAGATGGCTATAACGATTTCGACGGCATTAATGTAGAAGGAAAAGTGGTGATGATGTTTGCTGCTGGAGATCCAACGGCGAAAGCTGGAGATAAAACAGATCGTCGCCAAGCTATGATGGCCCGTGCCAAAAAAATGTCGTACTTGGCTCAAGGCAAGGCAAAGGCGGTTATCTTAATCGACCCAACGCTTGATAATATAACAGAAGCCCGTAAGGCATCTTATACTGCTGGATCGAACGTGATGAAAACTGCAGAAAACATCGAAAGGATGAAAAAGCAAAACCCTTTTACATCGATTTCAATTTCTACAGCAACGGCAAATGAAATTTTAAAAACTGCAAACACTTCGGTTGATGCTGTACAGAAGAAAATTGCCGAAACGATGAAACCCGCTTCACAAACTTTAAGTGTTGCCATTTCTGCAAGTGCAATGAAAAAAGAAACACCTGTTCGTTGCGAAAACGTATTGGGATTTTTAGAAGGAACTGATCCTGTTTTAAAGAAAGAAGTTTTGGTTCTAACTGGACATTACGACCATATTGGGATTACACCTGATGTTGAAGGACCGGATAAGATAAACAATGGCGCAGATGACGACGGCTCTGGTACCACTGGCGTGTTGTTAATGGCTAAGGCATTTTCTGATGCTAAAAAAGCAGGCAAAGGCCCTAAACGCAGCATTTTGTTTATGACTGTTGTTGGTGAAGAAAAAGGACTATGGGGTTCTGAATGGTATTCTGAACATCCAGTTTTTCCTGTAGAAAACACGATTGCTGATTTAAATACCGACATGATTGGTCGTGTTGGTGAGGAATATCTGGGTAAACCCGATTCAGCAAACTACATTTATTCAGTAGGTTCGAAAATGTTAAGTAGCGATTTGGCTACGCTTCAGGATAGAGTGAATGCAACCTACACTAAAATGAAACTGGATTTTAAATATGACGATCCTAATGATACAGAGCGTATTTACTACCGTTCAGATCATTACAACTTTGCTAAACTTGGCATTCCTATTATTTTCTATTACGATGGTATGTTGCAACAGGATTACCACAGGCCTGGCGATGAGGTAAGCAAAATTAACTTTGAGTTGTTGGCAAAAAGAGCACACTTAACCTACTATATTGGCTGGGAGTTAGCTAACCAAGCAAAACGTCCGGTTGTTGATATGGATGGAAAAGGCAATCCAAAGAAATAATAAAGTAAAAATATTTAGCCTCCCGATTATTCGGGGGGCTTTTTTATGCACAATACTTCTGCTGGCAACAGAAATTCCTATCTTTGAAATATGATGAAAACCTCCGAGGAATTTTTAGAAAAATCCGATGAAAAAGCTTTTGATTTACCACATCGTAAAACCATAAATTACAATATTGGTAAATACAACGTAGCTGTTGAACGCGGATTATCTAAATTCGAAAACCTAGAAGCATCTAAAAAGAAAGCTCATGTTGTTAAGTGGCGGGTGATGGAAAACCTCGATAAGTTCTTGCCAGAATTTGAATCGAATTTTCAACGCAGAGGCGGAAAGGTAATTTGGGCAAATGATGCCGAAGAGGCCCAACAGGAAATCCTTAACATCATTAAAAGAAATAATGGCAAAACGGTTATCAAGTCAAAATCGATGACTACCGAAGAGATTCATCTCAATGAATTTCTAGAAAGCAATCAGATAGAATCCTTAGAGAGTGATTTGGGCGAATACATCGTACAATTGCTTGGACAAGCACCTTATCACATTGTTACACCTGCCATGCACCTCAGTGCTACGGATATTGCACAATTATTCCATGATAAATTCGGGACACCCATTGATGCAACACCGCCGCAATTGGTACAGAAAGCGAGAGAACTCCTTCGAGATAAATACTTAAATGCCGATATTGGGATTAGTGGGGGTAATTTCCTCATCGCCGATACAGGAAGTATTGCCTTAACCGAAAACGAAGGCAATGCCCGTTTGAGCACCACCTTCCCTAAAATACATATTGCAATTGTTGGAATTGAAAAAATCATTCCTTCAATGGCAGATTTAGATCTATTCTGGCCTTTACTGTCCTCCCACGGCACTGGACAAAATCTTACGGTTTATAACACCATTTTGAGTGGGCCCCGCCAGCCAAACGAAACCGACGGCCCTGAAGAAATGTATGTAATCCTGTTAGACAATGGGCGTACAAACCTTCTAGCTCAAAAAGATCAGCGCCAGGGTTTATATTGCATTCGTTGTGGTGCCTGTTTAAATGCTTGTCCAGTGTATAAAAATATTGGCGGCCATACTTACAACACCACATACAGCGGACCTATCGGCTCAGTAATTACACCGCACCTAAAAGGCATGGAAGAATTTAAGCATTTAAGTTATGCTTCTAGTCTTTGTGGCAAATGCTCGGAGGTTTGTCCAGTTAAAATTGATATTCATAAAATGTTATTGCTCAATCGAAGAGATGCGGCAACGGCACACGATAATGGAAAAGTAGAAGAAATTGGTTGGAGCGCATTTAACAAAATGATGCAAAACCGAAAATGGATGGACTTTTTTGGCGGAAAATTTAAAAACTTTATGCTGAAAACTTTCTTCAAAAAAAGTTGGGGCAAATATCGCGAAATGCCAAAAGTTGCCGATAAATCTTTTGCAAAGCAATTTGAGGAAATGAAGAAAAATAAGGAATCTTAATCATCCTGATCTGCTAACTGTAAACCGAAAACCAATATGCACTTCCATCGCGGCGACAAAGACGACAAATTCTTATTGAATTTATATAAAAGGCTTCTTTACCCACGAATGGTTGAAGACAAAATGCTGAAACTTCTGCGCCAAGGCAGAATTGGAAAATGGTTCTCGGGAATTGGGCAAGAGGCAATTGCCGTAGGCAGTACCTTGGCCATGCAGAGCGATGAATATATTTTACCCATGCACCGCAATCTGGGTGTATTTACTACACGGGATATTCCTTTGAAAAAATTGATGGCGCAATGGCAGGGCAAAATCACAGGCTTTACCAAAGGTAGAGACCGCTCTTTTCATTTTGGCACTCAAGATTATAAAATCATTGGTATGATTTCTCACCTTGGCCCACAAATGGCTTTGGCTGATGGTATCGCCCTGGCAGATGTTTTAGCCGAAAGGCAAAGAGTAACCTTAGTTTATACAGGCGAAGGAGCAACAAGCGAAGGCGATTTCCATGAAGCCGTAAATGTTGCCGCTGTTTGGGATTTGCCCGTTATCTTCCTCATCGAAAATAATGGCTACGGCCTTTCAACGCCAAAGGCGGAGCAATTTAGATGCAAAAATTTAATTGATAAGGCAATCGGTTACGGCATAGAAGGTGTGCAAGTAGATGGAAACAACATTTTAGAAGTGTATGATACCATCAATCGCTTAGCTACCGATTTGCGTAAAAACCCTCGCCCTGTTTTAGTGGAGTGCTTAACTTTCAGGATGCGCGGACATGAGGAAGCATCGGGCACAAAATATGTACCCCAAGAATTGTTTGATGAGTGGGAGCAGAAAGATCCATTAAGCAATTATGAAAATTATTTATTGGAACAAGGCATTCTAACGGCTGATTTGATTTTGGATCTGAAATTTCAAATCAAAAGAGATCTGGAATTGGAAGTTGAAGCCGCATTTGAAGCGCCTGAACCCATAGCTAACGCTGCTCTGGAAGAAGCAGATATGTATTTCCCACACCAACCGAAAATCATTGAAAAAGGGGAAGCCTCAACAGAAAAAAGATACCTAGATGCCATAACAGACGGTCTGGATTTGGCTATGCAAAAATATCCAAATCTGGTTTTGATGGGTCAGGATATTGCAGATTATGGCGGGGCCTTTAAAATTACCGATGGTTTTACTTCCAAGTACGGAAAAGGTAGAGTACGCAATACGCCCATTTGCGAATCGGCAATTGTTGGCGCAGGCTTGGGTTTATCCATCAATGGTTATAAAGCAGTAGTAGAAATGCAATTTGCCGATTTTGTAACTTGTGGATTCAATCAAATCGTAAATAATTTGGCAAAAACACACTATCGCTGGGGAGAGAAGGCCGATGTTGTGGTGAGAATGCCCACAGGAGCAGGAACGGGTGCCGGTCCGTTTCACTCTCAAAGTAACGAAGCTTGGTTTACCAAAACCCCGGGTTTAAAAATCGTATATCCCGCTTTCCCTGAAGATGCAAAAGGGTTATTACTTTCAGCTATTGAAGACCCAAACCCAGTGCTTTATTTCGAGCATAAATATTTGTATAGAAGTTTAATGGCACCCGTTCCGGACGGTTACTACACAACAGAAATTGGTAAAGCTGTTACGCTTGCACGGGGCAGCAAATTTTCGATAATAACGTATGGCTTAGGTGTGCACTGGGCTTTAGATTATTTAAAAACTCATCCCGAGCATGAAGCGACATTGATAGATTTAAGAACTTTACAGCCTTGGGATCAAGATGCCGTAAGGGATGCGGTGATGGCTACGGGCAGAGTTTTAATTTTACATGAAGACACCCTAACCAATGGATTTGGAGCCGAAATTTCTGCATGGATTGGCGAACATTGTTTCCAATATCTGGACGCCCCCGTTTTACGTTGCGCCAGTTTGGATACTGCCATCCCGATGAATAAAGTATTGGAGGAAGATTTTTTAGCGAAGTCAAGGTTATCAGAAACCGTAGATAAATTATTAAAATACTAAACAGCACCTCTTTACCGCGATTTGTGCGGAATTGATTTCAAAATCCAATTGCTATAAACCCTAAAGTAAAGGCGGTGGACTGCCTAAAAAGAATTATATGCCAATGAGCAATTTCAAAATCGAAGGAAACCTAGTCAACATTACTAAACGAAACATTTTCTTTGGAGAAGTTGAAGTGGAGATGGGCAAGATAAAATCCATTAACAAAATAGCTGAGGCTAAAGAGGGTGTTCATTTCATCACCCCAGGATTTATAGATAGCCATGTCCACATAGAAAGCAGCATGTTGATTCCCAGCGAATTTGCGAGGCTTGCCGTGCTACATGGCACTGTGGCTACCATTAGCGACCCACATGAAATTGCCAACGTTTGCGGAATGAAGGGTGTAGAGTTTATGATCGAGAATGGAAATACCGTTCCCTTCAAATTTAATTTTGGTGCGCCGAGCTGTGTTCCAGCAACCATTTTCGAAACGGCTGGGGCAGAACTGAATCATCACGATGTTCAGTCACTATTGGAGCGTCCGGAAATAAAATACCTCAGCGAAATGATGAATTTTCCGGGTGTACTTTACAAAGATGAAGAAGTTTTAAAAAAGATTGCTGCCGCTCACAAATTAGGAAAACCTGTAGATGGGCACGCACCGGGTTTGCGAGGAGATACCGTACAACAATATATCGACGCCGGAATTTCTACAGACCATGAATGTTTTACAGCCGAAGAAGCTTTAGACAAATTGCAACGTGGCATGAAAATTCTAATTCGGGAAGGAAGTGCAGCAAAAAACTTCGAAGCGCTAATCGATTTAATGCATGATTGGCCAGAAATGATGATGTTTTGTAGTGATGACAAGCATCCAGATAGCTTGGTCGAAAACCACATCAATCAGCTTTGTGCCAGAGCCATAGCAAAAGGGATCGATATTTTCAAGGTGCTTCAAGCGGCCTGCATCAATCCAATACTCCACTATAAATTAGATGTGGGGCAACTCCAAATTGGCGATAATGCCGATTTTATTGTACTGGAAGATTTAAAGAACTTCAATGTTAAACAAACCTATATTGATGGTATCCTACTTGCTGAAAACGGCAAATTGGTTGGCGATTGGGTAAAACAGGTTGACGATCAAGAAGCTGTAAATCAGTTCGATTGTAGTTTAAAAAAAGTAGAGGATTTTATTTATCCGCACAAAGGTGAAACAGAAATTTTAGTGATAGAAGCATTAGATGGGCAATTAATCACCAATAAGTTAACAAAAAAACCAAAGGTGCTAAATGGCAATCTGATTAGCGATTTAGAAACCGATGTGTTGAAGATGGTTGTGGTAAACCGCTACAAAAATGCACCTATTGCAATTTCCTTTGTGAAAAATTTCGGGTTGAAAACTGGCGCTATCGCCTCGAGCGTAGCCCATGATAGCCACAACATCATTGCGGTGGGGGTTGATGATGAAAGCATCTGTACGGCTGTAAATTTGGTAATACAAGCAACTGGCGGTGTGGTTGCTTTGGGTAACGGACAGGAAGAATTATTGCCCTTGCCAGTTGCTGGCTTGATGAGCAATCGGAATGGATTTGACGTTGCTGAGCGCTATACCTCTATCGATCGATTTGCAAAAGAATTGGGTTCAACTTTAGTTGCACCTTTCATGACGCTATCTTTCATGGCCCTATTGGTGATTCCACATTTGAAACTAAGCGATAAAGGGCTGTTTGATGGAGATGAATTTAAGTTTATTTAAGGCATTGGTAAACCACCTAAGGCGAAAACGCTAGCTCAACACAAAAACCTCTGCCAAAGGATTGAATAGATAAATTCTTTTATCGTCCAAACAAACGCAACGGTAGCGTTTTCTGATGCGCTCGCCTTTGGTAAATCTTCTGCCATCTTTAATTTTGAATGTAGAATGAATGGGCAATTGCTCTAAATGCAAGGTTTCCGTTTGACCGGAATCGTATTTTTTTAAGGCCCGAGATAGGTGTAAATCAGAACAACTTGATGCCGCCGGATTAGACATGTAATTATTTATGGCCTTATGAATGTCTTCAGGAAAAATGTTCATTTCAAAAAAAGGCACCATCATCCTCTGGAAATTCTTTTTCCACTCCGAACCATGTGGTTTCACCTTGTTTTTAAAATCATTCCACGTTAATAAGTGTGCAAATTCGTGTACGGTAGTAACCAAAAAGGAGTAATGATTCAAATTATAATTTACAGAGATGCGGTGACCCTTATCGCGATATGGATGCCGATAATCGCCAAGTTTTGTGGAACGTGTTTTTGCAATTTTAAATTCGCACTGAAAATAATCTATCCACTTTGCAATAAGCGGGGCCGCAGGTTCTGGCATGTATTGGGCAAGCAAATCAGTATTTTTCATTCAAGTGCAAATCAAAGAGCAAAGGTAAAAGACTAAAGGGAAAGACCAAAGGGGAAAGGGTAAAGGTAAAAGACTAAAGGGGAAAGACCCGACACAAAAGACCAAAGGTAAAAGACTAAAGGGGAAAGACTAGGGGCAAAAGACTAAAACAAAAGAGTCGATTAGGTTTGAAACAACAGTTTATTTTACAATCTCCATATCCCTCGTTTTGGTGCTTCTGCTTTGGCTTTTCATCTTTGGTCTTTCAGCTTTTCGCTTTCTTCTTTTTGCTTTCTTCTTTTCGCTTTCTTCTAATCATCTGATGGAAATAATGAGGCCAACACCAACTTAATCTCGCCAAAGGAATAATCCTTACCTAAAAAATCTCTTAAAGTACCTAATGATTTTGTCTTTTGGCTCTCCACGGCATCGCTTATATTTTTAATTTTATTTGACTTAACCAGTTTGCTTACATCTAACTGTTGCGCCGACACATAATAAGCCAAGTGACCTTCAATCGTGGCAATAGAAAAACCCCTTTCCTTTGCAATTTCTGGTAGCGTTTTGCCTTGTTCGTAGAGTTCGAAGCTGATTAACTTAGTGTCTATTTTGGGTTCTTTTTTCTTTTTTTCCGTTGGCGATTTCACTTTCAACACCTGGCCTTTCAGTTGTATGGCCTTTTGCAATTGTTCATTGCGTTCAGTCACATTTAGTAGTGCTTCCGTATCGGCCTTGCTAAACTCTTTCCCTTCAATAATTGCTTTAAGCAAAGCTTTGCTTTTGTGCATCTTTTTCAGTTGCTCATAAACCAAAATTTCCAGTTCAAGCAGTTCTGTTACATAAGTTTTAATTTGTTTCTCTTCTTTAACAGAATCTATATGGGCTAAAAACCGATCGGAAACGCCCTTTATTAATGGATTGAAATATTTTAATGCGGCCTCCACCCTTTTCGATACATTAAAAAGTGTATGTTCAGTTTGTTGGGCAAATAGCCCTTTAAGCTGGTTAATAAAGGTATCGGCTGTTGCGGCTATCTTTTGGAAATCTTTGTAAAGTTCCATGGTCCAATCATCATATCTCTGCTTGATGGATTTCTCACCCTTATCAAAGGTTTGCAAATGCTCTTTGATGTAATATCTAATCAGATTCAAATCAAAAGCAGTCAACAAATAGGTTCTGATAAAATCGTAACTTTCTAAACTAATTTGTTGCGTTAAAACCTCTGTGGGTTGTTTGGTACTCGAAAAATAATGGATATTTTGATCTTGTTGCAAGCCACTTTCGCGCAGATGTGATGTTAAAACCAAACCCTTCAAGCTGCGCAAACGCGATAATGCCACATAAGCCTGTCCAGGGGCAAAGGCATCACCAACATCAATTATGGCCTTATCAAAAGTTAAACCCTGGCTTTTATGAACAGTAATGGCCCAAGCTAATTTGATTGGATATTGTATGAATGAACCTGCAACGTTTTCTTGAATTTCATTGGTGGCCTCGTTTAACTTATACTTTACATTTTCCCAAGTGTAAGGGGTAATTTCAATCACCGTTTGTTCATCTGGCAATTCTATCTCAATTAAATCCTTTTCTATATGATGTACCACACCTATTTTGCCGTTGTAATACCGTTTTTCGGCAGTCATGTCATTTTTAATAAACATCACCTGCGCACCCACTTTAAGTTCTAAACTTTTATCGTTGGGATATGCATACTCGTTAAATTCTCCTTGAATTTTTGCTTCGAAGAAATACGATTTGTTTTTAAGTTGTGTTAATCTTTCGCGATTTATGCTGTCGGCTTTATTGTTGTGTGTGGTGAGCGTAATGTAATTTTCATCGGTAGAGGGTTTAAAATCCTGTCTGAAATGCTGGCGTAATAATGCCGTATCTTCTGGGGTAATCTTATTGTTTCGGAGGTTATTCAAGAGATTAATAAATACTGCATCATCTTGTCGATAAATTTTATCCAACTCGATATAAACTGGCGGATTGTTCTGTAAGGCGAGCGCATCGAAAAAGTAAATGCTTTTGTAAAAACCTGCCATCACCCTCCATTCGTCGTTTTTAACTACAGGTGGAAGCTGGTGTAAATCGCCAATAAAAAGTACCTGAACGCCGCCAAATGGTACGTTTCTATTTCTACGCACATACCGAAGTGCAAAATCAATCGCATCCAGCATATCCGCACGCAGCATACTCACTTCATCAATTACCAACAACTCTAATTCCTGAAGCATTCTACGCTTATTCCCTTGCATATTCATATGCTTTACAATGGTTTTCGGCGTATTAAAATTGAAACTGATGCTCTGGTTTATAATATTTCCTGCGGCATCAGGAAAAAAAGCGCCAAAGGGCAACTGAAAAAGAGAGTGGATGGTTACACCGGCTGCATTAATTGCCGCTATCCCCGTTGGCGCACAAATCAAGGCCTTTTTATGCGTTAATTTTATAAGTCTTCGCAAGAAAGTGGTTTTTCCTGTCCCGGCCTTTCCGGTTAAAAAGACGTGTTTGGATGTGTAATTAATAAATTTTGCCGCGATTTCAGCGGCCATAGAAGTCTCTTCTAACTCTGGCATCTGCAATGATATTATGATTTGCTTTATTCTGGAGGGATAAATAAAGCTAACAATTTTAGCACAAAAATAAGTATGATTTGTAGAATAATTTAGCGAATGCTTAAAAATTAATCGTTTACATTGGCAAAAGCACCAAATCATCTAACCTCAATTTTACTCGCTTAACCACACAAAGGCACACGAACAGTTGTGCAAAATTATTATCTTTGCATAAAATGAAACAAAACTATTCAAATCTTATTGCAGTTAAATTTCTTTAACTCCGTTTCATTGTCTTTTTTTTACCCAAAATTTTGTTATGCTTAACCCTGAAATAGAAAAACGTAAAACCTTTGCCATTATTAGTCACCCCGATGCGGGCAAAACTACTTTGACGGAAAAATTCCTACTTTTTGGTGGTGCCATTAATACGGCTGGTGCTGTAAAAAGGAACAAAGCAAATCAAAGCAATACGTCCGATTTTATGGAAATTGAGAAACAACGTGGTATCTCGGTTGCAACCTCGGTAATGGGTTTCGAATACAGTGGAAAACGCATCAACATTTTAGATACACCAGGCCACAAAGATTTTGCGGAAGACACTTATCGTACTTTATCGGCTGTGGATAGCGTAATCTTAGTTGTAGATTGTGTTAAAGGTGTGGAGGAACAGACAGAAAAACTGATGTCTGTTTGCAGAATGCGGAATACACCGGTCATTATCTTCGTTAATAAGATGGATAGAGAGGGTAAAGAAGCTTTCGATTTATTAGATGAAATTGAAGAGAAATTGAACATTAGCCTTTGCCCATTATCTTGGCCGATAGGCTTAGGCCATACATTTAAAGGCGTTTATAGCATCTACAACAAACATCTAAATTTATTTCAGCCAGATAAGACCAAAATTTCAAATTCAGTTATCGCCGTAGAAGATTTGGATGATGATAACTTAACCAATTTTTTAAAGGATACCGAAATCAGTAACTTAAAAGATGATTTAGAACTTGTTGATGGCGTTTATGGACAAATTGACAAAGAACTTTATAACGATGGCTTACTGGCACCGGTATTTTTTGGTAGCGCCATTAACAACTTCGGCATTAAGGAGCTTTTAGATACGTTTATTGATATTGCACCTAGTCCGCGACATAGAGAGGCTGAGGAGCGTGATGTTTTGGTTGGCGAAAAAAACTTTAGCGGTTTTGTATTTAAAATTCACGCAAATTTAGATCCCAAACACCGCGATAGAATTGCCTTTTTACGTATTTGCTCTGGCAAATTTGAACGCAACAAATTCTACTATCATACTCGTCAGGATAAGAAATTGAAGTTTTCGAACCCGATGGACTTTATGGCTAATGAAAAAAGCATTGTAGAAGAGGCATGGCCTGGCGATGTGGTTGGCTTATATGATAGTGGCAACTTCAAAATTGGCGATACTTTAACGGAGGGCGAGAAACTTCAGTTTAAAGGCATACCAAGTTTTTCTCCATCTATCTTTAAGGAAGTTGAAAATATGGATCCGATGCGCACCAAACAATTGGAAAAAGGCATAGAGCAATTAACTGATGAGGGTGTGGCACAATTATTTGTAATGCAACCTGGAAACAGAAAAGTGATTGGTGCTGTGGGTGAACTTCAGTTTGAGGTAATAAATTTCCGGTTAGAACATGAATACGGGGCAAAATGTCGTTTCAGAACTTTAAGCTATACCCGTTCGAGCTGGGTAACTTCAGCTGATCGAAAAAAACTGGATGAGTTTGTAAAACGTAAGCAACAGCACATCGGCTTTGATAAAGAAGCAAATCCAGTGTATTTAGCCGATAGCGAGTACATGATTAATTTAACCAAACAGGATTATCCTGATATTGATTTCCATAAAACGAGCGAATTTAAAAGTTAAGGATGGTTGAGGTGAACTTTGAATGAAAAAACTATAGTATTCAAAATTCACCTTTTAATTATTGTCCTTTACTTAAATCCCAAACTTTAAGGCGGCTTAATGTAGCTATTCCCCCACTTGCGAAAGCGGCATAACCCGTGGCATTTTCATCTGGAAAAACCATCGTGGTGATTACCTTTTGTCCGTCGTTACCAAAAACTTCTAAGGATGATTTATCCAATAAAATTTGAAGTTTAATCTTTCCATTTTTAGGACTCACATGAGCCACTTGAACAATGTTTTTATCATTTTTAATTCCCTTTTCTGAACGAGAACAATCTACATAGAGTTCACTATTAAGCACATCATAACCAACCTCAATCTCTTTGATGATATTGCCTTTACCATCCTTTAACTGGGAAATTTTAAAACCAATTTTCTTGGCTAATTTTACATCAAATTCTGCATCAATCCAATAGCTATTTTTACTCAAACCTAAATCTGTATTCCCATATAGGTTTAAATTCTGCTTCGTGATAAAATTACTTTCCGAATGCTTATTTAATTTACTAAATATGATGTTGGTAGGTTGTTGGTACAATCGAATACCTTCATCTGTAATTTTTAAAGATAAATCTCTGGGTATCGACATTTGCCCTTTCCATGGATAAGTTTCTTTTCCTCCAGGTTGCAACCAACCCAACAATATTTTTTTATTTTTTGGGGCATCATTCCATGGAATTCCAGCATAAAAAGCGTCTCCATCATCAATTAAAAGAGTCCGATCACCATCGTTATCATTTTTGAAAACTTTGCCATCAAAATTACCCACAAAATATTGCATGGTTGGTCCTTTTGGGCCGAATAAGGAAATGACCAAAACCCACTTTAAATTATTTTTATTGCCATCAACTGCTAATGGAATCATAAACGGGCATTCCCACCCGCTGCCTTGATTGCCCTGTTTGCCGAAATCGCTCAATATATTCCAATCTTTTAAATTGCTCGAACCATAAATCCGTACTTGATGCTCATCAACCATTGCAACCGTCATAATCCATTGCTTGGATGCTTCATGCCACCAAACATTTGGATCGCGGAAATCTTTTTTATTAAGGTCAATAATTGGGTTTTTATTATAATTGGTAAATGTTAAGCCTCCATCGGTACTGTAAGCCATATATTGTGATTCATTGTGTTGTTTAGGCAAATCGGCAGTATAGAAGGCAACAACCGGCGCCTTACCCTTACCGAAGCCACTCACATTATCTTTATCCAGAACCGCCGAACCTGAAAAAATCATGGTTGTGGTATCTTTGCTTATTTTTTCGGGAATGGCTACGGGCAGGTTGTGCCAATTCACTAAATCTTTACTAACGGCATGGCCCCAACTCATGTGACCCCATTTATTTTCGAAAGGATTGTGCTGAAAATAAAGATGAAATGTTCCATCTAAATAGATTAATCCATTTGGATCGTTGAGCCAATTAGATGGCGAAGTAAAGTGATAGGTTGGCCGCCATTGGGTTGTTGCATGTTGCGCAAAACCATTTGAAATTCCAAGTAAAAAAAGAATGGGGAGTAACTTAAGCTTATTCATAGGTTAGATTTGAACAAACAAGTTAATAAAAAACAAGCCCATGAAGAAATGATTCTTCATGGGCTTTTAAGCTTTATATCAGGCAGGTTATTTTAACTTGCTTAAGGCTGTTTTAATCCTTGGCAACATATCTTTAATATCTTGCAGGGTACAAGCACCAACCGATGCCCTAAACCATGGCATACTGTGCTCGTTTCCAAAGGCAGAAAAAGGAACTAAAGCCGCGCCCGCTTCTTTAATTAAATAGAAGTTTACATCTGCACTGTCTTTTAACAACTGCCCATCTTCGGTTGTCTTACCGATGTAGTCAATTTTGATGGTTAAATAAATTGCGCCCATTGGCTCAACGGCATCCACATTAAAGCCCTCATTTTTCAAGGCGTTGAAGCCATTGTACAAAGCGTTTAAACTTTCTTGAATTTGCCCTTTAAAGTTGGTTAAATAAGTATCAACTTGTGCCTTATTATTGAAATAGTTAGACATGGCAACCTGCTCAGCCTTTGGTGCCCAAGCGCCCATGTGCCCAACCAATGCCTTCATTCTATTCACAATATCTTCTGGTCCGAAGCCCCAACCTACACGCACACCTGTTGCGGCTAAGCATTTAGAACTTCCATCCACAAAAATGGTAAATTCTCTCATTGCTGGGCGCAGTGAAACTGGATTTACATGTTCTTTACCAAAAGTTAATAGCGAGTAAATTTGATCGTACATCAAATACAATGGCTTCTCATCTGCTGCGCGTGATGCATTTTCTTCCAAAATGACATCGCAGATTTCTGCTAATGAATCGGCATCGAACATGGTACCTGTTGGATTTAATGGCGAGCATAAAGCCAATAAAGTTGCCCCTTTTAAATGTGGTTTCAACTGAGCTGCAGTGGGCATAAAATTATGCTCTGCATCCGTTTCTACCGCAATTGCTTTTGCCGATGTTAAGTGGCAATAGTGATTGTTATTCCACGATGGTGCTGGGAAAACCACGGTATCTCCCGGATCAATTAAAGCTAAAAATGTAGCGTAAATTAATGGACGAGAGCCGCCTGAAACCAAAATACTGTTGGTGTTGTATTCCAAGCCAAATCGATCTTTCAATAATTCAGAAACAGTTTCTCTTAATGACAAAACCCCATCTGCTGGCGGATAATTGGTTTGATTTGCGTTATAGGCATCAACAATTCCGGCTTTTAATTCAGACGGAATTGGATAAATATTCGAGTCAAAATCGCCAATAGTTAGGTTAGCAATCGAAGCACCTTTTCGCTTCATCTCGTTAACTTCGTTGCCAATTTTAATAATTTCTGATCCAACCAATGCGCTGGCTAATATTGAAACTTTCATGTTTTTATTTTTTTTTCGCCCTTGAGGTCATATCTTTAAATCGACGATCAACTTAAAGCACCACCTATCGAACCAATTCCTCAATTGCCTTATTTACTTTTTCGAAACCAAACTGAGCCAAAACTTCTTCCATTGCTGCAGAAATTTGTGCGTTGCAGAGGTTTCCGATGCTCCCTTCGTGTGTATGATGGATTTCGCCTGATGGTGCAAAAGTACCATTTTCAATTTGTTCCCCAACAATTTTATAGGCTTCTCTAAAAGGGACACCTTGCAAAGCTAAATCGTTAACCACCTCAACACTAAACAAATAATCATACTTCTTGTCTTTTAAAATATCATCCTTGATGGTGATATTTTGGAACATGAATGTCGCGATCTCCAAACACTCATTCAAGGAGGTGATTGCAGGAAAGAGATTCTCTTTAAGCAATTGTAAATCACGATGATAGCCTGACGGCAGATTGGTAATCATCATCGCAATTTCGTTTGGCAAAGCTTGGATTTTGTTACAGCGTGATCGGATCAACTCAAAAACATCAGGATTCTTCTTATGTGGCATAATACTCGATCCGGTGGTTAATTCTGCCGGAAAACTGATAAAACCAAAGTTTTGATTGATGAACAAACAAACATCCATAGCCATTTTGGCTAAGGTAGCAGCTACAGCACTCATGGCCTGTGCTAAAATTCTTTCGGTTTTACCACGACCCATTTGTGCATAAATTACATTGTAATTTAAGCTTTCGAAGCCCAGCAATTCTGTTGTGAGTGTTCTGTTCAACGGGAACGACGAACCATATCCCGCTGCCGAGCCTAATGGATTTTTATTGGTGATTTTCCAAGCGGCCAGCATCAATTCCATATCATCTGCAAGGCTTTCTGCGTAGGCGCCAAACCACAAACCGAAAGATGATGGCATGGCAATTTGCAAGTGCGTATAACCTGGCAATAATTTATCTTTATGGGTATTGCTGAGTTCAATTAGTTGGTTAAACAAAGTTGAGGTTTGGTTAACCATATCTTCGATGCAGGCCCGGAAAAACAACTTTAAATCAACCAAAACCTGATCGTTGCGAGAACGCCCACTGTGTATTTTCTTGCCTGCTTCGCCAATTCGTTGAGTAAGCAACCATTCTACCTGCGAATGTACATCCTCTACACTGTCCTCAATCGTAAAATTTCCAGCTTCAATTTCAGCGTAAATATTTTTCAATTCTATTTGAACGGTTTTCAACTCTTCAGCCGTTAACAGATTGATGGTTTCTAGCATTTGTGTGTGCGCCAAAGACCCCAACACATCAAATTTTGCCATTTGCAAGTCCAATTCCCGATCTTTACCCACAGTAAAGGTTTCTACAAATTGGTTTACATCGATATTTTTTTGCCAGATTTTCATTATTAATTTTTATAAAATTACAATTGTTTATTGGATAACCGGCTTCAACATATTTACGTAGCCTTCTACGCCTTCTGCAACCTCTCTAACATATAAAAATTCATCTGCCATGTGCGAACGACCTGAAAAACCTGGACCACATTTTACGGATGGAATATCCAACAAGGCTTGATCGGATGTAGTTGGAGAGCCATAAGTGGTTTTTCCGAGTGCAACACCTGCCACTACCACCGGATGATTTTTATCTATTGATGATGGTTTTAATCGGATGGAACGGGGCGTAACATCGCAACTTACATTTGCTCTGATAATTTCTAATACTTCTTCATTGGTGTAGGCATCTGTTACCCTTACATCAACCGTGAATGTGCAATTGGCTGGCACAACATTGTGTTGAGATCCAGCATTGATAATGGTAACCGTCATTTTCAGCGGACCAAATACTTCAGAAACTTTTGGGAATTGATAGGTTCTAAACCATTCAATATCAGCCAATGCTTTGTAAATTGCATTTTCCCCTTCCTCTCGGGCCGCATGGCCAGCTTTACCATGCGAAACACAGTCCAAAACCAATAAGCCACGCTCAGCAATGGCCAGGTGCATTTCAGTAGGCTCGCCCACAATCCCAAATTCTAATGGGCCCAAATCGGGCAAAACCAATTCCAAACCGTTGTTCCCTGAGATTTCTTCTTCTGCCGTTGCTGCCAAGCAAATGTTATATTTTAACTCTTCTTGGTTATAAAAATATAAGAACGTTCCAATTAATGAAACCAGGCATCCACCGGCATCGTTACTCCCTAAGCCGAATAATTTTTCACCCTCAATAGCGGCATCATATGGATCGCGTGTGTAACCTGAATTTGGTTTTACGGTATCGTGATGAGAATTTAGCAACAAAGTTGGCTTACTCGCATCGAAATGCTTGTTGTAAGCCCAAACGTTATTCATTTTACGATGCGTTTTAATTCCTCTTTCTTCTAAAAATTGAGCAATTAAATTTGCTGTTCTATCTTCTTCCTTGCTAAACGACTGAATACGAATTAACTGGCGTAATAAGTCTAGACTTTCCTTTTGTATATTTTCTAACAACATAGTTTCGAATCGTTGGTATCAGGCTTAGTGGCAAAATGCCTCAAGCCTTAACCTTTAAATTTGCTTTACGCTTTTATTGTGCTTTGGTGTATAAATTTCCTGCTTGTAGCGCAGAAAGTTTTATGCCTTTTATTAGGGATGAACTAAAACCATTGTGTTCCATTTCGTTTAAACCTGCAATGGTACAACCTTTTGGCGAAGTTACCTTATCTATCTCTGACTCTGGATGCGTTCCGTGTAATAATAATAAATCTGCCGCTCCTTTGGCCGTTTGAACTGCCATTTTCAAGGCTTCATCTGCGTGGAAACCAATCTCTACCCCACCTTGAGATGCTGCACGGATTGCCCGTAAAAAAAATGCAATGCCACAGGCACACAGTGCCGTTGCAGAGGTCATTAAATCTTCATTGATTTTTACAACGGAACCAACCGTTTCGAACATTTTGGTAACGTCGGTGATGTTTTCTACCGTGGCATTATCGCTGGCTATGCATGTCATAGATTGACCAATAGCAATTGCTGTGTTCGGCATTACACGAATTACCTCCACATCAGCCCCTAACTTCTCTCTCACCGCAGCACAACTTACTCCAGAGATAACTGAAATGACTAAATGCTTTGCTGGATTAACTACAGGGTGAATTTCATCTAAAACCGTATTTAATTGTTGAGGTAAAACGGCAAGAATCAAAATGTTTGACTTGGCAACTGCGTCTTTATTGTTATTGCTCACCACAAAGCCAGCATCGGCAAAACTTTGTAAGTGATCGATGTTTCTTCTAGTTAGTGTGATATCAGCTGCTTTTGCAAAATCGGCTTTAACCAATCCTTTTGCTAGGGATAAACCGATATTTCCACTACCAATTATGGCTATTTTCTTCATGTGGTTCTTTTTAATTTATTTCAGCTGGTTAGGCCGATTGGTGTTTGTTTGAATAGCAATTTCAGCATTTTTATATGCAATAAGCTCGACAAGTTGAGCTCATCGACTATGGCTAGTTTGGATTTAAGGTTTCATTTTAGTACCGAAAGTGCCCGCTTCCAGTTCGTCAAGTTCATCGGCTTTACCGATATAAACAGCAGTTACACCCTTCTTTATGGCTTCAAAAGCATTGTGCAATTTTGGAATCATACCACCTTGTACAGTACCATTTGCTTTTAAACCTTCAAATTCATGGGCGCCAATTTCCCGCACTACAGAGCTTTCATCATTTACATCTTTCAGCACGCCTTTTTTCTCAAAGCAATATACCAAACGTGTTTCATATAAAGCTGACATCGCTACCGCTACTGATGATGCAATGGTATCGGCGTTTGTATTTAAGAGTTGTGTTTCCCCATCGTGTGTAATGGCGCACAAAACCGGAACAAGCCCTGCTCTTAGCAAACTATCTAGGGTATCGGCAGATACTGAAGTCTCGTCCAAATCGCCAACAAAACCGTAATCAATTTCAGTGGCTTCTAAATTTCCCGCCGATGGTTTAACTTTAACAATTGGCCTTTTTTTGGCTTTGATGATGTTTCCATCTGCACCGGTTAATCCAATTGCGTTGCTGCCTTTAGCTTGTAGTTGGGCAACCATGTTTTTATTAATTAAGCCTGCATAAACCATGGTTACAATCCGCAGGGTTTCAATATCTGTAATCCGACGCCCTTCAACCATTTTCGCTTCAATACCAAGACTTTCTCCAAGTTCGGTAGCGATTTTACCACCACCGTGAACTAAGATTTTATCGCCAGGCAAAGCTGTAAAATCTAAAAGGAATTGATGTAAATTTTGAGAATTATCAATTACATTTCCTCCGATTTTTATGATTGTAAGTTGCTTCATCATTTTAGTTTTTTGTCATTATTCTATAAAGCCTTGGATTTTCTTCTTTTTTGAACCACAAAAGGAACAAAAGAAAACAAAAGTTTATTAACTATTTGGTCTTTCAACTTCCATCATTAATCTTTCCCCTTTAGTCTTTCAGCTTTACCCTTTCAGCCTTAATCTTCGGTCTTTCTCCTTTAGTCTTTCAGCTTTAGTCTTCGGTCCTTCTCCTTTAGTCTTTCAGCTTTAGCCTTTCAGCCTTAGTCTTCGGTCTTTAGCTTTCCAGCATCGCTTTAAGTACGGCTTGCGCTGCCCACAGGCGGTTACCTGCCTCATGAATGACAAGTGAATTTGGCCCATCTAAAATTTCTGAAGATAATTCCAAATCGCGTCGAACGGGCAAACAGTGCATTACTTTTGCATCATTTGTAAACTTCAGCTTTTCATTGTTCATCATCCATCCATCAGGGTAGGTTAAAACCTTCCCGTATTCCTTGTAGCTGCTCCAATTTTTAACGTAAACATAATCCGCACCAGCTAAGGCTTCATCCAAATGGTATTGAATATCAGCACCAGGTGTGAAATCTCCGGAGAGTTCGTAGCCTTCTGGCTGAGCGATTGTAAAATCAATCATCCCTTCATCCTGCGCTTTACACATCCATTCTGCAAAAGAATTCGGAACAGCTTGAGGCAATGCTTTTACATGTGGCGCCCAAGCCAAAACAACTTTAGGTTTTCTACCGTCGGGTTTTTTAGTCCACGTTTCGTGAATGGTAATGATATCAGCAAAACTTTGTAGTGGGTGACGTGTTGCACTTTCTAAGCTCACAACGGGCACTGCACAATACTTCACAAATTTGTTAAAGAAATCTTCACTATAATCTTCTTCTCGGTTGCTTAGTTTAGGGAAAGAACGCAATCCTAAAATATCGCAATATTGGCCCATTACTGCAGCTGCTTCGCGTATGTGCTCTACAGTGGAGCCATTCATCACTACACCATCCTGCGTTTCCAATGCCCAACCTTCTTTGTCCAAATTCATGACCATCACATTCATACCTAAGTTAAGAGCCGCTTTTTGGGTACTCAAGCGGGTGCGCAAACTTGGATTCATAAAAACTAACCCTAAAGTTTTGTTTTTACCCAAATTTTGATGTGCGAAAGGATTCGATTTTAATTCGAGTGCATCCTTAACAAATTGTTTGATGCTTGGAACATCGTGTACGGAAGTAAAAAGTTTCATTTTTTTTTAATGCTTAAAAGCTAAAGGCGGCAAGCTTCATGCTAACGAAAAAGCCCAGACTTTAGTTAATTATTTCATTTCAGCAAGCCAACCAGCATTGCTTAACTGTGTTTGTTTACTATTTATGCTCGATATTTTCTACCTTAATTATTCATCTATCTGCCGAGTAAATCTCTGCATTGTTTAATGCCAGAACCTCATGCCAAGTTCCTTCATGATTCTGTTATTTAACCAGCTTACGGAAGGCAGTTAAAAATTCGTCGGCATGCGCTTGAGTTAAATTTAAAGCCGGCAATAAACGAATAACATTAGGCTTTGCTTCGCCTGTAAAAATATGATGTTTAAATAATAGATCCTTTTTAACATGGGCAAGCGATTCCGGTAATTCTATTCCAATCATCAAACCACGACCGCGAACCTCAACAACTTGTTCAAATTTTCTCAATTCAGCGATTAAATAGTTTCCGATTTCTTCAGCATTCTTCATGAGGTTATCTCTTTCCATCACTTCTAAAACAGCCAAAGCTGCTGCGCAGGCTAAATGATTGCCTCCGAATGTAGTGCCTAGCTCGCCATGCCAAGGTTTAAATTTTGGAGCGATAGAAATCCCTGCCACAGGAAAACCATTACCCATTCCCTTTGCCATGGTATATACATCGGCTTCAACCCCAGAATAATCGTGCGAATAAAATAAACCTGTCCTACCATAGCCACATTGTACTGAATCGGCAATGTAAACGGAATTGTACTCATCACAAAGTGCACGGATTTTTTGCAAGAAACTTTTTGAAGCTTCTTTGATACCACCAACGCCTTGGATACCTTCGATGATTACAGCAGAAATTTCATTTCCTTGCGCCTTAAAAGTTTCCTCTAAAGCCACTTCATTATTGAAAGGTAAAAAAATTACATTTTCGGTTTGATTAACAGGGGCTACAATTTTTGGATTATCGGTTACGGCTACGGCCAAGGAAGTACGGCCGTGGAAAGCGCCAGTAAAGGCAATCACTTTTTTTCTTCCGTTGTAAAAGGATGCTAATTTCAGTGCATTCTCATTTGCCTCGGCGCCTGAGTTAACCAAAAACAACTGGAAGTCCTTTTTCCCTGAAACCTGTCCTAACTTCTCTGCAAGTTGAACTTGCAAAGGAATTTTTACAGAGTTGGAATAAAAGCCTACTTTATTTAACTGATCTGTTAATCGACTTACATAATGCGGATTAGTATGCCCAATTGAAATCACGGCATGGCCACCATATAAGTCTAAATATTTTTGTTCATTGGCATCCCAAACATTACTGAATGATGCCTTTGTTATTTCTATATCGTTAAGTGGGTAAACGTCGAATAAATTCATTTCTTTTTAATGGGTAAGGTGAAAAGGGTAAAGACCAAAGCGGAAAGGGTAAAGACAAAAAGCAAAAAGGGTAAAGACCAAAGCGCATAAGCTAAATCCTAAAGAGCCAAGGCTATAGACTAAAGTTGAAAAATTAAGGGTTTCTATATATAAACAGTAATCCAAATTCTGCATTTCTTAAATCGATAATTTGTTATAACCGTAGATGTTTAATTAAGCCAATTAACATCGCTTTAACTTCTCCAGCCATTTTATTAATTTCTAAATATTTGTTTTCTTCCAGATATTCTAGATCTTTTGCAAGAAAGCATGTGTACTCCATTTCATGAACTGAGCCCAGAGCAATATCAAGAAAATGGGCAAAATCCTTTTCTGTACGCCGGCCCGCTCCTTCAACAATATTTAAAGGAACAGAATATGCAGCCCGTTTAAGTTGACTATGTAAATCATATTTCTCATGAGCGGGAAATGCAGGCAATACAACATTGTAAATATGCAAAACCATCGAATGTGATTTCTTCCAAACATCTAATTTTTGATAATCTCTCATATTTATTCGGTTAAAGCTCAAAGCAAAAAACAAAATTCTTTGGCTTTCAAAATTTTATCAATATGTATATTTGCTCCTCTCAATCTCCACATTGGTCTTCAGCTTCAGCCTTTTACCTTTAGTCTTTCACCTTTGCTCCTTCACCTTCGGTCTTTCACCTTTAGTCTTTCACCTTTGCTCCTTCACCTTCGGTCTTTCACCTTTAGTCCTTCACCTTTGGTCTTTCACCTTTAGTCTTTCACCTTTAGTCTCGTTCAAACTAAAAATAAGCCGCCTTTAATTTCAAGCCTGCTGTTTCTTCTAAACCAAACATTAGGTTCATATTCTGAACCGCTTGGCCACTGGCGCCCTTCAATAGGTTATCGATAATGCTTATAATAAATAATTTACCATTATGCTTTTCTACATGAACCAGCGCTTTATTTGTATTGACAACTTGTTTTAAATCAATGTTTTTCCGACTTACGTGGGTAAAAGGATGATTGCTATAATAGTCTTCGTAAAGTGTTTGAGCATCTTCCAGCGACAAATCGGTTTCTAAATACATCGCTGCCAAAATACCTCTAGTAAATGCCCCACGCTGTGGAATAAAACTCAACACATCAGAAAGCGAGGGTTGCAATTGCAATAATCCCTCTCCAATTTCATTTAAATGTTGATGTTCAAACGCTTTGTAAATAGAAAGGTTATTATTCCTCCAACTAAAGTGAGATGTTGCATTTAAACCCTGCCCAGCACCTGTTGAGCCAGTTGTTGCGTTTATGTGTACCTCACTTTTAATTAATCCTTTTGCAGCCAACGGCAACAATCCCAATTGAATACAAGTTGCAAAGCATCCAGGGTTAGCAATATTATTTGCAGTTTTAATTTGGGCTCTGTTGAGTTCAGGAAGCCCATAAATGAAATTACGATTATCTAATAAAGCATTTGCTGTTAACCTGAAATCTTGCGATAAATCGATGATTTTTATACCCTCCTGAATCGGATTAGCGGCTAAGAATTTTTTAGCATCACCGTGCCCAACACACAGAAAAAGCACATCAATATCTTGAGGAATATCATTCACAAATTTCAAATCTGTATCGCCGATTAAATCTGTGTGTACATCAGAAATTAAATTACCAGCATTACTCGTGCTATTTACGAAAGCAATTTCTACATTGGGGTGATTGACTAAAATACGGAGCATTTCACCGCCCGTGTATCCTGCACCACCAATTATTCCTGCTTTTATTTTGTTCATGTTTAAATTATATCAATCCTGTAAAGAAAATTCGGTATCGGGTTCTCGTTCTTTAAAACCCATAGCATAATATTCAGCTTCAGTATCTCAGCTTTAGTCTTTCAGCTTTGGGCCTTCAGCTTTGGTCTTTCCGCTTTCAGCTTTGGGCCTTGAGCTTTGGTGTTTCAGCTTTGGTCTTTCAGCTTTGGTCTTTCAGCCTTTCAGCTTTATTCTTTTAGCTTTTCCCTTCTTCGCCATTCACTTTATGCCAAATCATCACCTGATTACCGAAAATTTTGGAGAAACCTTTAACATCTTCTCCACTCCATGCGTTATTCATTTCGCCATAACTGCCAAATTTATTACTCATCAAATCGTGGTTGGATTCAATACCAATAATATGGAAACGATAAGGCAACAACTCTACAAACACTTTACCGCTTACTACTTTTTGTGTATCAGTCAAGAAAGCTTCGATATTCCGCATAATTGGATCGTGAAACTGACCCTCGTGCAGCCAGTTGCCATAAAAAGAAGACAATTGCTCTTTCCAGCTAAGTTGCCATTTTGTTAGGGTATGTTTTTCTAAAGTGTGGTGTGCTTTAATGATAATTACTGGTGCTGCTGCTTCAAAACCTACGCGACCTTTAATCCCAATAATTGTATCGCCCACATGTATATCGCGCCCTATGCCAAATGGTTGGGCAATGGCTTGCAACTTTTGGATTGCTGTAACAGGCGCCAAATTTTCGCCATCAATGGCCACCAACTCACCCTTTTCAAAAGTTAATTCTAGCTTACGTGATGCCGTTTCTGAAACTTGAGTAGGCCAAGCACTTTCTGGCAGGGTTTCATTTGAGGTTAGCGTTTCCTTGCCACCTACTGATGTACCCCATAAGCCTTTGTTAATCGAATATCTTGCCTTTTCTGCACTATACTCAACACCATGTTCGGCTAAATATTCTATTTCCGCTTCGCGGGATAGTTTCAAATCTCTAATTGGTGTAATGATTTCAACTCCTGGAATAATAATGTTAAAAATCATATCGAAACGAACCTGGTCGTTTCCTGCACCGGTACTTCCATGTGCCACGTAATCTGCACCAATTTTCTTTACATAATTGGCAATTGCCGTAGCTTGGCTTACACGTTCTGCACTAACCGAAAGTGGGTAGGTTGCATTTTTTAATACGTTGCCATAAATCAGGTATTTAATACACCCATCATAATAACTTTCAGTTTCATCTACCACAGCATGAGATTTTACGCCTAACGCGTAAGCTCTTTTCTCTATTTCTTGTAATTCATCATCAGAAAAACCACCAGTATTTACGATTACCGAGTGCACTTCCAAACCACGATCTTGTGCAAGGTATATACAACAAAATGAGGTATCGAGACCTCCGCTAAAAGCTAAAACAACTTTTTTCATTACTTATTAAATAACAGGGTAAATAAAAACATCAATACTTTTAAGCCTGGTTTTGGCTTAGGTTTAAGCACCAAACTTTGTTTAATGCGCATAAAACGCTCATACAACTTTGGCTTTTTTTGTAATTCGTCGGCAAATTTCTTAGCGGCATCATGTTTCTGTGTAGCTGGATCGTAAAGCATGGCCGTGCACATACAGTTTTTGCGCTCTTTCATTTTCAGAATTTCGAAGTTCACGCAGCTCTGGCAACCTTTCCAAAATTCTTCATCTTGTGTTAGTTCAGAATACGTTACGGGTTCGTAACCTAAATCAGAGTTGATTTTCATAACCGCTAAACCGGTGGTTAAGCCAAAAATCTTGGCCTTTGGGTAAAGCGACCGAGAAAGATCAAAAACTTTTTCTTTAATCGCATGCGCCAATCCAGCTTTTCTGTATTCAGGTGCTACAATCAAACCCGAGTTGGCTACAAACTGTCCATGGCTCCAAGTTTCGATATAACAAAAACCTGCCCAAGTGCCGTCTTTGTGAAAGGCAATAACAGCCTTCCCTTCCTTCATTTTGTTTGCAACGTATTCAGGCGACCGTTTAGCAATGCCAGTACCTCGGGCTTTAGCCGATTCTGCCATCTCAGTTACAATTTGCTCTGCAAAGACATGATGCTCAGCAATTGCGACTTGTACTATAAATTCATTAATATCCATTCGTTTTCTAACGAAAAATTAAGGTATTCTTGTTAATTGGGTTTTTAGAGAGGATCAATTCCTCATAGTATTAGTAAGATGTACTAAATACGTGGAGTAAAATTTTGCCGACTTGTGGGATAGTAAAATACAGGCTGAAAACGATTAATAAACAAACTTTTCCCAGGCACCAGTTGTGCTGTGAAAACAGAAAGTTTATATAAAAATTGTTTAATCATTTCTTGCGTATTAAAACGGCTATAACTCTATTGAGGTGCAAAGGTTTAAATAATAATCGAGTTACACAATACTTTTTAACTTTTTTACATTTTTATACATACAAAAAATGCTAAAGCCTCTTCAAAAACACAAGGCTTTATCTGGCTATTTTCTCATAGTCCAATTGAAACTGTGGTTCCATTTAAAATGCAGCTAGATTAACTTGTTTTGGTGCGGGCCGCCAGTTGAATATCGTGTAGCTATTCCAAAATCTTATTGATACAATTTAACATTGTTAAAAATCGCCACACATATTTAACATGGCATTAACATCATTTAACACTCTAATTCGGGCTATAAAATTAATCTTTGCTTTACCAGAATCAGATAGTCCATTTCATTTAAAAACCAACACTCGCCAAAACCATTATGAACAATTTTACCTTTAAATCTTTCCTACCACGCGTAACTTACTCAATTTTACTACTGTTTGCTGTGGTGCTTATTTCTTGTTCGAAAGCAGATTCCGTAGATGCAACGTTATCTTCTGTTCGGGTAATCAATGCATCGCCAAGTGTGGCTACGTACAATGTTTATTTGGGTGGAAGCCAAATTAATGCTGCAGAATTACCGCTCAATGGATCAAGCGCATATGTTCAAAAAACAGGGGGAACTTATAGCTTAAAATTTACCACAGGCAGTTCGGTAGAAAGTTTACTGACCAAAAGTATTACGATCAGCCAGGGTGCTTATCAATCCTTTTTCTTAATTAATAAGCCTGGTGCTTTGGATGGTTTATACATGACCGATGATTTAGCTATTCCGTCAGTAGATCAAGCCTACATCCGATTTATAAACCTTTCGCCAGATGCACCTGCGTTGGATTTAATTAAAACTGGCGCCACAACGTCATTAATCACAAATAAGGCATTTAAGGCATCAAGCAGTTTCATTTCCATCGCCCCTGGCACTTACTCGTTTGATGTGAAAGAAACTTCTTCAGGGCTAGTAAAAACTACCCTAAGCAATGCAAGTTTTGCCGCTGGATACCATTATGACATCATTTGTGGAGGCTTAGTTTCCCCCTCTAATGATTCCGAACGTGGATTAACGCTCCAAGCATTGCTCATTAAATAACCCCGAATAATTAATAATCTTGCCGATCTTCAATCCCACTGATGATCGGCTTTTTTATTTGCAATCGTAATAGCGACAGGATATTTCCAGTTCTTATTTAGAATAATTAAAAATAATTTGGAATTTAAAGCAGAACGACGTTAATTTGCGCTGTTTAGAATTAATCCAAATAAATTTAAAATGAATAAAATCCTCCTTACAAGTTTATCGTTCATCCTAACCGTTATATGCTTCGATACTTTTGCACAACAACTTGCCACCATTAAAGGCACAGTTATAACATCTAATGGTAAACCAGCTGCCTTTATTTCAATTGGGCTTAAAGATAAGGGCCTTGGTAATACAACCGATGACAATGGTAACTTTACCATTCATCGCGTAAAACCAGGAACTTATATACTAAAGGCATCAGCAGTTGGCATCCAATCGAGTGAGAAAACCATTAGCATCGTTGCCGGAGAAGTTAAAATCGTAAATTTTACCCTGGTTGAAAATGATCAAGCCTTACAGGATGTTACCATTGCGGGTAAAAACAATCGATACAAAATTGGCTTACCATCTGCTTCTTTGAGATTGAACGAACCACTTTTGGAAGCACCCCAAAACATTCAAACAGTTACCAATCAAGCCATTAAAGATCAACAGATTATCAGCATGAGTGATGGCCTAATTAGAAATGTGAGTGGTGCCGTTCGGGTAGAACATTGGGGCGATTTATATACAAACATCACCATGCGAGGCTCTCAAATTCAGGCCATGCGAAATGGCTTCAACGTCGTTTCATCCTTCTGGGGGCCGCTAACTGAAGATATGAGTTTTGTAGATCACATCGAATTTGTAAAAGGACCAGCAGGGTTTATGCTGGGCAATGGCGACCCAAGTGGCTTGTACAATGTAGTTACAAAGAAACCTACTGGATTTAACCGAGGAGAAGTTTCCTTTACGTTGGGCAGCTTTGATTTGTACAGAACAACTGTAGATTTTGACCACAAATTAACCAGTGATGGAAAATTATTATTTAGGCTAAATGCAGCTGTTCAAAATAAAGGTTCTTTCCGTCCTTACGAGCAGAACGATCGCTATAGCTTTGCTCCAGTGTTGAGTTATCAAATTACAGACAAAACTAAACTCACCGCAGAATATACTTTCCAAAATGCGAAAATGACTGAGGTAGGTTCATACTATATTTTCTCTCCTACTGGCTATGCCACTTACCCAAGAGAAGCTACCATGACCCAACCGGGCTTACCTGCCACTCGAATCAACGATCAAAGTTTGTTTTTAAACCTGCAACACAGTTTTAATGATAACTGGAAATTAACTGCACAGGCAGCCTACTTTAAATATGATCAGGTGGGTAACAGCTCTTGGCCTTCTGCCGTTAACGCAAATGGCACAATCATCAGAAACGTAGCCATCTGGGACGCCGCAAGCACCATGAAGTTGGCTCAATTATTTATTAATGGCCAAGCTGAAACCGGCGCCATTCATCACCGAATTCTTGCCGGATTTGATGGTGGCAAGAAAAACTATATGGCAGATTGGGGCCAATCGCATAACTTAGATTTAGCCTCATCACCATTCGATTTAAATAGTCCTAATTATGGTTTCCCTGCAAATGGCTACCCTAATTTTGATCGTACAACTCCCCTAGCACAAAGAGCTATAAACGCTGGTGGTTTGATGGACTCAAAATATTTAAGTGCTTATGCACAAGATGAATTGGGGTTTTTTAACAACAAAGTACGCTTAACGCTGGCGGGCCGATATACTTTTGTTAGTCAATCGGCTTGGGGCGGCGCAGCTTATCAAGCTAAAAAAGTTACACCTCGAGTGGGTTTAAGTGTATCAATAGATGAAAACACCGCGGTTTACGCTGTTTATGATCAAGCCTTTACACCTCAAAGCGGATCCATTCGCAATGGCGGCAAGGTTGAGCCAATTACGGGTACAAATAATGAAATTGGAATAAAAAAAGAGTGGTTTGATGGAAAATGGAATACCACTTTATCCGCATATAGAATCCTTAAGCAAAATGAATTAACCGCAGATCCAACCAACACGCCCGGCCAAAATTTCAGTGTCATTTTGGGCGAAAAAAGATCGCAAGGTATTGAATTCGATGTGAGAGGTAAAATTACCAATGGCTTAACGCTGATTGCGAATTATGCCTATACTGATAGCAAAGTTACAGAAGTTGCATCAGGGGTAACGGGTATAAATGTTGGTGATGTGATTCCTGGCTTTGCTAAACATGTTTCAAACGCTTGGTTAACTTATACCCTACAAAATGGCGCCCTTAAAGGCTCTGGAATTTCTGCTGGCTTTACTTATCTGGCCGATCGTGCTACAGATACCTGGAGTGTGGGCTTACAAAAACTTCCAAACTACTTTAAATTGGATGGTGGCCTTTTTTATGAGCGTCCGAAATTTAAAATTACGGGCAATGCATTCAACATCCTAAATAAATATCTGTTTACGGGTTCATACTACCAATGGTTAAACGCCTACTACTATCAAGCAGAAGCGCCAAGAAATTACCGCGTATCTGTAGCTTACAAATTTTAATAATCAAACGAGTAGGGGTTGGTCAGATAGCCTCCGCTCGTTTCCACCCTAAAAACAAAACCCATGAAAACTAAATTATCCCTATTGTTTTTCTTTATCGCTTTCAGTATTTCTAATGCATTTGCACATGCCTTGTGGATTGAAACACCATCCAACGGAAAAAAAGGTCAAGCACAAGAAGTTAGAATTTTTTTCGGTGAGTATGAAAGTAATCAACCCGATTCTACAGCCAAGTGGTTTAGCAATTTGAAGGCATTCAGATTGATTTTAACGGCTCCAAACGGAAAAACTCAATTGTTAAAGGCTTCTCCAGATGTGCAGTTCTTTAAAACTAGTTTCACTCCAGATGAGGATGGAACTTACCAGTTATCTGTTGTACACGAGGTTGAAGGAATTTTTGAAAACGCGAAAATTGACTACTATGCCTTTGCTGATGTTCGGGTTGGAAACGGAAAAACAAACAATAACCATCCTACAAAAGCAGCACTAACCATCAGACCAGATAAAACTGCACTTAAAAGTGGCGATGTCGCTATTTACAAAATGAAGTATCAAAAAGCACCATTTGCGAAACAAAAACTAAGCATAGTGGGGCCTGATAGGAAAGTACAAGCAACTGAAACTGATGCCGATGGAAAGTTTACCTTTAAGCCCGAACAACAAGGAAACTATTTTTTCGAAGCCTTTACAGAAGATAAAACGCCAGGACAGCTCAACGGAAAAAACTATGAGAAAGTTTGGCACTTAGTAACCTACACTACCGAAGTTAAGTAATACACAATTTGAAAAACACCTAACCAATTGGATAAAAAAATCCAATTGGTTTTTTAATTGAAACAAGTTTAATGGCATTAACAAAACCGCTTCAGAAGAAATCTAAAAAATCAAAGTTGAGACGCCTAAGCGATTGGTTGCACTTGTGGCTAGGAATTATTTCTGGCCTTGCTGTTTTTATGCTAGGGCTGACAGGATGTATCTTCTCCTTCCAAAAGGAAATCACAACGTTCTTACATAAGGATTCTATTTTTATTGAAGCGCCCTCTAAACTAAAAACTTTGCCCTTAAGTACGTTAACAGCAAATGCTGAAAAAGCTTTAGGTGCTGAGAAGAAAGTTTCATTCATTACCACTTATAAAGTGCCTAATCGGGCATGGGAATTTGGAACATACAAAGCTGGGGATCCTAAAGCTTTTTGGTATTTCGATTCGGTTGATTACTATGATTTAGTGCTAATTAATCCATACACTGGCAAAGTAACTTTGGTTGAAGATCATAAATATGAATTTTTTACCGTGGTAAAAATGTTGCATTGGAGCTTTTTAATCAACCATCCAATCGGTCAACAAATTGTAGGCTGGAGTACCGTCATTTTTGTTTTTCTGCTGATATCTGGAATGATCATGTGGTGGCCGAAAAACCTCAAAAAATCAAATTTCGATAAGAGTTTTAAGATAAAATGGAAAGCAAAATTTAAACGCGTTAATTACGATTTGCATAACGTTTTGGGCTTCTATGTGATGATTATTTGCTTGATGTTGGCTTTAACCGGGATGGTATTCGCTTTCCAGTGGTTCCAAAAAACGGTATATGCGGTGGCTTCACTAAGTACAGCCGCACCAAAAAGTGTAGTGGCAAAATCAGATTCCACTGCAAAAGGTTCCGCGAATCCTTTTGACGTAGCTTTCAACGCTGCCCAAAAAGAATTTGAAAGTGCCGAGAGAATCGGAATGTCGCCCGCAACTGGAACAGGCGATGGTGTAATTTATGCTACTGGCTACCGCGACGATGAAACCTATTGGAATTTTGATGTTTTGCAATTCGATCAATACTCGGGTAAACTACTTAAACGCAGAAATCAATCTGAAAAAAATGGCGGGGAAGTTGTAACGGCTATGAATTACGATATCCATGTCGGGGCTATATTAGGGTTAACAGGCAAAATACTAGCGTTTTTTGCAAGCTTTATCGCAGCAAGTTTACCCATTACTGGATTTATTATTTGGTGGGGCAAAAAGAAAAAGAAGAAAAATCCTGCGCTTGTAGAATTATAACTAAACTTCGCAAAAACCGAAGATGAACTTCATTTGTAATGGCCCAAAGTTTTTAAAACACAGTTAGCCAAAACTAAAACACTTTTAGTCAGATTAAAATTCAGATTTTTAATCACAACTATTAAATTTGTGCTATATCATCACCTAAAATTTATAAAATGAACGCTCTTCTAACCTTCTTAAAAAACTTCTTCCTTGCCTCTGGAATTATTTGGGTATTGGCTGCCTTATCGATAATCACCTTCGGATTAAACTTTCAACGCCAAGAAATTATCATTACGTTAATCTTACCCCTAGCTTACGCGATTGTTAGAATTTTCGACCAGAGTAAAAACACAGCGAACTGAAAATCGTAATCGCTAATTAATTTTAACTTTAAGACTTATTCAATTTAACATGAAGCGATTTGTCTTAATTTTCATTTTATTTCTTTCTAGTAATTGTTTCGCACAAGATTCTATCTATACCAGAGCCATTTTAAATGTACTTACATCCAAAAATTTTTGGGGTCGCGGTTATACTAAAAATGGGATGGGCAAAGCAGCAGATTACCTTTCTGCTGAATACAAAAAACTAGGGCTGTTTGCATTTAACGGCGGTTACAAGCAGTATTTCAGTTATCCTGTAAACACATTTCCCGGAAAGATGAAGGTTGAGCTTAACGGAAAAAAGCTTATTCCGGGGAAAGATTTTCTTGTAAATAATGAAAGTAAAGGTCTAAAAGCCATTTCAAATGTAGAAAAGATTGATAGCATACATTTTACAGGCACAGGAAACCTACAACTTATTTTAAAAGATAAACTAACTTGGTCTGTTGCCACAGAAGTTGGAGATTATACCTTAATCGAACTAAATCGAAAAAACCTTAAAGAAACGCCCACAAATATTCATGTTGAAATCGAAAATCAGTTTATAGAAGATTTCAGCGCCTCGAATGTTTGTGGCTACATAAAGGGAACAAAATTTCCCGATTCGATTGTGATGATTACCGCACACTATGACCATTTAGGGGGAATGGGTACAGAAACTTACTTTCCAGGGGCAAATGATAATGCCGCAGGGGTGGCAAGCTTGCTGAGCTTAGCTAAATATTATGCTGCCAATCCACAACCCTATTCCGTTGGATTTATCTGCTTTGCAGGAGAAGAAGCCGGTTTGCTAGGTTCGAAGTACTTTACTGAGCATCCGTTAGTTGCCTTAAATAAAATTAAATTCTTGATTAACTTAGATTTGGTTGGTACCGGAGAAAACGGGATGACGGTAGTAAACGCCAGTGTTTACCCCAAAGCTTTTGAAATTTTAAAAACCATAAACGCAGAGTACAAGTACATTTCTAAAATAAATGCTCGTGGCAAGGCCGCCAATAGCGATCATTATTTCTTTACTGAAAAAGGCGTACCCGCTTTCTTCATTTATACACAAGGCGGACCTTCTGCCTACCATGATGTATTGGATCGGCCGGAAACGTTACCACTAACAGAGTATGAAGATTTATTTAAATTAATTGTGGGTTTTAATCAAAAATTGATGGAGGAATAAGCGGTTATCCGGATGAACACCCGAAAACAGGATGTAAACTTTCCGTTTGGAACGACGAAGCCAACTTTTATAGATTTAATTTATTGGGATAATATTTTGAGCCTTTGGGATAATTAACTTTAGCCCTTGCATTTGTATAATCATCTTTGAATCAACAAAAACGAAAACAAGATTCAATATGAAAACGATACAAAAAATCAGCTTAGCTCTTTTAATTTTATGTGCCTTCACGGTAAATTTAATGGCGCAAAACCAAATCGAAATCGTAATTGTGGCTTCAAGTCACGACAATTCCAAATCCACCCAAAATTTTCGGGCCATTATTGATAAACTGAAGAATTTCAAACCCGACATGGTATTTGGGGAATATCTACCAGAAACTGATTATGCTCAATTGGAAGAAGGCCACTGGGCAAAAAAGGCTTTCAAAAAAGGGCACGACTATTTGGAAAGGTTAAATCCTGGGGTAATCAAAAATCCATCAAAACAGATTAAAAAAGATCAGCAGGCCTTATCAAGCTTTGCGTATTATCATAAAACCAGAATGAATTTGGCTGTAAATTATGCTAAAATCTGGGATCGGGGCAATGCGGAATATCAGATTTTCTTATTAGAGAATGAGATGAAAAAAAGATTTGGCAAAGAGGAAGCTACGAAATATAGCGAGATGTTTGGCAGTCAGGATTCTTTAAAGAAAGCTGGATTGTATCGCCCTGGAAGTGAATATTCGAAAATATACTTCCCCTTAATTTATGAACTAAAACAAGATCAAATTTATAAAATGGACTGCCAAACCTATGATAAACCTTGGGGAGAAGCATGGGCAAAAATGGATTCTCTGTATAAAATAATGGTTAAAAAGGCAGAGGCAGATTCTACTTCAGATGAAGCAAAAACAGTTGAAGCGATGAATGTATATTGGAAATTTACCCCAGAGGAGGCGAAAGTTTTTAATGCTGATGCCTATGCAGGTATGAATTCAAAAAAATATGGCGAGCTGGACGAAGCTTGGAATTTGTATGGCGGTAGGCACTTTTACGGCTACGCTGGCTTTCCAACTGATGCTTTAAAGGACATGGTTGCTCAATGGGTTTTAAGAAATGAGGGCATGTGCAAAAACATCATCAACCAGGCCCAAGCCAAAAATGCAAAAAGAATTGTTGTGGGTGTTGGCGCATCGCACAGAATTTGGATGGAAGAAATTTTAGCTAAAAACCCAAACGTCAAAATCATCAATTTCAACAATTTATAACAATGGTTAAAAGGTTATATCATCAATCAAATTTGATTTAAACTTAAAGGATTTAATCTAAAGCCACCGCATTCCGCCTTTGTTCGTGTCTTTAAGATCCAATAAAAACACCCTTCAGTTAATGTTACGTGCGAACCCCACTATTGCCATTAGCAAACGCCTCCCAAGTAGGGGCGTTTTGCTGGTATTTTTAAGATTAATCTTTCTGAGTGAGTCGAACAAGATATTGATCTTCGCCATCATCAAAAACGAGCTCACAATTCCAGCCCGTTTCTTCTGCTATTGATTTAATTGTTCTCTCATCTATGTAAATCCAATTGAACCAGTTTCCTTTTTCACCTTTATACTCGTATTGATAGGATACCTCGCCATAGTACTGATTCTGAGGTTTAGGTAAATCTTCATACAAATAGGCAATATCGGATGAATCGAAAATCAGCTGTCCGTTGGGATTCAGTAATTGCTTTATTTTAAGTAAAAAATCCTTAAAGCCTGGCAAAGTACCGGTCAAGCCAATTCCATTCATCAGCATGATAATGGTATCGAACTTTCCTTCGAGTGTATAAATATCTTGCAAAAGTGCCTTTTTAACCCCTCTGTCTTTCATGATGTTTACCGCAGCTTCTGATACATCAATTGCAGTAACATCGATATTAAAGGCCTGTAGAAGTAAAGCATGGCTACCCACTCCAGCGCCAATATCCAAAACCTTACCTTCACACATATGGAGCGCCTGCAACTCTAAAACAGGCATTTCTTCGTCATCACGAAAGAAAAATTCTAAAGGCATCTCTTCTGGCTCACCATAAGAATTGTTCAACCAAAGTACATCAGCCTCACCAGTATTGTAAATATCAGTAAGTGCTTTACCAAAAACATCCATAAGTGCAAAGATAGTTAGGAAACACTAAAGCGAAAAAATTAAACTACTCAGCTCATTAACTTTATACTTCTAATCAGTCTGAAAGATTAAACTCTTGATGATATTCTGGAATAGCGACATGCATAAAGCCGTGTTCTTTCAAGGTGGCGGCAAAATGTTGTTGCACTTCATATTCGCCATGCACCAAAAATAACTGTTTAACCTTGGCTGGGTCTTGGCAAGATAAAAATTTAAGTAAATCTTCATAATCGCCATGCGCGCTCATCGATTTGATAGATCTTACCTCTGCTTTCACATCGTAATTGTCTCTAAAAATCTCTACAACCTTCTGCCCTGCAATTAGTTTTCCGCCAAGCGAATTGGGTTCACAATACCCAACCATTAATATGGTATTTTTGTGGTTTCCAATGTTATTTCTAATGTGATGCTTGACCCGGCCAGCCTCCGCCATGCCAGATGCCGAAATAATTACACATGGCCTTGGATCTTCATTTAAAGCTTTAGACTCTTCTACAGTTTCTATAAATCGAAGCCCTTTAAAAGCAAAAACATCATGATCTACCTTCAATGTGCTTTTTACCCCATTATTGTAAACTTCGGGATGGTTTTTCAAAATCTCTGTCGCTTTTGAAGAAAGTGGACTATCTACATAGTAAGGTACATCAGGCAATTTTCCCTTAAGCTCTAAACCATTTAAGGCATAAAGAAGTTCTTGTGTTCTTCCAACACTAAATGCAGGAATAATCACCTTACCTTTTTTTACTTTACAGGTATTACTGATGATCTCCAGCAACATATCTTCAATTGGATCAAGATCTTTATGTAAAGAATCTCCATAGGTAGATTCCATTAAGATATAATCTGCCTGATCAAACTGCTGTGGGCTTTTTAAAAGTAAATCACCATAACGGCCAACATCTCCGCTAAATGTAATTCTTGTGGTTTGCTTATCTTCCGTAATAGTTAAATGAATCGCTGCACTTCCTAAAATGTGGCCAGCGTCAGTAAATTTTAGTCGGATGTTTTCTTCAATTTCGAAATCCTCTTCATATTCTACGATTTTCATCTGACTTACCGTCTGAATCACATCGTCATCAGTATAAAGGGGCTCTTCTTTTTCTTCGCCTTCGCGTAAATGGCGATTGGAGAAGTCCGCATCCTGCATTTGAATTTTAGCAGAATCCATCATTAAAATGCGGGCCAAATCCATGGTAGCCGAAGTACAGAAGATTTTTCCTTTGAAACCCTCTGCAACAAGGCGTGGCAATAAGCCGCAATGATCGATATGTGCATGAGACAAAACCAGATAGGTAACTTGCGCTGGGCTAAAGCCAAAGTAACCGTTTAGCTTATCGGTAACCTTACCCATGCCTTGGAAAAGGCCGCAATCTAGTAATATTTGAGTGTTATTTTTTAACGTAATAAGGTGCTTACTACCCGTAACTGTGCGGGCTGCACCGTGAAAAGCAATTTTCATTTGTAATGGTTAGAAATTATTTTAGAATAAAAATGCCGGATAAATCCGGCATTTCCTATTCTTTAAGCATTTATATCTGCTAGTTTATCTTTAACCTTGTCGGCCACCGTTGTTGCTTTATCTGCTAGGCCAGCTAACTTATCCTTTGATACATCTAATAAATCAGCAAAAAAATCTGATAATTTACCTTTGATGTCGCTGGTAGAATCTGAAGATAATGCCAATGCGATTGTTGCGCCTAATGCTGCTCCGGCTAATACGCCTACTATAATTTTTGTTTCTTTCTTCATGATCTTAAATCTTTAACTAATAAACATATTTTAGCTTATCGTGTTTTATTTTTTTTATATTACAAAAACCAATCCACAATGAAACAAGTATTTTTTATCGATTTAGATAATACCATTTACTTCACAAAGCCAAATGAGCAGCAACTCATGAGTGGGATTTATAACCTGCTGGATCAATTAGATTTAGGCATTACAGCGGATGAAAAAAGGCAAGCTAAACAAGAAATGCTTCGCACACCTTTCTTAAAGATTGCTAAAAAATACGGCTTTAAACCTGAAGCTTTAGAAAAGGCAATCGAGTATTTGAGCAATCGATCTGTTACTGCGCCTTTAAAACCCAGCCACGACTACCATTACATAAAAAACCTAAAAGGAAGAAAATTTATTGTCACCGCTGGTTTTCCAAAACAACAAAACTCAAAAGTTGTAATGTTAGGCATAGCCGATGATTTTGAAGAAGTATTTGTGGTTGACGCAGGATCTTCTAATAAAAAAGAAGCATTTCTACATTTAATAGAAAAGCATGATTTAAATAAAGATGAGATTTTAATTATTGGTGATGATGCAGATTCTGAAATTAAATTTGGGCTCGAACTTGGAATCGATACTTTTCTATTAGATCCCGAAAATCTCCATCCTAATGCTAAAAGCACTTATACAGCAAAGGATTTAAGTATTTTACCCCAAATTGTTGAGTATGGATAAGGCATAAAAAAAGTCCCGATTTTCATCGGGACTTATCAATCTATCCTCTACCACCTCTTGATGGTCTTCCTTCCGAGCCACTTCTTTCGCCACCACGATTTTGTTGTTGCTGTTGTTGTGGTGCTTCTACTCTTCGTGGTTCAGTACGTTGTTGCTGTTGCTGAGCCCTTTGCTGTTGAACTTGTGCTTCCCTTTGCTGTGCTTGTTGTGCACGCTGTTGTTGTGCTTGTGCATCGCGTTGTGCTCTTTGTTGTTCCATTTGGGCAGAACGTTGCTGTGCTTGCTGAGCCCTTTGCTGTTCTACCTGTTGACTACGTTGTTGTTGAGCTTGCGCATCACGCTGTGTTCTTTGCTGTTCCATTTGGGCAGCACGTTGTTGTACTTGTTGTGCACGTTGCTGATCTACCTGCTGACTACGTTGTTGCTGTAATTGGGCATCTCTTTGTGCGCGTTGTTGTTCAAATTGCCCACGTTGCTGATCAGTTTGCTGGCCTCGCTGTTGTTGGATTTGCACATCGCGCTGCGCACGTTGCTGGTCTTGGCTCATACGATCTTGTTGAACACCACGTTCAGCTCTTTGTTGTTGGGCCTGTTGTACCCTTTGCTGATCTTGATTTCGATCAACATTTGGTTGCCCATTGTTCTGACCAATACGTTCACCTCTACCATTAGCATCCCTATTATAAACCCCGCCTCTGGTATTGGGTTGATTGCTATTGCCTCTATTCTCTACATTTCCATTGATGCGAACATCGGATTGGCCATTTCTGTTTCCAAATCTGTTATCGGTATTGTTTCCGCCACGAGTAGAGTTGTCGTTCCCTCTTCCGTTTCTAGCAAAACCTGCATTACCTTGTTCAAATTTCCTTGGTGCCGCGTTGCGATTATCTACCGCATTGCGTTCTGGCCTTGGTCTGTAAATAGAAACCGCTCTGCTATCTATCCTACTTGCTCCTGGTCTGTTGCTTTGGTCAAATCTATACACACGTACATCGCGGTTTGTTGCACGTCTAATATCTTCAACTCTTGGTCCGCCATAATAAGTTCTTCTATTATAAACGTAAGTGTTGTTGATAATGGTTGTGTTGCGGATGTACACATTGTTTCTACCATAGTCATACCTAGGAAATCTATTGATATAAATATTGGCTTGAGGAATAAAGTTCCAGCAAAATTCTGGCACCGAATAACGACGGCCAAAGCTTAAGTTAATGTTGATGCTTGGCGCCATTGGTGCCCAGCCGTAATAACCATCACCACTTCTCCAATCTACCCAAGCTGGTCCCCAATTGGTATCTGGCAACCAAATCCATTGTCTATAACTGTTTATTACCCAACGACCGTAGTGAAATGGAGCCCATCCCCAATCGTAATTTGATACCCAAGTATTGCCATATTCTGTCATTGCCCAACGGCCATTTGAATAATATGGACGAAACTCATTTTGATCTACATCAGGACGCCAAACGTATCCGTATTGTGGGTCTTGAATCCAGGTACCGTAGGGTGAAAGTTCATCGTAGAAAGTTTGTAAAGAAACGTTACCCGTGCTATAACCATCATCTTGGTAACTGTCTTGGTAGTCTTGTGCCCTGACTAAGGTTGTGGTTCCGGCAAGGAGCCCAAAAAGCCCCAGCACAATAGCCGCTAATTTCAGTGTTTTCATTTGTGTGTTTATTTTAATAACCTAATGTGTGTGTATCAATTAGAGAACCAAAACTACCCAGGGTTTAATATGCTAGCATAGTTTTCGTCATTTGTGCCAAATATCGCTGATAATGGCATATTTAACTCTTATTTAACGTTTTAACTTGCGTATAATTGTGCGGAAAATAAGTCATTTAGAAATAAAATTTGCTACACCACTGTTTACAAAATAGATTGTATGGTACAACTCTTAAACTTTAAAACTTAAATTCTATTTATTGTAAGTATTTTTGCATCATGCAGAACGGTACCTTATATTTAATTCCTGTTCCTCTTGCTGAAGAGGTAGCACATAAAACTTTTACACCTTATTTGGTTGATACCATTAATCAAATTGACACTTACATCGTAGAAAATAGCAAAACCGCTCGTCGGTTTTTGAAAGAAGCGGGCTTAAAAACGCCTCAAAAAGATTTAATCGTACACGATTATGGAAAACATAACCGTACAGATTTAGGTCAGTTTTTCGTTGAGCTTTTGGCAGGAAAAGACGTTGGCTTAATGAGCGAAGCAGGATGCCCTGGTATTGCAGATCCAGGTGCCGATATTGTTGCAGAGGCACACAAAAAAGGAATTAAAGTTGTGCCTTTGGTAGGGCCTAGCTCTATTCTGCTTGCATTGATGGCCTCTGGCTTTAATGGACAAAGTTTTGCATTTTGGGGCTATTTGCCAATTGATAAGGAACAAAGAACTAAGCGAATTAAAGATTTGGATTTATCGGCTAGTCGATATAAACAAACGCAGATCTTTATTGAAACACCTTTTCGCAACAATCAAATGCTAGAAGAAATTTTGAAAAGCTGTAAACCAAGTTCTCAGCTTTGCATTGCTAGTAATTTGACAGGTGAAGACGAATACATCAAGACCCAAACGGTTTATCTATGGCGCAAAGAAACAATAGATTTACATAAAAAACCAACTATCTTTCTTTTATACTAACCCTTTGGTGTTATTGTGAATTAAAAATTAGGGGATTTCCGAACGGAGAGATCTTTGAAAAAAGAACCAAAATTTCCTTAAAAGATTTCTCCGCTACGGTCGAAAGGACGCCTCAGCAATCCGTCTTCTCGACTGGAGCGCAGCGAAATGGAGAGATCTTTGAAACCAATAACTAAAACTTCCTTAAAAGATTTCTCCGCTACGGTCGAGGAAATGTTTCTCGCCCAGCATGAATGCCTTGCTTCACAAACTAAAAATGCACAAGATTCATTCTAGCGGTACATTCCCTTTCCCTCGATAAATTGTATGACTTTATCTGGCAAGAAAAATTGAATGTTTTTATTTTCTTTAATCGCTTTGCGGATGAAGGTTGAAGAAATTTCCATCAATGGCGTTTTCGTTAGCGTAATGGATGGATGATTTCCCCATTCCGTTACATTAGCCTCTGGGCGGGGATAAACGTAAATTTGATAATTTTTGAGCAGCACCTCGTAATTTTTCCACTTTTTTAAAGAGGCTAAGTTATCCGCTCCCATAATCAGCACAAATTCTTTTTCTGGATACTTTTCGTGTAAATGGGTTAATGTGTCGATGGTATAGGAGGGCTGAGGCAATGCAAATTCGATATCACTCACTCGAATGTGCTCGGCGTTTTCAGTAGCCAGCTTAGCCATTTCCAGCCGATCGTACATGTTGGTTAATCCACTTTTATCTTTCAGTGGATTGTGTGGTGAAACCACCAGCCATACTTCGTCTAGCTCGGTATGATTGGCCATGTAATTCGCAATAATTAAGTGCCCAGTATGGATTGGATTATAAGAACCGAAAAAAAGACCAGTTTTCATATTAAGATAATCAGCTAGATAATTGCGGAGTTAATATTTTAAACGTTGAAATCAGATTTGGCTAACTTTTAATAAAATCTCCAACCAATTTTTCTGCTTCGGCACAAGCTGTTGCTAAATCGTAGTTTTTTAAAATCACATCAAACTTATCGGCATAGGTTAACTCCTTTTCTGCTTTGATAAAACGTTCTTGTAATTTTTCAGGACTATCAGTTCCTCTACCACTTAAACGCTCTTTTAAAACTTCTAAAGATGGTGGCTGTACAAAGATAGCTAAAGCATCTTCTTCATATTTTCGTTTCAGCCTAATGCCACCCTCTACATCAATATCAAAAATAACGTGTTTCCCTTCATTCCAAATGCGTTCAATTTCGGAGCGCAATGTTCCGTAGAATGTTCCATTGTAAACCTCCTCAAATTCTACAAATTCTTGACGGGCTACTTTATGCAAAAACTCTTCTTTACTAATGAAATAGTAGTCATTTTCATGGGTTTCGGCGCCACGTAATTCGCGGGTTGTTGCAGAAATAGAAAAGCTCAGTTCAGGAAATTTGCTTAATAAGTGATGTACGATAGTGGTTTTGCCTGCTCCAGATGGTGCCGAAAATATAATTAATTTGCCTTGTTTCATTTTGTTGAGACTAAAGACTAAAGCTGAACGTTCAAAGCGGTAGTATTTGAACCATAAGCTTTAAACTTTCTATAATACATTTAATAACTGTTCTTTTATCTTTTCTAATTCTTCTTTCATGCCCACCACAAACTGTTGCATTTGTGCGTCATTTGCCTTGGCGCCCATCGTATTAATTTCTCTGCCAATTTCCTGCGAAATGAAACCTAACTTCTTACCATTCGCTTCTTTACTGGTTAAAGTTTGTAAAAAGTAATCGCAATGACTTTTCAAACGCGTTTTTTCCTCAGTGATGTCTATCTTATCGATATAATAAATTAATTCTTGCTCAAAACGGTTTTGATCTATATTCACCTTACCCACGGCATCATCTAAAAATTGGGTAAATTTATCCCGAATGGCCGAAATTCGCTTTGGCTCTAATTCTTCAACAGATTTGAAATATGACAGAATATTCTGAATGCGTAGCTCTAAATCAGATTTCAAAACAGCGCCTTCATCTTCTCTAAATTTGTTAAAACTAACAACAGCTTGGGTAAATATTTGATATAGATGGTTCCATTCATCTTCAGAAACACTTTCTTCTTTGTAATTAATTACATCTGGAAAGGTTAACGCTATTTGCAATAAATTACTGCTATTAGCATTTAATTCGTTATTAACGGCAATGAGTTGGTTGTAATAATGCGCTAATAAGGCCGTGTTAATGGATGCGCCCGTAACTTCAGCCGCGGAGCGCTCTACGTTAATATTCAAGCTTACTTTACCCCGCTCTATATCTTTACTACACACGTTGCGCAGAATAATTTCTTTATCAGAAAAGGCTTTAGGAAATTTTAAATTAAGCTCAAGAAATTTACTGTTGAGCGATTTGATTTCGACACTGTACTTTGCATTTGCATAATCGGCTGTTGCTAAGCCGTATCCTGTCATGGATTTTATCATGCGCAAAGATAGAAAAATAAGTTTGGAGTTTAAGTTGCCCGCCAGGAGTTTTGCGCTGCTTTAACATCGACAAGATGGAACCAAAATTTCTGTGGTTCACACTTTCAATCTTCAGCAGGGTGAACTTTATCAATGCATTAACGTTTATTTAACAATTAAAAAGTTAAACAAATGTTAATTTTACAAAAAATACTTGGTAGGCACGAAGCAGTTTTGCTATAAACTGAAATTTTAATTTGTTTGATTTTTGACACAAGGTCTTCCAGTGGATGAGATTTGTTACCAAAAGGTGTTATTATTAAAAAAGATACGAACATTAGAATAGCACCATGTGTTGTAAAGATTAACGAGGCAAAGGGAACATGGGGTATTAAAAATTTAGAATGTACTTAAATCCATGCTCTATTAAACATCCGGTATAGGCACACCAATATCAAGCAAAAATTATATGCTCATGAAATTTTTTAAATACTCAATTCTTCACATACTATTTATCCTATTTGGCTTGGGCGCAAAGGCTCAAGATTTTATTGCCAAAGGGGTGATTATAGAAAAGGGCTCAAACATTAGAATTGCATTATCGGAGATTACAAATAAGCGCACCAAATTGGGTGTGGGAAGCAATGATTTAGGTTTCTTCCAGATTAAAGCTAAAGTTGGAGATACTTTGCTCATAACAAAAAGAAATTTAATGGATCAAGAAGTTGTGGTAAAGGGTGAGCAGGATATAATCGTATATCTCATTCGGAATACCACCATGCTGGAGGATGTTACCATTAGGGGAAATACCAAAAAGCAAGATCTGGATGAAATCAAGAAAGAATTTCAGAACAAAGGCGTTTACAATGGTGGTAAATCATCCGTTCTTTCGGCCATCTTTAGCCCGCTAAATGCACTATATAATTTAATTGGAAAGGATCCTAAAAATGCTCGACGATTTGGAAGATACGCCGATAATGAAATCAAACAATCGCAAATTGATGTGTATTTTAATCAAAGCATCATTAAAAACAATACTGAGCTAAGAGGTGATACACTGGAAAAATACATGCTAAATTGCCGACCAGCATTTGAAAAAGCACAGTATTGGAACAGTTACGATTACATTAAGTACATTAAAGAATCGTCAAAAAGTTTTACAGATACGTTGGGAAAAGGAAAATAAAGGGCGGTATCCGGTCTTAATTAATGTCCTCTAAATGGATAAGGTTTCGCAAGCTTTTTCTGCGGCTAATTTTTCGGCATTCTTCTTATTATAATCTCTCCCAGTTCCAACTTTTTCACCTTCTACAACGGCGCTGATGGTAAATAATTTAGCGCTTTCGCCTTCGCCATTTTCTGCCAGTTCGAAAAGTACATCTTTACCATGGCGTTGACACCATTCAATCAATTTACTTTTAAAATTGGTTTCGGTAAGTTCCAAGGTATGAATGTCGATATGGGGCTTAACAATTCTACGAAGCAAAAATTCTTTGGTGAAATTATACCCCTTATCCATGTAGATTGCACCAATTATAGCCTCGAAGGCATCACCCAACATGGAGTTGTGCTTGGTTTGAATGCTTACAGATCGCTGATCGAACTGAATCATTCGATCGAAACCGATTTTTTTCGCCAACTGGTTTAAATTAGCCCGATTTACGATTTTAGAACGCATTTCGGTTAAAAAGCCTTCTTCTTTGTACGGATAGTGTTTGAAAAGAAGTTCGGCAATTACAGATCCTAAAACAGCATCACCTAAAAATTCCAGCCGCTCGTTACTGCTTCTGCTTCCGTTTTTCAAAACTTTAGCTACAGAACGATGTCTAAACGCCATTTTGTATAGCGTAACATTGCCTGGAACAAAGCCCAAAATATTTTTCAGCTTTTTAACAAACTCCTTTTCAGGAGATAGATAAAGTTTATATAATTTTAATATCGGCATTAAAGAAATAACACAATTAACGGCTAACTAGCATATTTAACTAAGTTATCTATTTTTAATTAGCATACAAAATTATATAAAGAGGCTGTTTAATTAATCTTCGTACTTTTTGAAAATTACTGAAGCGTTATGCCCACCGAAACCGAAAGTATTACTTAGCGCGGCTCTAACTGTGCGTTTTTGAGCTTTGTTAAATGTAAAATTGAGTTTAGGATCAAAAGCAGGATCATCTGTAAAGTGATTAATTGTTGGAGGAACAATATCATTTTGAACAGCTAAAATTGCTGCAATCGCTTCAATTGCACCCGCTGCACCCAATAGGTGACCAGTCATTGATTTGGTAGAACTGATGTTTAAACGGTAGGCATCTTCTCCAAATAAGGCACCAATGGCTTTGGTTTCGCTAATATCACCAAGCGGTGTAGAAGTTCCATGAACATTGATGTAATCGATATCAGCAGTAGTTAAACCCGCATCTTTAAGTGCATTTGTCATAACCATTCTAGCGCCTAAACCTTCTGGATGTGGAGCGGTGATGTGATTTGCATCAGCACTCATTCCACCACCAACAAGTTCTGCATAAATTTTTGCACCCCTTGCTTTTGCGTGTTCAAGTTCTTCTAAAATAATTGTTCCGGCACCTTCACCTGCTACAAAACCATCACGATCTTTATCGAACGGACGAGATGCCGTTGCCGGATCATCATTACGTGTAGATAGTGCGTGCATGGCGTTAAAGCCACCCATTCCTGCTTCATTAATAATCGCTTCTGATCCTCCGCTAATGATCACATCGGCCATACCCAAGCGGATATAGTTAAATGCATCAATCATTGCATTGGTAGAGGAAGCACATGCCGAAACAGTTGCAAAATTTGGCCCACGTAAGCCGTATTTAATTGAAATATGCCCTGGAGCAATATCAATAATCATTTTAGGGATAAAAAATGGATTGTATCTTGGCGTGCCATCTCCCTTCGCGAAATTCGAAATTTCATCTAAGAAAGTTTTCAATCCACCTATGCCTGCGCCCCAAATTACACCGATTCGATTGGTATCTAATTTTTCAAAATCAAAACCACCATCCTTCACAGCCTCATCTGTTGCTACTAAAGCATATTGTACAAACGGATCTAGCTTACGGGCTTCCTTTTTCTCCAAAAAATCTTCTGGATTAAAGTTTTTTACCTCGCAAGCGAATTTGGTTTTAAACTTCTCAGTATCAAAACCCTTAATAGGAGCAGCGCCACTCACCCCGTTAGTCAATCCTTCCCAAAAATCGGGAACATTATTGCCTATAGGAGTGAGCGCACCCAACCCTGTTACTACTACTCTTTTTAATTCCATTTATACTGAAAAAGCGTAATTCTATTTAACGTTTTTTTCCAAATAAGCGATTGCTTGACCAACTGTACCGATGGTTTCAGCCTGATCGTCAGGAATAGCTACATTGAATTCTTTCTCAAATTCCATAATAAGTTCTACGGTATCTAAAGAATCTGCACCTAAATCGTTGGTGAATGAAGCCTCTGGCGTAACTTCGCTTTCGTCAACACCTAGTTTTTCTACGATAATAGCCTTAACTCTTGAAGCAATATCAGACATAATTTTATAATTTAATGGTTAAATAATTCTGTGCAAAGAAAAATAAATTCTTACAATTTTCAAATGTTTTTATTTCGACCCCTACTTTTGGTATCTAAATAACACAGCGAATATAGAATTAGTTTTTTAATTTCGTTCTGTAAATAATTTATTTCCCCTTGAATAGAACTTACCTAAAGCTCACGTTAGACCTTGATTTTATACTAATTGCGATCACAGCGCCCCTAAAAGACTATGTGCTTTGCCACAAAATTAATACGCGACTAAATTTACATTTCGAAAAAATTGAAGACCATGAAATTTTTTTTAACATTGATGAACCCGCCTGGTCTTTCTCTAAATATTACTTTTTTGTTGAGCAGGGCGATGTAGAATATTACTTAATTAGCAACAGGAGCAGTGATGGAATCCTGATTCCAGAAATGGCAAATGTTGATTTTTTCATCATTATTAAAGAATTTATAGATAAGGAAGATCTTGATTATTTACTCACTAGCTTAAACAAACTGCCTGATATACAGGTAGCTGCAAAAATAGATCCCACCAAATTAAAGAGTAAAGAAAATTTGGTAATATAAAAATTATATACTTGGTGTATTAAATACACTATATTTGAGGGTTATAAACAACGAACAAAAAAACAAAATATATAAATATTGATGCAGTTTGATTATTTTAGATAATTAATTGGCGTTTTCTTAAACTGCATTGCTAAAATCAATTATTAAATGAAACCTTTTCATTCTAGAACTAAAATTGTTGCCACTTTAGGCCCAGCATCCGCTAAACCAGATGTATTATATAGTATGTTTAACGCAGGTTTAGATGTTTGCCGTTTAAACTTTTCACATGGTTCACAAGCAGATCATCAAGCGGTTTTGGATACCATCCGCGATTTAAATAAAAAATACGACTATAACGTTGGTATTCTTGCCGATTTACAGGGCCCTAAAATCCGCATTGGATTAGTAAAAGAAGGTGGTATTAATTTAATTAACGGTACAACAACTGTAATTACAACTACTGAGTGTATTGGTAACGAAGAGCGTATTTACATTACCTACCAAAGTTTCCCTCAAGATGTTCAAGCTGGAGAAATTATTCTTTTGGACGATGGTAAGCTTCAAATGAAAGTGATTTCGACCAATTTAAAGGATGAAGTGGTTTGCGAAATTGTTCACGGTGGTATTTTAACTTCGAGAAAAGGTGTAAATCTTCCTAATACAAAAGTTTCTATCCCTTCGTTAACGCCAGAAGATCGCGAAAATTTAGAGTTCGTTCTTGAAAATGATGTAGAATGGATTGGTTTATCTTTCGTTCGTAAGGCTGAGGATATTGTTGAACTTAAAAAAATAATCGCAGAGCGTGGCAAAACGGCTCGTGTTATTGCTAAAATAGAAAAGCCAGAGGCTATTGCTAACATCGATGAAATTATTGCTGCATCTGATGGTATTATGGTTGCTCGTGGTGATTTAGGTGTGGAATGTCCAATGGAAGAAGTTCCTTTGTTACAGAAAATGATTGTTGCTAAATGTAGAGCCGCATCTAAACCTGTAATTGTTGCCACTCAAATGCTTGAAAGTATGATTACTACGCCGCGCCCAACGCGTGCTGAGGTTAATGATGTTGCGAACTCAGTTTTAGATGGTGCTGATGCGGTAATGCTTAGTGGCGAGACTTCAGTTGGAGAATTTCCATTAATCGTGATTGAAACGATGCAGAAAATTATTCAAAACATCGAGCAGAACAACTACCCTTTCAATCCTGATAAATTCTTAAAACCAAAATCGCCATCTTTCTTAAGTGATGCAATTTGTGATTCTGCTTGTTTCTTAGCTAAACAAACCAACGCAGTAGGTATTGTTTCCATGACATTGAGTGGTTACACGGCATTCGAAATTTCGAGTCACAGACCAGAAGCTTTAACCTTCATTTTTACCAGCAACAGAGCTTTATTAAACGCTGTAAGTTTACTTTGGGGTGTTAGAGGTTTCTATTACGATAAATTTGAAAGTACAGATAACACCATTATCGAGGTTAACGAGTTCTTGAAAAGTCAAAAATTGGTTAAACAAGGTGATATCATCATTAATACCGCAGCCATTCCGATGGAAGCTAAAGGTAAAACCAACATGTTAAAAATTACGGTTATCGACTAATTCTCTAACCTTTTAAATATTTTAATGCTCTCGATTGTTTCGAGAGCATTTTTTTTAGCTTAAAAATTATATTTTTGCAATCCCTAACGGAGAGGTGTCAGAGTGGTCGATCGAGCACGCTTGGAAAGCGTGTGTACTGAAAGGTACCGCGGGTTCGAATCCCGCCCTCTCCGCTCTTTTCCCCTTTAACGCATCATATTCTGTATCATTCTTAATACTTTAAATTGAAGTGCGGGAACAGTGTTATTTTTATCGCTGAAGAATAAAATCAAACAATGAATAAATACTTTCTTACGGTAACGGCCTGTGCTTTGGCTGTTTCTGCATATGCTCAGCAAGGCATTCCGTTAACTGCAAAAGATTACGAAAGAGCCGAGAGTTTTATGGGCTATAGTACTGCGAAATTTATTGATCATGCCAATGTACAACCAAACTGGCTCGATGGTGATAAATTTTGGTACACCACCAAAACAGAAAATGGAGAGCAAACCTATTTGGTTGATCCGGCAAAGAAAACAAAAACCTTAACTTCAGATTATAAGGCCACGCCACCAACTGGCGGACGACGCTTTGGAGGAAGAAACGAGGTTGTATCGCCCGATGGCAAAAAAGCAATCTTGATAAAGGACTACAACCTATATGTGAAAGATGTGGCGACCGGAAAATTAACACAGTTAACAACTGATGGCATAAAAGATTACGGTTATGCAACAGACAATGCTGGCTGGAAACACAGCGATGCGCCAATTTTACGCTGGTCGCCAGATTCAAAGAAGATTGCTACTTTTCAACAAGATCAAAGGAACAGTAAAGACATGTACTTGGTAACAACCAATGTTGGAGCACCGAGATTAGAAGCTTGGAAATACCCACTACCTGGCGATAAACAAATTGCCACGATTAGAAGGGTAGTAATCGATGTCGAAAATCCTAAAATCATATCGCTAAATATCCCTGCCGATCCGCATAGAGCCACTTTGAGTGATGACATTTCCAGTAGTGGCACTTTCGATGATATTGATTGGAAAGCAGATGGTTCTGAAGTTGCATTTGTTTCTACTTCAAGAGATCATAAAGAGGAAAAATTCAGAATTGCCAATGCCGCTACCGGAGCTGTTCGCGAGGTTTTCGAAGAAAAGGTAAAAACCCAATACGAATCTGGCCAGGGGGCAATTAACTGGAGATATTTAGCCAATACAAAAGAAATCATCTGGTATTCTGAACGTGATAACTGGGGCCATTTGTATTTATATGATGCCACAACAGGAAAAGTGAAAAACCAAATTACCAAAGGCAATTGGGTTGTAACTCGACTACTAAAGGTGGATGAGAAATCCCGTACGCTTTATTTTATTGCAAACGGTCAGGACAAAAAAAACCCTTACTTCGGACATTTTTATAAAATTGGCTTTGATGGAAAAAAACTAACAGATTTAACTCCTGAAGAAGGAAATCACATCGTTTCCATATCTCCCTCGGGTCAGCATTTTATGGATACTTATTCTCAGCCTGATGTTCCGCCAGTAACTTTAATGAGAAGTTTAGATGGAAAACTGATTACAACATTAGAAAAAACAGATGTAACCAGATTAACGGCAACGGGTTGGAAAGCGCCAATTCCAGTTACGGTAAAGGCACATGATGGCAAAACGGATATCTACGGGTTGGTTTTTACGCCGACCAAAATGGATGCAACTAAAAAATATCCTGTTATCGATTATATTTATCCAGGCCCTCAAGGTGGCAGTGTAGGCAGTTGGAGCTTTATCGCTTCTCGTGGCGACAACCAAGCTTTAGCAGAACTTGGATTTATAGTTGTAGTTATTGAGGGTACCAGCAACCCAGATCGCTCAAAGAGTTTCCATGATATGAGTTACGGTAATATGGCAGAAAACACTTTGCCAGATCAAATCACTGCAATAAAACAATTATCAGAAAAATACCCAATAGATACCACAAAAGTTGGCATTTGGGGTCACTCGGGTGGTGGTTTTGCCACCGCTACCGCAATGTTTCGCTATCCAGACTTTTTCAAGGTTGGTATTTCAGAATCTGGAAACCATGAAAACAGAAACTATGAGGACGATTGGGGCGAAAGATATAATGGTTTAGTAGAAAATTCAGATTATGAAGCGCAGGCAAATCAAAATTACGCCAAAAACTTAAAAGGCAAACTGATGTTGGTGCATGGCCTAATGGATGATAACGTACCGCCGTACAACACTTTACTAGTTGTAGAGGCGCTAGAAAAAGCCAATAAATCTTTTGATTTAGTGATTTTTCCAAATAGTGCACATGGCTACGGCGCATACTCTCCTTATATGATGCGCAGGCGTTGGGATTACTTTGTACAAAACCTTTTAGGCCTAGAACCTCCGAAAGATTATAAAATGCAAGGCACTGTAATTAGATAAAAAATAGAAAAGGTCTCGACTAAAATCGAGACCTTTATCATTTATAAGCAAACAAAGTTTCGCTCAAACAGTTTTGATGGGTAGGCAAACAACAATTAGCACAGCATGGGAAAAACAAGGTCAGAAAATCATGTAATTATCACCGGCACAACGGGTATGGTTGGAGAAGGGATTTTGATAAAATGCCTCGAGAGTTCGGAAATAGATTCAATTTTAGTAATTAACCGTAAACCGTGTGGTTATGTGCACCCCAAACTCAAAGAAATTATCCATCAAGATTTTTTAAACCTCTCCCCTATAGAAAATCAATTGAAGGGTTATAATGCTTGTTTTTTCGGTTTAGGCATTTCATCTGTTGGCGTTAATGAAGATACCTATTACAAAATGACTTATATACTCACCATGCATGTGGCCCAAACATTAGCCAAATTAAACAGCGGAATGACTTTCTGTTATGTGTCTGGAAGTGGGACAGACAGCACTCAAAAAGGGCGTTTGAAATGGGCAAGGGTAAAGGGAAAAACAGAAAACGACCTCATGAAGCTCCCATTTGAACAAGTTTTTAATTTTAGGCCCGGGTTTATTAAACCAATAGAAAGGCAAAAATATGCTCATAAATTCTATAAATACATCAATTGGATGTTTCCCATTGGACGAAGAATATTTCCTAATGGCTTTTGTAGTATGGATGAATTAGGCAATGCAATGATTAATACATTAAGCCACAACAACGAACGGAAAGTGTTGGAGGGGAAGGATATTATCGCCTTAGCAAGCGAGCCATCCTAAAAATAACAAACCTTATTCTTATAAAAATATTTAGCCTGTTGATTAATCGTCAGCAGGCTAAATAAAATATAAATTACTTCTTGTTATCTTGTTTTCTTTGGTTGTCTTTGTTTGAAGTCTGGTCAGACCGTTGTCCACCACCATTCGTAATACCCTGAATTTTCTTGTCCACTTTTACATCATGGTTTGCTCTATCTGCAATTGAACTTCCTTGCCCGGTTGGGTTGTTTTTTGGTGTGCTTACGTTTTTCATAACATTATAAATTTAATTAATACTGTTTAACACGGAGCGTTATAATATTAACCGAAAGCGGCAGATTATGTTTTAATTTTCTGATGTAGGGTAGTTTAACTACTCGGTACGATTTTACTTAGCTGTATTACTAAAAATAATTTGGAAATGAACGCTCGGCATTTCATTTGAGGCACCTGCCCCGCTTTTCCTGCTGCCAATTAGAAAAAAATTGGCATTCGGGCAATCGGGTTTATGATTTACGGTTGTTGCAAAACAGGAGCATTGTGCCCAAACCCGATGGAAGCGGTAGCCCGAGCTTTTTCTGCGAGGCTTTAGCAGACAGCGGAACTGCAAATTCAAAAGGATTACTGCACGCTCGTTTCCAAAAGAGTTTTTTATTTTGGTTATTGGTGGGTGCGGCACTAAGCAAACGACGGTTTAAAATGATTTGGAAATGAACGCTCGGCATTTCATTTGAAACACCCGCCCCGCTTTTCCTGCTGCCAATTAGAAAAAAATTGGCATTCGTACAATCGAGTTTATGATTTACGGTTGTTGCAAAACAGGAACATTGTACCCAAACCCGATGGAAGCGGTAGCCCGAGCTTTTTCTGCGAGGCTTTAGCGGACAGCGGGACTGCAAATTCAAAAGAATTACTGCACGCTCGTTTCCAAAAGAGTTTTTAATTTTGGTTTTTGGGCTATTAAGCAATAAATAGATTTTGCGCCATGCCTTACCAACCTATGAGATTAAATATTGTATCAAATCAATTACTTGGATTGGTTTTTGTTTAAATCGTTTTTTGATTCTTTAATTTAGCATATCGAACACAACAAAACACACGTGAAAAAAAACTTATTCCTCCTTATTGGATTCTGCATTGCAACATTTTCTGCAAATGCGCAAAAAAAAACCTATTTAGAACTGTTGGCCAATCAACCAAAATGGGTTGATTCTGTATTTAATAAACTAAACCGTAGAGATCGGATTGCACAGATGTTTTTTGTGCGGGCACACACCAATTTGGGTAAAAAATATTCTGATTCGGTTGGAATGGTGATTAAAAAGGAACAGCTTGGTGGGGTAATATTTTTTCAAGGCGGACCGGTGAGGCAAGCTGTTGTAACCAATGCTTACCAAAAAGTGAGCAAAGTGCCATTAATTGTGGCCAACGATGGCGAGTGGGGTTTGGGTATGCGTTTAGATAGCACCATTTCTTACCCCTACCAAATGACCTTGGGCGCCATTCAAAACAAAGATTTAATTTATAGAATGGGGCAAGAGGTTGCCAAAGATTTTAAGCGCATGGGTATGCATTTAAACTTAGCGCCCGATGCTGACGTTAATAACAACGCAAAAAATCCGGTAATTAACTACCGTTCTTTCGGTGAAAACAAATACAACGTAGCCAATAAAGTTGGGGCTTACATGAAGGGCATGCAAGATGGGGGTTTACTTACTTCGTTAAAACATTTTCCGGGCCATGGCGATACGGATGTAGATTCGCATTACGATTTGCCTCAACTGAATTTTAGTTTTACAAGACTTGATACCCTAGAAATGTATCCTTTTAAAGAGTTAATTAAACAAGGTGCTTCTGGTGTGATGGTTGCCCACATGAATATACCGCAATTGGATAATACACCAAACTTGCCTTCTACACTTTCTAAACCTATAATTACTGGCATTTTAAAAGAGAAGATTGGCTTTAAAGGCTTAATTATTACCGATGCCATGGATATGAAGGGTGTGGTAAAATATTTTAAGGATGGAAATGCCGATTTGATGGCCATTATGGCTGGCAATGATATTTTAGAGCTTTCAGAAAATAGCGACAGGGCAATTAAACTGGTGCGGAAAGCGGTCCGTCATAACGAAATAGACATGAAAGTTATCGATGAAAGCGTTAAGAAAATTCTGACTGCAAAGTATTGGGCGGGTTTAAACAGAAAAGATACGATAGTTACCCAGAATATTGTGGCCGATGTAAACCGCAAAGCGAGCTATGCCTTGGTACAGGAACTGGCAAATGCTTCTGTTACGCTTTTAAAAGGTAAACCTTACATTAAAAACCTGATCCCGATTAGAAGAACTGCAATTATTAGTATTGGTGTGCCTAGTGTTACCACTTTTCAGAAAGAAATTTCGAAGGGTTATTATAACTCGGTATATTATGTTTTGGATAAGGATGCCAGTGCTGCACAAATATCTAACGTAGCGAGAGAAATTGGCGCTTTTGATCAGGTAATTGTTGGCATCCATGATAGCAGAGCTAGACCAGCCAATAACATTCCATTAAACGCTGGTATTAAAAATTTTATAAAGGAACTAAGTTCTAAAAACGCTGTTTTTGCCTTGTTCGCCAATCCATACAATTTAGCGGGCTTACCTGGCCTAGAAAATAGCAAAGGATTGGTTATAGCTTATCAAAAAGAAGATTACATGCAAATTTCTGCAGCGGCTGTAATTAACAACCGCCTAGTGCCCTCAGGCAAATTACCAGTAAGCATTTTGCCAAATTATAAGTTTGGTGATGGCTTGTAAAATATTGCAATCATATAAAGGTTTTAGATAAAAACTTAAAACAAATTGGCTTTATAAATCATTATCTATTATAAATTAAATGTTATGATAGACCCAAAAGACGAAGACTACTCAAGCGATCCGAATGATGCTTTACGCAGAGAGGACGAAGTAAACGATATAAAAGAATTAAGTGGAGACGATACCAGCATTGAGCATGACAAAGACATGTTGGAGCAAGCCGATGAAGCATCAAGAGCATCATACGAACTTAATGTAGATGATTTGGATCCTGAAGACGATTCAGAGGACTGAAAAAAGCGCCGGAACTTAAAGAAAAATCTTAAAGTTTCGGCGCTTTAACTTTATAGAAGTTTATACTTCTTTATTTCGCTTTTGCTTTATAAGTTTCAGGATTAACGGCTGTAACTGTCCAGCCTTTTAAGAATGATGTTATTTTTTTAACATCATGCCCAACTTTCTTTTTACCGTTTGCTGCAACTTCTTCTGTTTCTAAGTAAGAAGAATTTTCGATGTGTAGCACCTTTCCTTTTCCATCTAACACCAAAAATACCGGAAAACCAAATCGTTGAGGGTTACCCAAATCAGCCAAAACCGCTTCGTTTTTATTCTCTGGACTGTAATTAACCAATACCGTTTCGAAGTTATCGTTAATGTATTTTTTCAAAGTTGCGGTACTATCCACCAAATTATGAAAGGCAATGCACCATGAACACCAATTGCCACCCACTTGCACGAGCACGTGCTTGTTTTCTTGAGCCGCTTTACTTACAGCAGCGTTAATATCGGCCTTTGCGTTGGCCTGAGGATTGTAAATGTGAACGACTTCTTTTTTTGCCTGACTAAAAGCAACACCCGAAATGAGTAGGGCTATTATAAATACTGATATTTTTTTCATCATTTTTAAGAATAATGAGGTAAAATTAATAAAGTCTACTAATTTTATAGATTATTAGCGAATTCTTTACAGAGCAAATACATTCACAAAAAGCCATCCCGCAGAAAATGCTATATCTTGATATACATACTCATCAACCTTTACCTAAAAACGATGTACAAAGCATTTTGAGTTTATCCCTAACTGAAGATGATTTATATCCATTAGTTCAAACCAGAGCTGTTTCTGTAGGTTTGCATCCATGGTTTGCTAAATTGGAAAAGCTGGAAACGCAAATAGAAAATTTATACCAAAAAGCAAAACAGACCAACGTTAAAATGATTGGCGAATGTGGTTTAGATCGCTTAAGGGGCGAAAGTTTAGAAAATCAAATCATCATTTTAGAAAGGCAAATTGCTGTGGCAGAGGAATTAAACAAACCAATTATTTTACACTGCGTTAAATGTTTTGCTGAGCTCATAGAAATTAAAGAGCGATTGAAGGTTAAAATACCGATGATTATACATGGATTTACCAAAAATGAAGAACTGGGCAAACAGCTTAAGGCCAAAGGCTTTCTTTTATCATTCGGAACGGCCATTTTACGTGAAGATTCAAGCGCAGCTAAATTGGTTAAGCATGATGATGACTTTTTCTTGGAAACCGATAATTCGGAAACACCCATCCAAGAGATTTATAAAGCTGCAGCCAATTTAAAAAAATGTTCTGATGATGAACTTAAAGCACGTATTTTTGCCGACTGGAAGAAGCTTAATTTACTTTAAACATTGTAAATCTGCGTTTCCTGAATAAATAAACCAAAGCAATATGTTTGATGTTACCTGGCTTTCGCGCTCTGCCCTCCTACTTGGAAATGATGGAATAGAAAAACTACAATCGAAACACGTTTTAGTGATTGGCTTAGGTGGGGTGGGCTCTTTCGCCGCCGAATTTATTTGCCGCTCGGGTATTGGAGAAATGACCATTGTTGATGGTGATGTTGTTGATCCGACCAACAGAAATAGGCAATTACCGGCTTTGGCCACCAACCATGGCGTGAGTAAGGCCGCCATTATGCAAGAGCGCTTGCTTGCTATAAATCCCGATTTAAAACTTCATGTCATCAACTCATTTCTCACTCCCGAAAAGTGCCGGGAAATTTTGGAAATGGAATTTGATTATATTATGGATTGCATTGATAGCGTGATGCCGAAAATTACTCTGCTTTCTACTGCCCTACAAAAAAACATACCGATTGTAAGCGCTATGGGAGCTGGTGGTAAAATGGACCCCACAAAGTTGAGAATTACCATGCTTCCAGATACCTACCAATGCGTTTTTGCAAGTTATGTGCGCAAACGCTTAAACAAGCTCGCTAATGCTGGCAAAATCAAAGCGGTATTCTCAACCGAAGAAATGGATAAAAACGCTTTGATTATGACCGATGGAAGCAATTTTAAACGTTCGGCCTATGGTACGGTTTCCTATCTGCCAGCCGCTTTTGGTGGCGCATGCGCATCAGTGGTAATTAGAGATCTACTCGGCTTACCAATAGAAATGGCCGAACGCCCACTAAGAATCAGTCATAAAAATTTGGCCAAGAAGAAAAAGAAAAGCCTTTAGGATTTCAACCCCCGAAGATTAAGACTGAATTATTGACAACATGATTATGTGAAGATTTTAAATTGTTGTAAGTTTAAAATTCCGAAACGAAATCATTTTATGCCCCTACCCGTAAAAATTCTTCAAGCTTCTGCCGGTTCTGGTAAAACATTCAGTTTAACTGCACATTACCTTACCCTGCTATTTTCTGGTGACAATAAATACCGTGAAATATTAGCGGTAACTTTTACCAATAAGGCTACCGAGGAAATGAAAACCAGAATTTTAGAAGTTTTACTCGGTTTTGCAAAGGGCGATGAATCTAGAAAAATTGAAGATTACCGAGTTTTGGTTTTGGCTAGCCACCCAGATTTGAATGGCGAAACGCTGAAGTTAAAGGCCGACAAAATTTATCGCAAAATTTTGCACGATTATAGTCGTTTCTCGGTTAGTACAATTGATGGTTTTGTACAAAAGGTAATTCGTGGCTTTGCTTTCGAACTTGGTTTAGAAAGTGGCTACAGTTTGGAGATGAATACCGAAAAAGTAAAAAAGGAACTCACTACAAAACTTGAAAAATTACTCGACGAAAAAGATAACCTATTACAATGGGTAATAGAACTTGCATTAGATAGAATCAGCAATAACAAATCTTGGAATTATAATGCAGAACTTTTAAAACTTGTAGGCGAAGTTTTTAAAGATAAATTTTCATCATTTGAATTGGCCGTTAACAGTTTCGGAACGGAAAACACCGACATCGTTTTTAAAAAATACATCGATTTCTCTAAGAATTTAGTCAAGGATTTTGAAACAAATATTGCCGACTTAGCATTAGAATTGCAGCAGGTTTTTGAACTCTCAGCTGAAGATTTAGATGCACTTAATAAAGTAAAAACAGGTCAGCTTTATCAATTACAAAGAATAATTGATGGAGATTACAAGGGAATGCCCTCACTTGAAAAATTGGTCGATAATCCTGACGCCTGGTTTAAAAAAGGCAAAAACAACGGATTATTTGATGAGCTGAACCCCTTTATCCAAAAACTTACAACAGCTTATAATACAGGCATTGGCGATTATACCTTAGCCAAAGAATTTATCAAGAACGGCTATTTTTTACGCCTGATGCAAGAAATAGCGGTTTTGCTAAGTCAGTATCGCGAAGAAAACGAAACCCTGCTTATTAGCGATGCTCAAAGGTTATTAAACGGAATTGCCCAAGATGCGGGTGAAAATCCTTCCTTTATTTGGGAGAAAATGGGCAATAGATACCGTAACTTTCTTTTCGACGAATTTCAAGATACTTCTGGCAACCAATGGGACAGCTTTTTTCCCTTGGTAGAAAATGCCGTATCTACACACAACCGCAAACTGCACGATCATTTAATTGTGGGCGATGCAAAACAATCGATATACCGATGGCGCGATGGCGATTATAAATTGCTGCACCAAAAGGCAAAAGCCAATTTAGGCGAACATAATGTTTTCGAAGATAAACTGCTGGAAAATTATCGAAGTACAGAAGAAATCATCAACTTCAACAATCAGCTTTACCAAAAATTGGCAGTGCTCTTACAAGAGAAAATTAACAATGAAATTCCAGCTGATGACGATTTGTTAAGCGATTTTTGGCATGATCCGGAGAATCAGTATGATAGCATCATCACCAACATTTACAAAGGCGTTGAGCAAAATACGCATCCAAAAACAACCAAAGGGGGGATCATCAAAATTAAAAAAATTGATTTTGAAAAGTCCAAAACCAACGGCGATGGACTGGTTGAAACCCTAGTTACCGATACAGAACCCGAAAATAAAAAGGAAGCTTTACTGGCAGAAATGCTACAGGAGATAAAACTTTTATTAAATGAAAAGGGCTATCAACAAAGGGAAATAGGTATTTTGGTGAGAACAAACGCCGAAGCTACTGATGTGGTTAACGCCTTGATGGAGGCTGGCTTGGATGTAATATCTGGCGAAGCCTTAAAAATTGCGAGCAGTACAGCCATAAAGCTCATTATTAACTTGTTAAAGTTGTTAATTGTAAGTCCCGCAAATTCTGCTTTGTATAAGGCAAATTGTATTGCTTTATACGCACAGCTTCACCAAAAACCTATTAACGGCGATCATTATTTCGATCTCAAAGAGGTATCAATGGAAAATCTGCAACATGTTTTACCCGCAGATTTTTGTTTAAACTATAAAACTTGGATGGCACTGCCCGTTTCAGAGCTGATAGAAAAAATCATTACCGCTTTTGAGTTGGATACCTATCATAAAAACGGCATCAATCCATTTCTACCTTACCTTTTAGCCTTTAGAGATTTAACAAACAAAGCCTCTCGACAGGGAGAAAAAGGCATTTCCTCTTTTCTGGATTGGTGGGAAGAGGAAGGACACAACAAGAATTTGCCCTCACCCGAAACAGCAAATGCCATTCAGGTAATGACCATCCACAAGTCAAAAGGATTGGCTTTCAGGGCTGTTTTCATTCCATTTTGCGATTGGCAATTAGCCGGCAGGCCAAACAACGCCTTTTGGGTACCGATGGAAGGAACCCCTTATACCGATTTGCAAAGTGTACCACTTCAATTTACAAGAGCTTTAATAGGCTCTAGCGTGGCGAAATATTATCTCGAAGAACTCTTGATGAATTACATGGATGCCTTAAACAGCCTTTATGTAGCCACAACAAGGGCCAAAGATTACATTTACATCTCTTTTGTAGGTAAGAAAAAACCATCGCTAAGCCATATTGGCGACGCCGTGTTTAGTGCTTACTCAGAAGCGTTTGAACAGACTGATGAGATTCAAATCGGCACCTTTTCTATTAAGGGCGATGGAATAGAAGCTATAAAAGCCTTAAATTTAACTAATTACCCAACTACAAATAGATTGGAAGATGTTTACGAAGAAAGCGAAAGCCGCCCACAACGTTATATAGATAACATTACAAAATCTGGTAAAAAAGGAAGCAATCTTCACTTAATTTTAGCTGAAGTAAATAAGGTTGATGAGATTGTAGATGTGGTTGATCGTTTCCTCCTCGAGGGACTGATCACAGAAGATGAAAAAGACGATTATGTGCAACGCGCAACAGCTGTGTTAGCCCATCCCGAATTGAGTAAATTGCTCAGTCAAAACGCCAATCAAATTAACGAAAAATCCATTATTGGTATCGATGGAAAAACTTATCGCCCTGATAAATTGGTGTTAAACGGACAAGAGGTTTCCATTATCGATTATAAATTTACGGCTGAAGAAAGCCAAAGCCACGTGGTACAAATTAACCATTATAAAAGCTTAATCGAAGCCATGGGTTACCAAGATGTAAAACCGTACCTATTTTATGCCACATTGGGAAAACTAAAATCTGTTTAAGAAGATATGAAAGCCTTTTTACAAGAAGTTGCCGAAGATTTAGTTGCCAAGTTTGGGCAAAGTTTGCAAGATTGCGCCATTGTTTTTAACAACAAACGCCCAACGGCCTATTTACAAAAGCACCTTGCCGATATTTATAAAAAACCCTTCTGGAGCCCGGCTTTTTTTACCGTTTCAGAGTTTTTTGCAGAATCCACACACTTAAAAATAGCCGATCATTACACGCAATTTTTTACCCTTTACGATTGCTACATACAACTGCTTAAACAAGAGGGCATGGAAAAATTTCCATCCATTGCAAAGTTCCATAACATTGCCAAAATCATTTTGGGTGATTTTAGTCAGATAGACAATGATTTGGTAGATGCCAACAAACTCTTTACCGAACTCGAAGATATTGCCCTGATTAACCAACAGTTTGATTTTTTAACCGCCGAACAGAAAAATTTCCTGGCGCAGTTTTGGCAATCTTACTCAGAAGGGAAGTTTAAAAAACAGCAAGAACTGTTCATCAAAATGTGGCATCGAATGCCCTTGCTTTACCATGAATTTCATCAGCAATTAAAAGCGAAAGATTTAATTACCATGGCGAGGTTGTATAAAAACATTGCCGAAAACACAAATGAAATTGATTTCACCGCTAAATATGAGGGTAAAAAACTTATTTTCATTGGGTTTAATGCGCTAAGCAAAGCAGAGGCTAAAGCATTTAAACGCTGGCAGGAAGAAGATAAAGCCATATTCTATTTCGATACAGATAGCTATTATCTGGAAGATGAAATGCAAGAAGCGGGTTTGTTTTTGAGGAGAAATTTACAGCAAATTGGCTTGGTTAATCAATTATCAAACGATTCTAGCTCGATCAAATCGGCGCCACGCCAAGTAAGTGTATTCAAAGTGCAAGGGCAAACAGCACAGGCAAAAATTGTAAACGAATTACTGACCCAAGAAAAAGAACAAATTCTTAACAATCAACCCATTACATCTACAGCTATTATTTTAGCAGATGAGAGTCTGCTCATTCCCTTGATGCAAACCATCCCATCAACGGTAGAAGACAAAACGATAGATGTAAACATTACGATGGGATTTGGTTTAGCCAACTCATCATTATATGGCCTTGTTGATTTATGGTTAACCGTTCAATCTGAACTGAACGCAAAAAAAACGGTGAGGTATCAAACCGCCGAAGCCTTTTTATCGCATCCCTTAACCGGAATTAGCGAAATTATGCGCCCTAAAATAATAGATGCCTTAATTAGAGAACAATTAATTGAAATACCATATCAACGCCTAACCAGACAGGGTGGCCTATTGGCTAAGTTTTTCGAACCAGTAAATTCTACAACTCAAGCCGTTGTCACTTTAAATGAACTGCTGGATTACGTTCTGCATCGCGAGCTGGCAAATAAATCGCTCAAAAGAATCGATGCCGAATTATTCGGTAAAACCATTCAAGAGCTTAACCGCTTGCAAGATACACTGCAACATCACATCGATAAATACAATAAAGAAATCGAGCTCAGTTTCGTATTTTCTTTAATTCAAAAATCTTTGGCAGAAGTTGCCGTACCCCTAGAGGGCGATCCACTCAGTGGCATTCAGATTATGGGTTTGCTAGAGAGCCGAAACCTAAATTTCGATCGGGTAGTTATTTTGGGTTTAAATGAAGGCATTGTTCCGCAGGCCACAACCGCAACAACCTTTATACCAGATAGTTTACGGCGTGTTTATGGCTTGCCTGTGCTCGAAAATCAAGATGCCATTTCTGCCTATATGTTTTATCGCCTAATTCAAAGGGCACAAAAGCTAAACTTTGTGTATAACAGCTTAACCGATGAAAGCAATAGCGGCGAACCCTCTCGGTTTATTAAGCAATTGGAATACGAAAGTGGCTTTACTTTTAGCCATCAAGAGCTTCAACTCGCCGTTAAAACCGAACTCAAAAGAGAAGAAATCGTTGTCAAATCTGAAAAGGTTAAAGCGGTTTTGAATAAATATCTATCCGGGCAAAAGTATCTTTCTGCTTCAGCATTAACCACCTACATCTCTAACCCAATTGATTTCTTTTACAAATACATTGCAGGCATAGAAGAACCAAAGGAAGTAGAAGAAACTGTAGAAGCCAATAAGGTTGGCTTAATACTGCATTATGCCATGGAGCAGTTTTATGAGCAGTTGCGCCTAGAATCGCCAGAAATTACGGCAGAAAGAATTCAAGAAAAAAGAAAAGATATTACCAGTTTAATTTTAGAAGGTTTTGCAGATTGTATGTATGCCGATAAAAAAGCACATAATGAAATCCGCATGGCTCAGGTAAAACAAATGGCCGAAACACTCAAATTAAACGGAATGGAGAAAATTGTTTTCGCCATTGTGAATGAGTACATCAACATTATTTTAAAGCAAGATACTCAAGATGCACCCTTCACCTTAATCGGATTAGAGCAAAAAGGCAATATTGGCTTCCAGTTTGAGGCCAACGGCGTACAGCAACAGGTTAAACTGTACGGCATTATAGATCGCGTTGATTTAAAAAATGGCATATACAGAATTGTAGATTACAAAACTGGTAGCGATAAACTCAAATATTCATCTATAGAAGAATGTTTTGATACCGATTGTGGTAACATCAACAAAGCGCTTATCCAAACCCTTTTTTATACCCATGTTTACGAGCAAATTTCTAAAAACGAAAACGTAGAGCCCAATCTTTATGTGGTTAAAAACATGCGGAAAGAGGGCATCCATTTCACCGGAAAAGGAGGCATCCTTAAAAGCGAATTTTTGGCTGCTGAAAAGCAATTGTTTTTAAATGCCCTCCGCGAAAAACTGAAAGAATTATTCGACTTTAACACTCCTTTTAGGGCAAGTCAAAATTCGGGCAACTACGTGTATTCCATATACACCACGCTATTTGGACGGTAGATGTGACGTTTTTATAGATATGGTGACCTTTTGCTTTTTACGTTTAATCTATTAAATTTAGAAATGTTAAGTCTTAACTTCAGCAAGTTCCCAATTCTTTACACCGAGCGCCTAATTCTCCGAGAGCATGTACTTTCTGATGCAGAGACTTTATATGCCATGCGCACGAATGAAACCGTAATGAAATATATTGATCGGGAACGGCCAAAAGATTTATTGGAGATTAAAACATTTATCACCACTTTTAATGATGGTTTCGAAAACGGCGACAACCTAGCTTGGGTTATCGCAGCAAAAGAAAAACCCGAAAAAATGATTGGCTCAATTGGCTATTGGAGAACAGATTACGCCAACCATAGAGCCGAAATTGGCTATATGCTACATCCCGATTATTGGCGAAAAGGCATCATTTCAGAAGCCCTAAAAAGAACAATTGATTTTGGTTTCATCGACATGAACCTGCATAGCATCAAAGCAAACATCAATGTAGAAAATAATGCATCAAGGCAAATACTCCTAAAACACGGCTTTGTTAAAGAAGCCCATTTTAAACAGGATTATTACTTCAGAGGCCAATTTTTAGATAGCGAAATCTATGGACTCCTAAATCCAAATCATTAAATTCACACTACAATTTTATTTAAAACCAAAAATGCTTAAAACAGCAACACCAATACTCGCCTCCTTAAATGCAGAAGAAACCATAACCTTCTATACCGAAAAGTTAGGGTTTAAATTCCATAACAATTGGGATGGATATTTAATTTTTAGCAAAGATGAAATTGGCATACACCTTTGGCCTACTGATGATGAGCGTATCCCTAAAAATACGGGTTGCTATATTTATGTAACGCAAGTAGATGAATTATATCGAGAATACGCCCAACAAAACATAATACATCCCAACGGCAAACTGAAAAATATGCCTTGGGGCATGCGTCAATTTTCCATTTTAGACAATAACGGGAACATCATTCATTTTGGCGAAGATGTTTCGGAAAAACCTTAAACCTTAATACAAAAATGAGCCAATTAAAAGATCTACCCAATAATATTTTTAGTTCATCCCAAAGTTGAACCCATATCTTAAAAATTTACTCAAAAATCGTCCTAAATCAACTATAATTATTACAAAATACAAGCAGAAATGCCTTTGGTTTCAATGCGATTAATAATTATATTTGCCACCGTTATTAAAATTTACAATGAGAGAAATCCAATTTAGAGAAGCACTACGCGAAGCCATGAGCGAAGAAATGCGTAAAGATGACCGCGTTTTTTTATTAGGTGAAGAAGTAGCAGAATATAACGGTGCGTACAAAGTTAGTCAAGGCATGCTTGAAGAATTTGGTGCGAAACGTATAATTGATACCCCAATTGCAGAATTAGGTTTCGCAGGTATAGCAACAGGAGCTGCAACAGCTGGTCTTGTTCCAATTGTAGAGTTCATGACATTCAACTTCTCATTAGTAGCGATTGACCAAATCATTAATGGTGCAGCTAAAATTTTATCAATGAGTGGTGGTCAGTTCTCTTGCCCTATGGTTTTTCGTGGCCCAACAGGTAACGCCGGTCAATTAGGCGCACAACACTCTCAAAATTTTGAAAACTGGTTTGCCAACACGCCAGGTTTAAAGGTAGTAGTTCCATCTACGCCTTACGATGCAAAAGGATTATTAAAACAATCCATCATCGATCAAGACCCTGTTATTTTCATGGAGTCTGAGGTGATGTACGGCGATAAAGGAGATGTTCCGGCAGAAGAATACTACATCGAGTTGGGGAAAGCAAACGTAACTAAAGAAGGTACAGATGTAACCATTGTAACTTTTGGTAAAATGTTAACCCGTGTGGTAAATCCAGCTGTAGAAGAATTAACCAAAGAAGGCATCAATGTTGAAGTAATTGATTTGCGTACAGTTCGCCCGATTGATTATGCTACAATCATCAATTCAGTTAAAAAAACAAACCGTTTAGTGGTAGTAGAAGAAGCATGGCCATTGGCATCGCTTTCAGGCGAAATTGCTTTCATGGTTCAAAAACATGCTTTCGATTATTTAGACGCACCAGTTTTACGCATTACTTGTGCTGATGTTCCACTTCCTTACTCACCAACTTTAATTGCAGCTAGCTTGCCAAATGCAGAACGCGTGGTTAAGGCAGTAAAAGAAGTGATGTACGTTAAAAAATAATTACCTCGTCTTCTATTTCTTGAAGAAAGAATATATAAATCCTCCAGAGCAATTTGGGGGATTTTTTTATACCCTTTTATGGGTACGTGAAGCCACGCACCAAGCCAAAAACAGCAATCGCTATTTTACCCGCCCCCACGAACAATCTTGTAAAAGACATTCTATTATGCTTAAATGCGCATTTCCAAAAAAAATAACGTCTGCAATGCACAACATTGATAAAACATACAAATAATTATTTCATATTTTTTGTAATTTCATGGCAGTTTTAAAAACATATGGAACAACCAAAACCAGAAAACATCGATCAATACATCGGGAATTTTCCTTTGGAAACCCAAAAGTAATTGCAGCACATTCGCGAAACAATTCATCAAGCTGTTCCTCATGCAACTGAGGTAATTAGCTATGGTATGCCTGCCTTTAAACAACATGGAATTTTAGTTTATTTTGCCGGTTATGCAAAACACATTGGTTTTTATCCAACAGGCGCGGGCATAGAAGCTTTTAAACACGAATTTGAAAATTATAAATGGAGTAAAGGCGCTGTTCAGTTTCCTTTAGATCAACCGCTTCCCCTTGATTTGATTACCCGAATCACCAAGTTTAAGGCAGCGCGAGATTTGGAGAAAAAAGCCAAAAAGAAATAAACGGATCATAGTCGCCTTGCATAAAACCAAATTATTACGCTACCAACCTCAGAAAAATTGGCCTTAACGCCTCAACCTCATAATCAATTTGTAATTGTAAATTTTTAAACAGTTGTTGGTTAATCCTTAAGCGATAAAATATCAACAGCTGAAAAATCTTTGCAAAATCCTATTTAGCTTTACCCCTTTAATTTTAAATTATGTTAACCCACCATACATTAATTGCCACCGAATTAAAGGTTGCAGAACAACAAGTAACAGCAACCATAAATCTGTTGGATGAAGGCGCAACAGTTCCATTTATTTCAAGATACAGAAAGGAAGCTACAGGAAGTTTAGACGAAGTTCAGGTTGCAGCAATTCGAGATAGAATGTTGCAATTACGCGATTTAGATAAACGCAGAGAAGCCATTTTAAAATCGATGACCGAACTGGGCAAATTAACGCCTGAACTTGAAAAACTAATAAACGAAGCGGAAACCATTTCCCGATTAGAAGACATTTACCTACCCTATAAGCCGAAACGTAAAACTCGAGCGTCAGTAGCAAAGGAAAAAGGTTTGGAGCCCTTAGCCTTACAAATCTTCGATCAGCAAAATTTTGATTTAGAGGCTATTGCTGAAGGGTTTATAGATTCAGAAAAAGGCGTTAATTCTTTAGACGAAGCTTTAGCAGGAGCGAGAGACATTATTGCTGAGCTAATTTCAGAAAATGCAGAAGCTCGTACCAAAATGCGTAAGTACTTCCAAGAAAAATCTGTTTTTAAAACCGAAGTAATAAAAGGGAAAGAAGAAGAAGGTATAAAATATAAAGACTATTTCGAATGGACTGAACCTGTTAAAACAGCAGCTTCTCATCGGGTTTTAGCTATGCGCCGTGGCGAAAAAGAGCTCATTTTAAGGATGGATGCTTTACCGCCAGCTGATGACGCGATTGCGCTTTTGGAAAACCAGTTTATTTTAGGCAACAACGCCGCATCAAAACAAGTTCAGCAAGCTTTGGAGGATGGATATAAACGCTTATTGGAACCTGCGATGGAAACCGAACTTCGGGTATTAACCAAACAAAAAGCCGATGAAGAAGCCATCCGTGTGTTTGCCGAAAATGCTCGTCAACTCTTGTTGGCCGCACCAATGGGGCAAAAAAATGTATTGGCTATAGATCCTGGTTTCCGTACGGGTTGCAAAGTTGTTTGTTTAGATAAGCAAGGTCAGCTATTAGAAAACACTGCAATTTATCCGCATACCGGGCAAGGCAATGTAAAAAATGCTGAAGCTACGATACAAACGCTATGTAAAAAATATGATGTTGAAGCCATTGCCATTGGCAACGGAACAGCAGGTAGAGAAACCGAAGCTTTTGTGCGTGGTTTAAACCTGCCGAACATTACCATTGTAATGGTTAACGAAAGTGGTGCTTCTATTTATTCGGCATCTGATGTGGCCAGAGAAGAATTCCCAACACAAGACATCACCGTGCGTGGCGCAGTTTCCATCGGCCGAAGATTGATGGATCCATTAGCAGAATTGGTGAAAATTGATCCAAAATCCATTGGCGTAGGTCAATACCAGCACGATGTAGATCAAAATAAATTGCAGGCCAGCTTAGATGATACCGTTATTAGCGCTGTAAATGCCGTTGGTGTTGAGTTAAACACGGCCTCAAAACAAATTTTAGCCTACGTATCTGGTTTAGGGCCAACCTTAGCTCAAAACATTGTGGATTACAGAAATACACATGGCGCTTTCAAAAACCGCGAAAGCTTAAAGAAAGTGCCACGTTTGGGCGATAAGGCTTATGAGCAAGCAGCCGGTTTCTTGCGCATCCGAAATGCAGAAAACGTATTGGATACCAGTGGCGTACACCCAGAGCGTTATAATGTGGTAGATAAGATGGCGAAAGATTTAGGCACTACAGTATCGGTATTGATGAAAGATCCCGAACTACAGAAAAAAATTAAACCACAACAGTACATCACTTCAGAAATCGGTTTACCCACACTTAACGATATTTTAAAAGAGCTTGCAAAACCGGGCCGCGATCCACGAGAGCAATTTGAAGCCTTTAGCTTTACAGATGGCGTTAACGAAATCACTGATTTAAGAATTGGAATGAAATTACCCGGTATTGTAACCAACATTACCAATTTTGGGGCATTTGTAGATATTGGTGTTCATCAAGATGGTTTGGTTCATACCAGTCAATTGGCCAATAAATTTGTGGCGAATCCAAATGATATTGTAAAGGTTCACCAAAAGGTTGAAGTAACCGTGATGGAGGTTGATGCCGCTCGCAAAAGGATTTCACTCTCTATGAAAACCGAAAACAGCCCTAAAGCTAAAGAACAAGGTAAAAAAGGGGCAGAAAAACCTAAGCAAGATTTTAAGCCAAATCATCAAAAACAAAATTTTAAACCTAAGCAAGAGCAGAAAAATGCTGATGGCGACCTACAAGAAAAACTGGCAAAACTGAAGGGAATGTTTAAATAGATCAACCCATCATCATTTGGAGTTGAATATAATCAGAATTAATAAAGGCAGTTTTCATGAGCGAAAACTGCCTTTTTTTATATTTCAGGCTGCTCAAAATGGAATCTTTTCACTAAAATTCTTTTTGATAACTGATACAACCTTACATATTGGTAAACTTATCTTTATACTCCAACCTTGTTTTTGGCAGGCTTTCTGGGAAGTTCGTTTGGATAAATGTGATCATAGCCTCCCTAACCATACACCTTAAATCAAAAGCTCTAGACGAATTAGAAGCACTCATTAAAAATCGAATTTCAATGGAACCATCTTTATTGGTATCCGTAACTTGAACAACATTCACACGTTTATCCCAAAGCGGACTATCGTTTAAAAGCCGAGTCAATTCTTGACGTAAAGGTTCGATTGGAATGGTGTAATCCATATAAAGAAAAACCGTCCCAAGCAAATCTGCCGACACTCGTGTCCAGTTTTGAAATGGTTTTTCAATAAAATAAGTAATGGGTAAAATTAATCTACGTTGATCCCAGATACTTACCACCACATAAGTTAAAGTAATCTCTTCTACTCTGCCCCACTCCCCTTCAACAATCAAAACATCATCAATGCGTATGGGCTGTGTAAAAGCAATTTGAAAACCCGCCAACAAATTCCCTAACGATTTCTGAGCGGCAAAACCAATAATGATTCCACCAATACCCACCCCGGTAAGCAGTCCCGCACCAATTTTACGCATGCTTTCGAAGCTCAATAAAATTATGGCCGCTGTAATTAAAATAATTAGGGAAACCACAAATTTTCGAACAAATTGCAGTTGGGTTCTAATCTTTCGTTCCTTTAAATTATTTTCTTTATTTAAATCATATTTTAAGAAAAAGTAGTCTTCAAGTACATCAATAATACGAATAAGAATCAGTGCAAATGTGGCAGTTAAGGCTACCTCCAATGTCTTTGTTATGGGTATGCGATAAACCACATCCATTTTCATTAAGGATAAAGAAAAGTTTAAAAACAAGAGTGGAATAAACACTCCAACAGGATGCCTTAAATGTTTTATAGTAGATTTAATGACGATTGAATCCCACCACTTAGAAAGCAATAGAAAAAGCTTATGAATGAGAAACTTAGCCAGCATCCCCACTAGTACGGCAATAATTCCAATAATTACATTCTTAACAAACAAAGGAATTGGGTAACCGAAAAAATGGTCGAGATACTGCATAAAAAATTTGTTGGTTAATTACATGGGCGATTTACCCAAGCAATAACTAAACAACAACATTTTACATTTTGTTTGTTTGCGTAATTTTCCAATCAACTAATATTTTAATACATTAGATTTTTCAATTAAAAAAGCACACAACTAAACAGAATGGATTTTTTCAATAGCCAGAGTATTTTTTTTACAATATTGGATTACAAAATGAGTTATTTGGAATTTTTCGCTGTAATTACAGGAATCATTTCAGTCATTTTATCAGCAAAAGCAAGTATTTGGAGTTGGCCGGTTGGTATCGTTAACGTCTTTTTATCGGCCTTTTTTTATTACCAAATTCAACTCTATCCAGACATGTTTTTAATGGTTTTCTTTTTTGCAACCAACATTATGGGTTGGTACAGATGGGCGAATCCGAAACCAGAAGAACAGGATAAAAAAAAGGAATTGAGAATCAGCTTTATGCCACGCAAACACTTTATAATTTTATTAGTGGTTGGAATACTGGGCACATTTTTAATCGGAACGTTGGCAAGTAAGCTCCACACTTGGTTGCCATTGCTGTTTAGCATACCCAGTGCCTACCCTTTTATAGATTCGTTCATTTTGGTTATGAGTGTAATTACTACTTTTTTAATGATCCAAAAAAGAATAGAATGTTGGATAATTTGGCTACTTATTGATGTTGTTGCTACCTATTTATATTTTTTAAAAGGCGCCAAGTTTTTCGGGATTGAATACTTCATCTTTACTATAATTGCCGGCTTTGCCTTATGGAATTGGATTAAAGAATATAGAGGATATTCAAAAGTAGCATGAGAAGGGGTTTAGTAATTGGAAAATTTATGCCCATTCATAACGGGCACATCTCATTGATTAACTTTGCTGCTGCTCAGTGTGATGAACTAATCGTATCGATGAGCTATACCCCTCAAGATCCGGTAAATCCTGAAATGCGATTTGAATGGATTAATGAAATTTTCAAAAACCATCCTAAAATTAAGCCTGCCATTATAGTTGATGACTTTGACGATGATAGGCTTGTTTTGCAGGAGCGCACTCGCATTTGGGCTAATAAAATGAGTGAAGTGTATCCAGAGATTCATGTTCTGTTTAGCTCTGAGGATTATGGCGAATCATTTGCAATCAGCCTCCAGGCAGAACACGTATTATTCGACCAGGCCAGAACGCTAACTCCAATTTCAGCAACCCTTGTGAGAACAAGCCCCTTTAAATACTGGGATTTCATCCCTAAGGAAGTTAGACAGCACTACGTAAAGAAAATTTGTTTGTACGGCCCAGAAAGTACAGGAAAATCTACGCTTGCAGAAAAAATGGCTTTGCATTACCATACCGAATTCGTGCCAGAGGTGGCCCGGGAATTGATCAGCTCCAATGATATCACCGTTGAAGATATCATCAAAATCGGATACGCACAAACGGAACGGGTAAAAGAGAAAACCAAAATAGCAAACAAGATTCTTTTTTGTGATACTGATCTAATTACCACAAAAATTTATTCAGCACATTATCTTAACCAAGTACCTCGCATTTTAGATGAGTTGGAAAGTGAAATTACTTACGATTTATATTTGTTGTTGGATATTGATGTAGAATGGGTTGCAGACCATTTGAGGGATTTTGGCGATAAACGTTTAGAAATGTTTAACCGCTTTAAAACTGAATTGGATACACGTGGTATAAATTACATTATAATAAGTGGAAATTACGAAGAACGGGAAGCCAAGATAATCGCTATTGTTGATTCGATACTGAATAATGTGAGTTCGGGATAACAAAACACCCTGAACGAAATTCAGAACTACCTTCTACAGCCATCTTTTAAGAGTTGTCCGTCATGCTGAATTTATTTCAGTATCTTAATGGATATTAATTTGCTTTCTCCTTTCTACCGTAGGGCTTAACCCAAACTCACGTTGAATCAGAATGAAGTTTGATACGGCCACATTATCTATATTTTGCCATTATATAAATCCCAAATCGGAAAACACATTTCAAAATCATTCCATTCGATATCACCAAATTCGAGATTAAAATCTTTAAAATTCGCCAAATCTAGATATTTTCTAGACATGGGATTATTTGATGATTTTAAGAAATGTTCAAAATCAATTACCTGATTTAAGCCGTCAGAAAATTCGAAAGCAATTTTATAATCTTTTAGATATTCCGCTTTAATAATCTCTATAACCATTGCTATATTTTTTTTGTTATTACCTCTGTGTGCACTGGCTTATTATAAACAAAATAATCAATCCACTTGATAACGATATCTTCTCTGAATGCCTCGACAAAAACTTGAAAATTCTTTAAATTTTTGAATCTAAAGGTCTTTTACCTTATACTTCAGAAATGATAATCTCTTTAAAAGTACCATTAACGAATATAATTTCCGCCTTACTCTCCATACCTTGATATTTTCCATGCACATGAATTGGCTCATGCTCGTTAGAATAAAAAAGGATTATGAGACCCAAATATTCGTATAGTTTTGGCATTAAACAAATATGATCAAAACCTTATTATTAATTATCGATAAAAAAGTAAAAATGATTTTGCTTAAGAGAAATCAAAACAAAAGGAATATCAAGCGATATTACATTAATAGCCAAGCTATTTCAGTATGTTTAATCTTTAAATTAAATAAACCCTTTTACGGCTAAACATCTCACAACCCTTATATCTTACACAACCCTTGCCAGCTAAACGGGATTGCAGCGGTATCCTTTTTTGTTAATCGTCCGTTAAAGCCGGCATTAGCGCTCACAAAAAAGATTTAGCGCAAAGCCCGACCGGAGCCTACAAATGCAGTACTGTCTTTGCTTTACCTATCTTGAATAAGAAACTCAACTTCAAGCGCTCAATTAAAACAAATCGTAAACTCCAATAATCGAAATTTTTTTCTCTTCAACTGTTTGATAATAAAAGTATTTCATCTATCTTTGCAGTCCCAAATTTAATGGGAATAAATAATTGTTTAATAAATTAAATACAAGCAAGTGAATACGTTAAGTTACAAAACTGTCTCGGCCAATGCGAAAACTGTTAACAAACAGTGGGTTGTTGTTGATGCGCAAGGCGAGATTTTGGGGCGCTTGTCATCGAAGATCGCTATGATCATCCGTGGTAAAAACAAGCCTGAGTACACCCCACACGTAGACTGCGGAGATAATGTTATTGTTATCAATGCAGACAAGGTTAAATTGACAGGAAACAAATTCAGCGAAAAGCAATATGTTTCTTATACTGGTTATCCAGGTGGTCAACGTTTTATCTCTCCAAAAGAGTTAATGGCGAAACACCCTCAACGTGTAATAGAGAAAGCGGTACGTGGTATGTTACCGAAAACTAAATTGGGCAAAAAATTATACACTAATCTTTTTGTGTATGCAGGTGAATCTCATCCGCATTCGGCTCAATCTCCAAAAACCATTAAACTTTAAGAAATGTCAGTTACTAACACTTCAGGAAGAAGAAAAACAGCTGTTGCACGCATCTACTTAAAAGATGGTGCTGGCGCAATTACCGTTAACGGTAAAGATCACAAAGTATATTTCCCAACTTTACCTTTGCAATATATCGTAAACCAAAGTTTAGAGGTTTCTGAACTTACTGGCCGTTACGATATTACAGTAAACGTACAAGGTGGTGGAGTAAAAGGACAAGCAGAAGCTGTTCGTTTAGCTATTGCTAAAGCGATTGTAGAACTAGATGCGGAGAAAAAACCAGCATTACGTGCTAAAGGTTTAATGACTCGTGATAACCGTATGGTTGAGCGTAAAAAACCAGGACGTGCTAAAGCTCGTAAGAAATTCCAATTCAGTAAACGTTAATCACAGGAGGCAAAGACAATGGCAAGAACAACTTATCAAGACTTATTGGATGCAGGTGTACACTTCGGTCACCTTACCCGTAAATGGAATCCAAAAATGGCTCCTTACATTTTCATGGAGCGTAATGGAATTCACATTATAGATTTAAATAAAACTTTAACTAAAACTGAAGAAGCTGCGGCTGCGATTAAACAAATCGTAAAATCAGGACGTAAAGTATTATTTGTTTCAACAAAAAAACAAGCTAAAGGAATCGTAGCTGAGCAAGCTAAAAAAGTAAACATGCCTTTCGTAACCGAGCGTTGGTTAGGTGGTATGTTAACTAACTTTGCTACAGTACGTAAGTCAATCAAAAAGATGTCTAACATCGATAAAATGACTAAAGACGGTACTTATGCGATTTTATCTAAAAAAGAGCGTTTGATGATTCAACGTGAGCGTATTAAATTAGAATCACTTTTAGGTGGTATTGCTGATTTAAACCGTTTGCCTGCAGCATTATTCTTAATTGATGTTAAGAAAGAACATATTGCAGTAACTGAAGCGTTAAAATTAAACATCCCAACTTTTGCGATGGTTGATACAAACTCTGATCCTTCTAACATCGATTTCCCTATTCCAGCGAATGATGATGCTACAAAATCAATCTCTTTAATTACTGATGTAATTATCAAAGCAATTGAAGAAGGTTTAGATGAGCGCAAACGCGAGAAAGATGATGAAGCAGAAAAAGAAGCAGTAGCAGCGAAAGTTGCAGCTGATGCTCCTGAAGTTAAAGAACCTAGAGCAGCTGGTGAAAAAAGACCAACTACTAAAAAGGTAACTGCTGAAGCAGAAGTTGAAGCTCCTTCATCAGAAGAAACTAAAACAGAAGAATAGTAATATTTTTTAATTGCAGGTTACTGGTTTCAGGTTTTAAGTTGGCTTAACATGAGTTTAACTTGGCGCTTGTAACTTGTAACCTGTAATTGTTATAAACAGATTGTAAAATTTAAAAAAGGAAATAAAATGTCTACAGTACAAATTACTGCCGCAGATGTAAATAAATTACGCCAACAAACTGGCGCTGGTATGATGGATTGCAAAAAAGCTTTAGTAGAAGCTAATGGCGATTTCGAAGCTGCTGTTGATTTATTGCGCAAAAAAGGTCAAAAAGTATCTGCCGCTCGTTCTGGCAATGCTACTTCTGAAGGTTTAGTATCAATCGCTATTTCTGCGGATGGCACTAATGGCAAATTAGTTGCTTTAGCTTGCGAAACTGAACCAGTTTCTAAAGTTGAAGATTTCCGTAACCTGGCTCAGGCTGTTTTAGCTGCTGCTGTTGCACACAATCCTGCTACTGCTGAAGAATTATCAGCAATTACTTTGGAAGATGGACGTACAGTTGCTGAAACAATAACTGAACTAACTGGTAAAATCGGAGAAAAAATCGTTATCCAAGATTACTCGAATATTTCTGGTGAAAAAATCGTTTCTTACATCCACTCTAATGGCAAAATGGGCGTTTTGGTGGTATTTGAAGGCGTTAATGGCGCAGATATTACTGAAGCTGGTAAAGATGTTGCAATGCAAATTGCTGCAATGAACCCGGTTGCTGTTGATAAAGAAGGTGTTGATCCTGCTACAATTCAACGTGAAATTGAAATTGCCAAAGATGTAATCCGCGCTGAAGGTAAACCAGAAGAAATGGTTGAGAAAATCGCTGCGGGTAAATTAAATAAATTCTATAAAGACAGTACTTTATTAAACCAAGAGTTTGTTAAAGACAGTTCGGTAGATGTTCGTAAATTTTTAGATAACACTTCTAAAGGTTTAACGGTAACTGCATTTAAACGTGTACAATTAGGTGCATAAGCATTAAATTTATATTCAAATCCCGATGAAAGTCGGGATTTTTTTTTGCCCAAGATTTTGCCCCGAATTAAAAATTTTATTTTCTTCGATACAGTTGTAATTTAGCCTAAACAAATACCTAAAAATATGCCCATATTGGAGAATGTAAATAGCTATCAAAACAATGTCTTAACGGAAAATCTGGATATTGAAATTGAAAATGGAATAATTTCTTCAATTAAACCCTCTGTTAGCTCGAAACAAGATTCTAAAAACCTTATCGTTCCGGGATTTATTGATCTGCAAATTTACGGTGCAGGAGGCAAATTGTTTTCAGCAGAACCATCGCTAGCATCTTTAGCCATTATTGAAGATGACCTTTTACAAAAAGGGACCACAGGTTTTCTTATTTGTTTGGCTACAAACACTGAACAAGTATTTAATGAATGTATCAAAACAGTTAAAGCACATCTACCATCAGCTAAAAACTGTTTAGGCCTACACCTGGAAGGCCCATTTCTAAATCCGAAACGTTTGGGAGCACACGTTCCGGAGTTTGTGCGTAAAGCCACACTGGATGAAATCAAAGCCCTTTTGGATTTTGGTGATGGTGCAATCAAAATGATGACGATTGCCCCAGAAATTCAGGATGATGATGTAATTCAATATCTTCTAGATCATAATGTAGTGGTATCCTTGGGCCATAGCAACGCTACGTTTGATGAAGCAACTGCTGCCTACAACAAAGGCATTCAAACCACCACACACCTTTTCAATGCGATGAGTCCAATTCATCATCGAGAACCCGGAATCCCTACAGCGGTTTTCAATCACGATAAAGCCATGGCCAGTATCATTGTCGACAATCAGCATGTAAGTTTTGAGGTGGTTCGGTTTAGCCAAAAGTTATTGAAGGAGAGGTTGTTTTTAATAACGGATGCAGTTACCGAGTGCGCTACGGGACCGTATCAACACCGAAAGGTTGGCGACAAATATGTCATGCCAGATGGAACGTTATCAGGCTCCTCTTTAACGATGTTGAAGTCCGTTAAGAATTGTATTGAGCATTGCGATATCGATGCCCTAGACGCCATAAAAATGGCAACTGAGTACCCTGCAAAATTAATTGGTGCAGATAAATCCCTAGGACAGATTGCGGTGGGTATGGAGGCTAACCTATTGGTATTGGATGAAAAGCTTAATCTAACCGATGTAATGTTTAAGGGCAATACAATTTCAAACTAAATATTTACATCAATTATTGAAATCAATAGCTCGTAAGTAAAAAATTGTTAATATTTTTGAGGTCATGAAGTACAAACGCATCCTATTAAAGCTTAGTGGCGAATCGCTGATGGGCGACAAACAATACGGTATTGATAATGAACGGGTTAGACAATATGCAATCGATATAAAGGCTGTTCACGATAAAGGCCTAGAGATTGCAATCGTTATTGGTGGTGGAAATATTTTTAGAGGTTTAAGTGCCGAAAAAAGTGGGATGGATAGAGCGCAAGCCGATTATATGGGTATGTTAGCCACCGTTATAAATTCAATGGCCCTACAAGATGCGCTAGAGAAAGTTGGCATTAAAACACGATTGCTTACGGCAATTAAAATGGAGCAGATATGTGAACCATTCATCCGCAGAAGAGCCGTTCGCCATTTGGAAAAAGGCAGGGTTGTTATTTTTGGAGCCGGAACCGGAAATCCATATTTCACAACCGATTCTGCCGCAGCACTCAGAGCAATCGAAATCAAAGCTGATGCTGTATTGAAAGGAACACGTGTAGATGGAATCTATACCGCAGATCCTGAAAAAGACCCTTCAGCAACAAAATACGAAGAAATATCTTTCAAAGAAGTTTATGCCAAAGGCCTAAACGTAATGGACATGACCGCCTTCACTCTTTGCGAAGAAAACCAAGTTCCCATTATTGTGTTTGATATGAATAAACACGGCAACTTCATGAAGATCGCCAATGGCGAGCCTATCGGAACCCTGGTTAAATAACCATAAAAAAATTATTATTTTTGTAGAAATACACACAATTATGAATGACCTCATACAATTACAATTAATGGATGCTCAATCTTCTATGGAGAAAGCTATCGATCATTGTGAATCTGAATTAACCAAAATTAGAGCTGGTAAAGCATCAGCAGGAATGTTAGATGGCATATTTGTAGATTATTATGGCGCATCTACCGCTTTATCTCAAGTTTCAAGTATCAATACACCTGATGCCAGGACAATAGTGATTCAGCCTTGGGAAAAATCATTATTGGTACCCATCGAAAAAGCAATTCAAGTGGCTAACATCGGCATCAACCCGCAAAATGATGGTATTGTAATCCGTTTAGTTGTACCTCCATTAACAGAGGAGCGCAGGAAGGATTTGGTTAGAAAAGTAAAGGAAGAAGCTGAACGCGGCAGAGTAACGGTTCGTAATATTCGTAAGGACGCAAACACCAAAATCCAAAAATTAAAGGGTGAAGGCGTTTCTGATGATGAAATAAAAACTGGTGAAGCGGAAGTTCAAAAATTAACAGATGCGTACATCATTAAAGTGGACAAGCACGCAGAAGCTAAAGAAAAAGACGTGATGACCGTTTAACAAAATAATTTATAAAAATGAGGGAATAGCATAAACTGTTCCCTTTTTTTATGCCAAAATATTTTTTATACAAAAAGAATTCTGCCTCATTAATTAAGGTAAATCCTAGCAGGGGAAGTTAATTCAATTTTCAAGGACCTAAGAAAATAAACTCATAAAAGTATAGAGGAAGCCAAGATACCATGGTACGTGTCTCCATGTACATTATTGGGGGATATTTAATTGCTTCGCGAAGACACGAAGCAAGGCGGTTTTACAAACAAAAATGGGTCTCATTTGATTGAGACCCTTTCACTTATGATTTAGAAAGATTAAAGCTTTCTAGCTACTTCTACTTGTTCGTAAGCTTCAACGATATCGCCAACTTCGATGTTGTTAAAGTTTTGAATGTTTAAACCACATTCGTAACCTTTATTAACTTCTTTCACATCATCTTTAAAGCGTTTTAACGATGCCAATTCACCTGTGTAAACCACAACACCATCTCTAACGATTCTAATTTTGCTGCTACGTGTAATTTTACCATCCAATACCATACAACCTGCAATAGTACCCACTTTAGTGATTTTGAAAGTCTCGCGAATTTCTACGTTAGCCACAATTTTTTCTTCAAATTCTGGATCCAACATGCCTTCCATTGCCGATTTAATCTCGTTGATTGCATCGTAAATGATAGAATATAAACGGATATCGATTTGCTCTTGCTCTGCCAATTTACGTGCACCAGTTGATGGACGAACTTGGAAACCAATAATAATCGCATCAGAAGCCGAAGCTAACAATACATCAGATTCTGAAATCTGACCAACACCTTTACTAATGATGTTGATTTGAATTTGCTCTGTCGAAAGTTTCAATAATGAATCGGCTAGGGCTTCGATAGAACCATCCACATCACCTTTAACAATGATGTTAAGCTCTTTAAAGTTACCAATTGCCAAACGACGGCCAATCTCATCAAGTGTAATGTGTTTCTGCGTACGCAAACCTTGCTCACGTTGTAATTGCATACGTTTGTTTGCAATATCACGTGCTTCAGTTTCACTTTCTAATGCATTGAAACGATCACCGGCAGTAGGTGCGCCTTGCATACCCAATACCTGTACAGGTTGCGATGGCCCAGCAGACTCTACCTTGGCACCACGTTCGTTGGTTAGTGCTTTAACACGACCGCTATAACTACCTGCTAAGATTGGATCTCCAACTCTTAAAGTACCAGCTTGAACCAATACAGTTGTTACAATACCACGGCCTTTATCTAATGCCGACTCAATTACCGTACCTGTAGCTCTCTTATTAGGATTTGCTTTCAGTTCGAGTAATTCTGCCTCTAACAAAACTTTATCTAATAGTAAATCTACGTTTAAGCCGCTTTTGCTTGAGATTTCTTGTGATTGATATTTACCACCCCAATCTTCAACCAAAATATTCATTACCGATAACTGCTCACGTACTTTATCTGCGTTTGCGCCTGGCTTATCCACTTTCGTGAAAGCGAATACCAATGGTACGCCCGCAGCTTGTGCATGGTTAATGGCCTCTTTTGTTTGAGGCATCACCGCATCATCCGCAGCAATTACAATAATTGCAATATCCGCAGCTTTAGCACCACGAGCACGCATTGCTGTAAAGGCTTCGTGACCAGGTGTATCTAAGAAAGTTACTCTTTTGCCAGTTGGTGTAGTTACCATATAAGCACCAATGTGCTGTGTAATACCACCAGCCTCGCCAGCAACCACATTTGCTTTACGAATATAATCCAGCAATGAAGTTTTACCATGATCGACGTGACCCATGATGGTTACCACCGGGGCTCTTTCGATCAAATCCGCATCATTATCTTCTTCTTCAATTACATTTTCTTCATCTTCATCTGGTTTAACGAATTGTATTTCGTAACCAAACTCATCTGCTACAATGGTTAAAGTCTCAGCATCTAAACGCTGGTTAATTGAAACGAACATACCAAGGCTCATACAAGTACCAATAATTTTGGTAACTGGTACATCCATCATGCTCGCCAATTCGTTAGCCGTAACAAACTCTGTTACTTTTAATATTTTTGATTGCGATTCAAGTTCATTTGCTGCTTCTTCTGCTGAAGTTGCTACATCATCACGTTTCTGACGACGTAATTTCGCACGTTGAGCAAATTTACCAGACTTACCTGCTCCACTTAAACGAGCAAGTGTTGCTTTAATCTGATCTTGAATTTCCTTTTCAGTAGGTTCTTCTTTTGGTCCGCTTGGTGTAGCATTTCTATTTTGGAAACCTGGTCTGTTATTGTTGTTATTTCTATTGCCTTGGTAAGGAGTTCCACCACCGCCAGCAGGCCTATTACCTTGGTATGGTGTGCCGCTTGCAGGTCTGTTACCTTGGTAAGGTGTACGTGGTTGCCCTGGTGTACCTGTACCCTGCCCAGCTGGGTTTTGCCCTTGCTGACCTTGGCCACCATTTTGACCTGGCTGGCCTGGCGCACCAGGAGTTTTTTTGCGTTTACGCTTACGTTTTGCAGCTTCGCTATCGCTAGATGATGCTACAGGACCGTTTCTTCTATCTGGTGTTGTAGGTAAAACAATTTTACCGATGATATTTGGTCCCGTAAGTTTAACGGTACGAGCTTTAATTACTTCTGGTTCATTGCTAACCGGAGGCGTTGGTTTAACTTCTGCTGGTTTTTCTTCAGCTTTCGGTTGTTCAACAACTGGTTTAGCAGGTTCTTCAGCTTTTACAGCCGGAGCTTCAACTTTTGGAGCAACTGGAGTTTCCTCTTTTTTTGCTTCTACTGGTTTCTCTTCAACTTTTGGTTGCTCAACTGCTGGTTTAGCAGGAGCCTCAACCTTTGCAACTGGAGGTGCTGTTTGTGGCGCCGCGGGTGCTTCTTCCTTTTTAACAGGACGTGTTTTTGAGTTCAAATCATTTAAGTCGATTTTTCCTACAATTTTAACACCTGGTCTTCCGCTATCTTCAGCTTTGTCTTCTGTTTTAGTTTCTTTAACTGGCTCTGCTGCCGCCGGAGCTGGAGTTTCTACTTTTGGTGCCTCAACAACCTTTGGTTTCTCTACCGGAGGTGCGAATGATTGAGCATTTTTAATTAAAATCTCTTCTTTCTCAAAATCGGCATTCTTCTTCGGCGCTTCTACTGGCTTTTCAATTTCAGGCTCGTCACGACGTATTTTACCAATCACTATTTGTTTGGCTTCTTCTCTTACGATCTTATCTCCCTGATACTCTTTTAATAAGGCATTATACATGTCTCCCGTAAGTTTAAACATAGGGCTCTTCTCGGCAGAGAATCCCTTTTTGTTTAAAAACTCAACGGCCGTACCCATGCCTATATTAAGTTCTTTAATAGCTTTAATTAAAATGATTGGTTTGTCGTCTGACATTTAGCTCCTGTTATTGTTTTTTATTTAATACAAAAGTAGTGTTTATTTGGCAATTACACCACTATTCAAATTCTGACTTCAAAATTTGAACCACTTCTTTAATGGTTTCCTCTTCAAGGTCGGTGCGTTTTACTAAATCTTCTACTGTAAGTGCTAAAACACTCTTCGCAGTATCGCAACCGATAGCCTTTAATTCATCAATAATCCAGCTATCAATCTCATCTGAGAATTCTTCTAGATCCACATCTTCATCTGTTTCTTCACCTGCTTCGCGATACACATCAATTTCATAACCGGTTAATTTGCCGGCCAATTTAATGTTGTGTCCGCCACGTCCGATGGCCAACGAAACTTGGTCTGGTTTTAGATAAACCGATGCATGTTTAGTTTCATCATCTAACTTAATAGAGGTGATTTTTGCCGGACTTAAGGCACGTGTGATATATAATGAAATGTTATTTGTGAAGTTAATCACATCAATATTTTCGTTTTTCAATTCGCGAACGATGCCATGAATACGAGATCCTTTCATACCCACACATGCTCCTACTGGATCGATACGATCATCGTATGATTCTACAGCTACTTTAGCACGTTCTCCTGGTTCACGAACGATTTTTTTAATGGTAATTAATCCATCAAAAATTTCAGGAACTTCTTGCTCAAACAAACGTTGTAAAAACTCTGGTGCTGTTCTTGAAATAATAATTTTTGGATTTGCATTAATCATTTCCACTTTAGAGATTACTGCACGTACAGAATCACCTTTTTTGAAATAATCTGCTGGAATTTGCTCTGTTTTAGGCATTAAAAGCTCATTGCCTTCATCATCTAAAACCAAAGTTTCTTTTTTCCAAACCTGATAAACTTCGCCTGTTACAACTTCGCCTACCCTATCTTTATATTTTTTGAAAATTTCGTCTTTCTCTAATTCTAATACTTTAGAAACTAATGTTTGACGGGCTGCTAAAATTGCTCTCCGACCGAAACTTTCTAAGGTAATTTGTTCAATATAATCATCACCAACTTCGAGAGTGCTGTCTAATTTAGACACTTCAGCAAGTTCGATTTCTAGATCATCATCCTCAGAGAATCCGTCTTCCATTACCTTTCTTGTTCTCCAAATCTCCAAATCCCCGTTATCTGGATTCACAATCACATCACAGTTTTCGTCTGTTCCGTATTTTTTACGCAACATGCTACGAAAAACTTCTTCCAACACGCTAATCACCGTTGGGCGATCTATATTTTTGAAATCTTTAAACTCCTGGAAAGAGTCAATTAAATTAATTGTTGTAGTACTCATTTTTTACCATGATTAAATAGATTATTAGGTTAACGAGATGATCCCGTTTCACGCCTTAATCAAATTACTTAAAACTTATTAACACACTTGTTTCTAATATATCATTAAACGCTACTTCAGTTTGTATCGTAGTCGCTTTTTTTCCTTTTTCCTTAACAGCCTCTTCAATTAACAGTTTGTTATCCTCAACTTGTAAAAGCTTGCCTTCTTTTTTCTGTCCGCCTGCTAGTTTAATGCTAATGGTACGACCAATGTTTTTATTGTATTGACGAATCAGTTTTAGAGGCTCACCTACACCTGGAGAAGAAACTTCTAAATTGTATGCTTGCTCAATGGCATTTTCTTCTTCTAAATGAAAACCAACATGCCTACTAATTGCCACACAATCCTGAATGCTTATGCCTTCGTCTCCATCAACATGAATAATCAGTTTGTTGTTTGGCAACATTTTCACTTCGACCAAAAAAAGCTCTGGTCTATCTGCAATTTTTTCCTCTACAAGGGCTGCGACTCTCTTTTCTACCTGCATATTTTAACCTGATTTCATAGAAAAAGGGGACATTGTCCCCTTCTCTTTTCTTCGATTACGATGCAAATGTAGTAAATTTTTATAGAAAATCCAATAGCTATCTCAATTATTATGATGGAAATCAGCGTGTAAGTATTTGTTGTTGTGGCTGTAAGTTGTGTTTTATGCCATTTGTCAGCAGTTTTCTGGCATCGGCATAATTTACACCTATAAAGCTCTCAATTAAATAACTTTTACCCCTCACAAATGGCGCTGCTGGCTTAAATATTACCGAATCGCCGCTTACGTTAAAAGCACCTTTTATCGGTTTTTCTATCTGTAAACTATCCTGATCGTTAGGCGTGAGCAGCACTGAAACTAAATTTAAAGAATCTGGGTTTTCTTTGAAGGCATTTTTAACCTGTAGTAAACTGGCCTCATCAATATTTTTAATTATTATTGAACTACTATCTCCCGAAAACTTTATGAGTGGCTTACTGTTTGTATTTGAGCAAGAAAATAAAAATATTGCTGCAACAACGATAAACAAATATTTAATAACACATTTAATCATTTACAAAACTAAACAATTATGAGATTTATTATCGAAATCCTATTGATGGGATTAGCCTTTTTTATTGGCGCTAAGTTAGTTCCGGGTGTAGAGGTTGCTGGTTTTGGCAGCGCTATTATTGCCGCCATTTTAATTGCATTGGCAAACTCAACCATCGGCTTCATTTTAAGATTGTTAACCTTTCCTGTAAATTTCTTAACCTTAGGATTGGTTTCTTTCATCATTACCGTATTGATGATTCTGTTGGTGGATAGCATGATGACTTCCTTTAATACATCTGGGTTTTTAGCTGCCGCATTTTTAGCTATAGTTGTGGCCTTAATTAAAGCAATTTTTGGCGCTATTGCTGGTGAGAAGGAATAATTTGGATTACAGTTTACAGTTAGCGATTAGAATGGCTAACTGTAAACTGAATTTGAAACCTTACCTTATCTGATCACCTCTCTGGAAATGACCATTTTTTGAATTTCTGATGTACCCTCATAAATTTGGGTAATCTTTGCATCTCGCATTAAACGTTCTACGTGAAACTCTTTCACAAAACCATACCCTCCATGCACTTGTACGGCTTCTATCGTTACATCCATAGCTACTTTTGAAGCGAAAAGTTTAGCCATTGACCCGGCCTGCGTATAAGGTAAACCTTGATCTTTCAACCAGGCAGCTTTATATACCAATAATCGTGCGGCCTCAATTTGAGTGGCCATATCCGCTAACTTAAAAGCGATAGCTTGATGTTCTACTATTGGCTTTCCGAATGATTTGCGTTCTTTTGCATATTGGGTTGCCAGTTCGAAAGCACCTTGTGCAATACCCAGGGCCTGTGCCGCAATGCCAATGCGCCCACCTTCGAGCGTTTTCATTGCAAACTTAAAACCAAACCCATCCTCACCAATTCTGTTTTCTTTGGGCACTTTAACATCATTAAACATTAAAGAATGTGTATCTGAGCCTCTAATCCCCAATTTATTTTCTTTCGGACCGATGGTAAAGCCCTCAGCACCTTTTTCTACAATAAAAGCGTTTATACCTTTGTGCCTTAATTCTGGATGGGTTTGCGCAATCACTAAATAGGTAGAGGCTGTACTGCCATTGGTGATCCAATTTTTAGTTCCATTTAGCAAATAGTAATCGCCCTTATCTTCTGCGGTAGTACGCTGAGAGGTTGCATCCGATCCAGCTTCAGGTTCAGAAAGGCAGAACGCCCCGATCTTTTCGCCTGATGCCAGCGGCTTCAAGTATTTTTCTTTTTGAGCTTCGGTACCGTACTGCTCTAAACCATAGCAAACCAAAGAGTTATTTACAGAAACCACTACAGATGCAGAGGCGTCGATTTTGGAAAGTTCCTCCATTACCAGCACATAGGATATGGCATCTAAGCCGCTGCCATTGTATTTTGGATCGACCATCATGCCTAAAAAGCCAAGTTCTCCAAGCTTTTTTACTTGCTCTGCCGGAAATTTTTGATGTTCGTCTCTTTCGATTACGCCAGGCTTTAATTCTTGCTGTGCAAAATCGCGAGCAGCCTGTTGAATCATTATTTGTTCTTCACTTAATTCAAAACGCATAACATTTATGTATAAAAGGTTAGTTAATCAAATGTAGCATTTCTGATTGAATTTACTATGGCTGCATAGTAAATTATTTTATCTTGATTTGAGATTTGCCGTGCATTTTGCAGTTAATTATAACAAAGGGAGAAAATTAAAGCGATACCTTGCGAGTAAGATTGGGAATGGGTATTAATCTACTTGGTGCCTTTTTTCGCAAGTACAAAAAATAAACTTAGGCTACCCAAAATAAGGATGAGTAAAACTTGTGAGGAGTGTATGATGGTTGCATAGGCCAATCCATCATTAAATGCCAAGCCATGCAGCACCAACGATTGGGCAACCATCCAATGAAAAACACCAATCCCGCCCTGAACGGGCGCAACCATCGCAAAGCCAGAGAACACCATTGCGGTAAAAGCAGCATCTAAACCTAACGAAGATGTTGACTCTATCGCGTAGAACGAAAAGTACATGGGCAAAAAGTAAAATACCCAAATGGCGAGTGTGTAGAATAGAAAAAGTGGTTTGTTTTGGAGTTTTCTATAAGAGCCAAATCCCTGCCGCAAACTCACAAAAATCCTAAGAAATTTATTGCTGAATTTCGAGCGGAGAAAATAAATGGATCCGGCAATTAGCAACCCCAAAAGCACCATAATGCCAATAATCCAAAAATAATTAAGCGATTGCAATTTATGGACTATGCTCAGAAAAATGGTGTTATAGAGGAAATCGGAAACCATATCGTATTGAACTATCAATAAGACTAATCCGGTTAGGAGAAGAACGAGAACATCAAAAAGCCTTTCGGTAATTACGGTACCAATGGAAGCAAACATTGGAACTTGCTCCGTTTTATGAACAACTGAGCATCGCCCGATTTCGCCAAAACGTGGTAACGCTAAGTTTGCAAGATAGCCAATCATAACCGCATGGTAGGCATTCCAAAAACTGACTTTATATTGAATGGATTTGTACAGCATCTGCCAACGTAAGGCCCTTAATACGTGAGCCATCCAAACCATTAGCGCAGAAAAAATAACCCAAAAAAGGTTGGCGGATTTAATCTCAATCCAAATTCTTTCTAAATCCTGACCTTTAAAAGCTAAGTACAAAACCCCCATCCCGATGAGTAGTAGGATGATATACTTAAGGGCCGTTTTAAGGTCGAACGTCAAAATGCTATTTTAACAAGTGGTTATTGTCATCAGGAAACACCAATATTGGATTGTATTTTTTGGCTTCATCTATTGGCAAAGCTCCGTAAGACATGATAATTAATATATCGCCAAGTTGGGCTAGCCTTGCCGTTGCTCCATTCAAACAGATGGTTCCGGTACCCCTCTCGCCTTTAATTACGTAGGTTTCGAAGCGTGCTCCGTTGTTGTTATTAACAATCTGCACCTTTTCATTGGCAATGATGTTGGCTGCGTCCATTAAATCTTCATCAATCGTAATACTGCCTACATAGTTAAGTTCGGCTTGTGTTACCTTAACACGGTGTATTTTCGATTTTAATATAGTGATAATCATTTGGCAAAGTTAGTAATAAAAAGATTGAAGGTAAAAGGCTTGAAGTGTAAACATTGTGTCGTATAAAACCATAAACCCACTAATACTTTACATTGATCAGAAGGCTATCATTTGTTAGGACGAAAACCCGAATGCTATTTTATAATCATATTATCGATTAACCGAGTTGAGCCAACCTTTGCCGCTACCAGCGCAACTAAGTTGTTTTCTGTTTTTGATTTCGCAGGCTCTAAGCTTTCTCCGTTTGCAATGGTGAAGTAATCTAGCTCTACACCTGGAATGTTCTCGTAAAATGATTTGCCTTTCTCTTCCAGCTCGGGAATAGAGTACTGATCAAAATGATCGATTACAAATTTAAGTGATTGATTGAGTACCAGTGCATGCCGTCTATCTTCTCCAGATAAGTGAATGTTTCTGCTGCTCATGGCCAATCCGTCATCCTCACGGATGATTGGGCAAGTTATGATGGTGATTGGCAGATCAAAGTGCTTCAACATATTTTTAATCATCAGCACCTGCTGAAAATCTTTTTGCCCAAACATAGCTACATCCGGCTTAACGGCATCAAAAAGTTTGTGTACAATTTGGGTGACGCCCTGATAGTGTCCTTTACGAAACTCGCCTTCCAATAAAAATTCGGCTTTGCCTAAATCGATGTGCCAATCTTCTTTTTCGGGATACATTTCTTTAACATCTGGCATAAAAACACCATTACAACCTGCTTGTTGAAGCATGGATAAATCATGTTCGATTGGTCGCGGATATTTTTCGAGGTCTTTAGGATCGGTAAACTGGGTTGGGTTTACAAAAATGCTACAGATGATGATATCGGCATTTTGCTGTGCCAGCTTAATTAAAGAAATATGACCATTATGCAATGCGCCCATTGTAGGCACAAGTGCAATTTTGAGCCCTGAGGCTTTTAAAGGTTCTAAGAAAGCTTTAAGGGTTGCTTTCGTTTTAAATATTTCCAATTCGGACAATTTAAATTAAAGCCGTAAAGGTGTAAATTAATCTAAACGAAACCAAACAAATGCTTGCGATATTGATAAATAGTATTATTATTAGTATCTTTGCAGCTCATTATCTTTTATTTAACTTAAATATTTTCTTAAAATATGGAGATGGCAAAAACGAAGCTGCTGATTGTTACCCACGAGATGTCGCCTTTCCTCGAGCTTACTAAAATTTCTGAAATCACACGTCAATTACCACAAGCCATGCAAGATAAAGGATTCGAAATCCGTATTTTGATGCCTAAATTTGGTAACATCAACGAGAGAAGAAATCGTTTACACGAAGTAATCCGCTTGTCTGGAATGAATATCATTATCGATGACAACGATAATCCTTTAATTATTAAAGTAGCATCCATCCCAGCTGCACGCATGCAAGTTTATTTCTTGGATAACGAAGAATATTTCCAACGTAAACAAGTTTTTAGAGATGCTAGCGGAAAATTCTTTGATGACAACGACGAGCGTACCATCTTTTTCTGTAAAGGTGCATTAGAAACGGTTAAAAAATTAGGATGGGCTCCAGATATCGTTCACTGTCATGGTTGGATGAGTGCTTTGGTTCCTGCTTATATCAAAACCACTTATAAAAACGATCCGACTTTCAAAAATTCTAAAGTAGTGTATTCTATTTATGAAGATTGCTTTACTGAGCAATTAAACGCAAACTTTTCTAAGAAAGCGGTAATGGCAAACATGACTGAAGCAGACACGGAGGCTTTCCAACCTTCAGATTGTAACAGCATGCACATTGGTGCGATAACCCATTCAGACGCAGTTGTTTTAGCGGATGAAAAGCTTAGCGAAGATGTGTTAAAATTTGTTAAAGATTCCAATAAGCCAACTTTAGCTTTTAACTTAACCGAAAATTTTGAAAACTTCTATACTTTTTACGAAGAAATTTCAAGTGATGAATTGGTTTCAGTTGCTTAATTAGGTATTATTATTTTAAATATGAAATTTACAAAACAAGACTTATTAACCCTGTTGATAGGTCTTTTTCTTTTTGCATCTTGTAAAAACCCAGATAGTATTGGTTTAGACGTAGATCCAAGTCAGGCCATACAAGGAACTTTGGTAAATAGTGAGGTTAGATCTCAAACGGTTTTGGATAACGCAGTGAATACAGTTGGATTAACGCGTCATCCTTTAGGTTACATGGTTGATCCAGTTTTTGGTAAAACAGAAGCAAGTGTTGCCATGACCGTTGTGCCACCATCATTGAGTTACGATTTTGGAACATCGCCAAGCTTAGATTCTGCTATTTTGGTTTTAAGAATAGATACCAACTTGTTGAGTCCGAAAATTAAATTTTATGGCGATACCACCAATTCGATCTACAGCATTGATGTGTATCAGCTTACTAATAAAATTACCACTTACAAAAGCTCTGATGTGCAAGCGCACAATAGCACGCTTTTAGGAAATTTTAGAAGCAAAATTTATCCGAACACACCGATCAAAATCTCTCACATTCTTAAAGGTAAAACGGATACCTTAAAAACTGTAAGAGCAGAAATCAGAATTCCATTAAATAAGGCTTTTATACAAAGCACACTACTAAGCTTGCCCACAACGGGAACAACAACCAACGTGAAATTTATAGATTACTTTAAGGGATTGTATGCAGAGATTAATAAAACCTCTTCAACAGGTACGGGTGGTATTGCCTTTATCGATTTTTCTAATGCAAAATCTTATTTACAGTTGGTGTATAAAAACACAAATTCTTCAAACGGTACTGATACTGTTGATGTAAAATGGCCAATTAATACCAGTTCTGGTGCAATTACTGCAAACATTAAACACGATTATACAGGAACCGCGATTAAAACGCAATTGGATAATCCGCCAACTACTGCTAACCCAACGCCTTACACGGTTACATATACCCAAGGTTTAGTTGGGGTTAGAACAAAAATTTCGTTCCCAAATCTCGCCAACTTCACCACCACTTATGGAAAATCAATTATCAATAAAGCGGAATTGGTTGTTGATTTAAGCGCAGGAACCTATGCCTACCCTTTCGGCCCTGCTCAAAGACTTTCTTTATACCGTTGGGATATTGCCGAACAACCTGTCAACGTCCCAGACCATGATCCTCTTACGAATACGGGTGGAGATAGAAGGGGTTTATCTGACGGCATTTTCGGCGGATATTATGACTCGTTAAAAAACAGATACATTTTCATCGTAACCAGTTACGTACAAGATTTGATTGATAAGAAATTAACGGATTATGGAACCTTTATCGGCCCAACAGCTTTAGATGTGTTTCAAATTGCACCAACAGCAACTTCAGCAGATCGGGCAGTTATTGGAACTGGAGTGAACACAACCAATAAGGTTAAACTTAATATTTATTACAGCAAGATAAATTAAAGCATTCCAAAAAAAACTCATTATAAATTCACCTTTTGTTCTACACAAGGTGAATTTTTTGTTTAGGCCCGATATAAAAAAATCGCTTTATTCGGGATTGCTATATTAAGCAAACGTTGTTTAGTATATTCGTGCGTTTTTAATTAATATCATATACAAACTATGTGTGGAATTGTAGGCTATATAGGCTATAGAGAAGCTTGGCCAATTGTACTTAAGGGTCTTAAAAGATTAGAATACAGAGGTTATGACAGCGCGGGCATTGCCTTAATGAACGCTAATGGACAACATATTTATAAAAAGGTTGGCAAGGTTGCCGCACTGGAAGAATTTGCTGAAGATAAAGATAAAAATGGCACCATAGCTATGGGCCATACACGTTGGGCAACCCATGGTGTACCATCAGATAGAAATTCGCATCCGCATACTTCAAACAACGATAAGCTTTCGATTATTCATAACGGCATCATAGAGAACTATGCAACATTAAAAGAAGAGTTAATTTCTCGTGGACATCAATTCAAAAGCGATACAGACACAGAAGTTTTGATTCATCTAGTTGAAGAAATTCAGAAAATTGAGCAAATTGATTTGCTTGAAGCCGTGCGCTTGGCTTTGAAAGAAGTAACCGGTGCCTATGCAATTGTGGTTATGGATAAAGAACACCCTGATCGGTTAATTGCCGCCCGAAAAGGTAGCCCGATGGTAATTGGTGTGGGTAAAGGCGAATATTTCATTGCTTCTGATGCTACCCCGATTATTGAATACACCAAAAATGTGATCTATTTAAATGATAACGAAATTGCATTGGTTACGAAAGATGATCTTCTGGTTAAAAGATTAGATAATGTGGTTCAAACCCCTCTAATCCAGGAGCTAGAGCTGAAACTGGAAATGCTTGAGAAAGGTGGTTTCGATCATTTTATGCTTAAAGAGATTTACGAACAACCGCGATCGATTAGAGATTGTATGCGTGGCCGTATTTACCCAGAAGAAGGCAAAGTTCAATTGGGTGGAATAAAAGAGTTTGTAGAGAAGTTAAAAAACATAGACCGAATTATTATTGTGGCCTGCGGTACCTCTTGGCATGCTGGTTTGGTGGGTGAATATTTAATAGAAGAGTACGCTCGAATTCCTGTAGAGGTTGAATATGCTTCAGAATTTAGGTATCGCAACCCAATTATTACTGAAAAAGATGTTGTAATTGCCATATCGCAATCGGGCGAAACCGCAGATACCATGGCGGCGATTGAAATGGCTAAAGAACGTGGTGCAACCATTTTCGGAATTTGCAACGTTGCCGGAGCATCTATCCCTAGGTTAAGCCACGCCGGTGTTTATACACATGCTGGTCCGGAGATTGGTGTTGCTTCTACTAAGGCATTTACTGCTCAAGTAACCGTTTTAACATTGATGGCCTTTTACATGGCTCAGCAAAAGGGAACAATTACACAATCCAAATTGGTTGGTTTATTAACGGAATTGGATAACATTCCGGATAAAATACAAATTGCTTTAGAGTCTAACGATTTGATTAAAGAAGTTGCTTCGAAAATTAAGGATTCTAGAAATTGCTTGTTTTTGGGTAGAGGAAGTGGCTTCCCTGTTGCTTTAGAAGGCGCATTGAAGCTGAAAGAAATTTCCTACATCCACGCAGAAGGTTACCCGGCTGCGGAGATGAAACATGGTCCTATTGCATTAATTGATGAGGAAATGCCAGTGGTATTCATTGCAACGCAAAATTCTTCCTACGAAAAGGTAATCAGCAACATTCAGGAGGTGAAGGCCAGAAAGGGAAAAGTAATTGCCATTGTTACCCAAGGCGATACAGAGGTTAAGAAAATGGCCGATTATTGCATTGAGATTCCAGATTCTGACGAGGCGTTTTTACCTTTATTGGCTACCATTCCATTACAGCTTTTATCTTACCACATTGCGGTAATGCGAGGTTGTAATGTAGATCAGCCTAGGAATTTAGCAAAATCTGTGACGGTAGAATAAAGTAGATTTACTTGATCTGAAGCATCTTCTAAAGATCAAGTATACCTTTTCGGTTTGGGGTAATGGTACGTGAAGACACGTACCAGGGCGGTAGAACACAATGCCAACAGGAAATAACCATCAAAATGCTGAAATAATTTCGGCATGACGAGCGCGTGTAAAAGTTCCTTATGAACGATCGTCACCCTGAATTTATTTCAGGGCCTTAGCTTCATTGAATTCAATCTCAATGGTATTGTGAGCACAAACCAAGGCATTTTTAAGGAGATGTGAAATAAGCAACCTGGCAAAGCACCATAAAAAAACCACTAAATCAGCTGATTTAGTGGTTTTTTCTTATATATTGCTATCCCAATAAGGAAGAGTTTATTACAAATCTGTTTTGATTTTAAGCTCTTTTAATTGCTTATCGTCAATAGTGCTCGGGCTATCAATCATTACATCTCTACCTGAATTGTTTTTAGGGAAAGCGATTACATCTCGAATAGAATCTAACCCGGCAAAAATTGAGGTTAAGCGGTCAAATCCAAAGGCTATACCGCCATGTGGAGGGGCGCCATACTCAAATGCATCCATTAAGAAACCAAATTGTTTTTGTGCTTCTTCCGTACTGAAACCTAAATGTTTAAACATTAAAGCTTGTAGCGTTCTATCGTGAATACGGATTGAACCGCCGCCTATTTCTGTTCCATTAATCACCATATCATAGGCATTGGCCCGAACATTTTTAGGATCGGTATCTAATAGTGCAATATCTTCTGGTTTTGGTGAAGTGAAGGGATGGTGCATGGCATGGTAACGCTCGGTTTCTTCATCCCATTCTAGTAATGGAAAATCTAAAACCCAAAGTGCCGAGAATGTATTTTTATCTCGCAAGCCTAATCGGTTACCCATTTCTAAGCGCAGTTCATTTAGCTGCTTACGCACTTTATCTGTAGAACCAGCCAAGATTAAAAGTAAATCGCCTTTTTCGCATGCAAAGGCTTTGCTCCATTGTTTTAAATCTTCTTCGTTAAAGAATTTATCTACTGACGATTTGATGGTATCGTCATCGTTATGGCGGGCATAAATTAACCCCGTAGCTCCAATCTGCGGACGCTTGATAAAATCGGTAAGCTCATCTAATTGCTTACGTGTATAGCTTGCCGCACCTTTTGCATTAATACCCACAACCAATTCGGCATTATCAAAAACTGGGAAGCCTTTGCCTTTTGCGACATCGTTCAGTTCAACAAATTGCATTGCAAAGCGCGTATCTGGCTTATCAGAACCATACAAGCGCATGGCATCTGCATATTGCATGCGTGGTACTTCAGGGAGGTCGTAATCGCGAACTTCTTTAAACAACGTACGAATTAACCCTTCAAATGTGTTTAAAATATCTTCTTGCTCAACGAACGACATTTCGCAATCAATTTGTGTAAATTCTGGTTGACGATCGGCTCTCAAATCTTCATCTCTAAAGCATTTCACAATTTGAAAATAACGGTCGAAACCAGAAACCATCAGCAATTGCTTAAACGTTTGTGGCGATTGTGGCAATGCATAAAACTCGCCAGCATTCATTCTGCTCGGTACAACGAAATCTCTAGCCCCTTCTGGCGTAGATTTGATTAAAACAGGTGTTTCTACTTCAATAAAATCTAAAGCATCGAGATAACGGCGAACGGATTGAGCCATTTTATGACGCAAAACTAAGTTGCTACGAACCGGGTTACGGCGTAAATCTAAATAGCGATATTTCATACGCAACTCATCGCCTCCATCGGTTTCATCATCAATCATGAAAGGTGGAAGTTTTGCTGCGTTAAGCACTTCTAAAGCAGAAACTTTGATTTCTATATCACCTGTAAACATTTTCGGATTTTTGTTGCTGCGTTCTACAACGGTACCGGTGGTTTTAATTACGAACTCGCGGCCCAATGAGCGTGCGGCTTCGCAAAGTTCACGATTATCATCCATGTTAAAAACAAGTTGTGTAATACCATAACGATCGCGAATATCGATGAAAGTCATACCGCCTAAATCTCTTGATTTTTGTACCCAACCACACAGGGTTACACTTTCGCCCAAATTTTTAAGGCTTAATGCACCGCAAGTTACTGTTCTTAACATATATAGTAATCTAAATTAAGCGGCAAAAATACCGAATTTGTTTTAAAGTTTGTAAGAGAAGATTCAGGGAAATTCTGAAAATCATTTATTTCGGCAAGGATGGAAATAAATAAGAATTAGGGATTGTTCATTGGGTTGAATTTTGTTGAGATAAACTTCGGTTATCGTCAATATTTTTCTTCCAAAACCACTTCTACTTCAACAACCTTCCATTCGCCACTATCATTTTTCCAACGATAAATTTCTTCGGTTTGGATGGTTTGCTTTTTGGAAAGCAATATCAGTTTGGGCTTGATAATGATGGATTTTCTTGCGATTTTCTCTGTAAACACACCGTTCTCGAAAGACGATTTTATTCGATATTGACTGCTTGTGTATGCTTTTATGCCCTTAAAATGTTTTTCAAGATCTAAAGTCAACTGTTTTTTATCTAAACTCACAGCGTCGGGCTTTATGTATTTCAAACCATCATCAAATTGATTCATATACCGCTTTACATCTCTTGCTTCTAGTGCCTCATTTGCATCTTTGTGTTGCGCATCTATAATTGAAGCTATTGCATCGATTTCCATGGTATGAAGTTAAACGTTTGTTTGCTGTTTTCAAATTAATGATGAGGTAGGGAGATATTTTCCATAAAAACCAAGGGTTCAACAAATCAAAAGTTTGTAAGTTGATGGTTTGGAAATGAGCGTTCAGGAATACTTGGCGGTTTGCAGTCCCGCTCTACGCTTTATCCCCAATAAAATTGGGGGATGCCGCTGAGATCGGGTTTAGGCACAAAGCAATCCTTTCAAAAAAAAGCAAATGGATTGCTCATTGAGCATTTAATTAACCGCTCCTATTGGCGCAAGCCCTTTAAAACCAAACCCGATTGAACGGATGCCATTTTTTTTTAATTGGCAGGAGGTAAAGCGGGGCTGCTGTTTCCTATGAAATGCTGAACGTTCATTTTCAAGTTATTTTTATTTTTTGATGAGTTTCGGTTATACCTTCTTGGTGAGCAGGAAACACTTCCCCTACGGTAACTGGCTAAGGTAAGCGTGCCTCTATCAAGCTCAATGATCATAATTTAACATTATTTAAACTATTTTTATACCTTAATGCAACGTTTTAAAATCCCCCCTGTCTTATAACCAGAACTATCAAAATTTTGGAAGCGGTCTACATCGATAAAAACCTAGAATTAGTAAAAGCGTGCATGCAAGGAAGCCGGGCAGCACAGTTTGAATTGTACAAGCTGTATGCTAAGGCCATGTATAATGTGGCTTTGCGTATTCTAAATTACGAAGAAGAAGCTGAGGATGTTTTGCAGGAATCGTTTTTAGATGCCTTTACCAGAATCGTTGATTTTAGGCAGGAAACCACTTTTGGACTGTGGCTAAAGCAAATTGTAATTAACAAATCTATCAATTACCTCCGCAAACGTAAGTTTGAATTTGTTGGCACAGATGAGATTTCGGAGATACCTGATGAGATTAGCGCTGATGAGTATGAGGTGAAATCGCAGGCCGATGAAATTAGAACCGCAATTACACAATTGCCTGATGGTTATAGGGTTGTGCTTAGTTTATATTTATTGGAAGGTTACGACCATGAAGAAATCGCACATATTTTAAAAATAAGTGAAAACACAAGTCGCACACAGTACATGAGAGCGAAAAAGAAGTTAAAAAGTATTTTAGAACAGAAAGGGATGAGAGATGAATAAATTGGAAACTTTTGTTAAAGAAAACCGCAAATCTTTTGATGCGTTTGAGCCATCTGCTGGTCTTTGGGCAAAGATTGAACTCGAATTAGACAACAAAAAGAAAAAAAAGCCCATAAAGCTGTACTTATGGATGAGCGCAGCGGCAGCAATTGTAGTTGTTTTCGGTTTAGCCTGGCTATTCGCCGGAAGCATGCAAAACAAAGATTTAGAAATCGCTGATGTAAACTCGGCTTATGCAAAGAAAGAAGGTCATTACGCTGGTTTGATAACCGAAAAACGCGACAGCTTGGCCATTTTTGCCTCTGCAAACCCAGATTTGTACAAAAAATTTACTGCAGATTTGAGTAAACTCGATGAGGATTATGAACGTTTAAAGGCAGAATTGCCAACCACGCCGAACCAACTTTATGTGGTAAAAGCAATGGTCAAAAATAGAGAAATCCAACTCCAATTATTGAAACAACAATTAATGATTATAAACCAGGTTGACGATTACAAAAAGGTTAACCAAATATAAATTAAAGTAAATTAAGTAATTAAATTGATAAGACTATTGCATCCGCAAATTTTGAGGAATTGCAATTTCTTACTACTTAACTTACGCTCACCACGATATCTACTTGAACCAGCCGGCAGTTTTGAGGAGATGTTATTAACCATTAGCAAACATGAAAACAATAAACATATTTTTAGCCATTATGGCTTTCATCGCCGTAAAAACTTATGCACAAGGAATAGTTGTAACGACCAACCCATCAGAACGTTATGCAGTAAATACAGTCATTAATATTGATGCACATGCGAAAGTTCCTATTACTCAAGACGTAAACACTGGTAATGATGCGGAGCGATCAAAATCTTTTAGCAAAAGCTTTAGTGTAGATAATAATGATAAGGTGAATTTGAGTAATCAGTATGGCGCAATCGTAATCAAAACATGGGATAAGAAAGAAGTTCGTGTGGATATTGATATTAAGGCCTACAGCAATTCTGACAATGACGCTCAAAAATTAATTGATGATGTAACGATCGATGCCAATAAAACTGGAGATATGGTTTCCGTTAAAACCAACATGGGCGAGAAAAATGGCCGGTACGGCCGAGGGGTAAAAAACGGCGTAACAACTTGGAGAAGAGAGGTGAAAGTGATATACACTTTATACATGCCTGCCATTAATCCATTAACCGTACAACAGCAGTATGGCAATGTTGATTTGGCCGATTTTTCAGGGCCAACATCCTTAAAGGTTCAGTATGGCAACTTAACGGCTGGTAACTTAAGCAATGCCAACAACTACATCAACGTACAGTATGGCAAAATTACCGTTCAAGATATAAATGCAGCGATTGTAAAGCACGAATATGGCGGCGGGGTAAACATCGGTTCGGTGGGTACTATAGAAGTGTCTGCCCAATATGTTGCGGTGAACATTAATACGATTAGAAAATCTGCGGACATTAAAGTTGAATACGGCCCGGGACTTACTGTAGGTAATATTGGAGGCAACTTATTGTTGCACACTGAATATGCGAAAGTCAACATCAATACGGTAAAGGGCAATACAGTAATTCAGCAAGGATATGGAAGTTTAGCCATTGCCAATGTGGGCAAGCTGGCCTTAAAAACTGAATACACAAGCGTAAGTTTGGGTAATTTAAATGGTGATGCCAACATTGATATGGACTACAATAAGTTATCCGTTGCAGAAATTACACCGGCTTGTAAGAGCTTTACTTTCAATGGCGAATATGTAAGTATTGGTTTGGGCTTTGCAAACAACTACAATGCAAACTTTAACCTTTCAACCGCTTACGCAGGTTTTAAATACGGTCCAAATGTATCTTCTACGCAGATTAGCAAAGATGACGAGACCAGGAAATATGCTGGTAAGATTGGTAATGGCGGTGCAGCAAACGTTTCCATTAAAACAGAATATGGCTCCGTTACTTTTAAATAAAATTTCCAAGCTAAATAAACTAATCAGTCTTGCCGGTAATTGGCAGGACTTTTTTTTATATTTATGGCCTCAACATGAAAAGTTATTTAGCTACCTTTTTTTTATTAATGGCTTGTTTTTTTGCCAGAGCGCAGGAGGCACCGGTGAGGTGGGCGACCCAAGAAACTTTTTTCGAAGATTTGGTGGGCAAAGATTTACCAAATTTTAGCGGGCAAACGGTTGATAAGGTTTCTTTCAAAAAAGAAGATTTAAAAAGCCAGATCGTGCTGATTAACTTTTGGTTTGAAAAATGCCCTCCTTGCATTGCTGAAATGCCAGAATTGAACAAGCTTGTAAAAAAATACTCAGACAAAAAAGTGAGATTTATAGCGCTGACCTATGATATGCCGAATGCGGCCAAAAGATTTCAAAAACGTAGCGGCTATTTATATGAAATTGTAAGTTTAACGAAAGAAGAAATTCGAAAGTTGAATATCAATCATGGTTTCCCATCAAACATTCTGGTGGGCAAGGATGGCAAAATTTTGTATGCAACGGCAAATATCTCTTTTTCAGATGCGGAATTCAAGGCGAAATCGATGCTATTGGAGGAAAAACTTCGGGCTGAAATTGAACGATCAACCAAATAAAATACAAGTTAAAAAAGCTGAATTTTACTCGCCCTAACACGCAGTCTATTCATATCGCAACCTTGCAAACTAATTCGAGTATAAACTGTTCAATAAATCAGTTGGCTTTTATATCTTCGCCTTATCAGATAAAATAATTATGGAATTTTTAAGTACCCCCGAAGCCTGGATTTCTTTGTTAACGCTTACCGTTCTCGAAATTGTATTGGGCATCGACAATATTGTGTTCATTTCTATCCTCTCGGGAAAGTTGCCACAAAATCAACAAAAGAAAGCTCGCCAGTTGGGTTTAGGTTTGGCTATGATTACCAGAGTATTGCTGTTATTGTCTTTAAGTTGGGTAATGACACTTACATCGCCGCTCTTTAACATGGGCAGTTGGGTGGGCATCACCACTGGAGAATGGTTTGAAAAACTTGCCATCTCTGGCAGAGATTTAATTTTGATTGTTGGGGGATTGTTTTTGATTTACAAAAGCACACACGAAATTCATAATAAGCTAGAGGGTGAGGAAGATGATGAAGGGAATAGAAAAGCCCATTCTTTTTGGCCTACAATTGTACAGATTTTAATTTTAGATGTGGTATTCTCCTTAGACTCGGTAATTACGGCTGTGGGTATGGCTGAGCACATTGAAATTATGATTGCGGCGGTAGTTATCGCGGTGATTATTATGATGATTTCTGCGGGATCAATAAGCGGTTTTGTAAACAAGCATCCAACGGTTAAAATGTTGGCGCTTTCGTTCTTGCTGCTCATAGGTGTTTCGCTTTTGGCAGAGGGCTTGGATCAGCACATCCCTAAAGGATATGTATATTTCGCGATGGCATTCTCTGTTTTAGTTGAGATGTTAAATTTAAAAATGAAAAAGAACTCTAAACAGCCACTTAAGTTGAGAAATACACCTAAAGACTAAATAAATTAAAATTAAGCTAAAGGCTTTTATTTTCAATATGCTTATCTTATTTTAGATAGGCATATTTTTTTTTTGCCAAATATCCAATCACCTTGATTACCGCCTATGAATTTTTTAACCAGCAGAAAAATTTTTATTACGGTTGCTGCATTGATTACCTGGTTTGCCATTAGTTTGCAGTTTAATGTGAGTTTACAAGCACTTAACAGCAATTACCCTGCAACCATCAAGTTATTATTATCTTATTTTACGGTAACTACAAACATTATTCTTGCCTTATGCTTCACCACACTTTGGCTATTTGAAGATACTGCTTTAGGGAAGTTCTTTTCGAAATCAAATACATTAACCGCCATAACGGTTTACATCTCTGTGGTGGCCTTGGTGTACAATACCATATTACGAGGCTTAGTTACCCCGCTGGGCTGGGCCAGAATTGCGGATGAACTGCTCCACGTTGTTGATCCCTTAATTTTTATCGCCTTTTGGATCTTTTTTGTAGATAAATCAAAACTTGAATATAAGGCTGCAAAGTTTTGGATGATTTATCCTTTGGTTTACGTTGTTTTTGTGGTGATACGTGGTGCCCTGATTGGGCAATATCCCTATCCTTTTATCAATGTAATTGATTTGGGTTATCCTAAAGCAATTATAAATGCAACTGTGGTTGTAATCATTTTCTATTTGCTTTCTTTATTTCTCATTTTTATTGGCAAAAGAAGTACGGAAAAGCATTAAAGGATATATTCATCATTTATCGGTTTGATGGGTTCAGGAATTTCCTCTTCCTCAAGCATTTGTAACAGATTGATTTCTATTGTTCGGGTGATTTGGTTGAGCGGAACGCCGGCAGAATTATTTTCGAAAGGGTTAACCAAACTCATCCCATTGATTTGTGTTGATACAAACACAAAACCTATTAACCAACCTAAAAATATGGAATAAATACCTGCTGATTGGCTGATAACCAAGGTAAAAGTAACCACAAATAGCCAAATAAACACTTTTGTTAGGTAAGAATACGTCGTTGGAAAAATGGTGTTTTTTATTCTTTCGCTCATACCCATCGAATCGGAAAAACGGATAAGCATTTCGTTTATTTCCATAAATCGGAAACCATCAATTGCATTCGATTTTGATAATTTCTGTAAATCTCTAGATTGAATGTTTAGAAGCGCATTATGCGCATTGTTGTGTTTTTCGATCTCCTTTAAATCTTCTTCATTTAAATACTTGATGTAGATTTCATCAACCGTACCCCTGAGGTTTGCTTTTAGGGCATATAAAAAAGCAAGGTGACGATAAATCATTCGTTTTACCGTTTCATCATCTGCATCTACATAGTTAAGGAGGTTTCTGGCAAAAGAGCGGCTATCGTTAACCAATGCGCCCCAAATTTTACGGGCTTCCCACCATCTATCATAAGCTTGATTGTTGTTAAAACCAATAAAAAAAGCAATTGCAGTACCCAAAAGTGTTGGGATGATGGATGGGATTTCGAAGTGATGGGCAATTAAATATTCTCTTACCAGATAGGATACTGTGCAAGATGCGATCATAATTAAATCGACTTGCCAAGTGTTTCTTAAAATTCTACTCAGTCTAATGTTTTGTATTAAAAGCATATATTGTGTTTAGCAGTTGAAAATACAAAAGAAAGGCCAAAATGTTTCATCTGTAAAAATTTTACTGCTAAATAAATCAGGTTATTGATTTGTGGTACAAATGTTTATCTTAGAAAACCAAATATTCCTATTGTATGAGCGAAACCCTACCGAAGAATAATATTTTCAAAGTTATTGGAGCATCCTCTTTGGGCACTTTAATAGAGTGGTATGATTTTTATATTTTCGGTAGTCTTGCCGTAATTATTGGTCACCAGTTATTTCCAGAGGATGCCGGTGCTTCTGCCTTAATTAATACCCTTGCCATTTTTGCTGCCGGTTTTATTGTACGCCCGTTTGGAGCGCTTGTTTTTGGTAGGCTTGGCGATTTAATCGGTCGCAAATATACGTTCTTGTTAACGCTTGTTTTAATGGGGGGTTCTACCTTTTTGATTGGCTTAATCCCATCATACAAAAGTATTGGTTATGCGGCTCCGATCTTAGTTTTAATTTTAAGGTTAATTCAAGGGCTTGCACTGGGCGGAGAGTATGGCGGGGCGGCCACCTATGTGGCTGAACATGCGCCTAAAAATAGACGAGGGTTTTTTACCAGCTGGATTCAGACTACAGCAACCTTGGGCCTATTCTTATCGTTGGGGGTAATTGTTATAACCAAAAACCTTTTAGGTGCCGAAACTTTTGGCGATTGGGGCTGGAGAATCCCTTTCTTATTATCGATTGTATTGGTGGTGGTGTCTATCTACATCCGCATGAAAATGCACGAATCGCCCATGTTTTCGAAACTAAAAGCGGAAGGAAACATTTCCAAAAATCCACTAAAGGAGAGTTTTAACAATAAGGGAAACTTTAAAATGGTTTTGTTGGCTTTATTTGGGGCAACTATGGGCCAAGGGGTAATCTGGTACACGGGTCAATTTTATGCACAGTCATTTTTAGAAAACACCTGTAAGTTAGATTTTAACGATTCGAGATACATCCTTCTTTGGGGTATTGCGTTTGCCACGCCATTTTTTGTAATTTTTGGTGCTTGGAGTGATCGGGTTGGGCGGAAATGGATTATGCTAAGTGGCATGTTGCTGGGTATAATTTTCTACCGTCCTATTTATCAAATATTTTTAGATGATACCGATTTTACCAAAATTGAAAAAGCCGATACTTTCTCTTCAACGAATGTAAGCACAGCTGTTTTGATAAATGGAACGCAGGATATTTTGAGCACATTAACCACAAAAGTTTTGCTCAAAAATGGAGCATCTTTCAACATCATTCAGGCAGATACGGTTTCCGCTACGAAAGGGCTTTTACCGGGTAAAGCGGTAATGAAAGATAAAGTACTACCTGCCCGTGTGTTTTGGAAGTTTGTAGGCTTAATTTTCTTTCAAATTTTATTAGTGACCATGGTTTATGGCCCAATTGCGGCATTTTTAGTCGAACTGTTTCCTACAAAAATTAGATACACCTCCATGTCTTTACCTTACCACATTGGCAATGGGGTATTTGGTGGTTTGGTGCCTTTTATTGCTACCCTGATTGCGAGTTTTGCTGGTGCTACACCCTTATCTGGCTTGTGGTATCCTATTGGTATAGCCGCACTTAGCTTAGTTATTGGCACGGTTTATCTATCAAATAAAAAAGACGAGCGCATTAACGATTAAATAGAAATATATGAACGCGTTAAAGAAATTTTTAGGTGTAATTTGGTTGATTACGGGACCGCTGACAATGGCATTTTTAATTGTTCAGGCCATCCAAAAGGTTGGGTTAACCCATACCGATATTGAGCGAACCAATACCATTCTACAGTGGGCAATTATTCTATTTATTTTCTTCCCAATTAGCATTGGATTGGTGATTTTTGGTTTTTATGCTCTGAGAGGTGAGTATGACCGCTTGCCGGAAAGCTCTGAAGATATTTAAGGGTATATCATTTGAAAAAAAGCAGCGTTTTAATCCTTGATGGGTTTAAGCCCTTACTTGGTAATCAAATAGATAAAGGATTTGAAAACAAATGCAGTACTGCTTCGGTTTGGTTCTGTCTTGCTGTACCTCTAAGCGCTATGAAAAATAGCGGCTTTCTGCGCCATCAGGTTCAAATTATAATTGTGGCAAATGATTTAAGGGTTTGGGTGGGTATAAATGTCTTGGCCAGCTGTGGATTTAGGCATTTGCACAGGAGTATTGATTGTGGTGCGCGCAGACACGAACTTCGGTAGTTAACCACCAAGCACGGCATTAGGTGGGAATATTATGCAGCAACGGGAGTAACCTAAACCCGATATAAGGGTAAAGCCCCCATTCAAGCTTCTGAAGGTTGTTACGGTGGGCGTAATTTCTTATTTGCATAAGCTTTTGGGGCTTGGAACGATTAGCGGGACGAACGCTAAAATGTGCAGTGCAATTGCTTTTCAAATTAAATTCATGCACACCTAAGTTTAGAGTACCCTTAACAACAAACCTTTTAAGTACTCACCTTCTGGAAAAGATATTCGAACTGGGTGATCTTCTGGCTGGCAAAATTGTTTGATAATTTGTACTTCTTTGCCAGCATCTAACGCTGCCCAAGCAATAATTTGCTTAAAGGTTTCGATATCCACCGCTCCAGAGCAAGAAAATGTTGCGAGTAATCCGCCTTTTTCCAACAACAACATACCCAAACGGTTTAGGTCTTTGTAGGCTCTCGCTGCACGATCTAAGGCAGACCGTGATGGTGCATATTTTGGTGGATCGAGTACAATGACATCGAAAGTTTCGCCTGATTCTTTAAACGCTCTGAGCTGCTTATTTACATCTGACTGTATTGCGGTAACTTTTTCTTCGCTGAAATGATTTAAAATAATGTTTTGTTTAAGGGTTTCTACGGCGAGGGCAGAGCTATCTACACTGGTTATGCTTTTCGCTCCGTTTGCTAAACTATTTAAACTGAAACCGCCGCTGTAACTGAAACAATCTAAAACCCTTTTCCCTTTGGTATAGCTGGCTAAAATTTTTCGGTTATCGCGCTGATCGCAATAAAAGCCTGATTTTTGTCCATCTGCAATGTTGATGTTGTAAATAATGCCGTTCTCTTTTACCTCTAATAATTCTGGTGGGTTTTCGCCCCAAATTAATCCGTTTTCTATCGGTAAACCTTCGTGCGTACGGGCTGTGGCATCGCTCTTATCAAAAATTCCTGTCGGATTTAGCGCTGCTTTTAGTATATCTACAATAATATCTTTTACTTTTTCAATGCCTGAACTTAAAATTTGGAGGGATAGAAAGTTGGCATATTTATCTACAATTAATCCGGGTAGGAAATCGGCTTCGCTAAACACCAAGCGGCAGGTATTGGTTTCTTCGGTTAAAATAAACTGGCGCGATGCGATGGCTTGTTTCAAGCGGTTTTCGTACCAAGCTTTATCAATGGTTTGGGTTTCATCCCATTCTAACAATCTAACGGCTACCCTAGAGTTGCTGTTAAAATAGCCATAGGCAAGAAATTCATTATCAAAAGCAAAAACTTTAACTACGTCGCCATCTTCTGGTTTCCCCTTTATTTTCTCTAATGCTCCAGAGAATACCCATGGATGTCTTTGTAACGCTGCTTTTTCTTTACCCTTTTTTAATACGATTTCTACCATGGGGCAAAGGTAATAATTAGTTTGGAGTTAAGGGTTTGAGTTTTGAAACTGCCTAGGATGGATAAGGCTACAAAAATCTATTGCCTAAGTTTTTCTTCATTCTTACCAGTTCGGTATCTAAAACTCTGGTTTCAAATTCGGTAATTGGCCTTTTGGCTTCAATCATAGAAATGAGCAGTTCTGTTGCTACCTGTCCGATTTCGAAGGCGGGTTGCTTAACGGAGGTTAATGAGGGGGAGAACAGTTCGACTAAATTGGAGTTGGTAAATCCGGCTATAGCAATTTTATGGGCTACCTCTGGGTTGGTGTTTTTGAGTGCCAAAATGCAGCCTGTAGTTAATCTATCGCTCGAAATAAAAATACCATCTGGTTTTAGGGGCAAAAGCTCTTTTACGGCTTGCTCTAATTCGGCACTGTGCATACCGCCATGCTGGCAATATTTTACCAGTTCGGGTTTAAATTCGATGTGGTATTTGCTTAGGGCGGCTTTGTAACCCGCTAATCTTTCTTTGGTATTGGATAATGTTTCGGAATTGGTTAAATGCGCAATTACCCTTTTTCCTGAAAGAATTAAATGTTCGGTTGCATCAAAAGAACCTTTGAAATTATTGGCGATAACCTTATGGGTTTCAAAATCTTCGGGTACGCGATCGAAGAAAACAATGGGGAGCCCTTTTGCATATAAATCTCTTAGATAGTCGATATCTTGTGTTTCTGATGATAGGGCAATCAACAGGCCATCAATAGAACGTGAGGCTAAATGCTCTACGTTGAGTTTTTCTTGTTTGTACGATTCGTGACTTTGAGATATGATTACATGGTAATCTCGATCGTAAGCGATGGATTCGATACCATTGATTACCTGAGAGAAAAAGTTGTTGGCAATTTCGCTAACAATAATGCCGATGGAGTAACTTCTGCGTTCTTTTAAGCTTCTGGCAATGGGGTTTGCTCGGTAATTTACCTTTTCGGCATAGGCTAAAACAAGTTTTTTGGTTTCCTCACTAATTTCGTAACGGTCTCTTAAAGCTCGGGAAACGGTTGATGTGGAGAGCCCCAAAGCTTTAGCGATATCTTTTATGGTAGAAGTTTCAAATCTCATTTTTAGTACTTGCACCCAAGTTACAAAAAATATCTCTTTTGGGGTTTTAAACGGCTTTATTTAATAAACGTTAAAACAACGTTTTTGGGAACGTTTGCACACTTTTTTGGGCAAAACTGTTACCAAGCCGTTTTTAGTTTGTAAAATTGTTACACGTTACAACCAAATATTAACAATGAATATTCTCTTTAACTAAGAATAATATTCTACATACAAGCAGTTGCTTGAAACAAAAAAACCAAATTCAACATGTTATGAGCAAAATTTTACTCTTACTCAGTATTTTTACTTTTTATGTCGGGATAGCCAACGCTCAAACCAAGCAGGTAAGCGGAACGGTATCAGAAAAGGGCGGCGAAACAATTCCAGGGGTTAGCGTTCTTGTAAAAGGGGCTAAAACCGGCACGCAAACAGATAACAACGGGAGGTTTACCATAACCGTTTCTCCGGGTGCGGTTTTAGTGTTCAATTATGTTGGCTACGCATCTAAAGAGGTTACCGTTGGCAACCAAACCAATTTAAAAGTTACTCTTGAATCAAACGCTACGGATTTGGGAGAGGTGGTAGCGATTGGATATGCTACAGTTAATAGAAGAGATTTAACAGGCTCTGTATCTTCTGTTGGTGCCAAGCAATTAAAAGACATTCCAAACAATTCATTAGCAGAAGCAATCTCCGGCCGATTGGCAGGGGTTCAGATTACTGTTTCTGAGGGTACGCCAAATGCAAGTGCTCAAATTAGAGTACGTGGTGGTGGATCCATCACTCAAGACAATACCCCTTTATATGTTGTGGATGGTGTTCAGGTCGAAAATGCACTCTCTGTTTTGTCTCCGCAAGACATTGAAAGTATAGATGTTTTGAAAGATGCATCGGCAACAGCCATTTATGGTTCGCGTGGAGCCAACGGTGTGGTGTTAATTACCACTAAGGGCGGCAAAGAAATGAAAACGACCATAAATTACAATGGCTTTGTTGGTTTCAGACAGTTGGCCAATAAACTTGAGGTGATGAATCCTTACGATTTTGTTAAATATCAATACGAGGCCAGTCGGGGTAATGCAACAAGTGAAAGTTTGTATGCAAGTTACTACGGAATTTTTAATGACTTGGAAAGTTTTAGAAACACGCCATTTGTGGATTGGCAGGAAGAACTATTTGGCCGCAACGCACTTATGCAAACGCATAACGTAGGCATCACTGGTGGCGATGCAAAATCTACTTTTAATTTAAGTGTAACTTCAAACACGGAGGAAGGTGTAATGCTTGCCTCTGATTTTGATAGAAAGTTAATCAACTTCAAATTCGACCACAAATTTAACAGTAAGCTAAAAGTAGCCTTTAATGTTCGATACAATAATACTGTTGTAAATGGAGCAGGTACAAGTAGCGAAGGTTCATCATCATTAAATAGATTGCGCCAGGCCGTTAAGTATCGTCCTCTATTGGTTAAAGGTCAAGATATTCTTGCTTTCGATCCTGATTATGCCAGTGAAACCAATGGAAACAGTTTAGCCTTGGTAAATCCCCTCTTGCTAAATGAGGCTGAATATAAAAAGGCCTTCACAAACGTAACCAACTTTAATGGCTACCTAAATTATATTATTTATAAAGGCATTTCATTTAAGAGTACTTTTGGTGCCGATTTCAATAACAACAGAACAAATGTTTTTAACGACATCATTACCAACGAATCGAGATTGGTGGGCTCTTCTCAGCCAATTGCCTCTATTGCAACGGCAAATAGGCAAACCATAAACAACTCAAACGTGCTTTCTTACACCAACTCTGGGTCAAAAACCGAGTTTAGCAAGCACCACAGCATTGATGCGTTAATAGGTCAAGAGCTTTACCAAGACAAAGTTCAGGCGTATTATACCGAGAACCGATTATTTCCTATCGGGATAACAGCTGAACGGGCCTTAGCCAATATGGCCTTAGGAACAACCCCTGCCGGTGCTGCAACATCCAACGATTTAACTGCCAGATTATTCTCTGTTTTTAGTCGATTTAACTATTCATTCGATAAAAAATACTTGCTAACCCTAACCATGAGAGCCGATGGTTCATCAAAATTTGCTGAAGGCAACAAGTGGGGTTACTTCCCTTCTGGATCTGTAGCGTGGAGAATCTCAGATGAAAAATTTATGGAGAAATTTAAAAATGCAATTCGCTTAGATGATTTAAAGCTTAGGGTGAGCTATGGAGAAGCGGGTAACAATCGGATTGCAGATTTCTTATATACCACTCAGTTTAAGCCAAATGCATTTTACGACATTAATAACACATTGGTTACGGCCTTAGTTGCTACAGAACTTGCCAACCCTAATTTGAAATGGGAAACCACCGTTTCGAGAAATATTGGTTTGGATGCGAGTTTCTTAAATAGAAGGTTACAATTCTCGCTCGATTTATATAGCAATAAAACTAAAGGCTTACTGGTTAATAACCCTTTCCCGTCAACAAGCGGTTATGCTTTTCAATTGCAAAACATTGGCTCTACAAGCAATAAGGGTATAGAATTTCAAATTAATGGTACACCTATTCAAACCAAAAATTTCTCATGGTCAACCAATTTTAACATCTCCTTCAATAAAAACAGAGTTGAAAGCTTAGGCGATTACCAAAAATCGTTCTTGATTAACTCGGGTTGGGCAGGAACAAATGTACCGGCGGATTATCAGGTTGCTGTTGGCCAAGCCGTAGGTAAAATGTACGGTTTGGTAACGGATGGTTTTTATAAAATAGAGGATTTTACCTATGCAGGTGGCGTTTATACCTTAAAGCCAGGTGTTCCTAACAATTCCAGTGTAACCTCATTAACACCAAAACCTGGAGTTATTAAATTTAAAGATTTAAATGGCGATGGTATTGTAGATATTACGAATGACAGAACCATTATTGGTGATGCTAATCCCAAGTTTACGGGTGGTTTTAATCAATCATTCACCTATAAAAACTTCGATTTGAATGTATTTGTGAATTTTCAGGTTGGGAACGATGTGTTAAATGCAAATAAGCTCGAATTTACGAGTGGATATACCCAAAACGCAAATTTACTTGCAACCATGAATGGGCGATGGAGAAATGTTAACGACCAAGGACTTGTGGTTACAGACCCCACCGAACTTGCTGCATTAAATGCAAACGCGACTTTATGGAGCCCCTTAACCAGCAACAGTTCATTTTTTGTTAATTCTTACGCGGTTGAAGATGGCTCGTTTCTGAGAATCAATAACATAACTTTAGGTTATACCCTACCAACTGATTTAATGAAAAAGTTTAAGATAAACAGGATGCGTTTTTATGCTACAGTGAACAACCTTGCAGTAATCACAAATTATTCTGGTTACGATCCAGAGGTAAATACTCGCCGTAGTACAGGCACAACCCCTGGTGTAGATTATTCTGCTTATCCAAGAAGTAGAGCATTTATTTTCGGTCTAAACTTTACGCTATAACACCTAATTAGAGCAACGATGAAAACTAATTTAAAACTTATTATAAGCGGACTTTTTATTACCGCAACCATCTTCTCAATATCTTCTTGCAAGAAATTTTTAGAAGTAGAACCCATCTCATCTTTCGGTAACGACTATGTTTTTAGTAACGTTACAAATGCACAAAAAGCACTTTTGGGTGTGTACTCATCGCTCGGTGGCGATCAAGGCTATGGCATCCGCTTAAGCATGTATTATCCTTATGATAACGACGAAATGATGGGACAGGGCGGAACACCATATCCTGACAATGAAAGAAGAGATATTGCCCATTACAATGTACAACCAGCAAATACACAATTGGCTGGACCATTTAATCAACTCTATGTTGGTATCGAAAGAGCAAACATCTGTATTGATAATATTCCAAAAATGGAAGCTTACACCAATGGAAGTGCCGCTGATCAAAAGGAATTGAGAAGATTATACGGAGAGGCTTTGGCTTTGAGAGCTCAGTTCTATTTCGAAGTGGTTAGAAACTGGGGCGATGTTCCAGCTCAATTTACTTCATCTATTAACGTATCAGACCCTTACAATTCGAGAACCGATAGAGATACCATTTACAACCGCATCATTAAAGATTTAGCTGTAGCAGCCCCACTTGTGCCTTGGCGTACAGAATCCTCGGTAACAAGTGATAGAATGAGTCAGGGTGCAATTAGAGCCCTGAGAGCCAGATATGCCTTATTCCGTGGTGGTTATGCTTTGAGAAGAGATAGAACGATGAGGCGCAATGCAGATTACAGAACATTTTATCAAATTGCGAAAGATGAGTGTGCAATTATTATGGCAAGAGCAGACCACAAACTTAACCCAAGTTTTCAGTCGGTTTTTAAAGATGGTATCAATGCCCATAAATTCGAAGCTAATGGAGAAGTTTTATGGGAAGTGGGTATGACTGGCGGAAGCTCTGGTGTTGGAGATAGCAAATTAGGATATTATAATGGTCCAAGACAATTTACCGCTGCAACACCCAGCACCGCTGCTGTTGGTAACGCTGCATTAACGATTTTACCCACTTATTTTTATGCCTTTGATGCAAATGATAGAAGACGTGATGTTACCTGTGCGCCTTACGATATTAACCTGGATATGACTTTACGCCCACGTACATTGGTAACCATGCTTGATGGAAAATTTAGAAGAGATTGGCAAATACCGGCAGTTACCACAAGTGCGGCGCAGTATTTCGGTGTAAACTGGCCAGTTATACGTTATTCGGATGTTTTATTGATGTTTGCCGAAGCTGATAACGAGTTAAGTGGCGCGCCAACCGCCGCAGCAAAAGCAGCTTTTGAGCAAGTTCGTACTCGTGGTTTTGGAGGCAATGCTGCACTCATCGGAACTACACCTTCAGATTATACGGGTTTCTTTAATGCAATTGTGAAAGAACGTCAATTAGAATTTGGAGGAGAGGGAATTCGAAAATATGATTTAATCAGATGGAATTTATTAGCCTCGAAAATTGCAGAAACTAGGGCAAACTTAGCACTGATGGCCGCAAAAGCTGCGCCTTACAATAATTTACCTGCAACCATGTATTACACTCCTAACCAACCTACGGTGGTTTGGCTGAATTCATTTTATGCTCCATCGCCTACAGCACCTGCTGGTTCGGCAAGTGTTGCCTGGAATGCCACAACAATTAATACAACCCTATTAACGTATTATTCAATTGCATTTACGCCCAATAAAAGCGAGTTGTTGCCACTACCTCAATCGGTTATTGATGCCAACCCTAATCTTGGCGGGCAATGGTATGGTTATTAGTGGGAATTTAAATTTATAAAATATCAGGGGCGATGTAATTATCGCCCTTTTTTCATTCAAGAAATTAATAAATTGCCTCATAACTGAAAAGGTATGTTAGTTAAAAAAAGATCATTTGCAATTTGGACGTTCACGTTATTTCTACTGGTTCAACTCAACAATACCCGTGCTCAAAGCAACATTTACCCTTCAGAAATTACCGTATCCAAGGATGGAGCGGGAAACTACCAAACTATACAGGAAGCGGTTAATTCGATAAGGGATTTGGGCGAGAAAGAGGTTAAAATTATCATCAAAAAGGGCATCTATCGAGAAAAACTCATTATTCCTTCTTGGAAAACTAAAATCAAATTAATTGGAGAAAGCAACGAAAACACCATCATAAGCTTTGGAGATTTCTCTGGTAAAAAAAATGCAACTGGGCAAGATGCTTTCGGTACAATTAAATTTTCTACTTATACCTCCTTTACGCTTTTAGTTGCGGGGGATGACATTACACTCGAAAATTTAACCATTGTAAATGATGCAGGGTCTGTTGGACAGGCTGTTGCGTTACACGTAGAAGGCGATCGCTTTGTAGCGAAAAATTGTGCTATTTTAGGTCATCAAGACACCCTCTATGGCGCTTCGGAAAGTAGCCGACAACTGTACACCAACTGCTATATTGAAGGTACTACCGACTTTATTTTTGGGAAAGCTACCATGGTGTTTAAAAATTGCCTGATTAAAAGTTTAAGCAATTCTTACATTACTGCTGCGGCAACCTCTTCCAGACAGAAATTTGGATTCGTTTTTTTTAATTGTACATTAATTGCCGATAGCAGTGTTACTAAAGTTTATCTGGGCAGGCCATGGCGACCCTATGCCAAAACCGTTTTTATTAACTGTGAGCTTGGCAAACACATTGCCCCTGAAGGTTGGAATCCTTGGAAGGGTGATGCCATGTTTCTTGACAAGGATAGAACAGCATATTATGCCGAATACCAGAGCAAAGGCTTAGGCGCTTCTGCGAAAAAGCGTGTGCCATGGTCTAAACAGTTAACTGCTAGGCAGGCAAGGGTTTATACAGTACAAAATATCTTAAAAGGGCTGGATGATTGGAAGCCCTAGATTTTAAAAAGGGGACGCGTCATAAATCAATTGACCTTGAAGCCTGATGTTTCGTTGATTTAATCATAGATTTTATTTTAGGATTGAAAATCCCTAGCTCGAAAGTCGGGATTGCAAATCCCGACTAACAAGTAATGATTTACACCGCTCAAAATATCTTGAAAGGGCTGGATGATTGGAAGCCTCAAATTTTAAAAAGGGGACGCGTCATAAATCAATCTGACCTTGAAGCCTGACGTTTTATTGGTTTAATCATAAGTTTTATTTTAGGATTGAAAATCCCTAGCTCGAAAGTCGGGATTGCAAATCCCGACTAACAAGTAACCTTAGATTTTAAAAAGAAGACGTGTCATAAATCAATCTGACCTTGAAGCCTGATTTTTTAATAGATTAGTCATAGGTTTTATCTAAGGATTGCAAATCCCTAGCTCGAAAATCGGGATTGCAAATCCCGACTAACAAGTTTAATATCAAAGATCTCTCTATTCCGCCGCACTCTAGGGGATAGAACGGATTGCTGATGCGTCCAAAATCCCCACGAGCAAATACCATCTGCTACAAAGCCACCAAAACCTTTTTGATTCATCATATACCCTACCGAATCTTTTCTAGAATATATATTTCGTGCTTAAAAAATTAGAGTCGTTTGCGCCGACGATTTCATTTAACAACTTCTTGTTGTTATCTGTAAGTTTTGTTGCAACTAATGACCTGATGGAGAAAGATCGCAATGCATCTACAACAGAAAGCGTACCTTCGGCACTATCCTTACGACCTGTAAACGGAAACACATCGGGCCCTCGCTGGCATTGGCAATTGATGTTAACACGGCTTACTTGATTCACCAAAGGATCAATAAGGGATGAAATCACAGCAGCGTTATTGCTAAAAATACTCACTTGCTGTCCGTGTGGCGAGCCAATTAAATACTCTATCGGTTCTTCCAAATCATCAAATGGAACAACTGGAATTACGGGCCCAAATTGTTCTTCTCGATACAACTTCATGTTGCTCGTTACCGGATAAATTACAGCTGGATAAACGAAGGTTTCTAATGTTTGCCCACCATTTTCGTTCACCACTTTTGCACCGTGGCTAAGCGCATCATCTATACATTCCTTTAAATATTCTGGTTTATTGAGTTCGGGAAGTGGCGTTAAGCTAACCCCCTTTTCCCATGGCATACCGAATTTTAACTTCTCAACTTCTGCGGATAAGCGCTTTAAAAACTCCTGCGCCAAACTGCGGTGCACATGTACAATTTTAATCGCGGTGCAACGCTGTCCGTTAAACGAGAGCGATCCTAAAACGGTTTCGGAAACGGCCAAATCCAAATCGGCATCTTTCGTAATAATCGCTGCGTTTTTAGCATCCAAACCCAAAATTGCACGTAAGCGGTTAACTTTTGGGTGTAATTTCTTCAGCTCGTTGGCTACCTTGCTCGATCCAATAAGTGTTAAAACATTAATTTTTCCCGACTTCATTAAACCTGGTACAATTGTGTTTCCACGTCCATAAATCGTGTTTACCACCCCTTTTGGGAAACTAGAACGGAAAGCCTCAAGCAATGGATAGTGCAGTAATGTTCCATGTTTAGGCGGTTTGAATAAGAGGGTGTTGCCCATAATTAAGGCAGGAATTAAGGTAGTGAAGGTTTCGTTTAAAGGGTAGTTAAATGGCCCCATACAAAGCACCACCCCAAGTGGCGAACGACGAACCTGAGCCACAATTCCCTGCTCCATCTCAAAACGAGATGACTGGCGATCGATGTCCTTCAAGGCATCGATTGTTGCATAAATATATTCTATCGTTCTATCGAATTCTTTTATCGAATCTGCATGTGATTTACCAATTTCCCACATGATGAGCTTGGCAACAATTTCCTTTTGCTCAAGCATTTTATGCGTAAAATTTTCTACGCAGGTAATTCTATCGGCAACGCTCATGGTAGGCCATTGCCCACGTCCATTATCGTAAGCCGCCACCGCAGCATTTAACGCTTCGGTAGATTCTTTTTCGGTGCACACCGGAAAACTCCCAATTCGCTTTCGTTTTAAGCCATCAGCAGTTTTGATACATACGGGAGAGAAAACTTCATTAAATGGGCCATCCCAGGTTTTCATTTCCCCATTGGAAAGAAATTCCCTTTGATTGATTTCTTCTTTAAGCCTAAACTCATCTGGAATTTGGCTTTCTTCAACGAAAATATTTTCGAGGTTTAAGGGTGTGCTCAATTTTGGTTCGTTTGTAAGGTTTGTTTATTCTGTAAATCTATGGTTTTAGTATAGATTAAAATTGAATTAATTTAAATTTGAAAATTTGCCCAGTGCATAAACGCGATGCAGTTGTCTTATTTTAGCTCGATAACTTTATATTTTGGAACGAGGGTTTTCATTACCGTCCATCCGATTAAATAGCATACGGCACAAATGGAAAAGATGATAAAATAACCGGCTTCCTCGCCTTTGAAACCCATGAATATGATTTTGTTTTTTCCGGTGTAATCGAACAGTAAGCCCGAGCCTTTATTGATGATGAAGGAGCCAAGCCCTCCTGCCATACCGCCGATACCTGTAATGGTTGCGATTGCTTTTTTAGGAAACATATCGCCAACTGTAGAAAATATATTAGCCGACCACGCTTGATGCGCTGCTCCTGCAATACCGATAATAATTACCGGAATCCAGTAGGTAATGTGTCCTAAAGGTTGTGCGGCAAGTGCCAACAAAGGGAAAAACGCAAAAATGAGCATCGCCCGCATTCTACCTTCATATGGGTTCATTCCTTTTTTATCAACGAAATAAGTTGGTAACCAACCCCCAATAATAGACAATAGTGTGATCATATAAAGCACAAATAGTGGCAATGCACTTTGGGTAGAATCCATTCCGTAAACGGATTTTAGGTAAGCTGGGGTCCAGAATAGAAAGAACCACCATACCCCATCCGTCATAAACTTACCAAAGGCAAAAGCCCAGGTTTGTTTGTATTTGAAGCAATCGATAAAGGAAACTTTTTCTTTGGTTTCTTCAACGTAGGTTGCTAATTTCCGATCGTTAATTACATCTTGCTGAATATAAGCCAATTCCTCAGCACTAACTCGTTTATGCAACTCTGGTTTGTTGTAAACGAAAACCCATAGTCCCATCCATACAAAGCCCAATGCACCAATTATAATGAACGACATTTCCCAACCGTATGCCTTGGCAATAAATGGAATTGTTATCGGAGCTGCCAGTGCCCCTACGGTTGCCCCTGCATTAAAAATACTCGTTGCAAACGCCCGATCTTTCTTTGGGAAATATTCTGCAGTGGCTTTAATGGCAGCCGGAAAGTTTCCAGCTTCGCCAACCGCCAACACGAAACGAGCGAAAATAAATAAGGTTACACTTACCGAAACCACCATTCCTGTATTGTTAATGCCAGCGATGATTTCTTTTGCACCCTCAAAACCTACAAGCCAGTTTCCGCTAATGATGCCAGCCGTTGCAATACCACAAAAAGCGTGTAAACAAGCGCCAACTGACCATACACCAATGGCCCACAAAAAGCCCTTCTTTGTATCTAATTTGTCAACCAATCTGCCTGCAAAAAGCATCGATATGGCATAAAAGATTGAGAATAATGCGGTAATATTTCCATAGTCGTTATTATCCCAATGGAATTCTGGCTTGATAAAATCCGTCCAGGTTAGAGAAAGTACCTGTCTATCTAAATAATTAATTGTAGTGGCAAGAAACAATAGTAAACATATCGTCCACCTGTATTTGCTTGGTCTGGTTTGGTTCATTTGGTTAGGGGTGTTTTGGATTTTATTTACTTTGCTTAATTAAATCAAGCGCCAGTTTTGTGTTGTCAAATAACTCTTCGTATAAACCTTTGCTCATAACGTCTTTACTGATGAGTTTACTGCCCATGCCCACGGCACAAACACCGGCTTTAAACCAGGTTTTCAAATTGTCGGCATCAATTTCTACTCCGCCTGTTGGCATAAACAGTTGGCCTGCAAACAAATCTTTTATAGAAGAAATAAACTCTGGACCTAAAATATTAGCGGGAAATATTTTGATAAGCATAGCTTTGTATTCTTGCGCAACGCTGATTTCGGTTGGCGTCATACAGCCAGGAATCCAAAGCATACCGATTTTATTCGCAATTTCTGCAACTGCCGGATTTACGATTGGAGCAACAATAAAATCCGTTCCTGCATCTATAAAAGCATGTGCATCTGCGGGTGTTTTAATGGTGCCTATACCCAAATAAAGATCGGGCATTTCGGCATCGCGAATTTCTTTTAGTTTTTTAAAGTTTGGTAAAGCAGATTTTCCGCGGTTGGTATATTCAAAAACCCGCACCCCTGCCTCATACAGCGTGCGCAAGATTTCAATACTTCCTGCTTCGCTATCTTGGTAGAAGAGCGGTAGCATGCCTTGCTCTAAAATGGCATCTAAAATTTTATGCTTGTTGCTGATCATCTTATTATTCGTTTTTCTATATCGGCCACCGTACTTGTAGTGGCATCGCTTGGAATGTATAATTTATCGTAGGCTGCTGCGGTAGCAAAGTTTAGCGTTTCATGAACTGATAATTGATTGTAAAAACCATAAATTAATCCGGCCATAAAACAATCGCCACTGCCCACCTTATCTAGAATTTTTTCTGAAACATATTCTTCAGAAACCGTTAATTCGTTATTGGCGTAAAGTGTTGTGTAATACCTAATTCCATTACCATGATCAAACCGAAAGGTATTGGCAACCGCTTTGCACGAGGTAAACAAACTTAATATTTCTTTAGAGGTATCTGTTGCTTGTTGCAGTAACGTTTCCTTTGCATAACCTTCAGTGGGTTTTAAATCATCGTGGAGCGCTGTACCCAACATTTTGTTTGCCGCCCAAACATTGCCCATAATCAAATTACAATATTTGGCCAATTCTGGCAGAACATCAATAGGCTCTTTGCCATATTTCCAGAGTTTGGAACGGTAGTTTAAGTCTAAGGAAATGGTGATGTTTTTAGTGCTCGCCGCCTTCAATGCTTCCAAACACACATCGGCAAGGGATTGATTTATTGCTGGGCAAATGGCACTAAAATGGAACCAAGTAACCCCTTCAAAAACTTCATCCCAGTTAATTTGTCCAACTTCCAGTTGGGCATAGGCCGAATTTGAACGATCGTAAATTACACCTGCATTTTTTAAATCCTTTCCCTTTGGCAAATAATATAAACCCAAGCGCTCGCCATGATAAACCATAGCAGAGGTATCTATATTTTTTTTGTCTAGATGATCTACAATTTCATCTGTTATCGAATTTTTGGGCACAGCAGATAGATAAGCCGATGGCACCTCCCATAGGGCTAAAGCAGTAGCTACATTTAGCTCTGCACCACCAATATAAAAGGGCAGCTTGTTTTCTTTTAACCATTGGCCATCCATATCGGGGCAAATGCGTAAAAGTAGTTCGCCAAAGCTTAAAACTTTTTCTCCTTCTTTTAATGAAGCTAATATTTGGTCGCTCATTTTATGTTTAATCGGCGTATTTCATACCATTTTACAAATTGGTATAAAAAGAAAGGAAAACGATTGAAATGATTTGATTCAAACGAATTTCGTTCAAAAAGCCTGATTTTGGTTAAAATTTAAAGTAATTTTTTGCGTTAAAATACGAAATATCCTGCACAATCTTGCCCACCCACTCTAGGTCGTTTGGCAGTTCTCCGTTCTCAATATCCTCCCCAAATAGGTTGCAAACAATGCGCCTGAAGTATTCGTGTCGAGGAAATGAAAGGAAGCTTCGAGAATCGGTGAGCATTCCAACCATACGGCTTAAAAGCCCCATGTTGGAAAGTGCATTGAGTTGCTTGATCATGCCATCTTTTTGATCCAAAAACCACCATGCCGAACCAAACTGCACTTTACCTGCAATTGAACCATCATTAAAATTTCCAATCATAGTGGCAATGAGTTCATTATCGGCCGGATTTAGGTTATAGATGATGGTTTTAGCTAGCTTATCCTGTGTATCTAAGCGATTTAAAAATTTAGATAACATTCTTGCCTGACTGAAATCACCGATAGAATCCCATCCAGTATCTGGCCCTAACTGGCTTAACATTCGGGTGTTGTTGTTGCGTAAAGCACCCAAATGATATTGTTGAACCCAACCCTTTTCATGATCCCATTCTGCAAAATAAACCAACATGGCCGATTTAAATTGCAGGTTTTCTTGATAACTGATTCCTTGCTGACTACGAATCTTATTGAAGATTGAAGCAATTTCTGCTTCTGTATAATCTTCGGCATAAATTTGCTCTAAACCATGATCGGATACAGAACATCCATTTGCAGCAAAATAATCATGGCGACTTTTTAAAGCCTCTAAATAATCTTGAAAACTATTGATGGTTTTATCGGCCACCGTTTCCAATTTATTAATGTATTCATTTAAGCCTGCTATATCGTCGCTGTTCATCGCTTTATCAGGACGGAAAGCAGGTAACATCTTCAAGTTTGCACCTTCTCTAAGCAGTTGCTGATGGAAGTTTAAACTATCCAAAGGGTCATCAGTTGTACAAACCGCCTCCACATTCATCTTCGCTAATAAACCTCGAACAGAATACTCGGGCGTTTGCAATTTAGCCGAACAATCATCGTAAATGCTTTGGGCTGTTTTACCAGAAAGCAAATCGCTGATGCCAAAATAACGCTGCAATTCTAAATGTGTCCAATGATAGAGCGGGTTGCGCAGCGTGTAGGGAACAGTTTCTGCCCACTTTTCAAATTTCTCATAATCAGAACCCACACCAGTGATGTATTTTTCATTAACCCCATTGGCACGCATGGCTCGCCATTTGTAATGATCGCCGGCTAGCCACACCTGGCTGATATTTGAGAACTGCGTATTGTTTGCAATTTGCTCTGGAATCAGGTGATTATGATAATCGATGATGGGCAATGATTTTGCAAAATTATGGTAAAGCTTTTCGGCTGTTTTATTCTGCAAAAGAAAATTTTCGTCTAAAAAAGATTTCATTTGATTAGATATGGTTACTAGAATTGATGGGTTATCATCAAAATCTATTTATATTTTTTTAAGTATAAGCTTTAGCTATAGGTTTTTCGGCTACAAACTCACGCCTCTTTTCCATGGAATGAAGTCATCTTGATTCAGCAACACCGCTTTTGGAATAACTTCTCCACTAGCCGCTTTGATACAATATTCTAAAATGTCTTTTCCCATTTCTTCAATGGTTTTTTCGCCTTCTATCACTGGTCCACAATTAATGTCGATAATATCGCCCATGCGTTTTGTAAGGGCATTATTTGTAGAAACCTTAATGGTTGGACAAACGGGATTGCCTGTAGGTGTGCCTAAGCCTGTGGTAAATAAAATTAAGGTTGCGCCAGATGCGGCTTTGCCTGTAGTGGCTTCAACATCATTTCCTGGTGTACAAACTAAGTTTAAACCTGGCTTTGTAGCTGGCTCGGTATAATCCAAAACATCTTCTACTGGCGATGTTCCGCCTTTTTTAGCCGCTCCAGTGCTTTTAATTGCATCGGTAATTAACCCATCTTTTATGTTTCCTGGAGATGGGTTCATAAAAAATCCTGATCCCACATTTTCTGCGGATTGATTGTAGGCCGTCATCAACTGAATAAACTTACGGGCGGCTGTTTCATCTTTTGTACGATCTATTAATTGTTGCTCTGCGCCACAAAGCTCCGGAAACTCGGCCAATAAAACCGTTCCGCCTAGCGCCACCAATAAATCTGATGTGTAACCTACCGCTGGGTTGGCACTAATGCCACTAAACCCATCGCTACCACCACATTTTACACCCAAAACCAGTTTGCTGAGTGGTGCGGGTTGACGTTCTATTTTATTTATTTCGGTTAAACCAATAAACGTTTTTCTGATGGCTTCTTTAACCAATTGTTCTTCACTTTGCGATTGCTGTTGTTCAAAAATAAAGAGCGGTTTATCGAAATTCGGACTGCGATGCTTCAAATCGTCCATAAAATCCTGTACCTGCAAATTCTGACAGCCTAAGCTTAAAACGGTAACTCCGGCAACATTGGGATGATCTGCATAAGCCGCCAAGAGCTTGCTTAAAACGGCTGCATCCTGCCTTGTGCCACCACAACCACCTTGATGGTTTAAGAACTTAATTCCATCTACATTTTTGAAAACTCGATTGGCAACAGGATTGGCTAAACCGATAGAGCTCGGATCGGCCTCCTCTAAAATTTCGCCATTTTTATAAGCTTCAACCAAATGATGGGCATAGGATTTGTATTTATCGGTTACAGCATAGCCCAACTCATTGTGCAAGGCTTCGCGGATTACATCTAAATTTCTATTCTCACAGAAAACGGTCGGAATAAACAACCAATAATTGGCAGTACCTACGCGGCCATCGCTGCGTACATAGCCATTAAAGGTTCTCCCCTCAAATTTGGAAACATCAGGGGCATGCCACTCGTAATGATAGGGCCTAAACTCGTATGGATCAGACGCGTGTTTGGTGTTTTCGGTATCCATTAAGCCTCCCTTTGAAATAAAGTGTTGTGCTTTACCCACCAACACACCGTACATCATAATCGGATCGCCCACATTCATATCTTGCATAAAAAATTTATGCTTGGCGTTGATGTCATCCGTTAAAGTATATTCATGTCCATCGTGAATAACCGTTTCTCCCTTTGCCAAATTTTGCAAGGCAACGAGCACATTATCATTAGGATGGATTTTTAAAATTCTAGTAACCATTTTAAATTGTTCTTTCTGAATGCAAGTTACTTAAAGTTTCCTTTGCACCTTTGTTCTGTATTAACTCTACATATGATTTCACTGCCGCAGTAAAACCTGGGTAATTATTCAGATTTTTATCCCATAAACGCCTATCACCTAAAGTATTTTCTACCACAGTTGCTGGATTTTTCCAGTAGTTGAATAAAATTTCGGCAAATTCATCCTGAATTGGGTACGATTTTCCCTGTACGTTGGCCGTGTAGGTTTCCCCATCTTTATTCACATTCATGAAAACGATATAGGCCGCAAAACCAAATGCGGTAAGCTGAGGAACTTCATTATTTAAGGCATAATATCTTCTGATGAGCGGGATATTACGCATTTGCATTTTAGAGGTATAGTTTAAGGTAATTGCTTGCCATTGATGATCCAAAAACGGATTGCTGAAACGATCAATTACACTTTTTGCGAAATTTACAGCTTCATCATAAGTAATATCTGCATTTTCTACAGCTGGTGCAATTTCATCTTTCATCAATTTTAAAACATGATTTGCAAATTCTTCATCGGCCATTGCCTCTTTAACAGTATTAAAACCTGCTAAAATGGCCAAGCCACAACTGATGGTGTGCGTACCGTTTAACAAACGCAATTTTAATTCCTTAAATTTATCGATGGATGGAACGATAAAAATGCCTTTATCTGCCTTTGCAAATGACAAGATTTCTGCAACCCTTTCGTTTGACGATTCTATTGCCCATAGTCTGAAAGGTTCTGCCATGATCATTAAATCATCGCTGTAGCCCAATTCTGTTTCAATTTCCTTTTGTGCTTCTGCTGGTAATTTTCCGGGAACAATTCTATCTACCAAGGTTTTGCAAAATTGATTAGCCGTTTTAAGCCATTGCTGAAAATCCCAACTCAAATTGTTATGAATGGCTAAATCCAGTAAAATTTGTTTAAGCTTATCGGCGTTATCGCTAATCAACTCTGTTGGAACGATGACCATTCCACTTGATGCAGATCCATTAAAGGCGGTGAATCTTTCGTGCAGAAACGCCAATAACTTTCCGGGATAGGACTGCGGTGGCTGATCGGTAATTAAATCTTCACTCTTAACAATTCCGACTTCGGTTGTATTGGAAATTACAATTTGCATTTCAGGTTGGTGTGCAGCCTTTAAAATTTCTGCCCAATCGTTTGAAGCTGCTAAAACACGGCTGATTGATGAGTTGATGATGTTTTCTTCAACATTTACGCCATCCTCTATGCCTTTTACGCAAAGTGTGTAAAGATTATCTTGCTTTGAAAATTCATCGGCCCCACCTTTAGCGGTTGATTTAACGACCAAAATACGACCATTGAATATGCCCTTGCGATTTGCTTTATCAATAAAATAATCTGGCAAACCACGTAATAAAACGCCTGTTCCAAATTGGATTACCTTTTCTGGCCATTCAAGAATTTCCGGGCTTGGTGTTGCAACCTTTTCCCCATCAATGTTTTTTAAATTTTCTTTGCTTAAAATCATTTCCTTACTGTTTTCTGTTATCGCTTGTGCAATTCCAAATGCTACCTTATTTAGTTCCGTTTGCGGTTAACCACTTTGGATATTCCTTTTCAATTAATTTTTGTGCCCAGTTGCCGTACCAAGCGTAACCATTTCTACGTTCTGGGATTAAATCCTCTAATTTTAACTTTATTGTATTGTCTCGGTCTCCAAAAATTGGAATGTTTTTGTCGATGTCGTAAAAGCGTGCCCAAACCATAGCGGTATTATCGGCAACCAGTGCGGCTGTTTTTACCTTCGTTTTGGGATCTGTTTCTCGATCAAAGCGATAGCCTACAATTTTATTGGCATCAAACCATTTTATCGCCGCTGCAATGGCATTTTTAATTTGAAGTGATGGTTGATTGATGCGCATTAAAAACCGAACCACTCCAACTGATTCGCTGGTACTTAATGATGCTGGTTCAAAATTTCTGGCCTTGGCTGGCAACATAGAATCTTTATCATACTGGGCGGCCCAAATGCTTGGGTTTCCACTCTGCTTTACCTGAGTTTTTAAAATGCAATTTATCCCCTTGGCCACGGCCGTTTCTGCCTTTTTAATGTATTCTGGATTTACAAGTTCAAAATCGTTTTTCTGGGTTGCAATGTCTTGTAGAATGTTTAAAACGTTAATCATGGCATCGTCGTTATAGGTAATCTCCGAACGATACAAAGCTTTATCTGGATAATACTGTGGCCAACCTCCATTGGCATACTGGGCCATTAAAATGTAATCGATACCCTTTTCTGCTGCTTTTAGGTATGCTTTATTTTGAGATTTTTTAAACGCCTTAATTAAATAAACCACTTCTCTACTGGTTGCTTTGTTATCGAAAGTGGCGTGTAAATCTTTTGTCGATTTTATTTTCTCTAACAATTCTGGGGTTAAGGGTAAGGCATAATCTACCACACTTTTATCTTCTAGCTGCTTTGGCCAACCCCCATTGCCCAATTGATACACCAACATTTTATCTGCGGTAGAATCGGTTGCCGTTTGGGCATAGCATGAGGTTAGCAAGATGCTGCAAATTAGGGTTAAGATTATTTTGATTTTCATGCCGTTATTGTTTTTTGCCACGAAAACACGCATTAACACGGAACGTTTTTTTGATTCGATGTTTTTTTGTGCAAGTGCTCCACCTAATTACGCAATGTAGAGTGGTGCCCTTCGTGTTCTCTTTTTCCTTTCGTGAAGACACGAACCGAGGCCTGCTTGATAAAATTTGACTGGCCTAAGTTCTTGTTCGCACAAACCATTTAATGTTATTTCCTTGTTGGTACTTGCTTAATTAACCAGTTCACTAAATCATTCGTTGCTTTAAAATTCTCGAATTCGGCAGGTAATTTCCTACCATCGATATATTCGTTATAAAACCATGGATCGCCTACTGCAAATACAGTTCCTTTGCCATACTTTGCGGTGGCTATAATTACATCGCCCTTATCGGTTAAGGCAGCAACTGCGGGTGATTTTGCCACTATCGTGGAAATTTCTTTGATGTAAACTTTTTTTGCAGTTTTGAAAATTGAATTGCCCGAAGGGATTTTGATTGCGCCCTGCTCAAAGTTCGAGCCTTGCACCTTATTGCGACTATCTTCATTAAAATGGATTCCAAACATTTCTGGAAGGATGTTAAATTTGGTGATTTCGCAGTTCCCCACATCATTCAGCAACAGCACCAAAACACCCCCAGCCTTTACCCATTCACTGATTTGTTTGGCGTGTTGAGCATTCATGTAATTTGGGTTTGCGGTTTCCTTTTCCGTATCTGGATCGACAATGATGTAGATGTTACTAGCTTTTAGATTCGCCACAGTTGGAGCCGCTGATAAGGTGGATGTTTTTACACCAGCATCATTAAATATCTTTCCGAACAAAGAAAAGCCGTTGTTATCGTCTTCATCCCACAAGTAATGAAAAGGAATTTTATTGCCAGCAGGACCATCTTTAAATTCGTGGTTAAAAAAGTTGTCAACCGTAACGGAGAGCCCTTTACCTATTTTCGGCAATTCATCAATTTCCATTTCTGCGGCAGCACAAATGAAAGCGCCCACGCCTTTCGGATCGTTCGTAATTACTTTTTCACTGATGTAATATTCAAAACTTCCATCGCGATATTTTGGCTTTCCGCCTAAGCCGGAAACGGAAACTGTTCCATTTAAATTTATACGCTCTGCACCCGCAGTGGTAATAAATTCTTTCTTTAAACCGGCATAACCCTTGTAGGCTGCAGCTCGATAACTTTGAGGCAGATAACCCATTCTAACTCCCTTGGCTAAACCATATACAAACATGCTCGATGCGGATGCCTCAAGATAGTTGCCTTTTCTGGTAGGCAAGTCGACAATGTCAAACCAAACGCCAGATTTAGCATCCTGATATTGTACAGTTGCTTTTGCTGTGCGGTTTAAAATGGCAATTAGTTCCGCTCGCTTCGGGTGGTTTTTCGGAAAATTATCCAATACATCTACCAAAGCCATCATATACCAACCCATTGCCCTAGCCCAAATATTAGGCGATTTACCAGTTGTTTTATTTGCCCATTGTTCAGTTTTACTTTCATCATAACCATGGTAAAGCAAACCCGTTTTTTCATTGCGGGCATATTTTTCCATCAATATAAACTGTTTGGCAACGTCATCAAATGCAGCTTCTTTGTTCATTAATGCTGCATATTCTGCATAAAAAGGCTCGCCCATGTACAAACCATCCAACCACATTTGATTTGGATAAATTTTCTTGTGCCAAAAGCCGCCTTCTTTAGTTCGGGGCTGCTGTTGCAATTGATCGTATAATTTTGTGGCTGCGGTTAAATATTTCTGCTGACCGGTAACTTTGTATAAAAGCAGAAGGGCACGACCATTTTTTACGTTGTCGATATTAAAATCTTCTGCCTTGTAGGTTCTGATGTTTCCATCTTTATCTATGTAAGCATCCATTGAATTTTGGATGTACTTAAAATATTTACCGTTGCCCGTATTGCGCCAAACCGCGGCTGCACCTTCTAAAACGACACCCATATCGTAGCTCCATTTAGGGCCTTTGGCATCTTTCAAAACGGTAGAATCCTGAAATAAGGTTTCCATAGCGGTTAGTGTTAATTGCTCTGAGTGTTTTTTCTGTGCAAAGCCGTATTGCGAAAAAAATGTTAAGCCAACTAAAACAGTTGAAATATATAGGATTGGTTTTCTCATTTTTGTAATTTATTTTGAAATCTCCAGCGCAGATTTAATCACTTCATCGCCAATAATGGATGCTTTTTTAGCTTTAGAAACGTCTGTTCTACTCACTTTTACACCTTTTGTTTTTTCTCCAGTAATGTTAAACAACAACTCGCTCCCGTTTTTATATTGCAAACTATTAATGCTGATGTTACTGCCATTTTGAATGTGCACAATTGGATTGGTATCTTCCGTAATCACGTTTACATTGGTTAAGAAAACACCTGAAGCTTCGATAATTTCGATCCCCTTTTTTGACTGAATGGTTACGTTTTCCAAATGCACGTCTTTAATGTTCATTTCTGGTAAACCTCTGAAGAATATGGCCTTTTCAGCGCCATTAGCCACAATATCTTTGATATAAAAATTTCTAAACTGCGGTGTGGCTTCCGTAACGGGTACAACAACTGTTTTAATGGCTTCGCGTTTTTCGCCCGCTAAAGGAACTGGATCAACCGCCGCATAATACATATCAAATAAGATGGCTTCACCTGGTATATCAATCATATTGATGCGGTTGATGTAAATGTTTTCTACAATTCCGCCTCTTCCACGGGTAGTTTTAAAACGCAAACCAATATCTGTACCGATAAAAGAACAATCGTAAACCCAAATATTTTTAGCACCACCGCTCATTTCACTGCCGATTACAAAACCTCCGTGTGCATGATACACAATGTTATTTCTAATAATCACATTTTCGGTTGGAACACCACGCTTACGCCCGGCTTCATCTCGCCCAGATTTGATGCATATCCCATCATCGCCTACATCAAAAGTGCTACCTTCTATCAATACATTCTTGCACGATTCGATGTCAACCCCATCGCCATTTTGTGCATACCAAGGGTTTTTCACCTGAAGATTTCTGAGTGTTAAATCCTCGCAAAGCAGAGGATGTAAATTCCATGCGGGTGAGTTTTGAAACGTAACGCCTTCTAAAAGAATTTTTTTGCAATTGGTTAAAACGAGCAAATTGGGGCGCAAAAAATCTTTAATATCCTGATAATCTGCCGCAGTTTTACCAGCCTCAATTACGCCTGCATTTTTGATTTTAGAGCCTTTAACCACTTTTTCTGATGGATACCAAGTTTTGCCATCTTCGCTAACAGCACCACCAGAATTGGTCAGCTTTTTCCATTGAGATTCGGTTAACTTATCCTTTTTCACCATTCTCCACGATCCGCCGTTACCATCAATCACTCCTGCCCCCGTTATTGCAATGTTCTCTAAATTTGTTCCAGAAATTGGACTTTGGTTGCGCCAAGCTGGTTGTCCTTCCCAGTTCCCTTCTACTAACTTGTATTGATTGAAATCGTCTGTGAACAATAAAATAGCATCGCGTTTTAAGTGCAGGTTAACATTGCTTTTAAGTTCTAAAGGTCCTGTTAGCCATAATCCCGAAGGAATTAATACCACGCCACCACCTTTTTGGCTAGAGGTGGCTATGGCTTTGTTAATGCTTTGTGTATTGAGTGCGTATCCATCGCCTTTGGCGCCGAAGCTAATGATGTTTAGGGTATCCTTTTTAAATTTAACCTGCTGGATGAATGGTAGCTTTTGGCTTTGCGCCATTACCGAACTTGCCGAAAATAGAATTATGCAAGCTAAAACCGATGGTAAACGGGATAAATGACCTAAAAAGTGTTTCATTAGTGATGCTTTTTTAATTATACTTGGTTATGGTATAACAAGTGTACGTTGTTTGGGGCTAAAAGAGAAGAGAAATCTATGCAAACGTTGCCAAAGAATAGCCTAGAAAACTTGACTCACTTAAGGTTATCACACTGTATAGCAGCGAATTAAAACATATGTTTTGCATTAAAATGCATTTTAGGAAATCGTTTTCCTAAATAGATATCACCTAGGAAAAACTTTGTTCATTAAGCATTATGGAATATAATCACCAGAGTGTTATCAACCAGAACTCATCCACGCTCGTGGAAAACTTCTTATAAGGGTTTGAATAAGAATTAGTAATTTAAGAAATCTAATCCGCTAATAATATGTCAAATGGAGATTGGACAAGAGAGCAAACGATTATTGCTTTTAACGTCTACTGTAAAATACAATTTAAGAAAAGTAGCAAAACAAATCCTACAATAATAAAGTATGCTAACATAATTGGCCGTTCGCCATCTGCCTTAAATATGAAAATAGGTAATTTCGGCAGATTAGATCCAGAACTAAGAAAACAAGGTATAACTGGTCTTAGGCATGGTGCTAAGCTTGAGGAAGATGTTTGGGATGAGTTTAATAATAATTGGGATGCGTTAGTTTATGAAAGTGAACTTTTAATTGCAAAGTTTCAAAATAAAAGAATTGAAGAAATTCTTGACAATAATGATTTTGAATTTCCTATTGGTCGAGAAAAGGAAAGAACAATTAAACAGAGAGTAAATCAAAGTTTTTTTCGATCAACAATTCTCTCAGCCTATAATCTAAAATGCTGTATTACGGGACTATCGATCCCTGATTTATTGGTTTCAAGCCACATCCTGCCTTGGGCTAAGGATGAAAGCAATCGATTAAATCCGCGAAACGGATTATGCTTAAATACACTGCATGACAAAGCTTTTGACAAAGGCTATATCACAATCAGACCTGATTATACGGTGAAAATTTCTAGTTTATGTAAAGAAATTCTAGGTGGGGAAGCGGTAGAAGAACTTTTTACCAAATATGATAATAGATCGATTTCCTTGCCAGATAAGTTTCTTCCCGGTAGAGAATTTTTAGATTACCATTATAGTGAGATTTTTAAAAAATGATGAAAGAGACACAATATTTAATGTTTGATTCAAACGGATTAAAAACAGTAAAAAAATCCCAAATCCCAGAATATTATAATACATTCAATCAAAACAATCTCTTGGACCTGAACTCGATTATCTTCAAATTAGATGAGCAGAGTTTTTTGGAATATAACTTAATTAGTAAAGTTGAAAATGACTTAAATAACACCGCAATTAGCTCGCTAAAAATGTCTTTTATTAAAATAGAATGTCAAGAAACTGAGCTAAAAATGAAATTGATTGAATCTAGAATGCCGGAGCTTATATCACACATTGCTCATTTCGGTTACAGGACAAGTTCAAACTCATTAAAAGAATTGATTGGCTACTTAGAATCTCAAAATCCATTAAAATTTGATCAGTCAAAAGGACACCCTTTTTACGAGCATAACTTGAAAAAATTATTATTTACACTTTGCCTAACTAATTGGCCCAAAGGAACAAATAACTACACCAATGGCCTTTCATTTATTAATGGAGACGGTAAATTAATATACTGCCATGTCAGTGATCAACGAAGTTTTCTAGAGTTTTTAATCGAAAACACTCAAATCACGACTAAATCAGGTATGGAAAGGATTTACGAAGAAAATGGCGAGCTTTTCATTAAGCTCAATCTTCAAATTCGATTTAAATAAACCTATTTCACCTCGGGATTCCATCCACGGAAAACGTTTTCCAAAATGTAGGCTTTGTATTCTTCATCTGTTAATTGGTGCGACCAACCCACCCTTTTATCGGGCAAGGCACCTTTTCCCTTACTGTTGTACTCTGCATAATAAGCGGTTTTCTCATTGCTTTCCTTGCCCCAATTGTTCCACCCTTCTGGTCGGATAAATTCTGGTAGTTCGCAGTTTAGATAAGCAACCTTAGCATAAGGCCGCCATGGGCGACCCAAATAAAAACTATTGAGGGGTGCATCACCTATGATTTTGCATTTGTTAAACACATACCCAAATTTTGTGGTATCGGCAGTTGATGCAGCAGTGATGTAACCTGCCTTTTTACAAAAAATGGTACAGGCTTCGAACCAGGCGGTAGATGCGCCAAAAATAAAATCAACAGTTCCTTCTATGTAGCAGTCTTTATAATATTGGCGATTGTTCCCGCCATAGGTATAAAGGGTATCCTGAAAGCCTAGAAATCTACAGTTATTGAAAACCAATTTATCGCCACCAGCCCAAACGGCTACGGCTTGCCCAACAGGGCCAGATGAATTCTCAAACGTGATGTTTTCTGCGGAGAAGCCTTCACCATAAATGTAAAAGCTTGAGGAGCCTGATGTTCCCTTTTCTTCGCCAAAAATGTTTTTCTTTTGTGCAAAATCATCATAAGTTAAAATGGTTTTGTCTCTATCCGCTCCAATAAGTTTCACATTTTTTTTTGAAGCAGCCAAAATCAGCTTTTCCTTATAAACTCCTACTTTGATAAAAATAATGGTGGTTTTATTTCTAAAATCTGGTACAGCATGAATGGCTTCTTGAACGGTTTTAAAATTTCCGCTCCCATCAGCAGCAACCACAAAATCTGGCTTAACATCCATGGCATTTGCAGATAGGCAAATAACAAGCAACAACAATAGGAGTGATGATTTCATAAAGAATTTGGTTAGCTATCAATAAAATAGGCTACGTAAAGCCAAAAAACTAAAACGTAGCCTTATTTTAATAAATATATGATGAACAATTTTAAATAATAATCTTCAGGAGAAAGAATTTTTATCTTGATTAAACGTTGCAAACGATAACGGCAACGATTGCATAAATAGGTTTAATCGCTACAGCTCATTGTAACATCAACTGAAAGATATTTTCAATGCACGCAGACATGAAACCAAATCAATAATTGATGGTTCGAAGTAAATGCCGTTGGATAAACATGATTTCGGCCAATATTAGAACCTCATTTACCATTGACCTAGATATAAACTGATGTTTGTGACTACAGTGAAAAAGCTTTAAGCTGCGGTTTGGCATATTCCCCCCAATCGCCCATAGCGCCAAGTAAAATTGCATTTAACGATTTATTGTCAACAGGCTTACCCTTGGTTGGCGGCAATAAATCCTTTTCTGGAACAACTACCTCCGTTACTTTGGTTGCAAACCACGTAATGTTTTCATGCGGCATAGCTAAGCCTAAAATCATACCCGGTAAGCCTGTAAACGATTCTGGTCCGCCAGAAACGGCTATTTGATTTGAGTAGTAAGCCACAATATAAATCGAATCCATGATGAGTGCATTTGCCCTCCTACACTCGTAACCTGCAATTTCTCTCGTTTCATCGGTAATTTTCCAGTTAATTTTACGTACACTATCCTTAACTAAATAGGTAGCTTCGTAAACGCTTTTCTGCGTGGTGCTGCTTTGTGTATCAAAGTTGGTTGCAATGGTATTTTTTAAATCAGCCAATGGATCTCTACTGATCCAATTATTGTTAGCCACTTCTGAAGTTTCATTCCATTTATACAAACTACGATTCTTATTGAAGTTTAGCGTGCTTTTCTCAGCTTTAAACTGTGGGTTGTTCTTTTTATACTGATCAAATGCCTCATTATACCAGTTTTCGTTCTCCTTATTGATTTTCTTTTTAATAATGGCATACATGTTCGATCGTTTCTCAAATTCGATTACACCATTCTGTACAAAATGAACATTTTGTGCATAAATATTAGTGCTGATGAAAGTAACAGCAAATAGGATGAAATATTTTAAAGTCGTTTTCATAATTCTAATTTTGTTTTTTTACCCCACCGCCCATTTTGCTGAAATCCCATGATACGTTGAACATAAAATATCGTTGAATGGTGGTATAACTGCTTTGTGTAATGTTACCGCTGCTTGCCGAGCGACTAAAGCCTACGTTTTGGTTTAATAAATCGTTTCCAGAAATAGAAAGCCTTAAATTATCTTTAAATAGTTTTTTGGCTACTGATGCATTCCAGATAAAACGCTCAAAGGTTTCGTTAAAGGTTTGTGTTTTGCCGTTGTAGGTGTAATCGCCATCGCTGTTGATTTCGATTTTACCAGGCAGTTGAATATTGAAGCCAACATAACCTCTCCATCCCCAACCGTCGCTATTGCCTGATTCTCTGATTGTTGTTCGGGCAATATTATAAGTTGGACCAAAATTCCCATAGAAACTATATTTTTTCTCTTTATATTTCTGAATATTTATTCCGCCACCGTAAGTATAATTTTTGGTTTTATTTAATACATCATTTATAAAATTATACGAGGTATTGCCATTGGAGTTAAAATTTAAGCCTGTACTTATGCCTAAAATTTTTCTGCTTATGCTTCCGTAAATAAAGAAGTTGTCGGGCATTTTATCAGATAAGTTTACCGATCTATAAATACTTTGTCCGCCCGCACTTGTGGTTACATCACTTATAATTGGATTTGCAGTAAAATTATAAGATCCGCTGATCCAAACGGATTGATCCGTTAAAACCTTGTACGAACTGTAACTTCCGCTGATGCTACTTCTAAAAGATGGCTTCAAATCAGGATTCCCCACCGTTAAATTCAGCTGATCTAAATTGCTTCTGATGGGCTGAATTTGATCTAATGAGGGTTGGTTGGTATTTCCGTTATAGCCAATTCTTAACGATTTTTGTTGAGAAAAGCGATATTGGTAAGAAGCCTGTGGCATGTAGTTTACAAAATTTCTGGTATAAGCTTTATTGTTGTACACATCATATTGCTTAAAATTCACTCCACTAAACTTCGATCCAAAGTTGATGATGGTTTTTCCATTTTTATAATTAAAGATAGCACCTCCCTGATTAATTACCTGATCGAGTTCGTAATCATTACTAAACACAGGGTCGAACACATCGTAATTACCACTTCCAGATTGATTGAATGATCTGCGATCAGACTCCCCACTCATCAAGCTCAAACCATAATTCACAATTACCGTAAGCGTTTTTGTTATTGGCTCGGTATAAGCCAAATTTGATTTAAACGATGTGTTGTTGATGTTATTGGTTTTGTATTGGTTTACCGTTTGCGTACTATCTAAAACGCCTTGTAAGTTGTAAAATCCATTAGTCGAATTTAAGTAACCATCACTTTTACTGTCGTTTATTGATTGATTTAAGTTTAAAGAAAGCGTTCTGCCTTTTTTCTTCAGTTGCTTAGTAACTAATGCATTTATATTAAAGATCTGATCATCAACCTTATTGTTTAACGTGCGGTTTGAAATATTTTGCAAGCTGTTATCGCCACGGGTTGCTATGGTACCGTAATCATTAAAAGTATTGCTGTTTTTTACCGATCCATCCACACTAACTTTTAAGGTTAGGGTTGTATCGAGTTTAATTTCATAGGTAGCATCCAGCTTTTGCCTAAACATATCGTTATCATAAAACTGATTTGAATTGGTGTTGATTACCCGATCGGCTAAACTGTTTTGGTTTAACGTATTGCGATCTCCAGAAACCCTTATGGAGCCAATTTTATAATTTGTATTTAACGATTCCTTATCGCTGTTCCATTTATTGTCGAAGTGCAACCCTCCTGTTCTGGCTACCGGAATGCCTTGGCCATTGTATTGTCCATCGTAAGATTCGAAATCATCATTTCCATTATTAAAAAAGTAAATACTTCCATCGTCGCCGACTTCTGGGCCACCTCCTGCGCTATACTTATCCCGATCTCCCCAACCTAATCCAACCGTACCGTTATTCCCTAAAATACCATAGGCTGAGAATTTCTTTTTGCCCCAAAACTTGTTGAACATGGCCTGACCAACGTAGTATTTATCGGTACCTACGCTACCTTGCAATTTGCCAAAGTAACCGTTCTTCTTATCTTCTTTAAGCTTGATGTTCAAGGTCTTGCTTTTTTCGCCATCATCTATCCCCGTAAAGGTAGCTTGATCGCTCTTTTTATCAAACAGCTGCACTTTATCCACCATATCTGCACGAAGGTTCTTGGTTACCAGCGTGGGGTCATCACCAAAAAATTCTTCGCCATCTACCAAAACCTTGGTTACGGTTTGGCCTTGGGCAGTAATTTTACCGTCTTTATCAATCTGGATTCCTGGAAATTGCTTTATCAAATCTTCAACTTTCGAATTTGGTTCGATGTTGTAGGCTAGGGGATCAAATTCCGTTGTATCGCCTTTGATTTTGATTGCAGCCCGATTTCCTTTGATAATTACATCGGCCAGCAACTTAGCCTTTCCAGTTAAGTTTATTTTTCCATAATCAATGATGAGTTTTGTAGAATCCAACGTGAAGTGATCTACGAAATCGGCATATTTTGGGTAGGAAACCAAAAGAATAAACTTACCATTTCTGATGTTGGTGAGTTCAAATGTTCCATTTTCTGCAGCCCTTGTAAATTTAACTAATGTAGAATCTTTAGCGTTTAAAACCGAGATTGATGTGCCCGACAAAATAGATGTCGAGGCCGTATCAATCACTCGGCCTTTAATGGTATGCTGGGATTGCGCTTTAACGAAAGTAGAAATCAGGAGTAGAAAGCACACCGAGAGTAAGAGTCGTTTCATAGGATGATTAAAGTTTGTGACACGAATATAAAACTAATATTTTAGTTTAATCAAGCGCTTTAACCTTTTTTAACAAAAAAACGGATTTCCCTCAAAATCCCCTGTTGAAATTCATCTTTTAGCTTCATAGCCGTAACTGTTTTTGTATAGATAATACAGGCGTTCGTCTATAATTAAAAGCTTGTGGTATAATAGGCACAAACCGGCTGAAACGTTTTTGATGTGATGAAGTCTTATTTACAAAACCCCTTAATTATTAAGGATTTAAAAAAGATTTATACACATAAAATATTCAGATCATGAAAAATTCTATTCAACATTTATGCGCAGTTGCCTTAACAATAGTTGCTTTGAGCACTGCCAACCTTGTAGCAAAAGCTAAAGAGATTAATGCAAACTACACTGCTTTAACCAAAGTGAAAAACATCAATAAAATTACAATTAGCGGGAACGTAAAAGTAATCTTAGTACAGGATGGGAAAGAAAGTGTTGAGGTGTATAACCAATACTTTGCCAAGAATGCCCTTGTACAACAACAAGGAACTGAGCTTCGTATTAGTTCTTTTGAAAAAGAAACTTTAACCGTTATTGCTCATGTAAACAATCTCTCGTCTATCGAGGCTTCTAACAATTCTACCATTACCACTGCTGGAAAATTTAACTTACTTAGCTTAAATATTGTATTAAAAGATCAGGCATCAGCAACAATTAATGCAAATACAGTAAGCCTATACTCAAAAGTAGGTGATGATGCTCGCTTAAAATTAGAAGGAACTACCGAAAATCACCTCGCGGTACTGGGTACTTTGGCAAATTTAAAAATGGATGATTTTATGGCTCAAAACACAAACATTAGCGCTTTGCCCAAACAGGATTTAACCAGTAAATCTGCTACCCGATACGATGATTTAAAAACAGACTTATTGGTGCAACTATTCTAGTCAACCATCATATCGTCATGCGTTACCTTATCCAAATAGGGTAACGCTTTTTTTTATCAAAACTTGAGGAATTTTATACAGTTATTCGGTCAGCCATCTACTCAGCGCAAGCCTTAGGAACTAGATGGTTTTTACCAGTACGGCACATCAGATTTTAGAATGGCAATTATTTTAGCAAATCCAAAATTGCCAAGGCACTCAACTTCTTCTGTTCGCCGCTTTGCATATCCTTTAAAGTAAGCGCACCACTGTCCATCTCATCGCCACCAATTAAAACCACATAAGGAATTTTTTTAGCATCGGCATAAGCCATTTGCTTTTTCAATTTTGCTGATGATGGGTACAATTCTGCCGAAATACCAGCTGTTCTAAACTGTTGTAAAATTGGAAGCGCATATTTCTCGGCGGTAGAGTCAAAATTGCTGATGAGCACTTTCGTTCCCACTTCAGCTGATGTTGGAAAAAGGTTTAATTCTTCCAATACATCGTAAATGCGGTCTGCACCAAAAGAAACGCCTACTCCAGTTAAATCTTTCAAGCCAAACATTCCGGTTAAATCGTCATATCGGCCTCCACCACCAATACTGCCCATGGCAACCTCGTTGGTTTTAACTTCGAAAATACAACCGGTATAGTAATTTAAGCCTCTGGCTAAGGTGATATCAAGCTCCAATTTGGCCGTAAGCGGCAAACTGTAAGCCAATAAACAATCTACGTATTCAAAAACTTGTTCTATTTCGGCAACACCTTTCAATCCCGTTTCTGACGAAGCTAAAACCGATTTCAAGCTGGCCAACTTTTCTTCATTGCGGCCTTCTAAAAGTATAACCGGTCGCAGTTTTTCTAAATCAGCTTCGGTAAATCCGCGCTCTAACAACTCTTTACTCACACCATCCAATCCGATTTTATCCAGTTTATCGATGGCAACCGTCATATCAATAATTAGGTCGGGTTTGCCAATAATTTCGGCAATGCCAGAAAGGATTTTTCTATTGTTGATTTTTATACTAAAATCTTTTAAGCCCAGTTTGCTCAACGCTTCGTTGTAAATTAGGATAAATTCTGCTTCGTTTAATAAACTTTCAGAACCCACCACATCTACATCGCATTGGTAAAACTCCCTGTATCTGCCTTTCTGTGGGCGATCTGCACGCCAAACGGGCTGTACTTGAAAGCGCTTAAAAGGCAAAGCAATTTCGTGTTGGTGCATCACCACGTAACGGGCAAATGGAACTGTTAAATCATAACGAAGTGCTTTTTCAGAGACGAATGGAATCAGTTTGTTGCTATTGTCATCCTCAGCAAAATCGAACGATTTTTTCTTTGCATCTTTTAAAAACTCTCCACTATTCAGAATCTTAAAAATAAGCTTATCCCCTTCATCTCCATATTTACCTGTTAAAGTAGATAGGTTTTCAAAGCTTGGCGTCTGAATTTCTGCATAACCATATTTTTTGAAAACCGTTTTAATGGTATCATAAATAAAGTTACGTTTAACCATTTCCACAGGCGAAAAATCGCGGGTACCTTTTGCTAACGAGGGTTTAATAACTGACATAGGCGCAAAAGTACAAAAATTGCAGAAAGCTATCCATCACATGAACCATAAACTTCAACTATGGCATTTACGGCTTTATAAACATTGGCCACTGCTGATGCGGGATGCAAGGCTTTTGTTTTTAAACTCTATAAAAGCAATGTTACCTTTCAAATTCTATACAATCGATTTCTATTTACTATTTTTGCAACGTTGAAAAAGCATAAGCAACATATAAACCGTTTATTATCTGCAATCATGCTGATGGTTTTTGCCATTGCCTTAACGCCCTGGAATTTACTTCATCATCACCAAACCATTCCTTCTGTACCTAAAGAAGTTAACTGTAAACACGTTAGCCATGTTCAGGCACATGCCGATAATTGCTTAATTTGTAATGCAGGTTTTGAAAAAAATTACGTTCAAATACACAACATTTATAAAATATTTCTTTCTGTAAAAATATTTGGCCAAACCGAACCCGTGTTAAAAAGCGCCTATACAGAAATTAAGCGTAGTTGCTTACGTGGCCCGCCCTTGGCTTAAATTCTTAAGTTTAACAAACTCCTTTCAGGGCGTTTGTAATTAACCAATTTATTTTATTTATGAGATTCTAAAAAGATGTTGCCATTTTTCGCGACCTCTACTTTGGCAATCTCTATCATTCTTGTTTTTATCATGAAAAAATTACAGCTTATAGGCTTCGTAATTCTATATACATTATTAAGCAGTACTGCGTTTGCATCTGTTTTAAAAGATATTAAGGGCAAGGTTATCGATGCGAGTAACCAGCAAACTCTACCAGGTGCAACCATTTTTATACCCGATTTAAAGGTTACTGCCCAAACCAATAACGATGGAGCGTTTACACTAACTAATTTGCCTTCAAGAGGTTCATATTTGGTAGAAGTACATTATGTAGGCTATAAAACGGCTACTCAGGTTATTAATCTTGCATCCGCAAACAGCCTATCTTTCGCCCTTCAGCCTACTGCAATTGAAACCAAAGAGATTGTAATCACAGGCAGTTTAATAAGCAGTACAAGCAAAAGAAATAGTGCTTCATCTGCCGTTGTGGGTAAAGATCAGCTCTTGCAGCCCTCTACAAATTTAATTGATGCCCTAACCCGCATTCCAGGTGTATCGCAAATCACCACTGGTCCGTCCATCTCCAAACCCGTAATTAGGGGCTTAGGCTACAACCGAATAGTAACTTTAGATGATGGAATTAAACAACAGGGACAACAATGGGGCGACGAGCATGGAATCGAAATCGACCAGTTTAAATCAGATCGGGTAGAAGTGTTACGTGGTGCCGCTTCTTTAATGTATGGCTCCGATGCTCTTGGCGGGGTAATTAACCTGCTTGAGCCAAGTACTGCACCAGAAGGACAAGTAAAAAGCGAATTTATTACCAATTACTCTACCAATAACGGTCTTACGGCCAACTCTTTAATGTTAAATGGCAACGAAAACGGTTTTGTTTGGCGTGCTAGGGGGACTTACAAAAATGCCTATTCTTTTAAAACCCCTACAGGCTATTTCCCAAACTCTGGTTTTAACGAAACAGATTTGAGCGGCATGGTAGGCTTAAATAAAAGTTGGGGTTACACCCATTTAAACGTATCCAATTTCCGCAACAACATTGGCTTTTACGAACCCTCTTTAGATGAGAACGGAAACTTCGTTAAGGAAGACGGAGCGGCTTTCACAGATCAGGATAATAAAAACCGTACGTTAGGCTACCCACGGCAAGACATTAGGCATTTTAAAATTGCTCTAAACAACAACTTTATTTTAGGGAATGGCAATTTGAAAGCCGATTTTGGTTATCAGCAAAATCAGCGTCGTGAGTTGGATGGACCTGATCCAGCCTTGTTTTTCGACCTCAAAACCTACAACGCCGATTTAAAATATTACCTACACGAAACCAATGGATGGCAGCCCGTATTCGGACTAAGTGTAGATGACGCCCATAGCCAAAATAAGGGCTCAGAATTTTTAATTCCCGCTTATGATACCTTTGGATTTGGGGTATTTGCCTTTGCAAAGAAAAACTGGAATAACAACACCTTTAGCTTGGGTGCCCGCTACGATTTCCGAAAAAATAATGGGAAGCAACTTATCGAAGATGGAGAAGAAGTGTTTGCCCCTTTCCAAAATAAGTTTTCTAATGTAAGTGGTGCATTAGGTTTCACCCATCAATTTAACGAGGAATGGAACTTTAAAGCCAATGCGGGTTCTGCTTTCAGGGCACCAAACCCTGCCGAATTAGGATCAAATGGAGTACACGAAGGAACATTTAGATACGAAATTGGAAATTCAAATTTGAGTCCGGAGCGCAGTTATCAAGTAGATGCCACATTGGAATATGAAGGGAAAATTGTTAGCGCAAGTGTTGGTGTGTACAACAACTACATCCACAATTACATCTATGCCGCCAGCAATGGCGAAATTAGAGATGTAGATGGAACAGATTTTGCCATATATCGTTACGGACAAGTTAATGCAAATTTATATGGTGCAGAAGCCAGCTTAACCATTCACCCAGTTTCCTTTATTCATTTCGAAAATACCTTCGGCTATGTTCATGCACAAAACAATACCTTGGGCAAGCCACTATCATTTATCCCGGCCGGCACATTGAGAAACGAGTTGCGTTTCGAGCCTAAATTAAAAGGAACAAATGATGCTTACCTATCCGTAGGCATAAACTCGGCATTTAAACAAACCCGTGTTGATGACGTTTTCGAAACGCCAACAAGCGGTTATACCCTATTAAACGCTGGCATAGGCGCAACTGTAAATGTGGGCAAACAACCCATCAAAATATCCGTATCGGCAAACAATCTGTTAAATCAAAAGTATTACGATGCACTAAGTAGATTTAAACCAGGCCGTTTCGATCAGGAAAATCCAAACTTGGGCGTTTACAATACTGGCAGAAACATCACCTTCGGTTTGTATGTGCCTTTTACGCTGGCTAAATAGTCAAAATCATTTTCAAGATGCCTTCTTGGAAAATTGTTGCGGGGCCAGTCGGAAGATTTAGGCCCCGCTTTTTATTCCAAAAATGCTGATTGAATTGTTTAAAAAACCTTTCGTTTTTGGTACGTTTCGGCGTGGTTGATGTCTCAACCGAATAAGCTCACGCTGTGGTTTATCGTCACGAAACACAAAAAACAATTGCTTAATCTAAAGAGTTTCATTATAACTCAGATGCGATTTTTTTTTGGAAAACAACGTTCAGTGTTGCATGGCATCTTCAGTCCTGCGTTAACGATGGAAGCCAACCGCCATGGTTCGTGTCCTCACGAAACAAAAAGAAATAACTAAAAACGACAATTGGCAAATAATCTTTTTTTGGAAAGCAACGTTCAGTGGTGCTTGGCATCTTCAGTCCTGCTTTACCTCCAAGCCCAATGGAAAATTGGGGCTTTCCGTTCAATCAGGTTTGGGCACAAAGGTGCTTGCGTTAACGATGGAAGCCAACCGCCGTGGTTCGTGTCTTCACGAAACAAAAAACATCTCCTTAGTTGCGGGTACACCAACCGAACAAATTGCTAACCTCATCATGAGCAGTATAACAACAAATTGAATAACAGTATTTTATGGTTTTTCTTGAAAGGTTTGCTTTGTTCTTAAACCCGATCAAAGCGGCATCCCCCAATTTTATTGGGGATATAGCGCAGAGCGGGGTTACACTCCGCCAAGTATTCCTGAACGCTCATTTCCAAATTATAAGATTTTAAATTCCTTCAGCATCGTTCCGTTCACTGTGGTTCCTGTTTCCATGAAACAAAAAAACATCTCCTTAAATGCGGGTACACCAACCGAATAAATTGCTAACCTCATCATGAGCAGTACAACAACAAATTAAATAACAGTATTTTATGGTTTTTCTTGAAAGGTTTGCTTTGTTCTTAAACCCGATCAAAGCGGCATCCCCCAATTTTATTGGGGATATAGCGCAGAGCGGGGCTACACTCCGCCAAGTATTCCTAAACGCTCATTTCCAAATTATAATATTTTAAATTCCTTCAGCATCGTTCCGTTCACTGTGGTTCGTGTTTCCATGAAGCACCTTAAAATCAAATCATCTTACTTCCATTCGGAACGTGGCTGGCGACACTAGTTAAAACAATATCTCCATTTTCATCGGCAAAACCAGTCACCAAAAATTCAGACATAAAATTGCCGATTTGCTTTTTAGGGAAATTAACCACCCCAACAATCTGTTTTCCTGGCAGCTCCTCCAATTTGTAATGTTTGGTAATCTGTGCACTCGTCTTCTTTATGCCAAAGGCTCCAAAATCTACCTTCAATTTATAAGCGGGTCTTTTTGCCTCAGGAAATGGTAGGGCTTCTACAATGGTACCCACTCTTAACTCAACTTTTTCGAAATCTGCCCAGGTAATGTCTTGCATAGTATAAAGGTTTAAACAAAAATATAAATAAACAGGAAACAGGCTTAACCTTTTCTAAGGTAGAATCCACTAAAATATTTGCCATGTACAGATTAACAACTATATTTAAGCACCGTTTGCATAACCGAATATTAAATCAATCTCCTGGCATGTATTTATTAGGTATCGATATAGGCACCTCGTCTATAAAAGTTGCAGTTGTTGATGTAAATACCCAGAAATGTGTAGCAACTGCCCAATATCCAGAACAGGAAACCGAAATTAAATCCGTTAAACCTGGCTGGGCAGAACAATCGCCAGAAGATTGGTGGCAAAACACACAACAAGCAATTCTAAAATTAAATGCTACCGGATTATTTAATCCAAAAGACGTACAAGCCATTGGCATTGCCTATCAAATGCATGGCTTGGTTTTGGTAGATAAAAGGCAACATGTGCTACGCGACAGCATCATCTGGTGCGACAGTCGCGCAGTGGCACTTGGCGAAAAGGCATTCGACGCTATTGGTCGTGAAAAGGCTTTAAAAAGTCTTTTAAATTCCCCAGGAAATTTTACCGCATCCAAATTGGCTTGGGTAAAAACTAACGAGCCAAAAATTTATAAGGCAGTTGATAAAATGATGCTACCCGGCGATTTCATTTCCATGAAACTTACTGGTGCCGTAACTACAAGCATAGCTGCATTATCAGAAGGTGTTTTTTGGGACTTTAAAAAAGACGAAATATCTACAGCAGTAATGAGCCACTATGGATTGGATTATAATCATATTCCAGATGTAAAACCTTTATTTTCAATCCATGGAAATGTTGATGCTGCCGTTGCCAAGGCTCTAGGTTTAACAGCAGGCATTCCTGTTGCTTACAAATCGGGTGATCAGCCAAATAACGCCTTGTCTTTAAATGTATTAGCGCCTGGCGAAGTTGCTGCAACAGCAGGAACTTCAGGCGTAATTTACGGCGTAAGCGATAAGCTCACCTACGATCCGCAATCAAGGGTAAACACTTTTGCCCATGTAACGTACTCAAAAGAACAAAAGCATACAGGCGTATTGCTCTGCATAAACGGAACAGGAAGTATGTACAGGTGGGCAAAACACAATTTTTCCCCAAATTCATCATACACAGCGCTTAATTTATTAGCCGCTCAAGCACCTATCGGAAATAGAGGTATAAAAGTTCTGCCGTTTGGAAATGGCGCGGAACGCATGCTCAACAACAAATATACAGGCGCACAATTATTGGGTATTGATGTTAATATCCACAATCAGTCCCATATTTTTAGAGCTGTACAAGAAGGAATAGCATTTTCCTTTAGGTATGGTTTAGACATTATGAGGGAAAATGGCATGAAACCCTCGGTAATTAGAGCAGGTAAAGCCAATTTATTCTTAAGTGAGGTATTTGCCCAAACCTTTGTTGATGTAACCGGAATCCCTGTAGAGCTTTATGAAAACGATGGCAGTGTAGGAGCCGCACTAGGCGCAGGAATTGGCGCAGGCATTTTCAAAAATGCAAAAGAAGCATTTACACAACACAAAGTTTTGGAAGTTTTAGAACCTAAAAATTCTAAAGCCTATGAACCCTTTTATCAAGAATGGAAAGCCATTTTAAATCAATCACTATACAAGTAGAACCACAAAATAAACCACAATGACGAAAGTAGTAACCGGTACAAAAGAATTTTTTAAGGGCATCAATCAAATCCAATTTGAGGGTTTAGGGAGCGATAATCCATTGGCCTTTAGATGGTATGATGCAAAGAAAATTGTTGCAGGCAAAACCATGACCAGCCATTTTAAATTTGCCTGTGCCTACTGGCATTCTTTCAATGGAAACGGATCAGATCCATTTGGCGGCGCAACGCATGCTTTTCCTTGGGATGAAAAAAAAGATGTTATAGAACGCGCCAAAGATAAAATGGATGCTGCTTTTGAATTTATAACGAAAATGCAATTGCCCTACTATTGTTTCCATGATGTAGATGTGGTTGATTATGGCGATAACATTGCCGAGAACGAGAACAGACTGCAAACCTTAGTAGAATATGCCAAGCAAAAACAAGCAGATAGTGGCGTTAAACTTCTTTGGGGAACTGCAAATTTATTTAGCCATAAACGCTACATGAATGGCGCCTCAACCAATCCAGATTTTCATGTCCTTGCCCACGGAGCGGCACAAGTTAAAGCCGCTTTAGATGCAACCATAGCCCTTGGCGGAGAAAATTATGTGTTTTGGGGAGGTAGAGAAGGCTATATGAGTTTGCTCAATACCAACATGAAACGAGAGCAAGAGCATTTGGCAAAATTCTTACACACCGCAAAAGATTATGCACGCAAACAAGGCTTTAAGGGCACATTCTTTATCGAACCTAAACCATGCGAACCCTCAAAACATCAGTATGATTACGATGCCGCAACGGTAAAAGGTTTCTTGCAAGAATACGATTTATTGGCCGATTTTAAATTAAACTTAGAAGTTAACCATGCAACACTAGCGGGACATACTTTTCAGCATGAGCTTCAAGTGGCAGTTGATAATGGTTTGCTGGGCTCTATTGATGCCAATCGTGGCGATTACCAAAACGGGTGGGATACTGATCAGTTTCCCAATGACATTTATGAGTTAACCGAAGCCATGTTAATCCTATTAGAAGGTGGTGGTTTGCAGGGTGGCGGTGTAAATTTCGATGCGAAAATCCGACGCAACTCTACCGATCCGCAAGATCTATTTTATGCCCACGTTGGTGGGATGGATATTTTTGCACGTGCCTTAATCACCGCCGATGCAATACTGCAAAAATCTGATTATAAAAAAATAAGAACAGAAAGATATGCTTCTTTTGATAGCGGAAAGGGTGCTGAATTTGAACAAGGTAAATTAAGCTTAGAAGATTTAAGAAACTACGCAGCAGAAAATGGTGAGCCAGAAATACGCAGTGGCAAACAAGAATATCTAGAGAATATCATCAACAGATACATCTAATTATTAGGTTTTCAATACGTTGTAAATTATTAAATGTCACTTTAACATTTTTTAATTCAAAAAATAGCAAAAATAATTTTTGATTTACTACATTTAACTTTCTAAACCAAATAACATATTGTAAATGAAAGTTACAGATTACATTATCTTTCTAGCCTACTTTGCTATTGTGGCAATTTATGGCTTCTGGATCTATCACCGCAAAAAGCAAGCTCAAATGAGCAGTAAGGATTATTTCCTTGCCGAAGGTTCGCTTACTTGGTGGGCAATTGGTACATCATTAATTGCATCAAACATTAGTGCCGAACAATTCGTAGCCATGAGTGGTGATGGATTTAAAATGGGTTTAGCCATATCCACATACGAGTGGATGGCCGCCGCAACGCTAGTCATTGTTGCCACATTTTTTATCCCTGTATATTTAAAAAACAAGATTTACACCATGCCTCAATTTCTAAGTCAACGGTACAATGGTACAGTTGCAATGATTATGGCGGTGTTTTGGTTATTGTTGTATGTTGTTGTAAACTTAACTTCAATACTTTACTTGGGGGCTTTAGCCGTAAGCAGTATATCGGGTATAGGCTTTTGGTATTGTATGATAGGCTTGGCCGTTTTCGCTGTAATTATTGCCTTAGGCGGTATGAAAGTAATTGGCTATACCGATGTTATTCAAGTAGCTTTCTTAATATTTGGCGGTTTAGCCACAACCTATTTGGCTTTAAACTTGGTTAGCGATCATTTTGGTGGCCATGGCGTGTTGGATGGGCTTGCCTTTTTACGAGAAAAGGCCCCAGATCACTTCCACATGATTTTCAAAAAAGATAGTGCAAATTATGCTTCACTACCTGGCATGACGGTTTTACTGGGTGGTATGTGGATTGTTAACCTAAATTATTGGGGTTGCAATCAATACATTACCCAACGTGCCCTCGGTGCAGATTTAAAAACCGCCAGAGCAGGTATTTTATTTGCAGCATTTTTAAAGCTCCTCATGCCATTAATCGTGGTATTACCAGGTATTGCGGTGTATATGTTATATCAAGAAAAAACAGGTATCGATGTAAATTCAATGATGCCTGGAGGCGAACTCCGTCCAGATCGAGCTTACCCTACTCTACTGAACATTTTACCCACAGGTTTAAAAGGACTATCTTTTGCCGCACTAACCGCAGCCATTGTGGCCTCATTAGCGGGTAAAATCAACAGTATATCAACCATTTTTACTTTAGATATTTTCAAAAAACACATTAAAAAAGATGCAACTGAAAAAGGTTTAGTAGGTACAGGGCGCCTTGTTGTAATTGTTGCAATGGGTGTTGCTGTGGCAATCTCTCCTTTCTTAGGTATCGATAAAAAAGGTGGTTTCGAGTTTATTCAAGAATATACAGGCTTTGTAAGTCCGGGTATTTTTGCCATGTTCATACTCGGCTTCTTTTGGAAAAAAACAACCTCCAATGCGGCTTTATTCGCTACAATCGGTGGTTTCGGACTATCCGTACTGTTTAAGTTTTTACCAGGAATGATGGATTTGTCATTCTTACACGATTACGGATTCGCAGTTGCCAATGCAGATGGTGTTTATGAAATCCCGTTTTTAGATAGAATGGGCTTCGTTTTTGTAATTTGTATGGTGGTGATGTTTGCCATCAGTATGATCGAAAACAGTAAAGGCGACAAATCTAACGGTTTAGAGATCGACAGCAGCATGTTTAAAGTGCATCCTGCCTTCGCAGTAGGGTCTTTACTTGTAGTGGGTATTTTGGTAGCATTGTACTCCATTTTCTGGTAGTCAAACAGCTATTTAATTATGAAATGCTTTTCGGTTAAAATCGGAAAGCATTTTTTTTGCTAGAGGATTATCGCCGTGGTTTCTGTGCTGTAGTTAGTGTCTTCACCAAGTACAAAACTCCCGGCCATGGTTTGTGTCTCCACGAAACACAAAATAGATCATTAAAAGCCTCATTAATCATTTTTTTTGGAAAGCAACTACTCGCCATGGTTCGTGTCTCCACGAAACTCAAATTAGACTACCAAATGTGGGATTAACCGCCGTGGTTCGTGTCTCTACGAAACACAGAAGAAACTATTTAAAACCATCATTAACCTATTTTTTTGGAAAACAACGTTCAGCGGTTCTTGGCATCTTCAGTCCTGCTTTACCTCCAAGCCCAATGAAAAATTGGGGCTTTCCGTTCAATCAGGTTTGCATTACAAAGGAAATACACAAATCTGCCGTGGCTCCTGTCTTCACTAAACTCAAATTAGACTACCAAATGTGGGATTAACCGCCGTGGTTCGTGTCTTCACGAAACAAAAATAAATAACTAAAAACGATAATTGGCAACCAATTTTTTTGGAAAGCAACGGTCAGCGGTTCTTGGCATCTTCAGTCCTGCTTTACCTCCAAGCCCAATGAAAAATTGGGGCTTTCCGTTCAATCAGGTTCGCATTACAAAGGAAATACACAAATCTTCCGTGGCTCGTGCCTTCACGAAACAAATAAATACATCAAAGATTCGGCTTATCCGCCGCCATGGTTCGTGTCTTCACGAAACACAAAATAGATCATTAAAAACCATCATTAACCATTTTTTTTGGAAAACAACTCCGCCGTGGCTCCTGTCTTCACTAAACTCAAATTAGACTACCAAATGTGGGATTAACCGCAGTGGTTCGTGTCTCCACGAAACACAAAATAGATCATTAAACACCATAATTAACCAATTTTTTTGGAAAGCAACGGTCAGCGGTTCTTGGCATCTTCAGTCCTGCTTTACCTCCAAGCCCAATGAAAAATTGGGGCTTTCCGTTCAATCAGGTTTGCATTACAAAGGTAATACACAAATCTGCCGTGGCTCGTGCCTTCACGAAACTCAAATTAGACTACCAAATGTGGGATTAACCGCCGTGGCTCCTGTCTCCACGAAACACACAATACATCACAGATTGAGCTTATAAAGAATAGGCAGAGAGCGCTATCCAATTACTCGTTTGTTTTGTCAGTGGAATTGGCTTATAAGAAGCAGGATGATGATTTAGATCGAAATTAATAGAATGAATTTTACTGTGCGCAGGGGCCATCAGGGATTTCTTTGCTGATTTTAATAATCTTAGTTACAACCAGCGTAGAATCAAAATCATCCGAAACAGTTGCCGTATCAGATTTTGCAAAGTAACCCTCAAGCTCTACATAAACAGGCTCATAAGGCTTCTCAAAGTTTAATTTACTGTAAGAAAGTTCTAGATTTTTCACGCTATCTGCCACCCAATACTCCCGACCATCTTCACATAGCGTAAAAGATTTCATTTCAGGGCCAAAGCTGTATAAGCCCTTCACGGTTTTAACGTTGCTCTTTTCTCCTTCTGTCCTTTGATCACGATTACAAGCCGTAAAAACTACACCTAAAAGCATAGCAGATCCGATTACTTGTTTAAAAAACTTTCTCATTTATATTGATTGATTAATCTGGTCTATCTTTTTAACACTTAAATTAGATGACAAACCCGATGCCAAAAACGAAAAAATACCCACTGTAAAAAACACTAAAATGAAATCTTTCCATTTTAATCCTATCGGATAGGCACTTATCAAAGTCGTATTTTCTTCGCCCATTTTTACTAGGTTAAAATGTTGTTGCAGTAGGCAAAACATTAATCCTATAAACAAGCCCAACACACACCCAGACATGGTAATCATCATACCTTCAAATAAAAAGATACGTTTTATTAGTCCTTTGCCCGCACCCAAGCTGCTTAAAATAGCAATATCCTTAACTTTATCTATTACCAACATGGTTAAAGAGCCAATGATATTAAATATAGCAATAATTAATATAAAAGTTAGAATGATGTACACTGCCCACTTTTCTGTATTTAAAATGTGGTACAGCGAACGATTTTGTTCTGCTCGATTTCGCACCTCGAAACCCGAACCCGCTTTTTTGACTACCTCATTCTGAAAATCATCCACATTTACCCCAGGCTGAAGGTTTATTTCTATCGCAGATATATTTTTATCCTCTCCCAATAGGCCCCTTGCAAAATCAAGAGGAACAATGATGCCGTTATCAAACTCTTGTTGCACTTCAAAAACGCCACTTACCCTAATGCTTTTAATCACAAAATCATCGGCAGGATTTATAGAATTTACAGACATGGTTTTCTTTGGCGAAAAAATTTCCAGTTCGGTAAAAGGATCTACGGTATTTACAGCGAGATAGCTTTGTAACGCCGAGCCAATAACTGCACTGTTTCCGCTTTTGTTGCGGAGCACAAAATGACCTTCTTTAATGGTGCTATCTAATTTATCGTTTTTTAAATAATCTAAACTAACCCCTTTAACCATTCCTACCGCTTGCTTATTGTTGTATTTTAACAAAGCATTTTCTTGCAAAACTTCCGTGAAAGAGTAAATATCTTGGTTTTTCTTAAGTTGATTAAAGTAAGCCGTATTTGGATCAAAAGTTTTGCCCTGCGCTGGAGTTATTGCAATTTGAGGGGTAATGGTGTTAAACATATTTAATACCACAGTTTCGAAACCATTAAATACCGATAAAATTATAATTAATGCCGCACTCCCAACCATAACCCCCACCATAGAAATCCCAGAAATTAGGTTGATGGCATTGGTCGATTTCTTTGCAAAAAGGTATCGTTTAGCAATATAAAAGGGCGTATTCACGTCGGTAAATATAGGTAAAATGAAAAAGAGAACACCAATAATGTAGGAGATACGAAAGGAAATGATTAATCATCATCATTGGTTCTTCTACCTTATTCATCTTTTAGTAACACTAAAAGAAGGGATTATGTTCTTTCTCAAAGCCGATTGTCGTAGCCGGACCATGACCAGGGTAAACTTTTGTTTCATCGGGCAATACAAACAATTTGTCGCTTATGTTTTGAATGAGTTGTTGATGGTTACCCCCAGGTAAATCAGTACGTCCAATGCTGCCATAAAACAGCACATCTCCGCCAATTAAGAAACGATCTTGCTTACTGTAAAAGCACAAATGAGCAGGAGAATGTCCTGGTGCAAAAATTAATTCTAATGTGCTGTTACCAAAGCTTATGGTCCCAGTTTCTGGTAAAAACACTTCGGGCTCCGGAGAAAGCTCGTAGCGGCCAAAGCCCATTTGTGGTGCGTAACTCGGCACCGCCTGAAGAATTGGCAATTCACCAATGTTAAACTGTGGTTTTAAACCATAGGTATCAAAAACAAACTTGTTTCCGAAAACATGGTCGAGATGGCAATGAGTATTCAACAGCAAAACAGGCTTTAACCCATTTTCTTTAATGTAAGTAGTAAGTTCATTTTGCTCTGAGCCTTCATACATGCCAGCGTCGATAATTACACAATCTTTCGTTTCATCAAAAAGAATATAGGTGTTTTCGCTGTAGGCGTTGAAGGTGAAAGTTTTTATTGTAATCATAATTTTTTTGATGCTGATATTGCAGAAATCCTATTGCTTCCACTTAAATGTAGAAATCATTTTATCGATGTCCTTTTTGATAAACTTAACCACAGGTTCAATAGAATCGTATTGAGGTCTTTCGTTAAAATAAAGTGCCCCTCTAAAATAGTGTTGTGCACTATCGGTTAAGAAAAATTGCACCGATGAAGCTGTATTGCCCTCTATAGCATAATAAATTCCATAAACCCTTCTGTCTGGATAATTAATCATTTTTTGATCAATTGCTGTGGCTTTAATGGTATGCTTAAAAGCCAGTTTTCGAGCATCTTCTACCATTTCATCGTATTCGCCTTTTCCAGATACATCGTAATACGTTAAATGTAAAAAGCCGTTAAACTGTTTGAAATGCAAATTGTACCAATCCTTATGTGCATCACGACTTTTATCTTGCTCAATGGTGGCATAAGTTGGATATTCGAAACTGAACGGAACAGGCCGATTAAAACTTGTATATTGTTTCTTCGGAAATTCTATCCTGTAATAGGCTTTCGGCTTCGGGCTGTAATCATTGTTATTGCAGGCAGCAAGGATTAAGAGCAGAATAAAAGGTGCAAAAAAAAGGTTCTTCAATTTCATCGTTTATTCAACTATGGTGCAATTAACGGTAAAATATTTCAATTATTCCATATTGCCCAAGCTTTTTCGGCCTGTTTGTGCAACATTTCTAAGCCATTTTTAGTTTGGGCACCTTGTTGAGCTGCTTTGATCAAAAAGGCGGTTTCTAGTGGATTGTAAACCAAATCGTAAGCCAAATGATCTTTCCCAATCATCACATAATCAATTTCAGGAAAGGCATCTACGTTTGGCGACATGCCCAAGGGCGTTGTGTTAATCAATAACTTGTGTTTTGCCAAAATTTCTGGTGTAACATCATCGTATAAAATGGCTCCAGATGTTGGCTTCCGTACCACCACCAAATACTCAATATTTAACTTTTCGAGCACATATTTTACCGCTTTTGCAGCACCCCCATCGCCAAACACAAGGGCTTTATTATGGTGGGGCAAGAGTAAGGGCTTTAGCGATTCTTCAAAGCCATAAGCATCTGTATTATATCCCTTTAAATAATTTTCGCCTTCAAAAGTGCTAATTGCAATGCAGTTTACAGCCCCAATTTTTTCAGCCGCTTCATCAACTTCATTCAAATAGCAAAGTACATTCACTTTATGCGGAATGGTTACATTTAGCCCCTTTAATGTTGGGTTAGTTTCCAGCAAATTGGGCAGCGCATTGATGTTTTCAATCGGAAAAAGTTCGTATTGATGCTCGGTTATACCCTCATTCAAGAATTTTTCTGTAAAATACTTTTTGGAGAAAGAATGAGAGAGTGGGTAGCCGATTAAACCATAAGTTTTCATGAAGCATTATTTACGTGAATACAAAACATGAAGCAACCTTAAAAAGATTGCTCCGAGCTTTGCCTAAAACGATAGAAAATTATTTTGCTTGATTTAAAAAATAATCAAAAGTATCTCCACGTAAACCCAAACGAATGGTTTCTAAAGGGATCACTTCTGCCGGTGCAATGTTACCTAAGTTTACGTTCGTGCCAATTAACTTGATAAACCAAACCTGTTGCTCTTTTTGCGGGGCTTCCCAAATAATGGTTTCTTCCGGAATTTGAGTTAGTATTTCATCAACTAAGCCTTCACGTACTTCGCCACTTCCGCGGTAAATACCAACGTTACCACCTTCGCGTGCTTCGGCAATAACTTTCCAAGAACCCGCTTCAATTTCTGCATTCATCAGTTTAATCCATTTGTATGGTGCAAATATTTTAGCAGCATCTTTACTTCCAACTTCTGATATAACAGTAACTTGTTTGGCCAATTCCCGAATAAACTCACATTTTTTATCGTGCTCAATTTCTATAGAACCATCAGATACTTCTGCATATTCCATTCCGTATTGATCTAAAACACGCTGATAATCAGAAAATTGGTTACGAATAATGAAAGCTTCAAAAAGTGTTCCCCCAAAATAGGTTGGAATACCAGCACTTTTATATAAAGCTAATTTTTCTTTAAGATTTGGCGTAACATGAGATGTTGCCCAACCTAATTTTACAATGTCTGTATGTACACCGGCAACTTCAATAAAATCTTCTACCTGGCGTAGGCTTAATCCTTTATCCATAACCATGGTTAAGCCTTTTTGGCGTGGTTTGGTTGGGCGTTCAGGAACGTTTGTTAATGGGTAATTCATATGTGTACAAAAGTGAAAAAAATTTTGAGATTTATATGTTAAAATTTTCTCACAAGTTTTTTACCTAATGTAGCGGTTAATTACGTTAATTATTGCGCTATTGTCTTGCAATTGTGGCAAATATTCGAATAAGATGTAATGTTTATCCGGATCGGTGGTCAGCGCGGTCTCCAAATAACCTAAAGCATCGCCATAATTTCCTAAAGCAAATAAATAGGCAACCATTCTGTAATATAATTCAGCGGCTTCAGGATTGTTCTTAATGGCTTCAGCAATGGTTTCAGACGCTTCCAAAATCTTACCTTGCTCATAAAGCACGGTACTAAAATCCAACCAAGCCTCAACATCTACCGGATTAAACTCTAAAACTTTCTCGTAAGCCACGATAGATTCTTCAATTTGCCCCAGTTTATAATAGGCGTCTGCCATTGCAAACCAAAAATCTGGATTTTCATCCTCAATATCGATTGCTTTTTTGTAAAAATGCAACGATTCAAAATAGCGTTCTTCATGGTTTAAAGTTACGCCAATCCCAAACCAGGCATCAGCCATTTTTGGGTCCATTTTTACCGATTTTTTGTAATATGATCGGGCCTCATCCATTTTCTCCAACTTCTCATAGCACTCACCAATGGCGCAATAGGTATCAGCATTTGGTTGTTCATATTCAAAAGTATGCTTGTACACCTCTATCGCTTCATCATATTTATCTAACTGCACCAATGCATTGCCCTTATTAAAATAGGCAGAACTAAAATCTTCCTTAATTAGAATGGCATAATCGTAAGCATCAATAGCCTTTTCAAATAAATTAAGTTTATGGAAACTGTTACCCAAATTATACCAGGCGGCATAAGAGTAAGGATCGGTATCAATGTATTGCTGATAAAATTTAATACTTTCTTCCTGTTTGTCTAAAACATCATAACAAAAAGCCAATTCGTACAAGCCGTCTTGGTTTTCCATATTTTGTTCTAAACTTAGCTTAATGTAGGTAATGGCACTTTCATAGTCAGACATGCTTTGGTAAACATAAGACATCTGCAATAAAATTTCATCCGTGCTTTCTGCCAAACCCAATGCCTTTTCATAATTCTCCAAAGCCTCATCAAAACGTTCGGTGTTTTGGAAAATATTGCCACGCAACAAATAAATATCTGGTTCTGATGGCTCCAAAAGTTCGGCCTGTTGCAAAGCAATAAAAGCCTTTTCGTTATTGTTGGTCAGAATATAAAGATGCGCCTGTTTAATTAAAAAAACGGTTGCATATGGGTGTTGGCTAATTGCAAAATCTACAACCTGCAAGGCTTTAACCGGATCGTTTTTTTCAATGTAAAAATCTACAATATATTCGAATGCACCCGCATCAAAGAAATACTGATCCTGATTACGGAGCATTTCTTCATAACGCTCTACAGAACGTTGTGCGTCTTCGTTGGATTCAAAAAAGAATTCTTCTTCCATATTAATTAAATTAAAAGAACCGTGCCAATAAGCAGAAAAACACATTATAAGTTTACAAGTTTTAATTATTCGTTTCAGAAATAATTATTAACATCAGCAGGTTTATTCTATGTAAATAGCTGAATATAAACACTATTCAATGTGATTAAGATGTGTGGATAATCTTCGGATTTTTTACAACATCAGCGGCTTCTTTCCCTTCAAATACAAAAATAGTGCAAATAAATTATAAAAACGTAATGAAGGAGTCAAGAAAACGAAGTGTGCATTTTAGTAAATGTTTTGTTTTTGTAAAGCACTCGCTGTGCAATAATCAGCGTTAGTCGGGCTTTACGCTAAATCTTTTGTTTTGAAATAAAACAAAAGGATACCGCTTCAATCCCGTTTAAACGAGCAAGGTGTCTGCTAATGTTTAGGGAAATGAAAAATTATCCTTTTAACAAAATATTTGTAGGCCAATTAATCTTAAACCCCGATATTAAAAAATGTGTTAAACTAAAGCGTTAAATGTAACAGGCTTTATCTTAATTTTTTGTTTTTTTGTGTAAATCATAAGATATATATGAGAACTGAAATTCAATCCATATTAAATAAATTGGGCATAAAAGCCGATAATGCTGCTTTTAGTACCGGAAGCGTTTGGGGTGGAGATGCCAATGCAAAATCGTTGGAGAGTTACTCTCCTGTTGATGGAAAAATTATAGCCTCAGCTAAGGTGGCAACTGCTGAGGATTATGAGCTTATTGTTAAAAAATCGCAAGAAGCATTCAAACACTGGAGAACCATCCCAGCACCAAAGAGAGGCGAAATTGTACGTCAGTTTGGCGATGCTTTAAGGGCAAACAAAGATGCTTTAGGAACCCTTGTTTCGTACGAAATGGGTAAAAGCTTGCAGGAAGGTTTCGGCGAAGTTCAGGAAATGATTGATATATGCGATTTTGCCGTGGGTTTATCTCGACAACTTTATGGCTTAACCATGCACAGCGAACGACCAAACCACCGCATGTACGAGCAATGGCATCCACTTGGCCCGGTTGGAATTATTTCTGCCTTTAACTTTCCAGTGGCCGTTTGGAGCTGGAATACCGCACTGGCCCTGGTTTGCGGAAATGTTTGCATTTGGAAACCATCAGAAAAAACACCATTAACTGCAGTTTCCTGTCAGCATATCATCGCACAAGTTTTTAAAGATAACAACATCCCCGAAGGCGTTTGTAACCTAATCATCGGCGATAAAGAAGTTGGTGAATGGATGACAAATGATGTACGTGTGCCATTGATTTCTGCAACGGGTTCTACCAGAATGGGAAAAGCCGTTGCTGCGGCAGTGGGTGCTCGTTTAGGCAAAAGCTTATTGGAACTTGGTGGCAATAACGCAATCATTATCTCAGCGGATGCTGATTTGGATATGAGTTTAATAGGAGCCGTTTTTGGTGCAGTGGGTACTGCTGGCCAACGTTGTACATCAACCAGGAGGCTAATTATCCATGAAGATGTTTACGATGCCTTCGCTGCAAAATTGGTTAAGGCTTATGGTCAAATAAGAATTGGAGACCCCCTAGACCAAAACAACCATGTTGGTCCATTAATTGATACAGATGCAGTTGCCAACTACTTAAATTCAATTGAAAAATGCAAAGCGGAAGGCGGGAATTTTTTGGTAGAGGGTGGTGTTTTAGAAGGCGCAGATTATGCAAGTGGATGTTATGTTAGGCCTTGCATTGCAGAGGTCGAAAACGATTTTAAAATTGTTCAGCATGAAACTTTTGCGCCAATTTTGTACCTGATTAAGTATAAAACCTTAGATGAAGCCATTGCTTTGCAAAATGGCGTTCCGCAGGGATTGTCTTCGGCCATAATGACCTTAAACTTGAGAGAGGCAGAGCAGTTTTTGTCTAGCACGGGTTCTGATTGTGGTATCGCTAATGTGAACATTGGAACATCTGGAGCAGAAATTGGCGGCGCTTTTGGTGGTGAAAAAGAAACTGGTGGGGGTAGAGAAAGCGGATCAGATGCTTGGAGAGCATACATGAGACGACAAACCAATACCATTAATTATTCCAACACCTTACCACTTGCGCAAGGCATAAAATTCGATTTATAATGACGAGCTAAATTTAGCGTTAATGGTACGTGGAAACACGTACCATAGCGTTATAAACACATTTAATGGATTTGAAAAAAGGCAATTATCGCTTTGGGTATTGCTATACTCGTCTCGTTATTGGCTGTATCTTTCAACGCATAGGTTTGTGTTTTTACGAGCCTCATCGCTAAATTCCTTATCTTCCCACTCGAAGCAGAATTGGAAAAATCACATCTTTTTCAGCATCATCGCCCCAAGCCATTTTCAATTCCGTAAGCATATATTCTAAAGGATTTCTATCATTTGCCTTTTTATAGTGCTGAAGCGAGGACCAAGTGTTCAAATATCCCACCATCTGATTAAAATCCCACTTGGTTTTGATTTGAAAATGAGGTGCAATAATTTCTTCGAAAGGAAAAGGAATAGTTTTATATCCTTCTTCTATGTATCTGCGTTCGGGATCCCAATATTTACCCAAAATATCCTCATATAACTTGTAAATGGATTGATCCACTTTTTTATCGATTTGCATTAGCCCATAACCAATTACAGCAAATAAGCCATTGGGTTTTAAAGTACGCTTAACCTCGGTATAAAATTGTTCAAAATTAAACCAATGTATGGCTTGGGCTACTGTAATTAAATCAAAGCTAGCATCGGCTGCCGAAGTTGTTTCTGCAGGCTCAATCTTATACGTGATGTTTGGCAACTTCAACGCATTTTTAAGCTGATTTTCGCTCATATCGCTTGCATAAACCGCATCAAATTCGCCCGCTAAAACCCTAGCAACTTGCCCATTACCCGTTGCACAATCCCATGCCCTTTGTTTATTCTCTACCAGAGAAAAAAGATAGTCATACAATTCTTTTGGGTAGGTAGGTCGATAAATCGAATACCCTTCAGATTGAGTGGAGAAGTTATCTTTCATTTTTTAAAAGTTATCTGTACAACAAGGCGTTTATTTATAATTACTGATCTCAATCAAATTTAAGTCTGGGTCTCGCAGATAAACCGACAAAATTTTGCCATTTGCACCTGTTCTTTCCACTGGCCCATCCTCTATCTCAATACAATTTTCCTTCAGCTCCCGAATAACTTCATCAATATTGGTGTCTGTAATAAAACACAAATCAGCGGTACCCGGCATGGGTTTAAAGGCTTTAGGTTCAATCTCGCAGCGCAGTGGGCGGAGGTTTATTTTCTGGTTTCCAAATTTAAGCGCCGTTCTATCCTTCCCGAAGGTGATGATTTCCATTCCCAATGCTACACTATAAAATCTGCAAGTGCTTTCGAGGTTGGCAACGGTAAGCACCAAATGGTCTAAATTTTTAATGTCCATAATCATCCATTATAATTAAATAGAACTAAGCTTTGCGCGAATTGTTTTAGATTAAGATTACTGTTTGATTTTCCATTTAAGAAGTTAGATTGAGGCGATAATCCCACCACAAAATACCCAATTTTTACATATTTTTACCATTATGCAAAACCAAGCACCTTTAGCGGAAAGAATGCGCCCTCAAAATTTAAGCGAATATGTTGGGCAACAGCATTTAGTTGGTCCAGGTGCAGTTTTAAGAAAAGCCATAGAAAGTAGTCAACTCCCTTCCATGATTTTTTGGGGACCACCGGGAGTTGGTAAAACAACCTTGGCCTATATCATTTCGCAGGCTTTAGATCGACCTTTTTTTAATTTAAGTGCGATAAATAGTGGTGTAAAAGACATTCGTGATGTGATTGATAAGGCCGCAGCCTTGAAAGACAGCTTTTTGGGTTTACCAATTCTGTTTATTGATGAGATTCATCGTTTCAGCAAATCTCAACAAGACAGTTTATTGGGTGCCGTAGAAAGGGGCTTAGTTACCTTAATTGGAGCAACAACCGAAAACCCATCTTTCGAGGTTATTTCCGCTTTGCTATCTAGATGCCAAGTTTATATTTTAAAATCCTTAACCGAGGAAGAATTGGCCGGATTGCTGGAAACTGCCATTAAGAAGGATGCAATTTTAGCTGAAAAGCACATTACAATAAAAGAACACGAGGCATTAATTAGGCTATCAGGTGGCGATGCCAGAAAGTTGCTTAATGTTTTAGAGATTGCTGTAAATGGAATTGGTGGCAATAACATCACCCTAACAAATGACAGTGTTTTGGCACATGCACAGCAAAATCTGGCCTTATACGATAAAGCTGGAGAGCAACATTATGATATTATTTCGGCCTTTATCAAATCCATCCGCGGAAGTGATCCCAATGCTGCGGTATATTGGCTAGCCCGAATGATTGAAGGCGGAGAAGATCCTTTATTTATCGCTAGAAGATTACTAATCTTATCTTCAGAAGATATTGGGAATGCAAACCCCAATGCCTTGTTGTTGGCTAACAACTGTTTTACTGCCGTTAATGTAATTGGTTACCCAGAGGCACGTATAATCTTATCGCAATGCGTTACTTACCTAGCCAGTTCAGTAAAAAGTAATGCGGCTTACATGGCAATTAATGAAGCACAGGCATTGGTTAAAAAAACTGGTAATTTGCTAGTACCATTGCACATCCGCAATGCGCCAACCAAATTGATGAAAAATATTGGCTACGGCAAAGATTACAAATACTCGCACAGTTACGAAGGAAATTTCGAACCACAAGAATACCTTCCCGACGAAATTAGCGGCACCAAATTATACGACCCAGGCAAAAATCCTGCTGAAGAAAAGATCAGAGAAAAGCTAAAACAGAATTGGAAAGACAAATACAATTATTAGTGTAACAATTATTTAAAAACGGGTACTAATAAACAAACAAGACTAAACCCTATGCTAAGTACTTTTTTAAGCCATCAACGAAAATCTTTTTGGCGCTCGCGGAACCGAGGTAGTAGTATTGCCACTCAGATTATTTTAGGTTTTTTTATGCTTTACTTTTTGGCAATTGCAGTTGGGGCAGGTTTCAGTATGCCGTTCTTGCTCCCTAAAATTTTCCCGAATCAAGATGTAATCAAAAGTTTTAATGGATTAATTCTTTATTATTTTGCCTTTGAGTTTATTATGCGCTTGCAACTTCAAGAGTTGCCAACCATGAGCATTATTCCCTATCTACATCTAAAAATTAAGAAGCGCCAAATCATTAGTTTCTTAAACATAAAAGCACTTTTTTCTGCATTTAACCTTTGGCCTTTCTTTTTATTCCTCCCTTTTATTTTTATGAGAATTGCAGGTGCCTACGGTGCTTTTGCAACCATCATGTATATCATTTCGATTTTCTCGATTGCCCTCTTTAACAACTACTTAGTTTTATACATAAAAAGAAAAACCATTACCAATGTTTTATACACCGGTATTGGCTTATTGATTGTCGCTGGTTTTGCCGCTCTGGAATATTTCAAAATTATTTCCATCATGGCCGCGTCCAACTTTGTTTTCAATACCATTGCACAACATCCGTATCTTGGTTTGATCTTCACCATCGCTGCTTTTTTGGTTTTCAAGCTCAATTCGAATTTCTTAGCCAGAAATCTTTATACAGAAGAACTAAGCAGTAAACAGGAGAAAAAGGTCAGTACAGATTATGCTTTCTTAAATCGCTTTGGTAAAGTTGGCGAATTGGCCGCACTAGAGCTTAAACTGATTCTTCGCCACAAACGTTCAAGATCATCGGTTATATTGGGTTTCTTTTTCCTTTTATATGGATTTTTGTTCTACAAAACACCAGCAATTGATGGCGATAAATTTGGGCAAATGATGTTCGGAGCAATTTTTATGACAGGTGTTTCCATCATCATTTATGGCCAGTTCATGTTTGCTTGGCAAAGCTCACATTTTGATGGACTGTTAAGTGCAAAAATAAACTTTAAAGATTTTATCAGAGCAAAGTTCCTCTTGTTTACCATTGCATCAACCATTATTACGGTTTTAGCTAGTTTTTATGGATTTTTAAGTCCGAAATTGTTGCTTTTACAGCTTGCCGCCTATTTGTATAACATTGGTTTTGGGACAGTTGTAGTGCTTTATTTGGCTACCCTAAACCATAAGCGCTTGGACATTACCAAAGCTGCCAGCTTTAATTATCAGGGTACAAGCGCAACACAATTTATACTCATTTTTCCTTATGCCTTAGTTCCAATTTTATTATACGTACCCTTCGGGATGCTCAATATGCCGTATTGGGGCTTAGTGGTTGTAGGTTTGTTCGGATTAATTATGCTACTGCTACGAGGTTTCTGGGTAAACTTCATCACCAAAAAATTTGAAAAACAACGATATAAAATAGCCGAAGGCTTTAGAGAATAATTATGATTTTAGAAGTAAAAAATTTGAAAAAGGTTTATGGCGATAAAACCGTTGTAAACATTGCGCATGTGCAGATTGAGCCAGGCGAAACCATTGGCTTAGTGGGCAATAATGGCGCAGGTAAAACCACTTTCTTCAGAATGCTTTTGGATTTAATTCGCCCAACTGAGGGGGAGGTTTTATCAAAAGGCGAAAATGTAATGCAGAGTGACGGGTGGAAAGATTACACCGCTTCATTTCTGGATGAAGGTTTTTTAATTGATTATCTAACGCCAGAAGAGTATTTTATTTTTATAGGCAGTTTGCATAATTTGAGCGTAGCCGATGTTTCGTCATACTTAATGCAATACAATGAATTTTTTAACGGAGAAATTTTGAATAGCGGCAAATATATCCGCGATTTTAGTAAAGGAAACCAAAACAAAGTTGGAATTGCAGCAGCCTTGATGCAGAAGCCAGAAATTTTAATTTTGGATGAACCCTTTGCTAATTTAGATCCAACTACTCAAATCCGTTTAAAAAAATTGTTAAAGGAACACCCTGGCAATATGACCACCTTTATTTCCAGTCATGATTTAAATCACGTTACTGATGTATGTAATCGAATTATACTGGTAGAAAAAGGACAGGTAATAAAAGATTTTAAAACCGACGAAAACACATTAAAGGAACTAAAGAGCTATTTCTCTGCATAGTTTTCGTACTAAGAATGATACATACTAGAGTGTTCGCTAAAACGGCTCTCTTTTAAATACCCTTAAATTTATTTTTAATGGCGCTCCTGTAATCAAATCCAAATAATATCACTGGCGGGGTTTTTTTGGCATTGTGTTTGAATAGGATGGATAGAATTATAAATCTAGATTATTATGAGTATTTCAAAAGTAAGAATAGCGACACTAAGTATAGGATTGGCAGTAGGTTCAATGGCTTTCCAAAGTTGCGATAGTTTAACTAAAACACAAAAAGGAGCAGGTATTGGTGCCGCAGCAGGTGGTGTAATTGGCGCATTAATTGGTAAAAAAGCAGGTAATACTGCGGTAGGCGCATTAATTGGCGGTGCTATTGGTGGTACTGCTGGTGCATTTATCGGACGTAGAATGGATAGACAAGCAGCCGAAATTCAAAAAGCAATCCCAAATGCAGAGGTTATTCGCGAAGGTGAAGGTATTATTGTAAAATTTGATAGTGGTATTCTTTTCGATTTCGATAAAACAGCGTTGAAAGATGCGGCTAAAAGCAACGTTCAAAGTTTAGCTTCATCATTAAACCAATATCCTGATACCGACATTAAGATTATCGGTCATACAGATAACAAAGGTACAGAAGTGTATAACCAAGGCTTATCAGAAAGAAGAGCGGCAGCGGTAAAAGCTTATGCAGTATCACAAGGTGTTCCAGCTTCTAGGTTGGTAACCATTGGTAAAGGTTTTGCTGAACCCATTGCTGATAACGAAACTGACGCTGGCCGTGCGGCTAACCGTCGTGTAGAGATTGTTATTGTAGCCAACGATGCTTTAAAAGCAGCGGCACAAAAACAAGGATAATATTTGCAAATTCCCTCTACCTATGAGGTCATTATATAGTCAAACCCCAGTGCATTGCATTGGGGTTTTTTGTTATTCAACCCCGAACTCCGGTTAAGAATAAATATCTTCAAAATAGCTCACCACCAACGATTTCATCAAAAGCTCCTGCTCCAACATGGTGTAAGGTGGTATGGCCTTCACCAATTTCCAATGTGGCCAACCGTCTTGATCTACACCCTCCAGTTCGTAGAAATCCATTTCACTTAAAAGTCTGCAAGTTGCAATATGCATAAGCTCCTCTTTTTGGCGTTTGCTGTATTTTTTTGGTCCCTTTCCTAATTCTTGCACGCCAATTAAAAACAGCATCACTTTCAAATCCGGAAAATCAGAATCAAATTCTTTGGCAATTCGTTCCTGTAAAATTTTCCATTTCGCATTAATTTCCGACGGCTTCATAGAATGCAAAGATAGTGTAAAAAGGTTTATACCCTCTGGTAAAAGGTTTATGGTTTAGTACAAAACATTAAACCATTATTGTATTTTTGGTTACATTACATACTTATGGATACGAATTCAAATAAAATAATTACTGTTGGATTAATGGCTTACGGCATGTCTGGAAAGGTTTTTCATGCCCCATTTCTAAATGCACATCCTGGCTTTAAGTTAAAAGCAATTACCGAGCGCAACCAAAAAAAGGCACAAGAAGATTACCCAGATGTGATGAGTTACAACAGTATTGATGAGTTGCTGAACGATGAAGAAATCGAACTGATCGTAATTAATACGCCAAGTAATCTCCACTATGAGCACGCCAAAATGGCTTTGAAAAAGGGAAAAAATATTTTAGTAGAGAAACCATTTACGGCTACCTCTGCCCAAGCTCAAGAACTTTTTAACCTTGCAGATCAGTTTGGGAAACAAATTTTATTTTATCAGAATCGCCGTTGGGATAGTGACTTTATATCAGTAAAAAAGGTTTTAGATAGTGGTAAATTGGGCAAGCTGGTTGAAATGCATTTGAGATACGATCGTTATAGAAATGTAATTGGCCCCAAAGCATTTAAAGAAAACCCTGTAGAAGCCAGCGGGTTATTGTATGATTTAGGTCCACACCTCTTAGATCAAGTGATCAGTCTGTTCGGAAAACCATCGGACTACCATAAAATTACAGGTAAAAATAGACAAGGAACCTTGGTTGATGATTATTTCAGCATTCAGCTAAATTATCCAAATGACTTTAACATTTTCGTAACTTCGAGCATGTTGGTGGTAAACCCTCAAGCTGCATTTGTATTGCATGGCATAAACGGAAGTTTTATCAAACAAAAGGCCGACATTCAAGAGGAGCAGTTATTGGCTGGGATGAAACCAGCTGATGATGGATATGGCATTGAACCAAAAGGTAAAGAAGGAATTTTAACCACCATTGATGCTGAAGGCAATAAATCAGAAGAAATTATCGCATCAGAAATTGGGACATACTTACCACTCTTCGAAGCGGTTTACCAATCGTTAGTAGCACATAAGCCTTATCCAGTTGGTAGAGCAGATGTGTTAACTCAATTGGAAATCATAGAAAGTTAGTACCTACAAACCACACAAATCTAAAACAACGCAATTACAAAAAATGAATTCATTACCATTTGCTTATTTAATCCCGATCTTCCTACTTACTTTATATTTTATTCTCCGAAAAAAGAAACCTGCGATTGAACCTTTAACAGATACCGATAAGAAAATTTTGGATGATTATGTTGGCTTCTATCATAATTTAGATTCGACTGAAAAGATGAGATTTGAGCAGAAAATTGCCGAATTTTTTAGCACGGTAAAAATTGAAGCGGTTGAATTGGAAATGACAACTTTAGATGAACTCTTGATTGCCTCAAGTGCGGTAATTCCGATATTTGGCTTTGAAGATTGGCAGTATAAAAATCTAACCAGCGTACTGTTATATCCCGATACCTTCAACAAAGATTTTCAATTTGAAGGTGGCGAACGAAATATTATGGGAATGGTTGGAAGTGGTTACATGAACGGTCAGATGATTTTATCCCGATCGGCCTTAAGGCATGGTTTTTCTAAGAGCGCAGGTAAAGAGAACACTGCCATTCACGAATTTGTACATTTACTAGATAAATCTGATGGAGCCACAGATGGCGTGCCCGAAAATTTAATGAGCCATGAATATACCCTACCATGGATTAAAATGATGCATGAAGAAATGGAAAGAATTGAGGAAAACAAATCGGATATTAATCCTTATGCCATTACCAATCAGGCGGAATTTTTTGCCGTTGTTTCAGAATATTTTTTCGAAAAGCCAGAACTTTTAAAAGATAAACACCCAGATTTATATCAGGCTTTGAGTCGGATTTTTGCCCAGCAACCTGTCGGAAACAATTAAAACCCAACATCTAATTATGAAAATCTTCCCTACATTAATTTGCTTCTTTTTGATCACCAGCACATTCGCTCAAAAGGTTTATGTTTTGAAACAAAACTATCCAATAGGCAAAAAGTATGATTATAAGCTCACTTCCAACCAAATTATCAAACAAAAAATTGGAGATCAGAACATCAATCTGAGCCAGGAAATTGGAACGGCTTATACTTTTGATGTTGCTGCAAATCAGGGAGGCGATAAAACCGTAAAAGTGATTTACGACAGGATCAATATGAAATCAACCGGAATGGGAAATACCCTAATTATGGATTCCGACCAGCAAGAACCGGGTAAGCCAAATCCATTTGCGGGTTTAAAAGGTGCTTCCTTCGAAATGGTTTTTGGTCCTAATGGAAGTATAAAAAAGGTTAATGGAGTAGAAAAAATGCTGGATAACATGGCTTCTAAAATGACTTCAGACACCAGTCAGATAAGGGCAATTAAAGCTTCCATAGGCAAGCAGTTTAGTGCTGACGGCATGAAACAAACAATGGAATCCTCCTTCAAGGTTTATCCAGATAAACCAGTTAAAATTGGCGATAGCTGGACAGTTGATACCAAAATGCAAATGACCATGCCAGTGGAAACCATAACCACCTATACCCTTAAGTTGGTAAAGGATGGAATAGCCTTTTTAAATGTGAAAGGAAATTTGATTTCTAAAGGCGGTTTTGATTCGATGGGAACCAATATTGAGACCGATTTAAAGGGAACAAATTCAGGCGACATGCAGATTGACCTTCAAACTGGCGTAATACTAAGCAGTTATTTGCGTTTGGAGCTGTACGGAACCATGAAGGCTAAAAATCAAAATATAGATTTCGAAATGGAAGGCATTAACCAAATTACAGGTAAAGCCATTAACTAAAACCTCAATTGGTGATGAGGCTGTATCATCAATCAAAAATAGTTTTAGCACCAAAAACAAATTTTGAACCACCTAAGCACGCAAGAAACATATAACCCAAACGGCAATCAAAAATCGGTTGAGAAGATTAATTCGTTCTGTGTATTCGGTGTTTCCGTAGCAAAAAATCCAGTTTTAACCGTTTTGGAAGCTAAAACATAAAAGAAAGGAGACAAAGTTGAGGTGTAAGAATCGGTACTCTAAACGCATAATATATTTTGGTTACCTCAAGCGCAAAATCATACGATACATCCTAGCCAAAAAAATTGCATTTTACAAACTTCCTGTAAGCGCAACTAAAAACTCGGTAGGTATTTCAACATGCGGGATGTGCCCACAAGCATCAAATTCAACAATTTTTGCACCTGGTATTTTTGCGGCGGTTTGTTTCCCCAAAAATTTATATTGGCCATGTAAGGTTTGCTGATCGGGCGATAAAAGTCCCTTACCCACAATGGTTTTATCTTCTTTACCAATAAACAAAACGGTAGGTACCTTTAAATTTTGAAATTCATATACAACGGGTTGCTCATAAATCATGGTATAAGTTAGCGCCGCAACTTTTGCCCACCTTGGGTAATCGGCACTAAAAGTTACGCCTCCAGCAACACTTACTAAGGTTTCATATTCTGGTTTCCAATAAGTAAAATAAGAGCTTTGGTAATATTTACGTACACTTTCTGCCGTAGTTTTTAATTCGGTTTGGTATTGCTGTTCGGTGGTTTGGTAAGGAACAAAAGTTTTATAATCTTCTAATCCGATTGGGTTTTCGAGCAGCAGCTTTTCAGTTTGATCTGGATATAACAGTGCAAAGCGGGTAGCCAGCATTCCGCCCATGCTATGACCTAAAACCGAAGCCTTCTGGATGCCCAATGTATCCATTAATTTTTTGTTCCAAAAAGCCATTTGATGAAAACTGTAATGTATAAATGGCTTGGATGATTTTCCAAAGCCAATTTGATCGGGAACGAGCACTCTAAATCCGGCAGATGCTAAGGCCTTAATTACATTTCCCCAATAATACCCGCCAAAGTTTTTTCCATGGAAAAGAATCACCGTTCTGCCATTAGCCGCACTGGTTGGCGCTACGTCCATGTAAGCCATTTTAATATCCTGCCCCTCCGTACTTATTGGGAAGTATTTTACTGGATAAGGATATTTTACATTCTCAAGCGTAATGGATAAGGTATCAATCTTTTGTGCTCTGGCGTACTTGAAAACAAATAGGGAAATGGCAATTAGGAGGAAAAATCTTTTCATGATTAAATGTATAAAAATCGAATTGGCCTAAGTTAATGCATATTTACATTTTCAACCAGCCATATCGATTAAAAACCATGCCTATTCAACGGTCGATGATCTCTTAAATACTCCCTAAGCCAAATTATTGGCTTTCTCCCGCCTGTAGCACAGGCTATTGGGCATCAAAGCCAAATGTAAAGTTACTGTTGCTTTTAAATTTCGATCCTTAATTTATTCATATTCCAACATCGCTTTCAAAATTTACGGTACAGTGCCAGATTTAAATGGCCTGCAATTTAACCATCGCAAATTGCAGGCCTTAATTTAATTTTTAAAAAGCTGTTTCAGGTTTAAAACAGGCGCGAGTATGGTGGTTTGATCAGATATCTTGCCAGAGAGTTTGTTAATTTTAATATTGCCTATGGTTACGGAAGCAGTGTCAATAGTATTTATCGTTAGATTATTCACTCTATATCGATCTTTTGCGTTTTCATCTCCAGTTAAGCCAATTTCTGAACGACCTTTGGTATTGATGATTAAATTCTCATAAGAACGACCTTCACTAGAAAAAATAGAATTCACTAGGTTAACGGTTAGTTTGCCCACATTTGTGCCATTGAAGGATTGTATCACTTTTCCGTTTTGATCATTTGTGGTAATTGCTCCAGATAAACTGAATGACTCCACATGACTCAAGTTTGCCTCAAGCGAATCTGCAATGGCTGATACAACCAACATTCTGGAGTTGGAAACGTTTACACCCTTAAATTTAGGAGCGTAAATACTTATCGGAATTGCATTGCTTAAATCTGGATTTCCATTAATTGTGATGTTTAAAAATCCATTGCCATCTACTTCAAATTTGAAATAATCTTTAGCAAAATTGGGCACTTTAATTCCAAATACTTCAGAATTATTTAAATGAATTTCCATTTCTATCCCCTTAGCATCGGCAACGTTTATGAAGTTAAATGGCATCTGGATTGGGATTGCCACTCTTTGGGCAGATTTTTTATTGAAAGGCTCGTTATTGATTTGCTGCCTAGAAATATAGTCTTCGCGCACAACGTAAGCATAATTCATCTTAAAATTTATGGCAATGGTGAGTATTGGCACAATGATTAACAATGTGGCAAGAACGATTAATAATTTGTTACTTGTTTTCATGTTCTAGGCGTTAAAATTTTCTTTAACAAATGTTTCATATTTGGTTTTCAACTCATCGAAACCAATGTTTAATAAATAAATATTCCTGAATACCACCGGCAATTCATCATCCATAAATTGAACCTTTTTATAGCTTTTAACGCCCTCAATTGCATTTTCAGCTACAAAAAAGCCAATTCCTCTTTTATTATTGATGATGTTTTTGTTTTGTAGTAATTCATAGGTACGCATAATCGTATTCGGATTTACTTCTAGCTCTACAGCCAGCTCCCGTACAGAAGGTACTTTTTCGTCGGCTTTCCATTTCCCTAGCAAAATATGTTCACAAACGTATTCTGCTATTTGAAGGTATATCGCCTTGTTGTCTCTAAATTCCATTTTATACCTTTTAAATTATATTTCTTTCTCTTTCAGTCGAACGTAGGTTATCACCCAAAAAAATATGGAGATCACAGCAGATGAAACAAATATGATTGTAAATGCAAGCTGCTCGTTATTCCCCGAATCGGTAATCTTTACCATATTTTCGCCCATTTTTGAAACACAGAGATAAATCACATAGCCGATAATTGAGCATGCGATAAAAACTGAAACCGCAGTTTTGATATAATGAAAGCGGTTAAAGTACACCGAACCCAAAAGAAACATGCTGGTAACCATTACAGGAACACAGGCAAAACCTCTATACTGTTCAAAATTCATTTCACTATTCAGCAATCTTGCCTTAACTAAGGTAGCAGCGCTGTTTTTCCCGATATGAACTGGTGGAAATGCGCTGAAGGTGTTGTTTAGGTATTTGCAGAAAACCAAATCTGTAATGTAAAAGATGAATAGATAGCTTCCTATACCCAAAATGGTCGTGTAAAAAACCCCTGCCAGAAATTTTTCAAAAACAGAAGCAGGTGTCATTAAATCGATAATGGCTTTGGGTTTCTGACCGAGGTTGGTAAAGTAACTGCTTGCCAAAATACTGATGAATAGAAAGCCAACCATTCCAAAAATCGGATATCGGAATCGCAAGCTTATAAATCCATCATCCATTGATGGCAATCCATCACTTGGTTTTGGAATGTTAGTGACATAAAACCCCACCAATACCCCAAAAACTACAATTAAACTTAATAAGTAAATCTTTCCAAAATCCAACCATTGTCTTCGTAACAATAGTCCAAATCTGTTTATGTTAAATGTATTGTTCATGATGGGGGAGATTAATTAAATAACGGCTTAAACTTGATCTTTTCGGCAAGGATGGCATTAAACAGGAGTTCCATATCCAGCTTACTTTCTTCTTGATGATAATTTGGCATTACGGCATTGTAGCCAGAAAGCGATGGCTCGGCATAAATGATGCTGTCATCAACTTCTTTAACTTTTTTGAAAGTTAATTTCTCTGTAATCTCCTGTACCGAAGCTTTTAAGGCTACATCATTTTCATCAAGCATAATTACCGTATCAATTAAATTGTCTAAATCTCTAACTTGATGCGTAGATATGATAATGCAGCGATCATCTGTCATCGCTGAAGCCATAATTTTTCTAAACTGTGCCTTCGAAGGAATGTCTAGCCCGTTTGTGGGTTCGTCCATAATGATGAGTTTGGCTTGTGTTGCTAAACCAAAAGCAATAATTACTTTTTTCTTTTGGCCGTAACTCATGTTAATCAATTTCTGACTAACAGGAATATCAAACTCTTTTAAGAGGTTACCGAAGTATTGGTGGTTGAAGTTTTTGTAAAAAGGCGCATTTGCTTTTATGTATGCAGAAATTTTTACCGAAGGCAAATAAAACTCTTCTGGAATAAAACAGATTTGCTCAAGTAAAGCTGGCTGGCGTTTGGCAGGGTTAAAACCCATTACATCTAATGTCCCGCTTTGGGCGTAAACTAAGCCAGCCATGTTTTTCAACAAGCTCGATTTACCAGCTCCATTTTTTCCGAGCAAACCATAAATGTGGCCGTTGCTCAATTGCATACTCATATTCTTGAACAGTGGCTTATGCTTACTGTAGCCAAAATTAAGATTGTTAATTTTTATCATATCTACTGTATTAGTTAAATAATACACTAAAGTATGTTGTATTTTGATTACCTCCAAATTTTTTACTAATTTTTTTTCCGAAGCCAAAATTTTATAACCCGCTTGTAAAATATCGACTAAAACTTATGGCCCTAAAACTTCCTTAATGCATAGATTGTATGTTTGTATAAAAGAAACGATCATGTCAAAATTATTTTCTCCCCTAAAGCTCAAACACGTAACCTTAAAGAACAGAATTGTAATCTCGCCAATGTGCCAATACTCGGCGGTTGATGGTTTTGCGAATGACTGGCATTTGGTGCATTTAGGAAGCCGTGCAGTGGGTGGTGCGGGGCTCATTATTCAAGAAGCCTCGGCAGTAAGTCCTGATGGAAGAATTACGTATGCAGACTTAGGGATTTGGAAAGATGAACATGTAGAAAAACTAAAACAGATTGTATCTTTTATCCATGAAAATGGCGCCGTTGCCGGAATTCAATTGGCTCATGCGGGTAGAAAGGCCAGTTGCGAAGTGCCTTGGGCGGGTGGCGAACAAATTAGTGAAGGCGAAAACAGTTGGTTGCCCGTTAGTGCTTCAGCAGAGGCCTTTAAACATGGTCAGTTAGTTCCACACGAGATGAGTATCAAAGAAATTCAGGATGTTGTTTTTGCTTTTCGTGCGGCAGCGCAACGTGCTAAAGATGCTGGATATAAAGTGGTAGAAATACATGCCGCACATGGCTACTTGCTGCACCAGTTTTTTAGTCCGCTGAGTAATAAACGCAACGATATTTACGGCGGAAGTTTTGAAAACCGCATCCGTTTTACCATTGATGTTGTTGAAGCAGTACAATCGGTTTGGCCCGAAGAATTGCCAATTTTTGTTCGCATTTCGGCTACAGACTGGACAGAAGGCGGATGGGATGAAAATGACTCTGTTCAGCTGGCGGCGGTTTTAAAAGATAAGGGTGTTGATTTGATTGATACTTCTTCTGGTGGGAATGTACCAGATGCTAAAATTCCGGCTGGCCCAAATTATCAGGTGCCCTTTGCGGATAAAATTAGAAATGAGGTTGGCATTTATACTGGCGCTGTTGGTGTTATTGTAGAGGCCCATCAAGCTGAAGAAATTTTAGAACAAGGAAAAGCCGACTTAATCTTCATTGCTAGAGAATCTTTACGCGACGCCTATTTCCCAATGCATGCCGCTCAAATTTTGGGCGATGAGACGGAATGGCCAAATCAGTACGTAAGAGCTAAAAGAGAAACGTTTAAGAAGTAATGTGCTTTTAACATAAACGCCCTTACGATAAATTTAAATATCTTGAAATTATAATTGATTCATAAATTCTTTGATGATTCGGGCGTTTTAACACGCTGTCCGCTATATCTTTTTGGCTGAAAAAGCCAAAAAGGATGCCGCTTCCATCGTTAACGCAAGCATCTTTGTGCCTAAACCTGATTGAACAGAAAACCCCAATTTTTCATTGGGCTTGGAGTTAAAGCAGGACTGAAGATGCCAAGCACCACTGAACGTTGTTTTCCAAAAAAAAGATTATTTGCCAATTGTCGTTTTTAGTTATTTCTTTTTGTTTCGTGAGTACACGAACCACGGCGGTTGGCTTCCATCGTTAACGCAAGCACCTTTGTGCCCAAACCTGATTGAACGGAAAGCCCCAATTTTTCATTGGGCTTGGAGGTAAAGCAGGACTGGAGATGCCGAGCACCGCTGAACGTTGTTTTCCAAAAAAAAATTATTTGCCAATTATCGTTTTTAATTATTTCTTTTTGTTTCGTGAGGACACGAACCACGGCGGTTGGCTTCCATCGTTAACGCAAGCACCTTTGTGCCCAAACCTGATTGAACGGAAAGCCCCAATTTTTCATTGGGCTTGGAGGTAAAGCAGGACAGAAGATGCCAAGCACCGTTGAACGTTGTTTTCCAAAAAAAGATTATTTGCCAATTGTCGTTTTTAGTTATTTCTTTTTGTTTCGTGAGGACACGAACCACGGCGGTTGGCTTCCATCGTTAACGCAAGCACCTTTGTGCCCAAACCTGATTGAACGGAAAGCCCCAATTTTTCATTGGGCTTGGAGGTAAATCAGGACTGAAGATGCCAATCACCACTGAACGTTGCTTTCCAAAAAAAGATTATTTACCAATTATCGTTTTTAATTATTTATTCTTTGTTTCGTGAGGACACGAACCACGGCGGTTGGCTTCCATCGTTAACGCAATTACCTTTGTGCCTAAACCTGATTGAACGGAAAGCCCCAATTTTTCATTGGGCTTGGAGGTAAAGCAGGACTGAAGATGCCAAGCACCGCTGAACGTTGCTTTCCAAAAAAAGATTATTTACCAATTATCGTTTTTAATTATTTCTTCTTTGTTTCGTGAAGACACGAACCAAGGCGGTTGGCTTCCATCGTTATCGCAAGCGCCATTGTGCCTAAACCTGATTGAACGGAAAGCCCCAATTTTTCATTGGGCTTGGAGGTAAAGCAGGACTGGAGATGCCAAGCACCGCTGAACGTAGCTTTCCAAAAAAAGATTATTTGCCAAATATCGTTTTTAATTGTTTCTTCTTTGTTTCGTGAGTACACGAACCAAGGCGGTTGAGTGATCCTGAACAAAGCTTGGTTTCCAAAACTCCCAGCAAACTCCTTCTCCAGAAATCCTTTTAAAAGTTAACTTTGCGGCATGAGTTTCTACGATTTTGAACATACAAACCCTGAGGATGAAGACATCCACTACATGAAATTAGCACTAGCGGAAGCGCAAAAAGCTTTAGCAGAAGATGAAATTCCGATTGGGGCTATCGTGGTATGTAAGAATAGAATTGTTGGTAGAGGATATAATTTAACCGAGCGTTTTAATGATGTTACCGCACATGCAGAGATGCAAGCCTTTACATCGGCGGCGCAAACCATTGGTGGCAAATATTTAAGAGACTGCACCCTTTACGTAACCATTGAACCTTGTGTAATGTGTGCCGGGGCAAGTTATTGGACTCAAATTAGCCGCATTGTTTATGGAGCCAGAGAGGAGAAACGTGGTTTTATTTCTAAAAATGCAAGCCTATTACACCCGAAAACTGAATTAAAGGGTGGTGTACTTGCAGACCAATGTGCTTTATTGATGAAGGATTTTTTTGCCAGAAAAAGGTAGCAAAAAAAGATTTTATTCATGGGATTTAACTTTACACCATTTTAACACGATGCTTAAACAAAACTTAACCTTTGAATGTTATATTTGCTACAGTAAACATATTTAAAACTTTAAACATAACATATTATGGCTTTTGAATTACCTGCGTTACATTACGCAACCGATGCATTAGAACCGCATATTGATAAATTGACCATGGAAATCCACCATGATAAACATCATCAAGCTTACGTTACCAACTTAAACAAAGCATTGGAAGGCAAGCCTGAATCAAATTCTAGTATCGAGGAAATTGTAAAAAACATTTCAAAATATCCTGCTGCTGTAAGAAATAACGGTGGTGGACACTATAATCACTCTTTATTCTGGAACGTTTTAGGTCCAAATAAAGGTGGTGAGCCAACCGGTGATTTAGCTAAAGCGATAAACGAAACTTTCGGTTCATTTGCTGATTTGAAAACCAAATTACAAGAAGCAGGTGCTACACGTTTTGGTTCGGGTTGGGCTTGGTTATCAGTTGGTGCAGATAAAAAACTTCAAGTTTCTTCTACCCCAAATCAAGATAACCCACTAATGGATATTGCCGAAGTAAAGGGTACTCCAATTTTTGGTATTGATGTTTGGGAACATGCTTATTACTTAAAGTATCAAAACAAACGTCCTGATTATTTAGCTGCAATTTGGAACGCAGTTAACTGGGATGCTGTTGCAGAACTTTATAAAAAAGCGTTGTAAAACTTCATATTGAAATTTGGAAAGCCCGCAAAATCTATTTTGCGGGCTTTCTTGTTTTTAAGATTAATTAATAACTTTGCAGGGTATTAAATTGTTCAAAATGAAGAGGATTGTATTTTTATTCTTAATTGTAATTGGAATGGTTGGGCTAGCAAAAGCGCAACAAAATAAAGTTCCGACACCTGATGAGATTGCAAAAAAGAATGTGGAGGACTTGGATAAAAGATTAAAGTTAAACGATACCCAAAAGAGTGTGGTTTATAGATTTACCTACAACCAAGCTAAGGAACAAGCAGAATTAATTAAAAGGCAACAAGCGGGCAACCCTCGTGAGGATGATGTTGATAAATTTTACAAACTTCAGAATGAAACTTCGAAAAATATTCGCAACGTATTAAAAGGAGAGCAACAAACTGAGTACGATAAAATTATTGAAGAACGCCTAAGTGGTAAAGCAGCCAAAACGGGCAAGAAAAAGAAAAAGGCTGAGGAAGAAGAAGTAGAGGGTGATATTAAGGGTTTGCTATCGGGACCCAAACCGGAGAAACAAAATCCATAAGTTATACGCATAATTGCTAAATGCATAGCAAATCTCCAATACAATAATTGTCATTTCGACAGTGGAGCGAAAGCTTTTTCATTCCTTGTTTAAAAAATCTCTCCATTCCACTGCGCACAACTCGAGAGGTCGGAAAGCATTGCCTAGGCCACGGCAATCTTTAAATTCCTACAACGTCTTTTTTCTTCTTTTGCTTCATCGCTTTGGGGATAATTTGTAAAATTTCTTCCTTTAAAGCATTCAGCATACGCTTTTTGATGAAGTTTTTATGCGTAACCAAACTAATTTCCCTAACGGGTTCTGGTGTTTTGAAATACCGAATTTTGCTGGTTTGCTTGGCGTTAAGCTCTGCAATGGCCAGCTCTGGTAGCAGCGTAGCGCCACCATTCAAATCAACCATCCTAACCAGGGTTTCTACACTGCCAGTATTGTATTCCAAACCTTGTAAACGGTTATTTTTCGTAGAACGACAGATGTTCAAAACCTGATTGCGCATACAATGGCCTTCGTTTAGTAGCCAAATGTTTTCATCATTCAAATCCTCTGCATCAATGGCTTTCTTTTTATAAAGCTTGCTGTTCTTGCTGATGTAACTTACAAAGTTTTCATAATACAAGGGAAGTTCTGTTAAGTTGGCATCGGTTAAAGGGGTTGCCAAAATACCACAATCCAAAACGCCTGTTTTCAAGTTTTGAATAATATCTTCAGTTGTGTATTCCCAAATTAAAAGTTTTAATTCCGGGTATTTTTCTAGCATTGCAGAAATAACCTGGGGTAATAGGTATGGGGCTACAGTGGGTATCACGCCAATTCTTAGCTCGCCTAAAACATCTTGTTGTTGACTATTAATCAGCTCTTTAACTTTGCCGCTTTCTTGGAGAATGATTCGTGCCTGTGCAATAATTTGAGCACCAATTTCAGTTGGGGTAACAGGTTGTTTACTGCGATCGAAAAGTTTTACACTTAACAGTTCTTCTAGCTTTTGCACCTGCATGCTAAGCGTGGGTTGGGTTACAAAGCATTTTTCTGCAGCAGTAACAAAGCTTCTGTAGGTATCTACCGCAACAATATATTCAAGCTGAACTAAAGTCATATAGTTAAAATTGATTTATAAAATCAAATATATCAATTTTAACTATAGAATGTTTATATCAGAAACAGATTTTGAGGAACAAGCGAAAATATTGTTGATCTAGTTTTTGCTTTTAAAATCTTCATAGGCTAGGGCAATACCTTCTGGTAGCTCCACCTTATGTCTCCAGCCTAAATTATGAAGTTTTGTTACATCCATTAATTTTCGTGGTGTGCCATCTGGTTTGCTTGCATCAAAAACCAATTCTCCTTCATAGCCCAAAATATCCTTAATTAACACAGTAAGATCTTTAATGGTCAAATCGTGACCCGTACCAATATTGATTAGGTTTGGTTCATCGTAATTTTGCATTAAGTAGTAACACGCATCCGCTAAATCGTCTGCAAATAAAAATTCACGCATTGGCGAACCAGATCCCCAAATTTCTACTCGCGGGGCGTTGTTAATTTTTGCTTCATGAAACTTACGAATTAGCGCTGGTAAAACATGAGAGTTTTGAGGATGATAATTATCGTTGTAGCCATATAAATTGGTTGGCATAACTGAAATGAAATTGCAGCCATATTGGTCGCGATAAGCATCGCACATTTTTATACCGGCAATTTTAGCTATGGCATAAGGCTCATTTGTATGTTCCAGCGTGCCTGTTAAAAGATAATCTTCCTTCAAAGGCTGGGGAGCCATTTTTGGATAGATGCAGCTTGACCCCAAAAACATCAATTTTTTAACGCCACTTACATAAGCGCTGTGAATCACATGGTTTTGGATTGCCAAGTTTTCGTACAGAAAATCTGCTCTGTATGTATTATTTGCTACAATACCGCCAACTTTAGCTGCTGCTAAGAACACGTATTCGGGCTTTTCCTGATCAAAAAAATCGGCCACAGCTTGCTGATTGCGAAGATCTAACTCTGAGGAAGTTTTAACTAATAGGTTCTCGTAACCCTCTTTTTTTAGTTTACGATAAATTGCTGAACCAACCATGCCACGATGACCGGCAATGTATATTTTTGCGCTTTTTTCCAAGTTATGTGTTTTAACGAATGCAAAAATACGATTGGTTTTATAAAATCTGCTTAGTTATTGAACTAAAAAAGCCAATCGATAAACGATTTAATTGTAAATTTGCCAAAAAAACTTTTGGGTAAAGATAAACTTAGACGTTTTGCAGAAATAGAGACTTTTGCAAATGTGCATCAATTAGAAGAAGGTAAGCCGTTAAAGGGCAAATGGGCAGGCGATCACTTTAAAAATGAAAATCCAATTGTACTGGAATTGGCTTGTGGTAAAGGTGAGTACTCTGTGAATTTGGCTAGGCTATTTCCTGACAAAAACTTTATTGGAATTGACTACAAAGGCAACCGAATTTGGAGAGGTGCTAAAACAGCCATTGAGGATGGAATCAACAATGTTGCTTTTCTGCGTATTCAGATTGAAAACTTACTGGATTATTTTGATGAGGGTGAAATTGATGAAATTTGGATCACCTTCCCCGACCCCCAACCTCAAGATAGTAGAGAAAAGAAAAGATTAACTTTTCCAGCTTTCCTAAACCGATACAAGCAAGCTTTAAAGCGTGGTGGCAAGGTAAATTTAAAAACCGACAACGACCAGCTTTATGCCTATACCTGCGAAAAAGTTAAAGAACTTGACTTGGTTATACACAAAAATACCGATCATTTGTACACATCTGAGTTGGCTGACGAGGTTTTATCCATTAAAACATATTACGAGAAAAAATACTTACTACACGATAAAAACATCAATTACATTCAATTTTCTTTTGAATAGATGAACACTAACTTTTACGAACAGGTTTACGAGGTCGCTAGATTGATTCCGAAAGGAAGAGTGACTTCTTATGGCGCAATTGCTAAAAGTTTAGGGGTAGCTAAATCATCGAGGATGGTTGGACATGCAATGCTTTATGCAGGCTTGGCGCATCCCAACGTTCCTGCACATCGGGTTGTAAACAGCAGTGGTTTGCTTACGGGTAAATTTCACTTTAAAACACCAGACTTGATGGAACAGCTTTTGGCAGCAGAAGGTGTACAAGTTAAAAATGATAAGGTTGTAAATTTCAAAACCGTTTTCTGGAATCCCCTCGAAGAAATGAATCTGTAATTCAACATTCACTCATTCAATCATTCAAAATTCAATCATTCAAAATTCAAATCATGGGTAAATTAGTAGAAGAATTCAATGGCTATCGCGAAAAGATGAACGATAGGATAATGGAAACCGCAAATACAAATATCAAACGCTTTTTCGCCCTAGATACAACATCTTACGCAGAAGGCGCTTTGAATGTAAAGACCAAAGAAATGCTTGGCTTGGTGGCATCGATGGTTTTGCGTTGCGATGACTGCATCAAATATCACCTTGGCAAATGTTTCGAGGCTGGTGTAAACACGGATGAAATGAATGAGATTTTTATGATTGCTAACCTCGTTGGGGGAAGCATTGTAATCCCTCACTACAGAAGAGCAGTTGAATATTGGGACGAGCTTAATTCTTCAGGCTAAATAAGCATAGCCATATTTGTGGTGCAAGATTACGGAATTTAACATTATAAACTCCGTACCCTGCATTATTTCCTGGCCTCATTATATGCTTTAACCAACTCAATAACATCTCTACTATTCAAATCGGTATCAGCCTCTAACTTTGCTTTTAATTGAGCTTGATCTCCAAGTTTTTGAAGCAAAATTGTTTTTACTTCAGGTTTTCGGGCATCTTCAGTTATCGCTTTAATCGGAATTTCTTGTAAAGGCCCCGCTCCTGGCTTTTCTATAAAATATCGAATAACGGGTGCTCCTGCAGGCCTTTCTGGTTCAGCGTTTCTACCCCCGCCAATGCTGATTCCGCCACCCATGCCCATTCCGCCAAAACCCCCAGTTCCTGTTCCAATACCAATTGAAGGCCTGAATTTTACCTTTTTCTCTTTCTGAACAGGTACCAGACTTTCTCCACCAAAAGAATACAGGTTAACCGCACCCATTTCAATTACTTTTACAAACCGATATTCAAAATTTTTCTTATTCGCAAAACCTTTGCTAACATAGCTATTGCCATTCCAAAAGAAATTCTTCACATCTTTTGCAGGCAAAATTACATCCGCTTCATCATTGGCACTTATAAAAACCGAAAAGTAGTCCGTTCCCTTAATGGTGCCTCGAACAACTTCATCGTTATTTTTTACAATAAAATCTTGTGCAAAAAGTTTTCCAACCAAAAATACAAGCCATACTAACGAAGCGAGAAATTTCATAATAATCAAAGTGTTTTACAAATAACGCAAATAATTGGCTTTCTTATCAATTGAGATTAATTTTAATGTTACCTGTTTCGATATCTGAATGTGTTTTTTGAAAATTAGCCAAACTAACTTTCAATTGCTCTAGTGCATAAATCTTAGGGTTAGGATAATTTTTACCTAAGGCATAAAATTTATATACCACATATAGGCAAAGCAAATAATTTTTTACGTCATCTTTTGCTTGAGTATCTGTCATAACTTTGGCTAAATTTTCTCTGTCGATGAAATTCGTCAATCCTACATTTGAAGCTAAATAGGCAACCAAATTTGATAAATTATCTTTTTGATCAACATAGCCATCTTTGGAGTCCTTAATTTCTTCAACAAGTTTTAAATAGGGTGCTATTTCCTTTTCCAAAATGCGCTCATTAACAGCAATCAATCCTTTTGGAACGTAATAGGTGGAGTCTGTTTTGTAAGGATCAACATAAAGATTGATGGTAGCATGGCTTGTTGGGTTTGTGAGCGTATAAACATCAACTATCCCTTGTTTGCCCGATTTGCTTCCTCTTTTAGAAAAATCGATGGTGGAGCCATCAGGCCAACGAAAGCTACCTTTAAGCTTTGTCATTCTGCTTTGCATCGCATTGCGGTCAGCAATATTAGTAAATGCACCGGTTCCAATGGGCTTAATTGAAGTACCATAATCATCGGATTGGCCTTTCAAATTTTCGAAAGTAATGTAAGTTACCAGTTCTGGAGCGGGAAGTTGCGCTTTACAAACTGTTACTGTAAAGCAAATAAGAAATGTACAAATTGTTTTCATAAGGCGTTTTAATTTATGATGCATTAAATATAGATATTCAATAAATTAATTTGATTTTTTATTGAAAAGCAATTTACCGATATGATTAACTTTGGTTACTTTTAACATCTGATGAAATCGGCTCATCAGCATAATCATTAAATCTGTGTAATCACATGAATAATAAAAAACTCTTTCTTTTGGATGGAATGGCGTTGATGTATAGAGCGCACTTTGCATTAAGTAAAAACCCACGTTTCACTTCTACGGGCATTAATACATCGGCGGTAATGGGCTTTACCAATACCTTGCTTGATGTGATAAAGAAAGAAAAACCAACACATATTGCCGTAGTTTTTGATACGGAAGCACCTACAGAACGACATACCTCTTTCGAAGCATACAAGGCACACCGCCAAGCCATGCCCGAAGATTTAGCGGCAGCAATGCCATACGTAATAAAATTGATTACAGGCTTCAATATTCCAGTAATTACTTCTGATGGCTATGAAGCCGATGATATCATCGGTACACTGGCTAAAAAAGCAGAGTTAAAAGGTTATCAAGTTTTTTGCATGACCCCTGATAAAGATTTTGCTCAGCTGGTTTCAGAAAACATTTTCATATACAAGCCTGCAAGAATGGGTAACGACATGGAAATTCTGGGTGTGAAGGAGGTTTTGGCAAAGTGGGAAATAGAAAATGTATTGCAGGTTATCGATATTTTGGGCTTATGGGGCGATGCAGTAGATAACATCCCAGGAATACCAGGCATTGGCGAAAAAACGGCTAAGCTTTTAATTAAGCAATACGGCTCGATGGAGAACATTATTGCAAATTCGCATGAGTTAAAAGGGAAGCAACGTGAAAATGTAGAAAACTTCGCTGAACAGGGCTTAATTTCAAAAAAACTGGCAACCATACTTTTAGATGTGCCTGTAGAATTAGATGAGGCCAGTTTAGAGCTTTGCGATCCAAGCCGAGATTTATTAGAACCCCTTTTCACCGAACTAGAATTTAGAACATTAGGTCGAAGAGTTTTTGGCGATGAGTTTTCGGTTACTACTGCAAAATTTCAAGAGGGTACGCAAACCGATTTATTTGGTAACCAATCTGGTGAGGCCATTCAATATACCAACACTTTGGTTGAGGAAGAACCCGTAGAAAAACTTCCGGCTAAAACCATAGAAAATACAGAACATCATTATCAGTTGGTTGAAACAGCCGAGCAACGTGCAGAATTAATTAAATTATTGCTTACTCAAAATCGAATCTCTTTCGATACAGAAACCACAGGAACAGATGCAAATCTTGCTGAATTGGTGGGATTATCTTTCTGCATAAAACCTGGGGAGGGCTATTACATCCCTGTTCCGGCAGCGCGTGAACAAGCACAGGCCATTGTTGATGAGTTTAAAGTTGTATTAGAAAACGAAAAAATTGATAAAATCGGACAGAACACCAAATATGATATTTTGGTGCTAAAGTGGTACGGTTTGCAAGTGCAAGGCAAGATTTTTGATACCATGCTTGCCCATTACTTAATTGACCCTGATACTCGACACGGAATGGACGTTTTATCGGAAAACTATTTGGGTTACTCGCCAATTTCAATCACCAAGCTGATAGGACCAAAGGGGAAAAATCAGGGAACCATGCGTGATGTGCCAATTGTTGATGTGGTTGATTATGCGGCTGAAGATGCCGATGTTACCTTACAGCTTGCAAACATCTTCGAACCAAAATTGAAAGAGCTTAACGCAGCAAAACTTGCCGAGGAAATTGAAAACCCATTGGTTTATGTTTTAGCAGATATTGAAAAAGAAGGGGTTCGTATCGATATAGAAACGCTCCAAGCCTATTCGAAAGAACTGGAAACAGAGATCATCAAATTTGAGCAGAATGTTTACGAGAAAGCCGGCATCAAATTTAATCTGGCATCGCCAAAGCAACTGGGCGAAGTTTTATTTGATAAACTTCAGCTTGATCCAAAAGCCAAAAAGACAAAAACAGGCCAATACCAAACCGGCGAAGATGTTTTAACAGCCCTTGCCCATAAAAGCGACATTGTGCAGGATATTTTAGATTTCCGCCAGTTGCAAAAATTAAAATCTACCTATGTTGATGCACTTCCTTTGATGGTTAACCCAAAAACAGGTCGGGTTCATACCTCTTACAATCAGGCAGTTGCCGCAACAGGTAGGTTAAGTTCAAATAATCCGAATCTGCAAAACATCCCCATTCGTTCGGAGCGTGGTAGAGAAGTTAGAAAAGCCTTTATTGCCAGAGATGAGGATCATATTTTACTATCTGCCGATTATTCTCAAATAGAACTTAGAATTATCGCCGATATAAGCAAGGAAGAAAATATGTTGGATGCCTTTAGCAAGGGTATCGACATCCATACCGCAACGGCGGCAAAAGTTTACGGAATCGGCATCGAAGAAGTAGATGGAACACAAAGAAGAAACGCTAAAGCCGTAAATTTTGGTATTATTTATGGACAATCGGCCTTTGGTTTATCACAGAATTTAGGGATTCCACGTAAGGAAGCTGCTGAAATTATTGAACAGTATTTCGCCCAATACCCAGGCATTAAACGTTACATGAGCGATACCATGAACTTCGCTCGTGAGAATGGCTTTGTTGAAACGATTATGGGACGCAGGCGCTATTTAAGAGACATCAATTCCGCAAATCAAACGGTGCGTGGTTTTGCAGAACGAAATGCCATAAACGCACCCATTCAAGGTTCTGCTGCTGATATGATTAAAATCGCAATGATTAATATTCACAGAGATATGAAGGCTCAGAACTTAAAATCCACCATGACCATGCAAGTGCATGATGAGCTTGTGTTTGATGTTTTAAGGACGGAGAAAGAAACCATGAAAGCCATTATTCAAGATAGAATGCCCACTGCCATTAAAACCACTGTACCTATTGTTGTAGAAATTGGTGAAGGCGAAAATTGGCTAGCAGCACATTAAAAAGATATGAAACAGCTTTTCTTTTTTTTACTTTTATTTTCACTGCATAAAGATAGATACCTTTTAAAGTTTCTAATAAGGAAGCTAATGTTCTTTAGCATATTAACATAAACTTCGCTCTGAATTGATTTTTCATTATCTTCATTAAATCTTCATCCCTAATATTCAATTTTATATCAACAATTTAACGAGTAAAACAAAAAAATTAGAAACATGAAAAAATTATTGAGTTTAATCGCAATCGCAGCATTTGGTTTAACCACAGCATTTGCTCAAACCCCAGCAACTACTGCACAAGCTAAAAAAGTTGTTAAAAAAGAAGTTAAAAGCACTACGGCTCCGGTAAAAGCTGGCGCAAAAATGGAAGCTAAAAAAGTTGAAACAAAAACAACTACAACGGCGGCTAAAATGAAGGCAGATGGAACGCCAGATATGCGCTATAAAGAAAATAAGGCTAAAGCGGTAACTAAGGTTGCTGGGCCGACTAAAAAAGATGGTACCGCAGACATGCGCTATAAAGCAAACAAAACAACCACTAAAGTGGTTAAAAAGAACTAGGTTTAGGTTTATAATTTGAAAAGGGTCCTGATGAAAATTAGGACCCTTTCTTTTTTATTTATAAATCGATTGTTTCGCCGATGGCTGGTAACAGTAAAGTTTTGTTTTCGCGTTTAAACTTATCAACCGCAACCTCTGTATCGATTTCAATTACCGGAAAAGTGTTATAATGTACGCCGATAACTTTATCGCAATCAAAATACTTGGTTGCAACTAAAGCATCATCAACATCCATGGTGTAATTGCCACCAATGGGCAAAATAGCATAGTCAAGATTGTAAATATCAGCCAAAACCTTCATTTCGATGGTTAAGCCTGTATCACCAGCAAAATAAATCTGCTTACCGTCCACTTCCAAAACGAACCCTGCCGGATTGCCACCATAGCTACCATCTGGCAAACCTGATGAGTGTGTGGCGGTAACCATGCGCACCGTTCCCCAATCAAAAGAGAACTTTCCATAGTTCATCGGGTGAAGCTTTTCAACACCTTGTTTCTGCGCCCATTCTGCTACTTCTGGCATTGCGATAACCGTAGCGCCAGTTTGTTTTGCTAATTCAACCAAATCAGCAACATGATCTCCATGACCATGACTTACCAAAATATAATCTGCTTCGATAGCTTTGGTATCTACATCCTTCGCTAGCGGATTATGCGAAATAAATGGATCAAATAGTAGTTTTTTGTTTGAAGTTTCCAGTAAGAAACAAGATTGTCCGTAATAGGTATATTTCATTGGATTTTAAAATTAGGTCCTAAATTTTGTAGTTGGCTTGAGATAGGTTTAAGGAATGAGACATACAGCCCAAAGCATTTTGGATGGGTTATAGCATATGGCCATCCGGTCTCTTCACTTTGAATTTATCTCCAGGTGAATCCCGAATTCACTTTATTTGTTTATTGGCCGAACATTCCGCCTAAACCACCAAGCATGTCTTTTGCTGAAGCTTGCATTTCTGTAGCGCTCACCTCTTCTGCGCTTGCAAGTGCCTTGTTTATAGCGGTCTGCAACAATTCTTCAATTTCTTCTTTATCCGCATTTTTCAAAAATTCTTCACTTATTGATACGCCAGTGATGTTTTTATTGGCAGTTGCAGTAATTTTGATGGCACCATTTTCTACCTCGCCATATACCGAAATGGTATCCAATCTTTTCTTAATCTCTTCAGCTTTTTGCTGTGCTGCGAATAATTTATCAAACATAATTTTTTGTTTTTTTATAAACGATTTAAATCAAGTTGTGTTTTAATCTTTTAACGATGAATAAATATTAATTTAAGTTAATCCTCATCCGTTCCTGGCAAACTTCCATTGCCATGATAAGCACCCTTGCGTATAATTGGCATATTGAAATGTTTATACAAATCATCCAAGTGCATTAAACTACCATTGGTTAAATTACCCAAGAAAATAATTACGATGTTTTTATCTAAATCTCGAACGTAGATGTGTCTGAAGCCATGCCACCAACCCGTGTGATAAACAACTTTATCCATACCTGCTCCATCAAACATTCTCCAACCATAACCATAGTTAAAATGACCATTAACAGGCTTATTATGGCCTTTATAGGCTGAATCTAAGCTTGTTTTAGACAATAATCTGCCGTTTTTCAAATACTTATCAAAGAGTACCAAATCATGCACAGTGCTGTAGATGCCTTTATCTCCAACGGGTCCATCCAGAAAGTTTTGTGCAACGGAATATTTCCAAGTACGATCATGACCAACCACATCAACAGGAACTTTTTCATACTCTGTGGTACTGTAAACGTGTGTGTGTTTTAAGCCTGCTGGCTTGAAAACATGCTCCATCATGTATTGAGAATATCGTTGCCCAGTAACTTTTTCTATAATGGCGCCTAACACCATAAAATTAGAGTTGTTATAATGGAATCTGTTATCAGGTTTAGTGTAAGGATTGGGTTTCTTCTCTGCAATAACATTCATCACTTCTTGGTTGGTTACCCCCTTTTTCATGTTTCGCTTTTCCTTGCGCCAAATGTCATCGATAAAGTAAACATAGTTCATCATCCCACTTCGGTGCGTAAGCAAGAGCTTTACGGTAATTCCCTCATATGGGAAATTTGGAAAAAACTTCTTCACATTATCGTTTAGAGAAAGTTTTTTAGCCTCTAACAATTGCATAATTGCAGTACCTGTAAAGGTTTTGGTAATGGATGCCAGTTCAAACTCTGAATTTATTTTTAAGCTATCACGATGTAGATAGTCTGCCCAACCAATGGCCTTCTCATATAAGATTTTCCCATCTTTAGCCACAAGCATATTGCCATTGAAACCATATTTCTTATGTAGGTTATCTACAAAATTGGCTATCCATTTATCACCCTTTTCAGGATTATATGCTACTAAAATACTGTCCGCCTTATCGTCATCTTTGGTGCGGATTTTTTTCTCAGCAGCTTTTTTCTCTTCAGATTTTTTGCTTGAACATGCGGTGAATAAGGTTATGGAGATTGCTAATGCTGAAACTATACTACGAAAATTCATCTATATCGGGATACTTATTTTAAAACCCGAAAATTAAAGAAATTTGTAGCGCAAAAGGGAAAGAGTTTTACACATTTTCGCAATTATTATTGTACCAACACTCGAAAAGATGCCCTTTACTTCCATAAACAGGATCGCTATCAGGATTTTTTACTCTCGCAATATCTTCATCTGCTTCAGGTCGCTCTTCAGGCTTGCCATATTTAATATTATAGTCGAGCCCATTTGGGTATGCTCCAACTACTTTGAAATCCTCACTAGAATTCAGATTTCTGTGGGCAACTCCTGCAGGAATTAGCACTACATCTCCTTTATCCAGTTCTACGCATACGCCATGTTCGCCCCCAAATTGAACTTCTGCTTTTCCACTAAAAACACCCATTACTTCATGTGTATTGCTATGATAATGGTCGTAATTAAATATTCCATTTACCCAAGCATTAGTATAGCCATTGGTTGCAAAAACTTTTTTTATTGCATCTTCTGTATCGTCTGGATGAATTAGAAAAGCACCTTTATAAATCATTAGGGGTAACTTTGGGTTATTCGGAAAATTCCCATTCTCTTCTATTTTATGCGCAACCAAATAGGCTTCTTGTATCAATTTATCTTTATCCATGATTTTGTATTTCATTATAAACAAAGTAATTGATGAAGGGTTTGGTGATGGTGGGATTTATAGGTAATTCCTGTTCGGTGGGATAGCAAGTATTTTAATTCTTCCGAAGATCAGAATGATACATGGAGATTTATACAAACAAAAAGAGCTACCTTTTGATAGCTCTTTCTATTTTTAGAATCCTTCAACAAGTTCAGGAGTAAATTGTAATTATGCAAGTAACCGAATTGGTTCTTCTAATAAGCCCTTTAGCGTTTGTAAGAATTGTGCTCCGGTTGCCCCATCCACCACACGGTGATCGCAACCTAAAGTCAATTTCATTACGTTACCAGGAACTACAGCACCATTTTTAACAACAGGCACTTGTTGTATTGCACCTACCGATAAAATTGCACCATCAGGAGAGTTGATAATCGATGTAAACTCATCAATGCCAAACATACCTAAATTAGAAACTGTAAAAGTTGAGCCTTCCCAATCTGCAGGTTGTAATTTTTTTGCTTTTGCTTTACCGCCGAAATCTTTTACCTCAGCAGAAATGTGTGATAGAGATTTACCATCAGCGAAGCGAACAACAGGTACTAACAAGCCATCTTCCACGGCCATAGCCACACCAATGTTTGTATGTTCATTGAAACGGATTTTATCTCCACCCCATGATGAGTTAACTGCTGGATGTTTCTTCAACGCCACAGCAACGGCCTTGATAACGATATCGTTAAATGAAACCTTAACAGGAGCAACTGCATTGATTGCTGTACGAGCAGCCATCGCGTTGTCCATATCGATACTAATGGTTAAATAGAAATGTGGTGCAGTAAATAAGCTTTCTGCCAAACGTTTCGCAATAACTTTACGCATTTGAGAAACAGGTGCCTCTGTAAATTTAACTTCGCCAGCATAGGTTGGTATAACTGGAGCTGAAGCAGCAGGTTTATCTGTATTACCGGCGCTTTCCGCTTTTGGCTTTCCGCTTTCCCCTTGTGCAGCAGGTTTAAAGTTTTCGATATCTTTTTTAATGATTCGACCGCCTTCTGCACTTCCCGCAACTTGGGCCAAATCAATACCCTTATCTTTAGCTATTTTTTTAGCCAATGGCGACGCCTTTACACGACTGTCAGATGAAGTTTCGGCAACTGGAGCAGAGGTTGCATCAGCAGTTGTAGATTGTTTTTCTTCTTTAGGTGCTTCTTCTTTACTTTCAGTTTTTGCAGCTGGAGCAGATCCGCCTGCTAAAATTCCGCTAACATCTGTCCCTTCGGGACCAACGATTGCGATAATCCCATTAACTTTTGCGGCTGAACCTTTTTCTACGCCAATATGTAGCAAAGTACCAGTTGCATAGCCCATCACTTCCATAGTTGCCTTATCGGTTTCTACATCAGCTAAAACATCATCATCCTTAACTTTATCGCCAACTTTTTTATGCCATTCAGCAATTACGCCTTCAGTCATGGTATCGCTTAACAAAGGCATACGAATTACCGTAACACCTTTTGCTGCTAACTCTTCTTCGCTTAAGCCACCGCCTTGAGCAGGGGCTTCCTGTTTCTTATCTTCAGTTTTAGGGGCTTCAGCTACATCTGCTTTTGGAGCTTCTGCTTTAGCTGACCCACCGGCCGCATCAATCGCTGCCTGAAAATCTTCACCTTCTTTTCCAATTACCGCGATAATAGCATCAATAGGAACACCTTTTCCTTCTTCAACACCAATATGTAATAAAGTACCTTCCTCGTAAGATTCCAGATCCATTGTTGCTTTATCGGTTTCTACCTCAGCAAGCACATCACCACTTTTTACTTTATCGCCAACTTTAACATGCCATTTTGCCAATACCCCTTCTGTCATGGTATCGCTCATTTTGGGCATTCTAACTACTTCAGCCATTATATATTATTAATTGAAAATCTTAAAATTATTAGTCCATTACGTAAGGATAGTCCGTCTGCATATATACATCTTTGTATAATTCAGAAGCATCTGGCCAAGGCGATTCTTCAGCAAATTTCACAGCTTGATCTACTGTTGCTTTTACTTTAGCTTCAACTTCTTCAATCCAAGCCTGATCTGCATACTTTTCTTTAAGAATAGTTTCTCTTGCAAGTTCTACTGGATCTTTTGCTTTATAATCTTCTAATTCTTCTTTTGTACGATATTTTGCTGGATCTGACATCGAGTGACCGCGGTAACGGTACGTTCTCATTTCCAAGAAAGTTGGTCCTTCACCTTTACGTGCACGTTGAATGGCCTCATCCATGGCATTATGTACCGCAACTGGGTCCATACCATCAACTGGCGCACATGGCATATCGAAACCTAAACCAATTTTATAAATATCAGTCATGTTTGTGGTACGTTGTACCGAAGTACCCATGGCATAACCATTATTTTCGCAAACAAAAACAACTGGTAATTTCCAAAGCATAGCCATGTTAAATGTTTCGTTTAATGCACCTTGACGCACAGCGCCATCGCCCATGTAACAAATGTTAACATTATCTGTTCCTTTGTATTTTTCTGCAAAAGCAACTCCAGCACCTAAAGGGATTTGACCACCAACAATTGCATGACCGCCGTAGAAATTATGTTCTTTGCTAAACATGTGCATTGAACCACCTTTACCTTTAGAACAGCCAGTAGCTTTACCATACATTTCAGCCATAATGCTATCTGCACTTACGCCCAATGCTAAAGCATGCGCATGATCACGGTAAGTAGTAATCATTGAATCTCCTTTTTGCATTGCAGATATAGCACCTGCAACTACAGCCTCTTGTCCAATGTATAAATGACAAAAGCCACGAATTTTTTGTTGTCCGTATAACTGACCCGTTTTCTCCTCGAATTTACGCATAAGCAACATCGACTCGAACCACTTTAACCAGGTATCTTTATTTATTTCTACTGCACTCATTTTAGGGTATTTGTTTTTTTGCGACAGCAAATCTAATTTTTTATTGTAATAAAATGAACTATTTAGTGTAAAATGAACACGATAAAGACATCAAAATGAAAAATAATTTATCAAACTTGCTTTTGTAATAGACTTTAAATCTAATTAGAATGTTTTGGATAAAAAAATGTATTTGAAACGCTCCTATTGTGTTTTTTGAACCAATAAAATGCATAACTAAGTTATCCAAGAAGTATATTATTGATTTATCAATTACGATGAATTATAATTTGGCAAAAAGCAATGCGAGTAAAATTAATAGCGGATTAGTTTTTAATTAGAATAACGATTCAAAAACAGACCAATGAGTTAAGTTATAAACAGTTTTATGACTATTTAAATGAATATAAGGGTTATATACACAAAAAATGTTAATAACTTTAACTTTATAGCCCAAAACATTTGGATAACATTTGTATTATTAATACTTTTGAAATCCGACAATAAGCCCATGTGGTTTACGTTAATGTGTAAGTGAATACCCAAACATAACTGTATAACATGATTAAAAAATTTTTGTTTTCATCCCTAATCGTAATTTGCACGCTCTCAGTTGCATTTTCGCAAACAAAAACAAAAGAATCTGGTAAAGACCTTAATGATCCCGACAACTTAGCTTCCCAATATTTCTCACAAGTGATGGGTGTAGCTGTAGATGCGACTTCGAACTTAAAATTATATAAGTTTGTTTATGAATGGATTGGAACGCCCTACAGTTTCGGAGGAAACAGCAAAAAAGGGATTGATTGCTCTGCTTTTACAAAAGCGATCTACGACAAAGTTTTCAACACAACAATAAGACGCAATTCTCGCGATATCTTCAGTATGGTTGACCCATTATCCAAAGAGGATTTAAAAGAAGGCGATTTGGTTTTCTTCAAAATAAAAAGTAGAAGTATTTCACATGTTGGTATTTACTTAGGCGACAACAGATTTGCTCACGCATCTAGTTCTCGTGGTGTAGTAATCAGTAATTTAAACGAACCCTATTATAGCCGCTATTTTTACAAAGGCGGCCGCGTTTTAGAATCGTTCAAAAAAGAATTTACAGTAGAATAGTAATTTGGAGTTAACCAATTGTGTTAACCTCCATCAAAATACAATCCTCCTAAAGCAATTTTGGAGGATTTTTTTATATATGCTAAGTTTAAAATGAAGTTTATCAATAGTCTAATCATTTCATCCTTCACCCTAATTATTTTCATTAGTTGTACAAGCAACAGCGCTAAAGTGGTTGTTCAAAAAGCAAATACAGATACGTTAGTACGAAAAATTAAGGATACCATTTCTATTGTTGCCGTGGGCGATATGATGTTGGGCTCGGCTTTTCCATCCGAAACAAACCTTCCACCAGACGATGGTGAAGACAGTTTTAAAGCCGTAGATGGTTTGCTAAAGGGCGACATTGTTTTTGGGAACCTAGAGGGATGCTTTTTGAACTCCGGCAATTCAAACAAATGTGACGGCATTAACCCAAACAATTGTTATGCTTTCAGAATGCCTGATCGATATGCTGCAATTTATAAAAAGGCCGGTTTTAATGTTTTGAGCATAGCCAATAATCATGTTGGCGATTTTGATGCTAAAGGACGGAAAAATACTGCCCGAATGTTAGATTCCCTTCAAATCCATTATGCTGGCCAGCTTAATAAGCCTTTTGAAATTTTTGAAAAAGATAGTGTAAGATATGCTTTCTGTGCATTTGCTCCGAACGAAAACACCGTTTCGATAAAGGACATAAAAGGAGCGAAAGCTTTAGTTGCGAAATTAAAAACGATGGCAGATATTGTTATTGTTTCATTCCATGGTGGTGGCGAAGGTGCTCGTTTTGAGCATGTAACGCGCAAAACTGAATTATTTTACAATGAAAATCGAGGGAATGTTTACGCATTTTCTCACGCTGTTATTGATGCAGGTGCCGATGTAGTTCTTGGTCATGGTCCTCATGTAACCCGAGCAGTAGAAGTTTACAAGCACAAATTTATCGCTTACAGTTTAGGTAATTTTTGCACCTACGGCATGTTCAGCTTGAAAGGATCAAACGGATTTGCGCCACTCCTACACTTAAAGCTTAATGCCAAAGGCGATTTCTTGTTTGCCGACGTTGTTTCCATTAAACAAGATAAAATAAACCGTTTAACGTTGGATGACAATTTCACCGCCTTTAAACAAATCAAAACTTTAACCGATACCGACTTTGCAGGGCATCAATTAAAGTTCGAGAACAACAGAATTTCTTTAGTAGAATAATCCCAACATGAAAAAAGGAACCCTAATACATTATATAATTGGCATTTGTGCCGCCATTTTAGTGTTGGCTGCTGCCTATTACATCAATCAGAATCCTAAAAATTTAATATCTGCGGGCATTATAATTTTAGCAGGTTCTTTAGTAGCATTCAGTCAATACCTCATCATCAAAAACAAAAATAAAAGCTGATGAAGGCTTACGGGTAAGTGAGAAAGACTAAAAACAATTAATTTCCATCTGTATGCTGAAATAAATTCAGCAACACGGACTGATTTTAAAATTGTTAAAATTCATCGACATTTTATATCGTAATGAAGAAATCATTGAACTTGGTTGGAATAAAATCCGCATATCTATTGTCAATAAGATATCTCTTAGATAACCTAGTTGATTTCATTCCTAATTTCAAAGATCTCTCCATTTCGCTGCGCTCCAGTCGAGAAGAAGGATTTCTGATGCGTCTTCTCAGTTTTTAAAAGAAATTTTGTAACCAGAACTCCCTTTGATTAGATAATTCTTGGCATTCGTTTTATAAACACGAGTGGATACTTGAAAGGTTTTAAACCTCGTCTTTGGTGTTTTTTACCAGACCGATTCCAGAAACGAAGAATATTAATCCAATAATTCCATAAACCATTAAGCCTCTGGTATTTTGGCTATGGTTTACAAAGCCCCAGCCCGCGTAGATTAATCCAACAATTCCAAGTACGGTTAATATTGTTCCAAAAGTGCGTTTTACATTCATTTTGATAGATTTTATTACGTTAAGACAAATTTTTGATGAATTTGTTTTGAGATTAGTTTAAGTTGATGGCGGAGTAAAGACCATTTGCATGTATTTTTTTATAACTTCATAAAAAAAATGAATTATGCAATACACCATCTACATTCTAATCTTCCTCGCAATTATCATCCTTTTAAGTTCTTTTGTAACGGTAAAGCAGGGTACAATTGCTGTTGTAACGGTATTTGGAAAATATCGAAGACAACTAAAACCAGGCTTAAATTTCAAGATTCCACTGATTGAGCAAATTTATTCTCGTATTTCTATTCAAAATAGATCTGTAGAACTTTCATTTCAGGCGGTAACTCAAGATCAGGCAAATGTTTACTTTAAGGCCATGCTTTTGTATTCGGTTGTTAACCAAGATGAGGAAACCATCAAAAACGTAGCCTTCAAGTTCGTGGATGCTACGAATTTAATGCAAGCCTTAATCCGTACCATTGAAGGTTCGATTCGTGCTTATGTTGCTACCCAGAAGCAAGCAAATGTATTGGCTCAGCGAAATGAAATTGTTCTTCATGTTAAGGAACAGATTGATCAGGTTTTAGATGGCTGGGGCTATCACCTTCAGGATCTTCAATTAAACGATATTACTTTCGATGAAGAAATTATGCGTTCTATGAGTCGCGTAGTGGCCTCAAACAACTTAAAAGCAGCAGCCGAAAACGAAGGACAAGCTTTGCTTATTACAAAAACCAAAGCTGCCGAAGCGGACGGTAACGCAATCAAAATTGCAGCTACGGCAGAACGTGAAGCGGCCCAGTTACGTGGTCAGGGTATTGCGCTGTTCCGCGCTGAGGTTGCCCATGGTATGACAAAAGCTGCACAGGAAATGGAAGAAGCTAACCTGGATATTTCTGTAATTTTATTTACGATGTGGACCGAATCCATCAAGCATTTTGCTGAAAATGGCGATGGCAACGTTATTTTCTTGGATGGTAGTAGTGAAGGCATGAATAAAACCTTAAAAGAAATGATGGCTATGCAACTAAATAAGCCGAAAGAGCCAAAAACAAAAATATAGTTCGGTACTAATTAAATATGAGTGCGGTTAAACCCTAAGGTAGAAAGACCAGAGCAAAACAATACCAATTAAAATGCTTATTTCAAGGCCTTAACTCATTTTTTAAACAATATTTTTGTTATCCTGAACATACTATCTTTAACTAAAAAAAGCCCTTAGAAATTAAATTCTAAGGGCTTTCTTCTTATTTATCCTTTTTAAAAAGAACCTAAGTTCATCACGTAACTTCCAGATTGTTGCATGAAATCGCCCATTACTTTTAGCGATTCATCTTCGATAAAATCGAAGGTATCTTGTTTTGTAACTTTATCACCTTTTTTAACTGCTGGCAACCCTCTTAGCGCTCTTAAATCATTTTGTCTGGCTAAAGTTTTCGCTTCCTGAGCATCACGTTCTGCTTTTAATTTTGCCTCATTTAAAGGTACTGAAACTTCAGCGTCGCGTTTTTTAAGATCGGCAATATCTTGTTTCAAGTATTTAAAATCCAATGAACTATTTACACGTTGTTCACTATTTTTAATTAAGCCTGCTTTTACGGCCGTTAAATTAGCAACAGGTTTAAAAGTAGAACTTGCAATAACATCCCAAGGTAAGGCAGAGGGTTCTGTATCTTCGCCAATTTTATCCATTGGGTACACGGATGGGAAAACCACATCTGGCGTTACGCCTTTATGTTGTGTACTGCTACCAGCCACGCGATAAAACTTAGCCATTGTTAAATTAATTTGGCCTAGGTTAATATCGGCAGGGTTAGCACTTGCAGGAGATGTACCAGTGGTTTTGTTTTTGGTGACTAAACTTGCAACGCGTTGTAGCATTGATGGATTAACCAATTTATTCAAATCAATTGATGATTGAACAGTGCCTTTGCCATAAGTTTGGCTTCCCATGATAATTCCACGTCCGTAATCCTGAATTGCACCGGCAAATATTTCGGATGCTGAAGCGCTTAAACGATCTACAATTACGCCAAATGGGCCATCCCAACTAACTCCTGTATTTTGATCTTCGTCAACTTCAATTTTACCACGTAAATCTTTAACCTGTACAACTGGCCCCTTATCAATAAATAGGCCAGTTAGCGAAATGGCTTCAACTAAAGATCCTCCACCGTTTCCACGTAGATCCATTACAATGGCATCAACTTTATCTTTATTTTTTAATGTATCGATTAATAATCTAACATCACGGGTTGTACTTTTATAATTTTTATCGCCTGCATTTGCCGCTTTAAAATCAGCGTAAAATGCTGGTAATGAAATCACGCCAATTTTATATGCTTTACCATTGGTGTTGATGGTTTTAACCTTTTTCTTAGCGGACTGATCTTGAAGAATAATTTTCTCGCGAACCATTTCGATGATTACCGCTTTAGATGACATTTCTTTACCCACTGGAATTACTTTTAAACGAACTTTTGTGCCAGCAGGGCCTTTAATTTTCGATACGGTATTGTCTAATCTCCATCCAACAACATCAACAAATTCGCCATCCCCTTGTGCCACAGCAATGATTCTATCGCCAGCACTTAATTGTTTTCCTTTGAAGGCAGGTCCACCGGCTATAATTTCTGAAATTTTTACCACTTCATTTTCAAGCTGTAAACGAGCGCCAATGCCTTCGAATGAACGAGACATGTCTTCGTTAAAGGCAACTGCGTTAGATGGATTGAAGTAATTGGTATGTGGATCAATCGATTCGGTAAAAGCATCCATCAAAATTTGAAAAACATCTTGATTGTTTGTTTTAGAGGTTTGCGATTGTAAATTCTGGTAGCGTTTTGTTAGGGTTTCTACATTTTTAGCTTCTGCAGTTCCTGTTAAGTTTAAGTTTACCAATTCGTATTTAACACGTTTTTTCCAGGTATCATTTAAAGTAGCTGCCGAAGTTGCCCAAGGCATTTTTTCTCTGTCATAAACGTATGTATCGTTTTGATTGAAATCGAATTTGGTTTTAATGGAAGCCAAAGAATAGGTAAAATATTCATTCAATCGCTTTGCGTAAACGTTGTAGATGTAGAAAGGTGCGCTTAAATCGCCATTTTTAAAATCATCATCAAGAGTAAATCTATATTTCTCGAATTCTTTGATGTCTGAAGCCAGAAAATAATTCCTACCTTGATCTAAAGCTTTGATGTATTTATCTAGAATTAGAGAAGAAATAGAATCGTTAACCTGAATTTTTTTGTAGTTGTAGCTCTCAATTAAGTTCACCACCTCTTTAATAACAAGTTGTTGTTGCTCATCTGGTTTCACGTTTGTAACCCCTTCAACAATTGGTTGAGGCTTTGGTGCGGCATGACAAGCGAGTACTGCAGCAGTAAAAATTACAAAAAATATTCTTTTTAACATCTCTTTAAATAATTTAAAATCCATTTCTAATTCTATATAGCCAATATGATACCATTTTAACGAAAAAACAAAAAAGAGACAGCAATATTACCGTCTCTTGTCAAAACGTATCAAATCTACCTAAAAGCTTTTTATTAAGCAATTCTTTGATTTAACGTTAGCCAATAGTTTTTGTTTTAAAACACTGAGCTAAATGCCGATAAGACCAAATCCTATAAGTTGTAGATGCATCCAATTGGGAAATCCTTTCCACAGTACCTTTACTTTTTATTGCCTAGGGTGGATACTTAATTTGCACCTATGTACTTCTACAGCAAAAAATAATTACCTGGCTGTTTTTGCATTGGCTATTTTGGCCCCTTACTTAGAAGATACTAGCAGCTATTTTTTTGGAGAAATCTTGATGGCAATAAGTTCTCTGGCGTCTTTAATCTGAGTTTTATACTGCGTGGTTTTGATAGAATTTGCCAGCCATTCTGCGCTTTTCAAATCTCTTAAAGCCAAGGTGAAATCTTTCTTTCTGATTTTGACTTGTGCAATGCCCAAAATAGATTCTATGTACGAATTATTGCTTTTCAGTTGTTTGGCTAGAATACCTTGCTGGGTGTAAAACCACATGGATTGGGTATATTTACTACTGGCCAAATACACTTTACCCAGTAAATTATAGGTATTCATTAAGCCATTTTTACTACCCATTTTCGAATAGTTTTTGAGGGCAACATTTAGCAAAATTTGTTCGGCATCTGTAAATCGGCCTAACTGATAGTGCATATTGCTCATTTTTATGATGGCTTGACCATACCTATTGAAGTTTTTTACCGCACTATATTCGAAAGCCGCCTTGCCGAACAAGGTTAACGCTTCATTGAAGTCGCCTTTTCGTTCCAGATTTTCGGCTTCATCGAAAAACGAATTTCCATCGGCCTCATTAAATTTAGAAACGGCTATATTAATGGCATTGCCACCATTAGGTTCTTGATTTTCAGGGCGATCGATGTTTTGAGCGTAAAGTTGTAATGAGGCAAAAAGGCTAATAAAAGCCAAAACTATTTTGGTCATGCAACAAAAATAATACTTTAATTACAATATTAGCTAAATACCTGTAAATTAACATCAAATGAAGCCCAAACCATATATGGATGTGAATCACAGTGATAAATTTCGCCTTTTGCAGAGATGCCTATAACACCTGCAAATCCGTCATAGGGTTTAAGCTCGGTGAAAGACTTGTCGCAGGCATCTTTTAGAGAAAAGCCATCTGTAACGCGGGTAACTATTTTTGCGGCTAAGGCTGTGCTGGTGATGTCTTCGCCCACCCCGGTGCAAGATATGCCAGCAAATGGATTTGCATAATTTCCTGCTACTGTAGCAGAATCGCTTACTCTACAAGGAATTTCAAATCCTTTGCCTCCTGTTGAGGTTGCGGCGGCTAAATTTCCATCTGAATCCAATGCCACGCAGCCAACTGTTCCCTTATTGTTTTTTTGGTTCAGCTTTGCTTCGTACTCCGTTTGGCGTTGGGTGGTTATCGGATCAAAATAATCGAATCCATTTGCACGGGCAAAATTCTGCGCACCTTCTCCACTTAACACACGATCATCGTAAGTGATTAAAGTTTGGGCAATTTGTATCGGGTTTTTGACATTCTCTACGTTAATTACTCCACTAAATTTTTCAGTTTTACCATCCATAAGTGATGCGCTTAACCTTACCTTTCCATCGCTCTGGATTTGAGAACCGATGCCTGCATTGAATAGCTCATTATCTTCCAAAAGCGCTACCGTATAAACTACAGTTTCTAAGGCGGTGTGTGTTTTTAAATATTCGTGGCCAAGGCTAACAATTTCTGATAAAGCATTTTGCTTCGCTTTTTTTGTTTCTTGGTTTGTTGATGACTCACTGAAAAAGCCACCATGTATGATTAATTTCATTTTGTTCGGTTGAAATAGCGAGCGCTAGATATCAAATTTGGCCTCTGAGGCCCTCAATCTTAAAAAAATTAGCCTACCGGAATAACTTTGGGATGATGGATCACCAAACTGTGATCAGTTAAATCGTACACATCGCCATCGCACATTACGTGTACAACCATGTTTTTAATGGAAACCGGTTGTCCCATTTCCACATCGGTTAAATTAGTATCGGCCATGTTTCTACCATCTACCAAGATCACCATACCAGAGCCAATGGCTTCCATAATGTGTCCATCGGAAATGAAAAGACCTGTATCTTCACCCAATCCAATTCCTAAAATACCTGGGTTACTTGCGGCGGCATACAATAAGCGGCCAATTCTACCGCGCTGTACAAAGTGCGTATCTACAATCACATCATCAATAAAGCCCAGTCCGCCCGTAATTTTAACTTCGCCTTTAAGCAGAGCATCTTTACTGCTTCCTTGGTAAATCATGTTTTTAGAACTTGCAGCAGCACCGGCAGATGTACCTGCAATCACAACGGGTTCATTTTTGTATTTTTCTAATAGAATTTGATGGATTTTAGTGCCACCAAAAATGGATGATAAGCGAAGTTGATCGCCACCTGTAAATACAATAACATCTGCTGCTTTAATTCGCTCGCAGTTTTCTAAAGAATTTGCTTCTTCACGATTCGTGATGTTTAAAACACCCACATTATGAACATCTAATTGGGCATAAGCTTTGATGTATTCTTCACCAACCTTTTCGGGCATTAACGAAGCTGTGGTAATGATTTCAAAACGAGATTCTATGTCTTTTGTCGATTCTGTGGTAATCCGCTTTAGGATGCCGCGTTCAAAAAAGTTCATATTCTCTGGCAAGCCAAACTGCGTTTCTGCAAAGCTACCTGTGTTTATTGCGCCACCAATAATGATGAGTTTACCCTTCGGAACCATTCGTTGTGTTTATATTATTGTATCAAAAAACTCAAATATATCAGCTTATGATAAAAAACACGACTTTTTTTGTCAATATTATTCATTTTATTAACAAACGTTGAAATAATTTGGGATAAAATCGACCTTCTTTATCCAAAAAATAAAACAAATCTTGTTAAAAATACATTTAGGTATTTGGGCTGCCGTTTTTCAAAATAAATGTATAATTTACAATCACCAATTTATATACAATACAATCGAGTTTAATGGGCGCGAAATTGCTTGTTGATAAGTAAAAACAGACAGATTTTTTAACATGAAGATATCAAACTTACAAGTATTAAGAGGGCCAAATATATGGTCGATAAGCCGTAAAAAACTCATCCAAATGCGATTAGATTTGGAGGAATTGGAACAAAGACCTACCAATGTAATTGAGGGTTTTGGAGAACGATTGGAAAAATTAATTCCAAGCATGTTCAGTCATCGCTGTTCTAAAGGTGTGGAAGGTGGTTTTTTTGCCAGAGTGAAAGAAGGCACCTGGATGGGCCACGTTATTGAACATATTGCTTTAGAAATTCAAACCATTGCCGGAATGGAAACTGGCTTTGGCCGTACGAGACAAACCAAAACTGAAGGCATTTATAATGTAGTATTTAGTTACCTCGAAGAAAAAGTTGGTGTTTATGCTGCTGAGGCTGCTGTAAATATTGCCCAGGCTTTAATTGACAATGTAGAATATGATTTAGAGCACGACATCAGGCGGATGAAAGAAATCCGCGAGTTAGAAGCGCTAGGTCCAAGTACAGGTTCTATTGTTGAAGAAGCTGTGAGCAGGAGTATTCCTTGGATTAGATTAAACAAGAGTTCTTTGGTGCAGTTGGGCTATGGCAAAAATCAAGTGCGTTTTAGGGCCACCATGACCGAGCAAACCAGCAGCATTGCAGTTGATATTGCCAGTAATAAAGAAGAAACAAAAAGATTATTAACTGAAGCGGCAATACCTGTTGCTTCTGGAGTGACCATTTCAAACCCAGATGATTTGGAAGCATCGGTTAAAAAGGTTGGCTTTCCATTGGTATTTAAGCCTTTAGATGGGAATCATGGAAAAGGGGCTACCATCAACGTTAAAACTTTAGAGGCTGCCAAAGAAGCTTTTGAGTATGCCAAAACCTATTCTCGCCGGGTTATCATCGAAAAATTCATTACTGGATACGATTTTCGTGTTTTAGTGATTGACCATAAAGTGGTTGCTGCTGCACAACGCGATCCGGCTCATGTTAAGGGTAATGGTATTCATACCATTCAAGAATTGATTGATAAGGAAAATGAAGATCCACGTCGTGGTTATGGCCACGAAAATGTGTTAACCGAAATTGCTGTTGATCGGGATACTTTGGATTTATTGGCGAAGAAAGAATACACTTTAGAAACCATTCCAGAAAAAGGTGAAGTTGTGTATTTGAAATCGACTGCCAATTTAAGCACTGGTGGAACGTCTATTGATGTTACGGATATTGTTCACCCACAAAATATTTTCATTTGTGAGCGAATCTCTCGCGTAATTGGTTTGGACATTTGCGGGATAGATATTATGGCGCAAAATTTAACCCAACCTTTAACTGAAAACGGTGGCGTGGTATTGGAAGTGAATGCTGCTCCAGGGTTTAGGATGCACTTGGCTCCAAGTGAAGGCTTGCCAAGAAATGTTGCGGCTTCTGTAATTGATATGCTTTACCCGCCGGGAAAATTATCGCAAATTCCAATTATTGCGGTTACTGGAACCAATGGAAAAACAACTACTACCCGTTTAATTGCTCACATTATCAGAAGCAATGGTAAACGTGTGGGTTTCACCACCAGTGATGGTATATATGTGCACAATACCATGCTCATGCAGGGCGATACTACTGGGCCAGTAAGTGCAGAATTTATTTTAAAAGATCCAACAGTTGAATTTGCCGTTTTAGAGACCGCCAGAGGGGGGATCTTGCGTTCGGGATTGGGTTTTAATGCTTGCGATATTGGTGTGATAACAAATATTCAGGAAGACCATTTGGGCATTGCAGATATCCACAATCTTGATGATTTAACCCGAGTTAAAGAGGTTGTTATTGGAGCCGTACGCCGTAAAGGATGGGCCGTTTTAAATGCAGATAATGGCTACTGTGTGAAGATAGCCAGAAATGCCCGCTGTAACGTGGCGTATTTCAGTATGGATGAGAATAATCCAGTTATTAAAGACCATTGTAAAAAAGGTGGTATAGCTGCGATTTACGAGAATGGCTTTATCACCATTAAAACTGGCGACTGGAAATTGAGGGTTGACAAAGCCACTCACATTCCTTTAACATTTGGTGGAGCAGTAAACTTCATGATTCAGAATGTGTTAGCGGCAACCCTTGCAACTTATTTGTGGGGTTATAAACCGGAGGATATTCGTTTATCATTAGAAACTTTTATTCCTTCTGCTGCACATACTCCAGGTAGAATGAATGTGTTTAGGTTTAAAGATTTTAAAATTTTGGTAGATTTTGCACATAATCCAGATGGCTTTAATGGAGTAAAAGCCTATTTACAGAGTGTTGAGGCTACGCAACATGTAGGAATAATATCTGGAACGGGCGATAGGCGTGACGAGGACATTATCGAAACGGCCCGCATTGCAGGCCAGATGTTCGATAAAATTTACATTTGCCAAGAAAAGTATTTGCGTGGACGAGCGCAACAAGAGCTAATTGATTTACTGATTAAAGGCATCCATCAGGCTGATCCAAACAAGGAAATTATCATTAACAATAAGAGCACAGCCTGTTTGGAGGAGGCCATAAATACCGCAATTAAAGGTTCGTACATCACAATTTTAAGCAATACCATTGACAACACCATCCAAAGAGTTACTGAACACTTGGATAGAGAACTGGAGGCTTAGGCTAATATTTTAATTTAAACAAAAGAAGGTTATATCAGTAATCGAAATGAGCTGTATCGCCTGAATTTAATTTTGAAGCACTTAAGAAACGAAGGCCAAAAAAACCGACGTTAGAAATTTGTGAGCAAAAATTAACTTAAAAAAAAAAGCACTTCCAATGGAGGTGCTTTTTTGTTAACTTTTAGCTCAATTATGCTTGAGAATCGCGTAATCTTTTGATTTCATCGTGCGATCGTCTTAACGATGATTTTTGATCAGAAATTAAATCTCTGATGTTTGAGGGTAAGTCTTCTTCTTCGAGAGCCAGTTTATAAGCATTTTGAGCAGCGTCTTCACCAAACTCACAATTGTTTAAAACTGTTTGGCGATCGTGACCTGTGAACAATGCTTTTACATCCATCCATCCTCTGTAAATTTTACCAGATGTAGTGGTGCCAGTATCAATATCTGAACCAGATGCTGCAACTTCGGTAGCCAAAGCCATTTTGTATTTCTGGCTTTCTTCAATCATATTTAAGAATAGAGATTTCAAATCGGCATCGCCATCTTTTAGTTCTTTGCGGGCTTTTTCATAACCTTCTATACGGTCGTTATTAATTTGAATAAGGTCGTTTAAAACCTCTGCTGTTGCTGTTGTCGTTTTCATGTTTTTTATAGATTTTGATGTATAAAAGGAACAGGACGAAGCATAAAAGGTTTGTCATAAAACTAAAAAGGGTATTCGTAAAAGCTATAACCGAAATGCCGGGATTACCATATTATTAACAAACAGTCGCAATTTTTTTACTTATAATATCCCCTTCAAACTGCAAAATTTCGCTCAAATAAATGCAGATTGCACTCATTCAAATTTTACATCTTACTAAAAGATTATGAGCGCCTTTATCCAAAATCCTCCTGATGGTGGCACCATGTACACTGAAACTAATCTTAGCCAGCTTTTTCCTGAGCCATTAAACACACTTACGAGTTGTTTTTTTTTAGGTATTGCCGTTTACTGGACATTTAAGCTTTGGGGAGATTTTAAACAACATACTTTTTTATCTATCGCTTTAGTGCTACTATATATTGGGGGTATTGGAGGTACCACCTACCACGGGTTTAGACGGTGGCCAATTTTCATTGTTATGGATTGGTTGCCCATTATGCTGCTCTGTTTGTCAGCCGGCGTGTATTTTCTTGCAAAATTAACGAAATGGTACTACGCGGTTTTGATTGTGGTGGTTTATGCTTTATTCCAGATTTTTTTAAGGAGACAATTTGTTGGTGGCGATTTTCAGATATTTATCAATATTAACTATGCATTTATGGCTGCATTGGTTTTGTTTCCTGTTTTTGGCTATTTGCTTAAAACTGAATGGCTCAATGGCAAATGGGTTGGTTTTGCTCTAATTTCGTTTATTTTCGCCTTAACTTTTCGCATTGCAGACAAATGGGAGGTTTTAACTGTGGGTACGCACTTTTTGTGGCATAGCTTTGGTGCGGTAGCGTCTTTCTGTATGCTGTATTATATCTATCTGGTTAACGCAAAGAAATCAAATCTTAAAAAGACATTACCTTAAAAACAAATTAGGCTATTATTTACGGCATTGTAAACCGCAAACAACAGCCTAATCATGAAGCTTCATCAGTTTTTTTTAAGTAGAATTTACATTTTAGAATGCGATTTAGAATAATCTAATTTTTGTTTGCCAATGGCATACTCAAGACCTCCAAGAAGGTGCTTCAAAAATTTGTCGTCTCTCCAAGTTTCATCGGTGTGACCCATCGATGTATAGAAAGCTCTACCTCCATCAAAATCATGGTACCAGCTAAAGGGATGGTAATTCCCGTTTGTACCGCCTTTATATGATTTTTCATCAATGGTAACTAATACCTTAAGATCTGGATTGATTTGCTTGAAATTGTACAGCTCATCCTTATGCATCCAAACTGAATCTGTTAAGAACTTAGTTGATGGATGTTTTTTGTCTTTTACCACAAATCTTGCTTCTTGTACGGCTGGGTGGCTGCTAAAGTATGCTCCCGCAAGTTTTCCGTACCAAGGCCAATCGTATTCAGTATCGGTAGCCGCATGAACACCTACATAGCCCCCTCCTGCTTGGATATATCTTTCAAAAGCAATCTGCTGTTGTTGATTCAAGACATCGCCAGTTGTGCTTAAAAAAATTACTGCTGAATAATTTTTAAGATTTTCATCTGTAAACTTCGAGGCGTCTTCTGTGGTATCAACAGCAAAGTTGTGTTCTAAACCTAATTTCTGAATGGTTGTTTTACCCAGCTCGATAGATCCATGTCTGTAACCTTTTGTTTTAGAAAACACTAAAACCTTTGGTGTTTTCTTTATTGGAATATGGCTTTGCAAGAGCATCACTGATGCAATTAGAAAGCAGATTGAAAGTAATTTTTTCATCGCTGGGTTTGGTTAGGGTGACGCTTTACGATTGTGAATTTAAGAAAGTTGTTTGATAATTTCTTTACATCTTTCTTCTACTTGTTTACAAACAGACTCAAAGAGGGAATCGTCCCAATAAGGGTCTGTAACTTCATCGTTATCTAAAAATAATTTGACTTTCTCTCGCTCCTCTGCCGTTTTTGCCAAGCGCTGAACATCGCTCAAGTTGTTTCGATCCATTACCAAAATCAAATCATACGCCTTGAACATATTGTAATTAAACTGTTGCGCTCTTTGACTGGAGATGTCGTACCCACTTTGTTTGGCCGCTAAAATGCTTCTCCGATCGGGTTCTTTACCGATGTGCCAATTGCCGGTTCCTGCAGAGGCTATTTCCCAATCTAGTTTGTGCGATTGGCTTAGATGCCGCATAATACCTTCTGCCAAAGGCGAGCGGCAAATGTTGCCCAGGCAAACCATTAAAATTTTCAATCGTCTATTTTTTAGCTGTGTATATGTATTTTACAGTATAAGTTACACTATTTTCAGTAAAGGTGTAATTATTGGTCATTGTGTTTCCGTTTAGGTTTAGGTAGCTTGCATTGCCAAAACCATCTTCCAATTTAAATTCGTTGCCACTTCTTGTCCACTTGGCATTTTTATAGGTAATCATGTCGCAAAGGGGGCCAGTTGATGTGAATGCGTAAGACCCATCTTTTGAAAAAACCAAGGTGAAGTTATTGTTCAAACAAGCAGATGGGCCAGAAATTAACATGAAATTTGTTTCTGCTTTTCCATCTACCACCTTTGCGGGAGTAATGGTTGCCGATGTTAATGGCCATTTGTACATGGTAACATCATCAGCATCAACCGTTTTCTTTTTACAGGCAATAGCCAAACAAATGGCCGCGATAAGTAATAATTTTTTCATAGCTTTTTTTGATTTCTATTTAAACGAGTGGAAGTTCAAAATGGCTACAAGAGATGATTAATATCGCTAAAAATGATGCTGATTGAATTAGCCATAAATATCGTTGAGCATTTTAGCCAAACGCACACCACCTTTTAACAATTGCTGATTGAGGGTTTCTACCCAATCAAAGTTATAGCGGTAGCTTAATTTGGAATCTGGTTTGGTGTTATCATATATTTTACTGCAAACCTTATAGGATTCGAAAATACAGTCTTTTAAGCTTGTATTTTGCCAGTTGTACAGCTGAATTGCTGAAGGATGATTGATGGCCTTTGCAAATTCTGTATAACTTAATTGCTGATATTCTATCAATTGCTCATCCCAAACCCTATGTAAATTAGATTTTTCGTTGAACCATGAAACGGAGACACGGTTTCCTCCTAAATCATCTTTGTGGGCAACGTGCATGGGCTGGCATAAATCGCCTGCCAGGTGAACAAGCATTCTTAAAGCTAACTTTTTTTGATCGGCTGTGCTGCTTGACTTTTTCAAAATCGCAATTAGATCTGGGATTTTGTTGTACAGATTAGGCGTTTTTTCTGTTTCTAAAATCTTGTATAGGCCAGCTTGGTCCAACCCTTCGGGCAAATTTACGAAATGCCAGTTGTACATGTAATTGTATGTAGAATCTGATTTGATAAAATCGCCCCAATTTGCAGACATGGCCAAGCTTTCAGCGCCTAAAATAGATTGGATGGCTTTTCGGGTTTTCACTTTTAGGTAGCTATCGGCAATTTCGCCTACCACGCGATGACCAATCATACCCCAAGCGTTTGCCTGAATGGGCAAGTAAGCCAAGGTTCCAAAAATCAATGCTGAAGCTAATTTCTTTTTAATCGAGGTAAACATCATTCTATAGTTCTTTTTGTACGCAGGTAACGCTTGATTTGAGGCTTAATTTGATTTCACGCTGATCGCTTAAACTCTCGAGCAGCAAGGTATCTGCTGAGCGTTTCTTAATCAGGAAGTTTTTATCGTAACGACCAATGCGGTAACAACCCGAAATTTTTTGCTTGTAATTGGCGTAGGTAAATGTTGTTCCAACAAATAGTGTATCGCCTTTTACTGCATACACGCCCTTGGCGTATTCTTTCCAAACGCCATTGTTATAGCAAGAATCTTCATAAAAATTCACCTTGCTATGGGTTTCAAAATCTATGTAAACCGAATCGCAGGTAAATTTGAAATGGTGTTGGGTATAATTTGTTAATTTATTGCTAAAGGCAACAGAATCTTCATTCCAAACGCCCTGCATAAATGCTTCGCCTTTCCCTTGAATATTTGGACGAGGGCTACAGGCAAAAAACAAAATCGAAAAGGAAAAGAGCATCAAGATTACATGCCTTAAATTAAAGGCAATCTTGATTTTTTTGAAGTCAAAACTTTTATTGATTGATTTTGGCATTTTTCGCAAGGCGATTATTTTTCTTGAACTGCATAAACTTATGAAGTGTAATTTGCACCAATTGACAGATTAAACTTCATAAGTTATTGATCAAGTTGGGGTTATTTAACCTTAGTTCGGGATAGCAACAATATCTTTTTAAAAAAAGACCCTTAATTAAATTCGGGGTGATAGTTCAATAACTATCTTTGATTTGCAATGGCTTTCTCCATTAAGGCTTAAACCGAACTCCGATTATTTTAAACTTCCAACCATATCTTCTGGGCGTACCCATTCATCAAACTGCTCGTTGGTTAATAAACCCAATTCAACGGCTGCAGCTTTTAACGTTTTATTTTCTTTGTGCGCTTTCTTTGCAATTTTAGCAGCGTTTTCATAACCCACATGAGGATTTAATGCGGTAACCAGCATCAGCGAGTTTTGCAAGTGTTTCTCAATTTCTGGTAGGTTAGCGGTGATGCCTTCTGCACAATTATCGTTGAATGATACGCAAGCATCGCCAATTAAACGTGCAGATTGCAATACGTTTGCTGCAATTAATGGTTTAAAAACATTCAGTTCGAAATGTCCTGACATGCCTCCAACTGATACTGCAACGTCGTTACCCATAACTTGCGCGCAAACCATTGTTAGTGCTTCTGGTTGTGTTGGATTAACTTTTCCGGGCATAATTGAAGATCCTGGTTCGTTATCGGGAATTACGATTTCGCCTATTCCACAACGAGGGCCTGAGCTTAACATGCGCACATCATTAGCAATTTTCATTAATGCAACGGCTGTACGTTTCAATGCTCCAGATAATTCTACCATGGCATCATGCGCTGCTAGTGCTTCAAATTTATTCGGGGCAGTTACGAAAGGCAATCCGGTTAAATCGGCAATTTTTTTAGCCACCAAAACATCATATCCTTTTGGGGTATTTAAACCCGTACCTACAGCAGTTCCGCCTAAGGCAAGTTCAGCTACCATAACTAAGGCGTTTTTAATCGCTCTAATGCTGTTATCGATTTGCTGTACGTAACCAGAAAATTCTTGTCCTAACGTCAAGGGCGTTGCATCCATAAAATGCGTACGACCTGTTTTAACGATTGAGCTAAATTCTTCAACCTTTCTGGCTAGGGTGTTTCTTAGTTTTTCTAAACCTGGAATTGTATTTTCTACCGTTAACTTATATGCCGCAATGTGCATAGCTGTTGGATAGGTATCGTTTGATGATTGCGATTTATTTACATCATCATTAGGGTGTAGTACTTTTTTATCATCAGCTAATGAACCACCATTTATTACATGAGCGCGGTTTGCAATTACCTCATTACCATTCATGTTACTCTGCGTACCCGAACCTGTTTGCCAAATTACTAAAGGAAACTGATCGTCTAATTGGCCGGCAATAATTTCGTCGCAAGCTTTTGCAATTAAATCTGCTTTTTCGGCAGAAAGCACACCAAGTTCAGTATTGGCTTGTGCTGCTGCTTTTTTCAAGTATCCAAAGGCATGAATGATTTCTTTAGGCATTGAACCTTCTGGTCCGATTTTAAAGTTGTTGCGTGAGCGTTCGGTTTGTGCACCCCAATATTTATCTGCAGGTACCTGCACCTCGCCCATTGTATCGTGTTCTATTCTGAAACTCATGATTTTTAAATTTTGTTGTCGCAAATTTAAGTTTTTTGCCTACAAAGCAAGGTATTATCTTCGATATTTACCCGGCTGTGATTCCGCAAGTTATTGTTGAATTGGAAAATGGCCTTGAAGGATTGCAAGCCTTAGTTTTAAAGGATGAGGCTGTAATCCGTCACCGCGATTGGAGTGCAGTGGAACGGGGTGATCCTTGAAACCAATAACTAAAATCTCCTTAAAAGATTTCTCCACTACGGTCGAAAGGACGATCCTTCAATACGGCCGAATTCTGCCTAAATCAGGAAAGGTTTTACTCTATCTCCACCACCACAACATTATCTACTTCGTTGTTATCAAAGTTGGCAGAAAAGGTTAATTTTCCTTTCGCAAAAGTATATTTAACTACTTTTCCTCCATTTAGCAAATAGGCTTTTTTGATTTTTTTTGCTGGAAAATTGCTTAAGGAAATCAATGGTTGTGATTTAAATACATGCACAAAAATCTTGTTTCCCTTGGTTGTGATGCTCCCCCAATCTTGTGGTTTGATGTAGCCAGCTTGCGTACCATAAATGCTTTCGCCATGAGTTTTAAGCCACTCACCCATCAAATCTAACCTTGTTAAAAATTCTGGTTGAATTTCGCCATTTGGCATTGGCCCAATGTTGAGCAACAAATTTGCACCCAAACTACTTGCTTTAACTAACGTTTGGATTAGTTCTGCTTTGCTTTTATAATTGTTATCGGTTAAGTTGAAGCCCCAAGATCCATTCATGGTTACGCAGGCTTCTAATGGAACTTTAGCACTTGCTTCCTGAAAACTCAATCCAGATTTATTTTCACCTGGCAAGTCTTGTTCAAACATTTGGAAATCTTCGCCAGGGAAAGGAGATAGATGATGATTATTGCCAATCATACATTGTGGCTGGAGCTTATGAATGAGTCCATAAATTTCATTGTATTTCCAATCGATGCGCGAAGATCGATCTGCGGCTCCTTCGGGTGCGGTTTGATCCCAATGTCCATCAAACCAGATCCCACCGATCTCGCCATAGTTGGTTAGCAACTCAGTGAGCTGATTTTTCATGAAAGCCAAATAGCTTGCATAATCGCCATGCCCTTTCCGACCGCTGGATTGCCCAGTTTTGCCCGTCTCGTGCGGATAATCTTCTCGCCTCCAATCTAATAAAGAGTAGTATAGATAAAGTTTGATGCCTTGTTTATGGCATTCATCAGCCATCATTTTTACGATATCCTTTTTGTAAGGGGTAGCCATGATGTTAAAATCTGAATATTTGGTATCCCACATGCTAAAGCCATCGTGATGTCGAGTAATGAGCGTAATGTATTTCATACCCGCGTTTTTTGCGGTGCTTACCCATTTAGCGGCGTCAAAATCTATTGGGTTAAAAAACTTTTCTAAACGGCTATAGTTTTCTACCGTTATTTTCCGCTCATTCATCACCCACTCTCCACTGCCGGGAATACTAAAAGGGCCCCAGTGTATAAAGAGGCCAAAACGTGCATCTGAAAACCACGCTCTTTGTTTTAAATTGGCTTCAGTTGGTTTGTAATCTTGAGCCTGTAGTTGTAGATTGAGGCATAGGATGAAGCCTATCAATAGTAGTTTTTTCATTGGGGATGTTTAGTTTTATCGTAAATACTAATCTATAGGGGTAGTTTCTTTTACTGGCTTGCCAATTATCTTGTAATTTCCATCGCCTTTTAAAATGGCTAACATTTGATTTTGGTTATTAAAAAGCGATTTTGCTGCAGCCAATTCTTTATCGTATTGAAAGCTCTGCTCAATCCTACCTTTTTCGTAAAAATACCTACTTACAATTTGTGTTTCCAAAACCCGTTTAATTTCTGCCTTATGGGTAGCCAAATCTGTTTTTTTTGAGGAGGTTAGTTTGTATTTTAAATTCTCTAAATCGGCCTTAACCTCTGTTGATTTATTTTCCCTTTCGGCTTCTAAGCGTAAGTCAGACAGTAGTCTTTCTGTTTTACTTTGATAGGTTAAGTCTTTATCTGGCAGTGAACTCGCAAATACAGCATAATCTGCATCGGAGATTTGGAAATTTTTTGCTGAGGTAATGGTTGGCTTTTCCTTTTTGTATTGATTGGCGTAGTTAAAAAACAGGTTCTTATTAAGCATAGTAATGGTGATGGGACTCAATTTCGCTTGCTCAACCACCACATCTGGATAAATACCATTACCACTGTAAACATTCCTGCCGGCCTTAGTTTGAAACATGGCTATGGTAGAATCTGCAAATCTTTCTGCAACCCCATCTGCATTTTTATGGCTATAATCTAACTTCTGAATACATCTCCCAGATGGGGTATAATATTTTGCCACCGTAACTTTTACCAAACTGTTGTACGGAAGATTAAACGTTTGCTGTACCAAACCTTTTCCAAAGCTGCGTTGACCGATTACAATTGCCCGATCTAAATCTTGTAACGAGCCGGCAACAATTTCCGATGCCGATGCCGAACCTGCATTGACCAATACCACCAACGGAACGCTTAGTGAAACTGGATCTTGTAAAGTTTTATAAGCAATTGTTTTCTCGGCATTCTTGGCCTTTTGGGTTGCAATGAGTTGATCTTTATTAACGAATAGATTGACAATTTTTACGGCTTCTTGAACAATGCCACCACCGTTATTTCTTAAATCGAGTACAATACCTTTTGGGTTTTCTTTATTAATTGCCAAGAGTGCATCTTTCACCTCTTGCCCCGAGTTTTCCAAAAACTTATCTAATCTTATGTATCCTATGCCATCGCCAATCATACCTGAATAGGAAACATTTGGCTGTTTTATTTCTTCGCGGATTAGTTTTTTGATGAGTTCTTTTCCTTCTCTCAATAAAACCAAATCAACTGGTGAACCTTTTGGTCCACGAAGTAATTGACTGATCTGGGCTCGGTCTTTTCCACGAACATCAATAGCATTAATTTTTATGACCTGATCGCCAGGCTTCACATCTTGTTTATGCGCCGGATAGCCTTCACTCACTTCATTCACAAATAATTTACCATCAATAAAAAGTGTGCTTGCTCCGATTCCACCATACTGTGTGCTTACGTATTTGAGGCGATAATCTTCGATCTCTGATTCCGGAACATATTCTGTGTAAGGATCTAAACTTTCTAACATGGCATCAATCCCTGTTTTCATCAGTTGTGGTGCGTTAGTTTCATCAACATAATTAATATTGATTTCCTTATATAGAGAAGCGAAAATATCCAGATTTTTAGAAACTAGAAATAAATCTTCTTTGAAAGAAAAAGATAATAGGGCGATGCCAAATGCTCCCATTAAAAGACCGTATTTAATTTTTTTCATGCTCCTATGTGTATTTATAATACCGTTTGCTTGTTTCAACTAAACCTAAAAAGGTTTAATGCTGAAAACTACAAAGGTAAATGTACAAAAAGAGATAAAGATTAAAAACAGCTTGGGCGAGCAGCAGGTAATTAAAGCGTTACTGGGTTAAGGGGATTTAGGAAAGTTTTAGAGCCTATTGCCTTTTGTATCGGCCAATGCTTTTTGAATGGTAAATTCGATATAGGTCCGATCGCGTTTTACCAAACGCATCAAATCTTCAATAAGCTGATCTTCTTTACCTGGCGCAAAATCTAAAGGTTCATTAGCTAGATCGCGATATTTCCTTAAGAATTTCGTTTTTACTTTAAATGCAGTTTCTGCGGTAAGTTGAAAATTAGCCATAGCAAAATTATTTAGGGCAAAAGTAAAAAATATTTATGGCAGGTTTATGGCTTTTTAATGGATATGATAAAAAAACATCAATAATGCTATGATTTTAGCATGATAATTGTGTTAAAAGTGCGTTATAAAACCCAAATAACTATTCTTACCAAAAAATTAAACTTTAAACACAATGAAAAGACTTATCTTCTCACTTGCTTTCCTAACCCTTGGTTGGGCAACAACACAAGCGCAAACCTTTAACATTGGCTTAAAGGCAGGCGTTAACCTTGCAAAAATTAATGCTGATTTTGCCAGCGAAGAGAATCGACTAGGCTACCAGATTGGTGCTTGGGCCCGTATTGGTGGTGCAGGTTTCTATGTACAACCTGAAGCTTATATTGGCAGTAAGGGAAATAAATTTATCAGCTTTACCAATAACAGCAATACAGAAGTTGCAGCTGAAGGTAAAGTGAAGTTTACCACCCTTGATATTCCTGTTTTATTCGGAACAAAATTTGGTTCTAATAACTTAAATTTCCGCCTAATGGCCGGCCCTGTTATTTCTTTTATTTTAGATGACAGTTCTACCTTTAGTTCTGCCTATGCACAAGCAACAGACTTTAATAACTACAAAAATCAAGCTTTAGGTATTCAGGCTGGTGCTGGTGTAGATATTAGCCGTATTTCTGTTGATTTACGCTATGAGGCGGGTTTATCAAACATTAGTAAAAGCGATAAGTACAAACAAACGCCTAACTTATTTCAATTGAGTTTGGGCTTTAAGATTTTGTAATTTCACTTAAGATTTAATCTTGAAACAAATCGGGGCGATTTTTTAAAGAAATCACCCCGATTTGTTTTACCTATTTGGTGTATTGTCAATAAAAGGTCGATTAACAGCCGTCCCTGTATATGGCAATGTTATGTCGCCTCTTAAACTAAAGGAATATGTGTTGGATTTTGTAACACTTACGGCAGTTCTAACCACAATATTGGCTGTAGTATTTGGGTATCTCAAAATCAAATCATACACTCCTTGTTGAACTTTAACAAATGGAGAAGCGCTTTTGTAAGCAATATTTGTAGCAACCGGTGTTTCCACATTTGTGGTGGTATTTTTCAAAATCAAATCAAAAGCATTCGCGTTGTATGATGTATGTACAAGTCGAACGTAAGCACCCGATGTATCAACGGCAGGAAGAACATCATCTACAGCGAAAATATCGGTTTTTTTTGTTGTAGTATTATATATACCAGATAAATAGATGGAATAGTTTTTACCATCATCAACTTGCTTTGTTAGGTTGGCTATACTCAAGTTTGCATCTGTGGTTAAGGTGCTTGGACGTTGAGCTGCAAAATCATAGCTTCCTGAAGCAATCACCGTGTAAGCGTTAGTAGAGGGATAAACAGTTGAAAATGCAATTCCTGTTGTTGAACTTTCTGCTCCGGTAGTTGAAGAAGCTGCTGAAACTTTGGTTCCATTGGCGTAAAAATTAATTACTGGAGCGTTTAAGGCAAAGTTAAAATACTTAATCTGCGCACCTGAAATTGGTCTTGCTATATTTTGAACTGCATTTTTTTTGCAAGAAAAAATTGTGATAGATAGTAATACTACCGTTAGTATGATATATTTTGTTTTCATAATAAGCTTATTGAGGGGTTGTGATCCACATTTCTTTAGTTTGGTAGTCAGTTGCTAAGCCACCAATTGCATCTAAGCCAGCTCTGTTCCACACATATTCGGAATTAAATCTAGGACGCATCCTCTGAACTACTTTATTTTGGTTATCAGGGAAAAGCGAAGTAGGGATAGCAAACCCAATAAATACCTGATTACCTGTAATCGGATCTTTATCCGTGTAATGATATCTTCTTAAATCAGTCCATTGTTCTAAATGCCCCCAAGCCCATTGAGCAATATACTTCTGACACATGATTTGTGAAAGTGTTAGGGTATTAGGATCAGTAGGAGTTACACTAGCAGAAGCTAAATATGTTGCTTTCTCAGTTGCACTGATTTGCGTTGGACTTTGTCCATCATCAGTATTTCTAAGGTTCACAAAATCAAAGTGAGCTGATACTGCATTTTTATAGGCTGCCAATGCTGTTGCTTTGTCTCCCTTTTTATATGCCGCCTCTGCTTTAATAAATTGCAACTGTGCATAGGTGATAATCGGAAACTTATTTTTACGTGCAAATAAGTATCTAGCGGGCGTTGTAGCTGAAGCATTAGCCGCTGCTTGTGATGCATATCCCCAAAGATTTAAAGGTTGCTGGGTGGTTGTTAATGCTGCCGTTCCGAATGTAGGTTCTAATCCCCTGTATAATCCATCAGGCGATGGCGCCAGCATTCTGCTCAATCTTGGGTCAACTGCACCAGTGAAAACTGTCCCATCCATTAAAGACAATATGAATTTAGACTGCCTTAATGTTCCAATGTTATTTCTAGTAGCGGATAGGAAGTTGGCATCATCATTCGCTGTACCAGCATATTGAATAAGTGCATCTTCTGCATTGCTGGCAAATGATGCATCAACTGCTGCAATAACTTGATCGGCTTTATATTGAGAAGGTTTATTTGAATAATGATTTAAAACCATAGCTTTAAAACCATATGCAAACTTAATCCATAATGCTCTCTTGCCTCTATAAATGATATCAGTTTTAGCTAAATAGGCTTCATTAACGGCTCCATCAGTACGGTTTAAATTTGCAATAGCGGCATCTATTAACCTTAGTGTTTCTTGATAAGCATACTCTTGACTATCATAATTAAAGGTTAGCTTACTTGCATCAATTGCTTCTTTTACAATTATTTCGCCATTTGCATCTGTTGCAGTATTCCAACCCCATGCTTTCAAAATTTGTGCAACTCCAAGCAAATCCCAGCGTTGCTGACTTTCGGCTTTCTGAGTCATGTCAACCAGATTTTGACCAAAATCATAATAGGTTGTTCTCCAAATCTGTCCACCTTGATCTGGAGCGGTACCACCTTGATTATGGCCATGACGCTCCCAAAGATCTTGTGATGCAGTTGAGGCCCAGTTTTGTGTATATCTTGCGATATAAATTCCATCGAATTGTGGGGCCGTAGCCATCCAGTGAAGCATTGGCGATAAATATAAATTTGCCTCTACAGTTTGAGGCGCATTAGGATTGGTATTTACATCCAAAAACTTTTTACAACTACTAGTACTCATTATAGCACCAAATAGTAATGCGATATATAATTTTTTCATTTCCTTCTTATTATTATAATCCAATTCTTACTCCAAAGTTTAAACCGATCGGTATTGGGAAGTTACCATAGTCTATTCCAGAAGCCCCAGAACCACCTACAGCAGCTGTATTACCGTTTACAACTGGATCTAAACCAGAATAGTTGGTAATCAAAAACAAATCTGTTCCTGTAACAAAAACACTTGCACTTTTAACAAAATTTTGTTTTCTGAAAACACTTTGTGGCAATTTATATTGCAAAGTAACATCCTTTAACCTTATCCAGTTTATGTCTTTCTCAATGAATAATTCCTCACTTAAATTGGTATAGTATGTATTTTGATAAAACGGTGTTACTGATATGTTATTTACTGTAGGATTGGCTGAGTTTTCTTTACCATCTTGAAGTACTCCTGTTACAATTCTCGGAGTCAAGCGATCAAGTGTCATTGTGCTTAAACCTCTTGCTGTTAAGAAACTTTGAGTGGCATTAAGTACATCCCCGCCTTTTCGAATGTCCAATAGAAACGATAAGGAGAAATTTTTATAAGCAAAACTGTTCGTAATACCAATTGAAAAATCAGGTTGCCTATCATACCCTTCTCCCTGACCTTGAATAACTACACTAGATCTAACTGGCAAACCAGAGGCTGGATTAATCAAAATATCACCATTAGTATTTCTCAAATAGAAAGTTCCTGTTAATGACCTTGTTGAATAACCTGGCGTTGTTCCGTTTCTTATCGTTCCATAAATATTGGTATCGGAAACGTAAGTCTCTGGCAGTGAATTAGGCAAGGTTAGGACTCTTGCTCTTGCACTTTCAAAATTCACCAATGCGTTCCAAGTAAAGTTATTGGTTTTAATTGGCGTACCTCTTAATGTTATCTCAAGGCCTTCACTCCTCGTACTTGCGCCATTTAAATTAAACAAAACATATCCTGTTGCATAGCTTCCTCGGATATCATTAACAATCTGATCTGAAGTTTCTTTACGATAAACAGTAACATCCAATCCCAATCTATCTTTAAAGAATGCCAACTCAGTTCCTAGTTCATAAGAACTTGCAAACTCTGGCCTCAAGGCTAAGTTAGGGCCTGTAAAACCATAACCGAAGCCACCGCCCACTGTAGATTTGCTTTCTAATGACGGCACGTAACTGTATGGCCTTGCATCCTTACCCACATTTGCAAAAGCAGCTCTTAACTTACCTGAAGTAAATATTTTACTTAAACTCTCTTTGAAAGCTGGTACTTCTGTAAACACAAAGCTTCCTGAAACGGATGGATAAAAGAATGAATTTGCACCAATTGGGATGGTTGATGTCCAGTCATTCCTTCCTGTAGCGGTAATGTATAAGTAATCTTTATAGTTTAAGGTAGCTCGACCGAACAAACTGAAAAGCCTTCTTTGTGAAATTGAAGATTTTGCGTTTCTTAAAGTCGTAGTAGTGTTATTTATTGAAACAAAGTTAGGATCTAAGAAACCTTCACCGTATTGTGCGTCAATATTTGATCTTAGATCTTGAATAGCATTACCTAATGTTGCATCAATTGATAGATCGGATGTTATTTTTTGCTTAGTTAAATTAAGCAAGTTCTGAATGTTAACATTTCTCGTATTATCATTTGCAACATCCATAATTCCTTGTTTGTTGAAACCTCTAGAACTTTCAGGATGACTTAATAAAAGGTTTTTATTAGAATAAACATCAAAACCAACATTCGATTTCAAGTTTAACCATTTAACTGGGGTAATTGTAAAACCGAAGTTTGATGTGATTCTATTTTGAATGGAGTTGATTTTATTTTTGTTTACGTTGAAATATGGATTCTCAATTTCAGAAGTCAAATCGGTAGCAGTAGTAAATCGCCTTCTTGTACCTGCCGGTGTTAAATAATTTTTCGCATCATCCTCTTGTGGCCAAAGTAGTAAGCCAATTAATGGCCCACCAGATCCTTTAAAAGGTTGATTATTCACGGCATAAGTGTATGTCATTGATAAGTCAACCTTCAACCATTCATTAAGCTTCCCATTTGTTGATCCATTTAACGTAAAGCGATCATAATTCGAATTTGGAACAACACCATTTTGTTCTGTATATGACGTTGATATTCTATAACTCATATCCTGACTTCCGCCATCTAGTGAGAGGTTATGTTTTTGAGTCAAAGCGGTTTGAAAGAAACCATCAATGTTATCATAAAGAACAGTACCTGGTGCATAAGCCGGGCCGAAATATTGTAATGTTCCAGATGCCGGAATACCACCCGCACCTAATCCAAAAACATTTTGAATTTCAGGTTTTGTATTTGTTTTCTCTAAACGAAAACTGTTGCTATAGTTAATAGAACCTTTTCCAGATTTTCCTCTTTTCGTGGTAATTACAATTGCACCATTGGCAGCGTCTATACCATAAAGAGCAGCTGCTTCTGGGCCTTTTAAAACCACTAAACTCTCAATATCTTCCGGATTAATATCCGCAGCCCTATTGGTAAAGTCTACTCCTCTATTAGAAAATGCTGTAGTAGAGCTGTTGTCAGAATAAAAGGCGCTTGTGTTAAGGGTCTTATTATCAATAGGCAACCCATCAACTACAAAAAGAGGTTGGTTGCTACCACTAATAGAACTAACACCTCTTATCGTTATAGATGTAGAGGCACCTGGGATACCCGATGTGCTTGTCACCTCCACCCCTGCAATTCGGCCCTGCATAGCATTTATGAAATTTTCACGCTGTGTATTCGCCAAATCTTGTCCTTTCACTTCTTGTTGGGATGTACCTAGAGATTTTTTTGAAACCTTTTGCCCCAAAGCTGTGACCACAACTTCATTTAATGAATTTGTATTCTGCTCTAAAAAAACGTTGAGAGATGTATTATTTCCGACGCTTTTTTCTTGTACAGCGTAGCCTACATAAGTAAAAGTTAGTACATCGGTTTTTAATGCCTTGATGGAATAGTTTCCATCTCCATTGGTTTGTGCAACCACGGTAGTTCCCTTTACTCGAATGGAAACACCAGGTATAGGCCCGTCACTCGACGAAACCTTACCGGTAACGGTTATTTGTTGGGCAAAGGCTTGAGCCAGCAACAAAAACGTACCAAGAAAAATTAATAGTAGCTTTTTTTTCATAAAATGCCAATAATGATGATTAAATATTTGTTTAGTTGTTAGTTGATTACATCTTCTTTTAAAACACGCACAATAACGCATTTTTCAGAATATTTAGCTAATATCATAAATGTTTTTGAATTAAAAAACAAATAAACAAGATTAATCTAACTTAGTATCAAAACATTAATGCACAAAAACGCAAAAACACGCAAAATTTAGAAAATCGGGAAAACTTTTATACATTCGCTTAAACCAAACAAAATTATGCTCAAGAAGGAACGCCATGATTTTATCATGCGCCAAATTAACTTACATAATCGAGTGCTTACTTCCGATTTAGTTCAATTACTCAACGTATCTGAAGATACCATCCGTAGAGATTTGCAGGAATTGGTTGATGAGGGACATCTTTTTAAGGTTCACGGGGGTGCGCTTTCGAAATCTTATCACAGCTCCTTTGATGACAGTACCGTTTATGCAAGAGATAAAAAAATCGTGATTGCAAAAAAGGCTACGGAGCTGATTAAGGACGGAATGGTAGTGCTTATTGGCGGGGGAACCACCATTTTAGAGTTTACCAAACAGCTTCCACAAGGCTTATCAGCCACATTTTTTACCATTAGCCCGTTGGTTGCGGTAGAACTGGCCAAATATAACAATGTTGAAGTGGTTTTAATTGGGGGCTTATTTTCAAAAAATTCTCAGGTTACCTATGGTGGGCATGTAATTTCTCAGTTATCAGAAATTAAAGCTGATTTGTGCTTAATGGGAACCAGTGCACTTCATCCAGAAGGGGGACTAACCGATACCGATTGGGAAATCAATCAACTTAAAAAAGCCATGCTTGCCTGCTCAAAAAAATCGGCAGTTTTATGCATTTCAGAAAAACTAAACATTACACTAAGGCTTAAGGTTTGCCCAATTGAAAGCATTAGTTACCTTGTAACAGAGCTGGATAAGGAGCACGAGTCTTTATCCAACTATCAAAAAAAAGATGTAAATATTTTATAAACAAAAGGCTCGAATAAATCGAGCCTTTTGTTTTGCTTTGCTAAAAAGTTGGATCAGCGGGGGTATTTGGATTGTTATCCCTTTCTTGGAAAGGATATGGGAAAAAGTTTCTTTTTCTATCGGTTAAGGGCTGGTTGAACCTTCTCATATCTTCAATTTTTAAACCAGAAGCATATAGTTCAATTGATCTGTGTTTGTAAATCAGATCAAGCAGTTGTTGCTGTGTGTAAGGACCTATTAATGCTGGAAGAGCTGCCGCAACGCCGAACAAATCGGAGGTTTTGGTAACTACCTTATTCAATTCAATAAGCGAATTGGTTAAATCTGGCTGTCTTGCATAGGCTTCTGCTTTAATTAAAGTCATTTCCCCTGGTAAATAAATTGGAAAAGGCGATGCTGTAGCCGCAGCGAAACCATTCATGCGCAAGGTTGCCGGACTACCTACTAACACCGTGTAAAATGGAATTCTTTTATCACCTGCATCGGGCACATTAGCTCCAGTAAGTCCTAAATTAGCATTCAATGGTTGAAAAACGTTATTCGAAGATATAATTGTGAATAAGATGTTTGGCGAAGTGGCATCAAATTTAAAGAAGGATGACTTTGTTAAGTCAACCGCGTTTGCTTCGCTTAATGCCAAAGGGTAATTTCCACTAAACAACGCATATCTGGCTTTCAGTGCATGAAGCGTATTTACAATATTAATATCGGTTGGCACATTGGTGGCAAACCCTGCCGAGATTGGATTGGCAGCTACAACAGATAGCGCATTGTCCAACACCGATATGGCTTTTGCAAACCCAGCTGCACGGGTTATAAAACCAACGTTCTTACCTGTTCCATCAGGAATTTTTTCCCAATACTGAGACATATTTCCAATAGCTAAGGCTTTAAAAATACTCGAATAGGCGATTAATCCGGAGGCGTAACCTTTATCCCCCAAATTATTTGCATTCGTAATGACCAAATCTGCATCGTAAACAATTTTGTTTGCGCTTGTCCACAAATTAAATAAGATGGTGTTTGTTCCGTCAACAGAACTTCCACCAGTACTTAACTGTAACTCTGGGATGTTACCTGCATTTAATAGAGCAAGCTCATTGGTTACAAAGCCATTTGCCGCAATTGAATTAAACATCACACCTGTTCTGGTTAATGTATAAACCCTTTGTAAGCCGATGGCTACTGCCGTTAACCCTTGTTGAGTGGTTAAAGCCACATCTGTCTTCGCTCTTGCTGGATCTTGATATTCTTTTGTACATGATGAAGAAAACAGGATGCATGAAAGGGCAACACAGGTTAAATATTTTGAAGTATTATTTCTTAAACTTTTCATAAAATTTCCTTTAACGATTAAAATTTAACTTGTAAACCTAAACTAAAGGTTCTTGGAATTGGAACGGAACCGAAATCGATATTTCTTAAGATGGTAGATTGACCGCCTGAGTTTAGTTCTGGATCGTAGCCTTTGTAATTATCCCACGATATTAGATTTCTTCCACTCAAGGTAACGGTTAAATCTCTTAAATACTTAACCTTTCCGATGTTATAGCTTAAAGAAACTTCTCTAAGTTTCACAAAAGAGCCATCATCAATCCTCCATTCTTCAGTTGCATAAACACCCGCAACATAACCTCTTGGCACCTGCCCTAAATCTTCTGCCTCGGCTACTTTTCCATTACCAACACCTTGGCGGGTTCTCCAATCTGCGTTCCAAACATCTCCACCCTGAACGGCATCTAGCTGAATGTGTAGATTAAATTTTTTATAGCTAAAATCATTAACGAAAGATGCGGTATAATCTGGATTTGGGTTTCCTAAAACCTTACGAAGCGTTGTACCCGTTGGCAAGCCTGTTACAGGATCGCGTTGTGGCGTAAAGGTTGTTGTAGAGTTTTGAATTCCTTTTTCCAATTGTGGAATTCCAGCGGCATTGGTTAGCAAACTTCCGTCTGGATTACGCGCAAAGAATGTTCCATAAAAAACACCAATGGCCTGTCCATCAATAATGGCTACCGGCGCACCAGGATTGGTACTGAACAATCTTAATCCACCAACATTTATGGCTTCATTTCTATTTCTATTAAAAACAACGGTCGTATTCCAGCTAAAATCTTTTGCCTTTAATGGTGTGCCACCTACCACCAACTCAATTCCTTTATTTCTTAAAGAGCCGATGTTATCCAAAAAGCTAGAGAAGCCTGTTGATGGCGCTGTAACACTGGCAATTAGTAAATCGCTAACTTTTTTATTGTACCAGTTAAATTGTAACGACAATCTGTTTTTGAAGAAGGATAAATCTGTACCTAACTCCAATTCGCGTTGGCGCTCTGGCTTAACGTTTTCATTGGCTAAAGTTGCGCTAGAGAATAAGGAAGCTCTGCCCAAAAACGATTGGGTAGAATAAGCATTTATACGATCATAAGCACCAATTCCCGTTAAGTTGCCAGATTCGCCATAGGCAGCTCTGATTTTAAAAGTATCCCACCAAGATGAAACACCAAAATCTTTCCAATAATCGGCAGATGACAATACATAACTCGCATTTCCTTTGAAATAGGTTTGGGTTCTGTTATCGGCTCCGAATACGGTAGATTGATCTACCCTCACTGCCCCTGTTAAAAAGAAATGCTCTTTGTATTTAAAGGTTTGTTGTAAATAACCCCCAGTTACAGATAGTTGGGTTCTACCATCAACACTTGGCAATTGTGTAGCTGCCGCGTTAACCGTTTGGATTAAGGGGGCGAGCCCCCTACCATTAACCAATTGATACTTAGTTTGTTCGTACTGAAACGAATAGCCCAACTGCGTAGTGGAAGAAATTAAATCAGAAATTTTAGCTTGATAAGTTGCGTTAATTTCGTTGTTAAACTGGAAAGCATTGTTGCTTGCCGCACTGGCGTAACCATTTAGCGTGCCATCCAAAGCGGCGCCACCACCAAAAAAATCTGGGTTTACATTATAGGCAAAAGGCGGAATATAAGTTGAGCCATTTGAACCAGAATTATCGGCACCGATTAAAAAGTTTAAGGTAACGTTCTTAACTGGGTACAGCTTTAAATTGGCACTTGCAATTATTCGATTGGTTTCTTGGCGTTGCTTAATATCTTCTATCACAGATACTGGATTAACCCTTCCGCGCTCGCCAACGGCAAGCAAGTTACCATTGGCATCTCTTGCAAAAATATCATGGAAATTACCAATAATCGTAACCGAATTCATTGGGGAGAAAAAGGAGTTTCCATCAGGCTTTTCATTTGCCGCACTTCTTATGTAATTCATTCCTACACTTAAAGCAGCCCAGTCAGTAATCTTTTGATCTACATTAGCCCTTAAGTTATATCTGGTGAAATCTGTATTTTTAATGATTCCTTGATTGGTAAAATAACTTGCTGATGTATAGAATTTTGTATTGTCTGTACCACCGCTAACAGAAACTGTGTTGTCTGTGCCATAACCGGTTTGAAAAATATAATCTTGATAGTTATATCTGGTTACAGGGGTAGTATTTGTTAATGCAGGAGTTAAAATATCTTGAGTTTGTGTATTTACCGACCCCCCGAATTTGATTGGTGCCTGATTGACTTCAACCTGTTTACGAAGCTCGCTGATCGTTAAACTCGTATTGAAACTAACTTGTGCTTTGCCACTCACTCCTCGCTTAGTAAAAATCTGTATCACACCAGAATTTGCCCTTGAACCATAAATAGCCGCGGCCGCCGCGCCATTCAACACCTCAATTCGATCGATATCAGCTGGGTTAATATCCACCATTCTATTCTGGCCAATGCTTCCAACAAAGTTACCCCCATCATAGTTGGATGAGGTGTTGGTAACCCTTGTAGTAGAATTATTTACTATTACACCATCAATAATATAAAGCGGTTCTGATGATGAATTTACAGAACTAATGCCTCTTAGTCTTACTGACATCCCCCCTGCTGGGTCTCCAGAGTTCTGACTAATTTGTGCGCCTGCTGTTTTACCCTGCAACGATGAGAGTACATTGCCACTAGGCGCTTTATTTAAGTCGTCGCCCTTCACGGTACTTACATAACTTCCCAATTCCTTTCGGGTGGTTCCGGCCGATGTACCAGTTACAATCACCTCATCCAGGCCTACTGCATCACCACCTAAAGCAGCATTTAGTTGAACAGATACATTATCACCTAATGTAATGGATTGGGAAGAGGCTTTATATCCAACAAAAGAAAATTGAAGTTGGTATTTGCCGGGTGCCAAATCTACTGTGAAGGAATAGGTGCCGTTGCCACTCGTGCTGGTGGCTAATGTTGTATTTAATATCTTAACAACCACCCCCGGAATTGGATCGTTATTTGAAGCATCGGTTACTTTTCCGTTAATGGTATAACGCTTGCTCTGAGCTTGTGCCATTTCTGTACATAAGAGCAACAGCAATGGCATCATCAAAACTGCTAGAAATTTTGATGACCATTTTAGGTAACTTTTTTCCATAAAATTTAGTTTTGTTTGTATTGATTAGGATTTTAACAAATTTAACAAAATCCCTTGCAAACAAAATTTTTTATTCGGGCAAGCTTATTTTTCCCATACAAACAGAAGGCACACCCTGCCTACCACCAAAGTTTATTGGGCTTCCACACAAAGTTTCATTGGCGAGTACAGCAAATAACACCGCTTCTTTTGCGTCAGGATTAATATTTAAATCGTCAGTGGTAGCAAAGGTAGATTGGGGTAGCAGTTTTTGTAACAGTTTAACCAATAGTGGGTTGTGCATCCCTCCACCACTCATAAACACTTGTGCTTTCGCTTCATTTCCAAAACATTTTTTAATCGCATCGCTAATGGTTATGGCAGAAAAATGGCAAAGGGTAGCCATTATGTCTTCCGGTTTTAAGTGCTGTGTTGATGAACTATTTTGTGCCTCAGTCAAATAATCTAAGTTGAATAATTCTGGTCCTGTTGTTTTAGGGAAATCAAAATCGAAGAAATCACCAGCTAGCAACGCATATAAGAGCTCTTGATTGGGCACCCCCGAAAGCGCCACAGCAGCATTTTTATCGTAAAACTGGTTGTAATGCTTTTGCATGTATTGATCCATTAAAGTATTTCCAGGGCCAACATCCGTAGAAAAGATTTCACTCGCATTTAAGTTTCCGGGTAAGTAAGTAAAGTTGGCAATACCTCCAATATTTAACATTACGCGGTCTTCGTTCGCTTTAGAAAACATCAAATAATCGCCATATACGGCAAGTGGAGCACCCTCACCACCAGCTGCTAAATGCTTCTGCCTGAAATCAGATAATGTGATGATACCCGTTTTTACGGCTAGGTGGTCACCATCTCCAATTTGTAATGTGCCGTTAGGGTAATCTTGCATTTTATGCAATGATTTTGGCGCATGAAAAATGGTTTGCCCGTGGCTGGCAATAAAATCAATACGCTTACTTTCATAACCCCAGTCCGCCAAAGCTTGGTTAATTAAATCGGCATGGGTGTTGGCAACAAGTTCATTCATTAGGCAAACCAATTGCAAATCGACTTGTTTTTTTGAGAAAATTGCCTTGATTTTGGCTCTGAAATCGTCGGTAAAATCAGTCGTCTTAAATGCCAAAACCTCAATGTCAGTTTCCGCACCATTACCCCGAACGCGACAAAGTGCAATGTCCAATCCATCCATAGAGGTTCCACTCATTAAGCCGATAATTAATCGTTCAGCTTTATTCGCTCTGTTGTATAGTTCTTTTATTTGGCTGTTCATGAGGTTATTATTTTAAAAACGATCCAGGGTTTGTTTATCACTTTAAGCTGTATTTATAGAAATAGTTGGAATAAAAGTATGTAACCTTTGTTAGAAATTGAGCATAACTCTCTATATTTACTGCTCCGTACATTAAAATCCCTACAAAGAAAAAATGGCTAGATTAAATCTACTGGAGGAGACACGCTTCGAGAAATTACACGTAAGTGTGTTCGAAAATCCAAAAATTGCTTCTATTAATGTGGCACATCGCATTGCGAATCTCATTAAAACAAAGCAAGCAAACAATGCACCTGCAGTACTGGGCTTAGCAACAGGTGTTACCCCAATTGCCGTTTACGCCGAACTGGTGAGACTGCATAAGGAGGAGGGCTTAAGTTTTAACAACGTAATTACTTTCAATTTGGATGAGTATTATCCAATGCAGCCAACCGCAGCGCAGAGTTACGTTACCTTTATGAACGAAAATCTTTTCGATCATATCGACATTAAAAAAGAGAATATCCACATTCCTGACGGAACACTTCCACTGGAGGACATTCCGGCATTCTGTTTGGATTACGAAAAAAAAATCGGCGATCTTGGCGGATTGGACATCCAGATTCTCGGCATTGGTCGTACTGGTCACATCGGTTTTAACGAGCCGGGCTCTGCACCAAACTCTGGAACCCGTCTGGTTACCCTAGATGACCTAACCCGTAGAGATGCGGCAAGAGATTTCGGAGGAAAAACCTTCGTTCCAACCAAAGCCATTACCATGGGTATTGGCACAATTTTCAAAGCGAGGGAAATTATTTTGATGGCTTGGAGCCGTAAAAAAGCTTCAATTATTAAAAAGGCTGTTGAAGGTGAAATCTCTGGCGATGTTCCTGCTACTTACCTTCAGCTTTCAGATCATGTTGAGTTTATCTTAGATACGCCAGCAGCATCAGAACTGACTCGATTTAACACTCCTTGGTTGGTTAAAGATTGTGTGTGGACAGATACTCTAATTCGCAAAGCCGTAATTTGGTTAGCAAACACTTTAAAGAAACCTATTTTAAAGCTTACCGAAGATGATTACAACAACAACGGTATGGCACAATTGGCAACTGAAAAGGGCCCAGTTTACAACATTAACATCCATATTTTCAATAAATTACAACATACCATTACAGGTTGGCCAGGCGGAAAACCAAATGCGGATGATTCTCAGCGACCAGAAAGAGCTGAACCAGCAAAAAAACGTGTCATTATTTTTTCTCCGCACCCTGATGATGACGTAATCTCTATGGGTGGTACATTTATTCGTTTGGTTGATCAGAAACATGATGTTCATGTGGCTTATCAAACTTCGGGCAATACTGCGGTTTGGGATGATGATGCACTACGCTTTGTAGAATTCAATGTAGATTTTACAGAAAAAATGGGCATGGATAATTCGCACTTAAAGGATTTGTATAATAAAATGCGAACCTTTATTGAGCAGAAGAGACCAAACCAAGTAGATACGCCAGAAATTCAAACGGTTAAAGGTTTAATTAGAAAAGGAGAAGCCATTGCTGGTGCACGTTATTGTGGATTAGATGACGATCACATTCATTTCCAAGCACTACCTTTTTACGAGAGCGGAAAGAATCAGAAAAATCCGGTAACGGATGAAGATATAGAGCTTACCATTGATTTGCTTCAGAAAGTTAAGCCTCAGCAAGTTTTTGCCGCCGGCGATTTTGAAGATCCGCATGGAACACACATCGTTTGCTTTAACATTATTCTTGAAGCACTTAAACGTTTGCGTAAAACGGAAAGCTGGGCACAAGATTGCTGGTTGTGGATGTACCGCGGCGCATGGCACGAGTTTGAAACACACGAAATCGAAATGGCCGTTCCAATTAGTCCACAAGAATTAGAACGCAAAAAATATGCAATCTTTAAGCACCAAAGCCAAAAAGACCGAGCCGTTTTCCCTGGTGATGATGCTAGAGAATTTTGGCAACGTGCAGAGGATCGTAATCGCGATACGGCTAAAGCTTATGATGAGTTAGGTTTGGCCGAATATGAAGCCATGGAAGCGTTTGTACGCTGGAAATTTTAAATAAGATCATCTTGCGAAGTTTGGAAAGCCTAAGGGCATAAAAAGACTTCGCAAGATTTTTTTTTGAATATTGCGCGCCAGCGCAATTAATCGCTGCCCTTTTGGTTCGTCACCAAGAGTAGAAAATCCATCAAATGCTTTTGGTCCGTCTAAACTTGATGGTTTGCGCCCTAGGTATGATATTGCTGTTTTCTTTTCAGTGTCCAGCTAATTCAATAGGTTGTTTGATCAATTTAGCAATTATACTTTAATAATGATGTTTCGCTTATACATAATCCAAAGAAGCACATAGAAACCCAAAACATAGGTAATTGCCCAAACCAATGATGCATTTATGGGCGAGAAAAAAGGTTGATAACAGGTATCATAAAAATGAACCAATAAAGGCGTTTTAGTTCCATCAGGTTGAGTAATTTTAATCATATTCAATACTCGTGGCATCAATCCCGCAAGGAAAAAAACAGTAATGGCGTTTACACCATAAACAACAAAAGGCGTAGTAAATTTTTTATAGCCCTGCACATCAATAAGCCAATAACACAATGCCAAGGCAATAGATGCTAGTCCGCCAGCATATAAAACATAGGAGCTTGTCCATAATGCTTTGTTGATTGGAAACTGCAAATCCCACAACAAGCCTGCAACAACCGATAAAATACCCACCGTAAACAACCAAGATACTTTGCTTGCATTGTCTATATCTTTCCTGCGCATCCAGATGCCAACTAAAACCCCAAATAAGCAGGTGCCAACGGCTGGCAATGTGCTCAATACCCCCTCAGGATCCCAAGTTTTGGAAGATGCCCACGTGTGTGCTTCAGTTAATACACCGCGATCAATCCATGCGGCTAAATTGGTTTCCTTTTCTAAATTGGGATAGCCAACGCCTGGTACGGGAACAAACGACATTAAAGCCCAATATACCGCTAGGATAACAATTAAAGTTTTGAAGATGGTTTTCTCTGATGCTTTCAGAAAAACAATACTGCTGATGATGAACACAATTCCAATTCTCTGCAAAACGCCAAGCAACCTTACGGTTTCAAAAGCCTCCCAAATGGATCTGTGATCGATTATTGCATTTATGATTTTAGAAAATATGGCTAAGAAAAAGCCTAAAAAGTAAAGTGTTAAGCCTCTCTTGATGGCTTTGAAAATTGTTTTGCTATGTGTTGATGGATTGGCTTTGCTGCTGCTCATGGCAAAGGCTATGGAAACACCCACAATCCATAAAAAAAAAGGAAAAATTAAATCGGTGGGTGTACAACCGTTCCATTCTGCATGTTCTAAAGGGGCATAAATATGTCCCCAACTTCCGGGGTTGTTTACTAAAATCATGGCGGCTACAGTTAAGCCTCTAAAGAAATCTAGAGAAAGCAAGCGTTGTTTTGGTTCGGTCATGATTTTTATTCGGGGTTGAGAAACCTAATTTAAAGGTTTGTTTTTATAATTAGAAATAAAATACTGAAACGATAATTAAAGCGTCAGTTGGATTCTTCAAGCATCACTCAAGTGGCGATGAAAATATTTTTTTGCTGGTATTTTGAAAATTGAGCAACTATATAGCCATGTTTCGTTTATGCCAACCTTTTACGCAACCATTTGCGAACAGGTTCGTCATACCATTTTAAGGTAAGATAGGCCAAAACAATTGCGCCGATTAAAATGAGCAGGGCGTAAGGCCATGCCTCAAAAATTGTTAGCCCTTTATGATTGCTGATCCAGGCAACATAGAAATATACCAACGGATAATGTACCAGATAGAGTGGGTAAGATATATCGCCGAGAAATTTGCATAGCCTTTGCTCGGCTTGAGTTTTAATAATGCCACTCGCCCCAAGATAAACGATTAATGGAAAAACGATGATGATGCATACAGATTCGTAAAGCCCATTCATCCAAAGGTGTTCTGCACCGCCTATTCGTGGCATATAAAGTACAACCGCAATCAAAAGACTACACCACAAAAAAGCGTTTTTAATTTTGGTGGGCTTGGCCATGCGAGATAGTAACAAGCCAGCAAAAAACGGATACATGGTACGGGTTAAGCCTATGCGTACCTGCTCCACATTGAGTGTCCAACCTCCACTAACATCGCCATTTGTAATTGCCAACTGCGCAAGGGCAATCCCTGCAATCACCACTAGAATACCCAATGCTACTTTGGAAAACTTCCGAACCCAAACTGCATAAAGAATATTGGCAATGTATTCGAAAAATAAGGACCAACCGACACTATTTAATGGATGCATTTCCTGCCATCCACGAATATCGAGACTTAGCGGCACTGGAAGTATGGTATAGCCGATCAGCATCACCAATAGCATTTTCCAAATCGGTATGGTGTGAATGAGTGGCCATATTGTCGAATCTGTATAGTAGAACCCAATAGCACCTAAGGTCAGGCCGAGTACCACCATCGGTTGAAGACGCTGGATACGGCGCTTGAAAAAATTGCCAATTGTCATTTTTGGCCAACGATCGTCGTAGGCATAGCCCATCACAAAACCAGAAAGCAAAAAGAAAAAATCAACGGCCAGGTAACCGTGGTTAACTAAAATATCTAAATGCCCAGTGCCTAACGTTTCAGTAAGGTGAAAGGTTACCACAATTATGGCTGCAACGCCCCGAAGACCATCTAAAATGGGGTAATGCGGTTTAGTTACAAGGGCATTGGTTTGGTCAGTTTTCATTTAGGCTATAAAACCGCAATTTGTCGAAAAATGAGTAATATTCTCTTTTCCGACGAATTTTTTACAATATAGGCCGTCAATCATTTTAACGATGGAGCAGATGCAAATCCAATTTAAAAGAGCGAATTACTCTTTAGAAACCGGAACTTCTACACCAACAGGCCCACTTGGTTCGCTTTCGTTTTTCAGCCGATCTAAAGCAGTTACCAAATAACTGTATCTCTTGCCATTCTCAACACTGGTGTCGATAAAGGAAACATAATCTTCAAAACTGATTTTTAGGATGTTTTTTGGATCTAAGGTTGAGATTTTTTCACCTTCGTTAAACCTATAAACCACAAAGCCAGATGCGGTTTCCCCATCTTTGGCTTTTGCAGGAAGTTGCCATTTTAAATGCACCCCATCTTTTAGGGCATCAGCAGCTAAAGCTTGCGGCTGGTTCGGTGCAACTTCATCCAACCAAGGCATTTGCGGAGGCAGTGCAGGATATTTATATAAATCTGTTTTTAGCGAATCTCCTGTGGCGCGGGCTACTGTACTTAACGATTTTGACGAAAAGAAAACGCTGCCCTGGATGCGATTATTTTCTCGCAAATATCTAATCTGATTGGGAATTTCTGATGGATTTTTCCAGGCCATTTCAGCCCTCGAATTAACCAAATAAGCGCCCTGACCGATATATACATGTCGCCCGTAACTGTTGTTGCTCCACCAATCTACTAAAGTGGCGTATGGTGCAACTTTTCTGCTAAAAGTAAAGTAAACTTGTGGATTGATGTAATCTACCCAACCCTCTTTAACCCATTTACGACTATCGGCATACAATTCTGCATAGTTAGATAGGCCACTACTTGCCGATCCTTCAGGATCTTCATATTTATTTCGCCAAATGCCGAAGGGGCTTATTCCAAACTTAACGAATTTTTTATAGTGGTGAATGCTGTCATCCAATTCCTTAATCAATAAATCTACGTTGTTTCGTCGCCAATCTTTAATGTCAGAAAAGTTGTTTGGGTTTTTATAAAACGTGTCGCCATCATTAATTTTTTGTCCTTCTATCGGGTAAGGATAGAAATAATCATCGAAATGCACGCCGTCTATATCGTATTCTTTAACAACATCTAAAATTACCTGAACAATGTATGCCCTAACTTCAGGAATGCCCGGATCGAATTGTTTTTTGCCGCCATAATTAAAAAACCATTCTGGATGTTTCCTTGTAATATGATCTGCACTAAAAACGGTATTTGCACTCATGCTTGCGCGATAAGGATTAAACCAAGCATGCAACTCCATCCCTCTAAAATGGGCTTCTTTAATTGCAAAGGCTAAAGGATCGTATCCGGGCGCTGGCGCTAAACCCTGCTTGCCCATTAGCCATTGGCTCCAAGGTTCTCTAGATTTGGTATAAAAAGCATCGGCAGCTGGCCTAACTTGTAAAATTACAGCATTCATACCCTGGCTCTTATGCCTTTCTAGTATGCCGATTAACTCTTGTTTTTGTTGATCAATGCTTAATCCTGGCCTTGAGGGCCAATCGATATTGGTTACAGTGGCCACCCAAACGCCCCTGAACTCTCTTTTTGGTGCAATTTTTGATAATGCTTGAGCATTTAATATGAAAGGTATCACGATTAAAAATAAAAGTGCGTTTAGAAAGTTTTTAAGCATTATTTCTGTTGTGTTTTTTTTTCAGGATGTATGTGTGTGTTCATTTTAATACAGAGCGAACGTTAGCAAGTAAACGATTTTTTTTAAAAAGTCATATAAGTTTATTTAAAAATTTTAATTTGCACGCCTATTTAGAATTAATTGTGTAAAACCATTTACCTATGGAGATCCAAAATTATATTAATTTGAGAAGATACAGCATTATTAAAAATGGAACCACAAAACGTTAGTAAAGGCGATAGGAACAAAATTTACTTTTTAGTTATTGTTATTGTAGCCTTAATTGGCACTAACGCATTCTTATTTTTTAAAGACCGACAGCAGAGCCAAAGGTTTGTTACGGTGAGTACCGAAAAGGATAAGTTGCGCCTAGAGGTAGAAAAAATAGAAGTCGAACTGGATAAAGTTAATGCCTTGAATCTGGATTTGGGCGAGAAATTAGAATCTGAACAAAAACTCGCTAGAGAGAAAATTGCCGAACTCAAAACTGCATTAGAAAAAGGGCAAATTACGCAAGGAGAATTAGATAAAGCCTACACACAAATTAGCGAGCTTAAGGTATTTGTTAAGAATTATAACGATCAAATCCTACAGCTACAGCGCGATAATTTATTTTTAAAAAATAGCCGAGATAGTTTAGAAAGCACTCTAAAAAATCTAAGCGGAAGGGCTTCAAACCTCGAAAACGAAAATTCTAACCTTAATGCTAAAGTTAAAACCGCAGCAGCATTAAAACTTCAAAATGCAGAAATTGTTGCTTTTAGAACCAAATCAAATGGTAAGAAAATTGAAGTTACTAAATCTTCAGGGACAGAAAAGTTAAGCGTTCGCTTTAGTATTGTGCCTAATGAACTTGCAGAAAAAGGCCACCACAACATTTATTTAAGGGTTTTTGATCCGGCAGGCAATCTTCTTGCCGATGAAAGTAACCGTTTTGAAGCCGATGGGCAGGAAATGCAATTCAGCCATTCTATTTTTATCAATTACAATAACGACGATAGTACCTATGTAATCGATTGGGCAAATCCAAATCCCTTCATCAAAGGCATTTATACCGTAATTTTATATGCTGACGGAAATACATTGGGCAAAGCGCAAATAGATTTAAAATAATCTGAGTTCAGGAAAACAGATTATCTTTCAAAACTGTGCGTTTTCAGCTGGTTAAGCTAGTGGAAAAGTTAAATAAAATATTGTTCCCACCCCTGTTACCGAAGTAAAGCTAATCGTTCCACCGGCGTTTTCTGTTGCTTGTTTTACAAATGCCAAGCCTAAACCCGTACCCGATGTTTTGGTGGTAAAATTTGGAACAAATATCTTATCGTGCAGCATTGCAGGAATCCCCTTTCCATTATCTTTTATTTCGATGTAAACAAAATCTTTGTCGTTGTACAAAGTTGTCGTTATACAGCATTTACTATCCGAATCTATGGCTTCAATTGCGTTTTTAAATAGATTATTGAAGGTGCGCAACAGCTGATCGCTATCTGCAAGGATATGCAGGGTAAAGGTTGCCTTGTATAAAATGTTAATCTCTACATTTTCTGTACTTTTAAAAACTTCGCGGGCACGCTCTACAATCGGCAAAATTTCCAAACGCTCTAAACGGGTATCGGGCATCTTGGCGAAATTAGAAAACTCAGAAGCAATTTTTGATAAGCTATCTATCTGCTCGATAAAGGATTTGCTAAATTTATTAAACTTGACTTCAAAATTCGGGTCTTTCTCTTTCCAAGATTTTTCCAGCAACTGAACCCCCAATTTTAATGGCGTTAAGGGGTTTTTAATCTCATGTGCCACCTGCTTAGCCATTTCCCGCCATGCACTCTCACGCTCGGAACGGGCAAGCTTCAGTGCACTATCCTCTAAGGCCGCAATCATGCTATTATACTCTTTGATTAAAGAACCGATCTCATCATGCCTCCGCCACACGATAGGTTCGTTGCGCTGACCAATTTTTGTTTTACTGATGCTTTCTTGAATGAAAGTTAAAGGGTTGGTAATTTGATTGGCTAAAAACACGGCCAATACGCCAATCGCCACAAAAACAAGAGCATAAATATTAATTAGATTACTCACAAACAAAGCAATCTTATCACTATATTCTTCCTCGTTTGAATAATTTGGCAAACTAATGTATGCAATCGTTTTATTCTGGGCATTCCGTATGGGGGCATAAGCGGCGGCGTAAGTTAAGGCCCCAATTTTCTCTTCCGAGTTGATAAACTCCGAACGGTGTAAATCGTGCAGGTAAATGTATGCCATAGGCCCCATTTTCGTTCCGATAACTTTAGAAGTAAACAACTTCGGATAGGTTGTCATCATCAAATCTCCATTTGTATCATATAGATTCAAATCGGCGTTGTTTATATCGGCAAAGTTGTTAAAATCAGCTGCAGAATTTTCATCATTTGAAATCATTCCATTGTTAAAAACCTGTTTTTCAAAGTTTTGCTGCACCTTTCTGATTTTATCTTTAATGATAATATCTTGTTGACTTCTATATTCATTATTCATATAATAATAGGTGGTATAGCCCACAATAAGTAAGGTGGCCACAACCGATAGCACAATGGATAATTGAATTCGTGTTTTATAGAGGATTTTGTTGGCATTAATCATTAACGATCGGTTAATGCTAAACCAGCCCACGCGGTCATCATCTAAATTTTTAATCAGCCAAACCAATCCATATAGCAATAGGGAGAATACAATAAATACGATAAAGAAAAATGAAAGTGCTGCTAAGCGCTCTACATAGCCCACTTTTTCTTTGCTGATAACCACCATCTTACTGTCTGATGGTTTATAAATCAAATGGCTATAGTGTAGCGCATCATCACTACTGTTTACAAAATCATCCTTAACTCCCTTGAAAACACTGCCATTTAAGGGGTATGTATAATTACCCGACTGGTTAAGGAGTTTATTGTTGCTGTACAGGGCAATTGAGTAACCCTTAAAATCATCATTCTTGATTAATTTTTGATCGCCCAATAAATCAGGTAAACGATTGTTGTAGTTGTAAGGTTTCGATCGTAGCTCAACAATCAAGGTTCCCTGCAAGCTGTTTTTATTAAACACGGGGATGATCCCAAAATAATCTTGATAACCGAAAGTATTATTTACCTGATAGAAATAGTTTGATCCATCTATTTTAACCGATCCCGCCTCAACCAAATTCTTATACTTGTCAATGGGTTGGGTATTGGCTTTATTGATCGATTTTTCGAATTTGTTGTAGGCATATATTTGATAATCAAATCGGGTTAAGTATCCATCCAGATAGTTTTTGACATGGTTTTTAAGTACCCCGTATTTACCGCTATCACTTTCAGTAAAAAATTTCACCAAAAAATTATCTGTAAGAAGTTGGTTTTCCAAACCGCTTAAGGCAATTATCGCACTCGGATCATCAGATGATTGAACTTTTCTGGCTAATGGCTCGCGCAAGCTACGCTCGGTAATATCTTTGTATTTAATATATTTTATGGATGTATTAAATGCTAAACAGAAAAAAACAATGGCAAATAAGCCTATAGAGAAACGGATTTCTTTTACATAAGCACTTCTTACAACGACGAAAAAAACAAGAGCAAACACAATAAAAAAGGCAGTAAAATCTGTGCTTAGTTTATAGATAAAAACAGCTATAAATCCGGTTAAGAATATGGTTAAGCGTTCAGAATTGCTTACGTTTAATTGCTTAGTAACACAGGTAGAAATGATGGTTACCAGATAAATTTGAAACCAAACCAAACATAAAATTACAATACTTACCCAGCTCGTTCCGCCCAGTTTTAGGATGTTTACGATATCAAAATTGATTTTTGAGTTGTAAATTAAACCAAAAAACACTTCATCAGCCAATAGCGCAATCCACCCAATAAACACCATCAGCAAGATGTGAATAGCGATACCTACAAACTTGTTTTGTTTAATCCACTCGCCAAACTTATATTGCTCTTTATGGTTATAAACAAACAGTAACACCCAGGTTATGGCAATTACGTTCATTAAAAAATCTCCCAAAGAGGGCATTAGAAAACTTTCAGCATAAATTACAGGGTCGAACAAATCGACTGCAAAACGATGGTTAAACCAGCCATAGGTTAAATCTGTTAGCCTAAAGATTAAAAAGAAAGCCACAAACAAGAGTGTAGCGAGCATAATATGCCCCTTTCTTGCAATTAACGATACAAGCGAATTAAAAAACATACAGATGCAGAGCAAACCCGCCACAAATAGCCATAACTGTGTAGGCGAATAATACTGATCGGTATAACCCGACTTAATCTTCAACCCGAAAAGAAATTTATTATCCAGGCTTTTGATTGTATATACATCCTTATCTGTAAATGAGGCGGATGTGAGCATTTTCGAGTTCGAAAGCAGCGGATTTAGATCGTTTTTAAAATACTGATTTTCTTTTATAGCATATTGATTTTGAATGGCGATCAAGAAAATTAAGTCGAAATTTCCATGTGTTTTCTTAATCGTTTCGTACCAGCCATTGGATAGGAAAAGAACCGACGTACCTTCTTTGATGGAGGTAGGATCTACGTCAGAGATGTTAAATGTACTCCAGAATTTGAGCTTATTATTTTGAAAGGTAAGGAGGTTGATCCCATTATTTTTACGATAAACCTTTAAAAAATCTAATGCCTCTTGCGGATTTAAATGATAGTTTTCTGCCTTTAAAACCTGTTCTTTATCGGCTAAAAAATTTTCTACAATTCTTTCCTTACTGGATAGATTTTCTTGGAGCTGCTGAGCATCGCGCTCTAGCAATTCATTGTTTGAGGTAAATCGGCTTAATGAAATTGAGGTTGCAATAAGGCAACAACCCAAAACAAGCAGTAGAAATCTTATTTTTACACCAAAGCTCAATTTCATCGATTTTGATAAAGATATTAATTATTGACCAATAAAAAGGGTGTTCTATTGGTACAACTCGTCATCCCAACAAAGTCAGCTGCTCAAAACTGTGCTTAGCTTAAGAGATACTGAAAATCAGTAAAACGAGTGTCTTTTAGAACACCCTTCAAAATTTTTTAGGCTACTGCTGCGCTGCTCGTTTGCACCTCTCGACTAACCTTCTTCACCAAACCTTGTAACACATTACCTGGGCCAACCTCTACAAATTCTGTTGCACCGCCTGCCAGCATGTTTTCAACGGTTTGTGTCCAGCGTACAGCCCCAGTTAGTTGTTTGATTAAATTCTCTTTAATTTCTGTCGGATCGGTATAAGGTTTCGCATCAACGTTTTGATAAACAGGGCAAATTGGTGCAGAAATATTGGTATGCTCAATGGCTTCCTGCAATTCAATTTTAGCTGGCTCCATCAATGGTGAGTGAAAAGCGCCACCTACATTAAGTTTCAACGCCCTTTTTGCGCCTGCTTCGGTCAGCTTGGCACAGGCTAAATCAATGCCTTCTATACTGCCAGAAATAACCAATTGCCCAGGACAATTGTAGTTAGCTGGTACTACCACGGCATCAATTTCCGAACATATTTTTTCGACCACATCATCCGCCAAGCCTAAAATGGCTGCCATGGTAGATGGTTGTGCCTCGCAAGCTTTTTGCATGGCATTTGCACGCGCAATCACCAATTTTAAGCCATCTTCAAAACTTAAGGCATTTGCAGAAACTAATGCGGAAAACTCGCCTAACGAGTGCCCTGCAACCATTTCTGGTTTAAAACCTTCGCCCAAAACCTTTGCTAAAATAACCGAGTGTAAAAATATTGCTGGTTGCGTTACATTGGTTTGCTTCAATTCTTCATCTGTTCCGCCGAACATAATATCACTAATGCGGAAACCGATAATTTCATTCGCTTTTTCAAATAAATCTTTAGCTAATGGATGCTCATACAAATCTTTACCCATGCCTACGAATTGCGCCCCCTGTCCGGGAAAAATAAATGCCTTCATTGTAATTTAGTTTTAAGGGTAACCAAAATCATGCACCTTGATGCAGAATTTCAATCCCTAGATATTCTATTCAATATTAATCTAAACTTGCAGTAATTAACCTTAAAAATTCTGCTCTTGTTTTATCGTTACTTAAAAAAGTACCTGTAAATGCAGATGTTGTAGTTACCGAATTTTGTTTTTGAACGCCACGCATGGCCATACATAAATGCCTGCACTCCATAACCACTGCTACACCCATTGGGTTTAAGGTATTTTGGATACAATCTCTAATTTCGTTTGTTAACCGTTCTTGTACCTGTAATCTCCGTGCAAAGGCATCAACAACGCGTGGGATTTTGCTTAAGCCAACAATATGGCCGTTTGGAATGTAAGCAATGTGCGCTTTGCCGAAAAATGGCAACATGTGGTGTTCGCACATAGAATAAACCTCAATATCTTTAACTACAACCATTTGGCTATAATCTTCTTCAAACATGGCCGATTTTAAAATCTCATCGGGCTTCAAATCGTAACCATGGGTTAAATATTGCAAGGCTTTGGCAACGCGTTCGGGTGTTTTTAATAATCCCTCGCGTTCCGGGTTTTCGCCCAATTGGCTAAGAATATCTTTATAATGGGTGGCTACTGCCTCAATTTTTGATTCGTTGTAACGGTCTATTTTTACATAGCCGTCTCTCGATTCTTCATTTAAATAGTCTTTTTCCATTTAGGTTTTAACCAAAGTATTCTACGTAATTATTTTCTGTTTCGTAAAGTTTTACAGAGTGCAAAATAGTGCCGCTTTCGGCAATTGGAGCCAAAAGTTGGTTCCAAATGGCTATGGCTAAATTCTCTGTAGAAGCCAGTTGCCCTTTCATAAAATCTACGTCCAGATTTAAGTTTTTATGATCCACTAAATCTACAACATAATTATTCATAACATCCTTAAGCCACTTCAAATCAACAAGAAAACCCGTTTCCGGATTAATCTCACCCTTTACCGTAACATATAACCAATAATTATGACCATGCCAATTTGGATTTGCGCATTTGCCATAAACTTCAGCATTCTTTTCATCATCCCAATCGGTACGAGCCAGTTTATGCGCTGCGTTAAATGATGCTTTTCTTGTTATATAAATCATTATAAAAAAATAAACAGCAAATATACTGATAAAGCTTAAAGCCTAAACACCAAACCTTAAAGAAACCCACTTTAATCAAAACAATCTGTTAAATTTACCTTATGAAAACATTGGTTGTTGCTGCTACTAAGGCCGAGCTTGCTTTTTTTTATCAGCATTTTAATTTACCTGAGGGTGATTTTATCGAAGCAAAAAACTTCGATTTGCTGATTACTGGTGTTGGGATGGTAGCCACTGCGTTTTCTTTAGGGAAGCACCTCGATGCTTCGAGATATAATTTGGTATTAAATGTCGGCATTGCCGGATGCTTCGACCGAAAAATTGAGCTGGGCAGTTTAGTAAATATTACTGAAGATATTTTTGCCGAGCTTGGCGCCGAAAATGGCGATGATTTTTTAACCATTACCGATTTGGGCTTCGGCGAAAATCACTTTTATTCCAAATCGAATATAAATGTTGGTTTACCCATAGCTAAAAGCATTACTGTAAATTGTGTAAGTGGAAATGAAAAAGGCATTAACGGACTTATAAAACGGCTTAACCCAACTACCGAAAGCATGGAAGGTGCTGCCGTTTTTTATGCCTGCAAACAAGAGCATATAGATTGTTTGCAAATTAGGAGCATCTCCAATTACGTGGAGCCCAGAAATAAAGACAAATGGAAAATCGGGCTTGCCATCAAAAATTTAAACGACTGGGCAATCGCTTTTGTTGGAGATATGAATTGATTATGACCAACTAAGCTATTGTAGTACGTAATTTTGATTTTATGAAACTTACACTTGGTTTTTCGCCCTGCCCTAATGATACCTTTATATTTGATGCCCTAATTCATCATAAAATTGATACGGAAGGTTTGGAATTTGAGGTTCTGTTTGATGATGTTGAAACGCTTAATCAGAAAGCCTTACGTGGCGAACTGGATATTACCAAACTCAGTTTTCACGCCTTTGCCTATGTAGCCAATCAATATGCACTATTAGATGCCGGAAGTGCCTTAGGTTTTGGTGTAGGACCGCTTTTAATTAGCGATAAATTTACCCCTGAGGGTTTGCTTGATGCATTGAATTCAGAAACTAGCGATTTAAAAGTCGGGATTCCTGGCAAATATACTACGGCAAACTTTCTTTTAGGTATCGCCTATCCACAGCTTCAGAATAAACAAGAATTGGTTTTTTCGGAAATTGAATCGGCCTTACTGGAAAACCGAATAGACCTTGGATTAATCATTCACGAAAATCGCTTCACTTATCAAGATAAAGGCTTAACCAAAATTGTAGATTTGGGAGATTATTGGGAGCAATTAACGGGTTGCGCCATCCCACTCGGTGGTATTGTAATCAATAGAAATTTAGATCGAGAAGTTCAGTTAAAAGTTAACCGATTGGTTCGGCAATCGGTGGAATATGCTTTTGCCCACCCAAAATCGGGCATCGAATTTATACGCGAACATGCCCAGGCAATGGATGAGGCTGTAATGTATAAGCACATCGATCTTTATGTGAATAAATACAGTATAAACCTAGGAGAGGAAGGCCGAAAAGCGATTGATACCTTATTTAATCTTGCGCAGGAAAGAGGAATCATTCCTGCTATTCGAAAGAATTTGTATATCTAAGCCCCGAAATTCAGGGTAGATAAGCAGCCTTAGCTTACTAAAAGTTTATAGCCTTTACCGTGTACGTTGATAATTTCAACGCTCGGGTCTTCTCTAAGGTATTTACGCAACTTGCTTAAAAAAACATCCATACTCCGCCCGTTAAAGTAATTATCATCGTGCCATATGCTTAATAGAGCCTCTTCTCGGGTTAAAACAGTGTTCTTTTTTAAGCACAATAAGCGCAACAATTCCGCCTCTTTGGTTGATAGTTTTTGTTGCTGACCATTAAAAGTGATGATTTGTGTCGTATAATCGAAATTATACTTACCAATAGAGAATTGTGTTTCTGTAGCTTCTTCGCCACCATCTGCTTTATTTGAGACACGTTTAAACATGGCGTTTATGCGCAATAAAAGTTCTTCAATACGGAAAGGTTTGGTGATGTAATCATCTCCACCTAAATCGTATGCAGCAGATTTATCTTCGAGCATGGTTTTTGCCGTTGCAAAAATTATCGGTACCTGTGCATTTACTTTTCTGATGTCTTTGCCTAATGTAAAACCGTCCTTTTTGGGCATCATCACATCCAAAATACAAAGATCAAAGTTTTGTTTATTGAAAGCCCTTAAACCCTCCTCACCATCAGTGCACAAAACCACATCAAACTTGCCTTTTAACTGCAAATAATCTTGCAGCAATAAACCTAAATTAGGATCGTCCTCTACCAGAAGTAATTTTTTCATGTTGTTTAATTTTTTCGCGTGTGTGTTATGCTGCAATATGCAATACAGAGTAATATCTATTCCTTTTTTAGTCGATTTATAAAGGCAAAACAATTTCGAACTTCGTTCCTTTGTCTTTTTCGCTGCTTACTTTAATGCTGCCGTTAAGTTGTTTGATAATATCCTGAACGTAATTTAGGCCAAGCCCAAAGCCTTTAACATCATGCAAATTGCCTGTAGGCACTCGGTAAAACTGATCGAAAATGCGTTTAGAATGTTCTTTCGTCATGCCAATTCCCTTATCGGCAATTTCAATTATTAAATTTTTCCCTGCATTTCTTGTAGTGATGGTAATTTCGGGTGCATTTGTGCTGTACTTATTTGCATTATCAATTAAATTGTAAAGTACGTTTGATAAATGCAACTCATCACCAAAAACAATGGAATTTTCGGCATCGGTATTTACTGTTAAAACGGCATTTCTTTTTTGCAGTTGCAAGCTCATGCTATCGAGCACAATCAAGATTAGATCGTTCATATCTACCTCGCTGTTCTCCATTTTCAGCTCGTTTTTTTCTAAACGGGCAATGCTTAAAACGCGTTCTATATGATTACCCAAACGCACATTTTCATCGTAAATGATACCTGCTAAACGCTTTAAACGAGTTTTATCCGCTGTAACTTCCGGATCTTTGAGGGCTTCGCTGGCAATCATAATGGTAGCTACAGGGGTTTTAAACTCATGCGTCATATTATTAATGAAATCGGTTTTCATTTCCGATAGTTTCTTCTGCTTCAAAATGGCATAAAGCGTATAAGAAAATATAAAAACCAGCACCAGTAAAAGTCCAACTGATGATGCTAAGGTGGCGCCCAGATTAGAAATTATTGCGGCATTTTTATCTGGAAAACTCACAATCAATGTTCCAGGATCGCGAAATAAATCGTTTCCGAAAATTGGAACTTTATAGGTGTTTTTGGGTAGAAATTCTTCTTTTGAATGCGATGCCTCAATAAATAATACCGAATCTTTATTGGCCAGGGCAATTTTGTAAGCAGGTTTTTGTGTAATGTTGTGGGCAAGTAGCTCTGTTTTAAGCAAAGCCCCCAAGGCATTGTAATTGATTCTTTTATAAATTGGAACGTTGCCCTCCTTCATTTCCTTGGCAACATCTTCTAGCAAACGTGAGCTTGTGTAGGGCGTGGTATCTTTACCCAAAGCCGCAATTTTTAATTCGAGTTTCTTTTTGGCAATTTGGTCTTCTTTTTTGAATTTCAGGGCTAAGTCATCCGAAATTTTCGGAAGACCAACCAAAAGTGGATTTCCCGTTATTGGATCATTTACGAGATACCTGATGGTATCGGGCAGGGTTTGAGGGGTGCGAAAATTAAACGTTTTCGCATCTGGAGCAAATAGTTTAGAGCGCATACTGTACGACTGCAACTTAAAATCTTGATCTACCATTGCATCCATTTGTACATCAAGCCGCGCACCACCTGGCAACGAACTTTCTGGTGTTGTTAAAGACCTATAGGTAAGCTCAGACAACATTTGTGGCCTTCTATAAGAAACCCGAATGATGCTGTCTTGGTTATTGAGGTATTGCTCAATTTCTACCTCTCGCTCCTCTTGCCTAATTTCTGTTTCTTGAACGTATTGTTGCTTTAAATCTTTAATATCGAGGGCACGTTGCCTTAAATTTTGAAGTTGTTGTAGTTTATTTTCGGCATCTTTTTTATTGATGTGATCTGCCGCATTTCGCCTTTGCACTTTATTAACCACAACACTTAAGGTTTGATTCACTTGCTGATCGAATAGTTGAGATTTAAGCGTATAGGATTCCCTGATGTAATACAATTGCATTACAAATACACCAAGTAAAGCCACCGTCATTAAAACGGTAATAATCCAAAAACTTCCTTTCTTCATTCAGCTGAGCAGTTCCTTGTATTCTGATCGTTTAGAGATCATCCATCTGAAATACAATTTAGCGATCAAAAATACTTATTCGCTAAGTTAACTGTTTGTTTTTAACATATTTTAACAACGGACGATCACCCTGCTAATGAAGGGTTAATGATTGAGACAGCACTGTCTTGTAAACTACAACTGGAGTGATGAAACCGTTAATTTTGAAATTCTTCTGGTTTGATTGCGGCAATTTTATCCTGGATGTGGGTGAATAAAACCTGCAATTTTTCTAGCGGTACTAGCGCAACACATTCAATTTCCGATTGATCCGATTCGAATACAAGTATGCCCTTACCCTGATTTTCAAATTCGCTTGGCTTTATTTTACAAACTGAATTTTCGAGGGGAATTTCCTTCTTATTTCCTTTAAACCAGCCATAATCCGCCTCATAGGTTATGGTATTTAGTCCAAAGCTAATCACCTCTTTTCCGAAAGTATTCCACAAGCAGATGCGGAGTAAGTAAAACCCTAGCAGAAAATAACCTGCAAAGATTAGCACTGATAAAAATTTAATGCCTTGGCCATCTGCCAAATTTAAACTTAAACCCCATATGGGCAGCAGAAAAAACAAAAGGGTAACTGGAACTAAAATGAGCCTCACGATTAGAGAAGATTTTCCAACCTTTAACATCAATATATTGTCTTGAAAATCAATTTGATTCATAATATAATTTGTAATTAGACACCAGTCTATCGCAAGCGTCCGCTTGTGTTTAATTCGTTTTAAGCCCCTTCAATAAAATATTGGCAGCCCAAGCGGACGCTTGCAACAGAATAGGCTTAATCCAAGACAGGAGGACATACTTAAATTAGTACTATTTTCGTAGCCTAGATTTTTTATCATACTCATCAAAATTTGTTAAATCAAATCCTAAATAGTCTATTAACCATATTCCATTAGTCTTCGTGAGGGTGAAAACAGACTGATTAAATCTCGAAATATCGAATTTAACCATCGCTTTATCATATATTATACGGATTTTTGCAAATCGTCCTTCCTTTATATGGTCTAATATTTCTTCAGGCTCGAAACCAAATATAACATCACAATTTAAACCAGGTATTGCAAATTCTCCTGCACTAGCTGGGTAAGGTTTTGAGTTCCTAATTTCATCTGCAATCTTTTGATGATATTGACGTAAATTATTAATAAAACTTTCTGAGACATAGTTGCTTGATTTAATATGGCCTAAATAGTTTTCAACAGCAACCATATCTATGCTTAATTTTATCATCGTATCTACTCGCTCCCTCACAATTATCGGATGAAATTCTTTTTCTGGATAGTTTTCCTTTGTTGTATCTAAAACTTCATCCAACCGGTACCAGTTTAAGAAATTCAGAATTGAGCATTTAATGTTTTTTACATCTACATTCTCTTTTTTTTGTCCATAGCTAACACTAAAGAGAATCGAAAATATTAATATCAATACCAACTTTTTCATAATTCTATTTTTTTATGTTCTTGCGGACTTGCGTTACAATATAATCATGCATCCCCGCTAAATTTCTGTATCCTACTATTGCAGTTTGTCTGGTAATTTTGCCTGAAGAGGGATTATAATACAACCTGTTATTATAACTTGCCCCGGCTGCAGGGCTATCCGTAGCACTATCAACGAACTGAAAATATTTTCCTTTTGTGTCAGTACCCATGCGTACAATAACAACATCGTGGTCAATAGCCTTATCCTTATTTGCTAAAGGAGCACCTGGGCTATTGTCAACTCCTATTAAAACTGGTATCTTTTGATTAAACGAACTGATGAGGTAATTGATTGCCTTTTTAGTTTCAGCTAAATCTACGCCATTTTGAGTAGTATAATAAATTACGTGTGGCAGAAAATTTCAAAAAAAATGCCAGAATTAAATTCCGGCATGGTTCAAAATTGTTTGCTTTAAAAAAGAATCTTTATTTAGAAAGGCAAGTCATCATCTTCTCCTGGTGCATTGCTTACATCAACTGGTGCGGCGTAAGCTGGGGTGCTAGCTGCCGGTGCGCCCGCTGCAATGGCATTAATGCGCCAAATAACCAAACTATTAAAATATGATGTTTTTCCTGTTTTATCTGTCCAAGGGCGACCACGTAAATTAAAGAAAACTTCAACCTCATCGCCTGCTTTAAATGTATCTAATAATGCAGTTTTATCTTGTAATGCCTCAAAACGGATATATTCCGGGTATGTTGGATTTTCTGCGTATTCTACTATTAAATCACGTTTTTTAAACGTTTCACTTACTTGCTGAGTGGCACCTACTTCGTGTACTTTTCCTTTAATTTCCATATCTAATACTAATAATGTACGTATATAAGTCAAATCTCAATATTTTTATTGATAACTTCGCATATATTATGATGCAAGTTTTCCACAATAAAAGCAAGGTAATTATTACCTGCAATAAGCGCCTTTCTCCGTATTTGCAAGAGGAGGTTACCGCCCTAGGTTATACAATAGAAAGATCATTTCAAACTGGTGTTGAGCTTAATATCACCCTCACAGAGTGTATAAAGCTAAATTTGAACTTGCGTTGCGCCAGCCAAATTTTGTATGCTATAAAAAGTTTTAAGGCCATTACGCCCGATGATTTGTATAATGAAATAAAGGAAATTGAGTGGGAAGAATTGATTGATTTTGCAGGCTATTTCTCTGTAACTTCTAATGTAGATAACCCGAACATTACCACGCCTTTATTTGCAAATTTAAAAGTGAAGGATGCGATTGTAGATCGCATGAAAGAGAAAAAGGGCATCCGCCCAAATTCTGGTTCTGATGCAAATAAAGCGGTGGTCCATTTATATTGGAAAGATGCTGAAGCCGATATTTTTATTGATACCTCCGGCGAAACTTTAGCCAAACACGGTTACCGTAAAATACCAGGGAAAGCACCAATGTTAGAGGCCCTGGCATCGGGGGTAATCTATGCCACCCAATGGGATAAAAAATCGCCATTTATTAACCCCATGTGTGGATCTGGTACATTAGCCATTGAGGCTGCCCTTATTGCAACCAACCGTGCACCTGGCTTATACCGAATGAATTATGCCTTCATGCATATTTTAGGTTACAATGAAGAGGAATTTTTTGCCGAGCGAAGAATTTTAAAGGATCAGGTAATTAAAAATATCGACCTTAAGATTGTTGCTTCTGATATTTCTGAGGACGCGGTAGAGGTTACACGCAGGAATGCAAAAACTGCTGGCGTTGATACAATTATAGAATTTGAAGTATGCGATTTTGAACTTACTCCAGTGCCCGAAGATGCAAAAGGTGTTGTGGTTTTTAATCCAGAATATGGTGAGCGTTTGGGGGTACACAGCAAATTGGAAACCACCTATAAGCGTATGGGCGATTTTATGAAAAGCAAATGCAAAGGATATACTGGCTATATTTTTACAGGCAACCCTGATTTGGCAAAGAAAATTGGCTTGAAAGCTTCTAAAAAGATAGAATTTTACAATGGTAAATTGGATTGCAGAATGCTTGAATACGAGCTGTATGATGGTACGCGCAGATTACCTCAAGCAGATAAGCATCCAGAAATTACTCCATAATGGGAGTGATTTCTGGATTATTTCTCAACGTATTTGATTAATCTTTTGATTGTAAGCTTGTTGTTTTCTTTCTGGCTTTTTTAATGGCCTCGCTCATACTTGGAAACTGTTTGTGCCACATGGTGGTGTACATGCCGTCTAACTTAACCAACTCTGCGTGCGTACCTTCCTCAATCAGTTTTCCTTCCTTCAAAACAACGATTTTATCGGCACTTACTACTGTACTCAACCGATGTGCAATTAAAATAATGGTTTTCCCTTGCGCTCTCAATAAAGAAATTGCGTTATGGATATGCTCTTCTGATGAGGAATCTAAAGAGGAAGTTGCCTCGTCTAAAATTAAGATTTCTGGTTCGCGATAAAGCGCTCTGGCAATGGCCAATCTTTGTCTTTGCCCACCAGATAAGGTTGTAGCATTTTCGCCAAGATAGGTATCAAAACCATTGGGCAAGCGTTCGATAAAGTCCATAATATTGATTTGTACACAGATCCGCACAATCTTTTTCATATCAGGCTCCATCTCTCCAACAGCAATATTTTCAATTACATTCCCTGCAAAGAGGTGCACGTCTTGAGGTACAACCGCTACAATTTTTCTTAAACTTTCATTGGTAATGTAGTTGATATCAAACTCTCCAATCATAATGTTTCCAGATTGAAGGGGGTAAATGTTTTGAAGCAAGGACAGCAAAGTTGTTTTACCTGAGCCACTTTCGCCCACAATGGCAGTTATTTTACCTTTTTCGATGTGCAGGTTAAAATCTTCGAATACCGTAACCCGTGTTCCGTATCTAAAATTTACATTTCTAAAAGCTACATCACCAACCATATCGGTAGTTAAATCGGTTCTGTTTTCTGTTTTTTCCCTTTCCAAATCCATAATCTCAAACAATCGATCGGCAGCGATTCTGGCATCTTGAAAAACTTTGTTCATCCCAATTAGGCCAATTACCGGGCCGGTAAAATAGCCAATTATGGCATAGAATGATAAAAGCTCGCCAGGGGTAATTAGATTTTGAAGCACAAAACTAGCTCCTGCCCAAAGCAAAATTACCGCGAAAATACTGGAAACAAAACTGCTGGCATTACCAATTAAAAGAGAGTTGGTACCGGAGGTGTAAACGGTTTTAAGCAAGTTAATAAACCTGATTTCTGTTTTTAAGTTGGAGAAATTTTCCAGTCCAAAACGCTTAATTGTACTCACAGAATTTACCGATTCTACCAATTGATTTTCCAAATCGGCACTTTTTTCCATCAGTTTACGCTGCGTATTTCTGTTTAGCTTATTGGAGAAATAATAAATCAGCGCATAAAGTGGGATTACGGTGAGCATAATCAACGCCAGTTTCCAATAATAGGTAAACATCAATGCAAAAGAGAAAATCAAAATAAACACGTTTACGGCAAAGCCGATTAACACATCGTTTATAAAAGCCCTGATTTTTACCGCATCGTTCATTCTCGAAATAATTTCCCCAACACGCATGGTATCAAAGAATTGTTGCGGAAGTTTTAGCAAATGCTTATAATAACCTAAAATTAGCCTTGCATCTATCTGCTGTCCTGTTTTAATGGTTAATAAGGTTTTGGCATAATTCAGAAAAATTTGCAGCAGAATGATGATGATCATTACCGTACCCATCAAATTTAGTAGATTGGTATTTCCTTCTGGCAACACATTATCTACAATTTTCTGCAAAAAAATTGAGGTGGATAAACCCAATATCGTGTAAAATATGGCACCAATCAAAACTTGAATGAGTACAGATTTATGTGGGGTTAACAAGTAAATAAACCTTTTTTCTATAGAAATACGTTCCGTCCCAGCCGTAAAATCATCGCCAGGCAAAAGCATAATCAAAACACCAGTCCATTTTTGCCTAAATTCATCGTGACTTAATTTCTGCATTTCACCGTACGCCGGGTCCATAACTTCTATGTAATCTTCTGAAATAGCATATAGTACAATATAATGCGCTAGATTATTATGATTAACGTGTGCAATAACGGGTAAGGGGATGCTAAATAGGTTTTCGTAACTGGCTTTTACGCCTTTAGCAGAAAATCCCAATCGGGCAGAAGCCTCAATTAAACCTAAAACATTGGTTCCCTTTTTATCGGTTGATGCATATTGCCTGATGCGGGCGATGGGCAGATCGAGGCCATAGTGAATGGAAATTGAAGCCAAACAGGCGGCCCCGCAGTCGGTAACATCATGCTGCTTAATGATGGTACGTTTTGCATTCTTTTTATTGCTTAGCCTTGTCTTGAAAGCTTCAAAAAATTCGGGTACGGATTTCATAGGCTACTCACTTGGGTTTCTTTGTTTTCTGGAATCACGTTTGGATTTAACCAGTCATCGGCTTTATCATATAGCAGTTGGAAAAGAGATCTTCTGGTTACGAAAAAACGCGCTTGAAGGGTCATCCCTTTTTTAATTTTTCCAACATATCCGTTTCGGAGTTTCAAACTGTTTTTGTCTAATAGGCAACGAACTTTGAAATATGGCTGACTTCCGTTTTGCATAAATATGTCGCTCGAAATGGAGATAACCTTTCCGGTTGCCATCCCCCACTCATTATAATTATAGGCATCAATTTGGAAACGAGCCTTGGTACCTATTTTTAATAATCCGATGTCTTTTGGTTGAACATAGGTTTCGGCAATTAGGCCAGAATCTGGCGAAATCTCTCCTAAAATTTCGTTGGCTGATATTGTGCTCCCGGGCTGTATCCCTTTTAATTGCTGAACGGTGCCCGTTAACGGTGCTTTTATGGTGTAAAATTCTTTCTCTTCGTTGTATTGCTTATCTTTAGCGCCAAGTTGTTGATTTTGAATCGTTAACTGATTTAATTCGGTTTGCCATTTGCTCCCCTGTTCTTCGCCTATTAAAGAAAGCTCATTAAAAACATTGTCTTTTTTGAGCTTCATCTCATCATATTCGACAGCAGAAACAGCCTTTTTTTTGTACAAATACGCATAGCGATCGTAATTTTTATAGGCGAGTTGGTAACGGGCTTTGGCTTCGGTTACTCGCTGCATAAATAAACTGTACTGTTGCCCATAAACACCCGATTTTAGCGGCAGTTTTTTAGACCAATCATTCCGCCTGTAGGCATTAATCAACAAACCCAAGTCATAAAGCTGATCCTCAACATCTGTTTGTTGAAATTGGTTTAATGCATCCTGACTTTCGATATTTTCTTTTTTTATGGTGAGTAAAACCTGGCCAGCTTTTACATGCATATTTTCTTTAATAAATAAAGAATCTATTCGCCCTGCAATTAATGGCTTAATTTCATTTCTTTCGGCAGTTGGCCTAAATAGTCCGGTGCTTTTTACGTTAACATCTACACGGATGATAAACATCGCTAAAAATGCAACAATTAGAACCGCCAAAATAACCTGATAAATTACCTTGGTGTATGAGTTATGAGAATGGAAATGGTATTCAGCCGTATTCTCAATAACTTCTTTAGGGAATATGTATTTGTCACTATCCATATGTAATTTATATACGCAATTGAGGCACTTTGGTTTTATATGTCATAAAAAAAGACCACAGAATTTGGCCCTTTTCTTCATTTATTGATGGTGACAACTACTGATTAGAGGCAAATCCGAAGTTCAGATTTACATCATTACCAGCAGAAATTGTGGTTTTGCTGTGCTGATTTCCGTAATTTCTTTCGAAAGTTAAGCTTAGCAAGCAATCTGCATTACTGGTGAATGAAACATTCATAGCTGAGGCATTGTCTGCAAAAAGACTTCCGCCTTCAATTTCAATCATTTCGGTTTTTGATAAATTTTTCATAAGTGAAAGGTGTTATTTAAATAAGAAAGGAGAGTATAAAAAACTCTCCTTTTATTGATCTTTAATAATCATTTTACTAGCGATTAATACTGTCGAATATTCCAGCTAAACTTCCGCCAATGTTATTACCAATTGATAATGAACTTGCGCTTGCTTCATCGCCGTCTTTACTTGCAGTTGAGAATGATAACAAGTTACCAATGCCTAAAGCGCCACCTAAACCACTTGATGATGCGGAATCATTGCTTCCAAATAAACCACCACCATTAATTTCTTTCATTTCGTTTAAATTTAATTCTTGCATTTTCATAATTGTATAGATTAATCATGCCTACTCTTTTTAAGGTTTTCGGCAACCCCTAAAATCCGATTTTCATCGTCATTTATTTAATAAACGTAGGTATCTAACGCTTGGATGTTTAAACAAAACAACCCGAAAGAATAGGTTAAACAGACTGGTTGTGAGGTAATTAAAACAATTTTAACCAGAAATTAAATGTACTTAAAACTAAAAAAGGATTCCCTTTTGGGGAATCCTTTTTTATAATTGAAGCTATAATTCAAATTAGCTGGTTAAGCTTTGGAATAATCCTTCCAAACTTCCACCAATGTTATTCCCTAAAGAGAACGAGGTTTTACTCGTTTCATCTCCATCTTGTGTTTCGTTAGAGAATGATAATAAATTACCAATTCCAATTGAACCTAATAATCCACCTGAATTTGATGAATCATTACCACCTAACAAACCACCACCGTTGATTTCTTTCATTTCGTTTAAATTTAACTCTTGAAGTTTCATAACGTTTTCTAATTTTAATTTTGCCTACTCTGTTTGAGGTTTTCGGCTACTCCTTTTATTAGCTACGATTGCTCGCAGTTATTATAGAAACGAAGTAGTGCTTTAATAAGTTTTCGTAATGCCTTGATTTAGAACAACAAAAAAGAATATGTTAAACAATTTAGTTGTTAATTTGTATGTAATAACAGTCGGGGTGACACGTTTGCGCGTGTGCCTAGTTATAGCCAAATAAAATTTTGCAGAAATCCAATTTCCACATAATTTCGTTTATTATATTGAAAAACATTATTTAAATAATTATCCTACCCCTATGGAAGATCTATTTGCTTTAAAGACGAAGAATGTTGCGGGAAATATTAGAAAAATTAGAGAATATAGAGATTACACTCAAGATTACCTTGCAGCAAAGTTAAAGATTTCTCAAAATGCTTACAGTAAAATAGAACTTGGCTATAGCAAGTTAACTATTGAGCGTTTGTTTCAAATTGCAGCGATTTTAGAAGTGGAAGTGACTCATTTGTTAACACTTGACCACACAGATTTAATTAAAATCATTTCTCCTGATGAAAAACCAGTTTCGGTTGGTTAATCACTTGCATCTTATTTTATCGATTTACAACATTTTTTTTGGCCTAAAGGATTTTCGAATACCTTTGGGTTGAAAGAAATCGTTATGAAAAACTCCATCAACAAAACCATAGATTTTGTTAAAAAAACTTTAGAACATGCAGAAGCTGGCCACGATTGGTTCCATATTGAGCGTGTGTATAAATCGGCTGTAAATATCAATGCTAAAGAAAATGGCGATGAAGAAGTCGTAATTTTTGCAGCTTTACTACATGATATAGCAGATCCTAAATTTAATAATGGAGATGAGGAAATTGGGCCTATAATGGCCGAAAATTTCTTAAAATCAATTAATGTGGAGGAAAATGTCATCGCTCACGTTAAGCTTATCATTCAAAATATGTCGTTCAAAAACAGTTTTGATGATGCTGGTTTTACCTCAAAAGAAATGCAAATTGTTCAAGATGCAGACCGATTAGATGCGATTGGTGCTATTGGCATCGCCAGAGCCTTTACTTATGGAGGTTTTAAAAACCGGGTGCTTTACGATCCTGAGATTAAACCCGAGCAACATTTAAACAAAGAAAGCTATAAAAATACTACGGCGCCAACCATCAACCATTTTTACGAAAAGCTTTTGTTGCTCAAAGACATGATGAATACCAAAACGGGAAAGATAATTGCCACCGAGCGACATAATTTTATGCTCCAATACCTCGATCATTTTTATAAAGAATGGGAAGGAAATTAGTGCCCCTTTCTATCAAACCGTAATTTCAAAATACCGATTTATAGGTATTTGATTTGCCTCCTATTGCTTGTAATTTAGAGGCAAATCTACATCCCATGCAATCGTACAAGCTCAAATACCACAAAAACAATCTGTTACTCATTTCCATGATTGGTTTTCCTATTGTTTGTGCGGCAATTATGTTTGTTGTTTTATCTTGCTTACCACAAACTTTGTCAGAATGGGAAATGCTCTCTATTGTATGTTTTACTTTAGGAACAATGGTTGGCTTTTCCATTTGGATGATCAACACCCAACTCATAGTAAAATGCGCAATTAAAATTAATGAACGAGGACTTAACCTTAAAGTAGATAAGCCAACCTTATTTTATCATCAAAAAGATTTTTCTACCAATTGGGAAAATGTGAGCCATATTACCGAAAAGTTTGATGGCCGAAATGGCAGCTACTATTATCAAATTGCCTTTAAAAACCCTTCGTTTAAAGCTAATTTTAATGCCATGAACCGATGTGAAGATGAAGCAGAAAGGTTTTATACAGAATTACGATCTTTTCAAGAAATCTATCATCTGCAAAAGATGCCCACGATACTCAATCGAGAATATACCGAATCCACTTGGGCCAATGCTTAACGCGTATTCCAAAAATGAGTAGCAATATTTAATTTTTACTAATTTCGTTAGCCATAAATTGCTATTTTTGTTAGTAAATCATTGTGGCTATGTCTGATAGAATTCGTGAAAAGTTAAATATCCTCGCCGATGCGGCCAAATACGATGTATCATGCTCATCGAGTGGAGGCACCCGCAAAAACGATAACAAAGGCGTGGGAGATAGCCATGCCTCGGGTATTTGCCATACTTATACCGAAGATGGCAGATGCGTTTCACTGCTCAAAATCCTCCTTACCAACCATTGTATTTACGATTGTCTTTTCTGCGTTTCCAGAAAAAGTAACGACGTAAAACGTGCTGCATTTACCGTTGATGAAGTGGTAGAATTAACCATGAATTTTTATCGACGTAACTATATTGAAGGTTTATTTTTAAGTTCAGGGATTTTTAAAAATGCCGACTTTACCATGGAGCGCCTGCTTTTGGTGTGCAAAAAACTTCGGTTAGAGCAACGCTATAACGGCTACATCCATTTAAAAACCATTCCAGGTGCGAGCGATGAGTTAATCAAAGAAGCCGGGTTATATGCTGACAGAATGAGCATCAATTTAGAAATGCCTACCGAAGCAGGTTTAAAACTTTTAGCGCCAGAAAAAAGTCATGCCGATGTGATTAAACCTCTAGGCTTTGTGCAGCAAAATATTGTTCAGTTTGCGGCAGATAAAAAAGTGATTAAGCATGTTCCGAAGTTTGTACCGGCTGGCCAAAGCACACAAATGGTTATCGGTGCTACGCCAGAAAGCGATAAAGACATCATGTACACGGCAAATGCCTTTTACAAAAACTTTGCACTGAAACGAGTATATTACTCTGGCTATGTACCCATTAGCAATGATAGCAGAATGCCCATTTTAGGCACACAACCGCCTCTGCTACGTGAGAATAGGCTATACCAAACCGATTGGCTTATGCGCTTTTATGGCTTTAAAGTTCAAGAACTCTTAAACGATGCAAACCCGAATTTAGATGTTGATATAGACCCTAAATTGAGCTGGGCCATCAGGAATATGCAGCATTTTCCTGTTGATATTAATAAAGCCGATTATAGAATGATTTTGCGCATTCCCGGAATTGGTGTAATGTCGGCTCAAAAGATTGTTCAAGCCAGAAAGTTTGGAAAACTACGCATCGATCAGTTGAAAAAAATTGGGGTGTCTTACAATCGGGCAAAGCATTTTATAACTTGCGCGGATAGCCCTTATCAGTTGAGAGATTATCAAGGAACTCAAATCAAGGCATTTATTATGGCCGAAAGCCAGAGTAAATATCTAAAAACAGATAGTAATCAATTAATTCTGTTTTAATTTTTTGTTCATCAACTCAGAAAACTAAGCCTTAATGATTTATACTTTCGATGGCTCATTACCAGGAATTTTAACGGCGGTGTTCGAATGGTTTGAACGTAAGCCAGGAAAAACTGTGTTACAACCGTCAGAAATATTTCAACCAGAGGCCTTTGCTAAATGTTTTTCAGTAGTTACCGATTCGGAAAAAGCAGATCGAGTTTGGGCAGGACTGCAAAAAAAATTAAAGAAAGATTGGCTTCGAAAGTTTTATTGCAGCTATCTATCAGAAATTCCTGAAGCTTACAATCATTTATTTCAGTTTACCATTTACCTATTTCAAAACGAGAAGGGTGCAGAAAATAATTATGGGAACGAACATGTAATTGCCTTAGCTAAATATGCTAAAAGTGTAGAACGGGAAAAGCATAGAATGGAAGCCTTTATCCGTTTTCAGCACACGGCAGATGGAATTTTTTATACGGCTGTTGATCCAGATTTTAACGTACTGCCCCTAATATCCAACCACTTTAAAAACAGGTATGCTGATCAACAATGGGTTATTTATGATTTGAAGCGAAAATATGGCCTACATTACAATTTGCTAACGGTTGAAGAAATTACCATTCAGTTTACAGATGGGATAAATAAAAAGCAACCCACTTCCGGCTTAATGGATGAAAAAGAAGAACTGTATTCCATTTTATGGAAAGACTATTTCAAAAGCGCTAACATTGTAGCCCGAAAAAACACCAAACTGCACCTACAACATGTACCAAAAAGATATTGGAAATATTTAACCGAAAAGCAATTGAGTTAACATCTCATTAACATAAAAAGCTTTAAATTGCAGCATGAAATTAAGTGTGCTGGTTTTATTTACCGCCCTTGCGGTTGGCCTATCCATCGGGATGGTAAACTTCTATTTCCAACACAGCTGGTACTATCTTGCCATCTCATTCGGAGTATCTTTTTTAAGTAGCTTTTTGGTTTTTTACTACCTGCTCGAAAAGTACATCTACACTAAAATTAAGCTGATATACAAGTTAATACACAACTTGAAATTGGGAAAGGATTTAAAGGATGCACTTGGAGAATATGTAAGTTCAGATCCTATTAATGATGTGGAGCATGAAGTAAAGGAATGGGCAGGTGCAAAGAAAAAGGAAATAGACTTGCTTAAAAAACAAGAACAATTTAGAAGAGAATTTCTGTCTAATGTTTCGCACGAATTTAAGACGCCACTTTTTGCCATTCAAGGCTACATAGAAACGCTGCAAGATTGTATGGTAGATGATCCGGAAATGGCCGTAAAGTTTTTAAAGAAAGCCGAAAGCAACGTAGAGCGTTTAAGTTATTTAATAAACGATTTAGACGCCATAGCCAAACTCGAAACGGGTGAAGCACCCATAAATTATCAAAAGTTTGACTTTGTTTCTTTAGCCAAAGAAGTAATGGATAATTTAGAAGACAGAGCCAAAGCCAAAAACATTAAACTTTTTTTTAAGGATAAGTACACCGCAGTAACCGCAGTAATGGCCGATCGGGAAAAGATTAGGCAGGTACTGATTAATTTGATGGTGAACAGCATTAAGTATGGCATTGATGGTGGCGAAACGGCAATTAAAATTTTCGAGCTTCACGATCAGTTTCTGGTTGAGGTTACCGATAACGGAATTGGCATTGAAGAAAAGCATTTGTTTAGATTATTTGAACGTTTTTACCGTATTGATAACCATCGTGCACGAGAAGTTGGGGGCACGGGTTTGGGCTTAGCCATTGTGAAGCACATTTTAGAGGCCCATGAACAAACCATTTCGGTAAGGAGCACGCCAGGCATCGGAACCACCTTTGCATTTACTTTACAAAAAGGCGGATAGTATTCACGGAGCAAAGAAAACGTCGTTAAAACCAATATTCAGGCTCAAATCTTGGCAATTTCCTAAAACGCTCCTGCCAAGCTGACACTTAAAATTTTATTTTACGCTATAAATGTTTAAAATTTTGACAGTACAGGTGCAAATTTGTCTAGCAAAACTACTTGGCATAAAAAGTGTTAATTGTATGCTTAGTTAAAAAACTCAAATCAAAATAAAAAATAATAAAAGTTATGGCGTTAAACCTAAAACCAATTGCTGGCAGTTCGAACAGAGTAATTGTTGAACCAGCTGCGGCAGAAGAAAAAACTGCATCAGGTTTGTATATCCCTGATACTGCTAAAGAAAAACCATCCAAAGGAACTGTAGTTTCTGTTTCTGAAGAAGATTCTGAAGGTAAAAAAGCTACTGTAAAAGTTGGTGATGTTGTTATTTATGGTAAATACGGTGGTACCGAATTCCCTTATGAAGGTAAAGACTACTTAATTATGCGTGAAACTGATATTTACGCTGTAGTTGGGTAATCAAAAAATGAGTGAAGGATTGATGGGTTTAATGATAGATTAATCCACCATCCAAGTTAAATCATTCTATCATACAATCATTCAAAATTATAAAAACAAATGTCAAAACAAGTAAAATACAATGTAGAAGCACGCGACGCCTTAAAACGCGGTGTTGATATTCTTGCAAATGCAGTTAAAGTAACATTAGGTCCGAAAGGCCGTAACGTAATTATCGATAAAAAATTCGGTTCGCCAGCCATTACTAAAGATGGTGTAACGGTTGCCAAAGAAATCGAATTGAAAGATGCGGTTGAAAACATGGGCGCCCAAATGGTTAAAGAAGTGGCTTCAAAAACAGCAGACATTGCTGGTGATGGAACAACTACTGCTACAGTTTTAGCTCAGGCAATCATTACTACAGGTATTAAAAACGTTGCTGCTGGTGCAAATCCAATGGATTTAAAACGCGGTATCGATAAAGCAGTTTTAGCTGTTGTAGAAAATTTAAAATCTCAGTCGCAAGCGGTTGGTGATGACAACAACAAAATCAAACAAGTTGCTTCTATCTCAGCAAACAATGATGAGGTAATTGGTTCTTTAATTGCTGAGGCCATGAGCAAAGTTGGTAAAGATGGTGTAATTACTGTTGAGGAAGCAAAAGGTACTGAAACTGAAGTTAAAACAGTTGAAGGTATGCAATTTGACAGAGGTTATTTATCTCCATATTTTGTGACCAATGCAGATAAAATGGAAGCTGAATTAGAAAATCCTTACATTTTAATCTACGACAAAAAAATCAGCAACATGAAAGAATTGCTGCCGGTTTTAGAAAAAACTGTTCAAACAGGTAAACCATTGGTAATCATTTCAGAAGATTTAGATGGTGAAGCTTTAGCTACATTAGTAGTGAACAAAATCCGCGGTTCGTTAAAAGTTGTTGCTGTTAAAGCTCCAGGTTTTGGCGATAGAAGAAAAGCAATGTTAGAAGACATCGCAATTTTAACTGGTGGTATTGTAGTTTCAGAAGAAAGAGGTTACAAATTAGAAAATGCTGATTTAACGTACTTAGGCTCTGCTGAGAAAGTTGTTGTTGATAAAGACAATACAACTGTTATTAACGGTGCTGGTAACTCTGATGATATTAAATCTCGCGTTAGCCAAATCAAATCTCAAATCGAAACCACTACTTCTGATTACGATAAAGAAAAATTACAAGAGCGTTTAGCTAAATTGGCTGGCGGTGTTGCAGTTCTTTACGTAGGTGCAGCGAGTGAAGTTGAAATGAAAGAGAAAAAAGACCGTGTTGATGATGCTTTACATGCAACTCGTGCAGCTGTAGAAGAAGGTATTGTTGCAGGTGGTGGTGTTGCTTTCATCCGTGCGGTTGAAGCATTAGCTAACTTGAAAGGTGTTAATGAAGACGAAAATACGGGTATTCAAATTATTCGTCGTGCAATTGAAGAGCCTTTACGTCAAATCTGCGAAAATGCAGGTATCGAAGGTTCTATTGTAGTTCAAAAAGTAAAAGAAGGTACAGCCGATTTCGGTTATAATGCTCGTACTGATGTTTACGAAAACTTAATTGGTGCCGGTGTTATCGATCCAACCAAAGTAAGTCGTGTAGCCTTAGAAAACGCAGCATCTATTGCAGCGATGTTATTAACAACTGAAGTTGTATTGGCAGACGAGCCTGAAGAAGCTGGTGCTGGCGCTCATCCTCCAATGGGTGGCGGTGGTATGGGTGGTATGATGTAATTCACGCCCAACTGTCTCACGCGAAATACTTTCGTGTAATAATATTGCCCTCAAGCTTAAAAGCTTGGGGGTTTTTTTATGCCTAAAAACCTTAATTTTTGGCTTTTTAGACTTTTGACAACGTTTTTTTTATTCTATTCGTGTAAATATTTCACATTGTAAGCAAAAAATTACGTCCTTTGAATTAAATATTTAAAGATCATTTAACTACATCCACCTAATTAAGTGCTCTCTCAGAACGTTACATCGTAACGGCTTCTGATTCTTAAAAAGGTTTAGCCTTTAAATATTTCCCTAGTGTTTAGCTTTATGAAGACCAGTTGTAGAAGGAAGTGGCATTGTGTTGCCCTGCTTGTTGGGGTATTGTTTTTTACCTCATCGTGTTTCGCTCAATTAAACATCACCAATGTTGATGCAGGACCATATACGCCTGGCAGTACGATAGCAGCCTTATTCAACATTGATCCCGCAACCTGCATCAGCCAAGGAAACACCTTTCAGCTTTATTTATCAGACGCAAACGGTAACTTTGCAACAGAAACCCAGATTGGCACTTATACGAGTTTTTATAGCACATACGTTAACGGTACCATTCCAAATGGTACGCCCCCCGGGACGGGCTATCGACTCAGAATAAAATCAACCACCCCTGCAATGGTCAGCTCAACTTCTGTACCATTTGAAATTAAAGCTGGAGCAGCCGTTTCCGCAAACATATCATCATCCCCATTGTTAAAGAGTACCGATCCAGAAACGTTTGGAACCTGTATTCCTGCTGCCAATAAAGATTTCTTTTTCAACGATTTATCTACGGCCGGAAGTACCGTTACCGCCTCCATTATCGACGAAATTAATGGTGGCACAGTAGGAAATTTAAATTTTGCATCTGGAGTGCCTTCGTTCCGAGCGCAATTGGCTCATTACACCATTTTTACTAAAGCCCTTAGGCCAGACGGAACAGTGGGTACAAAGGCCTATTTAATTGTGAACAATCCCGTTGTAACTGCTTTTGCCACAAGTGGAAATAACATTGTTTGTTTACCAGCAGGGTTTTTAGAATTCACCGTTACCACTTCTGGAACAGGTGGCATACAAAATAATTTTCCTGGCGATATTTATAAGATTAATTGGGGCGATAACACAACTTCTACATTTACTTTATGCGACATTCTAACCAATTCGGATAAGGTAAGGCACCTATACACTAAATCATCTTGCGGAATAAACTCTACAGGCAGTAGCGGGACAATTTATAATGTTTTCGATGTGGTGGTAAGTGTAAACAATAGCTTCTGTGGCGACATTGGAACTGCGGTTTCTACAACAGCGAAAGTTGTGGTTAAGCCGGTTAACTCATTTACATTTGGAACACCTGGATGTAAAGCAACTGATATCACTTTTGTAAATACATCTGTTGTTGGGGAAAATCCTAATACAAATACGCCTGGCTGTACGCCAAATAATGTAACCTATAATTGGTTTGTAGATGGCGTAATTGTGAAAGCAAATCAACCGCGTTCTTATAATTTGGTTTATAATTTCCCTACACGTGGCCCACATATTATTCGATTGGAATCCAACAGCAATGGAGCGTGTAATGCAGATCCTGTTGAAATGCCAATCTGTATTCAGGATCCACCTCAACCTGCCTTTACCTTGCCTTCTCATACCGTTTGCGCACCTGGAACCTTAAAAGCAACAGACACGTCGATTATTGATCCAATTTGCAGCGGAACCAACATTTATAATTGGACAGTTAGCCCTGCAGTTACATTCGCGAATGGTACCACAGCAGCAAGCAAAGAACCCGAATTTAATTTTACGGTTCCGGGCGATTATGTAATTACACTAAGCATTTCCTCGGCGTCTTGCGGAAATATTGTATCTGCTCCTCAAACAGTGGTAGTAAACACAAATCCAACAGCTGTACTTTCACCAGATATAGTATTGTGTAACTTAGCCACCTACGATTTCAATCCGACTACAACTGGCCCAACCAAAACAACAATTACAGGAAGTGCACCTGGAGCACTAAACCCCTATTTATGGACAATTACGGGCGGCAGCTTCACCTTTACGGGTGGAACAAGCGCTACTTCGCAATATCCATCCATAAAATTTAACGATTATGTTGAATACACCATAACCGTTACCCATACCAATAATTGCGGCACAGCTACGGCAACGCAAAAACTTAATTTTATTACCGCTCCGGTGGTAAATGCCGGACCAGATCAAACCACTTGTTTTATTGGGGCAAACTTTGCCTTAAATGGGGCAATAACCGGTACCATCATCAGCCAAAGTTGGGTGGGTGGAGCAGGAACATTCAATCCAGATAGAAACGCATTAAATGCAACTTACACTCCAACAGCAGCAGAAAAAGCCGCTGGAAGCGTAAATTTAATTCTTCGAGCCATAACCGGTTTAACCGGTACTTGCGCCCAAGTTGATGATGAAGTTGTATTAACTATCGCACCAAACGTTACCATTAACAGCTCTGCAACAAAAACAATCTGTACAGGAACGTCGGTAAACTATACGCCAACCAGCAATCCAACAGGTGCAACTTATACTTGGACTGCAACCGGTTCTGCTGCCGCAGCTGGTTTCACCGCCTCTGGTTCTGGATCAATAAATGATATTTTAACCAACAGTGATTTATCCGCCGATGCTACTGTAACTTACATAATTACTCCCCGCCTGAATAATTGCGATGGAGTTCCTTTTACATTAGTTGTTACCATAAAAGCACAAAGCGTGGGTGGCACAACCAGTGGCGACGCTGCTGTTTGTAGTGGCGGAAACGGAGGCAACATAAGCTTAAGCGGACAGATTGGGAGCATTGTTAGATGGGAAAGATCTGTTGATAATGGTGTGAGCTGGCTTCCAATTGCTTCTACAGCAAATCCATTTGTTTTCTCAAACTTAACAGTAACTACGCAGTTTAGAGCGGTTGTATCTAACGGAATTTGTGCAGAAGCCAATTCGTCAATTACCACAATTACGGTTAATCCAGGCACAACCACTTCAAATGCAGGAGCAAACCAAAGTTTGTGTAGTGGCAACCAAGTTACCTTGAACGGAAATAACCCTGCGCCCTATACTGGAATTTGGACCCTAGTATCGGGCCAAACCAGCGTTACCATTACCGACCCAACGCTATACAATACTACGGTTACCGGTTTAGTGCCAGGAGAAAATTACACGTTTAGATGGACAATATCTGGTTTTGCAACGTGCCCAAGCACATTTGCTGAAACTACAGTTACCTATTATGCAAGTTTAGTAAACACGGTAACAGCAGCGCTTACAACCGTATGCTCGGGTTCTAACACTGCGATAGTGGGCAATACCCCAACTGGCGGAAACGGAACCTATAATTTTCAATGGCAAAGTAGTCCAGATGGGACATCTTGGACGGATATTAATGGCCAAACAGGGAAAGATTTGAGTGTTACCATCACCACATCAACTTTTTACAGACGCATTGTAAACAGTAGTACCTGCACCTCCAACAGCAATGTTATCCAAATTCAAACGGTAGCTGGCATTGCCAACAATACAGTTTCTGCCAATCAAAGCATTTGTGCTGGAGATTTGGCTAGTCCTTTAACGGGTTTAACTCCCACTGGAGGAAGTGGCACTTACACCTACCAATGGCAATCGAGCTTAGACAACGGTGTAACCTGGCTTGACGTTATCGGTGCAACAGGAATTAACTTTGCTCCTCCCCAACCAACTACAACCATTTTATACCGCCGATTGGTATCTAGTGGTGCTTGTTCAAACAATGTGAGCAATCAGGTAAAAATCACCGTTAATCCGGTGGCTAAAGCAGAAATCACCTTTCTAACAGATAAGGGTTGTACGCCATTTATTTTGACGCCTGCAAATGTTAAGGCAACACCATACCCTGATCGAAACAACACTTATACTTGGTTTGCAGATAATGGTCAAATCGGAACAGGAATCACCTTTCCGGGCTACACCATTGTTGGCGATAATAAAACCGTGGTAATCAAATTGGTTGTAACCAGTAGCTTAGGCTGTATCGGCGCGGAAACCAGCCACGCATTTTCAACACAACAAAGCATCACAGCAAGTTACACACAATCTGCAACACAAGGCTGTGGCCCTTTAAGCGTAAACTTCACCAATACTTCTAACTCATTAACGGGCTCTACATTTAAATGGGATTTTGGTAACGGAACCACCTCAAATTTAGCACAGCCTCCTGCAGTGGTTTATCAGGCAGATCCAACCGGAAAGGACATAACATATACGGTTGTTTTAACCGCTACTACGCCATGTGGGGCTACAACGCAAACCTCAACAGTATTTGTTCAAGGCAAGGCAGTTTCAATTTTCAGTCCGGATAAAACGGCCGGATGCTCCCCGTTATCGGTTAATTTTAGCAATACATCTCCAGTGAGTTCGGGGACAACATATACCTTTGATTTTAATGACGGTTCGCCGCTTCTAACCACTACAGATAGAAGTACTGTGAGCCATACATTTACCACCTTGGTTGTTCGTGATTATGTAATTACCATGACGGCAGAAAATAGCTGTGGGAAAAGCACATCAAGCTATACTCTAAGGGTTTCGCCGAATGATATCACACCAGAAATGGTGGTAAATGCAAATGAGCTGCAAGGCTGTGCACCACTAACTGTGAATTTTTACAACAATACAAAAGGAGCAAGTCGTTTCGTTTACGATTTTGGCGACGGTACAGGTGCACAAGTAACCAACTCAGCTCCAGAAGTGGTTCAACATGTATTTACTAAAGGCGGTGTTTATACCGTAACTTTATACGCTACCAATAATTGTTCGAGCGCACAAACTACCGAAACGATAACTGTACTGGAGCAACCAACCGTAGGTTTTACATCAGATAGAACAATTGGCTGCGACGGAACACTAGTAAAATTTAAGAACACGAGCACCAATGCAATAGGGTATTTATGGGATTTTGGAGATGGCACTACTTCAGCAGAATTTGAACCGCAACATACCTACAATGGTTCTGGTAAAAATTATACGGTTACATTAACATCAACCAACAGTTTAGGTTGTAAAAATAGCGTAACGGTACAAAACTACATCAACATAGTTGCGCCTCCCCAAGCATTTTTTAGCATTAACCCTGGTAATGAAACTTCCATTCCAAATTATACCTTTAACTTTAAAGATACCAGTTTGGGTGCGGTTAGTTGGGAATGGAATTTTGGCGACGGATCGGTTTCTACGCTGCAAAATCCAAACCACACCTACGCAGAAGAAGGTGTTTATAATGTTACACTGAAAATTATCAGTAAAGAGGGTTGTACCGCAAATACCTTCCAATCGGTAAGAATTATTGGGGTTCCTGGATATTTGAATCTTCCTAATTCATTTATGCCCGCAAGTGCAAAAAATGAGCTTCGTACGTTCAAGGCCAAAGGTAGAGGTATGCAGGAATGGCGCATGATGGTTTTTAATAAGTGGGGCGAAATGCTTTGGGAAACAACCAAACTTGATGATGGAGGCCCGCAAGAGGGTTGGGATGGAACATACAACGGCCAACCACAGCCTCAAGGCGTTTATTATTGGAGAATAGAAGTAAAATTTATCAACGGAAGCGACTGGAAAGGAATGACATACGATTCTTCTCCACCGAGAAAAACAGGCTTAATATATTTAATTAGATGATGATGAGGAGGATGAAGCTATTGATGCTTGTGTTGATTATGCCCTTAATTTCTTTAGGGCAAGACCACATATTTTCGCAATTTTACAATGCACCAATTTACTTAAACCCTGCATTAACTGGACAGTTTGAAGGGGATATTCGGTTTAATGCCTTGTACAGAAATCAATGGAGCGGTTTGGCTAGCGACTTTTCATACATGAGTGCTTCTGCCGATTTAAACCTTCATAAAATTAATAGTGGCTTGGGCTTAATTTTTAACCGAAGTAGTGAAGGAACAGCTTATCTAACAAAAAACAATGTTGCTGTAAGTTATTCTTATATCATCGGGGGTGATGATTTCACATTATCCTTTGGTTTGCAAGGCGGCATCACCAACCAAAAACTAGATTGGAGCAAACTCGTGTTTGGCGATCAGATCGACCTCAATCAAGGCTATATTCCAGGGAGTGTTTCCGGTGCTGAAAGACCAAGCGTTGACAGTCGCTTCTATTTTGATGCAAATGCGGGCGCCAACTTGGTTTATGGTAAATTTATGTTAGGTGCAGGAATGCATCACCTTAATCGTCCAGACGAATCATTGAGTGGTTTTCAATCTAAGCTGCCAATCCGAATTTCAGGGAATTTAAGCTACAAGCTTTCTTTAATTCCAGATCAATACGATCGAGATGGCACCTATCTCATCCCTTCTGTTGTGGTTTACAAGCAGCAGAATGTAATGTCGTACAGTTTTGGCACGCAGTTTAAATACGCAGGCATTAATGCTGGAATTTGGTTCCGCAATGATGGAAATTCAAACGGCAACGATGCAGTGGTGTTTTCGGTTATCTTCGATATTTTTAACCGTAGAACCAATGGCGAAAAGTTTAGATTGGGAATAAGCCATGATGCCACGACCTCAAAATTAAATTACACCAATACCAGTGGATCTACCGAAATCGGAATAGGCTATGAGAAATATTTTCCAAATAGTTCAAACGGTGGAAGGGCAAATGGGTTAAGATGTTACGATTTTTATTAATTTGGCATAGTTAAATCCATGTCGAAATGAACCATCTCTTAGAAAGCAGTCATTTTTTAACCCAAAGCGAAGTCAATAAATTTCTCCTAGCCACGCTATTATGTGGCCTAATTGGTGCCGAACGTGAGTATAGAAGTAAATCAGCAGGCCTAAAAACCATGATGATGATTGGTTTGGGATCTACCCTGTTTACCATCCTCTCTATAAAAATAGGTGCAACGAGCCAAGATAGAATTGCCTCAAATATTGTTACAGGAATTGGTTTTTTAGGTGCAGGTGTAATTTTTAAAGAAGAAAACAGAGTAAAGGGTTTAACCACAGCCTGCATCATTTGGATAGTTGCTGCAATCGGAATGGCAATTGGCTCAGGCTTTTATGAACAAGCCATTGGTGTTACCGCGGTGGTGCTTTTGGCCTTGATAATTTTTCCTTTTTTAGAAGAAATAGGAGATCGCCGCTTTACCAAACGCGTTTATAGGATTGTGAAAAAACAACATACACAAGGCGATTTAGAAAGCTATGAAGAAGTTTTTAAAGAAAGTAAACTCAAACCGCAACGCGGCAAGCATCAGCTGGTCAATAACATCATCACCGGAAATTGGGTAGCAACAGGCACCCCAAAAAATCATCAAAAATTTGTGGAGCGGATGTTAAAGGATAAAGAAATTATTGAGTTTGATTTTTAAAAGACCCAAACAAATCAACCCGCTGTTTTTGCAGAGCTAGCTTACGCTCATCCACAACCATTGTGTCAGAAAATCTGTCGTGCAATGGCGTGGATGGAATTCCAAGTGCTACAATAGCATCCAATGGTATCATTCTCAATAGGTTTCTGGTAAATGTTTTTTGAAAACTAAGGTCGCTACCATCAATGTTTACAGCTTTGGTTTTGGTAATTAATTTACCAAAAGATTTGCCGTTTAACATAAATTCGGTAAAGGCCATCATCACGCCATAAAAGAGGATACCAATAACACGGTCTGTAATTCCATCATCAATTGCATCAATGAGTGTTGGATCAATGAGTGCTATTACAAATCCCAAACAAAATATCAAGGCGTAGATATAAATGGTGTCGATAACATGGTTAACAAACCGTAAACTTGCCGATGCGCGGCAATAGCGGTAATCAATCTCTTGGTAGGGTGCAGATGTTAAATTCATTATGGAGCGTTTAATACATAAACTAAGATAAATATATATTTCACATGAAAAAATTAACATATGAAATCCTAAAACAATCTTAGCTTTGTATAACTCACTTACTTCATGATTAAAGAACAGATTTCGGTTTTCGATATTTTTAAAATAGGCATTGGGCCATCAAGTTCACATACGCTTGGCCCGTGGAGAGCCGCTCAACAATTTACCGCATCACTTCAAGAAAAAAATCTTTTAGCTGAGGTAGAGATGGTTAAAATATTGCTCTATGGCTCTCTGGCTAAAACAGGCAAAGGCCATGGAACGGACGTGGCTATTCTTTTAGGCTTAACGGGTGCAGATCCTGTAACCTTTGATGTTGACGCAGTAACCCCAACTTTTGAAGGCATACAAGAGCATAAGAAACTAAATCTTGCTGGGCAATTGATTATAGATTTCGATTACCAAAACGACTTGCTTTTTCTGTTTTCAGAAAGTTTGCCCTTTCACCCAAACGCAGTAACCTTTCAAGCCTTTCTAAAAAGTGGTAAAGCTATCTCAGAAACCTATTACTCCATTGGTGGCGGTTTTGTTGTTAAAGAGGGTGAAGATAACAGCCAGAAAATTCAGGTCGACTTACCATTTCCAGTAGAAAAAGCAAAAGAACTTTTACATTGGTGCCTATCAACCGGGTTAAAAGTGAGTGAAATTGTTTTAGAAAATGAAACAGCTTGGCGACCAGAGTCGGTTACCAAAGCAGGTATTCTTCAACATTTTGCTGTAATGCGAGATTGTATTTATCGTGGCTGCCATACCACGGGTTTTTTACCTGGTGGACTAGATGTTGCAAGAAGAGCGTTTCCACTAAACAAACGTTTGATTGGTAAAAGCGAATATCAGGACTATAACTCTTGGGTCGATGCCATTAGAAATGGCGGAAACGGTTTCAATTATATTTTAGATTGGGTGAGCTGCTTTGCACTTGCGGTTAATGAAGAAAATGCTTCATTCGGACGGGTTGTAACGGCCCCAACAAATGGTGCCGCGGGTGTAATTCCAGCCGTTTTGCAATACTTTATCACTTTTTGCGATGGCTATTCTGACGAGAAGATTATTCAGTTTATTGCCTGTGCATCAGAAGTTGGAAGTATTTTCAAGAAGGGGGCAACCATTTCTGCTGCTATGGGCGGTTGTCAAGCCGAGATTGGGGTTTCATCTGCTATGGCTGCTGCTGCCTTAACCGAGTGTTTAGGTGGCTCTCAGCGTCAGGTTTTAATGGCTGCAGAAATCGCTATGGAACATCACTTGGGCTTAACCTGCGATCCGATTGGTGGCTTAGTGCAAATTCCTTGTATCGAGCGCAATACAATGGGCGCAATTAAGGCCATCACCGCAAGTCAGTTGGCTTTGCAAAGTAATCCCGATAAAGCTAAGGTTAGCTTAGATGCAGTGGTGAATACCATGTGGGAAACCGCTTTAGATATGAATGCGAAATACAAAGAAACTTCTGATGGTGGCTTGGCAACCAACATTCCAATTAGTTTACCCGAGTGTTAATTGAATGTGCGTTCGGTTTAAAGCCCTAAAAGAACAAATTAAAGCCAATCAATTTCCATTAAAATACAGAAATCATTCATCAGGACGAGGTAAATTTTAAAATACTTTTAACTTTCGCTGGCTTGGTTCGTGCATTCAGCAATGCGATTATGACCGCATAAATAAACACAACCGCTATATTTTTTGGAAATTAAAGCAACTAACTTTTGGCAGCCTTCAGCCCTGCTTTACATTTCAAGTCCGCGCTCGTGCCTCGCTTGCGGGCTTTACATTGCAATCAGGTTTACTAACCGAGATTTGTGCAAATAGCTTCGCTGACTTGGTTTGGGCATTCAACAATGCGATTATGACCGCGTAAATGAACACAACTGCTATATTTTTAGGAAACGAAAGCAACTAACTTTTGGCAGCCTTCAGCCCTGCTTTACATTTCAAGTCCGCGCTCGTGCCTCGCTTGCGGGCTTTACATTGCAATCAGGTTTACTAACCGAGATTTGTGCAAGTAGGTACCTTCCCTAACCATTTCCAATAGATGAGGATTACTCAAATTGTAGGGTTTCGAGCTAAAACAATCCAGAATAAGTTAAAAGGAGCCACCATAGGCCAGTGGTAATAAAAGACAGTAAAATACCTATTCCTACCACCAAATTGGAAACTTTTGGATTCAAATTGTATTGGTCTGCAACAACCCCCGCCGTTAGTAGCGTTGGCATAGCCATTTCAAAAATTGATATTTTGGTAATCATCCCATTCATCCCTAAAAGCAAGCCGATTACTAAAATGGAAAGCGGAGCTAAAATGAGTTTATAGAGTAAAGCAATGCTCAAATGCTTAATTTCACTAAACCAGCCCCCAAATTTTAATTGCAAGCCAATAGAAAACAGTGCTAGAGGTCCTACCGTTCCGGCCAACTTATCAAATAGCACATCCAAAGCAGATAAATCAACGTATCGAGGTAAAATTAGCGCTAAAATACATCCAATTAGTGGCGGGAAGGTAAGCACTTTTTTAAGTACAAGTTTCGGACTTAGCTTTTGCTGTTGCGAAGAACGAATTGCAACAACAATCCCGATGGTTGAAAGCAAAGCAAAAGTAATTTGATCGCAAATGATGGCAATAGCCAGCTCTTTTTCGCTGAAATAGGCAATAATTAAGGGGAAACCAATAAATGATGTATTGCTTAATGACGATACCAACTTCAGCCCGCCAGATGTTGCTCGACTAATTTGATTTATTCTCGAATAAATAGTAATAAACAACCAACCCAACAACCAAACCCCTATTGGCGCGAATGCAGGGAAAAGTAAATCTTTTGTCCAAGTAATGTGCGGAAGATATTTAAACGAAACGGCTGGAAGAGCCACGTAAATTATCCAAGCGTTAATGCCTTTGTGCGCATCTTTAGGTAAGGTTTTGCTTTTACGAAATAGAATACCGACAAGGATGCATAAACCAATTAAAACAAAATTTGCCATTAAATGCAACAAAATTAGTGATAAAAAGAAATGCCAATAAGAATAAACCTATTGGCGCTTAAGAAGTTAACTTGTTGGTTTGGGTTTTTTCTTATGCCAAACCTTTTTCTTGCCCTTGTTTTGATGAGGTCTCTTTTCCTCTACGTGCGAAATTTCCATCGCAGCAACATGCTCTGGTAAAGCCATCTTCGGAACTTCCTTTTCAATCAGTTTCTCAATGTTATCGAACTTGCGTTTATCTCTTCCGTTTATCAACGTAATGGCCGTTCCTTTTGTTGATGCTCTGGCCGTTCTTCCTATTCGGTGAACGTAATCTGCAGGGTCTCCTGGAACGTCATAATTAATAACCAAATCTACCCCCTCCACATCAATACCACGAGACAAAACATCAGTCCCGATAATAATGGGTAACCTTTTGTTCTTAAATGCAAGTAAAATATCTTCACGCTCTTTCTGTCCCAAATCAGAATGAAAAGCATCTGCTTTAATGCCTAATCCTTTAAAAGTTTTATACAATGCTTTAACCTTTTCTTTGGTAGAGGCAAAAATGATTGCACTTTTGTAAGTACCATCCTTAAAAATATCTGTTAGTAAAGCCTGTTTTTGCTGATCGTGAATGATATATGCCTGTTGATTGATGCCCTCGGCAGGTTTAGCAATAGATATCGTAATTTGCTGTGGCTCGTTTAAAATTTTACCTGCCATTGCCCTAATTTTAGGCGCCATTGTAGCCGAAAATAATAGTGTTTGACGTTTTTTTGGCAGATAACTAATGATCCGAATAATATCATCATAAAATCCCATGTCAAGCATTCGATCTGCTTCATCTAAAATTAAATGCTGCAAATGCTCAAGCTTTAAAACGCCAGATGATAAATGGGCCATTAAGCGACCAGGTGTGGCAATGATTACATCAACCCCGTCACGCATCGAACGTTTCTGTTGTTCGTAAGCAATACCATCGCCCCCGCCATAAACTGCCAGCGAGCTTATATTGGTAAAATAGGCAAGTGCTTCAACCTGTAAATCAATTTGTTGAGCAAGCTCGCGAGTTGGAGCTAAAATTAATGTATTGTTGTGCCGATCTTTCGCCCTCATAATTTTGTCCATTACAGGCAAAAGGTAGCTGGCTGTTTTTCCGGTTCCAGTTTGCGCACAAGCAATAAGGTCGTGATTATCTAAAATTACCGGAATGGCTTGTTCTTGTATCGGAGTAGCGCTTTTATATCCCATGGCCATTAAGCCTTCGTATAAGTCGGGATTAAAATTAAAGTCGTTAAAATTCAATCTGTTATGTTTATATATTTTAACAAAAGTACCTTAAAATACGGCGAATAGCAAACCGCAATTAAAACTTGCTTGGCTAGGCGCTTGTTAAACCCAACTTCTGTATGGTTTAAAGTAGGTTGTAAGGTGTTTCGTATCTTAGATAAACATGGTATAGGTTAAATCTTCCTGTGTTGTTCATGCTGTATTTCCTTAGCGAAATCTTGACACAAGCTAGAAACCATGATGCTTTTAGATTTATTTCTACTTAAGAAACCTATGAACATCTGAGGCAAAGGGCAATAGAAACTCTAGGCAATCAATCCCTCTTCCGCGTATTCTGTGCTTCTGAGGGCAGAAGCTCAGTATAGCTGCTTTTAATTATTCTTTGCTGCGGTGGCCCCACCCACCACATCTATTCCTAAATTCTTCTTTAAATTTAACACGCTCCTCCTCATTCATACTCTGCCATTTGGTCCTCATCTCCATCGCTCTTTCTCTAAAACGATTTTTTCCTCCACCACCTTTATTAAAATTACCAAAAAGCAATCTGCATAAAACCAAAAGCCCCAGCGCTTGCCAAAAGTTTAATGTACCAGCATGCGTAATATCGGGCAAAATCCAGTTCCACAAATACATTACAATAAAACCTAGTGCCGTAGCTATTAAAGCTACAACAGGTAAAAAGAAAATGAATTTTTTACCTTTACTAAACTTTCTGTTCATCATTTCCTGCTAAATTAATAGTTAATAAATTCTTGATATAAATTTTGTAAACGATTGCGCAAATGTTTCACCGCGTAACCCTTTCTTGATATGAGCGTTTTGATATTTTCGCCTGTTTCATTCGCAATGTCCTGTAAAGTTCTATCTTCCAACTCATTCTGAACAAACACATAGCGCTGATTTTCAGGCAATTCACTTAAAGATAAAAATAACTGATCCCAGAAAAGCTTTTTTAAACTCTCCTCCTCTGGCGAAAAAGATTCGGACAGTAGAATCTCCCTAAAATTAAGTTCACCTTCCTCATCCTGATAACTTAAATCTTCAATAAGTACATCCCTTTGCTTCCGATATTTATCTGTAATCTTGTTTCGTGCCACCCTGTACAGCCATCCACTAATCTGTTCAATGGTACCTGCTTCTGGCTGATTGCTCAATTGAAACCACACATCTTGCAAAATATCTTCCGCATCCTCATCCGTATTCACCCGCCCACGAATGAAACTAAATAATCGTTTACCATAATTGGCAACCGTAGAGATTATATTTTGGGGTTCGTTTGTCGGCACTAATTTTTGCTTGCTAAATCACTAAACGGATGAAACTTAATAATACCTTAAATTTTCTTCATTTTTTAAAATAGATGATTATGCCTCACCAATGGAGTAAACGTTTAGTTTTTTGGAAAAGAAAGCAAGGCATCTGTTGCAGAAAGTAGCAGAGTTGCGGCTAAATCGGATTATGGATTACGCTCGAAGAGCAATAAAATGCGAAGTTATTTCAAAGCTGCTGTTGGATTAGTTCCCTGATCAACCACTAGCTTACTGTTCCCCTTTAAATCAGAAACATATATTTTATTTTGTGTGAATGGCGCTTTTGTACCGCTATAAAAAATCCGATCATCGGCAGTTACAAAAACATAAGGAACATTCATGCCCTCTGGAGAAATCCGTTCAATTTTTTTGCTGGTTAAATCCAATAAATAAACGGCTTCGCTTGGCCCGGTTAAACCGTGCAGTACATCCTTATTTCCCGCAGTAAAAATAATTTTTTGTTGATCTTTTGTGTAAAAGAATCGATTATGGCTTGCAATGGTAAAATCTTTACCCAACAAGCTTAAAATTGGTTTCGTATCAATCAATTTTCCAGCAACATCAAAAGTGTATAAATTAACTAAATCTTGTGCAACAATTTCCTTTTCATTTTTCCATGTTGGGCTGTAAACATGAGTTTTCGAAGCACTATCCAACACCAAATAGCCTGTGTTATCGCTTTTAATTACTGCAATTTTCCAAACGTTTTTGCCGTTAATCACAGTAAAAGCAATCGAACCGCCATTCGGTGACCAAACCGCCTGATCATAATGATCACTATTAACCTTCAATTGCGATTGGCTTTTATTTTCCATATCAGCAACCCAAATGCCTGTGTGTTCGGCCGTATCCTTTACTGTGTAAGCCAGTTTGCTTCCATCTGGCGAAATGGCCGGATTGGTTGCGCCACCAAATGAGATTTGTTTCATGGTATCGATACTGGTCGCCACGATTTTGTTTCCATCCTGATACGCTAAAGCAAAATCTTTATTGCTCAACGAAATGGTATCCAAAATTGCTTTGGAATTTTCTGCGTCAGATTTTTGGTTACCACACCCAGCCATCACTAAAAGGCAAAGAATTGAAATGGAAAGGATTTTAATGCTAATCTTGGTCATACACAATTTTACAAATACTTTTTAAACAAAAAAGATTCAGGTGCTTTACAAACCTGAATCTTTTCTTTTTATGATTTTAATAAGACTTAACTCTTCTTCTTATCTGCATACCCGAATACTTTTTGTAACAAGGTAGAGCTTCTGGAGTTTAAGTTTCCTCTAATTTTCAGTTCCTCCTTAGCTATTTCCAAAAACAAACCATCAATTGCTTTCTGTGTAACATACTCGGTTAGGTTGGTATTTACAGGCTTCACCAAGGGCAAACGATTGTATTGTGAGGTTAAATCGCTGTAGTATTTCGTGGCATTTACCTTATTCAAACTGGTTGTTACTATCGGACTAAATTTCTGCATCAACTGCGAGGTAGTTACCCTTTTAAAATAGCTGGTTGCTGCATCGTTATTGCCTAGGAGAATATTGGTTGCATCCGTTAAAGTCATTTGTTTAATCGCCGATATAAATATGGGTTTAGCCTCAGTTGCAGCATCTTCAGCCGCACGGTTTAAACTTACGATAACATTATCGCAAAGTTTATTTAAGCCAATGCCCCGTAACGTCCTTTCTACTTTTTGAGCTTCGGGCGGAATCAAAATTTTGACGGCTAAATTACCTAAAAAACCATCTTTTGCAGATAAACGATCTGCACCAGCAGACACTCCAATTTGCAGCGCTTCCTTAATGCCCTGGCCTATCTCAAAGGTAGTAGGTGTGCCTGTAGCGTTCGCATTTGCTGACTTTTCGGTCACTTTCTTAAAAATATCGCTAAGCTTTATCTGTGCTTTAACATTTAAGTTTGTAAGTAATATTAATGCTAGGGATGCAGATAGAATATTAATTTTCTTCATTCATTATGAGTTTATCTTTTATGCTTAACAAATCCTTTGCCATTAGTTTGGCCGATTTTACTAAACTTAAAAATTCCGAACGGTAACCTTCTTTATCTTTGCCTTTTGCATTGTCTGCTAAAGCGATTACCTGTTCAAAGGTAGCATTTTGTTTGAATGAAGACTTCCTTAAAAGCATCCCAAATTCGGCAACGGCAGCAGCAAACCTGAAGTTGTCGCTTGTTGCGTTAAAGCCCAAGGCATTATCTTGCACACCTTTAACCAATAACTTACTTTTATTGCCTGTTGGTTCTTTGTAACGAAGCTTAACCGTTAATATTTCTTGGGTTTCTATTGAATTTATTTTGGTGGTTTTCTGATATTTAAGATCATCTACTGAACCAGATAAGTCATCTTTTACGCCAACAGGAATAATCTCGTACAATGCGGTAACGGTATGGCCAGAGCCAATCTCACCAGCATCCTTTTTATCATCGTTAAAATCTTCTTTATTTAATAACCGATTTTCATATCCAATTAACCGGTAAGATTGCACCTTGGCAGGGTTAAACTCAATTTGCAATTTAACGTCTTTAGCTACCGTAAATAAGGTGCCCCCAAACTCATTAACCAATACTTTTCTGGCTTCTGTTAAGTTATCGATATAAGCGTAATTACCATTTCCCTTATCCGCAAGAATTTCCATCTTACTATCTTTATAGTTACCCATACCATAACCCAAAACCGTTAAGAAAATACCGCTTTTTCTTTTGTCTTCAATCAAGGTTTGCATATCTGCATCACTATTTGCTCCAACGTTAAAATCACCGTCTGTTGCCAAAATAACGCGATTGTTTCCCCCTTTAACAAAGTTTTCGCTGGCAATTTTATAGGCAAGCTCAATGCCTTGCCCGCCTGCGGTAGAGCCGCCCGCACTCAGTCTATCCAAGGCATCTTTAATTTTATTTTTTTCATCTCCACTGGTGGCTGGTAAAACAACGCCCGAACTTCCTGCATAAACCACAATGGCAACTTTGTCTTTCGATCTTAATTGATCAGTTAAAAGCTTGAACGAAGAAACCAGCAAAGGCAATTTATTTGGATCGCTCATAGAACCAGAAACATCTATCAAGAAAACTAAATTAGATGCGGGTAAATTAACGGTTGGGATGGTTTTTGCCTGTAAGCCAATTCGAACCAATTGATGTTGATTGTTCCACGGGGCTGGTGCAATTTCAGTAACGATATTTACAGGATCGGCACTGTTGGGTTGCTCGTAATTATAATCAAAGTAATTGATCATTTCTTCAATTCGAACCGCATCTGCTGGTGGCAAGTTACCGCCATTTATAAACCTTCTGATGTTGGTATAAGATGCCGCATCTACATCTATCGAAAAGGTAGAAAGCGGATCGTTAGTGGCCTTGTGAAAGGTGTTTTCGTTGATTTTGGAATAACTTTCATTGTTATTAATGTACGCCCCCGTAGACTCTTTCAATTTCTCTACCGAAACCCCAGGCACCTTTCCCGATAAACCTACAAAATCATAAACTTCCCTAGCTGCTGCCGTTGTTGAAACCTTTTTTTGCGCTTGATAGCCCATCACAACAATCTCAGAAAGCGGTTGTGAAGCTTGTATTAAACGAATAGAGATTTTGTTCGCTTTGCCTATTTTAACCTGTTGATTGATGTAACCGATGTAAGATACGCTTAGTTCAGTGTCTTTATCCGTTACGCTAATGCTAAACTCTCCTTTTGTGTTGGTTGCAACAACACGCTTACTATTATTGGTTGCTATTGCTGCACCGGGCAGCCCTATGTTCCCATCGGTAACAACGCCCGTGATGATTCGGGTTGAAGTTGGTTTGAAACTTACCAATACAATTAATGCAACTAAGGAGAGAAGTAACTTTTTCATAATGTTTAATTTTAAAGGATGATGTACTTACTCTTGCTTTTCCATATCGATACTCGAAAATATTTTTTATACTTGGAAGATATTTGTCTTAGCTACCCCATTTTTTGAAGTTTATAAAAAACACAGCTGGAAATAACCAGAAAGAAGATGCCGAACTTATTGCCGAGTTTAAAAACACCGGCGATTTAGATGCATTGGGTACGCTTTACAACAAATACATGCATTTGGTTTTTGGAGTGTGCCTCAATTATTTTAAAGATGAAGAGCTAAGCAAGGACGCCGTAATGCAGATTTTTGAAGAGCTGGTTACAAAGCTAAGAGTACATGAGGTTCAAAATTTTAAGAGTTGGCTACATGTATTAACCAGAAACCATTGTTTAATGGCTTTAAGAAAATCTGCGAAGCAAAACAACGTTTCTATAGACGATACTTTTGTGGAAAACAGCGAATTTGTGCATCTAGATATAGACAACACAAAGGAAACACAGCTTACCATTATGGAAAAGTGCATGGAAACATTGCCTGAAGAACAGCGGAAAAGTGTAGATTTATTTTATTTACAAGAAAAATGCTACAAAGAAGTGGCCGATATTACCGGTTACGACATGCTTAAAGTTAAAAGCTACATCCAAAATGGTAAGCGAAACCTGAAGATTTGTATAGAGAAAAACAGTAGTGAATAAAGATTGGTTAGATATTGATGTTCTGGAAGATTACCTAGATGGTAAGCTTGATACCAAAGCAATGCACCTTGTTGAGCGCCAGGCTTTGGAAGATCCTTTTGTGGCAGAAGCTTTGGAAGGATTGCGCCAATCGCCTAAAAGAAAACACCACCTTTCCATTCTCCAAAAACAATTGCATCAGCGCATTGCCAGCCAGCCCATCAAAAAGAAGATGTGGGGCATTACCACGCAAAGGCTAAGCATTGCAGCTACCGCTGCGGTTGCTTTTATAGCCGTAAGTATTTTGTTTTTTATGCGGGAAACCAATCGTAAAAATGCAGAAATCGCACAGCGAAAGGCAAAGGGCGTTATCGTAAATTTAGATACCAACACTGCAATTGCATCGGTCAAGCCTGTGTTGGTAGATACCGCTTCCAAAGTAAATGTAAATCCTTCTGCTTTGATTGATCAGGCCGTTACCAAAGCTAAAAATGGAGACTTCGCCAAAAACACAAAAACCATTCCGCATTCAAACCGAGCAGAAATTCAAGGCAGTGCATATGAATTTAATAGATCAGCGGCATCCGAAAGTGTGAAAACTGAGGTTGCAGCTATTGTTATGCAAAAAGTAGAGGCAGCCCCAATAGCTACATTCTCAACTCCAGAAAAAGAAAATAAAATAATTAACGGTAGAGTGGTTTCTGCATTGGATGGACAACCCTTGCCAGGTGCAAGTATTCGCGTTGCGGGATTAAACAAAGCGGTTACTGCCGATAAAGATGGATTTTTTAGCCTTAGCATTGATAGCACGAAAGCAAAAGATGTATCTGTTAGTTACTTAGGCTATGAAAATGCGATTGCATCAATTGATAGTCAGAAAAATTTAAAAATTGCCCTTAAAGAAGATCAAAACGCTTTGAATGAGGTTGTTGTAACCACTACTGCAATTGCTAAAAATAAAGCTGTGGCTTCTGCCCCAAATAATGCATCAAATAAGATTGTGTACAGCGGTAACGTGGTTTCGCAAGATGGGTTACCTGTTAAGGGCGCTATCGTGAAGGTGGATGGAAGTAAAGCCGTAACAACGACGGATGCTAAAGGAGCGTTCTTCCTACCCGTGGATAGCAATTTTAAGAATAAGGATATTTTGGTAAAGGCAAACGGCTACAGTGATGTTGCACTATCGGCAGCTTCAGATCCAAATCGAATTAGAATGGCCTTAACCGGTGATAAATCCATTAATGAAATGGCGGCAATACTTGGCTCAAACGGGCGGAAAAAAGAAAACATAGCCGCACCAAAAATTGTACTCAGGGCCGTGGAAAACCTTGATGGAAAATCTGTTATAGAAGCAACAAAGCCAATTCCGGTATCTACAGTAAATTATGAGCAGTATTTAGAAAATAACAATAAACTCATAAACCCGAAAGGCCCCGCGCGCTATGTTAAAATCAGCTTCAAGGTTAAAAAGAATGGACGGCCAACGGATTTTAAAATTGTAAAAAGCTTAAGTAAAGCCGCTGATGCGGAAGCAAAAAGATTGATCGAAAATGGCCCAGACTGGGTCTTACCAAAAAAAGGAACTGATCGGGTTGAAATGAACGTTAAGTTTTAACAATAGCGTTTAGCCTTTTAGGAATTGAACATTAATTTCCATGTACAAATTACCCAAATTTACGACTGAAAATCAAGATGAGATTCTTGATTTTATGCAAAAAAATCCATTTGTAACCTTGGTTGGCTTTGATGGCGAATTTCCTGTAGCTACACAAGTACCTGTTGAAACCAGACTTTATGGTAATACTATAAAAATTATTGGGCATATTATGACCAATACGGATCATTGTAAAGCTTTTGAGCAAAATCCGAATGCCTTGGTAATATTCACTGGTGCACATGCTTACATCAGTGCATCTGTTTACGAGGAGCCCGCAGCCGCATCAACCTGGAATTATAAAACGGTACAAGCGAAGGGATTGATGAGGTTTTTATCTGCTGAAGAAACGCTTCAAGTTGTGAAAGATTTGACAGACCAATATGAAAACCCACACACCAGCCCTGCAGCCTTTAAAAAAATGGACGATGAGTACATTCAAAAGCATTTGAAGGCTATTAAAGGATTCGAAATTTTGGTTTCTAAATTCGATCATGTATTCAAACTAAGCCAAAACCATTCGATTAAAAACCAGGAAAGCATTATCGCAAATTTAGAGCAAACTGATGATGTGTTGGCACAACAAGTAGCCGAAGAAATGAGGCGCAACTTAAGCAAAGCATCATTTTAAAGACCTGGCTTGCTGTGAACCCAACCTAGCAGCACTGCCCTTGAATACCTAAGCCAGATGGGAGGAGAAGCCGCTATTTTCATAGCGCTTGGAGGTAGCGGGACAGAACCAAACCCAAGAATTATTGCTATTACTTTCCAAACCCTTTAAACGAAAAAAGACTAAAGCAATTTTGCCTTAGTCTTCTGAGTATATTGAACGAATTTTGTTTTTATTTGAAATAGTAAATGGCTGCATAAATGATTGCCGCCAAGGTTGCAGAAACTGGAATGGTTAAAATCCACGCCCAGATTAAGTTAATGGTTACACCCCAACGTACCGCAGATACACTTTTCACCACACCTACACCAACTATTGAACCTGTTATTGTATGCGTAGTTGATACTGGGATACCGAAATGCTCGGTGATGCCTAAAGTTATGGCACCTGCACCTTCAGCTGCTACGCCTTCTAATGCCGTTACTTTGGTGATTTTTGAACCCATTGTTTTTACAATTTTCCAACCACCACTCATGGTACCTAAAGAAATTGCAGAATAACATGATACAGGAACCCACCAAGGCATGGCTTCGAAATTTGGAATTACTTTGGCTGCAATTAATGCGGTTGCAATAATGCCCATTACTTTTTGTGCATCATTACCACCATGAAAGAAACTTAATGCGGCTGATGAGATTAGCTGTAATCTTTTAAACCATTTCTCTGCTGTAGATGGCTTGGCGTTACGACAAATATTGATGATGATTAGGGTTAGCACCACAGAGATGACTAAACCGATTATCGGCGCAAGCACAATAAATGAAATGATTTTAATTACATAGCCCATATTTACAGCGTCTAGCGGACTAGCACCTGTAATTAATGCATAAGTCATTCCGGCGCCTGCAAAACCACCAATTAAGGTATGCGATGAGCTGGAAGGGATTCCATACCACCATGTTAAGAGGTTCCAAATAATTGCGGCAATTAAACCGGCAAGTATAACTTCTAAGGTAATGTAATGCTCTATAACTGTTTTGGCTACCGTGTTAGCCACTTTATGATCGGTAAAATAGAAATAGGCTGCAAAATTAAAAAGAGCAGCCCACAAAACCGCTTGAAAAGGCGTAAGTACTTTTGTAGAAACAACCGTTGCAATCGAATTAGCGGCATCGTGAAAGCCGTTAATGTAATCGAAAGCAATGGCCAGAATTACAACAACAACCAATAAGGTAGTTACCATGTTTGTATTTTATTAAGCGTTTTTAACAAGGATAGTTTCGAGCACATTGGCAACATCTTCACATTTATCTGTTGCTTTTTCTATCGTTTGTAAAACCTCTTTATGTTTAATTAATTCAATAGCATTTGTTTCATATTCGAACAAACGGGCCACCGCTAAAGTGAAAACGTAATCTGCTTGATTTTCGCCACTGTTTATGCGAATACAGGCATCGGCAATTACGCGGATGTTTTTGAAACTGCGCAATTCTTTAATGGCTTTATCGATATCGGTACACATTTCTACTAAAAGCTCGGCAATTTTAACAATTGGCTCGCTGATTTCGTTCATGTTGTACATTTGCATGCGGTTTGCAGTACCATAAATATAATCGGCAACATCATCAACCGCTGTAGCAAGTTGGTGAATGTCTTCCCTATCAAATGGTGTAATAAAATTTCTACTCAACTCAAGAAAAATAGAGTGAGTGATGTCGTCTCCAACATGTTCTAAGCGCTCAATTTCTTTGAAAATAGTTTTTCTGCTCTCTGGATCGCCTGTGCTAACCATTTCTAAAAGGGTTTCAGAGATTTTTAATGCATTGCTACCGGCTTGCTCAAACAGGGGATGAAACTTTTTATCTTGCGGGGTAAAGAACTTAAAAATATTGTTCATGTTAATTTTTAATATGTTGCAAAGCTACAAGCCCAATGTTAAGTTAATGTTAAGTTCTAAATTATATTAAGTGTTTACCGCAGTTTAGCGTATTTCTGCTTCCTTTTTATGTTATTGGTAATGAAGGATTAAGATTGGAGGAATTGGGAAGATCTATTGGAATTCAAAGATGATGATTTGAAATACAATATCAATTAAAATTTACATCATAAAAAAAGCTTTCCCTTTTGAGGAAAGCTTTTAAAATGCTAATGATTATAAACTATTTCTTAGTTGTATCTGTTGCTGCTGGTTTTGCAGGAGCTGCATTATTTAAGCCGCTTCCAATTGGAGATGGAGAAGGTGTTTTATCTAAACGCTCTTGAATAGTTGAGCTACCGCCAACTGCAGTTGCGCCACCGCTAGTTTTAGCAACTGTAGTGATAGACAACGTTAAAACAACAATCGCTGCCAATAAAACCCACGATCCTTTTTCCAAAACATCGCCTGTGCGTTGTACACCAAACATATTACTACCGCCACCGCCAGCGGCTAAACCACCACCTTTAGGGTTTTGTACTAACACAAATAAGCCTAAGGCTACACAAACAACAATTAATAAAATGATTAAAAAGGTTATCATGGTAATATTATATTTTAAAATTTCTTTTCTATAGATTGGATAAGGTCGGCAAAGTAACGGCTTTTTTCTGGATATTTCAAACTTAATTTTTTATAAGTGTCTATCGCTTTGTGGTAAAGCATTTGTTCTATATAAATTTTGGCCAAGGTTTCTGAAACAAGGTCGTAGTGATCTTCGGCGCTCTTTTTAGCCTTGTTCTCAGTATCAATCTGCTCTGGCTTTGGCGGTTTTATTGTCGGATCTTCTTTTAAAAACTTCTCGATAATTTCTGCACCCTTTGCATCTTTAACATCTGTTGATGGATATTCTGCCAAATGATCGGCAACCTCGAAAGGTGTTTGGATGTGAAAAATGTGCTCTACGTACTGTTGCTGAAACTCTGCTCGCTCTTGATTTTGTTTCTGCTGCTGTTTTACTACACCAGGTTTTGGCTGAGCATAGGGTTGAAAAATCTGCTCATGCTCTTTACGGGTTTTGGCCAGCCACCACAAAAATGTGTAGGGTAATTGATCGTCGTCGTATTTAGAAACAAAGTTTACTTCTGGCTCATCAGGGGTTACGGTTTCAATATGTGGCGCTTCAGGCACGACATCTGTACTCAACTTTTGCTCAAAAGCAAAAAAATCGGTGCTTGATACCCGCTCGATAAATGTATCATCATCGGCAGGCAAATCCAATAAATGGCTATCTATGCCTGGTAGGTTATTGGGCGTTTCTATATTTACAGGCTGAGTAATTGAATGTACTGGATGTTCATCAGGCTCACCAATTTCATCAAAGATATCTTGTTCGTCTTGGGTGCTTTCTGCATCAATTTCAGCAAAGCTATCAGATTCGTGTTCCTCAAGTTGTGCTGCTTCAGCATCTTTTTCATCACCAACTTTTACCGCTTGTAAAATCTTTTGCAAAACATTTCCATTACTGTATAAAACGGCTTTGGGCGCAAATGCAGCATCGGCTTTTGCCAGCAGCAAATGAATGGGTTGTGCGTACGGATACCGCTTTAGCATTTCCTGCAACATGGGGATATGTGCCGCCTCAACCTTTCCAGGTTGTGCAAGTAAATCTGCCAAGAGCATGTTGTTATCCATTATTGAGGTTTGCTGCTAAGTTAAAAATGTTTCGGCTCTTTTAAAGGCTCAATTGGTGTTTTAGTTTGTAAAAATTTAGGTCAAAAAAGCGATTTACCACTGCGCAAAAGCACGGTTAAAAACATCTTCAGTTAATTGCTTATTAATGTTTTCTATGGCTCCTGGTAAAAGCGATTGAATTGAGCCTCCGTTTAATGGAAAATCGAAATATCTGGTAAAGCTTTCCTCAAAGCTATTTTTAGCATTTAAGGTATTGGTAAATTTTACCGCCACCGTTATGGTTAATCGGTTGGCGCCTGCTGTTGGCGTAGCGCTCGATTGTAAAGCCACGGGTTTAATATCATAGCCCGTAATGCGGCCTTCAAAAATAGCTTGGCCATCGTTGGGTGTTATGCTCAATCTGGTTTGATTTCGAATTCTCGTTTTTACGGCTTCTGTAAACTGATTGCTTAGCGTTGGGATCACCAATGGAGCATTGTTTTCAAATACCCTTACCGTTACCGTTTTCATTTCTGGAGGGATAGATGCGCCACCAAAAGAATAGGCACAAGAACTCATTATGGCTATAAGTAAATATCCAATTAGTTTCCTCATAAATTTAGCTCTTTAATTTTCCTATACAGTGTACGTTCAGATATCCCCAACTCTTGAGCTGCAAACTTACGCTTGCCTTTATGCTTTTTAAGGGCTTTCTTAATTAAGTCTGATTCCTTATCCACAAGCGACAAAGATTCTTCTACTTCCTCTGCATCGTGCGCAAAATAATCAGCATTGTTGTTGCCGTTAATGTTGTTGGTAGGTGTTGGTTGCTGAATGGTGAAAGCGTGTTCTTGCCCCGATGGCAATTCTACATCTCTATACAGTTGATTGATATACTGTGGATTATCTGCCAAAACAGTTGCGGTATTACCGCCATGTTGAATAATTTCGGCCACCAATTTTTTAAGCTCAACCATATCCTTTTTCATATCGAAAAGAACTTTATACAAAATATCTCTTTCTGTAAAATCTTCTTTAGAATTGGAGCTGATTGTCATCGGTAAATTACTACCGGCTTCATTCGGGATGTAGTTTAAAATTGCTGGCCCAGTAACATTCCGATCTTTTTCTAAAACACAAATCTGCTCTGCAATATTTTTTAACTGCCGCACGTTTCCCGGCCAACTGTAATTGGTTAGAATTTGTACCGCCTCAGGTTCTAAATGCAAAGCAGGGCTTCGGTATTTATCGCTAAAATCTGCCGAAAATTTTCTAAATAAAAGGTAAATATCTTCTTTACGTTCGTGCAGAGCAGGAATACGCAAGGGAACGGTGTTTAATCTGTAATATAAATCTTCTCGAAACTTTCCGTTTTTTACCCGATTGTAAACATCAACGTTAGTTGCAGCAATGATTCTTACATCTGTTTTCTGCACTTTGGAAGAGCCCACACGTAAATATTCTCCACTTTCTAAAATTCTTAATAAGCGGGCCTGGGTACCGAGTGGTAGTTCGGCAACCTCATCTAAAAAAATCGTTCCGCCGTTGGCTACTTCGAAATATCCTTTACGTGCTTCATGCGCACCTGTAAACGAACCCTTTTCGTGACCGAACAATTCTGAATCTATTGTGCCTTCTGGAATTGCCCCACAGTTTACCGCAATAAATGCACCGTGCTTGCGGGCGCTCATTTGATGGATGATTTGAGAAAATACCTCTTTACCGCTTCCGCTTTCGCCAGTAATTAAAACCGACATATCTGTGGGTGCAACTTGGCTGGCAATATCTATGGCACGATTAAGTAAAGGCGAGTTGCCTATAATTCCGAACCGCTGCTTTATATTTTGTGTATCCATTCTTTAGATTTGAGTATTGAAATTTCGGATAGGGGCCTTAACCATTTACCTACAATCCTTAGACTGATTAAACTATTCTTCCAATCAGCGTTGCTGAAGTACATTTCTCGATTAATACATTAGCATAATCACCAGGTTTATAACCTTCAATTGCAGGGAAAATAGCCATTGCTCCACTATCTCCTCTTCCGCAATAATCTTGATCTGATTTTTTTGATGTACCCTCAATTAACACCCTTACTGTTTTTCCAACCCATTCTTGTAAACGCAATAAAGAGTGTGCTTGTTGTTTCGCTAAAATTTCTGCCAGCCTGCGTTTTTTAACGTCTTCAGGAATATCATCAGCCAATTTACGGGCGGCTAAAGTTCCTGGTCTTTCTGAATAGGTGAAATTATAGGCAAAATCATATTCTACATAATCCATCATACTCAACGTATCCTGATGCTCTGCTTCCGTTTCGGTACAAAAGCCAGCAATAATATCGGTAGAGATTGCGCAACCCGGAATAATTTTTTTAATGGCATCAATACGGTTGATGTACCATTCTCTAGTGTATGTTCTGTTCATTAACTCCAAAATCCGAGTATTTCCAGATTGAACAGGTAAGTGTATGTAGTTACAGATGTTATCGTACTTGGCAATGGTGTACAAAACTTCGTCAGTAATGTCTTTTGGATGCGACGTAGAAAAACGCACCCTCAAATCTGGACTTACCAAAGCCGTTTGCTCCAAAAGCTGAGCGAAATTTACGGTTTCCAATCCATCTTCCGATGTCCAAGTGTATGAATCGACGTTTTGACCCAAAAGTGTTACCTCTCTATAACCTGCTTCAAATAAAGCTTTTGCTTCGGCAACAATTGAATGTGCATCTCTGCTTCTCTCGCGGCCACGCGTAAATGGAACCACACAAAACGAACACATATTGTTGCAACCACGTGTAATCGAAATAAATGCGGTAATGCCATTGCTATTTAAACGCACAGGACTAATATCTGCGTAGGTCTCTTCACGAGATAAAAGCACATTCACGGCTTTATGTCCACTTTCTACTTGCTCTATTAAGTTGGGCAAATCTCGGTAAGCATCTGGCCCAACCACCACATCAACCAAGCGTTCTTCTTCTAAAAATTTAGACTTTAATCGTTCTGCCATGCAACCCAAAACACCAACAATTAATTTCGGATTGCGACGTTTTTCTACGCCAAATTGCGATAAGCGATTCCGAACGCGAGTTTCGGCATTCTCGCGAATGGAACAGGTATTGATAAAAATCACATCTGCTTGATGGTAATCGCCAGTGGTTTCAAAACCGGTTTCCGAAAGTATTGATGCCACAATTTCGCTATCCGCAAAATTCATGGCGCAACCATAACTTTCAATATATAATTTACGTGCATCAGCTTTTACGGGTTGGTCTAAAATTAGCGCCTCACCTTGCCTAGCTTCATCGTGCGTCTTATCCTGTACTTGTAAATCAATCATTATTAAAAAAGATTTTGGGATTGCAAAAATACATAAATTAAATTAAAAATGACAATTTGACATGTTTAGTTGTAATGTTTACAAAGTGATTATTTATGCGAAACCAATTGCAACGTGGCAAATTTGCCAAACAGGCACCTTCCAAATTATGGTGGGAAAAACTCCTGTATTTTGTAGTTCTGTTCCGGCGTAGGCCAAGGCAATACTAATTTGCTGAAGCACAGGAAACAATCAATTTGGAAAAGTTCTCCATTGGCAGTTTCAATAAGCAATCAGATTGTAGTTTCATCGAAAACCTTTTGGCTAACAATATGTTCTACTCTGATATACAAAAGTTATGGTTGCTCAAAAAAGTAAGAAAATTTGGATTTGGATTGGAAGCATATTGGGCGTTCTGATTTTGATTTTAGCCTTTGGCGCCATGTTCTTAAGTGCCAGATGGAAACCCCTGCTAACCGAAAAAATTAAAGAAGGTGTGTATAATGGATCTCACCATTTATATAAAATCGATTTCAAAAGCATCAACTTAAACTTAATAACCGGAAGTTTAGCCCTTCGCGATGTAACCCTTATCCCTGATACATCAGTTTTTGATTCTCTTAACAAAATAAAACTCGCTCCTGCACACACCTTCGAAATCAAATTAAAAAAATTACAAGTTAACGGGGTTGGCATATTAACGGCCTATTTTAAAAAGAAAGCAGAGGTAAAGGCCATCATTTTGGACAAGCCTTCCATAAACATGATTTTCAATAAGGTTGCAAAAAAGGTTGATACGGTTAAAGCTGAAAAAACTTTGTATCAGCAGATTTCAAATACCTTTAAATCGTTACACGTTAAATCCATTCAAATTGTTGATGCCGATTTTGATTACATTAACAAAAGCCTCGCTAAAAAAACCAAAAAATCAATTAAACATCTGGATATTAATGTGAAAGACTTTCTTCTGGATTCCTTATCGCAAAACGATACCAGCCGCATTTACTACACCAAAGATGTTTCATTTCAGGTTGCTGGCTACAAGGCCCTAACCGAAGACAAAATGTACACCATGAAGCTGGATACACTTAGTGGTTCATTGGCATCTAAAAAAATAATCGCAAGAGGATTCAAACTCATCCCGATGTATGCTGAATTGGCTTTCGCAAGAAAATACACGGCTCAAAAAGACAGATATAACTTAGCTTTCGATAAAATAGAGTTTAATGGTGTTGATTTTCTGGCATTAAACACCGATGAGAAACTGCATGCTAAATCTTTGGTTATCGGGCCAGCAAGTGTTGAAGTTTTTATGAGCAGGGAATCGCTACCCCCTGCCGGCTTAGACAAAGCTCGAAATTTCCCTCATGTGGCGTTAAAAAGGCTAAACTTTCCAATTCGTATTGATACGGTTAGGATTAAAAATTTAGATTTAAAATACTCAGAGTACAATCCAGCGAGTAAAAAAATTGGGTCTGTTAATTTTAAATCGTTGGGTGGAAGCATTATAAACGTAACCAACGATAGCGCTAGATTAGTCAACAACAGCCATGCGGTAGCGAATTTGAATACGCTGTTGATGGGTTCTGGCAAATTAAGCTTAATCATCGACTTTAACTTAACAGATCAAAATGGCGCTTTTAGCTACAGTGGAAGCATGGGCAATTTTGATTTAAGAAAGCTTAATTCTTTATCTGCTCCACTGGGCCTAATTGAAATAGAAAGCGGAAACATTCAAAAAATAAATTTCAAAGCCACCGGAAATACAAAAACTGCTGCTGGTTCTATGAATATGTTGTACAGCAATTTGAAGGTTAAACTCCTTTCAGACAACATTGATGGACAAGGTACAAAAGAAAAAGGCTTGTTGTCTTTCTTAGCCAACAGCATTTTAGTGAAGGATGAAAATCCATCAAAAGGTGAAGCACCGAGAAGCGCAACCATGACCAATACCCGAATTGCCTCGGCCTCTTTCTTCAATTTAATGTGGAAAACAGTTTTTGTTGGTATTAAAGATATTGTTGGCGTTGGAATAGTTCCAACAAAAGACCCTATTAAACAACAAAAAAAGGTAGCGAAGAAAATCCGTGAGCAAAAAAGAATAGACCGGAAAGCGGCTAGAAAGGCTAGACGAGCGCAAGACTAATTGGAATGAAATTTCCATTCATTTTTTTTGAAATAATTTTATAAATGTATATTGCTGGTTGAAAATAGCCTTATCGTTGATGCCAGAAACAAAAAAACATCGTTACAAATTATTAAAGTGGGTCCTTGGCATAGTTTTATTTGTTTTTATTCTGTTGGCCAGCACGGCCTGGTTCTTGAATGTAAAATCAAGACCAATACTTACAGATAGGATTAAAAGCTTACTTTACAAAAGTACCGATAGCTTATACACCATCAGTTTTACAAAGGTTACCACCAATATTTTAACGGGAAATGCTACCCTACAAAACGTGGTCATTGCGCCAGACACCAATCGTTACAAAGAATTAATTCTTTTAAAAAGGGCACCCAACAACCTGTATTCTGTTTCTTTAAAAAAATTAGTGGTTAAGCATTTTCATCCATTGATTTTGTACAGAGCCCATAAGCTAGAAATTGAAGAGGTTTTATTCGACAAACCAGAGGTGTTGATGGTGAACAAGCAATTTACATTTAATGAAAATCGCCCACCAAGACCAATCAAATCTCCTTACGATATCATTTCAAAAAACCTGGCTTCCTTTAATATTCAATCTATTTTATTCAGGGATGCAAGCTTCAAATACATCAACAAAAATGTGGCAAAGCCCGAAGTTTTTTCCATTGATGATTTGAATATCGGCTTAACCGATTTACTTGTGGATTCCACTTCTGCCGACGACCCAACCCGTTTTTACCTACTCAAAGATGTTGTCATCAACCTAAAAGATTATTCTTACCCAACCCCAGATAAACTTTACCACATCAATTTAAATCAATTGGATTTTAGAGCATCTACAGGGAAACTGCGGGTAAAGAAATTTGCGCTTCAGCCTCTATATGATGAAATGAAATTTGGCCGTGTTGCGGGTTATGCAAAAGACCGTTTTGATATACAAATGAGCGACATTTCGCTAAGTGGAATCGATCTCCCGCTTTACATTAGCAAGCAGGAAGTTTGGGCAAAAGACATGGCCATAGCCAACGGCTACGTTTCCGTTTTTAACAATAACGAACTTCCTCAAAGAGAAAAAGAAAACAAAATTGGCCGATTTCCACATCAGCTTTTACAAGCATTGGGAATTCGTGTTTTAATACAAAAAATCAACCTTAAGGATATTGACATTGTTTATTCGCTTTTTGACAAACAAAGCCAGCAAAGAGGTCGTTTGTCTTTTGAAAACACCTCTGGCACCATCAGCAACGCGACCAATGTTGAGAAAATTAAGGCGATAAATCCATTGATGAACGCCAACTTAACTACCTACCTTATGGGTCAGGGTAAACTTGATTTGAATTTTGATTTCGATTTAACGGCAAAAAATGGTGCATTTTCATACAAGGGTGTGCTTCAAAACTTTAATGCCAGAGTGCTCAATCAAATCACCAAGCCATTAGGCATGGTTAGAATTAACAGAGGAAATGTTGATAAACTTTCATTCGATTTTAAGGCAAATGATTTAGGTGCCAAGGGGAAATTAAACTTTGCTTATTTCGATTTATCGGTTGCATTAATGAAGAACGACCCAGAAAAAGACCATTTGGTGAAACGGGGTTTGCTTTCTTTTTTGGCTAACGCATTGCTCATAAAATCTGAGAATCCAGGCCCTGATGGCAAATTAGTAACCGCTAATGTAAATTATGAGCGACCTGCCAATACATCATTTTTCAGTTTAATCTGGAAGAGCCTTTTTGTGGGCATAAAACACAGCATTGGGATAACAGAAGAGAAGCAAAGCGAGATGCGCAATCATATTGCAAAATTTAAAGCCATGCAGGAAAGTCATCGATTGCGCAAACTTAAAAGATTGGAACGTAGGCACCAAAGGGAAGTGAAGGAAAAAAACGAAAGGCGCTAACATTGGCAACCTTTTGATATATTTATATTTTAAAACCAAAACATAAAAATTATGATTATCGCACTCATTATCGCCGTATTACTGATCATCGGAGTTTTGTACTACAATTCAATAATTGGGAAGAAGAATCAGGTAACCAATGCATTTTCAGCCATTGATGTAATGCTTAAAAAACGCTTTGATTTAATTCCCAACCTTGTTGAAGTAGTAAAACAATATACCAATTACGAATCTGGTACACTATCCAAAATTGTAGAGCTTCGTACGAAATTAGGCGCTGGAAACATTAGTGACGCTGAAAAAGCATCATTGGATAGCCAACTTAGCACAAGTGTTAAGGGGCTTATGGTTAATGTAGAAAATTACCCGGATTTAAAGGCTAATACAAATTTCATTAACCTACAAACCACTTGGACAGAAAGCGAAGAACAAATTGCCGCAGCAAGAAGAACCTATAATGCTGCAGTTACCGATTACAACAACGCCATTATGATGTTTCCCGGAAGCGTTTTTGCCGGAATGTTGGGCTACCAGCAAATTTCAGTTTTGGCAACCGCCGAAGAGGAGCGTAAAAATATAAGTGCGAAAGACCTTTTTAACAGTTAATGAACCCAACGATTGATGGAAATGCTGCCTTGCAAAATGTACTGGCATCATTAGAAATTAAAAGAAAGAAAATCGCCTCCACTCAAAAAAAAGGCTACACTTTTCTGGGGATTGGTATTGCGTTGGGGGTTTTAGGCACATTGATTGGATTTATTGTGCCGTCGATAATTGTGGGCTTAGTGCCGGCAATATTCGGTGGGGTAACACTATACCAAATCAACGATGAATATCGAGCTTATAAAGATGCTTTCAAACAGGATGTAATTGGCACGGCTTTAAGAAATTTAGATGCGAGCTTGAGTATAAACCCTCATGCAGGGATTTACGATGCTGAATTCGTAAGTTCACAGTTGTTTCAAACCGATCCTGATCGCTATGCCACAGAGGACTTAGTAGTAGGTAAGGCAGGTAAAACTGGGTTTTATTTTGCGGAAGTGCACGCGGAATATAAAACAGAAGTATCAACCAAAAATGGAACCCGAACCGAATGGCATGATATCTTTAAGGGAATTATTTTTGTTGCCGATTTTAACAAAAACTTTAATGGAATAACCATCGTAAGACCAAAAAACTTTGGAAGTTCTATAGGTGCTTGGTTTTCTAAAAACTTATTTTCTATTGGTGACAATGATGTTGTACAGCTTGAGAACACAGCCTTTTGCAATGAATTTATAACCTATTCAAACGACCAGGTAGAAGCGCGGTACATCCTCACACCGGCCCTAATGGAGCGGATTTTGGAGCTCAATGGCCAATCGCAGGAAACCATAACCCTGTCGTTTACAGATTCTAAGATGTACATTGCTTTCCCTTTACATCGAGACTATTTTGAAGCGCCTGTTTTTAAAACGCTTTTAAATCCAAACTTATTAAATGATGATATTTCTACAATCAATTTTCTGTATGGAATTATTCAAGAGCTTGATTTGAATACCAGAATTTGGGGCAAAAATTAATTGAGGTATTTTCTTACAATTTCTTCTAAAGCAGCAATATCAAAAGGTTTTGAAAGGTAACTATCTGCTCCGGCTTCATTGGCTAAAGAAGAAATATCATTATTTGCTGAAAAATAAATAACGGGTATGTGTTTTAAATCTGGATGGTTTTTAAGCGCCCTCGTGGCCTGAATGCCGCCCAAATCGGGTAACCAGTTATCCATAAAAATTAAATCTGGCATGTACTCGGCAACTTGCGCTTCAATGTTGTTTGCGCTTTCTGATGTTTTAATTTCGTATCCTGCATCCTCTAAAATAAAGGTGCATAAATCAAGGATGTCCTTATTATCATCAAAAACAAATACTTTCTTTGTAACCATCATAATCTATCTCCAGAAAGGCAATCTTATTGTTTAATTAAATTATTAATAAATTCTGCCATTTCGGTGGCGTGTAAAACGTAATCTGTTTTTACCCTATTAACGGCTTGCTGTGGCATATACGGCATAATTGCAGTTGAAGGATTTTGTATAACCACTTTACCCCCAAAATTGTTTACAAATTTTAGGCCATTTACGCCATCTGCGTTAGAGCCAGACAACAATATGCAAACCAACTGCTCTTTATATACCTCTGCCGCCGATTGAAATGTGACATCAATAGAAGGCCTTGAATAGTTAACTTTTTCCGAATAATCTAGAGAAAAAGTCTTATTGCCTTCAATTAATAAATGATAATCTGCAGGTGCAATGTACACATTACCAGCTTGTAATGCAGCTTTTTCTTCTGCCTCACTTACGGTTAATCCTGTTCTGCTTTGGAGCAAGTCAATTAGTAAGCTTTCGTTATTGGCTTTTCGATGAATAACCAGAACTACAGGGAAATCTATGTTAGCACTTAATGCAGGAAAGATTTCCAACAGAACATCTAAACTGCCAGCGGAGCCACCAATAACCAAGGCGATATCGGCTTTAGGCGTTAAAGTTTCCGCCATATTTTTTCGGTTTTAACTCGTTTGTATTCCTTAGCTTTTGGCCAAAACTCTAAACTTTCTTTACTGCCCAAGGCAATGTAGCCGAGTTTTTCGATGCTGTTATCAAATAGGTTGAAGACTTTATGTTGCAAATCCTTATCAAAATAGATCAGCACGTTTCTGCACAAAATTAACTGGAATTCGTTAAATGAATGGTCAGACACCAAATTGTGTGTAGAAAATATCATTTTCGAATTTAAAGATTCGTCGAATTTTGCAAGGGTATAATTGGCGGTGTAATAACTTGAAAAATCTTTAATGCCTCCAGAATTTACATAATTTTCTGAATACTGTTTTAAGTAGTTAAGCGGAAACATGCCTTTTTTTGCCTTTTCCAGTACGGAAGGGTTAATATCTGTTGCGTAGATTAATGATTTTGTTAATAGATTAAGCTCTTTCAAAACGATGGCTAAAGAGTAAGCTTCCTCTCCGGTAGAGCAACCTGCTACCCAAATTCTGATGAAAGGGTAAGTGCCCAAAACTGGTAAAACATCATTTCTAAGTGCTTTGTAAAAGCTTGGATCGCGAAACATCTCGGTAACGTTTACCGTAATTTCTTCCAGAAAACGCTTGAAATATTGCTTATCGCTTTTTATCGTGTACCTAAACTCAGCAAAACTTACAAAATTATCTATGGCGTACAAGCGTGTAATTCTCCGTTTAATAGATGCGTGCGAATATTCCAGAAAGTCGTATCCGTGAGCTTCTAAAACATCGTTTAACAGAATCTCTACTTGTTCGTTATCAATCGCATCACTTATCACTTCTAATTAGTAAAATTTTCTATTTGTATTAACAATTCATCCACATTTATCGGTTTTGATACATATCCGGATGCGCCCGCTGATAGGCAGCGCTCCTTATCACCCACCATGGCTTGTGCGGTTACCGCCAAAACCGGAATATTTTGCATTCTAGCAGATTTCTTCATTACTGAAATAGCTTGATAGCCATCTAAATCTGGCATCATCATATCCATTAAAACGATAGCAACATGATCGTTTTCTTCCATAATGGAGAAACCCTCCTGTGCGCTCGATGCAGAAACGCAATCAAAACCTTTGGCCTTTAAAACAGCTTTTAAGGCAAAAATGTTTCGGTTGTCATCATCAATTATGAGGATTAATTTTTTAGGCATATTTTTTAAAAAAGAGGTTAAGAATTGTGATGATTTTCGTAAAGCCAAACCCGTAAAAGCGAAATAAGTTGATCCATATCCACAGGCTTGCTAATATAATCTGATGCGCCCGCAGCAATACATTTCTCTCTATCGCCCATCATGGCTTTTGCGGTTACGGCCAAAATTGGCAAATTTCTATATTTAAAGTCCTGACGGATTGCAGTTGTGGTTTCGTAGCCATCAAGCTCTGGCATCATCATATCCATCAAAACCACATCCACATTCGCATTTTCACCCAATAATTTTAAGGCTTCCTTGCCATCAGTTGCAGCTAAAACCTTCATTTGATGTTGCTCCAAAACTTTGGTTAAAGAGAAAATGTTTCGAACATCATCATCTGCCACCAATACCGTTTTGCCTTTTAAAACATCCTGTAACTCAGAAAAGTGCTTTGGCGTTTTATTTTTTTCTTTGCTTTTTTCCTCTACCAGATGAAGAAATAAACCCGCCTCGTCTAATATTCGCTGATAAGAATGCGCTGTTTTTACAACGATAGAATCGGCATACTGCTTAATTCTGTTTTCTTCTCCTTTTGATAAACTCTTACCTGTGAAAATAATAATTGGCAAGTTTTCTAAACCTGGCGTTTTCTTCACCACTTCCAGCGTTTCATAAGCATGCTTATCTGGAATGCCCATATCTAAAATTACGCAGTTGATATCTGGTTTATTGAGTGCCGAAACGCCTTGACTTACCTGATTAACAACTTCGGTTTGGATGTTGAAATTGCTTAAAAAATAACTTAGAGCCTTGGCATGTTGCTCGTTTTCTTCAACAATCAGCACCTTTTTAGGGTGGCGACTTAACGCATGTTCTAGCTTGTGAAATATTTCTTGCATGTGCTCGAAAGCAAAAGGCTTATTGATAAAATCAACCGCTCCTTTTAGCAAACTTTCTTTCTTTACCTGCAACGACGACATGATATGCACAGGAATTGGACGCGTTTCAGGATTGGATTTTAATTCCTCCATTACCTGCCATCCATCTTTTATGGGTAGTTGAATATCAAGCAAAATAGCTACTGGTTTGTAGGCCTTTGCCATCTCAATGCCAACATCACCACGAACAGCAACTAGGCCTTTGTAATTTCTTTTGCGGGTAAAATCGAGCAGGGTTTTGGCAAAAGGGGTATCATCTTCAACAATCAAAATTACTTTATCGTTTTCTTGAATATTGTCGCGGTCATCCTCAATTTCTTGTGGGATATTGGAAACCGTTAAGTTGCTTACTTTTTTAACTGGTGTTTCGGGTACAGCAACCTCCGCAGGTTTTTCCCAAGGAATGGTGCCTTCAAAACCTTTATTTGTATCAATTGGAAGGGTTAAGGTAAATATACTACCCTCTCCTTCTTTACTTTTTAAATCGATGTAACCGCCTAAAAGTTTAGCGAGTTCTCTACTGATGGATAAGCCTAAGCCTGTACCGCCAAATTTACGCCTAGTTGATCCATCTGCCTGCTGGAATGCCTCAAACACCATACCTTGTTTTTCGGGTGCGATACCTACACCGGTATCGGTTACTTTAAAAATGATGGCATTTAACTTTTCATTTTTAACAATATTTAAAACAACAGAACCTTTGCTGGTAAATTTAATTGCGTTAGATAAAAGGTTCTTCAATATCTGCTCTAAGCGCATTTTATCGGTATTGAAAAATTCTGGCACATCGCTGGTTTTGTCGATAACCAATTGCAAGTTCTTATCTTTTGCCAAAGGATTAAACAAGGAGCGCATATTGTTGATGATTTCATCAACCTTGATGTTGGCCTGATCGAGCTCCATTTTGCCTGCCTCAATTTTAGAGAGATCCAAGATTTCGTCGATTAAGCTTAACAAACCTTGGCCAGAGCTCTGAATTACTTGCGCATATTCTTGATGTTCTTTTTCAATCTCCTCGTTTTCTGCCATCAATCTGGATAGTAATAAGATTGAATTTAAAGGTGTTCTCAGCTCGTGAGACATGTTGGCCAGAAATTCTGATTTATATTTCGTGCTCAGTTCTAAGGCTTCGGCCTTTTGCTGAATTTCGGCATTGCGCTCTTCAATGAGCTCATTTTTTTCTTCTAAGAGACTGCTTCTTTCTTCAAGTTCTTGATTACTTTGAAGCAATTCTTCTTGTTGAACGCGCAGTTCTTCTTCTGAGGCTTGAAGCTTTTGAGATTGGGCTTCTAGCTCAGCATTCATCCCTTCCAGTTCATTGTGCTGAACCTGCAATTCTTCTGATTGAGCCTGAGTTTCTTCCAACAGTTGTTGTAACTTTTGTCTGTTTTGAGCACCCAGTAACGCTGTTCCAACATCACTCAAAACCAGGTTTAAAAAATGCAATTGTAGGTCGGAAAAGCGGTTAATAGTACCCAACTCCAAGCCACCGATTGACATTCCGTTCCTTATAATTGGCAACACCAGCAACTGAGCGGGTGTAATGTTTCCTGTAGCGTAACTTACCGTGATCTCGCCTTGCGGAACATCCTCTAATAGAATTGATTTGCCTGACTTTACGGCCTGACCAATTAAGCCTTGCCCCAGCTCAATAACATTAGCAAGCTTTTGTTTATGCAATGCATATTGTCCCTTTAAATGAAGATAGCCGTCATCTTTAAACAAATAAATCGCACCAACTTGGCTTTTTGTATAAGCAACCAAAAATTCGATAATATCATCAGCCAAATGGAAAACATCTTTTTCGCCAACCATCTTTACATTCAAATTGGCAACACCTGTTTGCAACCATTCATTTTCTGCAAGTGTATCGAATGATTTTTTGAGCGAAAACGACATCGTATTTAGCGACTCGGATAGCTCGCCAATATCATCTTTAGATTGTTCATCTAATTTAACGCCGTAATTACCATTAGAAATTTGATAAGCGATTTCTTTAATGGCAGCAATGCGTTTTTCCATCTCCAGCTTCTTATCTTCAATTTCTTTTTGAAGTTTAACACGCTCATCAAAATCGACAGAAACCTTTCTATAAAAAAACAGGGTAATTAAAATCGCCAAAATTGCTGCGATTAAAATGAGCATCGGTGTATAGGAAGTTAACTTATTAAGTTCAATGGTTCTTACGTCCAACAATCTTCTTTCTTCTTTAACCATTCTGTTAACGGTTGCTCTGGCCTGATCCATATAGGTTTTGCCTTGGAACAATACAGTTGGATCTACCCTGCCACCTAAAGATTTTATCTCTATAGTTGACTTTATGATGTCTAATCTCCGGGTAAGAATGTTTCTAAGCTCAGCAATGGCTTTTTGTTGTGCAGGATTATCTTTTGTACTCGCTTCGATATCCGCTATGGCTTTTAAAGCTCTATCCGAAGCGCCATTATAGGGTTCTAAAAAAATTTTATTCCCCGTTAAAAGGTAGCCTCTTTGACCAGTTTCTGCGTCTTTTAGTGTAGAAATAACACCCTCCACATTCAAGATAATCTCATCACTGTGTTTAACAAGTTCAGTACTTTTAATGAGGTTGCTTATGCTTACGTATGAGGCAAGTGAACTGATAAAAAGAATAATTAGCGATAAGCCTAAGCCTAAGCGTAAATTATTTTTAAGAGTTGTTTTCATGTGTTAGGAAGTATTTTGTTGTGAGATGACGGGAAATTTTGATGGGCTAATTTTCGATAGCGATCATGTTTTCTTCTGTAATTGGAATTATGAAATAAAATTCTGAACCTTCGTTAAGTACACTATTTACACCTATTGTGCCCCCGTGTCTTTTAATAATTTCTGAGCAGATATACAAGCCAATACCCAAGCCATTAAAGCGGTTGCTACTTTCTTCTACTCTGTAAAATTTTTCGAATATTTTTTGTTGTTGTTCAGTATCTATTCCAATTCCAAAATCTTTAACGGCTAGGTACAGTTTACCGTCTTTTATGTTGATGGTAACATTTACTTGGTTGGTTCCTGGTGCATATTTTATTGCATTGGTAATAAAATTGATGACCACTTGCTCGAGGCGGATTTCATCTCCAAAAACCATTTCTTCTGTTTTACCGAGTTTGGTGATTTTGAAGTCGGGAAAATTTTGTTGTAGCATTTCTATGGCATTATTAACCATATTATCTGCACAAAAGGATTGCATGTTAAATTTGAGCTTTCCGCTTTCGATTTTGGAGATGTCGAGTAAATCGACAATTAAATCGTTTAATTTTTCAAGCTGGATGCTAGCCTTGTTTAAATGGTTTTGGGCTGTAACCTTATCATCCTTATTAATGCTTCGCTGAAGCAACTGTATGTATCCCTTAACGCTGGTTAGTGGAGTTTTCAATTCGTGGCTCGCAATGCTGATAAATTCATCCTTTTTATGTTCGGCCTGCTTTCGAAACTCAATTTCTTCTAATAACTTTTCTTGAACTTCGTTTAGCTTTCTGCTTTGGTCATAAATGCGATAGAAGGTTTTTATTTTGAGCAAGAGCACATTAATATCAACAGGCTTAGTGATATAATCTAAGCCCCCGCTTAAGTAACCCTTGGTAATAAATTTGAGTTCGGTATTTACCGCCGATAAAAAAATGATGGCGGTATCTTTTGCTTTACTAAATCCGGAAATGGCTTCTGCAACTTCAAAACCGTCCATTTCTGGCATTTGAACATCAAGAATAATCAGTACGTAGTTATTTTTGAGTACCTTTTTTAGCGCTTCTTCACCAGATGATGCGGTATCAACCTCAAAATTATGTGCTTGGAGTACTTTGGATAAAGAGATTAGGTTTTCAGGCCTATCATCAACTATAAGGATCATGTTTGATAAAACAAATAAGGAGCCGGGATAATTATGTTTGGTACGGAGAAAAATTCTCCTTAACTGTGAACAAACAACAGATGGTTAAAAAAGTTTTAATTTTTACAAATTATTTGAATTAAAGGTGTCGCCTTGCTTAATGTCGCCAGTTTCAAAACCCTTTTTAAACCAATACATTCGCTGCTGGGAAGTTCCATGGGTGAAAGAATCTGGCTGAACATCTCCTGTGGCTTGTTTTTGCAACTTATCATCGCCAATGGCATTTGCTGCGGTTAATGCTTCTTCAATATCGCCTTCATCTAATTTAAAATCTTTTAAGTTTTGCGCATTATGCGCCCAAAGTCCGGCAAAAAAATCGGCTTGAAGCTCCAATTTTACCGATAATCGGTTGTATTCTTTCTCGCTAACCTGCCCGCGTGCCTGATCTAATTTTTCTGAAATGCCCAATAGATTTTGTACATGATGACCCACTTCATGAGCGATTACATAGGCTTGAGCAAAATCCCCTGCGGCGCCAAAACGATTTTTTAATTCATCGTAAAACGACAAATCAATATATACCTTTTGATCTCCAGGACAGTAAAAAGGACCCACGTTAGCGCTGGCATTACCGCAAGCCGTTTGGACAGCTTCTCTAAACAATCTAAGTTTAGGGTATTCGTATTGCTTACCCATTGCTTTGAATTCCTGATCCCAAACTTGTTCTGTGGATTCTAAAACGCCTGAAACAAATTGAGCTTGCGGATCGTTTTGCGGTACCCCCTGCTTAACTTCGGTATTATCCGTTGCCGGGATTTGGCCAACCAATCCACTTAAATCTTTACCAAAAAACAAACCTAAAACGATAACAATCAAGCCAATACCACCGCCAAGAACAGTTTTACCACCGCCCCCGCTTCTGCCGTCTTCTACATTATTACTTCCTTTACCAAACCACTGCATGCTTATATATTTTTTTTAATGAATAACCATCGTCATTGAAAATTGTTAGACTAAAGTATAAATTATTTTTCTGTATTATCGTAGTTTTATTCTTTTGGGTTGTAGCCGTTCAAAATCAAAAGCCCCAAGTTTATACTTGAGGCCTTCGCTATGTTTTTGCATTATGCTAAAACTAAATATTAAAAAAGGCAATTGCCTTTGCAATCCTCGCCTTAGTTTCTTCTACTCCTATTAAAATAGCAATATCAAAAACGCCTGGACCAAACTTTCCACCAACCAACATCACTCTAAATGGAAGCATTAATTCCCCAGGTTTAAATCCTTTTTCTTCGGCCAATGCTTTAAAATTTAACTCTGCGGATGCAGCATCTCTTAAATCAAGATTTTCGGCATAGGTTTCAAAAAACGAGGCCTTCTCTGCCGTCCATTTTGGTTTTACAGAGGCTGCGTCATATTCGGTAGGGGCAGCAAAGAAATATCCACTCTGCGCTACAAAATCTGGCAATAACGTGCAACGATCTTTAATTAAATCAATTATGGTATTCAAAAAAGCATCATCTTGCACTTCAATCGCTGCTTTTTTCAATTCCGCTTTAACTGCGGGAGCCAATCGCTCAACCGTTTGCACTTTTAACCACTCGTGGTTATACCATTTGGCCTTTTCGAAATCGAATTTTGCACCTGCCTTGCTGATTCTGTCAATATCGAATTTTGCCTCCAATTCTGCCAAATTAAAAAGTTCTTGGTCGGTACCATCATTCCATCCCAATAAAGCTAACATATTGATGAAGGCTTCGGGCAAAAATCCCATTTCTTTAAAGCCTTTTGTAACATCCCCTGTTTTTGGATCCGTCCAGTTCATGGCATACACGGGGAAACCTAGTCGGTCGCCATCGCGTTTGCTTAATTTTCCATGCCCATCTGGTTTTAAAATGAGTGGCAAATGCGCCCATTGTGGCATATCGGCTTCCCAACCTAAATATTTCCACAGTAGAATATGAATTGGAGCCGACGGCAACCACTCCTCACCTCTAAAGGCATGACTAATTTCCATCGCCTTATCATCAACCACCACCGCTAAATGATAGGTTGGCATCCCGTCTGCCTTTAGCAATACTTTATCATCAACCTGTGCTGTTTCAAAGCTCACATCACCACGAATTAAATCGTCGAAATGGACGATTTCATCTTCAGGAATTTTGATTCGAATTACATGGGGTGTTTTTGCGGCTAAAAGATCCTCAACCTCGCTAATGGTTAGCGTTAACGAATTGCGCATTTGCATGCGGGTTGCTTGCCCATATTGAAAGTTTGGAATCTCTTTTCGTTTCGCATCTAATTCTTCTGGGGTATCAAAAGCATAATAGGCGTAGCCATCGCTAATGAGTTGCTCGGCGAACTTTCTATAACTTGCTTTGCGCTCGCTTTGACGATATGGGCCATAATTGCCTGGCTGTGCTGGGCTTTCATCGGGTGTAATGCCACACCAATTTAAACAATCTACTATATATTCTTCTGCACCTTCAACAAAGCGGTTTTGATCGGTATCTTCAACACGTAAAACGAAAGTTCCATTGTTTTTCTTTGCAAACAAATAATTAAACAACGCGGTACGAACACCGCCCAAATGCAGGCCACCAGTTGGACTTGGGGCAAATCTTACTCTAACTTTTTTATTCATAATTGGGTTGATGGGCGATTGACGTTTGTTTTTTCCGGTCTTAACGTTTTAACCAAGCGTCGATCGCAAAACGGTACAAAGATATAGTTTTCATCTGTTTTATCGTGTTTTGAACCAAGATGTAGGGCTCATACAATTAAAAATATTGATTGTTAGTTTTGCAGAAAAGAATAATGGTTTTGTGTTTTTTTCGTTTTGTTATTGTATTTTGCCTATTCAAAGCATGAATCCGTACGAAAAGAAACGCCGCTGGAAATTTTTCCTCCTCATTTTCGCCATCCTAATTGGCATTGCCTCAGTATTTTACACCGATTCTTTTGTTAAGAAAATGGAGCGAGAGGAAGCCAACCAATTTCAACTTTGGGTTAAAATACAAGAGCGTTCGATGTTCTTAATGGATAACGACAACTTCACAGAAATTGTAGAGAGTGTGCGAAAAAACACCAAAACACCTGTAATTGTGGTAGATTCTTCTGAACACATCACAACTTACTTTGGATTGGATTCTAATAAAACCAATTATGCTACAGATACAAAACTGGTTTACGATAGCCTTTATTTTGTTCATCAACTTGGTAAAATGAAAGCCCAGCACCGGCCTTTGGACATGAATATTTTGGGAACAAACTATAAGGCCTATTACAAAGACTCTTTTATCCTCACCCAATTGCGCTATTTCCCATACATACAAATGATGGTGATTTTTCTTTTCTTGCTTACCGCCTATGCTGCATTTAGCTCATCAAGAAGGGCAGAGCAAGACCATGTTTGGGTGGGCTTGGCAAAAGAAACTGCCCACCAGTTGGGTACACCAATTTCATCGTTAATGGCTTGGACAGAGCTGATGAAATCTAAATTCGATGCCGAGGATGACCCCTTAATTGCGGAGATGGAGAACGACATTAAACGGCTCGAAATTATTACCGATCGTTTCTCTAAAATTGGTTCAAAACCTATCTTAGAAGATCATACAGTTTATATCGTCATCAGCAATTTTGTTGATTATTTTAAAGTAAGAACGTCAGATAAAGTAAAGTTCAGCATCACCGGAGACGATCAGGTAAGGGCCATGCTCAACATCCCTTTGTTTGATTGGGTGATTGAAAATTTATTGAAAAACGCAGCAAATGCCATAGAAAATGAAGGTTCTATCGCCATCAACATTATCGAAAATTTGGCAAAGGAGCAAGTGTTTATCGATGTAACAGATAGCGGCAAGGGCATTCCAAGATCGAAATTTGATGCCGTTTTTCAACCCGGCTACACCACCAGAAAACGTGGATGGGGTTTAGGCTTATCTTTAACCAAAAGGATTGTTGAAAACTACCACAGCGGAGAAATTTTTGTTAAAGACTCTGAACTGGGTAAGGGTACAACCTTCAGAATAATATTAAAAAGTAGTTTAACATATGAACCGACCACAGCCTAACGATTATCCAACTTGGGGCGAAACCTACATCAGTAAAGTTGATGGAGATATTTTGGAGATTTTAGAAGAACAGGTTTTAAGTATTCCTGCATTGTTCCAATCAAACAAACAAAAAGAAAATTTTGCTTATGCAGAAGGCAAATGGACACTAAAGGAAATGCTAGGCCACATCATCGATTGCGAAAGAATTTTTGTGTATCGCATGACTTGCTTTGCCAGAAATGAACAACAACACCTGCCTGGTTTTGAAGAAGATGATTACGTTACCAATGCTCATTTTCATGAACGCAATTATGAAGATATGATTGAAGAGTTTGCCACCCTGCGTAAAGCGAACCTTTACTTTTTCAAAAGCCTAAACGCAGAGGAGTTAGAAAGAAAAGGCGTGGCATCATCAAGAGAAATTACGGTAAAATCAATTTTATACATTGCAGCAGGTCATATCATACACCATGTTGGAGTGCTAAAAGAGCGTTATGAAGTGGTTTAAAAATTTTACTGTAGATGAGCTCAACAATCGGCCAAAAAACCATTTAGGCGCTTTGCTTGATATTAGGTTTACCGAGATTGGTCAGGATTACATCGTCGGAACCATGCCCGTTGATGAAAGAACCCATCAACCCGCTGGAATTTTACATGGCGGCGCATCTGTTGTGCTGGCCGAAACCTTGGGCAGTATAGCCTCTTATATGTGTATCGATCCTGAAAAATATGTTGCGGTAGGTTTAGAAGTTAACGCCAATCATTTACGCCCAGTTAAAAGCGGCTTAGTTAAAGGGGTTTGTAAGCCCTTACATGTAGGCGCAAAAACACAGGTTTGGGAAATTAAAATTTATGATGAACGTGGAAAAATGAATTGCATTAGTAGGCTTACCGTTGCCATAATTAACAACCCTAACCCCATACTCGCTACTTAATATTGCTACTTGACACTAACACCCGCTATTCATAAGCTTATTAGCCTTTGGAGATTATCCAAAGGGGACGTTGTGTGGCCTCAAGTACCACCAAACTAGAGAGCAGATTTGTATTGAACCGCATAAGAAAATACTGTTTCAGCAAAGTAGCAATTTCCATCAAAAAAAGTTAAAAGCCAACATGTGTAGCCTATACCATTAACCTCGCGGGCCAAATTTATTTTGAACCACCGATGTAGCCAGAGACCAGCAAAGCAGGAATGATTAGTCGCTAAAATCTCGTAGAAGTGTGCGTTTCTGCATTTAGCTATTGATATAAATTTCTTGAAATTCTTGCACAAAAGGCCATGGTACGTGTCTCCACGTACCATCAAGCTTAAAATGATTTCGAAAGTTGTTATGCCCTATACTCCGTTGTTATTGCCTTCTTTTCAATTAAGAATGAGGTTATTAAACCTAAACCACCAAAAATTCCGACAAATCCAAAATAAATGGCCACTGCTTGGCTTTCTTCTCCGTGTGTTAAATCGCCACCGAAAACACCTCTAACCGTAAATAATGCCACCAATAAGCCCAAGCCAATACCAACCATCAAGAGCCCGAATTTTAAGCTCAAATATGGCCTCGGTACCGCAGCGCGGTTTAGTCTAGGGTCAATCCCTCTTTCAATCATTGCCATTTTCTCTTTGTTTGATAAGTATCTGATTCCAAATACCATCGCGAATGCTCCTAAGAACATAGATATGGGTACGAATACACCTTCCATAATTATAATTTTTTAATGTTAATTTTTAAATGAACTGTTTTCTGAGTGTTATGACAACATGCTTTTTAATCAGGTTACATCGAACAGAGAAAATAATCAATAAATAATAAGCGGTTTTCAAATCGCCCAAAAAAAACTTCTCTACCTTTGTGTTATGAACTGGATTATATTAATCATAGCAGGCTTTTTTGAAGTTGGCTTTACAACATGCTTAAAACTTTCAAATAATTTTACAAACGTAAAATGGAGCATAGGTTTTTTAATTTCCATTACATTAAGTTTTATTTTACTTAATAAGGCCTCTCAAACTTTACCTATGGGCACCGCTTATGCCGTATGGACGGGTATTGGAGCCGTTGGTACAGTAATCATCGGCATTGTGTACTTCAACGAACCGGCAACCTTTTGGAGAATTTTTTTCATTTGCACTTTAATAGGCTCTATTGCTGGATTAAAGTTTTTTGCCTCGCATTAATAAAACTCTTTTTTTTGGAGCGCAAAACCTGTGTAAGAAACAAAATCGGTTCCCGTGTTTTGCTTTTACGCTTCGGGCATCGTGCCTCTGCCCTGCAGGGTAACGCTTCACCCGGGGCTATAGGGCAGGCTCCGTTTCATTTTTTGAGGCTATGGAACTCAAAACCTTGATCTTAAACCAGATTGCAGTGAAAAGCCCGCAAGCGAGGCACGAGCGCGGGCTTGCAACGGAAAGCGGGGCTGCAGGCCGCCAAAATGGGCTGTCCATTCATTTTCAAAAACGTTGTAGAGCAAAATTAAGCCGTCAGCACTAACAAAACTCTTTTTTTATGGAGCGCAAAACCTGTGTAAGAAACAAAATCGGTTCCCATGTTTTGCTTTTACGCTTCGGGCATCGTGCCTCTGCCCTGCAGGGTAACGCTCCACCCGGGGCTAATTTGCAGGTTCATTTTCCGTGTTTGATGGGTTTGAAATACAAAGCGTTATTATTAAACCGGATTGCAGTGAAAAGCCCGCAACCCGATTTTTTCGGGGCGGACTTGTAACGGAAAGCCGGGCTATAGGCCGCCATATACCACCATTCGTTCGTTTTCAAAAAAAAAATTAGAAGAAAATTCCAAGCCCAATTGCAAATCCTTTTCTTTCTTGTAACCTCGCAGCTGTTATTGTAGTCTTACCTTAAAATGGAGCAAAAATTTACAGATTTAGAGCTGATCCACCGCGTATTGAACGGCGAACCCGGGCAATATGCCTTGTTGGTGAAAAAGCATCAACGGTTTGTATTTACACTGGCTTTACGTTTTGCAAAAAATAGAGAAGATGCCGAAGAAATTGCGCAAGATTGCTTTGTAAAAGCTTACCGCGCTTTAGGCACATTTAAACAAACGGCAAAGTTTAGCACATGGCTTTATACCATTACCTACACCACGGCCATGACGTTTCTTCGGAAAAAACGGATTGATACGGCATCAATAAATGATGAGGAGACCTTAATTCAGCTCGAAAATCATACATCAAGCTTTAATGCAAATGGTTTTGAAAAACAGGATAGTCATACTTTTTTAAACCAAGCCATAACACTTTTGCCCCCAGATGATGCCACCATAATTACCCTATTTTACCAAGGCGAACAGAGTTTAGAGGAAATTGGCAAAGTTTTACATTTGGAACCCAATACAATAAAGGTAAAATTGCATAGGGCAAGGCTAAGGCTTAAAGAGAAATTACAATACTTATTAAAAGATGAAGTAAAGGAACTACTATGAACACAATAGAACAACAACTTTGGGATTATATTGATGGTCAACTAGAGGGAGAATTGAAAAAATCCATTGAAGACAAAATACATTCTGATCCTCAGGTGAAGCTTCAATACGAGGCATTTTTATCGCTTAACCTTACTTTAAGCAAGTTAGACTTAGAGGAGCCATCGATGTCTTTTATTAGAAATGTAACGGAAGAAATTGCATCAGTACCCGCACCTGTTTCAATGAAAACGAAAGTAGATACCCGCATTATTTACGGTATTGGTGGTTTTTTCGTGGCTTGTATTTTCGGCATATTAGGCTTTTTAGCTTACAATACTAATTTTACCATTCCAAGTTTTAATTTTGACCTCACTTTTGATACTCAAAAAATCATAACGCCTACAACCATAAATATTTTCTTGTTTGTAGATTTAATTCTAGGATTGATTTTTATAGATTACTATTTAAGAAAGCGAAAGTCAAAGTTTCTCATTGATGAACCCGCTGCTTAGTCAAGCTGATGTGCTACTTTGGTCGTGCTATTACACTTTTTCCTCCAAAATACGGAATACACGGAAGAAAATGAAAATCTGAACAAGTCCTACACGCCTCGCTCTTAGGTGCCTTAGGTGTCTCAGATGGTGAAAAAATTTGGAACGCTAAATCAATAAGTATTTGCCAAGGAAACAGGGAAGGCAACGAATGTTATCTTTATTGTTGGGTTAGGTTGTTATTAGAGCGCCTTTTAAACTAGAAAGGGTTGCCTTCTTTCGAGAGCAACCCTTTCCATAAATATGATAAATAAATTAAATTACTTTCACATTAACGGCGTTTAAGCCTTTTTTACCGTTAGCAACTTCGTACTGAACTTTGTCGTTTTCACGGATTTCGTCGATAAGACCTGTTGAATGAACAAAAATTTCGCTATCGCCGTTAGCTGGTACGATAAAGCCAAAACCTTTAGTTACATTGAAGAATTTTACTGTGCCTTCTTGCATTGTATTAAATATTAAAATTAAGTGTGCAAGGTAAGTTTTAATTTTTGAAATCAAAATAAATTTTAACATTTTTTTAACGTTAAAATTTTGTAAATATCAGATTACTAAGGCTTTTTAATTGCCCTTCCTACAATGCTCAATGTAATTTCGCTGTTATGCGGGATACCGAGTGTTGTTCCTGGTATTACGTTAAAAAGGTTTCGAAGGTAAATATCTGCCACGCCATGTATAACTTTTTTTCTCGATTCAACATCTTCCGGTAGCACCCCGTAAGCATTCTGAATCCTGATCACTCCATTATAACCAACAACAGCAGAGCACTGGTAGGCAAAATCTTTATAGGCCCGATCGATTACAATTTTGTATTGCGGATACATGTAGTCGTAGGCTTCCGTTCTTTTTGACAGTTTATCTACCGTGCTGATTTTCTCTACAGTTACAATTTTACTTTTCGGGATAAACTGAACTGGCTTTAATGCAGCAAATGCACTATCGCTATTGGCATTAACTTGCTCCGATCTTTTTTGGATGAACAGCGTATCCTGTTTACTTGTTTTCTGCAATTCAGCCGCCGAAACTTTCAATTTGTTCTTGATATAGCTTTGGGCATAAAAAGTCATGTTCACATCTGATCTGATATCGGCTGCGATTACTTTTCCATCAACCTGTACCCGTTGAAACACCAGACTATCTTTACTAATGTGCTTTACTTTAAAAAATTCTTCGGCAAAGTTATATACATTCCCATGGTCGTATTGGAGATAAAACTTTTGCATAATTTGCTTCTGCGGACTCCAAGCCATCATGGTATCTTCTGCTGCCACCTCAATTATCCAAGAAGGTTTTTGCATAAAACCTTCTTTATTAAAGGAAAGTCCGTCGCTAAAACGCCTTTTCACCTCTTCGTATCGAATGCCCTTTACGGGTGCAAAAGTAAAATCTCTTAAAGTAGCATCTGTACTTTTTGTACGGGTACAGGCGGAAAACAGCAACAACAAAAAGAAGAGCTTTATACTATTATTGATCATTTTATAATTCTAACTCTGCGAAAATAATTATTTAAGCTTAGCGCAATAACATTTATTTCGTCCTTTTGATGAGTAACACGTTGGCTACTTTCCGTTGCCCCTCGTGGTCCCATTTCTTATTATCTGTTGGATAGTTGATTACGCCCCCATCTGGAAAACCATTAATCCATAGTGTGGTAGAACCACCGCCATCAAAATTTAACACCGTTGTACAGCCCAACCAGCTCATTAATTTGGTTAACTCGTGTAAACTCATTCCTGCCGAGTTATCATGTCGCCCATCAACGGTTAATAAAACCACTCTCCCATTAGGTTTAATGCCTAAACAAGTTCTTGGGTGCCGTAAATAGGTAAAACTTGTTGTATCCAGAACTTCGTTTACTGCATTGAAGGTTAGTAAAGGTCCGTTTAACAAAATGTTTTGTTCGGGCAATTTGGTTTCCCAATCGGTAGATTCATCCCATTTCTTCACCCCAAGCTTACCACCTTCGATGACAACCGCAGCTTGTTGATGCCTTGCACGAGCGCCATTTTTATCTAACCTATTCGTATTGATCACTTTACCATTCACTTTAACAAAATCGACTGATCCTCCGTTTTTAACATCAAAGAAATTCCCATTAATGGCTGCAATAGCGGTATCTCTCAACCCAAAATCGCTGGTGGTTATCAGTTCTTTTTCTTCGGCATCAAGCGCGAAAACAGCTTTTCTTCCCGTATTCTTAATTTCTAAAAAAGAAATGTTTTCATTGGCCGCGAATAGATTTTTCTGATTGAAATGATGATGATATAACCGCACTTGTTTAGCAACTCGTGTTTTTTGCCACTTTGTTTTAACTACAGTTAGCGAATCGGAATTTTGGGCAAGGCCTGAAAAGCCACAAAGGCACAGCAACGTTAAGTAGGATATTCTTTTAAACATAGGAGGTGATTTTATTCAATAAAATTAAAAAAAACGGAGCAAACCAACTTAATGATTTGCTCCGCTTTTGTAACATTAAGAAAACACTTATTTCTTTGGATCAAGAATGTTTTTAATTCTGATGTTTAAGTCGTCATAATGTGCTTTGGTAACAGCATCCCCAGCAACTGATCTTGCTTTTGTGGTTGCCAATAACGATTTGAGCTCTGCCCTAACCAATGGTCTAATATCAGAAAGACTAATGTTAATTGGGGTTATTCCATAGCTTGCTGCAGCATCAACAGGAAAACCCGCTGGTAGCTCCGTTTCGGTAGTCATTAAATAAGCCAAGCGTTCTACGTAAGCCCTTTGCAGGTTGCGTTTAAAACCATCGGCTCTGCCTGCAACAAATACCGATTTTTTCAAATCTGTAAATAACTCAGGTAAAGTATAAGCTTTTGCCGACCCGTTTTTCGATTCATTATCCATTAAACGCGCAATTCTAGATGCAGAAAGTAAACTCGACAAAGTATTGGTTTGTACCGATTTAATTCTGTTTAATAAAACGCCGTTATCAAACTTGCCCAGTTGCTCATTGCTAATTAACCACAGTGGAGTGGTAAATAATTGCTGATTAAAGAAAGTTATTGCCTCTTTTTGCTTCGCTTTTGATAAATAGGCGTACACCGGACCCGATTGATCGTAGGTTTTGAAGTTTTCGCTCAAACCACCAACATTGGTGGCAACGTGCCCCATGTAACGGTTATACTGGCCAACAATTTCCGTGTAAATTTCTTTTAAATCGCTGTAGTCCTTACCTTTTTGATATGTCCATTTTTCTACATTTGGTAAAATCCTTTTAAGGTTGGCGATGCCATAAGTGCTTGCCTTCATAGCATTATCGCCCAAATCTTCACTTTGCAAGCGGGGATCTAAGCTCGTGCCCTGGCGACCGTAAAAATATAGTGGGTTGCCTGCATTTTTCAATGTCCATTGATCTAATACTTCCTTCTCTTGCTCAGACGATTTATTGCCAGGAAGCCAGCTGTATCCCCATTTAATTGACCATTTATCGTACTCACCAATTTGAGGGTGAAGTTTAGTTACACCATCTCCAGGCTGAGCAATGTAATTGAAACGGGCGTAATCCATAATGGATGGCGCTGTTCCGTGGGCATCTGTAAATGTTTTAGAGCGAAGTGAATCTACCGGATAGGCATAGCTAGAGCCGAAGTTATGCGGCAAGCCTAAGGTATGCCCAATTTCATGCGACGATACAAAGCGAATTAACTCGCCCATTTGCGGGTCTGTAAATTGTGCCTTACGTACTGCTGGGTTAGTGGCTGCCGTTTGCACGAAATACCAATTGCGCAATAAATTCATCACGTTATGGTACCAGCCAATGTGGGTTTCTAAAATTTGTCCAGTTCTCGGATCGCTAACATGCGGACCGTAAGCATTTGCAATGTCTGAAGCAAAATAACGCACAACAGAGTATCTAGAATCTTCTACACTAAATTGAGGGTCTTGTTGTGGGGTTGGGGCTTCTTTACCAATAATTGCATTTTTGAAACCTGCGGCCTCGAATGCCACTTGCCAATCGTTAATTCCTTGGATTAAATAAGGAACCCATTTTTTCGGTGTGGCCGGATCAATATAAATGATAATCGGTTTTACCGGCTCTACCAATTCGCCTCTTTTGTAGGCGTTTGTATCTTTAGGAACCAAATTCCATCTGTGGATATAAGCCGTACGTTCTGCTTTTTGGGCATTTGTTCCATAATCAATTTGAGATTGACCAAAATAACCCACTCTGCTGTCCATAATTCTGGCTTTTACAGGGTTTTTTGGCAACAATAACATTGAAGTATTAAACTCGAAGGTAACTGCAGCATTGCTGTTATCTGTTGGCGATTCTAATGCACGATAGGTTTTTGCTGTTTTTACCTCAATATTAATTGGGAAAGTTTTTATGGTATCAATATAAGATCGGGTTGCATCAAACATCGTAACCTTATACGCTTTACGAATTTGATCTGTAGCACCAATCGCCATAATGTCGCCGTTGTAGAAATCGGTTACATCAATCACAACTCCGCTTGTGTCTTTATTATAAGCCTTAACTTCAAAGCTTGCCAAAATTTGATCAAGGTTTGAGTTCTTTACAGATTCAAACATATCGCTGTTTGGATCGGCTTTAGTTGCATAACTGGGTACGCGAATAAAAACCTGCTTTCCTCTGCGTTCCCATTTCCAAACTTGCTCATTTAGCTCTTCTCCGCCATATTGTTGGTTGCCAACTTTTACACCAGCCGGAGCTTTTGCCAAACGCGTAACCACCAGCATTTCGCGATTAATCATCGAGTCTGGTATTTCAAAATACCATTTGTCATCTACTTTATGGGTTTTGAAAAGGCCTACCGTTGTCCTTGCCTTCGCGGTTATCACTTCCGAAAAAGGTTTAATGCCTTCTTTCTTTGGCGCTGCTGGTGCAGCCGCCGATTGCACTGGAGCCGTAGTTTTTTTAGTATTGTTTTTGTTTGGCCATTTTTGTGCGTATGCCGTATTTATTCCGGCCACACCAAATGCAACGATACCTGCAAAAGCAAGTATGCTAACTTTTTTATTCATGTGTGTTTATTGGTTTTAGGATAATAAGAGGCCGAAGTTAAGGCCTTGTTACGTTGCGTACAGAATGTAACTATAAAATTACCAGCCATGTGCTAAATTCTTTTTTCGAGCTTTACCACCACGTAGAACACCCGATCATCTCTAAAAACTTCTAATATTACATTTCGCGTGTTGGAAGATTTAAATAGCTCTGTTAAATCATTTAATGTGTAGCCATCAACGGGTTTAAAGTTTACACCAATAATCTCATCTCGCACACAAAGTCCGGCCTTTTCTGCCGGAGAGTTTTCGTCTATCTCACCTATTAAAAAGCGCTTAAATTGTTGCTGATCGAGATAAACCACCATTCCAACCATGTCGTGCTCGAAAGGCAATCGGGCGTATTTATTTGGTTTTAAATAGATAAATTTTTGCTGATAGTTAAATTGAATATCAAATTTCCGAAGCAAATCTGCACCCAAATTTCCGTTGCGTTTAGATAAATCCACTTTATCGGCAATGGTTTTATAATCTGGAAATCCAGCCACCACATCCGTAAAAACTTGGTCGCCGATAGAAACTTGATGAACCCTTGCAATAAAGCCATCAATTTGCCCACTTATGCTCATCCCCAAATTGGCCTTAATCCTCTTTTCTGGAATAGGAACTTCCCCTCCATTAATCATTTCCATAGAAACTGCGTGGCTTGCACCCGTATCCATTAAAAACTTGCCTCTAAACAGGCCGCTATCCTGAATTTGAACATCTGCTGTAATAAATGGCTTAAGATTCTCAATTTCAATTGGAACTTTTTTACCTCGATATTTTATTTTAGAATAGGGATAGGAAAAGATAATTCTATTCTCGCTATAGCGTACATCTACCATAAAACTGTTAAAGAAATTAAACCCAATTAAGCCGTAAACCTTTATGCCTAAATGACCTGATAAATTAAAGAGATCTTCCTTTAAAATAGCGGTTGGAATGTGCTCAATTTTAGCCCGCCCAATGCTTGCATTTATATTTTGAGATACGAAGGCTTCAACAGTTTCTACACCTAAACCAGTTACCTTAATTTTGCGAAGCATGCTAAAATCCAGATCGTCAATAATAGATGGATCGGTTACAATCATAGGCCCTACCCCAGTATCCAAAATAAAATCGTAGGGACCCTTTCCGTTAATAAAAATAGGGATCACAATTAGGTTTTTGATGCTTTTAAATGGCATGGATTGCTTAACCTGATTGCCCGAAAAAAAGAATTCCTGACCCTTTATATGCCCGAAAAACAACAATAAAATTCCTAGGCAAAATGACATTTTGCGATGGCACAAAAGTGTTACAGGCCTATACTTGGTTAACATTAAATTAAATTTAATAATTTAGTTGATATTATCATCTACAACCACAAAACATGTTTCGTTCTATAAATACAAAAATATTCCTTTTGTCTTCGGTAATACTCGCTTTTCTGATTTCAGGTTGCTCAACCGATAAAATGATTTCAAAGAAAGTGGCCAAAGAATTTAAAAACTCAGCCATAATTAAAGAATACATGGTGGGTTTTGCGCTTTACAATATGGAGCACAAACAAATGATTTATCAGCAAGATGCCGACAAGTACTTTACTCCAGCATCAAACACCAAGCTATTTACATTTTACACCAGCTTGAAGATGTTGCCAGAAGACATGCCGGCACTTAAATACGTGGAAAAAAATGACTCCCTGATTTTTTGGGGAACTGGCGACCCATCCTTTTTACACAGCACACTAAAAAGTAAAAACACCTACAATTTTTTAGCCTCGAGCAACAAGAAACTGTTTTTTGCCCCAGGCCGTTACGAAGGTAATTTTTATGGCAATGGTTGGGCATGGGATGATTATAACGATTATTACCAACCAGAAATAAACGAGTTACCCATTACGGATAACATGGTTGCCACAAAATATGTCAGTGCAAATAAGATAAGTGTTGAACCTAAACTTTTTGCCCCTCTTTTTAAAACGGATTCTACCAAAACTAAAGGTGATTTTTATGTGGTTAGAGACTTTCTAAGCAATAACTTCACCACGCCACTAACCAGCATAAAACCGACCTATAACCAACAAATTCCTTATAAAACCTCTCCTCAAACCTCCGTTGAGGTATTATCGGACACCTTGCACAAACCCATTGGTTTAATTAAGATGAAAATCCCTGCCGAGGCCAAAACTTTTTATGGCGCAAAACGCGATTCGGTTTTAAAGCACATGATGTTACCAAGTGATAATTTCATCGCCGAACACTTACTGCTGGTATGCTCAAACCAGTTGGGCGATACATTAAGCACAGAAAAGGCCATTAATTACGCAGTTAAAAATTATCTTTCTTTTTTGCCAGACAAGCCAAAATGGGTGGATGGATCGGGCTTATCTAGAAAGAATTTATTTACCCCAAGAGATCTGGTCTTTCTGTTGGATAACATTTATAAACAGGTAAATAATCGCGATAAATTATTTGACATGCTACCCGCAGGAGGTAAAAGTGGCACGCTCAGGAATGCTTACCCCAAAACCGACACACCTTTTGTATATGGCAAAACGGGTTCGTTAAGTGGTGTACACAACCAAAGCGGTTACGTGTTGACAAAAAAAGGCAAAATTTACATCTATTCGTTCATGAATAATAATTTTGTAAGGCCAACTGCCGATATTCGGAATGAGATGGTAAGAATTGTGACGTATATTCACGATAATTTTTAATTGATTTCTACCAATGAAACTTCTTTTAATCGCCTTCGCAATCGCATTTTGCCATTCAGCTACCGCTCAGAAACAGGTTGTTTTTAATTCCAAAAATTTGCCTCAAGCAGATACCGTTTGGGTGTTCACACCCAAAAAGGTAGATAAAAAAGCAAAATTGCCGGCCATTATCCTACTTCACGGATATAGTGGCAATTACAAACAATGGAACAACATTATGGATGCACAAAAATATGCTGATGAATATGGCTACATTTTGATTTGCCCCGATGGCTTGTACAAAAGCTGGTATATGAACAGCCCCGCCAAATCAGATTGGCAATATGAAAGCTTCTTTTTCAATGAGTTATTCCCAAAAATGAAGTCAGATTTTCCGATTGATTCGTCAAAAATTTGTATAACTGGTTTAAGTATGGGCGGACATGGCGCTTTGAGTTTATTTTTAAAACATCCAGAATTATTTTTCAGCGCGGGCAGTACTAGTGGTGGCGTTAATCTTCGGGATGCAATTGGAAAATTTGGCGTGCCAGAATTGCTTGGAAACCCAACCAAAGACAGCGATATTTGGTTAAAATATTCTGTGATTACAGCTATAGAGAAGCTTGCTGGAAATAAAAAACCAATTGTTTTTGATTGTGGTTCTGATGATTTCTTTTACGCATCCAATAATGATTTGAAGAAAAAATGCGACAGTTTAAAAATCAATGCAACCTACGTTTCCCAACCAGGAAACCATAATGCCGCCTATTGGAAAAAATCAATCAAACAACAATTCGACTTTTTCCAAAAACTAATGAACAATTAATGCCTACCGATTTTACTTCACTTGATCAGCCTTTTTCCAATAAAATTAACATTGGTAAGCAAACTTTTTTGTACTTCGGCGGAACAGCATATTTAGGTATTCCACAAAACCGAGAGTTCCTACAATTATACATCACAGGCTTGCAAAAATATGGTTTAAATAACGGAACAAGCCGAAGCAACAACATACAGTTGAGCATTTACAATGATGCTGAAGCCATTGCAGCCGAAAGATTTAAAGCAGAAGCCGCATTGATGACATCGAGCGGCTATTTAGCTGCACAGTTAACCGCTAAAAATTTAAGCCAAAATGGGGCCGTTCTGTTTGCACCAGCCACACACCCGGCATTGTGGTTGCAAAATCAACCGGCAGATAATCGATCATTTACAACATGGGCCCAAGAAACAGTTCAGCACATTAATAACGCCACAGAAAAAAACTGGGTAATTATTAGTAACTCCATGAACAATCTCTTCCCAGAGGTTTACGATTTCAGTTTCTTGAACCAAGTAAATCCAGAAAAGAATATATTTTTAATTGTGGATGATTCTCATGGCATTGGTGTTAATAATTCTGGTGGAAGCGTATATGAATCTTTGCCTCGACAAAAAAATATACACCGCATAGTGGTTGCATCAATGGCAAAGGCTTTGGGGGTAGATGCTGGTCTGGTACTTGCTTCAAATGAAATTATCAAAGCGCTCAAAAACACCAACGAGTTTAACGGCGCCTCTCCATCAGCCGCCGCTGGGGCTTATGCATTTATCCATGCTGAGGGTATATACCAGGCAGAATGGGAAAAACTTCAGCAGAACACATCCTATTTCGCGACTAAGCTAGATTCTAGATGGAAATTCACTGCAAATTTCCCAGCATTTCTAATTGATGATGCTGAAATCGATCAAAAACTTTTAAAGCATAACCTCCTCATTTCCTCTTTCCCATACCCCACTAAAAAGAGTTTGCCCATTAATAGAATTGTGCTGAGCAGTTGGCATGAAAGAGCAGATTTGGATGAGTTAATTTATGCGATAAACCTTGTTGTTTAGCGCAAAGCCTGTTATTGGGCCCGAAACTATTTTAAGCCAATCAATGGGCTTTCATCTCTAAGGCTATTCATAAACTTCAATCTTTAAATGTGAGCATCAATCGAGTTAACAGAATAATCAATCCTTAAACCTTAATTTATCAATAATTTTTTCAACCTTTAAACATGAAAAAGTTTTTCCTATTATTTGCATTTACATTTTTCGTTGCTCAAATTACTTTTGCTCAATCTACAGATGTTTGGATTGTAAGACATGCGGAGAAAGATAAAAGCAACCCCGACGATAAAAATCCAAATTTATCAGAAGAAGGGAGAATAAGGGCTGGCGATTTAGCCATTTATTTAAAAAAGGTAAAGTTTGATGCCGCCTTTGCTACAGCCACTAAAAGAACGCATCAAACCCTCGATTCTTTAATTATCAAAAAAGTAATTGAATATAAAGACATTAAACAGCTGGTAGAAGAGGTTAGAAAAAACTATGTTGGTCAAAGCATCGTCATCGCTGGTCATTCTAATACGGTTTTAGAAATAATAGATGCCTTTGGTGCCAAGCGACCTAAAGAGGAATTAACAGACGATGATTATGATTACATTTTTCACTTAACAGTGAAAGGCGAAAAGGCCAAAGTAAAAATGGATCAATATGGTCGCCCGCACCACTTATAGTTTTTCAAAGGGAATATCCATTAGAGCGTAGTTTTCCCAACCGTTGTAATCGAAGTGCCACCATTCATTATCAAGCACAGTGAAATTGTATTTTTGCATGGAAGCAATTAAGAAATCTCTATTTTTTTTCACTTCTATCGAAACTGGCATGTAATGCGCCGCAGCCGCGTCAGAAAAACTATCGTAAGGGGTTGCCATCACTACATCTTTACCCGTTTTTAAATTGATGATCGTTAAATCTATGGCACAACCCCTATTGTGTTTTGAGCCTTTGGCTGGGTTTGCCACAAAGTTTTTGTCGCTGGCCTTGTTGTGAAAGGCAATGGTAACGGCATAAGGTCGATAACCATCAAATATTTTTAGTCCGTAGCCTTTCTTTTTTAGTTCAGCCTGAATTTTCTTTAACGATTCTACAACAGGTTTCCTCGCAAAAGCACGGGCTTGCTTGTACATCACCTGTTTCATAAAGTTATTTGTGGTGGCATATCGAATATCAAGTTTTATACTTGGAATTGCCTTTTTAATTTCAACCAACTCATTGTTTGGGTTCGTTTTTACCGAAGATAAATATTGGCTGTAACTACTGATAACGACCAGCTTTTTCGAGGGGTGGGCTTTATCTTGAGCAACAGCACAAAAGGCGAACAAGACAAAAAAAATCAAGCAGTTGAGTTTCATAGATGCGGTATTAATTGGGCGATTTTCTGAGTAGCGAGAAAAAATTCAATATAAAAATCACTTACTGATTAGAAACCACCAACAGCTCTAAATCTTTAAAAGGCAGGTTGAACATATCGGCTAAGTCTTTATTAGTCACATTGCCTTGATAAATATAAAGCGCCTCTCTAATGCCCGGATTGTTCCAAACCATATTCATTAAGCCACCAAATTCACCAATATCCAGTAAAATAGGGGCAAAAATATTTGTTAGTGCATAAGATGCCGTTCTTGGAACACGCGAAGCGATATTTGGAACACAATAATGAATCACATCGTACTTTCTAAAAACCGGATTGGTATGGTTAGTTACTTCTGATGTTTCAAAACACCCACCTTGATCTATGCTCACATCAATCACCACCGAATGAGGTTTCATTCTGGCCACAGTTTCTTCCATAACGATACAAGGGCTTCTGCCGTGGCTGGCTCTAATGGCACCAATAACAACATCGCATGTTACAATGGCTTTATTTAAAACAATGGGCTGCATTACCGATGTGAAAACCCTGCTGTTGCCCAAGTTATTTTGCAGTCGGCGTAACCTATAAATTGAACTGTCGAAAACCTTCACTTCCGCACCTAAAGCTAAAGCTGTTCTGGCGGCATATTCACCAACGGTACCAGCACCTAAAATTACGATTTCTGTGGGCGGCACCCCCGTAAAACCACCAAGCATCAAGCCCTTCCCACCGGTAACATTACTCAAATACTCTGCGGCAATTAATATGGATGTAGAGCCTACAATTTCACTCATGGCCCTAACCACACTCAGCACGTTTCCTTCATCCCGCAAATTCTCAAAACACAATGCATTAATTTTTTTTTGCATCAGTGCTTTTAAGTATTCTTGCTTTAAGGTTCCGGTTTGGAGTGATGAAATTAGCGTTTGCCCCTTGTGCATCATTTCAATTTCTTCGAGCATTGGAGGGGCAATCTTCACGAGGATGTCGCAATCAAAAACTTCCTTTTTATCATAGGCAATTTTTGCACCTTGTTCTGCATATTCCGAATCAGAAAAATTTGCCGCAATGCCAGCACCCGTTTCCAAAATCACTCGGTGACCATTATTAACCAACAAGGCAACAGATAAAGGGGTAAGGGCTATTCTATTTTCTTGGAAAGAAATTTCCTTGGGGATTCCAATATTTAAATTGTTTTTTTTATTTCTGGTTTCAAGTGTCGCCTCTTGTGTTTGTAATAAACCCTGACGAGCTATATCGGCCATTCCTTCGCGTATTCCTGTAGCCATGATGCTTAAAAATGTATTTGTTTAAGGTTGTTCAAGGTACGGAAATTCTGTTAAAATATTGATACCTAAATGTTATGCCTTCGAGAAACTGAATATCCGCTGGTTATCATCACCAACAGCAATTTCTACTTTTATGTAGTGATCTGGCAAAAGCTCCTTCACCCGTTCTGGCCACTCAATTAAGCAAAATGCACCTCCATAAAAGTATTCTTCATAACCCAAATCATAGGCTTCTTGAATATCTTTTATCCGGTAAAAATCGAAATGAAAAACTTGTCCGTTTGGGCTTTCATACTCATTAACAATAGAATATGTAGGGCTTGATACAACATCCGAAACCCCCAGCGCTTCACAAAGCTTTTTAATGAAGGTGGTTTTTCCAGCGCCCATATCGCCTTCAAAAACAAATATTTTTTCAGTAGCTGCAAACTCTATTAACTGTTTTGCAACGTTTGTTAAATCTAAAAGGTTATAAACTTCTATCTTCATTTTAAAAGAATAAAGGCAAAAGTAATAGATAATTTTATCGCTTTTGCCTCTAATATTAAGTGTCCAACTAAAACTTGGTGTAGAGCAACTCTAAAACAAGCTTATCTCGGCGAATACGTAATCACTGGGATAATCATTTCTTCCAAAGATATTCCGCCATGCTGGAAAGTTTCATTATAGTAGTTTACAAATTGATTGTAATTGTTCGGATAAACAAAATAACTATCCTCCTTTGCAAAAATATAACTACTGCTGATGTTAATTTTTGGTAACATCGCATCGTGCGGGTTCTTAATTGCAAAAACATCTTTGGCATTAAAATTAAGATTTCTGCCTTGTTTGTATCGAAGATTGGTATTCGTGCTTCTATCGCCAATAACTTTAACCGGTTTTTTAACTCGAATGGTTCCATGATCGGTTGTGATAACCACCTTTACCTTTTTCTGAGCGATTTTTTTAAGCAGCTCCCAAAGTGGCGAATGCTCAAACCACGATAAGGTTAAAGAACGGTAAGCGGCATCATCATTTGCAAGCTCACGTATCATTTGCATATCCGTACGGGCATGGCTTAACATATCCACAAAGTTAAATACAATGGCGTTGAAATCATTTTGCAGCAGGTTATTGGTTTGTTCAACCAAATCTTTCCCTTGCTCAAACGTTAAAATTTTATTGTAGCTAAACTTACAGTCCTTTCTTAGGTTTCGTTTAATGTTATCGGCCAAAAATGCCTCCTCATGCATGTTTTTTCCACCTTCATCATCGTCGTTTTGCCATAACTGCGGAAAACGTCTTTCCATTTCTAAAGGCATTAAACCAGAGAAAATAGCATTACGCGCATATTGCGTTGCAGTAGGCAAAATACTGGTGTACATATCCTCCTCATCAATCCTAAAGTACTCAGAAATCAATGGATTAATAATTTTCCATTGGTCATAACGTAAATTATCAATCAGTATAAAAAATACGGGTGTACTATCTCCCACATGTGGGAAAGCCTTTTTCTTAAGCAGTTCATTAGAGAGTAGTGGAGAATGGTCTTTATCCTTAATCCAGCCCAAATAATGCTCCTCTATAAATTTGGAAAACTGCGTATTGGCTTCTTGCTTTTGCATGGTTAAAATTTCATGCATCTGTGGATCATCTAGTTTCTCCAACTCAAGTTCCCAAAAAACAATTTTTTTATACACATCAATCCACTCATCGTAACTCAAACGGTCGCTCAAGGTCATACCCAAGCGCCTAAAATCTTGTTGATAAGCCATGGAAGTTTTTTCACTAACCAAGCGTTTATTATCAATCAGTTTTTTGATGGTTAAAAGCACCTGCTTTGGGTTAACAGGCTTGATTAAGTAGTCGTCAATTTTGCTCCCAATGGCATCTTCCATTAAGTTTTCTTCCTCACTTTTCGTAATTAGAACAACAGGAACTTCTGGATTTAAATTTTTGATGGCAGAAAGGGTTTCAATACCACTCATGCCGGGCATATTTTCATCCAAAAAAACCAAATCGAAATGAGATTTTCCAAAAGCTTCGAGGGCGTCATTACCATTGGTGAATGTGGTTACATTGTAACCTTTATCGTTTAGTAATAATATATGAGGTTTTAATAGGTCAATTTCGTCATCGGCCCACAATATTTTAGTTTCTTGCATGTTTTTGTAAAATAAATAAGGATTACCATTATATTTTGGAAGGTAAAACAAACTATAAATAAAAATAGCAATTTTTGTACCGTATCTGCGTATTTAACTATTTTTAACGATTGAATAAGAAGAAAATAATAAACGATCCGGTTTACGGATTCATTAGCATTCCATCTGAGTTGGTTTACGATGTCATTTCGCATCCATACTTTCAGCGTTTGCGCTACATCAAGCAACTCGGGATGACGCATTTGGTTTATCCTGGTGCTTTACACACGCGTTTTCACCATGCGCTGGGCGCCATGCACCTAATGAGCTTAGCCATTGGCTTGTTGAAAAGCAAAGGTCATATCATTACAGAAGGAGAAGAGGAAGCTGCAATTCTGGCTATTTTACTGCACGATATTGGGCATGGCCCATTTTCACACGCGCTAGAACACTCATTGGTTACAGGAATTAAGCACGAAGATATTTCAGCAAAGCTGATGCAGGATTTGAATGTACATTTCGAAGGAAAGCTCAGTCATGCCATAGCGATTTTCAACGGCACCTACCCTAAAAAGTTTCTTCATCAACTCATTTCTGGTCAGCTGGATTTAGATCGGATGGACTACCTAAATCGGGATAGCTTTTTTACCGGCGTTAGTGAAGGTGTGATTAGTTTCGACCGAATCATCAAAATGTTTAATGTTTTTGATGATAATTTGGTTATTGAGGAAAAAGGGATTTATTCGATTGAGAAATTCCTAATTGCCCGCAGGTTAATGTATTGGCAGGTTTATTTGCATAAAACGGTAATTGCTGGCGAAATGATTTTGGTAAAACTTTTAGCAAGGGCTAAACAGTTATCAGCCGCAGGTGAAAACCTGTTTGCCTCCCCTTCTCTAAATCATTTTTTACAAAACGACATTACCGAAGTCGACTTTTTTGAAAAAGATACACACTTAAAACATTTCACCAATCTCGATGATCAGGATATTTATGCAGCCCTAAAGGTTTGGGTAGAGCATCCTGATAAAATTCTTTCTACGCTTTGCCAAATGCTAACCTCAAGAAATTTATATAAGGTAGAGATGAGCAATGAACGCGCCGCGACCGATCGGATTGAATTTTTGCAAGATGCAGCAGTGAATTTGCTTGGTATTGCCCCCGAAGAAGCCAGCTACTTTGTTTTTACAGATTCCATTCAAAATCGGGCTTACAATGCTGGGGTCGGAAATATTAAAATATTGATGAAAAATAACGATATTGTTGATATTGCGAAAGCATCTGATTTATCGAATTTAGAGTCCTTACAAAAAACTGTTGAAAAATACATCCTTTGCTACCCTAGAGGGATTTAAGTAATTTTAACAAAATATTTAACTTTTAGTGCCGTTTTAAGTCTTATTATTGTGTATAATATACACTTATTAACCTATGTAGGTTTTTTTGTTCATATCAATTTAACATTTACCTTTGTACGATGCAATTTACTGCCAAGCAGATAAGCGAGTTTTTAAACGGGTCCATTGATGGTAACCCTGATATTGCCGTGACCGAACTCTCTAAAATAGAGGACGGGAAAGAAGGCTCCTTGTCTTTTCTTTCTAACCCCAAGTACGAAAACTTTTTGTATTCCACTCAGGCATCGGTAGTTATTGTTTCAAAAGATTTTAGTCCAACACAAAATTATACCAGCACGCTCATTCGTGTCGATAATCCTTACAGCGCATTTACCATCCTTTTAGATAAGTACAATGAAGCTGTAAATGCACAAACCGCAAAGTCTGGAATTGATAAATTAGCCTTCGTTCATCCATCTGCAAAAATTGGCAAAAATGTATTTATTGATGCTTTTGCTTACGTAAGTGAGAATGTTCAAATTGCTGATGGTTGCAAAATTAATACACAAACTTTTATCGGGGCAGATTCCATCATTGGCGAGCAAAGCACCTTGCATCCGGGCGTAAAAATTTACCATAATTCAATCATTGGTGCGCGTGTAATTATCCATTCCAATACCGTAATCGGAAGCGATGGTTTTGGTTTCGCACCACAAAAAGATGGTACTTATAATAAAATCCCGCAAATTGGGAATGTAATTATAGAAGACGATGTTGAAATTGGTGCAAATACCGCTGTCGATCGAGCCACAATGGGATCAACAATTGTTAAAAAAGGTGCCAAAATTGATAATTTAATTCAAATTGCACACAACGTAGAAATCGGTGAAAATACCGTTTTAGCGGCTCAATCTGGCATATCTGGAAGCACAAAAGTAGGTCCAAATAGTGTAATTGGTGGGCAAGTAGGCATTGCGGGCCACTTAACCTTAGCTAAAGGGACACAAATTGGTGCCCAAGCCGGATTAAATTTTAACATTACCGAAGAAAACAAACAATGGCACGGCAGTCCAGCTCAACCTTTAAGAAACTGGATGCGGGCTTCTGTAATATTTAAACATCTCCCGGATGTTGAAAAGAGAATAAATACGCTCGAAGAAGAAATAAAAAAACTTACGGCTGAGTTGGAAAAGAATACAATACACAATGAACGTTAGACAAAAGACGATTAAAAAAGAAACATCTGTATCTGGAGTTGGCTTACATACCGGCGCAAATGTTACCCTTACTTTTTGCCCTGCACCAGAAAATCATGGTTTTAAATTTCAACGAGTTGATTTAGATGGCCACCCAATAATTGATGCCGATGCAGATAATGTAACCGATACTTCTCGTGGTACCACACTTACTCAAAATGGGGCAAGTGTAAGCACAGTAGAGCACGTTATGGCCTCGCTAATCGGAATGGATTTGGACAATGTTCTCATTCAATTGGACGGTCCTGAAACACCCATTATGGATGGCAGTTCGATTCAATTTATTGATTTGTTGGAAGAAGTTGGCATCATTGAGCAAAACGCAGATCGCGAGTACTTTACCATTCCGCACAACATTACCTACACCGAAGCGGATAGAAAAGTTGAAATTGTGGCTATGCCGCTTGATGACTATCGTTTCACTTGTATGATTGATTACAACTCTCCGGTTTTAGGAAGTCAACATGCGGGCATTAACACCATTGCCGAATTCAAAAAAGAAATTGCTTCTTGCCGTACCTTTTGCTTTTTACATGAATTGGAATATCAGCTTTCGCACAATTTAATTAAAGGTGGAGATTTAAATAATGCCATTGTAATTGTAGATAAAGAAGTAACGAAAGATGAACTCAGCCATCTTGCAAAACTTTTTAACCGTAAAGATATTGATGTAGCTCCGCAAGGTATTTTAAATAATATGGAGTTACGCTACCAAAACGAACCTGCACGCCATAAACTATTGGATATGATTGGCGATTTGGCTTTGGTGGGGATGCATTTAAAAGGACACATTATGGCAGCCCGCCCTGGCCATGCTGCAAATGTTGCTTTCGCTAAAAAAATTAAAGCAGCCATCAAAAAAGAGAAAAATAAAAAAATTCAAAAGGTGTACGATCCAAGCGCAAAACCATTATACGATGTTGTTCAAATTATGGACATTTTGCCTCACCGTCAGCCTTTTCTATTTGTAGATAAAATACTAGAACTTTCTAAAAATCATGTTGTAGGCGTTAAAAACGTAACCATGAACGAAGAGTTCTTCAAAGGTCATTTTCCGGGCGCACCCGTTTTTCCTGGGGTTATTCAAATTGAGGCAATGGCCCAAGTTGGAGGTATTTTAGTGTTAAGCACCGTACCTGATCCAAGAAATTACTTAACTTACTTTTTAAAGATAGATAACGTTCGTTTTAGAGCGCAGGTTTTACCTGGTGATACAATTGTTTTCCGTTGCGATTTACTTGAGCCAATTAGACGAGGCATAGCCCAAATGAAAGGTGTAGGAATGGTTGGGGAGAAAATTGTTGTCGAAGCCGAAATGATGGCACAAATTTCAAAAATTAAACAAGCAGAACCCGCTCAATAATGATACAACCTTTAGCATATATTCATCCTCAGGCAAAAATCGCCGAAAATGTCGTAATCGAACCTTTTGTGGTTATCCATAAAGATGTTGTAATTGGCGAAGGGACGTGGATTGGATCTAACGTAACCATTATGGATGGGGCGCGTATTGGTAAAAACTGCCGTATATTTCCTGGTGCCGTGATTTCTGGCGAACCTCAGGACTTAAAATTTGCTGGCGAAATTACCACCGCAGAAATTGGCGACAACACCACCATTAGAGAGTGTGTAACCATAAACCGCGGCACAAAAGATAAATGGAAAACAACAATTGGAAGCAACTGTTTAATCCAAGCATACTCACACATTGCGCACGATTGCGAAGTTGGCAACAACTGTATCTTCTCAAACAGCACCACATTAGCCGGCCATATTACCATTGGCAACAATGTAGTGTTAGCAGGCTTAGTGGCTATCCATCAATTTGTTAAGGTAGGTTCTTATGCTTTTGTAACAGGTGGATCGTTAGTTCGTAAAGATGTTCCTCCTTATGTTAAAGCCGCTCGCGAACCACTTTCTTACGCCGGAATTAATTCTGTTGGCTTGCGTAGAAGAGGCTTTACCAATGAGCAGATTGATGAAATACAAGAAATTTATCGCGTACTTTTTGTAAAGCACAACAACGTAACCAAAGCTTTAGATATGATTGAAGCTGAATTTAAACCGACTGAAATTCGTGATGAGATTGTAGATTTCATCCGCAACTCAAACCGCGGGGTAATGAAAGGTTTCGGCATGGGAAGCTAGCCAAATACAACAAAATATTACCATGACTGATTTAACGCTACTTCGAACAAATTCAGACCATACTGATTTTAAGGAATTGGTTAAACTGTTAGATCAAGATTTAGCCATTAGAGATGGAGACGATCATGCTTTCTATGCTCAATTTAATAAAATTGATGCGATAAAGGAAGTTGTTGTGGCGTTTAAAAACGGGATATCTGTTGCTTGCGGCGCAATAAAGCCATTTGCAGATCAGACTGCCGAGGTGAAAAGAATGTTTGTTCATCCAGACTTTAGAAATCAGGGCATTGCAGCAAGAATTCTTAACGAATTAGAAAAATGGGCCTTAGAACTTGGCTATCACACTTGCGTGTTAGAAACTGGAATAAAGCAACCTGAAGCCATTGGGTTATATCAAAAAGTTGGCTACCACATTACCCCAAACTACGGCCAATATATTGGAGTAGAAAATAGTGTATGCATGGCAAAAGCACTCGAAAAGTCATGATTTACAACAACTAAATCTGTTACCACAAGAATGAAGATTAGCCTAAACAACGTAGGGAGGAGATTTAACAAGGAATGGATTTTCAAAAATCTAACTGCCGACTTTGTTTCAGGCCAAAGCTATGCTATTCTTGGTCCAAATGGCTCTGGTAAATCTACCCTACTCAGTGTGCTTACCGGAAGTTTAACGCCGTCCGAGGGCGAAATCAGCTATTCAAATCCAAGCGAAATTGAAGTAGAAAGCATTTATAAGTATATGAGCCTAGCCGCTCCTTATCTTGAACTTATTGAAACCTTCACCTTGAGGGAAATTATAGAATTTCACTTCAAGTTTAAAAATTTTGCTACTGGGGTTGATGCTAAGCAGTTGCTCTCCATTCTAGGTTTGGAAAAATCGTCTAATAAACAAATTAGGTATTTTTCTTCGGGGATGAAACAGCGAACCAAACTTGCTTTGGCCTGCTGTGCCGATTCGCCAATATTATTTTTAGATGAACCTACTAGCAATTTAGACGTTCAAGGGATAAATTGGTATCGCGAATTGATTGAAAATTTCTCTAAAGACAAGCTAACCATTATTGGTTCTAACCAAATTCAGGAATATGAGTTTTGTAGCGCTTCTATCCAAATAGCTGATTACAAATAACTTAACAACCATTTGTCGCTTTAACTAACTCCTTCTTTTGTCATCAATTTGTATTATAAAATTTTTTTTATAGAAATATTTTGTAATTGAAAAATAGTTCTTACCTTTGCACCACCAAAAAGAGAAACAATTATTTAATTAATCTCTTTATTAAATGTTACATATATCCGCTTTTACGGATTAAAATATAGCCCGAAAAGGCAAAAAAGATTTTTTCATAGTTTAGTTTGAGGTTTAGGTTGATTATGCCTTTGGAGTGGTTCCCAAAGGCATTTCTTTTATACAACGGTTTTTACTTTCTTGCCCGTCCCTCAAAAACCCGATTATCTAGTACACAGTGCATAAACAGGCTTTTATTGCGTACACAGGTTTAATTTATTTAAACCCGATTGCGCGAAAATACTTTTTGTTAGCTTAACGAAATGGTTTGCAAAGACAGTTGTTGGCCCAATTGCAATGCGATGGAGGAATGAGAGGACAAAAAGATTGGAGTAAAAGCGGGACTACTGCAACCGATTAATTGGAGGTTTTGCTTTCCAAATCAAAAATCCTTTATTTAACTTTGAGGTTCGAAAATTAAAAAGAATAAGTAATGGCTAAGGCATCAGAAGTAAAGAGCGGAAATGTACTTCGTTTTAACGGAGAATTGGTTAGTGTAGAAGAGTATATCCACCGCACCCCAGGCAATTTAAGGGCCTTTTATCAGGCTCGAATGCGAAATGTTAAAACAGGAAAAATTGTTGAATATCGTTTTCGTACCGATGAGGAAGTAACCATTTGCCGTGTGGAAACTAATGATTACCAATATTTATATGAAGATGGCGATTATTTAGTGGTAATGGATAACAATACGTTTGAGCAATACACCATTCCGAAACTGCTTTTTGGCAGCTCCATTAAATTTTTAAAAGAAGGTATGAATGTAACCATTGCTTTTGAAAGCGAAGAGCCGATTGTTGCGCAGTTGCCAAACAGCGTTGAATTGGAAATTACTTACACCGAGCCGGCCGTTAAGGGCGATACTTCTACCAGTGCGCAAAAATACGCCACAGTAGAAACAGGCGCAGAAATTAGGGTGCCGCTATTTATTAACCAAGGCGATAAGGTGAAGGTTGATACTAAAACAGGCGATTACGTAGAGCGCGTAAAGTAAGGTTAAGACACCCGATAATCAAAGCCTTATGCACTAAAGCATTGTAGGTTTTTATTAAAATAATTTTACCTTTGCCGTCACAAAAAACGGAAATATAAATCCAAATAGGATAAAATCATATGGCTAAAGCATCAGAAATTAAAACAGGTAACATCCTGCGTGTAAACGGCGAGTTGGTTACTGTTGACGAATGGAATCACCGTACACCAGGTAAAGGCGGCGCTTTTTACACCGGTAAATTTCGTAACATTAAATCGGGCAGAATTGTAGAAGCTCGTATGAATACAGACGAGGCTGTTGAAATTTGCCGCGTAGAAACCAGTGATTACCAATATTTATATGAAGATGGTGATTACTTGGTGGTAATGGATAACACCAGCTACGAACAGTACAATGTTGAAAAAACGCTATTTGGATCGGCCATTAAATTTTTAAAAGAAGGTATGAGCGTTATCGTTTCTATGGAAAGCGATGAGGCAATTATGGGTCAGCTGCCAAACTTTGCAGAATTTGAAATTACTTATTCAGAGCCCGCAGTTAAAGGTGATACTTCTACAAACGCATTGAAAGCTGCAACACTTGAAAATGGTGTGGAAGTTAAAGTGCCTATGTTTGTAAACCAAGGCGATAAAATTAAAGTAGATACGCGTACGGGAGAATATGTAGAGCGTGTAAAATAATTTTTATTTATTTTTTTAATAGCCCTTGAATTTTTTCGAGGGCTTTTTTGTTTTATAGGTTTGCTTTTTGGCTTGAAAAGATATTTTTGTTCGTCCGAATTGAGGTGATATTTACCTAATTTGAAATTATGTTGAAATTAGAAATTAGAAAACAGGCATTAAAAGATCGATTAGCATTTAGCGAATCGGAGTACGAATCGTTAAACCAAGGTTTATTAAACCAATTTGTAAAATGGGATTTTAAGGATGTAAAAACAATCCACCTATTTTTACCTATTGTAGAAAAGAAAGAACCCAACACTTTTTTATTAATCAAGTGGCTGGCAGAAAAGCACCCTAAAATAAAGATTATTGTACCCAAAGCCGATTTTGAAACGGCTTTGATGACGCATCATGAATACTTGGGCGTGGATGATTTACAGAAAAACTTGTTCAACATTTTGGAACCGCAAAAGGGCGCTTTGCACAACGGCGAGGTAGATTTGGTTTTGATACCGCTTTTGGCTTTTGATAAACAAGGCTATCGGGTGGGTTATGGGAAAGGCTTTTATGATCGTTTTTTACAAAATACGAATGCTCAAAAAATAGGCTTATCTTTGTCGCCTGCAATCGAAAAGATAGATGACGTGAACGAACACGACATCAGATTAAACGTTTGCATTACCCCAACAGAAACCATTAAATTTTAAGCTGAATGATCATGGCACAAGAAATCGTAATTAAAACGGAAAAACAATACGAAGACAACATGATTGCGGTGTTCGAATTGCAGGAAAAGGAAGAGCTTACTGCCGATGATTTAAAGCAAATAGAATTGATGTTAAAGGCGGGTGAAAAATACGAAGCCGAACATTTGTAATTCGGCTATTCAAGGCTTCAATTACTCTAACAATCCCTAAATTTTTAAAAAATAGCTTCATTTAGCCTCTTGCCCAATGTGCTGTTTATCAGTCAATTTCCAATAAAACGGGGCAATGATCTGAATGGATGGCATCTGGCAAAATGCGTACATTCCTCAATCGGCTTTCCATAGGGCGGGTTGTTAAATGGTAATCAATACGCCAACCCAAATTTTTACCTCTAGACCCAGCTCTATAACTCCACCAAGTGTAATGGTGCGGATCTTTATTAAAATGCCTGAAAGCATCTATAAATCCATTATCTAAAAAGAGTTGCATCCACTCTCTTTCCTGTGGTAGAAACCCAGACGAATTTGCATTCGATTTCGGGTTGTGAATATCAATAGATGTATGGCAAATGTTATAATCGCCGCTTACAATAAGGTTTGGTTTCTCTTTGCGCAGGTGGTTGATGTAAACATCGAAAAAAGCCATAAACTCGTACTTTTTAACTTGTCGCTCATCGCCGCTGGAACCTGAGGGCATGTATAAACTCATTAAGGAGAAATCATCAAAATCTGCTCGCAAAATTCTACCCTCTCGATCAATCCATTCTTCACCACAGCCATATTCTACATGGTTGGGCTTTACTCTGGTCAAAATCGCCACCCCGCTATAACCCTTTTTCTCCGCAGGGAACCAAAAATGATGATAGCCTAATTGCTCAATTAGGGCAATAATTTCAGGAATTTGCGATGGCATGGCCTTAACTTCTTGTAAGCAAACCATATCTGCATCGGTTGCCTGTAGCCAGCCGAAAAAATTTTTCGTGCTTGCGGCCCTGATGCCATTAACGTTGTAAGAAATAATTTTCATAGTTTATTGCAAACGATACAATACAATTGCAGTTCTCACCTAAAGAGTACTTTATCCTTGTTCCCCTTTCGCCAGTAGTTTCTCCAACTTTTTGGCTTCTCTTTTTTTCAAAATGGTCACTTCCATTTTTACATCCTGTTTGGGTCGGTTATTTTTGTCGGTGGGCAAAACAGCAATCCGATCTACTACATCTAAACCCTGAACAATTTCGCCATAAACGGTGTAATTGCGATCTAAATGTGGCGTACCGCCCAAAGTTTTATACACTTCCCTTTGCCATTCTGGGATTTTAAATTTTAACCTTTTCTCCTCGAGGCTGTTTAATTGCTCGTCTGTAAACACCTTGCCCTGCACCAAATAAAACTGGCAACTGCTTGATGCTTTTTCTGGATTGTTATCTCTTGCCGCAGCCAAGACGCCTTTTTTATGGAATAAACTATCTCTAAATTCTGCCGGAATGGTATATTTCAATCCACCTGACCCTAAAAGAGAATCTGGTTTAGCATTTTTTGAATCCGGATCGCCACCTTGTATCATAAAATCTTTTATTACCCGATGAAATAGCGTTCCGTTGTAGAAACCCTGCTTGGCTAATTTTAAAAAATTATCGCGGTGTAAAGGTGTTTCGTTATACAGTTTAACAATGCAGGTTCCAAACTCGGTTTTAATGCTAACGTACTGATTCTTCGGTTTTGCCGCGAAGGCGGAGAACATAGAAATTGTGCAAATGATAAAGAGTAATTTTTTCATTATGTGGTGTTTAAAGCGAAAGTAAGTTAAAAAATGAAATTGAATAAATAATTGCCGCTGTTATTCGTTTTTTTTTGCTTTACCTTTGTACACATGAAGTTAAAACAAAAAATAGCACTTTCTTTAGCCGTATTCTACGCGGTTAGTGTTATGGGTTTTGCTTTAAGCTTACATTTTTGCGGGGGTAAACTGGCAAATGTACAGGTGTTTAGCAATGAGGTATCTTGTAAGCTTTGCAAAGATATTCCTGCTGAAAAAAAGAAAGACGATGGTTGTTGTAAAAATACGCAGGTAAACGTCAAAGTTAAAGATAGCCACCAAACTGAGGCACAAACACAAATGCCAAAATTGTTTTCTATTCAACTTTTCTTGCACCCGCCTGTTTTACAATTTCTATCCAACATCACTCCTGCCTTTTTAAGCAAAATTTCCAATAAAGCCCCGCCAATATCCGCCCGGCTTTCTCTGCATGTTTTCAACTGCATTTTTAGGAATTAGAATTAAATAATCTTGGTTTTGCTGAATCTCATTCAGCATCAATGCTGTCATCACGCCTCTAAAAATATTTAGAGAAACTGTGGCAATCGGTTTATTTAATTCAAAAAACAATGAAAACAATAAAATTATTCAGCATTATTATGCTATTCATTGCCGTTAACGTTTCGGCACAAAAAATCACTTCAGCAGATTTACAAGTAACTGGATTAACCTGCTCTATGTGTTCAAACGCTACACAGAAATCATTAGAAACGTTAGATTTCATAAGTTCTGTAAAACCTGATTTAAATAAAAATATCTTCGTTTTAACCTTTAAAAAAGATGCGGATATCAATTTGGACTTGATACGCAAGAAAGTACAAGATGCAGGTTTTTCTCTTGGTGGGTTAATGGCAAATTTCAGTTTTAATCAGGTTAAAATTGATGATAAAGGCCAAGCCATTGTTGATGGAAGTGTTTATCGGTTCGTTAATGCTAAAAACAAAACTCTAAACGGTACAGTAAAGGCAAGCGTGGTCGATAAAAATTTCATCTCGGGTACCGCTTTTAAAAAACAGGCTGCAAGCGCAACTTCTGATGCCTATACCAGCGGAACAGGCTTAATAAACGGCAAGAAAACCCGTATTTATCATTTAAGCATTTCTTAGTGATGAAGAAGCTCTTCTTTTTGGCGCTGATTATTTTTGGCGCCAAATTAAATGCCTTTAGCCAAGAACTTTATGTTTTTACAGAGCCGGCAAGTAACATGCCTACAAAATCAATTGGTGTTAGAATCACCAACGAAGGCATGTTTAATTATCCAGGTTATGTGAGTAGAACCATACCCGAAGTTATGTTTGGCTTTAATAAAAACTTAATGGCACATGCCAAGGCTTTCCTGTCGGATATGGATGGGAAATACCGCCTAGAAGGAGGAAGTTTGTATGCCAAGTATCGGTTTTTATCCATTGATGATACGCATAGCCATTTTAGAGCCTCGGCATTTGGCAGACTAAGTACAAGCATAAGACCCACCTACACACGAGATATAAACTTAGAGGGCGACAATAGTGGCTTACAAGGCGGTGTAATCTTTACACAACTTTTGCATAAACTCGCCCTGTCAGCAACGCTTGGTTATACTCACGCTTTTGATAACCAGCGCAGGCAAGTGGCGGGCATGCCTCGTCCGAACAATATGCTGTCTTACAGTTTATCTTCAGGATATTTGGTTTTACCCATTGCCTATACAAATTATAATCAGCCGAACTTTAATGTGTATTTAGAGTTACTCGGCAAAACAGATCCAAGCAGTGGACAGTCTTATTTAGATGTAGCACCAGCCATACAAGTGATTTTGAACAGTAAAACCCGAATCGATTTGGGATACCGTTTTCAAGCAACAGGGAATCTAGAAGGTAGATACACCAAAAATATGTACCTGCTTAGGGCAGAATTCAATTTTTTTAACATTTTAAAATAACAGCAATGAAAAAGATTTTTTTATTTATAGCAATCATTACCGTAGCATCTACAAAATTCAGTTTAGCGCAAAGCAAAACGGATAAGGCATTAAATCAAGTATTATCCGCTTATTTCGATTTAAAAAATGCCCTGGCTACCGATAAACAAGATTTGGCCGCAGAAAAAGCAAAGACTTTAATGGTTACTGTGGATGCCGTACCGCACAAGGAGTTTCCGTCAGACCAACACAAACTTTGGATGGAACAAGCTGCATTGATTAAAGCTAAAGCGACAGAATTGGCTACTGCAAAAGACATTAAAGTGCAGAGAAAAGCCTTTGAGGGAATTTCTTATCCAATGATTAAAACGTTAAGGAGCATCAAGTTTAATACAAGCACGGTTTATGTTCAACACTGCCCAATGGCAAAGGCAAGCTGGTTAAATGAAAAAGAAAGCATCGAAAACCCATACTACGGTAGCATGATGTTTGAATGTGGAGATGTTGCTGAAACGATAAAAGCTAAGTAATTAGTTGGCATAACGAAAAATAGCTAACATATTGCCCTTAGAAAGCCTCATGAGATAGCAAGCCATACAGTGTATCGTCTTTGTTACAATAAAATTTTCTATAATTTTTTATTTTTGTTCTAACAGTACCCGTTTTGCATACCATAAGAACTGCAAGCGGGTCATTTTTTTTATTGAAATGGCTAATAAACCGGCATTAACTGTTGAAGAGCAAATTGATCTTTTAAAACAGCGAAACATGCAATTTCGCGATGAAGTAACAGCCCCACATTATCTTAAAAATATAAGTTACTATCGTTTGAAAGGATATTGGTGGGATCTTCAGGTTGATGATGGCCATAACCTAAGGGATGGTACTTTCTTTGAAGACATTCTCAATCGGTATAATTTTGACAGACACCTAAAACTTATTCTGTTTGATGCTATTGAAAGAATCGAAATTGCCTTGAGAACCAAAATGATATACCACATGTCGTGTTCGCGTGGTGGATTGTGGTACACCAATTTTGATTTATTCAATGACATTGAAATTCAAAAAAATCTTTTATCACTACTTCGTGCTGAATTTGACAGGAGTCAGGAAATATTCATAAAGGACCACAAAAGACGTCTGAATAATGAGCAACCAGATTCATGGAAAATTTTGGAAGTAGCATCTATGGGCACACTTTCTAAAATCTATAAAAATATTCGTCATCAGCTACCTGAAAAGGCCATAATAGCATCAGAAATGGGTCTTAATTTGCATAAGGAGCTTTCTAGTTGGCTTGAAGCTATTACCTATTGTAGAAATATTATAGCACATCATTCAAGATTGTGGAGCCGAAGCATGGTTAAAAAGCCAACGGAAAAAATTATTAATCCTAGTTCGGATTGGTTGAACGTTGAATTATTGCCAGCACAGACAAAAAAACCTTTCTTGATTATTTCCACAATGCTTTACTTATGCAACCATGTTACACCAGGTCATCAGATTAAAAATAAGATACTGGAACTATTCGATAATAATCCCGAAATCCCAATCTACAAATTAGGCTTTTTTAATGAATGGGATTACCAACCAATATGGCGCCGGGACAGCTAGATTCCAATCATTCTGATGGGTTTATAAAAAATTTTAGGCATTTGCAATACATCCAAAAGATTATCCCTTTCTCAAAGAAAAATTCTTTTGCCTTCATTTCGCATTCGTGCTCGAAGTTATTTACAACCAGGATACTAGAAGAAATGAAATAATTCCGTTTCTTACCATACGTTAATGTTCAAATACCAAAAGCACCTTATTTTTGTTATTTGAAATTCATAATTATCCATCAAAGAAAACCCCACAAGTATTTTCTAATCCATGTCAACGCTAACCCAATTCAGAAACTTTACCCAAGGTTTGGCTCAAACTGAGCTGATGCCTACACTTTTTATCGGTCATGGTTCGCCAATGAATGGAATTGAAAATAATGAGTTCAGCCAAAGTTGGATAGACTTGGCCAAGCACATTCCCATTCCAAAAGCTGTATTGGTAGTTTCTGCCCATTGGTACACGCACGGAACTTTTGTTACCGCAATGGATTTTCCAAGCACCATACACGATTTTGGTGGATTTCCGCAAGCACTTTTTGATGTTCAGTATCCAGCGCCTGGCGATGCTAAGCTGGCAAACGAAATACCCAGCCTTGTGCATTCCACAAACATTGAATTAGATCACGATTGGGGATTAGATCACGGCACCTGGACAGTGGTAAAACACATGTATCCTGATGCCAATATTCCTGTTTTACAATTAAGCATTGATTATACAAAATCGCCAGCACAGCATTATGAGATTGCAAAAGAACTATATGCACTGCGTAAAAAAGGCGTACTTATTTTAGGAAGTGGAAATATGGTGCATAACCTGCGTATGATAAGTTGGGAAATGATTAACGGCGGTGGTTATGATTGGGCAAATGAAATGAACAATACCTTCAAAAATTTAATTGCAAATGGCGATCATAAGCCTTTGATCAACTATCGCAATTTGGGTAACGATGCCATGTTGGCAATTCCAACACCAGAACATTATTTACCTTTAATTTATACCTTGGGCCTAACCAACGATAAAGAAGAAATTTCGTTTTTCAATGATAAGGCTGTTGGTGGTTCATTAACAATGACTTCTGTTTTGGTGGGTTAATTCAGTTTCAAAAGTTCTATCGCATTTTATGATTATTCTGTAACGCTATTCGAGCTTGGATGTGGTAAATTTGTAGAAAGATTGAATCATGACACATACCTATCAGCTTACCGGAATGACTTGCGGTGGTTGCGAAAATAAAGTAAAGAGCAATTTACTGGCTCTGCCCAATGTAACCGCTGTTGAGGTTTCTAAGGAGACAAATTCTGCTACAATTAACATGGATCAGCACATTGGTTTAAACCAATTGCAACAAGCCTTAGGCGGTGCAGAGAGCAAATACCAAATTTCTGCAATGAGCCATATTGAAGTAGTTGAGCAAACAAGATCTTGGCTAGAAACGTATAAACCAATCTTGCTGATTTTTGGTTACGTAACCGCCATTTCTTTAATTTCTTCATGGCAAAACGATGCAGTAAATCTGATGGTTTTTATGCGGGTTTTTATGGCTGGCTTTTTCTTAACCTTCTCCTTCTTTAAGCTTTTAAATTTGAAAGGTTTTGCAGAAAGTTATGCCATGTACGATATTGTGGCCAAGAAATTTGGTGGCTGGGGCTACATTTATGCTTTTATTGAACTTGGATTAGGATTGAGTTTTGCCCTTAATTTATCGCCGCAAATTGTAAACTGGGTTACCCTAATCGTTATGTTGGTTAGCATTATCGGCGTTTTGGAAAGTGTATTGAATAAGAAAAAAATTCAATGTGCCTGCCTTGGCGCAGTGTTTAACTTACCTATGAGCACCGTTACGATTGTGGAAGATTCGATTATGATTGCAATGAGCGCCGCGATGTTAATTTTCATGTAAACCAACACATCAAGGAAGCATCATTTTATTGAATTGGTAATGTGCGCCAAATGATGTTTTCCGTGCCAAGCATAGGTGCCCAACATATTGGCCAGCGTAAGCGCTCTTCCTAGTGCAGGGTGGATATATTCTCGTTGGTAATCTGCTGAATTTAGTGTTTTAAGGAATGCGACCCATCGTTGATGAATGCTTACGAGCAATTCCAACGACATTTTTATTTCTCCGTTTTTGGCCTCTTCTGTTTCTGCCCACCGTTCTTCGTAGTACGGTCTAATAACGGGGATGTCCTCAGTTATTGCCTGCTTAAAACGAATGTAGGCATTCATGTGGCTATCGGGTAGATGATGAATTACTTGTCTCAGTGTCCATCCGCCAGGTCGATAGGGTTGATTCAATTGGTGATCAGTTAAATTTTCGGTTGCTGCAATAATTTGGCTTGGTAGGGTTTCTATTTCTGCAATCCAAAGGTTTGCCTGCGTTTCGTGAAAAACTTCAGGCATGATAAATTGTCCTATCGGATATTTGAGTTGTTCTAAATCCATAAAGCAAAATAGTAAATTTTAAAGTTATAAGCTTTGGCTTGTTTGAAACAGCCTAAAAATTTGGTATAATAACCTATCCCATCGTTAAAATTAAGTTAAAATACACTCATTTTATTAAATATTCATTGATTTAAAGCATATTGCATCAAAATTTAAATTCCACAAATGAAAAGGTTGTTTTTTGTTTTCGCATTATTAGTTCCGCTAATTATTCATGCTCAAACCATTAAAACAGATGTGTTGGTGATTGGAAATGGCGATGCCGCGTTGGCTGCCGGAATGCAGTCCTATAAATCGGGAGTTAAAACGGTAATTTTGAGTCAAAGTTCGGGCTTTATAAGTCAGAAATCATTGGCTCAAAAATCAGCAGAAATTCAAAAACTATATCAAATTTTGAGCACTTGGGAGGTTAAAAAATCTGCTCAAATGGCCACTCCACCAGATGACAAAAAGAATAAAAACCTCAAAAAAACCATAGATAGCTCCACCTTTTTAAATGTAATTCATAATGTATTGTACACGGAAATTAGTCGTGCAGGGAACGGATGGGATTTAAAACTGGCAAACGGACAAAGTTTAAAAGCGAAGATTCTTGTTTTGGTTGATAACCCTGCGAAAGTGTTAGGCACATTAAAAATTAAAGACCTTGCCTTGGCTAAAACGGAAGTTTTAAGCTACAGCAATAACCTGTACAGAACAACAATTGCAGCCGTATCTGCCTCAGAGCCACGACAACTCTCCCTGTATAACTTACTGATTACCAATCAAGAAAACTTATTGCATATCCCGCCAGGAAACATCGAAATTGGACAAGCTACTGGCGCTACCGCAGCATATGCAGCATTTTTTGAAACCAAAACAAGCCTATCGAACTTAAAACGAATTCAAGGAGAACTTTTAAGCTATAAACTTGCCCTAATGCCTTTTGATGATGTAAAAGCAACAGACTCGAATTGGCTGGCCATCCAAAAAATCGGTGTTACAGGGATTTTGAAGGCCGAACTCAAAAATGGCAAAGCTTATTTTAACCCAGAAGCATTGGTAACTTACGATGAGATTAAACAGCCCGTAAAAGACTACTACTACAAAGCGCAAATTTGGTTTGACGACCATAAAAATGTACCCATAAATTTAGAAAACACCGTTTCCTTAGTTGCCTACACCGGTAATAAATCTGTAGAGGCCACAAAAACAGAATTGCAAAAAAAGTGGAACAAAAATTATAAGTTCGCATCCAAATATGATTTGAAAAAAAATCTCTCCCGTAGAGAATTTTCAGTCATCATAAACGAATATTTAAAGCCCTTTGACGATGTAAATGTCGATAAAACTGGGCGGGTAATTCGATAACTTAACAATGCGCTTCTTTTATTGGCGGTAATTTCAATCCCCGATTTGTTGAATAAGATATAATCCCTTAAACAAGGGTTGTAACATTTCCATTTCCTAGTGAATTTCGGCAACCTAATATTTAAATTGCGGTACCCAAACTAAAATTCATGAAGAAATATTTACTTTTCCTTTCGATTTTTGCCGTCGAATATTCTTTTGCCCAACAAATTGCTCCACTAACGGTAGAAAAAATTATGCGAGACCCAAAATGGATGGGAATTGCACCTACAAATTACCGTTGGACAGCAGATAGCAAAACGGTTTATTTTAATTGGAATCCAGAGAACAAGCCAAAGGAAGAATTATTTAAAGTTTCAACTTCATCCAATAAGCCAGTAAAAGCTGTAGAAAAGGAAGATGAAAAATTATTAGGTGCGAACTACATTTACAACAACGACAATTCTTTAGGCCTAATTGAAAAAATTGGCGATATCTACCTGCAAAATTTCAAAACCAATAAAGAAATGCGCTTAACCAATACCATGGAAAGAGAAAGCAACCCTGTTTTCTTAACCAATGGAAATGTGGTGTACCAACTGGGCGACAACCTTTATGAAGTCAATTTAAAATCAGCCGAAACCAAACAGTTAACCAATTTTGTAAAGGGAAAGAAACCCAATAGAATAGAAGCAAAACCAGCTACAGATCAAGATAAGTGGTTAAGGGCCGAACAAACCGAATTATTTGACATCATCAAGAAAAGAAATTCTGAGGGGCGTGGTACAAGAGGCGCTGGTGGACCAAGAGGTCGCTTTGGTGGCGCAACAGCCGATACCAAATCGCTCAGAGAAATATATGCAAATGATAAATTTTTAAATGCCGTAACCATCAGTCCTAATGGGCGTTACATTACCTACAAACTCACAAACCCAGCTTTAAACAACCACAACACCATAGTACCCAATTACGTAACCGCTTCTGGTTACACTGAGGATATTTCAGGTCGGACAAAAGTTGGCGAAAACGAAAATATTTCAGAAGGTTATATTTATGACACCCAGCGAGATTCGGTTTATTCGATCCAGCTCTCTACCATTCCCGGGATTAAGGATGTGCCAGAATTTTACAAAGAATACCCAAAACAACTTGAAGCATTAAAAAAGAAAAACGAAGATAGACCTGTAAATTTCTTCGGCCCTTTATGGAATGGAAATGGAACAACGGCGATAGTAGTAGCCACTTCAATCGATAATAAAGATCGATGGATTTTAAAACTCGATGCTTCTACAGGGAGCCTGTCTTTGTTTGATCGTCAACATGATGAGGCTTGGATTGGAGGACCTGGCATTAGTGGCTTCTTTCAGGGCACTACAGGTTGGATAGATAACAATCGCTTTTACTACCAAAGTGAAGCCACTGGATACTCGCATGTTTATGTTGCTAATATCGTAACAGGGGAGAAAAAACAACTTACCTCAGGGAAGTGGGAAGTACAAACTTTAAAGCTTTCTAAAGATAAAAGCACATTCTATTTTACGGCCAACAAAGAGCATCCCGGAATTACGAATTTCTTTAAAATTGGCGTAAATGGTGGCGAACCCGTTCAAATAAGCACAATGAAAGGCTTAAATGACATTAGCCTTTCTCCTGATGAAAAATGGCTTGCCATTAATTATTCGTTTATGGATAAGCCAGCAGAGCTCTACCTACAAGCCAATAAACCCGGTGCGAAAGCGGTAAAAATTACACAATCTACTTCGGCTGAATTTAATTCATACAAGTGGCGCCAGCCTGATATGGTTACCTTCAAAAACCGTTATGGAACAGATGTTTATGCACGGGTTTATAAATCCGATCAGCCGCACCCAAATCATCCGGCAGTGGTATTTGTACACGGAGCGGGCTATTTGCAGAATGTACATTTCGGTTGGAGCACGTATTTCAGGGAGTTTATGTTTAATAACTTACTCGCCGATAACGGTTACACGGTTATAGATATTGATTACACTGGAAGTTCTGGCTATGGCAGGGATTTTAGAACAGGCATTTATCGCCACATGGGCGGAAAAGATTTAACCGATCAGGTAGATGGCGTTAAGTTTTTAGTTGAAAAATACGGTGTTAATCCAAAGCATGTGGGTTTATATGGTGGTTCTTATGGTGGCTTTATCACTTTGATGGCTATGTTTAACGAAGCAGAAGTGTTTTCGAGCGGTGCGGCATTGCGCTCTGTAACCGATTGGGCACATTATAACCACGGTTATACATCAAATATTTTAAACGAGCCTTTTAATGACCCGATTGCCTATAAACAAAGCTCGCCAATTTACTTTGCAGATAAGCTTAAAGGAAACTTATTAATGGCCCATGGTATGGTTGATGTAAATGTTCATTTTCAAGATATTATTCGACTAACACAGCGCTTTATTGAGCTGGGCAAAAACAATTGGGAGTTGGCTGTATATCCTGTTGAAGATCATGGCTTTGTAGAGCCCAGCAGTTGGACAGATGAATACAAGAGGATTTTTAAATTGTATGAAAACACCTTGAAAAAATAAGATTTAGGTGATCATTTGATGATTCGATAATGTGATGATTAAATCGCAAAGGTTAAAAATGATATAAAGCCATAGATATTTGCTTTTCAGTAATTCCACCCACCATGGTACGTTACCCGACGTACCCTCTATGATGGATTGATTTACTCTTTGTTCATTCAATTAGATACTATGCAACCGCCATGGTAGGTGCCCTCACGTACCATTAATGATGGATATTATTTGCTATTTGTTCATTTAAATTAAATACTATTCCGAACGTATATTGATGAAATCTCAATCCTTTTAACCTTCCATCAAAAAAATAGCAAGAATTTATACATAAGTTTATAGTTATAGATTTTAACTATATCATCATCAATAAATACAATTAACTATTAATAAATCTGGGTTGATTAAGAAGTGATTTCACCGTACCTTTGCGGCATAAAATTAATTAATAAAAATTATGGCAATAGTAGGTAAAAAATTCCCGAGTGTTAGTATAGATGCAATGTCAGATATGGGTGATGATTTGAAAATCAACGTATTTGAAGAAGCTGTAAATAAAAACAGCAAAGTTTTATTATTCTGGTATCCAAAAGATTTTACATTCGTTTGTCCTACAGAATTACATGCTTTTCAAGCTGCTTTACCTGAGTTCGAACAAAGAAATACAATAGTAATTGGCGCATCATGCGATACCAACGAAGTTCACTTTGCTTGGTTAAATACTCCAAAAGATAACGGCGGAATTGAAGGTGTAACGTATCCAATTTTAGCAGATACACACAGACAATTATCTGGCCTTTTAGATATTTTAGATCAAGAAGTTCATTACGATGAAGAAGGAAATGAATCTTTCTCTGGCTCAAATGTTTCTTTCAGAGCTACTTACCTAATTGACGAGACTGGCAAAGTTTTCCACGAGAGTGTTAACGATATGCCATTAGGTAGAAATGTTAAAGAATATTTACGTTTGATTGATGCTTATACCCACGTTCAAAAACATGGCGAAGTTTGTCCTGCAAACTGGGAAGAAGGAAAAGAAGCGATGAACGCAAACAGAACTGGCGTTGCTGAATATTTAGCCGCTAACTAATTAAACAAAACATTATGTTTTTAGAATTAACAGAAGATAATCTTCAACAGTATTTGGCCGATAACTCTAAAGTTATGGTTCAGTATGCTGCATCTTGGTGTGGTAACTGCAGAATCATGAAACCAAAGTTTAAAAAACTGGCTTCAGAAAATGAAGATGTAGCTTTCTTGATTGTTGATGCAGAGAAACTTCCAAATTCGCGCAAATTTGCAAACGTTGATAATTTACCAACATTTGCGGCTTTTGAAGGTGGTAATTTGGTAGATCAGGTGCAAACGAACAAAGCAGAAGGTTTAATTGAGCTATTTAACAAGATAAAGTAATGAAGATTCCAGTTATAAGACAATTGTTTCAAAATACCACCCCTGCTCAGTTAGAAACTACATTAGAAGTTTTAGAAGCCTTTTGCGAATTTAGAGGCGTTAGTGAGCATGAAGTGGACGTTGCAGGCGAAATGATTACCAATATTTGCGGTGCGCTAGAGGTACATCAAATGGTAAGTGAAGGCGCAGTTGAAAAAGATGCTTTAAATGCTTTTGGCCAAAAAGTAATGGGTTCAATTGATCGATAATTTCTTTCAGGTACCTTTAAAATAAGAAACCCTTTGCGAAAATCGCAAAGGGTTTTTTTTGTTAGGCAGGTTGATTGACAACTGGCTTAAATTAGTATCGCATCGCCTACATGGAAAGTGGTTTACTGAGCTCTGGATAACAAAAGCATCTTTTAAAAAAAGCTAAACCCTTGATATACATTCAGGGTGCTCATTTAAAACAATTAAGCCAAATTTCTTCCGGCATTTACAATGCCGAAAACCGTTCTAACCGCTAACTTTTCTAAAGCGTGCTGATCGGTTTCATTCTGGTTGTGCTGAAGTTTTTCTAAGGCAAAATGTTGGATGAGCACCAAAGGCAAAATAATTCTTTCACGGGTGGCAATAGATTTTTTGTCGACAGGATAGTTTGCCATTAAAACAGGCTGCCCAGATAGCTTTAACAACATCTGCTTGGTTAACTCAAACTCATCATGCAACTGCTTCCAAAAAGCACCAAACTCTTTATCATTGGCTAAATGGGCTGTAATTACAAAGTCTGATTTGCTCATACTCATCATACAATTATCTACGATTGTTTTTAAGTAATCAGAATCCTCGTAAACCTTAACCACTTTAGCCCAGTTGCCTGCTTGTTCTTGGGTTTTTAAAGCCGTTCCCATTCCATAAAAGCCTGGTACATTTTGTTTTAACATGCTCCAAGCCGTTACAAAACTAATGGCCCTTAAATCTTCTAACTTCATTTCGCCGCCACCATTTCGTTTTACCGGACGACTGCTGATGTTGGCTTGTGACAATAGTTTAAGTGGAGATAATTTTTCCAAATAGCTCACAAAAAGTGGGTGCTCACGCAAATCAACAAAAGCTTTGTAGCTTTCTTCCGCCATTTCATCAAGCAAAGCTTTATTATCTGCATCTAAAAGAATATTATGTTTTTCTTTTAACCCAGAAGTTAAACCAGCATTAATTAGCTGCTCTATGTTAAATTCGGCACTTTCTACCGATCCGTATTGCGAACTGATGGTTTGCCCTTGCACGGTTAACTGCATGTTTTTATTGGCAATTTCTTTACCCATAGATGCATAAAAACGATGCGTTTTACCTCCGCCACGTGCTGGTGGTCCGCCGCGCCCGTCAAAAAAGGCCAATTGGATATTGTGTTTTGCAGATACTGCTGATAGCGATGTTTTGCCATTAAAAATAGACCAGTTTGCCATTAAATAACCGCCATCCTTTGTACTGTCTGAATAGCCAAGCATAATATCTTGCTTATTGCCTCGGCTGGCTAAATGCGCCTTGTAAAACGGATTGCTGTAAAGCGTATCCATAATCGCCGCAGCGCCTTTTAAATCGTTTACCGTTTCAAAGAGGGGCACAAAATCAATGGTTAGCGAATCTTTACTCCAGCCGTTCCAAAGGAAGAGCTCAATTAGCTGCAAAATATCGCTGGCTTGCTGGCAATTGCTGATAATAAAACGGTGACAGGCTTTTTCGCCATTTCGTTTTTGAATACCCTTAATTTCCTGAATTACATCAATGGTATCTTTTATCAAAGCGTCTGCTTCAGTGGCATACACAATGGTGGCCTCTTTAAACGAAATCAATTTCAGTTTCTCTGCTTCAGAGAGTTGATCATAATTTGCTGGATATAAAGATGATATGGGTTTGTTTTGTCTGCAATAATCATGTACACTTCTTAAAACTCTACTGTCTTGGCGAATATCTAATGAAGCAAAATAATTACCGTATAAATCAATCTTACGGATCAAATCATTAACCAAATCAACAAATAAGCCATCATGTTCGATTAATAAGGTTTCTTTAATTTTATTTAGGTTTGCTCGGAGTTCATCCGAAATATCATGCAGTTCGCAAGTTTGGTCAAAGGCATTTTTATACAGCACATCATGTAGATGGGCAATGTTCTCTTCCACCCCTCTAAAGGTTATACGGCGTTTAATTACTCTAAAATCGCGATAATAACAACGGAATAAAATCTGGCGAAGCATTTTAGATACTTCCAAAGTGGTATCTGCATGTATATTTGGGTTACCATCTCGGTCACCTCCTGGCCAGAAACCCAATTCCAAGATTTTTTTGGTCTCCAGGTTATATTCATCCAGATTTTGATCAATTTCTTCTTGGATATTTGCCGCCGCAAAGTAAAAGGTGTTTTCTAAAAACCAAGCTAAGTTTAGGGCTTCATCAACAGGTGTAGGCGACTTTTTATTAAAGAATGGTGTTTTACCCAATTGCTGTAAAAGAGAATTCATCGAGGTGATGTCATTGTCTCTAATGGCTTTAGTTAAATCGGTAATAATCGCCAGCACACTGCCTGGGTAAAATTGGGTTGGGTGTGCCGTTAAAACCAAGCGCAAAGAAAGTTCGTCAATTAGCCTTTCAATTTTTGCCAACATAGGTTTGTTATCGGCATTCTTTTTTAAGATAAAAGCGAGCGTACTTTGCTCATCTGTAGTGTTTAACTTGGTAAATGATGCATCTTCCACGGCATCAAAAAGCACAACTTGACGCTCTATATATTGGATGAAACGAAACAGTAAATCTATAATATCCTTGCGATCTTTATAGCTGGTGTACTTGGCAAAAAACTCTTCTATGATTTGAGCTGGTTTTTGCCCATTTGCAATTCCCTCTTCACAACTTTTAAAGAATAGTGGCAATAGCGTGCCTGTATCCTTAATTTTATAGAATGGAAGGGTTAGAAATAAGCTATTAAAGAGTTCGAATTTTGAGATGACCTCATTATTAAAAATAGATTCGCGCTGAGTTGTTAAACGTAGTTTAGGCATGGGCTTAAGCAATAGTTTTATATAGGGTAATACTACAAAAAATGCGTAAACTATTAAAATTCTAAGCCTTACAATTTGGAAAATTGACGAATATAATTTAATTTTAAAATCTTATTTGGGTGTTTGATACTTGGATAAGAACATTTGCAATGTTTAAGGGCATTGCATTGATTGTTAATTTTTTGGGTTAAAACAGCCGATGTAATAAAATACACCGGCTGTTTTTATTTAAGCCCTTTAAGTCGAGCTCAAAACAGGAAAATTTAGTGCGCATCTGTTACGATATTTGCATTTTTCTTAAATTTCTGGAGATACAATAATGGGATTGAAAACAACATAATTAATCCTGCAACCCAATATGCATCATTGTAAGTAAGCAACATGGTTTGTTTAATTACAGAACCTTCGATCGCTTTCATGGCCATCAATCGGGCATCAATAAAAGAGGATCCTTTAGCCATAAAATTGTGTATCAATCCGTTTAACTTACCGGTGAAAGCCGGATTGTACTCATTAATATTGCTTAAAAGATTGCTTCGGTGGAAACCTGCCCTAACGTGTATGAGTGTGGTTAAGGCCGCGATGCCAAAAGATCCGCCCAATTGTCTGCTCATGTTATTCAAACCAGATCCTTGTCCGATTTCTGGTCCAGATAAATCTTGCATAGCCAAGGTGGTTAACGGCACAAACAGTAGCGCCATACCAAATCCCCTAATTACCAAAGGCCAAAAGAAATCTCCTGTACCAGAGGCAAGGGTAGATTTGCTCAGCATCCAACAGAAAACGAAGAATAGGAACATCCCTCCTGTGGCCATAAATTGCGCAGGAACACCCTTTTTAAGCATAATACCAATAAAAGGCATCATCGAAATGGTACAGATACCTCCGGCGATAAAAAGTTTTCCTGTTTGCAATGGGGTAAAGCCCAAAAGGTTTTGTGCGAAAACGGGAAAAACAAATACCGAACCATATAAACCAAATCCTAAAATAAAAGAGGTAAACATCCCGATAGAGAAGCTTCTCTTCTTCATAATTTTTAGATTAACGATGGGATGATCGGTACTGGTTTCTCGCCAAATAAATAAAAGTAATCCAAAAACTGATGCAACTGCCAATGCCGTAATGTATGGTGTTGAGAACCAATCTTCACTCTCGCCTTTCTCTAGTAGAGTTTGTAAACTGCCCACCGCAATGGCCAATAATCCAATTCCCCACCAATCAACCGGCTTACCCTGCCCATCCTTGGGCGTCTCTCGAATAAAAGTGATGGTACAGTAAGCGGCGAGGATTCCGACGGGGATGTTTACGTAAAAGATCCAAGGCCAATCGGCTATTTCTAAAATATAACCACCGATGGTTGGACCAACAGTGGGGCCAACAACGGCACCTAAACCAAATAATGCCGTAGCAATACCCACATCCTCACGAGGCCAAGTTTCAATTAAAATGGCTTGAGCTGTTGATATTAATCCACCACCAGCAAGCCCTTGAATAATCCTAAATAAAATCAGCTCATTTAATGATGTAGCGTTTCCGCATAAAAATGAAACCAGAGTAAAGACGATGATGGAGGTTAAGAAATAATTTTTACGCCCGAAACGACTGCCCAACCAACCCGACATGGGCAGGATGATTACATTCGCTACGGCATAACCTGTGGATAACCAGGCAACATCCTCTAAGGTTGCGCCAAGGTTTCCCTGTATTTGTGGAATGGCTACGTTTACGATTGTAGTATCAATCAACTCCAACAAAGAAGCTGTGATAACCGTAAACGTAATAATCCATTTTTTAAAACCTACTTCGGCCATTTTAAATATTAGTTAGTAGAAACGGATGCTTTAACGCTCATACCTGGACGTAGTTTAGCTGCCATTTCTTTTGATGGATGAATTTTAATTTTAACTGGGATACGTTGTACAACTTTAACGAAGTTACCAGTTGCATTATCTGGAGGCAATAAAGATCCTTTAGCACCTGTGATTGGGGAGAAATTATACACTTCACCTTGAATTTTCTCTTCAGGATAAGCATCAACTTCAATCTCAACTTTTGATCCCGATTTAATTTTCTCCAATTGGGTTTCTTTAAAGTTTGCAGTTACGTATATGCTTCCGTCGTTAACGATAGAGAATAAGGACTGCCCTGCTTGAACCAATTGGCCTTTTTGAACATTTTTCTTTGAAACAATACCGGTTGCTGGTGCCTTAATATCGGTGTAAGACAATTGTAGTTTAGCGAAATCGATATCGCTTTGGCGTTGGCTGATTGCGTTACTGCTTACCGCCAATTGTGATTGCGTTGTACCAACTTGTTTAACCGCGGCAGTATATTGATCTTGTGCTGCCTGGAATGCAGCTTGAGCCGATTCTAAAGTTGCTTTAGCTTGATCAAAAGCTTGTTGTGTGATCGACCCGTCTTTAACCAAATTTGCATAACGAGCATAATCTTTATTAGCCAAGTTTAATTTAACTCTTGCCGCTGCTACATTTGCTTTTGCTGTGCTTGTATTGGCTTGTGTAGCGATGATTTGAGATTGTGCAACACCAACACCAGCACTGGCGCCTTTTTGGCCTGATTGTGCTTGTTCTAACTTTACTTTATAATCGTTATCATCCAGCTTTACCAAAACCTGTCCTTCGGTAACGCGGGTGTTTTCTTCAAAACTAATATCCTTTACATAACCGCCAACACGAGCAACAACAGGACTGATATCGCCATCAATCTGAGCGTCATCTGTATCTACGTGTTTGCTATAATAATTCCATTCGATAACTCCGAAGATTATCCCTATTACTAGTAAAACACCTAAAATGATGGGTACTACTATGTTCTTTTTTTTCTTTTCAGTTGTCATTGCTGTATTTATTGCGTTATTTTTCCTGTTGATTTAAGTAATGTATAGTAAGCCAAACCAGCATCGGCCTTGGCAATTTCTAAGTTAATTTTTGCTTGGTATAAAAGGGTTTCTGCATCAATTCGGTCGGTAACAGAAGCCACGTTGTTTTTGTATTTTGATGCCAATAATTTATCATTTTCAGTAGCTTGGGCAATTGAGGTTTCTAAAACCTGAATCTTGTTTACGGCAACTTGATAGTTTTGATAGTTTTTATTGATATCCGTTTTAACCTGGTCAGATAGAATATCTTTCCGAATGGTGATTTCGCTCTGCTGAATTTTTGCTTCGCTAACTTTATTTCTGTTTGACCAAAGACTGGCAATATTCCATGAAACCGTAGCGCCTACTGTAACGGGCATCAAATATTGGTTGGTTGGTGGAATAAAGTTTCCGCTTGGGTTAATGTAGTATAAGTTTGCTCCAACACCCACAGTAGGTAAAGTATTGGCTTTAATGGTTTTAATGTTATAATCGGCAACTTTGTTTTGCACATCAAGTTGTTTTAATTCCTGTCGATTTGCCATCGCCAAGCCAATATAATCGTTTAGGGCTCCTGGGGTTTTTAAGCCGCCGCTTGGATCTGTAATTTTAACCTCAGTATCTTCTGGTAAACCCAATAAAATATCTAGGTTGTAGTTGATGATTTTTCGATTGTTCTCAATATCCATCTGCGTCAGCGTAACATTTGCCTGTTGCAATTGGAAACGGAGTACATCATTTTTGGTTACAATACCTTGCTCAAAAAAGCGCTGTGCCTGTTTAATCTGTGCGGCAATCGATTCTAAATTCTGATCAACAACTTTTCTACTTTGTGCCACTTTGTATAAAGCGTAATAGGTATTAATTACCGCGTAAGTAATTTCTTCCTTGCTTCTATCTGCATCTAAACGGGCAACATCTGCCAATAATTTAGTCGATTCTTTTGCGTATTTTAATTTACCACCCCCATAAACAAGTTCTTGTACAGCAGCTGTTCCTACAAAAGCATCGGCTCGTTTAGGCAGTTGTAAGGATGAGCCTCCTCCGGGTAGCGTAAAAGTAGTGGTTGGTATTTCAGCATGGTTGTACAAAAAACTGGCATTTGCGGTTGGCAAAACGTTGTCTTTTACAATTTCGAGCTGGGCAACGGCCTGGTCTATCTTGTTTTGGGATAATTTTAAGTTTTTACTATTGGCTATGCCAAGTTCAATTGCTTGGTTTATGTTTAATTCCTTTATACTTTGTGCAAATAAAGTTGCTGGAATTAATGATGCCGCAAGCATTAATCTAATTGATTTGGGGATCATTTTTTTGTTGTTAAATAAACGGTTGTTAGATCTTTTAAGTGAGCGATTGCTCTTTCCTTAATTATTTTTTTGTCTTTAGGATTGTTTAAATCGAAGTTTGAGCAAGGCATCACTTTATTTGGTGCAATTACGATATTGGTAATGGTGCCCATAATGGTGGCAATTACCATTCTCACATCAACTTGGTTAAAACTACCATCATCAATCCCATCTGTAATTATGCGATCGATCAGCAACATATTGTGGCTCATGGCATCCTTAATTTTATCGTACATTTCGGGCCTTTGCGTTAAAGAAAGTTCACGATGCATCATTTTATGGAAGGCCGGGTTGGAGAGAATTCGGTTTACATAACCTTCAATTACTCGGTGGAGTTTTTCTAATGAGGAGATTTTATCTTCGTTAATGATTTTTAGTTGAGAGGCGAATCCTGCGATCCGCTCATTCATAATCTCTACAAAAACCCCTTCTTTAGATCCGAAATAGTAGTTTATCATTGCCATATTCGCTCCAGATTCTTTTGCAATCTGCCGAGTAGAGGTACCTTCATACCCTGTCTCACAAAACAGCTTTTCAGCTGCTTCGATTATGGCTTGTCTTTTATCTATCTTTTCTGTTTTCATTTCTTTTTAGTGGCACAAAATTAATCAATCGTTTGATTAAATTCCAAATGTTTGTACACATCTTTTACATTTTCTTGATAAATGGGTTATTTCTGACAGATATTGGTCTTTTTCGAAAGCAATAATATCAGATTGGAATGATACTGCTTATGCGTGCTTATAAATGGAATCTAATAACAGATACGATTAAATGATTAAAAACAGTTGGAATTAACAAATTATTAGAATAATGAGGCTGGATCACAAATTAAAATTTAAAATAAATATTAACTTTGCCTCAAATATTTGAAAACATGGGCTTACAACAAAATAGCAACAATAACTTTAACTGGCTTTATTACGCATTGGGTTTATTATTTGGGATTATTACAGCTGTCGTAATTACTCAAAGCTATCTTTATGCAATTCTAGGTGGAATCTTTGGTTTATTAACCGCAGGTTTATTCCTAAACGCCTTGGTAAAAGGTAGAAAATACTAATCTACAATTAGATTTTCTGATTGAGGGGGTTAACCTCTTCCTATTTGATAATTAATTTTCCCTAAATGAAGAATATATTTATTCTTGTTTTTGCGCTTTTGTGCCTGGGCGTAAAAGCGCAGGAAGCCGTTTCTGACGTTAAATTCCCTAGTGCAGACCCTAGCCCTGCAGACATTGTTTACTATCCGCTTAATGCACCAAAAGCAAAGACCGAAGATGCAGTAAAGCCAATTATCAAAATTATTTATTCTCGTCCGCAGAAAAAGGGACGGGAAATTTTTGGAGTTTTAGAACAGTATGGCAAAGTTTGGCGTTTTGGAGCAAATGAAAGTACCGAAGTTAGATTCTTTCAGAAGGTAATTATAGGCGGAAAGAAAATTAAGGCCGGCACCTATAGTTTGTTTGCAATTCCGGAAAAAGACAAGTGGACCATAATTTTAAATAGCCAAACCGACAAATGGGGCGCATTTACATACGATCAATCTAAGGATCTGGCTCGAGTAGAAGTTCCCGTTAAAACATTGGCTAAGGCTGTAGAATATTTCTCGCTTACCTTTACCCCAAAAGAAAATGGCGCAAACTTAATTATTGGATGGGATAAAACCCAGGTCGAATTGCCTATCTCTTTTTAATTAATTTCTAGAAACCTGCGCAGATATTCATTTTTGCCCAAGCTTTTAAATGATATTTCCCATGAAAGGATCGGTTGTGGTCATTTCTCCCGTTTCTATTTTGCCAGCAAAACGATGATTGAAGATTTTGTTTCCAACCTGAGTGATGCTGATGTCGTACCAATTGCCGCTATTTTTGGTGCTTATGGCTACCATCGTCTTTGCATTGGCCTTTAAGTTTACTCGTTTAATGCCAGATTTATATGCAGGATCAGCAATCTGGAGTGAAAGTTCAGACGAAGATTTATTCTGAATTTCAACGAGCAAATTTCCACTTAGTTTTTTAGCGACTAAACCTTTCTGTTCTGGATAAACCTTAATAAGCAAATTTGGATTCGATTTGCTTCCTTTAAAATGACGAAAAAACCCATTTGGCCCGGTAATGGCTAAATCATAAACGCCACCATCAAAATCATCAAGTGCAATTGTATCATTTAGTTTATCGCCTGCCTTTATAGCATAAGCCCAAATTTTACCAGGTACACCCTTATATTTTAATGGTGTACTCATCGTAAAAGGTGCACCTACGGTTTCGGTTTCGCTTCCAAAAAGGGTTTTAACGGATTGAAGCGTCAATTCCAATTCATCGTTTATCCATTCAGAATCTACTATCAGATGATAGGGTAATGCACATGCTGGTTTTACCCCTTTTTCCTGTTGCGGCATATGCACCGATGTTTCGAATGAAAAAGATTGGTGCTGATTTATTTTCGAGACTTCTGCTTTATTTAATGCAGTTGGGCCAACTTGCGCAGGCTTATTTTTGGCGTTTGCGATACTGGTAACCACACTTTCTTTGCTAAGTGGTGTTGGCGATTTAATTGCTTCGCCGTTGTAAGGTCTAAATACAGAGGTCAAATCTCCAGAAACAGCACGTCTCCAATCGCTTATGTTATTGCTTCTTATATTTTTCCCTGTTTTTTTATGGAGCCATTTCTCCATAAACATCAATGAAGAAGTATGGTCGAACACCTGTCCGTTTACAAAGCCGCCTTTACTCCAAGGCGAAGCGATAATCAATGGTACTCGATAACCCATTCCAATTGGGCTGCCTTTTTTCGCTTCAAAATCAGTTGCATAATTAATTCCTGATGAAACTTTTCCGCTAAATGGATCTTCGGGATTTGGCACCACAAATGGTGGCTGATGATCAAAATAACCATCATTCTCATCATAAGTTAAAACGAATATGGTCTTTTTCCAAACCTCTGGATTTTTCGTCAAAATATCCAATGCTTCAGATACATACCATGTTCCATAAAGCGGAGAACTGGTGTGATCAGAAAATCTTTGTGGCGCTACCAACCAAGAAACCGTTGGAAGTTTTCCTTCGTCCACATCCTTTCTAAATTGATAAAAAATATCTCCCTTTGGGATATTTATGGTTTCTGATTTTCCTTCATCGTTGGTAAACGTAAATGGAGCAAGATCGAGGTAATCTTTTTGACTTATATTGGTTTGAAAGGCTTTATCAATCAAATTTTTCTCCTTTTGCGAAAGCTGGTCGTATTTCGCTTGAACCTCTTTTGCACTCAAAGCTGGCTTAACCGTTTTATCTCCATTTTTTCTGAAATAAGCAGATAGTTTGACGTTATGCCTCGAAATATATTCAATGGGATTATCTCCGTAATTGCCCAGCCAATCATCAATTTCACCTTCTGGAAGTTTGGATGTCCATAGTTCATTTTGATAGATGCGCCAATCTATCCCATGGTCTTCCAACGTTTCTTGAAATGTAGGCCAATCGACAAATACATTGTTTTGTGATTCCGCCTGCTCATTATTAACCACAGCCATTTGGTTTGCGCTTCGCTCCCCTCTAACCGTTCCCGTAAAAAAAAATAATCGGTTGGGTGTGGTTCCTGTTAAGGAAGAACAAAAATGCTGATCGCAAATGGTGAAGGCATCGGCTAAAGCATAATAAAAAGGGATGTCGTTGCGCTTATAATGCGCCAATGTCATTGGAGATTTGGCAGGAATCCACTGATCGTATTTACCTCCATTTCTGGCAGCCAATTGATCGTTCCATGAATGCGGAAGCCCGCCCTGCCAAGTTATTTTAGTCTTGTTAATATCTACGTGGAAAGGGGCATAAGTATATCCTTCACCATCTTTTTGGAGCCAAACTTTATTTCCATCTGGTTGAATATGGGGATGCGGGTCATTAAAGCCTCTTACACCTTTCATATTGCCAAACATGTGATCAAAAGACCTATTCTCTTGCATCAAAAATACTATGTGTTCAGCATCGTAAAATGTGCTGCCCAGTTCGGCGTTGATAGACATTGCCTTGAGTACTGAGTTTGGTAAAGCACTCGCCACACCAGCTGAACTGGCAAATAAAGCCGCCTTTTTTAAAAATTCTCTCCGTGAATCCATAATTATCCCAAATAGCTTAGATACCGCAATTTATACAACGCAGGGTAAATAAGAAAAATTCATCCCGGTTGATGCTTGCTGAAAGTTTTTTTGATGCATGAGGTTAAGCCCAATTATTAAGGCGTTTTACTTCTGATAAACTCTTACATAATCTATCTTCATGGTTGCCGGGAAAATAGAATCGTCCACGCCTTTTTTTCCACCCCAGCCACCGCCAACAGCAATGTTAAAAATTAAGTGGAAATTTTGGTCAAATGGCCACTCTTGACTACCTTTCTTGGTGTTTTTAAAAGATAGATATTTCTGATCGTCAACAAAAAAATCTATGCGGTCTTCAAACCATTCGATGGCATAAACATGGTATGCATTGTAAGGATTTATTCTTACTCCCTTACCAACTTGAGTATGTATTACGTGATTAAACTTCTCGGTATGAACGGTTCCATAAACACTATCTGGTTCATAACCAACGTGCTCCATGATGTCAATTTCGCCACTTTTTGGCCAATCACCATATTTCCAATCGGTTGGTAAGGCCCAAATTGCAGGCCATAAACCTCTTCCTTTTGGTAACATGGCACTTACCTCTACCCTTCCGTATTTAAAGTCGAATTTATTTTTACTCACCAAGCGGGCAGAGGTGTACTGGTTCTTATCCTTATCGGCTTTTAGTACCGTAATATTTAAATTGCCTTTTTTAACGTGCGCATTTGCAGAATCGGCATCGGTATAATATTGAAGTTCGTTATTACCCCACCCATTTCCGCCAACATCGTACGACCAATTTTTAGCCAATGGCAGGCCAGCATCATTAAATTCATCTGCCCATTTCAGTTTCCATCCCTTTGCTACGGGTGTTTTTTTCAGTTCTTCAAAAGTTAATTCAGGTTCGTTTGTTGTAATGAAATCGACATTATGCGCCAAAAGCCATTGTATTTCTGGCACGGTATTAACCGTCCAAGCGTTTACAGTTAAACCTAGCTTATGGGCATTTTCAATCCAGCCATCCTTTTGGTAAACGCTGTAATGATAATCTACACCAGTTAATTGATCTGCCTTCATTTGCTCCGCGCTGATTTCACCTTTTAAGTATGCAACTTTTGCTTTTGGCATTAATGCCAGTATGCGTTTGCAATAGTCGTAATCGAAGCTGATGTATTCTACCCAATCTACAACTTTAAGTTTTCGCACCATCTCAATGCACTTGTTGGTCACTTCTATACCCCTCTCTTTACCAATCAAAGATGGCTTGATCTCTAAAATAAGCTTAGTGGTTTTCTGTTTTTTACCTTCCAACAAGTAAGCTTCGAGCGTTGGAATCTTTTCGCCATTGCTCATGGTCTTGGTCAGAAGCTCCTCATACTTAACTTTTTCAATCGTAAGGCCCTGGAATTCAGGATCGTGATTAATCACTAAGATATTATCGGCGGTCATCCAAACATCAAATTCAGAGCCATAACAGCCTAGTTTTACGGCTTCCTTTAACGATGCGATAGAATTTTGAGGAAAACTATTTTTCTTCCAAGCGCCCCGATGGGCAATAACCTGGTTCTTGTTCCAGTTAAATTTTTGAGCAAATGAAGCAGAAAAAATTAAAATCATTAAGCCAGAAATAAGTATTTGTTTCATATTTGGTATCAATTATACAAAGCATCAAAAGTATATTTTTATGAGAATACAACTTTAAAATCTATGTAACCTTTGTATTAAGTTACAACAAGGTAAATAATTTTAAATTAATGTATCAAATTCCTACCATTCCAACAATCAGTACCATACTCAATATGAACTAAGGGCGTTACCAATATTACATATACTTTTCAATTGATTTTATATATTTACGCTTAAGAGTATGGCTGGCAATAACTATATCGATTTAATTAAGAAGATAGATGAATTTATTCGTAAGTTTTATCTGAACAAGATTTTACGGGGCAGCATTTACGTTGCCGCAATTTTATTGGGTTTGTATCTTCTTGTATTCCTGAGCCTTTACTATCTCAATCCGAGCGCAACCTTTAAAACTTTTGTGTTCTTCACTTATGTTTTGTTGGCAACCATCCTTATTGGTCTGTTAATCATTAGGCCACTATTGGCCATGCTCAAACTCGGCAAACATCTTTCTTTTGATGAGGCATCGGTTATTATTGGAAATCATTTTGCCGATATTAAAGACAAACTACTCAATACGCTTCAACTCCAACAACTTTCTGAAAATTTGCCTGAGAAAAATCAGCTCATCTTAGCCAGCATCGATCAGAAAATATTAGAACTTAAGCCTGTACCTTTTTACACCGCAGTTAGAATTAACGACAACAAGAAATATTTAAAATATCTCATCGTACCCCTGTCCATCATTTTATTAATTGGATTAATTGCGCCAACAATATTAAGGGAAGGAACCAATAGCTTCTTCAAATATGATGAGTACATTGCGCCACAAGCACCTTTCAACTTTAATGTTTTAAATAAAAATTTAAACATTATGCAGGGCGATGATTTAGTGCTGAATTTAAAATTAACCGGCGACCAAATCCCGTCAGACGTTTATGTAGAAGATGGAAAAAACACTTATAAGCTTGAAAGGGAGAATGTTACCAAATTCAATTACAAAATAAAAAACATTCAGGAAGACAAAAAATTGATTTTTAGAGGCGGTGGCTTTAGTTCGCCTACCTATACTGTTAGCGTAAAACCACGCCCAGAATTATTGAGCGCAACCGCAACCCTCATCTTTCCTTCCTATTTAGGCAAAAAGAGTGAAGAAATTACCAACGTGGGCGATATCCTAGTTCCAGAAGGGACTAAAGTGCGCTGGAATTTTAAAACTGATAAAAGCAATGCCCTGCTTTTTATTTTAAATAATCAACAACATGTTTTAAAAGTATCTGAAAATGAGTCTGCGTTTGATGCTACCATTAGGAGCAATGCGAAGTACAGTATTACCCCTAAAAATGAATTTGTTACCCTGTCCGATTCTCTTTCACACCAAATCAGCATAATCAAAGATCAATCTCCATCCATTTCAGTTGAAGAAAAGCCCGATTCTACCAGCAGCAAGTCCTTATATTTTATGGGTGAAATTGGCGATGACTATGGGTTTTCTCGCTTGAGTTTTAAATATAACATCAAGGAAAACAATAAAACAGTTCGCACAGTTGCTAAAAATATAGCGGTTAAAACCAATATAACCAATCAACCCTTTTTCTTTTTCTGGGATTTAAAATCTTTGCAACTAAAACCTGGGCAAGAGATTGAATACTTCTTTGAAGTGGCTGATAATGATGGTGTTAATGGCGCAAAAACAACCAAATCTGAGCTTAAAACATTTAAACAGCCCACTAAAAAAGAAACTGCTGACCAAGTTAACGCAAGCAACCAAGCGTTAAAACAGAAAATGCAATCGGCCATAAGGTTGGCAAATACCATAGAGAAAGAGAGTAAAAAAATTGCGGAGCGCTTAGTTGATAAAAAGCAGATTTCATTTGAGGATAAAAAACAGATTGAAGCCCTATTGGAAAAACAAAAACAACTTGATGAAGCTGTAAAAGAAATTAAAGAACAGAACGATAAAAACATTCAAAACCAACAAGATCAAGGCCAGAATGAAGACCTCTTAGAAAAGCAAAAGCAGATTAAAGATCTTTTCGATAACGTGCTTGATGATAAAACGAAAGAGCTGCTTCAAAAGCTTCAGAATTTAATGAATGAGCGGAATAAAGATCAAACGCAAAACGAACTTTCTAAAATGCAGTTGGATAACAAAACCCTCAAAAATGAATTGGATCGAATTTTAGAATTGTATAAACAATTGGAATTTGAGCAAAACCTGCAAAATGATATCAATCGTTTAAATGATTTGGCAAAGCAACAAAAAGAACTTGCCGAACAAACAAAAAATAAAAAAGAGGATAACCAAACGCTTAAAGAAAAGCAAGATGCCTTAAACAAGGAAATGAATGATCTGAAAAATGATCTGAAAAAATTAGAAGAAAAAAATCAATCGTTAGAAAAACCAAATCCATTCGATAATCCTGAAAAAGAAGTACAGGAAATTCAGCAAGACCAGCAGGATAGTAAAGATGCTTTAGATAAAAAAGACCAGAAAGGCGCTAGTCAAAAACAGCAAAAAGCTGGAGAAGCAATGGAAAAACTTTCCAAAAAGATGAACGACATGCAGCAGCAGGGAGAGGAAATGGAAAACAACTTGAATGCCAAAGAGTTACGTCGACTGTTAGAAAACTTGCTGAACACCTCTTTTGAGCAAGAAAAAGTAATGCTCGCCCTTAAAAAGATGACGAATGCCGATCCTTCTTACGTAAGCAATGTGCAGAAGCAGCGCAGCATTAAAGATAATTTAAAAACCATTGCCGATAGTTTGTTCGCGTTGAGCAAAAGGGTTCCGCAGATAGAATCTACCGTAAATGAGGAGATGAATAAAATTAATTTCAACCTAGATAAAAGTTTAGAAAACCTTGGAGATAGACGAACGCCCGAAGCAAATCGATATCAGCAATTTACGATGACTTCCATAAACAATTTAACATTGATGCTGAGCGAAGCCCTAAACCAGTTGCAGAATATGTCTAAAAACTCAAAAGGAGGAAAAGGCAAACAAAAACAAGGCATGAAACAGCTTTCACAAATGCAGGAGCAGCTAAATAAGAGCATGCAAAAAGCACGAGAACAAATGCAAAAGTCTGGTAATCAGGGTACTGTTGGTAAAGGCGAAATGAGTAAAGAATTTGGAAAAATGGCTCAACAACAGCAAATGATTCGCCAGGCTTTAGAAAAAATTAACCGGGAAGACAATAAGGATGGTTCTGGCAAGATGGGCAATTTAAACCAAGTGATTAAGGATATGAAGCAAACCGAAAGCGACTTGGTAAATAAACGTTTACAGCAAGAAACCTTGCAACGCCAAAAAGATTTGTTAACCAAACTGTTAGATGCCGAGAAAGCAGAGCGAGATCAAGAAGAAGATTCGAAAAGAGAAAGTAAAGCAGCTAAACAATTTCCACCATCGTACCAAAAAATGCTTGACGATTATAAAAAGCAACAGATTAATGGAAGCGACATGTTACAGAAGTTACCGCCAACTTTAAACTATTACTACAAAAACAAAATTGCAGCCTATTTAAAATCTTTGAGTTTGACTCAATAGTTTAATTAAATTTGCAGCATCAAAACAATCACATATGCCTGCAATTTCTTTTTTTACAGAATCTGTATCGTACAAGCTCCCTCAAAAACTAAAAATTAAGAAATGGATTAAGGCTACTATAGAAAAAGAAGGTTATAAACTGAGCGAACTTAATTTTATTTTCTGTAGCGACGATTATTTGCTCAGCATTAATCAGCAATATCTAAATCACGATACCTATACTGATATTATAACTTTTGATAACGCTGAGGTAGATAAACAGATTGTGGGTGATATCTTCATTAGTATCGATCGAGTAACAGAGAATGCACAAACGTTTAAAACAACCCCTTTTGATGAGGTTTGCCGAATCATGATTCATGGAACCCTGCACTTGTTGGGTTATAAGGATAAAGGTAAAGTTGCCAAAACACTTATGACTCAAAAGGAAGATGAATATTTGGCTTATCGAAGTGAAATGGCCCTGATTTAGATCTGTTAATCCAAGCCCATAGTTGGTGGCATACTAAATATACACACAACCGATTATAGTTACAAAAGCCTACTTGCCACGAAACCAAAAATATTTTCTGCTTTCTTTGGGGCAAAAAGCAGGACTGTCATTTCCTATTCGTACTGCAATTGCTTTCCAAGTCAATTTCTCAGATTCCTGTTCGTCTAATAGTTATAGGCGTTGGTCGATTATTTACCTATGCTGGTATATTAAGCCTAAACGCGTTGCAACTTTTCTATCTATTCGCAGTCTTATGTTCGTAACCCACATCAAAAAAATAGATATCAAGATTTAAAGTCGGTTTATTAGAATCTATAGTCTAAAAATCGAATAAAGAGTTAGTTTAGTTTTAGTTAATGATTGAAGCAGCGGGGGAGCGAGTCCTACCGCTGTTTTGTTTATTTGGCATGATCAATTAAAATAACAATCAATATTCTGCCATTTTTAATTGATCCTTAGTGCCTTTGATACATCTTTATACCCTACCAAATATTTTATACTTACTTTTGCACTAATTTTCCTTTATAAATCCGAAATACAAAAAAATTGAGCACACTAATTGCGGCAGAAGGCTTAGGTCATGGTTATCATGATGAATGGCTATTTAAGAATTTAACTTTGGGTATTAACTCCGGACAGCGAGTAGCGTTGGTTGGAATTAATGGCGCAGGTAAGAGTACCCTTTTGAAATTATTGGCAGAAAGGTTTCCTCCGCTAGAAGGTAAAATTGTAAAAAATAAAGCGGTTAAAATTGGTTTTCTAGATCAAGAGCCTCAGTTTAATGAAGGTTATTCCATTAGCGACCACATTTTTTCATTAGAGAATAAGCAACAACAACTAATTAAGGAATACGAGGAACTCATCGAAAACCCCAACCCTGATGAAAAAACACTTAATCGTTTATACGAAGAATTAAGTGAACATAACGCCTGGGAATATGAACACGAGATTAAGACCATTTTGAATAGAATGGGCATAACTCATCTTCAACAAAAAATAGATACCCTTTCTGGTGGACAGAAAAAACGTTTAGCACTAGCCAAACTGTTAATTGAAGATCCAGAGATCTTGGTTTTGGATGAGCCAACCAACCATTTGGATATTGATACCATAGAATGGTTGGAAAAATTATTAACTACCGGACAAAAAACTATTCTTTTAGTAACGCACGATAGATATTTTCTAGACAACGTATGTAATACAATCGTAGAACTCGATAGAGGTAAAATTTTCAATTACAATGGAAATTATGCTTACTACCTAGAAAAGAAATCAGAAAGGGAAGCTTTAGATGCAACGGTTTTGCACAAGAACCAACAGCTATTAAAGAAGGAATTAGAGTGGATGAGGCGCATGCCGCAGGCCCGAGGAACGAAATCTAATGCTCGTATCAATGCTTTTTACGAATTAGAGGAGAAATCGAAGAAAAAGTCTGATAATCAGAGCGTTACACTCCAAATGAAGATGTCTCGCCAAGGTGGAAAGATTATCGAGGTAGATCATATTGCGAAATCATTTGATGGCCGCGCAATTATCAACGATTTCAGTTATACTTTTAAAAAGGGAGATCGAATTGGTTTAGCAGGCAAAAACGGTACGGGTAAATCAACTTTGCTTAACATCATCACCAGTCAGCTCAAGCCTGATGCTGGAACGGTTGATACCGGGGAAACAACAGTGTTTGGTTACTACAAACAAGGTGGCTTAACATTCGATCCTAAAGAAAGAGTGATTGATATTGTAAAGTCGGATGCCGAATATATTAAAATGGCGGATGGTTCTGTAATAACGGCCTCTGCCCTATTAACCCTTTTCCTGTTCCCGCCAAAGAAACAACATGGCATGGTGGAGAAGTTAAGCGGTGGAGAAAAGAAGCGATTAAACTTAATGAAAGTTTTGATGCAAAATCCAAACTTTCTGATTTTGGATGAGCCAACAAACGATTTGGATATTGATACCTTGAACGTATTGGAAGAATTCTTGGAGAATTTCCCTGGCATCTTGATGTTGGTTTCTCACGATAGGTATTTGTTAGACAAGATGAGCGATCAGCTTTTCATCATGGAAGGCGAAGGTGTTGTCAAAATTTATAATGGCAACTACTCTGAATATCGTTTATGTTTAGATCAACCAAAAGCAAAGGTTGAAACTAAAAAACCACCAATACAACCAGTTGAGGTTACGCCCATCAAAGCCGCAAAGAAGCTAAGTTTTAAGGAACAAAAAGAGCTTGATGAAAGTGAAAAAGGAATGGCAGATACGGAAAATGAAATTGCGAAGCTGACGGAAAGCCTTTTAAAAATTGACTCAACGGACTACATCAAGATTCAAGAGGTTTCTGAAGAAATTGAAAAGCTAAAAGTTAAACTTGATGATTTTACAATGCGTTGGTTAGAATTATCCGAATAATAAGAATTCAATTTTTCGATTTAGGAAGTTATGTTCCACGTGAAACATCTATATAAATTTTGCAATCGAAGAATGAGTTCTAATTGAAAATAAGTAATTGTTTCACGTGGAACAATTAAAAAACAAAAATAAAATGTTTGCTAAATACGATTTGATTGTTGTTGGTGCTGGACATGCAGGCTGCGAGGCTGCTGCTGCCGCTGCTAATCTTGGATCAACTGTTTTGTTAATTACAATGAACATGGGCACCATTGCCCAGATGAGTTGTAACCCAGCTATGGGGGGCGTGGCTAAAGGACAGATTGTTCGTGAAGTAGACGCCATGGGCGGTTATTCAGGTATAATTTCGGATAAATCTACCATCCAATTTAGGATGCTAAATTTATCAAAAGGCCCAGCAATGTGGAGTCCGAGAGCACAAATAGATAGAATGCGTTTCGCAGAAGAATGGAGATTGGCACTGGAAAGAACACCCAATTTAGATATTTGGCAGGATAGCGTTGTCGGCTTGTTAATCAAAGACAATACTGTGTATGGGGTTAGAACGTCATTAGGTATTGAGATTGAAAGTAGTGCCGTTGTTTTGACGAATGGAACTTTCTTAAATGGAGTAATGCACATTGGCGAAAAGAAATTTGGTGGCGGTCGCACAGCAGAGAGAGCATCAACTGGTATAACCGAACAACTTGTAGAATTGGGAATGGAAGCGGGAAGAATGAAAACCGGTACACCCCCTCGCGTGGATGGAAGAAGTTTAGATTATACCAAAATGGAAGAACAATGGGGAGATGAAGACCCAGGAAAGTTCTCTTACACAGATACGGAAATTTCTAAAGATCAACGTTGCTGTTGGATCACTTACACCAATGAAGCAGTACATGAAACTTTAAAAGAAGGTTTCGAAAAATCACCAATGTTTACGGGTAGAATCAAAGGTCTAGGTCCAAGATATTGCCCATCTATCGAAGACAAGATTAATCGTTTTGCAGAACGAGATCGCCACCAAATATTTGTTGAACCAGAAGGCTGGAATACCTGCGAAATTTACGTAAACGGTTTTTCAACCTCACTTCCAGAAGATGTGCAATTTAAAGCATTGCGATTAATACCAGGTTTTGAAAATGCCAAAATGTTCAGACCTGGCTATGCCATTGAATACGACTTTTTCCCTCCTACCCAATTGTCACTAACGCTAGAAACCAAGTCCATCAATAATTTATTTTTAGCCGGACAAATTAATGGAACGACAGGATATGAAGAAGCCGCCTGCCAAGGCTTCATGGCGGGTATCAATGCACACCAAAAAATAAACGATCAACACGAGCTGATTATGAAAAGATCGGAAAGTTATATCGGTGTATTGATAGATGACTTGGTTACCAAAGGTACGGAAGAACCTTACCGAATGTTTACATCGAGAGCAGAACATCGTTTATTGCTGAGACAAGATAATGCAGACATCCGTCTCTCTCCGCTCGGACATCAGTTGGGTTTAATCAGCGATGAACGTTTGGAAAAAGTAAATCAAAAGATTGCAAAGGCTGATGAGTTAGTTAAGTTTACAAAAGCTCAGGGCATTGATATGATTATCGCTAATCCAATGCTAGAAAGTTTAGGGTCGAGCACTTTGAATCAAAATGTTAAAATACACAGTTTAGTCGGCCGTCCACATGTTGGTTTAAAAGATTTGATAAAGGTAAGTGAGCCATTACAAAACGCCACGCAGAACTTAGATCAAGAAACGATTGAACAGGCAGAGATAAAAATCAAGTATGAAAGCTATTTCGAAAAAGAAAACGAAATTGTAGCCAAGATGCTTAAAATGGAAGACAAAGAAATTAACCCAGATTTTGATTACAATAAAATCATTTCGATATCAAAAGAGGCAAGAGAAAAATTATTTAAGATAAAACCGAGAACTCTGGGTCAGGCATCCAGAATTTCGGGGGTCTCTCCTTCAGATATTTCAGTTTTGATGGTACATATAACTAAATAACTGATAATCAGATAATTATACAAAATATAAATGACTTTAAATAAAGCCGTATAATCGAAAAAAAAATATTTTTAATATTAGGTTTCCAAAAACACTAAAAACTCGTTAGAACGTTTAAAATATGCCAAATTTAAAAGCTCAGTATTCTAACCTTAAAAATTTAATAGTTGTAACTGCCTTACTCCTATTTTTTGGTTGTGCGAGTATCCAAACCCCTCAAGGTGGACCAAAAGATACTAAACCTCCAAAGGTTTTGAGTATGCTGCCAAAAAATCTGACGCGGAATTTTAATGCCAAGAAAATTACCATAGAATTTGACGAGTACTTTAACATTAATGATGATTTTAAAGAATTCTCTATATCTCCTGAACAGGAGAAACCACCAATTTTAAAGAAGCGCCAAAAAAGATTAGAAATTACCTTGCAAGATACTTTAGAAAAGAATACAACCTACACGTTAAACTTTGGAAAAGCAATTGCAGATGTTAACGAAAGCAACGTCGTTAAAAATTTATCATACGTGTTTTCTACCGGTCCAGAAATCGATTCACTTTCATTAAGCGGAAACGTATCGAGTGCAGTTACTGGAGAACCAGAAAAAGACGTGGTTGTGTTCATTTTTCCTATCGAACGCGATACACTTTTTGGTAAAAGAAAACCATCCATTTATACCCTAACCGATAGCGCAGGAACCTATAGGTTAAATAATTTAAGAAAGGGTTCTTACAAGCTTTATGCTTTAAAAGAAACAGGTAGCGATAAAATTTACCAACAGAGCTCAGATGAAATTGGATTTTTAAAAGATCCGATAGTAATTGATAAAAATCTAGACAACATCAATCTAAAGGTTTTTAAAGAATTGGCGCCCGAATTTAGGGTTGTAGATCGAAAGCTGAACAACGATGGAAGTATTTCGCTAAGCTTTAATCAGAAACTCAAAAACCCTAAACTTACCGTGGCGGACCCACCTGCGGCTGATGTCGGAAAGCGGGTTTATTTTAATAAAACGAATGATACTGCAAAGGTTTGGGTAAATGATTTAAGTTTTGACTCTTTAAAACTTGCTATTCAAGATCAAGGAAAAGTATTACAGACGGTAAATTTTACAAGATCTAAAAAGGATACCTATACCAGAGATTTAACCATTGCAGATAATTTATCCAGTAATAAGTTGAATCCGTATCAAAGCCTCACACTTACATTTCCTTTTCCTATTACTGCTGCCGATGCAGCTAAGGTAACCCTGCTGGAGGATTCGGTACAAAGAACCAACTTTGAGTTGGTGAAAGATAGTATTGATTTTCTAAAATACTATGTTAAATATCCTTGGAAACAAAAGAGAACCTACGATGTAAAATTCGGTGCAGGAACCTTTACGGCCATATTTAACGCCAAAAATAAAGAAGTTAATAAAACGTTTAAATTGGAAACCAGCGATAGTTATGGTACCCTGACGTTGAAAGTTGTAGTACCTGACACTTCAAAAAGTTATGTTGTCGAATTTATTAACGAGAAAAAATTACCCATTAAGTCATCTGTAGTGAGAAAAAACACGCCAATAGTTTTTGCGAATTATCCTGCAGGCAAGTATTTTATAAGAGTCATTTATGATGAAAATAAAAATGGCTTTTGGGACACAGGTAATGTAAAAATGGGCACACAACCCGAAAAAATTTGGTACGCAACTAAAGAAATGTCGCTACGCGCCAACTGGGAAAGGGAAGAACAACTCGAAATTCCATTAACACCCCCATCAATACAAACAAGTCCGGTTGTGCCAACCCAGCCCACACCACCAAATAGTGAAATTACACCAGGGTTAAGAGAAGCACCTAAGCCAGTAAAGAGAAATTAAGCCTTTTTAATCAGGAGATTTAAACCATTCACTATACATGATATAGTTATCAGGCAATTTATTTAACAAAGCCCTTTGCTCGTCGGTAATGGGCTTTATTTTTTTGGCGGGGGTACCTGCATACAGATATCCAGTTTCGCAGATTGTATTTTCTAAAACAACTGATCCAGCAGCGATGATACAATATTCTTCAATAATGGCGTGATCCATCACAATTGCGCCCATCCCAATGAGTACATGATCTTGAACAGTACAACCATGCACAATTGCATTATGACCTACCGAAACTCTATTGCCGATGTGTGTAGAAGCTTTTAAGTAGGTAGCGTGAATGAGTGCCCCATCTTGTATATTGGATTCATTTCCGATGGTAATTGCGTTTACATCTCCTCTAATCACTGCATTAAACCAAACTGAACAACGATCACCGATAATAACATCGCCAACTATGGTTGCATTTTCGGCAATGAAGTTGTCTTTTCCGATTTCTGGAAACTTATCTTTAACAGGCAAAATTAAGGGCATAATGAAAGAAATAAAAATGAAAATTTTTTGTAAATCAACCAGTTTAGCTTGATGTGTGTATAGGTATTAAAATACAGTATCAATCAACTCGTTGGCATGGTTAGGATAATCAGTCGTAAAGTGCAGTCCCCTACTTTCTTTTCTCTGCATAGCAGATTTGATAACCAAATAAGCTGTTTGAATGACGTTTCTCAACTCGCAGAGTTTAACCGATACCTTATTCTTTTTATAAAATTCCTCAGTTTCCTGATGGATTAAAAATAATCTTCTGTGCGCCCGTTCTAGTCTGAAATCTGAGCGTACAATACCAACATAGTCACCCATAACCTTCTGCAATTCTCTTAAGTTATGCGTTACCAAAACATCCTCATTACTTTGTGTAACCCCATTTGAATTCCATTCAGGGATATTTTCTGGAATAACATTTTGCTTAAAGTTTTCTACGGCATCCTGAAAAATTCGATGTGCAAATACAGTAGCTTCTAATAAAGAATTGGAGGCCAATCTGTTAGCTCCATGCAAACCTGTTGATGATACTTCACCACAAGCATAAAGATTTTTGATCGATGAACGACCATACTCATCAACCATGATTCCACCACACATATAATGAGATGCAGGTGTTACAGGTATGAAATCCTTCGTCATATCTATTCCTATAGACAAACATTTGGCGTAAATATTGGGAAAATGTTTCAAAATATCTTCTTTGCTTCGCATCGTAATGTCCAGATAAACAAAGTCATCACCAGATTTCTTCATCTCATTATCCACAGCTCTGGCCACAATATCACGAGGCGCTAAAGATTTTCTTTCATCATATTCTTGCATAAATTCCTCGCCATTTTTTCGGCGAAGTATGCCACCAAAACCCCTAACGGCTTCGGAAATTAGAAAGGATGGATACTCTCCAGGATGATATAAAGCGGTTGGATGGAACTGAATAAATTCCATATTTCGAACTTTTCCTTTTGCACGATAAACCATTGCCATACCATCGCCAGTAGCAATAACCGGATTAGTTGTGGCCGAATACACATGACCAGCACCTCCAGAAGCCATCACTGTAACACTTGCCAAGATCTTTTCCACATCGTTAAGCTCTGTGTTAAAGGCGTATATGCCGTAACAGTTAATATCTTCGGTACGTTTATCAACAAATTCACCAAGGTGGTGCTGGGTAATTAACTCAAGCGCGAAGTAATGTGTTAATATCTCTATGTTTGGATTCTTGTGTATTTCCTTTAAAAGCACACGTTCAATTTCGTAACCGGTAATGTCTTTATAGTGCAAAACACGATGCTCTGAATGACCACCCTCTTTGGCTAAATCATAGAAACCAGCGTTATCTTTATCGAAATTAATACCGTAGTCGATAATCTCTTGAATACGTTTAGGACCCTCTTTTACAACAATTTCCACAATCTTTTCATCGCACAACCCATCGCCAGCAATGAGCGTATCTTCTATGTGTTTTTCGAAAGAATCTCCCTTATCAACAACAACTGCAACGCCACCCTGAGCATACTTTGTATTGGATTCATCTTCATTTGATTTGGTAACGATTAATACCTTGCCAAACTTGGCTGCTTTTAATGCAAAACTTAAACCCGCTATGCCTGAACCTATTACCAGAAAATCTACTTTTCTCATCAATTAAAACCTTTAATTACTAACGATGTTAACAACTGTGTGATAAGTGTTAACTCTATGTCTAAATTATACTAACAAATAAATTTGAATGTTTAAAGCTACTCTAAAAAGACAATTTGCCACAATCTTTTACCCAATTTTTAAGCACCTTTGCATAAGTAATTAACTTTTTACCCACTTACAAACAATTAACATTCCAATATTGATAAAATTTAAGTCGTTTTTGTATTGTGCTGTAAATGAATCTTATCATATTACAAAAATGTAATCTAAATGTTAGTAAACGATTAACAACTTACATAAAAGAACTTTTTTTGGAAACTTGCCAACATTACCAACACACTAATAAACAAACAAGATTTATTTAAATTAAAATACTTATTAATTATTGAGACGTGGAAAGCTTTATCTTTGGTCACCGTCAAAATTCAAAAAAGGAAAATTAGTAATGAACATCGATGTCTTAGAAGAAATAAATAAAAAGGGATTTGTAGAAGAGGAAATAGATCCAACCCTTGACCTTTTTGTTGAGATTGAGAAATTAAAGAAAGAAAAGAATGCAATCATTCTGGCTCATTATTACCAAGAGCCTGATATACAAGATATTGCTGATTACATTGGTGATAGTTTAGGGTTATCTCAAGAAGCAGCAAAAACAGATGCTGATGTGATTGTGTTTGCTGGGGTGCATTTTATGGCAGAAACAGCAAAGATTTTATCGCCATCCAAAAAGGTTCTATTGCCCGATGTTAAGGCGGGTTGTTCACTTGCTGATAGTTGTCCGCCACACTTATTTAAAAAATTTAAAGAGAAATATCCCGATCATTTGGTGATTACTTATGTGAATTGTACAGCTGAACTGAAAGCTTTAAGCGATATTGTTTGTACTTCCACAAACGCGGTTCAAATTGTTGAAAGTTTACCAAAAGATCAAAAAATTATCTTTGGCCCCGACCGGAATTTAGGTGCTTACGTAGCTAAAAAAACAGGACGAGATTTAGTGCTTTGGAATGGTGCCTGTATGGTACATGAAATTTTTTCGCAGGAAAAGATTACCAGATTAAAAGAACGTCATCCCCAGGCAAAATTTATTGCACATCCAGAATGTGAGGAGGTAGTTTTAAAAATGGCCGACTATATTGGATCGACCACTGGATTGTTAAAATACACGATCACCAATCCAGCTACCGAATTTATCGTAGCTACAGAAAGTGGCATTATCCATCAAATGGAAAAGGCAAATCCTACAAAAACTTTCATCCCAGCACCTCCAAATAACAGTTGTGCTTGTAACGATTGCCCGTACATGAAAAGAAATACGTTAGAAAAACTATATTTATGTATTAAAAATGGTTTACCAGAAGTAACTGTACCAGCAAATATTATAGAACAAGCACGTAAACCGATTCAAAGGATGTTGGATATTTCAGCAGAATTGGGCTTGTAGAAAGGAATATAGTTTAAGGCGGCAGTCTTGATGAATTTAACTCAGCATTTTTCAACGTAGCCGCTTTGCTTAAAAACGCTACAAGAGGTTACGGCTGACTATAGCTACTTTGAGGTAGAAAACAATACTGGATTAACTAAAACAATGGAAAAAAACAACGTCCTAAAAAATTATTCTGGCCTATTATGGCTTCTGGCAGGAATTGCTGTTGGAAGTATTGTTGGTTTAATTTTTGGGAAAAGGGTTGAAAGTATAAAGCCACTTGGCGATATATTTTTGAATCTGTTGTTTACAGCAGTAATTCCACTGGTATTTTTTGCGGTGTCATCAGCCATCGCGAATATAGATAGAAGTAAAAAGTTAGGAAAACTGCTTACTGTAATGGTATTGGTTTTTCTATCAACAATCATAATTTCTGCAGTTTTAACACTAGTGGCCACCTGGTTATTTCCAATTCATCAAGCTTTAGGGAATAATCCTTTACCTACAGAAGAAACAAAAATCCAATCGTTTGGAGAACAAATGACTCAACTGTTAACTGTTGGAGAATTTTTCGAAATTGGAAGTCGGAAAAACATGCTGGCCCTGATTATTTTCTCAGTTTTAGTGGGCTTTTCTACTTTATATTCTGGTAAGGATGGTGATGGTTTTAAAAGCTTTTTGGTTTCTGGCAATGAGGTGATGAAGAAACTCATCATCTTAATTATGAAACTAGGACCAATCGGCTTGGGTGCCTATTTTGCTTACCAAGTTGGTGTTTTCGGACCACAACTATTCGGTACTTATGGTAAAGCTTTAGGTTTGTATTATGGTGTAGGGGCATTCTATTTTATTTTCTTCTTTACGCTATATGCTTTTGTTGCAGGCGGTTTTAAAGCCATTAAAGTTTTTTGGAAAAACAATATTGTGCCTTCTTTAACCTCTATTGGAACGTGTAGCAGTATAGCAACTATACCTGCAAATTTAGATGGCACTTCTAAAATGGGTGTTCCGGCTTATATCACAAATGTAACCATCCCACTGGGTGCAACTTTGCATAAAGATGGATCAAGTATCAGTTCCATTGTTAAAATCGCGGTTGTATTTGCCATTTTTGGAAAAGATTTGGTGCATGTAGATACGATAATTTTAGCCTTAGGTATTACGGTTTTGGTTAGTATCGTAGAGGGTGGAATCCCTAATGGTGGTTATATTGGCGAATTACTGATGATTTCGGCTTACCAGCTACCACCAGAAGCATTGCCTCCGGCAATGATTATTGGTACCTTGGTTGATCCAATGGCAACTTTGTTAAATGCTACGGGGGATAACGTTGCAGCGATGTTAATAGCCAGATTTACTGAAGGAAAAAATTGGATGCAAAGCCATGATACATAAGGCTGGAACATCAGATGATTAAAAAAATAAAATCAGGGGCTTCGCCCCTCTATTGCAAAACGAAAAAATATGTTTGAAAATAAAGAGCGCACGGATATTAATGAATTAGGTGAATTTGGCTTGATAAAACACCTCACCACCAATTTCAAAATAAAGAATGAATACTCGGTTAAGGGCGTTGGCGATGATGCTGCCGTTTTAGACAGCAAAGGGAAACAAACCTTAATTTCTACCGATCTACTCTTAGAAGGAATCCATTTCGATTTGGCTTATGTGCCTTTAATGCACCTAGGTTATAAAGCGGTGCAAGTAAATTTGAGTGATATTTATGCAATGAACGGTAAGGCCAGTCAAATAACAGTATCACTTGGTTTATCGAGTAAATTTCCGTTGGAGGCCGTTGAAGAACTTTATAAAGGTATCGAACTGGCCTGTAACAAATACAATATCGATTTAATCGGTGGAGACACGTCATCAAGCAAGCAAGGTTTGGTAATCAGCATAACCAGTATTGGCTATGCAGATGCGGATAAGGTTGTATATAGAAATGGGGCACAGGAGCATGACTTACTTTGCGTTTCTGGAGATTTAGGCGGTGCATATTTAGGACTTCAAATATTAGAAAGAGAAAAGTTAATTTATCTCGAAAACCCACAAATCCAACCTGATTTGGAGGGAAAAGATTACATCATCGAGCGGCAATTAAAGCCAGAAGCCCGCGTGGATATCGTTGCACTTTTGGAAGACATGAACATTAAGCCAACAGCTATGATTGATGTTTCTGATGGTTTGGCTTCAGAAATTTTGCACTTAGCAGAACAGTCTGACAAGGGCATAACCATCTATGAAGAGAAGATTCCGTTGGATCCAATGACTTATGAAACGGCTCGCGAGTTGGGCTTAGATCCGACCGTTTGTGCATTGAGTGGTGGTGAAGATTACGAATTGTTGTTTACCATCAGTCAAGAAGATTATAAAAAGCTAAAGCATGATGTTGATATTACCGTGATTGGTCATGTTACTGATAAAAACTCTGGATGTAAAATGGTTTCAAAATCAGAAAAAGTACATGAGTTGAAAGCTCAGGGTTGGAATGCGTTTAATAAATAACGTGAGTTGGAGAGATAAAAATATCCTTTACAAAAGCTAGGGAGCATGAAATAAATTCATATAAGCATTTTTTAAACACAATTCATCAGGTTGTGTCATGATTCAGAAAAAGTTGGCAAACAAATTTTGAATCACTTAAATCAACCTAAGAACATGCAAAGCAAACGGCAATTTAAATGTCGGTTGGTTTAATATACTAATTCTGTGTTTTCGTGGTGAAAATATGGAGTTTTATATGTTATAGAAACTAAGACACAAAAGGAAAGGCTCAACGTTGACGTGCGAGAATTGATGCTTTGATAGCATAATAGTATTTCCAACTCAAAGCACAATCACTTTAAAAGGCAATTTTTGCCTGTAAATCTTTCATCGCTACTTTTGTGTCCTTTCTGTTTTATATGGCTCGAGATAGAATTTTGTCCGCTATAGATGCTTTGGTTTATGATACACCCCAAAATCATTAATCTTCCTCTAGATATTTAATATCAATTTGCTTGGTTGCTTTAGCACCCAATTTTTTAATCTTTTCTGATGTATTGGTTAAATTACCGGCGCCAACAGATAATTTATTTATGGCCTTATCATAGGCATCTTGCCCATTTTTAATGTGTTTGCCAATGTTTTCCATATCGGCAACAAAACCAACAAATTTATCGTACATCGAGCCGCTGAGTCTGGCAATTTCCATAACATTTCGATTTTGTCGTTCTTGTTTCCACATACTGGCAATGGTGCGTAATGTAGCCAATAAGGTAGAAGGACTTACAATAACTACCCTTCTATCCCATGCGAAGTTGAACAATTCTGCATCTTTTTGTACCGCTATGCTAAAGGAAGATTCGATAGGTACAAATAGCAAAACAAAATCTGGAGAATTGATTTTATATAAATCTTGATAGTTTTTTGAAGATAGCTCTTGGATGTGATTCTTAATTGACGCCAGATGCGCCTTTACATAGCCGTCACGCTCTTGTTCGGTCTCCGCTGATACAGATCGTTCATAAGCCACCAAACTCACCTTGGCGTCAATAACAAGGTGTTTATCGTCTGGCAAATCTATCACAACATCTGGCTGGTAACGCCCGCCTTCACCAGAAGTATGGGAAGCTTGAATTCGATATTCTTGATCTCTCACCAACCCAGACCGTTCCAGTACCTTTTCCAGAATTACCTCGCCCCAGTTTCCCTGTCTTTTATTATCGCCTTTTAAGGCTTTAGTTAGGTTATTGGCGTCTTCTTGGATGAGTTTACTTTGAATTTGAAGTTCGGAAATAACACCTTTTAAAATGTTTCTTTCGTCGGATTCGGCTTTGTAAACTTTTTCTACCTTTTCTTCAAATGCTTTTATATTTTCTTTTAAAGGATTTAAAATCAAATCTAAATTTGTCCTGTTCTGCTCCACAAATCTGTTCGATTTTTCTTCCAAGATTTTATTGGCAATCAGTTCGAAATCTTTATTCAATTTTTCTTGTGATTGCTGATAACTCAGCTTTTGTTCGGCCAGTTTTTCTTTTTCGGCAGTGTAAAATGAACGCGTACTTTCCAGTTCTCGGTTGGCATCAGCTAAGCGATCGCGTTCCATTTGTAATTCTTCAATTAAACGTTGTTGTTCTTGCTTTAACAAAAGGGTGATGTGCTCTTTCTCTTGAGACAAGCCATTAGAGCGCTCTTCTGCTTTAGCTAAATTTATTTTCAGAAGATCATTTTCGGCTTTAATTTTTTCAAAATCTTCTACAGATAATAAATTTTGGGTGGATTGGGGTTTCTTGATAAAAAGAAGGATCAAAACAATTAAAACGACAACAAGAAGTACAACCGACGCTATTTCCATAATGATAAAAAATTTAGTAAAAATCAACATTTAAAACAAAATTGGCAAATTATTTTGGTAATAAGTGAAGTGAGAAGGAAAGGCTATCTTGGCATCAATGCGATAAAATAAATACAAAAATTTAAGGCTGATTATGATTTAATGTTTATAATTGATTTTTTAGATTATGCAAATGAATGAATTAACAATTCTCATCTCCTGCCCCGATCAAGTGGGTTTAGTAACCAGCATCACCAGTGTTTTAGCGGCTCATCAATTAAATATTATCGCCATGCGAGAATTTGTAGATGAGGCAAATAAATCCTTCTTTACCAGAATTGCTTGTACGGGTATGATGTTTGAAACAGACCAGCTTAGGCAAAGGCTTTTGGAATGCCTACCCAAAACCGCACAGGTAGATTTAGTAACCAAAAAGGAAAAGCAAATAGCTGTTTTAGTGACGAAGGAATATCACTGTTTAGCGGAAATTTTAATTAAAAATCAATTTAAAACCCTTGGTGCAAACGTTCAATGTGTTATTGGCAACTATGAGGAGCTCAGAGATTTTACCGAGAAAATGGGTATTCCATATTTTCATGTTAGCCATTTAGAGAAGGACAAATCTCAATTTGAAAACGAGATTAAGCATATTATCGATGGCTTTGAAGTAGATTATCTGGTGCTCGCTAAATTTATGAGAATCCTATCAGCTGATTTTGTAAAAAGCTATGCAGGTAAAATCATCAATATTCACCACTCTTTTTTACCAGCATTTATTGGCGCAAACCCATATCGACAGGCTTTTGAAAGAGGTGTAAAAATTATAGGTGCTACGGCACACTTTGTAACAGATCACTTAGATGAAGGCCCAATTATTACCCAACACACCACACATGTAGATCATAACTTTGGTGTAAAGGAAATGGTTAGAGCGGGTAAGGAAATTGAGAAAGCGGTTTTATTGGAGGCATTGGAATTACTTTTTGAAGATCGAATTTTTGTGAGTGGTAATAAAACCATTATCTTTAAGTAACACACAAATCTTCCCGATTATGAAATGGCCACTTATCTTGCTGTTGCTTCTAACGTATGGAGCAAAAGCCCAAACCGATTTAAAATTCGATAAAAAATTATTGGATTGCGAAGATAAGTGGGTTGTAATTCCTACAGTTCAAGACAGTAACTACGTTTATGGCTTTGTTTATCTGGATAATTTTGCAGGATTAACATTTAAATCTGAGGGGGTTTTTTCCATAAAAAATGGTAACTACGAACTCAGAAAGGCGAAGACGCTTAAATTTAGAATCTTGCCCACTAAAGATTTGGTTGCCTTGGTTCCCGAAGGAAAACTCGGTGTTTTAAACATATCAGGAAACCCCAATTGGCTGCCTTTTTTTAAAAATAAAAGCCAATCTACAGATCGCCTTTTTAGCTTAGCATGTACCTATAATTTATGGGGTGAGTTTGAAAAAGCTCTGGAGTATCTTGATAAATTAAGTTTTAGAGATGATCAGTACCCCGGTCTTTATATACAAAGAGCGAATGCTCAGAACCAGATTTTGATGAAGAAATTGGGCAAGCCTACCCGCCCGCTTCTATTTGCGACTGAAAAATATTGTGATTATTATAAGCAGACGGTATTTGATAAAACTAATGCCGGACGGTTAAAGGAAGCCGAAGAAACCTATCACGAATCGCTTCCCCAATGCCCTAACGAAAGCTATAAAGCTGAAATGGCTTATTACATCCTGTTCCAGTATTACAAAATTAAAAACACCGAAAAATTTAAAAACTGGTCGATGGAACTTGAACGCTGGATTTTACCTACAAACGATTTAGACCTAAAGGTTGCTAAAATGAAAAGTGAAATGGTAAAATTACAGACTCCTTAAAACCATTTCTGAAACATCTGCACCAGTTTGCGAGCCAATAGCAATGCCCATTCCATTACAGCGGGTAGCACAAAAAACATTGTTGCTAACCTCTTTAATTAGAGGCTCAAGCACTTTTCCGAAAGCCATAACTCCACTCCAACGCTGCTCCACTACAAATTCTACATCTGGCAAAATAACCGATTTTAAAAGCTCTTCTAAAGCTTGTTGTATGGCTTCTGTTTGCCCGAAATTTGTCGTTGTCTCCCCTGCAAAATCGAGGTTTCTTCCTCCTCCGAGTAAAATTCGATTGTCTATATTTCTAAAGTAGTAATAGCCTTTATCATAGTGAAAAGTGCCTTTTACTTTAAGATTTTTAATTGGTGCCGTTATCAAAACTTGCCCTCTACCGGGTGTAATTTCTAAATCTGGCAAAAGTGAATTTATAAAAGCATTAGTGGCAACAATAATTTTTTTGGCAATAAATTTACCTTGATCTGTGAGTACCTCAACACCCTTATCTACATTTAGAATCTCATCTACTTTGCAATTGTTAAATACCAGTATGCCTTGTTGCTGTGCAAGTTGTAATAAGGAAAGCATCATTTTCCCCGAGTCGATTTGCGCTTCGTATTGGTTAGCGATTAAACATTCAACCTCGCTAAAGCCAAAGGTTTTTATTTTCGTATTGCTTAAACTGAATGCATCTGCTCCAACAATATTCCGAATCAGGTGATTGAAATGTTCAATTTTGGCTACACATTGGTTTGAAAGAGCGGCTTCATCTTTTCTAAATAATTCGTAGCCCCCTAAACATTGATAATCAATGGTTTTCTCGCCGAGTAAATCACGCAATTTTAATAAACCTTTCCAACGTCTTTCAATAAGAATAGCTAAGGCATCTGTACCCGCTATTTTTTCCTGCTCAATCAATTCAGAAACGCTTCCAAAGCATGCAAAACCTGCATTTTTTGTACTTGCACCCATAGGCAAAAAGCCTCGTTCCAGTATCGCTATTTTTAACTTCGGCGCAGATTTTTTTAAATGGATGGCAGCATTTAAACCCACTATGCCGCTACCAACAATAATCACATCGAAATTAAAAAATTGAGTTTTTTCCCAGTATGAAAGGTTGTTTGCCATACCCTAAAATTAGTATATTTTTCAAATCAAATAATATGGGAACGCTTTTTGATATATCGGTATTGAAAAACATACAAAAAAATGGGAGTTTATTTAATTATAATCGTCCCGGTATTAGTGTTGAGCATGTTTGTACAATGGCGTTTTAGAAACAAATTTTCTAAATATGCAGAAATGCAACTTAGCTCCGGACTATCGGGTAAGGAGGTAGCTGAAAGAATGCTACATGATAACGGAATATACGATGTGAAAGTGATGAGTACGGAAGGACAGCTTACAGACCATTACAATCCCTCAGATAGAACCGTAAATTTAAGTACAGATGTTTACTACAGTAGAAGTGTGGCTGCTGCCGCTGTAGCAGCACACGAGTGCGGTCATGCGGTACAACATGCAAAATCATACACATGGCTTAATTTAAGAAGCACTATGGTACCTGTAGTGAGCATTTCATCGAATTTATTACAATGGGTACTGTTACTTGGCGTTATGTTGCTGGTCTTTTCGGTTACTCCTATTGTTTTAGCCATTGGCGTGGTGGGTTTAGCGTTAGTAACCGTATTCAGTATTATTACGTTGCCAGTTGAGTTCGATGCAAGTAATCGGGCTTTGGCTTGGCTAAAAAATAACAGTGGGGTTATGCAAACGCAAGAAGAAAACGCGCAGGCAAAAGATGCACTTTGGTGGGCGGCAATGACTTATGTTGTAGCTGCTATTGGCGCGCTTGCCAACTTGCTTTATTATGCATCGATGCTTTTTGGCAGAGCCAGAGATTAACAAAATTAATCTATTGTGATACACGAAGCGGTTAAGGATTATTCCTGACCGCTTTTTCTTTTTGCATCGATTTTTAATAAATGACACCCAAATCGCAACTATTTTTAAAAATTATCTTTCAAATTATGGGCAACAAACTATATTAGTCAAACCATTTAATGCAATCAAATTCGGCGAATGAAGGATATTATAACTCAGATTTTTGAGATAGAGAACAAAATTAAAACAGAAGATTTTGCCTCGTTTAAACGGAATTTTCAAAGGATCTACCATGAACTAGAGCAAGAGGGTTATATTGTTGTCAATCCACTGCATCAGCCGTATGACGAACGGGATGCCTCAGTTGAAGCAAATATATTAAATGAAAGCGGGCAGAGTTTAAAAATCACAAAGGTTTTAAAGCCAACCATTTACAAAAATGAAAATGGCAATCGGATCTTGATACAAAAAGCAGTTGTAATTGTAGAATAAGCGAATGGAAAACATAAATTTTGGGATAGATTTAGGCACAACCAACTCGGGTATCGGAAAATTTCAATCCGGGAAGGTCAATATTTTTAAAAACCCCGTAGGTTTTAGAGATACTTTGCCATCTGTTATTGCATATCGAAATGGACGTATTTTAGTTGGAGATAAAGCCCGGGAACTAACCTCAGTACAACCAGAAAATGTGTTTTCTAGCTTTAAACGGAAAATGGGAAGCGAATTCAGCTATCATGTTCCCGCTACCCAAGAAAATAAAACTGCCATTGATTTTTCCGCACTGGTTTTAAAAGAGCTCATCAACTTTGTGGGTGATGAAAAGCCAACATCGGCAGTTATAACCATCCCCGCATCTTTTGATACCATTCAATCTAACGCCACTAAAAGTGCTGGCTACAGTGCGGGTTTGCAAGAGGTTTTATTATTGCAAGAACCTATCGCCGCATGTTTGGCCTATGCAAACACCCAAAATATTTCCATTGATGAATCTAAAAAATGGTTGGTTTACGATTTTGGGGGTGGTACTTTTGATGTAGCCCTGGTGAGCATCAATAATCGTGAACTAAAAGTGATTGACCATGAAGGAAATAACTTCTTGGGGGGCTTAGATATCGATAATTTAATTCTTGAACATCTTTTTTGTCCGATTTTGGAGAAAGAACTCGGCACCGATAACTTGTGGAAGCAAATGGTTAGCGCCGAAAAAGGAATTTACAGCAAGCTATTTTTCGAATTGCTGTATAGAGCAGAGGAAGCTAAAAAGGAATTATCCATTAAAGAAAGTGTGTATGTAGAGCTTGAATTGGAGCTCGCATCCAAGTTTATCGAATTTGAAATTACAAGGCAACAATTTAACGAACTTATTCATCCGAAAGTAGAGGAAACAGTTAAGTTAACGAAACGACTGTTAGAGAAAAACAACGTCTCTAACCAACAGGTTGAACGGATTATTTTGGTGGGAGGAACAACCTATATACCATACGTTAAGGAATATCTGCATCAGGAATTTGAATCTACCGTTGATTCGAGCATCGATCCAACAACCGCTATAATTGTTGGGGCAAGTTACTACGCAGGCACCAAAACGAAGCAGAATTTAAGTACTGAAAAGGCAGAAATTAAAGAAGAAGTACCAGATCAGTTGCGAGATGTAAAGTTGGTTTACGAGGTAAATTCTCAAGATAATGAAGAACTTTTGACTGGATTTGTACCCAACGAATTTTCTGGCTACTACCGGGTAACCCGCACCGATGGAGGCTTTGATTCGGGCTTAATTTCCTTCCACTCTAAGTTTAACGAATTTTTAAAACTGGTACCCAAAACCAGTAACTTCTTTCACGTTAAAATCTTTAATAAGCACCAGGTTTTGGTGTTTGAGCAAGATAATTTAAGCATTAACCATGGCATTTATAATATCTCTGGGCAGCCATTACCCAATGACATTTGTTTAGAAGTTGATGACACCTTAGGAACTACTTATTTAGAACGGATATTTAAAAAGAACGACATACTGCCCCTTTCCAAAAAAATATATAAAACAGTTTCCAAAACGATTTTGAAGGATTCTGGAGCGCAATTAATCATCAATATCGTTGAAGGAAAGGCAGAAACATCGCCCGCGAGTAATTTGTGTATCGGTTACTTAGAGATTAATGCATCAGACTTGTCTGCAAATTTATTGAAGGGAACTGATATTGAGATCGATTTCGAGATTAGCGAGTCGCGAGATTTAACGGTTAATGTTTTCATTGATGCTATAAATCTGGAAATCAGCCAAGTATTTAATGCATCAGCAAAGCAAGTTTCCATTCCAAAAGTAAGGCTAGAACTCGAAAAATCTTTAAACAATATCGATTATGAAATTGAAGAGTTCAGCATAAATAATCGACATGAAATTGTAGATCGTTTGAATGATCTTCGCCTAGAAATCATTGAGCTATTAAAGGCTCTTATTGATATTGAAGATGACCTGGTTACGGACAAAATTTATAATATAGATGAGCGGAAGCGCAAAGCATTTCAGCTATATGATGATTTGGTGAGAAGGAAAAATGTAATTGCCGAAATAGAAGAATACCAGGCTTACAAAGCGGAGATTAAAGAAGATTTACTTTTGAAACCCAATGCAAAAATTGAACATGTTTTTAACAACATCATTAAGAACGAAGCTCAGTTTTTGAATTCAAACCAAACATCAATTATTAGATCGAAAACAAAGGAGCTTCAAAAGATTTCTCATGAAATGTATTATCAGCACGATGAATCTTACGTGAATTTGTTTTATCAATATGCTTACAAAGAAATTAGTGATTACTCGAACGAATCTGTCGCTAGAAAACACATTTCAAACGGAGAACGAGCAATCAAGAATGAAAATTATATTGAGCTAAAAGCCATAATTTCTGCGCTGTATCATTTATTGAAGATTAAACCAAAAGACTATTTCGAAGATAAAAACGGAACGTTGGGTTTAAAATAATTGGAATTATCTCCTGCTATTGATGGCATTAATTAATCGGGCAATTAAGCCTATGCAAAGTATGATTGGGGTGACAGCTCCAGTAGCACCGCTAGCAACTGCAATGATGATGACAACCACAATGATGGATATCACTATAGCTGTCATGGTTGTGGAGCTGGTAGAAGAGCTGTTAGATATCGTTTCGTTAGGATAAACCCATTGCAAGGCAATCTGTTGGTTATTTTCAAGTGTTTCTTTTAAACTTTCTGTATAGGCATTAAAATAGCTTGCGGCATAAAGAATTTTGCCAAGAAAAACTTTATTGTGTACGGTGGTCTTCTGTTTTTCGCAAATGATGTTATTTATCGCTAAAATATCATCATCAAAAAAATGTTGATCTATCGTGCTTAACATAGAATAATACTGAATATCAGCACAATAGGAGTTGTTTTTAACGTAGTCAACAAACTGGTTGTTGTAAATTGCTGAAATGATCGCTTGATTTTTGAGCTTTAAAATTTGATAAATTTCGTCTCTAGTTGCATCGCCAACAAGGAAAGTGTAGTTCATAAAAATGCTTCTTAAACTGTTCCACTTATTGTTTCTAATGCACTGCCTCAAATATTCTAAAATATTGCTGGAAAAAGCTTCTTCAAAATCATGGAGTGTTTCTGCGGGGATGTTTTCGGGGTCGAAACGGGCGAAATTAATGGTTGCTTCCTTGCCAGTTACAATTGTGCTGATGTTCTTATTCTTTAAAATGGGAATAAACCTTCCTCGGTAATTCCTTAAGAAAGTAATCAGATTTTCAATATCATTGATCTTTACTTGTGGGTTAAGTTTGGCTTCGGCTTTTAAAATTTTTTCGATTTTAATGATGTCATCATCAAGATCAAAATTTAAGTTGGGAAACTGTTTTTGGGCTAAGTCTAAAAGATTGAGCTGAATCATTTTAAAAGGTACGAGGCGTTAAAGATCTGCTTGCTAATTACAAAGTTATCATAAAACAAGAAAATTTAGCCTCAAAACCTAAAGCCTATTGAATATGACGACCGATAGATGGTATGCTTTAATTTAATTTGTAAGGTGCAATGAGTAAAAATTTCGGAATATCTACATCAAAGTCAGCATCATCAGTTAAACGTTTCATTAAATACTTGCCTTCCATGCTACCGATATCGGTTTTTAGATTACAGCCCGAAACATACACATGCGTTTCGCCAGGATGAATAATTGGTTGAATGCCAACAACGCCCTCACCTTCTACCTCCCTACGACTACTATTTGAATCAAAGATAGACCACTGCCTGCGCATTAATTGAACAGCATAATCAGAAAGATTGGATATTTCTACACGATATGCGAACATAAAATGCTCGTTCGCCGGATTGGAATATTCTGGTTGGTAAATCGTTTCTACAGAAACCTTAACTCCATCTGTAATTGCTGTAACCATGTTGATTGATACGAATGTACAAAAATGCTTTCAAAAATCAAGCCATTGCGATTGTTGGATCGTAATCGGCAAATTTCACTGCCACTTCGTCTAAAATGCTATAAATGTTATTAATATCACCTTCAGAAACCAATCTCATACGATAGGGTTTGAAATCTGGCAAGCCTTTAAAATAATTTGCATAGTGCCTGCGCATTTCGAACACACCTGTTTTAGGGCCTTTCCACTCGATAGATTTTTCGAGATGAGTTCTACAAACCGAAATTCTTTCTTCGATTGTTGGTCCGGCTAAATGCGCTCCGGTTTTAAAAAAATGTTTAATTTCTCTAAATATCCATGGATAGCCAATCGCCGCTCTGCCAATCATAATCCCATCAACCTCATACTCCATGCGCCAGTTAGCGGCCTTCTCCGGGCTATCTACATCACCATTACCAAAAATTGGAATTTTGATTCGTGGGTTTCGTTTAATTTCTCTAATTAATGTCCAATCTGCAGAGCCTTTGTACAATTGTGCTCGTGTACGTCCGTGGATAGTAAGGGCCTGGATACCAACATCCTGAAGTCTTTCTGCAACCTCACAAACATTCTTGGTATTGTCATCCCAGCCCAATCGGGTTTTCACTGTAACGGGTAAATGTGAGGCTTTTACTACGGCATCGGTCATTTTCACCATTTTGTCAATATCCTGTAATAAACTAGAACCTGCACCTTTGCAAACCACGTTTTTTACTGGACAGCCATAGTTTATATCCACTAAATCTGGCCCAGCTTGCGAAGCAATTTCTGAAGCTTCTCGCATGTGTTCGATGTCGCCCCCGAAAATCTGAATCCCGATGGGCCTTTCATATTCAAAAATATCAAGCTTTTGAATGCTTTTAGCGGCATCGCGAATTAGGCCTTCGGATGAAATAAATTCGGTGTACATCATATCGGCACCGTTTTGCTTACATACAAAGCGGAACGGGGGATCGCTAACATCCTCCATTGGAGCCAACAATAATGGGAACGCTCCCAAATCTATATTTCCTATCTTTACAGACATTTTCTATCTTCAACGATTAATAAAACACACAAAGGTACAAATAATGAATTTTGTAACACCCATCAACCGAGAAAGCCATCCGCTTTTGCAAATATTTTTACTTTGTGTTTACTGGGCGGTAGGCGCAACATTGTTTAGCGCATTATGGGCATTGCTTGTGCTCTTGGTTTATGGAACGACGATCTTCAGTGATTTTAGCCTGATGATGAATGGTGCGCCACAATATATTACAGCTTTAAAGATGTTTCAAATTTTAAGCTCAATTGGAATGTTTATTGTGCCGCCAATTGCTCTAGCTTACACGGAGCGGAAAACACCAGTCACGTTTTATGGATTTAAAAAGCCGAGTCTGTTGCCGCTAGTTCTTGTATTGGTTATTATGATTGTGAGTATGCCGGTAATGGAGTGGACGGCACTTGTCAATCAGAAAATGGTTTTGCCTGATTTTCTCAAAGGAATAGAGCGATGGATGAAGGAAACAGAAAACGAAACCATGAAAATCACCATCCAACTAATCACGGTGCGCAGTAATTGGGATTTTGTGGTTAATTTAATCATGATTGCCGTTTTGCCAGCCATTGGCGAGGAACTATTTTTTAGGGCGGGTTTACAAGGTGCTTTACACAAAATGTTGGGCAACCACCATGTAGCCATTTGGGCAGCCGCAATAATTTTCAGTACAATTCATTTTCAGTTTTATGGCTTTGTACCCAGGCTGCTTTTAGGGGCTGGTTTTGGTTATTTATACTACTATAGCGGGAGTATTTGGTATGCAATGTTGGCACATTTTTTAAATAATGGATATGCCGTTTGTGTAGCCCTTTACATGCAAAAACACAATATGCCGCTAGAAAGGGCTGATGATGCCATTGGTTTTCCTTGGTACGGCTATGCAATTAGTGTAATATTAACCATAGCTTTGTTTAAATTTTTTAAAGATTATACACAACGTGAACGAAAATTGGGTTAAAGTATATACAACTGGCGATGCATTTGCTGCCGAAGTTTTGAAGCAAGGTTTAACTGAAGCCGGAATCCCGGCGGTAACCATTAATAAGCAACTTGCGGCTTATAATTTCGGCGAAGTAAATGTATTGGTCAATCAAGCTGATTTTGACAAGGCAATCGAGTACATGGTTCAAAACGAAATTGAATAAAAATTTAATCCAACACTTCCTCTACAAATGAAAACCCGGGCAATAACCGCATTCTTTTTTACTATTGTTATGCTTGGCTCCATCTTTTTGGGCAGCTATACTTTTTCTGCTTTTTATCTCGTATTAAGCATCTTATCTCTTTTCGAATTTTATAAGCTGATCAAAAATTCGGGCATTAGGCCACACAGAAATATTGGACTTATTGCTGGTGGACTAATTTTTTTAATGGCGGCAGGCTTACATTATCTCAAGTATGATGTAAAATACCTTCTTCTTTGCATTCCCTTAATCTTTTCTGTTTTTATTAGCGAATTGTATAAGAAAAACAAAATTCCCTTTGCCAACATCTCATACACCTTTGTGGGCTTCATTTATGTAACCATTCCCTTTTGCTTTTTTCATGCTTTAGGTTTTTTAAAGGATTGGAATCATTACAACTTCCATTTTCCGCTAGCCTTTTTGCTAATGCTTTGGGCCAATGATACTGGTGCTTATCTGTTCGGAGTAAAGTATGGTAAGCGGAAATTATTTGAGCGCCACTCCCCTAAAAAAAGTTGGGAAGGTTTCTTTGGCGGCATGTTTACCAGCGTTTTAGTTGCGGTAGGCTTGTCTTATATTTTTATCGAGAATCAAGTTATTGTTTGGGCAGGCATGGCGGTTTTAATCGCATCTTTTGGAACCCTTGGAGACTTAATTGAATCCATGCTGAAGCGGAGCTTAGATACCAAAGATAGTGGAGGCTTATTGCCTGGTCATGGTGGCTTACTCGATCGTTTTGATGGTTTACTTTTGGCTGCACCTGTAGTGTATGCCTATCTTTATTTGATTTTGTACTAATGTCTAGTTATTGAGCGGTTCATCGCTAGCGTTGATGGGAGTATTTTGACATTAGCTTTTGTCCAGCGTAAATTAGTTTTCTGCCCACTTTAATTGTTATGTAGGTTTTGGCTTTAGGGCTCAGTTAAGCGCCTGAGCAGTGCTTCAAATCTCCCTCATTCAAAAACCAATCGCCACTTGTAACAAATTAGCTTCAAGCCATTTTTGGAGGTTATTCTACATTATATTTGATTAACCAACAAACAAATCTCGATTATGATAAAAAACTACTTTAAAAAGCTCAGTATTGCCTTTTTAATGATTAGCAGTAGTGTTGCATTTGCGCAGGAGATACCCACTCCAAAATCGCACTTTGGTTTCAATATTGGCGATGATTATCAACTGGCTACCTACACTCGAACCGAAGCCTATTTTAAAAAGCTCGCCGAAGCATCGAATCGTGTAAAGTTGGTGGATATTGGCAAAACCGAAGAAGGCAGAAGCCAATACATGTTGATTGTTTCTTCTCCAGAGAATTTGAAAAACCTAGCTCGTTATAAGGAAATTTCACAACAACTTGCCCATGCAGAGATATCGCCTGAAAAAGCAAAAGCATTGGCAGAAGAGGGTAAAGCAGTGGTATGGATTGATGGAGGGTTGCATGCAACAGAAACTGTCGGTGCACATCAGTTAATCCAAACCATTTATGAGTTCGTTTCGAGAAAGGATCCGGAAACGATGCGGATTCTGGATCAAGTCATTATTCTTTTTACCCACGCAAATCCAGATGGACAAGAACTGGTGAGCAATTGGTATATGAGAGAGAAAGACCCTAAAAAAAGAAGCTTGAGTGCTTTACCAAGGCTTTATGAAAAATATGCTGGCCACGATAACAACAGAGATTTCTTTATGCTTAATCTTAAGGAAACACAAAACATTGGCAGACAGCTTTTTGTTGAGTGGATTCCTCAAATTATGTACAATCACCACCAGGCAGGTCCGGCAGGCACGGTGGTTGCTGGGCCACCCTATCGAGACCCATTTAATTATGTTTTTGACCCTACTATTTTAACCAGTTTAGATGCCGTAGGGGCGGCAATGCACAATCGAATGAATGTGGAGAATAAACCTGGTTACACCCAGCGTGGTGGCTCGGTTTACTCTACTTGGTACAATGGGGGCCTTCGCACCACAACCTATTTCCATAATATGGTTGGCCTTTTAACCGAAATTATTGGCAGCCCAACACCTTCTGATATTCCATTGGTACCATCAAGATTACTGCCCAATGGCGATTCTCCAAACCCAATTACACCGAGAAAGTGGTATTTCAAAAATTCTATAGATTACTCCGTATCATTAAATTACGCCGTTTTAGGTTATGCACAACGCTATCACGATGAATTGTTATTTAATATTTATCAAATGGGAAAGAACTCCATTGATAGAGGAAGTAAGGATAATTGGTCGTTTTCACCCAAGAAAATAGAAGCCATAAATGAGGCAGCCAAGAATGAAAAGGGGAATGCTGCTGCTGGAGATACTGATTTTGGTGCTCGCAGGCAGATGAGCATGAAGTCGTTCGATACGGTAATGAAGGCCCCTATTAATCGGGATGCGCGAGGTTATATCATTTCCGCAAATCAGCCTGATTTCAATACAGCGATTAAATTTTTAAATGCATTAATCAGAACTGGAATCGTTGTTGAAAGGGCAACGGCAAATTTTACCGTCGAAGGCAAGTCATATCCTGAAGGAAGTTATGTTGTAAAAACCAATCAAGCCTTTAGGCCACACGTTTTGGATATGTTTGAGCCCCAAGATCATCCAAACGACTTTAAGTACCCAGGTGGTCCGCCGGTTGCTCCGTACGATGCTGCGGGCTGGACTTTGGCCTACTTAATGAATGTTAAGTTCGACCGAATTTTAAACGATTTTTCTGGTCCATTCAAGAAATTGCCAATAGGAGCGCTTTTAACACCATCAAACAAAGTTCCTTTAGGGAAAGGTTTTGTTTTAAGTTCAAAACAAAATGATTCTTATAAAGCGGTTAACGATTTATTGAAGGCAAATTTGGCAGTCGTTCGCGATGAGCAGTCTGGTGATTTTTATGTTAAATCCTCTGCTAAAGCTGTGGAAGTTTTGCAAAAGGCAAATGTGAATGCACAAATTGGTGCTGAACCTAAACGGAAACTTCCAATTAACACAGCTCGAATTGCCTTGTGGGATACTTATGGTGGATCGATGGCTTCTGGCTGGGTTCGTTTTATAATGGAGCAGTACCATTATGCAATTGATGTGGTTTATCCTCAAGATATTGATGCAGGAAACTTAAAATCCAAATATGATGTGATTGTGTTTGTTGGCGGTGCAATACCACCTGTGCAAGCACAAGGTACAAGTAGTCGTAATTTCGGGCCTAAAGCAGAAGACATTCCCGAAGAATTTAGAAAACAATTGGGCAGAATTACGGCAGGCAAGTCGATTCCAGAATTGAAGGAATTTTTAGAAGAGGGAGGAAAGATTGTAACGATGGGCACCAGCACCAATTTAGCGTATCAACTGGCTTTGCCTGTTAAAAATGCAATAGTTGAAATTGTTGATGGTAAAGAAAAAAAACTACCAGATGAAAAATATTACATACCTGGAAGTGTTTTACAAACGGAAATTGATGATAAAAAACCTGCAAACTGGGGACTAGGCAAACTCACCGATGTGTATTTTGATGAAAGTCCAGTTTTTACATTGGATAAAGATTCTAAATCAGCTTATAAAATTGAGCCATTAATGTGGTTTAACTCAGCTGCTCCATTAAGAAGTGGATGGGCTTGGGGTCAAGCTTATTTGAAGGGTGGGATCACAAGTTTCCAGAGCCAAATTGGTAAAGGAACACTTTATGCTTTTGGCCCAGAAATTACCTTCCGCGCTCAAACGCATGGTACATTTAAGCTTTTGTTTAATCAGTTGTATAAATAATGTAGAGCTACCCATTTTTAGGTAGCTTTACATTACTTACAAGTATCAAGTTGCTTCAAAAAGGTTTTAATTCCATCTAGGTTGTTCTTAAATTCTTTGCTTGTTGCTCGCTCAGCCAAAGTTGGACAATTGGCTGCCATTTCAGCCATTTTCGTGGAAGAGTTCAGCATCCAATTGGATGTTGATAGTGATTCTCCAATTGTACTCCCAGTTTTTAAGATAATTAGTTCACCGGTATAATATTGATATAAGGTATTCTTTTTGCCAATAAATTGTTGTTTAACAAATTTAGGTACTGGAGCTCCTAGTCCCGCATCAACAGCTTCTTTGAATGTAACTGAATTATATTCATCTCCGTTAGCTAAAACTAAACTTTTAACTTGCGCTGCACTATAGTTTCTGTATATAAACTTACCTGTTTTTGAGTCCTTAATCCTTACTGAAATATTTTTGTTAATAGTTTGAATGGATTTAAGGCCAATATATGAAGCAACAGTATCTTTGGAAGTGATAATGTATGCTAGCATAAATGCAGGATCTCGTTCTAATACATAAGCATCATCAGCTAAAACCTCAGTTTCTTTAGTATCTAATTTAGTATTTACGGGCATATGTCTAGAATTGACTTTATTAGCCAAAAAGGATTCCAGAATTAGCTGATTATCTTGAAGAAGGCTTTTGCCATCAGATTCGTCGTATTTATTTTCAATCAGTTTTTTTGCCCATTCTAAAGATTTTTCAGGAAGATCTAAATATTTGTAAATTACAGCTAAGTTGAAATAAGCTAAATATCTTATTTTCCTATCCTTTCTTTCGTCTTCCTTGTATAACAAATCCAATCCTTTGTAATACTCAATTGCAGCCTCCAACTCTTTTTCCATTGAAGCAACTGATTTGTCAAATTCCATTTTCTCAAATACAGATTTCACTCTCTCGTATGCAACCTGATTTTTAGCCTGTTCTGAGTGTTTCGTGTTAGCGAGCATCCATAAAAAATCTCTTCCTTTTTGAATAGAATATCCGAAATCAACAGAAAGATGATGATTCAGCGAATTGGTAACTTCGTTTAAGAAAGCATCTTTAACTACCGATGACGTGAATTGATTTAGATATTTTTTGGCATCCTCGTACATGCTAAATTCTGAACTCTTATTCTCTCGGATACCGGAATATGAATATGTTTTGTTTAATTTTTCATCAACACAAGCAACTTTACAAATTCCCTCCTGTTTATATTTTATTTCAGCAACAAATGTATAGTCTATCGTCTCCTTCCCTGATTTATCTTTACTTTTTGTTGTTATTGTCTTAACATCTTTCTCGACTATAATCGGATTCTGGAGATCTATGTTGATAGTTAAGTAACCATTTTTCGATAATTTTTCAAATCCCAGGATGGAAATTTTGCTTTCCAAATAATTATCTGCCTTATCACCCATCAAACTTTCTGCCGTGTTTATATCAAAGCTATAGCTCCGATTTTTCTCATCCAGAACTGGGGTTTTTGGAAGCTGAACAAAAGCAAAATTAAATTCTTTGCGATCTATATCGGTAGATTGACAAAGAGCAATTTTTGATACCAGAATTAAGGCTATTAAAAGTATTTTTTTCATAATGTATGAATGAATAGCGACTATCCCGAATGGGAGAACCGCTATTTAACAGAGCTATTTTTTAGAAAAAACTCTTAATTCATTTTGGTATACGTAGTAAAGATTATTTGTTGCGTAATCTACTTCATACAATGGACGAGTATTATCTATCGCAACCTTATCAATCTCTTCTCCGTCTGATTTTCTCACTTTTACAATATAGTTGGACTGATTTGCTTCACCTCTAGCAAAAATAAAAGCAAAATCTCCATTTTGTTTTAAAGCTTTAAATCTCGAAGCAAATTTGGGGCTTGTTTAATCAGTTGTATAAATAGAAATCTATTACTAACAATAACACCGCTTAGGTTAAAGTGGCGCTATGGTTTAATTCTTTATACAAAAATTATATTCTTTAAGTAACCTTTCCCAAATTTTAAACGGGTTTTCTTCTTCTCTCGGCTGTTCTATACCCCCATTCTTAATATTATCACTAATTTTTTGTTTTAATGCACTTAAGCTAAATTTAGGTTCTTCAAATGGAACATACCCGGGGGTTTTATCGGTAATTTTTTGAGCCAAATCCGGACAGGCAGCAAAAAATACGCTTGCTTTCTTAGGAAAATTGGGCATGAACTTTGCCGCATCTACACTAATTACGTTTCGTTCATTATCGATATCAGTAACATAATAAAATGAATCTAATCGATTTCCTTTATCTGGATTACTTACCTTTCGTTCATATAATTTTAATTTTCCGGTTTCATCAGAAACTAATCTGAAAAAAGTTAACCCTTCTTTTAAATAATATTTTGCTCCCTGAGCATTTTTTACAAACCACGTTCCTCGCATTGACGTTACAACACTAGTAATGTCTTCGATTTTAATAACTTGAAATTCACTTTTTTTACGGGTGTATAATTTATCGAAAGAATTAAAAGTAGAAGTGTCAGAAAAAAGCAAAACCCCTGTATTATATAAATGAAATGCCACAACTCCAGTCTTAAATTCACCACTCGTCAGATATACTGTTGCTTTGTTTATGATCCCAACATTCTCTAATTGATCAGTATTTTGTGCTCGTGTTTGAATATTGGTAAATAGGATTAACGAAAACATACAGGCTCCTAATAATTTAGCAAATATTTTTTTCATAATTATAATTTATCTAGTGATGCAATTAGTCAAATCATATGCCATATAGTTAAATCTTTAACTTTCAGTTATTTGTGCTTAATTTAAAATAATTTTCGAGTAAAAATTCCCCAGTTCGGGTAAATTGTTACTCAAATTGGGGCGGCTTAATTTGGGTGGTGTTTTTACTTTGAGTTTACCTGCCTTAACATTTATCCCCGTAATTTTGCGTTATGAAAGTAGAGATCTGGTCGGACGTGATGTGTCCGTTTTGCTATATCGGGAAAAGGCATTTCGAACAGGCAATCGAAAAACTTCCATTCAAAAATGAAATTGTGGTGGATTGGAAAAGTTATCAGCTTAATCCAGAATACCACAATACCAACAATGAAACGGTTTACGATTACCTTTCTAGAAGTAAAGGAATGCCCATTGAACAGGCTAAACAAATGACCAAACAGGTGGTTGAGATGGCTTCAAATGCGGGCTTGACTATTGATCTTGATCATAATATTCCTGCAAACACATTTAATGCCCATCGATTAATTCATCTTGCATCAAAACACAATCTTCAAGATTTGGCCGAGGAAAAATTATTTGAGGCACACTTCGTACAAAGCAGAAACCTGGGTGAAAATTCGGTCTTGATTGATGTTGCCGTAGAAATGGGCTTGGATAAAACAGAGGCTGAACAGGTTTTAAATAGCGACCAATTTGCAGAAGCTGTAAGATACGACCTTTATGAAAGCCAGAATTTGGGGATCCGTGGCGTGCCTTACTTTGTTTTGGATCGAAAATATGGCATTTCTGGTGCGCAACCCGTGCAGGCTTTTACAGAGGCACTAACACAGAGTTTTACCGAATGGAAAAGCGCTCAACCAAAAGACACAATTACATCCTTAAATACAAAGAATGATGCAATGTGCGATGAGGATAACTGTAAGGTTTAATCAAAAACTTCGGCCGCTCTTGAAATAAGCGACCGAAGTAAAAGGAATTTAATTCCACCCTCCACCTAAAGCATGGTAAACATTCACTACCGCATTTAATTGTTGCTTCTTGGTTTCGATAAGTTCTAATTTTGATTGTAGTGCATCACGTTGCGTCATGAGCACTTCAAAATAATCTGCCCTAGTCGATTTGAACAAGTCGTTGGCAATTTCTATCGATTGGGTTAAAGCCTGAACTTGTTTGCTTTTCAAATCATAGCTTTTTTGCAAATTACTGATGTTTGATAGTTGATTTGCAACCTCAAAATATCCATTCAAAATGCTTTTCTCGTAATTAAATACCGCTTGCAGTTGTTTCGCATTTGCAGTTAAATACTCGGCCTTAATCGCATTTTTATTGATTAGTGGTCCGGCCAAATCACCAGCTAAGGAATAAGCTAAAGATTCAGGTGTTCTTAACAAATAAGATGGATTGAATGCTTGGTAACCCAATGTTGCCGATATGCCTAATGAGGGGTAGAATTGTGCTTTGGCCACTTTCACATCTAATTTGGCGGCGGTAAGATCATATTCTGCCTGTTTAATATCTGGCCTATTGGATAGCAATTGTGCAGGAATACCAGCCTGTATGGTTGGGGGAACCAAATCCGTAAAACTTGTTTTATCTCTTGCGATGGGCTGAGGATAGCGGCCCAATAAAAAGTTAATTTTGTTCTCCGATTCAGTAATCTGTTGTTGAATGTCAAACTCCAAGCTTTTCGAACTTAAAACCTCTGCTTCAAATTTACGTACGGCAAGTTCCGTAACTCTGGTCGCTTGCTTTTGGATTTTCATCAATTCCAAAGCATTGGTTTGTAAAGCAATGTTCTTTTTAACAATTTCCAGCTGATTATCTTGAGCCAATAATTCGTAATAGGTATTTGCAATTTCGGCCACAAGGTTAGTGATTACAAAGTTTTTCCCTTCAACACTGGATAAATAACGCGTTAAGGCTGCTTTTTTTGCATTTCGTAGTTTGTGCCAAATATCGGCTTCCCAATTTGCTTGAAGGCCAAAAGCATAATCTGGCAAAACTTCGGGCACTTCCTTACCGGGTGTTATGTCTGTCGAGGCATCGCCTGCACCGCTGCTGGTGTAACGACCCACTTTTTCCAATCCTGCACCAACTCGATAACCAAGTGTGGGTAAAAGGTCTCCCTTTCTCGTCTTGATTTCATTTTTGGCGATTTCGATCTCCTGTAACGTGATGTTTAGCTCTTGATTATTTTTTAAGGCCGTATCAATCAGGCTAACCAAATTTGGGTCGGTGAAAAACTGTCTCCATTGCACTTTACCGCTACTTAAAGTATCTAAAGAAGTGGTGAAACTTCCAGGAACATTTTTATTTTCGTTTCTCTGAGCTACCTGTGGCACTTTACAAGCGGTATAGGCTAAGCAGATTAGAATAAATCCGAGCCCTGTGTATATATTTTTCTTAAACATTGTGTTCAATTTCTTCAGTTAATGGATGTTCTTCTTCAATTTTAATCAGTTTATGCTTGGCGGCAATAGTACCGAATACATAATAAAGTCCAGGGATGATGAGTACTCCGAAAATGGTACCGAAAAGCATACCGCCTGCCGCTGCAGAACCGATGGTTCTATTTCCAATTTTACCTGGTCCGGTGGCAATCATCAACGGAATTAAACCTGCAATAAAGGCAAAGGAGGTCATTAAAATTGGGCGGAAACGAACGCTTGCCCCTTCCATGGCTGCCTTTAAAATGGTTGCTCCCTGCGCATGCCTTTGCGTAGCGAACTCTACAATTAACACCGCATTTTTACCAAGTAGCCCGATAAGCATAACCATGGCCACTTGGGCATAAATGTTGTTTTCTAAGCCCAGAAGTTTTAAAAAGAGGAAGGCTCCAAAAATACCGACAGGTAAAGATAGAATTACTGATAACGGTAATATGAAGCTTTCATATTGCGCCGCGAGCACAAGGTAAACGAAACCTAAACAGATCAAGAAAATATAGATGGCTTCATTGCCTCTGGATACCTCATCTTTAGATATACCTGCCCAATCGATACCGAAACCTCTTGGTAAGGTCTTCTTGGCTACTTCGGTGATTGCTGCAATGGCTTCGCCAGAACTGTAACCCGGAGCAGATTGCCCACTAATTTCAGAGGCATTATACATATTGTGTCTGGTAATTTCCGAAAGGCCATAAACCTTTTCCATCTTCATAAAGGCCGAAAACGGAACCATTTCATCTTTATCATTCTTAACGGATAGTTTCAAAATGTCTTCGGGCAGAGCACGGTATTGTGGCAAAGCCTGGACCATTACCTTATACTGCCGATCATATTTTATAAAACTTGTTTCGTAATTACTTCCTACAAAAGTAGATAGCGTATTCATGGCGTTATCAATAGTAATGCCTTTTTGCTGAGCGATGTCATTGTCAATCTTCAACATATATTGAGGAAAACTGGCACTGTAAAAGGTAAACACAGAGGATAACTCTTTTCGTTTGTTAAGCTCTTTTACGAAATCGTTTGCTACGGTTTCCATCTTTTTATAATCGCCGCTACCTGCCTTATCCAATAAACGAAGCTCAAATCCACCCGCTGCCCCATAACCCGGAACGGCTGGCGGCTGGAAAAATTCAATGGTGGCACCAGGAATCGATTTCGATTTTTCTTCAAGTTCTTTTATGATATCTGCCGCCGAGCTTTTACGATCGTTCCAATCTTTCAGGTTAATTAAACAAGTTCCAGAGTTAGAGCCCGTTCCTTCGGTTAAAATTTCATAACCTGCCAATGATGAAACGGATTTTACGCCATCAATGTCCTCACATATTTTCTGAAGCTTCTCTGATACCTGATCGGTTCGCTCTAAAGTAGAACCTGGAGGGGTTTGAATAATGGCATAAACCATACCTTGATCTTCATTTGGAATAAAGCCTGATGGAACGCTTCCGCTTAATGCCCAAATGCCCAAACAAAATACAATTAACACTCCAAAAGTCAACAAACGCCTGCCCACAACTTTGCTTAAAACAATTTCATATTTACCTGAAAGCTTGGCAAAACCGTTGTTAAATCGGTCGAGAAATAAATCAACAAAAGTTTTTTTCTTTGCTTGCCCGTGGTTGTTTTTTAACATAATGGCACACAATGCAGGCGTAAGCGTTAAAGCAACAATACCAGAAAGGATAATCGCCGTTGCCATGGTGATGGAGAATTGGCGATAGAAAATACCCACCGGTCCAGACATAAATGTTACTGGGATAAATACCGAAGCCATTAAGAAAGTGATGGCAATAATTGCTCCGCTGATTTCCTTCATCGCTTCTTGGGTGGCCCTCAGTACAGATATTTTTCTATCGTGTTCCATTTTAGCATGCACAGCCTCAATTACTACAATTGCATCATCAACCACCACACCAATGGCCAGCACCAATGCGAATAATGTGATGAGGTTAAGCGTAATCCCAAAAAACGACATGAATACAAATGTTCCAATTAGGGAAACAGGTACAGCAATTGCGGGGATCACTGTTGAACGCCAATCGCCAAGGAAAAGAAATACCACCAAGCCTACCAAAATAAAAGCCTCAACAAGGGTGTGAATTACTTTTTCGATAGAGGCATCAAGGAATTTCGAAACGTCATAACTCACTTCATAATCCAAACCCTTTGGAAAGGAACTTTCTTTAATTTCGGCCATTTTGGCCTTTACATCCTTAATTACTTGGCTTGCATTACTTCCATAAGATTGTTTTAACACAATTGCAGCAGAGGCTTTTCCATTCAATGTTGAATATAAATTATAGGCTGCGGCACTGAAATCGACATCGGCAACATCTTTTAAGCGCAACATTTCTCCATTGGCATTTGCCCTTAAAACAATGTTTCCATACTCTTCTTTTGTATTAAATCGGCCCGAATATTTTAGCACATATTCGAATGCTTGCGATCGTTTACCAGAACTTTCTCCAGTTTTCCCGGGAGAGGCTTCTAAACTTTGCTCATCCAGAGATTTCATTACCTCATCAACCGAAATTTTGTAGGCCTGCATGCGATCTGGCTTTAACCAAATGCGCATGGCATAATCTCTATCACCTAAAATATCGGCAAAACCTACCCCATCAATCCTTTTTAACTCGGATAACAAATTGATATCGGCGAAGTTATAAAGGAAGTTTTGGTTCATTTTCGGATCCTTGCTATACAGATTGATATACATCAACATGTTAGATTCTTCACGACTGATTTTTACGCCCTCTCGAACAACCAAAGGCGGTAGTTTATTGGTTACAGCCGCTACACGGTTCTGAACGTTTAAAGATGCCTGGTTAGGGTCGGTACCTAAATTAAATACAACTTGAATGGAGGCTTCACCATCGTTACCAGCATCAGATGCAATGTATTTCATTCCTGGTACGCCATTCAAAGCACGTTCTAGCGGAATCACGACAGACTTAATTAACAACTCGTTGTTTGCCCCAGGATATTCTGCGGTGATGTTTACCTTGGGAGGCGAAATAGAAGGAAATTGCGTTACGGGCAGATAGTTTATGGCCAGCACACCTAAAAACACAATTACAAGCGATATAACGATAGAAAGGACAGGCCTTTGTATGAATTTACTAAACATAAAATAAGTATTGGCAAATGTGGATTATTCGGTTTTCAATCTCAATTGTTTGATAACTTCATTCGGGTTTTGGAACTTGAAAGTTATTTTGTCATCATCTTTCACTTTCTGAACGCCTTCTAGCAAAATCTTATCGTTTAAAGCTAGCCCGTCGCTAATTACATATAAATCAGGTAATTCACTTGCAATTGTAATCGCCCTTGAGTGCACTTTATTATTCTTATCCACTACAAAAACATAAGTTTTATCCTGAATATCATAGGTTGCTTTTTGGGGAATAACAATGGCATTTTTTAATGGAACAACCATTTCGATTTTGCCAGTTTCGCCATTTCTCAATAAATTATCAGCATTGTTAAATCTTGCCCTAAACGCGATGTTTCCTGTTTCGTTGTTGAATTCACTTTCAATTACTTCTACTTTCCCTTTTGATTTTAGCATTTCATTATTTGCAAGTAACAAACCCACTTCTTGCTGTCCTTTAGCTTTCGCAGCAGATTGATAACTTAAATATTCAGGCTCCGATACATTGAAGTAGGCAAAAACCTGACTGTTATCTGATAGGCTAGTAAGCAATGCACCCTCATCAATCAAACTACCGAGTTTCAGTGGAATACGGTCAATGGTTCCATCAAATGGAGCTCTAATCTCAGTAAAACCTAAATGCAGTTTTGCCAAGGCAGTTTCGGCATTAGCAGCTTGAAGCTTGGCTTTTGCCATGGCGAGCTCATTTTTAGAAACTACATTTTTATCGGTTAATAATTTGGTGTTTTCAAGTTCTATTTCTGCTGATTTAGTTTCTGCTTGTGCTTTTAGCAATTCCGCTTGAAGCATTTTTGGCATTATTCTGAATAGAACCTGACCTGCATGAACATGTTGGCCCTCATCAACATAAATGTTTTGCAAGAAACCCTTTTCTTGGGCTCTGATTTCGATGTTTCGGACAGATTTAATCTGTGAAACGTATTCTTTAGTGAAAGATGTGTCAATCTTTAAAGGAGAAGTAACAGAATAGGTTACAACTTCTTCTTTTTCTTCTTTTTTTGACGTACAACTTGTTTGATACAGCAATCCGCTGAACATTGCGAGCATTATAACTTTTTTCATTATCTGATTTTTTAGCAATTTTATTTAGGGTACTGAAATACCTCTTATAAATGCCAAAATAACCACACGATTATGAAGTTTTTATGAATTAGGGATGCGATAGTGATAAATAAGGCCTGATTGTATGGCACTCAGATCATGAATAATGGGTTCCCGCTGATTTCTTTTTATCATTTCTATTCAATCTGCGTTTACCTTTTTGATCTGCGGGAGAAATTATGACGCGCTTTTACCATTTTGATCTGCGCAAGATAATGAAGTAGTTTATCTTTAAATCGGTTCTCGCTGACAAAGACAATTTTTTCAATATCTAAATCGCTACACACGCAAGCGTCATTATCGATTCTGGTTTTTCAACGGCGTTAACAAATATTCCAAGCCGTTCACCCTTATTTCGAACATGGTAGCCATTAAATCTCCCAGTTTGCCTTTCGGGAAGCCCTTGTCTTTATACCATAGCAAATACTGCTCAGGAATATTGCAGATTAAATACCCTTTGTATTTTCCGTAGGGCATTTGCATCTTCACTAAATCGAGCAAGAGGGATGGATCCATTATTTATGACGAGTTTTTTTTAATCGATTAGTTCTAAAGTTTGGATGGCTTCGTCAACAGAGGATACATTATCGAAAGCAATTCTAAGCGTATTTTTTACCTCTTTTAAATTACACATTCTTGGGTGATTTTGAGCAAAAGTTAAAATTTTGGTAAACGTATTCGAATCAAAATAAGCCGATTGTTTGTCACTCAAAAAGTATCCCCGTAAACTGTTTTTCTTGAAACTAATTTTCTCAAAGCCCAATTTTTTGCCTAGCCACTGTAAACGCACCACGCTTAACATGGTTTTTACTTGTGGTGGTACTGGACCAAATCTATCGGCCAAATGCTTTTCGAAAACGGCCAATTCAGATTCATTATTCAGCTTAGAAAGCTCTGTATAAAGGTTATAACGTTCAGTGATGTTGGTAATGTAAGCATCTGGAATATACAACTCCAAATCGGTATCCACTTGTGTGAAACCAACGAAAGGCCTGGCGGGTTCATTCTCGAATAAGCCTTTAAATTCGGCTTCTTTAAGCTCTTGAATGGCCTCATCTAGTATTTTATGATACATTTCAAAGCCTATCTCTGCAATAAACCCACTCTGTTCGGCACCTAATAAGTTTCCACTACCACGAATGTCAAGATCTCGCATGGCCACATTAAATCCACTACCCAAATCCGAAAATTCTTCAATAGCGCTCAAACGCTTTCTAGCTTCTGAGGTTAGGGTTGATAAGGGTGGAGAGAGCAAATAACAAAATGCTTTTTTATTGCTCCGTCCTACCCGACCACGCATTTGGTGTAAATCGCTCAGCCCAAACATGTGTGCGTGATTGATGATAATGGTATTCGCATTCGGGATGTCTAAACCGGCTTCAATAATCGTTGTGGCCACCAAAACATCCTTTTCGCCATTGATGAAATCGAGCATTACATCTTCTAATGCATCGCCATCTAGCTGCCCGTGGGCAATACCAATTCTGGCTTTTGGAACCAATTTTTGGATTAATCCGCCCAATTGCATCAAATCATTTACCCGATTATGGATAAAAAACACCTGCCCACCACGGTCGAGTTCAAATTGAACGGCCTCCTGAATCAGTTTATCATTAAACACATGCAGTTCGGTGCTTACTGGTTGGCGATTTGGAGGTGGCGTGCTAATGATGGATAAATCTCTTGCCCCCATTAAAGAAAAGTGTAGCGTTCTTGGAATTGGGGTTGCAGTGAGTGTTAATGTATCAACATTTACCCGTACAGCTTTTAATCGTTCTTTAGCAGTAACTCCAAATTTCTGTTCCTCATCAATAATCATGATGCCCAGGTCTTTGAACTTTACATCCTTGCTTAGCAAGCGGTGGGTGCCAATTAAGATGTCAACCTTACCGGCGGCGGCCTCTGCTAAGGTATCTTTGATTTGCTTGCTGGTTTTAAAACGATTAATGTAATCAACCGTTACCGGAAAATCTTTTAATCTGGAAGAAAAGGTTTTGAAATGTTGCAGAGCCAAAATGGTTGTAGGCACCAATATCGCGGCTTGCTTACCCTCTGCAACCGCTTTAAAAGCAGCTCGAACCGCAATTTCTGTTTTACCAAAACCCACGTCGCCACAAACTAGGCGATCCATAGGATGTGGTGATTCCATATCCTTTTTTACATCTTGAGTGGCTTTTAACTGATCGGGGGTGTCCTCATAAATAAATGAAGCCTCTAGTTCGGTTTGAAGATATCCATCAGGAGAAAATGCCGTGCCTGCCTGGGTCTTTCGTAAAGCGTAAAGCTTAATTAAATCACGGGCAATGTCTTTAACTTTTTTTTTTGTGGTTTTTTTTAACTTATCCCAAGCATCGGTTCCAAGCTTATTCATTTTTGGAACACCACTCTCTTTTCCACTATATTTTGCAATCCGGTTTAGCGAGTTGATGTTTACATAAAGCAAATCATTGTCAGCATAAACCAAACGAATCATTTCTTGAGTTTTGCCATTAACCTCAACTTTTTCAAGGCCGGCATATTTTCCAATACCATGATCGATGTGGGTAACATAATCTCCTGATTTTAACTCACGAAGATCTTTAAGTGTAATGGCTTGGCTTTTTTGGTAGCCCTTTTTAAGTTTGTATTTATAATATCGATCGAATATTTGATGGTCAGTGTAAAATGCCGTTTGAATCTGCGGATCAACAAATCCCTCGCGAAGCATGCTATTAATCGGCGTAAACTTGGCTGTTTTATCAATATCCTCTAAAATGGCGTACAAACGCTCAACCTGCTTAGGCGAATCGGTAAAAATAAAATTAACAATTCCGGCCTTTTCATTCTCTTTAAGGTTGTGAATGAGCAGATTAAAATCTTTGTTAAAAGATGGTTGAGGCTTGGTTTCAAACTCAAATCGGTTTTCGGTTTGATAAAAAAACTGCTTCCCAAATTCTACCAAGGGAAAATCTTGCAAATGATCGCCCAACAATTTCTCATCTGTAAAAGCAAACTTTGGATCAATCCAATCGGGATTTTGATTTTTATCGGCTAACGATAAAGCTTTCCAAAGTTCTACAGCCTTTTTATATCCGGCCTTAATAATATCCAAGGTAAATTCAACATCCTTAAACCACAGCTGTGTGTCTTGGTCGATGTAATCTAAAATGCTGATGTTGCTTTCCGTTAAAAACTTAGCCTGCACGTTCGGTACGATGGTTAATGATTTTACATCTGCAACGGAGAGCTGACTCTCGATTTCGAAACTTCGGATGCTCTCCACCTCATCACCAAAAAATTCGATGCGATAAGGCAAATCAGAAGAGAAAGAGAAAATATCCACAATTCCACCACGGATAGAAAACTGGCCAGGCTCATAAACAAAATCTCGCCTATCGAAATCGTAGTCAATTAAAAACTCATTGATAAAATCAATTCCTAACTTAGCGCCAATACTTATTTCTAAAGTGTTTTTCTCTAAAGCAGAGCGATCAATAACCTTTTCTGCGATGGCTTCAGGATAAGAAACCACAATTTTCCCGTACTCCGAATCATGGTTTAGTTCGTTTAAAACCTCCGCACGCGCCAATACGTTTGCCGTATCTACCTGAGTAAAATCGAACGATTTACGGTAAGAAGAAGGGAAAAGCAAAACCTGTTTATCCAGCACACTTTCTAAATCAGACTGAAAATACGCAGCCTCTTCCCGATCAGGAAAAACAAAAAGTAAGGGTTTATGAAGTAGGAAGTACGATGAAAGTGCTACAATGGCATCGGCAGAACCCACCAATCCCTTTAATTGGATTTTTGGATGTTTAGAGCCGTTTAACGCTTTGGTAAATTCGGTTACCCTTTCGTCGGTTTTATATCTATTTATTAAATCGCGGATATTCAAGACACAAAAATAAGGTTATCTTTTATATTTAACCGCAAAGTTCTGTAAAGGTTTTTTAAGTTTTGGTGTGTTTAACATTGCAGATCAAATTATGTTTCTCGGTGTATTACCCCAATTCGTCGAATTTTTTATACTTTTCGTCGAAATAAGCCTAAAACGTGTAACAAAGCCTATCCGTTTACCTCTAAAATATATAAATAGCAAAACATGAAGTACATCAAAACCTTTCCGCTAGAACTTTTTTTCTGGATTACGGCTTTGATGTTGTTGGCAACTACTAATGCTCATTACCATCACTTTACACTTTGTCCTCTGGCAAATTTGGGCTTTGAGAACTGGTGTCCAGGATGTGGATTGGGACGGTCAATAAGTCATATTTTACATGGCGAATTTTCCAATAGTTTTAGCGAACATTGGTTTGGGCTGCCGGCACTTTTAATTATACTGTATCGGATTTACACACTAACATATAATAAGAATTATAAAATTTTAACCACAAACAAATAGAAACCATGGATATATTTCAATCACCTCTTATGTCGTTACCAGGTATAACACCAGAGGAATTTTCATATTTACAACAAGCAACAACCGGATTAACCGAACAACAATTGCGAAACTTTTTGATGGTTTACAGCACTAAACGGAAAAACCCTTCAGATATGTTGATATTTTGCTTAATCGGTTTGTTCGCCGTTCCGGGTTTGCAAAGATTTATTATTGGTCAAATTGGGATGGGAATATTGTATTTGTTTACTGCTGGTTTATGTTTCATTGGGTCAATCATTGATGTAGTAAATCATAAAACCCTTGCTTTCGAGCACAACCAGAAAATGGTTTTCGAAAGCTTACAGATGGTGAGAATGGGTGGTTTTCAGTAATCAAAATTTGAAATAAACAGCACGACCTTTTTTACCCTTTGCTTAACCACAAAGTTTAAATCCGCACTTGATGATCAATTGAGTTCGGATTTTTTTGTTCGGTTCAGATTGACAAAATATTTATTCTAAAAACCCCAAATTACATATCTTTATAAAATGAAATTAGCTGAGATCACCAATTACTTGGAAAGCATTGCCCCCCTTAATTATCAAGAAGATTATGACAATTCAGGGCTGATCGTTGGCGATCCAAATATGGAAATTCATGGTGCTTTGGTTGCTTTAGATTGTATTGAAAAAATTGTAGATGAAGCCATCTCCACGGGATGCAATTTAATCATCACCCATCATCCAATTGTGTTTAAGGGTTTGAAAAAGCTTAATGGAAAAAATTATGTGGAGCGCGTAGTGCTAAAAGCCATTAAAAACAACATTGCTTTATACGCCATACACACCAATCTTGATAGCATTCATACCGGCGTAAATGCAAGAATTTGCGAACGTTTAGGCCTAACCGGCACGAAAGTGCTTTCGCCAAAAGCTGGATTATTGAAAAAGCTGGTTACGTATTGCCCACAGGCGCAAGCCGAGCAATTGCGTTCTGCGCTTTTTTATGCAGGGGCAGGCAATATCGGCAATTACAGCGAATGCAGTTTTAATACCGATGGTTTCGGTACTTTCAAAGGCAACGAACACGCAAATCCATTTGTAGGTGAAAAAGGCATTAGGCATAAAGAATCAGAAGTTCGGATAGAAATGGTTTACCCAAGTCAAGCCGAACGCAAAATTTTGGTTGCCTTGTTCGAAAATCATCCTTATGAAGAGATTGCTTACGATATTTATAAATTAGAAAATAAGCATCAATTGGTAGGTTCAGGCATGGTGGGTTGGTTAGAATATGATCTGGACGCCTATGATTTCCTACATTTGGTGAAAGATAGAATGCAAGCTAAAGTGGTAAGACACACAGAGGTAATCAATAAAAGGATTAAAAAAGTTGCCGTTTGTGGTGGTTCTGGAAGTTTCTTACTAAAGGAAGCAATTGCTGTGGGAGCGGATGCATTTATTACCGCCGATTTTAAATACCATGAGTTTTTCGATGCAGAGGAAAAATTGATCATTGCCGACATCGGACACTTTGAAACTGAACAATTTACCTCAAATTTATTGCTTGAAATTATTCAGAAAAAATTTACTAACTTTGCAATCCGTTTAACGGAGCAAAATACAAACCCCATAAATTACTTGTTTTAATGGAACAAACCGTAGAACAAAAGCTAAAGGCTTTATACGAATTACAAAATATCCACACAAAAATTGATAAAATTCGTCAGGTAAGAGGCGAACTACCAATGGAAGTTGCCGATCTTGAAGACGATGTTTTAGGATTAGAAACTAGAATTTCTAAAATCAAAACCGATCTTGATGATTTAGAAGATTCAATCGTAACTCGTAAAAACACGATTAAAGATGCCCAAGCGGCCATCAAAAGATACGATACTCAATTAAAAGAAGTTAAAAACAACCGTGAATACGATGCTTTAACAAAGGAAATTGAGATTCAAGGATTAGACATTCAGGTTTCTGAAAAGAAAATCAAAGAACACGGTTTTGAAATCACATCTAAAACTGAAATTTTCGAAGCAGCGCAAGCTGAATTGGAAGGCAGAAAAAAAGATTTAGAAGTTAAAAGAGCTGAATTGGGTGTAATTACGGCAGAAACCGAAAAAGAAGAACAAGATTTACAAAAGAAAGCTGATAAAGCAGAGCCTCAAATTGAAGAGCGTTTATTGGTTGCTTATAAACGTTTGCGCAAAAATGCCGTTAACGGTTTAGCAGTTGTAACCATCGATCGTGATTCTTGCTCTGGTTGTTTTAACCAAATCCCACCTCAACGTCAATTAGACATCCGTCAACGTAAGAAAATTATCGTTTGCGAGCATTGCGGACGTATTTTGGTTGATGAGGCCTTAACACAAGAAGTAGCTGAAGCTTAAATTATAAGCTAAATATTTATTTAAAACGTCTCGATTTTTATCGGGACGTTTTTCGTTTTGAACAAAACAAGAATGTATATTTTGCGTTAATTCTTCATATTTGTTTAATGTGAATTTAGGTTACATCCAAAATTGTAATCTAGTCAGAAACACCATTTAATAATGATTAAAAGCTTACGCCTGTTTCCAATTGTAGTTTTTTTATCGCTCCCGATTTCTGTATTTGCCAATTTTGATTTCAATGCAAACTGCCTAAATGCTTATAAAAGTATTTTTGAGCTTAAGTTGGGTAATGCAAAGGCCTACATTGCCACCGAAAAGAAGCTCCGCCCCAATAATTCAATTATCCCCCTGTTAGAGAATTATGTAGATTATTTTACATTAATCACGTCAGACAGCAAGGCTGAATTTGATCGTCTTAAAGGAAATAAATCTGCTCGGTTGGATCAGATTAGCGATGATGATGCAAAATCTCCCTACTGTCTTTATGCTCAAGCAGAAATTAATTTGCAATGGGCATTAATTCGTGGCCGATATGGCGAATACTTCAATGCAGCAATGGAAATCAGAAAAGCGAGTGGACAACTTCAAGAGAATAACAAGAAGTTTCCAAATTTTCAACTCAACTTTAAAGGCTTGGGCTTAATCAATGCGGTATTGGGAAACCTACCCGATGGCGCATTAAAAAGTACCCTTTCTACATTTGGCATCAAAGGGAACTTACAGAATGGCCTTAACATGTTCGAAAAATTGGTAGATAATCTCCCAAAATCATCTTATGAACCTTTTTACGAGGAAGTGGTGTTTTATTATGCCTATGTGTTAACAGATGTAGCCCATAGTACATCAGCTTATGTTAAAACCATGCGGTATACCGATCGCATTGCAGACACAAGTTTATTAAAGAGTTATCTTCAGAGTTACGTGTGCATTAAAAATGGCCATAACGAGGAAGCCATAAATATTCTAGCCAAAAAACCTGAAGGCGGTGTTTATCAACCTTTTCCATATTTAGATTATTTAGAAGGCATTGCACATTTAAATAAATTGGACTTGGGCGCATCAACCTACTTTAACCGATTTTTGCAAACAAACAAAGGGGTAAATTACATTAAAGACGCAAACCTTCATTTGGCTTGGATTGCCTTGTTAAAAGGCGATAAAACAGCTTATTCAGCATACGTTTCGAAAGTAAGCAATAATGGTTACACTTATAATGAAAAGGATAAGCAGGCGCAAAACGAAGCCGCTGCTCCAACTCCTGTGGTTGATTTATTAAAAGCCAGATTACTGTTTGACGGGGGGTATTTAACTAAAGCACTCCAAACCTTGGGAGCTGATAATGTGAGCAATTATTCATCAGATAAGGATAAAACTGAATATAATTACCGCTTGGGAAGGATTTATGATGATTTGGGAAAGGATGATTTAGCGTTAACCGCCTACCAAGCAACCATAAATCAAGGTAAAAATTTGAAATATTACTTTGCTGCCAATGCTGCACTACAAATGGGCAAAGTTTATGAAAAAAGAAGAAATACAGCTAAAGCAAGAGAGGCTTTTAATATTGCCATTGCGATGAAAAATCACGAATATGAAAGCAGTATAGAAAGCCAGGCTAAAGCAGGATTACGAAGGTTGAGCAATTAAAAACGATGTACAAAGGCATTAATGTGCATGCCGGCACCAACTGATGCAAAAACAGCAACATCGCCAGGTTTAACTCTATAGCCTTCAACCTCACCTTTCAACACTAAATCTAATAAGGTTGGTATGGTGGCTACCGAGCTGTTTCCCAACCAAGAAATCGTCATTGGAACTAGGTTTTCGGGTATGGTATCTTTTCCGTACAATTTAAACAAGCGTTTCATAATGGCGGTATCCATTTTGCCATTGGCTTGATGTACAAAAACAATATTAACATCCTCTACAGTTAAGCCAGCTTTATCAATCGCTTTTTTAATCACCTGGGGTACTTGTACAACCGCAAATTCATATAGCTTACGGCCATTCATTTTTAGGTAGTAGTTTCCACTGGTTTCTTCAGGATGCGAGCCTTTGCCCATAACCAATAAATTGCCATAATTAACGGCGTGAGTTTCCGTTTTGTGTGCTAACATCCCTTTTTTCTCTCCGCTTTCATCTGCTTCGAAAATTACCGCCCCTGCACCGTCAGAAAAGATCATGCTATCCCGATCATGTGGATCAATAATTCGGCTCAATGTTTCTGCGCCGATAACCAAAACCCGTTTGGCATCGCCACTTTTGATGTAATAGTTAGCTTGAATGGCTCCCTGAACCCAACCTGGGCAACCGAATATTATATCGTAAGCCACACAATCTGGATTAACAATGCCCAGTTGCTGTTTAACTTTTGAAGCTAATGCTGGCAAAACGTCAATACGATTGCTGTTTAATGGAATATCGCCAAAGTTATGGCAAAAGATAATGTAATCTAATGTTTCCTTATCTATACCCGCATTTTCAATCGCCCTTTCAGCAGCAATTGCACCAATTTGATTGCTTAATTGATTTGGGCAAGCATATCGCCTTTCAACAATCTCCGTAATTTCTGAAAATTTATGAATAATTTCGGCATTGTCTTTTTCAAGCAGACTTCCATTTTCAAAAAATGTGGAATTAAGAAATTCATTCCCAGAAATAATGTTGTCAGGAATATAACTTCCGGTACCGGTAATTATCGTATTTATAGATGTGCTCATAATTATAATACCGCATACTAAAACGGTATGTAGTATAAAACTATGGTTAATAAATTAGAAATGGAAATTATTTAAGAAAAATCGTCAATTAGGAAAACAAAAAGCTCCTTCGGACCATGTGCTCCTAGCACCAAAGTTTTCTCAATATCAGCTGTGCGACTTGGCCCTGTAATGTTACTAATCATTGTTGGTATTTGCGTACCATATTTATTTTTTAACAATTGAAAGCCATCTTTCAAATCTAAAACCAATTGACTCGTACGGGCGATAACAATATGATGGTGAGGGAAAATGCTTAATCTCCTCCCTGCTGCACTTTGGTTGGTTACCATTACGCTTCCGTTTCTGGCAATTAATGCTTCGCATAAGGTTATACCAACCTCTGCCTGTTCAAAATCTTTATCCGTTTGGTAAAAAGGGAATTCATACTTCGATAGAAAATCTTGAAGCTCTGGTTCCCAGCAATAAATTTTTCTCCATTTGAATTGATCTGCCAGCTGGAGCATATTTTCTATGAAATCAATCCCATCTTCACAAAAAATAAAGTTACCAGAAACAGCGGTTAACTGCTCTGCGAATAAAATCTCTAAGGGATCATCATTCTTTTTATACAATGGGCTTTCTTCTAAATTTGGATACGGATTTTCTCGCTTCTCTAAAAGCGCCTTCCGAATCTTTTTTAGCATCTGTTCTTTCGCGGTCGTATTATCCTTCATTGTCTAAAAAAATGAAACCTCGAATTTTTTAGGTTCAAGGTTTCAAACTTATATATAATTGTGTTTATATGCAATTTAATGCATGCACTTATTCCTTTTCTGATGCAGGAAGTCCAGAAACTTCTTTTTCGATGTCGGTATTTCCAACACCATCGTGAATTAGGCCTTCTGCAGCTGGAGTTTGATCTCCTGTACCATTAACGAATTCATCGTAAGTGGTACGTGTATCAAATGGGCGTTTGCCTAAAATCTCCTCTAAATCTGTTTGGAACAAAATTTCTTTCTCTAAAAGTTTCTGAGCAAGTTTCTCTAAACCCTCTCGCTTGTCGATGAGCAATTGTTTAGTTTTAATGTAAACGTCGCCAATCAATTTGCGTACTTCAACATCAATTAATTCTGAAGTTTTTTCAGAGTAAGGTTTGTTAAAGTTGTATTCATTTTGAGGATCGTGGAAAGAAACATTACCCACCACTTCGTTCATACCGTAAATACTTACCATGGCATATGCCAATTTCGTAATGCGCTCTAAATCGTTTTGTGCGCCTGTAGAAATTCTACCAAAAGTAATGTCTTCTGCAACACGTCCACCCATTGTCATACACATTCCGTCAGTTAGCTGCTCGGTAGTGTATAAAAATTGTTCTTTAGGCAGGTATTGCGCATAGCCTAAGGCAGCAACGCCACGGGGAACAATAGAAACTTTAACTAATGGATCGGCATGCTCTAAGAACCAGCCCGCAATGGCGTGCCCTGCTTCGTGATAAGCAACGATTCGCTTTTCTTCTGGTGAAATGATTTTATTTTTCTTTTCTAAACCACCAATTACACGGTCGATAGCGTCTTGAAAATCTTGCATATCTACCGATTCTTTGTTTTTACGAGCTGCAATTAAAGCCGCTTCATTACAAACATTGGCAATTTCTGCCCCTGCAAAACCTGGAGTTTGTGCCGATAATTTTTTCGCATCAACTTCAGATGATGTTTTAATAGGTTTTAGATGCACATTAAAAATGTGTTCACGACCAACTAAATCTGGCTTATCGATAGAAATTTGTCTATCGAAACGACCTGGGCGCAACAATGCCGAATCCAATACATCTGGGCGGTTGGTTGCTGCAAGAATGATAATTCCAGAATCTGTTCCGAAACCATCCATTTCTACCAGTAATTGGTTCAATGTATTTTCACGCTCATCGTTTCCACCCATTACGCTATTCTTTCCACGAGCACGTCCGATAGCATCAACCTCATCAATAAAGATGATACATGGTGCTTTATCTTTGGCTTGTTTAAACAAATCTCGTACTCGAGAAGCACCAACACCCACAAACATTTCTACGAAATCAGATCCTGATAGGGAGAAGAAAGGAACTTGAGCCTCACCTGCTACGGCTTTTGCCAATAAAGTTTTACCTGTGCCCGGAGAACCTACTAGCAAGGCACCTTTAGGAATTTTACCACCGAGGTTGGTGTATTTTTTAGGGTTTTTAAGGAAATCTACAATTTCCATAACCTCTTGCTTGGCTTCTTCTAAACCAGCAACATCATTAAAAGTAATGTTCACTTGGCTTTCTTTATCAAATAAAGTGGCTTTAGATTTTCCAATACTGAAAATCTGCCCGCCGCCGCCAGCGCCACCACCCATTCTGCGCATCATAAAGATCCAAAAACCAATAAGAAGTAATAAAGGCAGGCCAATATTAATTAGCAACCCAAGAAAAGGATTGCTTCTACTTTCTTTATCAGCTAAAATTCTAGGTTGGTCTGGTGGTAGGTTTTTTTGTGATTCTGCCAATTGCTTATCTAAGCCATCCATTGTTCCGGCGTTAAAATAAACTGTTGGTCCGGTTGATACAGCAAAAGAGCTATTGCTTTTATACTTTTGGTATTCTGGTTTTTTTAAACTGCTTTCTTTGATGTAAACCTCAACCTTAACAAGATCTTCAGCTTTGTAAGCAACAATTTTTTCAACGTCTCCAGTTAAAAGCATTTTACTTTCAAATTCTGGATATTCTACTTTTTTACCTCCGTCGGTAGAGAATAGAAATTGAGCAGCAATAATGGCAACTATAATTGCGGCATAAACCCAGAAAATATTAAACTTCGATCCCTTTTGTGGTTTTTTTGGGATGTTTGGGAGTCTTTTTCCTGGCTTTTTGTTTTCGTTTGTATTTTGATTATCGTTCATTTGTCTTTTTCAAAATGGTTTTAAGGGCTATGCGCTTTGAAAGTTTGTGCTTTCTGCATCGCCCCAAAGTTCTTCTATGCCATAAAAATGGCGCTTTTCGGTTTTAAATATGTGCACAACCACATCAAAATAATCTAAGATAATCCAATCGGCACTTTCAAAACCCTCTTTATGTCGTGGGTCTGCCTGGGTAGCCTTGTATATTTCTTTTTCTACGCTATCGGCAATAGCTTTTACCTGCGTACCAGAGTTGGCACTGCAAATAATGAAATAATCCGCTACCGATGTATGAATGTTTCTTAGATCCAACCGCACTATATCTTCTCCTTTTTTTTCTTGTATGCCTTGTACGGCTAACTCTGAAAGGTATGTAGAAAGGGCTACTATTTTCTTTTTTACCATTAAAATGATTTAATTTTGGAATTACAATAATATAAATTCAACACTTGCAAAATAACACTTTTTCGACACTATTTGTTGGTCAAAATTTAATCAAATTAAAAGAGGTTGATTCTACTAATAACTTTTTAAAGAATTTGGTGTCAAAATCCGAGCCATTACCCGAAGGGACTGTAATTATGGCAGACAATCAATTTGCCGGAAGAGGTCAGCAAGAAAGCGTTTGGCAAACAGAAGCAGGTAAAAACATTAGTACAAGTATTTACCTAAAACCAAATTTCCTGCCATTAAATAAACAGTTTTATTTGAATATGGCTGTTAGTTTAGCTGTTAGCGAAGCGCTAAACCACATTTTACCCCAGCCTGTGTTGGTTAAATGGCCTAATGATATTTATACTGGCGGTAAAAAGTTGGGTGGTATATTGATTGAAAACACACTGACAGGATCATTTATAAAATCATCAGTTATTGGCATTGGCTTAAATATTAATCAACAAACGTTTAAGTCAGATTTAACCAACAAAGCCACGTCGGTAATTCAAATTTTACAAAAGGAAACGCCTTTAGCGGCTGTTATGGAGAAAATTGTAGTGTTTATGGAGAAATACTACTTAATTTTGAAATCTGGTAATTATATAATTTTACAAAAGGAATACTTTAAACGTCTGTATAACTTTGGTACATTAGCTCATTATCAGCAAAATGGTCAGGTTTTTGAAGGCAAGATAACTGGAGTTGAAGAAAGTGGACGTTTGGTTATGGAAACGGAAGCGGGTTTAAAAAGCTTTAACTTTAAAGAAATAGAATTTACACACACAAAATAACACATGAAAAAAATCACCTTAGTACTGTCAATGGTACTCTTCACTATTGCAGGGGCTTTTGCCCAAATTGAAAAGCCCGTAACTTGGTCTTATGCGGCAAAGAAAATAAGTAAAACAGAAGCAGTACTTTACATCAAAGCAAACATAGAGGATAGATGGCATATTTATTCTCAGAATATTAAAGACGGCGGGCCTGTAAAAACAACATTTACTTTTTCTCCATCAAAGGATTTTAGTTTGCTTGGAAAAACAACCGAACCAAAAGCTATCGTTAAATATGAAAGCACCTTTAAAATGAACGTGAGTTATTTCGAGAAATCTGTTGTGTTCCAACAGAAGATAAAGCTCAATAAAGCCGCCACTGTGGTTAAAGGTAAGGTTGAGTTTATGGTTTGTAATGATAAGCAATGCCTTCCACCAGAAGAGGTTGAGTTTAGTGTTCCAGTTAAATAACGAACGAACTTATAAAATATAACATAGGCAGTCCCGATTTTTGGGACTGTTTCTGTTTAAAGTAAAATCTAATGGCGTGGAAGCATCAAAGATTAATCCTTTAAAAATTATTCTTAATTTCACAGCTTCAACACACACACAAAACATCCAAATGAAAAAGGTTTTATTATTAATCTTAATTGCTTCAATGTTTATTGCATTGCCTGCGGTTAAAAGTTACGCTTCGGTATTGCAAGATACTACTGCCTCTGCTCCAGATGATATCCAGTTTACGGAAGTCGGATCGGCTCAAGATAGCGCAGCAAACGGCATTGTTAAAGATTCGATTAAAAAGGATACGGTTAAAGCCCCTGTTGTAGCAAAGAGTAAAACCACTGATGCTGAAAAATTAACTCTGTGGCAGACTTTTTTGAAAGGATTATTTGGGGGATTTCTTGCCTTTTTAATGCCTTGTATTTTTCCGATGGTGCCTTTAACGGTCAGCTTTTTTACAAAGAAGGCCGGAAGCAGGGCTAAAGCAATTGGTCACGCCTTCTTATATGGTATTTCTATTATCATTATTTATGTGGCACTGGGCATGTTTGTAACTATTGCTTTCGGTTCGGATACGTTAAATGCCCTATCCACAAATGGAATATTTAATGCATTTTTCTTTTTGATGCTCATTGTTTTTGGAGCATCTTTTCTGGGCGCTTTTGAAATAACATTACCTAGTGCCTTCGTAAACAAAATTGATGCAAAATCAGACAAGGGCGGTTTAGTAGGTATATTTTTTATGGCATTCAGCCTTGCACTAGTTTCTTTTTCTTGCACAGGGCCGCTTGTGGGAACTTTGTTGGTAGATGCAGCATCAAAGGGGGATCGCCTAGGCCCGGCTGTAGGAATGTTTGGTTTCTCGCTGGCATTAGCTATTCCTTTTGCGCTATTCGCTTTGTTTCCATCATTACTCAAATCATTACCTAAATCGGGCGGTTGGTTAAATAGCGTAAAGGTGGTGCTTGGTTTTATTGAGCTTGCTTTTGCATTCAAGTTCTTGTCAAATGTAGATTTAGCATATCATTGGAATTTACTAGATCGTGAAGTTTTTCTGGCCATTTGGATTGCAATTTTTGCTTTGATGGGCATGTATTTACTTGGAAAGCTAAAATTTTCTCATGATAGTGATTTACCATTTTTGTCGGTACCAAGAACATTTTTAGCGATACTGGTTTTTGCTTGGGTTATTTATTTAATCCCTGGCATGTGGGGTGCACCTCTAAAATCGATTAGTGCTTTTTTACCACCAACTGCAACACAAGATTTTGACCTAAATAATTTAACATCAATTCAATCTTCATCTACTGCAAAAACTTCAATCAAAGAAAAAAAATATGCAGAAATTTTTCACAGATTAACACCAAAAGGATTTGATCCTTATTATGATTTCGAACAGGCTAAACAAGCTGCTAAAGAATTAAATAAACCTGTATTGGTAGATTTTACAGGATGGAATTGTGTCAACTGTAGAAAGATGGAAAACAACGTCTGGTCTAATCCTGCAGTAGCAAAAAGATTAAAGGAAGATTTTGTAATGGCTGAACTTGTAGTGGATGATAAAACTGAATTGCCAGAATCTGAACAATTTGTTTCTAACTTTAGCAAGAAAAAAATAAAAACCATTGGAAATAAATGGAGTGATTTTCAGGCATCAACCTACAATAGCAATTCTCAACCACAGTACATTATTATTGATGCAGAGGGGAATGTTTTGGTTCCACCACAAGGGGCCGATTATAATGCTGAAAATTATATTAAATTTTTAGATAGCGGAAAAGAAGCTTTCAAGAAAAAAACAAATGAATAAGATAAAAAATATAGGTGTTTTAACTTCTGGCGGCGATTCGCCGGGGATGAATGCCGCGATTAGGGCTGTAGTAAGAGCCTCCATTTATTATGATATTGAAGTAACGGGTTTTCTTCGTGGGTATGAGGGCTTAATCAATAACGACTTCATCCCTATGGATCGGAAATCGGTGGCTAATATCATTCAGCGTGGTGGAACCATACTAAAAACCGCTCGTAGTGAAGCATTTAGAACTGTTGAAGGCAGACAAACAGCCTATAAAAACCTAAAAGAAAGAAATATAGATGCTTTGGTTGTTATTGGTGGTGATGGAACCTTTACCGGAGCGAACATTTTTTCAAAGGAGTTTGATTTCCCTATAGTTGGTTTGCCTGGAACTATAGATAATGATTTAGCCGGTACAGATTTTACCATTGGATACGACTCTGCCATTAATACGGTAATTGATGCTGTAGATAGAATTAGAGATACAGCAGAATCACACGATCGAATCTTTATTGTAGAGGTTATGGGTCGAGATTCTGGTTTGATTGCTTTACGAAGTGGCATTGGAGTTGGTGCAGAAGCCATCCTCATCCCCGAAGCAAATATGGGCGTAGAAGACGTTTTGCATAAATTGGAGCATAGTCGTAAAGATAAATCATCAAAAATTATCATTGTGGCCGAAGGCGACGATGCAGGTGGTGCTTTTAAAGTGGGTGAAATTTTACAATCTAAATACCCACATTATGATACTAAAGTTTCCGTGTTGGGGCACATTCAACGCGGGGGAAAACCAACCTGCATGGATCGCGTATTGGCAAGCCGATTAGGGGTTTCTGCGGTAGAAGGATTAATTAATGGCGAAAGTGGTGTTATGGCCGGACAGGTTAACCGCGAAATGATTTTTACCCCTTTTGACCATGCAATAAAGCACATCAATGCAGAGCAGGTAAGCTCTACGTGGATAAAATTGATTGACATTTTGTCGTTTTAAGAGACAATCGGATGAATGATTTTCAAGATCATTCATCCGATTTGTATTTCTATAAGTCTTCTATAATTACTGCTGTTCCGTTTGCGCTAACCATTAGCATGCTCCCGCCGCTACCAACGGTTTCGTAATCTAAATCTACCCCAACAATTGCATTGGCACCCAAAGCAGCCGCATATTGTTGCATTTCGTTAATTGCAGTATCTTTTCCCTCACGCAAAACACGCTCATAAGAGCTTGATCTTCCGCCAACAATATCTGTAATTCCGGCAAATAAATCTTTAAAAATATTTGCACCAATAATCGTTTCGCCTGTTACAAGGCCAATATATTTGACTATTTTTTTGCCTTCTAAGGTAGGCGTTGTGGTTACTAACATAATTTAGTTTTTTATAATTAGAATGGTTTTTTCGTAAAATGTTACATGCTGTGTTGTCGCTATTTCTCATAGCGCTTGGAGGTTCAAGGTGACAAAACCTTGGCGACGCATTTCTGCTATTGATTTTCAAACATTTGTTTATTGTGAATGAATTGTTTTATTGTTTCGTTAAGACACGAACCAAGTCACCGAACGAGGGTAACTGTATAAAAATTCATTTGCAGGTGCCAAACTAACTAGTTGATTAACAGCTTGTAAAATCTGTAAAGCAAGGGCAGTGCATGTATTAATGTTCGTCCAGCTTTCCACTATAGCCCCGATAGAAAAAATCGGGGGCTGACGTTTCAATCTGGTTTATTTTACTCGGGCTGGTGCACGATGGACTGCGAACCGCTATGGTACGTGTCCTCACGTACCATCATCGAATTGGTTTATTGTTTCGTTAAGACACGAACCAAGGCGCCGAAAGAGGGTAACTGTGTAAAACATTCATTTGCAGGTGCCAAACTAACTGGTTGATTAACAACTTATAAAATTTGTAAAGCAAGGACAGTGCATCTATTTTCGTTCGTCCAGCTTTTCACTATAGCCCCGATAGAAAAAATCGGGGGCTGCCGTTTCAATCTGGTTTATTTTACTCGGGCTGGTGCACGATGGACTGCGAACCGTCATGGTACGTGTCCTCGCGTACCATCATCGAATTGTTTTATTGTTTCGTTAAGACACGAACCAAGTCACCGAAAGAGGGTAACTGTATAAAAATTCATTTGCAGGTGCCAAACTAACTAGTTGATTAACAATTTAAAAAATTTGAAATGCAAAGACAGTGCATCTATTTTCGTCCGTCCAGCTTTTCACTATAGGCCCGATAGAAAAAATCGGGGGCTGCCGTTTCAATCTGGTCTATTTTACTCGGGCTGTTGCACAATAAACAGCTGCCTTAGGTACAACCGCCATGGTACGTGTCCTCACGTACCATCATCGAATTGTTTTATTGTTTTCGTTAAGACACAAACCAAGGCATCGAAAGAGGGTAACTGTATAAAAATTCATTTGCAGGGGCCAAACTAACTAGTTGATTAACAGCTTATAAAATTTGTAAAGCAAGGGCAGTGCATGTATTAATGTTCGTCCAGCTTTTCACTATAGCCCCGATAGCAAAAATCGGGGGCTGCCGTTTCAATCTGGTTTATTTTACTCGGGCTGTTGCACAATAAACTGCTGCCTTAGGTACATTATCTAAAGGGATATGCATTAGAATACGGTCGGTTGGTGCTGCTGCACCATTAACCAAGGGTTTTCTTTGCCCAAAACGTTAATTGAATCACTACGGTTGAAAACTAAACCTGATGGGACGGAAAGCCGCTATTTTTCATAGCGCTTGGAGGTACAGCAGGACAGAACCATACCAAAGCATTGCTGCTATTGCTTTTCTAATCTTTATTTTATGCTATATAAATTGGTTGATGAATCACCACCAAGGGGTAAATTGTTTTGAGCAATTGCCAATTAATTAACGTTAAAGCAACAATCCTGCAATCTCTTCCCAGCTATTAACCCTTTCGTATTCCGTAATCAGCAGGTTATGCGGCGAAGTATATAAAAGCGGTCGCCCTTTAAAGTTTACAAAGTTTTTAATTCGATCATCAATGAGTATATCTGCCTCAACAATTTTATTTCCGCAGAACATAATGTGCTGCCAATCTATAAATGAAAAGTGTTCGGCAAGCCAATCGTATTTATCGATTAGAGAATTTCTAAATTCCATCGCCGCAGAAACAATATACACATCATATTTTTCTTGTAAGGCCTTAATTACCCTTGGGCTATCGGCAATCACCTCTAAATCGCGAAAAAAGCCTGGTTCGTTAATATAATCAAACCATTTCCTGTTCACATCTTGCGGAACATGATGATAAATTTCATTCCCAGCATCAATTTTCAAATCAAGAGGAACACCGAAGTCTCTGTTATAAAGTTTAATAAATTTTCCAAGGGGATCGGCAATTACCTCATCCATATCAATTGCAATTCTTTCCATTTCGTATCTGCAAAAATTTTGGGTCAAATATCCTTAAAACAAAGAAATTAAACTATGTTTTTAATTTACAGTATTTTAGTTATCTTTGCAGCCCCGCAGCACGAAGCTCCGGGAACTATGTTGAATACATAAATACAAAAGAAATGGCAACTAAAATCAGATTGCAAAGATTCGGTAAAAAAGGGAAACCTTTTTTCCATGTAGTGGTAGCAGATTCTCGCTCTCCACGTGATGGTAAATTTATTGAGCGTTTAGGTTCATATAACCCAAACACCAATCCAGCAACCATCGAAATTAACTTCGAAAAAACTTTGGCATGGGTAAACAGTGGTGCACAACCAACTGACACTGCTCGCGCAATCCTATCTTACAAAGGTGTTTTGTACAAAAAACACTTAGAAGGTGGTGTTAAAAAAGGTGCTTTAACTCAAGAACAGGCTGATGAGAAATTTACTGCTTGGTTAAATGCTAAAGCTGGCAAAATTTCTGGTAAAACAGAAGGTTTAGCTACTTCTAAAGCTGATGCACGTAAAGCGGCATTAGTTGCAGAAGCTAAGAAAAAAGAAGATAGAGCAGCCGCTATTGCAGCCAAAAATGCACCAGTTGCAGAAGAGGTTGTTGAAGAAGAAGCTACTGAAGAAGCGCCAGCTGTTGAGGCTGAAGCTACTGAAGAAGCTCCTGCAGCAGAAGCTACTAAAGAAGAAGGCGCAGAATAATTTATTATTTTGTTGCAATGAAATAGCGTTCCGAAACTTTCGGAACGCTATTTTTTTAACTAAAAATGTCATCAAAATTTGGGTGTACCAATTTAACATGAGTTCAGTTTAAGCCCTAAGGGAGAGAGACCAAAGCAATCAATATCCATTAAGATGCTGAAATACATTCAGCATGACGAACGAGTTTTGAAAGATACTTGTCGGATGTAGTCACCTTAAATTTATTTCGAGGTTCTTGGCTTTTTTTAAAGGATATTTTTGTTATCCCGAACGCACATTATTTAAACTTGGCTACACGCTTGAAGATGATTAAACCAAAGGGTTATGAAACACGAAGAAGCATTTTATATAGGATACGTTACTAAAACAAGGGGTTTAAAAGGTGAAGTACAGATCTTTTTTGAATTTGATGAATATGAAAAATTAACGTTCGACGTTGTTTTTGCAGACATGAATGGAAAGCTTGTCCCTTATTTCGTCGCTTCTGCAAAGCTTCAAGCAAATAAAACGGGTTATTTCAATTTTGATGATGTAGATCACATCGATAAGGCCCAACCTCTTTTAAAGAAAAAATTATATCTACCCATTGCTCAAATGCCCGAACGAGCCGAAGATGAATTTTTTTACACCGATCTTAAAGGTTTTATGGCTGTGGATGAAACGCTGGGCGAATTGGGCGAGATACTGGAGGTAAATGAATACCCGCAGCAATTTGTTGCCACTGTCCTTTACAAAGAAACAGAAATCCTCTTTCCTTTAAATGAAGATTTTATTGTAGAAATTGATGATGAAGAGAAAATTTTGACGTTAGATCTCCCTGAGGGTCTTTTAGATGTTTATCTGAACTAAACCCTTGGCTTTGAGCAATTAAATTGTTAGTTTTAGCTTTCATCCTAACCAAAATTAACATGCTCAAAAAATTCATTCAATACACTGCATTCTTATTTGCGGTTATTTCAATCGTTTGTTGCAAAACACCACAGCAGGCCAATTTAAGGGAGATTAAACCGTTTGTTGGAATTTGGAATGTGGTTAATCATCCCGGAAGTAGTATTGTTTTTAAATCTGACGGTAGCTTTTACAACCTCTCAAAAGAGAATGGTACAAAGATCGTCACCCACAGTGGGTCTTATAAAATTTTATCTAACAATACCTACGTTCTTGATATCACCTATGCGCGGGCCGATGCACTTTACCAATTAGCAGGAAAACAATATGTTAACTATTTTACGCTCAGCGAAAAGAACCAAAAGCTGAAGATGAGTGGCGTTGTTGACGGCAAGCTTGGCGGTTCTAAATTGGAATGGGTTGATGAACTGGTTAAGGTGAATACGCTAGATTAGGCGTAATTAGATTTTTTAGAACTTAGGTAAACTCCAACCTCAATTCTTACCTTTGCGACATGCGTTTTGATATTATAACCGTTTTGCCCGCTTTATTAGAAAGTCCGTTTGCACATTCTATTTTGCAAAGGGCACAGAAAAAAGGCATTGCCGAAATTGTTGTCCATAACTTACGGGATTACGCTACCAATAAGCAAAAAAGCGTAGATGATTATCAGTATGGTGGCGGCAGTGGAATGGTAATGAGCATTGAGCCCTTTGCCGCTTGTATTGAAAAGCTTCAGGAGGAGCGTGACTATGATGAAATCATTTTTATGAGCCCAGATGGGGTAACCTTAAATCAAAGCACAGCGAACGAGTTATCCATTAAAAAGAACATCATTATTTTGTGCGGTCATTATAAAGGAATAGATCAACGCATACGCGATATTTTTGTAACCAGAGAGATCTCTGTTGGCGATTATGTGTTAAGCGGCGGAGAACTGCCCGCTGCGATTGTGGTAGATGCAGTAGTGCGGTTAATCCCCGGCGTTTTAAATGATGAGACTTCTGCCCTTTCGGATAGTTTCCAAGGAGAATTACTCGATGCCCCGGTTTACACCCGCCCTGCAGATTGGCGGGGGCATAAAGTGCCTGATGTTTTATTGAGTGGGCATGAGGCAAAAGTAAACGAATGGAGGCACGAACAGGCCTTAGAGCGCACTCAGAAACGTCGTCCTGACCTTTTGGAATAGAAGCATTTAACCTAATCGATTGTGGATTTCTAAAAGATTGTGGAAAAAATTAAATTAGACTTTTTTATATCAAAATATTTCCCTAATATTGCAATCCGATTTTCAAGGTAAAGAAAGTCGGTTTAATAGCTTAAAATCATGGATTTAGTAAAATTTGTTGAAGAGCAGGCCATCGCGAAAAAAGATTTTCCTGCGTTCAAGTCTGGCGATACAGTGAGCGTACACTATAAAATTCGCGAAGGTAATAAAGAACGTGTTCAAATTTACCAAGGTGTTGTAATACAACGTAACAGTGCAGGTGCTAACGAAACTTTCACAGTTCGTAAAATGAGCAACGGCGTTGGTGTTGAGCGTATTTTCCCTTTCAACTCTCCAAACATTGAGAAAGTAGAAGTGAATAGCTATGGTAAAGTTCGTAGAGCAAAATTATTCTACTTACGTGCTTTAACTGGTAAAGCTGCTCGTATCAAATCTTTGAGAAAATAATATTCTTTATTATAAGATATAACCTTCACGACCAAATCGTGGAGGTTTTTTTGTTTATATCTTTGCCGTATGTTAAACGCTGCTTTTTTCGACCAGGTTTTCTGGGGGAACACCGTAAAGGCTTATTTTCTTTTCGGTGGAATTCTTTTAGTTGGGCTTATATTTAGAAGGCTTGTTTCTAAGCTTTTGAGCAAGCTTTTATTCACACTCTTTAAAAGTTTCTCTCAGCAATCGCATGATGACACCTTTGTTGGCTTGTTGTTAAAGCCTATCGAGGTGTTTATGCTTTTCACCACATTGTACCTCTCGATCAATCAGTTGTCTCATCCCTTGGAGGTAGCGGTATTTCACTATCACAAAATTGTTGGCAAGGTAAAGGAATTAATCCCTGTAACCATAGGCGAGTGTATTGATCGTATTTTTCTGTTCTTAATCATTTTATCCATCTTTTGGATTATCTTACGCATCATCGATTTCATTTCGCATGTACTCCTGTTTAAGGCTTCTCTAACCGAAAGTAAGTCTGACGATCAATTGGTGCCATTTTTAAAGGAGCTTTTTAAAACGATAGTGGTTTTCATTGGTTTTTTTACCCTTTTGGGTTTTGTATTTGAGGTTAACGTTTTAACCTTGATTACAGGTTTGGGTATTGGTGGTATTGCCATTGCGCTTGCCGCAAAAGAAAGCTTAGAAAATTTATTGGGCTCTTTCACCATTTTCTTGGATAAGCCCTTTGTAGTGGGCGATTTGGTAAAGGTAGATGGTGTTGAGGGTACAGTAGAAAAGGTTGGCTTTAGAAGTACGCTTATTCGTACTACAGAAAAAACCATGGCAACCATTCCGAACAAAGGGATGATTGATGGAGTACTCGAAAATATGAGTTTGAGAAATTTTAGAAGGGTAAAATTCTCTTTCGGAATAACTTACGAAACCAATGCAGAAACCATTAAAAAAATTGTTGATGAAATTAGGACTTACATTAGAGATCATGCCGATACCAGTGACGATGGCAATGCATACTTTGAGGGTTTTGGCGATTCCGCTTTAAATATAGAGGTTATTTATTTTGTTTCGATTACTGCATATAACGATTATCTGTCTATAAAACAGGAAATTAACTTCAAGATCATGGAAATTGTAATGCGCAATAAATCTGATTTTGCCTATCCTACTCAGCGGCTGATTAGTGATAAATTAGCAGGAACTGACGATAAGGTGGGTAATGATGCCACCGACTAATTGCAGAAACAGATTTAGCTTTGTGTGTTTTTAAGTTATCTTCAGATATTCAAGCAGCATAATCAATGGGTTCATTGTGAGCCCAAAGGATTAACCAGACTAAGCCTGATGTCAATTATAAAATCTTGGTTGGTGTTTTTAAACTAGCTTAAGGTAGCTAAGGTAGTAATTCCGCCTTTTACAACTTGATTAAGTTCTACATTAACTTTGGTGCCTACAGGAAGAAAAACATCTACTCTTGAACCAAATTTGATGAAACCGAATTGCTCTGCCTGTACCACTTGATCGCCTTCTTTAACATACCAAACTATTCTACGTGCTAAAGCACCGGCAATTTGACGAAATAAAACGGGTGTGCCAGATTTATGCTCTACTACCGTAGTTGTACGTTCGTTTTCTGTTGAAGATTTTGGATTCCAGGCAGCAAGATATTTACCTGGGTGATATTTGAAAAACTTAACCACTCCGGAGATTGGATTGCGGTTAATGTGAACATTTACCGGCGACATAAAAATAGAAACCTGTAAGCGTTTGTCTTTAAAATATTCACCTTCTTCTGTTTCTTCTATCACCACAACTTTACCATCGGCAGGGCAAATTACCAAATTTTCGCCCGCAGAGAAACTCCTGCTTGGATTGCGGAAAAACTGTAAAACAATAATAAATAATGCGGCTGAAAAAATATAAATAAACCAACGCAACCAGGTTACATCATAATATTTGTAATCTACAAAGGCGTTTATGATGAAAATAAACAATATGGTTAAAGCTATAGTGGTGTAGCCTTCTTTATGTATGGTCATTTTGTTAAAATTATTGGGCAAAGGTGCAAAAAATAAATTAATCCAATCTAATAATTATGCTTCTGTTGCTCTGTAAATATCGGTTAGGTTTCTACCTAAGCCATTATAGTCTAATCCATAGCCCACCACAAATTCATTAGGAATTTCAAATCCAACGTATTCCAACTCTTCTATTTCGTATTGCAAAGCTGTTGGTTTAAGCAGTAAGGAGCTCACCCTAATTGATGCTGGTTTTTTCTCTTTGATGGTTTTTAAGATATGGGTTAGGGTAAGGCCTGTATCTACAATATCTTCAACAATTACAATGTCTCGGCCTTCTATATCTTCTGGCAAGCCGATAAGTTCTTTCACCTTGCCTGAGCTTGATGTGCCCTCGTATGAGGCTACCCGCATAAAAGCGACTTCGCATGGCACATTAATTTCTTTGATTAAATCGGCCATGAATAAAAAGCTTCCGTTTAAAATGCCAATAAATAAGGGACATTTGCCTTCATAATCCACATTCATTTGAATTCCGATCAATCGAATTCGCTTATTTATGGTATCGTTTTCTAAAAAAATCTCGAATTCTTTATCTTCTACTTTAATTTTATGCACTTCTGGAGTCGTTTGGTTAATGTATGCTTTCTTATTGAGGGTTTTCTAATTCCTTCTCTCTACGCCTTTGTTCTCTACGTTCTTGGCGCAATTGTTTTTTGGTTTTTGCGGTATCGCCTGGCTTAATGGCCTGCCTATTGCCTGTGTCTTTTTTTGAACCGCCTCCAAAAATCCTATCGAATAGATTTTTATTCTTATCCTGCATAATTACGGGCGGCATTCCCTCATCCTCCTCATCAAAAGCTGTTGTATCAACTACCGCAGTATCTGGGGCTAAATATTGGCGTAAGCCCTCACGTAAACGAACGTTGTAAAAACCGTATCCAGAAGTGTCGCCAGGTGTTAAGCCTCTTCTCGCCATAATGTTTCCCATAAATCGGAAATAATTAAACATATAAGGCTTTAAGCTTCCATCCGCCATAAATTTGTACATAGAGGCTTTTGGTTTCGGAACTATACTAGCTAAGAAAAGGCCATCGCCAATGGTTAAATCGGCAGGTTGTTTGCCGAAATAATATCTTGAGGCTTCTCCAATCCCATAGATATTTTGGCCAAGTTCCATAATGTTGAAATACACTTCCAACATCCGTTGTTTGCTCACCAAATGATTGTGTTCAATCAGCCAAACGATAAGAATTTCTTCGGCTTTACGGGCAAGTGTTTTTTGGCGACTTAAGTAAACATTTTTTACCAACTGCATGCTAATGGTACTGCCGCCCCTTTTAAATTTCTTTTCCTTAAAATTTACGGCAATAGATTTGCGAATAGATTCTTCCACGAAGCCGTTATGCGTAAAGAATGAAGGATCTTCAGCAGTTAATACGGCATTGATAAAGTTTTTTGAGATGGATGATAGCGGTGTGAAGTTTGGATTTGATGGACCGATGGTAATGTCTCGCATGGGTTTGCCATACTCGTATGGGGTGTAAACAAAAGGACTGTTAATTTTCTGCAAATTTGTTTTGCCCCATTGGATAATTTTAAAATCAACCGGTGTTAAGGTAGAACTGAAGCGAACGCTATCTGGAATCTTGGTGTCTAGATAAAAATTCAAATTGTATTTAACCTTTCCTTGAACCTTCAACCCTTCTAAAGATTCGAACAGGCCTTGTGGAAAGGCGTTCAACACCGCCTGCGCATCTTGTTCTTCTGCATTGAGCTTAAGTTCGTAAATTTTATTTTTGCCTAAGGTGTATTTAACGTAAGGATGGATTTCCGCATCTTTTAGGTAAGCGGTTGAGGTGCTATCCAAAGCAATAAAATTTGGCCCAACTAAAACATCAGCATCAAGCTTTGCACTTTGAATAATGATGTCATTACTTGCAATTCTCGCTTGGTTAATTAACATATTTTTAACGGACCAAGAACCAGAGATTTTATAATCATCACCACTATAGCCTGCGTCTTTAAGTTCCGTTTGTAGGGTGTCGAAGCTTAATTTTGCATGAAGCTTTTGATTTAGGTAGGGCAATTCGAGCTTCTTTCCATCTGCGTAAGCACTAAAACTTAGCTTTTTCCTGCCAGGTTTTACCAAGCCATCAATGTGCCAAGTGGACTCTCCGTTATTTACATTGATGGTCGATTTTAAATCACCACCATCAATTGTGGCCGTTGTGGCGAAGCTCAGTTTGGCAGTATCATGGTCGTTAAATTTGAAAACCATGTTCTTTACGTCCATATCATCAGGAATTTTATACAAAACCTGATTTAGAATGTTGTTTGCTATTTCTGGTAAGTTGGCTTTACCCTTGTTTTCTGTGCTGTCTTTTTTCTTCCTTTTTAAGATGAAATCGATGTTGGTTGTCGAATCTTTCAGAACGATACTAACATAACCATCATTCAGTTTTACTTCTGATAACTTAACGTTCCCGAATAGTAAAGGGAATAATTTAACGCCAACACTGAGCTCGCCTATGTTTGAAAGGGTATCACGATCTTTTGGTACGACAGAAATTGCCGTCATTTTTACGGTGCTTAATCCGGTAAAGCCTGCTGAACCGATTTTAACGTCGAGGCCATAATCTTTATCTGCTTTCGCAATGGCTTTCGCAACCATCTTTTTCAGAAGAGCTTCTCTTTTACTATATGCTACAGCCCCTAGCGCCATACAAATAATCAAAATAACGCCAAAAATCCAGGCACCAATTTTTAAATATTTTTTAGGGATCTTAATTTTTGGTAATTGCATATAGTCGTTAAAATGGTTAATTGCTTAAACGTAACAATTAAATGTTTATTTCGTGTTAAAATTACAGTTAAAAACCCTAAATAAAAGTATTTGTGGCTACGTTTTGTTAATTTTGAATTTAAATTAATATGATGCAGATAAGCCCGCAACAAGTTTTAGATGCCCTTAAAAATGTAGAAGATCCAGATCTTAAAAAGGATTTGGTTACCTTAAACATGATTAAGGATTTACAGATAAACAACAATCAGGTAAGTTTTACGCTTGAACTTACAACACCAGCATGCCCGATGAAGGAAATGCTGAAAAATGCCTGTAATAATGCAATAAAGCATTTTGTATCTGCCGAAGCTCAAGTGTCCATCAATGTTACCTCTCGCGTTACTCAACCCATAAATTCATCTTCGTTAGATAACATAAAGAACATCATTTTGGTTTCATCTGGTAAGGGTGGTGTTGGTAAATCTACTGTAGCCAGCAACCTTGCCGTTGTTTTGGCTAAAAACGGTGCTAAAGTTGGTTTGATTGATGCTGACATTTACGGCCCATCTGTACCAACCATGTTCGATTTAGTTGATGCTAAACCTGGTGCTGAGGAAACGGCAGATGGCAAAACAAAAATATTACCGATAGAAAAATATGGGATAAAATTACTATCCCTTGGCTTCTTTGCAGATCCTGGTCAGCCTGTACCATGGCGTGGGCCAATGGCTTCGAATGCGGTTAAGCAGTTGTTTAACGACACGAATTGGGGAGCCTTGGACTATTTAATTGTTGATCTTCCTCCAGGCACTGGCGATATTCACATCACCATAACTCAAAGTTTCCCAATTTCTGGTGCGGTGGTGGTAACTACCCCTCAGCAGGTGGCTTTGGCCGATACCCATAAGGGCTTGGCGATGTTTAGGATGCCAGGGATTAACATTCCGGTTTTGGGTGTAATTGAAAACATGTCTTATTTTACCCCAGCTGAGTTGCCTGACAATAAATATTACATTTTTGGAAATGGTGGCGGAAGGAAATTGGCAGAGCGATTTGATGTTCCTTTTCTGGGTGAAATTCCGATTATTCAAAGCATTTCGGAAGCAGGTGATAGCGGAAAACCTGTAGCATTAAATCAAAACCCGCTTTTGGATGTTGTGTTTGGAGATATTGCAAGTAAAATTGCGCAGCAAATTTCCATTAACAACGCGCAAGTGGCGAATTGCTAAAAAATTACTATTTTTATATTTTAAAAAACAGATAATGAATTTAACAGAGCGAGTTGAACAGGCATTGGAAACCATAAGACCATATTTGATGGCAGACGGGGGGAATGTTTCTGTTGAAGAAATTACTTCAGATGGCATCGTTAGATTAAAGCTTTTGGGAAACTGCGGTTCTTGTCCAATGAGTTTTATGACTATGAAATCTGGAATTGAACAAGCCATTATCAAAGCTGTACCAGAAATTACCTCGGTTGTTGCCGTTAATATGGCCGAGCAAGAATAGCTTTAACAATATTTAACAAGGAAGTTTTATTATTAAAATTACTTTTGTCTTAATGAGATATTGCGTTACCCTAATTTTATTGATTTGTTCTGTAACCGCTTTTGCCCAACAAAAGCCGGCCCAGGATAAGCTTATTCAATTTTCAGGGATTATAACCGATATGGACAGTACAAATGTAATTCCATACGTAACTATTACCAATCTTTCAGCAAAAAGCAAACGCGTTGCTGCCGATTATAGGGGTTATTTCACTTTTATTGTAAATCCGGGTGATACAATTCTGTTTACGGCAATTGGTTATAAAAAATTCTCAACGGTTATACCTACTACCACTCCAGATAACAAATACACCATCATGGTGAAGCTTAAAGCGGAGGTAATTAACCTGCCAACCGTGCGTGTTTTCCCTTGGGCCACAACGGAAGAATTTACGCGTGAGTTTTTATCGATGAAGCTGGCTGATGATGATATGGCCATAGCCAAGAAAAATCTTTCAAGATCTTCTATTGACGGTTTGATTCAAACCTTACCGCGTGATGGGCAGGAAATTGGAAGTCAGAACTATCGCTATAACTTTGATCGGATGATTAATAAGAACATGGTTCAAACCAACCCATTGTTAAATCCTTTTGCATGGGGTAAATTAATGCAGCAAATTTTTGATGGCGATAAAAGCCGGAACGAGAATTAAAAGGCAAAAAAAAAGGAAAATGTTCCCATTTTCCCTTCTATTTTCTAAATCTAATCCTGAGTTTGGTTTAGCCCTAAGCTGGAATTCAGCAAGACCAACCCGTTTCAAAAGATATTTATTAGTTCAACTCAAGTTAAATCTGAACTATCTTTTCTTACTCTTATTCGGAAATTTCATTTTGTAGTCTGTTTTGATGTTTCCTTTTGAAATGGCATCTAATTTACTTTTAAGTAATGTTTTACGTAAAACGCTTACCTTATCTGTAAAGAGCTTTCCTTCTATGTGATCATATTCGTGCTGAATGACGCGGGCGGGCATTCCATCAACATCATCAATATGCTCAACCCAGTTTTCATCAAAATATTTTACCTTAATATTTGGTTTGCGCATGATATTTTCGCGAATATCTGGAATGCTTAAGCATCCTTCGTTAAAGCTCCAGGCTTCACCTGTTTCTTCCAAAATCTGGGCATTTATGAATACTCTTTTGTAACCTGCTTTTCCATCGTCATCTTCACCCGTATCTACAATAAATAAACGGATTGGCAAGCCAATTTGTGGTGCAGCAAGGCCCACACCGTTGGCATAATACATGGTGTCGAACATGTCGCTAATCAACTGTTTTAGTTCTGGATAGGATTGGTCTATATCGGTTCCAACTTTTTTTAATACTGGATCGCCGTAAGCTACTATTGGTAATTTCATTGTGTATGCTATTTTTCAGATCATTGAATCTGAACGTATTTGTTATCGTGTTTTTTGAGTATGCATGCTGTCAGAGGATCTATGCCCGCATAACCGTTTGGTATGTCATTTTATTTTACATCAAAAAATACTTCTTGATTTGGGAGAACGGAATATTATTTACAAAAATAACAATTATTCCAATATTGGGCTGAAAGTAAAAATATTCAGTTTATCAATATCCAAAACTTCGTCGGCGATTTCGGCTACTTCTTTGGTTGTAACCTGGTTTATTTTTTCAAAAACCTGCTCTAACGAATCGATTTTGTTATGATCGATTAAGCTTTTGGCCATAGAGATGATTAGGCCAATCCGATTTTCTTCGCCCAAAGCAATTTGACCAATGAATTTGTTTTTGGCTTTTTGCAACTGCAAATCGTTGAGGGGATAATCTCTTAACTTCTTAATTTCTTTGAAGATTAGCGATAAGGCTTTTTGTTGTTTTTCTTTATCTGTTCCAAAATAGATGGAAAAAATTCCGGTATCGCTTAGTGGAGAAAAATTAGATTCGATGGTATAAGCAATCCCATACTTCTCTCTGATTTGAAGATTCAATACCGAACTCATTCCATTACCGCCAAAATAGTTGTTAAGCAACATTAATCCAGCTTTCTTTTTATCGTGTGTGGAATACGTTTGAGCCCCCACAATACAATGCGATTGCATAATCGGTTTGTAAATCGTGGTGTTAGATGGGGCTAAGATGCTTGGCTTTATTCTGTTTTGGGTGGGCGAATTTTCTTCTACATCAGTAAAGTGCTTGGTGCCTTTTTTAATGATGCTATTGAAGGTGTAGTTCCCTAAAACAGCGATAACGATTTCATTGGTTCGGTAATTTGCTTTTCGAAAGTTTATGATGTCTGTTCTGGTAAAATTTTGAACCGACTCGGTGGTGCCTAAGATATTGTTCCCCAAGGCATTACCGGCAAATAGCATGTCTTCAAAATCGTCGTTTATGGCTTCTTCTGGTTGATCTAAATAAGATGCAATTTCATCAAGTATAACACTCTTTTCTTTATCCATTTCATCTTCTGGAAAGGTAGAATGAAAAATAATGTCGTTGAAAAGATCTAACGTTCTATCCAAATATGGATTCAAAAAAGAGGCATGTACACAGGTGTATTCTTTGGTGGTATAAGCATTTAAATCGGCCCCTACACTTTCTAATCGATTTAATATCTGGTTTGTGCTGCGCTTTTCGGTGCGTTTAAAAATGAGGTGCTCAATAAAATGCGCCAAGCCAGCTTTGTTTTCTGGTTCATCTCTAGAGCCTGTATTTACAATTATGCAGGCATGAGATATTGCGGAAGCTGAAGGTACATGCAATAAGCGGATGCCATTGGGCAGGGTATGAACATTGTATTCCATTGGAAGGCAAAGATAAGGCTATTTGCTTACAATGCCTCGCTTTCTGGGTATTGCAATTGTAAATCCGATATCACTTTATCTTTGGTTGGCCTACTACGGATTAAAAAAAAGAGACTAATCCCTGCAAAAATTAAAAAGAATGCATTTGTTGTTATAAAAAAACCAACAATGTTTAAAAGCGCGCCGCCGTCCAAAAAGGCTGAAGCTACAATAAAGGCTGCTTGATATTGCCCTAGCTTTGCATCCAAAGAATGGGCTGGATTGATTTTAGAAAGGAGTTGTTTTTTCAAAAAGATGCTTGCACCTAAAGTTGCCATACCAATAATTGGGAAACTGGGGTTAAGGGGTGCCGTATTTTCGAGTTTTGCATCGAACACCATCATGTTCTTATTGATGATAATGGTAACGATGGCAAATAGAAATATACCAGCGCAAAGTGCAAGATGAATGATTTGGAGCGTTTTTAATTTTGAATTCATGCGTATTGAAAGTAAAATTTATTGAGTTAATGCCATTTACGAGACATCAACTCACACTAAATATATTAACCTGAGTTCGGGATAACAAAAATATCTTTTAAAAAAACTGAGACCCTGAAATAAATCAGGGTAACGATTTCCGATAACGATATTTTAGAGGCTTACGTCATCTGATTTTATTTCAGCATCTTAATGGATATTGATTTAATTGGTTCCCCTTAGGACTTAACCCGAACTCAAGTTATATTATTATTTACGTATTCCCTCCAAGGCAAAGAAAAAGGCATAGCCTAAAGCTTCTTCTTTTAAATAATCGAAACGGCCTGATGCACCACCGTGGCCAAATTCCATATTCGTCTTTAGCAGGAGCACATTCTTGTCGGTTTTTGTGGCCCTAAGTTTTGCAACCCATTTTGCCGGTTCAAAATATTGAACTTGACTATCGTGCAAGCCTGTAGTAACCAACATGTTTGGATAGGCCTTAGCTTCTACGTTTTCGTAAGGGGAATAGCTTTTCATATAGTCGTAAGCCTCTTTTTTCTTCGGATTTCCCCATTCATCAAATTCATTTGTGGTTAAAGGGATCGTTTCATCTAGCATGGTGTTTACCATATCAACAAATGGAACATCTGCAATTACACCGTTCCATAAATCTGGAGCCAAGTTAACAACTGCGCCCATTAATAATCCACCCGCACTTCCCCCATTAGCATACAAATGTCCTTTGCTGGTGTATTTTTGATTGATCAGGTATTCGCCACAGGCGATAAAATCGGTGAAGGTATTTTTCTTTTTCATCAACTTACCGTCTTCGTACCACTGCCGGCCAAGCTCTTGTCCGCCACGAATGTTTGCAATTGCAAAAACAAAGCCTCGGTTAAGCAAACTTAATCTTGGTGTAGAAAAGTACACATCAGAATTTACCCCGTAAGAACCATAACCATAGAGCAATAATGGCGAATTTCCGTTCTTTTCAAATCCTTTTTTATAGACCAAAGCAATTGGAATTTTAGTTCCATCTTTAGCATTTGCGAAAACACGTTCAGTTACATATTCTTTAGGGTCGTATCCGCCAAGCACTTCTTGTTGTTTCATTAACTGCTGTTTACGTGTATTCAAATCATAATCGTAAACAGAATTGGGTGTGGTTAGCGAGGTATAGGCATAGCGAAAGGTTTTGCTATCATACTCTGCATTAGAGCCAAGGCCTGCATCATAGGCAGGTTCATCAAATTTGATGTAATAATCGCTGCCATCTTTTTTAAGTACATGCAAATCGGTTAAGCCATTTTTACGTTCAGATAGCACCACATATTCTTTAAATTCTTCTACGCCTTCTAAAAGTACGTCAGAACGGTTGGGGATCACTTCTTTCCAGTTTTCTTTTTCGGTTTTATCCAATGGGCATTCCATCAGCCGGAAGTTTTTTGCATTCCAGTTGGTGCGAATTAAAAATTTACCATCAACAGGATAAACATCATAAAGCACATCTTTTGAACGAGGCGAAAATACCTTAAAATTTGATTCCGGATGCTTTGCATCAAGCATTCGCATTTCGGAACTTAGTGTACCTTCCGATTCAATTAAAATGAATTTACCATTTTTAGATTTTCCTACCCCGATGTAATTGGTGTTGTCTTTTTCATCATAAACAATCACATCGCTTTTAGCATCGGCGCCTAAAGTGTGTTTTTTAATTTTTTCGCTCAATAAGGTTATCGGATTATTGGCGGTATAGAAAAGGGTTTTATTGTCGTTGGCCCAAACGGCTCTTCCGTTGGTATTGGTTACGGCATCTTTATATACCTCGCCAGTTTCTAGGTTTTTGATGTTTATGGTGTACTGCCTGCGCGAAACTTTATCGACCCCAAAGGCCAAGAGTTTGTTATCGGGACTGATGCTAAAGCCTGTAGCACTGTAATATGCATGTCCTTTTGCCAAATCATCCACATCCAACAAGATTTCTTCTTGAGCGCTTAGGCTTCCTTTTTTACGGCAATATTTAAAGTATTGTTTGCCATCGTCGGTTCTGGTATAATAGAAATAGCCATTTTTAAATACGGGAACCGTTTCGTCTTTTTCTTTGATTCTGGCCTTCATTTCGGCAAATAAATCTGCTTGAAACTTTTGGGTTCCCTTCATCATGGTATTTAAATAGGTATTCTCTGCTTTCAGATAATCAACAACTTTTGTGCTGTCTGGGCCTTTTTTAAAATAATCTATCATCCAATAATAGTTATCTATTACGGTGTCGCCATGTAAAATTCTTTTTTTCGGAATAATCTCTGCCACTGGGGCTTTAGCATCGGGCCATTTATACGTTTCCATCTCTGTTTTTTTTGGGTAGTTGCAGGCTGTAATTGCACAAAGCAACAGCATGCTAGGTAAAATCAGTTTCATAATACCATTAGGGGGTTGAGGTTAATGCAATATAAAGTTTTTATCGGAGATTTAGATGAGGGTACAGAATTATCAAATTGGCAAAAATTCATCATCACATTGATATTCATTCGAATTTTAAAAATAGATGTTAAATTGCCGCATTAAATGTTGCGAGTGTAATAATAATGAAATTAGGTTACAAAAAAATTGTTGTTAAGGTTGGGTCCAATGTCATTACCAAAGCCGATGGTTTGCCAGATGAAGCGAGAATTAAACATCTTGTAAATCAGTTGGCTGAGCTCAAAAAGCTTGGCATTGAGGTGATATTGGTGTCATCTGGCGCAGTAGCTTCTGGAAGAAGTTTAATTAAAGTTTCCGAAAGACAAGATGCGGTAAGCGCACGTCAATTATTGGCATCCATTGGGCAGGTGAAACTGATTAATGCCTATTCTAACTTTTTTTCAGAACATGAAATAAAATGTGCTCAGGTATTGGTTACCAAAGAAGACTTTCGAGATCGGGCACATTATCTCAATATGAAAAACTGCCTACAGATTTTGCTCACCCATGATGTAATTCCTGTAGTAAACGAAAATGATGTGGTATCGGTTACCGAATTAATGTTTACCGATAACGACGAATTGGCGGGTTTAATTGCTTCTATGTTAAATGCTGATGCATTGATTATACTCTCCAATGTAAACGGAATTTATAACGGCGATCCTAAGGAGGATGGGTCGCAAGTGATTCAGGAAATTAAGGGGTCAGTTTCTAATCTGGCCTCATTCATTCAAACAGGGAAATCGCAATTTGGGCGTGGAGGAATGGTTACGAAATCAACTATGGCTCAAAAGGTTGCCAAATTGGGTATTTCTGTTCACATTGCAAACGGGACTACAGATCATGTGCTGATTGCTTTGTTAAAGAACGATTTGATTCACACTCATTTCATTCCTGAAAAAATTAAATCGGGCAAAAAGAAATGGATTGCGCATTCAGAAACATCGGCTAAGGGCGTTGTCCAACTTAATGAAGGGGCTAAAAATGTATTAATTTCTGGTAAGGCAACCAGTTTATTACCCGTTGGAATTATTGCCATTCAATCTGATTTCCAAAAGGGCGATATCATTAAAATTGTTGATGAAAACAACAACCTAATCGGACTGGGTATTGCGGAATACGGTTCTGATAAGGCCAGGGAAAGAATAGGACAAAAAAAGCAGAAAGCTTTAGTACATTACGATTATTTTTATGCTGCAATTTAAGCAGAGAGACCACAGCAAATAGAGAGACCTAAAAAGGCAGGTCTTTTACGCTCTGATACTTTACAATAATATGGATTACAAACAATACTTCGAAAGGGCACAGCAAGCCAGTCGCACCATGACCAGCATTTCTCCAGAAAAAACAAATGCTGTATTACTAGATTTAGCTAAATTTTTGGTTTTGCATAGCGATACCATCCTGACCGAAAATGCGAAGGATTTGGATAGAATGGATGTAGAAGATCCAAAATACGATCGCTTGAAACTTACGCAAGAGCGCATTGTTAACATTGCCAACGATATTAAAAATGTGGCGGGTTTGGTAAGTCCGCTTGGAGAAATTCTTTCAAATCAAATTTTAGAAAACAAACTCCAAATCCAGAAAACAAGGGTTCCACTGGGTGTGGTGGGTGTAATTTACGAAGCCAGGCCAAATGTAACGGCAGATGTTTTTTCACTTTGCTTTAAAACCGGAAACGTTGCCATTTTAAAAGGCGGTAGTGATGCGGAGTTTTCGAACCTAGCCATTGCTAAAGTCATCCAAACTGTTTTAGAGAACCACAGAATTAACCCTGATGTTTTAACCTTATTGCCAGCAGAACGCGCAGCAACCGAAGCCTTATTAAATGCTAGGGGCTTTGTTGATGTTTTAATTCCTCGTGGCAGTCAGTCCTTAATCAACTACGTTCGGGAGTATAGTAAAATTCCGGTTATAGAAACTGGAGCTGGTATTGTACATACCTATTTTGATGAATCTGGCGATTTGGAAAAAGGTAAGAACATCATTTTCAACGCAAAAACCAGACGCGTAAGTGTTTGTAATTCTTTAGATTGTGTTCTGGTTCAGCAAAATAGAGTTGCTGATTTACCTGTGCTTTTATCGCCGCTTGCCGCAGCCAATGTAGAACTTTTCGCAGACGAACAAAGTTACGCCGTTTTAAAAGAATCTTACCCTGCACAGTATTTAAATGTCGCCAATGCAGCGCATTTCGGCACCGAGTTTCTCTCGCTTAAATTGGCCGTAAAAGTTGTTGGTGATTTAGACGAAGCACTAGAGCACATTGCCAATTACAGCTCAAAACATAGCGAAGCCATTATCTCCGAAGATGCCGAAAACATCACTAAGTTTTTGAATCAGGTAGATGCTGCTGCGGTTTACGCCAATGCTTCTACAGGTTTTACAGATGGTGCAGAGTTTGGTTTAGGGGCAGAAATTGGAATCAGTACGCAGAAACTCCACGCACGTGGCCCAATGGGCTTGCAGGAACTTACCAGCTATAAATGGGTGGTAAGAGGTAATGGGCAAGTGAGGGGTTAAAGGGCCACACCCAATCTTCCCACAGGGGAGGGCAAGCGCGAGCAGGAAGTATCAGCCAATAACCATCAAACGAAACACCTATTAAAAGGGGCTTCTAAATCTCAAACATCTCCCCTTTTTCTGGCGCTACTACATTAAAACCCTCCTCTTGTAGGGCTGTAGTTAAACTTTGTAAGCTTTTATCTTCACCATGAACCAGAAAAACTTTTTTGGGTTTACCAGTTTGTTTTACCGTTTTTACCAAATCATCATGATCGCCATGACCGCTTAGTAAATCTGTTTGACGAATGGTTGCATAAACCATCATTTCTCGATCTTTAATTCTAACAATTGGCGCTCCACTCAATAACTTGTATCCTAAAGTGCCTTTTGCGCAGTATCCAATAAAAAGCAGCGTGCAATAATAATTCTGAATGTTGTAGTAAAGGTGATCTTGAATTCTGCCCCCTTCCAACATTCCGGCAGAAGAAATGATAATGCAAGGGTCGAAATAGTTGGAAACATCCTTACTCTCTTTCATGGTGTGCACATAGGCCAAATGCTCAAATTCAAATTCATCGCCCATGGTTTTGTAAAAATCTTTTGCTTCCTGATTCACCAAATTGTGGTGTTTTCGGTAAACATCAGTAGCTTGTAATGCCATTGGGCTATCCACAAAAATTTGTACCGGCGGTAAAAGTTTTTTGGTAAAAATCTGGTTTAGTGCAAACACTAAAGATTGTGTTCTGCCAATACTAAAAGCTGGGATAATAAGTCGGCCAGGGCTTTTAATGCAAGCTTCCGTAATTTCTTTAACCAACCGCTCTTCCAAGGTTTGGTCTTTGGTATGGTATCGGCCACCATAGGTAGATTCGCAAACAAAATAATCTACTTCAGGTATTGGTTCAGGTTTAACCAAAACGGGGTAATTGTCTCTACCAATATCTCCCGAAAAGGCAATTTTCTTTTCTTCTCCATGATCATTTACCGTTAAAACAGCAGCAGCAGCACCCAGTAAATGCCCAACAGGAATAAAAGTTAAACTAATGTCGCCATTAATTCGAAAAGGTTTATTAAAAGCGATGGTTACAAAGCGATCTATGGTATCCATCACATGTTTATGCAGATACAAAGGTTTTGGTCCACTAAAGTTGCCCCGCTTTGTACGAGGCTTACGTCCTTGTTTTCGTAAAAAAAGCTCAACAGAATCAAACAACAAAATGGCTGTTAAATCGGCAGTGGGTGGTGTACACAGCACTTGGCCCTCAAAACCAAAGCGCACCAAAGTTGGTAAATTGCCAGAATGATCTATGTGTGCATGCGTTAAAATAACCAAATTTATATCGGCTGGATCAAAAGGGAATTGTTGGTTTTCTTCTTGGTAAGTATCCTTCTCGTAATCCAATCCGCAATCAATCAATATTTTATAGCTTCCAACCTCTAGCAAGTGCATACTTCCTGTTACCTGTTGCGCAGCGCCCCAAAACGTTAACTTCATCTTTCTTTCTGTAGGGTAAATTATTTAGTGTAAAGTAGGATAAATGATGCAATTTTTAAACAACAGGAAGTAATTTTTTAGCTAGCGGAAGCCCTTGTATCTCAGTAGAATAGAAATTTAAGGTTTGGTAGTCGTTTTTTTGGAAAGCAAAGGCAGTAGTTTTTCGGTTACCTCAGTCCCGCCTTTCGTTCCAAATCCGCACCTCGTTCCTCGGTTTGCGTGTTTTCCACTTCAGTCGGGTTTGGGTGGAAAGGCCCTTGCAACTATTTTCGAAAACGAAGTTCAAAACAAACCGACGGCAATATTTATGATTGTATTTTGTTGTTTCAGCGCCAAATCATGAAGAGCAGAATGATATTGAGGTTTTAAAGCTTTATCTTTGTAAAAAAACATCAGCAATGCAAGAACCTTTTGATATAGAAGTTGGCAACATCACCTATTCCGTTTTTCCAGAGGGAAATGATACCTACACCATTTTTAAAGATGGTAAAGAGCATATTCAAATTATGAAGGATACCTCTTCCATTTGGTTAAAAATGGATTATAAAACTGAGCTTCCTATTTTTGAGGAAGATGAAGAAGTAAATGCCATTGGAATTGCGATTTCAAGCTACGTACCTGAGGAAGAGGACGAAGAAGAAGAATTGTAGAAAATAAAAAAGTCCCGATTTTACAACCAGGACCTCTCGTGGTTTTATTAATTACCTCGTGCAATTGGCTGTCCAGGTTTCACCGCCTCTTGATACCAGCATCTTTAAGTTGCTTGCATCAATGCTAATTCCGGTTAAGCCAGAGCCGATACTCACATAGCTGTTATCGCCAGTTTTTTCAAACTTAACACCAGTAATATCTGGAATGTTGTTTCCGAAGTAAAAGTTATACGTTTCGCCAACTTTACTTACGGTAACTCTCCCGTCAGAGCTGTTGATGGTTGTTTGATCGTTGCGATAAGAAACTGTTCCGTTGTATGTACCAACAAAGAAATCTTTATCGGCAGGATCTGTATCTTTTTTACAAGATACCAAAACGGTTAATGCGATTAAAAGCATACTAAAAATTTGAACTGTCTTTTTCATGTTTTGTTTTTCAATTTGCGAGTCTGCGTGCACAGATTCAATTTGTAAATGTAACATGCCCTTTACAACCACTGTGCCAAAAAGGGCTTTTGTAACCCAATATAATAGTGGTAAGGAGCCATAAAAAGAAGTTATTCGTACTTATAAACTACTGGTAGATAGGTAGTTTTTAATCATGTTTAAGTGGCTTCTGGTTGGCATATTTAGTTAGATTTCAGAATTCAAATATTCCCTACTTTAATTTTCAAAGTGTTTAGTTTAGCAGAAAAATGGTGCCTTCATCCATTAATGCATTGGCCCACAACACATATTCAGGCCATATTTTGGGGCTTCGAAACACCACCTCAAAAAATTAGCAGATATTTAATTTCATTTAGCCTGCCCAACCCTCTCTATCCAAGCTTCGGTAATTTATAGATTCGGCTAAGTGTTCTAGTTCTACTGTTTCACTGGCATCTAAATCGGCAATTGTTCTGGCTACCTTTAAAATTCTATCGTATGCCCTTGCCGAGAGACCTAAACGCTCCATTGCCGATTTGAGTAGAGCGGTTCCTTCATCGCTAATTTGGCAAACTTTTCTAACCATTTTTGGACTCATTTGGGCATTGTAGTGTAAATCATTTTTGTCGGCAAAACGGCGATCTTGTATGGCTCTCGCTTGGATTACGCGTGCTCTGATGCGTTCGCTTTTCTCCGCTTCACGGGTTGAGGCCAGCTCAGAAAAATTAACGGGCGTAACCTCAACATGCAAATCAATTCGATCTAACAACGGACCAGAAATCTTACTTAAATATTTTTGAACCACCCCTGGTGCGCAAACACATTCCTTTTCAGGATGATTGTAAAAACCGCAAGGGCATGGGTTCATGGAAGCAACCAACATAAAACTTGCTGGATATTCTACAGAAAAGCGGGCCCTAGAAATGGCCACTTTCCTATCTTCAAGCGGTTGGCGCATCACCTCTAAAACGGTCCTTTTGAATTCTGGCAGTTCATCCAAAAACAAAACACCATTGTGGGCTAAAGATATTTCGCCTGGCGATGGGTGCATACCGCCCCCTACTAAAGCAACATCGCTAATGGTATGATGTGGCGACCTGTAAGGACGAACAGTCATTAAAGCATCGGCCGAAGAGAGTTTACCTGCTACAGAATGAATTTTTGTGGTTTCCAGCGCTTCGTGTAGGTTCAATGGCGGCAGTATAGTTGGTAAACGTTTGGCTAGCATGGTTTTTCCTGCACCTGGAGGGCCAATCAAGATTACGTTATGGCCACCAGCTGCGGCAATTTCTAATGCTCGTTTAATGTTTTCTTGGCCTTTAACATCCGAAAAATCGTGTTCGTAATTGCCAATGTTTTTCATAAACTCTTCTCTCGTATCTACCTGTGTAGGCTCGAGCGTTTCAGTCTGATTAAAAAAACGAATTACTTGAGCTAAATTTTCTACACCGTAAGCAGTTAAGCCATGTACAATAGCCGCTTCTCTAACATTTTGTTTGGGCAGTATAAAGCCGGTAAACTGCTCTTGCTGGGCTTGTATGGCAATGGGCAAAGCACCTTTTATGGGTTGGATGTTTCCATCTAGAGAAAGCTCACCCATGATGAAATATTTGTCGAGATGTTCGGCAGGGATTTGCCCTGAGGCCGCCAAAATTCCAATGGCGATGGGTAAATCGTAGGCAGAGCCTTCTTTTCTAATGTCGGCAGGTGCCAAGTTAACAACAATCTTTTGCCTTGGCATTCTATAGCCCGAAACCTGAATGGCACTTTCTACGCGTTGCAAGCTTTCTTTTACAGCATTATCTGGCAAACCCACCATTAAGTATTTATTGCCAGCGCTAATGTTAACCTCAATTGTTATCGTAAGTGCGTTTACGCCAAATAAAGCACTCCCGTATGTTTTTACAAGCATTTAAAAAATTGTTTCTAGAAAAAACGGGATGTTGTTATTTTGGGACGAATTTGGAACTGGTTACTAATATAAGAATATGATTCACAATCTTTTTATTTTTTAAGATTGTGCATGAGGCTGACTGTAGAAATGTCTTGCTTTATCCTTACAAATTGGAGATTTTTTACTTCAATAAATCATCAACTGAAACTTCCAACGCAGTTGCAATAGAATAGGCTGTACTGATAGAGCAATTTACTTTACCACGCTCTATTGTGCTAATGGCCCCAAGCTCTACATCGCACATCAAAGCAAGCTGTAGCATAGTTAGGTCCTTGGAAATCCTTTGTTTACGCACATTTTCGCCAAACTTAATGATCAGTTTTTCGTTCCTTGGATTCTTAGTTGCCATAAAAGCAAAGCTAAAACACAAGGTATTTAGATTGTGCACGACATATCGTGTATTATTTTTATCTTGCCAAAATATTTGAATTCCAAAATGAGAAAATACTTAATCATGTGTTCGGCGCTATTTATAGGTTCGGCTTGTAAAAATAAAACAGGCACAGGGCCGGGCCAAGAAAAGTGTGATTGCTACCGAGAAGCCATGTCATATTCTGCTAAAACGATGCAACTGAGTAGGATAAACGATTGCTACAATTGGTATCAAACCGACCTAGAAAGACTTAACCTACAATTAACTGAGCGTGAATTAAGTCAGGCTCAAACACAAAAAGAATTAGAAAAGTATAAAAAAATATATAAGGATTGCAATTGCGAAACTGTTAAACGATAGCGCTGGGTTGTGGAAAAGCGGGTACTTCATTAATCAAAAATAGTTTAAGCAAACAAAATTTTATTTTGAACCACAAAAGAAACAAAAGGGCATAAAAGTAGCGATGCAATATTCGCAAGCACAATTTAACTTTTAAAAATCATCGTGATTTCTATTGCTAAATATTATTTGGCTACCGCAAACAAAAAATCCCAATCATTTCCGATTGAGATTTTAGATTATCTGAATGCTAATCTTTAAAGCTATCTGCCAAATGGCATTTTCGGCATGCCTTTCATCATGGCTGCAGCTGCGGCTGGATTAGAAAACTGCTTCATCATTTTGCGCATATCTTCAAATTGTTTAATCAACTTGGTTACCTCTTCAACCTTGCTACCAGAGCCTTTTGCAATTCTTAATCTGCGACTTTGTTGAATGCTATCTGGATTTTCTTTTTCGAAAGGCGTCATCGAGTTGATAATGGCTTCGATTGATTTAAAGGCATCATCTTGGATGTCAACATTTTTCATCATCTTACCCACACCCGGAATCATTCCCATTAAATCTTTCATGTTACCCATCTTCTTAATCTGTTGAATCTGGTTATAGAAATCATTAAAATCGAATTTATTTTTTCGGATTTTCTTTTGCAATTCTGCGGCTTCTTTCTCGTCGAACTGCATTTGCGCACGCTCTACAAGAGAAACCACATCACCCATTCCCAAAATACGCGATGCCATACGGTCTGGATAGAAAACATCAAGTGCTTCCATTTTCTCACCCGTACCAATAAATTTAATTGGCTTATTTACAACCGATTTGATGGATAACGCAGCACCACCACGGGTATCTCCGTCTAACTTGGTTAAAACGACACCTGTAAAATCTAAACGATCGTTAAAGATTTTGGCGGTGTTAACCGCATCCTGACCTGTCATCGAATCCACCACGAATAAAATTTCGTGAGGCTGTGTTTTGGCCTTAACTTCCGAAATCTCGTTCATTAAAGATTCGTCAATAGCTAAACGCCCAGCCGTATCAATAATAATAACGTTATTTCCGTTTTGTTTACCATGTGCAATACCTTCTAATGCAATGGCAACAGGGTCTTTAGATTCGCGATTGGCAAATACAGAAACACCAACCGAAGTACCTAAAACCTCCAACTGATCTACCGCTGCCGGGCGATACATGTCGCCAGCCACCAACAAAGGCTTTTTGCCTTTACCTTTTAGGTGTAAAGCCAATTTACCTGCGAAGGTTGTTTTACCCGCACCGTTTAGTCCTGCAATTAATATAATGGTTGGATTCGCTTTCGTTTCTAATTCGGTAACCTCGCCGCCCATTAATGCAGCAAGTTCATCGTTCATTATTTTGGTAAGCAATTGCCCTGGCGAAACAGATGTTAATACATTTTGTCCGAGTGCTTTTTGCCTAACATCATCGGTAAACGCTTTGGCGGTTTTATAGTTAACGTCGGCATCTAATAATGCTTTTCGGATCTCTTTCATGGTTTCTGCCACGTTGATTTCCGTAATGCTGCCTTGTCCTTTTAATACTTTAAATGCTCTATCTAGCTTGTCCTGTAAATTATCAAACATGTTATTTAAGCTAAAAGCTTTTTGTTGTGTTGCAAAAAGCCATTTGTTAATAAAAAACAAAGGTATCAAATTTTGAGTGTAAATTTGAATGAGAGAATGAAAGAATTGCTGAATGATTGAATGAAAGAATTACTGAATGAGAGAATGAATGATTGACTTTCAAAAGATAGTTTTCTCAATAATTTAACCACAAAAGAAACAAAGGAAACAAAAGTTTTCATCTGCCCTCTCCGGCTTCGGGCTTTTGGCTTTTACCTTTGGTCTTTGGACTTTTACCTTTGGTCTCTCGGCCTCTCGGCTTTGGTCTTTTACCTTTAATCTCTCGGTTTTGGTCTTTGGTCTTCGGACTTTTACCTTTAGTCTCTCGGCTTTAGTCTTTTAAATTTTATTTTTAGTTTTGCGCGCAACATTTAGATTACTAGAGGGTCTTATGTTTATTCAAACAAACAAATGAAACGCTTTTTACCCATATTTTTCACTATTTTTTGCTTGTACTGCCATGCGCAAAATCCTGCCGAACAAAAAAAATTAACGGCTATAAGAACTGAACAAGCACCAAAAATTGATGGTGTTTTGGATGACGCTTGCTGGGTTAATGTACCCATAGCCACCGATTTCTTTGAAATTAGACCAACGCCCGGCCGGGTTGAAGGGCAAGCAAAGCGTACTGAAATGAAACTATTGTACGATGATGTTGCCGTATATGTTTATGCGCGTATGTACGATAATCCTGATAGTGTTGCGCACGAATTGGTTTCCAGAGATAATGTGGGTAATGCCGATTTCATTTCAATTATCTTCGATCCTTTCTACGATAAAATGAATGGCAATGGTTTCTTTGTAACAGCTGCAGGTGTTCAGTTTGACGCTAAATATTCGCAAATAGGTGGTGAAGACCCCAATTGGAATGCCGTTTGGGAAAGTGAAGTAAACATAGATGATAAGGGCTGGACATGCGAAATGAAGATTCCTTATTCTGCCCTGCGTTTTTCTGGTAAAGACTTACAGAATTGGGGCTTAAACTTTAGTCGCAGAATTCAGCGCACAAACACGCAAACTTTTTGGAATTTTGTAGATCCGAAGGTTAACGGTTTCATCAATCAAGAAGGGCTTTGGGTGGGTATTAAGAATGTAAAACCACCACTACGCCTATCGTTTTCACCCTATGTGTCTGGCTATATTAATCATTATCCCCTCAATTTGCCAGGGGTAAAAAATACAACTACACGATTTAATGGTGGCATGGATGTTAAATATGGAATTAACAACAGTTTTACCTTGGATATGACTTTAGTGCCCGATTTTGGCCAAGTGCAATCTGATAACCGCATTTTGAATTTAACCCCCTTTGAGGTAAAGTTTAATGAGAACAGACAGTTTTTTACGGAAGGGACAGAATTCTTTAACAAAGGCGATTTGTTTTATTCGAAACGAATTGGCTCCATCCCTGCATACTACAATTATAGCCAAATTTCAAGTGATGATAAAATTGTGAAAGACCAAACCGAGGCAAAGGTTTTAAATGCCACAAAAATTTCGGGTAGAACGGCCAAGGGTTTGGGTATAGGGATTTTTAATGCCGTAACCAATAGCATGCAAACGGAAGTAGAAGATGCTAATGGAAACCTGCGTGAGGTAGAAACACAGCCCCTTACCAATTATAATATTTTGGTTTTCGATCAATCGTTAAAAAATAATAGCTCCGCTACGTTTATCAATACCAACGTTTTACGAGCAGGAAGTGCTTATGATGCTAATGTGACGGCTTTGCTCCTCACCCTAAATAGTAAAAACAACAAATATTTTGTTAATGGTGATGGTAAAATGAGTTACCTACGTGGTGAAAATACGAGCACAGGTTATAGCTATATTTTTAGGTTTGGCAAGCAAAGTGGCAATTTTACGTGGTATTACAATCAAGTGTATGCCGATGACAAGTTTGACCCATCAGACATGGGCTTTTTTACCAATAATAATTTTTTTGACAACCGATTTGGCTTTAGCTACAACATTTTTAAACCCAGTAAATGGTATAATGAGCAGCAAAATTGGTTTAACCTAGTGTATTCTAGAAGGGCAACACCAGGTGATTACCAAAGTTTTACTCTCAATGGAGGATCGTATGTAGCTTTCAAAAACTTGTGGGCTGCCGAATTTAATGTTAATTATGAGGGAAGAAGAAACGATTTTTACGAAGCCAGAAACGGCCAAGTTTTTCGAGCGCCAGAAAACTATGGTTTAGGCTTGTATTTTAATACCAATCGTGCTAATGCCTATAATTTTGGCGGAGACTTTCGTTACCAAGAGCAGCAGCTTTTTGAGGGAAAATCTTTCAACTTTTACTTTTTTCAAAACTTAAGGTTAAATGATAAAATCGCTTTTGGCTTAGACTTAAATTTTAACCCGAACTACGATTATGTAAACTGGGTTACTTCGCTTGGTAATCAGGCTATATTTTCTCGGTACGACAGACGAACGGTTGAAAATTCTTTTGATGCCAAATATACCCTTAGCAATAAAATGGGCTTTACCGTAGTATTAAGGCATTATTGGAGCGATAGAAGAAACAAGGAGTTTTTCTTGCTTAAACCAGATGGTAACTTAACTAATTATCAAGGCACTCCGTTAACCGGAACAGATAGAAATTACAATGTGTTTAACATCGACTTGATATACACTTGGCAATTTGCACCCGGAAGCACTTTGTCGGTTTCATACAAAGATGCTGCGGAAACTTACCACACATACTATACAAAGGGCTATAATAGAAATTTAGATGGGATTTTATCGGCCCCTCAAAACAATAGCCTTTCTGTAAAGATTTTGTATTTCGTTGATTATCTGGATTTTAAGAAGAAGAAATCTTAAGCCATCTAACCTGAGTTCTGTTTACGCGCCCATTGGTGAAGGCTAAAGCATTTTTAACATCGATACCTATTCCGTGTATTCTGTGATTCCGTGGCTAAAACTTGTAATTTCAAATGTTTTGGAAGCTGAAATACAAAAGCAAAGAGACCAAATTGATGCTTAAGAAGCTTTTAAGATATAATTTGGCAACATCAAACGCAAAAATATCCCAAAATCAGGTTAATTTATCTAGGAAAAGTGAAGCCAAAGCCAAGCGCAAGGGTTTGGTTGGCTTGAATTTTATTGGTACCCGTATCTGCATCAAAAAGCATCACGCCTGTTAAACTGGTATTCATAAAGCGGTTTATTTTCGCCGTTATGGCAATATCTAAACGGTGATCGATTTTTGACCATGCAATGTCTTCGTAAGGGATAAACATCAGGTATCGGGCTTTTAAATTTGTGTTTGGAAAAATATCCTTATCAAAGGAACTTACTACTTGGAAAGCCAACTCGTTGCGGAAATTCTTGCCTTTATCAACACCATACACATTGTTTTTGCCATCGTAAACGGTACTGTCTAAAACAAAGGTTTGCCTTGCCGTTCCGGTACCAATTCTGGTAGAGAAGTATTTTACAGGTTTATATTCGAAACCGATAGATTCAGTTAAGTATCCCGGAGCCATAAATCTAGAAATTAACACCTGTTGTTCTTGTTGGGTGTTATTGTCTCTAAAATATCGGTAACCGTTATCAAATTGTGATTCAAAACTTACCGACCCGAAGAAAAACCAATTTTTTGATAATTGAAACGAGGCTTTATTATCCCAAAAAATCCTATCGTTGGTTTTCTTCTGCAATTGATCTTTGTTTTTAACCTTACCGTATTGCAAAATAAGCTCGGTTACGTAGCTGTAGCTGTTTTTATTGTATTCTGCTTTGTAATTTAATAAACCACCAACGGCAACAGAATTTACGCCACCACCTTTCCAATTGTTGCTAAATTGGGCTTGATTTACGTTGATGCCGATGTTGGTTCTGGTTTTCCAATAGTTAACTTTCGCATTAACTACGTAAGGTTTCAGCTTTACTGGCTCAAAGTTTAATGGGCCCTGCCTACTTGGCAATGGGCTGCGTTTTAGCTTAAGGTTAAGGTCTTTGGTATTAATCGGAATTGTATCAATCTCCTGAGAGTATGTTCTTACCGAGCAGATGCTGAGAATGATAACTATGGAGGCTACAAGTTTCTTCATTGGTTACAAAGAAAATGAAAAATTTTAGAGATTAAAAGGTTTTAGTGAAATGAATGTATCTCATTAACTCGCACGAATTGTAAAGGATTGTTGTAAGGGCGTCGTTGCCCGGAGTTTATCTTATGGTCTTGGTTGGTTTTAGAAAGTTAATTATCTGGAACTTACCTGATTCGAATATTCGATGTGAATTAGGCCTATTTACTGCGCTTAAGCCAACCAAACCAACTCCCTTTTTGCAAATAACTTAAGTCGCTTTCATGGTTGTAAGCTTCCTTTTCGAAGATAATATTTCGATAGGCCAAGTGGTGGTCTCCATATTTTAGCCTATTAACCAAATAGTTAAGAAGGTATAAAACGTAAAAGGGAACAACAAGCAATTCGAGTTGCTGGCGCAGATGGATTTTTTCATGATTGATGATTTCCTGATCGTGCATTAATCGTTCGGATTTTAACAAGATAAATGGAAATATGGCCATCCCAGAAGCTGGGAGGTTTTTCACAATCAAAATCGGTGCTTTCACAGCTTATCTATTGTTAGTTTTGGTAATGCTGGCAATTGTAGCGCTTTTGGATTTAAGCGATAACTTTTATAGGCGTTTCGAATAAATAGATTAAACGAATAATCTGTAGCATCGAGCACAAATTGGTATGTTGGGCGATACTGCTGCATAAAATCCGTGAGTTCTTCCTCCTTTATATTCAGAATCTTTTGAACTAGAGTGGCATTGAAGCGATAATCAATCAAATCTTCCCGATAATCCTTTTCCAATATTTTTTGTAAGTGGCGGGCATTTCTCCCCTGCTTGCTGAGCAAATTGTAAATGGCATCTATACCGAGCCCAACACCACCATTGCCTAAATTTATAAGGTCTTTGCTGCTTCCTTTAATAGTTGCGTAGCGATATTCTCTTACCGATTTTTCATATTGTTGTTGCGGGGTTAACCTTTTTTGTTGGATCATCACATCCCTTAGCCTAATCCCTAAAGAATTTAACTGAAAATAGGCCGCCGACTGTCCTTTAAACACCATGGTATCTACCCCATAGCCAGCCAATGCGGCAACCAAAGTATCGCCCGGCACAGCAAAGGTGCTAAACTCTCCTTTGGTATTGTTGTAGAGTCCATCTCCAGTTCTTAGGTTGTAGATATACACCTTCGCCAAGCGCTGTTTCGTTTCCTTATCAATAACAATTCCTGCCAAAGGTTTGGTTTGGGCATAAATCATCGCCGATAGGCAAAAAAAGGAAAGAAATGCGGTAATAAATTTCATTGGGTTACAAAACTACAAATAAGCTTTAGGCTACCATTAGGATTAACATTATTTAACCTTAAGCACTTGGCCCAGTTTTATTGCATCGTTGGTGATGCTGTTTAGCATTTTTAGCTCATCAACAGATAAATTGAAACGTTTTGCAATATTATATAAAGTGTCGCCTTTAATAACAGTATAAGTTCCATCGGCCAAAATCGGCTTGGCACCAAGTGGTGGTGTTTCTACAGGGGTAAATTTCTTTTTTTCTTGCGGGATATTTTCATTGATTTCTGTAAATACACGGTCTTCGCGGGCAATTTTCTGTTTTTCGCTTTCTGGTTGGTCGTATTGGTATAGCTGGTATTTCTCAATGGTATTGATCAGCAAATCTGGATATTTAGGATTGGTGGCATAACCAGCTGTTTTTAAGCCCTGTGCCCAGCTTTTGTAATCATTTTTATCCAATTGGAAAAGAAAACTGTATCGCTTGCGTTTCAAAAATTCTGAATGATCTTTAAACGATTCGCGTGCATCTTTATACACCCTAAAACAGTCGTTTTTTTGATCGTCGTCTCTGAAGTAATTTTTTCCTTTCCAATCGGAAGTACACTTAATGCCGAAGTGATTGTTGGCATATTTAGCCAAATCGCTGTTGCCACTACCCGATTCTAATATGCCTTGGGCTAAGGTAATACTGGCGGGAATACCGTATGCATTCATTTCTTCTATCGCTACGGCTTTAAACTCATCTATATAACTTAAGGTGTTATAGCTCTTGTAGGTGCTGTTGTTGGCTTTGTTGGCTGCTTTTTCAATCTGCTTGTTGTTTTTAGCGTATTTCCTTGTAGAGCAAGAACTTAATGCAAGCGCAACAATGGTAAGGAGAACAAAGGGTTTTAAAGTGGATAGATTAATCTGACGCATTTATAAAAAGCTGAAATGATGTGGAGTAAAGATATTCGGATTTATAACTTAATTTTTTGACCAGGTTTTAAGTTAACCTTTTTTAAACCATTTTTACGCATAATGGCTTTTACGGTTGTTCCTTTTTTCTTAGCAATAACGCTTAAATTATCGCCGAGTTTTACAGTATAGGCTTTACTTGTTTTTGTGCTTCTCTTTTTGCGACGATACACGGTACTTGCATAAACAGGTTCTTCGTAACCATCAGGGCGCTCATCGTATTTGTAAAGCTCGTATTTTTTTACCAGAGCAATAACTTGGCTTGCCCAGCTTCTGCTGTGCGCATAACCACATCGTTGAATGCCTCTTGCCCAGCCCTTGTAATCGTACTGATCGTACTTGGCGAAAAGATTATTAAAAGGTGCACGCGTTTCCATAATCTCCACAAAATGACTGTAAGATTCATCTGCATTTAAATAATCTCGGTAAGAAGAACGGATGTTATCATTGTTATTAGGTCCCTTAACACCAAAATGATTGTTTAAATGTTGGGCAATTCTACTATTTCCGGATGCAGATTCATGTATGGCTACCGCCAAAATTAAACTCGCTGGGATTTTATGGTCACGCATTAACTCCTGCGCGTATTTTACATGGTCTGCAATGTAGTCTTCGGTTTCTTGGGCTTTTGCTAACGTTCCTAATAAAAGGAATAAGCAAAGAGAAAGTATTTTCATTTGGGTTAATTGTTAAACTGTTACATTGAATAATTGCGCTATCCTTCCAATCGATTCATCAAATTCACGGTTATTATTTCTTCCTGATTACAAACAAACCATCTCTTACGGGTAAAATCAGTTTCTCTACCCGATGGTCTGCAGCAATCTTATCATTAAAATTAGTAATATTCTTGGTGTCTTTATCTTGTTGATTATGAAGTACTTTTCCACTCCATAACACATTATCCACAATGATGATTCCGCCAGGGCGCACGCGGTCGAAGATCAAATCGTAATAAGTACCGTTATTTTTTTTGTCAGCATCTATAAATACCACATCAAAAACCTCGTCTAGCTGATTGATGGTTTGTGTAGCATCTCCTAAAATATAATTGATTTTATCGTTGTAAACAGATTGGGCAAAGTTATTCCGAACCATGTCTTCTAGCTCGGCATTAATATCTAAGGTGTAAATAAGGCCATTGTCTGATAAACCCTCGGCTAAGCAAAGGGTTGCATAACCGGTAAAGGTTCCGATTTCCAGAATCCTTTTAGGCGCAATCATTTTACTTAATAGGCTTAAAACCCGACCTTGGTAATGGCCAGAAAGCATACGGGGCATTAAAACTTTAAGATTAGTTTCGCGATCTATCCTTTGAAGCAACTCGCTTTCCGGCTCGCAATAGTTAATGAGTAATTGTTGTAAATCGTCGTTTATTAGGCTCATATATTCGGTTATAAACGGTTAGTTTCCATAAAATATTGCAAAATAATGGTTGCGGCAATGGTATCTACCCGATCTTTATCTCGTCTATCCATCTTTTTTAGTCCGCTTTGCATAATGGTTTGGTGGGCCAATTTTGAAGTGAAGCGTTCATCAACCCAGTGTTGTGGGGTGGTGGGAAAAGCTTTTTTAAGTAGTGTAGAAAAGCCCTTTACATGTTGTTTCGAGTCAGAATCTGTACCATCCATTTGTTTTGGGTCGCCTAAAACAAAAGCCTCTACCGATTCTGCAAGCATATATTTTTTAATGTATTCGATAATGTCTTTTGGATGTACAGTATCTAAACCTGTGGCAATAATTTGCAAAGGGTCGGTAACGGCTATGCCAATGCGTTTTGTGCCATAATCGAAAGCAAGAATTCGAGCCATATTAAAATTAAAAGCCCCAAAGGTACGTTTTTTTGATAAATGAGATTTTGAGGGTAAATTCTAAGGCATTCAATATCCCCCACTTAACCGGCAAGAAGCAATAAATAATCACAAATGGGTGTTTTAAATATGTGGGAGATTTTTTTAAAATCCAGACCAATTTGGTCATATATCACATCAATTATCTCAATTATCATATCTATTTCTTATTTTGCACCAAATGCAGTTTAAAGAAATCATCGGTCAAGAAAGAGTTAAGCAACAATTGGTGCAAACGGTTAAAGAAAATCGCATCAGTCATGCGCAATTGTTTCTCTCTCCGGCAGGATCTGGTGCTTTGCCTTTGGCCATTGCTTATGCGCAGTACATAAACTGTTTAGAAAAAGACGATAACGACAGCTGTGGAGAATGTTCCAGTTGCAGAAAGTATGAGCGTTATATCCATCCAGATTTACACTTTTCTTATCCATTTTTTGCTTCAGCAAGCGTAAAAACAGCTGTAGATGTATTGGATGATTGGCGAAACATGCTACTTCAAGATCCTTATTTTGATTTGGATATTTGGCGATCTAAACTAGAAGCGGCCAACAAACAAGCCAATATCAATATTGCAGAATGCCATGATATTATTAAAAAATTAAGCTACAAAGCCTTCGAAGCCCAAACTAAGGTTTTAATTATGTGGCTTCCAGAATATTTGGATAAGGCAGGCAATGCACTGTTAAAACTTATTGAAGAACCGCCAGCCAACACGCTATTCATCTTAATTGCACAAAGTCAAGATCAGATTTTAACCACCATCTTATCGCGTACGCAGATTGTTAAAATCCCGAAATTATCTAACGATGAAGTTTCTAACTATTTACGCAGCACAAGCGGATTAAATGACAACCAAGCCATTGATTATGCTTTCTTAGCCGATGGGAATTTAATTGAAGCGAAAGCTTTGGCTGCCGATACACAGAGCGATAGTTCGGGCATGTTTACGAGTTGGTTGCGTATGGGGTTTGGCAATAAGGTACCTGATTTGATTGATTTTACAGAGCAAGCGGCCAAGTGGGGACGAGAAAATCAGAAAAATTTTTTAAAGTATGGTGTAAAGTATTTACGCGAATGCTGTTTAATTATTAGTGGTGCAGAAGAATTGGTAAAACTGCCCCCATTAACCTTAGATACCGCAAAAAAGTTGAGTACCAATGTACTTACGCTGCCTATGGCCGAAGCCATTATTGGCGAGTTGGAAAAGGCACATTACCACATTGAAAGGAATGCAAATCCAAAAATTCTGTTTTTAGATGTATCTTTACAATTGGTTAAAATTATTAGGTTTAAAACGCTCCCTCAGGGGACTCAATATATATACAATTAATTATGGGATGTGGAAGTTGTTCAACAGGTGGTGGTTGCACCCCTAATGGATGCAAAAGTAATGGCTCATGCGGCACCGGTGGTTGCCAAACAATGGAAGTTCACGATTGGCTATCCAATTTGGATATGCCTTCTAACTATAAACCTTTTCAGGTTACAGAAATAAAATTCAAAGGCTCGAGAAAAGAGTTTTTCCTTAATAACGATAACATTTATCTGGAAATTGGGGAGTTGGTTGCCGTTGAAGGGCCAACTGGAGGTTTTGATGTGGGCCACGTTTCGCTTACAGGCGAGTTGGTGCGCATCCAAATGAAAAGACGTAAAACGAGTTTAGATCAGGTTACAAAAAAAATCTATCGCAAAGCAACAGAAGCTGATGTAGAGAAATGGAATGCCGCGAAAGAGATGGAATGGGAAACCATGCACAAAGCCCGTAAACTGGCACTTGATTTACGTTTGCAAATGAAAATTAGCGACGTAGATTATCAAGCAGATAAAACCAAGGCAACATTTTTTTATACTGCGGATGGTCGTGTTGATTTTCGTGAACTGATTAAAAAAATGGCCGAAAGTTTCCGCATTCGGATTGAAATGCGCCAGATTGGAATGCGCCAGGAAGCAGGTCGTTTAGGAGGTATAGGTTCTTGTGGTAGAGAGTTGTGCTGCTCAACCTGGTTAACCAATTTTAAAACGGTTTCTACAGCTGCGGCTCGTTATCAAAACCTTTCACTCAATACGCTAAAGCTTGCGGGCCAGTGTGGTAAGCTTAAATGTTGTTTAAATTATGAGTTGGATACTTATTTAGATGCTTTAAAAGACATTCCAGATCGCATCGAAAATTTAGATACCGAAGCCGGTTATGCGCGGCATCAAAAAACAGATATTTTTAAAAAAATAATGTGGTTTAGCTATCAGGGCGATGAAAACTGGATTCCAGTTGCTGCCGCTCGTGTTAAAGAAATCATGGTGATGAACAAGGCTGGTAAAAAGGCTCCTAATTTAAAAGAAGAAGCCATTCAAGTTGCCGCACCAGTAGTGGTCGAAAAATCTTTCGATTACGAAAACGTTGTTGGTCAAGACAGTTTAACCCGTTTAGATGAACGTTCTAGAGGTAAAAACAACAACCAGAACAGAAACAACAATCAAAAAAACAACCGAAATAATAATCAAAATAGAAGAGATAGAGTTCCTGCCGGAGAGAAAAATGTTGCTCCAAATGCGAAACCTCAACAAGGGCCAAGACCCCAACAAGCAGGCCCAAAACCCGCTCAAGGAAATGCCAAACCTCAACAAAGTGGACCAAAGCAACAGCAGGCTAATGCTCCAAAACCTCAAAACGGACCAAGGCCGCAACAAGCACAAAAACCTATTGTAAAAGCTGAAGGAGAAACAGGGGCTGAAGGGATTAAAACAGAGCAGAATAAAAATAAGAATAGAAACAACAGAAGAAAAAATAATAACCGCCGAAAAAACAACAATGGCTCAGACAATAAACCAGCTGCTGAATAAAAGGTCGATTTTAGTTTTAGGCTTTTTGTGGCTTGCATCTCTTTTTTCGGGATGTACGGCTAATGTTATCGATTCGAACGTGGAAATTCCGGAGCATAAGTGGACCTATAGAAATCACATCATCAGCCCTTTCGAGATTAAGGATAATAGCAAGGCCTACAATATTTTTTTCAAGTTAAGGCATACCGCTGATTATAAATACGCTAATCTTTATATTTTGGCACATTTTAAGGATGGAAAAAATAAAACAACCCGCAGGTATCAGTTTAAATTGGCTAAAAATGATGGCGAATGGTTAGGGAGCGGCTCTGGGAATATATTTACTTATACTTTTCCCATGCTTACCAACTATCGTTTTCCACATAAGGGCAAATACGAAATCGAAATTGAGCAGAACATGCGAGATAATCCGCTTCTAGAAATAAGCGATGCGGGTGTTTTGGTGGCGGAAACTCAAAGTAGATAACGTGAGTTGGAGATAACAAACATATCCTTTTAACTAGCTAAAACCTTTAAAAAAATTCAAGGTGACTACTTCAGATAAGCATCTTTTAAAATTCTTTCACCCTGCTGAATTCATTTCAGCATCTTGATGGATATTGATTTGCTTTGATCTCTTTCCCCTTGGGGCTTAAACCGAGCTAAGGTTGATAAGATTGGATAAATTACAAGTATTCCAATAAACTTTCTAATTTCATACCTCTTGATCCCTTCAATAAAACAAGATTGTCTTGAACTGAATTTTGTTGTAAATGGGTTGCTGCTTCGGCTGGTGTTTCAAAAAATAGTCCATCAAATTTATCTTTAAACGCATAGAAATGTTTTCCGATAAACACCAGCGTATTCAAGCCGCTTTCGTTAGCTTGCTTGGCAATCAGTTCGTGTTGTGTTGCCGATTCTGGTCCCAATTCAAACATATCGCCTAAAATTGCCGTTTTATGTTCAGCCGTTAAAACAGAAATGTTTTTGAGTGCGGCACTCATACTACTTGGGTTTGCATTGTAAAAATCGCAAATCACCGTGTTTTTATCGGTTTTAGTCAGTTGCGAGCGATTATTTTTAGGCTGGTAGTTAGATAATCCGGCATTAATTTCTTCAGGATTTAAATCAAAGAAATCGCCAATGCAAATTGCAGCCAAAATATTTTCGAAATTATAACTTCCCGTTAGGTTGGTTTTAACACTGGATGAAAGATCATGGTTTGTCCATTCTACTTCAATAAACGGATCGCTGCTTTTCAAGGTTCCCTTGATGGTATTGCCATTTTCGGTTCCGTAATAAATAAGTTTATTTAAACCCGCTTTTTGGCTCATTTCAAGTAGGTGGGGGTTGTCTCTATTGATGAAAGTATAACCTTGAGCCTCTTTTAGGTAGGCATAAAGTTCTGCTTTGCCTTTCTTTACTCCCTCAAAACCGCCAAAACCATCTAAATGTGCCAGGCCAACATTGGTTATAATTCCGTGCGTTGGCTGTGCTATTGTGCACAACAGTTCAATCTCTTTTTGGTGGTTTGCACCCATTTCAATAACAGCGATTTCCACCTCATTATCAATACTTAAAATAGAAAGTGGAACACCGATATGGTTATTCAGATTACCAAAAGTTGCAAAAGTTTTAAAACGCTCTGCCAAAACTGCATTAACCAATTCTTTACTGGTTGTTTTGCCGTTACTGCCAGTTAATCCGATTACCGGGATATTTAATTGGTTTCTATGGTGGCGAGCCAGTTGCTGTAGCGTAGTTAAAACATCATCAACCAATAGGCATTTATCGTTTAAAGCGAAGTCTGCCTCATCAATTACTACGAAAGCAGCCCCCTTCTCTAAAGCTTGTTTGGCAAACTCATTTGCATTGAAGTTATCGCCTTTGAGGGCAAAAAAGATACAGCCTTCGCTAATATTTCTGGTGTCGGTAGAAATTAACCTGCTTTTAAGATAGTAACTGTAGAGTTTTTCGGTTGTGATCATGCTTTTGGTAAAATATCTGCTGTAAAATTAAACTTTCGTAACAACAAAAAACAAAATTAGTACATTAGTTGAAATTATTGTTTTTATGAAGAAAGGCCTTACGCTCTGTTTATTTTTACTTGGTTCGTTTTTGTTCGTTCATGCTCAGGTTAAATCACCCGATCAATTTCTTGGATACGAATTGGGAAGCCATTTTACACCACACTTTAAGGTGGCAGAATATTTTAAGCAAACGGCTTTAGCTTCTCCAAAAAACATCAAATTGATTGAATATGGCAAAACGAACGAAGGCAGGCCATTAATGGTGGCCATAGTTTCATCAACAGAAAATATAGCTAGGCTTGAGCAGGTTAGAACAAACAATTTGGCTTTAGCTACAGGCACAACAAACACGGTTGATTTGGTTACACAGCCTACCATTTTATGGTTGAGTTATAATGTTCATGGTAACGAAGCCAATTCAACTGAAACAGCCATGAAAATGCTTTATACCCTAGCCTCTGGTAACAATGCCAAAGCAAATGAGTGGTTGAAGAACACCGTAGTGGTTATTGATCCTTGTTTAAATCCAGATGGAAGAGATCGTTATGTTAATTTCTTTAACAGTGTGGTGGGCAAAACACCCAATTCAGATCCTTCATCAAGAGAACACATTGAGCCTTGGCCAGGTGGCAGACCGAACCACTACTATTTCGATTTAAATAGAGATTGGGCTTGGCAAACCCAAGTTGAAAGTCAGCAGAGGTTGGCACTCTACAACCAGTGGATGCCCCAGGTTCATGTAGATTTCCACGAACAAAGTTATAACGAACCATATTATTTTGCACCAGCAGCAGAGCCTGTGCATCAAGACATAACCCCTTGGCAAAAAAGTTTCCAAGTTGTGGTTGGAAAAAACAACGCAAAGTATTTTGATGCAGAGGGTTGGGGCTATTTTACAAAAGAGCGTTTCGATTTACTTTATCCTTCTTATGGTGATACATATCCTTTGTATAATGGCTCTATCGGGATGACCTATGAGCAGGGTGGAATTAGAGCAGGCTTATCGGTAGTTACCAATGATGGAGATACGCTAACGTTGAAAGACCGTATTGCACATCATTTTACAACAGGCATGTCAACAATTGAGGTGACCTCTTTAAATCACAACAAGCTCCTGGATGAATACAAAAAGTATTTCCAACAAGAATTAGTAACCTCACCAGGGGTGTATAAAAGCTACGTCATTAAAGCAACCAATTTGTCGAGGTTAAAAAAACTAGCAGAATTATTAATTAAAAACAAAATAGAATTTGCCTACGGGGGAGACAAAACGGGAAGAGGTTATGATTACGATACCCAAAAGGAAGATAATTTTACAGTTGGCAGAAACGATCTGATTGTGAACATATTTCAATCGAGAGCGGTGTTGGCTAATGTGCTCTTAGAACCTCAAACCTTTGTAACCGATTCTAATACTTACGACATAACCGCATGGGCACTACCTTATGTGTATGGATTAAAAGCTTATGCGAGTAAAGAAAGCTTTAAAGGGAAATATTCAACATTAGAAGAAAACAAAGTCACTTCTAACGACATTGATAAGCCATTAGCTTGGTTGTTTGGCTGGGGAAGCAGTGAAGACGTGCAGGTTTTAATTGCCCTGCAAAAGGAAAATCTGAAAGTGAGGCAGGCAGACCAACCTTTCTCGGTAAATGGTAAGGATTATCCAGCCGGAACGCTAATTATTTTGAGGGTGGAGAACGAAAAATCTATGAAAGACGTAAGAAACAAAATTGTAAGCATTGCAACGGCTTTAAACAAACCCATCCAAGCCGTTACAAGTGGTTTTGTAGAAAAGGGAAAAGATTTTGGCTCGAATGTGTACCCACTGTTGATGCAGCCAAAAATCGCAATTGTTTCTGGTAGTGAAGTTTCTTCTTTAGCTTTTGGAGAAGTGTGGTTTTACTTAGAACACGACTTAAATTTAACCCCAAGCATTATCAATACGCGAGACATTAATAATTTAGATTTTAACAAAATCAATACACTAATTCTGCCTGATGGAAGTTACAGTGCATTAATTGGCGATGGTTTAAGCGCCTGGTTAAATAAAGGCGGTAAGCTTATTTTAATGGAAGATGCCATCGAAGGTGTTTTAGAAAAGAAAGGCTTTGATATCAAAAAGAAAGAAGCAGTGGCTAAGAAAGATCAAAAACCTGAGCCGAGCAAGCTGCTTTTCAAAGATAAAGACAAAGATGATTACGAAACCACCATTCCTGGGGCTATTTATAAAATTAGTTTAGACCCTAGCCATCCATTTGCTTACGGATTAGGCAAATCCTACTACAGCTTAAAAACGGATCGCAAAATTTACGAGCCATTTGTTAAAGGTTGGAATGTTGGTTTGGTAAATGACAAGAGCTTGATGGCAGGTGTTGTGGGTAAAAAGGTTCGCGAGGAACTCAAATCTGGTTTGCTGATCGGTGTTCAGGATTTTGGCCGTGGTCAGGTTGTTTATTTGGCTAACGATCCGTTATTCAGAAATTTCTGGGAGGGCGGTAAAACTTTATTCGGAAACGCCATTTTTTGCAGCTATTAGTTTATTATTAAAATTTAATCGAGCTTGAAACCGAAAGGAGTGCTCCATAACCAAGGGCTATATTTTAACCCTATAAAAGGGGGGATATAGCCTTTGAAAAAAAAATTGTTTAAAACTTTGCAGTCTTATAGATAGACGGGAATCTCAATGCAAAAAGTTCCGTCTTCCTTTGTGCATCCCTATAATTAATCTTTTTAAACACATCTTATTCTAGAATGTGATTTTCTCGTCCAATCTCCAAAACGCAGCGCACAACTCAGGGCTCTAAGAAATTTAGTAGCCAATTTGCTCAGGGCATTTCTTGCCTTTCATGATGATTATCAGGCGCCTAATGCACTTAGGGCTACCATACTTTTATTGCAAAATGCTATAACTATAGATTTACTCAAACAAGAAATAGCCTACTCAAAAGCAACCTTTTAAGGTTTTGGGTCGTACAATCATTTACAAAATGTTCTTGAAGTGTATTACTTATTGGTAAGGTGATGAAGAAATTGAAGCGTTTTTATGTAGAAAAATTTACACGATAAAGACGTAGAATAATACTTGTTTCCACAAAAAAACTACAAAGTGTGTTATTTTTTCCACAATTTATCAAAATAAATTTGGTGGTGTTAACAACTAACTATAATTTAGCATATTATTAAAAATCATTAACTAACCTATTTTCAAATTATGAAAAAACTTCTACAAAGTTTGTTCATACTTATGTTTGTTGCTTTTACGGCAATGGCACAAGATCGAACAATCACCGGTACTGTTACATCATCAGAAGATAATCTTCCGATTCCAGGTGTAACAGTAAAAATTAAAGGTGCTACAGGTGGCGCAATTACAGGAGCAGATGGTAAATATTCCGTATCGGTTCCAGCTTCAGCTACAGCATTAGAATTTAGCTCTCTGGGCTTTACAACTCAAACAAGAACAATTGGATCATCAAATGTTATCAGTCTTTCATTAGCAACTGATGCTAAATTATTAAACGAAGTTGTAGTAACAGCAGTTGGTATCGAAAAAAGCAAAGCCTCTTTAGGTTATGCTGCAGACAATATCAAAAGCGCTGATTTAACAACGGGAAGACAAAGTAACTTAATCAACGGTATTACTGGTAAAACTCCGGGTGTTCAAATTGGTCGTTCAAGCGGTGGTGTAAATACTGCAACGCGTATTACAATGAGAGGAACAAGATCTTTACAGGGTGAAGGTCAACCTTTATTCGTAATTGATGGTATTCCAATCGATAACTCATCTACTCAACCTTCAAGCAGTTCTGCGAATCAGGTTGACGTTGGTAACCGTGTTGGTGATATCAACCCAGACGATATTGAGTCTGTTACAGTTTTAAAAGGCCCAAATGCTGCGGCATTATATGGTTCTCAAGGTAGAAATGGTGCGATTATCATTACCACTAAAACAGGTAAAGATGCTGCATTAAGAAACAAAAAACTAGAAATCAATGTGGTTTCATCTTTCAATTTAGATAATGTTCAAAAATTACCTGAATTGCAAAATGAATTTGGATCGGGTTACGAAAACGGTACTGGAAATCCAGCAATTTACGATGAGATTGAAAACACCAACTGGGGTCCGAGATTAGACGGTTCAATCGTTCAATCTGGTCCAACATTAGCTAATGGAAATAAATTATTCATTCCATATAGCGCTGTTCCAGATAACGCTAAAAATTTCTTCAATACAGGTACAAATATTCAAAACTCAGTATCGTTTTCGGGCGGTAATGAGAAAGGATCTTTTTACGCGTCGTTATCAGATAATGAAGTTAAAGGCGTGGTTCCAATGGATAAATTCAGAAGAAACACTTTCAAATTGTCAGGATCGACTAAATTGGCTAACAATGTTAACGTAAGCGCTAACATTTCTTATAACAAAAACTTAACCAATACCTCTTTCAGTGGTACTGGTAACGCAACAGTTATTAACGACGTTTTAAACGTAAGTCGTCAAATCAATTTAGAAAACTTTAAAGATTGGAGAAATTATGAGTTTGCAACAACTCAAGGTTTCTTTAACGGTTATCAACCAAACCCTTATTACGCATTAGAGAACAACAGATTTAACAGTAATCTTGACAGATTTTTAGGTAGCTTCCAAGTTACTTACGATCCGGCAAAATGGTTAAATGTAACTTATCGCTTAGGTACGGATTATACTTCAGATAGAAGAAAACAAACTTTTGAAAAAACAACTTTTGGATCAGGACAACGTCCAACTGCAACTCCGGGAGCAATCATTGAGGATGCGTTTTCAAATAGAATTATAAACTCTGATTTATTATTGACTTTCAAAAAAGACATCAACGAAGATTTCAATGCAACTTTAATCTTGTTAAATAACGTTCGTCAAAACGATAGCCGTAACTTAACCGCTTCTGCAAGTGCAATTTCAACACCTGGTTTCTTTAACTTATCTAACCGTGTTGGTGAGCTTGGTGGTGGTGAAAGTTCTTTCAAAAACAGAATTATCGGTTTTGCTGGAGATTTAACTGTTGGCTATAAAAACTATGTTTTCTTGAACGGTACATTAAGAAATGATATTTCTTCAACCCTACCAAAAGATAACAACTCTTATTTCTATCCATCAGCTAGTTTAAGTTTTATTGCAACTGAAGCAATTGATGCCTTGAAAAATAATGATGTACTTTCTTATGCTAAATTCAGAGCAAGTTATGCTAAAGTAGGTTCAGATGCTAATCCATACAACTTGGTTCCAACATTTGGAGCGGGCGCTGGTTTCCCATTTGGTTCTACTGCTGCTTTCACATTATCAAACACAACTCCTAATCCAAACTTAAAACCAGAGTTCACAACATCTTACGAATTTGGTACAGAGTTATCTTTCATTAAAGATAAATTAGGTTTAGACTTTACTTATTACAAAACTTCTACTGATGGACAGATTATCAATGTTGGTATTCCAGGTTCAACAGGTTTTACAGCTGCAACGGTTAACGCGGGTGTAGTTAGTAATAAAGGTGTTGAGGTATCTTTAAAAGGAAATCCTTTTAGAAATCGTGATGGTTTCTCTTGGAACTTCAGTGTGAGTTATACCCACAATAAAAACTTAGTAGAATCTTTATATAACGGTGCTCAACAACTTCCTTTAGGTGGTGGTGATCCAGTTCCGACAGCGATTGTTGGTCAGCCGATTTCTTTACTAGGTTCAGCTTACTTAAGAGATCCTAATGGTAATGTTGTGGTTGATGCAACTTCAGGTTATATCAGATTAGACCCAACGTTGAAAAACTTAGGTCAAGTAAGTCCAAAACATATTTTAGGATTTAACAATACTTTCTCTTATAAAGGTTTCAGCTTATCAACAACATTTGATTATAGATCAGGTAACGTAATCTATTCAGGAACTAAGAGTACCTTAACCTTTACGGGTTCTACGGAAGAAACTACCCAATATGGTAGAGAAAGATTTATCTGGCCAAATTCAGTAATTGAAACTTCACCAGGTGTTTACACGCCAAATACTACTGTTAGAACACGTAGTGGTAACTTCGATTTCTGGCATGGTAACTTTAATAGTTTTGCAGAATCTAACATCGTTGATGCTGCATTCTTAAAATTAAGAGATATCTCTTTCGGATATCAGGTTCCAGCTAAATATTTGAACAAAACGCCTTTTGGTAGAGCTAGTTTATCAGTTAATGGTGCTAACATCTTATTATGGACACCAAAATCTAATAAATATATTGATCCAGAGGCAAGTATTTTCGGAACTAACAATTCTCAAGGTAGAGAGTTTACCAGTATCCCATCTACTAGAACATTTGGTATAACATTAAATGCTACTTTTTAGTATTTATAAATAATCAGACATATGAAAATTAAAAATATCATAAAGGGAATAGCACTCGTTTCGCTTACAATAGCGGCAACAGGCTGTGAGAAGAATTTTTTGGATATTAATCAGAATCCGAATACCCCTACAACAACAACCCCAGAGCTTGTTTTACCTGCAGCCTTGGCCAATACGGGTTCAAACGTTAATAATAGTTTGAATGTTCTTGGGAATTTGTTAACAGGAAACTGGGGTCAATCACCAGATTTCTTGTTCTATCAACCACAAGAAACTTATCAGTTAACCCCTAATACTTACGATGCAGTTTGGACATCATTGTATGCAGGTGGCTTAAATGACTATAAGTATGTAGAACAACAAGCTACGGCTTCAGGTAAGAAAAATGCATTAGCGATTGCTAAAATTATGCAAGCTTATAATTTCCAGTTACTTGTAGATACTTGGGGCGACGTTCCTTTTACCGATGCGCTTAAAGGTACAACCGTTGTTGCGCCTAAGTTTGATAAAGCTGAAGATGTTTATGATGGTATTCTTACCTTAATTAATGATGGAATAGCCAATATAAATGTAACAGCAACAGGTGATAACCCATCTGCTGCGAGTGATATCGTTTTCGGAAGTGGAAGCATTACAGGATCTCCAGCTACCCCAATGGGTAAATGGTTAAGATTTGCCAATACTTTAAAACTTCGTGTTTTATTGAGACAGTCTTTAATCCCGTCTCGTGCTGCTAAGGTTACAGCTGGATTTGCTACTTTGGCTGGACAAACTTTCTTGGGTGCCGGCGAAAATGCGGGTGTAAATCCAGGTTATCTCAACCAAGCAGGTAAATTTAACCCTTTATATGGTCAGATTGGGTTTAGTGTTACCGGTGCTGAAACCTCTAATTATCAAGCTACAAGAGCAAATAAATATGCAGTAGATTTTCTAATTGCTGCTGCAGATCCTAGAATTGGCTTAATCTACAGACCAGCTGTAGCTCCGATTCCTGCTACACAAACTTACACTGGTGTTTATCCAGGAACAACTGCTACGCCAACATCTAAAAAGGATAACTATTCTGCGGTTGGAGCTGGTGTTTTACCATCTAGTGCAAGTAATGGTTTTGCTAAACCGGCTTATTTGTTAACCGCTTCCGAAGGTTACTTCTTACAAGCTGAAGCAATTTTAAAAGGATATCTTCCTGGTGGCGCAACTGCTGCACAAGCAGCTTACCAAGCTGGTATTGATGAGTCGTTTAAGTTGTTAGGTTCAACTGCTGCTGCAGCGAACGCATATTATACAGCATCAACTTCTCCATTGGTAAACTGGACTTTAGCTACTACTGCAGGTCGTCAGTTTGAAGCAATTATTACTCAAAAATGGATTGCAAACAATGGTTTCAATGGTAATGAGGCATGGGCTGAATACCGTAGAACAGGTTTCCCTACAAATATTCCAGTTGGTTTGAATAATGTGAGTGGTGGTAAATTACCATTACGCTTACCTTATCCACAAAACGAATTGGCAAGTAATGGTGGAAATGTTCCAGTGATTAATATTTTCAACAATAAAATTTTCTGGGAGAAATAGTCCTAGTATAATTTGCTTAAAAGCCGATTTCTTAAAAGGAAATCGGCTTTTTTTATGGCTCAACCTCTCCTAACTTTTTGGATGTCCATGCCAAACTTATGGTAGAGCAATATTTGAAGTAATTGTAATTGCTTTGTAATCTTAAAATGGCTTTCTGCCATCCAAATCCTTTGAACAACAACCTCTGGTTGTGTTTATTGGCGATTTTAAGTTTATTTTATCGAAATAATTGTGTATTGTTTTTTGTTTGTAAAATTTGCATTACACTATACTTAATGTTATATTAGGGTATTATTAACTAAACTAAACTTAATTTTTATGAAAAAACTTCTACAAAGTTTGTTCATATTGCTGTTTATTGCGGGCTCTGCAATGGCGCAAGACAGAACAATAACTGGTACAGTTACGGGCAAGGATGACGGATTACCTCTCCCTGGTGTAAGTGTAAAAATCAAAGGAGCCACCGGTGGAACCACAACCGGAGCAGATGGTAAGTACTCAATTAGGATTTCAAGCAATGCTACATCGCTGGAATTTTCTTCGGTTGGGTACACGTCCATAACAAAAAATATTAGTTCATCGAGCGTAGTAAATGTCGCTTTGGAAACAGATTCCAAGTCTCTTACAGAAGTGATCGTCACGGCATTGGGACAAAAGAGGGAAACCAAATCTTTGGGGTATGGTGTAACAACTGTCAAAAATAGTGAATTGACAGCTGGACGCTCATCCAATGTTGTAAATGCGCTTGCGGGCAAAGTGGCTGGTGTTAAAATTTTATCCTCTGGTGGCGCTACTGGCTCGTCAGCCAATATCAATATTCGGCAGGCGACAACCTTTACCGGCTCTAATCAACCATTATGGGTAGTCGATGGAATTCCGATCGATAACGGAGGTGGAAGCCAAAGTGTTAATACAGGTAGTACCAATTCTAATAGAGGTATAGATTTGAATCAAGACGATATTGAGTCTGTAACGATTTTAAAAGGGCCTGCCGCTGCTGTTTTGTATGGATCAAGAGCTGTGGCTGGGGCGGTGATTGTTACAACAAAAAAAGGTAGCAAAGGCCAAACAGGTAAGGTTGAGCTAAGTAGTAATTATAACTATTTAGAGGTTAATCGTTTGCCAAGTTATCAGAATGAATATTCACAGGGCACAAATGGATTGTATGATTCCTTTTCTCAAATGTCTTGGGGAGCTAAAATAGCTGGTCAAACTGTTACTAACTATCTCGGTAACGCTGAGACTCTTACTGCATATCCAGATAATGTTAAGGATATCTTTAAAGGAGGATATAATTTACAAAACAATGTTTCTTTTTCTGGTGGTACCGATAAAACTGCTTACTATTTCAACTATGGAAATTTCAAGGAAAATGGATATCTTGAAAATAACACATTGGCTAAAAATAATTTTACTGTAAATGCAAGCACAGAATTAAGTAAAAAACTCACGCTGAGTGCCTCTGTTCAGTATATTAGAAATAACTCTGTGGGCACGCCTACGGGTAACCAAAGATCTAATCCCTTATTCGACGGAATGACTTTACCTCGAACGTATAATTTGGATAACTATCCATTTGAAACTGTTTCGGGCTTAAATAATATACCTACAAGTCGTGTCAATAATTCAGGTTATACATATTATAACATTCTTGGAACAGACAACCCTTTATGGTCCATAAAATACGTTCTTTTTAAGCAAAAAATAGATCGGGTAATTGGTAACGCTGGTCTTGACTATAAAATAGCCGATTGGTTGAGCGCCAATTATAAGATTGGTATTGATCAATACACCAATGTGTCTAAAACAATTAATGAAAAATCTGCTAACAACAATCAATCTGCTAGTAGAACAGGATCAATTATCGATAATACTACAAATAGAAGGGAAGTCAGTTCATACTTCAATTTGGTTGCAAACAAAAAGTTCTTAAAAGATTTCGGTGCGAGGTTTCTATTGGGTAATGAAATAAATTACAGAAGATTAGATGAATTGCAGGTTACAGGTAATGGCATCCAGGTTGCACATAATTATAATATTTCTAATACATTAACTTATGTTCCCGCTCAGGCAGTTACGGAGCAAAGCTTAGTTGGTGTTTACGCAGATCTTAGTCTAGACTATAAATCGTTTGCTTACCTTTCTTTCACCGGGCGTAGAGATGTATCGTCCACCTTTGCTCCCGATAAGAGAAGCTATTTTTATCCTAAAGTTGATGCAACTTTCATCGTAACGGAGGCTTTTCCTCAATTGAAGCAAAACGACATAGTGAACTACTTGAAAATTAGGGCTAATTATGCTAAAGTAGGTAGAGAAGCGCCGGTTTACAGCACAGGTACTTACTATAATACGGTTAATCCTTCGGATGGTTTTGGTCCAAATTTAATTTTTCCTTTTAACGGTGTTAATGGGCAAACTTATGCTAATGCTGCAGGTAATATTAACATTAAGCCAGAGTTTACTGCCTCAAAGGAAATTGGTATAGAAGGTAGGTTCTTGAAAGATCGATTGAGTATTGATATTGCTTATTATAGTACCAAAAGTACTGATATCATATTTTCAGTTCCAAGTGCACCATCATCTGGTTATACAAGCACTTTGCTAAATGCAGGAACACTAAAGGCACATGGAATTGAGTTATTAGTTAGTGGAGTACCATTGAAAACCAGAGACTTTATTTGGGATTTATCGGTAAACTTTACGAAAGGAAGAAATGAGGTTGTAGAGTTAGCGCCAGGTGTTCCATTTATTGGAAATGGTGGTTTCACAAATCCTCAAGGGCGAATTGTAACTGGCTATCAGTATGGTACCTTGTTTGGTCAGGTATTTAAAAAGCTTAATGGCAAGGACGTTGTAGATGCAAATGGCAGATTAAGCTCGGGTCAGATCAACACGGCTGAGCTTCAGCCGATCGGAGATCCTAATCCAAAATGGACTGGTGGAGTAAATTCGACTTTCACATACAAAGGTTTGTCTTTGAGCTTATTTGCCGATGTTCGTTATGGCGGTGACATTTATTCCAGAACAATCACCGATTTGCGAAGATACGGAGTTGCTGCCGAGACAGCCGACAGAAATAGACTATATATTCACAATGCTGTTTATGCAGATGGCACCGCAAATAATACATTGATCACTGCGGAGCAATATTATAGTGATTTATACTCGTCAGCGGCACAAGAATACGCTGTTTTTGATGGGTCTTGGATCAGATTGAGAGAAGCGACATTGTCTTACAGAATTCCTAATAATTTATTGTCCAAGCTTAAATTTGTAAAGGGAATTAGTGTTGGCTTGACAGGTAGAAATCTCTTGATGTATGCACCTAACTTTCCGCACATTGATCCAGAAAATAACCTCTTAGGTGTTAGCAATGGGCAGGGAATTGAGTACAATGGCCAGCCTCAAACAAGAACCTACGGTGGGTTTTTGAAATTAACATTTTAGTAGTAGGAGATATAGACATGAAAATTAATATAAAAGAAATAGTTCTCGGAGTTGCATTAATTATTATAGGGCTCAGCTCGTGCAAGAAATTCGTCGACATTAATGATAACCCTACTAGGTTAAAAGATCCAGATGCAAGCTTAATTTTGCCCTCCGCTCAAGGGAACCTGGGTTTCACTATGGGGTCTGACATTCATCGTTTTACCTCTTTATGGGTTCAGCAGTTTGCCGCTCAGGGGGGTGGCGCTGCACAGCCAACTCAATATGATAAGTATGCGGTAGGTGAAGGCGACATAAATAACACCTGGGCTTCAACCTTCGCCGGAACATTGACAGACCTACAGAAGGTAATTGTAAAAACTAAAGCAACAAGTCCAAAGTATGCCGGCGTTGCAGAAATTTTGAAAGCATATGTATATCAAACTCATGTAGATGCTTATGGAGATCTTCCATACTCAGAGGCAATAAGTTATGAAACAAACCTGAAGCCTACGTTTGATGGATCTTCATCTATATACGATAATGTATTAAACCTAATCGACGAGGGCATTGCAGATATCAAAAAAGCATCGCTACTCACGCCTTCAAGTGATGATTTGTATTACGGAGGAGATATGGATAAATGGGAGCGTTTTGGTAATGCATTGAAATTAAGAATGTACATTCATTATTTCTCTACCAATGCAACGGTTGCTGATGTAGCTAAGGGGAAGGCAGGAATCCTAGCGGTTCTGGCTACCAATAAGTTATTAAGAGCAAACAGTGATAATTTTCAAATGCGATTTTTAACTTCTGCGAATCAAACCAATCCAATTCATCAGTTCGAAGGATCAAGGCCCAATCAGTTTTTCCCAAGTAAAACGTTAGTTGACATCATGAATAGCAAAAATGATAGCAGGAGAAATTCATTTTTCACTTTACAAGGCGGTGTTTATGTTGGAGCCACAAATGGTATCGGTGATGTAACCATTAGTACGGCATTCTCTCGCATGAGTACATATTTAAGAGGGAGGCTCTCGTCAGGTGCCTATTCTGGTGAAGCTCCTATTAGAATGTTAACTTTTGCCGAACAGAATCAAATATTGGCAGAATATTATGCTAGGACAAATGGTGGGAACGATTTAGTGACCGCAGATATTTATTTCAAAGCAGGGATTACTGCTTCATTCGCTGCTGCGGCAGAGTTTTCAGACGCAACAGAAGCATTAGCCGTGTCAAGTGGTTTGGCCTCATACTTGGCATCAGCCAATGGAACAGTTACTACTGGAAATGCACTTCAAAAAATTATTGAAGAAAAATTTGTGTCAAATTATGGTGTAGCAATCGAGCCATGGTCTGATTGGAGAAGAACAGGTTATCCAGCAATATCTCCTGTAACTCCAGCCACGGCTATTCCACGTATATTGCCATACTCATTTAATGAAAGAAGCTATAATCCTAATACACCAGCCCGACCATCAGTATTTGTAAAATCTGTATTCTGGGATAAATAATCATAACCATGAAAAGAATTTTAATCATATTATTTGCATCAGTACTAAGCTTAGCCTCATGCAAAAAAGATCCAAAACAGCCAGAAACTCTTGATGCGCCCGCCACAATCATTTTTGACGGTTATGCAAGCACAACAAGTGGCACGTACTCAACTTATGCTGCATCTACACCAACAGTCAAAGGCACAGGATCCGTTAACATTGTCCTTACATACACGGGAGATGTGAGGACACTCACATTTACTACACTAACGGGTAGTGTCGTAAACACCCTGGGAACGGCTAATGTAAGTGGGGGAAGTTATACTTTTACTAGATTGGTGAAAGATTTGAGGGGGGCTACCGATGCACCGCTCCCCACCTCTGGTACAAGCGGATCAGTTGTTTTAACAGTTTCCGCTACTTTAGGTGATGGGCAAGTGTTAAAGCGATTTTTTACGATAAACATCACAGGATAGTTAAAAAAAGGCTGAGAATTTTCTCAGCCTTTTTTTATTCAGAGTTGTCAAGTCCGGAAATGGCAATACAGAAAAATAATGTCATTAATTCAAAAAAAATAAATCAGCTAATAATTATAGCTCAAGTCAATCCTTAAAGTTTTATCTATAAAATTTGCCAATAAAGCCCACGTTTATCTAAAACGTCAAGGTTCTGCTAAATATTTAACCAATTAATCAAAATATTAAACTCGGTTAGCTTTTTATGCGAGTGATACTTGGTGTATTTGCGTCAATCCCCATCAACTTATTCTTTAGTTTGAATTATTGCTGGATTTGCTCCCATCCTTTACTTTAATTAGCTCTTTTAACAAAAATAACAGTAGTCAAGAGAGTAAAACTATTAATTTAGTTGATTTTAACAAGCTGTTTTATCAAAAAACTATAATAATTTTTACACTATCTATATTTTTTGATCATTTTTTGTTCAAGTAAATTTGTATTTCATAAAATTAACAGTAGTTTAGTGACTAGATAATTAAATCAACCCTAACTAAACTAAATTTTTATGAAAAAACTTCTACAAAGTTTGTTCATTCTGGTGTTTTTTGCGTTCGGCGCAATGGCTCAAGAAAGAACAATTACTGGTACAGTTACATCCCAAGAAGATGGCCTCCCGGTACCCGGTGCAACTGTAAGGGTAAAGGAAATCCCCAACCTAGGAACCCAAACCGGAGCAAACGGAAAATTCTCTCTCCGTGTTCCAGCAAATGCAAAAACCTTAGTAATCACCTTCTTAAGTTACGAAACAAAAGAATTTGCGATTCCGAGTAACAACGTTTTAAATGCTGTTTTAAGCTCAGATTCTAGATCTTTAAATGAAGTTGTGGTTACCGGTTACGGTACCCAATCTAAAAAAGAACTTACAGGTGCAGTTTCTAGTATCACTGGAGAAAAAATCCAAAATTTGCCAGTACAAACTTTCGATAAAGCAATGCAAGGTCGTGCGGCAGGTGTGCAAGTAACTACCAATAGTGGACAACCAGGTTCTGGAATCTCTGTCCGCGTAAGGGGTGTAGGTACAATCAATGGTAGTGCAGAACCACTTTACATTATTGATGGTGTTCAAGTTAACGCAGGTGGTCTATCTACGGCAACAACTCAGAACGTATTGGGCGCAATTAACCCTAACGACATCGAGTCTATTCAGATTTTGAAAGATGCGGCAACCGCAGGTATCTACGGATCGCAAGCAGCCAATGGTGTTGTAGTTGTTACTACAAAACGTGGTAAACAAGGCAAAACAGCTGTTAAACTTTCGGTTCAACAAGGGGTAAACTCTCAAATTAATCCTTACGAACTATTGAATTCTCAACAATATTATGAATTGAGAAGAGAAGCAGTAGTAAATAGAGCATTACGCTTAGGAAACCCTGTTGCAACAGCGGTAACCAATTTTAACACCGCATCATTTGGATCGGCAACAGTTGATCCTACAGCTTTAACCACAACAGATTGGTATAACGAAGTTTTCCGCGATGCAAATTTCGGAGAATATAACCTTTCTTTTAGTGGTGGTAATGAAAAAACAAAATTCTTCATCTCTACAAACTTTAACAATACAGACGGGGTAGCTATTGCTTCAGACTATAAAAAAGGTGGAATTAGAGGTAATATCGACAATCAAATCAGCGATAAGCTTTCATTGGAAGCAAACCTAAGCTTAACCTATACCAAATCTGGTGGGCCAAGCACTAACGCTGGATTTTTTACCAATACCCCTTTTACAGGTGCATTGTACATCCCGCCTTACAACACGGTTTACTTACCTGATGGAAGTTATCGTAATGGTGCAAACTTACGTAATGCACAAAACGTAAACATCATTCAGCATTTGAATGAGGAATTGAGAAGTACAAAATCTATACAATCCATTAGTAATGTGGCCTTAAACTATAAACCAATACCAGGTTTAACATTAAGAGCCTTTGGAGGTATTGATTTTGCAGATGCGGCCAATTATAACTATAGACCGACTACAATTCCTATTTATGCACCAACAGGAGGATCTGGAAGTGAGAACTCGTTAAGAAATTTCAACTTCAATACAAGTGCAACAGCTTCGTATGCTAAATCTATCAATAACGATCACAACTTCTCTGTATTAGGTGGATTTGAATATAGATCAGCTACACAAGAGCAATTAGGTGCTTCGGCACAAGGTTTTCCAAGTCCGTTGTTTGTTTTGATTAGCAGTGCTTCTACTCCACTTACAACAACTTCAACCTTTACTCAGTACAAAATTGCCAGTTTAATCGGAAGCTTGAAATACGATTATAAGAGCAAGTACCTGTTTTCAGGTAGCTTACGTTATGACGGATCATCAAGATTTGGTAACGATTACAAATTCGGATTATTCGGTGGTGTATCAGGTGGATGGAGAATTTCTCAAGAAGAATTCTTGAAAGATTCAAAAATCGTTAGCGAACTAAAACTTAGGGGAAGTTTTGGAGTTGTAGGTACGCAACCAACTACCGATTTCGGTGCATTAGCCCTTTATGGTTCACCAGGCTCAACAGGTGCTTACAATGGTGGTGGTAGTATCCGCCCAACACAGTTGGCAAACCCAGAGTTAACTTGGGAGCAAACACAACAAACAGGTATTGGATTGGATTTCGGATTCTTAAACAATAGAATTACTGGTGCAATCGATATCTATAAGAAAAAAACTACTAAACTATTATTAGATAGAGCTTTACCAAGTAACAGCGGTTTCACCTCTATTAGAGAAAATGGTGGTAGATTAGATGGAAAGGGCTTAGATTTCGAGTTAACTACCGTGAATTTAGACTTGCCAAATGGTTTCAAATGGACCACAACGTTTAACATCGCTTTCTTCAAAAACAAACTTATCGAGCTTAACAACGGTGCTACAAGAATTGGAAACACTCAAATCGTAGGTTATCCAACAAACATCTTATATACATTCAAATATGCTGGTGTTAACCCTGCTGATGGTAGACCAATGTATTATGATAAGAATGAAAACTTAACTTACGTACCTGTTGCAGGTGTTAATGCTGATGATAGAATTATCGGTTACGGAAATCCAAAATCATTTGGTGGTTTCGGTAACACATTCTCTTTCAAAGGATTTAGCTTAGATGTGTTGTTCCAGTATCAGTACGGAAACTCAAGTTACCTACAAACAGCACAAATACTTGAGGCATCTGGTATGTCAATCGAAAACCAAGTGACTAGTCAATTGGGTAGATGGACAGTTCCAGGTCAAATTACAAGTGTTCCAAGAGCTTATGATGGTTATACTGAACCAGGTGGTTATGATCCAACGAACTTATCTTCTAGATATATTCAAGAAGCATCATACATTCGCTTGAAGCAAGTTAACTTAAGCTATAGATTACCAAGTTCTTTAGTTTCCAAAATTGGATTACAAGGTGTTAACGTGTTTTTACAAGGCCTAAATCTTGCAACAATTACGAACTACAGAGGAGAAGATCCTGAGAATACAGGAAACAATTTAAATGGTTACCCTCAACCAAAAACTATTTCTGGTGGTATAACGATTGATTTATAAGGATTAACATGAAAAGGAAATTATTAATATTTAGTATATCGCTAGGCTTATTTTTAAGCTCATGCGAAAAAATGGTCCAGGTTGAACCAAAGAACTCCGTATCGGCAAACGTTGCATTAGGAACGATATCTGGATACGAATCGCTCCTAAATTCTGCTTATGTAAGATTTATAGCCTTTACCTATTATGGAAGAGATTTTGTATTGCTTCCAGATGTAATGTCTGATAACTTATATACCGAATTGAGCGTTGCCAACGGTAGGTATATTTCTCAAAACAGTAATCAAATTAACGCACACATGAACTTGTGGACAAACAGTTATCTGATTATTAACGAGGTGAATACCATTCTTGATAACATCGACAAATTAACAGACCCTAGGGTGAGTCAAATTAAAGCCGAAGCTTATTCTTTAAGAGCATTAGCTTACTTTGATTTGGCACGTGTTTATGGCTATGAGCCTGTAAATGTGGCTACTGCCGGAGCAGGATTTGACAAAAGTGTGCCTTTGAGATTAAAATCAACAGCAGTTGTTGCTGATGCTGCTCAATCGCCAAGAGCAACGGTTACTGAGGTATATAAATCTATCGAAGCAGATTTAAGATCAGCCATTGCTTTATTTGGATCTGGCGCAAGTGCTTCTAGATATAGATTTAACAAAGGTGCTGCTTATGGCTTGTTGGGTAAAGTATATATTTATTCTGGAAGATGGGCAGAAGCAGTAACTGAATTGGATAATGCAATGAGCACAACCAATACAGGTGCTAGGTTAGCTGCTGCGGGCAACTATGTTGCGGCATTTAAAGCGACTCCAAATACAGAATCGTTATTAGAATTTGTAATTAGTCCTACTGCTCAATTATCTGGTGTAGTTGGGGGTAACGACTCTATGTATTCTTATACGCACCCGAATGGTTATAATGCAATTTCTACTTTCGGTGGACAAACAGCATCAGATGAATTATTCGCCCTATTTAATGCTGGCGATGATCGTTTGAATATGTTTTTCAAATTCGGTGGTACATCTGCTAGTCCAGCGCCTTTATTTAACTGGGTTGACAAATACTCTGCTGCACTTGGTGTTTACACCGATAATGCTAAAGTAATCAGATTTTCAGACTTATTGCTTTTGAAAGCTGAAGCACTTGCAGAACAAACTCAGTATGCAGCAGCGGCAGCAATTGTTACTCAATTACGTGCCAACAGAAATGCAACTGGTGTTACTGTCCCTACCGACATCAACATCAAAGAATTCATCCAAACTGAAAGAAGAAGAGAATTATTTTTTGAAGGACAACGTTGGTTTGATTTAAAACGTAGAGCAGTGGGTATTTCTAAACCAGCTAAAACTGGTGTTGCAACACTTGCACCTACAGATTTTAGATTGCTTGCACCAATTCCTAATGCTGAGGTATTGTTAGGTATTCAAAAAAACCCAGGTTATTAACTAAAGAAAAATGATGAAAAGATTATTATTATACGGATTGGCATTTGCTTCCATTTGTACGATTTTTACAAGTTGCATGCCAAAGGACGAATTGGTTTACACAGGTCCAACTGTTATCGAATTTAAAAACCACTTATTGAGTAGGGTTACAGCTAAACAACCTGCAGGTGTAACAGCCAATGCGGTATTAGCCAGAACAGCTAGTGTAAATACGCGCGGTACCGATACAATTTATGTGCAATTAGTAGGTCCACAAAGAACAGCAGCAACAGAAATTGGCTTTAGTGTTGCCACAACAAGCACAGCTGTTGCCGGTACACACTACAACTTCAGACCTGCTGGATCTAACAAGGTAACTATACCGGCTAACTCTTCAGTAGGCTATCTTTTAGTAGATATGATTCCTGGATCGGTTACTGGAACAGCAACTTTCCCATTAGTGTTAACACTAACGGGAAATGGCGATACCTTCCCTAGTGAGAACTATAAAACGTTTACACTAACACTTAGAAATTAAAATTTAACAACTATCCTCCATAATTGGGGGATAGTTTTTTTTCTTATGAAATATCTACTGAATCTTTTCCTGGTTTCTGTGTCTTTGTTAAGCGCAACAAATTGTTCTGCACAATTTTTATCTGATTTTAGAGGGAAGCCTGTGAATGAGCAGAGATATGTACAAGTAACTGGTTCGCCATTTTACGCAAAAAACTTCTTGAAAGGTGAAGTTGCTTTTTCAAACAAGAACATCAAAAATGTAAAAGGCTATTTAAACTACGATCAGATACAAGGCATTATTCTTTTTAAGCCCAACTTTGAAAATCAATCTGCCACCGAAATCATAGATCAAGTAGATAAGTTTACGGTAACTCCAGACAATGGAGTGCCTGTAAATTTCATTTCTTTAGGATCAATCGGACTTGATGGAGATTCTGGTTTTGCTGAAGAGCTGCTGTCTGGTAAGGTGAAGCTTTTAAAAAGAGTTAAAAAGAAGATCATTGAAACCCAAGTGTATAACTCTGCAAATGTAGAGAAAGCAGTTGTTCAAGAAACCAATTATATCTTAGTGAAAGATAACAAGCCGATGGTTCTTAAACAAGATCGAAATAGCTTCTTGTCTGCTTTGGCTGATAAAGAAGATGCGATAAAAAAGTTTCTTAAAGACCAAAAAGTTAACTTTAAGCAAGATGAAGATGTGGTAAAGTTATTGAACTATTACACAAGCCTCTAAGCATTTCGATTGCCTAAAACACTTAAATAATAGCCCAATAACATTAAGCTGTTTATTTCTTATCTACACTGTATTTCCCTGGGCCGATAAAAATCAAGCTTAAAAAAACAATGCCCATTTCAATCGCGTGGCTCGCAGCTTGCAAACCCTCTCCATTGTTAAGATGACCAAGCGCAGCAATAGCCATTGTAAATACCAATAGGATACAAACCGGACGAAAGAATAAGCCCAAAATTAAAAGAAAGCCTCCAAAAGTTTCGGTAGCGGCAGCCATAAAGCCCCAAAATACGGGCAGAAAATTGATTCCAACTACCTTCATACTACCACCCAAGCCAGTCCAGCCCTCTGGCCCACCGGCCAATTTTGGAAATCCATGTGTAATAAATAAAATTCCGATTCCAATGCGCAATAAGAGCAAGCCTGTATTGCGGTATTTTCCTAAGTTTTCTAAAATAGCCATATTATAAATATCTAAAAGTTACTGTTTTTGTATCTACTGTTAATTCTATTGGTGCACCTAAGTTCATGCTCATGTTGTTGTTTATATGTCCGGTAGGGAAGTTAAAACAAATCGGATATTCGTAATCCTTAACAATTTCCCAAATCACTTCATCGGCCGTTTGCCCAAAAGAAATTTTTTCTTCCTCAATCTCATTAAAGGCACCAACTATCAAACCTTTTAATTTGCTTAGCTTTCCTGCTCTTTTAAGCATACGCAACATTCTATCGATAGCGTACTCGTGCTCACCAACGTCTTCCAAAAATAAAATTTTATCATTAAAATCCATTTCGGATATCGACCCCTGCATCGTACACAGTAGGGTTAAGTTTCCGCCTATTAAAATGCCTTCGCAAGCGCCTATTTTGTTTTTAAAGGTACTAGTGTAGGAATAGGATTCTTTTTCGCCGAATAGGGCTTTCTTTAAAGAAAGTAAAGATTCTGGAGTAGCATCTTCAAAAGTGTAGGGCATTTGGGCATGTAAACATTGGGTGTTTGTTGCAGCAATGATATGCGAAAGTAAAACCGTAATGTCGCTAAAGCCGACAAACCATTTCGGGTTTTCCTCAAATTTACTAAAATCCAGCGCATCAATAATTCGGATGCTTCCATATCCCCCACGGCCAGATATGATGGCTTTTATGCTATCATCATCCAAAAAACGTTGAATATCTTTGGTGCGTAGGGCATCTGTTCCGGCAAATTGATGGTGGCTCGCATACACGCTATCGCCTATAATAACTTCTAATCCCCAGCTTTCTAAAACGTTTATGGCGTAATGGATAGATTTGGGTAATTTCTTTGCCGGACAAACCAAGGCAATCTTATCTCCTATTTTTAAATACGGTGGCTGCTTAATCATTCTTCAAAACACTTATCTTTGCCAAATTAATAAAAATTGTTTTGGATAATAGTAAAATAAAAAGATATACCGTAACGGCGGCGCTTCCATACACCAATGGACCTGTGCATATTGGTCATTTGGCTGGAGTTTATATTCCTGCTGATATTTATGCCCGCTTTTTACGATCGAACAAACGCGATGTAAAATTCATCTGTGGATCTGACGAGAATGGCGTGCCCATTACCTTAAAGGCTAAGAGAGAGGGCATTACACCCCAAGAAGTGGTTGATAAGTACCATAAAATTATTGGCGATTCTTTTAAGGAATTCGGAATTTCATTTGATATTTACCACCGTACCTCATCCTTAACACACCACCAAACCGCAGCCGATTTTTTTGAAACCCTGTACGATAAAGGGGTTTTTACAGAGGAGGTAACCGAACAATACTATGATCCAACAGCCAAACAATTTTTAGCCGATCGCTATATTACAGGTACTTGTCCTAACTGTGGTAACGAAAATGCCTATGGCGATCAATGCGAAAACTGCGGAACAACGCTAAATGCAACAGATTTAATTAATCCAAAATCTACCCTATCGGGCGATAAACCCATCCTAAAGGAAACCAAAAATTGGTTTCTACCTTTAGATAAATACGAAGCTCGCCTTCGCGAATATATTGAAAGCCATAAAGAATGGCGACCGAATGTTTACGGGCAATGCCAAAGCTGGTTAAATGCTGGCCTACAACCTAGAGCCATGACCCGCGATTTGGATTGGGGTGTTCATGTGCCCCTTCGTGATGCGGCGGGCAAAGTTTTATACGTTTGGTTTGATGCCCCTATTGGCTACATCTCTGCAACTAAAGAACTGTGCAATTACGCCAAACTGGATGTGTGGAATCCGAAGGCAGAAGAATATTACATCAGCAATTTTGAAAGTGATAAGTGCGATTGGGAAGAGTATTGGAAAAGTGAAGAAACCAAATTGGTTCATTTTATTGGTAAAGACAATATTGTATTCCACTGCATTATTTTTCCTGCAATGTTAATGGCGCATGGCGAATTTACACTGGCAGATAATGTGCCTGCAAATGAGTTTTTAAACCTTGAAGGTCAAAAAATATCGACTTCAAAAAACTGGGCGGTTTGGCTAAACGAGTATTTAAGAGAGATGGAAGGCAAGCAAGACGTTCTACGTTATGTATTGACTGCCACTGCGCCTGAAACGAAGGATAACGACTTTACCTGGAAAGATTTCCAAGCCAGAAATAACAATGAGCTGGTCGCCATTTTTGGAAATTTCGTAAACCGCGTTGTGGTACTTACCCATAAATACTTTAATGGTATTGTACCTACCTTGATGGAAATTACCCCTGTAGATCAAGCGGTTATTGATGAACTTGCCACATATCCGGCTAAAATTTCGGCCTCTATAGAAAATTATCGTTTTAGAGAAGCCCTGGCAGAAGTGATGAATGTGGCTCGTTTGGGGAATAAGTACCTTGCAGAAACTGAACCTTGGAAACTGATTAAAACAGATGAAGATCGGGTAAGAACTATTTTACACATCTCGTTGCAAATTGCTGCTAACCTTCAAATCCTTATTGAACCATTTTTGCCTTTTACAGAAGAAAAGCTGATGAAGATGCTTAAAAACGGTGGGCATACTTGGGATGCTGCAGGTGGAATCAATTTGCTAAAACGCGGACATGAAATTGGAGAAGCTGTACTTTTGTTCGAAAAGATTGAAGATGCCGAAATCGATTTCCAAATCGAGAAACTGAACAAGAGTAAAGCCAGCAATACCCTGCAAGCCGCAGAAGCTTTACCCCTTAAAGAAAATATCCAGTTTGATGATTTTTCTGCAATGGACATCAGGGTAGCGACCATTGTTGCCGCAGAAAAGGTTGCTAAAACCAAAAAGCTGTTGAAGCTTACTGTAAATACGGGTATTGATGAGCGTACCGTTGTTTCTGGCATTGCAGAACACTACCAGCCAGAAGAAATTATTGGTAAACAGGTGAGCATGATTGTGAATTTAGCGCCCCGCGAAATCAAAGGAATTTTATCGCAGGGGATGATTTTAATGGCAGAAAACGCAGAAGGCAAGCTTACCTTCGTGGCTCCTGTAGATCGATTTATAGAGGGTAGCGTAATTAGATAAAGGCTGTATAAGCTAAAGATAAAACCCAGCCAAGTTTAAAGGATGGGTTTTTTTATCCGTCGATTTAATAAATGAGTTTTAAATGCGGATGCGATTTTTTATTATCTTTGCACGCATTAAAAGGTCCCGTAGTTCAACGGATAGAATAGAAGTTTCCTAAACTTTAGATATGAGTTCGATTCTCGTCGGGACCACTCCTTTGGCCAGTAGTTACGTATAGCTGCTGGCTTTTTGGTTTGATGGGGCTAGAAAAGGGGCGAATCGTTTTGATTACAGGTGTGTAACAAACGCATAATTTGATTTATTATTAAAGCTTTAGCGTTATGAAAATAAACTTTCATAACGTATTCAAATGATCCAAATCTTTTGGTAAAACGGTTATTGAATGATAGCTTTACAATACTTCTCTAATTAGATAAGCATAATCCCACTACGATTAGATTCACTTAAATTTGACTATATTATTGCGTTAAAACTAAGATCAGATCTAAAGCTAGGTAAATAGACAGATGGAATTAAATCATCTTAATTTAAAAATATTAACTGTTTAAAGGGGGTTGCCAACAGTTTCAATATCGACTATATTATCAAAATCACATTTAGTACAATGTTCGATAAGTTTGTTATCATTTTTAATAGAATAAATTTCAAGACTCACGCTTCCACAATTTGGACATCGTGGTTGATGATCAAAGCCAACATATTTCATAAATAAATTCTCCAAAATAGAAACTGTTGAAGCAGCTAATATGGTACAGATTTTGACATCAGGAAAGTTTTTATAAGATGAATGAACAATTTCTGAAGCATAGCTCCAAGCGATGTCACTCATTTTTCTAGCGTAACTCCGTAGTGTTGCAATGCTTACACCAGGTGCATATTCATCAATGAATATTTTGGCAATACCTTTAAAGTCTCCTTTCTTTAACTGCTCGTCTTCAACAATTTTCGTGTTTCTTTTTGCGAGTTCTTGAGCCAAAGCTAAAAGACTCTCTCGACAAATTAACCCGATAGCCTGCATTTCTTCAGATTCCATACTAATATGTAAGCGATCTGATGCAAGTGTCAGTTTTCTTCTAATTGCATGAACCTCCTCAAGTTGAATAATCGCAAACGTAACGCTTGATAGCAATCCTATTGTTGCCGATCAATGTTTGATTACAGTTACCTAGTTTCTATCCCAAACATTATATCAGTAAGGAATGATAATATAGCACAAACTTATCTCCCATCGAACTAATCTAAATCATTCGAAATAGAATCAAGATTAACTCAGAATTAATTTTCCTATTTTAATGGTGTTTTCTTTGCCGAGGCGATCGATTGTTGTTTAATTCAGGGCAAGTTCCAGATTAGGGTTTATCGTTGCGCTCGAGCATTAATTTTATCTTGAATAACTTATTTGATTTTTATTTTATAGTCCAGGGTCTGGTTGATTCTGCTCTAGTCGATATAATTAGTCTAAATCATCATCTACTGGTATCGTTGATGTTTGAGTTAGCTTTTGTTCGGAAAAATAAGGAGCTATTGTTGATGTTTTGAAATATTTTATAGGAATGGCATAAAGCTTGACTAAGGCATCCAAGGTTGAAATCAGGTATTTTTTCTTCATAGCCTTGTGATTTAATTTAAACATCAAATGATAGAAAGATGCCCAAAAAATTGCAACTTCTTTCATCTTGACTTTTTTATTTGGCCCGATTAACGAATTACACCCGCTTTTTGGGAATAATTCAAAAGCCATATTCTCATTGACAGCAGCACAAGCCGAAAGAAATAACCTTCTGTACTTAAGTTTTCTATGTAATATACTTCCAAGTTCATTGTTGCTTATCTCCTCTAGGGTCAATTTAATTCCATCATTGTTTCCATGGCAAGAGATATGTAGAAACCTAAAATTTGATTCTACAAATTGGTTAATAAAATGTACAAATTCGTCATATGATCGAACATATACATATTCAACTGGAATACCTGAAAGTTGTAGAATACCATATAATATTTCGCCTTCCTTACTGCCTCTTTCATCTTCAAATTCCAAGCTTTCGATGATAAAAACACCTGGAATAGTTTTTTTTCTAACATCTGACCCGCTACCTTTTGTCTCCATGGTTTTAAGATTTTTGTGCAAATAAAAGAGATTTGCACTTTCAATTGAATTTTTAGCAATGAATAATTTATTAAGTAAAATACTTATAAAAGTTTAATTTTACTTTTCAAGAATAAATGCAAAGTTATGTCAAAAATTAAAGCAATCGGAAATGGTTTTGTCCAAATAGGCGATAGCCTCATCAATCTAAGGACATTTAAAGAAATTAACAAATATACGTTTGGGTATGATGAAGATCCAGAAGGGCATTCGGCATTCGGAATAATCGTTTCTCCGCTTACTCCTAGCGCACAATCATTGCAAAATGGAGTTGATGGATCATATTTTATTTCAACTTATGAAAGTGAAATGCAATCAGAATTTGAGGAAGATTTCGAAATAATTATTAAAGCCCTCAAAGACAATAATCCCTAGTTATCTTCATTTTAATAGTATTAAAGAAGTCAGAAGGTAAATAATAGTTTTTGTCTGAATAATTTAGTGTTTGTGTAAAGTAATACGCGAAAGATACTAATAAGGTATTTTATAATGAATTGGCCTATTAACCTGCATTTGGATAATTGTTTTAGGACGAATCCGGCATAGAGGTTCTAATCACTAAGCCTTGGGTTAGTAAATTACATATTTTATTTATGCAAATTGCAACAAGCATTAAGTAAATACATTTTAAAAATGCATTTTTGAGCACTAATGATAAATTTATCCGAAACGCTTACTTGGAAACAAAAATTTGGGTTACTTCCTATTCATTTGCGCCCATTAATTAATGATTCAACATTTGTTCTTCTAAATGGGGGGAACGGAGATTTTTGTTTGCAAACAGAGAATTATGATGACCTAACTCCCGATTATTATTCAAAATCATGGTCAAGCAGCACAAAAAACTTTTTGGTTCTTGATCAAGGATTGGTCAAAATTTTTAATTGGGAAAAAAATGTATATGAGGAAATATCGCAAGATGTTGTAAAGGCAAATTTTAACAAATTCTATCAATATTTACTTTCAAACAGTCGTAGGTCTGATAAAGATGTTGTTCCTTTCATAGTAGACATATTTAGACAAATGCGGAACTTAACGAGGGAGAAAACAAACCCAGTAGAAGCGCTGAATTTACTATTTGTTCTTCTCAGTAGTTTAGAGGATGATTACTTGGATCTTGATGAAAATAAGTGGAATCTAAATAAAGTTGATATCCCTGATAACTTTGGTTTCTTTGTGGATAAAATTAATAAAGGAATTAATAATATTAAACCAGAGTTCGATATTATTATACGTCATTCCGCAGGTATGCTTTTTCAAGAAGCCCAAAAAGAAGTATTTTATTTTAGTAGTCAGAGAGACCTATTTGGAGGGGTATCTAGTACTCTGGAAACAATTAGTTCTTCATATTCGAGTATTCACTATACTCCTCCATATTTATCAAGAACCATTGTAGAAAACGCATTACGCCAATTAGATTTATCAAAAACTAGTCTTAAAATACTAGATCCGTCCTGCGGTTCATCTGAGTTTCTTGTCGAAGTTCTGAAACAATTGCGAGAACTCAAATACCAAGGAGAATTAGAGGTAATCGGTTTTGACTCGTCACAAACTGCAATAAATACATCGAACTATTTACTTAGGTATGAGCAAAGGACAATTTGGAGAGATCAATTGAAATTTAAATTTCTTATTGTTGAGGATTCTCTGAGAGAGTCTTGGGATAATGATTACGATCTAATCTTAATGAATCCTCCATTTGTATCTTGGGAATTATTATCAAATAGCATAAATAGAGACGCAGTTCAACATACGTTGGGTTCCAATTTCATTGGTAAGCCAAATCAAGCTAGCGCATTTTTCTACAAATCAATACAGTCTTTAAAGGATGGTGGTGTGATTGGATGCGTTATTCCCTCGTCATTATTAACATTGGACTCATATAAAAAATTGAGAGATGAAATAAGTCAAATTATTTCTTTCTCATTGCTTGGGAAGCTTGGTAATTTTGTTTTTGAAGATGCTCTTACAGATGTAAGCATAATTATTGGAAATAAGCCTAAAAAAATGTCTATGCCTACTCTACTTTGGACTCAAAATCAAAAAGGAGTAGCTCAAGAGGCACTTAGGGATTTAAGAAAAATGTCCTATTCAAATGAATTAAGTATGAGCTCTGACTTATACAGTATTTACCAGCCGCTAAAATTCCCGATAGTAAAGAATACATGGAAACCAGTTTCTTCAAGTGAACATGAGTTATTAACTAGCCTTGATTTATTAGTCGCTGAAGGAAGACTAAGCACTATCGGTCAGATTTTTAAGGTTCAGCAAGGGATTAGGCAAGGAGCTAAAAATATTTTCAAAATTACAGAAGCTGAATATTCGAAGCTATCTATAAAAGAGAAAGGATATTTTCGATTGGTAGCAGATAATGAAACTATCAGGTATGGCCAATTCCAAAGTCCCAAAACATTTATTTGGTATCCTTATGATAGGAATGGCGTAGTCTTAAAAACAGTTGATGACGTAATTAAAAATGCACAATTCTCCTACGAGACAATGCTTTTGCCTAATGAGGGTTTATTAAAAAAACGCGCGGGAATTACCGAATGGTGGGGCCTTACAAGGCCACGAAATTGGCAATTTGAAAGACAACCCAAGATTTTATCTGCTGAATTTGGAAGCTCCAGTTCATTTGCATTTGACAAGATTGGTCATTACGTTGTAGAACGCGGTAATGCGTGGATTTTAAACGACTTATCAGATGAGAATGACTACTACTTTTATTTATCCCTTTTTTCAAGTCCCTTTTTTGATAGACTTTTATCCATTTACTCAAAGCAACTCGCGGGAGGGAATTGGTATGATTTAGGTAAGATGTATACAAGTCAGATTCCAATACCAGAAATTTTTAGATCTCAGGAAGCATCCGAAGACTTAAATAAGTTACATTCGGGTTCACATATCTATGCGCGTCTAGTAGAAATTGGTGTTCAAATCTCCGAAGGTAGCTTTTTTGATAAAAGAGTTTTAGATGACTGGATACAGCAGTATTTATATCCTCGAATATAATAATGGATAATCTAATCAATCGCCTCCAACAATCTATTCAAGATTATTTCCCAGACAATGTTTTTATCAGAAAAGATGGTTTTGGAATTTATAGGTTAGTTTCAAATAATATTAGTGATGCAAAAGATTTGCACAAAAATTATCTTGAGGATACAAAAGTTGTAAAATGGTATTTTGATTACTGGATAAAGATTATAATTCAATTTACTAAAATCGATATTGAATCGACGTACACAAACAAAAGTGGTATAACGAAGAAAGATTATCTAAATAATTTATCAAAAAACAACATCGAATTAAATAAGATGTTTTTTGAAACAAATATTTCTCTTTCTCTATTCAAGGGAGATTATGAAGTTACAACAAAAGTTCAGTTGTTTAGGGCAGAATGGGATAGCTATGAAAGCGTACAAAACAAACATCCACAACCGCACTGGCAATTTTATCAATTAAACGAATATCAAGATAAGTTAGATTCAGTATCATCGGATTCTAACTTCTTGTCAACTGTTAGTAGCTCTGTAGGCTTCAATGAATTTTTAAATAGCAAATTTGATTTTAAAAGGTTTCACTTTGCAATGAATGGGAATTGGATCAATAATGATAGTCACATTCACTCATTAAATTGCGAAGAAAAAATTGTTAAATGGTTGCCCGGACTTCTTTCTCATTTAAAAAGCCAAGTTGAACATTTGGAATAGCTGACAAATTAGTCAAGATTTTTAATCAGCCACATTACGCTCATAGTGATAGTTATTTGGAAGAATAAAAACTTAAATATTCATTAGGACTTAGGGAGTAAAAAAGGGAATGTAATTTGATTAGATCTGGACTTTTTTGAACAGAAGTGACTCAATTTAAACATGCTCTGAGGATGATTTTTTTATCGTCGGGACCACTTCCTTAGATTCAAACCAGAACATTGTTGCGCAAATCGTTGATTTTAAGGCTTTGTTTTGGTTTTTATAACACATTAAGACTCGTTTTCAATCATTCTGAATGGTAAATTTTAGTGAGTCGAAAACTGATGATTTTTGTAAAATACTGTAGGTCAGTGGATTGACTGAAACGTCAAAACCGGAATTATTCTGAAATGCTCGGGTGCTGGATTATTTTTTAAGATACTGCTTTACAGCCCGTCCGACTGACGAACATCTTGATGACTTCACTAGTGCAATTTTCATCGCGAAAGTAGAGCGAATCTATAATGAAATCCTTTTTAAAAAAACCGAATTAGGGATATGAGGAATTATAGTATTAGCAACTCGCCTCCATTTCTGCATGCTTTACATTTTGCAATTTAAACTCTGCTATTTTGTGCATGCAAAGCGTTTCCGTGAGTTCGAAGAATGCATAAGCCTTTGATAGGAGTTTATTTGCATCGGCAGCATTCACCTTAAAGTTCCGATTGAATTTGGCCTGGGCAGAACTTCTCAATAAAATATCAAGTAGCTGGAAATCTTCATTTGTACTACTAAACAGCTTAGCAGGTTCTTCAGAGAAGCAGCAACATAAATCGAGCTGCTGAGCTAAATGTTGGAGACCATACGGATAGCCAAGATGAACCCGAATTAACGTTAGGCTACATTGTTTAATCACTTGGTGAATCAAACAAACGGAAAGTGCATAATGGTGGTTCTTGTGGCAATCTGCTGCTGCAACTAGAAAACCCTTTGCCAATAAAATCCGACTTTCGAAATGCTTTTTTGCCTCTATATAGTTTTGGCTTGGGTTAAAAGGAATTTTAGCTTCTGGCAACAAAATCTCGCTACCATTGTACAGTAACTCCCCTTCATTAAATATAGTGATGAAACACCGGTTTTGCTTTTCAATACAAGCTTTAATGGTTTCGATGCCATGTGTAAGTATGGTAATTTTGCCGTGTTTAAAGTGTGCACGGCCAAAGTTTTGTGCTTCGTGGGCAATTATGGTTGAGCTTTCCAACACCATTAGCAGAAAGTAATGTGTCTTATACTGGTTTTGGCCAACGGCAAAGCAACCCGTACGAATATTGGATTTTGTAATGGTGCAAAATGAATAAATTTTTAAAGGTCTAAATTTTATTGCTAGTAACTCGATAAATATATTTAGCTCAGAAACAATAGCTTGTGTGTGGTTTAAGTTCGATAAGCGCATTAATTTTCAATTTTGTTCAAATGTCGAAATCAGCATTGCTGTAGCGAACCATAACAGCTTGTTTAATACAATAAGCTGGTTGTTTTTTACCAAAGGGAAATTTTAGATATATTTGGAATATGGAAACTTCAGATAAAAACACTCGCACGCACTTAGGACGTAAAATTTCTAGGATTAGAGAATTGCGAGGAATGAAACAAGAAGTGCTTGCAATAGAATTGGGTATTAGCCAGCAAGCCGTTAGTAAGATTGAGCAAAGCGAAGATATTGAGGATTCTACTCTGGAAAAAATTGCGAACATACTTGGTGTTACCGCTGAGGGAATAAAAAGTTTCAATGAAGAGACTATTTTAAATATAATTTCCAATACGTTCACTAGTAACGATAGCTCAACAATTAATGCGATAAATGTGCAGCCTAATTTTAATCCGATAGATAAAGTCGTCGAATTATTTGAAGAAAACAAAAAATTGTATGAAAGACTATTAGCAAGTGGAAGGGAAAAGGTTGAGATTTTAAGAAAAGGGTATAACTAAAAAATTTACTTTGTTATCTAAGGTTTCAGTTAGAAGCTTAGCTTTTGAAAACATGTTCCCTATGCCACTCAAGCGCATCCCTATCTGGAAAATGTATCTGTTTGTTCGGCAATAAAATCCTTCTTCCTGATAGTCCTTTCAAAGCATAAGCATGAGCTTCCTGTTCAATCACATGATCTGAAACGAGAATAGTGAAGTCGGTAGATATACTGACAAGTCCCCGATCAAATGCTCTGTGGAGATTTGGACATAAGGCAATTCCATTGGTTACCTTATCATCATGGGTTTGACTAAACGGTACAATGTGACAGGCATCAATAAAACTATGGCCAAAGGTACTGCTCAGCTGCATGCCTGTAAAACTGCATTGGTTGCCATATATTTTTGGCACCAGTTTTTTGAATAATCCGTTTCGAACAAATACATCTTCTTCGGTATTAATAATGATGCGTTTGTACTTGGCTTCGGGTTCGTTCAATACAAACTCTTCCTGATCATGCAAGTAACCTTCGCCATGTATTTTAGCCTCAATAAAAAGGGATTTATTTGATGCAAAATAGCGTTCGAGCAATAATGTTTTGAATACTTCTCTGATGCTTACATCCGTTAACAGCATAAATAAATGTGGGTCGAGATGGCCAAAAGCGCAAGTTTGACTGAGCTTTAACACAGACTTGATGGGAGCATTTATTTGCATCCCCAAGTATGGTTGCAAAACCCAGAACGGTTTACCTTCAACTTTATCAGTTTGCAAATGGTAAAAAGGCTGTGTAAAATCAGCCTGATGCAAAGTAGTTACAAGAAGTAACCAATTTTCTTTAAACGTAGCGACTAAATCGGCATTTACCTCAAATTGATTGTTGGGGACTAAACCTTTTTCAATAAGTTCGATCAGGCTGAGCAGTAAAATAGGTTTGTGTGGCGCTGGGCCATACTGAGTTACCCCCTGTTTAAGGCAATTAAAGGCAGTTAAATATTTTTGGATGGATGTGGTCAAGAAAGTTAAGAATTTTTTTAAGCTAGTGAAATGATGGCGTTTTGAATATTATTAGGCTAATCCATTTTAAGACATAATCAAAATTACTTCGAATTCATCTCCATGCACAACCTGAAACAATAAATTTCTACAAGGAGGATCCTCTAATTTATTGATTTTCTTTATTTCAAACGAATTATTTTAAATTGGACGGAAATAGCGAGTTCAAAGTAAGTCATTTAAAAATTATTTAGCATGAATTACGCACTTCAACATATAATAACCAGTTCGCTATTATCCACCATAAAATGCCATAAGCTACTTCAACCCCCTCCTCGCTGTTATAATCCCATTGTTAATTTCTCGTACGTTAAGACTTCGTGCATCCTATTCGTTGGGACTTTAGGTTTTTGTGCATATACACCTCCCAGCGAGTTCAGATTTATCAAAAGGATAAAGCAAATGGTCGCGAAGCTGAAGGTTTATATTATTCCTTTTAAAGCTTAAAGCAACATGCCCATTTTTGAAATGTAAATCGTTTTACTACCAAACGTTTAATGCAAAAGCTTTATTACCTATAAAATTAGGTGAGCTTGGCTTCATGATTCGTTCTATGAGCAGTTTTTGGTCGAGAAAATACGGGCGTTGGTCTAGAAGGTTATCCTTCTGGTATAATACGGCAATTTTGCTTGCAACGTTTTGGGCTTCACCACGTCTTATTACCAAAAAACAATAAAGAAACTTAAAAACATAAAACCATGAAAACATTAGCCAAAACATTATTCGCAACAGCATTAACAGCAGTATTATTTGCTTCATCAGCCGCCACAACTTTCGCAGCAGAGCCAGCACCATTAGTAAAAACAACTTCCATTAAAAATGTAAATCGCATTTGGGTAAGTGGTAACGTAAAGGTTGTGCTTACACAGGGTAACGAGCAAAGCATCAGCGGTTCTGATAATTTTGATCCCAACTTAACTTCGGTAATCAGCAAAGGGAATAGCCTGTACATCAACTCAATGGAAAACCAACAGGTAACCTTAAACATCACCTTGAAAGATTTAGAACGTATCGAAGCTTATGGTCAATCGGTGGTGGTTACCAACAACAACTTCGATATAAAATACCTTCAACTTTTCTTATACCAAAGTGCTACCGCAAAAATTAAAGCTACTACAGGCAGTTTATACACTGTAGTTAAAGATGATGCTGTGTTAAAGTTAAACGGAACTTCGTTAAACAGCACCTTAGTGGCTACCAATATGAAGAACATCAAAACCACAAACTTTGCAAGCGCACGTTCAGAAGCCTACCAAACGGAGGCCTTGGCGAGTGATAAAATTGCCCTTCGCCTATCAAAATAAAAAATACCCTATCGAAAAACGTACAGCTGCCTCAAAAGGGCGGCTGTTTTTGTTTAAGAAAAGCCAGAAACGGTAGGTGTGCATCAACATCCTTGTTTTGCATACAGAATTAGTGGCTTTGCATACAGCTGGGGGTTTGAGCTTTTGCAATTTTGTATCATCAAAAAAGCAAAACTATGGACATTAAAAAGATAAAACTAGGCACTCAAGGATTGGAAGTTGCCGAGATGGGTTTAGGCTGTATGGGCATGACGGGATTTGAAGATGCACACATGTATGGCCCAGCCGATGAACAAGAAGCCATCGCAACCATACATCGATCTTTAGAATTGGGTGGCAATTTTTTAGATACGGCCGATTTATATGGCCCTTTTAAAAATGAACAGCTTATTGCGAAAGCCATTGCAGGCAAGCGCAATCAATACACCATCGCCACCAAATTTGGTTGGGAAATTAACGATGAGAATAAAGTAACCTGGGCAATAAAAGCTACAAAAGCATACGTGAAGAAATCGGTAGAGCGATCGCTCAAAAACCTAAATACCGATTACATCGATCTGTATTATTTACATCGCTTGGACAGAAATACACCGATTGAAGAAACAGTAGGTGCTATGGCCGAATTGGTGAAAGAGGGAAAAATTGGCTACATCGGTTTGTCAGAAGTTTCATCTGAAACTGTCCGGAGCGCACATGCCGTTCATCCCGTTACGGCAGTACAAAGCGAATATTCTTTGTTTGAAAGAACGGTAGAAGAACGTGGAGTATTGGAAACCCTAAAAAGTTTGGGCATCGGCTTTGTTGCCTATTCCCCATTGGGTCGTGGGTTTTTGTCTGGAGCAATTAAAAGTATAGATGATTTGCCCGAAAATGATTTCCGCAGGGCCATCCCACGTTTTCAAGAGGAGCATTTCCACAAAAACATTAAATTAGTGGAGGCGATTAACAACTTGGCTGATGAGAAAAACATCACTCCTGCGCAACTTGCACTGGCTTGGGTGATGAGTAAGGGCATTTTACCCATCCCCGGAACAAAAAGAAGAAAATACCTTGAACAAAATCTGGTGGCAGCTAACATTCAATTAAGTGATGCTGATTTGCTTAGGCTGGAAAGCATCGTGCCATTGGGTACTGACACCGGTAAACCTTATGATGAGTTTAGCATGGGGCTAATCGATTAACTTAAAGAGGCTGCATTTTTACACAGCAGCCTCATTTTGCATCCTTTTATACTTAATTTAGTAAAATGAACACCATAAAATCCATCTCTCAGTTTCATCGTTTGCTTTCTCTCCCCGAACCCTTACACCCCTTGGTGAGTGTAATCAATCTTTCAGACTGTGTTTTTTTAGAAGATGAGATTTGGAAGGGCTTTGTAAACCGCTTTTATTGCGTTGCTTTGAAGAGAGAAGCAACTGGTAAAATTAGATATGGCCAACAGCATTATGATTACGATAAAGGTGTACTGAGTTTTACTGCACCCAACCAAGTACAGTATTTGGATTTAAAAAATATAGAATGCGGATCTGGTGATTTACTGATTTTTCACCCTGATTTTTTATTGAAGCACCCCCTTGCCACAAACATTAATAATTACGGTTTTTTCTCTTATGCGGTAAATGAGGCGCTACATTTATCGGCAGAGGAAGAAGAAAATTTGATTGCGATATTGAAGAAGATTAGCAAAGAATGTTTGCATATTGATCGGCATACGCAAGAAATTATTCTCTCGCAGATAGAGCTTCTGCTTAATTATTCCAACCGCTTTTACGAGCGGCAATTTATTACCCGCAAAAATAACAACCACCAATTGCTGGCGAAGTTTGAACAGCTTTTACACCAATATTTTGATGCCAATAGCACGGCAGAACAGGGCTTACTTACGGTACAACACATCGCCGGACTGATGAATCTTTCGCCAAATTACCTGAGCGATTTGCTCCGAGTGCATACCGGACAAAATACCCAACAGCACATTCATGAAAAGTTGATTGATAAGGCTAAAGAGAAACTGGCAACGAGTGATTTATCCATTAGTGAAATTGCCTATGCCTTGGGTTTTGAACACGCCCAATCCTTCAGCGCACTCTTTAAAAAGAAAACCAACCTATCGCCTTTAGAATTTCGACAATCTTTTAATTAAGCATGATAAAGATTGAAGCAAAAGTACAATGCTTTGATTTGAAGTAAATCATCCACACTTTATAGGCTTAAAAAGCAGTTTTTGTGTTAATTGCCAACTTGAACGTGTTGCAATATTGCGGTAACGGATGTTGAGGTGAGGGTAACGGTATGTGGTAAGTGAAGTGGAATTTGCATAAAATCTCCTGGGCCCATCTGTTGAGAAGTTGCACCAATGGTGCAGATGCACGTTCCTTTCAAAATCAGAAAACTTTCTTCTACATCCTCATGTACTTCCTCATCAATATCGGTTTCAGAAATTACTAAAACTTGCATTACGCCATCTTCATTTCGGAGTAGTTTTTCAAATCTTTTGGTTGGTTTATCCTTTGGCAAATCACCAGCAACTCGCGTCAACCATGCCTCAGCGCTTGAAAATGGGCTAATTAATGGAAGCTCGCCTACATTCATTTGCTGTTCTGTTTGAAGGCTGGCAAAAACCTTTTCCATCTTCATCTCAAACGCAGCACTTGGTTTTATGGCATTTTTTAAGGCATCCTCTTCAAAAAAAGTTTCTAGTGCATTTATTTCGGCAGTAATTTCAGCATCATACATCGAGCGCATTTTTTCAACCGTGGCTATCCCTTCCTGATCGAGATTGCCCAATAGGTAGAGTTCAAGTAAGCCACTTTCTAAAAATCCTGCTAAATCCATTTTCATATTATCCTCTCAAATGATGTCTTAACTTGCCAATTACCTCTACCAAACTGATTCCCAATAACCCAGCGGCCTCTTTCGGACTAAATCCTTCGCACAGGATGAGTTGTACCGGACAACGCTCCTCTATGCTTTTCTTGATCGAAAAATCCAATAAATACTCTCTTGATATTTTTCTTGAAATGCGCAACAACCAAATGGATAATTTACCTTGTACCGCTCCGGTGGTTTTTACTTCCATCTCTGCCTGTTCAAAAACTCGCTTCATAAGTTCCAATGCCATGGATTTGTCTTTGCAGAAAGAGCTAAAACAGCCATATACCTGACAAGAATAACGATCGTAAAGCGCCGACTGAAAACCTTCGTTTTTTGCGTGCATGAGCTTCTTAAGATCTTCTTCACCAATCATTTTAAAGAGGTATTTAGGGATTTTTAAAGATAACAAAATCTTGATAAAAAGTATATATTCGAACCCTTTTCAGCTATTTATTGCTTCTCGAAATTTGGGTAGAACACAAGTTCTGTTAAAATGTATCGTTATATAGCTTTAAGTATAACCGCTTTTTAATGTAAAAGCACCCATTTCATAAAACCTAAAACATGAATTTTTCAAGAAATTTCTTTTTTACTACGCTTATTGGATTATCTACTTTAACACTTTATTCTTGCAAAACCAAGAAATTTGCAGCCAAACCAGAGCCTGCTCCAATTTCTCGGCCTACACCGCCAATCGAAGAAAAAAAGCCTCAGCCAGCGCCCGAAAAAGTAGTTGAAACACCAGCCCCTGTTGAGAAACCAAATTTTAATTTAGATAATATTCAATTTGAGTTTAACTCTTTTGTACTGAAAACTTCTTCGTTTCCAATTTTAGATAAAGCGGTAGCTGAAATGAAAAAAGCACCCGACACCAAATTTGTGCTCAATGGGCATTCATCTGCCGAAGGCACGCCGGAGCATAACTTGTCTTTATCTATCGATCGAGCAAATGCCGTTAAATCGTACTTCGTAAATGCGGGTTTAAATGCCTCTATCTTTACCATTGTGGGTCATGGAGAAAAGGAGCCCATTAGCAGTAATGCAACCGAAGAAGGTAGAATGTTAAATAGAAGAACAGAAATTAAAGTTCAAAATTAATTTTGTGTTTACATCAACCAAGCACCTCTGCAATAAAATAGGGGTGCTTATTTAATTTTTGAATTGATTGTGGCTAGAATTTGATCGAGTTTTTGTTGGCTGAAGTTATGTTTCCCGTTAAGCCACTGGGTTACTTCTGCAATTTGTATATCAACCAAAAGCGCCAGCCTATCGGCATCCAATCCTTTTTGTTTGAGAAGAGAAGTCACTTCCTCGGCGGTTTCTTGATTTATCTGAGTTAATTTTTCAATTGCCGGATTTCCATTTTCTTTAATCCAGTTGGCTACCAGATCCTCATTTTGGGTGCTCATTCGTTATGCTTTGCTTTTATTTTTCGGTATAATTTGGGCAAAGATATTAAATAGGCCTTTGGCAAAAATGATTTTTTAGTAAAAATTGAAACTGGCTTTGCGTTTAATACTTGCCTTGCTCGTGCGATTCATATTTCCCTGTAGCAGCTGTGAGCATAATTTTATACACCACAATGTCTTCGTGCTTCGCTGGATTGATTCCGTGCGAGGGTTCTTCTGATGGTCTATTGGTTAAAGGCATAATTCTGTGGATAATCCCTTGCATGGCTTGTTGCCGTTCTTCACCAAAAAGCTCTATAAAATGCCCAGATAAGATGGCACTTTTCCATCTAAAAGTGTCAACAATTTCATCCACCTCAAAGCAAACTTGAGGGTTGATGCGCATCATGTCGATTTTCTTACCATTTCCTGAATGGCTGTAAATTGCATTATCCTTATATACATAGTTAACTGGTACCACATAGGTTTCGCCATTTGCATGGCAACCCAATCTGCCGATTACCTGTTGTTCCAGAAAATCGATTAACGCTCCTTTGTTTAAATCGCCTAACATAAAATTCTAATTAAAATTCGGGCCAGTAATTTAGTTGATTTTACCAAGCACTTGCATACTGTAAATATGGAAACACATTAAGCCAGAATAAATGATGAGCATCATATTTTCAGGAGATGTAGATTAGTTTCGGTGAAGCATTGGCTTAACTTAAATGTTCAAAATTATTCAAAATGGTTATTTGATGGGTTGGAGAGGTTCTTCCCTTTTATTGTGCTTTGGTTTATCGATTTACATGTTGTTAAAAGAGATGTTCATTTTTAAATCAGAATTTCTACCCTTTTTTTATGCGTAAAAACACGATATTATTTTACTTACATTTGGATGTTTTAATCCCCGCAGTAAATAATGATCATCCCCGGTAAACCAGCAAATGAAATTGAAAGACTCAAAGCTATTGAATCTTATCAGATTGACAGTTGGGGTGCTGAGCAGGATTTTGATGAATTGACCCTGTTGGCTGCCGAGATTTGCCAAACGCCAATTGCTTTAGTAACGATTTTGGGTGAAGATAAGCAGTGGTTCAAATCGAGCTTTGGTACCGATTTAAAAGAATCTGCAAGAGAAGTTGCCTTTTGTTCGCATGCCATTTTAAACGACCGGGAGATTATGGTGGTTAATGATGCCCGAAAGGATGAGCGTTTTGTAAATAATCCTTTGGTAACTGGCGATACACGCATTGTTTTTTATGCTGGTGTGCCTTTGGTTAATCCCGAGGGTTACGCTTTGGGTACCATTTGTGTTATCGACCATGAGGAGAAAGATTTGAGTGAAAATCAACTCCGGGCACTTCGTATTTTAGGCAAACAAGCGTTGCACCAAATAGAGCTCCGTCGCAAACTGCAAGAGCTCGAAAAGGCTAACTTGGCATTAGTCGAAGCCAATACTTTTATCGAAAAATTTGCCCATCGGGTAGCCCACGACATTAAGAACCCCTTAACGAGTATCATTATGGCCGCAGATTCCATTCAGAAAAAGTTCGACTCTGAAGGTGATGACCGATCTGTTCGCTTAATTAATATTGCGCTTCGATCGGCAAGAAATCTGGTTACTTATGTGGATGATATGCTCGATTATTCAAAAAAGCCTGCCTCTCTTCTTACCGCACACGAAACTTTCGAACTTGATGAACTTTTTGAAAGGATCTTGCCCATGCTGAATGCTCCGCAAGAATGCAAGATCAGTTTGTCAAACTCTGCCAAAATTAAAAGTTCAAAAATAGCACTCGAACAGATTTTATTGAATCTTTTGAGCAATTCCATTCGCTACAACAACAAAAGCCAGCCCGAAATAGAATTGTGCTTTCGCGAAGATCACAGTCAGTATTACTTCAGCGTAAAAGACAATGGACGTGGGATTGAAAAAGATCAACTCGATAAAATTTTTGAAGAAGGCTTTACATCGGTAGAAAAAGATCGCTTTGGCAAAAAGGGTAATGGCCTGGGTTTGGATGCTGTAAGCAGTTTAGTAAAGAAAATGCAAGGCAAAATACATGCATCCTCAGAAATTGAAAAGGGAACAACCATTTCGTTTTCGCTACCTAGGTAGTTGTATCACCTTATTTAACAGCCTGTTGCCGCAAAAGTAAGAGCAATTTGGAATACCAAAAACATATTTAGGTTTAGCGTGTTGAACACCTATAACCTCTATCCATGATTGCATTTATACTTACAACCCCTAGTGTTAAATCATTACAAAAGCTTTCACTACCAGATGAGACTGTGCTCGCAGAAGGCTTGATTTCTGGTCAGTATGGTGCTTTCAATCAATTATATAAAATGTATGCACCTGCTTTATTGGGCATTATAAATAAAATTGTATTGCAGCAGGAAACTGCTGAAGATTTGCTTCAAGATACCTTTATTAAGATTAGAAAATACGCGTCAAGTTACGATCCATCAAAGTCTAGAATATTTACGTGGATCAGCCGAATTGCAAAAAATACTGCACTGGATCATCTTCGCTTAAAGATGAATAAAGACGGTGCCAAAAACATTTCACTTGATTTTGTTTCTGCCGAACTGGATACCAATTACACGCATTCTTTTAATCCAGAAACCATTGGATTGAAATCATTATTCAATACGCTTAACAGCAAACAGAAAGAAATTATAGATTTAATTTATTTTAAAGGCTACACGCATGAAGAAGTTGCCGAAAAATTAAATATGCCAATAGGCACTGTAAAAACGCGCATTCGAATGTCGATTCAAAAATTGAGATTGAGTTTTAATTAGTTTTTAAGTCAATAGCCCTCGGTTTAGGATAGCGCCTGTGCGCTTAAGCAATTCAAAACCTCTTTTAAAACATTTACGAACGGCGATTCGGTGTGGCAATAAGCGGTATTTATTTTAGATACTCAATTACAAAGGCTATATTTATTGAAATGCTTAAACATTATAAATATCCCTTACAAGTGTGGGCTTTGGTATTAACAGGTAGCATGCCTTTATTTTATTTGCTTAAATACCTAGTATCAAACACCCCAATCCACCAATTTCTATTCGAACTAACTTATTTAAATGTATTGATTGGTTATTTGGGCAGCCTGTTGGTGTGCATCCCATTCTGGTTAATATTTTGGTTAATCTATGCACGATTCATCAAAGCAGGAACTCAACCAATTAAGCCATACCTATTGCTTATTTCTCAAGTGATTTGGTGGCTTCCATTCTATCTCATTTGCTTCGTATTTAAGCTGTTTTCTAGCGATGATTTTTTAATCACATTTGCGCCCCATGCCATTCTATTGGCGGTTGCTATACTTTCATTTCGAGCTGAGGCCACCTAACCTTATATATTCCTTGTAAAATATAGAAAACGTTTAGGCTGATTTATTCATCTGTCCAAAGCCAAAAATCAACGGTATCTTTTTCCTTAAAGTCTATATCATAAATGCTTGTTACATAAATTCCGGCTTTTGAGAACATTGTTAAAACGATAAGTTATAAGAATAGCAGTAGAGATTCTTGCAATTGAAGGGAGATTAATTGATGATATTGCTTAACGGTATAAAATATTTGTTACGTGGGTATTATTTAGAAATTCCTTCTCTTCGTACTCGCATTTTCGAAAATTTTATTTTATCATTGGAATATGAAAAATTACGCTACTCTATTGTTATTAATCTTACTCTCAGTGGGATTAAAGGCTCAAAATTCGGTGAACAAGGCATGGGAAAGTTTCCTCAAAAATGATCGTAAAACCGCTAGAGCATCTTTTATTGAACTCGCAAAAAATAAAGAAACCGCAAAAGAATCTTACTTGGCACTAAGCCTAATGTCAGAGTTTGATGAGTCGGGAGAAGTAAGCTTTGAGTACTTAAAAAAATTCTTTGATTTAGCCGATCAGCCAGAACCATATCTTTTGGCGATGTGGAGAAGCTACGCCTTAAGTTACAACTCTAGTGTTCAAAGTGCCAAACACCTTGATTTTTATAATTCTTTATTGAAAAAGAAATTTGATGGCACCGTTTATGCCTTGGCAAATTCCAGCATAGGGGGTTATTACGAAGCCAATAAAAAATACGAATTGGCCGATAGAGCTTATGCTCAAATCGGCAGCTTAGATAATTGGTTAATTACCGGGGAATTTGAAAACATATCCACCAGTGGCTTTGATAAAAACTATGATGTTTTAGATAAACCCCAAGCTGATGCTGTTTTTGTAGGTAAGAAAAATCAGAATTTTGGTTGGCGAAAAGTGCCTTTTACGAAACATAGCAAGTGGTTCGATTTTGAGTATTACAGCAATTATGGTAACTCGGTTATTTTTGCGCAAAACTTCGTTAAGTCTCCAACATCAGTAACGGCACAGCTGCGGATTGGCGTGTCGGGATCTGTTAAAGTTTGGGTAAATGACCAATTGCTGATTAGTCAAGCAGACGAAAGAAATAACGATTTAGACTCGTATATCAGCACCGTGAAGTTAAATGCAGGGTATAACAGGGTACTGATTCAAATTGGAGAAAGCTACGCAAATCGATCTAATTTTTTAGTTCGTTTAACGGATGAGAACGGCAAAGCTTTGGATGGTATTACATCGACAACAGATGTACAAGCCTATACAAAAGAAACGACTTTTAAACCGTCTGATGTAAAACTCTCTTCAATCAGCTACTTCGAGAATGAGATCGCAAAAAATCCGGAGAGTTACTTAAATAAGATTCTTTTAGCCAAACTTTACCTTCGTAACGATAATGCATTCGAAGCTCGTAAGATTTTAGAAAAACTCAAAGAAACGTTTCCTGAAAGTACGCTTATAAATAATTTATATATCGAGCTTTTTAATAAGGAAGACAATAGAACAGGCGCTGAAACTATCCAGGAAACTATTAAAAGTGCAGATCCAGAGTCGCCTTATGCCCTGAGCTTAACTTACAACGATTTAATAAATCAACAGGATTTAAACAATGCCGAGTTGGTTATGAAAAAGCTTGAGGCCATTTATGGGGAAAATGAAAATATTCTCGCTAAAAAAATTCAGCTCGCTGGAAAAAGAAATAATCAAGAAGATATTATTGCATTAGTGGATAAATCTTTTTCCCAATTTCCAAATTCTAGTTCGGTAGTCTGGCTTAAATATTTATGCGAAAAGGAAATCAGAAAGAACTCCAATGCCATAAATTACCTTAAGAAATATGTAGATGAGCATGATAATTATGAGATGTCGAAGTATTTAGCACAGGCTTATTTTGACAAAAATCAGGTTCAGGATGGCTTGGCTGTTTATCAAAAAGAAATTGCAAACGACCCAATTTCTGTGGGTGTTTATGTTGATTTGGCCAATCGGTTTTATGCGCTCCAGCAATATGATAAAGCAGAGAAATTGTATTTGCAATGCCTTGAAATTGCACCAGCTTATAGCACCTATTTCGAATCGCTTGGTAAGATTTATGAAATGGAAAAACAAAAAGATAAATCGATTAAAGCCTACCAAAGATCTTTGCAGTTAAGACCAAACAATTATTCGGCAATAAAAGCGCTTCGGAAAATAGAAGATAAAAAAGATGTTTTTGATTATTTTGAACAGGCAGATGTAAAGGCATTGGTTGCAAAAGCTCCAAAGCTAGCAGATTACCCTGACGATCATATGTTGATTTTAAATGAAGAGGTTCAAAAGGTGGTGTACGAAAATGGGGGATCAGAAGAAAAACATTTTTATGTATCGAAAGTGCTTACCCAAAAAGGATTGGAAAATTTAAAAGAATATAACATCCCTTTTTACAGCTCTCAAAATTATAACATTGAAATTGCCGAGGTGATTAAGGCCAACGGCACAAAGGTTCCGGCAGAGCAAAATGGCAGTCAAGTTATTTTTACGAACTTAGAAGTTGGTGATGTAATTAATTTAAGATACAAGATTCAGAATTTTAATGACGGAAGCTTGGCTACGCATTTCTGGGATTCGTTTTATTTTACACATGGTGTAAGTTATGTAAATACCAGGTTTTCTTTATTGGTGCACAGAAATAAGGCTTTCAAGTACAGTTTCTCTCAAAAAGCAATTGAACCGATAAAAACGCAACAGGATGAATTTGACTTATATGTTTGGAAGGCAGAAAATCAAAAGGCATTAATTTATGAGGATAAAATGCCTCCAATGGATGATGTTACCAATATTCTTTATCTTTCATCCATTCCGAATTGGGAGTTTGTAGCCGATTGGTACAACAACATTGCTACAGCGAAGGCCAGAAGCAGTTACGAAATCAAAACTGTTATCTCCGATATTTTTAAGGATAAGGGAAGTTTGGATGATTTATCGAAAATCAAGCTCATTTATAAATATATTACGTCAAACATTTCTTACAGCTCGGTTTCCTTCAGACAGAGTGGCATTGTACCTCAAAACCCTGCTACGGTGATTAACACCAGAATTGGCGATTGTAAAGATGTTTCGACATTGTTCGTTACCATGTGTAAAGAAGCTGGCATTAATGCTGAGCTTGCATTGGTAAAAACTAGAGACAATGGACAAAACACAATGCTGTTGCCAAATATAGATTTTAATCATTGTATAGCTAAAGCCATTGTTGGTGGTAAAGATTATTATGTAGAACTAACCTCAAACACACTACCATTTGGTACGTTTTACAATGGGTCATTAAATGAGCAAATTTTAGAAATAAATAATAAAACAAAAGCCATTACAACCCTAAACCCTTTACAACGCCCGAAAAATGTAAGCAATTACAGCACGTCTATCGTGTTGAAGGGCAACGATATGCAGATAAAGGAGACCAACTTTTCTACTGGGGCGGTAGCAAGCAGTACCAGATCAGATTATAATGATTTATCCAATAAAGATCAAATAAAAAAGTTGAAGGAAACCTTGGCAGGTGTTTTCCCTGAAAGCGACGTGTACGTTTTGAAGTTTACAAACTTAAGCCCAATTACCGCAACGTCTGATACCTTAAAGGCTTATACAGAATATGCATTAATGAAAAATTGCAAGCCTGTAGCTGGAATGAGTGTGTTTTCGTTACCTTGGTCTATGGCGGCATCGGCCAATCAATTACAGGTTACCCAACCGCGGCTTTTCGGAATAGACTTAACTCAACTTTTCTTAAGTGAAAACTGCATGGAACAAATTACAATGCAATTGCCTGAAGGAAAGAAATTGGTTGAAGAATTAAAGCCAATAAATATTTCGAATGATTATTTGGATTATTCTTTAACAGGTAAGGCTGTAGGGAATAAGATTGTGTTTTCCCGTAAAATGATTTTAAAGAAGGATTATGTTCCAGCAGATAAGGCGCAGGATTTTCGAGATGCCTACATCAAGGTTGTTGATGCCGATGAACAACAATTGGCGATAAAATAAAAATATCCAAAACTAATGGGCAAATCGATTATTGGTTTGCCTATTTTTTTAACTCATTTTCTAAGCGCTGTTGCAGTTTCGTTTTAAATTGATTGTCGAGCTTTAGGTTATGTTTCTGGCCATCCTTAAAGAGCACTTTTACCATTTGGTTAATGATTAGGCTTTGACGCTCGAAAGTCCTGCAAATGGAGCAACCCGCCAAATGCAGTTTCAGCTCCAGTTTCTCGCGTATCGTAATTTCTCCGATGAGCTTTTTTTCTATTAGATAAGTTGCTTTTTTACAGTTGTAGGCAATTTTTTTTAATTCAGACATCTTTATCAAATTTATTAAAGCCAATTTTTTTGCAGGCATGATCTCAAATTAATTTTTGTGCGATGCATGATTACCCAAAAGTTAGCATCAGTGATATTGAGTTCAGTACAAATTGCTGCTGATGCTTCATCGTCCATATGTTTCATGGTAAAAACCGAGAGCCAAAGTGATGGCAATTTTTGTAAGCACAATTTCAAAATACCCCTTAGTTCTTTTTTTCCAAGCACATCATAATCTTCCAGTCCAAAAACCTGCGGGCGATGATTTTCATTCCAATGGCCATCTTCCTCATTAAAAAAATCAGTGTCGTATTTCAAAGAAACATCAGATTCTAATTGTCGTAAACCAGATGCTTTTTTGCGGTAAATATCAATAATTTTGTTTTTAAGAATTGCAGTTAGCCAAGTGCTTTCTGAACTTCTGCCCTCAAATCGATCTACTTTTTCAAGTGCAGACAAAAACGTCTCCTGAACCAAATCTTTAGCTAAATCTTCATCATCAATTCGCGTAATGGCATAGCCATACAGATAATCGGCATATTGGGCAACCCATTGCTGTGGGTTACAGGAGTATAATTTTGTTGCGGCCGTTCGGTTTTTATCCGTTTCCATTAAAGTTTGTCAATCAAGATCTATATAAAGATAAGCAATACAATTCCACCAAATTTATTAGTTAGACGCAATGATGCCTAAATCCTTACAGTTATTACGAACCAGATTTAATTTAATCAGAAAGAAGGTTGGTTATTAACCAAAATGTGTTTTAGAAGAGCCCGTTGAATTTGCAACCCACGAGAAACCCACGAACCTAAAAGCGAAACAGACCAAATTGAACTATAAATCAAATTACATAACCTTCTAATGATCTTAGCTAGAGACAAGACCAAGCTGGTTTTTCATTTATATAAAGCGTTAGCAGATTTTAAAAACATTCTACTTCCCAAAACCGTTCCCAGTTTTGGCCAGCCTGGAGTTTAATAATGCCTTCTTTATGTTCTAAATTCTGATCGTGGTTTATCCCATCTGCAACTCCACACCAAGGTTCTAAACAAATGAATGGGGCATCAGGCGCAGCCCAAATGCCAAAGAAAGGAAAATCTTCGAAGTGGAAATGTAAGCCAAAATCATTTTTGGTATTTAATAAACTGATGCAGTTGCTCTGTAAGCTTTTAAAAACAAGGGCATCATTGTAAAATAAATCATGTTTTAGGTTGAGCTTGTGCCCGCCCAATTCTATGCTTTCCGTTTCATTAGCAACCAAGCCATTATCCAATTTCCAATAAGTTAATTTCTCATCGGCGTTAAAGGCCAAATAATAGTCCTCATAAACGGTGTTTGGTGTATTCGGAACAGCAAATGCAGGATGCGCCCCTAATGAAAACAACAACTCTTCGGTTCCAGTGTTAATTACTTCGTAAGTAAGGTTGAGTTTTCGATCTATCAGTTGATATTTAAGTCTCAGTTCGAAGAAGAAAGGATAAATTTCTAAAGTATCTTGAGTTTGTGTTAAGGTGAAAATGATTTCTGTTTCGCTCTGTTTTTCAAAATTGAAAACATGATCTCGGGCAAAACCATGTCGGGGCAGTGCGTACGATTTTTGTTTGTAAGTAAAACTATCGCCTTTTAAAGCACCAACTATCGGAAATAAAACTGGACTGTGCTTTGCCCAATACTTGGAGTCGGCATCCCATAGGTATTCAATATTAGTTTCTTTGCTAAACAAGCTCTGCAATTCAGCACCTTTTGCCGAAAGGCTTGCTTTTATATATTCGTTTTCGAGTGTTATCATTTGCATTTAAAAGTAGGTAATTAGATGTGCTTACAAAACATCTTTTTTATTAAATTTGAGGAATTCAATCCCCCTATACATCAGTTTAAAATATGGCAATCGCTTTAGCTTAAAAAATTAACCTTCAAAACTATGGCGATGGATTTAAGTAAATTATCAAACTCGAAAGTTAAAGCCGCAATTTCAGCGCTACAAAAGGGCGATGAAAAGGCTTGGTTCGCTTTATTTGCGCCTGATACCACCTTGTTAGATGATGGCAACCAAAGACACTTTAACAATTTCTTCAAAAAGGCTTTAGGTCACGAACGTTTTTTAAGCATCGATCAGGTACAAAATAATGGCCTAACTGTTTATGGAAATTTCCATTCAGATCAATGGGGCACTTTTAAAGCGTACTTTAAATTTCAGTTTAATAAAGAAGGGAAGATTAATAGATTAGAGATTGGCCAAGAGGCAGATTAAGTTGCGTTTGCAGCTTAATTTAAAAACCACAAACTCCATTTTCCTTAGCTATTCTCTTCCCAAATATAAGCAATATTGATGATGGTTTGCACAGCTTTTTCCATATCTTGAACGCTAACCCACTCCTGCTTACTGTGAAAGGCATGCTCACCAGCAAAAATATTTGGACAAGGTAGCCCCAAATAGGATAACCTGGACCCATCTGTACCGCCACGGATACTTTGTTGTTTGGCAACCACGCCAGCTCTTTCAATTGCTTCTATGCCATATTTTACAATTTGAGGGTACTGGTCCAATACTTTTTTCATATTTCTATACTGCGCTTTAATGTTAAGCTCGTAAGTTGATTTTGAGTATTTTTCCATCACTTTTTTCACTACGGCATCTAAAATTTGGCCATGCTCTTCTAGCTTTTCGTCTGTAAAATCTCGAATGATAAATTGAGCTTCGGCCTCTTCCACCTGTCCTTTTATGCTAACAGGATGAATGAACCCTTCTTTTTGATGGGTAGTTTCTGGAGTTAAATGATCTTTTGGTAGGGTATCTAAAATTTCTGCTAAGATTTTGATGGCGCTCTCCATTTTTCCTTTGGCAAAACCTGGGTGGCTGCTTACACCCTTAATGGTCAATTTTGCGCCATCGGCAGAAAAGGTTTCATCTTCTATCGATCCTAAAGTTTCCCCATCTATGGTATAGCCGAAATCTGCGGCAAGTTTTTTTAAATCGGCCTTATCTACACCTCTACCAATCTCCTCATCAGGAGTAAACAAAATTTTGATGGTGCCGTGCTTTACATCCGGATTGCGGATTAGGAAATTTGCAGCCTCCATAATTTCGGCAACACCGGCTTTATTATCGGCCCCTAGCAAAGTTGTTCCACTTGCGGTGATGATGTCGTTACCGATTTGGTGCTTTAAATCTTTATGCTCATCCATTTTTAAAACGATGGAATGATCGTCTGGGAGAATTATATCTTCGCCTTGGTAATTGCTGTGGATAATTGGTTTTACATGTTCTCCGCTACAATCGGGAGAGGTATCCATGTGCGAACAGAAGCAAATTACGGGAACATTCTTATCTGTGGTAGAAGCAATTGTAGCGTAAACGTAGCCGTTTTCGTCCATGTGCGCATCGTTAATACCCATTTCCAAAAGCTCCTGAACTAAGACATTGCCTAAGTCTTTTTGTTTTAAAGTTGATGGACATGTTGACGATTCGGGATCGGATTGGGTATCTATTTTAGCATATTTAATAAATCTATGCTCCAAAGATTTGTTTATGTTGATGTAATTGCTCATATTCAAAGGTAAATTTATGTTTATTCAATAAACATATTATTTTTGTAAAATAAACCATTCCTAATTTCTTGAGAAGTACATCCCTACTTGCAATACTGTTGTTTACGGCGCAAATCGTAACGGCACAATCTAATTACTTTAAACTGTCTTACGGTTTTGGAGTTGGGCCTAACCGTTCATATACTGATGTTTATAAGGGTACCATTGGTTATACTGCCTATGGGGTTTTCGATTTTCATGTTTCGCCATTTGCAACAGTCGGTTTGGAAGGACAATATGGAAAAATCCAAGGTGGAAATATCAATACCGACCCGCATAACCGACAGTTTGCGAATAAATATACTTCAGTAACCGTAAATGGTAAATTAATGTTGGGTGAGATTATCAATTATGATAGAAGCGAATTTTTGTACAGCATAAGGGGCTTGTATGCCGGTTTGGGTGTGGGTATCATCAATAACAAAATGAGCTATATTGTTCGCTATAAACCCAATACCGAGGCTGGTTATCCGCCTTTAGGGTATAAGTTTGCAGGAGAAGATAAAAGCATGAATATTGTGGTGCCAATAAGCGTGGGCTATAATTATTATATTTATGATGGTTACGGTTACGTTAGATATGTAATTAATTTCAATGCCCAAGCAAATTATACATTTGGCGAAGGGCTTGATGGTTACAACGATCCAGATACCAAGTTTAAAAATTACCAACCTGATCAATACAATGTGTATTCGATTGGCTTTAAATATTTCTTCGGAAACATTAAATCTTACCGTAAAACGTTATAACATTACGTTCATATTTCTTATAAATCTTCATGAAAAAATTTTTAGTGTTTTGGTTCCTTTCAATAACACTCCAATCTATGGCGCAAAAAACTCCGTACGAGCTTAGTGGTAAAAAAGAAACAACCACTTACGATGAAGCCATTTCGTACTACGAAAAGTTGGCTAAGAATCACCCGCAAGCCAAGCTCCTAACTTATGGCACCACCGATTTTGGCAAACCTTTGCATGTACTTGTGCTATCAAGCGACAAAGTTTTCGACCCAATTGCCATTAAAAAGAGCAATAAAAGGGTGCTATTAATTAACAATGGGATCCATCCAGGAGAACCAGAGGGAATTGATGCCTCGATGATGCTGGCCAGGGACTTGCTCAGTGCAAACCAACTACCTAAGGATGTGGTGATTTGCATCATCCCGATTTATAACATCGATGGAAGTTTTAATCGCAGCAGTACATCTAGAGCAAATCAAAACGGCCCGCTGGCCTATGGTTTTAGGGGCAACAGTAAAAATTTGGATCTTAACCGCGATTTCATTAAAACTGATTCTAAAAATTCGGCCGCTTTCCAATTGATTTTTAATACTTGGCAACCCGAGATCTTTGTAGATACACATACCAGCAATGGTGCTGATTATCAATATGTGATGACGCTAATTCCAACCCAGAAGGATAAGCTAAATCCCATCCTATCGGGTTATTTAACCCAAACCCTGGTGCCCGATTTGTACAAAGGAATGGCGGAAAAAGGTTACCCGATGATTCCTTACGTAAACTCAATTGAGGAAACTCCCGATGCGGGCATTACAGGCTTCATCGATTTGCCAAGGTACTCAACAGGTTACACTACCTTGCACAATTCTATAGGCTTTATGCCAGAAACGCATATGTTAAAGGCTTACGATTTACGTGTTGATGCAACTTATAAACTCCTCCAAACTTACATCGATTTGGTACAGCGTGACGCTAAAATTATTGGGGACAATAGGCATAAGGCAGATGAATTTGTTGCCAACCAAAAGGAATTTGGTTTAGAATGGAAACTAAATCGAAGCGAGGTAGATAGCCTAACTTTTAAAGGTTTTGAAGCCGGAGAAAAGCCGAGCAAGGTAAGCGGGCAAAATCGTTTGTTTTATGATAGAAATAAACCTTACACGAGGAGTATAAAAGCTTGGAACAAATTTGACGTCTCTATCTCTGTGCAGAAGCCGGTAGCCTACATCATTCCAAAAGCTTGGGATCGGGTAATTGCTTTATTAAAACTCAACGGTGTAGCGCTTAAACAATTAAAAACGGATGGAAAAATTAAGGTAGAGAGTTACTACATCAGTGATTTTAAAACCGGAACTCGACCTTACGAGGGGCACTATCTGCATTCGGCAGTTAAGCTTAAAGCGGTTGAGCAAAATTTGCAATATTATGCTGGTGATTATGTAGTTTATGCTAATCAGCCTGCCAATCGCTACATTATAGAAACTTTAGAACCGCAAGCAACGGATTCTTTCTTCAACTGGAATTTTTTCGATTCCATTTTAGATATGAAAGAACATTTTTCGGCTTATGTTTTTGAAGACACTGCAACAGAATTATTGAAGCGCAACCCATCATTAAAAATTAAGCTTGAAGAAAAGAAAGCTACTGACCCAGATTTTGCCAAAAATGGCGCTGCACAGCTCGATTTCGTTTATAAAAATTCTGATTATTATGAGCAAACGCACAATAGATACCCAATAGCGAGGTTTTTGGGCGGTGTGAAATTAAATGTACAATAGCATATAAGGGGATTTCAACTTCTTGTAAATTAGCGTCCAAGAACTTCGATGATGGATGTGGTTTGATATTTGTCATTGTTGTGGTTTTTAAACCACAGTAAGATAGAATTACTACGAGTAAGGTTTTAGTACTCTCAATCACGTCTTTCCTATAAAAATTTCCCGAATCGAATTATAATGCTCATATTCAACCCCAATGTAGCGGATGTTGCATGCCAATAGAGAAATTGTAGAAACCGATGATAATTGTTCGTTTGAAAATTACATCCCTAATTGTTATGTTCTCGCTCACGGTTTTACACACATTTGCTCAATCTAAATACTCCAAATTGTCTTTCGGTTTTGGGGCTGGGTGTAATATGTCTTACACAGACGTAAATAAAGGTAAAATTGGTTACACCACTACTGCCGCCATCGATGCGAAACTATTGCCTTTTATAAGTTTTGGCTTAGAAGGTCAATATGGATTGGTAAAGGGCGGCGATATTAATAGTGATCCCCATAACAGGCAGTTTTCCAATCAATATCTTTCTTACACGGCCAATGGAAAAATCATATTGGATGAGGTTTTTGATTCGGATTTTGTAAGAGGGCTTTACTTTGGTGCAGGAGTGGGGCTAATTCAAAATAAAATCACCCAAGTTGTGCGTTATAAGCCCGATACGGAAGTTAAATACCCTCCGCTGGGCTATTTGTTTCCAGGTCAGGATAAAAGCATCAATATTGTTGTACCTGCCAATCTGGGTTTTAACTTTTTTATTAGTGATGTTTCCGGCCTTTATAAGTTTGCCTTCAATGCTAATGCACAACTTAATTATACTTTTGGAGAAGGACTGGATGGCTACAACGATCCCGAAGGGAGATTCAAAAATAATAAAGCCGATCAATTTTTTGTTTTTTCTGTGGGGATAAAATATCTATTTGGAAGATAAATAGCTGCTTTCTATAATGAAACAGGGTAAACGCTATAAACAAAAATTTTTCCCTGCGCTCCATTTGCTAATCCGTTATCAAAGCCCTAATGGAGAAATTTTATCACCTATAGTTTTTAGCGATGTATTTTCATAAACGCACTACTTAATCGGATTTTTTTATCTTCGTAGCATGTCATCACATCACATTGTAAAAGAAAAACAAGAGCCAGCACTTTATATTGATGAGCTCGGTAATTTCAACGAAGAACTCTTGGGCCAGTTATTGGAATGGAGCCCAACATTATTGGTAAATGCCGATAATTACGATAAAATGCGCTCGCTTGGTTTAAAGGTTGATGTATTGGTTAATGGCAGTAGTAACGACACTCAAGAAAATACGAAAGTTATTCAAGGCCCTGTTGATGCTTTGATGGTGGCCATAAACTACCTGTATGAAGAGGGGTATCCTGCGGTTAATGTAATCACCAATAAATTTGATTTAGAAAGGTTTGCGGGTTTTAGCGATAAAATTAATTTGGTGGTGTTTACGGCAAAAGCCAAGTTTTATGCAATCAGATCGGGTTTTTCAGTTTGGAAACCAGCTGGGAGTGAGTTTAATATTCTCGGAAATTCGTATCTAGAAGTAACCAATTTAATGCAAAATGAAAACGAAATTTTTGAGGTGGTTAAAGATGGTTTTGTAGAATTTACCTTTTCCGGACAACCAATTTTTATAAGTGAGCCGATATGATTACCCTTAGAAAAGCCAAAGAAGATGATGTAGAAACCATCAGATCCATCGCCAATGAAACCTGGCCATCAACCTATCTCGAAATTATTGGTCAACAACAGATTGATTATATGCTCGATAAGATGTACAACAAAGGCGAGCTTTTAAAACAGTTTATGGAAGGCCATACTTTTTTAATTGCCGAAGAAGGTGGAAATCAATATGGCTTTGCGGGCTATTCCATTTCCGATCATGAAGCGCGTATATATAAACTCCACAAGCTGTATGTTTTGCCCTCTGCACATGGTAAGGGCGTAGGTAAAATCCTAATCAACGAGGTTTTCAATCAAATCAAAGATGCAGGCGGATCTGCCTTGCAACTCAATGTTAATAAAAACAATAGGGCTAAAGAATTCTATTTAAAGGCTGGTTTTGCCGTTAAAGAATCTGTTAAAATAGATATCGGTAAAGGCTATTTTATGGATGATTACATTATGGAATACAAAATTTCCTAAATCTATCCTTAGAAAATCATTCAACTGACTACCGAATCGAAGTGGAGAAATCCATGAAACTAAACAAATTTATTCCAAAGATTTCTCCTTTCGCAAGAATCAATTTAAAAACCGATTTAATTTTTCAGCTTTGGAATGCGGCTTGGGGTATCCGTTCCGTTTACAATGGTAATTGCACTTTTTGCAATGGCTTTAATAGTTGATAAAATATTTTCTACATCCAGCGTTCCATACTCGTCTTTTACGGTGTGGTAAAATTCATCTACATCAATTTTATCCGTACTTATGGTATGCGCAGGCACACCAAGTGCTGCTAGTGTTGCATTATCGCTACGGTAAAATAAATTTTGAGCTGGATAAGGATCTGGGTGAAATGTAAATTCGGTTCCAGCTAAGTTTTTCTGTAAAATTTTCCCAAAATCTGACTTCTCATATCCCGTAATAAATGCGGTGTTTTTCCCAAATTTAGAATCCTTACCAATCATTTCGATGTTAAACATGGCCACCACTTCGTCAGGATTTAATTTCTCTGAAAAATATTTTGCTCCAAAACCACCAATTTCTTCAGCAGTAAAAGCAACAAAAATTAAAGTGCGCTCGTTATTTTTTAAGCTCTTGTAATACTTCGCCAAGGCAATCATTGCGGTAGTACCCGATGCATCATCATCTGCCCCATTTGCAATGCTATCTCCATTAACAGTTTTAGTGATGCCTAAATGATCGTAATGACCTGAAAATACCACCAATTCTTTAGCCTTAGATTTTCCGGGGATCATTCCTACAACATTAAACAATGGCAGTGTTTCTATATTATTCTTAACCGTTACGCTAAAATCCTTTTTAATTTCTGGCGTGCCCAATACAAAAACAACTGCATCCTCTTTAACTGGCGCAGTGGCAACGTTGGGTAGGATAGATCCTTTAGTGGTATAATCCTTTATGCGCTTAAAATCTGCGGCAAACTTTTCATCAACCAATACAATTTGTTTTTTGCCTGAGCGACTTAAAACTCTATACTGTGCTAAGAAGGTTTTTTCAGGATCGAGTTTTATCCAACCATCGCCATTGCTTTGGTCAAAGCTAACTTGTGGCGATAAACCTGTACATAAAATATTTTCTTGAGCAATGGTTACGCCATCAATTATAACCACTGATGCGCCGGGTGTCATCTTTGTTTTTGTAAAACTTTGACGAAATGTTTTTTCACCTGTTAAGGGCTGGAGTCCTATTTTCTTAAATTCGGATGCTATAAATGTTGCGGCTTTATCTATGCCCGGTGTAAAAGTGGCACGGCCTTGCATATCATCGCTGCTCAGGGTTTTAATCAGATGATCTGCGTATTCACGGGTAATGATTTTGTCGATATTTTGTGCCCGAAGTTGGAAACTTGCCAAACCGACAAGGCTTAAAAGAAAAATTTTTTTCATGTTATTTGGTAATTATATGCGATTGAATTAGATTTTATTTTTTACCTGCGAGCCTAACCATTGGATCCTAAAAGCCTGCATTTGTTTTGTTAAGGCAGCACCAGTTTTCTCTATCGGCACAATTTCCAATAGTGGATTTTCAGTAAACGTTAAATTGGTAGATTTTGGTTCACCTCTATGTAAGTAACTCACTAATACTACATCTCCAGGCTTATGCGATTCAATAATTTTATTTAAACTGGCCTGATCTTTAACCTCTAAATGATCAAAAGTTACAATTACATCATCTACATCTAAGCCTGCATCATAAGCTGGCGTACCTTGTACGGTTTGTGATAATACGGCTTTGCCTTCATCAAAATTTACCCTGGTTAAACCTGCGTAAGCTTGGTTGGGACTTGCCTTGCGAAGGATAAACCCAGCGTTGATTAGCAATTTTGCATAATCGTTTTTTTCTGTTCCGTAAATGTAACGTTTAAAGAAATCTTTAGCGAAAGCAGTATTTTTGGTTAAAACGCCTAATGTTTTTTCCAAATCTGGAACGGTGTAGGCAATTTCTGGCTTTCCATAGGCTCTCCACAGTGCCCGCATGTAATCATCAAGGCTGAGATTAAAATCTACTCTCAATTTTAAATCTAATGCCAAGGCTGTTGCTGCACCGTAAGTGTAGTAGGAGGTGAAAATATTTCCTTTGTTGGTTTGATCTATGGCAACGCCTGCATCAGCAAAAACGGCATATCTGCTGGCTTGTATAGGCGAGAAGTTTTTTGCCCCTGGAGTATTTAGCACTGTATTAATTAAACCATTAAAGGCCTGGGTGGCATTATCTGCCGTTTTTAAACCTGCCCGAGTTAACAGTAATGAACCATAATATTGAGTAAAACCTTCTGCCAGCCATAGCTCATCGCTTAAATTAGCATGTTCAAAATTAAATGGCTCTAATGTTTTCGGCCTTAATCTTTCTACATTCCAACTGTGAAAGTATTCGTGAGAAAATGTACCCAACAACTGCGATTCGTAACCTTCTATTTTTGGGGTGCGCTGTACAATCGAAGTTGAGTTTCGATGCTCCATTCCATCGCCGGCATTTTCTGGATAAACATCCTCCAAGAAATAATAATTGCCATAATCGTAAGTTGGAAATTCGCCCCAAACGGCTACATGCTCATCAACCATTTTCTTGAGCATATTGGCATAATTATCAATGGTTTTTTGCGTATCGTTTGAATGAGAAATGAGGTGGATGGTTTGCGTTTTTCCATCCCGATTGCTTACCTTCCAACTGGCTGTTTTATAATCGGCAAGCTCTGTTGGGCTGTCCATAAAATATTGCAGGTTAGGCGCAAAATAAGTGTCGTTACCCATTGGTTTAAGTTGTGTTGCCACTTTCCAACCTTGCTTCTCATCATAATTAAATTTCACTAATCGAGCGCGTTTATCCATTCCAACTGGAAAAGCAAAAGTTGCCGGAATGTTTATGTGCCCATGGCTTTCATCAAAACCGGCATAAGTTCCATCAATCCAGTTTCCGAATAAAGTATAGCTAATTTTAACGTTGTTACCGTGAAAAGGAATTTCATACACATCGCCTGCTGGCTGTTTCAATGCAAGTTCTTTGCCTGATGCATCAAAAGCTTTAAGATTATAAACGTTTTTTCCAAACTCATGGGTTGCATACCTACCGGGTGACGATCGGCTCATTCTTACCGTTAATGGGCCCGATGGAACATTCGGAATTTGCATGGTAATTTGCGCTTCGTGATGGATGGCATTGGGAAAGGAAACTGAATAACTGACTTCATTTTGTGCAAAGGCACCTAAGGACAACATACTGAGCACTGCGGTGCCAAGAATTTTCTTCATAAAAGTTAGGTTTGATGGGCTTAAATTACTAAAATGGAATAAGATTTTTGTCGATTTGGTAGTTATAAGCCTAAATGCCACGCAGATAATATATTTCTTGCTTGATTACTTACCTTTCGCCCAATTATTCTTGATCCCAATCGTATTTTTCCAAATCGCGATAGGCTTTACCTTTTAAAATTTCTTTTCTTTTTGATGATTCTGAATCTACTCGTGTGTCGTGGATATTATCGGCAACTTCCATATGAAAATCCTTATCTTTTTTGGATTGATAAATGGCTACTTCATCACCATCTGCTGTTGCAAAATCATAAGGTCCCCGTGCACTCATCAATTTCACAAAAACGGGTAAGCACTCAAAGAAAATAAAGAGCAAACCAATAAAAGTTACGGCCATGGCAGTATTGTTATCATTCGTGCCATCGGCATTAAACTTGAGTTGCCCCAAGGCCCAATTTCGATCAGCAAAGCCAGCCAAATTTGCCAAGCTATCCAACTGTTTTGAGGTGTACAATTTTTCTGTAAACATCCCATCGAACTCCTTACGCTTATCGATAAACGATTCGGATTTATTGATTGTTGCTTTTAGGCTATCCAGTTCGGTAGTGCGTTGCTTAATCTCAGCCTCTTTACGCTTTGCGTAAGGGCCATAACCCATAACGCCCGAAGTTTCTGTAGTTTTATTTCCAAAAATCTCAAAATTTAATTTTTTTCGATCTGCCTTGATTCCATTTTCCAAAGAATCTCGAGTCGCTTTTTGTTGATTTAGCCGCCCAAATTCTACTTGGTATTTTTTTTCGAAGGCCTTGTTTAGCGTGTCTATTTTGGAACGTTGACCGTTGAGATAACTTACCCTCAGTCGTTGCTTAATTTCTTTGTCGAATATTTTCAGCTCAATGGGTCTGGAAATCACAATCCCAATCATAATGGCCAATAAAATCCGGGGTGTAGCCTGTAATATTTGCTTATTTGTACTGGCGCTTTTATTAATGCTGGATACGATATAACGATCCATATTAAAGATGGCAGCACCCCAGAGGAAGCCGAAAACAATTGCAAATAGTACTGCAAAATCATTTCCGCTGAAGACGAAATACATGGCATAACCACCAGATAATGCGGCAAATAATCCGGTAAAAAAGATTGTCGCACCAATGCCGGTATACTTGTTTTGCTCTGAAGGATACTTTTCTAGTGTAGGGATGTGGGCACCAGAACAAAACCAAAAAAAGCGGTTCAATTTGTCCATTTTAATTATTTATAATTAAACGCCTCAGCTTGTTATATGTTACAGCTTTTTTGCAAAAAAATAAGTTTTGCTTGGTTGATGTATAAAGATTAAGTACCCCATTTAAGACCTTCAAACCTTTACATCCGATTTGGTGTTAAGGCACAATTAATAGGTCTTTTCATAGCTTATCAACATATTAAAGTATGGCAGGGATCGAAAACCAAAATATCCAAGCGATTTGCTTAGGTAATGATGAGTGAGCATTTTTTGTATTTCCTTATGCGCCTATCCTAAAGCTGATAAATTGTTTGCCAACTGTCAGTTAGCTTTAATGAAATTAATTTTTTTTGTGGTTTTAAGGATTGCTCCTCAGTTTTATATAAGTTTGTATAAATATATTTTACATGAAAGAAATATCAGTACAAGAACTAAAAGAGAAAATCGACAATAATGAAGATTTTCAATTAATTGATGTTCGCGAAACATTTGAATATGAGGTTTCTAACCTAAATGGCGAAAACATACCATTAGGTGGAATTTTGATTGAAGCAGATAAAGTTGCTAAAGATAAGCCTGTTATTGTACAATGCCGTAGTGGTAAAAGAAGTGCAGCAGCGGTAATGCAATTAGAACAACAATACGGATTTGATAATTTATATAATTTAAAAGGTGGTATTTTGGCTTGGCAAGAAGCCTTTGATCCAAGTATGCCGGTTTATTAAATCTACCGAATTTTGAATGGGAAAGATGAATTGACCAATGGTTAATTCCATTAACCCATTCAAAATACGTTTACTCTCCTCAATTCATCAATCGTGGGCAAAAAATTCTTACTAAACATTTTTTATAATTTAGGCATCATCTTATCTCTATTTGGTATCATTTGGTGTTACCAAAATGGAAAGTATCTTCCTGCTGCATTTTTAGTAGGTACTGGCTGTGCCCTATTATATTTCAAAATTCAATTGATGAAGGAAATCAGAAAAACCTTTAAAGAAAAAGGGCAGGATTAATCCCTTCCAGGCCTAAGCCAGGTAGGTTTTTCAAAACATACTTCCCGTTTTCGAATCCTGGATTTGCAAAAGGATTATTGGTGGTAAGCCATGGTCCATCCAAATCTGCCCAATTGCACAATGGCGCTAAGGCGGCAGCGGCCAAAGTTGCACAACTGGTTTCACTCATGCAACCGATTAAAACCTTCATGCCAAAAGAACGGGCTTTTAAAATCATTTGATGCCCTTCATACATTCCACAACTTTTCATCAACTTAACGTTAATGCCATGGTACGCACCTTTTAGCTGATCCATATCAGCTAAGCGCTGTACCGCTTCATCTGCCAGCAAAGGTATTGGGCTACGCTCGGTAAGCCAAGCATTTCCATCCAGATTTACCTTATCCATAGGTTGCTCAATTAATACCACACCCTGTGCGTGGAGCCAATAAATTAAATCAATAGCCTCAATTTTATCACTCCAGCCTTGGTTTGCATCAACATAAAGTGGTGCATTGGTAAGGCTCCTAATGGTTTCAATAATTTCTCTGTCGTTATCTCTACCCAACTTAACTTTAATCACTTTAAAGGCTTCGGCATCTTTCAATTTCTCGCGAATGACGGCTGGCGTATCAATGCCAATGGTGTATGAGGTTACCGGCATTTGTGATGGCTGGGCATCGTAAATTTCGTAGCAAGGTTTGTTTAAGATTTTTCCATTGATGTCATTCAGCGCAATGTCAATCGCGGCTTTTATGGCTGGTTGTCCAGGCGCTAAGCCATCCAAATACGCTATAATCTCTTTAAAATCAAATGGGTATTGAATTCTATCCCAATCTACAAGATTCAAAAATGCGTTTGCACTTTCGTAACTTTCGCCCATGTAAGGCACCATCGATGCTTCCCCATAGCCTACAACATCATCGTGCTGAATTTTTAAAAGCATTAAGGGCGTACTTGTTCTGGTAAATTTTGAAATGGAAAAAGGGTGTTTTAATTCCAATTCAAATTGCTTGCAACTCATTTTCATTATCAATCGTCTTCTAAATAGGGTAATATTGCCTTACAAATCTAGTTAATGGGAATAAAACTTTTTTTAGCTATATTCAATTGTTAACTATTAATGCTCAATGCCATGAATAACTTTTCAAGATTACGGTATTTTATTTATTTATCCTTCATAATTATTGGAGGATGTACCACAGGAAAGAAAGCTTTACAAAAAGGCGATTATGATGCTTCCGTTGCAAAAGCTGTTAGTCGTTTGCAAAATTCGCCAAAAAATAGTGAGGCAATGAATGTTCTGCCCACGGCTTATAACCTTGCTTTGCAAAATCATTTAAGAAATATTGAAGAGGCAAAGGCTTCAAACGATTTATTTAGATGGGAAGCCATTATGTACGAATACCAAAAGATTAACCAATTAGCAGATGACATTAACAGTTGCCCCGCCTGCTTGCCATTGGTGCCAACGCCCGTTAAATACATTAAAGAACTAAACGATAGCAGATACAATGCAGCGGTAGCTAGGTATAATTCCGGTTTGGAGTATTTAAAAGATAACAACAGAATAAGTGCAAAGAAAGCGTATTACGAGTTTGAAAAAGTTCAAAATTTGCAGCCTAATTTTAGAGACGTTAAGGCTAAAATGGATGCTGCTTACTGGGCTGCTGTAGTTCGAGTTGTAGTACAGCCAATTCTGATTAACAGCAATTTGTACAAACTTAGTGGCGATTACTTTCAACAACAAATCAATCAGTTCATAACCAACTACTCCAGAAACAAGTTTGTAATTTTTTATTCTGAAGAACAAGCAACTAAGCAAAAAATTATTCCAGATCAGATATTGAGCTTAAACTTCGACGATTTTGTTGTTGGCCAAACCTACCTTAAAGAACGGGTAGAAAAAATTAAGCGCGATAGTGTGGTGATTGGAGAAACTAGAGATAAAAAACCAATATATGGCACCGTTAGAGCCACCCTGAGTATCTTCGATAAAAACATTTCATCTTCAGGATTATTGGATATGACCATCACCGATTGGAGAGATCAAAAAATCATCAGGCAGCAAAAAATTCCTGGAACTTATATTTGGAGAGATAGCTGGGCAAGTTACAAAGGGGATGACCGGGCACTGAGCAAACAGGAATTTGCCATGACACGCAAAAGAGAATCGATACCTCCACCGCCTACTGCTTTGTTCTTAGAGTTTACCAAACCTATTTACAATCAGCTCGTTAACGATATTAGTGTTTTTTATAATAATTATTAGAAAATTCGTGATGGCTGGTAAAGGAGAACTACTTGTAATACAAACGTTAAAAAAAGCCATCATTATGAAGCACTAAAATATAATGGCTAATATTGTAGCGATGAATAATGGCTTATACAATCCTTTCCAAAACTTCGATTTTTTATATAAAGTTTGCTTTTTAAGTGGCAAAACCTTTAACTCGCCTGTTTTGCAGGTTCCACTTATTCCGAAATGGCTTTTAGCGCAAGCGAGTTTAACTGGCGAAGAACAAATTCAGTTCTTGGATGAAAGTATTCGATCATACAATACTTTGGTTATTCCGGTAAATAGCGAGGTGAATGAATTGTTTTTGAATCCTTTAGAAGAGAAAATTGAGGCAGCTTTTTTGCAAGGTTACCCTGCTGTTTCGGCTTTGCCAGAACTCGATTTATTCAATTGGATTGGTAAGTTTCTATATGGCTTTGTGTATCAGGAAATGCATTCTGCCTTGCGGAAGGAAATGACCGCAGATGGCCTAAACATGTCGCAATCTTTAATGATGAAATTTGCTAACCTCAATTTCATGATGCAAAATCTATACACCAATTTAGTATTTGAAGATTTTAGTCCATGGTCAATTACAGTAGTGAAATTAGAGAACGAAGAAACGCCTTTCAGTTTCCGCGATGAGATTAACACACTTACTTTTTCGCTAAAGTTGAAGGATTTCGGCATAATTGCATGTTTGCAAGACAATGGAACAAATAAACGCTATCATCAAGACATCATTAATGAAATCAAAAATAAGGCCTTAACCGCAGAGCAGTTTGAAGAATTAAGTGCTCGTTTCTATTATTCAGCCTATCTTTTTAATCGTTTGCCAGAATATACTTTTATGCCAGTAGAGGGTACAATATATATTGAAGCGATGCCTTTGCGTGGCAATATGAGCAAGCCATTATTTGATGTTTGGCAAACCAAGACCTACGGACAAGTATTAGAGAATTTTTGGAAACCTTGGGGTTATGTGTTATTCGAAATTATAAAAGATCCCGAACAGCCCATGAGCTTCTTCGAAAACCCACATTTGCCAACAGCAGGCTAGCGTAATATTATTATTTACTTTCCGTTGGCTAAGGCTGTAATAAAGTGTGGCACTATGCCTTGCATAAAGATAACCGTAAATATTAAGCCTGTTAGCGCACCAAAAAAGTGAGCATCGTGGTTAATGTTATCTCTAGAGTTTTTAGATGCATACATGCAATAAACCAAGTACAAGCCCCCAAAAACAAAGGCAGGAATATCAAAAGGAATAAAAAGAATCCTAATACCCGACCATGGATTGAACAGAATATAACTAAAAAGTACCGCACTTATCGCTCCAGAAGCGCCTAGGCTATGGTAATGGTAGTTATCTTTATTTTTAAAAATGGTAGTGATATCGCTTAAAACCAAGCCAAAAAAATATAATAAACCAAATTTCCAACTGCCCATCATCTGCTCAAGCGTAAAAGCGAAAGCCACAAAAGTGAACATGTTAAAAAACAAATGCATCCAATCTGCATGAATTAAACCACTTGTAATTACAGTGTAGATGTGCTTTCCTTTAGAAACACTGTAAGGATGCAACATAAACTTTCCGTAAATGCCATGATCGTAAAAGGCATACAGGCTAGTAATTACGGTAAAGATAAAAATGATTGATGCAACCGGTGTTGCGCTTAAGTATTCCATTGGGTTTATTTTAAATCCGGCTCTCCATCATTTAGTAAAGACAAACCAGATATATATTCTGTTGGTGATCTCGTAATAATCAGAATTTTTAAGTTTAAAATCAAGCTGCACGACAGATTTTTTTGAAAAGCTTAGGTGAAAAAATTTGTTACCCACGAATCTTAAAGGTATGCATTTATTTATTGTTCTGGGAAATGCGAGCTACAAGTCACCTCGAATGGAGCACAGCGGAACGATAGGTCATTGCAACAAAAAAAATAGCAATTTCCTTAACAGAGCCATATTGCCGTTCAAAGAATTTTATGCTTTAATAGCGTTGTAAAAATCGCTATATGCTTCGTTAAAATCATCTGCTAAATTTATTGCGCCAGATATCGCTATACCATAAATTCCGGTTTGCATTAGCGCTTCAACATCGTAAATTTTTATGCCACCCACGGCTAAAATCGGTATGTACACGTTTAGCGCTTTCAGTTGCTTTGTAGCATTTTTATAACCTTCTAAACCTAAAATTGGATAGTTATTAGGTTTGGTTGATGTTGTAGCGAATGGTCCGTAGCCAATATAATCAGCGCCCTCGCTTGCCAAACGGATTACATTTTCGATATCATTTGCCGAGCCACCTAAGGTAATATCATCGCCAACTTGTTTTCTGAGGAGACTGAAATCAGCATCCATATCTTCAATATGGAAACCTTGAATATCTGCTTTGCCATTTAAATGGATGTGATTGGTTACCACGAGCGTGGTGCCCCAATCATCGCAAACTTCTGCAATAGCCTGTATGTCAGCTAATAGTGCATCGTCCGCTTTGCTTAAACACCGGTATTGAATCCATTTTGCACCCGCTGCACATGCTAGTTGTGCTTGTTCTAAATGGCCGAAATTTGGAATATCATGCGTAATGTATTGCAGTTTTTCAATGTATTTCATGCGAGGATGCTAAAGTATAATTCGTCATGGCCCCCGAAAAGAAGCCATGACGAATGTATTAAAACTTAAGGCTTAAACTTAATAAAAAGTTGCGAGTAGCTTGTGGGTAATAATAATTGTATCGGGTTAATTCGCCTCCGTAAAGAGAAGGATAGCTTGCCCCATTGTTTTCGTAAAGTGTACTAAACACGTTGTTGATGAGCAAGCTAACGCCAATATTTTTTACATGGGCAAAAGAGGTATTGTACCTTAAGCGGATATCGTTAACGAAGAAACTAGATAAAGATTCGCTTTTCGCCGAAGTGTTGGTTAAATATTGGCGACCAACGTACTTACTCAAAAAGGCAATGTCGGCATTTTTCAGAAGGGTATAATTGATTTCACTAGAGGCAATTATTGATGGAGAGAATGAAATATCTGTATTGCTGTAATTATTGACCAAAAGCGAACCATCTACCTCATCGTATAAATACTCTTCAAAATTCTTAATCTTATTTCGACTGAAGGTTGCGGTTGCGGCCCAATACAGGTTTTTAGAAATTTGCCAACGACCATCAAATTCTACCCCAGCACGGTAGCTATCTGCAACGTTTTGGCGGGTTTGTCCACCAACGTCATTTAGCTTTCCGGTATTAATAAGCTGATCTTTATAAATCATCGCAAAACCGTTCAGCCCAAAAGATAAATTGGAAAACTGTGTACGATAGCCCGCTTCAAAATCTGTTAAACGTTCTGGTTTTGGTCTGCTGTTTATGTTGGAATCGGTAAAGTCTCTTCTATTTGGTTCTTTGTTACCAATGGCAATAGAGGCATACACGTTGCTTTTTTCGTTAAAGCTATAGGTTAAGCCAGCTTTTGGGTTAAAGAAATCCAAGGTTGCATTTTGCTGTCCTGGTTTGCCGCTTGGATCAATCCCGAAATAGGAGTAATAAACGTGTCTGTATTGAAAATCTCCAAAAAGACTCAATTTATCGATTTGATAATTGGCTCTCAGAAATGTGTTGAAATCCGTTTTGAAGGCGTCATTATCATTGTATCTATAGCGAATGGAATTACTTCCCTCGTAATTGGCAAACTGTGCCCAAATTACCTCATCAAAATGCTTTCCTTTATATTCGTTGTAGGCACCACCCAAAGTAAAATTCAAATTACTTTTTGGAGTGTAATTTAAGGAGTACGTTGCGCCATAAAAATCGTTATCGAGCCATAGCCTTCTCACCAAATCAGATTCAGTTTGTGTTACGCCACCAATAACAAGGGGTGCAATGCCATAATCTGCCAGCGTTTCGCCGTCTTTAAATTCTTCATAATAGCCTCTACCATAGGTATAATGCAAAGCTGCATTAGCGACAAGTTTATCTGATAATGTTCTGGTGTAAAATAATTGATAATGATCTTGTTGATAGTTATCGGTTTGATTATCATAAGTGAAATCGTTGTGTCTTCTATCGGTTTTAAGGGTTTCTGCATCTACCCCATTCCAAGCCTGATAGGTTTTTTCTGTACCACTGAATACGTTCACCCGTAATAAATCTTTTTTGCCATAATATGCACCAGAAACAAAAAACGATTTTAAATTGGAGGAGGCACGATCTACATAACCATCTGATTTAATTCTGGAAAGGCGACCATCAAAGCTGAATTTATTGTTTATTAAACCAGTACCTACGTTAATGGAATTTTTCCAGGTATTGTAAGACCCATAAGTGTTGTTCAGTTCGGCATAAGCAGAGTCTCTGCGGGTTGTGGTTTGAATGTTTAAACTCGCACCGAATGCACCAGCGCCATTTGTAGAAGTACCAACACCGCGCTGAATTTGTATGTTGTCAACAGATGAAGCCAAATCTGGTAAGTTGATGAAATAACTGCCTTGACTTTCGGCATCGTTAAGTGGAATACCATTTATGGTTACGTTAATTCGAGTGGCATCGCTCCCACGAATTCGAATACCCGTATATCCAATTCCAGCACCGGCATCAGAACTCACCACTACCGATGGTGTTTGATTTAACAGGTAGGGCAAATCCTGCCCTAAATTGTTTTTAGCTAAATCATCTTTGTTTAAGTTTTTGAATGTAGTTGCAGAGTTTTTTGAAGCTCGAGTAGCACTAACCACAACCTCATCGGCAATAAAACTCTGGCTGTTCAAGCTAAAATTTAAGGTGGTGCTTTCTGTGAGGTTAATGGCTTTTTCTGCAGTTTGGTAGCCCACGTAGCTTACGCTAAACACGTATTTGCCTGCGCTTAAGTTACTTAAGGTGTAGTTCCCATTAGCATCGCTAACCACAGCCGTTTTTTGGCTTTTAAGCTTAATGGTTGCGCCAGGAAGGGATTTTTGATTGTTGTCTGTTACTGTACCCGTAACAGAAATTTGTGCCATAGTTAAAAATGGCAGCGTTGCAACGATAGCTGCAAAAAGTAGTTTTTTCAATGTTTTTGTTTTTAGTTAAACCCATCGGAAATAGGGGTACTCCCGATTTCAGTTAAACTTCCATAACTCCAATCCCTACGCCGGCATTACCCGGATCAGGTGCATTTAAGGTTTAGGTTTGTGAAGATTTGGCTTTAGGGTGCGCAAAAATGCTTCCCCTTACTAACTCCTTTTACCTTTAACCATAAAATGGGTATGATCTCAGCCCGTTTTTGTGTTTATAACAAACAAGGCACCCCTAATGATGAGGCAAATGTAGAAATTATTTTAAGATTCTGGTGTAAAACTTTAATACATTGTTTTTGCGCAGGATAAAGAATAAGAATTTGTAAAATTTTGTTCCCCTCTCTATGTAATTATATCAATTCATTGCAAAAGCAATAAATTATCCACCCAAAAATTCATCAATTGCAGCAACTGCATTTTGGTATCGCGCTTCGCCTTGACCACTAATTAATTTGTAATTGGCGTTTAAGGCCTTTAGCTCTTTGTGCCAAACCTCCATAAAATATGCTCGCTGGTTTGGAAAATCTCGAAGTGGATCATCCTGCCAAGGCAAATCAATGTCCAACAAAACATAAAAATCGTAGGGTCTTTCGGGCAGTGCATCCAACACAATTTTTGGCGTTTCGCCTAACATCTCGTCACTCCAAATTTTAACGGTAACAAAAGTGGTATCGCAAATGATAAACTCATTTTCCGTTGTAGCGAGAATTGCATCTTCCAAAGCAACCTGACCATAAAACATGTTCACCTCATCCTGCAAGGTGTACGGACCAACTAATCCCTCACAATAATAACGAGCATATTCTGGCACCCAGGCAACCTTATAGTGTTTGGCTAAAAATTGAGACATGGTAGATTTTCCCGTGCTTTCTGGGCCTACAATCGCTATTTTTTTGATCGGTTTTGTCACGTTGCTAAAAGAGTTTGTTAAACATTAATGAGAAATCAAATGTAATAGAAGAAACGTATTAAACAAAAAATCCGGTCGAGGAGGGCTCCTCAAACCGGATAATAAACCAAACAAACTATTTATGAAGAAATCCTCTTTGCGGTTAACTACTCCGCGGAGGAAGCTTTAGATCTTACTCTAAAGTATTTACAAAACGCAAATACGTTGAGCTTATTACAACATTATTGCCAATTATTGAATCATCACAACTTCGTGACTTAAAACTGACCTCCTGCATAGGTTTTGAATTTTTTTTTAACAAGAATTAACATTCCGTACAATTAAAAGGATTTAGTACACACAGCCTTGTCTAAATTACAGTACGTTTGTTGTATAGCTGTTCATTTTTAAAACTAATTGTAGCCAGGAGTGTTATTTATTTCGGACATTAGGAAAATTTATAAATTTTAGCAAAATCATACCAAATGAAAAAGTTAAGTATTTTTTTATCCCTTATTGTTATTCTATCCATAGGATTAATTGCAATGAAAAACATCAGATTGGGCGGGATTATGGGGAAAATTGCGCCGCTTGATGCAGCTTCCTCGGTTTCTATCGTATCAGGTACAGATACCCTAAAAGCTCAAATCAATCAAGGTGTGTTTGGCTTTACCAACTTAAAACAAGGCGTTTATACAATCTGGATTAAAGGCAATGCGCCATACAAAGATACCATGATTGAAAATGTTGCAGTAAAAGATAGTGCTACTACTGATTTAGGCGAAATTAAATTGCTGCAATAACAAAATTTACAGAAGATAAATCTAAAATGAGGGTGCATTTAACCCTCTTTTTTATTTTAAAAAAAACGGCTTAAAATACTTCTAAAGGTGTATCTTTGCATCCCGACAGAACAGTTGGGATTTTCTTCTTATAAAAGCAAAAAACCTCCTTGCTTCATGGTTCTAACAAGAACTGACACTTTAGAAATTTAATTTTTGTATTAAGCTATCATGCCTAAAGACACTTCCATCCAATCAGTATTAATTATCGGATCAGGCCCTATTATTATTGGCCAAGCCTGCGAATTTGATTATTCGGGTTCACAAGCTGCGTTATCCTTAAAAGAAGAAGGAATAACCGTATCCATTATCAACTCCAATCCGGCTACGATTATGACGGATAAGGTTATTGGCGATCACGTTTATCTCCGTCCGTTATCTGTTGATTCAATAGAGGTTATTTTACAACAGCACATCGATTCTCCTGATTTGCCGAGAATAGATGCCGTTTTACCTACTATGGGTGGTCAAACTGCATTAAATCTTTGTAAAGAAGCCGAAGAACGTGGCGTTTGGGAAAAATACGGTGTAAAAGTAGTTGGGGTAGATGTTGCTGCAATTGAGAAAACTGAAAATCGCGAGGCTTTCCGTCAGTTGATGGTTGATATTGGTGTAGGCGTTGCCGAATCAAAAATTGCCAACTCTTTTTTAGAAGGCAAAGAAGCGGCACAAGAAATCGGTTATCCGTTGGTAATTCGCCCATCATATACTTTAGGAGGTTCTGGTGGTGGTTTTGTGCACAAAAAAGAAGAATTTGATGCAGCATTAAAACGCGGTTTAGAAGCCTCACCAACACATGAAGTTTTGGTTGAAAAAGCGGTTCTAGGATGGAAAGAATATGAATTGGAGTTATTAAGAGATAGTAATGATAACGTAATCATTATCTGTTCGATTGAAAACTTCGACCCAATGGGAATCCATACTGGAGATTCAATTACAGTTGCACCAGCTATGACCTTGTCTGATCGTTGTTATCAAGACATGCGTAACCAAGCCATAAAAATGATGCGCGCAATTGGTAATTTTGCAGGTGGATGTAACGTTCAATTTTCGGTAAATCCAGCAGATGATGAAATTATCGCCATCGAAATAAATCCTCGTGTTTCTCGCTCGTCGGCGCTCGCAAGTAAAGCAACAGGTTATCCAATCGCAAAAATTGCTGCAAAACTGGCCATTGGTTATAACTTAGATGAAATCGAAAATCAAATTACAAAAACAACTTCAGCTTATTTCGAGCCTACCTTGGATTATGTAATCGTAAAAATTCCGCGTTGGAACTTTGATAAATTTAAAGGTGCCAATAAAGAACTCGGATTACAAATGAAATCCGTTGGTGAAGTGATGGCTATTGGTCGTACTTTCATTGAAGCCTTGCAGAAAGCTTGTCAGAGTTTAGAAATCAACCGTGCAGGCCTTGGCGCAGATGGACGCCAAGTACGCAATATCGAAGAAATTATGGATGGTTTGGAGCACGCCTCCTGGAACCGTTTATTCTTAATAAAAGATGCCATGACGATGGGTGTGCCCTTGGAATCGATCCGTAAGGTTACCAAAATCGATAAATGGTTCTTAAATCAAATCCAAGATCTTGTTCTTTTAGAAACAGAACTGAAAAGATATTCTTTAAATAATATCCCTCAAGATTTCTTTATGACGCTTAAGCAAAAAGGCTTCTCTGATATTCAGATTGCCTGGTTGCTTGGAAACGTTACGGAAGATGAAGTTTACGATCGCCGCAAAGCACTGGGTATAAACAGAGTGTATAAAATGGTGGATACTTGCGCTGCGGAATTCCCAGCCAAAACACCATATTATTACTCCTCTTTTGATGAAGAAAATGAATCGGTTCCATCAGACAAGAAAAAAGTAATTGTTTTAGGTTCTGGCCCAAACCGTATCGGACAGGGAATTGAATTTGATTACTCTTGTGTACATGGTTTACTTGCAGCGAAAGAATCTGGAATCGAAGCCATTATGATTAACTGTAACCCTGAAACGGTTTCTACCGATTTCAACATGGCTGATAAGTTATATTTTGAGCCAGTTTTCTGGGAACATGTTCGCGAGATCATCGAGCTTGAAAAACCGATGGGCGTAATCGTTCAGTTGGGTGGGCAAACAGCATTGAAAATGGCCGAGAAACTTAGCCAAAATGGAATCAAAATTATCGGAACTTCTTTCGAGAACATGGACATTGCCGAAGATCGTGGGCGTTTCTCTGATTTATTGAAAGAATTAGATATTCCTTATCCTAAATATGGTGTTGCCGAGAATGCAGAAGAAGCCATTATTGTAGCCAATGAAGTTGGTTATCCAGTATTGGTTCGTCCGAGTTATGTATTGGGTGGACAAGGGATGAGCATTGTAATTAATGATGAAGACCTTGAGAAAGCCGTTGTTAAATTGTTAGGCGATTTGCCGGGTAACCGTGTATTAATCGATCACTTTTTAGATCGTGCGGAAGAAGCGGAGTCTGATTCAATTTCTGACGGCGATGATGTTCACATTATCGGTATGATGGAACACATCGAGCCTGCGGGAATTCACTCCGGAGATTCATTTGCAGTATTGCCAACGTTTAGCTTGCCAGAGTCGGTAACGAAATCAATGGAAGAATATTCGATTAAAATAGCAAAGGCTTTAAATGTAATTGGATTATTAAACATTCAATTCGCCATTAAGGATGAAAAGGTTTATGTAATCGAAGCAAACCCAAGAGCTTCTCGTACAGTTCCTTTCATTGCAAAAGCTTATGATGTTCCATACATTAACATCGCGGCTAAAATTATGCTTGGCGTAGCGAAATTAAAAGATTTCACCATCGAGCGTAAATTAAAAGGCTTTGCAATTAAAGAACCAGTTTTCTCTTATGAGAAATTCCCTGAAGTTGCGAAAGAATTGGGGCCCGAAATGAAATCTACAGGTGAGGCCATCCGTTTCATTAAAGATTTGGAAGACCCTTATTTCCGCAAGCTTTACAAAGATAAATCAATGTATTTGAGTAAATAAAAGTAGAGGCCGATGTTCAACCATCGGCCTTTTTACTTTTAGGCTTTTTCTACCACCCTTTGTTCAGAGTTTCAATGGCCTTTTCTAAAAGTTCATCTTTTCCGTTCTTAATTCCATCAATTGTTGGATAAACAATCTCATCAACCTTTACACCAACTCTTTGGGTTGGTTTCCCATCCGGATAAAACACACCAATACCTGATATCATCGTTCTTAAACCGCCGGGCAAAACTATGGCAGATACGTTTCCATCCGCACCAGCAGTTGTGCTTCCGATTACTTTAACATTTGGTGAGCTTTGGAATGCCATTGTTGTATATTCTGCTTGGCTTTGGGAAGTTGAGTTAACGATAACAACCACTTTTCCGCTATAGTTATCCTTAGCCCGTTGGCCATTTGGTATTGTTTTTCCGAACTTAAATGAGCCAGGATATTGCGTACTACCAACAGTGAACTTTACAAAGGGTGTTGAATTGCTTTTTATATAGTTTCCAAAAGTAAAAGGCATAAATTCTGAAGGATAACAACGCATATCAATGATAATCCCTTTTGTATTTTGGAATTGTTTCTTGATATCTGATAGCATGTCATTTTTATATTTACCTGGATACACATAACCAATATTTTCATTTATAAGTTTAAAAGATGGTGCCTTTTCAAAGTCTGGATATCTATAACCCTGACTCAGTTTGCCCATCGGCAAATTGTAAGTAAATAGGTTTCCATCTCGGTTAACCTTAATCGCTAAACTTGTTTCATTACTTCTGAGTAAATAGTTTGTAGGTAAATCACGCAATTGAGTATCGTAATTTGACGCAGGTGTTATGAATAGATAATCTTTAATGAGGCTACTAACGTCTTTCCCTTGAATGGATAAAATGATATCCCCTACTTTCAATTTACGCTGAACATCCAATGTATCGGTATGTAGGGCTGTAATGACTAATTTATTTTCAATAAACTTTGCCTGTAGAGGCGCAGAATATTTCCCTTTAAAATCATTTAAGGCTTTACTGCCGCTCCAAAGATTTGCATGAGTGTCGTTTACCATTGCAATTAACTTTAAAGTAGCCTTACCGTATTCCAATTCATTTTTTGCATTAACAAAATCTGGTATAAATTTTTGGAGAACACTATTCCAATCTTGGCCAATAACATTTTTATAAGGGAAATAGTAATTTATGATGGCCCAATAACGGTAAAGCGATAATAAGCGATACCCAGCATCAGGATAGCTCATATTTATATAGGCTTTTTCATTTTTGAAAACCGGGTTGGAAACACCGGGCGCCATTTCTATGTAGTAATTTTTATTCGTGTTTCGATTGTTCTTGATAAAGAGCAGCTTATCTACAAGCGGCTGTTGTAATATGGTTTTGTCCAATAATACGCCATAATCAGGCTTTATTTCATACCGGTCATTCTCAATTGTTTCACAGGTTCTGCATGCACCCGGTTTTGGTAGTTTATCTAAAAATTTCTCCAGCGCGGTATTTAACTCGTTGTTATTTTGCGCTGCGATTACAGAAGGGAGCAGCCTAAATAGTTCTGCATCCCAATTGTAATCGCCATTTGCAATAGAAGGATGATGATATTTCAAAAAGGCCCAAAATTGGCCTGTTACTAATAAATTTTTAGTGAGCTGATCATTAAGTTTGATGGACTTTATATTCGAACCATTCGCGAATGCGGTATCTACATCTGCCTGTTTTAATGCTATCTTCTTTAATGGAGCCTGATTAATCGGTTTTCCATCCATGAAAAGTTGAAAATCATCAAACCACGCTTTGCCATCACCAACGAGTAAGCCCCCTATGTGCACCACTTTAACTTCATCACTATTGTAATCTAATTTGATTACATACTGTTTCCAATCTGTATCGCCCTTAGCCCCTCTATTGTCCATATTATCGAAGGCGATGGATTTAAACTCAGAGTCATCAATCCTCATCCATAAACCCGCGTAGCCTGATGTAACTTTTTCAGTCTTGATGGAAGCCCTTAATTCGATATTTTTGCCTTCAAAAATTTGTGTGATTGGATAATCAATAACACCGAACTCAAACTCTGGCCCTTTTTTTTCTATTGAGAGGCTATACTTGCCTTCAACCCTTTGGCTGCTATCCACTAAAACAGAATATGCTTTTTTTTGTAGATCGTTGAAGGAGAAGAACCAATTTTTTGGTAATTGTTGATCATTAAGTTGCTCAGCACCGCCATTGATATTAAATTGGGCTTTGATTTGGAAAGAACTTAATAAGAGCGCAAATAGAATAAATTTTTTCATAGGATAATTATTTAGAACTAAAGTAATGATTAATGTGCCCATCTTAAAACCCAAGTGCTCCTATTTTCAGTCATTTTAAACGGTCACGGTTTTAGATAGCCAACCTTATTCTATTCTGTCTTGTGTGCGCTAATCCCTGTGTTTGTACTTATTGGTAAGATCATTGATTTTTGAAAAGGTAACCGGAAATTCAAAATAGGAAAAAATGCTCAAAAAAAAGCCGCAGATAAATTCTGCGGCTTAAGCTTTTAAATAGAAAAAGAATTATTTTTATTTCATTCCAAGTACATCAACCCCTTGTTCAAAAACGAGGTCAACTGGAATGTTTTTCTTTGTTAATCTTTCCAAATCGCTTTTTAACTCAGCTGGGATTACAGCCATGGCTTTTTGGGTTTTTTCTACAGCGATTTTATCACCGTTACCTTGCAGCGTAATAATAAACGAGCTCAAATCGTTCATGGCCGTTGCAAATTTATCAAAGTTTACGCGGTAAGTTCCTTGAGCAGTACGCTCAAAAGCACCTTTTTCTTTAAAATAATTGAAGCATTGCATGTTGGCTTTTCCATGTGCTTCAGAAACTCCAAATCGAACAGAACGTAAAATACCAGCCATAAAAGTGGTGTAGTAGTCTTTAATGTCTCCTTGTAGTTCTCCTTTTTTGAGTAAGCCAGTTACCATGTATAGGCCCAAAATATCAGCCTTACCTTCTTCTAACCAACTATATTGCTCTTTTAATGCTTCACGAACAAAACCCTTTCCTGTGATTGTTTTTTTAATTCCTAGGCCATGTGCCACTTCATGAAACATCACGTTCGCAAAAAAAGCATCAAACTTGATGTATTGTTGTTGTTCAGCAGAAATAAGTTCTTTGGAAATCGGAATTAAAATTTTATCAAACTTCGCCTTCATTGCATTTTTTAGCTGAGAACGACGAGTGCCTTTTTCCTGTTGAATTTTTTCGTCGTTTGGTAAATTTACTGCAATGGTTTTAGATCCCGCATTGCAATCGCCAGCATAATACACAACATCATAAGCATTTAATTCAGAATCCGTTCCAGGGGTTTCGGTTTTGTATTTTGCCGCAACGGGCAAATTTTTCTGCAAGTCTGGAAGCATTTTTACATATTTCGCCAAGCGCTTGCTCCACTCTTTGTCTTTCACTAAAACATAAGCTTCATAGCTTGTTCGAGCATTAAAAAGTTTATCCTCGTAATTTTCTATCGGACCAATAATTAAATCCAAACCATTGGTTTTCATATCCAACCAGGCATAATCGGAAGCGGTGAAGTTATCGGTTACCAATGCATCGGCCCTTAAGTTTAAGTATTTCTTTAAACCAGCATCTTCGGTAATTAGTGCCGCCTGCTTTAGTAGCGAGGAGGCTCTTTGAAGTTCTGAAGCATATAAAATATGGTATGGAATGGTGGTCAGTTTCCCTGCGGTATCTTTGCGAACAACTGAGTAGGCGCCAAATTTATCTTTCAAATCAGATTTCTCAATTTCTTCTTTTGTTATTCCATAAGGATAAAAAGATGCGCCCTCTGGTTTATTTCCAACGCCTGCAACAAAGGGTTTTTCATTATTTAGCCTATCCCAAGGGCCATAATTTATGGCTAAGAAATCTCGGGTTTTTTCATCTTTAATTGTAGCCAATAAACTATCGCGTTGCGGATAGGTTTGCTTCCAGTATAACTCGTCCATGATTTCTGCAGCTTGTATAAGCAAGGGCAAAATTTTACGATCGTTTACGCTTAGTTGATTAATATTTGTTGAAAGCCTAACTCTTTCGTAAATGGGCAAACGCTGCGCAACGTAATCAATAAGGCTATCTTTTTGAATAATAACAGTTTGACTTCCAGTTGGTTTAGAACTGTTTGTGCAGCCAGTAATAAGGCTCGTTGAAAGTGCAATCGTTGATAAAAGTATGCTTGTTTTGTATATGTTATTCATGCGGAAAGTATATTGGGTTCTAAATTAGTAAAATTTAAAAGCTTTGTATAAAGTTTGATGCAAAGGATTAACTTTACCATACTTTCGTACCTTCATTCTCTTAATAAAAATGTCATGCTATCCGTAAAACATCCCTCAATTTTTTTAATTCTTGCCGCGTTCTTTTTATCTGCATGCAGTACAAATAAATATGCAGCAACCGAAAAAATTTATAAACAAAAAGCTAAGGATTTCTCTAAAGTTATTAGCAGCACCCCACCTCAAGGTCAGCTTTATGATTCTGTTGAAGCAACAAACCAAGCTTGGGTTGGTTCTGTAAATTTTGGGATACGAAAACCCAATTTTGTAGTTATTCACCATACTGCTCAAGATAGCTTAGCTCAAACCATAAAAACCTTTCACTCCACTAGGGCTGCAACCAGTGCACACTATGTAATTAGTCGCGATGGTAAAGTGGTGCACATGGTGAACGATTATTTGAGGGCAAATCATGCTGGTGTAAGTAAATGGGGCAAGGACACAGACTTAAATTCCTCCTCAATCGGAATTGAGCTGGATAATAACGGACTTACAGATTCATGGCCCGATGCTCAAATCAATAGTTTAATTAAGTTATTGGCAACGTTAAAGAAAACCTACGGAATTCCCACTGCAAACTTTATCGGCCATGCCGATATCGCACCTGGGCGTAAAAATGATCCGAAAAATTTTCCTTGGAAAAAATTGGCTGATAAGGGGTTTGGTTTTTGGTACGATGATATTTTGAAAAATCCGCCGACTGATTTTGATACCGAAAAAGCTTTAAAATATATTGGCTATAATACTGCGAACTTGCCAGCTGCTATTGAAGCCTTTAAAATCCATTTTATACAATCTGATATCAGCAAAACTTTAACACCGGTTGATATATTGGTTTTGTATAATGTTTACACCAAATATTAAGAGGCTTTAGTATAAACTGTAACGCCAAAAACACGGAGTTAAGTCTTTTTAACCTGGAAATAGCTTTTCAGTGCGTCCGTGGCAATTACTTACATTTTTTGCCACGGAAGCACGGATTTACATGGAATTGGGTCTTCTAACTCTGAATGAGCTTTCCTTGCCTTTAGTGCTTCCTTGGCAGTATACTAGTTGGGTTTCTTAAACGTGTCTTTCAGTGTTACCGTTCTATTGAAAACCAGTTTATCGTTTGTTGAATCTTTATCTAAACAGAAGTAGCCTTTGCGGATAAACTGATAACGACCTTCTAAATCGGCATGAGCTAAAGCGGGTTCGATATAGGCATTTGGTATAACCTTTAAGCTCTCAGGATTTAGATAATCCTTAAAATCACCTTCTTCAGCATCAGGAGTTTCAGAAGTAAATAAACGGTCGTATAAACGAATTTCTGCAGTTTTTGCATGCTGTGCACTCACCCAATGGATAGTGCCTTTAACATTGATGCCACTGGTATCACTGCCACTTTTTGATTCCGGTATGTATGTACAATGAATTTCGGTTACGTTACCATTTTCATCTTTCACAAAATCTTCGCACTTAATAATATACGCAAACTTTAAGCGAACCATTGCACCTGGAGCCAAACGGAACCATTTCTTTGCAGGAACTTCCATGAAATCTTCACGCTCAATCCAAAGTTCGTTGCTGAAAGGAATTACCCGTGTTCCGCCCCCATCCTCAGCTTCTGGATTATTTTCGCCGATTAAATCTTCAGTACCTTTTTCGTAATTCGTGATGATTAACTTAATTGGATCCAACACCGCCATTACCCGATTGGCTGATTTATTCAAGTCTTCTCGAATACAAAATTCTAACAAGCTTAACTCAATTAGATTTTCGCGTTTCGCAATACCAATACGTTCGCAAAACTCACGAACGCTTTTTGGTGTAAAACCTCGCCTGCGCAAACCAGAAATGGTAGGCATCCGCGGATCGTCCCAACCATTAACCAAATTCTCGTTAACCAACTGAAGTAGCTTACGCTTACTCATTACGGTAGAAGTAAGGTTTAAACGGGCAAATTCATATTGTTTAGAAGGAAAAATTTCAAGTTTTTCTATAAACCAATCGTATAGCTCGCGGTGTGAAACATACTCTAATGTGCAAATGGAATGTGTAATGTGCTCAATACTATCACTTTGCCCATGCGCAAAATCGTACATTGGGTAAATACACCATTTATTTCCTGTGCGGTGATGCTCGGCATGTTTTATACGGTAAATAATAGGATCACGCATTAGCATATTCGTGCTCGCCATATCTATTTTAGCCCTCAAAATATAAACGCCATCAGCAAAATCACCATTTTTCATTCTGGTGAAAAGGTCCAAATTTTCCTCAATGCTGCGATTACGATAGGGACTATCCGTTCCAGGTTCTGTTGGCGTGCCTTTCAAAGTTGCAATTTCATCAGCAGAGCTTTCATCAACGTAAGCCAATCCTTTATTAATCAGCTTTACGGCAAATGAATATAGTTTATCAAAATAATCAGATGCATATAACTCATTTTTCCAGTTAAAACCCAACCATTTAATATCTTCTTGCTGGCTGTTTACATACTCCGTTTTTTCTGTAACCGGATTGGTATCATCAAAACGCAAATTCGTATAGCCACCATATTTTTGTGTTAATCCGAAATTTAGGCATATTGCTTTGGCATGGCCAATGTGTAAGTAACCATTAGGTTCTGGCGGGAAACGCGTAACCAAAGTTTCATACTTGCCACTACTTAGGTCGTTCTCAACAATTTCTTCAATAAAGTTCAATGACTTCTCTTCACTCATAAAAACCTGTAAATTAGGATTGCAAAGGTAAAAAGTTTAGCGTAATTCTACTTGTTTTAGTTAATGATTAATTTGAGAAGCAAAATCAATACATTTACATCAACTTAATATTTATTATGAGCAAAGCATTAAACCGACCAATCCGTGTTTTAGTGGCAAAAGTTGGCTTAGATGGCCATGATCGAGGCGCTAAGGTAATCGCCACTTCTCTTCGCGATGCCGGCATGGAAGTCATTTATACAGGTCTTCGTCAAACGCCTGAAATGGTGGTAAATACGGCATTACAAGAAGACGTTGATGCCATTGGAATTTCTATATTATCAGGCGCACATATGACTGTTTTCCCAAAAATAATTCAGTTTATGAAAGAGAAACAAATGGATGATGTGCTTTTAACTGGAGGTGGCATTATTCCGGAAGGCGACCGCCTAAAGCTTACGGAATTGGGTGTTGGTGAATTATTTCCGCCAGGCACTACAATGGCAAGCATTACAGAATACATAACAAATTGGGTTACAGAAAACAGAAATTTTTAGGTCATGGCATATCAAAATCTAGTATCAACATTAAAAGAAAATATCCTTTACGTTACCATCAATCGGGAAAAGGCTTTAAACGCTTTAAATAAAGATACCCTAACAGAGCTAGCAGATGTAATAGAATATGCCAATGAAACTGTTGAAGTTAGGGGCGTAATACTAACCGGTGCCGGTGAAAAGGCTTTTGTGGCTGGTGCCGATATCAAAGAATTTTCTGATTACAACGGAAAACAAGGCGAAGAATTGGCGAAGCGAGGTCATCAACAAGTATTTGATGCAATCGAAAATTCAACAAAACCTTTCATCGCAGCCATTAATGGGTTTGCGCTGGGTGGTGGCTTAGAATTGGCAATGGCCTGTCACATCAGAATTGCATCAGAAAATGCCAAGTTGGGCCTGCCCGAAGTTACCTTAGGATTGATTCCCGGCTACGGTGGTACGCAGAGATTAACCCAATTGGTTGGAAAAGGAAAGGCTATAGAGTTAATTGCAACTGCAAATATGGTAACAGCTGTAGAAGCAGAAAAAATAGGACTCATCAATTACGTTGTGTCTCAAAGTGAGTTAATAAGTAAGGCAGAAGAAATTTTAAACCTAATTAAATTGCGCGCGCCATTAGCAATTGCAGCTGCAATGAAGTCTGTAATCGCATCAGTAAATGGCAATGATGGTTATGGTACTGAAATTGAGGAGTTTGGAAAGTGTTTTGAAACCGAAGATTTTAGAGAAGGTGTAAGTGCATTTGTAGAAAAAAGAAAAGCTAACTTTAAGGGCGCATAACCATATGTATGATTAATTCTATTTTAATTTTAAAAAACTGTAGAAAATATTTCCCATTTTCATTAAAAATAAGTAATTATGCACCGTCTAAAATCTTTTAGAACGCCCTATCCACAAGATAATTAATAATTTTTGGGTTAGGTTTTTCTATTGGATAAAAAAACGGATTGCATCTGATGAAAAAGAAGATATTAATTATTGATGACGAAGTAAACATCGGTCTCTTACTCTCAAAATTTCTGATCAGGAATGGATTTGAAGTTTCGAATTCCATCACTGGCACCGCTGCCATGGAAATTATGGCAACTGAAAGATTTGATTTAGTGCTTTGTGATTACCGTCTCGATGATACTGATGGAAAAGAAATTTTAATCAAAATAAAAGAAAGTTACCCAGCAACAGGAGTAATCATCATCACTGGCTATTCAGATATAAAGCTTGCGGTAGAATTAATTAAGCTTGGTGCTTATGATTATATCACAAAGCCCCTTTATCCAGATGAGATACTAAATACCATAAACAAAGCCCTCGAAACCCAGCGAGCACTTAACCAGGATAATAGGTCGGGTAAGAAAAACAGCGCCGAATCAGAATCCGATTATGTAAATTATACAGAATATATTGATGGAAAAAGTGAAGTTTCTGTTGCCTTACTAAAACAAATTCAACTCATTGCACCAACTTCCTATAGCATCATTTTAACTGGTAAAAGTGGCACAGGTAAAGAATGTGTGGCTAAAACCATCCATTTAAATAGTTTGCGAAGAGATAAGCCTTTTGTGGCAATGGATTGTGGATCGCTTACCAAAGAACTTGCTGGGAGTGAGTTTTTTGGCCACGAAAAAGGCTCATTTACAGGAGCGCTATACACCAAGATTGGTCACTTTGAACAGGCAAACGGAGGCACCTTGTTTTTGGATGAGATTGGTAACTTATCATACGAAATCCAAGCTACTCTATTAAGAACGGTGCAAGAGCGTAAATTAAAACGAATTGGAAGTACCAAAGAAATAGATTTAGATGTTCGAATTATAGTTGCAACCAACGAAAATTTGTCAGAAAACATTGTAAAAGGAACGTTTAGAGAAGATTTATACCATCGTTTCAACGAATTTTCGATTCACATTCCCTCATTAAAAAAGAGAGGTAATGATATTTTAATTTTTGCGAATAAATTTTTGGCGGTAGCCAACCAAGAGCTTAACAAAAACATTCGTGGCTTCTCCGAAGGGGTTAAAACCTGCTTCTTAAATTATGGCTGGCCAGGAAATGTTCGTGAGCTTAAAAATGTAATCAGACGAGTTGCTTTGTTAACAGATGGTAACGAAATTCAGGTGGATGTACTTCCACTGGAGTTGTCTAATTTTGCTAAAGAATCCAAGCATGAAAAAGTTTTGGGCCAGATGAAACTTAAAACTTCTGACAAGCCAAAGGATTTGAAAAATGCAGCACAAGAAGCGGAGTATGATACTATTTTAAATGTGCTGAAGGAAGTTAACTTCAACAAAACGAAGGCGGCCAAGGCTTTAAAAATAGATCGAAAAACGCTTTATAATAAAATAAAAGCCATTAAACTAGCCGTTGAAGATAATTCTGGAAATGAGTAAAACAAAATAAAGCCTTTTTGTATTTTAAGAATACCAAGCAAAAAATAATATGTCGGTATTTTCTTATAAGCAACGCAATAACATCAATCTTGTAATTATAATCGCGCTTGGACTATTAATTGCATATTCGCTGCAAGGCATATTCAGCGCCATTTTAAGTACGCTTGTTCTTTATACCATCATGCGGCCTGGTTATATTTATTTTGCAGAGGTTAAGGGCTGGAATAAGAGATTTGTAGCCATTTCATTAATTACAGTATCGATCATATTAATTATCCTGCCATTTTATGCACTAAGCAGCATGGTAATTAGTAAGATATCCGAATTAAAAAACAACGAAATATTTTTTAAAAATCTTCTGGTAAAACTTCAACACCTGATACCAGTTAAAATAAATGAAAGTGTAATTCAAGATGGATTAAATCGCCTGGGCAATTGGGCAACATTGCTTTTTCCATCCTTAATTTCCAGTGCAGTAAATATTGTACTCAGTTTACTGGTTATGTTCTTCCTACTGTACTTTATGCTTATTGAGCGAAAAAAATTCGAGTATTCGTTAATCAAATATGCACCTTTCAGAGAGCAAAATGCGCTCAGATTTGGTGATGAGATGCGCAACACAACATACGCCAATGTACTTGGACAGGGTTTGATTTGTTTGGTGCAGGGATCTTTGGTGAGTTTATCATTTTTTGTTTTAGGTTACAAAGACCCTGTTTTCTGGGGGGTAATTACCACTTTTATTTCTTTTGTACCCGTACTCGGTCCACCAGTTGTATTCGTTCCCGCAGCTATTTTGCAAATTGCAACAGGAAATAATTTCGCTGGTTGGGCAATGTTAATTTTTGGCTTTGTGGTCATTATTAATATTGATAATGTGCTTAGATTTATCATCGCAAAAAAAGTAGGTAATATTCATCCTATAATAACAGTAATTGGCGTAATTATTGGTATTCCTTTGTTCGGAATACTGGGGCTCGTTTTTGGCCCTCTTCTGCTATCTTATTTTATTCTGCTTGTTAAAATTTATGAAACCAGTACCGTCGCCTCAGAAAGATTGGAAAGAATTAAAACAAATAATGAGCATAATGAGTTATAATTTATAGCTTAACCATAAAATAATATAGGAGTTCTTATATTGTAAACGTTAAACCCTTAAAATACATATATTATGAATGATAACTCAAAAGTTGTAGTTGCTCTTTTAGCAGGATTAGCTGCCGGTGCCGCTCTAGGAATTTTGTTCGCACCAGAAAAAGGTGAAGAAACACGTGACAAACTAAGCCAATCTCTGAAAGATTTAGGCGATTCTATTAAAGATAAAGCTGCAGATGAAATAAATAACCTATCCAGCCTAAAGGATAAAGTGGTAAGCTCAATTAAAACCAAATTGAGAAGTGTTGAAGAAGAATATAGCGACGACGTAGAGCACGCTTAAACTAAAATAAAAAAAACCGGGTGCTTTCTGCCCGGTTTAATTACATCTAAATTATGCAAGAAAATAAGGATAAAAGTATAGAAGATTTGGTAGATGATGCCAAGGGATATCTTGAAGCAAGGGTAGAATATACCAGACTTTATCTTGTAGAAAAAGCATCGAAAATATTCGCAGATTTGGTAACGAGTACTGCGGTTATTGTTTGTTTTATACTGGCTTTTTTGTTTGGCTCCGTAACTCTAGCCCTATATCTTTCTGATGTTTTAGGAAGCTACTCGGGCGGGTTTGGCTGTGTATCATTAATTTATATCTTCCTAGCCATCGTTGTTTATTTAACTAAGGATAAGTATATCGAGAAAGCAATCATTAATGTAGCCATTAGAAAGTATTTTGATAAACTTGCAGATAAAGAGGAGGAAGAAGATGCGAAGCTATAAAAACATCAGAAACCTGGCAGATTTACAAGCAACCAAAATTGAGCTTAAAGTTGAATATACCCTTAAGCAAACAATGCTTAAAGCGGATGCAAAGAATTTTATGCATCAATTTACTTTGGGTTCGCTCATTAAAAAATTTGCTACGCCAAGTAACCTTTTTAAAGTAGATGATAAATTAAATCTGAGCGGAACGGCTATGTCGCTTCTATTGCCCATGTTTTTGAACAAAACCCTGTTTAGTGGTGCTGGTTTTTTAACCAAAGCAGCCGTGGGCTTAGTTTCGGGTAAGGTTGGAAAATCTTTAGATGCCGAGCACCTTTCTGCCATTTTTAATTCCGTTAAAGGATTTTTTACCAAAAAGAAAGAAAAAAAGGACAAAAAATTTATCGATTACGGAATCCCGCCAGATAGTGAAACATATTAAAATAAAAGCCTAAAACTTAATCATTTTAGGCTTTTTTTATGCTTTACAATTTCAGTTTTTAAAACGGCAGATCTCCATTTTCATCAGAAGGGCCAATGGTAAATTCATCATGAATTTTTGTGTCGGCATGTTGGGAAGGAGAATCAGTGTGTTGCGAAGAAGATAGTGTGGCAGATGGACTTTGCTCAAAATCGCTTTTTCTACCCAGCATTGTAAAGTTTTCGGCTACAATTTCGGTAACATATTTCTTCACTTTTTCTTTGTCTTCAAAAGATCGAGTTCTTAATTTTCCTTCAATATATACCAGTTTTCCTTTCTGTAAATATTTTGAAGCTACCTCAGCAAGGCCACGCCATAATACAATATTGTGCCACTCTGTTTGTTCTACTCGCTTTCCATCTTTGTTGTATGTTTCAGATGTAGCAAGCGGAAAGCTTGCAACAGTTACTCCACCGTCTAAATGACGAACCTCAGGGTCTTTGCCCAAGTGCCCTACTAAAATAACTTTGTTAATACCCGACATAAAATATTTTTGGTTAGTTGTTTCGTTTATCAGATTTGTTTTACCTAGTTGGTTAGTTATTCCAACTTATTCTTAAAATGATCCTCTAAAAAATCGTGGATGACCTTCGGTTGTGGCAACTCATCTAATTTTTTAAAAGAAACCCAATTTAGTTCCCTTTGCTTACTAAAGTTAAATATATAATTTTTTAATTCAAAAAATTGTATATGTATTATTTGGTGTGTTAAAATGTGTTTTTTATAGCTGATAAGCGTGAATTCGGAGTTAAGCCCAAAATAATCTTTCACCTTCAAATCAAAATCAGCATCCATCCAATTTGGTCGTAATTGCGTTTCAAGCGATGGAAAATCGTAAAGATGTTGCCATATATCGCCCGCTTGTCTTTCTCTAACCAAAATTTGATCACCTTGTGTGCAAATAAAATAATTAAAGAACCGATGTTTTTTTTCAGCTTTTCCAAGCTTTACCGGCAAATCTTTAACCAAGTTATGATTAAAAGCATAGCAAGTTTGGTTAAGTGGGCAACGCTCACATGCCGGAGATTTTGGTTTGCATTGCATTGCCCCAAATTCCATAATGGCCTGATTGTACAGTGCAGGGTTTTCATTGAACATTAGCTCATTCGCCAAAGTAAAGAATTGCTTTTTTCCATTGGGAGCATTTATTGGGGTGTCAATTCCATAATATCTGGCTAACACCCTGAAAACGTTTCCATCAACCACGGCTCTTGCTTCGCCCGATGAAAAAGAGGAGATCGCCGCTGCGGTATATTCGCCAATTCCTTTCAGTTTAAGCAGATCATCGTGCAGGGTTGGAAACTGGCCATTAAACTCACTCATTACAATTTGCGCTGTGGCATGCATGTTCCTTCCTCTAGAATAATAGCCCAAACCTTGCCAAAGTTTTAACACTTTGGCCTCGCTTGCCATGGCAAAATCAGAAACTGTTGGAAAATTTTCTAAAAATCTGTTAAAATATGGGAGCCCTTGTTCAACCCGAGTTTGTTGAAGAATAATTTCGGATAACCATATGATATAAGCATCATTGGTGTGCCTCCAGGGCAAATCTCTCTTGTTTTGGTTGTACCAATTTATGATTTCATTTTGGAATGTCATTGATGCAAATTACGGTGTATTTATTCGTTTAAAAAAAAACTTGCAATTCGCTGATCACTGGCGAGATAAAAAAATCATCTTTTATTTCCCTATCTCATTAAAAAGCAATACTTTTGCAACCCCAAAACAGTTATAATATTAAAACACAATATATATAAATAAGTAAATATGACTAAGGCAGATATTATTTCAGAAATATCAACAAAAACCGGAATTGAGAAGGTTGATGTACAGGAAACAGTTGAGGCATTTTTCAAGGTTATCAAAACAAGCATGATTGGCGGTGAAAATGTATATGTAAGAGGCTTCGGAAGCTTTGTTGTTAAAAAGAGAGCGCAGAAAACTGCGAGAAATATCTCTAAAAATACTGCAATAATTATCCCAGAACACTTTGTGCCTAGCTTTAAACCAGCAAAAGTATTTGTTGATAAAGTGAAGAGCAATTCAAAAAAAATTAAAGTAGAAGCCTAAATCTTAAATCGTGAATAGCAGCATCAGATTAAAACAAACCATCATTGTTGGAGCGATTTTATTGCTTGTTGCTTTTTTATTTACAAGAGATATTAAGGGTTTAGTAAAACCAACCGAAGAAAATGGAAAAATGCCTGCTAGCGGCCAAATGGCAGAAGGACAGGCACCAGTCTCTTCTAGTGTTTTAAGCATTGAAACTTCATCTACCGCTGCAAAAAACGTAATTAACAAGAATTTAGCTACGGATATTACTGCATTAGAGAACAGTTACAAAACTGCTAAAGGCACTGAAAAAATTGAATTGGCGAAACAGTTGGCCCAGAAATGGGATGATGTTGAGCAAATTACACCCTCTGCGCTTTATTTAGAAGTTGTAGCCGAAGGAAATCCTTCTTCAAAAAGTTGGTTGGCCTCTGGTAACAGGTTTTTGAAAGCTTTTGAGAGTACCCAAGATAGTTTAGCACAACCTGCTTTATTACAGAAAGCTAATACATCTTTTAAAAATGCATTAGAGAAAGATTCTGCAAACATTGAGGCTAAAACAGGCTTAGGTGTAACGATAGTAAACGGCTTAGGCGCACCAATGCAAGGTATTGCAATGCTACTAGATGTTGTTTCTAAAGAACCTAAAAATGTAAAGGCGAATATGAATTTAGGATTATTCTCCATTAAATCAGGTCAGTTTGATAAGGCGATACCTCGTTTTAAAACGGTTATTGAAGCTGCTCCAACTCCTGAAGCCTATTTCTATTTAGGCACAGCTTTAGAGAATTTAGGCAGAAATAAAGAAGCAGTTGATGCTTATTTAGCAAGCAAAAAATTAGCGGCAAACACTACATTGTCATCATTTATTGATAAGAAGATTGCCGAACTAAAGAATAAAAATTAATTAACAGATTAATAAAAACATTTAAAACTTAAAATTATGCCAAGCGGTAAAAAAAGAAAGAGACATAAAATGGCTACCCACAAACGTAAAAAACGTTTAAGAAAAAATAGACATAAGAAAAAATAGTTTCTTATTTGATTTAGCTTATTAAACCTCATGGTGAACACTGTGAGGTTTAAATACTTTTATATGATTTACATTGTATAAATTTTTGCTATATCAACATTTTCTTGTTTACTATCCATTTGTTAATGGGCGAAAGCCTTAAAATCTGTAGCTGTTGGTAAAAGAATTAATTATCAATTCGACTCCTGCTGGAGTTACCATAGCATTGATTGAAGACAAACAACTTGTTGAGCTTCATAAAGAACAAATCAATAATAACTACGCTGTAGGCGATATTTATTTAGGCCGCATTAAAAAAATCATGCCCGGTCTGAATGCTGCTTTCGTGGATGTAGGTTATGAAAAAGATGCGTTTTTGCATTATTTTGATTTAGGCCCACAGGTACAATCTTTAATTAAGCTAACTAAGATCAAGCGTAATGGCTCGGTTACAGGCACATTATTAGACAATTTAAAGCTAGAAGCCGATATAAACAAGGCTGGCAAAATTTCTGATGTGCTGAGTAAAAATATGCTCCTCCCTGTTCAAATTGCCAAAGAACCAATTTCGACCAAAGGACCAAGACTGAGTTCCGACTTATCAATTGCCGGCAGGTATGTGGTACTGGTGCCATTCTCCAATACCATATCCATATCAAAAAAAATAAAAAGTAATACCGAACGTAATCGTTTAAAAAAGATTATAGAGAGTATTAAACCTCAAAATTTTGGGGTAATTATCAGAACCGTTTCTGAGGGCAGAGGTGTTGCCGAAATGCAAAAAGATCTTTTAGATTTAATTGCAAAATGGGAAAACTTTATTAAAAAAATGCCATTTACCGAACCTGCAAAAAGAGTTTGGGGAGAAATGGACAGATCATCAACGTTAATTCGTGATATTCTGAATCCTGATTTTACAAACGTTTACGTAAGTACACCAGAGTTGTACGATGATATTCGTTCTTACGTGCATGATATTTCTCCAGAAATGGAAAAAATTGTGAAGCTGTACAAACAGAAAGAGCCAATATTTGAGCACTTTGGAATAGAAAAGCAAATTAAAAATGCTTTTGGTAAAACGGTAAACCTACCCGGTGGGGCCTATTTGGTTATAGAACACACCGAAGCCCTTCACGTTGTAGATGTGAATAGTGGAAACCGTACGGCTAGTAAAGAAAACCAAGAGGAGAACGCTTTACAGGTAAATAAAGAAGCGGCTAAAGAAATTGCTCGCCAATTGCGCTTGCGTGATATGGGTGGTATTGTGGTTGTCGATTTTATCGATATGCATAAACCAACCAACCGTAAAATGCTGTTTGATTACCTGCGCGAGCTGATGCTACTGGATAGAGCTAAACACACCATTTTGCCTCCAAGCAAATTTGGTTTAGTGCAGATTACCAGACAGCGTGTTCGACCAGAGATGAATATTGTTACGGTTGAAAAATGCCCAGCCTGTGGTGGTACTGGAGAAATTAAAGCGAGTATCGTTTTAATGGATGATATTGAAAATAATCTGAATTATATCTTAAGAGAGCAAAATGAAAAAGGGATTACGCTTTGTGTACATCCTTATATCGAAGCTTATATTACCAAAGGTATTTTCAACTTGCAAAGGCGTTGGTTTTTTGCTTACGGCCAGTGGATTAAGGTAAAGGCACAACCATCTTATCATTTAACAGAGTTTCATTTTATCTCTTCCAAAGACGAAGAAATTAAATTGTAAGCCGAAATACATTAAACAAAAAGCCTGATTTTTATAAATCGGGCTTTTTGTTTTTTAGATTGTTTTGGAAGGTAGAAGGGAATTGATTAGTGAACTGCCCTCTCCCAACTAAACCTGAGTGGACGGAAAGCCCCAATTTTTTATTGGGCTTGGAGGGAAAGCAGGACGGAAGGAGCTAAGGATTACAGCGCGTTCATTTTCTAAAAATTAGGTTTTAGATCTTTTTATACGCATCGCGCCCTGTAAATTATGTTCAAAAAAAATAAAGACACTTTAGGTGGCTAAAGGTTAAATTCGTAATCTAAAATCTTAAATCAATTGGCAAAAACAAAAACAGCATATTTCTGCCAGAGCTGTGGCTATGAATCGGCTAAATGGTTAGGCAAATGCCCATCCTGCAATCAGTGGAATACCTTTGTTGAGGAAGTTGTTGAGAAAAGCTCGACGGCAATTCCAACTTGGAAAAATGATACAAGCGCAAGGAAGTTAAGTAAACCGAGTAAGGTTGATGAAATTCAATCATCAACAGAAAGGAGAATTTTAACAGGCGATAAGGAGCTTGACCGTGTTTTAGGTGGGGGTTTGGTTGAAGGATCGCTGGTTTTAATTGGCGGTGAGCCAGGGATAGGAAAATCGACGCTGATGTTGCAGTTGGCCTTAAATTTAAAAGGCAAGAAATTGTTATACATATCTGGCGAGGAAAGCGAACAACAAATTAAAATGCGTGCGGAAAGGATAACAGAAAATCCCTCTACGGATTGCTACATCTTGACGGAAACTTCGACACAGAATATTTTTAAGCAGATTGAGATTTTAGAGCCAGAAATTTTGGTTGTAGATTCTATTCAAACGCTGCATTCGGCGCATATAGATTCTACGCCTGGAAGTGTGTCTCAAGTGAGAGAATGCACGGCAGAACTGCTTCGCTTTGCAAAGGAAACTGGAACACCTGTTTTCTTAATTGGGCACATTACCAAAGATGGTGCTATTGCTGGGCCAAAAATATTAGAACACATGGTGGATACGGTTTTGCAGTTTGAAGGCGATAGGCACCACGTTTACCGCATTTTAAGATCAATAAAAAATCGATTTGGTGCAGCCGCCGAGCTGGGTATTTACGAAATGCAGGGAACCGGTTTAAGAGAAGTTTCTAATCCTTCAGAAATCTTATTGTCTCAACGTGACGAGGAACTGAGTGGCATAGCCATAGCAGCGATGTTGGAAGGGGCTAGGCCAATGTTAATTGAAACACAAGCTTTGGTGAGTACGGCTGCGTATGGAACACCACAAAGATCGGCAACGGGGTTCGATACCAAGCGGATGAATATGCTGTTAGCGGTGCTAGAAAAGCGCTGTGGTTTTAGATTGAGTACACAGGATGTATTTTTAAATATTGCGGGTGGAATTCGGGTGGAAGACCCTGCAATAGATTTAGCGGTGCTTATTGCGATTATATCATCGCATCAGGATATCGCTGTTTCATCTAAAAACTGTTTCGCGGCTGAGGTGGGTTTATCGGGAGAGATTAGAGCGGTAAATAGGATTGAGCAGCGTATTGCCGAGGCAGACAAATTGGGCTTTGAAACCATTTATATTTCGAAGTACAATTTAAAAGGGGTTGATTTAACAAAATATAACTTAGAGATTAAAGCTGTAAGCAAAATTGAAGAGGTTTTCGGCTTGGTTTTCGGTTAAAGTAATTGAGGAATTCGGGGTTTCAAATCAACAAGTTTACCCAATTTGGGGAAAAATATACCCATAATAAAAATTGTTGAAAATGTTGGTACAATACAGGAAGCTTATTAAATATCTATTAATCAATACGTTAACAATGTTTGGCATACCTGTTGGATTTTTGGATTAACATTTGCCTAAGGTAATATGTTGTACATCATGGGATGTGATCTATAACAATAGGGATGATTTTCCTCGTTAGTGAGAGCTAGCGAGGATTTTTTTTGCGCTAACAATTTAAAGAAATTTAGATAACTTTGTTTTAATCAGAACTGGAACAAAAATTAAAATCATAATCAATGAAAAAGATTCTCTTAAGTTTAAGCTTTTGCTTACTTGCTGCAATAGCATTTGCACAATCAGAATATAAAGGTCAAAAATTTGGCGAGGATGTTAAACCTGGTGATGTTAAGCCAGCAGCTAAAATGGAAGTTGCTATGGGTGATAAGCCTGCCGTTGATATGAAGATAGAAGGTAAAGTGGTTGATGTATGTAAGAAAAAAGGTTGCTGGATGACTTTAGAAATGCCAAACGGCGATCCGATGAGGGTAACTTTTAAAGATTATGCCTTCTTCATGCCAATGGATATTGTTGGTAAAAAGGTAGTCTTGGATGGCGTAGCAAAAAAGCAAACCATCTCTGTAGAAACTTTGCGTCATTACGCGGAAGATGCGCACAAATCTGCCGATGAGGTTGCGAAAATCACAGATCCGAAAAAAGAATTGGCATTTGAAGCTAAAGGCGTTGTAATCTTGGATAAATAATTTGCCGCAAATGCAAAAAAAATGCCCCACACTCTAAAAAGGTGCTGGGGCATTTTCTTGATGGATGTATTTTTATAATACCCAGTTCCAGCCAAACTGATCAGGAGCTAAGCCGTAGCGAATATCGTTTAGTTTTTGTGCAATTCCATTTGATACTGTCCTGCTTGCAGAATCGGTTAGGGTATAGATATTGCCTTTATAACCTATTTCGCCGATTTGAGTTACTGTAGCGGCTGTACCTGCAGCAAATGCTTCTGTTAAACTTCCGTTTTCAATACCTTCAATTACTTCTTTAACGGATACTCTGCGTTCTTCAACTTCGATACCGGCTTCTTCGGCCAATTTGATAATGGTATCGCGTGTAACACCATCTAAAACGGTACTGCGTATGGAAGGCGTAACTAATTTGCCATTGATGACAAAAATTAGGTTTGCCGTTCCTGCTTCCTCAATAAATTCATGGGTTACCGAATCCGTCCAGATTAATTGATCGAAGCCTTCTTTTTTAGCCTGCTCAAATGGATATAAAGAGCGAGCGTAATTTCCTGCGGTTTTGGCAAAACCAACTCCACCTTCATCAGCTCTGGTAAATTCTGTTTCGATTTTTACTTTTAATGGTTTGCTGTAATATGGGCCTGTTGGGGTTGTTAGTAATACAAACTTATAACTATCTGATGCTTTAACGCCTAAATAAGGATCCATAGCAAACATCACCGGACGAATGTATAATGAGTAGTTTTCTTGTGAAGGAACCCATTTTTCGTCGATTTGGATTAATGCAGACAAACCTTGCATAAAGATTTCTTCTGGAACGGCTGGCATAGACATTCTATCGGCTGATTTGTTAAAACGCTCGAAATTTTTATTGGCTCTGAAGACACTAATTTTACCGTCTGGCTGGCGATATGCTTTTAAACCTTCGAAAATTGCCTGGCCATAATGTAGTGCAGAAATGGCAGGACTCATCGGAATTGGTCCGTAAGGAAGGACTTGCAAATTTTTCCATTCGCCATTTTCAAAATCGGCGGTAAACATGTGGTCGGTAAATACTTTACCGAAAGGTAACTCTGAAAAATCAGTAACAGCTAAACGGGTTTGTTCTGCTTTGGTGATTTTTATATCTAATGTCTCGGTCATTATATTAAAATTTTGATTTGGGGTTAATAGCTTGTTGTAGTGCGCTAATGATTAACCTCTAAATCCATCTGTAATTATTTTTCGCAAAATAAGCAAAATCGAGCTTTTTTAATAGCTTTTTGTAATATTAATCTTTGTTTTTGAGTGTTTTAAGTACACTAAGAACCCATCCTTTACCCCATTCATTCATTTGTTCTTCGGTCCATAAAAACGGATAAAAAATTCTCTTTTGGAAACGTGGGGGTAGGTACTTTTGCCAGTTTGTTCCGCCTGTTGCGGCAACATCAATAGGGTCTTTCTCCAAATAACGAACGGCCGATTTATAGTGAGATAAGGGCCATTCTACGTTAACGTACAAATCCACTTTTCGGAGTTCTTCTGCTAATATAGAAACGTCACTTCCGCTGGCTTGAAATTGTTGGTAAAGGCTGGCAAAGTTGGTTGAAACCCTTTCTTTTGCCAGTTGCAGAAATTGATCTGCATATTTTTTAATAAATTGTTTTAGGGTTAGGGTTTGTTTTCCTGAGGCTAATTCTGTAGCGCCGAATTTCCAGTAAATGTGCTCAAATTGCGCTTCGATGGTTGCTGTGCTTAATTCTGCTCTTTTGCTTTTGTCTATCAAACGAATAAAATCAGTTGCACAAATTTCAATCATTCTATATTGCCCTGACTGAAAGCCACTTGCTGGGAGTAACGACATTCGGAATTTCAAAAACTGATCTTTTTCCATCCCATCTACCATAACTTCGAAAGAGGTGGTAAGGGCATTGAAATAGGCATTAATTCTTTTAACGCGAGCCGTGAAAAATTCTACTGTTAGGTTTGGATGTTCGGCAATCTGTTTACATTCGTGTAAACTAAGCTTGAAATAGAGTTCTGTAATTTGATGGTACATGATGAAAATTTCTTCATCAGGAAAGGGTGTTTTTGGGCTTTGTAAACTTAACAGTGTATCTAAGTGAATGTAATCCCAATAGGTTAAAAAATCTGCATACAGCAATCCATCAAGGTAGGAGGCCATATCTTGCCCCATTGCGGTATATTTCTCTTGTAATTGACTTATTTTATCTTTGATTTCGGGTGTAAAATCCATTATACGAGGTTAGCTGTACAAAGGTGATAAAGATTTTGGAACAAATGGTAATTTTTATACTTTTGAACAATGGCGATGGGGTGCCGCCAAAACCGCCAAAACAGGCTGATGACTCCTACGATTTTACTTAAAAATTGATTAAATGCCTGTTAAAAAATTAACGGAAGGCTTGCTGTCTTCTACCTACCGCTTTATTAAATTCGACTTTGGCTTAGTATTGTTTAGTACGCTTAAATGGCTTTTCTTTTCTGTAGCGCTCGGTGCTGTTGTTGGTTCGGCTTCTGCTCTGTTTTTAGAAACGTTAAATTTAGCTACCAATTGGCGTGAGGCACATGTATGGATTATTGGCTTTTTGCCCATTGCGGGTTTAATTATTGGCCTATCTTATTACCATTTTGGCGAAGGCGTGGTTAAGGGAAATAATTTACTGATTGAGGAATTGCAAAATCCGAAAAAGGTAATCCCTTTAATTATGGCGCCTTTAATTTTTGCTGGGACTATTATAACTCATTTATTTGGCGGCTCTGCGGGTAGAGAGGGCACGGCAGTACAAATTGGTGGGGCTTTTGCCGATCAATTTACGAAGCTGTTTAATTTTAAGCCCCGCGATCGAAAAATTATCCTCATTTGTGGCATAAGTGCTGGTTTTGCTTCTGTTTTTGGTACTCCATTGGCGGGCGCGATATTTGGTTTGGAGGTGTTTGTGGTTGGAGCCGTTTTTTACAATGCAATTCTACCTTCATTTCTTACGGCTGTAACTGCCGATTATGTTTGCAAAATGTGGGGCGTTGGCCATACGCACTATTCTATTGCTTGGGTGCCTGAAATGGATTCGATTAACTTAATTTTATCGATGGGTGCGGGCATTATTTTTGGGCTGATAGCCCGGTGTTTTTCTGCCTTAAACCATTTTATTTCGAAAATGTTTAGTAACATAAGCTATCCTCCGCTAAGGCCTTTTGTTGGTGGCTGTGTTTTGATTTTAATAATCTATCTATTAGGTACTACGCGATATATTGGCTTGGGGATTCCCGTTATTTCTGAATCTTTTACCCAGCAAGAGCCTTATTATACTTTTTTAATTAAACTTTTTCTTACTGCACTTACTTTGGGTGCTGGTTTTAAGGGTGGAGAGGTTACGCCTTTATTTTTTATTGGGGCTACTTTAGGGAGTTTTTTAAGTTTTTTTATCCCCTTGCCTTTCGGCTTGCTGGCAGGGATGGGCTTTGTTGCCGTTTTTGCTGGTGCTGCTAATACGCCTCTAGCTTGTATTTTTATGGGTGTAGAACTTTTTGGCGTACACTCTGGGCTTTACATTGCCATTGCCTGCGTTACGGCCTATTTGTTTTCTGGACACATGGGAATCTACCGATCTCAAGCCATTGGCAGCCCAAAGCATTTATTGCTAAAAAGGCATCAGTTTTTAAGGTAACAGGGAAGTTTAAAACTTCGAACAAGGGAGGCAATAAAGAAGAAACCTTTGCGCTTTGGTACAAAGATTTCTCCCATTGATTTAAATTAAAGTGTGTTTTAGTATTAAATTTTTGACTAATACAGCACTCTAAATTTAATTGTATTTTCTATTTTTTTGAGTGATTTGAACAACTGCTTGTCGTATTCTGTATTGATGTCTGTAATGGCATAACCAATTTCTGGGTTCGTCATTAAAAACTGGCTTACAATGTTAATGTCGTGTTTGGCAAAAACGGTATTAATTTTAGCCATGATACCGGGTACGTTTTTATGAATGTGAATTAATCTGTGCGACTTATCAATTTTTGGGAGCTGCAAATTTGGGAAATTATTGCTCAGATAGGTTGCGCCGGTATTCATAAAATCGGCAACGCGTTTGGGGATAAAATCGATGTTCCTCGGGTTGTTTTTTGGATCATCAAAAACCACGATGCCTTGTTTGGTGCATAAATCGAAATCGATTTTATTTTTTGCATTGCCTAAATAGCCGATGGTTTTAAGCTTAACGGCACTTTTTAATTGTGCTTTATCAATCTTTTCGCCGTCGGCTAGAATGAGTATGCCAACATCTTTAACATATTTTTCTTCGAATGTGGTTTTTTGTCTGATGGAAAGACCATCATTTTTTAAAATACTAACGGTTAATGGATCCGCATTACCAATTACTAAGCATAAAATCCTGTTTTTTGGATAGGAAATGGCTCGGGGCAGATCATTTACATACAAAAATTCATCAAAACTGGGCGTAACGTGATCTGCTTTTGAAACGATACTTTCTCTTGCGATATTTTCTGTAAAGGCGAAAAACTTATTGATCATTCCGCTTTCGCGAAGCTGAAAATCAGAATAGCCGTCTCCAATGCCAAATAGCTGGCCTTCTAGCTTTAAATGTTGTAGTAATTTTACTTTTCCGCCTTCTTCGCTTAGCGGGTTGGCATGATCGTAATCTATAATTTTCCCGTCGCCTGTGGTTACAAAGGTATTGGCGTAAATGTTTTCTTTTTTAATGTGGTATTGACTTACAACTGGTGTAATAAATTCTTTAAATCCTCCTGATACGATTAAAACTTCATCGGCATGCTTTTTAAAAAATGCTGCGTTGCGGGAGAAAGAGGTTGATACCTTTTTCTTTAAGTGTTTGATAAGTTGTTTTAGGTGTTCTTCGTCGGCCTCTAAAAGTTTTACACGTTGTGCTAAGCTTTCTGAAAAAGATAGCTTGCCTTCCATCGCCAAATTGGTATAATCTTCTATCTTTTGAAAAATTAATTCTTTATCTGGATGGTTTTTTAGTGAAATACGTGCCAGTTCATCTAGCGCTTCCACCTGTGTGAAAGTGCTATCGAAATCGATAATGTAGTAAGCTTTTTGTTTGGGCATTATTTTAAATATTGGGTAATCTCTTTTATACTTTGGGCCACAGGTTTAAATGCAATTCCTGTTTGGGCTATAATTTTTGAGTTGTCGTAATAGCTGTGTACGGTACTACTTTGTGCCGCATCTTTGGTTATGGATGGTTCTGCACTTGTAAATAAGGAGAAGAATTTAAGTGCTCGCCATGCAATTCCGAGCATCCAGGGCTTGGCTTCTTTTGATGGAGGTTTAACGGAAAAGCCGTTTGCAATTTCTGTAAATAAATCTTTGTACTGATAATCGCTAGAAGAAATGATAAAGCGTTCTCCTGTGGCTTCTCCATCCATTAACAAAATCATTGCTTTTGCTACATCTTCAACATCTACCAAACCCGTTGCACCGTTGGTATAAAATGGAAAACCACCTTTTACCAATTTAAAAATTGCTCCACTTCCTTCAAAACCGGCATTTTTACCGATAATAACGGATGGATTTACAATAACAGCGTTTAAGCCTTCTGTTATGCCTCGCCAAACTTCCATTTCGCCTTCATACTTTGATAGGCCATAAGCATGGGCTTTAGAATCATACTCCCAGAAATCTCGTTCGGTAATTTTTTTTCCTTTTTTGGCATCACCAAGTGCTGCAACCGAGCTTACGTGCACGAGCCTGCAATTCCTATCCGTGCAAAGATTCACGATATTTGAAGTGCCATCAATGTTTACATGAAACATTTTCTTTTTGTGCTTGGGGTTAAAGGAAACAAATGCGGCACAGTGATATACTTGCGAAATGCCTTCAAAAGCATCTTCTAAGTTAGAAAGGTCGTTTATATCGGCGGTAAACCATTCTATTGCATCAATATTTTTTATTAAATCGGGGATTGTAGATTTTTCTCGCCTTAACGCCCGTACAACTAGTCCATTATCGGTAAGCTGTTTTAATAATTCAGATCCTAAAAATCCCGTTCCTCCGGTTACCAGTATCATTTTTTTATTGGGCTATTCATTTATTTTCTTGCAACAAAAAAGATAGGTGCAAAAATTTAAAGCTTAAAACGAGTTAATTACAAAGTCCTGTCAAAAAGAAATCAACAGAAATCTTATTTTTATATAATATGTGCATCCAAAAATAGATATTTGAGCCGATAGTTTTAAAAATATGTCATTAACGGATTTCTTTTCCCCAGTAAACCCCGATAGTTTTATTCCAAAGCAAGGTTTTTTTACTAGCCAGCTTGGTTTAAAGGCCGAAATACACACAGAATCATTTCCTGATTTAGAAGAAAATAAATATGATTTGGCAATTATTGGCGTACTTGATGGAAGGAGTGCAATTAATAATGAAGGCTGCGCGCTCGGGCCAGACTATTTCAGAGAGAAATTTTATAAGCTAAATGAGGGTGGCTTTACCAGCAGGATTGTTGATTTGGGGAACATAAAGCATGGTGTTACCCTTGCGGATACCTACATCGCCGTAAAAATGACAGTGTCGGAACTTATTAAGAAAAACATCATACCAATTATTATTGGTGGCGGCCAAGATTTAACCTATGCACAGTATTTGGGTTATGAAGATTTGGAACAGAAGGTAGATTTGGTTATTGTTGATAATCAGTTTGATATTGATGATGATAGCCATGATGGAATTGCAACCCGATCGGACTGTTATTTGAATAAAATTTTTCTGCATCAGCCCAATTACCTTTTCAATTTTAGCAACATCGGCTACCAAACCTACTTTGTTAACCAAGAGAGTTTAACCGTTATGGATAAGCTTTATTTTGATGTACATCGATTGGGTGAGTTTGCGCAGGATATTACTTTAACGGAGCCAATTATCAGAAATGCCAACATGATTAGCTTTGATATTGGTGCGATACGTTCGGCCGATGCCGCTGCAAATGCCAACACTACACCCAATGGCTTTGATGGTGAGGAGGCTTGCCGGATTGCCCGGTACGCGGGGATGAACGATAAACTTACATCAATTGGCTTTTACGAGTTTAATCCAGCTTACGATAACAACGGACAAACGGCTTTCCTTTTGGCCCAGATGGTTTGGTATTTTATGGAGGGATTTTATGCTCGTAAAAAAGATTTCCCATTAACGCCAAAATCTCAGTTTATGATTTATCGCACCAGCCTAAAAGATGGCTCTGGCGAGATGGTTTTTGTGAAAAGCAAGAAATCAGACCGATGGTGGATGCAGGTTCCTTATCCATCTGGTCAATCTAAAAACGAAAGATATCACCTCGTTCCTTGTCGGTATGATGATTATCAAGTTGCTGTTAGCGGAGAAATGCCAGATTTATGGTGGAGGACTTATCAAAAACTATCATAATTTTACCGTGCTAATTACGTTATTAGGCAGACGATTATTTATCTTTGAAATAATCAATTAGCAAAATTTACCATTAAAATTAAACTCTAATGAAAAAAATATTATTATCTGCAATGGCACTTTTGCCGTTTGCGGCGCTAGCTCAGAAGCCATTCGCTTTAAATGGTAATGTTAAAAGCTTAAAAACTGGCGACAAAGTTTACTTGATTTATAACGATGAAGGTAAAAATATTACCGATTCTGCAACTGTTGCAAACGGCGCATTTGCATTTAAAGGCACGGTTGCTGCTCCTGCTCAGGGTAACTTGTTTTTAAACATAAACCCTTATGTAAAACGCCCAGCACCAGGTGAGAAATTTGATGCATTGCCATTATATATTGAGCCTGGAAATTTAAAAGTTGTAGCGGCTGATTCATTAAAAAATGCAACCATTTCTGGATCATTGGTTAATGATGACAATAAAAAACTAAAAGCCTTAACCAAGCCTGTTACCGATAAAATAGCGGCGATAAACGCTGAATTTGCCGCTTATACGCCAGAGCAAAAAAAGGATAAGGCATTAATGGAAGCATTAGGTGCTCGCTATGAAAAAGATGTTGCTGCTATGCCGGCTCTTTTGTTAGAGTTTGCTAAAAGCAATCCAAAATCGTACATCAGCTTATCTGCCATTGGCCAATTGGCTGGCGATCCTGATCAAGCGCTTGAAGCTGAAAAAGCTTTCGTAGCATTATCTCCCGAATTAAAGGCAAGTAGTATGGGTGTTAAGCTTGCGCAGCTTTTTGATGCGGGCAAAAAAACCGCTGTTGGGGCAATGGCCATGGACTTTACACAAAATGATCCAGACGGTAAACCTGTTAAACTATCTGATTTTAAAGGTAAATATGTGTTGGTAGATTTCTGGGCATCGTGGTGTGGCCCATGTCGCCAAGAAAATCCTAACGTAGTAGTGGCTTATAATAAATTTAAAGATAAGGGCTTTACTGTTTTAGGGGTTTCATTAGATCAGCCTGGTAAAAAAGATTCGTGGGTAAAAGCGATTGCTGATGATAAATTGACTTGGACACATGTATCGGATTTAAAGTACTGGGATAATGAAGTAGCCAAAATGTATGGCATCCGTTCTATTCCTGCAAATTTCTTGATTGATCCAACAGGTAAGATTGTTGCAAAAGGCTTAAGAGAGCAAGCTTTGCAAGATAAACTACAAGAATTATTGGGTAACAAATCAAAGTAGAGAAATTCCTAACCATAAAAAAGGCCCAATCTAGATTTTAGATTGGGCCTTTTTTTATAGGATTATGCTGATTTTAAAAAATCGAGTGCGTTGATGAAATAGTTTTCCATCCCTTCATATGGATCTTCGCCTGGAATCCATGACGCAAATTTCCAGTATTCCCATTTTTCGTGCTCTAATAATGGTGGTACCAATAGGAAATATTGTTCTTGATTGATTCCGCCTACCACAATGCTTCTGGATAATTTTATCGCAACTTCCAACAATTCGTCGTTATTGATCCAAATTTCTATTAATTGGGGATCGATGTCTTTCAAAAAACCTACATTTCCTGTGGCTTCAAACGATGGTTCGATGTTTTCGTTGGGTGTGGAAAATCCGTTCGTGATTAACAAAAAATCTTTATAATCTTTGGGTAGCGCAATTTGCAATCGCTCTTCTAGTTGTTTAATATCTTCGCTGGTAGCGGGTGCATTTCCCAACCATTTAGATTCGATCTGTTCGTCGGTAAAAGTAAATTCACCTTGACGGATGGCTATTTCGGAAATCTTTTTGAGTATTTTTTTCACTTTATCTTATTTATGTCCGAGCTGTTAAACCAAATCGAAACCAATATCTTCTCTAAAATATTTGCCATCGAAATAAATACGACCTGCATCTGCTGTAGCACATTGTAAAGCCGTAAATAGATCTTTTTGTAAGCTGGTTATAGCTATAACCCGACCGCCATTGGTTTTAATAACATCATTTTCTACAAGTGTTCCTGCGTGAAATGCGTTTGAATGGCGCAAATTTTCAATTCCAGAAATGGCTTTGCCTTTTAAATACTCGCCAGGGTAACCACCCGCAACAATCATTACGGTGGCAGCCGTTTGGTCTGAAATTTTTAGGTTTACGGTATTCAATTTCTTTTCGGCAGTAGCCATAAATAATTCTACCAAATCGTTTTCTATTCTTGGAATTACACTTTCGGTTTCTGGATCGCCCATACGAGCATTATATTCAATTACGTAGGGCTCTTCGCCCACTTTGATTAGGCCGAAGAAGATAAAGCCAGTGTAGTCGATATGATCTTTCTTTAAGCCTTCAACGGTGGGTTTGATGATTCTTTCTTCAACTTTCTGCAAGAACTCGTCCGTAGCAAATGGTACAGGAGAAACAGAACCCATACCGCCAGTGTTTAAACCCGTATCGTTTTGGCCGATTCGTTTATAATCTTTCGCAGAAGGAAGGGTGATGTAATTTTCTCCATCTGTTAAAATGAAAACCGAAAGTTCGATACCGCTTAAAAACTCTTCGATTACTACTGTTGCTCCTGCGGCGCCGAATTTTCCACCAAGCATGAGCTTAAGTTCCTCTTGTGCTTCAATGGTTTCAGTGCAAATTAGAACTCCTTTTCCTGCTGCTAAACCATCTGCTTTTAAAACGACAGGCAGTGCATGATTTTGAAGGTAAACCAAGCCATCTTCTAAAGTTTCTGGGGTGAAGGATTTGGATGCAGCGGTTGGAATGCCGTGGCGCTCCATAAATTGTTTAGAAAAATCTTTACTCCCTTCCAAAATGGCACCTTCTTTTTTTGGTCCGATAACGGGAATGTGTGCAATTGTTGGGTCTGCAAGAAAAAAGTCGTGAATGCCATTTACTAATGGTTCTTCTGGGCCTACAACAACGAGGTCAATTTTTTCGGTTAAAACTACTTTCTTAATCGAATCAAAATCGTTTACATTAATGTTGATGTTTGTACCATAAACGCCTGTACCACCATTTCCTGGTGCAATAATGAGTTTGTCGCAGTGGGATGATTGGCTCATTTTCCAAGCGAATGCGCTTTCTCTGCCGCCTGAACCTAAAAGTAAGATATTCATATGGGCAAAGATAATATTTTAGTATAAAGTAGTGCGCATGAAGCGGTAAGACTTTAAGCTTTGATTGAATTCTGATTTAGCTCCCTTTGGCACTTCTAGTCATTTGCTCTAGCATATCCCACATCTCGTTTGGAATGGCTTCTAATCCATTCATCTGTCCTGCGCCTTGAAGCCATTCCCCACCATCAATTGTAATGACTTCTCCATTAATGTAACCTGAAAAATCGCTTACTAGGAATGCTGCTAAATTGGCCAATTCTTGATGTTCGCCTACTCGTTTCAATGGCACCCGATTTTTAAAATCGAATTTCTTCGCTAAATCGCCTGGTAATAATCGTTCCCATGCACCTTTGGTTGGAAAAGGGCCAGGGGCTATCGCATTGGTTCTAATTCCATATTTACCCCATTCTACTGCTAGTGATCTGGTTAGAGCCAATACCCCGCCTTTGGCACAGGCTGAAGGCACAACGTAAGCAGAGCCTGTAAAAGCGTAGGTGGTGATGATATTCAATACGGTAGCCTGTTGTTTTTCTTTGATCCAATGTTTACCAAAAGCCAAGGTGCAGTTCACCGTTCCTTTTAATACAATATCGATGATAGATGAAAATGCATTGGCAGATAGCCGTTCGGTTGGAGAGATAAAGTTGCCGGCTGCATTGTTGAGTAAAACATCTACTTGCCCAAATCTTTCTATTGATTTAGCCAATACGTTTTCCACTTGTTCAATTTCCCTAACATCGCAAGCTACTGCTAAAACCTTGCCTCCGGTTTTTTCTTCCATTTCGTCGGCTGTTTTTTGGAGCACATCGGCCTTGCGACTTGTGATGACCAAATTTGCACCCAACTTTAGGAAATAAACACCCATGGCTTTGCCTAAACCTGTACCGCCTCCAGTAATTACAATGGTTTTTCCTTTTAGGGCATCATCTCTTAACATGGGTTGGTTAAATGCGAACATAATATTTGGTTATGGTTAAATTTGAGTAGTTGTTATTTGTATCCGTTATTTATGATTTTCTTTGCAGGCTGGCTATTATGGTCTTTAAAATATGCCGTGTTGCTGGCGACCACCATTGAGCAAGCATTTTTTCTAATGTTGCAGATTGATCTGTGTTTACGGCTGCAATAAGTTCTTCGCGAATATTAAGTTTGCTTTGCGACCAGGTGTTGGTTTCGAGCTCCATGAACTTTTTGATTTTTCTTTCTGCTGCGGTTAGTAAGCTTTCATTCTTAACCACATCATCTACTAAGCCCACTTTTAAGGCTTCCTCTGGGCTATAAAGTTTACCGGTGAGTAAACTGCGGGTTGCTTCGGCTTTGCCAATCCAGAAGGAATACAGTTGGAAAATGCTATTCGGAACAATAATCCCCACGGGAACTTCATTTAAGCCGATAATGTAAGGCCCTTCGGCCATTACACGGTAATCGCAGGCCAAGGCCATTACGCAACCGCCTGCTGGGCTGTGTCCGCTTATGGCGGCAACCATTGGTTTTTTAAATGCGACCAGATTGGCTGTAAAACTCAAGAATAAATACCAAAAAGATTTTGCTTCTTCCTCGTTGTAGTCGTATAGCTCCACTAAATCTAATCCGGCAGAAAAAAATGGGGCTGTTCCTGTTAGGATTACACCACCAACATTTTCATCAGCAGCAATATTTTTAAGCATTTCATCCAATTCGGTTAGCAGCTCGCGATTTAAGGCGTTTGATTTTCCTCTATTTAATGTAATGGTTGCTAAACGATCTTTTACGCTTACTTTTATCGTATTCATATCTTCGGTTCAAAGGTGGAAATTTAAGTAATTTAATTAGAAAGCCAAATAATAGCACATGGTCTGATTATTTGGCTTTCAATATCGTGTTGAAAATTAAATTCCTATTTCACTTCGTAGGTATATACTTTTCTAGCCAAGTGGCCAAAAGCATCTACCCCTTCAATTACTACTCGATAATTTGCAGGTTCATCTGCATTATAGAACTCGAATTTCGCTTTTCCATCTTTATCGGCAACCACTTGCGGATTCCAATAAATGGTTGTCCTTAAATCAGGTTTGTTGCTTGCGTTATCTGCATCATATTTCGGCGCATAAAATTCTCTAGAAATTGATATGCCACTTGGATTGTAAGTAACCACTCCCGGGGCGTAACGGTTGTAATTATTACCCCCATCGCCTCGTTTTGTGGTAATTACCAGTACGCCTCCACCGCCGTTCATGCCATAAATTGCGGTGTTGCCAATCGTTTTTAAAAGTTCAATTGATTCCACATCCATAGGTGCAATGTTGTCTAAGAACTCGGCATCCACAGGCATTCCGTCTACAACAATATGCATTGGCGTGTTCTGACTTCTCATCAAATAAGGCACATTGCCTCTAAAAATTACATCTGGCAAGCGGCCCTGCAAGCACATGGATAGCGTTACACAGGTAGAAAGATCAGCAGCTGTCATGATATAATCTGCTCTGCCGGCTCCATTTAGGTTGGATGAATTTTTTGCTGGATTTTTTTTCTCCGTTATGGTTACTTCTTCGAGTTTAATGGTGCGTTCTAATAAACCTAATCGGGCCATTTCGTTAAAATAATTGTCGCTTTCCTTAATATACTTCATTAGGGTGTTGTTCACATTAATATCTATATCTGCGCCGTTTTTGTTTTTGGTTACAATTTGGCCGGGTATCACATCTAAATTAATATCTACAAACTTACGTTCGGTTTTGGTTCTGGCCTGCACTACAAATTTGGTGCTGTCTCCGAAACTCAGATTATCAAACACAAACCTGCCGTCGGCATTGGTAACAGTATCTATAATAATCATGGTGCCTTTAGTTGCCATCAGCATCACTTTACCCCCTGCTACGGGTTTATTTCCTTTGGTAACAGTTCCGCTTATTTTTAAAGATTCTTCGGGCTTGTAGGTAATGTTTGGGTTAGTGTTGTTGATTGCATTTTTCCAAGTAAACCTTCTCCAGCCTTGGGTAAGCATGAGGTTATCCAACTCTTTTTGTGTTTTGGCATCATCATTTAAGAAATAATGGTTCGGTTTTTCGATATATCCAACCAAATCTGAAGTGAGTAACAACGAGGTTAAAATGTTGGTTTCATTATCTTCATCGGGTACTACTTTTGTTGCATTGGTTACGGCTACAGAGAAACTGCCCAATACAGGTTTTTGCTGGTTGGTGGCATCAAAGCTGAAAGTAGATTTGCCTCGTTTGGTGGTGGAAACCGCACTGCTGTTGATGGCAACGTTGATTAAATCATTTTTCGGACTAATGAAAACGAGTCGCTCGGCAATAGGTTGATTGTCTGCAGAGAATAAAGTAAATTGAACGATTCCTTCGGGTAAGTTTTTTCTCGCGATGTTTGCAATTAAAACTTGCTTATCCATTTTGGCTTTTGAAACATAATAAACATTCCCGCCCTGTTGTGCTACAACTTTTAATTCAGCTCCGTTTAGTAAGCTTTCACTTGCCATGATTTTAACGCCCACTTTTGCGGTGTCGGTATTGTTTATCGCGATGGCGTAACCACTTTTTTGGGCGAGGGGCAATTTGATTTCTTTTGTAGAACCATCTTTAAAATCAATTTTTGCACGATATGTTTTGCCAGATTGCATGTTAAACACAAAACTTCCCATCCCCAAGTAACTGGTTTCAAAAGCTGTAATGGTATTTCCAGCATCATCAAATACAGTTCCTTTCACATCCTCCCCATGTCCGGTTGAATTTACGGCCTTAACGGCTATCCTTTGTGGTAATTCTTCTACTAATGTTCCGCCTTCGGGCATAAACTGAACATCTACATCGTTTGAAGTTGATGTTATGGGGATGGATTTCGTTACCTTTTGTTTATTCTCTAAAGTTATGGTGGCTATAATTTTTCCAGTTTTGTTTTGGAAACTTTGATTGTTTACGAAGCTGATTATGGCATCGCCCGTTAAATTGGTTTTTACTTTTCCTTTTGATACCGACCTGTAATCCAGCTGAACATCATAACTTACCTCACTTTCTTTGTAAGCAATGCCGTTTTTATCTTCAAAATGTACGGTGGCGGTTACTTTGTCGGTATTATTTTCCTTTTGAAAATCATATTTTGTTTGCGTAAATACTTTGTTTGCCCAACTATTGCCAATTTTTATGGTTTTGTCGAAAAAGAAATCTGTTCCAAAGTTGCGCATGTAGGCAGTGTAAGCTCTTATTCGATAATTGCCTTCACCAAGCGAATCGGTGAGTTTAAAATCGCCCCAGGTTATGCCAGCCATTAGAGGCAACCTAAGTTGTTTTTTTACTGAATCCTTTTCGTTAATAAGCTCTACATACAAGATTTTACTAATGTTTGATGGAGCGGAGGTTTTGGTATTAAACACATAAGCTTTAAGCCAAATATCATCGCCAATGGCATAGTAAGGCTTATCGAGGTGAATGTGTACTTTTTCTTGCGGATATTTTGAAGTATATTCTTCGAGTTTCTTCAGCAATAAGCTAAATGGATCGTCATCCATTTTGAAGGCCGTAAAACCTAAAAGGATAAATAACACACTTATTGGGAGGATAATTTTGAGTTTCATGTGTGGCTAGATAAAATAAAATATGCCTCAAGGTACAAAACATGAGGCATATTTTAATGAAGTTAGTATGAATATTACCATTTGATTTGATCGGTAACAAATCCGCTTTCAATCTGGTAATGTTGTAATTAGAGTAGTTAGATAACTATTTCACCTTGTATCTGTAAACACTTCTTCCGATTAATCCAGAACCATTAATGCCTTCTACCACCACCAGATAGTTCCCTGTTTGATCGGAGTTGTAAAAACTGATTTCTGTTTTGCCTTCCTTACCTGTTATAACAGATGGATTCCAGTAAACGGTACTTCTAAGATCAGGCAAGTTGGTATTCTGACCATCGTACTTAGGGCTGTAGAATTCTTTCGCATTATCGTAGCCTTTAGGGTTATAATCGAGCACAGATGGGTCGTAACTTCTTCTAAAATTTCCTGTTCTGGTAAAAACAGCCATAATTGGGCCTTCGTTACCCCCACTTGCCTTTGAGTTTACGCCCTTACTTTCGTGAAGGAAATAAATCTTATCAATATCGGGCGGATTTTCGCCCGTGAAAAATGTTTGATAATCACATGGATCAATGGTCATACCATCTATGATAACGGTGTATCGTACTCTTTTAAACATCGGAACATACATTTGCCCGCATTCATCTTTCGGCGTTCCGAAAACGTATTCAAAATTTACCCTGCTTCCATCCATTCGCGAAATACACTCCATTAAACTACTGCAAGGAGGACGTCTGCTATCAGGGCGATAAATTTCATCAACCTGACTTTCTTTAATGGTGTTTCCATAGGCCATTTTTTTGTTGGCTCTAATTTTAACTTCTTGCAGCTGCTGCACGCGGCTGAGCATCCCGCTTTTTTCCAGTTGCTGATCCAGTTCTCTACTGCTTTCCAGCGATTTTTTAACCAATTGCTGGATGTCTTGATTCAACTCGCCCATGTTCGGATTTGGCGTAACCATTTGTTGGTTGGGCTGATCAATAAAAGTGGTAACCAGCTTACTGCCTTTTTCATTTCTACCCTGAACGGTAAATTGCATGCCATCAAGTATTACCAGATTATTAAAACTATACCGCCCTTGTTGGTCGGTTAAGGTATCTCTAATCAGCCCGAACTTATTATTCAGTAGAGTTACCTTTCCGTTAACAATTAGTTTTTTACCCAATGACGTTATTTTTCCCGAAATGGTACTGGTTATCTTTTCCGGACTAAAGGCTGGTGCAACTTGTTGTGGCGAAAGTACATCCTTCCAAACAAACCTTCTAAAGCCTTGGGTAAGCATAAGTAAATCTAAATTTTCTCTGGTTGCGGCGCTTGGGTTGCTGAAATAGTAATTTGGTTTCTCTACAAAGCCTTTAATATCTGCACTGAGTAAGAGTTGTGAAAAGATGGTGTTGATTTTTGTTTCATCGGTCGGAACAGCATCCTCACTAATTACGGCTACAGATAGGTTTCCACTTACGGCATCTCCAGATGGGGCTGAAGAAGCTATTTGTAAAGCAACCTTTTCCCTAACGCCATATTCTTTTGGAGAAACTTCACTGATTTTCACTTGCAGCGCATCGTTTCTTTGTAGAAAGAAAACCCTTTCATTAAGGGCTATGCCACCAGAAAACAGCGATATTTGCACGATGCCACTTGGTAAATCGTTTAACGGGATGAATACAGAAGTTGTTGGTTTAGAAACTGTAACCTGCACAGCTGAATATACTTTGCCTCCAGATTGAGCAACTAGGCTTAAGGATTGTGAGCCCTTTTTTAAAGTTTCTGCATTTGTATTAATGCGGACTAAAACCGTATCTGACTGTTGCCCACTAAGCTCATTCTCTCTTGGATAAACAGAAAGGGTTTGTCCTTCGGCTTTTGCAAGAGGTAATTTAATGAGCAATTCAGCGCTATCTTGCAATTTAACTTTGGCGGTATAAGTTCTTCCTTCTTCGGGCATCAGATTGAAAAATCCCATGCCTAAATGCTTGGTTTCTATGGTGGCTACTTCCTTTTGTTGATCGTCTATGACAATGCCCTTTACATTTGCGCCAAGTCCTGAAGTTTCTGTTGCTTTAAATGCTATCCTGCTCCACACGCCATTAACCAAATAACCACCTTCTGGAAACAACTGGAAATCGGTTTTCAGCAATGCTGTTTTCAAGGGAAATGTTTTTGGGATGGACATATCCTCATTTAAACTAAAATTTGTAACTAGATAGCTGGTTTGGGCTGCCTCTGCCTTTGGAGTTGGAATATTCACGATGATTTGACCGAGCGCATCGGTTTTACCCCTGCCAGCAGCAAGAGTTTTATAACTTTCTTTTAAGCTATAACTTACATTGTTATTGGCGTAAGGTTTGCCACTTACATCTGTAAATTTAAGTACGGCCTTTATTTTAGTTTTGTCGCCATCCTTCTCGTAAATGTAATCGATTTTTGCAAAAACCGTATTGGCTACGGAATTGCCAACACTAAAAGTATGATCGTAAAAATACTGTGGGCCAGCATTTCTCATCCATTGAGTGTAGGCTCTTAATCGGTAATTTCCCTCCTTCATTGTACTATCATTTAATAAAAAATCACCTTTTGCCATGCCGCCCATAAGTGGGAGCTTAATTGTTTTAGTGGTAGAATCGCCTTCGTTGAGGAGGTCTATATAAACTGCGCCACTAATTTGAGAGGGCTTATGGTCGTAACCGGAAGTTACATAAGCTTTAAGCCAAATGGTATCTCCAACGAGATAGTAAGGCTTATCGGTATGCAGATAAATTTTTTCTTGTGGATTTGTGTTGATCCATTTTTCTAAAGAAGTTACAATGGGGGCGAAGGGTTCATTTCCTTTTTGGGCGAATGCTAAAAGAGAAAAGAAACACAGGCCCAAACTAAAGAGAGTGCGTTTAATTAACATATTTGGTTAGGTATTTGTTAAACGCAATTTAGAACAAATTTGTTAAAATTTGTTCTTCCACATCATACTTTCTACTGGGCGTGTTGTTTTGTTATTGTACTTGGCGTTTCCCTTGGTGTTGTACATCGTTTCAATATTTCCTTCTACTGCGAAGTAAATAAGTTGACCAATTGGCATACCGGCATAAATTTTAACCGGTTGTGCTACCGATATTTCCAGTGTCCAAGTGTTGCAAAATCCCACATCGCCTTTCCCTGCGGTAGCATGGATGTCGATTCCAAGCCGACCGGTACTGCTTTTGCCTTCCAAAAAAGGAACGTGCGCATGCGTTTCCGTGTATTCTAAAGTTACGCCTAAATATAAAGTTCCGGGGTGGAGGATATAACCATCCTTAGGAATTTCAAAATGCTCAATTTCGTTATGGGCTTTGGCATCAAGCACACGACTTTTGTATGTAGCCAAATACTTACCCAAATGCACATCGTAAGAGTTTGTACCTAAACACTCGCGCTTAAATGGCTCGATAATGATTGTCCCCTTATCAATTTCCTCCAAAATCCTTTTATCCGATAATATCATTTTTATGCGTAATTTTGGCCTAAATTATCATTTATTTAAGATAATTTTGCATGTAAATCTCCAATTTTATAAATGCCAATAGTTTATAATAAAAATATCGAAGATCATTCTGCTCTGGCAATCTGGAAAATTGAAGAAACGGAAGAAGAATTGTTTGCCGGCCTTCAGCTTAAACAGCATGAACTGGATTTAATTGCTTCCTTTAATAATGGTAAGAGACTGTTGCACTGGTTAAGTACTAGGCTTTTACTGAGGACAATGCTGAACACCAAAGATTATATCGATTGCCAATTTGATGAAGATGGTAAACCCTATCTGGTTAATTCTGAATATCACATTTCATTAAGCCATTCGTATGATTATGCTGCGGTAATGATTAGTAAAGATTTTGCGTGTGGTGTGGATATCGAACTCATTAAGCATAAAATAAAGAGCATTAAACATAAGTTTTTGAGTGATGTAGAGCTTGCCCAAAAGCAAATTGGCGACAATACAGAAGGCTTATATGTAGCTTGGTGTGCCAAAGAGGCCATATACAAATGGCATGGTAAAAAAGGCTTAGAGTTTAAACAGCACATTCACATCAAACCCTTTAAATTAAAACCAGAAGGATGCCTAAATGCGCTGGTAGAATTGCCGACCGGAACAAGAGAACTAGCCGTTAATTATTTCAAAACTAAGGATGGATACATGCTTGGTTATGTGCTCTCTACCCCAGATTAAAACCTGTTTAACGCTCAGCTTAATTTTAATTCTACTGTATGCAAAACGAAATCAATATTGGCTGTTCGAACGTTGCCGGATTTAATGGCAAAGCCGATGAATTGCCTAAACCCACCAAAACCGTTCCTGTGCAATTTATGGATTGGGGCTTAACCGATTATCAGCAAGCGTGGGATAGGCAAGAAGCCCTGCTCAATAGTACAGTTGCTGTTAAAACCAAAAACCGAATCGAAAATTCGAAGCTGCCTACTCCCAATTATTTGGTTTTTTGCGAGCATCCACATGTTTACACTTTAGGCAAAAGTGGGCATCCGGAAAATCTATTGTTAGATGATGAAGGCTTAAAGGCAAAGCAGGCCACCTATTATAAAATTAACAGAGGTGGAGACATCACTTATCATGGGCCAGGTCAGATTGTGGGCTATCCCATTTTAGATTTGGAAAACTTTTTCACCGACATTCACTTATACCTCCGTACGCTGGAAGAAGCTGTAATTTTAACCTTAAAAGATTATGGTATAGTTGCAGGGAGATACCCCGGTTATACAGGTGTGTGGTTAGATGCAGAGCAAGACAGTGCCCGTAAAATTTGTGCAATGGGTGTGCGTTGTAGCCGATGGGTAACTATGCACGGCTTTGCTTTTAATGTAAACGTAGATTTAGATTATTTTAAAAATATTGTGCCTTGCGGGATCGACGATAAGGCCGTAACTTCATTGCAGCAAGAGCTTGGTTATCAACTTGATTTAGATGAAGTAAAAGATAAATTGAAAAACCACATTGCCCATTTGTTTCAAATGGAACTGATTTAGTTTTGCCATAAATCTATTAGGCTAATTTTATCGTAAATTGAATCATGAAAACTTTATTTGCAGCCCTTTTATTTTCTTTATTAACTTCGGGATGTACAAAAGAGAAAGATATGTCTGTTGCTAAAGATCCCGATAATTCATTCGTTGCCCCAAATCAGAAGACTTCATTTACTTATTTGGCGCTTGGCGATTCTTATACCATTGGCGCATCGGTAACAAAGGCAGAATCTTTTCCGTATCAACTCCAAAGTGCGTTAAAGGCTCAAAACACTACCCTTGCTGATCCAAAAATTATTGCAGTAACTGGCTGGACTACAGACGAATTGAAAGGAGCCATAAAGCAAGCGAAACTGACAGAAAGATACGATTTTGTAACCCTTTTAATAGGTGTAAACAATCAATATAGAGGGTACCCTCTAGATACCTATAAGAAAGAGTTTTCAGAATTATTGCAAACCGCAATTGATTTTGCCAATGGCAGTAAACGCAGAGTTTTTGTGATCTCCATTCCCGATTGGGGCGCTACTCCATTTGGAAAAAACGCCGCAAAAGGCCCTCAAACCATAGCTGCTGAAATAGACGCTTTTAATGCGGCAAATAAAGAAATAACCCTCGCTGCAGGCGTAAGTTATACAGACATTACTCCGGGTTCTCGCAATGCTAAAACAGATCCTGCATTAATTGCAGCAGACGGTTTACACCCTAGCGCGAAAATGTACGCAGAATGGGTTAATGCATTACTTCCAAAAGTTACCGAAGTATTAAAGTAATTTAAGATTTTACCCTTTTGCGTTATCTAATGAAAATGTTTTCTAGCGAATAGAAAAGCTAATCTACTCTTGACGTAGCAAAATTATAATCAGCCATTATGGTTTCTAGAAACTTCAGTTCGTGCATTCCCTCCGGAATAGCAATATGAAGATGATTAGAAATTCTTGCCGCCATCTGGTAAATCAGCGTATGGTTGCCCGTTTTATAGTAGGTGCTAATCACTTCGTGAATCAATTCAATATCTCTATCGCTCAATAGATTTACCTCGTTAAAAATTGGCGTATATTCCTCATCAACGGGATGAAAAGCAATTTGATTCAACTGTGTTTGGGGTTGGGTTTTGATCAGTGTTGTGCCTGCAACGAGGTCGCCTAAACGTTGCTTATTTTCGGTAACAGCAACGAAAATTAAAGCACCCAGCCACGATGTTAGCGTAAAATCTACAATCCTAAAAACCCAGCGCATAAAGTACTGCCCAAGGCTTGCCTGAGAACCATCTAAGCTAATTACCCTGATTTTAAGTAAGCGCTTACCAATGCTTTGGCCATTCATAAATATTTCGCAAAGCAAATCGTAAAAAACAAAGCCAGCCCCATAAATAACCACCAAAACAATAAAGGTTATGCTACCTGCCTGTAGCAATCCTGTCATCGCAAAAAGGAGCAGAAAAACCAAAAATAAGCCCACAAATAAGCCAAAGTCAATTAATCTGGCCGCAACCCTTTCGCCCAAGCCCGCAACAGCGTAATCTATATCAATGTGTTGGCTCGTACTTACTTTTATCGTTTCCATGTTATTCAAATATATAATATGCTTTTTTATTTTTTGTTGACTAATAAAAATTTTGTTTTATTTTAACGGAAAATTAAACGCGACACAAGTTATTTTATGAGAGAGGCGCTTTTTGTAAAGCAAAATTCTGAGAAGTGGAAAGATTACGAAACTTTACAGACTGAAAATCCAGATGAATTGGCGCATCGTTTTATCGATATCACCAATGATTTGGCCTACTCTAAAACATTTTACCCAAAATCTAAAACCACTGCATACCTAAATGGGATTGCATCTGTACTGCACCAAGCCATCTATAAAAATAAAAAGGAGGAGAAAGGGCGCTTCATAAAATTTTGGAAATACGAATTGCCAATGCTTTTCTTCAACTATAGAAAGCAGCTATTGTATTCGATGATTTTCTTTGTGATTTCTGCCGCCATCGGCGTCATTTCCGCGAAGTATGACGATTCTTTCCTTAGAATGTTTTTTGGCGACGACTACATCAACATGACCAATGAAAACATTGCAAAGGGCGACCCCTTTGGTGTTTATAAGCAACAAGGCGAGATTATGATGTTTATTCAAATTGCCTCAAACAACGTATTTGTAATGTTGATGATGTTTGTGTCGGGTGTTTTCCTGTCCGTCGGCCCGATTTTTTATTTGCTAAGAACAGGAATTATGATCGGTGCTTTCGAATATTTCTTCTATAGCAAAGGTTTGGGCACACAATCCATATTGGTTATTTGGATTCATGGCACCTTGGAAATACTTTCGGCAGTTATTGCAGGTGGAGCGGGCTTGATTTTAGGAAATGGAATTTTATTTCCGAAAACGCTGTCCAGGATGGCTTCCTTTAAAAATAGTGCAAAAGATGCTTCTAAAATTGCAATGGGCATTGTTCCCATTATTTTATTGGCCGCATTTTTCGAAAGCTTTGTTACCCGCCACACCGAAATGCCAATTTGGCTGAGCTTAAGCATATTAATTGGCTCATTCATTTTTATGGTTGGATATGTAATAGTTTATCCGGCCCAATTATTTAAACGCACTCAAACACAACTATAAATGGCAGAAAAAATAGAATTCAAAAAGATACGAGAATTCGGAGAAATTATTGGAGATACCTTTTTGTTCATCAGACAAAATTTTAAGCCCTTAATGAAGGCTTTTTTATACCTCTGTGGTATTTTTATTCTAGGTGGAATCCTTACCATGATTATGACCCAGTTGCAAGTAGGCGACATGCAAGAGAATTTCAGGAATAGTTATAATTTTTCGGGCGAATCGGTTTGGAGTAGGCTATCAAAATTTGTAATTCAATATCTCTTTATGATGATGTTTATGATGTTGAGTTATACGTCTGTTTACGTTACCGTTTTAAGTTATGTTGCGCTCTATATTCAGAAAGGCAATGTTGCACCGAATGTTGAAGAGGTTTGGAGTTACTATAAATACTATTTCTTTCGCATGTTTGGTAGCGGAATCGTGATTTCCATTTTTTTAGTATTCTGTTTTGCATGTTGTTTCTTTCCAGGCGTATATGTTTTTCCAGCCGTTTCCATCATGTCAGTTATCATGGTTATTGAAAATGCAAGTTTGGGCTATTCTTTTAACCGATCCTTTAAACTTTTGCGCAACGAATGGTGGGCCACGGCTGGTGTTTTAATTGTAGTCTCCATCATCACTTACGCTTGTACCCTATTAGTACAATTACCGGCTACAATAATTGCAATGGTTAGTGCATTTACACATGCAGAACAACGCATCACAAAAACCTATGCCATTGTAGCTTCCATTTCTCAGTATTTATCTCAAATCTTTTTAATTATTCCAATACTAGCGGCAACATTAATTTATTTTAACCTGGTTGAGCGTAAAGAAAGTACAGGGCTACTAGATCGGATTGATGGACTGGGAAAAGGCCCTGAGCAGTTTAATTCTACTCCAGAAGAATATTAGAAATGCGTTTATTGCTTGCCTTATTTCTGTTCTTATCTGCCGCGTCGGTTCATGCACAAACTGGTCAAAAAACCATTGTATATAAGAAACCTATTGCTGTTAAAATTTACAGCACTAAGGTTGAACTGCGCAAAATTGACAGGGAAGCCATTAAAACCTACAGCAAGCAGAAAGATTTTATTTATGAGGATGCAGCACCAGAAACTTTAACTTGGTGGGATAAATTCTGGAATAAGTTTTGGAAACTGATAGATAAACTTTTAGGCAATAAAATTAGTGGAAGCGTTTTAAAGGTTGTATTAATTGCAGTAGCCATTGCTGCGGTGGTTTTCATCGCAATTAAACTTATTGGTTTAGATTTTAGACTTCTGTCGGGCAAATCGAAATCGTTAGAAGTGCCCTTCGAAGAAAGTTTGGAGAACATCCATGAAATTGATTTTGATGACCAAATATCGAATGCCTTACAAACCCAAAATTATCGATTAGCCGTTCGTTTGCTCTACTTAAAAACACTAAAAAACCTAAGTGATAAGCAACTTATAAACTGGTTACCCGATAAAACAAATCAGGCTTATGTTTTAGAAATTGCTGATGAGGGCAGGCGAGACGAATTCTCTAAGTTGACCAATCAATTCGAATACATTTGGTATGGGGAGTTTTTTATCGATAAAACCACATTCGAAAATGTGAACCAATCTTTTCATGATTTTAACCTGAAAAAAGCATGAGGGGAATAAAAAAATATTTAATTATTAGTGGGATTTTACTGGTAGCGTATTTGGTTGCACAGTATTATAAACCAAAGCCAACCAATTGGTTTGCAAGCTATTTAACAGAAGATAAAATTCCTTTTGGAACCTATATTTTACATCAGCGAATTCAGGATATTTTTCCAGGAACGGTTGTTAGAAAAAGCAAAGACCCAATTTACAATACACTAAAAGCAAATGCAGCCACAAACACAAATTATTTAATTATTGCATCAGGTGTTAAGGTAAATAAATTGGATTTTAAAGAAATGGTTCGCTTTATGCAAAGGGGAAACAACATATTTGTTTCTGCTTTTCAAATGCAAGGGATGCTTTTAGATACCTTAAAGCTTAACATTAGCGCCGATTTTGATTTTAGTAAAAAGCGAAAATCGTATGTAAACTTTTCCAATCCGAATCTGCGAGTGGCAAAGGGCTACACTTTTGAGAAGAGCATTAGCGAACAATACTTCAGAAAGATAGATTCCTCAAAAGCCATTGTTTTGGGTAATAGAAATAACAAAGAGGTTAACTTTGTTCAATATAAATTTGGCAAGGGCTCGCTTTTCCTTATGCCCAATCCGCAGTTGTTAACCAATTATAGTTTACTTACAGCTAACGGAAGCGAATATGCATCGAAGGCATTATCTTACTTGCCAAAAGCAAAAACATTAATCTGGGATGAGCATTTTACCCGTCCGAGCACAGTTGACACCTCCCCACTCCGACTAATTTTCAGATATGACTCCCTACGTTGGGCTTATTATATTTCCGTTTTTGGATTGCTCATTTTTGTGCTCTTCGAAATTAAAAGAAGGCAAAGGATTATTCCCTCCATTAGCAGATTAACCAATACATCGGTAGAATTTGTAAAAGTAGTAGGCAGGGTGTATTACCAACAAAGAAATAATAGAGACATTGCCGAGAAAAAGGTTAAATATTTACTCGAATACATCAGAACGAAATATCGGCTAAGAACGATTGATCTGAACCAAGAACTCAAAGAAAGTTTAATTCATGTTTCTGGCGCATCAGCCGAAACGATAGAAAGCCTTTTTATTGAAATTACACATTTAAAAAGAGGACAAATGGTTCATGATAAACATTTGATTGAGCTGAACAAAATTATAGAACAATTTTACAAGGAAGACCAATAAATATGGAACAGGAAATGTTTAACCAACGCACCGATTTAACGCAACTAAGCGCCGCGGTAGATCATATTAGGCAAACATTAGGCAAAATAATCGTCGGGCAAAAAGATGTAATTGATCTTTTAATTGCTGGCCTCTTGGCCGATGGGCACCTTTTGTTGGAGGGCGTGCCAGGTGTGGCTAAAACTTTGAGTGCAAAATTGGTTGCTAAATGTATTTCAGCCAGCTTTTCTCGTATTCAATTCACACCAGATTTAATGCCATCTGATGTTTTAGGAACGGCAGTTTTTAGCCCCAAAACCGCCGAATTTCAATTTAGGCATGGACCCATTTTCGGCAACATCATTTTGGTTGATGAGATTAACCGAGCACCGGCAAAAACCCAATCTGCGCTTTTCGAAGCGATGGAAGAACGCCAAATTACAGTTGATGGAAATACCTACAAACTCGAAGAGCCCTTTATGGTTTTGGCTACTCAAAATCCAGTAGATCAAGAAGGTACCTACCGTTTGCCAGAAGCACAGCTCGATCGTTTTTTGTTTAAAATCGAAGTCAAATACCCATCATTAGAAGATGAAATCCAGATTTTAGTTAATCAGCACCAGCAAAAATCCGACGATCAACTGTTAAATATTGTACCAGTTTTATCGGTAGAACAGGTGAAAGCAGTTCGTTCTACGATAAAAGCATTGTTTGTGGAGCCAAAGCTGTTGGCCTACGCAGCACAAATTACACACGAAACCAGAAACAATAAATCATTGTATCTAGGCGCATCGCCGAGGGCTTCTTTAGCAATGATTAATGGCGCAAAGGCGATAGCGGCAATGGCAGGAAGAGATTTTGTTACACCTGATGATATCATTAAGGTAGCAATACCCGTATTGGCGCACCGCATCATGCTAAGCCCAGAAAAGGAAATGGAGGGCTTAACCCCTGCCGATATTATTACACAAATCATTAAGAAAATAGAAATTCCTAGATAAAAGAAATGATGCGCCTTTTTGGAAAATATTATACAGATTTATTTTTGAATAAGCGATTATTCATAGGACTTGGCCTATGCGTAAGCCTGTTTGTATTTTCCTTCTTTCTTTCCTTTTTGGGCGATTTGCCGTACTTTTTCCTAGGCGCATTGGTGCTGCTCGTTTTTATCGATTTATTCTTGCTATACCGACATGAAAAGGGCGTTTTTTTGCGTAGAGATGTGCCAGAACGATTGAGTAATGGAGACGATAATGAAATCAAAATCTACTTAGAAAATTTTTATCCTTTTGAAGTGAAAGTTGGGATTATTGATGAAATCCCGTTTCAATTTCAGAAAAGGGATTTATGGTTTAGCACCACACTTGCATCTAAAACCCAAAAAAGCATTACGTATGCGCTGCGGCCCACTAAACGAGGCGAGTATGATTTTGGTCAAACACGTCTCTATGTTCAGTCGCCTTTACGATTCATTAGCAGAAGATTTAATGTTGGAGTGCGCAAATTGGTGCCGGTTTATCCATCCTTTCTAAAGTTAAGGCAGTACGAATTAATGGCCATTTCTAACCGATTAACTGATTTTGGAATAAAAAAAATGCGCAGAATCGGTCATAGCATGGAGTTTGATCAAGTTAAAAATTATGTTGCTGGTGATGATTACAGAACCGTAAACTGGAAAGCTACCGCTAGAAAAGGCGACCTAATGGTGAACTCCTATACCGATGAAAAGGCTCAGCATGTTTACTGTGTGATAGATAAATCGCGAGCCATGAAAATGCCATTTGAGGGATTGAGTCTGCTCGATTATGCCATTAACGCCAGTTTAATTTTGAGCAGCGTAGCCTTAGTAAAAGAAGATAAAGCAGGCTTAATTACAGTAGCAGAAAAAACAGGTAGCATCATTCAAGCAGATCGCCGACCGGCACAGCTCAATAAAATTATGGAGGTTTTGTATAAAGAAAAAACCCGCTATCTGGAAACAGACATGGAAGCTTTATACATCAGCATTCGGGCCACATTAAAGCAAAGGAGCTTGGTGGTGTTTTTTACCAACTTCGAAAGCATGTCGGCCTTAGAAAGACAACTTCCCCACCTTAAACGAATTTCAAAATTTCATTTGTTGCTGGTTGTTTTCTTCGAAAATACAACCCTTAAAACTTTAAGTGAAGAGCCAGCAAAAGATATTGAAGGAATTTACATTAAAACCATTGCCGAAAAATTTGCTTTCGAAAAGAAATTGATGGTGAAAGAGCTTGCCAAACATGGCATTTTAAGTTTGCTTACCGAGCCGCAGAATTTAACCGTTAATGTTGTTAATCAGTACTTGGCATTAAAAGCCCAGCAGCGAATTTAATGTACAAAATAGAAATTCCCTATTCTTCCTCTCTAAAGTAAACTTTATAGAAATTCATCGATTTATCATCATCATAACCCTTTTCAATCATGTCCTTATTTCCATGAATATAGATGTGGAAGTTCTTATCCAATTTTAAAACACTTTTATAAGCTCTGGCCTGTTTCTTAACGGCTGATTCGGCAATTTCAAATTGATCTGCAATTGGCGATTCGTATTCCTCTTCGTAGTTTTTCTTGTAGTTTTTAAACGATTCAATTCCCTCAGCGTTGCCAATTACCTCGTTTCCAAACTCCTCAATATCAAAGGATTCTTTCTCTTTAAAATATTTCATCGAGCGGTTCAAGAGGTCAATTTTATCCGCTTTGCTAATTTCATAATCACTATCAAGCTTTTGCGTTACAAAGTTTTTATATACGCCTAAAACATTATTGGTTTGGTTGTAACTGTCGTTTCTGATTTTCAATTTCAGAAACTCGTCTTTCCAATATACAGCACTTTCATTGCTGCTTTTTGCCTGATCGAGCACAACCACTTTATAGCCTTCTTGCTGATCCACATTAAAAATTAAACAGCCCTTATCGAGTTTGTTAATACTGATGGCGTCTTGCTCATAACTCATGTTAAAGCCATCCTGCTCTGGGTAAACCTTTAAGTAAGTATCTTTTGTTTCCGATTTGAAAATGCCAAGGGCATCCAATTGCTCCCCTTCAATCTGAACTTTTTCAAAATAGGCAACATATAACTCCCCCGATTTTATTTTGGGGTGATTGGCTACATCGTATAAATATTTAGCCAGCTGTTGAGAGTCTTCATGGAAAAGATCGTTATTTTCAAAAATCTCATTCGCAAAATGGAAAACTTCGTTGAGCTGAAGATTGTCGTTTGGATGATAGAAACGGTAAACCTCATTTACTTTTTCGAAAGGCTTTAAAAAATATTGCATCAGCAAATTGCCCAGAGTTTCGTCCTCAATCTTTAAAGGTGCATCAGATAATTTATAATATTCTTCAAGCAACTTATTGCCTGTATGGTGGATAGAGAGTTGTTTAAGGGAAGCCTCGAAAAATGAAATCATAGGCGCAAATTAAGTAAATAATCAGCTTAATTAATTGTCAAGTTTTAAACAGAAAGTTTGTTAGAATTTGGGCGATGCGTGCGGTTGTTTAGGTGGATTTAGATTAGTCGGGATTTGCAATCCCGTCTTTTTGAGCTAACGATTTGTAATCCTCGAAACAATTGCAAAATCTATAGCCCTCGAAGTATCTAAACTACATTGATTTAAGCTTTTCAATAAAATCTATAAACTTTTGGTCTGAATAATCGGCTAAACCCTCATGTTTAAAGCTTAGCCTGCCCTGTTTATCAAATATCACTGTAGTAGGTAACGAACTTTTAAATATTTGTTCTGGAATGCTGCTTTCTGCCTTATAAATAGGCAATTCAAATTTCTTATTGAGCATAAACTGGCCAGCCTTCGGTAAGTCTCCATCTGCATCAGCGAAAATGAAGATTACATTTTTATCATTTTTAAATCGGCGGTAAAGCGTATTGAGCGAAGGCATTTCAGCCCTACATGGCGGACACCAGGTAGCCCAAAAGTTTAAAAAAATTACCTTCCCCTTCAAGTCACCCAAATCAATTATTTTGCCTTTTTCATCCTTAAATCTAATCCCTTCCAAGCCAACGTTTACAGGAGCTGCAACCTCAGTTTTTGGAGCATACAAACCAATTTCCATTAAGCCTCTCAATACAAATGCTTTGGCATCTGGCACTAAAACGATCACTAAAAGCAACGTGATGACTATAATATTGAAGATGTTCTGCTTAATTAATTTCATATAGCTAAGATTGATTCATTGATAAGAATTACAACGGATTTACTGCATAAAAATTCCTTTGAGCAATATTGTGGCTTTAATCTGAAATGGCGATTGTTAGCTTGAGAGTAGATTACAAATCCCCATTCAATTTAACGATCTCTAAAACTACAGCAAACAAAAAAGGCGATACTCTTCAGCATCGCCCTGTGTATGTTGTTTACATGTTAGCTTACGCCATGTAATTTAACTTTCAGGCCATCCATGTTGCTGTTCAATTGCAACTGGCATGATAATCTCGAATTTGGAAGTAAGTCAGGCAGTGTATCAAGCATTGCATACTCATCGTCCGTCATTTCATTCAGTGTTTCTTCACCTTCCAAAACATCTACACAACAGGTTGCACAAAGTGCCATGCCACCGCAGGTAGCCAAAATATCGTATTCAGAAGCCTTTAAAAATTCCATCAAACTTAAGCCCATATCAGTAGGTGCCTCGTGAGATGTAACTGAACCATCCGGTTCTTGCATGTGTATTGTAATGTTGTTTTCCATTTTGCTCGCTTATTAGCGCAAACTTAGATAAAAAGTTTTCTTTTAAAAACTATTTTAACTTAAAGCTTAAAATTCTGAAACGCCGTTAACAGTAGTGTATTTCATGGTGTACTTAACACCAGGATTCATGTAAGAATAGGCACTATGGCTCATCAAGGCCGCTTCGTGGAACCCACACAAAATCAATTTCAATTTATTGGTGTAAGTATTTATATCGCCAATAGCGTAAATGCCTGGTATATTGGTAGAATAATCATCCGTATTTACTTCAATAGCACTCTTGCTGATGTTTAAATTCCAATCCTCAATCGGACCTAATTTAGGGCTTAAACCAAACAAAGGAATTAAATGATCGGCCTCAACTACCGATTTTTCCATGCTGCGGTTTTGTACAATTTCAACTTGTTCAAGCTTATCGCTGCCATGTACTGCATGCAAATTGCTGTTTAAAACCAAATTGATTTTTCCGCTTTCGGCCAAAGCCATTACTTTAGCAACCGAATCTGGAGCACCACGGAAGCTCTCACTTCTGTGTACCAAAGTTAATTCAGAACAAACATCAGCCAAATAAATGGTCCAATCCAAGGCAGAGTCGCCACCACCAGCAATAACCATTTTCTGATCACGATATTTTTCTGGATCAAGAATCATATAATTTACGCCCTTACCGTTCTCGAAATTTTCTAGATTTTCAACAGCAGGCTTACGAGGTTCAAAACAACCCAATCCGCCAGCAATTACCACAACCTTAGCTTCGATAATGGTACCCATATTGGTAGTCAAAACGAAATCGGCTTCTCCGCGTTTCTCTAAGCCCTCAATACGCTCGCCTAAAGTAAAGGTAGGATGAAAGGGTTTTGCCTGCTCCATCAAATTATCTACAAGTTCCTGAGCCAAAACAGAAGGATAACCCGGAATGTCGTAAATCGGTTTCTTAGGGTAGATTTCAGAAAGCTGTCCACCAACTTGTGGAAGATAATCAATTAAATGGCAACGCATTTTTAATAAACCGGCTTCAAAAATGGCAAACAAACCAACCGGACCAGCGCCTATTACGGCTATATCAGTAGAAATCATTCAAAAAAATTTGACGCAAAGTTACAAAATAAACTATTATCTATTCCTCTATTTAGAAATATTCTAGATAATTCTGTAATGCCATTGTAATCAGTATTTTATATGCTTTTATGCCACTTAAAACAAAATATATTAAAATTTAATGTCAAAAGGCAAATTATAATTGGTCTATGGGCTTAGTCGATATTGAATTTTTACTTTCAGATCCTCGATCTTTTTATCCAGAAGCACTTATGGATTATGGGTTCTATAAATTCCAAGCCATTGCCGTATTTTCTCCTTTCCGCTTTTTGAACTACCTTTGATGTTGTACATGGCAAAAAACATTTATTTCGCTTCCGATTTTCACTTAGGCACACCAAATTATACAGAAAGCCGTACCCGCGAGGCACGCATTTTAAGGTGGTTAAATTTTATTGAGCCAACCTGTGGCGAGCTCTTTTTAATGGGCGATATATTCGATTTTTGGTTTGAATACGCCAAAGTTATCCCAAAAGGGTTTATCCGTTTGCAAGGCAAATTGGCAGCAATGGCCGATTCAGGAATTAAAATCTACTTCTTTAAGGGCAATCATGATATGTGGGTTTTCGATTACTTTAAACAAGAAATCGGGATGGAAATTATTAGTGATGAGTTAATTATTGAGCGAGGAGGCAAGAAATTTTATTTGCACCATGGCGATGGCTTGGGCCCGGGCGATAGAAAGTACAAGTTTCTCCGCAAGATTTTTAGAAGCAAAATTTGCCAATGGCTTTTTGCCCGCCTACACCCAAATTTAGGTATTGGCATTGCAAACGGCTGGAGTAGAAGCAGCAGGGCAGCAAGCAATCCAGAAGAAGTTTTTTTTGGTTTAGAAGGCGAATGGCTCGCCATTTACGCACAAGAACAACTTAAAAAAGAGCATTTTGATTACTTTATTTTTGGTCACAGGCATTTGCCAATGGATCTAGATCTCGGCAACGCGAGTAGGTACATTAACACTGGCGAGTGGCTCAGATACAACTCTTATGCCGTGTTCGATGGCATAAATTTGAAGTTGGAATACTTTAAACTTTAATTTTTATTGTTTTTGAAAAGCAAAACCAACAACCCGGTTTAACGTTCGCCGGGCTTTACATTGTAGCGCCAATAAAAAATTGGCGGCTGCCATTTCAATCCCGTTTAAACCAATCAGTCCGTACAACTATCCACGTTTAAAACCCAAAGCCTAATATTTCCGCCTTAAAGGCTTGCTCACACTTCCAATTTTAAGCCAGGCAAGCGAAATTATTTCTTAATGGAGCTAGGCTTCTACTAGGGTTAAAGCGCTGTTTATAAACGTGATGGAACGGAAAGCCCGCAGCTAGCAAATGGCAATTGTGCTTTTGGGCAAGCGAGGACTTGCAGAGAGAGCAGGGCTGCCCGCCGCCACAAGCACATGTCCCATCATTTCCAAAAATCAAACAATAAAAACCTAAGGCGCTCTTTCAAAACTAATTCAGCTTTTTTCCTTATTTTTGCATTTCCTAAATTTTAGAGAGAAGCTAAGGATCTAGGAATTTCAATACGAATATTATTATGTTAGATAAACTAGAGGCTATAAAGCAGCGTTGGGAAGATGTAGAGGAGCAATTGAGCAATCCGGATGTAATTCAGGATATGAAACGTTTTGCTGCTTTAAACAAAGAATATAAAGATTTGGGCAAAATTGTAGATGAATATAAAATCTACAAAAACGTGATGAGTAATATTGATGCCAATAAGGAGATTTTAGCAGCAGAGAAAGACCCTGAAATGCGTGAAATGGCAAAAGAGGAGTTGGATTTGTTGCTGAAACAACAAGAAGAAATGGAAAGCAATATCCGTTTAATGTTGATTCCTAAAGATCCGGAAGATGCTAAAAACGCAGTTTTTGAGATTAGAGGTGGTACGGGTGGCGATGAAGCCGCATTATTTGCCGGCGATTTGTATCGTATGTACACCCGCTTTTTCGAAACTAAAGGCTGGAGAGTAGAAACGGTTGACGTTACCGAAGGCACCGCCGGCGGATATAAAGAGGTAATTTTAAAAGTAAGTGGCGATGATGTTTATGGTCAATTAAAGTACGAAAGTGGCGTACACCGTGTGCAACGTGTGCCTGATACAGAAACACAAGGCCGTGTACATACCTCTGCCGCTTCAGTTGCCGTTTTACCAGAGGCAGAAGAAATTGATTTGTACATAAACCCTGCAGATATTGAACTCCAAACCTCACGCTCGGGTGGTGCAGGTGGACAGAACGTAAATAAGGTTGAAACGAAAGTTCAACTAACGCATAAACCATCGGGTTTGGTAGTTGTATGTCAGCAAGAACGTTCACAATTGGGTAACCGCATTATTGCAATGGAGATGTTGCGTAGCAAATTATACGATATAGAGTTGCAGAAGAAAAATGGCGACATTGCTGCGAAGCGTAAAACAATGGTATCAACAGGAGATCGCTCAGCCAAGATTAGAACTTACAATTACCCACAAGGCCGAGTTACTGAACACCGCATCGGTTTAACCTTGTACAACCTCCCTTCGATCATGGATGGAGACATTCAAGAGATTATTAGCGCCTTGCAATTTGCCGAGAATGCAGAGAAGATGCAAGAAGGTGCTGTAGGTTAACGAGTTATAATTATTTTAAAAAAAAGTTTGCGAATAAGGATAATGTCTCTATATTTGCATCCTCGAAAGGGGAAAGAGGTTTAAACTTTTAAAAAGCAAACAAAACGGAGTGGTAGTTCAGCTGGTTAGAATGCCTGCCTGTCACGCAGGAGGTCGCGGGTTCGAGTCCCGTCCATTCCGCTGAGAACACAGATCAAATCATTTAAAAGCCTAGAACATATATTGTTTTAGGCTTTTTTTTGCTCAACTATAATCTCGCTTTTTTAGGGATTAAGGGGGATCAAGGGGCAAGCAGAAAAGTTAGGGGAAATCGAATATTTCTTAGTTCTATGCATTATGAGAACTTCATATCCCGTAATTCAAACCGTACAAGCTTCAATAAAAGTAGAAAACCTGTTGCATTCGGCTTCAAATTCGTTGTCGGGAACTCTAGTGCAGAATATGGATAGTATCTTCCTGGATTCATATATTCATTTTTTTTTATGATCTGGATTTTTAATAATCCAAGAATTCCAAAACCTGTAAGCATTCGCATCTCGGTTAAGATAGTATAAAATAAATGACTCATTAGATACGAAATCTGCTTCTGAAGGTTCTATGTATTTCATTTTCATTTTAAATCGAGGAAGTTTTAAATGTGTTATGTTAAGTTTTTCAATTAGCATGCTCAGTTAATCGGTAATGGCACTAACATAAGTAATTATTCCAAAAAGTTGTAAAAGTAGGAATTTTTCAATAGTATTGTCGTATAACTAATATTTAAATGTAAGATAATGGGACACAAAATTAACCTTTTTATTGCCTTGCTTTTGTTCTTGCTCTCAGGCTGTGCAAAAGAAACCTTGAACAAAAATCAAATTAAGCCGGAAGTGCAATCTGCCTTTGAAAGAAAAAAAACAGTTTCCAAGTTCGGGAATTTGCTTGATAGAGTTGAGTATTTGTATTACTCTAATGACGACAAACTTAGTTCGATTAATCAATTTGTCAAACTAGTTGCTTCTGACCAGAATATCAAAGATTTTTCGACCATTAACCAGAATTTTATTTCTCTTAAAGGGCAGCAGGCTGTGGCACTTGAACTTACAAAATCCATTTACTCAAACTCATATTTAAATAATAAAACGGACTCTAAAACTGTAAACCATCACCGTACTATTGTGGCAGAATTCAGGCAAATGATCCTTCAGAACTTCATAGAAGATCAAAAATTCGATATCGCCAAGGCGGTTGGTACTTATGCTAAAGCAGTTTATGGTATCAAAAATGGGGTAGCCGAATACTCCCAAATTAAAGCAGTAGAATTTCCTATAACCTCTAGAATTTATCAAAGTGATTATGAAGACAGATCATCTTTAAAAAGTAAACTAAAAGCTTCAACAAGTGCAGGAAAAAAATATAAAGTTCAGCTTGCTTTCCCCAATAATAGTGGTGAGGTCTCTTTTGATTGCCCCGAAGATGTATATATTTTGGATGCCGCTTTAGCCGAGGGTATAGACCTACCTTATTCAGGACGAGTTGGCGTTGATGGAGCATCAGCCTGTAGGTTAATAACTGGATCGGTCGACCAATCAGAACAGAGTTTTCTATCAGACTGCTTAATCAACAATGGTTTTATTCTTTTGGAAGTTGCATATGCTAAGTCCGACGTAAGAATACTCGTTAATCAACAGGAGGAGCTTAGTACCAACTGTTTGGACGGGGTAAACATTTATCCTAACCAACTAGTCACGGATTGGACACCTCCCCTCATACCTCCCTTCACCCCTGCGGGACCTTCTAGCCCCCCAACTGGAGGAGGAGGCCCTGTAAATCCCATACCTAGCCCACCCACAAACCCACCAGCTACACCTAGTGAATGTGAACTCGCGGCCACTGAACAGGCGGGTGAACCAATAACCGATAATATTTCTCCCGTAACAGAAATCTTTAGAATTTCAACAACCTCAACAACCAGAACGAATCATTACCGATGGCCATTTCATAAAGACAAATTCGGGATGTGGTTTTTAAGAAGTACTGAAGTAGGAAAGCATAAAAAAGTGGATGGAGAATGGGTTTGGGATTCTATCGAGCATATTCCAAAATCAGAAGAAGTTCGTGGAACTATACTACCTGGTGGAACTATAGAAATTGTATTAAATGCCTATCCAGCAAAAGGGAAAAAAGTTGCAGGGGTTTACTTGGATTATTATTTAAATATGCATATTATTTGTAAGGGTTTGCAACTAATGCCATTACAAACAACTGACTTTACTAACATTGCATTTTGGACCGTAGATAACTAAATCAAAATTATAAGATCATGAAAACTTGGTTATGCGTTATACTCGCAACTGGCATCTTTTCGTTATGCTATTCTAACATCGAAGTTCAAGACGAAAATATCGTCGCTATTGACATAAAAAGTAAAATTGAGCTTGTGCACCTACCAGACGGGCAATTATTGAAATATGACTTTGAGTATCAGCATTTGTATCTTGATAGTTTAAATATTGTCAGAGAAATAATAACCAGAACTACCCCAACGGAAATAATGAAGATTACTGATTCTCTAGTGAATGAAAATTCATTAATAGTTGATACACTTTACAAGTACTTCCTCTTTAATCAATCCCGAAAACATGGCCTTCTAATTGATTCTTTAAGATCAATAAATGGCAAAGTGTTTTCAGTCGATTCGCTAAGGAACGTCAAACGGTGGGGTAATTTTAATCTGGATAGCTTTAAGCTGGTTGCAGTAATAAATAACCCCAATTTACATCAAGTAATCGCTGAAAAATATCACAAGCCAAATAAAGACTTATCGGATGAGAATGACCCTGATTCTCTTTATCTATTCTACGATAAATCCCTGAACAACATTCCATTCTCATTTTCATCGAAAATTGATGAAGAAAAAAAAGCTAAACTTTCAAAAATTCAAGTTGTTTTTAACTCTAGAAAGTCTGATAAATTTATGCTTACGCTGCCCAGAAGAGCGTACTCTTTTGAAATTGTTAGAGCGCAAATTAAAGATCGAAAAAAAATTCTTGATTTTTTTAATTTAATTAGAACCAAGAATTTGGATTAACAATTTTTTTTAAACATTTGTTATAAATCTTAATGAAAAATAAGATGCACATTGTTTTTAGAGGAGGCTGTGTACATAACTCAATTTGACCTTTAAGCCACCAAATGATTCTTTTTGCGGCGAACATAATCAGGATTAAAAATGGCAATTTTCATGAGCGAAAATTGCCGTTTTTTTGATCTTAAATTTTTTAGTTGATTCAAAATTAAACTTGGTTCGTTTAAAGTGATTTTGATGTAATTAGACACCTTCTTTCTTGGCCCAACTACAACCTTGCTCTTCTTGCCGTAATTGCCGATCCGGCTGAAGCAATAACAACAAATGCAACGGCTAAACATTCTTGTATGGATAGAAATTCTTGAAGGAAAACAAAAGCGGCCAATGAAGCCACGGCTGGCTCTAAACTCATTAAAATACTAAAGGTTCTTGCAGGAAGTTGCTTTAAGGCTTTAATTTCTAAAGTAAAGGGTATCGCACTAGAAAGCAATGCAAGTGCGGTGCCTAAGCCCAACAATTGAGGGGTTAAGCGCATCAATCCGCCGCTGAAAACACCAAAAGGCAAAATCAATAGAGAAGCAAATAACATTCCAACCGCTACAGCCTCTCCACCATTCATAATTTTTGAAATTCTACCACCAAGAATAATGTAAGCAGCCCAGAATCCGCCTGCAAGCAATGCAAGCAAAACACCAATTAAATCCAATCCATTATGGCTTGTCCAGGGCGCAATTAGGGCAATTCCAATAGCAGCCAATAATACCCAAATAAAGTCTATTGCCTTTTTTGAAGAAAAAATGGCCAAAACCAATGGTCCAACAAATTCAAGCGTAACGCCCAAGCCAATTGGAATTCTCTCAATTGCCAAATAAAAAACCATGTTCATGGCCCCTAAAGCAAAGCCATATAGAATGACATATTTCCATTGCTTTGCGTTGAGCTTAGCCAAATTCGGCCTGAAAGCAAGCAATAAGATGATTGCAGAGATTCCGATTCTTAATGATGCAGTAGTTGCTGCACCCAAAGCAGGGAAAAGTCCTTTGGCAATAGCAGCTCCACACTGTACACTAATAATAGATAATATAACTGCTGGAATGGGTGGGATATTAAACTTGCTTTTCATACCGAAGGATCAATGAATTAGCCCGCGAAGTTACAAAAATGAAATCCATCACAAGTTTAATTTAACAGGCTAAATTCTGACTCAGATTTGGCAAAATCGAGCATAAAAAAAGGGCTTGAAATTTTTCAAGCCCTCATGTTTTTAAGCAAATAACTCCTGCTCGTCTCGATCAGCAGTTGGTATTTTTTTCAAGAAGTCATCAAATGCAGGTCCGTCGTTATCCGAATATATTCCATAAGCATCCAATATGTATCCGATGTTTTTATCCTGATCTTCAACTAAATATAAAACTGAATTATCTGCTGGATCAGAATCTCCCTCAAAACGGTAAGTTTTCACGATCGTTAAATCCTCAGGCTTGTAAATTTTCGAAAGGGTTTTGCTTTGCATCTTCCCATGATCAGAAATTTTTAATTCGTTATCTTTTCCTTTCAGCCTCAATTTCTCCAAAATTTGGCTCAAAGTGTTCATCGCAATTGGCTGTTCCATAGTTATAATGATTTTATACCTTTTAAACACCCTGTAATTGAAATGGTTTTATAATCCAAAATTTAAGGGGAAACTAAATGACTTTCAATGTGTTCTAAATAAAACAAAAAAATGAATACCATGAAAAACTATCTTTTAGGATTAGCCATTGCTAGTATGGCAATTGTATCTGCCTGTACATCAAAAGCGGATAAAGAAATTGCCACTGCCACCTTAAATGAAACAGCAGATAACACCAAAACCATTGGAACAGCCAAGTTTTATCAGCAGAGCGATGGTAAAGTTAAATTGGAATTGAATATTGATTTTCCATCAAAGGCAGATAGTACCGTTGCCGTGCACCTCCACGAACATGGCGATTGTGGCGATATGGGCATGAACACCCATGGGCATTGGAACCCAACCAAAGAAAATCATGGTAAATGGGGCTCTTCAGCTTACCACAGTGGAGATATAGGCAATATCCAGTTAGATGGCAAAGGAAAAGGAAGTGTTACGGTAGCTACCGATAGATGGAACATTACTTCTGGAGATTCAAACAGCATAGTAGGAAGAGGTATAATCGTTCATGGCGGAACAGATGATTACACAACACAGCCAACGGGCAACTCTGGCCCACGTGTAGGCTGTGGCATTATTGAAATTGTTAAATAATATAAAATATTTACAATACTGAAAAGAGATTCAAGGCGGTGTATCATTCATTTGGTCGCCGAATAGTATTCTACATCATCATAAATAGTTTTAATGATAAAACGATAATGATGGGTATAGTTAAAGAAGGCAATTTTCGCTTATGAAAATTGCCTTTGTTTTTTATTGGGTGGTTCAGAATTTAATTTCTTCTGCTGGAAATAATTTTATTAAATGTGATGCCACTTTTTTATGCAATTGCGCTCCCGTTGTCATCATATAAAAAAATATAAAACTATGGCAACTTTAAACGAATCTCAAAGCAGCAAAGCCGTTAAAGGCAGAAGTCAAAAATCTACACCTCGCGTGGATCTTACGGCAATGGTAGATTTAATGTTCCTCTTAACTACATTCTTTATGCTCACCACCACACTAGGCGATTTAAATGTAGTTGATGTCGCAAAGCCCGAGCAATCTTTGTCGCAGGGACCTTACCCAGCATCCAGAACCATGACCATTTTATTGGGAAAGAATGGCGAAACAGCCTATTACATGGGTGAGCCAGATCAAGCTGAAATCAAAACTTCCCCTCTAAAAAATATCGAAGGTAAAATCTTGTCCTCCAAATTGTTAATGGCTAAAACTCATAACAACAATCCTTTAAAGCACCTAATTGTAATCATCAAGCCTACCAAAACATCTACTTACAAAGATTTTGTTGATGTGCTGGACGAGATGAAAATCACCAATGTAAAGGCTTATGCTATTGATGATGATCACATTACCCCTGCTGAGCAGGCCTTTATAAAATTGAAAGGAATATAACGCTATTAAATTTGAATTTAGAGCATCCGAATAAGTTCTGATGGGATAGCTTTCAAAACAAAAGTCCCGATTTTTGGTCGGGACTTTTAAAATATTGTGGCTGGAATTAAATTCCGAAAGCAGTTTTAACTTGATCTGTATAATCTAGTTTTTCCCAGGTAAACAACTCAACGGTAACACTTTTTTCCTCTCCATTTGGAGTTCTAAAAGTTTTGGTAACCGTTTCTGGAGTTCTGCCCATGTGGCCGTAAGCAGCAGTTTCACTGTATATCGGATTTCTAAGTTTCAAACGCTGTTCAATAAAGTATGGGCGCATGTCAAAAATAGATTCAACCTTTTTGCTTATTTCGCCATCAGTCAATCCAACTTTGGCCGTTCCGTAAGTAACCACATTTATTGATGTTGGTTTTGCAACCCCAATCGCATAAGAAACCTGAACCAAAACCTCATCAGCTAAACCAGCAGCAACTAAGTTTTTAGCAATGTGGCGTGTAGCATAAGCTGCACTTCTATCTACCTTACTTGGATCTTTTCCAGAAAATGCACCACCACCGTGAGCACCTTTTCCACCGTAAGTGTCAACAATTATCTTTCTACCAGTTAAGCCAGTATCTCCATGAGGACCCCCAATTACAAATTTTCCAGTCGGATTGATGTGATAAGTAATCTGATCATTAAATAAATGAGCATATTGAGGGTATTTCGCCTTAACCCTCGGAATTAAAATAGAAACCAAGTCCGATTTAATCTTCGCCAACATAGTCGCTTCTTCGTCAAAATCATCATGTTGGGTAGAAATTACAATGGCATCAATTCTTTGAGGCTTATTATCGTCAGAATATTCAAGCGTTACCTGAGATTTTGCATCTGGGCGCAAATAGGTAATTTCAGAATTTTCTCTCCTTAAATTAGCCAATTCCCTTAATAAAGCATGAGACAAATCTAAAGCCAATGGCATATAGTTTTCAGTTTCGTTGGTTGCATAGCCAAACATCATACCTTGGTCGCCAGCACCTTGCTCCTCTTTGCTGCTTCTGTCAACACCCTGATTAATATCTTGAGATTGTTCATGTATCGCAGATAAAATACCACAAGAATTGGCCTCAAACATATAATCGCTTTTGGTGTAGCCAATTTTCTTGATTACATCACGGGCAATTTGCTGTACATCTAAATAGGTTTTGGATTTAACCTCTCCGGCCAAAATTACCTGTCCAGTAGTTACCAGCGTTTCGCAGGCAACCTTAGATTCAGGATCAAAAGCAAGGAAGTTATCAATTAATGCATCCGAAATTTGATCGGCAATTTTATCTGGGTGGCCTTCAGAAACAGATTCTGATGTAAATAAGTATGACATTTATTAAAATTAATAAGGGTAAATAAACAATTTAATATTTGCCAAAACCCCTAGAAAACAGGTTTTAAAATGATTGTAGAAGGCATTAGCAATTTTTTTAAGTGGTTGCAATCCGGTCCCGAAGATTCGGGATAGCAAATCAATCCACTTTTAATGATTGCAAAAATAGTATATTTTCTTTATTTCAAAAATTATAGATTATTTTGTACCCTCATTCTTTTCAACTTGCAAAGTAAAAACAACATTCTCTTTATCATCAACCCAATCTCTGGAGGAAAGGGCAAATTGCGCATTCCCGACTTTATAGATAAGTATCTGGACAAGGAAAAATTTAGTCCAAACTTTATTTTTACGGAGTATATTGGACATGCAGGCGAGCTCGCAGACGAAGCCTCACTTAAAAATTTTGACATAATCGTGGCAGCTGGTGGAGATGGAACCATCAATGAAGTAGCCACAAAAGTTTTAAAACACAATAAAATTTTAGGCATTCTTCCTCTCGGCTCGGGCAATGGCTTGGCCAGATTTCTAAATATTCCTAAAAATTTAAGGCAGGCCATCTCGTTAATCAATAATCTAAAAATAGAAAAGATAGATTCTGCAACGTTTAACAACAAATCTTTCTTTAATCTCGCAGGTATGGGTTTCGATGCACATTTAAGTGCTGTTTTTTCGAGCGATAAGAAAAGAGGATTAAGCGGTTATGTGAAATTAGGTTTTAAAGAAGTATTCAACTATCAACCCCAAGTTTATACCATAAATATAGATGGTGTAGAACATAAACGAAAAGCATTTGCAGTTACCATTGCTAACTCCTCTCAATATGGTAACGATGTTTTTATAGCGCCTTCAGCCTCTGTAAAAGATGGCCTACTGGATGTTTGCATCATAAAGCCCTTTTCGCTTTTAAAATTACCTGTGCTGAGTTATGTCATGTTGAAAGGAAGAGCAGAAACCTCGGATATGATTGAAATCATCAAAGGCAAAAACATTAAAATTACTCGACAAGAAGCAGGAGCGGTACATGTAGATGGCGAACCATTACAAATGGGCGTGGAGATAGAAGCCCTAGTAAATCCATTATCTTTGCAAGTAATTGTTCCCTAATTCACCAGCACTCATAATTTGTTAATATGAAACCAAAGAAAAATAGTTTAAGCGATCTTGGCGGCATCATGTATTCTACAAATCCAGAATTTGAATATGAAGAAGAAGTGGATGATACTGTAACCGCACCAAACCAACAACAGGATTTACGGGTGATGCTCGATAAAAAAAATCGTGGTGGCAAGGCGGTAACACTCGTTACTGGTTTTAGAGGAAAGCAAGAGGATTTAGACGTACTGGGCAAAATGCTTAAAACCAAGTGTGGCGTTGGTGGGTCTGTTAAGGATGGAGAAATCATGATTCAGGGTGATGTTCGAGATAAGGTGATGGGAATCCTTCAAAAGGACGGATATAAGGTTAAAAAGGCTGGCGGTTAACCTGTTTAGGAAAGCGTCCATGCTGCGAATGCTCAAAATAATTTCAGTTTTTCGCTTTCGGCTACGCCAATACCTCAAAATCCAAATCAACTTAGTGTAAAAAATCCAATTTCTTTTGAGTTCAAAAACCTATTTATATTACTGATTATCAGTGTTATATGCAATAGTGTATTTGATACAATATGTAAATAATTAGCTCAAAATACTCGCTTTTTTGAATGATAAGTCAGTACATTTGCATCACTAACTAACTTATTGTTATGAGCAAAAAGAAACTGCAAACGCCAGATTTAAGCTACTTAAATCTAGGCGGTAACATTGCTGTAAAGTACCAACTAACATCCCCAGAATTAGTTGAAGAAGCGTTAAAAAATAATGAAGGCACGCTGGCCACTTCAGGAGCTTTAGCGATTGATACCGGAAAGTTTACCGGCCGTTCACCAAAAGATCGATTTATTGTAAGTGATGAAATTACAGCAAGCACCGTTTGGTGGGGCGATGTAAACATCAAGATTAGTCCCGAAAAATTTGATGCCTTGTACCATAAAATTACCGATTACCTAAAAAAAAAGGTCATTTATGTTAGAGATTCATCCGCTTGTGCCGATACCGACTATTCCATTTCCATTCGGGTAATTACAGAAACGGCCTATCAAAATCTCTTTGCCAACAACTTATTCATCCGACCAGAGGAAAGCACTTTGGGCGAAAATCCGGAGTGGACCATCATAGCCGCACCAGGTTTTTTATCCAATCCGGCAGAAGATGGAACGCGTCAGGAAAATTTTTCAATCCTAAACTTTACCAAAAAAATGATTTTGATTGGCGGAACAGGTTATACGGGTGAAATAAAAAAAGGGATATTTTCTGTATTGAACTTTATTCTGCCCATCTATAAGAAAACACTTTCCATGCATTGTTCTGCAAATGTAGGCGAGGCTGGAGATACAGCAATATTTTTTGGTTTATCTGGAACGGGGAAAACAACCCTATCCGCCGATCCAAAACGAGGTTTAATTGGCGATGATGAACACGGCTGGGGAAACGATTCCGTTTTTAATTTCGAAGGTGGCTGTTATGCGAAGTGTGTAGATTTAACCCAAGAAAAAGAACCACAAATATTTAACGCCATTAAGTTTGGCTCACTGCTCGAAAACATAAATTACTTTCCAAACACGAGAGAAGTAGATTTTTCAAATATCGAAAAAACAGAAAACACGCGCGTGGCTTACCCAATTGAGTTTATTGACAACGCAATTTTACCCTCAGTGGCACCCATTCCTAAAAATATATTCTTTTTAACAGCCGATGCTTTTGGGGTGTTACCACCCATTTCGAAATTGAATGTAGAACAAGCGATGTTCCACTTTATGAGTGGTTATACAGCTAAAGTTGCAGGTACAGAAGCCGGCATAACCGAGCCGCAGTTAACCTTCTCTGCTTGCTTTGGCAAAGCCTTTCTTCCGTTGCATCCATCTCAATATGCCGAATTACTTGGCGAAAAAATGAAAAAACATCAAGTAAATGTATGGTTGGTAAACACCGGTTGGACAGGGGGCGCATACGGTGTGGGTAAGCGTATGAAATTGAGTTATACCCGAGCGATGATTACTGCGGCATTGAATGGAGATTTAGATCATAATCAATATAAGAAGCATCATGTATTTAAATTAATGATGCCTTTACATTGTCCTAACGTTCCGAGTGAGATTTTAGACCCTTCAAAAACATGGGATAATGAAGAAGAATACTTCCTAAAAGCTTACGAATTGGATAACGCCTTTGCCGAAAATTTTAAGCAGTTTGACAAGGCAAATACCCAAAAGTTACACGAGAAAGCGTTAAAATTGTGTTAAATGCACTTTAAAATGCATTTTTTGCGCTAAAAATTTGCAATTAGATTTTTTTTTAGTTTTTATTGTGAAAGAATTGCCTCTGGCTGAGGCAATTTTTTTGTTATACACCCTTTGTGATTACCGTAAACTAAATCTTAAGTAACGATTTAATTGTTTATTGATTTATTAATTTGTAATTTAAATCAAAGTTATAAATTTGTTTTTCGCAACAAAACCAGATAAGAAACGTTGTGTGTATTACAAAAGAAAACAGCTAAAAATTAAAAACAAGAACTAAAACTAAAAATTAAAAAAAAATGGCAAACGCACCAAAACCGACAACTGTTAAAAAAGAGAGCTCTTCAAGTGCTTCAAATGTATTTGCAACATTCGTTATTCCAATCTGTATTGTAATTGGATTCTGTGTTTGGAGATTCGTATTCGGAGAAGGAAGTAACTTTATTGATGGTGACAGAGAAAAATTACCTTTAGCAGGAAACTATCTTGGAACAGCATACAAAGGAGGTCCTATCGTAGCGATCTTAGTAGGATTACTTTTAGTAGTTATTGTATTCTCAATCGAGCGTTTCATCGTAATTGGTAAAGCAAGTGGAAAATCAAGCTTAGATACTTTTATCCGTAAAGTACAAGGTTTGTTAAGCGCAGGAAACATCGATGCAGCTAAAGCAGAGTGCGACAAACAACAAGGTTCTGTTGCTAACGTAATTAAATCAGGATTAAAAAAATATAGCGAAGTAGAAGCAGATACCAATATGGATGTGGAGCAATCAATCGTTGCAATCCAAAAAGAGGTAGAAGAAGCAACTGCTTTAGAAATGCCAATGTTAGAGCAAAACTTAACTGTAATTGCAACCTTAGTATCAATTGGTACGTTAGTAGGTTTATTGGGTACAGTAACAGGTATGATCCGTGCATTCGCCGGTTTAGCAAATTCTGGTGCTCCAGATCAATCAGCATTAGCGGTAGGTATCTCTGAGGCATTGATTAACACTGCAACAGGTATCTTGGTATCAACAGTAGCAATTATCATGTATAACGTATTAACTTCTAAAATCGACAAGTTAACTTACGCTATCGATGAAGCTGGTTTCAGCATCGTTCAAACATACGCTAGTTCGCATAAATAAGAATTTTGAAAAAATTTTTACCGGCTTTATGGAAAACCGGAAAAAAGAACATCATTATTAAAACTAGTAATTTATATTATGCCTAGAATAAAAGTTAAAAGAACAAGTACCGTAACAGATATGACCGCCATGTGTGATGTGGCTTCATTGTTACTTACTTTCTTCATATTAACTGCAACTGCAAGGCAACCAGAACCACTAGCTGTACAAACCCCCTCATCAACATATGAGTTTAAGGTGCCAGCAGAGAATAACGCAATTTTAACAATTGGGCAGGGTAAGGTTTTCTTTGAAGTAGCAGGAAATAAAGTAAGGGCTAAAACCTTAGAGTTAATTGGACAACAATATAACATTAGCTTTACTCCAGAAGAAATACAACGTTTTTCAGTAATCTCAACTTTTGGTGTACCAGTTTCAGATCTGAAAAAGTTTATTGCAATGTCTGGATCAGATAGGATGAAGCCCGGAGTACAAACCGGAATTCCAACGGATTCAACTGACAATCAGTTAAATTCATGGGTTTTGCAAGCGCGTACCGCAACTGCTGAGATTAATCAACAGCCAATGCGTGTAAGTATTAAAGGCGATGCCAAAGAGGAATATCCTGTAATTAAAAAGATTGTTGATGTACTTCAGAAACAAAAAGTGAATAAATTTTTGTTAGTTACAAACTCTGAAGCTAAAAAGAAATAAGAAATGGCAGAATTAAACACAGGCGGGAAGAAAGCCACGCCAAGGGTTGATATGACTCCGATGGTAGATTTGATGTTTCTTTTGGTAACATTCTTTATTTTAACAACATCAATATCTACGCCTCAAGCAATGGATATTGTAAAGCCAGATAAAGACGACAAGAATTTGGATAACAGATTGGAGTTAAAAGCATCTAAAACGATGACTATTTTATTGGGTAAAAAAGATAAAGTAGCGTGGTATATGGGTGAGGCTGGTAAAACAGCTCCAACTTATGAAAACTTATCACAAGTTGATAAATCTATTATCGCAAATAGAAAAGTTGCTGATGCATCTGGAATAAAAGGAGAATTTGTTGTCTTGGTAAAACCAACCAGCGGATCTACATTCCAAAACTTTGTTGATATTATGGACGAATTGGAAATATTAAAGGTTAAAGTTCGTCAAATCGATGATGACAATATCCTTGATGCCGAAAAAGAGTCGATGAGATCACAAGGTATTTTATAATAAAGTTAAACTCAATAATCATGTCAAAATTAGATATATTTAGAAGTGAGTGGCTTGAAGTAGTTTTTGCTGATAAAAACAAAAGCTATGGTGCTTACCAATTGCGTAAGACCAATGGAGCCAATACCACTAGGGCGTTGATTATCGGTTCAGTAATCTTTCTTATCTTGTTTTTCTCTCCAAAAATCTATAGCCTAATCAAAGGTTCAATAGATAATCAGGATGAGCAATTAAAAGCACAGGAAGTAATTATCGCTCCGCCGCCCCCAGTTGATCCAAAAACACCTCCACCCCCACCGGTAGAGCCACCGCCACCAAAAGTGGATCAGGTAAAAATGCCACCTCCAATCGTTAAGCCAGATGAGCAAGTACGTGATGAGGAACCACCTACAGTTGAAAAGCTGAAGGAAGCAGATCCTGGCCAAAGAGATATTAAGGGTGATCCAACCGCAGATATTCAGATTGCTGAACCTGTTGGTGAAGGTCCAAAACGTACTGAGGCTGTTGCTGTAGATGATAATAAGGTTTATGACTTTGTTAGTATCGAGAAACAACCAGAATATCCAGGAGGTATTGCTAAGTTTTACGGTTATTTAGGTAAAGCAATTAAATACCCGCCAATGGCACAAGAAAATAACGTACAGGGTAAAGTGTTTTTATCTTTCGTTGTTGAAAAGGATGGTAAATTAACTGATATCACAGTTACACGTGGCTTAGGTAGCGGTACTGATGAAGAAGCTATCCGTGTACTAAAGGCCAGTCCACGTTGGAACCCAGGTATCCAAAATGGTAAGCCTGTAAGGGTAAAATACAACATCAACGTAAACTTTACATTGAACTAATAGTAAATGTTAAATTTTGATATTTTTAAGCAAAAATCGCCTAAACAGCGGTTTTTGCTCATTTTAGGCCTTATCATGTTTGTTTTTTACGTGATCTTGGGTTTGGCATTTATCTTTTGGAAAGGCCTTAATCTAAATATTCCTTACTACGGTAAGGTAGCTATAGGAATCTTCCTCATTATTTATGCTTTTGTACGACTATTAAGCCTGGGTAGGCGAGACTAATCATTGATGAGAAATATCCTTTTTATATTTATGTTGCTCGCTTTTGTTTCTTGTAAACGTAAAGCAAAAACTGAAGCGGTAAAAGAAACCCGAACCAGCGGTACTTTAAAAATATTGGTTGATGAAAGCGTAGGCCCAATTGTTCAGGAACAAATTGGTATTTTCGGCTTGGATTATCCGCAGGCAAAATTTGAAACTATAATAAAGCCTGAAGAAAAATTATTGCCAGCCTTCTTAAACGACAGCGTTAGGGTAATTGTTTTGCCTAGAATGTTAACCAAGCAGGAAGAAAAATATTATAATCAACGCAACATAAAGATTAATACCTCGCGCTTTGCGGTTGATGGAATCGCTTTAATTACAAATCAGGGCAATATTGATAGTGTAATTACCGTTAAAGAAGTTATAGATATATTACAAGGGAAAAGTTCAGATAAAAAATTGGTCTTTGATAACGCTTATTCAAGTACCTTCCAATATTTTAAACAATTGGCAAATATTAGTCAATTTCCAGCTAAAGGTGTTTATTCGAAAAATTCTAGCAATGAAGTCATCAAGCTTATAGCTCAGGATAAGAATTTTATTGGTATTTTAGGTATGAATTGGATTACCGATCGCAATTCGAAGATGACAGATTATTTGAGCCAGGTAAAAGTTTTAGGTGTAAAGAATTTAAAGGGTAAAGTTGGCGACGATCAGTTTTATAAACCTACACAAGATAATCTTATAAACGGAATCTATCCTTTTCTTAGAAACGTAAATATAATAGATTGTGAAGGGAGAGATGGTTTAGGCACAGGATTTGCAACATGGTTAAGGAGCCAAAGGGGGCAATTGATTGTACTTAAATCTGGACTGGCACCACATAAATTAATGCCGAGAGAAATTAACTTAACAAAAGAAAAATAATTTATAAATTGAACCACGAAGTATTTAAGAGAATGCTTCACATTTAGAGATAGGAATTACCGGTGAAGGTTGAAAAGGCAATTAGAAGAGAAAAGAACCATGGCTTAATCAACTTCATTACCATTAAAAAACAAAAATTAAATCCAATGAAAATTTCAAAGAAAGCAATAACCTTAAATGTAGGTTTAGTGTTGATGGGTTCTGCAGTTTTTGCTCAAAATTTAAACGACGCGAAAAAAGCCATTGACGCTGAACAGTATCAGAAAGCATCATCAATGCTTAAATCATTGGTGAGTTCACAAGCAACAAATGGTGAAAATTATTATAACCTGGGTTTGGTTTACTTGAAAACCGGTTATATTGATTCGGCTAGAGCAGTTTTTACGAAAGGTGTAACAGCTGATCCAAAAAGTAACCTAAACTTAATTGGCTTAGGCGAAGCGGATATGTTATCCAACAATCCAACATCAGCTAAAACCAATTTCGATAAAGCGGTAGCATTAGCGCCAAAAGACTACAAAACATATTTAAATATCGGTAAAGCTTATTTAGCTCAAGATAAGCCAAGCGAGGATGTATCTAAACCAGATTTCACCAGTGCTTTGGCTAATATCACTAAAGCTGATGAGTTAGATTCTAAAGATAAAGATGCCGATGTTTTCTTAGCACAGGGTGATGCCTACGCATTACAAAAGAAAAACTCTGAGGCATTAGGCCCATACATGAGAGTTGGTGATGTTGATCCAAACAACAGACGAGCCAAAACTCAAATTGGTAAAATGTACAAAGAATCTAGAGCTTTTCCAGAAGGTGAAAAGGAATTACAAGATGTAATTGCTGCAGATCCAAACTACGGCCCTGCTTACCGAGAATTGGGTGAGTTATACTTACAATGGAGTAGTTTTGGTACCGATCAAGAAAAAGCAAAAAAAGGTATTGAGAACTATAAAAAATATATGGATTTGACCGACAAATCTTTAGAGTCTCAATTGCGTTATGCTCAATTCTTATTTTATGCAAAGGATTTCCAAACCTTGGAGCAAGTAGCTTCAAGCATGCAAGTTCCTGCTAATGATCCAAAAGGTATCATCGTATCTCGTTTAAAAGGATGGTCTGCTTACGAAAACAAAAACTATCCTCAAGCATTAACTTATTTAACTGAGTTCTTTGCGAAGGAAAAAGATAAAACCAAAATTTTAGGTAATGATTACCTTTATTTAGGAAAATCTCAGTTAAAAGCTGGTCAAGACAGTTTAGCGGTAATGAATATCATTGAGGCAGCGAAAATCGATTCGAACAATGCTGATGCCTTGGCAGAAGCAGGTTTGGCATTGATGAAAGCAAAAAAATATGCTAAGTCTGCTGAGATTTATAATCTTGCAATTAAATACAATCCTAATGGTAAAGGGTCATTAACCAACTATTATTACTTAGGTCAAACTCGTTTCTACGAGTCGTATTTCTTGCAAAAAGACAAAAAGCCGTTAAATACAGCTGGTTTAGTTGAGGCAGATTCTGCTTTGAGCCATTTGAATAAAGTATCTCCTGAGTTTGCTTTAGGATATTTTACAAGAGCAAGGATCGCAAACCTAATGGATGATAAAACAAATCCAAAGTATGCTTCAATTCCTTTCTTTGAAAAATACATTAGCTTGGTAAAACCAGAAGAAGCAGCAAGCAATAAAAATAACTTAGTAGAATCTTATGATTATTTAGGTGCTTACTATGCTGATAAAGATAAAGCGAAAGCGGTTGATTTCTTAAACAAGAGTATCGCACTTGATCCAGCTGGCCCATTTGCAACAGCTAAATTAAAAGAGCTTCAAGCTCCAGCTGCAAAAGGAAAAGGTAAATAATAAATCTAATTAATAATTTAGGAAAGGCAGAGTTTGGTTACTCTGCCTTTTTCTTTTACTTTTGCATCAGAAAACAGAAATTATGCAAGCGCAAAGTTCAGCTATAGATTTTTTACCAATTATATTTCAAGTAATTGTGGCTTTAGGTTTCGTTGTAACCACATTGGTGGCAACACATTTCTTAGGCCCAAAACGAAAAACCAGCGATAAGCTAGAAACTTTTGAAGCAGGTGTTAAATCTATTGGTAATGCCCGTCAACCCTTTTCCATTAAATACTTTGTAGTAGCCATACTATTTGTGTTGTTTGATGTGGAAGTTATTTTTATGTACCCATGGGCGGTTAATTTCAGAGCATTAAAGATGGATGGAATGATTGAAATGTTCATTTTCATGGGCACGTTATTACTTGGTTTTATCTACGTAATTAAGAAAAAAGTTTTAGACTGGAATTAATCAACTTAGCATTGATAAAAGTGCAGATAGAAGTTGATTTTCGGTTAACATTTTAGTTAAAAATGGAAGGTGTATCGCACACACTAACCGCATCATATATTGTTTATTTAGAAAGGTTCTAAATCGAGTTAACCTAGTTTATTTGCCTTTAAAATATTGTAAATTTGTTGCTCATTCTGCAAAGGGATGAGCATTTTTTGTTTATAAACATGAGTGAAATTAATATAGTTGATGCGCCTCCGGGAATAGAAGGATCTGGTTTCTTTGCCACTTCAATGGATAAAGTTATTGGTTTGGCTCGTTCAAATTCGTTATGGCCATTACCGTTTGCAACATCATGTTGTGGAATTGAGTTTATGGCAACCATGGGTTCTCATTACGATTTGGGTCGTTTTGGTGCAGAACGTTTGAGTTTTTCTCCTCGTCAGGCAGATGTTTTAATGGTAATGGGTACAATCGCTAAAAAAATGGCGCCTGTATTAAAGCAAGTTTATATCCAAATGGCAGAGCCCCGTTGGGTGATGGCCGTTGGTGCTTGTGCAAGTAGTGGCGGTATTTTCGATACCTATTCAGTTTTGCAAGGTATTGATGAAGTGATCCCTGTGGATGTATATGTTCCAGGTTGCCCGCCAAGACCAGAAGCAATTTTAGATGGTTTTCAAAGAATTCAGGATTTGGTTAGAAACGAATCGGGTAGAAGAAGAAACTCAGATTATTATAAAGAACTTTTAGGTCAATACGGCATTAAATAATGGAAGAAGCGACTCTAAATAACAATATCCTAGCAAAACTTAGCGATAAGTTTGGCGAAAAAGTAACAGCTGTTTCTGAGCCTTATGGCTTACTATCCTTTGCAACCACCAAAGATGTTATTGTAAACGTGTTATCATTCTTAAAAAACGAATTAAAATTTAACTTTCTAACCGATATAACGGCAGTCCACTATCCTGGCAAAGATCACGGTATTGCGGTGGTATATCATCTCAACAACATGGTAGAGAAGGTTAGAATAAGAATAAAGGTTTTCATTTCTGAACAAAACCCAACCATCCCAACTGCAACAACAGTTTGGAAAGGGGCTAACTGGATGGAGCGAGAAACTTATGATTTGTTCGGTGTTAGATTTGAAGGTCACCCGGATTTACGACGTATTTTAAATATGGATGATTTAGGTGTGCACCCGATGTTGAAGCAATATCCATTGGAAGATCCGAACAGAGTAGATAAAAAAGACGAATTTTTTGGAAGGTAAAATATGAATCATAACCATCCGGTATTTACAGATAACGACCCGCAGAGTGAATTGGTAACCCTAAACTTAGGTCCAACCCACCCCGCAACCCACGGTGTTTTTCAAAACGTTTTGCAGTTAGATGGCGAGCGGATAGTGAGCGGCGTTTCTACTATTGGGTACATCCACCGTGCATTTGAAAAAATTGCCGAGCATCGCCCATTTTATCAAATTACCCCACTTACCGATCGTTTAAACTATTGTTCTTCGCCTATTAACAATATGGGTTGGCACATGACGGTTGAAAAGTTGTTAAACATCCAAATGCCGAAACGTGTGGATTATCTTCGCGTAATCATTATGGAGCTTTCAAGAATTTCCGATCACATCATTTGCAATACGATTATTGGTCAGGATACTGGAGCTACAACCACTTTCCTTTACCTTTTCCAATTCCGTGAGCACATTTACGAAATTTTCGAAGAAGTTTGTGGCGCACGTTTAACCACAAACATCGGGCGTATTGGTGGCTTCGAGAGAGATTTTAACGAAATTGCTTTTGCTAAAATCAATAAATTTTTAAAAGAATTTCCGGTGGCATTAAAAGAGTTTGAAAACCTTTTAAGCCGTAACCGTATTTTTATCGATAGAACAGCAGGTGTAGCAGAAGTAACTAAAGAAACTGCTCTGGAATATAGCTGGACAGGCCCACTTTTACGCGCCACTGGTGTGGATTATGATGTTCGTGTGAGTGATCCTTATTCATCCTATCAAGATTTTGACTTTGAAGTGCCTGTTGGTACAAGTGGTGATATATACGACCGATATTTAGTAAGAAATGAAGAAATGTGGCAGAGTGTTCGAATTATCGAACAGGCTGTTGAAAAATTGAAATCAGAACCAAAAGGTATTTTCCATGCCGATGTACCTGAATTTTATCTTCCTCCAAAACAAGAGGTTTATAACAATATGGAAGCATTAATCTATCACTTTAAAATTGTAATGGGTGAAATTGATGCGCCTAAGGCTGAGGTTTATCACGCAGTTGAAGGCGGTAACGGCGAATTGGGTTTTTATTTAATTAATGATGGCGGACGGACACCTTATCGTTTACATTTCCGCAGACCAAGTTTTGTGAATTACCAAATGTTTGCTCCAATGAGTGAAGGGATGTTGTTATCCGATGCCATTATCAACATGAGTAGTATGAATATTATTGCAGGAGAATTAGATGCTTAAAGTAGAAGAACAAACACCTGTAGTGTTCTCATCAGAATTGCTTGCCAAATTTGATGAGGTAATCACCCGTTATCCGGCAGATAAAACAAAATCGGCTTTGCTACCCTTATTACATTTGGTGCAAGCGGAGTTTTTATGGGTAAGCACTTCTGCAATGGATCAAGTTGCAGATTACTTGAAAATTCAACCTATTGAGGTTTATGAAGTAGCTACTTTCTACAGTATGTACTTTTTAAAGCCTCAAGGTAAATATGCAATGGAAGTTTGCCGTACCGGACCTTGTTGTTTGGTAGGAGCAGAAAAAATATTAAATCACTTAGAAAGTAAGTTGGGTGTTAAAGAGGGTGAAGTTACTGCAGATGGTTTATTCAGCTTTAGAGGAGTTGAATGTTTGGCAGCCTGTGGTTTTGGCCCGGTTTTACAAATTAGCCCTGAATATACCTTCTATGAAAACCTAACTACCGAAAGCGTAGATAAATTGATTGAAGATTTAAAGAACAAGATTTGAGAAACTAGATATGGGATATGAGATTTGAGAAATTAGATAAGAGAAATGAAAAAGACAAGAGTCTAATCTTCATCTTTCATTTAAAGGCTCACATCTTATATCTCACATCTCACATCTAAAAAGATAAATGAGTCGCAAATTATTACTTGAGCATATTAACGTACCAGGCATCAATACACTTGAGGTCTATCGCCAAAAAGGTGGGTACCGTGCCGTAGAAAAAGCTCTTAAAACTTTAACACCCGAGGAAATTGTTGAAGAAGTTAAGAAATCTGGATTACGCGGTCGCGGGGGTGCAGGTTTTCCTACGGGGATGAAATGGAGCTTTTTGGCTAAGCCAGAAGGCGTTGCACGCTATTTGGTTTGCAATGCAGACGAATCTGAGCCAGGGACTTTTAAAGACCGTTATTTGATGACTCATATTCCTCATGCATTGATTGAAGGAATGATTGTTTCGAGCTTTGCATTAGGTGCGAAGGTTTCCTATATCTACGTTCGTGGAGAGATGATGCCCCAAATCCGTATTTTGGAGAAGGCCATTGCAGAAGCTAAAGCAGCTGGTTGGTTAGGCAAAAACATTTTAGGTACAGGTTACGATCTAGAATTATATGTTCAACCAGGTGGTGGTGCATACATATGCGGCGAGGAAACTGCTTTGTTAGAATCACTTGAGGGTAAAAGAGGTAATCCTAGAATAAAACCACCTTTCCCTGCTATTGCAGGATTGTACGGCTGTCCAACAGTGGTGAACAATGTAGAATCTATTGCTGCAGTGGTGCCAATTATCAACGATGGTGGTGATGAGTATGCTAAAATTGGAATTGGTAGAAGTACAGGTACAAAATTAATCTCAGCTTCTGGAAATTTAGTAAAACCAGGTGTTTATGAAATAGAATTGGGTTTACCTGTTGAAGAATTTATCTATTCAGACGAATATTGTGGAGGTATTGCCAATGGTAAAAAACTTAAAGCAACTGTAGCTGGTGGCTCATCAGTGCCTATTTTGCCAGCGAATTTGACTTTAAAATACGCAAATGGCGAACCTCGGTTAATGAGTTACGAATCCTTATCGGAAGGTGGATTTGCTACAGGAACCATGTTGGGCTCTGGTGGTTTTATCGCTTTTGATGAAGACCAATGTATTGTTAGAAATACCTGGAATTTTGCTCGCTTTTATCATCACGAAAGTTGCGGACAATGTTCGCCTTGCCGTGAAGGAACGGGTTGGATGGAAAAGGTTTTGCATAAAATTGAGCACGGTCATGGTAAGATGGAAGATGTGGATTTGCTATGGGATATTCAGCGAAAAATTGAAGGCAATACCATTTGTCCTTTAGGTGATGCTGCTGCCTGGCCTGTTGCAAGTGCGATTAGACACTTTAGAGATGAATTTGAATGGCATATTAAAGAGCCAATCAAAAGTCAGCAACAAAATTATGGTCTAGCAAACTATGCTAATCCGATAGCGAAAGCTGAAGAAGTAAAAAATCCAAATTAAAGAGTAAAAGCGCCTGTTAAATTGGCTATACTTTTCAATTATAGATTAAAATTATTAAAAGGAGTGGATTAAATATGAATGATTTTGGCTTCTATAATAATGAACATGAACAAGGAATAAAACTAGGAATGTTAAAGATTTTCAATTTTTAATTTTCACTTTTGACTTATAAAATGAGTGATAAAGTAAAAGTAACAATAGACGGGATAACAGTAGAAGTTGACAACGGTACCACCATCTTAAATGCTGCGAGGCAAATTGGAGGTGACATCGTTCCGCCAGCCATGTGCTATTATTCTAAGTTAGAGGGCAGTGGTGGTAAGTGCCGTACTTGCATCGTAAAGGTGACGAAAGGCTCTGAAAAAGACCCTCGCCCAATGCCAAAGTTGGTCGCATCTTGCCGTACAACCGTAATGGATGGTATGGAAGTACTTAACATTACCTCTCCAGAAGTTTTGGAAGCAAGAGCCGGTGTTGTAGAAATTCTATTAATTAACCATCCACTAGATTGCCCAGTTTGTGACCAGGCTGGTGAATGCGACTTGCAGAATTTAGGCTACGAGCACGGTTTACAAAAAACTCGTTACGAGTTTGAGCGTCGTACTTTCGAAAGAATTGACATAGGTGATAAAATTCAATTGCACATGAATCGTTGTATTTTGTGCTATCGCTGTGTTTTCACTGCTGATCAGATTACAAATAAGCGTGTACATGGCATCTTAAATCGCGGCGATCATTCCGAAATTTCAACTTACATTCAAACAGCTGTTGACAATGATTTCTCAGGAAATGTGATTGATGTTTGCCCTGTTGGTGCTTTAACAGATAGAACCTTCCGTTTTAAAAACCGCGTTTGGTTTACCAAACCCATTGATGCACACCGCAATTGCGACCATGAAAAATGCAATGGAAAGGTAACACTTTGGTATAAAGGGGAGGATGTTTTGCGTGTAACGGCTCGTAAAGATCAATTTGGTGAGGTTGAAGAATTTATCTGTAATACCTGCCGTTTTGACAAGAAAGCAACTTCAGATTGGGTGATTGAACATCCAACCCATATTGATGATACATCTGTAATTGCATCAAATCATTATGAAACATTGAAACCTTTGCATGTTATTCAGCCAAATCAGGCTTTACAAGATGCGAATGAAATTGAATTACATAAAACAGTAAAATACTAATGGATACAGGTTTTATCATAGAAAAATTTATTCTGGTAACAGTAATTTTTGGTATCAGTTTGGTAATTGCCATGTATTCTACCTATGCGGAACGTAAAGTTGCCGCCTATCTTCAAGATCGCTTGGGTCCGGATAGAGCTGGCCCTTTTGGAATTTTACAACCCTTAGCAGATGGATTGAAGATGTTTATGAAGGAGGAAATTATTCCGACAACATCAAGCAAATGGTTATTTATCGCTGGGCCGGGTTTAGCATTATTGTGTGCATGTATTGGTACGGCAGTTATCCCTTGGGGCAGCCCTGTATTAATCGCCGGAAAGGTCATTCCACTTCAAGTTTCTGATATTAATGTGGGGGTTCTTTACATTTTTGGAGTGGTTTCTTTAGGTGTGTATGGTGTTATGATTGGTGGATGGGCGTCCAATAACAAGTATTCTTTATTGAGTGCAATACGTGCGGCATCACAAAACATCAGTTATGAAATTGCAATGGGGTTATCCATCATCGCCCTGCTTTTAATGACTAATACCTTGAGCTTAAAGCAAATTGTTGAACAGCAGCATGGCTTTAATTGGAACGTTTGGTACCAACCAGTAGGTTTTATCATTTTTATGGTATGCTCTTTTGCTGAAACCAACCGTGCACCATTTGATTTACCAGAATGTGAAACGGAGTTAATTGGTGGTTATCACACGGAATATTCGTCAATGAAACTTGGTTTTTACCTGTTTGCGGAATACATCAATATGTTTGTCTCATCAGCGGTAATGGCAACATTATACTTTGGAGGATACAATTATCCGGGGATGGATTATATTGCTGCACACTGGGGGCCAACATGGGCGCCATTGTTTGGAACTGTAATCTTATTTGCGAAAATATTCTTTTTCATCTTTTTCTTTATGTGGGTACGGTGGACAATCCCGCGTTTCCGTTACGATCAATTGATGAATTTGGGTTGGAGAGGATTAATACCTTTGGCTATTGCCAACATTATAATAACTGGAGTTGTGATTGCGATTATTGAGAAGTTTTAATTATGGAATCATTAAGTAACAAGAAAAAAGTACTGGAACAAAAGCCTCTGAGCTTTATGGAGCGCATGTACCTACCTGCAATTATGAAAGGTATGGGCATAACCATCAGCCACTTATTCAAAAAAGAGGCTACTATACGATATCCAGAAGTAGAACGCGAATTTTCTGCCAACTTTAGAGGTATGCACTCACTTAAGCGTGATGAAAACGGCAAAGAACGTTGTACCGCTTGTGGTTTATGTGCTTTATCATGCCCTGCGGAAGCAATTACCATGATTGCAGCCGAGCGTAAACCCGAAGAGAAAGATTTATACAGAGAAGAAAAATATGCAGCAACTTATGAAATTAATATGCTTCGCTGTATTTTTTGCGGATTGTGTGAAGAGGCTTGCCCTAAAGAAGCAATTTATTTAGATGGGCCAATTGTTCCTGCTGATTACCTTCGTAAAGATTTTATTTACGGGAAAGACAAATTGGTAGAAGCTCCATTAGAAATGAAAAAATAATAACGTCAGCTAAATTTTCAGCACTCAATAAAAAGGAACCTGAAATTAGTTTAGTTGAGCGTAAACAAATAAACAAATATAAATTAATGAGTACACAAGTATTCTATTTCGTAGCCACATTAAGTATCATCTTTTCGCTGATGGTGATTTTTGCAAAAAATCCAATCCACAGTGTATTGTACTTAATTCTTACCTTTTTTACCTTTACCGTTCACTACGTGCTATTAAATGCACAATTTTTGGCCGTGGTAAACTTTATTGTTTACATGGGGGCAATTATGGTTCTGTTTTTATTCGTATTGATGCTCCTTAATTTGAATAATGAGACTGAGCCATCAAAATCGCCACTAATTAAGATTGTAGGCGTAATTGCAGGAGGCTGTTTAATTGTAACCTTAATTGGTTCACTTAAAGCCACAGCCATTTCAAGTCCGTTAATTTTGAAAAACCAAGGATTGGGTTTGGTAGAGAATTTAGGTAAGGAGCTTTTTGGGCCATTTTTATTACCGTTTGAATTGTCATCTCTATTACTATTGTCGGCAATGGTTGGAGCCGTTTTATTATCTAAAAGAGATGAGGTAGAAGCATAATGGAAAATTTAACAACAACAATGCAAGGCGTTCCGCTAAATCATTACATCTATTTAAGTGCTATAATTTTCACAATAGGTGTAATTGGCGTTTTAACACGCAGAAACGCAATCGTAATTTTTATGTCGGTAGAGCTGATGTTAAATGCTGTTAATTTGCTTTTAACTGCTTTTTCAGTTCACAGTAATGATCCATCAGGACAGGTTTTCGTATTTTTCATTATGGCTTTGGCTGCTGCAGAAGTAGCAGTAGGACTCAGTATCATTGTAATGGTTTACAGAAATACAAAATCGATAGATATTAATGTTTTAAATCGCCTTAAGTGGTAGTTATATAGTAATAAATGAAAATAGAACAATTGATCTGGCTGGTTCCATTACTTCCTTTTTTAGGTTTTGTAATTAATGGATTGGGCAGAAAATCTTTATCTAAAGGACTAGTAGGTGTTATTGGCAGCGGGGTTATCCTTGCTTCATTTATCATCAGTTTAGTTATTTTCTTTAGTTTACAAGGCGATGCACAAAAATCTCACGAAGTCTTTTTGTTTGATTGGATTAGTGCTGGCACATTACACATTCCTTTATCTTTTCTGGTTGATCCTTTGAGTTCAATTATGCTTTTAATCATTACTGGAATTGGATTTTTAATTCACCTGTATTCTACCAGCTACATGCATGATGATGAAGGATTCGGCAAGTTTTTTAGCTACCTAAACCTGTTTGTATTCTTCATGCTTTTATTGGTGTTGGGATCAAACTATATCGTAATGTTTATTGGCTGGGAAGGTGTAGGACTTTGCTCTTATTTATTGATTGGATTTTGGTACACCAATTCTGCTTATGCTTCGGCAGCAAAAAAAGCCTTTGTAATGAACCGTATAGGTGATTTAGGCTTTTTGTTGGGCGTTTTCTTATTGTTTAACTTTTTTGGAAGTGTTGAGTTTTCTAAAATATTCCCTCAAGCCATTTCGATTTCGAAAGATAACAACACGATTGTTTTAATAACCATTTTGTTATTTATTGGCGCCTGCGGTAAGTCGGCCCAGCTACCTTTATTTACTTGGTTGCCTGATGCAATGGCTGGACCAACGCCCGTTTCGGCGTTAATCCATGCTGCAACGATGGTAACCGCTGGTATCTATATGATTGCGCGCTCAAGTGTATTATTTGATCTTGCGCCCATTACACAAAACATCATTGCGATTGTTGGTGCTGCAACGGCGTTGATTGCTGCAATCATCGCGTTAACTCAAACCGATATTAAGAAGGTATTGGCTTATTCAACGGTATCTCAACTGGGATATATGTTTTTAGGTTTAGGTATTGGGGCTTATACTGGATCATTTTTCCATGTAATTACCCACGCATTCTTCAAAGCATTGCTGTTTTTAGGAGCAGGGTCAGTAATTCATGCCATGCACCACGAGCAGGATATGCGCCACATGGGTGGTTTGCGGAAAAAGCTTCCAATTACGTTTTTTACCATGATGATTGGTACCATTGCCATTGCAGGTTTGCCACCATTTTCGGGTTTCTTTTCTAAAGACGAAATTTTAGCCAATGCTTTTGAACACAATAAAGTGCTTTGGGCAGTTGGAGTATTTACCGCCTTCTTAACCGCATTTTATATGTTTAGAATGATGTTCCTTACCTTTTCTGGTCAATACAGAGGAACACATCACGAAGAAAGCCATGTGCACGAATCTCCAAAAGCTATGACTATTCCGTTAATTATCTTAGCTGTTTTAGCCGCGATAGGCGGAGCCATTAATGCACCGGAAATTTTAGGTGGCCATGATTGGTTGGCCCATTGGTTAGCGCCAGTTGTAGCACAACATGAATTAGGCTTAAACCACTCTACAGAATTTACCTTAATGGGAATTTCGGTAGGTGCAGCTGTTATCGCGTTGGTTTATGCTTACACGAGATATGTAAAAGGCGCACGTGTACCTGTTGCTGACGAAGCACCACGCACTGCCTTGGCTAAGCTATCTTACAATAAATTTTATTTGGATGAGATTTATGATTTCTTAATTACTAAGCCTTTAGATGGACTTTCCAAATTCTTCTACAAAGTAATTGATACGAAATTTATAGATGGAATTGTGAACGGATTAGGGTGGAGTACAAACGAGGCCAGTAAGGGCGTCCGTTTATTACAAAGTGGAAACGTAGGTTTCTACATATTTATGATGGTATTTGGTATCGTCGCATTGTTATTATATACATTTTTATACATATAAAAAGGGTTCAAAATTAAATAATGGAACAACTTTTACTACTCATATTTCTTCCGCTTATAGGTGCAATTATTACGGCATTTACAGGGAAGTCAGCTAAAATAATTTCTACTGTTTTCGCAGTAGCTTCTTTAGGCTTGGCATTGGTTATCGCATTCACTTTTATTCCTGATGCAAGCACACAGTTTGAAGCCAATTTACCATGGATTGCAGATTTGGGCATTCGTTTCCACGCAGGTATAGACGGCATTAGTCTGCTTGTAGTGTTGCTTACCAACCTTTTGGTGCCGATTATTATTTTATCGAGTTACAATCACGAATATAAAAACCCAGCGGCCTTTTATGCTCTAATTCTGTTTATGCAAAGCGGACTATTGTTGGTTTTTACAGCAATGGATGCGTTCTTATTTTACATCGGATGGGAAGCGGCGTTAATTCCAATTTATTTCATTTGTGCCGTATGGGGAGGCAAAGACCGTATTCGAATCAACATGAAGTTTTTCGTTTATACGATAGCGGGTTCACTGTTTATGCTGATGGGGATAATTTATTTATATCTTCAAAACACAGCTCATAATTTCGACCTTCAAACTTTGTATTCCTTAAACTTAAATCCTACACAACAAGGCTGGATTTTCTGGGCTTTTTTCATCGCATTCGCCATTAAAATGCCAATATTTCCTTTTCATACTTGGCAACCAGATACTTATACCTCAGCACCAACACCAGGTACTATGCTGTTATCGGGTATTATGTTAAAGATGGGTATTTATGGTTTAATCAGATGGTTATTGCCAATTGTTCCTCAGGGCGTTCAAGAATGGGGTAATCTTGTCATTATTTTATCGATTATCGGAATCGTTTATGCATCGCTAATTGCTTTTACACAGAAGGATGCTAAACGTTTAGTTGCGTATTCATCTATTGCACACGTTGGTTTAATTTCTGCAGGTATATTTGCCTTAAATCAACAAGGTATGCAGGGTGCAATGGTTCAAATGTTAAGTCACGGGATCAATGTGGTGGGCTTATTTTATGTGTTAGATATTATCTTCTCTCGTGTTAAAACCAATAAAATTGAAGAGTTGGGTGGCATTGCCAAAACTGCTCCACAATTAGCAATCGTTTTCTTAATTATTGTTTTAGGTACGGTTGCATTGCCAGGCACCAACGGGTTTATAGGTGAATTTTTACTGCTGTTAGGCGTATATAACTACAGCATTTGGGCGGCTGCCGTTGCAGGTTTAACCATCATATTTGGTGCAGTTTATATGTTAAGAATGTACCAAAATGTTATGCTTGGACAAACCAACAGCTTAACGATCACTTTTACAGATATTAAGGGAACCGAGAAATTAGTTCTTTACACCATTTGTGTATTAATTATTGTTTTGGGTGTATATCCAAAACCACTATTGCATTTAACAGAGGCATCTGTGCAACATTTATTAGAACAGGTAAATCAAAAATTAAAACAGTAACATAAGCAATGAATATTATTATAACCATTAGTATAACAGCTTTTTTGGTGCTTTACGCAGGTTTGTTTAAAGCAAATAAGGCATTACTACCGCTTACCGTTGTTGGTTTACTTACTGCATTAGGATTTACCTTTTACGCATGGGATGGCAATGCTGTACATTATGGAATGATGCAAACAGATAATTTTGCCTTGGCATTTTCTGCCGTGTGTATAGTGGGTACATCATTGATTTTTCTCCTCACACAAAATTACTTTCATGCTAAAAGCGATAACATTGCTGAATATTATACCTTAATACTATTCTCCCTTGCCGGGATGATTATGATGGTATCTTACAAAAACATGGCGATGCTTTTTGTTGGATTGGAGATCATGTCTGTGAGTTTATACATTCTTGCCGGAATTAGAAAAAAGGATTTTGCAAGCAATGAAGCTTCATTGAAATACTTTTTAATGGGGGCATTTTCAACAGGTTTCTTATTATTTGGGATCACTTTAATTTACGGTGCCACAGGCTCATTTGATTTAGATAAAATTCAAGCCTATTTAGTATCCAATCCACAAACAATTTCCCCAATATTTTATCCTGGGGTTATATTAATGATGATTGGTTTAAGCTTCAAAGTTGGAGCTGCTCCTTTCCATTTCTGGACACCGGATGTGTATGAAGGCTCGCCATCTTTAATTACTACTTTTATGAGTACGGTAGTTAAAACGGCAGGTTTTGCAGCATTCTTAAGATTGTTTGCTGGTGCTTTTGCCCCGCTTCACGATTTTTGGGTTGTGCCCCTAATCGTAATTGTATGTTTAACATTATTTATCGGTAACGTTACCGCTTTGTTCCAAAAGAACTTTAAACGCATGTTAGCCTATTCGAGTATTTCTCATGCAGGTTACCTATTATTTTCGCTTATTGTTTTAAGTAAAAACTCCGAAAGCAGCGTATTGGTGTACGCTTCGGCTTATACCTTTGCCTCTATTATTGCTTTTGCAGTGTTAATCTTGGTTAAACAAAAAACAGGTAGCGATCATTTTGAGAGCTTTAACGGCTTAGGTAAGAAAAATCCTTTGGTGGCTTTATGCTTAACAGTGGCGATGCTATCACTAGCAGGGATACCATTAACAGCAGGTTTCATTGGCAAATATCTGATGTTTTTAAACGTAATGGGTGAGTATCAAACGCTATTAGTTGCCTTTGCAATCTTAAATGCTTTGGTCGGTTTTTATTACTATTTCAAGGTTATTGTGGCCATGTGGTTCAAAGATGGAGCTGAAGTAGAACTTGCCACACCAGCACAATATAAAGTTGTTTTAATCATCTCTGTAGCCATTACGATAATTTTGGGTGTTTATCCTGCAATTATTTTAAACCTAATATAGGTATGCAGTTGTTTAATAATTATTTGTAGTTTTACGAATAATTGAATATGCACGATTTTTGGAATAACCTGCATCAACTAATTGATCCCGAAAAATTATTGAGGGAGGGCGGTTTCTATCTTGTAATATTTGTAATCTATGCAGAAACTGGTCTATTCTTTGGCTTCTTTCTTCCCGGTGATTATTTATTGTTTTTGGCGGGTATGTTTGTTGCTACAGGTAAGCTGGATGTTAACATTGCCGTACTCTTAGCTGGCCTATGTATAGCCGCCATAATGGGCAATTTTACTGGCTATTGGTTTGGACGTAAAACAGGACCAGTGTTGTACACCAGAAAAGACAGTTTCTTCTTTAAAAAGAAATATTTAAAGGCGGCAGAAGATTATTATAACAAGCAAGGAGCGTTTGCACTCATAATGGGCAGATTTGTTCCGATAGTTAGAACTTTTGCACCGATTTTTGCTGGTGTAGTTAAACTGGATGTAAAAAGATTCGCATTTTATAATATTGTTGGCGGCGTTTTGTGGATTACATCGTTGACATTACTAGGCTATTTTCTAGGCAAACGTTTCGAAAAAGAAATAAACGATTATTTATTATATATTATTATTGGGTTTATCTTTATAACAACTATTCCATTATTAATTACCTTTGTAAAAAGTAAAGTAGTGAAAAGTCCCGAAGAGGATAAACAGATTTAAATTAAAAATGGCAAAAGACGATCATCACGCATGGCATAGCGTATCTCCTGGTTCAAACCTTCCAGAAGTTGTAAACGCAATTATTGAAATTCCAAAAGGTTCAAAAGCAAAATACGAAATAGACAAAGAATCTGGTTTAATCAAGTTAGACAGGGTTCTTTTTTCATCAGTAATGTACCCAGCAAATTATGGCTTTATCCCACAAACGTATTGTGATGATAAAGATCCATTAGATATTTTGGTGCTTTGTTCTGTTGATGTTTACCCAATGACCTTAATCGAAGCTAAGGTAGTTGGTGTAATGCACATGGTTGATAACGGCGAACAAGATGATAAAATTATAGCGGTAGCTGCTCATGATATGTCTGTTAATTATATTAACGATTTGGACGAGTTGCCTCCACATCAAATGAAAGAAATTGTACGCTTCTTCCAAGATTACAAAGCATTAGAAGATAAAAATGTGACTATCGAGCATTTATTAGGTGTTCGTTATGCACATAAAGTAATCAGGGAAAGTATAGAATTATACAATACAACATTTAGAGAATTAGCATAATGGATTTACCCACGGTCTGTTTGTTTTTAAATTTTAAATTAAGCGCAATATTATCATCCCCTACACTTGCTGTTGCAGCTTTAGAAGAGCCTGATACCGGCTCAGTTGGTTGGAGGTTATTTTTTGCCTTATTTTTGGTGCTATTGAATGGATTTTTTGTTGCGGCAGAGTTCGCAATCGTAAAAGTAAGAGCATCACAAATAGAAATTAAAGCAAAAACAGGCAGCAGAGTAGGTAAAATGGCGAAAGGCATTATCCACAATTTAGATGGATACCTTGCCGCAACCCAGTTAGGTATAACGCTTGCATCACTTGGTTTAGGCTGGGTGGGTGAAGGCGTTATGCATACCATTTTCAAAAATCTCTTTGATAGCCTGCATTGGGGATTTAGTGATGCATTCATTCATTCCGCATCAACGGTAGTGGCATTCTCCGTTATCACGATTATGCACATCGTTTTTGGAGAACTTGCACCAAAATCATTCGCCATACAAAGGCCAGTGGCAACAACCTTGTTTGTTTCTGTTCCACTACAAATATTTTATATTGTTTTTAGGCCTGCAATCTGGACATTGAACAGTTTGGCAGCAGTAATTCTTAAACCATTTGGTATTGATACTGCAGGCGGGCACGAATCACTTCACAGTACCGAAGAACTTCAGTATTTACTAGATCAAGGGAAAGAAAGTGGTGCTTTAGATAATAACGAGCACGAATTAATTAAAAACGTTTTTGATTTTAATGAACGTGTAGTTAAAAACATCATGGTGCCACGAACCAAGATTTCAGGGATTGAATTAACGGCCTCCAGAGAAGATGTGATCGATACCATTATCAAGGAAGGTTACTCTCGTTTGCCGGTATATGATGAAATCATGGATAAAATCGTTGGGATTATTCATGCTAAAGATATTTTGCCTTTGGTCATGTCTGGCAATCAAAACTGGACATTGAGCGATATCATCCGAAAGCCTTACTTCGTTACAGAAACCAAAAAAATTAACGATTTGATGAGTGAATTGCAAAGCAATCGCATTCAGATTTCTATTGTTTTAGATGAATTTGGTGGTACTGCTGGTATGGTAACGCTAGAAGATATTGTAGAGGAATTGGTGGGTGAAATACAGGATGAGTACGATGAAGAGAAGCCGTTGGTTGAAAAGGTGTCGGATAATGAATTCATTGTGAATGCCTTTGCAACCGTTTATGATGTAAATGAGCATTTGCCACACGATTTGCCTGAGGATGAAGATTTCGATACCATTGGTGGATTAGTTTCTCATGTTTTTGAAAGAATTCCTGAAGTTGGTGAAAGCAATGAATCTTATGGTTACCTATTTACCATCCTAAAGAAAACCGATCAAAACATCGAAACGATAAAATTAGAATTGGTTATCAATGAAGCTGATATGGTTGATAATCACTAAATTCAACTATGCATATTTTCTATACGCCAGATATTACCCAAAATACCTATACCCTAAGCGAAGAAGAAAGCAAACATTGTGTAAGGGTTTTACGCTTGTCTATTGGCAGCTTAGTTAATCTTGTTGATGGTAAGGGTGGGTTTTATACCGCTGAAATTACATCTGACAATCCCAAAAAGGTACGACTCTCTGTTCAAAAGGTCGAATCGGAGTTTAATAAGAGAAATCATTATCTGCATATTGCCGTAGCACCAACCAAAAATATTGATCGTTTAGAGTGGTTTTTGGAAAAAGCCACCGAACTCGGGATAGACGAGATTACACCAATCATAACGGATCGATCTGAAAGAAGAGTCGTGAAGGAAGATCGTCTAATCAAAGTAATCACCTCAGCCGTAAAACAATCCATAAAGGCTTATCATCCAAAACTAAATGATGCCATCTCTTTTGATGCATTTTTATCACAATCTTTTGATGGGGACAAATTAATAGCGCATTGTATAGACAGTGGTAGTAAGAAATACATTTCTGATCTAATACACCCGCATGGGAAGTATTTGGTATTAATTGGTCCTGAGGGAGATTTTACCCCAGAAGAAGTAAATGAGGCTTTGAACAAAGATTTTAAAGCTTTAACTTTAGGGAACAACAGGCTTAGAACGGAAACTGCCGCACTATCTGCCTGCTTCGAGATCAATTACATTAACCGATAGCCAATTTGAAGTTTAGCATTTTCAATATTCCATTTTCAAAATTACGAAACTCGGTCTTGGGCATCTGCTTGTTGGTTTGTAGTTTCATGTGGTCCGCTTTCAGTATCTTTCCGCCGTCATACAGGATGGCTAAATTAAAATATAATGGTGGCGGAGATTGGTACGCAGACAGAACGGCTTTGCCAAATTTAATTGCTTTTTGCAATGCAAACCTCAAAACGAATTTTTACCCTGAAGAGAGTATTGTAGAGGTTGGAAGCAAGGAAATTTTTAATTACCCATTTATTTACATGACTGGGCATGGGAATGTGGTGTTCAGCGATCAAGAAATAAAAAATTTAAGGCAATATTTAACTGGAGGAGGTTTTCTTCATATCGATGATAATTACGGTTTGGATAAATTTATCAGGCCACAGATGAAAAAGGTGTTTCCTGAGTTATCTTTTGAAGAATTACCAGCCAACCATCCACTTTATAATCAGAAATATAAATTTGTTGGTGGATTGCCTAAGATTCACGAACATGATGGCAAGCGGCCTCAAGGCTTTGCGCTAATTTACAAAGGCAGAGTAGTATGCTATTATACCTTTGAGTGCGATTTAGGCAACGGCTGGGAAGACTTTGGCACCTATCCTGAAGATACACAAGAAACCAGAACGAAAGCCCTTAAAATGGGCGCAAACTTAGTTCAATACGCCTTAACCCAGTAACTATGCATCAAGTAAAAGTTAATGATCGGTTCGATTTCGAAATCGATAATAAAGGGAATGAATTATTTATTAATCATGACTTAGTACACCTGGATTTAAGTGCGATTTCGGACAATACTACTCATGTAATTTATAAAAATCAATCTTTTAACACCGAGCTTGTAGAAATCAATCAAGCTGAAAAAACCTGTACCATTAAAGTAAATGGCAACACTTATTCGGTTAAGGTTGAAGATCAATTTGATCAGTTATTAAAGCAATTGGGATTAGATAATTTGGCGACGGCTAAAGTGCTTGATGTAAAGGCACCGATGCCGGGTTTAGTGCTTAAAGTTATTGTAGAAGAGGGAACGGAGATTAAGAAAGGCGATAATTTGTTAATTCTGGAAGCGATGAAGATGGAGAATATTCTAAAATCGCCCTCTGATGGCATTGTGAAGAAAATTAGTGTTAACCAAGGGGATAAAGTTGAAAAGAACCAAGTATTGATTCAATTCAAATAACTGAAGTTCACTATCACGCAAATATCTTTTAGCAGCGGATAAGACCCTAAAATAAATTTGGGCTGACAACACCTTATAACTGTCTTTTAGCCCCCCCCCCTCTAATGCTGAATACATTTTAGCGCTTTGATGGATGTTGATTGGCTTAAGTATTGCCCTTTGGTATTGAACAAAACCAGGTCAAACAATAGCATTTTTTCCAAAAGAAAAGGCCTCGATTTTGTCGAGGCCTTTTCTTTAAAAAGTTATCTTCCTTTGCTTACCCTAAAAGGTTTTGAAGGCGGGTTTTTGAATTGTCTTTTACCTTGAGTGCTAATTTCTGGCGCACCAAGCATGGTCATTGCACATCTGAAACCTACTTCGGCTGATGATTCATCTTGTTGCATAAAACGACGTGTTGCTGGGTTTAACCAATATGCCATATCGTTCCATGAACCACCTTTATAAACTCTTGATTTATCGTTAACTAAAGTAACGCCTTCATCATTTAGCAATTTGTTCTGTTTATCGCGGTAGCCTCTTTCATCCGCTTGGTAAGAAGTAACCTGTGCTGTTGGATCAGGAGATTTAGCAATTGAATCTGCTCTTTTCGCTAGTGCTTGCTTATCCGCCCAGCTTAATTTCTTTCCAGAATAAGCATTCTGTTTGATTGGCTTACCGTATTTATCTAAGGCAATTTTTCCATTGGCAGCGTCCGAAAGTTGTTTGTCTTGAAACTGGTTACCACGATATGGATTAAATGCGTCTGCATTAGTAAATGTACCGGTACGATAAACATCATTTACCCATTCGTTAACGTTTCCAGCCATATTGTATAAACCAAAATCGTTGGCAGTGTAAGATATTACTGGAACAGTCAAATCACCTTTATCATTTAAAGATCCGGCCACACCCATGTAATCACCAGGAGCTCTCTTAAAGTTGGCTTGAATCATGCCACGAGTTTTTTTCTTCGCAGAACTTACACCCAAACCATTCCATGGGTAAATTTTATTCTGATTGATGTTTTCGTATTCTGTATTTCCGATTAATCCTAAAGCAGCATATTCCCACTCAGCCTCTGTTGGGAGACGGTATGGTTGCATGATTACGCCATCTTCTAATGTTGCATTTCTGGTTGGTAATCCTTTTCCACCTCTTCCACCAGCAGCACCAACTGATGCACCGGCTTTTGCATTATAATCAACTGGAGCATTTTTTCCCTTATCATCATACTGCCCATTTAAATAAGCATCCGTATTGAAGGGTTTATCTGGTCTAGCCGTTGCAGCAGCAGTTGTAGAATTGTTTCCCTTACCCGATGTTCCACCAGCAAGCGTTTTGTAATCTGTTAAGATTCCTTTTTCACGAAGAATAAATTCGTTTGCTTGAGAAGTTCTCCATTCGCAATAGCGAGATGCCTGCTCCCAAGAAACACCAACTACCGGGTAATCGCGGTAAGCTGGGTGACGTAAGTAATTATCTACGTAAGGCTCGTTGTATGATAAAGCACTCCGCCAAACCAATGTATCTGGTAATTCATTGTAGTAATACTCGCGATCTTCAGGATAGCTTACTCTAATCCAGTGTAAATATTCTAACCAATCGGTATTAGAAACCTCAGTTTCATCCATATAAAAAGAGGGTACAGTAACCTGTCTTTTGTAGTTGTAGATGTTCGGTTCTACACCAGCTACTTCAATTGCACTACCGCCAACAACCAAAACTCCACCTTCAATTGGGATTAAGCCTGGCCCTGGGGCACGTTTGTACTTTGTAGCTACAGCAAAACCCCCTGGAGTTTTACTTTTTCTATCCGCATAGGGAATACCTGTTTTGCTTGAGGCGTTCCCTCCTTTCGAGCTACAGCCAGAAAGCAGGCCTACAAGAGATAAACAAGCAAAAGAATATAGTAATAGTTTTTTCATATATGCTTAGTAATATAGCCCAAAGGCCATTCAAATGATAAAATTACGTAAATTAAAATGAATAATAAAGTTTGTTGTAACAAAATTGCGAATATATTTCTCTTGCATAACGTATTATTATTTAACCTATTGTGTGTGTTTGGGTTTTGGGTATTTATTTTCTTAAATAATTAACATTCAGACACATAAATTTTCACGTATTTAATATTCGCATTACTTTGACTGAACTTAGAAAGAAGGAATAAATTATGGGGATAAATTTTTAAATGAATAAAATTATGCGCTGCGTTTGCTGTAAATCGTTTAAGAACTGTGGATCAATTGTAATAATTAAAGCGATGAAGAAACGTGTCTATTTAATCAGTAATATTTTTTCACTTTTGTAAGCGTTATTAAAATATTAATTCTGATTTTGCGTTATTAAATTATTCCAAAGTTTTAATATTCCGAAATCTAAATTACGTACCTTTAAAGGATGAATTTCAAGTACCTCAGTAAGCTTGCTTTTTCTGCACTCTCTGTAGTTTTAGTGTTTGGTAAAACAAATGCTCAAGTTACTATATCTGGTACCCAAACCAATGGGAGCGAATCAAATAATATTGTAACTGCTGTACCTTTTTTATTGATTACACCCGATGCTAGAGCTGGCTCAATGGGCGACGCTGGTGTAGCGGTTCGCGGAGATGTAAATGCGGCAAGTATCAATGCGTCTAAATTGGCATTTCTGGATAAACCTTATGGTTTCGCACTTTCTTACAGCCCTTGGTTGAAAAGCTTAGTTCCTGATATTAATTTAGCCTATTTAGGTGGTTTTTATAAGCTGGACGATCGGAATACAATTGGTGCATCTCTAAGATATTTCTCTCTAGGCTCCATACAATTAACAGATGTAAATCAACAAGATTTAGGGATTAGCAATCCAAATGAATTGGCTCTGGATTTCTCTTTTGCCAGAAGTTTTGGTGAAGAATTTGCACTTGGCAGTACACTCCGGTATGTGTATTCAAATTTGGCCTCTGGACAGTTCTCCTCATCAGGGCAAGTTCATGGAGGTAATGCAGTAGCGGTTGATGTTTCAGGTTTGTATAAAACCTCAACTAGATTATTTGGAAAGAATGCCATTTTATCCGCAGGTGCAAACATTTCAAATATTGGTACAAAAATGAGCTATTCTGATGGTGGCGAAAGCTTTTTTCTACCCACTAACTTTAAACTTGGTGGTGCCTCAACTGTGAGTATTGATGAGATGAGCACCTTTACCCTCGCTTTAGATTTTAATAAACTATTGGTTCCAACTCAACCCATTTACGATTCCAACAACAACATTGTAAGCGGAAAAGACCCTAACCGTTCTGTTCCAGCAGGGATTTTTGGCTCATTTAGTGATGCCCCCGGCGGTTTTAGCGAAGAACTAAAAGAAGTGGGTATCTCTACAGGGTTAGAATATTGGTATAATCAACAATTTGCTTTAAGGGCGGGCTACAATTATCAAAGCCCCATGAAGGGTGATAGCCGATATTTCACTTTAGGTGCAGGTTTAAAATACAATGTTTTTAATATTGATTTTGCTTACTTAATTGCAAATGCGCAAACAAGCCCATTGGCAAATACCTTACGTTTTAGTCTTTTGTTTAACTTTGGCGAAAAAAAGTTAATTAAAAGATAAAACCTCTGTGTAAGGCCCCCCCTGAACCTCAAGATTCCACAGCAGTCAAAATAATTTAGCACACAATGAAAATCAGAGTAGGATTTGGATTCGATGTCCATCAATTGAAAGATCAGCACCCTTTTGTAGTGGGAGGAGTTACTTTAGAACATCACAAGGGTGCCTTCGGGCATTCGGATGCAGATGTTTTGCTCCACGCCATTTGTGATGCACTTTTAGGCGCTGCAAACCTACGCGATATTGGTTTTCATTTCAAGAATACCGACGACCGTTGGAAGGGTATTAGTAGCATTATTCTTCTTCAAGAAACCGTTAAATTGCTCACCGAAAAAGGTTGGCAGGTAGGAAATATTGATGCTATGCTGTGTTTAGAAGCGCCAAAAATTAACCCGCATATCCCTGCGATGCAGAAAAATATAGCCGAAGCGATTGGCATTTCTACAGAGGAAATTTCGATAAAGGCCACTACTAATGAACTTATGGGTTTTATAGGCAGAGAAGAAGGTGTTGTAGCTTATGCTGTTTGCTTGATCGAAAAAATATAGGCTTATATTATTTTCGTTTGAAAAGCATTGATCCCTTCTCATATTGCTAAAAAGGATCAATGCTGATGGTGAATTAAGCCCTATTTTCTTTCACATTTCCAGTTCTTTTTAAAGTTCCCCAGGTTTCCAATTCTCCTTTAATTGCCCGCCTTAGTGAGCGAAAAAGTACTACGTACATCAGCTGTCTCCAGAAAAATCGCTGAGGGAAGATGTAGAGTAAATTTTTGTAATTCTCTTTTTCCATTTTGAAGGCCATTCCTGCAAAAACTAAATCAACAATGATGAAGATGATGTAATAGAATAGCACTTGGCCGAAACCATTGTGCAAGCTCAAAATGCCAGAAAAGCCAGTGAGTGTTAAATTGTTAATTGCACTCAAGGAGAATAATCCAGTTAGCAGTGAAATCAGCATAAATAAATCTGCCAATGGCGAAAACAGCGGTAAAATAATTTGATAGATTAGAATATTGGGCATGCCAACCATCCCGAAATAACCGTATTTTTTATTCAACAAGGTTTTACGGTTTTTCCAGAAACTTTGCATTACGCCAAAACTCCAACGGAATCTTTGTTTCAATAACATGGAAACCGTTTCTGGCGCTTCGGTATAGGCAATGGCGGTATCGCAATTTTTCACCTTGTAACCTGCTTTCAAAATTCGCATGGTTAAATCGCAATCTTCTGCGAGCGTATCGATGGTAAAGCCCCCAATTTCCAATACCACATCTTTTCTAAATGCACCTATCGCACCCGGAACTACCGTAATGGTATTTAAGAGATCGAAGGCTCTTCTGTCCATGTTTTGGGCGGTGATGTATTCTATTGATTGCCATTTTGTTATAATGTTATCTGCATTGCCCACTTTAACGGTACCAGCAACCGCTGCAATTTTGGGACTGTAGAAATAGCGCATCAACTCCGTAACAGCGTCGGTTTTTAATTGGGTATCTGCATCAATACAGATGATAAAATCTGCGGATGCTTTAGCGATGCCATAATTTAGAGCAGATGCTTTGCCCCCATTTTCTTTTCTGTAAACTTTTATTTGGGGTTGGTTTTCAAAGTGTTGATTTACAATTTCAAAGGTTTTGTCTTTTGAGCCATCATCCACAAAAATCAATTCGAAATTTGGATAGGTGGTTTTAAGTAAACTGTTTAAAGTTTGTATGGCGGTTACTTCTTCGTTATAGGCAGGAATAATGATACTAACTTTTTCATTGGGGTTTTCAATTAATTTGTAGGCATTTCTTTTTGATCTTTTCCGTTGGCGAATGGCTAAGTAGGCGATAAATAGGGTTCTAAGTATGGCCAATGCAATGGCTACGGTAAAAACTGCGTTTAAGATTAGGTTGCCATAATAGAAAAAGTTTATGAAAAAATAATCTCCAGACCCAGTAAAACCACTATTGGCTGTAGATGATACCGCAGGCATTAATTCTGACCTTTTCTTGCCCATTAAATTGCCAACGGTGGTAAAGGTGTAGCCTTTCGCTTTAAAAAATTTAATAATTCTTGGCAATGCTGCTACAGTTGCTTCTCGATTACCACCTGCATCATGAAGCAATAAAATGTTGCCATTGTTTTGCTGTTTTACAACCTCATTAAAAATCTGATCAGCGGTTTTGCCGGGCTGCCAATCCTCAGGATCAATATATTCTCCAATATTAATGTAGTTTTCTTTCCTACTTTGTGCCACCGGCAAAATTTCAGAAATGTTTTGTGGCTCTGCATCGGCATTAAAAGGCGCTCTAAATAAAATGGTACTGTGTCCGGTTACGGCTTCAATTAATCTACGGGTGGCGTTCAATTCAAATTTAACCCTTCTTGGGCCAATGGCCGACATGTCTGGGTGGAAAAACGTGTGGTTTCCAATTTCATACCCATCATTGTATTCCTGCCTAAGCAACTCCATGTTTTGCTCGGCCATAATACCGACCACAAAGAAACAACCTGGTACTTTTTCTTTTTTTAAGATGCTGATAACCTGAGGGGTATAAACAGGATCGGGTCCATCATCAAAGGTTAAAGCGATTTTTTTATCTGCTTCACCAAATCTTTTAATTACATATTGCGACGGTAGGCGGGTAAATTGCTGATCGGCAATGGTAAAGCTGCTTTTGTCTAATGTGAAATGTACACTTCCTGGGTTGGGAGTAGAAACCAAGTCTAAAATTTCTCCATCACCGATATAGGCGATTCCGCCCATGGTTAGTGCAGAAATTTTTCTTAAATCAATCGGTTTTTTCTTCAACGAATCTAGGCTCAAATCTTCAGAAATGAAAGACCATAGTCGTTTATCTTCTGAGCCTAGTCTCCACAAAGCAATACCGGCAATATCCCAATCATCTGCTTTGCGAATTAAATTAAAGTTAGTTGCGGCATCGGTGAAGTAAACTTGATGTTTTATTCCGCTTCCATCATTATAGCTGTAATTCAGATTAGCGGATGCGGGATTGAAGTTTATTTTACTTTTCAAATCAACCGCTTGGGTCATGGCATCTTCGTAGGTGATGGGTTTTCCAATGCTGTTTTCTGGCCAATCGTAGCCATAGCAGGCTAAGGCTAAAATAACTTTGCTGGCATCCATTTTATTACAAATATCATCGAGCTTTTCCTCCACCCATTCTTGGTGAGAAATGTCACCGGCGTTACTTTGATCGGTGTGTTGATCGTAAGCCATCAATACAATATAATCGTTATAGTGCTGAAGTGTTTCGGGTTTGTAATCGTCGTTTTCTGGGGAAATATCTTGAGAGACGATTAGTTTTTCAGCATGAAATTGGGTGTACAGGTTTTTCATAAACGCGTTGAAGCGATCTCCGTTTTCCAAATTCAGTTCTTCAAAATCTATATTTATGCCTTTATAGCCATGTTTTTTAGTGATTTTAATAAGGTCGTAAATTAGCTTTTGTTGCGCAGGCTGGTCTGCTAAAAGCCTCCTTACAGCTTGCCCATCCCAATGGTCTTTATTGTAGTTGGATACCACTGCAATTGCCGATTTTTTTCCTTCCTTAATTACTTTAAGGGCTGCTGTATCTGTTTTATCTACAATAGAATCGCCATTTAAAAAGAAAGATTCTGTTGCCACCATATCTAAATGACCGATGTTTCTTTTCAAATCAGAAAGAGATTTGCTTGCCGTGCCGGCCCAACTTACGTAAAAGGCCATGTTTATGCGCTTTGTATAATTGCCTTTACGGGATAAAATCCGCTGTTCTCGGTCTTTTCTAATTTGTTGAAGTTTGGTCTTCTGAATGGAGAAAGCTTTGTACTGCTGCGATTTTTTTAATTTCTCCAGCTGCTTTTGCGTTAGAGGCGTATTGGTGTTTATAAAAGGTAAATCTGGATATTGTACTGATGATAGTGTATAAGCAACGCAAATGACTGCGATGATGAAAACCAAAAAGAATGAGCGACTTATCCAAGTGAAAGTATTCCAACGTTTTTTGTTTTCAGTTTGAAAGATTTGTTTTCCGGACATTTTTCTGAGCTGATTTATGTAACAAAGATGACGATTGAATATGAAGATTGTATGAAACTCATTTTTGAAGACAATATGCTCGTAATTGTCTGATTATAAGTAGTATGTTTGTTTAGTATATAGTGATTGTGCTCAGATTTAATTTGTTTTGGTCATTTTTGGGCACAAAAAAGCCGACAATTTTTTTAAGATGCCGGCTCAAAATATATGATAAACCTGTTTTATTCTTCTATGTAACCAAATTTGCCCTGATTGTAGTCGGATATGGCTTGGTTGATTTCTTCATCTGTATTCATCAAAAATGGGCCGTATTGCACGATAGGTTCATGGATGGGTTCGCCACTTAAAATCAAAACAACGCTGTTTTCCAATGCCTCAATTTCTATATGCTCCCCTTTGTTTTTGAAGTGCGTAAACGTATCTTGATTGGCAATAACTGAATCATTTATTTTAATTGACCCTTCGATCATCATAAAACCAGTATTGAATTTGCTATTAAAATTGAAGCTGATTTTTGCGCCTTGATTTAATCTTGCATTGTAAAGTTCAATGGGTGTAAACGTGCTGGCAGTACCTTTTACATCGTTGTAATTGCCTGCGATAATTTCAATATGCCCACCGTCATTTGGCAAAATATATTTGGACATATCAGCCTGTTTTATAGCCTGATATTTTGGTTTGCTCATTTTATCTTTAGCGGGTAAGTTAACCCACAATTGTACCATTTGAAATGCGCCTCCTGCTAGGCTATAGGCTTCTTCATGGTATTCTTTATGCAGAATTCCGCTAGCAGCCGTCATCCACTGCACATCACCGGGGTATATGATGCCACTATTGCCAGCGCTATCGTGATGGGCTACTGCGCCATGATAAGCAATTGTAACCGTTTCAAAACCACGATGAGGATGGATACCAACGCCTCTTGGTTCTTTCCTTGCAGAAAATTCGATTTTCGAGCCATAATCCATTAAAAAAAATGGACTCATGTCAATCTCATATCCGCTGGGGAAAAAATTATGCACTCTAAAACCGTCGCCTACCATGTGCGGGGCTGGGGCTTTGAGTACATGTTCTACTTCTCTTATATTTGTTTCCATTTTACCTCCATGGAAAAATTTAGTTCAGCCTGCAAAATGCAGGCTGTAGTGCATTAGGCTTATGCTTGTTTTACAAATTGCAATTCGCCTAAAATGCGTACTTCTTCGCTAACCATTACCCCACCAGTTTCTAATGCGGCATTCCAAGTTAAGCCAAAATCAGAACGATTAATTTTACCACTTAAAGTAAAGCCAGCTTTGGTATTTCCCCACGGGTCGGTAGCAATGCCACCAAATTCTGCAATAAGTTTCGCAGGATTGGTTTTTCCTTTGATGGTTAAATCGCCTTTAACGATATAATCACCACCATCTTTTTCTACAGAAGTTGATTTAAATTCGATGTGTGCAAATTGTTCTGCGTCAAAGAAATCAGCACTTTTTAAGTGTGTATCACGGTCTGTATTTCCGGTATCTAAAGAGTCAATATCGCCTTTGAATGAGATTTCAGCATTTTCGAATTCATCACCTTCAGAGGTTAAATCTGCGGTAAATGATTTCAGGCTACCGGTTACAGTAGTAATCATTAAGTGTTTTACTTTAAATTGTAATTCGCTGTGGGTTGGATCTAAGGTCCATTTAGTAGTTGCCATATCTTTTGTTTTTAGGATGTTTAAAATTTACAATACAAAAGTACGGCAATGGCTTGAGGTAGAAATTGATGTATGGTAATAAATGAATTGACTTTCAGATGGATAGATTGATGTCTATTGAGAAATGCCCAACAACACTCATTCAAAACTTAGGCGGTCACTCATTCAAGAATTCAATCATTCACTCATTCAATAATTCAATCATTGAATAACCAGTCATTCAAAAGATCTAGGGTCTAAAGTGTTTGTTGGCGAGTTCTTTTCTAACGCGACTTAGGGATTCTGGTGTGATGCCTAAATAGGATGCGATCATCCACTGAGGTACCCTGAGGGTAAGGTTTGGATAAAGTTTGATAAAGTCTAAATATCTTTCTTCGGCGGTTGCGCTGAGCAGCATATTAATCCTTTTCTGCATAAAGCGAATAGAATTGTTAAGCAAACGGGTATGCATGGGTTGTAAGCAAGGCACTTTAATGGCCGCTTGTTCTATAAAATCGTTTGGCATCACCACCACTTCTGTCACTTCAATTGCATCGATAAAGAAAATTGAAGCTTCGTTGTTCATGTTATTTCGATCTGAAATGAGCCAGTTTTCTGGTGCGAACTGAAGAATGTGTTCTTTACCTTTGGAATCGATAGAATACGTACGCATTAAACCTTTGCAAACAAAAAAGCCATGTTTGCTAATGTCGCCAGTGTATTGAACGATTTCGTTTTTATCGAATTTTTTAATCTTTAAATCGGCAGAAATGCTGTCGAATTGTTCATCAGTTATTTCAATTTTTTCTTTTAAATAATTTTTAAACTGATTGATCATAAAAAGAGGGATTACTTTTTAAGAGGCTTAATGTCTGAAAAATCTACACCGCATTTGCAGTTGCCCCCGCAGCCATCTTTCTTAACTTGTAAAGATTTATAAACCAATCGGCCAACATATACCAATGCAACCGCAAAAAGTAAAAAGACTAATATGGTTTGGATGTTCATGTTACAAATATAAGTTGCTTTTGCGGTTTGGGTTTCAGTTTAATGTAAAAAGGTTATTTGTGTGGTTTAGCTAAATGCGGTGCTGGTAAATTATTCTTCCATAAAGCCTACCGTACCGCCCACCCAATCAAAGTCTGCATTGTAGCGCACGCCAATCATTTTCCCTCTGCTCAGTCTTGCCAAATTTATGCAAAGCTGAGGTTCGCCACCATCTGGCCACAAATACATCATTCTAATTTCTGCCTTTACACCACCATCGGGTGCTTGCACAGCAGGTTCATAATTTACCTTTTTTTGCAAGATCCAATTTTCTGGATCGGGAATACTTTTAATATCACTTTCGGTTACATCAATGATTACGCCCATCCCTGCGAAGGAGAAAAGCGGCTTCAAAACATAGTTTTCTAAATCCGTCGGGATGGATTGTACTTCTTTTAAAAAACGTGTTTCCGGCACAAATTCGCTCTTTAAAAACGGCATGGTGAATTTGCTAATCCTATAGAACCAATTTGGATGCGTTACCCATTCAATATCTAATTCCTCCCTCGGATCGAAACTGCTGTCAAAAATTGTTGTATCGTTGGCTACCTCATCAAAAATTAGGCGATTATAAATTCTTTTTAATTGAATTTGTTTTCCACCTTCTTCATAAAATAAATGCTTGCCCACTTTCTTAATGTCTTTCAGTGCAAGAATTTTAATACCAAGCATTTTTTGTGTTACAAAAAAATCTATGGCTGTTTTTTGATTTGGAGCATCAACATCCATCAACGCAACTTCATATGCCTGATGTTTGCCAATAATGACGTCTTTAAGTAATTGAATGTAACTTTCCTCATTAAAGCCATTTAAGAAGTGATTAACGGAATGATCGATTTCATAAACTTCACGGTATGTATTGGAAAGATGATTTTGAAAACCATATAAAGATGGAAAGCCCTGCATTTCAATTAACATTGGTGTAAGCTCACTTGCTTCATTTTTACAAATTCCGAAATCAAATGTTAAGAAATGTGGATGATCATTTTCATTAGGGACATTCCAGCCCTCTGGAATGGATTTTTGAGTTAAAGCCTTAAAATTGGGCTGTTTAATGAGATCTACAATTTCGTTGCTGGCTAAAATTAATTTTTCTTTTAAAGCATTAGGAACAAAAATAGGCGTTTCTGCAACCCTGAAAGGTATTTCTAGATAGCCATCTTCCAATTTTTGCATAAAAATTTTGTATTTCTCTACGCTAAATTGCTGATTAAATTTATGTCTTTGCGCTGGTATCATATTCTATGGTGCATTTTGCTCAGCCCGTCATCTTTGCTTGCAAATCGGAGATGTATGGCCATTTTGGATTGCTAAGCCTCTTGAAAATTGCCGATTGCCTTTTGTAAAAAGTTTGGGAGTATTATATTTTGGGTAAGCACAATCCTAGCCGGGTCATCTAAACTATTTAACATATCTAAATATTTGGCTTCGCCATGTGTATCTATTATTGCCTTTTTCTTTTCATCTTGAAGGAGATACATTTTCATGCCGATTGGATCTGCTTCGGGATGGAACTGTGTGCCTATAATTTCATCAGAAAAGCGGATGGACATCATACAGCGCTCTAAATCAACATGTTTTCGTTCTTTCTCGATGGCTAAAAGCTTTGCGCCCTTGGCAACGAAAGCGTCAAAATCAGGCTCAATAACTTGCCAATCTCTGCTATCGACCGAGAAAAAAGGATTTGTAATGCCTTTAAAAATCTCATCTTTTTCGCCATTTTCGGTTAGTGTAATTGGGAAAATCCCAAAAGCATTTGATCTTCTTTCGGTTACATTGCCTAAACCGTATTTACGGCAAGCCAATTGAAAAGAATGGCAAATTAGAAAAGCATATTTCTTTTTGTTTGTATGTGTGGTGTTGAAGTTTTCAATTTGATCTAAGAGATTAAAAAAATCGTTTTCCCACTTTTCGCCTTTGCTTTCAATGGGGCTACCAGGTCCGCCGCTAGAGATATAGGCATCATAGTCTATCGACGGGATTTCTCCTTTCTGTCTTAAATCAAAAATATCAAATGACAGATCTATTTCTTGTTGGGTTTTAAAACGCGATAGAATTTCTTGAATTCCACGCATGCCCTGGTTAGGCGCACCGTTATTCATATCGATAACGGCGACCTTCAAACTACTTTTATTCATTTATAATTTACTTTGCACCAATAAGTGTTTGAGTGGTAATGTAATCAACCACCGATTCAAAGCTACCAGTTTGGGCGTAAACAGCCAACTGCCGATCTGCTCCTGTACCATGCTCCAGTATCTTGTGCACGTAATTCAAATCGTTTCTACAGCCCAAATCATCCACTACATCATCTACAAAATCCAACAATTCTAAAACCAGATTGCGGCAATTCACTTCCATTTCTTTTCCAAAATCGATTAAGTTGCCGTCAATTCCGTAGCGTGCTGCACGCCATTTGTTTTCGTTGATTAAGGCTCTTGAGTAACTGATAAACTCCATGTTTTTTAAACGGAGCTTATACAGTTTTGCACACAATGCCTGAAATAATGCAGTAAAGGCCATTGTTTCGTCGATTAACATTGGGCAATCGCAAATGCGAAATTCTACGGTATCAAAGAAAGGGTGCACTCGAATGTCCCACCAAATTTTCTTAGCATTATCCATGCAATTGGTTTTGATGAGTAGCTTTACATAATTGTCATAATCTTCAATACTGTTAAAAATATCGGGGATGCCAGTTCGAGGGAACTTATCGAAAATTTTAGTTCTAAAAGATTTATAACCCGTATTTCTGGATTCCCAGAATGGAGAATTTGTGGATAAGGCAAACACGTGTGGTAAAAAATACCTTACTTGGTTTGCGATGTGTATGGCCAACTCTCGCGATTGAAAGCCAACGTGAACGTGCAGACCAAAAATTAGGTTTGAACGGGCGGCTTCTTGTAATTCGTTAACAATTTCGTTGTAGCGGGGATGTTCCGTTATCAATTGTTTTTCCCAATGCGAGAATGGGTGTGTGCCTGCAGCGCCGATGCGCAAACCTTGCTCGCCAGCGAGTTCTGAAACGGTGTAGCGAAGTTGAGAAATCTCTTTCCGAGCTTCTTCAGTTGTTTTGCAGATGCCTGTACCCACTTCTACCACAGCTTGATGCATTTCTGCTTTAACTTGGTCTTTGTGAATTTTTTGTGCGGCTTCTACAATTTTTTGGTCGTGCGAGGTGAGTTCTCTGGTAACGGGATCAATTACCATGTACTCTTCCTCTATCCCAAGCGTAAATTCATTCATCCTAATCGTATTTAGTTAGATCCCTTTTATTTTTTAGCTGCGGTTTTTTTTGGTTTCGCAGCAGCTTTTTCTGATGTTGTTTTTGTCGAAACTTTTTTAGCGGTTGCAGGTTTTGCAGTGGCTTTTGCCATTAATGGTTTGCCAGCAACTGATGCTTTAATGTATTCGCCCCAGGTTAAATTGTCTTGCCCTTCTTTTTGCGCTTTGGCCCGTTCTATGGCATAATTTGCAGTGGTTTCTACCACCCAATCAAAATTTTCCTGTCCAACACTTTTAAGGTCAGCATCCGGTGCAGGGTTACAAAAATCAATAGCGATTGGAACTCCATCTCGTACGGCAAATTCTACTGTATTAAAATCGTAGCCCAAATAATTGCATAACTTAAGGGTGTATTCTTCTACAGTTTTTAAAAGTTTTTCGCTTGATGGTGCTTTATCAACCGCATAGCGTAAGTGGTGTGGATTGCGTGGATCGTATTGCATAATGCGAACATGCTTACCACCAATGCAATAACATCTAAAATACTCTTCGAAAATGATTTCTTCTTGTAATAGCATCACCAATTGCTGGGTTCCGCTGTGTTTATCAAAAAAATCTTCTTTATCGTGTAATTTGTAAACATCTCTCCATCCTCCTCCATCGTAGGGTTTCATATAGGCAGGGAAACCTGTGTATTCAAAAATGGCATCCCAATTTAGGGGCATTGTTAAATTGGAGAAGGATTCTGCGGTTGTGCCTGTTGGATGTTCTCTTGAAGGAATTAAGGCCGTTTTTGGCACGGGCACGCCAATTTGTTCTGCTAAAGCGTTGTTGAAGAATTTCTCATCTGCACTCCACCAAAAAGGGTTGTTAATAACTGCGGTTCCAGTTATGGCTGCGTTTTTTAAAGAGGCGCGGTAAAATGGCACATCTTGAGAAATACGGTCAATAATTACGGCATAATCTAAAGGGGCATTTTGAAATATCTTTTCGATTTTAACGGCTTCGGCAACAATACCTTTTTCGGCCTTTTGGTTAATTCGCTCAATCACGGCTTCAGGAAAAGAGCGTTCCTGGCCAAATAAAATCCCTATTTTCTTCATCGGTAATTTCTTATTTAATTGTGTAATGGTTAATCTGGTAACTGATTAATCTTTAAAATTGTTTTATTCTAAATTGCCAACTAAAGTTGTGCAATATAATTTGGAAACATTTCTCTCCATATTGGCCAATCGTGGTCGGCATTTTGCCTGATATCTAACCAATGATTAATGCCTTTTTGATTTAAAATGTGCGATAGGCGTTCGTTGTCGGGTCTGCACATATCTCGATCTGTGGTGCCCAAAACAATTTTCAGGTAATGTAATTCTGGGTTACTGTTGTGCAGTAGATAATCAACCGGGTTATTGAAATATACATCGTCGTTGTAGAAACCATCAAGTTGCCCGCTAATGTCAAACGCTCCACTCATGCTAAACATGTGGCTCACCAACCATGGGTGCCGAAAGGCAAAATTTGCAGCATGATAGCCGCCAAAACTACAACCAGCGGTAATAATTTTGCTGTGACCGGTTTCATGCCTAGCTAGGGGTGCTACTTCTTCTAAAAGGTATTTATCATACCAGATGTGGTTCTTCACCCGATCTGCTGGGTGAACGCTCTTATTGTACCAGCTTAATTTGTCGATGCCATCGGGACAATAAATTTTGATTTTTCCTTCGTTAATGAAACCCTCAACAGAGTCTATTAATTTGAAGTCCTTATTTTCAAAATATCTGCCCATGCTCGTAGGAAACAGCAGAATAGGGATACCACCGTGGCCAAAAATGAGCATGTCGATTTCAGCACTCAAATTGGGGCTGTACCACTTTTTATGTTCTTCTTTAACCATATTAAAAAAATGAATGTTTTAAGATAGAAATTAAATTTTACAAAAAGAACGCAATTCATCTAAAATAAAAGCCTAGTGTAAAAAATGATGGCTTACAATTAATAGTTTATCAAGATTTGTACCTTTGCCCCGAATACTGAACGATAAAACGTTGTGATAAGGGGATTCAAACATTATGTATAGTACAATTTTATCCGTAAAAGTTAACACCATTAATTTTAAGATTCCTTCTGCTTTTTTAAAGCATGAGGTTGAAATAGATATTTACGTGCCTGACGGTATTTTAGGCAATGAAAAAATAGAGCTTCTGTTGTTGAACGACGGTCAGGATGTGGCCAAAATGAATTTTACAACAATCTTAGAAGAAGCACACCATAATAAAAGGAATCATCGATTAATTGTAGTGGCGATTAAGGCTTCTGGCGATCGTGTAATGGAGTATGGCGTGGCTGGCGTTCCAGATTTTAAGGGTAGGGGTGCTAAAGCCGATTTATATACAGATTTTGTGATTAAAGAGCTTTTGCCTTTTGTTAAAAAGAAGATTGCAATGCCCATTACAGGTAGAGTTGCTTTTGCAGGGTTTTCTTTAGGGGGTTTATCTGCCTTCGATATTGCTTGGAATAATCCATCTGTATTTAATGCAATTGGTGTTTTTTCGGGCGCTTTTTGGTGGCGTAAGAAGGATCTGGCTGATGGCTATACCGATGCCGATCGCATTATGCACCATTTGATAGATCATACCTCTACCCGATCGGATATGAAGTTTTGGTTAATGACGGGTACTGAGGATGAAAAGGCTGATCGCAATAAAAATCTCATCATCGACTCTATTGATGACACCATAGATGTGGTGAAAGGATTACTTAATAAGGGCTACAAACGCCCAGAACATGTATTTTACTATGAAAAAGTAGGTGGTAAACATGATGTGCCCACTTGGGAAACCGTAATGCCTGCTTTTTTAAACTGGGCATTTGAGGTTTAAAGAATTATCTCTCAGGATAACCATTAAACCAACTGCTTCCCTTGTTTCTGGCTAAGCTATACGTAACTTCCTTTATTGATTTTTTCATTGTAGCCATTTCTGATGGGTTGAGTGTTAGCTGCTGCAATTTTACGTAGGATGTTGAAAATTTACGCATATCAGAGTTTCCAGATAAAGCATTACGATAAGTGATTACAAAACAAGGGCTTATGTTGTTTTTAGATTGAGCGGCGTAATTTAGATATAAAACCTTATCCGCTTCGGCTGCAGTGCCAACAAGTTTTATGCTTTGGTTTGTTTGAAAAACTTGTTTTACCTGCATTGCCAAATCTTTGGGCAAGGGAAGCAATACCGCAAATCGTTGGTTTTGGGCATCGTCTAAAATTTTAATCCCCGCCCCAACCGATAGCGACGAGAAATAGGTCGGGCTTTTAGGATCCCCGTACCAGTTAAAATAATCTACATAATTTGCTTGCTTACTCAAAGGTAAAATCTCCTTGTTAAAGCTAGCCATAAAGGCAGGCGTGTTGGCATCCGCTGCTTCAATGTATATTTTTAAAATTGGCTTAGAAATTCTGTAGGTATCTTTAAGCACAAATGCTGCTCCCTTTTTAATTTGATGCCCCGTTAATGCAATTGCAATTGCGCTATCGCGATAAACTTTGTTGATGGTGATCTTATCACCTTTGTTGAATAGCACGTTCCCGTTTGCAAACCCATCAATGTAGCCTGAATTAAGTGTAATGGAGTTTTTATGTACCTCAATGCAAGTTGCTGTGCGCGGATTTGTTTGTGTTTGTAAAGGGAGTCCGATTAAGTTATGGGTATTTCTTTTGCCATCGTAGTGGAAAGTGGGCTTTTGTTTAAGTTTCTGATTGATACTAATTTCTGTTGTTATCGTTTTTAAAAGTGTGGCGAGGGAAATGTCTTTCGAACTTTTTTCATAAGCGCTTAATATGGCTTTGGTTAATGCGCCGTGTGGAACGCCGGATTCATCCCAAATCTCACTGGCTTTTTCATCATCCTTACATGCAGAAATGGCTACAAAATTTGAGTTTTGGGTTTCTGAAGGACGAGCAATAATTTCCTGATCAACAATTATTGGCATTACGTTCATGTCAATGTCTCGAGTCATCCGATCCAGCTCATCGATATACATTGACTTTAAAGAGGATGTGTCGGTAATCCCATCATCCACATAAGGATTAGGTTCCATAAACCCGGAAGACAGTGTCATAGACATGTTTCCACTGTAACAACAATCGAATATGGTGGTTAGCGTTACTTTTTTTGCTACAAATTGGTTGAAAATTTTCTTCAGGGTATTGTCTTTAAGTAAGCAATTGTATCCAGGCGAGTATAAATCGCTCATAATTAACGATTGGTTATACCCTTTTTTAATGGGATCGTTATTGAGCGCAACATTATCTATGTAAATGCCATGCCCACTAAAATAGAATATAACAACATCCCCTTCCTTGCTTTTATTTAAGGTGCTATTAAGGGCACTGATAACTTGTGGTTGAGTGGCCATTTCGTTAAGGATGACATTGACATTGGTTTGATTGAAATTGAATCGACTTACCAAAAGTGATTTTATACTCAAAGCATCGTTTACACAGCCTTTTAACGAATGAAAACTTTTTACCATAGTTGATTCATAATAATCATTGATGCCAACCAAAACTGCATATTTGTTTTGGCCGAAGCCGGTTAGGGTTATGAAGCACAATAGGTAAAAAAATAATTTTGTAGGTGGTTTGTGCATAGAGATGTTTTTTTATATTAAATTTAATGTTTAAATCCCTGATAATGAAATTTATAGCGCTGAGTTTTTTGTGCATTCTAACCGCCCTTAACGGCGCCGCTCAGAAAAGGGTAATTGATAGTTTATATAAGGATTTGCGCTTTAAGAAAACCGATACCGACCGGGCGGTTGCGCTCTATAACCTCAGTTATTATTATCAAAATTTTAAGCCAGATTCTGCCATGTTTTTGGCTAAGGAGGCGTATAATCTTTCTAAAAAGCGTAAATTTTTGCGGGGAGAATCTTGGGCATTAAGCAGTATGGCTAATGCTTTCCATGCCTTGCACAATTACCCAAAAGCGATTGAATATTTTATTGAGCAATTAAAAATTGAAGAGAAAAGAAATATCCCAGAGAATATAGGTAGTACCTATTTGAGTATGGCACTGGTTTATAATAGTGAAAAAGATGTTAGAAAAGCCTTGTTTTATGCTTTGAAAGCCGACTCCATTGCTAAAGTAAATAAACTCCCAGAGCTGGCGCTATTTGCCAAACTGAATATTGGCGATATTTACGAAAAGGCAAATCAATTGGGTTCGGCAATGGTTTACAGCCATAATGCTTACGAACTTTCTTTGCTTCAAAAAAACGATCAAATTACTGGCGTTGCCTTAAATAATTTAGGAAATATATACTTTAAGCGAAGTGAGTATGGGAAGGCTAATGATTATTATAGGAGAAGCATTCCTTTTCTGAAATCCAGTGAAGATTATAACAATTTAGCGGAATGCTATGTTGGTTTAGCCAAAGTATTTAAGGATCAACATAATCCAGACTCTGCTATCTATTATGCGAAAAATGCTTACAAACTGGCGAATGATAACGAATTTTTTGCTAAAGCGGTAGATGCAAGTGCATTATTGATCAAGCTATACAAAAGTAACGGCAAAATTGATAGCGCTTTTGTTTATCAGGAAATTATGATTACGCTTACGGATTCTATTGACAATAAGGAGCGGGCAAAAGAGGTTCAAAGCATTACTATTGCTGAAGAACTGCGCCAGAAAGAAATAGTTGAAGCACATGAAAAAGAAATGGAAGAAAGAAGACAAAAATTGCAATTACTTGCCATCGGAATTCTGATTCCCATTTTCTTTTTCATTAGCATTTTTTTGAGTAGAAGAAAGGTTAATAAGAAAGTAATTGAGTTTTCGGGTATAATTTCTCTGTTGATGCTTTTTGAATACCTAACCTTATTTATCCATCCTTTTGTTGCTGAAAAATCGCATCATTCACCCTTTATCGAAATTGTAGTTTTTGTAATCATTGCTGCGCTACTTACGCCAACGCACCACAAGGTTGAGCATTGGTTGATTGGTAAATTAAGTAAGATTAGAGAACGCCACATTGAAATGCGCCAAAGGGCGATTGATGAACTTGAAACGGATAAAGAAGATTAAAACGCCTTTCCTACTTTTTTGGTGGCGGTGCTAATGTGCCTTTTCCGCCAGTATCAACCGAATCTTTAACGGATGAGGACATCACTTTTGTTGTATCCACTACGTTGCTGTCTGTGGTAGTCGTGGTGGTTACTGTTGTAGTGTCAGCGGTGTCTGCTTTTTTCTCGCTGTTGCAGCTTTGTAATGATGCAGTGCCGACTAAGGCTGCCACGAAAGCGCCTGTTAAGATGATTTTTTTCATGTTGTTTTAAGTTTGATTTAATTTGAAGTTACAATATTTTTTTGTTTTAAACTATTGTAAATCATTTTGTTAATTCATATCAAACCTTGTATTTCTAATAAAAAAATGGATGCAGCTTAGCACATCTTGAGCATTTCTTATTGCAGGTAATTTACGCGTTCTACTGTTATTTTTTCCCCACTTAATTTTTCTAACAGCAGTTGGGTTTTGTTGCTGTTTTCTCGTCGCCATTGAATAAACTCACATAGGGTTGCGAATGTATTAGCTGTTCTGCCCTCTATACTTTTAATTTCTTCATTTATGGTAAGTTTATTTGCAATGTTGGTTACAGACAGGTTAATGCCAACAATCTTGAGTTTACCGTCAACCAGATAAACATCTGCTGCGGGGCCTAAATTTTTCTTTGCAGATTTGTTTTTAGGTAAGATCCAGTATTTAAGTTGGTTGGTATTGAATATAAATTGTTTGGTGTTTTCCATAAAGAAGCCTAGTCCTACTTTACTTCCAACACCCTCTCGAAGATTAATTTTGACTGGATTGAATTGATGATTTGCGAAGCCGACATTGGCAAACACGATGGAAACTTCTGCGCCAACGTTTGCGCTATTTAAACCTTGCGCAAATATTTTAGCGGGATAAACGGTGCCATTTTTTTGGTTTTCTGCCATTAATTTTTTGAAAGTTGGTTCTTTCATATTGCCATCAAAAACGCCTGCAAAGCCGAAATCGATTAGGCAAGATTTTAGGGATTCGCCTCCAATAGATACGTCTGCAAAATGCCTGTTGTTGATGAATTTAACATTGGTTTCTTGCATGTTGGGGCTTGGTTGGAAAGGACTTGCCGATACATAGGCTTGCTGCTTTTCGAAGTCGAATTTCCAATTAAGCTTGTTAATTACATCGGCACCAAGCAAGTATAAATCATTGCAGAGCAAGAAAGGCATATCTGTAATGACAGTATTTTGGTTTTCGAAGATGCTACTGCCAATTTGTATGGTTTTTATGCTGCCATGCCCAACAGATTTGGAATTTTCTTGGCTGTCTTTAACCTTTCTATTCTTATTTGCGACGATTCCTGTTGCTGCGGTGGTTGTAGAATTGGCAACACCTGTATATGCGCCTGTATCGAACGCGAAGTTAGCGGCTACCCCATTCATTTTTCCTTTAAATACCAGCAAACTTGTATTGGTTGTGAAGTTAAGTGTATCTACACGGCTTTGAGCTGCTAGTAAAGTTGGGATGGATAAAAATAGGATGATGAATAGTTTTATTTTCATTAGGAGCGTTTAGCATTAACATTAGGGTTGTACCGATCAATTATAGTTAAAAATATGAAAATATTTGGGGCGAGGGGTGTGAACTTTAATTTTTGCAGAGGCTTTGCAAACTAAACCCAATGGAAGCGGTAGCCCCGAAATGAAATGAGGGCTTTAGCGAACTGTGGGGCTGTAGTTAAAAAAATGCTTCTGCACTTGCTTTTCTATTTATAAATGAGATAATTACAAGGTTAACCTCGCATTAAATAGTGAGACATATAGTAGAAAATCCATTTCTAAACACTATCTTTGCGCCAAATTTGAGGCGCATTTTATGCAAAAGATTAGAAATATAGCTATTATAGCACACGTTGACCACGGTAAAACTACATTGGTTGATAAGATTTTACATTCTTGTTCTATTTTTCGTGACAACGAACAAACAGGAGATTTGATATTGGATAATAACGATTTAGAGCGTGAGCGTGGTATCACAATCGTATCTAAAAACGTTTCAGTTCAATACAAAGACGTAAAGATTAACATTATTGACACTCCTGGTCACGCGGATTTTGGCGGTGAGGTAGAGCGTGTGTTGAAAATGGCCGATGGTGTACTTTTACTTTGTGATGCTTTTGAAGGTGCAATGCCTCAAACGCGTTTTGTAACCCAAAAAGCTTTGGCCCTTGGCTTAAAACCTATTGTGGTTGTAAATAAAGTTGATAAAGAAAACTGTCGCCCTGAAGAGGTTTACGAGCAAATTTTCGAATTGTTCTTTAACCTTGAAGCAACAGAAGAACAACTGGATTTCCCTGTAATTTACGGTTCATCTAAACAAGGATGGATGAGTACAGATTGGAAAGTGCCAACTACTGATATTTTTGCATTGTTGGATGCTGTAGTGGCAAACATTCCACCTGCACCAATTAACGACGGTACTTTACAAATGCAAATTACTTCGTTAGATTATTCATCTTTCGTAGGTCGTATTGCAATTGGTCGTGTACACCGTGGTACAATTAAAGAAAACCAACCAGTTACGTTAATTAAACGTGATGGAAGAGTTGTAAAATCAAGAGTTAAAGAACTTTACACTTTTGAAGGTTTAGGAAAAATTCGTGCTACGGAAGTAAGCTCTGGAGATATTTGTGCTGTTGTTGGTATTGATGGTTTTGATATTGGTGATACCATTTCTGATTTCGAAAATCCAGAGCAATTACCTGTAATTAGTATTGATGAGCCAACAATGAACATGTTGTTTACCATTAACAACTCACCATTTTTTGGTAAAGAAGGTAAATTAGTAACGTCTCAACGTATTAAAGAACGTTTGTACAAAGAGATGGAGAAAAACTTAGCTTTAAAAGTTGTTGAAACGGCATCTCCAGATTCTTGGTTGGTTTATGGTCGTGGTATTCTCCATTTATCGGTATTAATCGAAACGATGCGTCGTGAAGGTTATGAAATTCAAGTTGGTCAGCCACAGGTTATCATTAAAGAAATTGATGGTAAAAAATGTGAGCCAATTGAAACTTTAATTGTTGATGTACCTGCAGAAGTTTCTGGTAAGGTGATTGAATTGGTAACTCAACGTAAAGGTGAGTTGTTGATTATGGAGCCTAAAGGCGATTTACAACACTTAGAATTTGAAATCCCAGCTCGTGGAATTATTGGTTTGCGTAATAACGTATTAACAGCAACTGCTGGTGAGGCTATTATGGCTCACCGTTTCAAAGCTTATGAGCCTTGGAAAGGAACAATTCCTGGTCGTTTAAATGGTGTGTTGGTTTCAATGGATAAAGGTATGACTACTGCTTATTCGATTGATAAACTACAAGATAGAGGTCGTTTCTTTGTTGATCCAGGTGTGGATATTTACGAAGGACAAATTTTAGGTGAGCATATCCGCGATAACGATTTGGTTGTAAACGTGGTTAAAGGAAAAGCATTAACTAACATGCGTGCTTCTGGTACAGATGATAACGCTCGTATTGCTCCTGCTATTAAATTCTCTTTAGAAGAGGCTATGGAATATATTCAAGCTGATGAGTATATTGAAGTTACACCGCAAAGCATGCGTTTACGTAAAATCTTTTTAACTGAACAAGAACGTAAAGTTAAAGGAAAGCAGTTTGCTTAATTTTTGATTCCTTTTTAGGAATTTTAATATAGGAAGGCCTCGATGTAAATCGGGGCTTTTTGCTTTTAAGTGGTTTTTATCAATAGCCACTACGGCACTACACTTTGGATTGTATTCCGTGCATTTTGTTTTTCCGTGGCAAAAATGCAAAAGGTAACGCAGTAATATCAAAATAAAATTTTGGATGCCTATACTCCCTATTTATTCTAGGATAGAAAAATAAATCGCCAAAGAGTTGTTTGTCAAGCTAAATTCAAAACAACTATTGGGAATAGAAATCTAACATTTTCATGGCAATTCATTTTCTGTACGCGCCTAAATTTGAGTTTTTAAACCAAGCTGAATCAGCTAAATTTCTTGTTTGCTAACTACCTGAATTTTACTTTTTTTGCGTTTATTTTTATTGATATGATTAAAAAGGGGTTTTCCTATTTGGGAATATTTTTTTTAGGCGTATTATCCCTATTGCCATTATCCGTATTGTATTTCATTTCAAACGGCGTTTATTTCTTGCTTTATCGTGTTTTTGGTTATCGAAAAAAAGTAGTTAGAGAGAATTTGCTTCAGGCCTTGCCGGAGAAAAGTCTGGACGAAATTTTAGCGATTGAGAAACGCTTCTACAGATATTTATCTGATCTAATATTCGAGATTGTAAAAATGAACAACATATCAAGCGCTGAAATAAAAAAGCGATTTGTTTTTCACAATAAGCAACAAATAGAAGATTATTTTGCTCAAGGTAAAAGTGTTTTGATTTGTTCGGCGCATTATGGAAACTGGGAATGGGGAACTTTGGGTATAGGGTTAAATTTTTCTGCAAATCATTACCCAATTTACAAACCACTGAGCAATCCTATTTTTGATGATTGGTTTAAAAGGGTGCGCAGCCGATTTGGAAACAACCTAATTGCCATGCGCCAAACCTTAAGAGCTTTACAAGCCAGTAAAGATGGGCCGAGCATGTTTAGTTTTGGCAACGATCAGGCGCCTTCCAAAGATGAATCGCACTATTGGACGACCTTCATGCATCAACAAACATCCATTCAATTGGGGATTGAAAAAATTGCAAAGAGAACCAACCAGCCAATCTTCTATTTGAAGGTTAATTGCATTAAACGAGGGTATTACGAGGTAGATTGTGTTCCCTTGTGCTTAAATCCTGCTGACACAGTAGAATTTGAAATTACAGAAATGCACACCCGCTTTCTGGAAAACATCATTAGAGCAGAACCGGCATATTGGTTGTGGAGCCACCGCAGATGGAAATATAAACCCAAAGGGTTAGAGATCATTTCAACCGAAATGGAATCGCTGATACAGGCTTAATCGCTTATATTTGTCTTTATATTTTCTTGATGAAGACTCTAAAAAAAATCCTGCTCTATTTTCTTCTTCCTATTTTACTATTTTTTGGAGGCTTATTTCTTTGGCAACCTTATTTGATGCGGGTAATTTATTATAGAAGTCCTAGTGCAAATACTTATAAAGCTTTTCCTCAAGCCATTTCTCATAAAAGTGATACTGCCTTTCGGTTTTTTCGCTTGCCAAAAGGTAGAACTGATGTGGATACCCTGCATGTCTTTGATGGGAATAACCAATCTATCCCCTTTGCTGATTATTTTAAAAACGGCAAACTGAATGCATTTCTAATCATTCGAAATGATACGATATTGTATGAGAAATACAGTGCAGGATATAGCGATAGTACATTAACAACCGTATTTTCTGGCGCAAAGAGTATGGTTTCGATTGTGCTGGGTGAGGCCTTGGCTGATGGAAGTATTAAAAATCTTAATGACAAGGTAACCCGATATATTCCTGAGCTTAAAGCTAATGTGGCGTTTAATAACATCAGTGTGAAAGATCTTTTGGATATGAAATCGGGGCTGGAGTTTAAGGATGCCCTGGGTGGGGTTGTTCAGGCTTTCTTTTCTGATGAAGCCAAATATTATTACACCCACGATATGAAGGCCGAACTGATGAAAGTTAAGTTGGTTAATAAACCCGGAACGGTTTGGCAATATAAAAGCATCGACCCAATTTTGCTGGGTTGGGTGATAGAGCAGGCTACAAAAAAACCAATAGCACAATATTTCGATGAGAAAATTTGGAAGCGTGTTGGGGCAGAATATCATGCAACTTGGGGGCTGGATCATCCAAACGGTTTGGCAAATACGGCAAGCCGATTTCAAGTTACAGCAATTGATTTTGCAAAAATCGGTCGTTTATATCTTAACAAGGGCAAATATAATGGCAAGCAGATTGTGACCGAGCAATGGGTAAACCAGTCCATATCATTAGGTGACGAAATGCCGGCATCATCAAAAGGTTGGCAAAAATCGGCGCATCATTATCTTTGGTGGATTCCGCAAGAAGGTGAAAAGGGTGATTACGCGGCAGAGGGCATGCTTGGGCAACGGCTTTATATGGATTCGAAAACCAATACCATTATTGTTCAATTTGCAGAACATGGGGCTGGCAATTATCCTTACCGAAAAATAAGTAGATACATGGCTGGGTTGCCATTTCAATATCCTAAGCAGTAACTTATACCCTAAAAAAGCGAAGATATTATTTTGTGTAGCGTTCTTCATGGGTCTCTATTTTCTTTGCGGTTAAATTTTTAAAATACTACATTGCTTATCCATGGAAAATCAAGACGTAAAGATTTCGAAAAAGAAACCAATTTTTCCGGTTACACCAGCCTTGCAAAAGTATTTGCGCAGCTATCAGCGTGAAGCGAAATTGCCCATCAAGTACAACGATTTGATGCAGTTTAATGAAGCTTTCCCTCTGATGGATAAGTTTGGTAAAGATTCGCTGTGGGAAGGGCCAATTTATGCTCAAGATTTGATCGAAAAGCTACATAATGGGCTGAAAGAGATTTATGCCAACCTAAAAGCATCAGGCAATCTCCGTATTGTGGAGCATAAATACATCGATAAGATTGAATATTGCACTTTCGGCAATACTCATCCTTTCAGAATTAGAATTGTAAACCGCTTGAATGATGTTTATGATTATTTCTACATTAAAAAGGCAGATGCCTCTAGGATTTATGGTTTAGAATTGGAGGAAATTTTATCGCCCAATCAGGTAAACTATTTGGTTGATGGGGACACATTGGTTGAGGAACATATTGCTGGAATCCCTGGCGATGTTTTTACCAAGGGGCAACTTTATACGCCTGAATTTAACCCCACCAGAATTGCTAAGGAATTTGTGAAGTTTAACGAGCGCTGTTTGATTATGCTTTTGGGCGATATGAGGGCTTATAATTTCGTAGTTCAGATCACGCCAGATTTTGATGATATTCAGTTCAGAATCAGGGCGATTGATTTCGATCAGCAGTTTTACGAAGGAAATTTGAAAGTTTATTTACCTCAGTTTTTTAAAGAAAATTTGCCTTATGTAAAAATGAGTATGGAGCAACTTACCGAAAAAACAGTGCTTCAATATCAGCAGGAAGAAAGATCATCAATTGTGCATCGGGTTAGAAGCGAGCGCCACCGATTAACGGATTTACGCGATGTTTCTAATAAGGAAGCCTTAACAACGCCTGCAAACATTGCTTTGCTTAAACAAAGTATGGCTGATTATTTTAAAGATCCACATTACCTAAGCTGCACTACAATGACCGATATTATCGAATTGAACATCAAAAATATCATTCGGCAGGTAAAACTTTAAACAAAAAACGGCTGACCAAAGTCAACCGTTTTCGAGTGATTTAGAAAGAGCGTTCAAAGCTTTTAGGCGTGTTGTCCTTCGTGAACACCTTCTGCAAATTCTTCAACAATTTTATCGTTAAAAGCAGGCAAATCTTCTGGAGTTCTGCTGGTTACCAAACCTTGATCTACTACAACTTCCTCATCAGACCAATCTGCTCCTGCATTAATTAAATCTTGCGAAATGTTTTTTACGGATGTCATTTTTCTACCCTTAACCACATCGGCATTAATCAGCGTTTGCGGACCATGGCAAATTGCCGCAACTGGTTTACCCGCTTCAAAGAATGCTTTCACAAAGTTCAAGGCATTTTCTTTAACTCTTAACTGATCTGGGTTGATAACGCCCCCCGGTAACAGCAAGCCATGATAATCTTCGGCACTTACTTCATCAATGGTTTTATCTACATCCACTTCTATCGACCAATGATCTTGATCCCAAGCTTTTATTTTTCCGCTTTTAGATGAGATCACATGAACGGTGGCCCCTTCTTCTTTTAGCCTTTTTACTGGTTCTGTTAATTCAACTTCTTCAAATCCGCTCTCTGAAAGTACAGCTATTGTGCGGTTACTTAATTGTCCCATAACTTAGTTTTTAAATAGGTGATATATATTTAAAGACAGTTTGAGAAAATTATTGTTTTTAAAACTTTAGATTTCTGCCTGCGGGTTTTGTTTGGGCGCGATTTAAGCGGAAAGGAAGGGGACAAAACTAATCGTTAGTTTTTCGATGCCTCAAAAAATAGGTGACCAAATGGCCGGCAATTATGATGTGATTAAGCATATTGGGAATTAAGCCATAGTAATGACTAAGAATTTTGAAGCGTTCTTTTAAACTCTCGAGGTGTTTTTTCTTACTTATACCGCCTACTAAATATTTGGCTACATAGCGATGAACATTTACAATACTAGATGATTTTTTTGCTGCTCTTAAAATCCAATCAATGTCTGAGCTGTACTTGTATTTTAAATCGTATGGGCTTGCAATGCTTCTGCGAACGTAAATCGCCTGATGGCTAATGCTCATCCCATATTTGAAACTTTTCCAATCAAAAACTTCTGGGGCTTCGTGTCTTCTGCGCCCTTGGCTTTCCCATTTATCGTTAAACATTTCGGTTTCGCCGTAATAAATATCTGCCCCTGGAGAAGATTCGAAAACATCCTCAACGGTATGCTCATCATAAATTTCATCACCAGAATTCATAAACAAAATGTAATCGCCCTTGGCCATTGCTAAGCCTTTATTCATGGCGTGATAGATGCCTTGATCGGGTTCTGAAATAACTTTTGAGATTTGATTTTTATACCGGTTAATTACCTCAAGCGTGCCATCGGTTGAGGCGCCATCAATTACTAGGTACTCAATGTCTTTAAAAGTTTGATGAATTACTGAATTTATGGTTCGTTCAATATCTCGAACGTTGTTGTACACAATGGTAATTACGGTTAATTTGGGCAAGGCTAGCGGGTTTTGGGTTGCAGTAAATTTAACAAAGATTGCTCGATATTTATTCTGAATTTAAGAAAATTAGATTTTGCAAACACAATTACTTGGGTTGTAAATCCATCAATGTTTCATATAAATTTAGATGCTGCTCTGCAATTACCTTTTCCGAAAAATGATTAAGAATGGTTAACCGTGCTTCTTTTTGAATTTCATCTTTGTTGGGTCTGTGGTATAGCCACTCTATGCCATTAGCTAAATCTTCGGCATTTTGATATGCTGCCAAATACCCATTTTGCATGTGCTTTACCATATCTGGTATTCCACCTGTTGTGAAAGCAATTACTGGCGTTGCACAGGCCAGGCTTTCCATTACGGTGTTGGGTAAATTATCTTCTAACGAGGGGGTTATGAAGGCATCGGCGGCTGAATAACATTTTGCCAAATGTTCATCTTTATTTATGGTGCCCAAGAAAGTTGTTTTAAAGGGGAAGCTAGGCATCTCTGCATTTTCTTTATTGCCGAAAATAACCAGCTCAATATTTTCCTTTACAATTCCACTTCTTCTGGATAAGATTTGTAGGGCTTCAATTAAATAGGGCGTTCCTTTATGTTTATCGTTTTTGGAGGGCATGAAACCACTCATTAAAACAAATTTATCCGGATTTATTTTTAAAATTTTTTTAGCCTCTCCCTTAACATATGGCTTAAAAATTTGGGTTTCTATTGTGTTTGGAATTACAGTTGCCTTTCTCGTACCCAATAAACTGCTAAACTTTACGGAGTTGGCCATCCATTTACTTGGCGCTACAATATGAAAGTTTAAAGCGGTGTAAGCCTTTTGTTTTCGTAGCCAGGTTTTGTGTGATACATCATCGTTGCCGCTGATTTTTAAAATTGGGCAGTTGCCACATTGATGGTGAAATTTTTCGCAGCCGTAACGTACATGGCAACCACCTGTAAAGGCATTGCTATCGTGAAAGGTCCAAACAATGGGTTTTTCAAGCTCATCTAGTTCTGCTAAAAACTTAGGGGTTAAAAAGCCGTGGTTAATCCAATGCAAATGAATAATGTCGGCACGCTTAACTTCTGGGTGGTTTTTAATTGATTTGCCAAACCACTGTAAACTGAAAGGCGTTTTAACGGATTTGCTAAGCCATTTTGCAAAGTAACGTTCTGATAAAATATTATACACCGCCTTGGCTTTCTGAAGTGGCGATTTGCTGAATGTATCTATTTTCGGATTCTGACCGAATTTGTAATACACCAAAACTTTAGAATCTACGCCACTCGCATTTAAGGCATCGCTCAAGCGCAAGCAAGCCCTTCCGGCGCCGCCGTTTCCATCGTAAGTATTTAGGTGTAAAACTTTCAAATCGATCAAAAATACATTAATTGTTTACGATTATAAAAACTGTTGCGTATTTTCATGCATCCAAAGCCAAACAAACTAAATCATGATCAAAATCATCCTAAAAACGCTCATGGCAGGCGCCCTGTTATTGCCTTTTGGTGCATTAGCACAAAATCAAACGTACTTCACCGCTTATCCTGCTTTAACGCCAGATGCCCAAACAATAGTATTCAGTTACGACGGTGATATTTGGAAGGTTGCAGTAAATGGGGGGCAAGCCTCTCGAATTACGGCAATGCCCGGCGAGGAAATTAACCCTAAAATCTCGCCAGATGGAAAATGGATGGCTTTTTCTTCCAATCAATTTGGCAATTATGATGTTTATGTAATGCCTGTTGCTGGAGGCGACATTAAGCAACTCACTTTTAACGATGCATCAGATGAAGTGGACAACTGGAGTTTAGATTCCAAAACAATCTACTTTACCTCCGGGCGTTTCAACTCTTTTTCGAGCTATAGGGTGGGCGTAAATGGTGGTACCGCAATTCGCCTTTTCGAAAACTATTTTAACACCACACATCATATTGCAGAGGCACCAACTGGCGAATTGTTTTTTAGCGATACTTGGGAAAGCATGCGTTTCGCCAATCGAAAACATTACAAAGGGGCTTACAATCCAGATATTCAATCCTATAACCCCAAAACAAAAACCTACAAACAATACACCAATTACATTGGTAAAGATTTTTGGACTAGTGTTGATGCGAAAGGTCAAATTTATTTCGTTTCTGATGAAGGTAATGAAGAATACAATCTGTACACATTTATCAATGGTGAAAAAACTGCCTTAACAAAGTTTGATACCTCAATAAAACGCCCATTTGTTTCTGCCAATGGAAAAACTGTGGTATTTGAAAAAGATTATCAGCTTTATACCTACGATGTGGCTAGCAGAAAAACCGAGAAGGTAAACATCAGCGCATCCCGTAACCAAGTTTTGACTAAAGAACAGGAGTATGATGTGCGCGGAAACATCTCTGCTTTTGATGCTTCTCCAGATGCTAAGAAAATCGCTTTTATATCAAGAGGGGAATTGTTTGTAAGTGATGCTGATGGGAAATTTATTCGTAAAATAACCAATAGTGGTGAACGAGCTTTACAGTGCAAATGGCTGGCCGACAATAAAACCATATTATTTAGCCAAACTGCCAACGGCTATCAAAACTGGTTTACGTTAACGGGCGATGGGAAAGGAACGCCAAAACAAATCACCAAAGACAAAGCGAATAACCGAGATCTTACTTTAAACAAGGCCAGAACTTTAGCGGTGTATTTAAGTGGGCGAAATGAATTGAGACTGTTGGATTTAAAAACCATGGAGAGTAAAACCATCGTAAAGGATGAGTTTTGGGCGATTCAGAATTCTACACCAAGTTTTTCGCCAAACGACCAATATGTGTTATTTACTGCTTTTAGAAATTTTGAGCAGGACATCTTGGTACACGAAATTAAAACGAACAAAACCATCAACTTAACCAATACAGGAGTTACCGAAACGAGTCCAGCTTGGTCGCCTGATGGAAAATACATTTTCTTTACCAGTTCAAGAACGGAGCCTTTTTATCCATCGGGCGGCGACCATGTACACATTTATCGCATGGCTTTAAATAACTATGATAGCCCTTTCCGTTTTGATAAATTTGACGAACTTTTTAAAGAGGAAAAGCCAGAGCCAAAAGATGTTAAGCCAGGGGTATCAGACGTGAAAAGCAAAAAGCCTATTGATACCGCTAAGAAAAAAGCTGATGCGAAACCAACGCCAAAACCAGCATCGATAATCACCGTTAACACACAGAACATTTTAGATCGGGTGGAATTGGTAAGTTCCGATTTCGGGAATCAGTATGGAACAGATGTTTTTGCTAAGGGAGATAAAACCTATGTTTTTTACACCTCCAACCAAGATGGGGGGAAGCCAAGTTTATTCAGAACAACCATCGAGCCTTTTGAAGCGAACAAAACCGAAAAGGTAGGCGATGGCGGAGATTATTCAATTATTCAAGTTGGAGATAAATTTTTTACCTTGATTGGAGGGGTAATTAATAAATATAATCTGGAAGGAAATAAGCAAGATAAAATTGATCATGGATATAAATTCGCAAGAAATTTAAATGCCGAATTTAACCAGATGTTTTACGAAACCTGGGTTGGCTTAGATGAGAACTTCTATGATGAAAACTTCCATGGTGTGGATTGGGAGAAAATGAAAACTCGTTATGCGGCTTATTTGCCTTACGTAAATAATCGGAGTGATTTACGAATTTTATTGAATGATATGCTGGGCGAGTTAAACTCTTCGCACATGGGCTTTAACAGTTTCGGAGCAGAGGAGCGTAAAAATCTAAACTATATTACCAACCAAACTGGTATTATGTTCGATAACGAAAACCCACTGAAGGTAGAGCGAATTGTAGCGAGAAGTAATGCAGCCTTTTCAAGCATAAATATTTTGCCAGGGGATATTTTAACAAAAGTGAATGGCACAGTGGTGGACGAAAAAATGGACCGGGATTATTACTTCAGTAAACCATCGCTCGATAAAGAAATGAGTTTAAGCTTTATGCGCAATGGCAAAGAAATTTCAGTTAATGTACACCCCGAAAGTTCTGGTTTGCTGAGAAATAATTTGTATGATGAGTGGATTGCTAAGAATCGCCAAAATGTAGATAAATGGGGAAATAACCGAATTGCTTATTCCTACATGAAAAACATGGGTACTAGTGAACTTGAGCGCTTTTTGTTGGATATGGTTGAGCAAGAGGAAAACAAGGATGCCATCATTTTAGATTTGCGCTACAATACAGGTGGAAATGTGCATGACGAGGTTTTGAAATTCCTCTCCCAAAAACCTTATTTGAAATGGAAATATCGGGGTGGTAAAATGGCTCCTCAAAGTAATTTCGGGCCAGCGGTAAAACCGATTGTTTTATTAGTGAACGAACAATCGTTAAGTGATGCTGAAATGACGGCAGCCGGATTTAAACAATTGAAGCTTGGCAAAATTGTAGGAACGGAAACCTATCGTTGGATCATTTTTACCTCGGCAAAGGGTTTGGTAGATGGCTCATCATACCGCTTACCATCTTGGGGATGTTATACCATGGATGGCAAAAATATTGAGAAAGAAGGGGTTACGCCTGATATTTTTGTGAAAAACACTTTCGTGGATCGTTTGACCGACAAAGACCCGCAATTGGAAAAAGCTGTGGCAGAAATTTTGAAGGATTTGAAATAGAAGTTTTGAATTTGGGCTTGGTAAGGAGATTGGTAAATTTAAACGATAACTATTTCTCCATTCTGCGCTTTTTCCGTTTCTTTGGGATTGAATTATTTTAATACATGGCAAATTTATTAACAGATAGAGCTTTTTGGGTAAATTATTGGGAGCGTAAAAAAGGACTTGCTGTTGAGTTGCCATCGGATTACGTTTTTCATCGCCAATTGGCTGAGGTTATTAAAAGAGGTGATGTGAAATCGGCTATCGAACTTGGTGGCTTCCCAGGTTATTATGCGGTTTTTTTAAAGAAATATTTCAAACTTGATGTTACGCTGCTAGATTACTTTGTACATCCACCTGTGGTAAATGAACTTCTTCAAAAGAACGGTTTAACTGAAAAGGATATTCACATCATCGAAACAGATTTATTCAATTACACACCAGAAAAGCAGTATGATTTGGTACTTAGTTGCGGTTTAATTGAGCATTTTAACGATACCGAAGATATTATTAAGCGCCATATTGAGTTTGTAAAACCAAACGGTACGCTCTTTATTACACTCCCAAATTTTAAAGCCGTTAATGGCTGGTTTCAAAAAAACTTCGATAGAGAAAATTACGATAAACACAATATCAATAGCATGGATCCCGCTTTACTGAGATCCATTTGCGAGAAAGCAGGGCTAAAAGACATTAAGGCTGGTTATTTCGGGCATTTTAGTGTTTGGTTGGAAGACGAGAATCAAAAACCAGCAGGACTGCGGTTGTTTAAAAAATTGGTTTGGTTGGCTGGAAAGATTTTTACAAAAATTATTCCCATAGAGAGTAAAAATTTATCTCCTTATATTATCTTAGAGGCTTCAAAATAATAGCACTCTATGTCAATAAGTTGGGGGTATTCGCCCAAAATTGAAAAATATATCCCCTTGGCCGATTTTCCGGCAGATAAGTATTTGATAATTGCCCAACAGGCAATCGAAAATTTAGGATGGAATTTAAGTCACATTTCAGAAACCGGAATCATTGCCTACACTTCTGTATCCTTCCAATCATATAGTGAAGAAATTTCCATAAGAATACATGGTAATTTTGCTGTATTTAAGAGTGAATGTGTCGGCATCCAGATGTTTTTTAACGATTACGGGAAAAATGATGTTAACCTAGATCTTTTTTTTCACGAATTTGAATACATTCAATATCACCTTAAAGATATTTGGGACGAAAAATTATTGCATTTTCATCAACTTATTGCAAATCAAGATGATACCTATTTTGAAAAGGCTCCTTTGACAGCAAAGAACAGGATAAAAAATTTCCTGTATTTATTCTTACCACAAAAGGGCTATTTGGTAACTCCGATCTTGATATGGCTGAATGCTTTTTATTTTATCTTTTCGATTCTATTTATCGCAATAGTATTTGAAAATCGATCAGATCAAAGCCTTATAAGTGAGGTAATTACCAATGCATACCTAAATCTTGGTTCCAATAGCAGAGAATTGGTTTTGGAGGGTCAATATTGGAGACTCATTACCCACCAATTTATTCATTTAAGCATATCGCATGTGTTTTTTAATATGTATGCATTAGTGTATATCGGGCTTATGGTAGAGCATAAATTGGGTTCTAAAAATTTCATATTGCTTTACATTCTAAGTGGAGTTTGTGGAGGCTTACTGAGCTTGATGTTTCACCCAATAGGTATAATGGCGGGCGCTTCGGGCGCGATCATGGGTCTTTTCGGTGCCTTTCTGGCAATGGTTTTGAGCAATGCTTTTGAAAGAAGTGCAAACAAAGCTTTATTGTTAAGCACTATATTGGTAACAGCTATTATGCTTTTAAATGGGTTTGTTGGCGAAAGGGTAGATAATAGTGCACATCTTGGTGGATTGATTTCTGGGTTTACCTTAGGTTATCTATTGTTTAACGAAACCATACTCAATAAACACTGGACGTTAAAACTGCGGTACACATCTGTTGCGGTAATTACGTTGATGGTTGCCGGACTAATACTATGGTTTACACCAAATTATCAAATAAGAAGGTTTAACGAACTTCAGTTCGCCTTCGAACAGAATAGCTTCGATTTTAATAAGGTGTATAATATCCCATATGACCTTTCTAAAGAAGAGAAAGTTCTATACATCAAAAAATATGGAATTAAAATTTGGCAAAAAAATAAAGTAATTGTAAACGAAATGCGCAAGTTGAATTTACCAGCCAAAGAAAATTACCGAAGAGATTTTGATGATAAAATCGCCAACCGAGCATCTAAAATCGCCTTACTTTTGTACAAAGAATACGTTGAAGATACAACCCGTTACCGCAATGAAATGGAACAGTTAACCGATGAAATTAATACCATTAGGTTAGAAGCTGGTTCGAGTGAATACAAGTGGTGAGGCTAAGGTTTGAACAGCTATCTACTAAATTTTTGAATAATGAATCTCTTAATTCGATCTAATAAGCTACCTTTTCTATTGGCTAAGAAGTTCTTGATGGTTTGGTAGGCTTTTGGGTTTTCTTCAATAACATCGGGAAACTGGCTAATGGGTTTCGGATTAATAACCACATTGTAAATATCATTTATGCCCGAGTGTACGCCAGTACCATCATGCCCAATGTTATTTACTAAAGATTGCGCTGGATTTAAGGTAAGCCCACCTTTTAAAAAGATTGATGCATACCAACGGATTGCCCAGCTGTTGTTTTTTCCTTTTTTAAATTCTTGCATTTGCTTCCAGAAATTCATGCTGTGATCAATGGAAAAAGCCGATTTTTTCTTTTTATCAAATTGATTTAAGAGGGTGTCGATATCAGGTTCGAAATTTTTCCAAGCCCTTTCCCAAGTTGCCCAACCCCAGCTGGTGGCGGCTCTGTAAAAAAAAGCTTGTGGTAAATGATCCGTTTTTAATGGGTACATGTATGCACCAATGTGCATCACTTTTTCTTCCTCACGGTAACGATTCAGTGCATCGTTAAAATACGTAAGTGTATGTGGAGAGGTAATTAAATCGTCCTCGAAGACGATCACTTGCCCATAATCGTTGATTAATTGCGTTACACCCGCGATAACCGAGTTGGCTAAGCCCGAGTTTTCTTTCCTTTCGATGATTTTAACCGTTTTGAAGCCATCGATTTTATGTATGATGGATCTTACCTCAGCAACTTTTTCTTCATCGGCAGGCGTTTTTGCCGCATCAGAAAATATGTATAAACGGCTATCGGCAGCCAAATCGTTTTGTTGCAAAAATTTTAAGGTACGTTTGGTGTGCTGCGGACGATTATATACGAAAAGCGCAATTGGAGCAAGTTTTTGCATGTTATTATCTATTGTTTAACATATAAGAAATTTAAGTTGCATATAAGCTATCGTGAGCTCGGGATAAAATATCTTTTAAAACCAAAAGGCCCTAAAATAAATTCAGGGTGACGAAGCCTCATGGTTATCATTTTAATCCCTCCGTCATGCTGAATTTATTTCAGCATCTTAATGGATTTTCAATTGCTTTTTCTTCTCAACCTCAACTCCCTTTAAGCTAGAGATTGATTCTTATAGTTCATTAATGAAAGTTTTTGCACCAAATTAAATATGTGTGATCAATTAAAATGTAATCATCAATCCTATTGGTTGTTTCAATAATTCTTTGTTACCATATAACAAGTTTGATGAGCATATAAACTAAAATATTCTTATAGGTTAAATTCTAAAATATATGCAAGTTCGAATCTGATTTTTTTGTTAAAACAGTATATGCATTGGCAAACTGTTCTTTTTTCTTATCGCCGAGCAGATTTCCTAAAGTTTTTTTTATATGATATTCCAACTCAATTTTTAAGCTTTTTGTAAAAGTTTTTGGTGCCTTTCGGTTTACAAATTCATTAAATTTAACTGTTTCTGGTGCGGTCATCGAAACCTTATCTTCAATAATTTCTAAGCCCTCGCTTTGCAATAAAAACCTTAATGATGTTGGCGTGTACATGTTAATATGGCCATAATCCAAAAAGTGTTTCATTCGTTTATCAACGCCAAAGCGGTAATCTTTTGGCACTTCTACAACGATGTATTTTGCAACTCTTTTCAGTTCTCTAATCAAAATGCGTTCGTGTTCTACATGCTCGAGCACGTGTGCTAAAATAATCAAATCGAAAGAATCGTCCTCGTAAGGAATTTTATACCCATCAAAGGTTTGAGCTTCTTTTAAGTTGGAAAGTTTTCTATCGTTTATTAAATCTACACCGCTTTGCGCAATTTCTAGCGCATAAAGTTGGGGGGCAAAATTCCATTCGTTTAAAAAATGAAGTATGCTTCCATCGCCAGCACCAACTTCTAAAACTTTCTGCGGTTTGATACTTGTACAAACCTCAACAATGTTTTTCGCCTTATATTTCGCGCCAAGCATTCGCCAAGCCACATCGCTATTGGTATAAAAATTATCGTAGGCTGTTTTTACTTCTTCGCTAAGCATAAAATTAAATCATGGTGTTTATATGCCCAAACAATTATCTGCCTTGTAGAAAACGGAAGTGGCTTTCTCATAAAATAAGCCTGGCGAAATCCCGCTAAAACTTAATTCTTTAAAGCCTTTTTCCTTTAGAAATATACGTGCAGGATGGTAAACCTCACGCTCGCTATCGTCTAAAACAATTACGCCATTGCTACTTAACGCTTCTACGCTGTATTTGCAACAATTTACCCGATCACGCCCATCAACAATGATGATGTCGAATTTTTTATTTATCAGGGAAGCTTTTTGAGCATATTCGCCATTTTTTTCCAGTTTACAAAAGATCATTTCAGCATTTGGAGGACTGGTGCTTTTTACCATATCAAACCAGCTTTTATCGTGTTCTACAGATGTTACTGAAGCTGCTTTTTTGGCGTAAAAGATGGTAGAACTTCCAGATCCATATTCAAAAATATGCTGTTCTTTGTTAATTCGATCCTTTATAAAATCGATAAATGAATAGGTTACCCAAGGTAGGGCATCACCTTTGCCATCAACAGCTTGTTTTTTATCAAAAGCGGTAAACCAGCCGATGCTGTTTAAATAGCCTTTATGCCCGTAAGATAATAATGCTTTTAGCCTACTTGGCTTAGCAATTAGAGTGGTTAGTGCTTTAAGAGTACTCAATTTTTAAATATTTTTTGAAATGCTGTAATCAAAAATAATGATTTTAACATCATTATACCTTGTTGCCTTGTTTTTGGAATTAATAATATGAAAAAGGTTGCTGTGAAATAAGCAATAAGTGTTGCAAGCGCTGCGCCCATTATTCCGTATTTAGGTATCCAAATGATGTTTAAAATGATATTTACAATCGCCCCCATGCCAGTTCTCAACATAGATAATTTTGTGTAGCCCTCTGCAATTAAAAATTGTCCGCTGGCACTACCCAAGAAAACGAAAATACCTGCCCACACGTGTACCGATAAAACAGCTGCGCCATCCCAATATTCGGGTGTGTACACAATGTGATAAATAATTGGAGAAGCAAATGTCATAAATACAGCAACGCTTAGGCTTATCCAAACCATAATATCGTACATATTTTGTAAGCGTTTCATGTACCTTTCAGGATCATCTCTTTTTGCATTCATAATGGCTGGAAATATCGATGTAACGATGGCAACTGGGATAAAATACCAACTCTCGCTCAAGGAGACTACCGTTGAATAGATCCCCAGCGCCCCTGTGCCCAGGTAATTTTCGACCATCAATTGATCTATTTTCATATAAACCGAAACCAGTATGGCAGAGAATGCTAAAGGCCATGAATGTTGGAGTAAATATTTAGCAAGTTTAGAATCAAAAATCCATTTGAATATACTGCCAACCTTTGCCTGATAAAAGTAAATGTATCCTACGGCGAGAATTATGGTATCCAATAACAATGCAAAAACAAACCATTTTACTTCTAGTGCAAGAAAAATAAAGGTCAACTTTAAGCATGCGGATAGGATGTTTCCAATAACCTGAACACGCATTACATATTTGGCCTGTACTTTAGATTGAAAGTAACTATCCGTGATGTAGAATGCTTGTGTAATACCTGTTAAACCCACAATTAAAATGTAACTGATGGGGGTTTCAATTGATTTTTGTGCATTCCATAGAATATACGTGAAATAGATTAAGGGAATGATGATGATCCCACCCATTAATTTGAGCCAAAATGCCGTGCCCAAAATTCTGTCTCTTTCTTCTGGATTGCGAAGAAGCTCTCGGGTTGTAAAGCCATCTAAGCCGAGTGCAGCTGCGGCAACAAAAAAAGTGGTGAATGCGGCAGGAAAATTTAAAATTCCATTTAAGTTTTTTCCTAAGTAATTAGAGATTTGGAAGCCTACAAGAATTTTGATGACTAAACTACCTACTCTAGCCAACATCAGCCAACCCGTATTTTTTAAATACTTGTTAAATGCTTCTTCATCAAAACCTTTTATGGCGGGTAGTTTCATTAGCGCAAAGATGTAAAATTTAAATGCTTTGCTGAAAACTCTTTTCTATCCGCACGAGCTGTTTTAAATGGTGTTTCAAATGAATTTCTATAAATCTGAACCATTGCTTTGCATTTAAATAACCTAAGCGAGGATGTTTGGTTTTGGAGTTTGGTTTTGCATTGGAAATTAGAGGATATGCTACCTCCAAAGCTTTTTCAAACTCCAAAATGAAATCTAAGGCATCTGTTTTACTTATTTTTTTTACCCGGTCGGCTAACCTTTTCGGCACTTTATATTTCTTTGCAGGAGGCAATGAGCCAAAAAACAGAATCAGTTTAACAGCAAAGTGCGTGGGTTTATCCTCTCCTTTCCCATTAATGCAGTTTTCCATAGCCAATAAAGAAAGTAAACTCGAATCGAAAATATGCGCATAAACCTCGCTATAACTCCAGCCATCAATTGGTGGCGTTGTTTGGAAAACATCATCACTGTATGCAGCAAGTTTAGCCTTATATGCATTCGTAATTTGGTGTATGGAAGTTTTAACCTTGCTCGTGTTCATAAATAAAGATAGTAGATTGGCTTAAAATAAAGTGAATAACTCCTTTAAATGTGTTATTTCCTTTTCCACATCTTTTGGCTTTTCTTTTTTGGTTGGATTAAAAAAAATCGCCTCCATCCCAAAGTTTAAAGCACCATAAATATCCGCTTCCAAGCTATCGCCAATCATAATGCTTTCTGTTTTATCTGCTTTGGCTTTTTCTAAAGCGTATTCAAAAATTACCGGATTGGGCTTGTTTACTCCAACATCTTCAGAAATAATCACATTGGTGAAGTACGGGTTTAGATTGGATAAATCCATTTTCGTTAAAGTAGTTTCTTTAAACCCGTTGGAGATAATATGTAAAGTGTATTTCTGTTGTAGGTAAGCTAAAACATTTTCGGCACCATCAAATAAATTGGTTTTGGTTGGCGAGATGCTCACATAATCATCCTCAAATTGATCGGGAACCACATCCGGGTGAACACCCAGTTGAATGAAGGTTTTGCTAAATCGCTCGGCCCTTAAAAAATCTTTGGTAATTTTACCTAGATGATAATCTGCCCAGAGCTGATGATTGTTTTCTGTATATGTTGTAATGAAATCTGAACAAGAGCTGAGCCCTAGATCATGCAATTTGTAGGTATGATAGAGTTCTTTCAACGTTTCTTCGGCATTCCGATCGAAATCCCAAATGGTATGGTCCAGATCGAAGAAGATGTGTTTTTTTTGTTTTTGCAATGTTTTAAGGTTGAGTGTTTGCGTGTAAAGGTAATTAATTGAGCAGATTATAAGTACATAGAAAAAGCGATTCAGGTTTACACTTTTTCTCCGTAGGCTAAGTCCCCGGCATCGCCCAAGCCTGGTACGATGTACGATTTGCTGGTCATTTCCTCATCAATTGCACCCAACCACAGTTTGGCTTTTGGCAAATTCGCTCTAACGTGCATCACCCCTTCGGTACTGGCAATGGCAGCTACAATATGCAATTCGCTAATCTTATAACGGTTAATTAGTTCTTTACAGCACATTACCATGCTTTGTCCGGTGGCTAACATGGGGTCGGCCATAATTAACACCCTTCCGTCCAAATCGGGGGTAGAAACATAATCCATTTGAATAATGAAATCTCCACTTTTTTCAACTTTTCTATAAGCAGAGATAAAACAACAGGCTGCCTGATCGAAAATATTGAGTAAACCCTGTTGTAAGGGAAGCCCCGCTCTCAAGATCGTTGCTAAAACGGGTTGGTTTTCTAATACTTCGCAAGGCAATGAGCCTAATGGCGTAGTGACCTCTTTGGATTGATAGGTTAAGGTCTTGCTGATCTCGTAGGCGAAAAACTCCCCAACACGCTCTAGGTTTTTGCGAAATCGCATAGCATCTTTTTGTAACTCTTCATCGCGAAGTTCGGCGATAAAAGTATTGGCAATGGATTTTGTTTTGCTGAGGTTAAAAATCATAATAAGCAGTACTTGCAGTAAAAATTGCCGTTTATTTTTTCTTCTAATTTAACATTTTATAAGAGAATATTTTCTTTCCATAGCTAAACTTCCCTGCTAATTTCCTCCCGATTTCAGCATTTCTTCAAATACGGATTTTAATTTTTTGTATTTGTAAAGCTTGGATAGGCTTCGCAATTGCCAGCTACTGTAAAAAGAGCCATTAACAACTTTTACGGAATTTATATAATCATTGACCGACTTTTTTGCCTCTTGTAAATGCATGTTTTGCAGTACAGTATCGCTTATGCAATATGATTTTACATTTAAGGGTGTTACCTTTTCCAGTTGTAAATCATACCAATTAAATGGCGTGCAGGTTCCGGCCCTAAAGCCTGCTGTGTCTGCGTAACCCATCGAATAATCGGATGTAATACCAGCGTTCAATAAATTAAGATAGCAAATCGGGAAACGTAAAACCTCCAATTGCTGACTCATTAAATTAACTTGATTTGGAAGGATTTTCTTAAGTTTTGCAATAGCTTCTTTAATTTCTTTAAACTTTTGACTTTCGGTGACACAGGGCCTTAACAATCCAACTGTTTTTTGGGCGAGCAAGGTTGAAATGCCATTCTTACGGATATATTCGTTTGGCACATTCGGAAAATTGATAAAATAAATTGGGTTGCCTGCAAACTGCTCCAACTCGGCAAGCACAGCGGCATTATCTATGCCCAAGCCCGTAAGTCGATCTAATTTAGAGGTTAAATAAACGTTATCTCTTTTAAAAACCGAGCTGACAAAAAATTTTGTTTTAGATAAAAATCCATCAGGCACATTGGGTACAAGGGTAAAATTTATGGTTGGTTGCTGTACAAATTTTTTATCGAAAAACTTAAATCCAGAATGTTTCTTTAAGATTATGTTTTTTAGAATAAGCGCCCATTCGTCAATAATCGGACGGTCTAAAATTTTCCATTTAAGCTGATGGCTTTTGCTGACACTGAAATCATCACTCGATGTTTTTTGGTGAAGATATTCTTCATATCTGCTCAAAATAAAAAAAGAAGCGGCAAATACATCGAAAGGAAGTAAGGAATCTTTCACAGGGAATGGTACCTGATATTCTCCAAACAAAGTCGTTTTTAAACTAAACTCCTCAATCTTATTCGATAGAAGTAATGATGTAGCTTTGAAAAACAATTCATCAGCCAATGGCTCGTCTCCATAAGTAATCTTAACATGCTCACTTTGCAAAAAATATTCGCTGTTGCCCGTAAATTCTACTTCGGCTTTTAAAATATCCTTAAATATAAAGTTGAAGATATACTTTATCCGAGGCGTTAATAAGGTAGAAAAGATGATTAAATGCATAACTTATTTAAACAAATTGGTACTGTATCACTAAGATCACAAACAATTTCTCCCAGCGAAAAATCGCCTCTTCAACATTTCTTTTCCGTTATTGGGATGTTGAAATTAAATCTTTTTCAACCCTCAATTTAATATTTAAAATAAAGCCGGGATAACTAAACATATCTTTAAAGCCATCTAAAACCGGGATATAAATTCAAGGTAATGCCCATCTATAAACATCGTTTAAATTTGTCCCGCCATGGCTATTAATTTGCTTTAGGCTTTCTCCCTTAGGGCGTAAACCGACCTCAGTTTATTTAATACAAACATTCCCATCAAAAGTTTGCTGTAAAGCTTTTGTCGGGGTAAAGGATTTTCGTGCTTTTTCTTACAGAAGCTTTTACAATGTGAACGATACTCATTTGATCTTCAAACATATCGTACAAAATTGTATCATTCACTTCTACTGATTTTAATGCAGGAATTTTCTCTACTTCCAAGTAAATATTGGTGGCTTCATGGTCGATTTCAAAACCAATATAATTTAATGCCACGGGCTTTCCATTGGCCTTCAACTGTAAATGACTGATTAGATACTTTTTAACCAATTCATCCATTTTTTGCTTAATTGAGGGGTTTGAAAGATCCGTTTTCTGCTTGTAAAGCTTAACCAAAACGGATTCAAAGTCATCAGTAAAAATTTTAGCACTTATTTCTAAGGTTTTATCTTTTGCGTTGAAGTTTACTTCAGTTGTGCTCACATGTAAGGGGTGTTTACTGCTTTTGAAAAAACCGCTTAATGCAAAAGCAAGAAAAATGGTAACAAATTTGGTATTTAAGAGATGCATTTATAACAATTTTGCCTTTTTAACAATTAAAACTTTAATTTTAAGCTTTCAAAAGTACTAAAGCATACTGCATAAAGCTAATTTATTATAATGCCATTACAAGATTTCGTATTCTACTTTAAACTTGGCTGGGAACACATTATTAGTGCCGATGCGTTAGATCATCAATTGTTCATTTTGGCTTTGGTTGCCATTTACAGTTACAAAGATTTTAAACAAGTTCTCATTTTAGTTACTGCTTTTACCATTGGACACTCTTTAACCTTGCTGTTAAGTGTGTTAGACATTATCCGTTTTGAAAGCAAATGGGTTGAGTTTTTAATCCCTTGTACCATTGTCTTAACCGCTTTGAGCAACTTATTCAGAAAGGAATTTTCGCTTAAAGCCATTAGAATAAATTACTATTTAGCCTTGGGCTTTGGTTTAATTCACGGTATGGGCTTTGCAAATTCCATTAGAATGATGTTGGCAAAAGACCAAAATATTGGCTGGGGGCTTTTTGGCTTCAATTTAGGTTTAGAAGCTGGGCAAGTTTTTATCGTGGCAATTATTTTGGCCATAACCTGGTTTATTTTTAATTATACCCACATCAAACGCCTAAGTTGGGTGTTATTTGTTTCAGCAGCCGTGTTTAGCCTGGCTTTAAAAATGGCTTTAGAAAGAATTCCCTATTAACAAAATATAAACATGAATAAACTGTTTACTTTAACCGGCCTTCTGCTTTTTACAGGCAGCTTGGCTATCGCTCAAAACATTCAAAATAACCCGGGCAGCAACCACGGAAATAAGTTTGAGCAATTGGGTACAATTTTACCTACGCCAAATGAGCAACGTACCGCAAGTGGTGCTCCAGGCGTAAAATATTGGCAACAACGTGCCGATTACAATATTAAATGCGAGTTGGATGAAAAAAATCTATTGCTAACAGGTTCTGAAACCGTAACCTATACTAATAATTCTCCCGATCCTTTAACATACATTTGGTTACAGCTCGATGAAAATGAGCACAGTACCGATAAAAGTGCCAACTATCAAGATGCAACTAGGCTTCCCATGATGGGAACCACGCAAAATATCGATCAATTGAGTTCAAAAACCAATAATGGATATGGCATCAACGTTGTAAAATTAACAGATGCAACAGGTAAAAAACTCGCTTACACGGTTAATAAAACCATGATGAGAATTGAATTGCCTTTGGCTTTAAGAACAGGGCAGAAATTCATTTTCAATATAGATTGGAATTACAAAATTACCGACAGAATGAGCGTTGGCGGTAGAGGTGGTTACGAATTTTTCCCTGCCGATGGAAATTATTTATTTACCATGACGCAATGGTACCCACGTCTTTGTGTGTATAGCGATTTCCAAGGATGGCAAAATCATCAATTTACAGGTAGAGGCGAATTTGCCCTAACCTTTGGCGATTTCAAAGTTCAAATGACTGTACCTGCCGATCATTTAATTGGATCAACTGGAGAATGTATTAACTACAGTGCAGTTTTAAATCCAACGCAATTAAGCAGATACAATACCGCAAAAACTGCCGCTGCTCCAGTAGAAATTCAAACTTTGGCTGAAGCTAAAACGGCTGAAACCAAAAAAGCAACAACCAAAAAAACTTGGGTTTTCCAAGCCAATAATGTTCGAGATTTTGCGTGGACATCATCGCGCAAATTTGTTTGGGATGCCATGCCTCAAAAAATTCAAGCCAATAACAACACCGTTATGTGCATGAGTTTTTATGGAAAGGAAGCTTACAACTTGTATAGCAAATTTTCTACAAGAGCAGTTGCGCACACCATTAAAACCTATTCAGACTTTACCATTCCATATCCATACCCCGTAGCACAAAGTATTGAAGCCGCAAACGGAATGGAATACCCGATGATTTGTTTCAATTACGGCCGCACCGATGCCGATGGAACTTACAGCGAAAGCACAAAAAACGGAATGTTGGGCGTAATTATCCACGAAGTTGGGCACAATTTTTTTCCTATGATTGTAAACAGCGATGAGCGCCAATGGACTTGGATGGATGAAGGCCTAAACTCTTTTGTTGAATATTTGACAGAAGAACTTTGGGACAATACCTTCCCAAGTAAAAAAGGGCCAGCTTATACCATTGTTGATTACATGAAACTACCAAAAGATGAATTGGAGCCTATCATGACCAACTCTGAAAATATTGCACGTTTCGGTCCAAATGCCTATTCTAAGCCTGCCACAGGATTAAATATTCTGCGTGAAACCATTATGGGCAGAGAACTTTTTGATTATGCTTTTAAAGAATACTCGAGAAGATGGGCATTTAGACATCCACAACCAGCCGACCTTTTCCGCACGATGGAAGATGCTAGTGGTGAAGATTTGGATTGGTTTTGGAGAGGTTGGTTTTATGGAACCGAACCATGCGATATATCGTTGGATAGCGTAAAATTTGCCAAAGCAGATTTCCCAACAACATTACCAGCTGCAAGAGCCAGAATGGTTAAAATTGATAAACCAGCAGTAAACGCCTTTCAGGATATTTCCAAAATCAGAAATCGTGAAGACAAGAAAATTGGTTTCTACACCGATAAAAACACAGCAGTACAAGATTTTTACTACAAATACGATAGAGGATTAGTTTCTGTTGATACTACCACCGCAACAAAAGTTGAAAGTTCGATTCCTTTAGAAGTAGTTGCCGAAAACGATCAGCAACAATATCAAAATAAATTCTTCTACGAATTAGATTTTAGCAATAAGGGTGGCTTAGTTATGCCGATTATTGTAGAGTTTACCTATAAAGATGGAACGAAAGAAATCGATCGCATTCCGGCTCAAATATGGAGACATAACGAACTAAAAACATCAAAGTTTTATGTGAAGGATAAAGAAGTAGAATCTATTTTAGTTGATCCATTACGCGAAACGGCTGATATTGACACCAGCAATAACACTTGGGGCGGTAAAGCCAAAGAAAGTAAATTTAGAGTGTATAAAAACAAAGCGGGTGGCGCAGTTAGAGGTCAATCTGTTGGGCAAAACCCAATGCAGAAAGCCGCTGGAAAATAAATGCTACCTTCTATTTGAATTGACGCTCTGAAAAATGCGTATTGCAAAATAGATCCAATATCCCTTGTACACAGGGCCCTAACCTAGAAAATCGAAAGGATAACAATTCGATTTTCTAGGTTATTTTGTTTCATGGCCCGTTTTTCCATCTAATTTCTTTGGGCATTCACTACACAATGCCCAAAATTAAATGTGTCGTTTAAATTTAAACCCAACTTTCCTGACTTTCCTCTGTTTAGTCTTTGAAGCCAAAATCGTATATTTGGTTAAGACAATGAAATTTAAAATCACATCCGAATATCAGCCAACAGGAGATCAACCAAGTGCCATAAAACAATTGGTAGATGGTGTAAATGCCAACGAACATTATCAAACATTATTAGGTGTTACGGGTTCAGGAAAAACCTTTACCGTAGCCAATGTGATTGAGCAAACCCAAAAGCCCACGCTGATATTAAGCCACAACAAAACCCTAGCAGCACAGCTGTATGGAGAGTTCAAAAACTTTTTTCCGGAAAATTCAGTCAATTATTTTGTTTCCTATTACGATTATTATCAACCAGAAGCCTTTATTGCCTCCAGTAACACCTATATTGAAAAAGATTTAAGCATTAACGAAGAGATTGAAAAACTTCGTTTGCGTACAACCTCTTCTTTGATGAGTGGCAGGCGAGACATCATCGTAGTTTCTTCCATATCCTGTATATATGGTATGGGAAACCCAGAAGATTTTTCTCGGATGGTTTTTCGCTTTGGCGTTGGATTAAGAATTTCTAGAAATGCTTTTTTACACAGTTTGGTAGAGATTTTATATTCCCGAACCACAACCGAATTTAAACGCGGAACCTTTAGGGTTAAAGGGGATACGGTAGATATTTACCCCGCCTATCTCGATCACGCCTATCGGATTTCGTTCTTTGGAGATGATATTGAAGAACTTTCGGCAATAGATCCAGTTTCTGGTAAAACATTAGAGAAATTGGAAGATATGGCCATTTATCCGGCCAATTTATTCGTTACCCCGAAAGATAGATTTAACCAATCCATTTGGGGCATACAAGAAGAATTGGAGATTAGAAAAAATCAGTTAGTTGCCGACCGGCATTTGCTCGAAGCCAAACGCTTGGAAGAAAGAACCAATTTTGATATCGAAATGATGAAAGAATTGGGCTATTGTTCGGGTATTGAAAATTACTCGAGATTTTTTGACGGCAGAAGTCCGGGTATGCGGCCATTCTGTTTGTTGGATTACTTTCCTGAAGATTATTTAATGGTAATTGATGAAAGCCACGTAACGGTGCCACAAATTAGAGCCATGTATGGTGGAGATAGATCGAGAAAATTGTCATTGGTAGAATATGGTTTCCGTTTGCCGGCCGCATTAGACAACCGACCGTTAAACTTTAACGAATTTGAAGCCCTTGCACCACAAACCATTTATGTAAGTGCTACGCCCGCAGAATATGAGTTAGAAAAATCAGAAGGTGTTGTAGTAGAGCAGGTTATTCGGCCTACAGGTTTGTTAGATCCCGTTATCGAAATACGTCCTGCAATTAATCAAGTAGATGATTTGTTGGATGAAATCGACATCACCATAAAAGATGGCGGACGTATTCTAGTTACTACCCTAACCAAAAGAATGGCAGAAGAGCTGACCAAATATTTGGATCGATTGAACATTAAAACCAGATACATCCACTCAGAGATTAAAACCTTGGAGCGTGTGGAAATTCTGCGTGGCTTGCGTTTAGGCGAATTTGATGTATTAGTGGGTATTAATTTACTTCGTGAAGGTTTGGATTTGCCAGAAGTTACCTTGGTTGCCATTTTAGACGCAGATAAGGAAGGCTTTTTACGCTCAGAAAAGTCATTAATTCAAACCATTGGACGGGCGGCACGAAACGATCGAGGTCGGGTAATTATGTATGCCGATGGAATTACAGAAAGCATGGAAAAAACCATTTCTGAAACCAATAGGAGGAGAGATATTCAAATCGCTTACAATTTAGAGCATGGCATAACCCCTAAAACAGTTGGCAAATCTCGCGAGGCGATATTGGAGCAAACCTCGGTATTGGATTTCTCTCAAAAAGCGAGCGACAATAAAGCAAGGGCTTATGTAGAGAATGCAGAAATCAGCATCGCCGCCGATCCGATTGTACAATATATGGGTAAAGCAGAATTACAGCGTGCAATTGATACAACCAAAAAGGATATGCAGAAGGCAGCCAAAGATATGGACTTTTTACAGGCCGCTAAACTGCGTGATGAAATGTTTGCCCTAGAAAAAATGTTTAGCGAAAAATTTGGTAAATAAGATTTTCTGATTGTATTTGAAATAATTGTGGCAATTTTGAGGCTTTCAAAATGAACATTAAAGCACAAAAAATGGACGGGCAAAATCGAAAAGACATTTATCCAGGATTAGAAGTCGGAATTATCTTGAAAAAAGATCAACGATCAGGAAATATTACCTATGGAGTAGTTAAAGATTTGCTTACCTCATCCCCATTTCATTCAAGAGGAATAAAGGTGAGGCTAGAAGATGGTCAGGTTGGTCGGGTTGCTGAAATAATCGAAGATTGACGATAAGCCCTTCAGCGTAAAGCATTCTTTATAAGTCAAGAAATTCGAAAAAGCTAACTATAGCATTTCATTAAAACTATAAGGGGATGTTTTACGTTCAATATTGTAATCGATTTGCAATTAAAGCTGAAAAGAGTAACAAAATAAATCTACCTACGTCTATATTTGTAGTAACACTAATTTAATATGCCACTAATAAAATTCATTTTCATCTCCATATTGGTGCTTTGGTTGCTCAGACTTTTAATTCGTTTGATTCTACCAATGCTTTTCAATAATCTGGCAAGTAAAATGCAACAGCAGGCAACTGGTCAGCAACAACAGAAACGATCAAAACCAGAAGGTTCTATATCAATTGATTATATGCCTCCAAGGCCCGATCAAGGTAAAACAGATAAACTCGGCGACTTTGTCGATTACGAGGAAGTTAAATAAATTAAGCCCTGAATGTTCTTCAGGGTTTTTTTATGGCTTTTCTGCTTCTTTTTTGATGACTTATAAATCTTAAATTACTATTTAAATACCTTTAATACCGAGCTCCAGAACCAACTTTCTTCCGCCTTAAGCATGGTTTCCAAAGTCTTATCAACATTGATTGCCAATTTGTTTATATCGTTAACTGATTTTTTAAAGGTTTTAAATTCTGGATCTTTCTCATCGCCTGTTACGGTAGAGAGCTCACTTAAAATTTTAAGCACCGGCTCAAGTTCTCTTTTTTTGCGTTCTTTAGCAACTTGTCTGGCAATGTTCCAAACATCTTTGTCAGCAAAAAAATACTCTTTACGCTCGCCTGCTTTGTGTTGTTTTTCAATCAGCCCCCAGCCAATTAAGTCGCGGAGTGTCATGTTTGCATTGCCTCTAGAAATGCTCAAACTCTCCATAATCTCCTCAGTAGTCAAGGCATCTGGTGAAATTAAAAGTAAAGCATGTACCTGAGCCATTGTCCTGTTAATTCCCCATTCTGAGCCTAATTTTCCCCAAGCCTCAATAAATTTCAGTTTTGCTGCCGCTAATTCCATAAACAAATGTAATAATAATCTTAAACTTTCAAAACTTATTGAAAGTTTATTTATTTTGAGTTTTTGTATGACTGATCACGCTATGAATAGGTCCTCATATGAGATAAATCGCGTGTATCGACACCCCGCCCATAAGCGGAAATTGGAGGGCCTGATCTGCCGGAAATAGCGTTACATTTAGAAAATTCTCATAATAAAACAGTTTAATAGAGAATTGTTCAGTCAAATCTATTTTTTTATTACCGAAGCATTTAATTTATTCCTTTTTTATACCGCTCAATTTTTTATTTTTGACGTTCGTTTAAACTTAAACAACCCTTAATGAATAACTGGTTTAATAAAAATGGCATTCATTTAGCCATCATCGCATTTTTTGTAGTCATTTGTTTTGCCTACTTCAGTCCTGTTTTGCAGGGTAAAGCGCCACAACAAGGTGATGTATTGCAGGCTAAGGCCATGCAAAAAGAGATTATGGATATTAAAGCCACTGGACAAAAAGGCCCGCTTTGGACCAACCAAATGTTCGGAGGGATGCCAGCCTATCAAATCTGGGTGCAATATCCACTTAACATTACCACATACGGCATTGATATCATTAAGGGCGTATTTCCTGACCCATTGGGCACGGTACTGCTGTATCTTTTGGGCGCGTACTTATTATTCTGTGTGCTTAAAATTAACCCTTGGCTGGCAGCGGCAGGTGCAATAGCATTTGCATTTACATCCTACAATTTTATAATTATCGCTGCGGGACATAGCAATAAGGCACTTGCAATTGGTTTTTTTGCGCCTATTTTGGCGGGAATTATCCTTACATTAAGAGGTAGATACTTAGTTGGGGCCAGTTTAACGGCCTTGTTTATGGCTTTGGAGATCCGTTCCAACCATATCCAAATGACCTATTATTTATTTATTGCCTTGGTTATTTTTGGCGGTATTGAATTGTATCACGCCTACAAGGGAAAGCAATTGCAAGCCTTCGGTAAAGCAGCTGCATATGTAATTGCAGGGCTTGTGTTAGCCGTTTTAGTAAATGCAGGCACATTGTGGACAACCTACGAATATGGCAAGGAAACCATTCGAGGAAAATCTAATTTAACTACAGATAAGGCAGAACCCGCTACTGGTTTAGATAAAGCTTATGCATACCAATGGAGTCAGGGTGTTGGCGAAAGTTTTACCTTTTTAATTCCGAATTTGTACGGCGGCGCAACGAGTATTGATGAGTTAGTTAAACCCGAAAGCAATACATACAAGGCAATTGAAAAGAACCTTGCTGGTGTAGATCCGCGTCAGGCCATTGGTTATTTTGCCCAAAACTTAGGTGCGCAACAATACTGGGGCGACAAACCTGGAACCTCAGGGCCTTACTATTTCGGTGCCATCATCTGTTTACTTTTTGTTTTTGGGTTATTTATTGTTAAACATCGTTGGAAATGGTGGATTTTAGGAACCAGCATCTTATTGTTGTTTCTTTCATTCGGATCTAACTTCCCATATATTTCGGATATTTTCTTTAATTACCTACCGGGATATAATAAATTTAGAGCAGTAGAATCTATTCTTGCGGTTGTTGGTTTATTGGTTCCTTTTTTGGCTATACTCGCCATCCAAGAAGCACAAGACGGTAAGTATGATCAGAAATATTTGGTACAACGCTTAACATGGTCGGCCGCAATAACAGGCGGATTTGCCTTAATTATTGCAATCATTCCGACTGCATTTTTCAGCTTTACGACTTCAAATCAAGCACAGGTTGTTGATGCTTTAACACAAACTTTACAAAACAATAGAGGTGCAGCCGAGCAAATTAATAATGCTTTAATTGCTGATCGTGTGGCCTTGGCTCGTGCAGACGCCTTACGCACCTTATTATTTTTGGCATTGGGTTTTGGAATTACTTGGGGTTTAATCACCAAGAAGTTAGGTATGCAGTTGGCCTTTGGCTTGTTGGCATTTGTAATTTTAATCGATATGTGGCAAGTGGATCGTCGTTACTTGAGCAATCAAAATTTCGTGAACAAATCAGATCTGGAAAATCATTATCAGCCGAGAGATGTAGATACTTTTATATCTGCAGATAAAGATCCAAACTTTAGGGTTTTCGATTTATCTCTAGGCGATCCTTTTAAAAGTGCAGAAACCTCTTATTTTCATAAAACAGTGGGCGGTTTCCATTCGGCAAGATTAAAAAGATTCCAAGAACTGGTTGATAATCAATTAACTAAAAGCATCAATCAGGATGTTTTAGATATGTTGAACACCAAATACATCATCACCCAAGATCAACAGAGTGGATCGTACAAAATGCAGCGCAATTCAACAGCATGTGGTAACGCGTGGTTTGTTCAAAGCGTTCAATTCGCAAAAAATGCTGACGAGGAGATGAAAGCAATCAGCAGTTTTGATGCTAAAAAGGAAGCCATTGTTGATGAAAGCTATAAAAATTTAATCGATACCAAACGTTTAGGAACAGGTGTAGAAGGTTTTATTAAATTAACTACTTACACTCCAGATCATTTAACGTATGAATACTCTACTGCTAAAGATGCCATTGCAGTGTTTTCTGAAATTTACTATAATAAAGGTTGGAAAATGTATATCGATGGGAAAGAGAAGCCATATTTCAGGGCCGATTACGTTTTGCGAGCGGCTCAATTAGAAGCGGGTAACCATAAATTAGAATTCATTTTCCACCCAACCTCTTACTATGCGGGCGAGAAAATTTCATTAGCAGGATCAATTTTGCTTTTAGCAGGTTTAGGATTTGGGTTCTACTCAGAAAATAAGAAGAAAAAAAAGGCCGTTAAAGCCTAATGCTAAACACATAAATCTTTAAGCGCTCGGGTTATACTTAACCCGAGCTTTTTTATTTAATATCCTATAGAAAAGTACTTATTATCGATTTTTAACATCTTTTAGCTGTTGATGCAAAAGTTTAACAACTACTTAACAATCAGGTAATTTAATTGGCTCTATCTTTGTTAAAACATACGGGTATGCTACAATCTTTTTTTGCCATCTGTTTATTAGTTATTGTTCTGTATTTCTTTAGCCCGTTCGATTTAACCGTCGATGAGGAAGAAGAAATGTGATACATTGCTCATCTTTTTGAACTGCTTTATTCAAGCGGTATCAAGTGCTCTCCCCCTAAAATTTTTCGTTATGGATAAAAGAAATGTTGATGTAGTCGTAATTTCCGACGTGCATTTGGGTACCTACGGATGCCATGCAAAAGAACTTTTAAAATATTTAAAGAGCATTAAGCCAAAGATGCTCATCTTAAATGGTGATATTATTGACATCTGGCAGTTTAGCAAAAGTTATTGGCCCGAATCGCATATGAAAGTGATCCGTAAGTTGATGAAATTCGTTTCAGAGGGTGTTGAGGTTCATTATCTAACCGGAAACCACGATGAAATGCTAAGAAAATTTGATGGCATGGAAATGGGTTCTTTCCACCTTCAAAACAAATTGATTTTAGAACTGGACGGTAAAAAGGCGTGGTTTTTTCATGGAGATGTTTTCGATGTAACCATGCAACATTCTAAATGGCTGGCCAAACTGGGTGCAGTAGGCTACGATACTTTAATACTGATCAACAGTTTTGTAAATTGGGTATTGCATGCTGCTGGGAGAGAGAAAATGAGTTTCTCGAAAAAAATCAAGGCAAAATTTAAAGATGCGGTTAAATTCATCAACAGTTTTGAACAAACTGCAGCAGAATTGGCCATAGAAAAGGGTTACCAATTTGTAGTTTGTGGGCACATTCATCAGGCTGAAAAAAGAGAAATTAGTTCAAATGATGGAACCGTGACCTATTTAAATAGTGGCGATTGGGTAGAAAGTTTAACGGCATTGGAGTATCACAATCAAAACTGGACTGTTTTTAAATATGAACACAAAGATTTTGTAAAGGATGAAGTGGACGATGGAATTTTATCTGATGCAGAGGATTTGAAAAGTAAACTCGATATAAATTTACTTTTACAAAATATTAAATATGAAATTGCCCAATAATTTTAGATATTCGGGCACAAATGAAGATACTTTACGCAATACAGGGCACAGGCAATGGGCATGTGAGTAGGGCAAGGGAAATTATTCCTTTGCTTCAAAAATATGGCGAGCTTGATATTTTGATTAGTGGAACACAGGCCGATGTAAAATTAAGTCAGCCGATAAAATATCAACTGCATGGCTTCAGCTTTATTTTTGGCAAAAAGGGAGGGGTAGATCATTTTAAAACATGGCTAAGCATGAATCTTTTCCGCTTCCGGAAAGACATGAAGCAGCTTCCGCTTAAAGAATACGATTTAATTGTAAATGATTTCGAGCCTGTAAGTGCTTGGGCATGTAAGCTGCAGGGGATTCCTTGTGTTTCGCTGAGCCATCAAGCGGCATTCAAATCAAAAAAAGTTCCTCGCCCGAAAACCATCGATTGGGGAAAGGTAATTTTAAGTCATTACGCACCTACCACCCACCATATTGGCTTTCATTTTGATCGTTACGATAGTTTTATACACACTCCAGTTATTCGGAGTGAAATTAGACAAATGGAAAGTAAAAACTTGGGGCATTATACCGTTTACCTTCCTGCTATAGATGATAAAAGATTGGTAAAGATACTTACGCAAGTTCCAAATGTACAGTGGCAGGTTTTTTCAAAACACAATAAAGAAAGTTACATAGAAGGTAATGTACTTGTTGAACCTGTTAACAATGAGAAGTTTAACCTAAGTTTATCAACTTGCGAAGGCTTGTTTACCGGTGGCGGATTTGAGGGACCGGCTGAGGCTCTGTATCTAGGCAAAAAATTATTGGTTGCCCCTATGCGTTTCCAATTCGAACAACAATGTAACGCTTATGCCTTAAAGCAATTCGGCTTACCCGTAATTTGGGGAAGTAATAAAAAGTGGCTTCCAATTATTAAAGATTGGGTTGAAAAACCCCAGGAACATACTTTCGACTTCCCTGATGAAACGGCTCAGATTATTGATGATATGGTCAAAAAATATGCTAGGAAACCAGCTATATAAGGGATGCTTTTGATCTAGATTTACAATCAGAGCATCTTGAGGTCTCGAACATTGTAAATTCTGCAATCTCGTAATTTGAGACGGATTTGCAATCTGTTTGTAAGGACAAGCAATGGCTTTCCTCGTACTCTTAAATTATTTTCTTTACTTTGCCTGCTCTATGAATAGTAATGATTAATCAGTTTAGAAAATTAAATCCAGTTAACCTTATATTTCTGCTTGCATATGCATTTTTTATGCGTGTAGTGATATTTTACCGTGCCCCAGCGCACTTGAATTTCGATTTTTTAGAGCCATTTGCAAGGCCATTACTCAACATAGATTTTTCGAATGCTTTCAGCTCAACCACCAATATTTTTATAGCCACCGTGCTAATTTACATTCAGGCTTTAATTTTTAATAGGGTTATTAATAATCATAATCTTTTAACCAAACCAACTTTTTTACCCGGCTTAATGTACATCGCTGGCACAAGTTTGTTTCTGGATTTTATGGTTTTAAGTCCGGCTTTAATTGCTAACTTCCTGCTAATTTGGGTGATAGACAAATTTTTAAAACTCTCAAAAAGTGCAAACTCGATAACTGCGGTATTTGACATCGGAATGATTATTGGCTTGGGCACCTTAATCTATTTTCCATTTATGGCAATGTTGGTGATGATTTTTCTAGCCCTGCTGTTGTTCCGCTCATTTAATTGGAGAGAGTGGATTGCGGGCTTGGTTGGCTTCATTACGATATTCTTTTTCATCGGGGTATTTTATTATTGGAATAATAACCTGAGCTCCTTTTATCAAATCTGGAAGCCCTTGGGAAATAAGTTTCCAGCGGTTTTCAAAATCAATTACAACGATTATTTAGTGCTCATTCCCGTTTTCATCATCATTATACTAGCCTCGTTGCAACTCAGAGAGAATTTTTTTAGGAGCTTTATCAGTACCCGAAAAGGTTTTCAGCTATTATTCTTTATGTTTTTGGTAGCTGGAGCAAGTTTTTACCTAAAACCAAACTTTAGTGTTTGGCATTTTCTGCTGTGCGTACCGCCCGGAGCCGTGCTTTTAGCGTATTACTTCAGTAATGCAAAAAAGCGCTGGTTTTATGAAACACTATTCCTGCTGTTTGTGCTATCAGTTCAGTACTTTCTATTTGTTTAACCTTTTTTAACAAAATACTAGAACGAAACTTGCTAAAGATTAATAGCTTTGTGCCATGAAGTTTGGGTTAATAGCGTTTCCGAAAGATTTGCAATTGATTTTAATGAGATTTATAGCCTCACAATAAAGGTGTTGAATGAATAAACTAAGCATCGATATTGGCAACTCTTCTACAAAACTTGCAATTTTTGCAGGTTCTGAAATTGTACATTACCAACGATTAAATACCATTGATGTTAATGATTTAGCTCGGCTTATCGAAACCTATTTGCCAAACAAATCCGTCATCAGTACTGTAAAACAAGAAGTAGAATCGCTTGAAAACTTCTTAAAACAGCATACAACTTATACACGATTTTCGACGTTGTTAACAAATGGTGTGCAGAATAAATATAAAACACCCGCTACCCTTGGATTAGATAGATGGGCGGCAATTTTGGGCGCAAATTCATTATTCCCAAAAGAAGCGATATTGGTTATCGATGCAGGGACTTGCATCACGTACGATTTATTAACCAAGCCAGGTGTGTATTTCGGAGGTAGTATTAGTCCTGGTATTGCCATGCGATTTAAAGCTGTGCACGAATTTACCGGGCGTTTGCCATTGGTAGATTGGGATGCAGAATCAGAAATCCCACAAGGAACGGATACGCAGACAGCCATATTGAACGGTGTTCTGCAAGGAATTATAAATGAAATTGAAGGCTTTATTGCCTTAAATAATAAGAAAGAAAGCACTTTAAAGGTGATTATTACTGGCGGCGATGCTAATTTTTTGTATAAGCAATTACAAAACAGCATCTTTGCGCCTCAAATTAGTAAAGATCCCTATTTAGTATTAAAAGGATTAAATGAAGCTATTGCAGATTAAAATGTACAAAAGAATAAATTATATTACAGCCATACTCGTTCTCGTTTGTGGTTTAAGTGTTCAGGCGCAGGTTACCACTTCATCACCTTATTCGAGATATGGATTCGGAAACATCAAGGGATCCTTACTTCCTCAACTTAGAGCAATGGGCGGTATTTCCACCGCAGTAAACAAAGTATCTGGTTTCAATTACATCAACATGCAAAACCCAGCATCTTACGCGGGAATCAATTTAACAACTATTGATATTGGCATGAGTGCAAATTTAACCAACTTATCTAAAGGCAGTGCCAGCGAAAACAACTTCAACTCCACGTTTGGACATTTGGCATTTGCTGCACCAGTAACCAGAAGATCGGCTTTAAGTTTTGGTATTTTGCCCTATTCAGATCTTGGTTATAGTTACAGAAATTCGGTAAAGGTTGATACCATGTCTGTAGATCAAATCTATCAGGGCGAAGGTGGTTTATCAAAAGCTTATTTGGGGTACGGATATCGCTTTGGGGATCACTTAAGAATCGGAGGTAACTTAGAGTACATTTTTGGAAACCTACAAACCACACGCTCAACAGAATATGTGAGTTTGGGATCTATAAATTCTAGATTGCAAAATAAAAATAGTGTAGGCGGTTTAAATTATTCTTACGGCGTTCAATATGACATTAATGTTGGGGCTAAAACACTACTAACATTAGGTTATTCAGGCAGTTCGTCGGGTAAAATCAGATCATCGCAATCGTTCTTCGCCACCCAATATTCGTATGATGCAAATGGCAATGAAAACACAGCAATTGATACTTTGAGCGCAATAGATAACGGAAAATCTAATTTAAAACTTCCATTAAGTCATAATTTCGGTATTGCGATTCAACAGAGTGACAAATGGATGGTTGGTGCTGATTTTAGAATGAGCAAATGGTCGGCAGTAAGCATCAACAATGTCAATCAAGGCTTGCAAGATAGTTGGGGTGCTTCAATTGGTGGTCAGTGGACTCCAGATTATTCATCATACAACAGCTATTTAAAGCGTATCGATTATCGCCTTGGTTTTAACTACGATAAAACATTTATAAAAATCGGAAATCAAGATATTAAGCAAATGGGTGCATCATTGGGTTTTGGTTTGCCCCTGCCATCTGCTAATGGAGGATCTGCCTTTTATAAAATTAACTTCACAACAGAAGTTGGTCAACGAGGTACGCTCAGCAACAATTTGGTTAAAGAACAATACATCAATTTCCACTTAGGCTTTACATTAAACGATACCTGGTTCCGTAAGTATAGAGTAGATTAATGAAAATCAGCGCATTTATATATGTTGCATTTTTGGGTTTGTCTTTATTTTTGACTTCCTGTGGAGATGACGACCTGAAAAATGCAAATGCGGTTGCTTCTGGTAAAATTACGCTTACTCGCGATACTACGAGAGGCGTTGAAATTATTTACAGCGATTCTGCCCGTGTAAAGGCGAAAGGCAATGCCCCAATCATGATTAAAATTACGCCTTCAACCGGAGGAACCGAACAAGAAATGCCCAATGGCGTTAAAATCGATTTCTTTAACGCACAAAACGGTTCTGTTGATGGCACTTTAATTTCAGATTACGCGATTAGAAAAGATCAAGAACTGAAAACAACCTTTCAGAAAAATGTTATCGTTAAAAATAACAAGGGTGATACATTTTCATCAGAAGAATTGATTTGGGATGAAGCCAAAAAGCTCTTTTATTCCAACCAAAAAGTGCGGGTACAAAGCATAGATGGGAATATAGTGGAGGGTGTAAATTTTCAAGCCCCGCAAGATTTTAGCACCTACAGAATTAATAATGGCAATGGGCAGGTGAATTTGAAAGACAACATTGCACCCTAAATGTTGATTTTTAAAGCCTAAATGATGGAATTTGCTTGATTTGAACACCATATCATCAATTAATTGCTCCATTATTTTATCCTTTTCAGCTTAGCTATTTGCTTAAAAATTAAACACTTGATAAATAAAATTTTGTGTTTTCTTTTTTGAGGCAAATTTGTATCTTGCGCCCTCTTAAAAAAGAACTAAATAAATTTATAAGTACAATATGGGATTAATGACATTTTTGCGTAACCGTGCTGGCTATATATTAGTCTTTGCAATCGGTTTTGCAATTGTTGCATTTTTAGTAGGTGATGCAATTAACGTGGGTAAACCTTTTTGGGCCGCAAACCAAAAAACAGTAGGTTCGGTTGATGGGAAAGACATCAGCATTGATGAGTTTGGACCAAAGGTAGATCAGAATTTAAATCAATTTAAACAACAATATGGCGGAAGTGCAAATGCACAAATGACTGCTATGGCTGTAGATCAAGCCTGGAATGCAGAATTAGCAGGTGTATTGTTGAACAAAGAATATGAGCGTTTAGGACTAACTGTTTCTGACGATGAATTATATGATCTACTCCAAGGACAAAATCCTAGTCCACTAATTAAACAGTATTTCTCAAATCCGCAAACAGGTCAGGTAGATCGCGTTACGCTAATGAATTTCCTTAAATCTAAGGAGCCACAAGCTGTAAGTCAATCTAACTTACTACAGCAAGAAATTAAAAACCAAAGCTTACAACAAAAGTATTCCAACTTAATTCGTAATTCGGTTTATGTAACTTCATTAGAAGCAACAGACGAATACAATAACCGCAACAAATTGGCTAACTTTAAATATGTAAGCTTAGATTATAGCTCGATTCCTGATGCTTCAGTTAAACCAACTGATGCAGATTATTCTGACTATTACGATCAAAACAAAGCCCGTTTCAATAATCCACAAGAAACAAGATCGTTTGATTATGTAACTTTTAGTATTAGCCCAACCGCTGCAGATTCATTGGCAGTTAAAAATCAGGTTGATAAAATTGCAGCAAATTTTAAAGTGGCTCCAAACGATTCGCTTTTTGCAGCAATTAATTCTGATGTAAAAATTCCTTACACTTATTTATCTAAAGGTAAATTAGATCCAGCGATTGATTCAGCGGTTTTCGCTTTACCAGCAGGAAGCTTTTATGGACCAAAGTTAACAGGCTCTTCATATAAATTAGTTAAAGTTATTGATACGCGTTTCTCACCAGATTCAGTTAAAGCAAGCCATATTTTAATTGATCCAGCTAAAGTTGGTGGAGAAGATAAAGCGGTTAAACTTGCCGATTCATTAAAAGGCTTAATTTTGAAAGGTTCAAGCTTTGCAGAATTGGCTAAAAACTACAGTGTAGATGGCTCTAAAGATAAAGGCGGCGACCTAGGTACATTTGGCCGTGGTGCAATGGTGCCTGAATTTGAAAGTGCAGCATTCAATGGTAAAACAGGTGATATTAAAGTAGTTAAATCTCAGTTTGGTTACCATGTAATTAAAATCGAAAAGCAAATTGGCTCATCTAAGGTGGCTAAGTTGGCTTATGTAGAAAAAACATTGGCAGCAAGTAGTAAAACACAGGCCGCGGCTTATAAGGCAGCAAGCAATTTCCTAAACGATGTTAAAGGAAAAGATTTTAGCAAGTATGCAAAAGAAAAAGGTTTAACCGTTTCTGTTGCAGATAAAATTGCCCCAACCCAAGGTTTCGCACCTGGATTAGATAATCCACGCAAATTAATTCAAGATGCTTACGCAGGTGATAAAGGTGACGTTTTACCAGAAATTTATACCATGACGAATGCATATGTAATTGCACATGTCACTGATATCAGACCAAAAGGTACGTTGCCATTAGAAGCGGTGAAGAAAGAAATTGAGCCGATGGTTCGCAATGCCGTTAAAGCTAAAATGTTGAAAGAAAAATTCGATAAAGCTGGTAAAGCTGACTTGAATCAGATTGCATCGAAAGTTGGTCGCCCAGTTAATCCAGTTCAAAATATTGTTTTCGCCAACCCGATCATTCCGGGAGTAGCTCAAGAAAACAAATTGGTAGGAAGCGTATTCGGATCTCAACCAGGTAAGGTTTCTGCACCAGTTGAAGGTGAGCGTGGCGTGTATATGTTTTCAGTAGATGGTTTCAGTAACCCTGCACCCATTGCAAACATGTTTAAACAGAAAGAAAGCATGATGTTAAGTTTAGGTCAGCGTTCTTTAGGAGCAGCTTTCCAAGCTTTACAAGATAATGCGACGATAAAAGACAATCGTGTGAAATTCTATTAATTAGAAATTCCGTAATTTTGTAACCGTTCCGACGTTAAGCCGGAACGGTTTTTTTATTTAACAAGCCATGGACATTCAAGAGAATATCATCAATAAAGTAGCGAGCAGCGGTTTAATTACATTAAATCTCGAAGATTATTACGATCAAGGCGAAAGGGTATTGTATGACATTAAGGATAATCTTTTCCACGGTTTAATTTTAAAGGAGAAGGATTTTAGAGAGTTCATCAAAACACACGATTGGTCTCAATATCAAGATAAAAACGTAGCCATAATCTGTTCTGCAGATGCAATTGTTCCAACCTGGGCATATATGCTATTGGCCAATAGGATGAAGCCTTTCGCAAAAGAAATCGTTTTTGGCGGTTTAGATATTCTGGAGGCAGTTATGTTTACAAAGGCCATTTCCAAGATTGATTCGGCAACTTATGCCAATGAACGTGTTGTAGTTAAAGGTTGTGGAGAAATTGATATTCCTGTTTCTGCTTATGTAGAAATTACTAATCTGCTTACGCCAGTTGTTAAAAGCATTATGTTTGGCGAGCCTTGTTCTACAGTTCCAGTTTACAAAAGAAAAGATTAGTTAAAATTGGTTTGCTTTTTGCATATCTTTCGTACTGATTATTGTAAATTAATCTATTGATTAGGTGTTTTACATAGATCAACACAATAGAAACACAAGCAAATGAGAACATTATTTTTTATTCTGGCTCTTGCGTTAGGTGCAATGCCAGGCTTTTCGCAAGAGTTACCCTTGAAAAAGGAAGCCGTATTTCAGGAAGGAGAAGTTTTAAGCTATAAGCTGAGATATGGATTTATTACAGCCGCTGAAGCAACCATAAAGGTGACCAATTCCGATTTAAAGTTTGATAATAAACCCACCTATAAGCTAACCGTTGATGCTCAAACATCAGGCACATTTGATGTATTTTACAAAATAAGAGATCATTACGATTCTTATATAGACAAAACTGATTTAACCCCGTACTTTTATCAGGAGAATATAAGAGAAGCCAGTTATAAACGGCAAGATAAAGCAAGGTTTAACCAAGACGGTAGAAAGGTAGTTTCTAACAGAGGTACATTTACAACCCCAACTACACAAACCTTCGATTTGGTATCTGCCTACTATTTTGCCAGAAGTTTAGATCTCACAAAGATTAAAGTTGGAGACAAGTTCAAGTTGAACTACTTTTTAGGGGATGAAATTTCGGCATTGGAAGTTGAATATGTGGGCAAAGAAACCGTTAAATGTAAACTTGGAAATATTAGGTGCTTAAAGTTTAGCCCATCCATCAAGCCCGGGCGGATTTTTAAGAAAGATAGCCGTTTATACTTATGGGTAACCGATGATGGAAATAGAGTTCCAGTAAAAGCGCAAGTGGAGATTTTAGTAGGCGCGGTAACCATGGAGCTGAAATCTGCAGATGGTTTAAAGTATGCTTTAGCAAAAGAATAATGATGATAGAAGTTGAGCAGGTGCTTGTGCACGAAGATGTTTTAAAAGAGAACTTTGTATGTAACTTAAGCAAATGTAAAGGCATTTGCTGTGTTGAAGGAGATTCTGGTGCCCCATTGGATGTAGAAGAAACCGCGATATTGGAAGAAATTTATCCGAAAATTAAGCACTTATTAAATGATAAGGGGATAAAGGCCATTGAAGAGCAGGGTGTTTACGTAACCGATTTGGATGGTGATTTGACCACCCCATGTGTTGACAAGAACAAAGAATGCGCTTATGTGCTTTTCGAAGGCGGCATTACTAAGTGTGCCATTGAAAAAGCCTACGAACAAAAAATTATAGATTGGCAGAAACCAATTTCTTGCCATTTATATCCCATCCGAATTACTAAATATCCAGAATTCGAGGTTTTAAATTATGACCGCTGGCACATCTGTCATGATGCATGCACTTTTGGAAGGGAACTAAAGGTTCCCGTTTATAGCTTTTTGAAAACGCCATTAATTCGTAAGTATGGTGAAGAATGGTACAAAGAGCTCGAAAGCTCCGTTGAAGCTATGTAACTGAAGATGTTCCTGCTGTATAACTACGCGTTCTACATTTATTATCGATCAAAACGTGGGTTCGAAATTCAAAACTAAATTAAGTTTCTGGTTATTTTGCCCTTTATGATATATAAAGAAGTGATGCTCTTTTTGTCGATAATGGTTTCCCCTTTAAAATTTGGATTGGAAGCGCGGAGTACAAGTTTTGATTGATCAGGATGTTGGTGAACTAACTTAATCGTTCTCATATTGTTGGAGTCTGCATTAGTCATAACAACATATGCTTCGCCCCATTGTAGTACTTCATAATTGGTTACCTCTCTAACCGCAATAATTTCTCCAGAGGCATATTTAGGGTACATGCTATCACCATACACGGGCAAATAAGCAGTACAATCGTTAAAAGGCTTGTAGTTAACGAAATATTCGGCTTGTTCTTCTTCAAGTAAAAGCGTATCGGTATCTGAAAGGCTAATATCGAAATAAGGTACACCTTCCTTTGCTTCAGAGATAGTTGGTCCTTTTTTTAAAAAAGGTTCTCCAACCCCATTTTCCAACCAATCAATATTAACATTGAATTTTAAAAATAACCTATCTTTTATTGCTGTAGAAACCCCGACTCTTTCTCTTAAAATATCTGATAGAGAACCTGGTTGTATATTTAAGCTTTGGGCAAAATCTTTTTGAGTTTTGAAATTTAACTTATCGATGATAATTTTTAGTCTCTGAATTTCAGTCATTTAGATTTATTTTAATCAGTTTAACTAATTAATATTAGTTAAACTGATTATTGTTTATTATGTTTGCTTAGTGTTGTGCAAGATATTAAAATACTAAAGATTTATCAATGGAAAATTCTTCAAATATGGATTTAGCCTCTTCAGCGGGAGACGAAAATCAAAACTACTTATCAGCAACCTCATTTTCTCAAAGGTTAGATTATTTGGAGGATTGGATAAAAAATGAAAGAAAGTTAAGTAGATTGGCTGATAACCGGGAAAAAATAGGCTTTGAATACACTTGCCCATTATTGCTGAACACAGAGGAGCAGGCTAACCCATTGATGATTTTAAAGAATTTTTTTTCTGCCCATGATTTGCTTGAGGTGAAATCATGGCTTAAAATCTGGTTTAAAACTGCACTTACAGAAAACATAAAGTATGAAAATGGTAGCGAATTGCTATTTTTTCATAATCAATTGATTCAATTGTTTAACTCAGGATATCAAATTGCTCAAAATGGCAACTCAGCTATGGAGGCAAATTTAATTCCACACTTACAAAGTGAAGAATCTTTGATTTCTTGTTTAGACGATGCTGAAAGAGAAAATCCAATAAAATATTTAAAGGCCACGCTTAATCTACCCAATATAATTGATTTAAGATTTGGCATGCAAGAGTGGCTTTATTCTGCATTGAGCGTAAGAAGTAGCATCAATGAATACGATACGAAATTTATATTTATACAATTTGAGCTTTTGGAAAAATTAGTGGAAGCCATGTTTTTGATTCATGCAGCAACATCAAAAAAATGAACGGAGAAAACCCTATTATCCTGAAGATATGAAGTTGAAATGAAATTAAATTGCCTTCGTTTATGGTTAATTAGTTGTTTATATGTATTATCTATCTTATTTTAGCTGACTGAAAATCATTTTTAACTGTGAAAAAAATTCTAATTACCGGTGGAGCTGGCTTTATCGGTTCGCACGTAGTACGTCGATTCGTAACGAACTACCCTCAATATGAGATTGTAAATCTTGATAAACTTACTTATGCAGGTAATCTAGCTAATTTGACAGACATTGAAAACAAACCAAATTATCGGTTTGTGAAAGAAGATATAGCAGATGCCAATGCAATGAATGAGCTGTTCAAAGCCGAAAAATTTGATGCGGTTATTCACCTTGCAGCAGAAAGTCATGTGGATCGCTCCATTGCAGATCCAACAGCTTTCGTAATTACCAATGTAATTGGAACGGTAAACCTTCTTAACGCTGCCCGAGAATATTGGAAAGGCGATTACGATAAAAAAAGATTTTACCATGTAAGTACCGATGAAGTGTACGGTGCGTTGGGCGAAGAAGGCATGTTTACTGAAACAACCGCTTATGATCCACACAGCCCATATTCGGCTTCAAAGGCGAGTTCCGATCACTTTGTAAGGGCTTATCACGATACTTATGGTTTGGATTGTGTAATTTCCAATTGTTCAAACAATTATGGTTCTCACCACTTCCCTGAAAAATTAATTCCTTTGGCCATTAATAACATCAAAAACAATAAACCTGTACCGGTTTATGGTAAAGGTGAAAATGTTCGCGATTGGTTATGGGTAGAAGACCATGCCCGTGCAATTGATGTAATTTTCCATAATGCAAAAACCGGTGATACTTACAATATTGGAGGCCACAATGAGTGGAAAAATATTGATTTAATCCATCTACTTTGCTCGATTATGGATCAGAAACTCGGCAGAGCAGCGGGTGAATCGGCAAAATTAATTACCTATGTAACGGATAGAGCTGGACATGATTTGCGTTACGCGATTGATTCAACTAAACTCCAAAATCAATTGGATTGGGTTCCGAGTTTACAATTTGAAGAAGGTTTGGCTAAAACAGTCGATTGGTATCTTCAAAATGAAGATTGGTTAACCAATGTAACATCAGGCAATTATCAATCTTATTACGAAAAACAATACAATCACTAAGAATGGAAATTGAGCAAACGGGACTAAAAGACTGTATCATTATCAAACCAAGAGTTTTTGAAGATCCGAGAGGATATTTTTTCGAAAGCTTTAACCTTAATACTTTTGAAGAAAAAACCGGGCAATCGGGTAGGTTTGTTCAAGACAATCAATCTTTCTCTTCTTATGGAGTGATTAGAGGATTGCATGCACAAAGCGGCGAATTTGCACAGGCTAAATTGGTACGCGTTTTAAAAGGTGAGGTTTTAGATGTTGCAGTAGATATTCGCCCGGGATCGCCAACGTATGGAAAACACATTTCTGTGAAGTTAAGCGCAGAAAATAGGCTTCAGATGTATGTGCCAAGGGGTTTTTTACACGGTTTTTCTGTTTTAAGTGAAACGGCAGAGTTTTTTTATAAGTGTGATAACTTCTATAATAAATCATCAGAAGTTGGTGTGATGTATAATGATCTTGACTTAAATATCGATTGGTTAATCCCGGCAGGTAAAGAAGCAATCTCAGAGAAAGATTTAATTTTAAATTCTTTTTCTTCACTTTAATATGAGCAAAATACTAGTAATTGGTGCCGGCGGACAATTAGGACAATGCCTAAAAACCGTAGCGGAAAGAAGAGGCATTCAAGAAATCGTTTTTCCTGTAGAGCAGGAGGCGAATATTTTACATCCAGAATTGCTAAACTCGCTGTTGGAAAAAGAAAAGCCTGCATTTGTAATTAATTGTGCAGCATATACCGCTGTTGATAAGGCTGAAGACGAAGTAGATTTAGCTAAAGCGGTTAATGAAACAGGCGCTGCCAACTTAGCAACGGCTTGTAAAGCAAATTCTTCTACATTAATTCATATCTCTACAGATTTTGTTTTTGAGGGAAATGAAGTGAAACTTTTAAGAGAGGATGATGTTGCCAAGCCTATAAACGTGTACGGTGTAACAAAATTGGATGGGGAAATGGCTGTTGAAGACATTTTGCAGGAGCACATCATCATCCGCACCAGTTGGCTTTACTCTGAATATGCAAATAACTTTGTGAAAACGATGTTAAAACTCGGTGCTGAGCGTGAAGAATTAAACATCATTGCCGATCAGGTAGGTACACCCACATATGCAATCGATTTGGCTAACGCCATTTTTGACATCATCGCTTCTGATAATAAAGCTTATGGTGTTTACCATTACAGCAATGAGGGGGTAACCTCTTGGTTCGATTTTGCGAAAGCTATTTTTGAGATAAGTAAAACTTCCGTAAAAACGAACCCAATTCCAGGTTCTAAATATCCAACAAAGGCAATCAGACCAGCTTTCTCCGTAATGGATAAATCTAAAATTAAAGACACATTTAATTTAGAAATTCCATATTGGAGGGATAGTCTTGTTGCATGCATAGATAAATTGAAAGACTAACGAAACAACAATGAAAGGTATAATTTTAGCTGGCGGCAGCGGAACCCGTTTACATCCTTTAACACTTGCATGCAGCAAGCAGATGATGCCGGTTTATGATAAACCGATGATTTATTATCCATTATCTACATTAATGCTTGCCGGCATTAAAGAGATCTTAATCATATCCACACCACACGATTTGCCAAACTTTGAAAAGTTATTGGGAGATGGGGCATCTTTAGGATGCAAATTTAGCTATGCGGTTCAAGCAGAGCCCAATGGATTGGCTCAAGCTTTTGTAATCGGTGAAAAATTTATTGGAAAGGATAAAGTTGCCCTGGTTTTAGGCGATAACATTTTCCATGGAGATGGAATGGCTAAGCTTTTGCAGGCTAGTTCTGACCCCGATGGCGGCGTTGTTTTTGCTTACCAAGTTTCAGATCCAGAGCGTTATGGCGTGGTAGAGTTTGATGCGAACAAAAAAGCAATATCTATTGAAGAAAAACCACTCAAACCGAAATCTGATTACGCAGTACCAGGTTTATATTTTTATGATAATGAGGTTGTAGAAATTGCCAAGAATATTAAACCATCACCAAGAGGCGAGTACGAAATTACAGACATCAATAGAGAATATCTGGAGCGAGGGAAACTGAAAGTTGGGGTTTTGAGCAGAGGAACCGCTTGGTTAGATACTGGAACCTTTACCTCGTTAATGCAAGCCGGTCAATTTGTTCAGATTATAGAAGAGCGCCAAGGATTAAAAATTGGATGTATTGAAGAAATTGCCTACAGAATGGGTTTTATAGATTCGGAACAACTCAAAGCAATCGCTACGCCATTAGTTAAAAGTGGTTACGGCAGTTACCTCTTGAAACAGATTAAATAATTTAAACATATATTCTTCTATAATTTTCATCCGATGAAGGTTTCTCTAAGCCGATTTCATCGGATGAATTGTTTAACGGCAGGTTGTCTTTTTATAAAGATAGCGCAAAGCTTTTAGATGAAAGATGAATAAATGCCGATTGTTAGTTTAGGTTATGTGGGTTTACCACTTGCGATAGAATTTGCCAAGAAATATAAAGTTGTTGGCTTTGACACCAGCGAACATCGAATTAAGGAGTTAGGACACAGTTCCGATCATACGTGAGAAGCTAACTTATATGATTTGGACTTAGTTTTAAATATTGCATCCGACACAAGTGGTCTTTCACTGAGTTCGAGTTTGCTCGACATTAGTAAATTCAATATTTATATCGTGACCGTTCCTATCCCAATTGATCATTCAAAACGCCCAAATTTAGAACCCCTACTAAATGCATCCAGAATGCTCGGTATTGTTGTAAAAAAAGGAGATATCTTTCATAAATGAGCTTACCCTTATTTTTGACCGGATGAACATCGACACATCCAATGTTTTAGCTGCCGCGTACACAAAATGAAATTTTTTAAATTACAAACCTTGTTGGGTGGGTGGGCATTGCATCTTTATAGCAAATTCTATGATGCCGTGAAATTGGCCGTTCCCCATAAGTAATTTTTAGATTTTGATTACGAAACGCTGAAGAGCAATGGCGTAATTATTTTTGATATTAAATCATTTATTGATCGCAATAAGGTTGATGCACGTCTGTAGATTAAATCATTCCTAAAAGGAGTGATTTTTGAAAAGTTAATGAATTGTTAACCCATAGTGGTTTCGTTACATTTAAATTATTGTGTATGTTTGCAAGCCTAAAAATGTATGAACAAATAATATGAAGGTTGCCTTAATTACGGGAGTTACTGGTCAGGATGGAGCTTATTTAGCCGAATTTTTATTGAAAAAAGGATATTTTGTGCATGGCGTAAAAAGAAGATCTTCATTGTTCAATACAGATAGAATAGACCACCTGTATCAAGATCAGCACGAGAAAAACGTACAGTTTAAGTTACATTATGGGGATTTAACCGATTCTACAAACCTCATTAGAATTATACAAGAAACTCAACCTGACGAGATTTATAATTTGGGTGCGATGAGCCACGTGATGGTTTCCTTTGATTCTCCAGAGTATGTGGCAAATGTGGACGGAATTGGTACACTTAGAATTTTAGAAGCAGTACGGATTTTAGGGCTTGAGAAAAAAACTAGAATATATCAGGCATCAACCTCAGAATTATATGGAGGTATGCCTGAAAATAAAAACGAGAGGGGTTTCTATGATGAAAGCTCACCTTTTTACCCCCGTTCACCATATGGCGTAGCTAAGATGTATGGTTTCTGGATTACCAAAAACTACCGTGAAGCATACAATATGTTTGCTTGTAATGGCATCCTTTTCAATCATGAGAGTCCGTTAAGAGGAGAAACCTTCGTAACCAGAAAAATCACCCGAGCTACCGCTAAAATTGCTTTGGGTTTGCAAAACTGCTTATACCTAGGAAATCTTTCCGCGCAACGTGATTGGGGTCATGCTAAAGATTATATTGAGGCAATGTGGCTTATCTTACAACAAGAAAAAGCAGAAGATTTTGTAATCGCCACAGGGATTACAACTACAGTGAGAGACTTCGTTCGGATGAGTTTTGCAGAACTTGGCATAGAAATTGAGTTTAGCGGCAAGGATGAAAATGAAAAGGGTGTGATTATCGACATCGATGAAGATAAAGTTAAAGCTTTCGGTTTAAATGCCGAGCGTTTAAAATTTGGGCAAACTGTTGTTAAGGTTGATCCAAAGTATTTTAGGCCAACAGAGGTTGATTTGCTTTTAGGTGACCCTACTAAATCAAAAACCCAGCTTGGTTGGGAGCCGAAATATGATTTGCCAGCATTGGTGAAAGACATGGTGGTTTCAGATCTTCACTTAATGAAAAAGGATGAATATCTAAAAGCAGGTGGCTTTGGAACTTTGAATTATTTTGAATAGATTTAATAGCTTTGCTTTAAATCGTATATTAAATACAGGAGTTTTTTAAATATGCCATTTCTTCAACTTCAAATAAATTATAACCATCCCGATCACATCGGCAACCTATGAAACAAAGAATAAACATACTATTATCTATTATATTTTTCTCCCTCCTTATCAGCTTAACTGCTAGTGCTCAGAATTATGCTAATGTTAAAGTGGATGAGTTGTCTGATGCACAGATTTTGCAGTTGATGAAAAAAGCCGAATCTGCTGGCTACAACGATGCCCAATTAGAGCAAATGGCGGCCGCTCAAGGGATGAAATCTGATGAAATTCAAAAACTTAGATTAAGGGTTGATAAAGTAAGAAAACAGGGTTCTGCAGTTAAGGTTGACGATAAGCCTGCCAGTACAGGTAGAGAAATGAGCGAAACCACTGATGGAGGCAAGGTGGATAATGAAAAGAAAGTTTCGGATGAAGAGATCGGGCCAAAAATATTTGGATCTGAGCTATTTAGGAATGGAAATATAACATTCGAACCAAATCTTCGAATTGCAACACCAAAAGGATATGTAATCGGTCCAGATGATAAGTTACTAATCGATTTAACAGGCGATAACGAAGCCAGTTATAATCTTCAAGTAAGCGCAGATGGAATTATCAATCTGCAATATGTTGGTCGGATAGCTGTTGGAGGATTAACCATCGAACAAGCTACTTCAAAAATTAGGTCTGCGATGGCTAAAACCTACCCTTCTCTTGGCTCGGGAAGAACCAGTTTAGCCATTAATTTAGGAAATATTAGAAGCATCAAAGTTATTTTAACCGGGCAATTGGTTAAACCGGGAACTTATACTTTATCTTCACTTTCCACCGTATATAATGCCCTTTATGCATCTGGAGGGCCATCACAAAATGGATCATTCAGAACCATTCAACTGATTAGGAACAACCGTGTTATATCAACCATTGATATTTACAGTTTTCTTTTAAAAGGAATTCAGCAAAGTAACATCAGATTGCAAGATCAAGACGTAATAAATGTTCCCGTGTTTAACAAACGAGTAGAAGTAACGGGAGAAGTTAAACGTTCTGCTTTATTTGAAGTTGTAAACGGAGAATCGTTAAAAGATGTTTTAGATTTTGCAGGTGGATTTACAACCCAAGCTTACACGGCTAAAGTTAAAGCCTTCCAAAACACTGATAGAGATCGAAAAATCGTCGACATCTCTGCGGCAGAATTCTCTACCTACCAACCTCAGAATGGCGATAAATATATCGTAGAGGCAATATTGGACCGTTTTCAAAACCGAGTTGAAATTATTGGTGCGGTGTTTAGGCCAGGCGTTTATGAGCTCGACAAAGGTTTAACTTTAAGGGGATTAATTAATAAATCGGATGGCTTAACAGAAGATGCCTTTCTAAACAGAGGTTATATTAATAGATTAAATCCAGATAACACACAATCTTTAATTTCATTTGATGTAGCCAAAATCATCGCAGGCACAGGAAATGATATTTCCTTGCAAAGAGAAGACAAAATCACAATCTCATCTTTGTTCGATTTAAGAGACGAATACAAAGTGAGTATTCAAGGAGAAGTTAGAGCCCCCGGCACGTTCGAGTACGCGGATGGTATGACCTTAGAGTCTATAATTCAGTTAGCTGGTGGGTTTAAAGAGGGTGCAACGCCTACAAGAATAGAAATATCAAGGCGAGTGAAAAATAGCCAAGCTACACTTGCTTCGGCCACAACTGCAGAACTTTTTACCGTGAGTGTAGATCAAAATTTAAAAATAGAAGGAGAGCCTTTTATTTTGAAACCATTCGACATTATCTCTATTAGAAATTCTGAAGGCTATAGCATTCAAAAACAGGTGAAATTAGAGGGTGAAGTTGTGTATCCAGGTACCTATACCATCACTAGGAAGGATGAAAAAATATCTGAACTCATTAAACGAGCAGGTGGTTTAACATCCTCCGCTTATCCTGATGGCGCGTCATTAAAAAGACCTGGAGCTGAAAAGGTAAATCCTAATGACAAAAATGCTATCAATAATAAAGACGAAGACGATAAAAAATTCTTAAATCTCAAAAGAGCGCAAGAAGCTGGTGTGAAAGACACTGTTGCCGCAGAAGTAGAGCAAAAACTTATTCAAAGCGACTTGGTGGGAATTAATTTGGTTAAGATCTTAGCAAATCCAAACACCAAATACGATTTAATTGTAGAGGATGGCGATATCATTAGGGTTCCTCGAACATTACAAACCGTTAAGGTAACTGGGGAGGTCTTAAATCCAAACAGCATCGTTTATTTACCAGGAAAAAGTCTTAGACAATACATTAATGGTGCAGGTGGTTTTACTTCAAATGCAAGGAAGGCAGGTGTTTATGTTAAATATGCGAATGGATCTGCCGCAGCAGTAAGCAAGTTTATATTCTTTAATAATAATCCAATTATCAAACCTGGTGCAGAAATTTTGGTTCCAAAACGGGCTGGAAGAGAAAGATTAACTGCTCAAAGCTGGATAGGCATAGGAACTGCAGTTGCTTCTTTAGGCGCAATTATTGTAAGTCTGCTAAGATAGTTTGGTGTATGAGCGTTGTAGGTTATGCCTTGATCAGAGTCAAAATTTCAATTTCGCTTAGATTCTGTCAATGTCAAATAAAAAAATCTAAGTACATGTTACTTAATCTTCATAATATACATGGCAATTAAAATTCAGCAGAGCCAATCTCCAGAGAATAGTGAAATATCTTTAAAGGAGCTTATTTTAAGAACGAAAGGGTGGTCGAGATATTTACTTTCCAAATGGATAGTTATCTCTCTATTTGTAATTATGGGAGGTGTTATAGGTTTTTTCTATGCCAGATCAAAAAAAGCCGTCTATACTGCAACTACAACTTTTGTTTTAGAAGAAGGTGAAAAAGGCGGACTTGGGGGATTAGGTGGGTTAGCATCGATTGCGGGAATTAATTTGGGTGAGGGAGGAGGTTTATTTCAGGGAGATAATATTCTGCAATTATATAAATCAAGGACCATGATTGAAAAAACTCTTTTAGACACTATTGATGAGTCTAAAGAATTATTGGTTGATAGATTTATTGCATTTAATGAGCTAAAAAAACAATGGAAAAATAACCCGAAATTATCTAACATTAAATTTGGAGTAAACACAAAAAACTATAGTGAGCCCGATAGAAGACTTCGTGATAGTATTATGGGATCAATTGTTAGTGTAATAAATAAAAATTATTTAACAGTTTCAAAACCAGATAAAAAACTAAGTACTATTCAGGTTAACGTAAATGCTACTGATGAAATTTTTGCGAAGGTTTTCAATAATCATATTGTTCAGAAAGTAAATGATTTTTATAAACAGACTAAAACTAAGAAGACAATAGATAACATCAATATTTTGCAGCATAAAACAGACTCAGTAAGAAGAGTAATGAATGGAGCAATATATGATGCAGCCTCAGTAGCTGATGCTACACCGAATTTAAACCCAACTAGGCAGGTTCAAAGAATGGCCCCTATTCAAAGATCTCAATTTAGTGCCGAAACAAATAAAGGAATGCTAGGGTTGCTTGTTCAGAATTTAGAGATGACTAAGACATCGTTACTAAAAGAAACTCCACTAATACAAGTAATAGATGAACCGATTTATCCATTAAGGGTTGAAAAGCTGGGGGTAGCAAAAGGATCCGTTTTTGGAGCATTTTTAGCTGGTTTTTTAGCGGTAATAGGTTTAGTGTTAAGTAAAATATATAAGGAAATAATTTCTGATGAATAAAGATATAAAAATTTGCATCATTGGCCTGGGCTATGTGGGCTTGCCACTAGCGGTTGAATTTGGTAAAAAATATAATACTATTGGATTTGATATAAATACATCAAGAATCGAAGAGCTCAAAGGTGGCTTTGATAGAACGCTCGAAGTTGATTCGCAAAATCTAGAATTGGCACAAAAACTAACCTATTCTTTTACTCCAGAGGAAATTCATGACGCTAATATTTTTATAATTACTGTCCCAACCCCAGTAGATAAATACAATAAACCAGATCTAACACCTTTAAAGAAGGCGAGCGAATTAGTAGGTAATGTATTAAAAGAAGGAGATATCGTAATTTACGAATCAACGGTCTACCCTGGAGCAACAGAAGATGAATGCGTTCCAGTATTAGAAAAAAAATCAGGGCTTAAATTTAACAAAGATTTCTTTGCAGGATATTCTCCCGAAAGAATCAACCCTGGCGATAAAGAGCATACTGTGGCTAAAATATTAAAAGTTACCTCAGGCTCAACTCCAGAAATTGCAACCGTAGTTGATAATTTATACGCTTCAATAATAACGGCTGGAACGTTTAAGGCCTCATGTATTAAGGTAGCTGAAGCCGCAAAAGTTATAGAAAATTCTCAAAGAGACATTAACATTGCTTTTGTAAATGAATTAGCCAAAATATTTAATCTTCTTGGTATTGATACTCAGGAAGTTTTAGAAGCTGCCGGTACCAAATGGAATTTCTTAAAATTTAGTCCGGGTTTAGTGGGGGGGCATTGTATAGGAGTAGATCCTTATTATCTTGCTCAAAAGGCTCAAGAAGTTGGCTATCACCCAGAGATAATTTTAGCCGGGCGAAGATTAAATGACAATATGGGTAGCTACGTTGCGGATGAAACCATTAAGTTATTAGTGAGAAAACAGATTAATGTATCGACTGCAAAAATATTGATCATGGGGATTACATTTAAAGAAAATTGTCCCGATGTTAGAAATACAAAAGTTACTGATATCATTAGAGAGCTTCAAAGATATCATATGGATATTACCATATTAGACCCGTGGGCAGATAAGGAGAGTGTAAAAACTGAGTACGGATTAACTATAATTAATGAAATCAATGATAGTTTGCATAAACAGTTTGAAGGCATTATTGTAGCAGTTGGACATAAGGAATTTCTTGAAATCGATATTTCAGATTTAAAGCATCCTTCAGGAATAATATTTGATGTTAAAGGTATATTGCCAAAAAACACCGTTGATAGGAGATTATAATGAGTTTAGTATTTAAAAAAATAGAGCAATTTTCATTTCTGGTTACTGGTGGTGCAGGATTTATTGGGTCAAACCTCATTGAAGTGTTGCTGAATAATGGAGCAAAAAAAGTTAGAGTATTAGATAACTTTAGCAATGGGCACAGAAAAAATATAGAACCTTTTTTTTCTAACCCTAACTTTGAATTGATTGAAGGAGACATTAGAGATTTAGAAACATGTAAAAAAGCATGTGAAGATATTGATTATGTCTCACATCAGGCCGCTTTAGGATCAGTTCCGAGGTCTATAGCCGATCCCGTATCAACAAATGAAGTTAACATAAATGGATTCTTAAATATGCTGATTGCTGTTAAGGATTCAAATGTGAAGCGGATGGTTTATGCCGCATCTTCATCAACATATGGTGATAGTAAATCTTTGCCCAAAGTAGAAGAGGTAATTGGAAAACCATTATCCCCATACGCGGTTACTAAATATGTGAACGAATTATATGCCCATGTATTCGCTTTAAACTATGACGTTGAAACAATAGGTCTTAGGTATTTTAATGTTTTTGGTCCAAAGCAGGATCCAAATGGTGCCTATGCTGCAGTTATACCGTTGTTTATTCAGGCAATATTAGAAAATAGAGCACCGTATATTAATGGCGATGGAGAACAGACTCGTGATTTTACCTATGTTGAAAATGCTGTACAAGCAAATATAAAAGCATTAATGACGGATAATAAGGATGCTGTTAATCAAATTTATAATGTGGCAGTAGGAGATAGAACATCCCTAAAACAAATGTTTGAGGTTTTGAACAATGTTGAATCAAAAAATATTATTCCTATTCATAGAGAAAGTAGAAAAGGAGATATTCAAGATAGTTTAGCAGATATATCTAAAGCACGTTTATTATTGGAATACGATCCTCAGATTAAATTTAATGACGGATTGTTTAAAACGTATCATTGGTATAAAAACAATCAAGAATTTATAAAATCATGATAAACGATCCAAGATTAATTGAACTTCCAAAAGTTTTAGATCAACGTGGCAATCTTTCTTTTCTGCAGGAAGGGCATCAAATTCCATTTGAAATTGAACGGGTCTATTGGATTTATGATGTGCCAGGAGGAGAGGTTAGAGGCGGGCATAGCTACCACACAAATTTAGAGATTATTATAGCCCTAAGTGGTAGTTTTGATGTGGTGCTTGATAATGGCTTAAAAAAGGAAACTTATTCTTTAAACAGATCTTATTACGGGCTATATGTACCAAGTGGTACATGGCGACATATGGAGAATTTTTCAACGAATTCGTTAGGATTTATTGTTGCATCTACCAAATATAATGAGAATGATTATGAAAGAGATTATGAGCTTTTTTTGAAATCAAAAATAAATGGGTAAAATGGTATCAACATACGATTGTACAATATTCGAATTACCGAGTATTAAGAACAGAGCGGGCAATATTACCCCGGTTCATAATGGAATTGAAGTGCCATTTGATATTAAAAGAGTTTTTTATTTATATGATATTCCAGGAGGGGAATCTCGGGGAGCGCATGCACACAAAGAATGCCATCAATTTTTGATTGCTGCAAGCGGTAGCTTTGAGGTACTTTTAGATGATGGAAAGACCAAAAGAATTATACAATTAAACAGGCCGTATATTGGGCTTCATATCCCGCCGGGTATTTGGGCTTCAGAAATTAATTTTTCTTCAGGATCAATTTGCCTAGTTTTTGCTTCACAGACCTACAATGAAACTGACTATATTAGGGATTATGAAGATTATATAAACTTCACAAAAGATAAGTAATTTATAATGGAACCAAAGGACTATTTTATCCATGATTTATCTGACGTTCAAACTACGTCAATCGGAGCACTTACATCTATATGGCAATTTTGTGTGGTTTTAAAAGGAGCTAAAATTGGACGTAATTGCAATATAAATTGTAATTGCTTTATAGAAAATGATGTGGTAATTGGAGATAATGTTACAGTTAAATCAGGGGCTCTACTATGGGATGGGGTCTGGATTGAAGATAATGTGTTCTTAGGCCCAAATGTGACGTTTACTAATGATCTCGTTCCAAGATCTAAAGTTCATGATAAACCTTTTGAAAAAACATTACTTAAAAAAGGTTGCTCGATTGGAGCTAATTCAACAATAGTTGCTGGGGTTGAAATTGGGGAAATGGCTTTTGTTGGAGCAGGAAGTGTTGTTACAAAAAATATATTACCTTACACAGTCTGGTACGGCAACCCCGCTGTACATAAAGGGTATATAACTGATGATTCCCAGCTATTGGATTTGAATCTAATTGATAAAAAAACAGGCGATAAATACATCTTGAAAGACAACAGACCGATTAAACTATGATTAAGTTTTTAGACCTATATAATATAAATCAACAGCACAAATTAAAATTAACGGAGGCTTTTGAAAGAGTGCTCAACTCAGGTTGGTATATCATGGGTAATGAGTTAAAGCAATTTGAAATCGAATTTGCGAACTATGTTGGAGTAAAATATGCCATTGGAGTTGCAAACGGATTAGATGCGCTCATTTTGATCATTAGAGCATATAAAGAATTAGGTTTATTTAAAGATGGCGATGAAATCCTTGTTCCATCCAATACCTATATTGCAAGTATTTTAGCTATATCAGCAAATAATCTTATTCCAGTATTGGTGGAGCCAGACTTAGGAACCTTTAATATTGATCCCACTTTATTGGAAGCTAATATTACCTCCAAAACTGTAGCAATTCTTCCTGTTCATCTTTACGGGCAACTTTGTGATATGAAGATGATTAATGAGATTGCGAAGAAACACAATCTTAAAGTTATCGAAGATTGTGCACAAAGCCACGGTGCATTAGGGGATGATTCCAGAATGGCAGGCAATCTTGGTGATGCCGCAGGGTTTAGCTTTTATCCTGGTAAAAATTTGGGGGCTTTAGGAGACGCGGGTGCAATCACAACAAATGATACAGAGTTAGCTACCACAATTAAAGCATTATTAAACTATGGTTCTCACGTAAAGTATCAAAATAAATACAAAGGAATAAACAGCCGACTGGATGAACTGCAAGCTGCTTTGTTAAATGTAAAGTTAGGGACTTTAGAGGAAGAAACTTCTCGGAGAAAAGAGGTTGCGAATAAATATATAAAGGGAATTAATAATACAGAAATAATGTTGCCACAGGTAAAGCATCAAGAAGCGCATGTGTGGCATGTTTTTGTTATCCGTTGTTCAGATAGAGATAAACTTCAAAAGTATTTGTTAGACCATCAAGTTCAAACGGTAATACACTATCCAATTCCTCCCCACAAACAAGAAGCATATAAAGAATGGAATAATTTAAGCTATCCAATTTCTGAAAAAATTCATAGAGAAGTAATTAGTTTGCCAATTAGTCAGGTTATGACTGATGAGGATGTACAATATGTAGTAGATATTATAAATAACTATAAGGGCTAATGAGCGGGATAAGTGGGGCGGCCAATTTGCTACAAAAGATCAAAGAAGTTTTCAAGCATAGTATTATTTATGGATTAACATCTTCTTTACAAAGTGTTTTAGGGTTCATTTTACTGCCTATTTTGACAACTTACTATACTACTGCCACGTTTGGTGCATATAGTCTTTTGTTATTAATGAGCGCTTTGGCCAGTGCTATCTTCTACTTTGGAGCATCGAGTGCTCTGGCAAGATTTTACTATGATGAGGATAGCCTACTTTACCGAAAAAAAATTATAACGACAGCATTATTAGTAACGTTTGGAGGGGCAATTTTACTTCTTTTTTTGGCTTTAATCTTTGCTAGATATATATCTTTAAGTTTATTTCAAACCGATCAATATGCATTAGCGATTATTTTAACTCTTGCTGGAACAGCTGCTGTATTTCTTGTTAATTTAATGACGTTGATTCTGAGATATGAGAAGAAATCATTTATGTTTTTCTTGGTGACAATTCTAAGTGTATTACTCAATTTCGGGATTACATATTTACTGCTAACTAGGTTTAAAAGTGGAATATACGCTCCTCTGATAGGTTTATTGGTCTCAAGTACCTTAGCTTTTCTTGTTCTATTATTTAATCAATTTAAATTTATAACGTTTACTCTCGAGAAAAAATATTTTACTTCAATCTTGAGTTTTGGGATTCAAGCGTCAGTTGCAGGTTTGTTTTTCTATATTTTAGAATGGGTAGATAGGGTTATCATCAAAGATTTGTTAGACTTATCGCAGGTTGGTGTTTATTCTTTGGGCTATAGGTTGGGAGCAATCCTTAATATTCTGGTAATTATGCCATTTTCACTTATTTGGGCTCCAACTAGGATGCAGTATGCAAATAATCCAGATGCAGAAACTTTTACGACTAAAATAATCTCTTACTATACCATTGTAGGGGTAGGTGTTGTAATGATATCTATGCTTTTTGGTATGGAACTAATGGGGATATTTTTTAAAAATAAAGATTATAGTGATGCAGCAAAGGTATTTCCGATAATTATGTATTCGTTGTTGTTTTATGGATATCAGGGTATTCTTGACTTTGGAATTTATTTTTATAAAAAAATATACTATTACATTATTATTTCAGTCTTCGCAATCGTTTTTAATGTTGCTTTAAACTATTGGTTAATTCCTCATTTCGGATATATGGGTGCTGCATTTGTGACATTGCTGACCTACATGTTTACCTCTTCTTCAATATATATAATCTCTAATAAATTATTTTATATGAGGGTAGAATGGGCCAGAGTAATATCACCGCTAATTTTTTTACCATTAATTTATTTAGTCATTCACTTTGTAGGTTTAGATACGATTGTATATAAAATACTTTTGCTCTGTCTGTCTTTAATATTGTTTTTTGTATTTTGGTTAAATGGCAGTGAACGTTTATATCTAAATAAAATATTTAAATTTATGAACCGAAAGAATATTGACTAAATGGGGAAGTTTATTCATACTATTTCAGCTCCTATACGAGAGTTAAAAAATGTTGTAGGAAATCTCATCATTTTTTGGCCTGATACAGTATTTGGTAATAAGTTAAGAAATAGCTACTACAAAAAACATTTACGTTCTTTAGGCAAAAATGCCATTATTGAATCTGGAGTTAGATTTGGCCAACCAAATACAATTGATATTGGTGACAATTGTTTATTTGGTAGAAATGTAAATGTAAATGCGGGCAATTGCAAAGGTGTATTTATTGGAAGTGATACTGCTCTGGCGGAAGGAACTTATTTAAGGTCTGGAAACCATAGTTTCAGAGATTTAGATAAGCCAATTTTAAATCAGGGGCATTTTGCAAAAGCTATTAAATTCCAGGGGCAAGAGTACAGTGTGGTAATTGAAAAAGATGTTTGGATCGGTGCACATTGCATCCTGCTTTCTGGTACACATATTGGTACAGGTTCGGTAATTGGTGCGGGTGCTAGAGTTAGTGGTATTATCCCTCCATATTCCATCGTAGTTGGCAATCCGGCAGTTATTGTTGGAAACAGAATTGAAAAATATGGATCAAAAGATTCGAAAATATAACGAGTAAATAATGGCAAATATGCAAGACGTCCCATTCATCGATAGTGAACAAATTTATCTACGCGAACTGAGAGAATCAGATTTGAGCGGACCTTGGTACACTTGGCTTAATGATGTTGATGTTACCACTTTCCAAAATAAAGGCATTTTTCCAAATAGTATTGAGAAGCAGACACAATACTACAATTCCTTGATCAATAACCCTAACGAAGTAGTATTAGCGATAATTGAAAAAGAAAGCGGGAAGCATATTGGCTGTACGGGACTACATAATATTAATTGGGTGCATAGATCGGCCGAGTTAGGTATAGTTATTGGTGATCGTAACGCCTGGGGAAAGAAATTTGGTAAACAGGCTTGGAAATTAATTTGTGATTATGGTTTTCAAACGCTAAACCTTCACCGTATATATGCAATAGTTGTAGAAGGTAACATTGCATCTGCAAAAAGTGCAGAAGCTGCTGGTTTTAAATTGGATGGTTTGATGCGTCATTTACTTTATAAAAATGGAAAATATCTTAATGCTCACTATTACAGTAAATTAAGAACAGAACTATAGAGTTATTAATTTTAATAATGCTTATATAAATATGATAAAATCGAAAAAATTAGTTTCGATGATTGATAGACCTTCTCCAGATATCTTGGAGCGAAGTAACCTATATCGTTTTGAGAAAAATGAACGTACAACACTATTCTCCGAGGCAGAGTTTAAAGAAATAATGGCTTCTATTACGTCATTTGATCTTGTGGCTTATGGCGAATTGGAACCTTTGTATTTAGCTGTTTGTAAGTGGCTTAAAGTAGATCGGGAACAGTTGCTCATAACAGCAGGTTCTGATCAGGGCATTAAGGCCGTTTATGAAACGTTCATAGAACAGGGAGATGAGGTAATAAATTATGCGCCAAACTATGCAATGTTCTCTGTATATGCCAAATTGTTTGGTGCCGTAGAAACGGTAAAACATTATAATAATAGCTTTTTAATCGATATTGATGATTTGATAGCGTCAATTGGAGAAAAAACCAGAATGGTTATCATTTCTAATCCTGGACATAATGGTGTAACTGTAGCTGAAAATGATATTTTAAGAGTGCTTGAGCATACAAAAAACACAAATACAATTGTATTAGTGGATGAGGCTTATGTTGATTTTAGTAAAGTTGATATGCTTAAACATATTAATACCTATAATCATTTGCTTATTGTTAGAACAATGTCGAAGGCCTTTGGCATAGCATCAGTTCGTGTTGGTTTTTTATTAGCCTGCAAAGAATTAATTGCAGAACTTTACCGTGTTAAACCTGTACATGAAATAGATGGGGTTGCAGCTAAAATTGCTAAATACCTAGTAGAGAATCAATCAATAAAATTAAAATTTGTTGCTGATGTAAATGAAGGAAAACAAGTTTTGAAAGAAAAACTGAACTCGATGGGAATGGAAGTTATTCCCAGTGATACCAACTTTGTATATTTCAAATTGAACCGAAATGTGGATCCCAAGCAAGTTGTAGAAAAATTAATGGAGAAAAAAATATTCATTAAATCTCCAATAAATGTATCACCTTTTTCACCCTTTTTGAGAACAACTGTTGGTGATGCTGTACAGATGGAATATTTCTGTACTGAGCTTGAACAAACCATTCAATCTATGAGTTAGAATTTATTATGGAAAATAAAAAATATCATATTGCAATTATCGGTTGTGGCCGAATTTCGGGCCATCATTACCGGTCAATAGAAAATGTACCAGGCTTATCAGTTTCTGCTGTTTGCGATTTGGAAGAAGATAAAGCGAAAGCCTACAGTGATGAATTTGGGGTGCCATACTATACAGATTATAGAAAGATGTTTAATGAGCTTGCTGAGATAGATATTGTAGTTATTGCTACTCCATCAGGCATGCATTATGAACATGCTTTGGAAATAATGAATAACTATGGAAAACACATCATTGTTGAAAAACCAACATTTATGCGTCCGGACCAATTAAAAGAAGCATATAGGGTGGCTCAACAAAAAGGATTGTACATTTTTCCTGTGTTTCAAAATAGGTATAATAAAGCAGTGCAAAGGGTTAAGAAAGCACTTGCAGATGGTGAACTTGGCGAAATCAGGATTATGAATGTAAGGCTTCGGTGGTGCAGGCCTCAGCGGTATTATGATTTATCTCCTTGGCGTGGTACTTATTCTCACGATGGCGGTGCAATAAGTAATCAGGGTATTCATCATATCGATTTACTGAGGTATTTGGGAGGTGAGGTTGAAAAAGTAAATGCAATTATGCGTACTTTAGGAGCAGATATTGAGGTCGAAGATTCTGTTGTTGCAACATTTACATATGATAATGGGGCAATTGGTAGTTTGGAAGTAACTACATCTGCACGCCCTGATGATTTCGAAGCATCACTATCAATTGTAGGGTCGAAAGGACTGGCACAACTGGGTGGAATAGCAGTTAATAAGTTAGAAGTTTTTACACCTAATCCTGAAGAATGCATTAAATACAGCGATGATTTTTCTGATCTTCCAGATCGGGGAAGAGTATATGGAAGAGGTCATCAGAAGATGTACGAAGATATAGCCTCATTTTTGTTTAATAATACTCCATATCCAGTAAGTCAGGATGATAGTTTTGGTAGTATTTCATTGCTACATTCATTTTATGTATCTGCTGAAAAATCAGATTGGGTAAAAACAACTGACCAAGTTCAGTCTGACAAACTGGGAAGAAGCAATGAGGAGCTGTCCAATTTGTATCGTACGGAAGTACAGCTGGGATAAAAAACTAAATATTAACAAATTCAAAAGAAAATTATACGTCCATAAAATTTAACATGAAAATAATTGGAATAATACCAGCAAGAATGGCTGCTTCTCGCTTTCCCGGGAAACCCCTTTTTAATATCATAGATCGACCAATGATTGCTCACGTTTGGGGTAGAGCTAAATTATACGATAAATGGGATCATTTGAGTATTGCAACCTGTGATCAGGAAATTGTTGATGTTGCAACCCAGAATGATTACAAATATATAATGACCGGTAATCACCATACGAGAGCTTTGGATCGTGTAGCTGAAGCGGTTACTAAAATCACCGACTTTGAAGTTCATGATGATGATATTGTTATTAACGTACAGGGCGATGAACCGATGTTACATCCGGAAATGTTTGAAGCTCTGATAGAACCTATGCTGAAGAACGAGAACATAAAAGGAACAATTCTAGGAATGCTAATTGAAGAAGAAGAAATTTGGAGAAATCCAGATACCGTTAAACTTATTCATAATGATAACTGGGAAGTACTTTATACTTCGAGAGCAGCAATTCCATATAACGGTAATAAATTCTCAATTGAGCTTGAAGCCAGAAGAATCTATGGATTATTCGCTTTTCGCTGGAAATATTTGAAACGCTTTTCTGATCATGCAGAAACAAGACTGGAAAAATTGGAAGCATGTGACAGTAATAGGATTTTAGATATGGATTTTAGACAATACGTTGCACCATATCCTTTCGTTAGATCATATTCTGTTGATAACCTGGCTGATATAAGCATTGTTGAGGCTCATATTGAGAACGATAAATACTGGGGTAAATATTAATCATATGAAGGTTGTAGTTTCTGCTGTTGCTTTTTCTAAAAATCAAGAACTGGTAAATGCGCTAAAATCCTATTTTCCAGATGCGGTAGTTAATACTGAAGGAAAAAGATTTACACGCGATGAATTGGTGCAATACTATGAAGGTGCTGATGCAATAATAACAGGATTAGAAACCATAAATGAAGATTTACTTTCTGATTTACCAAAGCTTAAAATTATTGCGAAGTACGGTGTTGGTTTAGATAATATTGATCTTGAAGCATGTGCAAATAGAAATGTTAAAATTGGCTGGGTAGGAGGAGTTAACAAAGAATCGGTTGCTGAAATAACAATTGGCTTTATGTTAATGCTTTCGAGAAATCTCTATCTTACATCTAATCAATTAAAAACATTGCACTGGAATAAATCAGGAGGCTTTTCATTGAATGGAAGGTGTATTGGCATAATTGGTGTTGGGCATATTGGAAAAGAGCTGATTCGCTTACTAAAACCTTTTAATGCAAACGTTATTGTTAATGATATTGTTGATGTTTCTGACTTCGCAAAAGCGAATGATGTTCAGATGGTAGATAAGGAAACTCTTTTTAAAATGGCTGATATTGTAACAGTACATACGCCACTAACTGCAGAAACCAAAAATATGATTAACAAGGATACACTTGCTATTATGAAATCAACGGCTAGTGTTATAAATACTGCACGGGGAGGGATTGTTAACGAAGAAGATCTAAAAGAAGCACTATCTAATAATGTAATATCGGGCGCTGCACTTGATGTATATGAAGTTGAACCTCCTACCGATTCCTCTCTATTAGGATTACCGAATCTTATTTGTACACCTCATATTGCAGGTAATGCATATCAGGCTGTTGTAGATATGGGGATGGCATCAATACATCACATTTTAAATTATCAGAAAGAAAATACTATTTCAGATAAAATATCACCTAATAATTAACTTAAATTCATAAAGCAGAATTCTATCAATAATGAAAAAACTAAAAGTTGGTATCGCTGGTTACGGTGTTGTTGGCAAAAGGAGACATCAATTTATTAATGAACATCCAAATCTTGAAGTTATTGCTGTTTGCGATCAAACTTATAAGGAAGTCTTTACAGATGCGGAAGGGATGAAGCATTTCACAAACTATAAGGAACTATTAAAAGAAGAACTTGATATACTTTTTGTTTGCCTACCTAATGATATAGCGGCCGAAGTTACGATTGCTGGTTTAGATCATAAGATGCATGTTTTTTGCGAAAAACCTCCAGGTAGAAACGTCGAAGATATTCGTAAGGTAATCGAAACTGAAAAGAAACACCCAGATCTAAAATTAAAATATGGATTTAATCATAGATATCACGACTCAGTAAGAATGGCTCTTGATATTATCCGTTCCGAAAAACTAGGAAAGGTAATAAACGTACGCGGTGTATATGGAAAAAGCAAAATTATTAGCTTTTCTGGCGGATGGCGTAGTAAGCGAGAGGTTGCAGGCGGTGGCATTTTGTTGGATCAAGGAATACATATGGTTGATTTGATGCGTTTATTTTGTGGTGAATTCGTAGAGGTAAAAAGTTTTATCGATAATACTTATTGGAACCATGATATAGAAGATAATGCCTACGCAATTATGAAAGATACGCACGGCAGAGTTGCAATGCTTCATTCTACGGCTACTCAATGGCAACATCGTTTTGTAATGGATATTGCATTATCCGAGGGATACATCGAGTTACATGGTATTTTATCTGGTTCAAAAAGTTATGGAGAAGAAAAAATCATCATAGGTAAAAGAGATGAAGACTCTATGGATGGCCAAATGGAATTTAAAAATGTTAACTTCTTAAAAGATAATTCATGGAAGGATGAGATTTTTGAATTTGCAGATGCGATAATAAACAACAAATCTGTGCTTTCAGGTACAAGTAATGATGCTTTGGAAACTATGAAATTGGTTTACAATATTTATTACAGTGATGAATCCTGGAGAGAGAAGTATAATATTCCCAATCCAAATTAATAAAATATTTAAAGTATAAAAAGTATAAAATAACATGAATAATTTAGATAAAATCTATCAGGAAAAAGGCTTGGATCCTGCGGGCTTCAGTTTAGGATATGTAAATCATTTGGTAACCTTGCTACAAGCACTTGACCATGAAAAGGTTGGAGAATGCATTAATATTCTTGAAGAGGCTAGGCAAAATGATCAGACTATTTTTGTTATCGGTAACGGTGGCTCAGCCTCTACGGCATCACATATCGGGAATGATTTTGGTCTGTGTGTTTTAAAAAAATCAAATAAACCAGAAAATAAATCTTATCGTGCTCTTGCTTTGACAGACAATCTTTCAGTCATCTCTGCAATTGGTAACGATAGTACATTCGAAAATGTATTTTTAGATCAATTAAAAGTTCATTTTAGAAAGGGCGATAAATTAATTGTAATTTCCGCTAGCGGAAATTCGCCAAATCTTGTGGTGGCTGCAGAGTGGTTCAAGCAGCAAGGAGGCACAGTAATGGGTTGGTTGGGTTTTGACGGTGGTAAACTTAAAGATATTGTACAAGTGCCTGTAGTTGTGAGTACACCAAAAGGTGAGTATGCACCAGTTGAAGACGTACATTTGGTAATCAACCACATCATCGTTACCTGGATGCAATATAACATTATGAAAGAGGACGGATTAGTTTAAAAAATGAAGTTAGACTTTACCAATAAGATAATTCTTGTAACTGGGGGTACCAGAGGAATTGGAAAACAAATTGCTGAAGATTTCCATGCCTTAGGAGGTACAGTATTAATTACTGGTACCCATGCTGAACAAATAGAAGAGTTGAATAACGTTTCTTTGAAATCAGGGGAAAGAAAACATTTCTTCTGTGTTAATTTTACGTCATCGCAAAGTGTTGATCAATTTCTGGTTCAATTGGCAGAATATTCAAAAATTGATGTTCTGATCAATAATGCAGGTCTTAATAAACATAATAGTGTAGAAAATATCATAACTGCAGAATGGGATGATATGATGGCTGTAAATGTTACAGCACCGTTTAAGCTCATTAGAGATGTAAGCCCAAGAATGATCGAAAATAATTATGGAAGAATTATAAATATCGCTTCCATATTCAGTAAAATTGGTAAAGAACGTCGTACATGTTACACAACTACTAAGTTTGGTGTAGATGGCTTAACTTTAGGTGTATCTAATGATTTATCAAGGTATAATATTTTAGTAAACACCGTCTCACCTGGCTTTATTATGACAGATATGACCCGTACAAATCTAAGCCAAAAGGAAATCGAAGATCTTACCCAACAAATCCCAGCTAAAAGAATGGGACAGGTACAAGATATATCACGAGCAGTCATTTTTTTGGCTAGTGATTTAAATTCCTATATCACTGGTCAAAATATAGTTGTCGATGGAGGCTTTACAAATGTCTGAGTTAATTACGATTCAATCAAAAGTTAATGGAGCATATACCGTTAGCTTTATTAATGATCTTTCAAATCAACTTGCCAAAGATGTTGAAGACGGCAATTGTATTTTCATTATCGACGAAACAATTACAAAGCTTTTTGGGGCTGATCTTTCTGCTGTTATTAGTAAAGGACGATATGTATTAGTTTCATCCAATGAGCAAAATAAGACAATGGACTATACTCAAGAAGTTATTAGAAAGCTTCTGGATTTAAATGTTCGTAAAAATGATGCTTTAGTTGCAATAGGAGGAGGAATTACGCAAGATATAGTCGCATTTATTTCATCAATTCTTTTTCGTAGTGTGGAGTGGCGATTTTATCCAACAACACTTTTAGCTCAATGTGATAGCTGCATAGGAAGTAAAAGTTCGATTAATTTTGATCAGTACAAAAATCTTATTGGCACTTTCAATCCACCATCCAAAATATTTATTTACACAGACTTCTTAAATACACTTACTGAATCTGAAATTAGATCTGGAATTGGAGAAATGTTGCACTACTTTTTTACTGAGGGAATTGAGCTCGCACAGCAAATCTCTGACGAATACGAGCAACTTTTAACAAATAGAGCATTGTTGTCTAAATTTATCAGTAATAGTTTAAGGATAAAAAAACATATTATTGAAATTGATGAATTTGACACATCAATAAGGCACATATTTAATTATGGTCATACATTTGGGCATGCAATAGAAGCTATTACTCACTATGCAATTCCTCATGGACAAGCAATCTCAATTGGTATGGATTTAGCTAATTATATTTCTCTGCAAAGAGGGATTTTAAGCGAGCAGGATTTCGAAAAAATGCACGAGATTTTAAACAAGAATATACCTCCGTTTAAATTCACAAAAGAAAATCTTGATGCTTATTGTATAGCGCTGTCAAGAGATAAAAAAAATAAAGGTAACCAGTTAGGAAGCATATTAAGCTATGGGCCTGGAAATGTGAAAAAGGTATTTATTGATATTGATGAGTCTTTGAGAGAGATATTTTTGACATATTCTGAGAAATTTGGGAAATAACCCCTAAACCCATCTTCGCTTTGGTTAATAAAAAAATAAGTAATTTACTTTCTAGGGATTGTAGGTAAGGTAAACGTTATGATTGTAAAAGAAAATAAAGAAGAATTTTATCAATATACGACAGATCAGGCCAATTTATCTGGAGCTTGTGATAAGGTTTTTATTGTAAAAAACAGTCAGGAAGTACGTGAAGTTGTTTTAACAGCTAACAAGTGTAATACACCACTTACTGTTTGCGGTAACCATACAAGCCTAACAGGTTCATCATTACCATCTTCTGGTTGGGTATTGTCAACAGAAGAATTAAACGAAATAATAGAAATCAACGAACAAGAACTTTTTGCAATCGTAGAGCCGGGCGTTACATTAAAGTCTTTGCAACAAGCATTAGCGCCTTTAGGTTTGTTTTTCCCTCCTGATCCAACAGAGGATTCTTGTTTTATTGGCGGGATGATTGGAACAAATGCATCAGGAGCCAGGTCATTCGGTTTCGGACCAACGAGAGATTCTATTTTAGAATTGGACTTTATTTTGGCAGCCGGTGAGGAGATTTCCTTTTCAAGGAGTGAGAATATTCAAGAGGATAATTTTTGTATAATTACTAAAGCAGATAATATTATACAATTTAATATACCCCAAAGTTATGTTTTACCAGATGTAAAAAATGCTGCTGGTTATTTTTTAAAATCTGGCATGAGCCCAATAGATTTATTTATTGGTGCAGAGGGTACCTTGGGTGTAATTACAAAAGCAAAACTTAAGCTAAAGAAAAGGTCGTTAGATTATGTTTCGCTGGTTGTTTTTTTTCAGGATTTATCAGATTGCTTCACCTGTATTGATTTAATCCGACAATCATCAAATAATTTTCAATTAAAAAACATAAATGGTATAGCAGCAGATGCGATAGAGTTTTTTGATAAAAATTCGCTTAACCTCTTAAGAGACAAATTTACGGATATTCCTAAAACTGCTACAGCAGCAGTGTGGATAGAATATGGTGTAAATGCAAATCAGTCTTATGAAGACATCCTAAATCAATGGGAATCTTTTTTTATAAGTCAGGAAATCGATACCTCATTTATTTGGTTTGGTGCGGATAGTAATGACAGAGCAAAAATTAAAAATATGCGTCACTCTTTACCCGTTACTGTTAATGAGATTATAAAGAAAAGAGGCTTAAGGAAATTAGGAACTGACGTAGCAGTTCCTTTTCATCTGTTCGAAGATTTCTATCGTATGGCTACCCAGGCAACAGAAGCGAAAGGCCTTCAATATGTGGCATTTGGCCATTTTGGTAATTCTCATTTGCATTTAAATATACTCCCCGCCAATGAGGTTGAAATGCAGGCTGGCAAGGCATTATATAGTAAGTTATGCACTGATGCAATTGCTTTGGGGGGAACCTTTTCGGCAGAACATGGAGTAGGAAAGCTGAAGTGTAATTATCTTAAACAAATGATTGGGGAGGAGAATTTTGCCTTTATGAAAAAGGTTAAAGAAATATTCGATCCCAAGAATATTTTAGGCAGAGGAACATTATTCAAACTAAATGATTTGAATTAGCTTTATAGAGGATGAGAAAAATAATAGATATTTCCGGTTACGGACATTCAGGTAAAACTGCTATAACTGATTATTTAAAGCAATTCGACTCTGTTTTTGGCTTTCCAAATTATGTTGAATTTGAATTGTTTAGAGTGCCAGGTGGCCTTGTTGATCTATACCATGCTTTATATGACTCATGGAATCTCATTCGCTCCAGAGTTAGGCTAAATGAATTTGACAAGCTTATACACAGGATTGGTAGGGTGCAAACGGCATCAGACCCATTATCTTATTTTTATGCCTCTGCACATGGTTATGATCAATACTTCAATAATCGTTTTATTAAATTATCCGAAGAACTAATTACAAAAATAATTACTGGTACTCAAAAAAATACCTTCTGGCCATATGAAAATCTAAGAGTTCATCCACTAAAAGTCTTCATTAATAAATTCAAAACTAAATTTTTCAGGTCACTTACAAGTGCTGATTTATACTATTCGGATAGAAACCAGTTTGTTGGTTTAGTAAGTAATTATGTTGATAGTTTGATGAGCGAATTGGGTGAAGAAAAACATACCCATGTTATTTTAAATAATGCTTTTGACCCATTCAATCCATCCATTTGCTTGAATATGATAAACAATGGTGTTTCAATAGTAGTGGAAAGGGATCCGAGGGATATTTATGCAAGCCAAATTAACACGGCTGATATGTATGTTCCTGATTTTGAAAAAACTAAAACAGCTGATAAGATTAGACAACAATTTACGGGATTTAATGATATAGAGTATTTTATTTTCAGATATAAAACCATTAGGGACAATGTTATTGAGAGCCAGGATTCAAGAATCTTACGTTTAAGATTTGAGGATTTTGTACTTGATCACGAGATATATTCAAAAAAGGTTTTGGATTTTGTAGGACTGGATCCAAATACAAAGAAGAATGATTTAAACTATAACCTTCAAAACTCTAGTAAGAGCATTGGCTTGTGGAAAAAGTATGTAGATTTGCCCGAAATAAAACTTATTGGAGAAAAATTAAGCCAATTTTGTTATAATAACTGATGGATAATCGAGAATCAATTTGCTTTTATTTCCCTTATCAAGAAGATTCTGGTGTACCTGTTTTATTTGCCAGAATGGCTAATGAATTAGCTGTTAGTTGCCCGAAACTACTGATTTATGTAATAGATTATCAAAATGGTGTAATTTCAAGAAATATCCTTAAACGAGATAATATAATTCTTATTCCTTTTAATGATAATATCGAGGTAAGCCCTCCAGAAAACGCCGTACTGGTAATGCAAACGTTTTTACCATACTACTGGCCTAAAGAACTTACGTTAAAACCCAATACCAGATTGTTTTTTTGGAACTTGCATCCACAAAATTTAATTCCATCATTACTACCAGTTCCATATTTGAGACAAATTCCCTTTAATAATTTTGGAGTTTACAAAATCCTAACTAATTTTTATACAAGATTATTTAAGAGATTGAGAGAATACGTGATTTTATTGATGAAGACAGAATCACTTTATTTTATGGATAAATCGAATCTTGATTATACATCAAAATATCTTTCCATTAATTTAGTTAAAAAAGATTACATACCTGTGCCTGTTGAATTTGACGCTAACCTAAATACTAGGAGTGAAATAAAAAATCAAGGTGAAGTTAACGTTGGTTGGATAGGCAGACTATGTGATTTTAAAAGCTATATACTTGTTTATACCATAAATAAGCTTGTAGAAATTGCACCACGTTTTAAATCTATAAAATTTAAATACCATATTGTTGGCAATGGGCCATTTTTGGAATATATTAAGAAGAATATTAATACAAGCGATTTTGTTGAAGTTGTATTTCACGGAGCAATTCCACATCATAAATTGAATAATTTCTTAGAAAATGAAATAGACATTGTAACTGCAATGGGCACATCAGCTTTGGAAGGAGCTAAACTGGGAAAGCCTACAATACTGTTGGATTTTTCATTTAAAGAGATTAAAAGAGACTATCATTTTAGATTATTAAATGAAACGATTGAGTTTGACCTGGCACATCTGATAAGTAATTCAGATTTTCAAGACGGAAATGATTCATTATACAAAATCTTTGATAAAATAATTAATAACTATGCACAGTATTCAAAGCTGGCAATAGATTACTTTATTAGAAATCATGATATAAAAAATGTAAGTCAATTATTAGTTGAAAAAATTAAAGGGGCAAGTTTGGAATATCATATGATTAACCCATCTGTATTAAAAAAGGGGCGTATATTGCAATTTTATAATAAACTAAGACGATTAAATAATTAAGATGATAAGACTTTCAAAATCTGTTGTAGGTAAACAGGAAGCAGATGCTGTAGCAAAAGTGATAATTGAAGATGGTTACTTAGGTATGGGCAGCGAAGTTGGTAAATTTGAAAAAGAGATTGCTAGCTATTTGGAAATTGCGGAAACTAATGTGGTTTGTGTTAATTCGGGGACAGCGGCATTACATTTAGCAGTAGATGCTGTAACTAATCCAGGTGATGAAGTTTTAGCGCCCTCTTTGACCTTTTTGTCTTCTTATCAAGCAGTTTCAGCTTGTGGCGCCGTACCTGTATCATGTGAGGTTTATGAAGATACATTAACCATTAACTTAGAAGACGCGGAAAGCAAAATCACTTCAAAAACAAAAGCAATTTTAGCTGTGCATTATGCAAGTAATCTGGTAAACCTGGTTAAACTGCATGAGCTTGCAAAAAAATACAACTTAAGAGTAATAGAAGATGCTGCTCATGCTTTTGGATGTGAGTATAAAAACCAGAAAATTGGATCATTCGGTGATATTATATGCTTTTCTTTTGATGGTATAAAAAATATAACTTCAGGTGAAGGCGGTGCGATAATAACCTCTGATAAAGTCGTACTCGATATTGTAAAAGATACCCGTTTACTTGGCATTGAAAAAGATTCTGAAAAAAGATATGCTGGAACAAGGAGTTGGGACTTTGATGTAAAGAGACAAGGTTTTAGATATCATATGAGCAACATATTTGCGGCAATTGGCAGAGTTCAATTAACTAGATTTGAATCGGAATTTGCCCCAAAAAGAATTGCCCTTTGTGCTGAATATAAATTAAGATTGGCTAATGTAAAAGATTTGGAAGTACTAAGTTATGATTCTAACTCGAGAATTATATCTCATATTTTCCCAATCAAAGTAAAAAATAATAGAAGAGACGATTTAAAGTTTTTTCTTGAATCTAAAAATATCCCTACAGGAATTCACTACAAACCCAATCACCTACTTAGCCTATATTCTTCGGGTGCAGTTTTGCCGATTACAGAGAGAATTTATACAGAAATATTAACACTACCACTCCATCCAGAATTAACAACTCAGGAAGTTGAAGAAATTTGCGAATTAATTAAACAATTTTTAGATAATTAAACTATGAAAACAGTAATCTTAGCTGGAGGTCTGGGGACCCGTCTTAGTGAAGAAACAGTCCTTAAACCAAAACCTATGGTTGAAGTTGGTGGTATGCCAATTTTGTGGCACATTATGAAAATTTATGCTGCTTATGGCTATAGCGATTTTGCAGTAGCTTTAGGATATAAAGGAGATGTGATTAAAGAATTCTTTATGAATTATAAATTGCACAAAAGTGATATGATCGTTAATTTACGTTCAGGAAAATTAGATTACCAAAATGATCTTTCTGAAGATTGGACTGTAGGATTACATAACACTGGTGATGCCAGCTTAACAGGTGGGAGATTGCTTAGATTAAAAAAGTTGTTTAATCCAGGTGATACATTTATGTTAACCTATGGTGATGGTGTTGCAAATGTGGACATTAATAAACTAGTTGAGTTTCATAAATCTCACGGTAAAATCGCTACTTTGACCGCAGTTAGGCCACCAGCTCGATTTGGATCAATCATCATGGACAATAACGGCGTAATTGAAGAATTTAAAGAAAAACCACAAATTGGCGAAGGATGGATCAATGGCGGTTTCTTTGTATTTAATTACGAAGTTTTCAACTATTTAGAAAATGATGAAACGATTTTAGAAAGAGAGCCTCTCGAAAATTTATGTAAAGATGGTCAGTTAGTAGCATATCAGCATGATGATTTTTGGCAATGCATGGATACAATTAGAGATAGAGATTATTTAAATAATATTTGGCAAGAAGCAAAGGCTCCTTGGAAGAAATGGTAAGTTATGTTTAAAAATATATATAAAGATAAAAGAGTATTGGTAACAGGCCATACCGGATTTAAAGGATCCTGGTTAACGGCTTGGTTATTGAGTTTAGGCGCAAAGGTTGCGGGATATTCGTTGAGTATTCCTACTGAGCCTGCTCATATTGAGGAGCTTGGCATACTATCAAAAATTGAACATCACTTGGGTGATATAAAAGATTACGATCATTTTTATAAAGTATGTCAAGATTTCAAACCTGAGTTTATTTTTCATTTAGCAGCGCAACCACTCGTAAGAGATTCATATACGGATCCTCGCAATACTTTTGAGGTAAATATGGTGGGAACACTGAATGTTTTAGAAGTTATTAGGGTGATGAGTAATACCATTAAAGTAGGTATCATGATTACGAGTGATAAATGCTATGACAATGTTGAATGGATTTATGGTTATCGTGAAAATGATGCATTAGGTGGAGCAGACCCATATAGCGGCTCTAAGGGAGCAGCTGAACTTATCGCAAAGTCGTACATGCTGTCATTTTTTAAAGATGGCAAACCTCGCGTAGCAACTGTAAGAGCAGGCAATGTTATTGGCGGTGGAGATTGGGCTAAAGATAGAATCGTTCCTGATATAGTTAAATCGTGGTCTAATGGAAAACCTGTGGAAATCAGAAGTCCATATAGTACTCGTCCATGGCAACATGTTTTAGAACCATTAAGTGGGTATTTAAATTTAGCAGCGGAGATTTATAATGAAGATTCAGACTTATATAATCAAGCATTTAATTTTGGTCCGGATTCAAAGATAAATAAAAACGTTGGTGAACTAATTGATGAAATGAAATTAAATTGGTCAAATTCTCCTGGCTGGATTAATCAATCTACTGATAGCTTTATGAAAGAATCAAATCTTTTAAAACTTTCGTGTGATAAAGCTAATATTCAACTTAAATGGTTCCCGGTTATGGGCTTTGAAGAAACAATTGCATTTACAGTAAACTGGTATGTAGATTTTTATCAAAATAAAAAAGACATGTTCGGTGTTACCTCAGCACAAATCGATAAATATACTTCTTTAGCAAAAGAACGAGGAATTGATTGGGCCCAACAGTAGTATAATTAATGGAGAGTTTAAAAATTCATGATCTAAGCTTAGTTCGGCTTAAGCAAATTGTAGATCCGAGAGGTGCAGTTTATCATTATTTGAAAGCGGATGATCCAAATTTTAGAGGATTTGGCGAAGCGTACTATTCAAAAGTTAATCCAGGGGTAATAAAAGGATGGAAGTATCATCATGAACTTTTCCAGCATTTTTGTGTACCCTTTGGCGCCATAGAGATTGTGGTGTATGATGGAAGGGAGGGCTCTGCAACTTATGGCGCTGTTGATAAGGTTTTGCTTAATGATAATAGTCATTATTCAAGATTGAGCATGCCTCCCAAGCTATGGTACAGTTTCAAGTGTGTTTCGGAAGAATTTAGTTTATTGGCAAATATCATAGATCAAGCGCACAGGCCCGATGAATCAGAAGTGTTATCTTTAGATACCAACATTATTCCCTATGAATGGCATTAAACAACCGCTAGTTAGTATTATTGTAAATTGCTATAATTCCGATAAATTTTTAAAGGAAACGTTAGAAAGCGTTATCTCTCAGACGTATCAGAATTGGGAAGTTGTTTTTTGGGATAATCAATCTACAGATAGTAGTGCCGACTATTTTAAAAGTTATGAGGATTCGAGATTTAAATATTATTATGCTCCCGAACATACGCCATTAAGTGCCTCCAGGAATTTTGCGATAGAAAAATCAACTGGAGAATTTTTAGCTTTTTTAGATTGCGATGATTTATGGACTCCGGATAAATTAGAATTACAGGTTGCTGAAATTGAAAGGAATGATGAAGTTGGGTTTGTCTACTCATTGTTTGAGTTGTTTTACAATGTGCAGGATGAATCAGTGACTAAGCAGATAAAATACTATGAGTCTATTTTGATTAAAGGGCACAGTGCAAAGAACCTTTTTTCAGAATTATTAGTTCAAAATCAAATAATTTTCTCAAGTGTTTTATTAAGAAGAAGTACTTTCGAACAAATTGGAGAATTTAATCCTACTTTTAATCAGAATGAAGATTATGAAGTATTACTTAAGGCGAGTTTATTTTCTTTAGCTATTTGTATAGATAAGCCTTTAGTTAAATATAGAATCCACTCCAACAATAATTCTCTAAAAAATGGAGAACTCAATTTTTTAGAGAACGAAATTATTTTTAAATCGCTTCCCCCTAACAAGGAAGTTAACGAAGCAATATCTCGAAATCGAACCAGATATATTTTATATCGTATCGTTTTTCAAAAGAAATATTTTTCAGTTTTTCATTTATTAAATTTTAAATTCCTTTCAAGCCTATTTCAGATAGTCAAAAAACGATTAAAAGCATGAAAAAATTTATAAATGGAGGCTTGTTCCTGTTTTTTTTTCTAATGCTCGTTTTACCTGCTTCTTTCCAAGTACCAAGGGGCGTAATTTTGCTTGGCTTATTATTATTCTCCTTAAGAGATTATGCTTTAAAACGATTTAAAATTTATACACCCATTTTGAACATTTCCATAATTAATGTGGGATGCTCTGTTTTATTTTTTTTTAATGGATATGCAAATCAAAACCCAGGTGCCGTAGCAGTTACAACTGTATTTATTTTTTGGCCAATATTATATCTTTATTTTATAGGATTTAATGTGGAAAAAGAACAAATATATCCGCTATTGAAATGCCTTTTTTACGGAGGCATAACAAGTATGATTTTTATTGCTGCCTTAATTTTATGGACTTTAGGCTTTATTCCATTTGACCTTTCTTTAATTGCAAAAGCACAGGATTTTTCAGTGTATTGGGGTGACTCGGTAGAAATAAATGCAATAAATCTGGCTACAATAATGTATGTTTTAGTTTTTTCATTGTCTTTCTTAATTTTTCCTAAAGATTACAATTATAAAAAAATTGTCTCAAAAAAAGTTGTAGTCTTTACTCTATTACTTGCTTTTATTATTGTCCTTTTATCGGCGAGGAGAGGGTTTTGGGTAGTTGCAATTGTTGCGCCTGTTTATATATATATTGTATATAGGTTGGCTGGAGTTAAAATCAGGTTAAAAAAATATATAATCCCTATTTTTGCCTTTTTGATGCTAGGTTTATTAAGTTTAACTATTTTTTCGTTGAATAATGAAAATTTTATCACCGAATTTTCATCATCTTTTGAGTTTGATAATCCACAAGTTGAATCTAATTATTTAAGATTGGAACAATACAACGCATTGGTTAAGGGATGGGAAAAAAGCCCAATTATTGGTGTTGGATTAGGGGGAGCTGCTGAGGGAAGTGTCCGTGATACCGAGTCTCCCTGGGCATATGAATTGTCATATTTAGCGCTTTTGTTTCATACTGGAATAATAGGAGTTTTGGTATACTCAATGTCTGTTTTATGGATCATTTATAAAGCTATCAAATTGGCCAGGATGAATAAATTGTATGCTACTATACTTTTACCTCAGATTACAGCGCTAATAGCATTTTTATTAATTAACGCATCAAATCCGTATTTGGGTAAATTTGACTATTTGTGGACAATATTTTTGCCAATAGCATCTATTAATGCAATTATGATCTCTTCAACTAAAACCCCTGAAAAGATTAACAATGGATAAATCAATAGTTTTTTTTACAAAATATACTTCGAAAGGCCCAAGTTCTCGATATAGAACGTTTCAATATATTCCATATTACAGAAAAGAGTATGAAATAAAAACAATTCCTTTCTTTTCAGATCACTACCTAACTCAACTATTCTCCAATAAGTCAAGTTCGTTGTTTTATTTATTTAGCAGAGTCTTGCTGAGGATTTTTCAGGTTCTTTTTAAAATTTCAAAAAAAGATCTGGTTGTAATAGAATATGAATTGATTCCATTTTTTCCACCCTTATTGGAATATTACTTAAAATTGAGAGGTATAAAATTTATTTTAGACTACGATGATGCCATATTTCATAATTATGATAAATCAAGACATCAACTTGTTCAAAAATTATTTGGAAAAAAAATTCCAACTATCATGAAAATTGCTACCCATATAACAACTGGCAGTCCATACTTAACGGCTTACGCTAAACTTTATAATAATTCTGTAACAGAAATTCCTACCAGCGTTTCAAATTCTAGATATATGTTTGAGAATGAATATGTAGAAAATGATATCCTTAATATTGGTTGGGTTGGTTCAAAAACAACGAGTAAAAATGTTATAGCAATTTTAGATGCGTTTAAAAGCTTAGAAAATTTTGTGCCCTATAAATTAAGTCTAATTGGATTTGATGATTCTTTAATTCCATTTTTGAAAGATATTAAATACTCAATTATAGAATGGAATGAATCTTCTGAACCAATAGAAATTAGCAAATTTGACGTTGGAATAATGCCCTTAGAAGATAACTTATTTAATAGAGGGAAATGTGGATTTAAGCTTGTGCAATATATGGCTTGTGGCATTCCTACAATATCAACACCTTTGGAAGCAAATGTTAAAATAAATAGAAGTAAAAAGAATTTACATGCGACCACTATAGATGAATGGAGAAAAGCTTTTATTGATGTTTCTCGAAATCGATCTTTTTTTAAACAAGTAGGGATTGAAAATAAACTCTATTTCCAAAAATATTATTCGGTTGAGTCTAACGTGGTCCATTATTTGTCAATATTTAATAATATTTAATATATGTGTTATAAATGGTTTATAAGAAGGGCAATATAGACGCTGTAGTTGCTGAAAATACAATTACAAAAATGAACGACAGTCAGTGAAAAATACAGATTATTTGGATATCAAGTTAATTAAAATGATTGATATTGACGATACAGCGCAAAAAACGGAGTTCAAAGGGCCAAAATAGGATAAAAATGATTTTCTGATCGATTTTATAATAAGAAAGTATTTAGATACTTACAACCAATTTTCAAAATAATATATGTGTGGCATTGCAGGTTTTTTAACAAGAGATAGAACTCAAAAGGATAACGCGGAAAGAGAACTTAGGAATATGGGGGACGCCATAAAGCATAGGGGGCCAGATGATTATGGAGTTTGGAGTGATGAAGATCGAGGAATCGGTTTCTCACATAGAAGGTTATCCATTCTCGATTTGTCTATACATGGCCATCAACCTATGATGTCTGATTCAAACCGGTATGTCTTAATTTTTAATGGCGAAATTTATAATCATTTAGAATTGAGAACAGCTCTTGAAAGAGAATCTATAATTCAATGGAAAGGACACTCTGATACTGAAACTATTCTTAAATCCGTTGAATTAATAGGGATCGATGAGACTATTAAATCGCTCACTGGAATGTTTGCTATCGCAATTTGGGATAAGGAAGAAGAATTACTTTATTTGGTTAGAGATAGGATGGGGGAAAAGCCATTATTTTACGGTTGGCAAGGTAACACCTTTGTTTTTGGGTCTGAGCTTAAAGCATTGAGAAGTCATAAATCGTTTAAAAATGAGATTGATAGAAATGCTCTAGCTTCTTATTTTAAATATAGCTATGTTCCTGCACCACAATCGATTTATTTAGGTATAAGTAAATTGGTGCCAGGTTCAATATTAAAAGTTTCCATAAAAAATCAAACTCCAGAAATAACTAAATATTGGGATTTAAAAGAAATTATTGCACTTTCACAGTTAGAAAGAGAGCAAGCGAATGATCCAATTAAGTTGATTGAAGACTTGGATTCGCTATTGACGGATTCCATAAAAAAGCAAATGTTATCTGATGTTCCTTTAGGCGCATTTTTATCAGGGGGAATTGATTCAAGCACAATTGTAGGTATAATGCAATCACAATCCTCTCGTCCAGTTAAAACTTTTACTATAGGCTTTGATGAAGAACGATACAATGAAGCTGAACACGCAAAAGCGATTGCAAATCACCTGAGTACTGAACATACAGAGCTTTATGTGAGAGCTGATGATGCATTAAATGTTATTCCTTTACTACATGAGATCTATGATGAACCCTTCGCCGACTCCTCCCAAATACCAACTTACCTGGTAACAAAATTGGCAAAACAAAACGTAACCGTATCGCTTTCAGGTGACGCTGGTGATGAATTATTTAGCGGTTATAATAGATATATTATGGCTAATAGTACTTGGTCTAAATTAGATAAACTCCCACTAAGTCTTAGAAAAACTCTTGCAAAATCGATTAATTTCATTTCACCCGAAGCATGGAATTCCATCTATAAAGGAGTTAGAAATGTTGTACCTAAACAATATAGAATGGAGAATTTTGGTGATAAGATTCACAAGTCATCCACGGTTATATCCAGTAAAAACCAAGAAGAGCTATACAACAGATTAATTACGCAGTGGCCAGATAATGATTGTATAGTAATAGGTGGTTTAGCTCAAAATGAATATAAATTGAATCAATTTGACAATGATTCAAATATAGAAAATATGATGGCCTTGGATTTACTAACCTATCTTCCCGATGATATCTTAGTAAAAGTTGATCGTGCTGCCATGTCTAATTCTTTAGAAACAAGAGTTCCATTTCTTGATCACAGAGTTATTGAGTTTGCATGGAAAGTACCACTCGCTTATAAATTAAGAGAGGGGAAAGGAAAATGGTTATTAAGACAAGTACTCTATAAATATGTGCCAAAAGAACTAATCGAAAGACCAAAAATGGGTTTTGGTGTTCCTATTGATGCTTGGTTAAGAGGTCCTTTAAGAGCTTGGTCTGAGGATTTATTGAACGAAAATCAAATGATTAAAGATGGATTTTTAAATCCAAAGCCAATAAGATTAAAATGGCAAGAGCATCTAAGTGGTAAAAGAAACTGGCAGCACCACTTATGGACGGTATTAATGTTCCAGGCATGGTACAGAAATCAATTAAAAAACTAATTTGAAAAAGAAATTATTCTTTGTGGTTAATGTTGATTGGTTTTTCCTGTCACATCGATTGCCAATTGCGTTAGAAGCAATTAGGCGTGGTTATGATGTTTACTTGTTAACCAAAGATACTGGCAAAAGGCAGATAGTTGAATCATACGGTATTAAATTTATTGAAATTCCATTTGAAAGATCCAAAACTAATCCATTGAAAGAGGTATTTTTAATATTAAAACTACGCTCTGTTTATTTGGAGCATATGCCCGATATCATTCATCATATAACGCTTAAGCCATCAATCTATGGTACAATTGCATCGAAATCGATTGAGAAACCAGTAAAAGTCGTTAATGCTGTAAGCGGGTTAGGGTATTCATTTACTGACGATAGAAAGTCGGTTGGCAAAGTGATTCTCATTAAGCTTTTGAAATTGGCATTTAAAGCTAAAGCAACGAATTTTATTTTTCAGAATCCTGATGACAAAGAAGTTTATGGTCAATTAGATTTTCTAACGCCTTCGAATAATGTGATTATAAAAGGTTCGGGTGTTGATGAAAATGAATTCACCTATACCCCACCAATTAAAAAAGACAGGTTATATATAACCATGCTATCTAGAATGCTTAAGGATAAAGGTGTTATGGAATTTATAGATGCCGCAAATATATTAAGAGCTCAATACGAAGGTCAAATCAAGTTTATACTTGTTGGTGGAATTGATTTAGAGAATCCTGCTCATATTAAGGAAGCTGAGCTAAATGCTCTTTGCGATGGCGAATATCTGGATTGGCAGGGTTTCAGAACTGATGTAAAACATATTTACCAGCAATCGGATATTACCTGCCTACCTTCGTACCGAGAGGGACTTCCGAAATCGCTTATAGAAGCGATGGCTATCGGCCGACCAATAGTAACAACTAACGCAATCGGATGTAAAGAGTGCGTTGATGATCGTTTGAATGGTTTTTTGGTGCCTGTCAAGAGCAGCAAAATTTTAGCTGAAAAACTTAAGCTGCTGATTGACGATGCGCAATTGCGAATAAATATGGGGTTGAAATCAAGAGAGAAAATGGTTAAAGAAATGTCGTTAGCCCATGTTATTTCTGAAACTTTTAAGATATATGAGTAAGTTATGCGTAACAGGTGCTTCGGGATTCGTAGGATTGAATTTAGAGCCTTACTTGATAGCATCAGGTTATGATGTAGAAAAACTTGAAAGGCGTTTAATATCTAATACTTTAATTAACATCTTTGATTGTGATGTTGTAGTTCATCTCGCTGGCAAAGCGCACGATCTCAAAAAAACTTCAAATCCTGAAGAGTATTATGACGTTAACTTCGAATTAACTAAAAAACTTTATGATGCCTTTCTTAAATCCGAAGCTAGGAAATTTATCTTCATGAGTTCGGTTAAGGCAAGTGCGGATTCTGTACAAGGAATTCTTACAGAAGAAGACTTTCCTAACCCTAAAACACATTATGGGAAATCAAAGCTCATGGCAGAACAATATATTCAAAGCCAAGTTCTTCCCGAAGGTAAATCCTATTACATTTTGAGGCCCTGTATGATTCATGGGCCAGGAAACAAAGGCAATTTGAATTTACTTTATAAGTTCGTTCAGAAAGGGATTCCTTATCCCTTAGCGGCTTTTGAAAACACGAGGTCATTTCTTAGTGTAGAGAATCTATGCTTTGTAATCAAATCTTTATTAGAAAAAGATATACCTTCAGGAGTGTACAATGTAGCGGATGATGAGGCCTTGTCTACCAATGAGGTAGTGGAGATTCTTTCTGATTCTCTTAGCAAACAACCGAAATTATGGAAGATTTCATCAAATCTAATTCGTTTTGCCGCCAAGATTGGAGATTTTGTTAAACTACCCTTAAATACTGAACGACTAAATAAGCTCACTGAAAATTATATTGTGAGCAACGTGAAGATAAAAGAGGCAATCAATAGCGAATTACCTTTAACAACAAGAGAAGGATTGAAAATTACAGCCAACTCTTTCAGATCACCTATTGTTTAATATCTTTGTTCAATTCTTTAAGCAGTAGAATAAACTACTTTAGCTTTTTAAATAAGTACAATGTCTATTGTTATTGCGGTTATTCTCTTAATGTCTTTATTTGCTGTCGAGGTAGTTTACTTCAAACTCGCCGATCAATTTAATATTATTGATAAACCCAATCACAGAAGTTCCCACACTTATGTTACCATTAGAGGTGGTGGAATAATTTTTCCCATCGGGGCCATTTTGTTTTTCTTTTGCTTTGGCTTTCAGTATCCATTTTTTATTGCTGGCTTATTCGCTATAGCTTTTATTAGCTTTTTGGATGATATTCATACCCTTAACAATAAAGTTAGGTTGAGTGTGCATTTACTGTCTGTATTACTCCTGTTTTATCAATGGGATCTATTTGAGTACCCTTGGTATTGGATCATCATTGCTTTAATCTTTGTAATTGGAACTATTAATGCCTATAACTTTATGGATGGGATTAATGGAATTACAGGATCTTACAGTTTTTTGGCAATTATTATGCTGTTTTATATCAACAGCTCTGTTACTCCATTTACTTCGTCCTCATTATTAATAGCCGTAGGTCTCTCCCTAATTGTTTTTAATTTCTTTAATTTTAGGAATAAAGCTAAATGTTTTGCAGGTGATGTAGGAAGCATTAGCATTGCGTTTATTGTTATATTTTTAATTGGGCAACTTATCCTTAAAACATCTAACTTTAACTACATCTTGTTGTTATTGGTGTATGGCTTAGATGCCGTAGTAACCATCGGATTTAGAGTATTGCGTAAAGAAAATATCTTTGAGGCTCATCGCAGTCACTTTTACCAATATCTTTCCAATGAATTAAAATGGCCTCACCTTTACGTTTCCATTTTGTATTTCGTCGTTCAGGCGATCATCAATTTTCTATTGATTTTTGTTATTAAAGAATCTCTTTCGCTATGCCTGGGATTAATCGTATTATCGGCCATTGTGTTTCTTGCCACCCGGTTTTTGGTTGAAGGCAGAAGTAAATTACTTTCAAAAGCTTAAATCATTGGCAAGGTACTTGCACGGTAAGACTAGGTAATTATAATTTTACTTTGAAATAAATTTATACTTACCTTTATGTTAAAATTAAGCCTATTGTATTTTGTTTACTCAAATTAATATTGTTCCACGCTGGATCATATTCTTGTTGGATTTGATCATTTGCACCTGTTCGCTGGTTTTTGCTTATTCATTAAAGCAAAATTTGGACGTAACGGCAATCGAAATTCCTGAGCTCGCCCGCAACCTGCTCATCATGGGCATTATTAATGTTGCGGTCTTTCTGCATATTAAAACCTTTACGGGCATCATTCGATATACAAGTGCGCAAGACTCTTTCCGCATTCTGTTTTCTGTTGTAATTAGTAATGGCACCTTCTTCGTACTAAACCTGGTTTACATTACTTTTTTTAAAAGTGCCCTTATATCAAACACTATATTAATTACCAATGGCTTAACTAGTTTCCTATTCTTAATTACCTATAGGGTATTAATTAAGTATTTCTTTCTTTACATCAAAAACTTGAATCTTGATAAGGTCAAGGTAATCATATATGGAGCCGGCGAGGCTGGATTAGCTACAAAAAGGACCTTTGATCATGATGGAAGCGTAAACAAAAGTATTATAGCTTTTGTTGATGATGATGAGCGCAAAGTAGGCAAGGCAATTGATGGGGTTAAAATTTTAGATGCTAAAAATTTGGAAGCGCTGATTCAAAAACATGAATTGGATGAAATTATATTTGCCTCCTACACCATTCCCGATGAAAGAAAAGATCAAATCGTAGATCTTTGCCTCGAAAATGATATTAGAATTCTCAATATCCCACCTCCAGATGTATGGGAAAATGGAAAGCTGCAACCTACACAAATCCAAAAACTAAATATAGAGGATCTCCTTAACCGGAAGTCAATTAAGATAGATATTGAAGGTATCGGACAAATGCTACACAAAAAGCGCATCCTTATTACCGGTGCTGCGGGGTCAATAGGTAGTGAAATTGTACGTCAATTATCAAAATTTGATGTTGGATTAGTGATTTTGTGCGATCAGTCTGAAACCGCTTTGCATGAGCTTTACTTAGAACTGGAAGAAACCAACCGCAATAAAAATTTTCATGCTTTCGTAGGTGACGTTCGAGATCATCAGCGGATGGATAAGTTGTTCGAAACTTATAAGCCTCACTATGTTTATCATGCAGCCGCTTATAAGCATGTGCCTTTAATGGAAGACAATCCTGCCGAAGCGATTAAGGCGAATGTTTTAGGTACAAAAACGATTGCAGATATGTCTGTAAAATATGGCGTTCAAAAATTTGTGATGATTTCTACGGATAAAGCTGTTAATCCGACAAACATCATGGGCGCTTCCAAAAGAATTGCCGAAATATATGTGCAATCTTTAAATAACTCACTAAGTACGAAAGATTTTATATTTAGCAACGGATTGAGTTATATCAACGAATTAGAAGTTAAACCCATTACAAAATTTATCACCACCCGCTTTGGAAATGTATTGGGCTCAAACGGATCGGTTATTCCACGTTTCAGACAGCAAATTGAAAAGGGTGGTCCGGTTACCGTTACCCACCCCGAAATTACCCGTTATTTTATGACCATACCAGAAGCCTGTCGATTGGTTTTAGAAGCCGGTTGTATGGGGCAAGGTGGGGAAATATTCGTATTCGACATGGGGAAATCTGTAAAAATCGTTGAGCTCGCTAAAAAGATGATTCGGTTAGCTGGTTTAGAACCCAATGTTGATATCAAAATTGAATACTCTGGATTAAGACCGGGAGAAAAGCTCTATGAAGAGTTGCTGAACGACAATGAAAATACGATGCCTACTCACCACGAAAAAATTATGATTGGTAAGGTTCGCGAATATATCTTTGCCGAGGTTGAAGAACAGATATACCAATTAATTAGTACCGCAAAATCCGGAAACGATAGGCAGGTGGTGATTAATATGAAAAAACTCGTGCCTGAATTTAAAAGTAAAAACTCGATATTTGAAGAATTAGATAAGCTTGTAAAAGAATAAAAATTAATGAAAAAACATTTACTAATGGCCTTTATGGCCTTTTTTGTTTTAAACGCAAAAGCGCAGAATACCACGCCAAACCAGATTATTCCATATGATTATCAGTTTTATCAAAAACTTAGCCCTGCGGTTTACGATCAAAACTATAAGTTTCACTCATCCATAAAGGGTTTCTATTCGGATGATGATGCCCTAAAACTTCGTTACGATTCGTTGATTAATTATGGTACAGATAGTCTTAACAAAAGAAGTTGGGTTCACCGCAAACTCTTTCAAGAACATCTTTTGGAGTTCAAAAGCGAAGACTACAACATTTACGCAGATTTTCTTCCTGATTTTCAGATTGGTAGAGATGTAAGCAATAGCCGAACAACTTGGTTAAATACCCGAGGTTTTCAAGTTGGGGGAAATGTAGGTAAAGAGTTTTCTTTTTACTTAAACGGATTTGAAAACCAAGGCAAGTTCGCGAAATACGTAAATGATTTTATTGTCAAGAATCAAGTTGTTCCTGGTCAAGGTTTTGGTAAGCTTGGTGTAGATAAGCAAGACTGGTCATACGTTACCGCTTTGGTTTCTTACACACCAAGTAAATACTTAAATTTCGCCTTAGGCTACGATAAGAATTTTATTGGAGATGGCTATCGTTCGATGCTGCTATCCGATGTATCTTCAAACTATTCCTTTTTCAGAATCAGGGCAAGTTTGGGCAGTGTGCAATATCAAACCATATTTGCTTATATGCTAGATCCTGGCGCAGAGAAATTAACAACGGATAGGAGATTAGGAGATAGAGGCAAGTGGATGGCTGCACATTATGTGGATTGGAATGCTACAAAACGTTTCTCAGTAGGTTTCTTCCAAGCGGTAACTTGGGCAGATGCCGAAGTTGAAGGTAAAAGGGGTTTCGATTTCAACTATATCCATCCCTTTATCTTCTTGAGGCCAGTAGAAAATACCAATACCACCTCTCCAGATAAAATGCGTTTGGGCTTAAACCTCAAGTATGAACTCTTGAAGAAAACCAGTCTATATGGTCAATTTATGTTCGATGAATTCACAGCAAAAGAATTTTTCGCAGGAAATGGTTATTGGGCAAACAAATTTGCCGTTCAATTCGGTGTGCGTGGATCTGATTTATTTAAAGTTACAGGATTAAATTATCTCGCTGAATTTAATACAGCAAGACCATATACTTATGCACACTTTGATCGTATCTCGAATTACTCAAATTACAATCAAGCTTTGGCCCACCCATATGGGGCGAATTTTAGAGAATTTTTAGGAATATTGAGCTACAGCTATAAAAGGTTCGACTTCCAAGGGCAAGCACTTTATTCTAGATATGGTTTAGATCCTGAAGGAACCAATTATGGAGGCAACATCTTCAAGAGTTATGAAACCCGTTCGGTTCAATATGGTAGTCATGTAGGCCAGGGTATTGGTACAGATTTATATTATGCTAAAGGTCAAGTGGCTTATGTATTAAATCCGAAATACAACCTGCGCTTAGAGCTTGCGGGTACTTTTAGAAGAGAGAGCAACGTATTAGGAGCAAGCAATACTGGATTATTTACCCTTGGATTGAGGAGTACTTTCCGAAATATCTACCATGACTTTTAGAAAGATCATGGTATAAAAAACAAAGCCCCATTAGATTGTTTAAGTCTATGGGGCTTTTTATTTTAATTCACTTCATAAATTATCCGGTCATGCTATCGGTTACTCTTTTAACAGCAAACTTTCTTACTGTAGCAATAATCGAATCTTTGTCATAACCACATTCTGCCCAAAGCTCTGCTTGTTCTCCATGTTCAATAAATAAATCTGGAATGCCTAAGCGAACAACATTTGCGCTGTAGTTATGATCTGCCATAAATTCTAACACAGCTGAGCCTACACCGCCTTGCAAAGCACCATCTTCTATCGTGATGATGTGTTTATATGTAGAAAAAACTTCATGCAATAACTCTTGATCTAGTGGCTTTACAAAACGTAGATCATAATGCGCAGGATAAATCCCCTCACTATTTAACTCATTACGTGCTTCAACAGCAAAATTACCTACGTGTCCAATGGTTAAAAGCGCAACTTCTTCTCCATCACAAATCTTTCTTCCTTTTCCAATTTCCAAAGCTTTAAAAGGCCTTTTCCAATCGGGCATAACACCATTACCTCTTGGATAGCGGATCACAAAAGGACCAACATTCTCCAACTGAGCGGTGTACATTAAGTTTCTAAGCTCTTCTTCATTCATAGGGGAGGATACCACTAAATTTGGAATGCACCTCATGTATGAAATATCGTAAGCACCATGATGCGTTGCACCATCTGCGCCTGCTAAACCTGCTCTATCTAAACAGAAAACAACATTTAGTTTTTGAATGGCAACATCATGAATCACCTGATCGTAAGCCCTTTGCATAAAACTGGAGTAAATGTTGCAAAAAGGAACTAAACCTTGAGCTGCCAAACCAGCAGAAAAAGTTACCGCATGTTGTTCCGCAATTCCGACATCGAATGCTCGTGTAGGCATCGCTTTCATCATAATGTTTAACGATGATCCTGAAGGCATTGCTGGGGTAATCCCAACAATTTTGTTATTGGCTTCAGCCAATTCTACCATCGTATGCCCGAAAACATCCTGATATTTAGGTGGCTGAGGTTTGTCAGGAATGCTCTTCTTAATTTCGCCAGTTATTTTATCAAATAAGCCAGGAGCATGCCATTTAGTTTGATCTTTTTCTGCCAAAGCAAAGCCTTTGCCTTTAACCGTTATACAATGCAATAACTTAGGGCCAGGAATATCCTTCAAGTCCTTTATTATCGCAGCCAAACGTTTAACATCATGGCCATCCACAGGGCCAAAATATCTAAAGTTCAAGGCCTCAAACAAATTACTTTGTTTTAATAGCGTACCTTTTATGCTTTTCTCAATCTTCTTAACATATTTATGTGCATTAGGACCTAGTTTTGATAAGCCTGTAAGTACATGAGAAATATCATCACGAAACCGATTATACGATTTTGACGTAGTAATGCTGGTCAAATATTCTTTAAGCGCACCCACATTAGGGTCAATAGACATGCAGTTGTCATTCAAAATCACCAAAACATTACTGTTTTCGATACCTGCATGATTGAGGCCTTCAAAAGCGAGGCCAGCCGTCATTGCACCATCGCCAATAATGGCAACATGTTGTCTATCTGTTTCACCTTTAATTTGAGAGGCAACAGCCATCCCCAAAGCAGCAGAAATTGAAGTAGAAGAATGGCCTACTCCAAAAGTATCATACTCGCTTTCACTAATTTTAGGGAAACCACTTATGCCTTTATATATACGATTGGTATGGAAAGATGCTCTTCGCCCAGTAAGAATTTTATGTCCGTAAGCTTGGTGCCCAACATCCCATACAAGTTTATCATATGGCGTGTTTAGGGCATAGTGTAGGGCAACAGTTAACTCTACAACGCCTAAACTGGCGGCGAAGTGGCCACCATTCACACTCACTACGTCTATAATGTATTGTCGTAATTCCTGGCTTATTTGTTCTAAGTCAGCTTCACTAAATTGCTTTAAGTCAGCAGGATAGTTAATTTTAGATAATAGGGGGCCAGCTTTTACTTGCATTCGGTATTTTGGGTAAAAAACAAGATACAAAGAAAGGTATTTTTGTTTTAATATTTATGAAAATAGTGAATAGATATTCAATAACAAATCAATATTACAATTACTTGTTTTTAAATATAGCATAGCTGTTGATTTTCAGCATTTTTATGAATAAATATAAATTTGTTATGTTTGTTTTCAAAGATGCAGGCAGAAAATTTTGAAATCAAACTCCCAGTATTCGAAGGGCCCTTCGATTTGTTGTTGTTCTTTATTGAGAGGGACGAACTCGACATTCAGGATGTGGAGATTTCCCAAATCACAAACGATTTTTTGGCTTACCTTCATCAACTGCTAGCCCTCAATGTAGAAGTTGCAAGTGAGTTTATTTTAGTTGCAGCAACATTGATGAGGATTAAATCCAAAATGCTCCTTCCACGGATCGAAATGGATGATGCCGGAAACGAAATCAATCCCGAGCAAGATTTAATCGCCCGGTTAATCGCCTACAAACAATTCAAGTCCGTAGCAGAAGAACTTAAAGTTTTGGAAGATGTAAGGTTGCAGCAAGAGCGGAGAGGTAACATCGAGCACGATCTGTCCATTGCGGCAGAATCATCCACCCACCAAGACGAATTGCTTTCTTTAGATTTATACAAACTTTTAATGGTTTACCACAAAACCATGCAAAAATATGAATTGAGGAGCGAAGAAGTTAAGCATACCGTAATTCAATACCCATATACTATAGAGCAACAGAAACATTTTATCGCCAACCTGCTCGACATCAACAAACAAATCGATTTTGCACTTGTGCTTAAAAACTCCGAAAATAAGGTGCATTTCGTTTATAATTTTTTAGCCATTTTAGAAATGCTCCAACAACAAATCATCGAAATCACAATTGGCAGCGGATATAATAACTTCAAAGTAAAAACCAGTAGCTAATGGTGCATCAAAAGCATCAACTTGCTTACATTCATTCCACAACAGTTTCAATAAATTTCTTACTTTTGCAGAAAAAATACAAACCACTATAAGGATGAAACGCGACACCCAAATTTTTGAACTAATCGATAAAGAGCTAAACAGACAAGAACATGGTTTAGAACTTATTGCATCAGAAAATTTTGTAAGCAAGCAGGTAATGGAAGCTGCTGGTTCAGTATTAACCAACAAATATGCCGAAGGCTTACCAGGAAAGCGCTATTATGGTGGTTGCCAAGTGGTAGATGTGGTAGAGCAGATTGCTATAGATCGAGCCAAAGAATTGTTTGGCGCAGCTTGGGTAAATGTTCAGCCACACTCTGGTGCACAAGCCAACGCCGCTGTAATGCTCGCGGTAATTCAGCCAGGCGATAAAATTTTAGGTTTTGATCTCGCTCACGGCGGTCACCTAACCCATGGTTCTCCAGTTAATTTTTCAGGCAAACTTTATCAACCATTTTTTTATGGCGTAGAAAAAGAAACAGGTTTAATAGATTATAAAAAGTTAGAGGAAGTTGCTTTGGCCGAAAAACCAAAGTTAATTATTTGTGGCGCTTCAGCATACTCACGCGAATGGGATTATGCATTCATTCGTTCAGTTGCCGATAAAATTGGTGCATTAGTATTGGCCGATATTTCTCATCCAGCAGGTTTAATCGCTAAAGGTTTGTTAGCCAACCCACTTCCACATTGCCATATCGTAACCACAACCACACATAAAACCTTACGTGGTCCTCGTGGCGGTATGATTATGATGGGAAAAGATTTCGAAAACCCATGGGGGTTAAAAACCCCAAAAGGAGAAATTCGTACCATGAGCAGTTTATTGGATATGGCAGTGTTCCCAGGTACACAAGGTGGCCCACTAGAGCATATCATTGCAGCGAAAGCCATTGCATTCGGTGAAGCGCTAAGTGATGAATATGGCGTTTACATTAAACAAGTCGCCTCAAATGCACAAGCTATGGCAAAAGCATTTGTAGCAAAAGGTTACGGAATCATTTCTGGTGGAACCGATAACCATTTAATGTTAATCGATCTTCGCAATAAAAACATAACTGGTAAAGTAGCCGAAAATGCCCTCGAAAAAGCAGAAATTACGGTTAATAAAAATATGGTTCCATTTGATGATAAATCACCATTTGTAACATCGGGCATCCGCGTAGGTACAGCCGCAATTACAACACGAGGTTTAAAAGAAACGGAAATGGAACAAATTGTCGATTTAATCGATCAAGTATTAACCAATCCAGAAGACAAAGCTAACCTACAAGCTGTTAAAGAAGAAGTGTACAAATTGGTAAGCAAATTTCCATTGTATAAATAATACATTTTATCAAATCCAAAATCTAAAGCAGTTGCATCAATTTGTAACTGCTTTTTTATTTTAAGAAAAGCAAAACCTGCATCCCAGTAAAATGACAGGCCAGCTTTACGCTAAATCTTTTGGTTTCGAAAAAGAAACCAAAAGGATATCGCTTCAATCTGGTTTAAAAAACAAACTGTTGGGGTACTATTAAAGTGGCAAATGCCTAAAATGGTGGTTTAAGATTTAAGAGCCGCATCAGAGAAATTAATTTCCACACTGCACTTTCAATCAATTTTAAAAAGTAAAGGGCCGATATTCAATTAAGAATTATCGACCCTTACCATCTAAATTAACGCTCTCGAATATATAAACGAGCTTAGCATCAAATTGTTTTGTGCCGTTCCTAAAAAAATTATTTTTTTTCATAACAACCTAAAGATGAAGGAAAAACTCTTGGTCTATACATTAAATCTCGATTCAAATAAAGAGAGAAATATGGATCTGAGAGGAGATTTGCCCCCTTTTTTAAAGCCATGCTATTTTCTGATAACTCAAAATTACCCGAGCTATTGGACATAAATTGCGGATCTGTATTTAATAGGTTACCATTAACATTATAATTAGCATTTGAGGTTCTAATTAGGTTAGTTAAAATAGCAATTTGAACAAGCGCTGTAGTTTTCTTCTGGATATCCAACTCATTGGTTAGATTTCCCCAAATAATATTGTTAGCCAATTCCAAATACAAATTGTTGTAATTACTGCTCGATAAATAATCAGAAAAACTTAATGCTGCGGTTTTCCGAGCAAAATTCGAATTGTATCCAGCGAAAGTATTCTGTTTCAGGTTATATCTTCCCCCACCAACAGCATAAATTAAATAATTACCACAATTATAAAACAGGTTATTAAAGCCAATCAATTCAGAGTGATACCCAATATAGCCTGCAACTTGCATATTTTTCAGAACGCTGTTGCTTAAAATCAATTTCGGATTTGGGTTTACTGAAAGCGAATCCGAAGTAATTCCAACAGAAGCATTTTTCACAATCACATTTCTAATTATACCGTTGCCCATTTGCTTTAGATAGATTCCTTTCCACTGTCCAGGCTCATCGCTGTAAGTTTGCTCTAGGCGATCACTACAAAATTGAATCGGCTCCGTAGCAGTGCCTAACGCCATCACATTTCCTTCCACAATCATAGAAGCATCCTTATGAAAATAAATTCGACTTCCAGGTTCAATCGTTAGCGTACTTCCATTTTTTATCGTAACAGAGTTATTAATCACATAAGGTAATGTTTTGTTCCAAATGGTATTGGATCCAACCGATCCACTATTAATAAAAACAGCATTTTGGCCATAAGCAATGAGTTGGATAATCTGTTCGTTGCCATTAGAATTTAAAATAATCGAATCCTGAACTAGAAAGGGTAAATTTTTGGCGTTAGGATTAATCGTAACTTTAATAAATAGATTTAAAGAATCCTGGCCATTTAAAACCAGGTTGTTTCTTCTGATTGTGTTTTCTCCATTGATATTAATACTAAATGGCGATGAGTTTCCTCCAGATAGTTTAATCTCATCAATATTTAAGGCGTCAAGATTATAGTTAATCAATTTGATCCGCTGCGTAGTTGAGCCTAGGGAGGTGAAAATGGTGTCAAACAGTACGCTATCATTTGAAATAGTCAATTTTGCATTGGGGTCAAGCGTTATGCGTTCGCCCTTTCTGCAAGAGGCAAAAAAAATAAATGAAAACAAACAGAAGATCGCAATGAAACGCATGTATCAAATATCAACAATTATTCGGCGAAAGCCAAGGCAGCAATACTCACTTTAAGAGCGCCATTTTCCAAGAGCTCATTTGCGCAGGCTTCCAGCGTTGCACCAGTGGTAATCACATCATCAATAAGCAAAATGTGCTTGCCCTTAATCTGCTCTTCTTGCTCAACCCTAAAAACAGCCTTCATATTTTCGTATCTGTTGTATCTGCTTTTCTTGGTTTGGCTTTCGGTTGCCTTGCTTCGAAGTAAAAATTTTTCACTAAACGGCACCTCCATTTTCTCTGACGTTCCCTGAGCTATAAAAGTACTTTGATTATATCCTCTCAACCTAAATTTTTTAGGGTGAAGCGGAACAGGGATGATAAGATCTATATCCTTATATATAGAACCGGTTTTTAATCGATCTCCTAACAGGCCGCCCAAAAATATGCCCACCTCTGTTTTATTGTTGTATTTAAGGTTATGCATCAGGCTTTGAACCTTTCCCCCCTTTCTAAAATACAATATCGCCATTGCTCCATGTACGGGTAATCTTCCCCACAACTGTTTTGCAACTCTATTTTCTTGGTAGCTATGGTAATCCGTAAATGGAAGATCATGTAAACATTTTGTACAAATGATATCTTCATTTTGAAACAGTGGAGTTCCGCAAGCATTGCAGAGTTTAGGAAATAACAATCCTAACAAGTCTTTTACCCACACTTTAATAGATATCATAACCCTAATCTATAAAAGTTTTAAGAAAAAATAAATGCCTTTCAGTTTATATTATACACTTGTAAATGGGAAAACCAACTTAATTGCCAGCTTGTAAATCATTTTTTAATTGTTTTACTCTATGAAATCTTGATTTAAAATGACTGCTGTCAATGCCAATAATGCTGGAAAAGCAAGCTAAACACGTATTCGCTCAAAAAGTTTGCATGGGTCGCTGATTTTTTTTGGTTGATTTTCATTGGGTTATGGGTTTTTCCCAAATTTCTTCGGCGATGTGTTTGCACTGGCGATAATTTTTTCTACTTTTGCATCCCGCTTCGGAGGAAACGGCAGGAGGGAAGAGAGGCTGAGAGGGATCAAGAATTATTTTGAAATAGTTCTTGGAGAAGGGGAAAAAGTTCTTACCTTTGCAACCCGGTTCGGAAAGAACGGGAAGCCCCTGAGAGGGGGCGAGGTTGAAGGCATGTGGCGGGAAGAAGCGGGACGAAAAAATAAAAACATTTTATTTGGAAGTTCGGAAAAGATTCCTACCTTTGCACTCCCAACCGAAAGGAAGGGAAAAAAAGACCGGAACGGCGGATGTCGGGAAGGGGATAAAAGAGATACCGAGGCGCGTGCCGACGCTCGGGAGAGCACAGAGACTCCCATGCAAGGCCAGCGATGAAGATATAAAAAAGAGGCCGCCGCGAGGCGATGCCGAGAAGTTCTTAAAAGAGATGTCAATGTAGCGTAGCGGTGGTAATGAAGTACTATTCAAGTACAGAGTACCCTGCTTT